>NZ_CP196836.1:4800000-7202073 GCF_051934385.1 Paenibacillus hebaui | reverse complement strand
AGACTGTCACTCCTTTTACATGTTCCAAGTGTGGCTTAAGCCATGATTCAATGTCGAAATACGAGATATATTGTTGAATTTATCCCCAAACCCCCGCAGGTCGAAAACAAAAAAAGAATGAACAACGGAAAATTGTTCACAACTTTATCCACAGGCTGTTGATAATATTATGGGTCAGATCACATATTCACATCCAAAAGTAATACAATCATAGCAAAAGAAGCCCGGCATTTCAATGTATCGTGTGATTTTATCCACAAATTCAATAACTTGTGTATAATTTTTAATCACAACACAATATATTGTTTATAAATTGTTTAAGTTTCGACAGAATGACCCAAAAACCCAAAATGTTTTATACACAGGTTATCCGTCAAATGATGCTGAATTGTGTGTAAATGTATTCTGAGTTTGTGTATAACTTGCCTGTGGATAACGGGAATGTTGAAAATTGCATGTTGGGGATTTGCTGGGTTCAAGTAAACGATCAATCATCATCTTAGCTAATCTTGTTTTGACGCCAGTTTCATAAATAGTGAAAACTGCAATGCGATGTTATCGAATGGGAGCGACTTTTGGCTTCGCGTAAGCAAAAAAAACAAGGGAAGTGAGCAGTCGAAACCGGAGCAATTGAGAATTAGGGTGGAATGAGTCGTTGAATAGGGATCATGAGCGCGGGCTAATGAGATGGATTTTACGACAGAAGAAAGAGCGGTTTGTTCGATGAGGAGCTAAGTCGATTAACGCTAAAAGAGGTTGTTCCCTAAGACCAGAGAGAGGGTCAGAGGGAACAACCTTTTT
Organism: Paenibacillus hebaui; assembly: GCF_051934385.1. Classification (NCBI taxonomy): domain Bacteria; kingdom Bacillati; phylum Bacillota; class Bacilli; order Caryophanales; family Paenibacillaceae; genus Paenibacillus; species Paenibacillus hebaui. The sequence continues at coordinate 7,201,272 of NZ_CP196836.1, read as the reverse complement.
TGATGTACTATTTGGATGGAATACGAAGAACAAACCCATGCACTAAGGTATTTTAACGGAAAATTTACGCTGGAAATCGGCGATGTCTGCGTACTCCTCTTCCAGTTTGCGTGAGATGCGAATGAATATGGGAAGCAGCTCCCGATAGATCAATGCATTTTCTCTGATAGGAGTATGCTTGTGCGTTGTACCTACCATAGAAGAAACAGCGTGGAGCGAGGTAATACGACCTGTTGCATACAGCCCCAACACGACGGCACCAAGACAGGAACTCTCGAAACTTTCGGGTACAACGACTTCCTGATTGAAGATATCAGACATCATCTGACGCCAGAGTGGAGAACGCGCAAAACCGCCGGTTGCCTGAATGGAGGTAGGTTGGCCAATCTGTTCTTCCATGGCGAGCAGTACCGTGTAAAGGTTAAAAATAACGCCTTCCAGGACGGCACGGATCATATGCTCTTTCTGATGGTGAAGGGTCAAACCAAAGAAAGAACCCCGAGCATCCGGGTTCCACAAAGGCGCACGTTCGCCCGACAGGTATGGATGGAACAGAAGCCCTTCTGATCCTGGACTGACTCGTTCCGCAATCTTGGTAAGCACATCATAGGAATTGATGCCAAGCCGTTTCGCTGTTTCCACTTCCGAGGCAGCGAATTCATCCCGAACCCAGCGGAACAACATGCCGCCATTATTCACAGGTCCACCGATGACCCAAAGATTCTCCGTGAGGGCGTAACAGAAGGTCCGACCTTTTGGATCAGTAACCGGATGGTCGACGACGGTACGAATAGCACCACTGGTTCCGATGGTTGCTGCGACAACACCAGGTTCAATGGCGTTCACGCCCAGGTTGGACAATACCCCGTCACTTGCACCGATGACGAAGGGGGTAGAGGGGGAGAGAGCCATTTTTTCAGCCCAATCGTTATTCATTCCCTCTATAGTATGTGTTGTAGGGACGAGCTTCGACAGATGGTCTGGTGTGATACCTGCGATTTCAAGAGCCTCCGAATCCCAATCCAGTTTTTCTAGATTAAGCAGACCTGTGCAGGAGGCGATGGAATGATCCACTACATATTGGCTGAACAAACGGAAGAATAGATATTCTTTAATAGAGATGAATTTGGCTGCACGCTCAAAAAGTTCAGGCTCATCGTGGCGCAGCCACATTAATTTGGTCAGAGGAGACATGGGATGGATGGGGGTACCTGTTCGCAGATAGATGCGATGGCCTAACCCATTCTCTTGTAGTTTGTTGGCCCAAGCCGCGCTCCGATTATCTGCCCATGTGATGCAGCGGGTGAGTGGTTTGTTATCTTCCCCCATGGCAATAACACTATGCATGGCCGAGCTGCAGGATACGAACAAGATTTGTTCCGCGTTAACACCACTCTGGTCCATCACTCCTCGTACGGAGCGAAGGGCAGCCTGTACAATTTCCTCTGGATCCTGCTCAGCCACATCTGGTGCAGGGGTGTATAAAGGATATTCCTGTGAGGAAGTACTTACGACTTCACCTTGTTCCGTAAAAAGTACGGATTTGGTGCTGGTCGTACCGATATCCATACCAATCATGTAGTTTTTCATGGGTCTAAACCTTCTTTCCTTGAAGCAATGAAATTTAACTTCTCTTATATAGGAGCATTTTGTATTAATCCAAAGAGCGTCTTTCAATCATTAAGATTTAGACGGGAATGTTTCTATTCGTCTAAATCTTGTACCCGGGAGCGTGCCTGAATCGAATGATGCATAATGCTGTTATAGAAATTCAATCTATACTACTGTACTCAGCAGCAAAATAAAGATCAGTCCAACGACGGATAGTAGTGTTTCCATAACGGTCCACGTCTTGAGTGTCTGGGACACGCTCATATTAAAGAATTCTTTGATCATCCAGAAGCCTGCATCATTCACATGGGACAGGACAAGCGAGCCTGCACCGGTAGCCAGTACTACCAACTCGATATTGGCTCCTGGCGTAAGTGCAAGAACTGGAGCTACAATACCCGCTGCTGTTGTCATCGCAACCGTTGCTGAACCAGTAGCGACCCGTATCAGTGCAGCAACAAGCCAGGCAAAGAGAATCACGTTTATATTGGCGTGTGTGGCTACCTCTGCAATGGCATTTCCTACACCGCTGTTAATGAGTACCTGCTTGAAGGCGCCGCCTCCGCCGATGATGAGAATTATGGTCGCCGTAGGCGCCAGACATTCACTGGTGAAGCGGGAAATATCGTGTTTCGTAAATCCACGTGCAAAGCCGAGCGAAAATAAGGCAAAGACCACCGAGATCAGCAGGGCAATGATTTCATGTCCGATAAATTCACTAAAAACCGTGAATCCACTCGTAGCATCCGGGTCAATGATACTTGCTATCGAACCAAACAGCATCAGGATGACCGGCAGTAATATGGTAAACAGAGTAATGCCGAAACCGGGCAGGTTGCTGTTGGTTTTGTTTGCGAATTGTTCTGCAAGCTCTGCTGGCGGTTCGGTATGTATTCTTTTACCAATAAATTTACCAAACAAAGGGCCAGCAATAATGGCTGTTGGAATCCCTACGATAAGGGAATACAAAATTGTTTTTCCCAAATCCGCGCTGAACGCTTCGATAGCGATCATTGGAGCTGGATGAGGGGGAACCAGACCGTGTACAGTCGAAAGACCTGCCAGAATCGGAATACCGATCTGCAGCAGTGACATATTGGTTTTACGCGCAACGGTGAAAATGATCGGAATCAGCAAAATGACGCCGACTTCAAAAAAAACGGGGATACCAACGATGAAACCAACAATCATCATGGCCCAGTGTACGCGTTTTACACCAAATCGATCCACAAGTGTGGTCGCGATCCGTTCGGCACCGCCAGATTCGGCCATCATCTTGCCCAGCATCGTACCAAGACCGATTACGATGGCGATCGTTCCGAGAGTTCCGCCAAGCCCTCCAGTAATAGAAGAAATCACATCGGCAGGCTTCATGCCTGTAAGCAGACCGAGCATTAATGCGGATAACAAAAGGGTAATAAAGGGATTCCATTTATACTTGGAGATCAAGACGATCAGAAAAACGATCGCAATCAAAGTCCAGATCAATAAAGTGGCATTGTGGGATAGTCCAAAAAGAGTGCTCATGGTGTATGCTCCTTTTTTCTGTTATAGAACGCTTACAAGTAAAGTCATCGTCAATTAAGGAATTGCGGACAGTAGTATTCATGTAAATCGTGCGCCATTCAGTCTAAATATACCCTCAAAAAATCAAACAAATCGCATTTTGTATACTTGTCGACAAGTTAGGGCGCAATCATTCACAGCGGATATGATTGCGAACTCCTCGCACACACTTTAAACAGACCAAGTTGCACCAACGAAGAATAAGGTCTGTCAGCATACCTTCAAGGATCAAAGCTCTCGTGCAGTGTCTTGCCGGAATCTTGGAAATACGTGCGGACTCCAGCCTGAATGAGCATTTTGTCACCGGATTCGAGTGCTTCAACGAGCAAACGGTGCTTCTCAATTACAGCGCTTACTTTCTGCTCGCCCTGAACAAATACCCTGCGGGTCGTGAGCAGCATGACCGTCATGACAACATATCGAATGCTTCTCCATAGATGTGAAATACGTGAATGTTGAGCAGCTTCAATAATGGTCTCATGAAAGGTCAGGTCCTGATAAGCGAATTCAACGGCGTCCTGATGTCGTCCGGCCAGTTGCATTTTGTCGATCACGTTACGAAGCTGTGTGATTAATGAATCTGAAACATCAACCGCGAGTCGCTGTTGTACAAAGCTTTCGATTAGGAAGCGGACATCATACAATTCTTCGACATCCTTAATTTTCATTCCAATAACAACCACACCCATACGTTCAAGCCGAATTAGTCCCTCATTCGACAGTGTTTTTAATGCTTCACGTACAGGTGATCGACTGCTGTCAAAATCAGCGGCAATCCGATTTTCTGACAAAATTTCTCCAGAACGAAGGGTCCCGCTAATAATACGCAGCCTTAATTCACAGGCAATTGCTTCCCCGCGGGAAGCTCCCTGAAGCCAGGAAGAAGGAAACAGCATAATGGCTAACGCTCCTATATTAAGTAATCAGTTCAATACTGATCATAGCACAACTATTTTGCCGTTTGAGCATTTTGCCTCAATCCAATAGAAGGGCATCATTAAAGGGTAACCATAAAAATATAATGCAGATGTGATGAGCTGCGGCAAGTGAACTTTTCAAAGAGCTGCGGCAAGTGAACTTTTCAAAGAGCTATAAGTGTACTTGTATACAAGATGTGATTTTTATCCTACACCTTTCTCGAAAACTTGTAAACCATGAGATTAAAGCGGATACATTAAATTTAAAATACATAAAGTGGATCGCTATTGTTCATTGGTTAGTCCGTATTAGAAATGTGATGACGTCCATGATAATTCATTATCCACATGTGAATAACTTTAAGAACGAGTACAGAAGGTAATAAAGGCTTTCAAAGGGTGTGGATAACCGTAAAAGCTGAAATGTTGAAGTATAATTTGGAGTTGGGGATAACTTTTATGAGCCTCTCGTTTGTTCTTCAAAAGGGATGTAAACGGAGGTAGGCATGGAGAACCTTTCAGGCAGAGTGGAAAGCGTAATTAAAAGGGGGAGGAGTCTGGTGGCATGCTGTTGACTTTTCCAGGTGTACATGGTTAAATGTATAAAGGTGTTTTCTGTGAAGATGAAAGTGATTCATCACATAAGTATTTCCTTGTAAGGAGGTGCAATACATTGAGACCTACATTCAAACCGAACGTTAGCAAACGTAAAAAAGTTCATGGTTTCCGGAAAAGAATGAGCACGAGCAACGGCCGTAAAATTTTGGCCGCACGTCGCCTTAAAGGCCGTAAAAACCTGAGTGCTTAATGCATTGAAGACCACCGCGGTGGTCTTTTTTTTCTTAATTAGCTCAATTCAGACTGGATGCTGGTACAGATCAGGTCTGAATGGTCTGCGAAAAAGCTAGCTATGTGCATTGTTGTAAATGAATGAGTTGTCCGTTTTTTCGAAAACGTTCCTTATATAAGGATGAATGTCTAACCGGTTCAAGTAGCCGATCAACAATCATCCCGGATGGATGTCTGCTCAGTTCAAGTAGCTGATCAACAATCATCCTAAATGAAGTTGTCGCCAAGATGGTTTACCGTCATTCAAGAAAGCCTATACTAAATCAGTAATGAGGCCTTCGTCAATAACGTTGGTAGAGAACAGCAAGGAGAAGCGCCGTGTATAAAAGACTGCGTTTACGAAACCGGGCGGACTTTAGCCGCGTATACCGGTATGGGAAATCGTTTGCCAATCATCAGTTCGTGGTGTATGGCTGCCGCCGTAAAGATACGGAGCAATTCCGGGTTGGGGTATCATGCAGCAAGAAAATCGGAAACGCTGTCGTACGCAACCGGATGAGACGCATGATTAAGGAAATTGTACGGCATCATGAGAAAGAGATTGTTACGCAGATGGATCTGATCTTTATCGTCAGAAAAGGCGCATTGGACATGTCCTACAAGGATATGGAAAAAAGCCTGCTGCATGCGATGCGCAAGGGCTCTCTTTTGAAGTCGAGCAAGCGGTAAGCTTCGGTTTATTTGTCCTCCTAATTATGGTATGATTTACGGTGGAATGGAATGGTTAAGAGAGGGGTTATGAAGTGTCGCGATTGAAGACATCAAAGGGGAAGTGGATTCTCCTCATTGCAGTCATTGCAATGGTCACCGTACTAGCTGGGTGTACTCCGCAAGGGTCTGGGGTTACTACGGAAGATCTTAAAAACAGTGAATCATTCTGGCAAAGTAATGTTATTTACTGGTTCTCCCTGGCGCTCGATACATTTGCCAACTGGTTTAACGGTGAATATGGACTGGCCGTCCTTGTGATGGTGTTGATTGTACGTACGTTAATCTTGCCGCTGACAATGAAGCAGGTACGCAGTTCCAAGGCGATGCAGGCTATTCAGCCGAAATTGAAAGAAATTCAAGCCAAGTATAAAGATACACCTGAGAAAGTTCAGCAAGAAACAATGAAGTTGTTTCAGGAGAACAAAGTTAATCCGATGGCGGGTTGTCTGCCACTTCTGATCCAGATGCCGATTTACATCGCACTTTATAACTCAATTTACGGAAACTCGAGTCTGAGAACACATGATTTCTTGTGGTTACAACTCGGAGAGCCGGATCACCTGTTTATCCTGCCTGTGCTGGCAGCCATCACAACATTTGTCCAAACGTGGATGATGATGCGTATGAATCCTGCCCAGCAGATCGGACCGATGCAGTTCATGCTGTGGGTGTATCCGATATTGATCTTCGTTATGTCTTATCAGTTCCCGGCTGCATTGCCGTTGTACTGGTTCTACAGTAACATCTACACGATCGTGCAAAACTATTTCCTTTACCGGAATAATGATAAAATCGTGGCTGAGGTCAACGTGAAGCAGAGTAGCCCTTCCAAATATGGAGCCAAACGCAAAAACGGTGGCAAGGCAACCATCTCTGGAAAAGGGTCGAAAGGGGCCAAAAAATCGAAATGACCAAAGTCATTACGTCAGGAAAAACCGTTGAAGATGCTGTAAACCAAGGATTGGCTGAGCTTGGCGCAAGTCGGGACAAGGTCGAGATACAAGTGTTAGAGCAGCCGTCAAAAGGATTCCTGGGTTTGTTCGGGGTAAAGGCGGCTAAAGTGGAAGTTAAACTTTTGCCTGTGCCTGAACCAGTTCCACAGCCGATCAAGCCGGCCGCACATATACCTCAGGTTGATGTAACACTTGAGGGTGTTGTAGCTAAAAATCCCTATGAGGAAGCGGCTGCTTTCTTAAAAGAAGTGGCAGCAGGTATGGGACTGGATGTTGAAGTGCATATCAAAAAACACCGTGATGGACATATCTTCAATATTGCCGGTGAAGACCTGGGCATGATTATTGGCAGACGTGGACAGACGCTGGATGCCCTTCAATATTTAACGAACATTGTGGCGAACCGTTATTCGGAAAACTTTGTTCGGATCGTGCTGGATGCAGAGAATTTCCGTCAACGGCGGCGTAAGACGCTGGAAGACCTGGCTGAACGTTTGGCTGGACAAGCCATCCGCTCGGGCAAAGAAGTTGTACTGGAGCCTATGCCTCCACTCGAACGTAAAGTCATTCATGCCAAACTGCAAAATCACCCGCAGATTAAGACATACAGCAAGGGCGAAGAGCCCAATCGCCGCGTGGTCATTATGACGAAATAACACGAAATTGAAGACGCAATGGCTTCCTGCCCGGTGCAGAAGCCATTGCTTTTTTCGTACAGAAGCATTTACGTTGAATTTAATATGGCGTCCTGAGGGTCGGCAATTTTAAAATAGAGCAAGGAGAGATAACCATGATCAGTGATACGATCACAGCGATATCAACGGCTGTTGGAGAGGCGGGGATCGCAGTGATCCGGGTCAGCGGCCCGGATGCGGTGTCGGAGACGGAGAAAATTTTTCGTAGCAAGACCCCTTTAACTCAGGCAGCATCCCACACGGTTCATTACGGTCACATTATAGATCCGGGTACTGGCGAGAAAATAGAAGAAGTTCTGGTTACTGTGATGCGCGCACCACGTTCGTTTACAACAGAAGACGTTGTGGAGATTAGTGCTCATGGTGGTGTAGTCTCGGTTAAACGTGTGATGGATTTGCTGTTGCAGCTTGATATACGTCTGGCTGAACCTGGTGAATTCACGAAGCGTGCTTTTCTCAATGGGCGGATTGATCTGTCACAGGCAGAAGGGGTCATGGATCTCATTCGTTCCAAATCGGATCGGGCTTTCTCGGTTGCGCTGAAACAAGTGGAGGGCAAGCTGTCATCCAAACTACGTGATCTAAGGTACACATTGGTGGAGACCCTTGCTCATATTGAAGTGAACATCGATTATCCCGAGCATGATGTGGAGTCGTTGACGTCTGATTTTATTAAAGAGAAATCCAGTCAGGTGATGACTGAAATCGATAAATTGCTGGTTACAGCAGAGCAAGGAAAGATACTGCGGGAAGGAATCACAACCGCTATTGTTGGACGGCCTAACGTAGGGAAATCCTCATTGTTGAATACACTGGCTCAGGATAACCGCGCTATTGTAACTGATATTCCGGGTACAACGCGTGACGTGATCGAGGAATTCGTTACCATTAATAATATCCCACTTAAGCTGCTCGATACGGCAGGAATACGGGAAACGATGGACGTTGTAGAGAAAATCGGGGTGGAACGTTCTCGTTCTGCAGTGAATGAAGCTGATCTGATCTTAATGGTTATTAATGCGGCCGAGCCACTTCATCAGGATGAGATTGAATTATTGGAACAAATCCGCGGTAGACAATCCATTATTATTATGAATAAAATGGACTTAACACCGCAGGCAGACCGCGATGTTTTGCTTCGTTATATTCCGGAGGAACGAATTGTGCCGATGTCTGTGAAAGATGATCTGGGCGTAGATCGGCTGGAAGATGCCATCTCCACCTTGTTCTTCAGTGGCAAGCTGGAGTCGGCTGACCTGACGTATGTCAGTAATGTGCGTCATATCGCTTTGCTGAAGAAAGCCAAACAGTCATTGATCGACGCTTATGAAGCAGCGGAGCAACTGATCCCAATCGACATGATCCAGATCGATGTTCGTCTGGCATGGGAGCATCTGGGCGAAATTGTGGGCGATACAGCACATGATGCATTAATTGATCAGATTTTCTCCCAATTCTGCCTAGGAAAGTAAAATCAATAGACTGTCTGATCAGTGAAAAAGTAGTGTATGATTAAGGAGTTCAACTTGGCCATTGTCTGAGGATGGAATGACGTTGTAAATCGATGTGGGTTTGATATAGATAGGAATGCGAGTTCTCATGAACGCTTACACGTTCATGATTGTACGAATAGATCCGCCTGCAAATGCTACACAGATTGCAGCGGAATAAGGAGGTAAATGGGAATGGCTTTTGATGGCGGCAGTTATGATGTAATCGTCGTTGGTGCAGGACATGCTGGTGTGGAATCTGCACTGGCCGCAGCCCGTATGGGGTCCAAAACACTAATGATTACGATCAATCTGGACATGGTGGCCTTCATGCCTTGTAACCCATCCATTGGGGGACCAGCTAAAGGACATGTGGTCCGTGAGATTGATGCACTTGGTGGCGAGATGGGACGGAATATCGATAAAACCTTTATTCAGATGCGAATGCTTAACACGGGTAAAGGACCTGCGGTTCACGCACTTCGTGCTCAGGCAGATAAATTCTCATACCAGCATAAGATGAAGGAAACGATGGAGAATGAGCAGAATCTGATCATGCGTCAAGGGATGGTTGATCGCCTGATTGTCGAAGACGGACAGTGTGTGGGTGTAGTAACTCAAACAGGTACTGAGTACAGAGCGAAAGCTGTTGTTTTGACAACGGGGACTTACTTGCGCGGTAAAGTCATTATGGGTGAGTTGATGTATGAGAGTGGACCGAACAACCAACAGCCTTCGCTCAAATTATCTGAACATCTACGTGAGCTTGGATTCGACCTCGTTCGTTTCAAAACAGGTACACCCCCGCGTGTGCATAAGGATACGATTGATTTTAGCAAAACTGAAATTCAGCCTGGTGATGACAAGCCGAAATTCTTTTCCTATGAAACAGAATCTTCTGATAATGAACAACTGCCTTGCTGGTTGACATATACATCTGTGGAAACACATCAGATTATTAATGATAATCTGCATCGTGCACCGATGTTCTCGGGTCTTATTGAAGGTACCGGACCACGTTATTGCCCTTCCATTGAGGATAAAATTGTTCGTTTCAGCGACAAGCCGAAACATCAGATATTCCTTGAGCCGGAAGGCAAGAACACATCCGAGTATTATGTACAGGGGTTGTCCACCAGTATGCCAGAAGACGTTCAACTAGCTATGCTGCGTTCAATTCCAGGTATGGAAAAAGTAGAGATGATGCGTAACGGATACGCGATTGAATACGATGCAATGGTTCCTACGCAACTGTGGCCTTCACTGGAAACCAAACGTCTACCAGGTCTGTTCACGGCAGGTCAGATTAATGGGACCTCCGGCTATGAAGAAGCGGCAGGACAAGGTGTTATGGCTGGAATCAATGCTGCACGCAAAGTGCAAGGCCAAGAGCCGGTTGTACTTGATCGTTCCCAAGGATACATTGGTGTGCTCATTGATGATCTGGTAACCAAAGGTACGAATGAACCTTATCGTCTGCTGACTTCACGCGCCGAGTATCGTCTGTTGCTTCGTCATGATAATGCAGATATGCGTTTGACGGAAATCGGTCATGATATTGGACTGATCCCAGAAGGACGTTATGCCAAATTCCTGGACAAAAAGGCGAAGGTTGAGCAGGAAGTAGCTCGTCTGAAAGTGGCAAAAGTTCGTCCTGTCGAAGTGAATCCGAAGTTGGAAGAGATCGGTTCTACACCCATTCAGGATGGGAGTACGCTGCTCACTTTGATGCGTCGCCCGGAAATTGGGTATGACTGGATTGAACAGATCTCACCATCTGAGGTAGAACTGTCGGCAGATATGAAGGAACAAGTTGAAATTCAAATCAAATATGCGGGTTATATTGATAAACAATTGATCCACGTGGAACGTTTGCAAAAGATGGAGAAAAAGAAAATACCGGATACCATTGTATATGATGAGATTCATGGTCTGGCTATGGAAGCCAAACAGAAGCTCACTAAGATTCGTCCAATCTCGATTGGTCAGGCGTCTCGTATTGCTGGAGTTACTCCTGCCGACATCTCCATTCTGCTGGTCTACCTGGAGCATTACAACCGAGTAACCGCAGCAAGGGGACAATAATGGACGATATTCAACAGATGTTGCAGCGGCGCTTAAAGAAACATGGATTAGAGCTGGGAGAACTTCAGCTGGAGCAGTTTGAATTATATTTTCAGGAGCTGGTAGCCTGGAATGAAAAAATGAATTTGACCGGTATTACGGATCGGGAGCAAGTATATACAAAGCATTTTTATGATTCGGTATCGCTGGCGTTTTATACTGATATGACAAAGGTCAACACGCTTGCGGATATTGGTTCCGGTGCCGGGTTCCCTGGAATCCCGCTCAAAATTTGTTTTCCACATATTAAGCTGACTATTATTGATTCTCTGAATAAACGTATTGGCTTTCTACAACATGTGGTAGATATCCTTGGCCTGACCGATGTGGAGCTGGTCCATGGACGTGCTGAAGAGATTGGACGCAAAGAAGGGTATCGTGACAGTTACGATCTCGTTACTGCGCGTGCAGTAGCCAAGCTTGCTGTGCTTAACGAATTCTGTCTTCCATTTGTTCGCAAAGGTGGAATGTTCGCTGCAATGAAGGGCGGAGATCCACGCGAAGAAATGAAGGAAGCTGAATTTAGCTTTAATCAGTTAAAAGGACGGGTTAAGGCAGTTCATCCTTTCCAGCTACCCGTTGAGGAATCGGAGCGTCATATCATTCTGATTCAGAAGTTTGATAAGACACCTTATAAATATCCACGTAAACCAGGTACTCCAATGAAGACACCTTTGGTATAGCTTCGATTTTTTGAGGTTCTGTGGTTCAGGTAATTCATAAGATTAAAGAGAATGTTTCACGTGAAACATTCTCTTTTTTGTTTTATCATAAATGAGCATTGTACAAAAATCCCCAAAGCGATTTCCATTCAGCAAGAACTAGATCGAAATGATTCTAATCATCTAGATCTTGTACCCATAAGCACTAATAATCGAATGATGCAAAATGCTGAAATATATATTGAGATTGCAGTGACTTCGAGGCAGTTCTCTCATCGCGTTCATCACGAGTGAAAATCAAATTTAACTTGTAAGGATTGTGAACAGAAGGCAGCTGCTAAGAGTAAATCATGTGTATATGCTTCTCCATATTTTTTTGCATATAAGCAGTCATATTACTAATGTTTATGAAGAAAAAGCAGGAAAATGAGAAGAGTTTAAAGAATAGGTAAACATAGGATTATGGAAGAAAAGATGATAGAATAGAAGTATCCGGTCCTGGATTACAGAGATCATAGATTATATGTATAGATAGATGTTTGAGCATTACAGTATTGGCTAGAGAAGGCATCATGGAAGGCAAAACTTATTCGGAGAACGACGGCATTTACGGGTCGCATATTGAATAAGAAGCACCTACATTTATGTGGGAGCTATTATGAAACTAGGTGGTAATATACGGAATGAAAGAACAATTTTCGAAGTTGTTTGGTTTGGCGGAACGCAATAACGGAGATGAGATAAAACAAATTCCGGTCAATGAAATTGTGAGTAGCCCATACCAACCCCGTACTATTTTTGATGATGATAAAATTGATGAGTTGTTGCAGACAATCAAGACACATGGTGTAATTCAACCTATTGTCGTCCGCGTCCGAAATGGATCATATGAGATTATTGCCGGGGAACGTCGCTGGCGTGCAGTTCGAAAACTCGGTTTGGATACTATTCCAGCTATTGTGCGTGAATTCAATGATTCACAGGCTGCATCTATTGCACTCATTGAAAACTTGCAGCGTGAAGGGTTGACCTCCATTGAAGAAGCGGTTGCTTATCAGAAATTGATAGATCTGCACCAACTGACACAGGAGAGCCTTGCACAACGATTAGGTAAAAGCCAGTCTACCATCGCCAACAAAATTCGGTTGTTAAATCTTCCAGATGGAATCAAGATGGCACTGATGGAACGCAAAATCTCTGAACGTCATGCCCGAGCTTTACTTTCGCTTGATACGGAAGAGTTACAGATGAAATTGCTCGGCGAAATTATCGATAAAGAGTTGAATGTGAAACAAACGGAAGCGCGGGTTGCCTTTTACAAAGAATCCTCGAAGATCAAAAAATCTAAACGCATTTCATTTACCAAGGACGTTAGACTCGCACTTAATACGATTCGTCAATCCATTGATATGGTATCGGGCTCTGGTCTGGACATCAAAACCAAGGAAGCGGACCATGAGGACCATTACGAGATCGTTATCCATATCCCAAAACGCAAATAATTGAAGCTTAAGGCGGCAATGGGCCGCTTTTTCTGTCTATAAAGTTGAGTGTGGCTTGAACAACGTAGATTAGCATCATTAAGGAAACGGTAATTGTTGTTTGTGTGGAAGATAGCCACCTGCTTTTGGTTAACATGTAGCTCACAACCTACAAAAAAAGACTCCTAATTTATTTGAGGTGAAGGTATTGTCTAAGATTATGGCCGTAGCAAATCAAAAGGGCGGTGTGGGGAAAACGACGACATCTGTTAACTTGGGTGCTGGACTGGCTTCACTTGGGAAAAAGGTATTGCTTGTCGATATTGACCCCCAGGGGAATACCACTAGCGGAGTCGGAATTAACAAAGCAGATGTGGCCAATTGTATATATGATGTCATCATTAATGAAGTTCCTCCTCAGGAAGCGATTTTGGAAACTCAAATTGAAGGCCTTCATATTATACCTGCAACGATTCAGCTTGCCGGAGCCGAGATTGAGCTGGTATCCACGATATCACGGGAAGTTCGCCTTAAAAAATCACTCGCCATGGTGAAAAAAAACTATGATTACATACTGATCGATTGCCCACCATCCCTTGGTATGTTAACGATTAATTCGTTGACAGCTTCCGATTCGGTGATCATCCCGATTCAGTGTGAGTATTACGCTCTTGAAGGGTTGAGCCAATTGCTCAATACCGTTCGTCTTGTTCAGAAACATCTAAATACTTCCCTGCAGATTGAGGGAGTATTACTGACGATGTTTGATGCACGTACGAATCTGGGCATTCAGGTTATCGAAGAAGTGAAAAAATATTTTCAACAAAAAGTGTATCAGACGATTATTCCGCGCAATGTGCGGCTCAGTGAAGCACCGTCACATGGTCAGTCCATCATTACGTATGATCCTCGGTCCAGAGGAGCAGAAGTGTATTTAGAGCTCGCAAAGGAAGTGATTTCTTATGAGTAAGCGGCTTGGAAAAGGTCTAGATGCCCTCATTCCTTCGCTTTCAATTAATGACGATGATAAAGTCGTAGAAATCCCGATTAGTCAGCTGCGGGCCAACCCTTATCAACCTCGTAAAGTATTTGATGAGGATGCGATACATGAACTAGCCGAATCAATTCGTCAACATGGCGTGATACAGCCAATCATTGTGCGTCCTGTTTTGAGAGGTTATGAGATTATTGCCGGAGAACGGCGTTTCAGAGCTTCCCAATATTGTGGCAATGCGACTGTGCCAGCTGTAGTTCGTAACTTCAGTGATCAGCAGGTTATGGAGATTGCATTAATTGAGAACCTGCAACGTGAGAATCTGAACGCAATGGAAGTTGCCGTTGCTTACCAGGGTTTGATGGACCAATTCGCGTTGACACAAGAGGAGCTCTCTGTAAAAGTAGGAAAATCACGTTCTCACATTGCTAACTTCTTGCGTTTGTTATCTTTGCCTGATGAAGTGAAGGATCATGTTTCACGTGGAACATTATCGATGGGACATGCACGTGCTATTGTCGGGGTTAAAGATGAGAGCCTAGTGATGCAACTGGCAAAACAGACAATTGATCAGCAATGGAGTGTACGCGAACTGGAGGAAGCTGTTCAACAATTGGATCGTTCCAAGACAGGTGAAGCAAGGGCCAAGTCGAAGGTGAAGAAAAAAGATCCATTTATTGATACGGTTGAAGAGTCCTTGCGTGAACGCTTTAAAACCACAGTGAAAATCAAGCATAACAAAGATAAAGGTAAAATTGAGCTCAATTACTATAGTAAACAAGATCTGGAGCGACTGTTGGAACTGCTGCAATAATAGTCATGAATCCTTGATCGACTAACAACAATGCGGGGCTTTTTCATGTGATGACATATCGCCTCTGTACCATGGAGAAACGATATGTCATTGTTTGTTTATAGAGTAGAAATATAAGTCGAACAAATAATTTAAGGGCCAGAGGTGGTTATAGGGTGGAGGAAGTTATCTATCTGGATCATGCAGCGACATCGTGGCCTAAACCACCTTCTGTTGGTGAAGCCATGATGAACGCTCTGGATATAGCAGGCGCCAACCCGGGCAGAGGTAGCCATCGGATGGCGGTTCAGGCAAGCCGAGTGTTGTTTGGCGCGAGAAAAGCGATATCCAGTCTTTTCGGCATAAGTAACGCTAATGATATTGCGCTGGGAGCCAATACTACAGAAGCCTTGAATCTCGCTATTCAAGGTTGGCTAAGAGAAGGCGATCATGTCATTGCTACTATGGCTGAACATAATTCAGTAAGACGACCATTGGAGTATATGCGCAGGCTTCGGAATGTAGAGGTGGATTATGTACCTGTTAATGCGGCAGGGTCCATTGATCTGGTTCAAATGGAACGTATGTTTCGTTCTAATACAAGATTGGTGGTCTGCACACATAGTTCGAACCTGCTTGGCAGTATTCTTCCTATTGGCGAAATTTCGCTTATGTGTCAGAAACATCAGGCGACATTGCTTGTTGATGCCGCTCAGAGTGCTGGTGTGATGCCTGTAGATGTAAAGCAACTCGGAATTGATATGCTTGCTTTTCCAGGGCATAAAGGTTTATTGGGCCCGCAGGGTACGGGAGGGCTCTACATTGCTCCTGAGCTTGATGTGCAGCCGTTGCTTCACGGAGGAACGGGCAGCCAGTCCGAAGCGATTGAGCAACCTCTTGTTCGACCTGATCGGTATGAGGCGGGGACTCCGAATACAGTGGGGGTAGCGGGTCTTACTGAAGGTATAAAGCATGTGCTTGACTGGACACCTGAGTTTATCTATAAACAGGAGTGGGACTTGATTCAGCATATGATGAATGGGTTATCATCGGTACAAGGGATTCGAATGCTTGGCCCCGAACTTGGACAACCGCGTACCGGCTTGTTATCCTTCACTGTTGAAGGATATGATTCAGCCCAACTCGCATTTCGCTTAGACCGGAATTATGGCATTGCTGTACGTGCGGGTTTCCACTGTACACCTCTTGCACATGAGTCTGCTGGGACAACGAAAAGTGGGGCTGTCAGAGCGAGTGTGGGTTATAATACAACAAGAGAAGATGTAGATACTTTAATTGAAGCAGTACATGAATTAACAGCATCAAAATGAGCATTTTGCATAAATCCCAAAAGAAACTTCCAATCAGCTAAATTTAGATCGGGATGCTTCTATTCGTCTATATAAATTGAACTAAACATTTACACGAGAGAGAGGACAGAAATAACCTGAAAAAGCGGAGCTAAAAGCTTTCTGAAAGAAAGCTGCATCAGAAGCATAAGCTTCGCCTTTATCCCTGGGTTTTCCCCTTTAAAAAGGAATCAAAAAATCTGGGGATAACAGCGTTGGAAGGTTGTTCTGTCATCGTAGTGGCAGGTGTAAATATTTTTTAGTTCAATTTATATAGATCTTGTACCCATGAGCGATGGAAACCGATTGATGCAAAATGCTAAAATAAATATGAACAAACCAAATAAGGTTCAAATAAAACGATAATGTGGGCAGGCTTCATAACTACAGACGTTAATCTTGGACAAATCGACGGAGGGGTAGTTGCACTACATGGCTGAACTAAATGAGCTGATCCTGGAACAGCTGTTATGGATTATTGGCGGAATGGCATTACTTATGGTGATCTTGCTAAGCGTAAGTATCGCTCAAGGTGCAAAATTACGGAAGTTTAAACGGAAATATGAAGCCATGATGGCTGGCACTGGAGTAGAGGATTTGGAATCGTTGTTGATCAATCTGAAAATCCAGATGGACAGCATTGAAGATGAGCATAAGCTGCAAACAAATCAGTTACAGGATGTCATGCAGAAGCTGACTCATATTAAAGGTAAAGTGGGCGTGAAAAGGTACAACGCTTATGGGGAACGAGGTAGTGATCTGAGTTTCTCAATGGCTATGGTTAACGATAACCAGGATGGCATGGTGCTAACCGGTATATATAACCGTGACGGTTCGTATGTATATGCGAAACCTCTTAAAGGGGGAGAGTCAACGTATACACTTTCCCCTGAGGAGAAGGAAGCAATTACTCTGGCACAGCAAGCAGAGTAGAGCGTGTATGCCATTCGCGAATGGCTGAATAGAGACTGCTTGATATAATCTCAGACATCCGCATGACGAGACTGAGACGTGTGTTCTGCAGAACAAAGTATTCCATAAAGCCGCCGACGTTAACGATACCCGTTAGATGGATATCGCCGACCGGCGGCAATTCTTTATTTACACCCGCTCCCGGTTTGAGCGGCCCATTCACGACCTGGATACATCCAACACTGGATGATTGTCCGAGGCAGGCATCAATGCCGATCACATAAGGGTTATGATATGTGGTATGTATGTTATGAAGGGTATCCTGCAGGTTCATCGCGTGTACGGGTTCATCCAAAGTACCATAGAGATGAAACAGAGGGCTGTCCCACTTGGCAAGCGACGAGCCGACGAGAGGACCAAGACAGTCCCCGGTAGAGCGATCCGTGCCGATGCAGACAACGACTACATTTTGCAGAGAATGAGCTTTATAGAGATGGAACATTAAACGATGAATAATGGCAGAGTGAATGCCAGGATCAGTGTGTGAAATTTTCAGACTGGTCATGTCTTGAGATGAAAAGGAGTGCGAAGTGGGTTTCATAGGATCTATCCTTTCCCCTTGAAATAGTAGTAACAGTATATGGAAGGATAGAACGTTTTATACTTCGTGGGGACAAGCTTTTTCAAAGGGAATGTACCGATTGTATCCGTAAGGCAAAAAGAGGCTATGGATTTACTGCGAAAGGAGCCGCATATGGACGAGTGGATGGATAATTGGATGCTTATTGCTTTTGATTCTACCCAGCAGGCTTTACGGGCAGAAATGCTACTGGAATTTGCTGAGATTGAGATCGATCTATTCCCAACACCGAAAGAGATCACAGCGGGCTGTGCTCTATGTATACAGTTTCCAAAAGAAGATCTGGAGCGAGTGAAGCAGATTATTCGCAACGAGTTTGTAGAGATCCGGGGCCTCTATTTCAAAACTGAAGACAGCTATGATAACATACCCATGTAGAGGAGGTTGGCTTGATGTTGCCGTTTAAGTTTGCTGAAACGGGTGGTGGGACTGCGGAAGCGGCCGTAAGTGAAGCTATTCGTTGGACAGATCAAATATGGAACAAAGTCGCTGATGCAGATATGTGGTTCAATATCCTGTTCAGCTCTATCCGAATTCTTATTATTTTTATCATCACCCGAGTTGTGATTAAGATTGTATCCCGCATTATAGATCGCACCATGCAGAGGAAGCAGGAAGGCAGGATTCGAGTGAACCCGCGCAGGTTTTACACCGTGGGGGAACTGTTGAAAAATGCGACCTCTATAACATGTAATTTTATTATGATTCTGATACTGTTATCTGAGATCAATGTGGAAGTCGCGCCATTGTTAGCTAGTGCCGGCGTTCTTGGACTTGCTATTGGATTTGGCGCTCAAGGATTGGTGAAGGATGTTATTACCGGTTTCTTCATTATATTGGAGGACCAATTCGCTGTAGGAGATGTTATTCAGACAGGAACCTATAAAGGAACGGTAGAGATTATCGGACTAAGAACGACCAAATTGGTCAGTTGGCAGGGTGAGGTACACATCATTCCAAATGGTACAATTGCGAGTGTAACAAACTTCTCCATGTCCAATTCGCTTGCGGTTGTAGACATTCCGATGAAGGCTGAACAGAGCTTGGACGAGTCCGTTCATTTGGTGAAGCAGGCTCTGGTTGGGATTGAAGCACGTGATCTGAATATTGTTAAAGTTCCAGATGTGCTCGGCATCCAGTCGATGTCTACTTCGGAATATGTGGTTCGCATTGTAGCTGAGTGTATGCCAAACTCCCGGTCCTCTGTAGAGCGTCAGATTCAGGGTGATGTGAAGAAGTCACTGGAGTATCAGGATATGAGTAAACAGGCAGTGTTGGAGCAAGCAGCAGCTCAGGAGAAGGATGAGGGGGATGGCACAGGTGGAGCGTAAAAGTTTCCAACTCGGGGACATTGTACAGATGAAGAAACAGCATCCATGTGGAAGTAATGAAATGGAGATTATTCGGATGGGTATGGATATTCGGATCAAGTGTGTAGGGTGTAAACATAGTGTGTTGATTCCCAGAGCAAAGTTTGAGAAAAACATGAAAAAGGTACTGCGCTCAGCAGAGGATTCAACGGGCTCCTAAAGATATGGATTTTCCTTACACACTATTCATAATAACGTTTTCATTGTAGGCGCAGCTTAAGTATTGCGTTCTGTATATGATCATGCTATAATCATTAATGCTGCGGAAAGGTACCCAAGAGGCCCAAGGGGGCTGACTCGAAATCAGTTAGGCGTGTCAAAGCGTGCGTGGGTTCGAATCCCACCCTTTCCGCCACTTATAGCTCTTGGATAGATTAAATCGTAATTTGCTCAACGTGCGTTGAGTTCTATAAAAGTTAGAAAAGGGGCTGTCCCATAAGTCATAAAAATGGCTAGGGACAGCCCTGTTTTCCAAATTGTAAAACAAAAAGAAGCCTTTCCTTGGTAAAATGGAAGTGTCGAGCAACCATTTCTAAGGAGGGCTTCTTTTGTACATTCAATATACCATGGATCAACTTTTCTTGCCAATGGATTTGGAGACAGATATCCCCGAAAATCACCTCGTTCGTGTTGTGAATGACGCTGTCAATCGCCTGAGCGATTCCATTTTCAACTCGGCGTATCCTGGCGGGGGCCGCCATAGCTATCATCCCAAAATGCTCACCAAAATCATCATCTACGCCTACACCCAGCGCATCTATTCTTCCCGGAAAATCGCCAAGGCCGTTCGCGAAAATATCATGTTCATGTGGCTCGCTGCGCGGCAACAACCGGATTTTCGGACCATCAATCGCTTCCGTTCGGAGCGGATGAAAAAGGTGTTGGAAACCGTGTTTACCCATGTGCTGGAGTTGTTGGTTCAGGAGCAATACGTATCCTTGGAACACTACTTTCTGGACGGAACCAAGCTTGAAGCAAATGCGAATCGGTACACCTTCGTCTGGAAAAAGGCTGTCGTCAAGTACCAGGCCAAGTTGCAAGAAAAAGTACATACCCTGTTCCAAGCCATCGAAGCGGCTGAAGGTGAAGAAGATGCGCTCCACACGGGTACAGACCTTCCTGAGCTCGGTGAAGCTTCTGCGCTCACGGCAGAAAAGCTGGAAAAAGCCGTTAAGCAACTGGAGGAATCTTTACAAGAAAAACCGAAGAACAAAACATTAAAGAAAGCGGTACGCCAGTTGCGGAAGGACTTGCTACCGCGGCTGCAGAAGTATGAGCATCAGATCCAAACCGCTGGCGAGCGCAATAGTTACAGCAAAACCGATCCAGATGCGACGTTCATGCGAATGAAAGAAGACCATATGCGAAATGGTCAATTGAAGCCAGGGTACAATGTGCAGATCGGAACGGAAAACCAGTTTATTTTGGGCTACAGTGTACATCAACGGCCTACCGATACCAAATGTCTGAAGCCGCATCTGGAGCATGTGGAAGAAACGCTCGGTAGACGACCGAAAATCGTCATTGCCGATGCAGGATATGGAAGCGAAGAAAATTACAGCTATTTCGAAGAGCAAAACATCCAGGCAATCGTCAAATACGGGACGTACCACAAGGAGAAAACGAGAGCCTTTCAGCAAGCGATTGGCAAAGTGGATAACTGGAGCTACAACGAAACGGAAGATACATGGACCTGTGCGGCTGGGAAGACGTTACGTTTTCGGTACGAAAGCGAGACGTTCACGGAGAGTGGCTACACGATTCGAACACGCCATTATCGAAGTGCAGATTGTAGCGATTGTCCCCTCAAAACGAAATGCACCAAAGCCAAAGGCAATCGGGAGATCGCGATCAGTCTGACCTATATGCGGCAAAAAAACAACATGCGGGAACGACTGCGTAGCGAGGAAGGATACACCCTTTCGGTTCGGCGCATGACAGAGCCAGAAAGCGTGTTTGGACAAATCAAAAACAACCGGGCATTCCGAAAATTCCTGCTTCGCGGCTTGCAAAAAGTAAGCTTGGAGGTCGGGTGGCTTTGCCTCGCCCACAATCTGCTTAAAAAGGCCGCAATGACGGAAAAACGCAAAAGGGACAAAGCAGGATAAACCTCTGCTTCGTCCCTTTTGAACGTATGGGTGTTATTTCTTTTTGCCGATACGTTTTTTAAGGCTTTTGAGACAGCCCCTTTTTTTGTTTAGACTTTAGTCAGTGGAGTCCGTGAAACGCGCGAAACAAAAAACAAAGAGCCCCGAAGGGCTCTCCATTCAGCGGTGCATTCGGTTTGTTAGGAAACAATCGGTCGTAATGATCAGAAACCTGGCATACTGCTGACGCAATACTCGTGCTCAAAGACGAAGGGCCTTACACAACCAACGTGCTTCTTAAATTACGTGATGAATCTCCAACAGTGAATGTTCGGCTTCGTTGTCCAACGGAACCACACCTCTCTCCTGCACCGCTTAATTGTATTATGTGCATTATTTCTTTTTATATACATTGTTCTGATAAAAAGAACTGCGATTAGTGGACACGCGCTTTGGTCAGCTTCTTCCACTTCCGATTATGATTGCTTGTTTCAGGAAAGGATTCGCCCTTTTGCAGGGTTACCCGTTTCGGGTTGTTAATCTCCGTGTGGAAGCTATTCTCACCAACTTCAGTGTACTCACCATCGTTTGGAGCTTTGTCTCCTGGTTCAAACTCGGTCTTTTCGCCCATGATAAAACCTCCTTGGCATAGTGTCGTTTATTGTAGCTTCTATAGTGTGCTCCATTGGTGTTGTGATCATGTGCCAATAAAAACAGGGAACGTTTGCTTGCATTGAGGCTTGGTTTTTGTTATATTAATATAGTTCGAGTTTGTGCTCGATCCTTGCTCTCAACCTGGATTGAGGGCCAGAGTCCATAAGGAGGTGAAAATTATGCGCAAATATGAAGTGATGTACATTATTCGTCCTGACATTGAACAAGAAGCTGTTCAAGCTGCAGTCGATAAATTCCAAGGCATCATCTCCAACGGCGGTGGTGAAATTACTGCTCACGACGTTATGGGTAAACGCCGTCTTGCGTATGAGATCAAGAAATTCCGTGATGGTGTTTATGTTTTGGTACACTTCACTGCTGAACCAGCAGTTGTTACTGAACTTGAGCGTCTCATGAAGATTTCTGACGAAGTAATTCGTTATCTCATTACGAACGACGTTAAGTCTGCTTAAGACAACTCGTGATCAATGCACCAATACGCTCTGAAGGAGGGGATTACATTGTTGAACCGTGTCATTCTGATCGGCCGGTTAACCCGGGATCCTGAGTTGCGTTATACTCCAGCAGGAGTAGCAGTTACGCAATTTACTTTGGCAGTGGACAGACCGTTTACAAGCCAAGGGGGAGAGCGGGAAGCGGATTTTATTCCGGTCGTAACCTGGAGACAGCTTGCTGAAACTTGTGCAAACTATTTGCGCAAAGGACGCCTAGCTGCAGTCGAAGGACGCATTCAAGTACGGAACTACGAGAATAACGAAGGAAAACGTGTATACGTGACCGAAGTCATTGCCGATAACGTCCGTTTCTTGGAGTCAGCTAACCGTGATAACAACGGTGGTGGCGGTGGGCAACCAGTGCGTGAAGAGCCTTCTTATGGAGGCGGCGGGCGCGCGAACAATAACAATAATTCGCGTAGCAACAATCAGGATCCTTTTTCCGATGACGGAAAACCGATTGATATATCGGATGATGATTTGCCATTTTAACGTGAACTGATACTCTAACGAGTTGTTGGTTACACGATAGGAAAGGACTGAAAAGCATGGGCTTCAAGCAAAGAGAAGGCGGAGACAACGATAAAAGACCAGCACGTCGTGGCGGTCGTAATAAACGTCGTAAAGTGTGCTTCTTCACAGCTAACAAAATTACTCACATCGATTATAAAGATACGGACTTGCTTCGTAAATTTATCAGCGAACGCGGAAAAATTTTGCCACGCCGTGTAACAGGTACTAGCGCTAAATATCAACGCATGTTGACGATTGCCATCAAACGCTCCCGTCAAATCGCATTATTGCCATACACAACTGAGTAGTAATACTCAGCTTGGATACAAAAGCAGTCGGCTTATAGCCGGCTGCTTTTTTGCATATATTAATGGAATAAATGCTGTCATTCTGATGATTAGATCATAGTACGGTTGGAACGATAGGAGAGCAATTAAGGGCCAAATGTTTTATAATAGAGTTTATTCTATTGAAGCTTTCAGCAGCTTAAGTATATAAACCAATATAGGTCAAACATCAGGAGTGGGTATGAATACATCAAAACGCAAAGCTAAACAGCGACGCAAGAGTAGTCTGCGATTCTGGATTATGGCTACGTTGTTGCTCTCCATTATATATGTGTGGTTACAGCAAAAAGGAGATATCTATGAGGTGTGGCCCGGAAGCAACTTGCGGGAAAACGTACCCATTACCGTGCTTCACCCTATAGTAGCGGAAAGTGAAGAGTTACTGGTTCGAAAAGCAGCCAGAAGAGGCATAGAGGTTGTTATCACACATGGTTTCCGCAGTACAGAGGAACAAGATGCCTTGTTTAATCAGGGACGTTCAAGCGCTGGAAATATTGTTACCAATGCTCGTGGGGGAGAATCATATCATAATTATGGATTAGCCATTGATTTTGCACTACGGACTCCTGAAGGAGATGTAGTATGGGATATGGAACGGGATGACAACGGTAATGCAAAGGCGGATTGGATGGAAGTGGTTGAGCTTGCGAAAGAGTTAGGGTTTACCTGGGGTGGAGATTGGGCTAACTTCCCGGACTACCCCCACTTGCAGATGGATTTCGGGTTAAGTATCAACGAATTAAAGCGTGGTAAAAGACCACCGGAGGCTCAATAATTAAGCTATTATATATACATCTAATTGTATAAATATTAGATAAGCCCTGTACTTTGCAGGGCTTTTTGCATTCTTTTGTAAAATAAATGATAAAAGATGACAATTTGCTCTTTACATGAGCAAATAAATAAACCTATACTATATTAACTAGAAATTTTACTCCGTTTAGATCAACAACGAGGTTATACGTATAACCGTACAATCTAGTTAGAAAACAAGCATACTCTCAGATTTAAAACTTCTTAATACTTCACTCAAACATGACATAATAGTTATATATATATCTAAACACAACATTTAATTACACATAATGTGTTATATTAATGTTATATATTTGTCTATTGAAGCATTTGAATACCCAACCCTCACTTTAAAAAGAGCGCTTTCTTATCCGAAATCCTTTGATATTTACCTTTAAAGCTTAACTAATATCCAGAACTGTGTTATAAAAAACAATTATACCAAAAATCTCAAAATAAGCATTGACGTCACCTAAATTTACACGTATGATTACATTAATTATTATGTATTATAATCCCGCTAGGAATTATCGACATTAATTGACCAACGGTCTAAATGACAGTTCGGAAACGTGATTCTCCTAATGAATTGGTATTTTGTATAAACTTTCGTTCGTTATCTTCAAAAATATGGCATTATACAGTGGATGCATTCTTCTACACTTGAATACAGTCTGCGGAAATTTTGGGGTTAGGGTGATTGATTTGAATACAGAGCTATTGGAAGTCAGAAATCTAACTACATCATTCAGAATTGAAGATGACTATTATGCAGCAGTAGATCACGTTAATCTTACAGTTAAGAAAAATGAAGTGTTGGCTATTGTGGGAGAATCAGGATCTGGAAAGAGCGCATTCGCATTTTCGATCATGGGCTTGCATAACAAAGCCAAAATCGAAGGCGAGATTCTGTATAAAGGGCAGAATATAGCCAATATATCTCCTAATAAATTAAACAAGCTTCGCGGTAAAGAGATGGGAATGATTTTTCAAGACCCACTATCCGCATTAAATCCTCTGATGGTGATGGGTGAACAGATCGAAGAGATTCTGACACTACATCAACCCAAGCTATCTTCGAAAGAGAAGAAAAACAAAGTTATTGATTTGCTCAACCAAGTAGGAATCCCACGTCCCGAACATATTTACAAGCAGTATCCCCACGAACTATCGGGTGGTATGAGACAGAGAGTTGTTATCGCAATTGCGATTGCCAATAAACCTGAACTGCTGATCGCTGATGAACCAACGACTGCGCTCGACGTTACGATTCAACTGCAAATTCTGGAGCTTATTCGTGAATTGAAGAGTGAAATCAATGCAGGAATCATCCTGATTACACATGATCTGGGAGTCGTAGCCGAGATGGCTGATCGTGTGGCAGTGATGTATGCAGGCGAAATTGTTGAGATCGCTGATATCTATACTCTGATGACAGATGCCAAGCATCCATATACTCGTTCTCTATTAAACTCTATTCCTACCATTTCTGAAGAAAAATCAAAGCTACATGTCATTCAAGGTATTGTTCCATCATTAAAAAATCTTCCTCGCCAAGGGTGCCGATTCAAGGCCCGAATTCCATGGATAAATGATTCGGCTCACGAAGAAAACCCACAGATGCATGAAATTGCACCAGGCCACTTTGTACGGTGTACCTGTTACCAGCACTTTCATTTCCCTGATCAAGCTGAGGAGGAATAACATAATGGCATTACTCGAAGTAGAAGGACTCAAAATACACTTTCCGATTCGTGGAGGACTGATTAAGCGTGAAATTGGCAGTGTCAAAGCTGTTGACGATGTGAGCTTCTCCATTGAGCAGGGACAGACGTATGGTCTCGTTGGCGAGTCTGGTTCAGGCAAAACGACAACGGGCAGAGCCATTATCGGCCTGAACCATGTGACAGCTGGGAGAATTCTTTTCAATGGAAGAGATCTGGCTACAGAGAGGCGGAAAGATAGACAACTGCAGCGCGATGTGCAGATGATCTTCCAGGACCCGTACTCTTCACTGAATCCCAAGAAACGAGTTATCGACATCATTGCTGAACCTTTACGCAATTATGAGCATCTGACTGCTACGGAAGAGAAACGCCAAGTCAGAGATCTTTTGGAGAAGGTAGGGCTTAGTCCAGAGTCGATCTATAAGTATCCACATGAGTTTTCTGGAGGACAGCGACAGCGGATAGGTATCGCCCGTGCAATTGCACTGAAGCCAAAGCTGATCATCGCGGATGAACCGGTGTCTGCACTCGATGTATCTGTACAGGCTCAGGTGCTGAACTTCATGCAGGAAATTCAAAAGGAATTGAATCTGACCTATCTGTTTATCAGTCACGACCTCGGCATTATTCGCCATATGTGTGATCAGATT
This sequence comes from Paenibacillus hebaui, assembly GCF_051934385.1. Taxonomy (NCBI): domain Bacteria; kingdom Bacillati; phylum Bacillota; class Bacilli; order Caryophanales; family Paenibacillaceae; genus Paenibacillus; species Paenibacillus hebaui. The sequence continues at coordinate 7,174,867 of NZ_CP196836.1, read as the reverse complement.
GGAATCATGTATAAAGGTCGATATGTGGAACAAGGCACAACGGATGATATTTTTGAGAATCCACAACATATCTATACCAAACGTCTTATTGCAGCCATTCCGGATATGGACCCAACCAAACGAGAGGAAATGGTAGCCTTCCGTCAGCAAGTCAAATCCGAGTATGAACATTCATACCGAAATTTCTTTGATGAGGAAGGGCTTGCATACTCGCTCAAATCCATTTCCGATACTCACCGAGTAGCTCTACCTCAGAAAGGTTGAAGTCCATATGTGGAAAACGATAGTACGCAGAATTATCATAATGATCCCTCAGATCTTTTTACTTAGCTTGTTGGTCTTTCTGATGGCCAAGGCGATGCCTGGGGATGCACTTACCGGTTTACTTGATCCGAGTGTTGATCCAAAAGCACTGGAGGAACAGCGTGAACGATTGGGATTAAACAATCCATGGTATGTCCAGTATTGGGATTGGATCAAAAATGCTGTACAAGGCGATTTCGGACAATCCTTCCGTTTTAAAATGCCGGTAGCTGATCTGATTGGTCAGCGCGTTGCCAATACGTTTTGGCTAGCACTGGCGACACTTGTCTTTACTTATCTAATTGCCATTCCACTTGGCATTATCAGCGGTCGTTACAACGACACCTGGTCTGATCGATTGATCACAGGCTACACCTACCTGGGCTTTGCAGCTCCGTTGTTTATCTTCGCCCTGGTGATGCTGTGGATTTTTGGATTCAATCTTGGCTGGTTCCCGACCGGAGGAAGTGTGGCGCCTGGACTTACTCCAGGTACATTCGATTACGTAGCCAGCAAATTCTATCATTTGTTATTACCGGCACTATCGATGGCGTTGATTACAACGGTATCAACCGTTCAATACTTGCGTAGTGAAATTATCGATATCAAACATAAGGAATTCGTTCTTACTGCGAGAGCCAAGGGCGCTTCGGAATCCCGGATCTACAACAGGCACATTTTAAGAAACTCGCTGTTGCCAATCGCCGCATTTTTCGGTTATGAGATTACGGGACTCATTGGAGGTACCATCTTCATTGAGAGCATATTCAGTTATCCAGGTATGGGACAGTTGTTCCTGAACTCCATTTCTCTTCGAGATTTCAGTGTAGTAACTGCACTCGTCCTGTTATATGGCATAGCTACAATCCTGGGATCGCTGCTGTCTGATATTATTCTGGGAATTGTTGATCCGCGTATTCGGATCAAGTAAGAACTTGAAGATTTCGGGGTGAAAATAAGATGAGCAAGGCCAAAGATGTCGTTATAACTTCACAGAAGATTGATAAAAGCCCCTCCAGCTTGAGTATTTTGTGGAGGGAGCTTGTCAGAGATAAGGTGGCACTAATCTCGCTCATATTTTTGGGACTGGTCATATTGCTGGTCTACGGTACTTCTTTGATCCTGGATCAAGCGGAAATTGTTAAGGTAGATTTGTTCGCCTTATATGAACCGCCTTCCGCACAATATTGGCTAGGGACTGATTACGGTGGTCGCGATGTATTCGGCCAACTGGTCATCGGTACGCGCAACTCTCTAACCATTGGTATTATTGTTACGTTAATGACTGGGGTTATAGGTATTTTGGTTGGACTGTTATCCGGTTACTTCGGTGGAATGATCGATAACCTGTTTATGCGCGTTGTTGATTTCTTTATGATTCTTCCGATGCTGATGATTGTAATTGCGTTTGTAACTGCAGTACCCAAATATAATATTATATCTTTCTCATTAATTATGACTGCTTTTCTCTGGATGGGAATTTCCAGGTTGATCCGCTCCAAAGCGCTGCAGGAACGGGAACTGGATTATGTAAAAGCTTCAAAAACATTGGGATCCTCCCATCTGAAGATCATGCTCACACAGGTACTTCCGAATCTGAGCTCCATTATCATCGTTACGATGACGTTAAACCTCGCTGCCAACATTGGCCTCGAATCCGGGCTGTCTTTCCTGGGATTTGGATTTCCCGAAAGTACACCCAGTCTTGGAACACTCGTAAGCTATGCTCGTAATCCGCAAACACTGGAATCCAGATGGTGGATATGGCTACCCGCATCGGTACTAATTCTGGTATTGATGTTGAGTATAAATAATGTCGGACAAGCCCTAAAGCGTGCGACTGATGCAAGACAAAGAAGAGGTTAAAAAAAGGGAGGAAAGGTTCATGAAAAAGGGAATTTTTTCAAGGGGACTATTTTTCACGATGATGCTGGTCTTTGTACTGGTGCTTGCGGCTTGCTCGGAAAAAGAGGCGACACCTGCGCCTGGGGCGAAACCAGGAGAGACAAAAACGGAAGAGAAGCCATCTAAAGAAGAGGGCGTTTACTCCATCGAAGACTTCAACAATGCCAAAACGAACGAAGGTACTGCAATTGAGGGTGGTTCCATCACATACGGACTTGTATCAGATACAGCCTTTGAAGGAACACTGAACTACAATTTTTATTCTGGCGCTCCAGATGCAGCAGTTTTGCAATGGTTTGATGAAGGCTTGCTGACTTGGGATAAAAACTATGTGTATACGAATGATGGTGCAGCAACATATGAGACATCGGAAGATGGCAAAACTTTTACCCTGACCATTCGTGATAATGTGAACTGGCATGATGGCAAACCGGTTACGGCTGAAGATTTGCAATTTGCTTATGAAATGATTGGTAGTAAGGGTTATGACGGCCCTCGCTACGATTCGAGTTTCACAAGTGTAGTCGGTATGGATGAATATCATGCTGGAAAAGCAAAAACAATCTCTGGAATCAAGGTTCTCAGTGATAAACAAATTAGCATCACGTACAAGGAGTCTACTCCTTCCCTGTTGACAGGTGGCGTATGGACATATCCACTGGCTAAACATATCTTCGGTGATATGGATGTAGCGAAAATGTCTTCTTCCAAAGAAGTACGCGAGAAACCAATTGGTTTTGGTCCATTTAAAGTGGAAACGATCACTCCAGGTGAGTCCGTAACCTACGTTAAAAACGAAGACTACTGGCGTGGAGCTCCAAAACTGGACAAAGTGACTCTGAAAGTTATCAACCCAACAACGGTTGTTCAAGAACTGAAGTCGGGTAGCGTAGACCTTGTGGATTCGTTCCCGACAGATCAATATAAAGACAATGCCAATATGTCCAATGTGGAATTCCTGGGAGTAATCGATCGTGCCTATACGTACGTCGGTTTCAAACTTGGAACATGGGATGCGGAAAATGGAAAAGTTGTAACGAATCCTGAAGCAAAAATGGCAGACAAAAACCTGCGTAAAGCGATGTGGATGGCTGTAGATAATGACCAGGTAGGTAAACGTTTCTACAACGGTTTGCGCTGGAATGCAACAACACTGATTCCACCGTCTCATCCAGAATTCCATGATTCCAGCAATCCGGGCGTAAAATATGATCCTGAAGCAGCGAAAAAATTGCTGGACGAAGCAGGATATAAACTGGATGGTGAGTTCCGCACAAAACCGGATGGATCACCACTTGAGATCAATTTTGCTTCCATGACAGGGAGTGATATTGCTGAACCATTAGCACGTTATTATGTTCAATCTTGGGCAGCGATTGGTTTGAAAGTAAATTTGGAAATGGTTGAATTCAACAGTTTCTATGACCGTGTAGGTAACAATGGTAAAGATGATCCCACCCTTGATATGTATCAAGCAGCATGGACGGTTGGTATCGATGTAGATCCGGCCGGTCTGTATGGTCGTGATGCGCTGTATAACTTCTCCAGATTCTCCAGTGAAGAAAATGACAAATTGCTTGCACAAGGTGTATCTGCCGAAGCGTTTGACGTAGACAAACGTAAAGAGATCTATAAGCAATGGCAGCAGTACATGGTTGATGAAGTTCCTGTATTCCCGACATTGTACCGTGCAGAGGTAGTGCCAGTTAACAAACGAGTCATGAACTTTGCGATTGGTGATGGAACAGGCGTTTACTTGAGCGACTTGGCTGTTAATGCAGATAAAGCTATGGTAGCAGAGTAATTGAGTATAGCAACAATAAGGATTGGGGTCCTTTAACGAATTCGGTTGCTAGATTTCATTGTAAAGATTATTCTAGGTCATGATAGAAAAGTCTCTAAAAACATGGATTCTGTACACTCTGGCATGGGTGTATCGGGTCCATGTTTTTTTGGTAACAAAAAAATAAAAAAAGTTAACTTTTTTTATAAAATTTGCAGACAAAATGCCTCTTTACTTCGTCTATATCTATAAGAGGTGATTTCCGTATGAAAAGATGGTGGAAACGGGCAGGTATGCTGCTGGCTCTACTTGTCATTATATATTTGGGTTTGAAGCCTGACATGTTGGTAGGTAAACCGGGGATTAAAGCTGAATCAGCGGTATTAATGGATATGAACTCAGAGCAAATCCTTGTCAATGTTAATGGTTCGGAGGAGGTTGCTCCTGCAGGCATCAGCAAGTTGATGACAGAGCTGCTCGTGATAGATGCAGTTATCAACGGGGAGGTGCGTTGGGATGATCCCGTCCATATTAGCCTATATGCCAGTTCAGTAGGTGGCAGCCATCTGGATTTTAAAGAAGGTGAGCAATTCACTGTACAGGAGCTATTTCAGATTGTAGCCGTCTATTCAGCGAATGACGCAGCTGTGGCTCTGGCCGAACATATTAGTGGAACAGAGCAGTCTTTTGTGCAAAAAATGAATCAGAAGGCTGCTCAGATTGGGCTGTCTGAAGGGACGCTTTTTACCAATTCAACCGGCTTAAGTGAAAAACTACTCGGGCCTAATCGTCCGAAGGAAATACAAGGGCAGACAGTAATGACTGCTGTAGATGCATGCAAGCTTGCCCGATACCTGGTATATAACCACCCCGAGATATTGAGAGTCTCCAGTCAAATGCAGGTATCGATGCATCAAAAAGGAATGTATATGAGCAACACGAACTGGATGCTGTCCTCCATCGGTGGACCGTATGCCTACGATGGGAATGATGGATTAAAAACGGGGTATGATGAGGATTCTGGATATCATTATGTTGGGACAGCTGAACGGGACGGCAAGCGATTAATTTCAGTTGTATTTGGGACAGATAGCCGTGAAGGACGTTTTATCGAGACACGCAAACTTTTTAATTATGGATTCTCGGGTTCGAAGTAGGTGCAGATATAGCACAACCACGACCCATCTCGCTGTTAACTCAGAGTTAATCATGGTAAAATAATTTACGGATAATCCCAAATTATTATGCAATTCACTTAAAGGGGGAAATGATTTGAACGCAATTAGCAAAAAGATATACGCTCTTACGCTTATTATGGCAATGTCGATCGCACTAATTCAACCGGCAGTACAAGCGGCGGAAGCAGTGAAGCCTACGGCGACAGTCGCAGAAACAATCGCTTCGAAGGCAACACAGACATTACAGCAACTGGGATACATAGATGGCAATTCTGATGGGATGACAGAGTCAACGGCGCCAATTACGCGCGCTCAGGCAGCCATCATTCTGCAACGTGTTCTTAAACTTGATGCACCTGCGGTCCTCACAGGTTTTGCAGATGTTTTACCAGAGAATGAAGCTGCGCCTGCCATCTATGCACTGAAGCAGCGTGGACTTATTCAAGGTAAAGCTAAAGGCTACGCGCCGGATGCCCCACTTACACGGGCACAGATGGCATCGCTATTCACTCGTGCATTTGAACTGAAGGATAACGGAATTCAGGTGGTGTACAGTGACGCGGATCAGATTCCCGCGGTGCACGCGAATGACGCTGTTCGGGTTAAACAGCATTTTATTATCGAAGGTAGCGCGTTTAATGCCAAACATTCCGTAACTCAGGGTGAATTCGCCGATGCGCTGTATCTGGCTCTTGGACTCGATGTGCAGTCAGAAGGTCTCACACCTCTGGAGGACTTCTTCAAACAGCCTGCTCAAGCAGGATTCCAATTGTCTCCAGATGGTAAACATCTGGCGTACATGGAGCCTTGGAACAACCGAATGAATGTTGTGGTGAAAGAGAATGGTCAGGACAAGCCGGTTCGAATTACGAGTGAGACAGAACGGAGTATCACAGGATTCGTATGGGCAACCAATGACAAGCTACTGTATGTAAAAGATGAAGCAGGGGATGAGAACTATCATATTTATGTAACGGATATCGATGGTAAGAATAGCAAGGATCTGACTCCGTATCCGAATACAAGAGCAATCCTGGTAGATTCACTGGAGAATATCCCGGATGAAATCCTGGTGGGTATGAACAAGCGTGATCCGCGGACCTTCGATGTGTACCGTATTAACATCAAGACAGGAGAGGCTGTGCTTGCCGCAGAGAACCCGGGCAATATTACGGGCTGGCTGACGGATCACGAAGGCAAAATCCGTGTTGCCGTATCCAGTGATGGTAATGTGTCTTCGTTGATGTACCGTGATTCTGAGGATCAGAAGTTTGAGCCTTTGCTGACAACGAAACTTGGGGAGACTTTTACTCCAGTCATGTTCTCGTATGACAACAAAAACATCTATGCTGTGTCCAACCTTGAGCGGGACAAAACGGCCATTGTAGAATACAGCCCAAGCAGCAAGAAAGTAACCAGAACAATCTATGAAAATAAAGACGTGGATGTAAGCAGCTTCGTGCCTTCCAAAGAAAAAGGGACGATTCTTGCAGCTGTCTACGAGACGGACAAAGTAAACTACGAATTTTTTGATAATGACTTCAAAAAATTGATGCAGGATATCAAGGCGAAAGTGCCAGGCAAGGAAGTTAGCATGACCCACATGAGTAATGAAGGCCAGGTGATGTTTGTAGCCTACAGTGACAAAACGATGGGAACATACTACTTCTACGATTCCAAAACCGGCAAGCTCGACAAGCTGGCTGACGCCGCACCTTGGATTGATGAAAGCAAAATGTCTGATGTGAAGCCCATTACGTACAAATCGCGCGACGGCTTAACTCTTCATGGTTACCTGACATTGCCCAAAGGCGCTGAGGCTTCCTCATTGCCACTGGTTGTTGTTCCACATGGTGGTCCTTGGGCCCGTGATTCTTGGGGCTTCAATCCGGAAAATCAGTTCCTTGCAAGTCGCGGTTATGCGGTATTACAGGTGAATTTCCGTGGCTCTACCGGGTACGGCAAGGAATTCCTGGATGCCGGGAATAAAGAGTGGGGTAAAGCCATGCAGGACGATCTCACAGACGGCGTGAACTGGCTGGTTAAAGAGGGAACGGTTGATCCGAAGCGTGTAGCCATTTATGGTGGATCTTACGGTGGATATGCTGCACTGGCAGGATTAGCTTTCACACCGGATGTCTATGCCGCAGGCATTAGCTACGTTGGCCCGTCCAATCTGTTCACTCTGCTGGATTCGCTGCCCCCTTACTGGGAGTCGGGGCGTAACATGTTCTATGAGCGCATGGGTGATCCGGTGAAAGACAAGGAGCTGCTGACAGCTGTATCCCCGCTATTCCATATTGATCAGATGAAAGCTCCATTGTTCGTGGTTCAAGGTGCCAATGATCCGCGTGTTAAACAAGCTGAGTCCGATCAGATTGTTGAAGCATTGCGTAAACGCGGAGTGGATGTCCCGTATATGTTAAAAGCCAATGAAGGACATGGCTTCGCCAATGTTGAAAATCAGCTTGATCTGTACCGGGCAATTGAGAAATTCCTGAATCGCCATCTGATGCAACAGTAAGAGTTGAGGTCAAATGAAGGCTGTCCCCTAGGTTCTGTTGAACCTGGGGGCAGTTTTATTTTTGCTTTAAGACAGGGATAAATATATTCAGGTAATCATACTAATGAATTGACATATGGATTTGAATTGTTTTAAAATGACCAATGAGTCATAACTATTCAATCGGGTTTAATATATTGGTATCATTCCAACTGTACGATGCTGAGTTGCGATCTGATCGGGGAGGTAATATGTGTGCAAAAACAAATGAAATGGCCACTCATTCTATTTGCCGTCGGAGTATTTATGGCTGCGCTGGATAACGGGATTATTACGTCGTCTCTAACCACCTTAAACGCTTCGTTCGGGGTGTCGCCGACGTGGGGAGCATGGACTATTACGCTCTATACGCTCGGACTTGCGGTGAGTGTTCCGATTGCAGGCAAGCTGTCAGACCGTTATGGACGCAAAAAGTTGTTTCTGATTGAAGTGGCTTTGTTCGGAATTGGGTCTTTACTCGTTGCGCTAAGCACATCATTTACTTTCTTCCTGATCGCTCGTGTCATTCAAGCACTGGGTGGTGGCGGGATCTTTATCATTGCCAGCTCTTATGTATTAAGCAAGTTCCCTGCGGAGCGTCAGGGGACAGCCTTGGGCCTTCTGGGGGGCATGAATGGTATTGCTGCGATCCTGGGGCCAAACATCGGTGCATTTATACTGGATATCACGGGGAACTGGCATTGGTTATTCCTCATCAACGTGCCCATTGCCATTCTGCTATTTATCGCAGGTATCCGCTATATCCATGAAGAGCAGGAACTGAACCGTGCAGCGGTGGACTGGAGCGGCATTGCGGTTCTAACGCTCGGTGTGCTCAGTCTGATGTATAGCTTCAGCAATCTGGACGGCGTAAACATGCTGCAAAGCCTGGGATCACCGATGTTCTATGGCTTCTTCCTGGCAGGTGTGGTCATTCTGGTTCTCTTCTACTTTCTGGAAAAAAGACTGGAAGGATCACAACGCGAACCTGTTGTATCAACACAACTTCTGGGTATCGCCTCATTCCGTTGGACGCTGCTGATTGCCTTTTTCTCTGGGGCCATTCTGGCATCGGTGATCTTCATTCCGGGTTTTGTGGAGCAATACCTCGGCATATCCAATACAGCTTCAGGCTACTGGTTTACTCCGCTTGCACTGGCATCCGGGATCGGGGCGGGTGGAGGTGGTTACCTTGTGGATCGCAAAGGGCCAATCTGGACGCTATCTGTAGCCGGACTGTTATCCGCTATTGGATTCCTGCTGTTCCCGCTATGGGTAGAGCATATTTGGCAATTCGTAATCGCGAGTGTACTCGTTGGTATCGGTTTTGGCATGATGCTGGGAGCTCCAGTGAACGTGCTCGTTACAGAACAAGCGGGCGAAAACAACAAAGGCATTGCCGTAGCGACCAGTTCGTTGTTCCGCCAGATGGCTATGGCTATTGCGCCTACCATTTTTGCTGGCTTCCTCGCTCGCTCCTTCTCCAACCTGGGGTCCAACATTCAGAGTGGCTTCGCAGATCAGGGAATTCAGGTGCCGCCCGAGATGCTTCAACAGTATGCATCGGGTGGAGCGGCAGGAAGTGATGTTTCCAGTCTAACGGAAGGGCTATCCCAAATTCCTGATCCGGGCGTTCGGGATGTACTGTTACAAGCGGTTCACCAAACGACGGGTGAGGGTTATGGTGGGCTTTTCTGGTCGGCCGTCATTTTCAGTGTACTCACGCTGGTGGCTGCGCGTATTACGGGACGTCTGCGTAATAAAGAGAAGAGTGAACGTGTGGAGACCGCATCATCTAACTGAATGGATGAAATTTCTCAATGAAGAGAACAGTGTACCTTTTGGCAATAAAAAGGGGTGCTGTTCTTTTCAATTTAACCGTATTGTAACTTTTCATCATCCAGCAATGATTACAATAGAACGAGCATCAGCGGTGTCCCGTTTCAGATAGAGAAAACATCAGAGAACACCGTGTCACAAGCCATCTTACGCGTTTAATTGTATGTTATATAAGTTGAACGAACCATTACACCGCATCACTGCGTGGTCAGGACATTGGTGTAAATATTAGATTCAACTTATAATAGCAGGTAATATTGAATTTCATTTTGACAGTGAAGAAGGAATCGACGGATGAAGAGCAGAACTAAAGATAAGAAGAAGAAAAGAAGAAAAGGTCTATATATAACGCTCGTATCGCTCGTTGTTTTGTTAATCGGGGGCTATTTGTTCCGTCAACAGCTGGCTGTAGCGGCATTTGATCTGTTCCTCGCCGGTTCGGTTGAAGATCATTTATCCCGTTCTTATGTTCCGCAAGAAGGCAATAACACACCAGATCCAACTGTATACCGCAAAGAGCCATTCTCGGTATTGCTGCTCGGTTCAGACAAACGCGCCTATGAGAAAACGCGTGGCCGCTCGGATACGGTTATCTATGCGGTTGTTCGTCCGAAGGAATCCCGTGTGCTCCTGGTATCCATTCCACGTGACACGTATGTGCAGATTGTGGGACGGGATGCCAACAAAGACGGGGAAGATGATTATGACAAGCTCGCGCATGCCTACGCCTTCGGTGGAGAGAATATGTCTATCAATACGGTGGAGAAGTTTCTCGATGCGGATGTGGGTTACTATGCAACGATTAACTTTGACGGGATCAAAAAAGTCGTTGATGCGCTTGGTGGTGTGAAGCTGCCGATTGATGAGGACATTGTGAACAAGAACCCGGAGCATGTGAAGTTCACAATTGAAGGCGGTAAGCCGATCTATGACGGGCAAGAAGCACTCTACTATGTAAGATACCGCGAAGACAGCGATTTTAATCGGACCAAGCGGCAGCAGATTTTCCTGAATGCCATGGCCAATGAGATGCTTAACCTGAATGCCATTAGCAAGATCCCGGAATTGATTCAAATTATGGGAGAAAACTTTCAGACGGATATGAGGGCTTCCTTCATTATTGATCTGGCTAAACAGGTACTAACCCAGGAGAAACCTCAAATCTCAAGCTTTACCATTCTGGGCGAGGGGATGCGAAAAAACGGCCTTTATTATGGCATAGCTGATGAGAAAGATGTTCAATATGCCAAAGAGCTGATTACCAACTGGATGGATCAATCGACTCCAGCCGGTGAATTGATGATTCCTGACCGGCAGCAGATTGAGTAACTAATTCCATACAGACGGTGTGTTTCAGACAACGATCAGCAGTACGTTTATTGGCGGGCTGCTGTTTTTTTACTTTGTAGAAGGAGAGTTTGGTCCTTTTGGAACATCCTGCGTTCTGATTCGTATGATATAAGTTGAACGATGAAATACACAAGGAGGATACGTAAGGGTATGAACATCGCATTTTTTTTGCTACCCAAACAAGAGGTTAGTTTCGTTACGTCGGATTCTACGTTGCGGCAAACGCTGGAACGGATGGAATATCATCGGTTTACCGCAGTGCCCATTTTGAATAAGGAAGGCAAATATATCGGCACGGTTACCGAAGGTGACCTGTTGTGGTATATGAAGAACGCCGAGGGAAAGATTACATTTGAAAACGCTTCAAAGTTTTTATTGAAAGATGTTCCACTTCGTCTTGATATCAAGCCCGTATCCATTAATGCCAACATGGAAGACCTCATTAATCTGGCCAAAGTCCAGAATTTTGTGCCCGTAGTGGACGATATGGAGCGCTTCATTGGTATCGTAAGACGGAGTCAGATCATTGAATATTGTGAAGGTATTGTGGCGAAGGAATCCATAAAGGTCAAGTAAGCCGGCTTGATTCTCATCATTGTTATAGCAACACGGATAATCACAGCGGTTCGGTGTCATGATTAGTTGTACGGGGTCTCCGCATCGTACCTGATATAAGTGTCGGAGGACTTCTCCGCTTTTTGGGGTAATTTTGCGGCCCCCCTTTTTAATGCTATAATGGAGAATAAAGCTTTTTCGGGGGAGAGTGACTTTCGCCAATATGCCTAAAGAACTAGATGTAGCCAAACGTGCTAAAGTGATTGAATGGCTGAAAACCGAAGTGCTTGATCAAGTATCCCGATTATTCAAAGCGTTATGGGAAGGCAGTACGACCCGGATCGGGGACAGTCTCGCCAGTTTGATGATGAGTAGTTACATATTGGGCCGCAGGCTCGGTATTCCTTTCAAGGATCTGGATGCACTGCTTGTTGAGAAGTTGAAAAAGCATAAACAGGAAGGTCACCAGCTTGAAGACTGGTACCAAGATATTTCCGCGCTAGAAGATCATATGCGTAAGAGGTGAATTTGTTGAAATTTAGCTTTAAATCAGCTGTCTGGAGCGCAGTATATCTGCTCTTGCTACTTTCGCTGTTAACTCCTTTATCGGTTTTGGCCATATTTTTCATGATGATTCCGGGAGTTATTCTCTATACTTTATTACCTGTAAAATCATTTATATGGCATCTCGTGCCAGTAGCGATTATTCTGGTCGTGTTTCACCCGATTTATCTGCTATTACTGCTTATATTCACTCTGCCCGCGATCATTATGGGCCATGCGTATAAGAAAGGAAAGTCGGCGCTGTTCACACTTATGGTGGGAAGTGGCGCCATGCTGGCCGAATACCTATTGTTGCTCTTGATCGGAAGTGTCATTTTCCAGTTTAACCTGTCTAATTATATCGAAGATGTGGTCAGACTGACTATTGAACCTCTGACGAATTCATCCAATCAGATGATCAATGGGTTTGTGTGGACTCCCGAGATGACTCAGGATGTTGCGAGACAGACTCAACTCATGATTCCGTTTGCCCTAGTTGTTACGTCTCTGGTGATGGCGCTCATTACACATGTTATTGCTCGTCCGATTCTGAGTGTTATGGGTGTGAGTGTACCGAGGCTGCCATTTGCACGTGAATGGCGCATGCCGCGTGCCTTAATCTGGTACTATTTCCTAGCGCTTTTTTTAGAAGTAATCTCCAAACAGAGTGATGGAACGTACTGGACCATGATTGCTATGAATCTATCGCCGCTGATCAATCTGGGCTTCATGATTCAAGCCATCGGTTTCTTTTTCTTCCTCTCACATACAAAAAAATGGAATCCGGTTATACCGTATTTGCTTGCGGCAGCAGTGTTCTTCATTGGGCCGCTTCGGATTATCGGGATTATCGATCTGGCGTTCCCGCTTCGCGAGGCAATATCGAAATCAAAACGATAGGGTGATGAGTCATGCCTAAATTTCTGAAGAAACGCTGGCACGGCTACTATACCGTATGGGCGTTCATACTGCTGCTGTTGCTTGTTATGTTGGTTACCATCTATAACTGGACGCTTGGTTTGATTAGTCTGATACTGGCTTCGGCGCTGGGAATCGTCATGATAAAGGCGGAGCTCGCGTTCCGCCGTGAGCTTAACGACTATATTAATGGCCTAACCATTCGTATTAAACGGATGGAGGGAGAAGCGGTCAGTATGCTCCCATTTGGGATTGTGCTGTACAGTGAAGATCGTACGGTAGAGTGGCATAACCGCTTCGTCGCAGAGATGTTTCAAGAGAAGACGATGGTGGGCAGTACGCTGCAAAATTTGTTTCCCAAACTTCCTCAGCCTAAAGAGAAGAAGGATGGAACCAAAGAGTCATCCAAGGAACTTCATGACGAATTTCAGTTGGATGATCGGCATTATGGAGTCATTCATAACCCGCAGGAGCGGTATGTGTATGTTTACGAGATTACGGAACTAGCCGTTCTTCGTGATAAATATGAAAATGAACGTGTTGCCCTGGGGATTTTGGTGCTGGATAATCTGGATGAAGCTTCTCAAGGGATGGACGATCAGCAGCGGACCGCGCTGATTGCTCGTGTGACAAGTGAGATTACCTCTTGGGCGAAGCGGTACGAAGTATATTTGCGCCGTCTATCCTCTGATCGGTATCTTATGATGTTAAATTACAAATCATTGCAGGAGCTGGAGCAGAGCCGATTTGTTATCCTGGATGAAGTTCGGGAGATGACGGCTGATCTCAAGGTACCGATGACCCTGAGTGTTGGACTGGCGTTCGGCTCGGATAGCATTAGCGAGATGGGGGAACTGGCACAGTCCAGTCTGGACATGGCACTTGGTCGCGGTGGTGATCAGGCTGCTGTGAAGTCTGGACAACGGTTGTCCTTCTATGGTGGAAAGTCCAATGCAGTGGAAAAACGGACACGGGTGAGAGCCCGAGTGATCGCTCACGCGCTGCGTGATCTGATGCAAGAGAGCGATCGGGTAATTATCATGGGTCACAAAATGCCCGATATGGATGCGATCGGAGCTTCAATCGGGGTATGGAAAGCCGCCAGTTTATATAATGTGGAGGCGCGAATTGTACTGGATGGACCTAATCCGTCGATTGAACGCTTGATGGAACAGGTGAACAAGGATGAGAAGCTATCCAAAGCCTTTGTTACACCGGAACAAGCGACCCAGATGATGACCGAGCACACGCTGCTCGTGGTGGTGGACACGCATAAGGCGTCCATGACGATGGAGCCGAAACTGGTTCATTCTGCTACCCGTGTAGTGGTCGTGGATCACCATCGCCGGGGTGAGGAGTTCATTAATGACGCTGTGTTGATCTACCTGGAGCCTTATGCATCCTCTGCGGCGGAACTTGTGACGGAGCTCTTGCAGTATATTCATGACAAGGTACAATTCACTCCGCTCGAAGCAACGGCCTTATTGGCCGGGATTACGGTGGATACGAAGCATTTTGCACTCCATACAGGTTCGAGAACGTTCGAAGCGGCAGGTTTCCTGCGTCGCAGTGGTGCGGACACGATTATGATCCAGCGGCTGATGAAAGAAGATCTGTCAGAATATATTGCTAAGGCAGAAATCATAAAGCGTGCTAAAATGATATATGGGAACATTGCGCTGGCGGTCACGAACCCTGGCAGCAAGATTCCACAAATGATGATCGCCCAAGTGGCGGACACATTGCTCAATATGACCGACGTGGTCGCTTCATTTGTCATTAGTGAGCGTCCCGATGGACTGATTGGCATCAGTGCGAGATCGCTGGGGCGCATGAATGTTCAGGTTGTGATGGAACGACTAGGCGGTGGCGGACATCTGACGAATGCTGCCGTGCAGCTTGAAGGTACGCTTGAAGAGGCAGAAAAACGGCTGACGAACGTACTGGCTGAAATCGAAAAAGAAGAGGGGCTGTTCGAATGAAAGTCATTTTTATAAAAGATATGAAGGGTCAAGGTAAAAAAGGACAAGTGAAGGAAGTGTCTGAGGGCTACGCCCAGAACTTCCTTCTCCCACGGGGAATCGCACGTCCAGCAACAGACGGAAACATGAAAACACTGGACAACCAGAAGGCAGCGGAAGATCGACGCAAACAAGAAGAGAAAGCCGAAGCCGAAGCACTCGCTAAAAAGCTGGAAGCCGAAGTGACTGAACTGAAAGCGAAGTCCGGTGAAGGCGGCCGTCTGTTCGGTGCAATTACGAGCAAACAGATCGCAGAAGCATTGGCAGCGAAAGGTCTGAAAGTCGACAAACGCAAAATTGAGCTGGACGAGCCTATTCGTACACTCGGCGTCACACAAGTAACTGTCAAGGTTCACCCTGAAGTGAAGGCAACCTTGAAGGTACAGGTAACGGAAGAGTAAGATGGGCGGCGAAATGTTATTCGACCGGATTCCCCCGCAGAACCTGGAAGCCGAGCAGGCCGTGCTGGGTGCAATCCTGTTGCAGGGTGAAGCCCTGATTACAGCGATGGAACGGGTGCAAACCGAGGATTTCTATGATAAACCCCATCAATTAATCTTTGAAGCAATGATCCAGCTTGGCGAGGGAAATCAACCGATTGACCTCGTGACACTGACTTCGCTTCTGAAGGATAAAGGTGAACTGGAGGACATCGGCGGCGTTAGTTATCTGGCGAAGCTGGCCCATGGTGTACCTACAGCCGCGAACGTAGACTATTACGCTCAGATTATCGAAGAGAAATCGATGCTGCGTCGCCTGATTCGTACGGCAACACAGATCGTGAGCGAAGGATATACAGGCGGCGAAGATGTTGCTGCTATGCTCGGAGAAGCCGAAAGACGTATTCTGGAGATTTCCAACCGACGTTCCAGTAGTGGTTTTATAGCTATTCAGGATGTACTGATGGAAGTATTCGATCGTGTGGAGACACTGCATCAGAACAAGGGAACGACCACTGGAATTCCGTCCGGTTTCATCGATTTGGACAAGATGACCGCCGGATTCCAGCGCAGTGACTTGATTATCGTAGCGGCTCGTCCTTCAGTAGGAAAAACGGCCTTTGCCTTGAATATCGCTCAGAACGTCGCAATCAGGGCACAGGAGACGGTAGCCATCTTCAGTCTGGAGATGTCAGCCGCCCAGCTGGTGCAACGTATGATCTGTGCGGAAGCCAACCTGGATGCCAGCGTGATGCGTATGGGTGATTTCAAGGGTGATGAAGACTGGCAGAAGCTGACGATGGGCATTGCAGCCTTGAATGAAGCCAACATCTATATCGATGATACACCAGGGATTACCGTAGCGGATATTCGTGCCAAATGCCGTCGTCTCAAGAAGGAGAAGGGCCTTGGCATGATTCTGATCGACTACCTCCAACTGATTAGTGGACGTGGTAAAGCCGGGGAGAACCGTCAACAAGAGGTATCCGAGATCTCGCGTACACTGAAACAGATTGGCCGGGAACTGGAAGTTCCGGTTATCGCCTTGTCTCAGCTGAGTCGGGGTGTAGAGCAACGTCAGGATAAACGTCCGATGATGAGTGACTTGCGGGAATCGGGTTCGATCGAGCAAGATGCCGACATCGTAGCGTTCCTGTACCGGGATGACTACTATAACCAGGAAACCGAGAAGAAAAACATCATCGAGATCATTATCGCCAAACAGCGTAACGGTCCGGTAGGTACGGTGGAACTGGTGTTCCTGAAGAACTTTAATAAATTCGTTAACTATGAGAGGGCACACAATGATGCCTTTGCCATGTAGGGGACAGGCACGGAGTGCTTCGATTGGGAAGCGAAACCGTCTGTCCCGAGCATCAACAAATAGATCATACGAACTCATAAATGCGTCGTAAATACGACATCTAGAGTCCATGTGGAATACGAATAATAGAACCGGTGACAGCAGTCAAGCAAGTTTAGGCTGAAGTCTCCGGTTTTTTGTGTTGAAATACCGGGTTAATTCCGAACATTATAGTTTTACTATATCTAATTGTTCGCCATTTGATTTGACTTTGAAAATGGGGACTGGTACACTAATACTGCTGCGTTAAAGCAGCGCAAACCTTCCCTTGAATGTAACGGAAGGAGCTTTTCACTGTCCGTTAGCACGCTTCTCCGCCGGTTTTTTGCGTAAAAAATTCCTGCCGGGATAGAGGACGGACAGACCAATACAAAGGTGCGCAAGGCACCCACGGAGGAATGTTAACTATGTCAACGGTAGTTGTAGTGGGAACGCAATGGGGAGACGAAGGTAAAGGTAAAATCACGGATTATTTGGCGGAGAGCGCTGATGTGGTGGCTCGTTACCAAGGTGGTAACAATGCGGGTCATACGATTCTGATCGATAACAAAAAATATAAACTGACGATGATTCCATCAGGGATTTTCTACACGGATAAAGCGTGTGTAATTGGTAACGGAATGGTTATCAACCCGAAGGCACTCATCGAAGAAATTAACTATATTCATGATAATGATTTTACAACGAAGAACCTGTCCATCAGTGAGCGCGCTCATATCATCCTGCCATATCACATGGTATTGGATGCATTGGAAGAGGAGAGTAAAGGCCCGAACAAAATTGGTACGACTGGCAAGGGCATTGGCCCGTGTTACATGGACAAATCAGCCCGGATCGGCATTCGTATGGTTGACCTTCTTGATGCTGATGAGTTCGAACTGAAGCTGCGTCATCTGGTCAAAGAAAAGAACCGGATCATCGAGCAAGTTTACGGCGGCGAGCCTGTAGATGTTGAAGAAATTCTGAAAGATTACCTGGGATACGCAGAAATCCTGCGTCCTTATGTACGTGATACATCCGTTGTGCTCAATGAATACATTGATGAAGACAAGAAAGTATTGTTTGAAGGCGCACAAGGCGTTATGTTGGACCTTGATCAAGGAACTTATCCATTTGTTACATCATCCAATCCGTCCGCAGGTGGCGTATGTATCGGTTCTGGCGTAGGCCCTGCTCGTATCCAGCAAGTCATTGGAGTAGCAAAAGCCTACACGACACGTGTAGGAGATGGCCCATTCCCAACGGAACTGCATGATGCAATTGGTGACCAAATCCGTGAGACAGGACATGAGTACGGCACTGTAACTGGACGTCCGCGTCGTGTGGGCTGGTTCGACAGTGTTGTCGTTCGCCACGCTCGTCGTGTCAGCGGAATTACAGGTCTGTCCCTGAACTCTCTGGATGTAATGACAGGTCTGGAAACGGTGAAAATCTGCACGGGATACAAATTCCGCGGCGAGGTTATCACTCACTATCCGGCAAGCCTCAAAATGCTGGCTGAATGTGAAGCGGTATACGAAGAGCTTCCAGGCTGGAGCGAAGATATCACTGGAGCGAAGAAACTCGAAGACCTGCCAGTGAATACACAGAACTATGTAAAACGTGTTTCTGAGCTGACAAACATTCCAATTGCCATCTTCTCTGTTGGTCGTAACCGTGAGCAAACGAATCAAGTTCTTCCAATCTACGAATAATCGAAGAAATAAAGGGAGAACATTTCTTGGATTACAATATAGGTAAGTCTGTCGATCTCAGGCAGGTACAGCCTCCAGTTATTGCTTTTATAGCGATGACTGGAGGTTTTTTGTATGTTTTTCGGATATATTCCCGAGATTTCCGTCAATACTGGTTAACAGTAGAGTTGCAGACCCACATGCAGAATGGCCATATGGGCGTGGAAATCGGAGGGAGAGAACGGAAATGAAGATAGTTTCGTGGTTTACTAAAATATTGCTAACCGTACTGCTGGTCAGTTCGTTAACCTTGTTGACTACCGGATTAATTGTACAGTCTTACGTAAAATCGCTGCTCGCCAGTTTCAATATTCAGTGGGAGGGCCAATCGATGGGACTAACAGCCATGTTCCAAGGGGCACTGGGAGGTAAAGTGAACGAAGAGAAAAACAAGCCTGGATCAGGAAAGACCGATCAGCCTACCGGTGCGGAGCAAGAGCAGGTGCCTGAAGATGCGATATCGGTCATGGTGAACGGGGCAAAAAGCGGAGAATCCGGCAACCATGCAGGTAACAGCTCAGGACAGGATAACGGCTCTGGCGAGGATGCGGGAACGGGTTCAGGAACGGACGCATCTACAGAATCGAATTCAGGTGGGGATTCAGGCACGGGGACGGGTTCAACTCCGGGTAACGGTTCCGGGGAAGCTGGAAAGGGTACAGGCTCTGGCAACGGAACAGGTGCGAACTCCGGTGATGCTACCTCATCTGGCAATGACGACATTGTTGTCTCCCCCGATGACATTACAGGCAAGAAGGATAAGCTGCCGCTGGAGGAAAAGGAGAAGATCTTCAGCCTGCTCATGAATAAGCTGCCTCAGAAAGAAATGCAGCAAATCTCGGGTGCTATGGAAGGTGGCCTGACCGAACAGGAGTTACGGGATATTGAGCAGGTGATCTCGAAATACTTGACCAGTGAAGAATACGATAATCTGATGGAGGTTCTGCAAACAGAATAAGATAGGCAAGGTAGTGGACAAGACATGTTAATTCATGTTTCCTATAGACTTGGCGGATTCTCTTGAATATAATCTAAATAAATATTGGAAATGATATAAGGCAGCGTCAAGATTTTTGTGTAAATGAAATAACCTTTTCTTATGTAGGGTGATGTTACTCTTTTGTGGTGAACATGGCTAGCAGTTCTGCTCGTGCTTGATCGAAGCCAATATGACAACGGGTAGCAAAACGTTGGTTATAGCTTTCAAACTGGGAAACCAGGAATTTTTCTAATGCCTCTTCATGAGGGAATTGTTCTTTCCGATTCGTGTATTTCTTGATTTGCTTGTTAAACGATTCGATCAGATTCGTCGAATACAGGCTTCTCCAGATGGGTTTGGGAAAGCTGTAAAACGTGAAAATATAGGGATTCTCTCTCAACGATTGAACCACTTTGGGATAGGTGGCTTTCCATTTGTCACAGAAGGTAGTCAGAGCAGCCTTACCTGCTTCTTCATCCTCAGCACGATACACGGACTTGAAATCTTCACAGATCTCTGCTCGATCCGTCACCCGAACTTTGTGGGCGATGTTACGAGATAAATGAACGCAACAGGTTTGGTACTTCGCTTGGGGATATACCTCTTGGATTGCATTCACAATCCCGGTCAGTCCGTCAGAGATAAACAGAAGGATTTGTTCGGTGCCACGCTGTTTGACGTCCTGAAGTAGTTCTTTCCAGATATAAGCGGATTCGGTCGGTGCAATCGCGTACGTAAGTACCTCTTTGGAGCCATCCTCACGAATGCCTACGGCAATATAGACCGCTTCCTTGGCTACCGTTTCACGCTTCACAGGGATGTACGTCGCATCAATATAGACGCAGACATAACGCTTCTCCAGCGGTCGTTTCATAAATGCATCGACATGCTGGGTCATGACTTTGGTCATGTTGGAAACCGTTTGAGGCGTGTAGTGATGGCCATACATTTTCTCGATGAGGTCAGCGATTTCCGTCATGGTGACCCCCTTTTGAAACAGGTGAATGACAAAGGATTCCAGGGTGTCATTGGAACGTTTATACGGCGCTACCGTCTGCTGTTTGAACACTCCATTCCGATCCCGAGGCATACTAAGCTGCAAGTCGCCATACTCGGTATGAAGCGTACGAGTGTACGATCCGTTACGAGAGTTGCCTGAATTCACGCCAGCACGGTCGTATTTTTCATAATCCAGAAACGCTGTAAGCTCCGTTTCGAGCAAGTGGTTCATGGCAGACTCTAAATGATTGCGAAATACTTCTGTAATATCTTGTTTGGTGACTAGAGCTTGAACTAAATCTGTTGTAAAATGATTCATAGGGAAGACCTCTCTCTGAATTGTTGTGTGGTAACTCAATTCTACTAGAAAAGGTCTTCCTTTTTCTATTTACACAATATATTTTACGCTCTCTGATATAAAGCATTAGGTTATTTAAGAATTACAGAATTATATCTAAACATCCTATTCAGGAGGGAACATTATATGAAGTATAAAGGTAGAGAACACGACATATAAAAATGGATTTGCCACATTGCAGAAGCCTCCAGCCCAATTCGTGGACCTCCGTTCATATGGTGAATTCAAAAGATACGATGTACCTGTGTTTAGGAATACACTATTGGAGGTTTAATCGAACATGAACTTATATAATTCTAAGTCAGAACCGTCAGTAAAGCAGCTTGCTGAGGCGGCAAATAAGCGGTACGAGCAAGGGCTGCAAGAGGCAGATCAGCCATTTAGTGGCTGGGATTTTAGCTATGTCACGGGGAGTGGTCGACTCCAGAGCGGAATGCTGCCCTGGTCCTATGGAACGATGGCACGCCGATTGTTGAACCAGACAGAACGAATGCTCGACATGGGAACTGGTGGAGGAGAAATGCTGTCCAGCCTGCTTCCGCTTCCTCCGAACACATGTGCGACCGAAGGATATCTCCCGAATATACCGATTGCAGAGAAACGTTTACAGCCGTTGGGTGTGAAGGTGCTTCCGGTGACTGATGATTCGCAACTTCCTTTCGAAGACGGGGAGTTCGATCTGATTCTTAATCGGCATGAGTCGTATGATGAGCAGGAAGTTAGGCGGATTCTATCCGCAGGGGGACTGTTTCTGACTCAACAGGTAGGTTGGTCAGATTGCCGGGAGATCAATGATCGGCTCGGCATTCCTATGCCAGCGGATTACGCTGGATGGGAGATGGATCGTGCTGTCCATCGGCTGGAACAGTGTGGATTCCGTACTCTGGAGCAACGCGAAGCAGCCCCCACGCAGCGTTTCTATGATATAGGAGCACTGGTATATTATCTGAAGACCATCCCGTGGCAAGTACCTGATTTCAAGGTGGAACAATTCCGTGAACCATTGATGGATATTCATATGGAGATGGAGAAACATGGATTCTGGGAAGTGCAGCAGAAGCGATTTGTCATTCTTGCAGTCAAAGAATAGAGACAGGGAAGTTCATTTCTATTGTGCATGAGATGAAATCCAGTTTAAGCTGAAACAGCAATAGGTTGTTTACGTAATCCCTTATCAGAGTTGATCTGGTGGGGGATTTTTTTGTATTTTTTATGAAAAAAAGGCATATTACAGCGGGTCTTAGAACCTAGTCTTAAAATGGGATCAAAAGTACATAGTACAGCGGATGTTGAGGCATAATGGGAGATGGATATACGCTGATACCTTATGGTTAATTCAGGGAAACCAAGCTGGGCGCGGCTTTGCGCTGTGACGTCTACAGTTGAAATGATTGTAAAACCTGTGTTAAAGTATACGAGTGTGATAAAAGGTTAAAATTTTGACACTTTTAAGAGCGCAGATAAAGTCCTGATTTGCGGACACCCGAATACAAATATCGACAAGCATGAGACAGAATCCATGGGTGATGTCTTGACAGAAATGCGAACTGAGAAGTGCTGAAAAGGAGAGAATCATGAAAGGTTTCAGAGGCATACGCCAACCGGACAAAAACCGGGTACACGAACAATCCGGGGAACACCGGACGGCCGAAGACAAAAACAACATGAGCATGTCCACCTTCAGTGTGAATAAGAAGCGCGTTCTGGCCTCGCGCAAATGGATGATTACGGCAGCATGCGGTTTGCTTATCGCTGCTTCGATCGGATTCGCAGGCAAACAATACGTTGCTGCAAATACAGTCCCTTATTATAAAGTGATCGTCAAAGGGAAAGAGATCGGCAGTATTACGGATGAAGCGCAACTACAGAAACTATTTGCAGACAAAACAGAGGAATACCAAAATAAATATCCGCAAGCGGAAATGGTGCTGAACACAGACGGCATTACAACTGAAACGGTGAAAACATACAAACCGGAAGTGAACAGCAAAGAGACGCTGGATAAACTCGGTAATATGTTGACTGCGTATGCCAAGGGTGTTGAACTCAAGGTAGACGGCGAGGTCATCGGCATTGTGAAGGATCAGGCAACAGCAGATGCCATTCTGGAACAAGTACAGAAAAAATACATATCGACATCGGCTGTGCGAAGTTCGCTCAAGACGATGGCGGTATCGGCAAACTCTTCGAAGAAAGCCGAAGGGCCAAGCACAACGCTGAAGTCCGTAGACATCAAGGAAGATGTCGCGACAGATGTGGTGAAGGCTGATCCGAACAAAATATGGGATGTGTCCGAGGCGGTTAAAGCATTAACCGTTGGTAAAGACGCGCCTGTAACTTATGTCGTTCGTGAAGGAGATACGATCTCTTCAATCGCTTCCAAGTATGAAATTACACAAAGCGAGATTCGCCAACATAATCCGGGTATCAAGGAAACGTCACTGCAAATTGGGGACGAGCTGACCCTGACAGTGCCAAAACCGGCGGTTACGGTGAAATCCGTAGAGCAGGTTGTGGAACAAATCGAGATTAAACCGCAAGTGGAGGTACGCAAAAGTGCTGATCTGAAAGCAGGCATAACGAAAGTGGTGCGTCCAGGCCAAAGTGGGCTGAAAAGCATGCAATATCGTGTGACAAAGGAAAATGGTGAAGTTGTTCAAGAAGAATGGCTTGGCCAGGAAGTGATCAAAACAGCAGTTACCGAAGTGGTACTAAGCGGAACGAAAGTGGTTGGTGAAGGTACTGGCGAATTCGCCTGGCCGGTATCCAATGCTACGATGAGCAGCAGCTTCGGACAACGCTGGGGACGCCAGCACAAAGGTGTCGATCTGGTAGGTAACCGGGATGTGAAAGCGTCTGATGAGGGCGTGATTACTTTTGCAGGACAGAAGAGTGGTTATGGCAATGTCATCATTATTAACCATCGTAACGGATACGAAACACTGTACGGACATTTGGACAGCATTGGTGTTAAGGTTGGACAAGTGGTTGAAAAGGGCGAGAGCATTGGCGTTATGGGCAATACAGGCCGCTCAACTGGAACGCATCTGCATTTTGAGATTATCAAGAATGGAACGGTGGAAAATCCGTTGACGTACTTGAACTAGTTATAGCGTGATCAAGAGCAAGGTTGGCATATGATGCTGGCCTTGTTTTTTGGTGCTGTAAATTTTTTTCATTTGGGTTCGGTCGAAGCCCCGGATCGGGATGTGACGGTGCCTCAGGTATGTTAAACTATAAACTATAGGCAACAAGACATCTGATATAGACTATAGTGGATAAAATCAGAAGAAATGAATCAACTAGGCTTATGTACAAGCTATATATAAGAGAGATAGACCGCGCAGGCGGATCAAGCAGGAATATAGGGGTGAATACAGCCGATGCAGGGGAAGATTTTGGTGGTGGACGATGAACAGCCCATTGCGGACATTCTGAAATTTAATTTGGAAAAAGAGGGGTATGAGGTCATCTGCGCCTTCGACGGGATACGTGCAGTTGAACTGGCGTTATCCGAGAAGCCGGATCTGATGCTGCTGGATCTGATGCTTCCAGGTAAGGACGGTATGGATGTGTGCCGAGAGGTGCGTGCCCATCTGGAGATGCCGATCATTATGCTGACCGCAAAGGATGGCGAGATCGATAAGGTGCTCGGCCTGGAGCTGGGTGCGGATGATTACGTAACGAAGCCATTCAGTACACGCGAGTTACTCGCAAGGGTGAAGGCACAGATGCGCAGACGGCAGAAGCCTGCTATTACGGCAGAAGCTCCGGAAGATGAGGAGAGGCAGGTCATGCGGCTGTTCGATCTGGCATTTGATATGGACATGTATACGGCTTACAAAGGCGGAGAACCTCTTGATCTGACCCATCGTGAGTATGAACTTCTCTATTATATGGCGAAGCATTCCGGCAAGGTCATGACACGGGAGCATTTGCTGCAGGCGGTATGGGGATATGAATATTTCGGCGATGTACGTACCGTGGATGTCACGATCCGTCGTCTGCGTGAGAAGATTGAGGAGAATCCGAGTAAACCGGAAACGATTCTGACTCGCCGCGGGTTGGGTTACCTCGTACGCAGTGCCAAAAGCGTGGGGATATAATGGGGCGTTTCTCGCGATTTTCGTTCTTTCGAACGATTCAGGCGAAACTGATTATTATTTATGTACTGCTGATTCTGATTGCAATGCAATTGATCGGCGTTTATTTTGTTAGTGCCATGAAGAACTCGCTCACCAGTAACTTTACAGAGGATTTGCAGGCGCGAGCCGAGATGTTATCCGTTCTGGTTGGAGAGACCATGGCTGGAGGCGAAGCTGAGGCTGGCGAGGATAAAACGGAAAATCTGCGTGTGCTGGTGAACAATCTGTTCAACATTAATGGAGCCGAAATTCAGGTGTTGGATGCCAGCGGTAAAGTGCTGACCACCTCCCTGAGTTCACATTCTGATTATATTGGGCGCAAAAACACCCAAACCGTTGTCAGCCGTGCGTTGCAAGGCATTCGGGACAATGAGGAATATATCGTAGACGAGGATAATGTACGCAAAAAAGTCGTTGCCAAGCCGGTTCTATCTGGTGGCAAAATTATCGGTGCGGTCTACATCGCGGCCTCCATGAACGAGCTTTATTCTACCATGGAGGGCATAAACAAGATTTTCATCTCCGGGATTTTGATTGCCTTGGTGTTAACGGCGGTGCTTGGCGTCATTCTGTCGCATACCATTACGCAGCCGATTAAGGAAGTGACCCGAAGAGCGACAGCGGTCGCAGAAGGCAACTTCGACCAGCAGACACCTGTATTCGGCACGGATGAGATTGGACAGCTCAGTCGGGCTTTTAACTATATGACGAGTAGGTTGCGTGATGCACTCTCCCAGAACGAAGAGGAGAAGGAGAAGTTGACCTCCATTCTGACGAATATGAGTGACGGCGTGGTTGCAACGGATGAGTATGGCAAGGTTATTCTGGTTAACCGCCGTGCCAGCAGCATTCTTGGTATGCGTCCTGCGGATATTGAGGGAAGACACTTCGCCGTGCTGCTTGGCATTGATCCAGAAGATGCGGAAGCACTCGCGAGTGGCTTCACAGGCTCAACGCTGCTGCAGATTGCGCCAGCGGGACAAGAAGAGCCGGTTGTGATCCGCATGACGTTCACACCGGTTCATCGGCGTGAGCTGGGCATTACAGGTACCATCGCTGTGCTCCAGGACGTCACGGAGCAGGAAGAGCTTGAGGCCTCACGGCGTGAATTCGTAGCCAATGTATCGCATGAGCTGCGAACACCACTGACAACAATCAAGAGTTACGCCGAGGCGTTAGATGATGGGGCTCTGGAAGATCCGCAGCTTGCCGGACGTTTCGTTGGGGTCATCCAGAATGAGACAGAGCGCATGATTCGGCTCGTTACAGATCTACTGCATCTGTCACGTCTGGATTCCAAGGAAGCGATGTTGCGCAAACAGCCAACTGATGTCCTGGAGATGCTGGAGGAAGTGACGGATCGGTTCTCGTTCCAGATGCAGCAGAAGGATATTCTGCCTGTATTGTCAGTGGAAAACGGCATTCCGGCGGTACCGCTGGATCGAGACCAGATTGATCAGGTGCTTGATAATGTCGTATCCAATGCGCTGAAGTACACGTTGGAAGGCGGCACGATTACGATTGCGGCCAGACGCAGTGATGCGCATACGCTTGCCATTTCGGTCACGGATACAGGGATGGGGATTCCACAGCGGGATTTGGATCGTATCTTTGAGCGGTTTTATCGAGTGGACAAGGCTCGCTCCCGTAGTATGGGTGGCACAGGGCTTGGCCTGTCCATTGCCCGGGAAATTGTAAAGGCACATGATGGCAGCATCTCGCTGGATTCCGAGGTGGATGTAGGAACAACAGTGACGTTTACGCTGCCGATGCGCGAGGAAGGGGGTGAACACCGTGAAAGAACGGATTAAATCACTGGTGCTCGCTTCCCTCATCGTTGCCAGTTTGGTACAGAGTTACTTCCTGATCTATCGTCTGCCTGGTGGCGGCGATTCGATTGTGACATCAGAGACAAACTATGTGAAGACCGAGAATATGGGTCAGGAACGCAATATTGAACAATTAATCTTCCCGGATCAGATGATTATTCATCTGGGGGAGGACAAACATACGGTGTTTTACCCTGGCAATACGTTCTATCAGTTGATCTACTCTCGTTTGCAGGGACGGACGTTCGATGATTTTCAGCGTCGCAGTGTGCAGTCGGTAAACTGGAATCAGATTCGCAAGGAAAACCCTGGCTTTGAGCTATCGTTCAAAGAGGGGATTCCCGTAGCGTTGTTACAACGGGTGATGAGGCTTGGGACGGATTCCTTGTTCCAAGGGGAGACGATTAACCGAATCTCGATTTATACGGCCAAAAATGAAACAAAAGCTCATGCACTGTTCTTCAGCGCCAAGGGTGATGTGGTATATGAAGCAACACAAGCGGATCTGACCGTACAGGATGTGCAGCAGCACGTTGACTTCGGTACAAACTGGACGCCATATACGTTGATGGACGGCGGGTATTATATCCCGGCTGAGGCACTGGAGACGATTGAAGCGGATGTGCCAACAGGCCAATTCACCGTGGAGCAAATGCAGCGCAGCCTGTTCTTTGATCCAAGCATGACTCGGAACATTCGGGAAAAGGATGGATCGGAGATCTATACAGACAGCAAACGCAGCCTGCAAGTGAAGCAGGAGCAACGTTGGATTAGCTACACCGATCCGGCTACTCCACCTGCAGGACAGATTGATGCGGCGAAGGATGCACTCTCTGCGGTTGATTTTGTGAATCAGCATGGTGGCTGGAAAGGCAGGTCGCGCATGATGCTGGAGACCTCTGAGAACAAAACGCAGCTTCAGTTCCAGCAGTATTACGGCAGCTTCCCGATTATGGATTCGATGCAGTTCCGGTTTGGGACGATCAGTATGGAGATGCAGCAGGAGACGGTATCCAGCTATGAACGTTCATTGGAATACCTGAATGAAGGTGCTGAGACGAAAAAGTCGGTGAAGCTGCCTGGTGGGGACAAGCTGAAGGCCCTCATCCAGAAGGTAGCAGGTGAGAGCCGTCAGGTCGTAGATGTGTACCCGGCATATCGTCCATCCAGTATTGAGGATGGTCTGAAGCTGATCCCTGTCTGGGTGATCCGCTTTGGCAATGGTGAGGAGACCACCGTATCTTGATAGGTTATAGTCATTGAACCAAAGAGTAGCTGTACTTTATCACTACGCGTGCAGAATAACCTTCCGATCGCTGTTACCCCCAGATTTCTTGAATTCCCTTTTAACACGGGAGAAATCTGGTGGTAAAGGCGAACGCTCCGCTTCTTCAGGTTATTTCTGCCCTCTCCGTTATCGTATAGCTTTAAGTTCAAAGGCTACAAACGGCCAGTTCCGGTGGAAGGGGTAGGCAACTTGAGAAAGTATTGCAAGCAGCTTAGTTAGGGAGGTGAATGTTTTGGATTGGGGACGGGCGAAAAATGTATTGATTTATGCCTTCCTGCTGCTGAATCTGGTGCTGGGTTACCAGATCTGGATGGATGCACGGGAGACGGCCGGAGCTAATCTGGACTTCACCTCGTTGGCGGACAATACACAGCAGGCGATGGAAGAGAAGGGCATTCAGGTGTTGGCGCCTATTCCGAATGAAACGCCGAAGCTGCCAAAATTGTCTTATGAGTTCATTGAAGAGAACAAGACGGACATCGATGTTGAACTGGAACAGCCCGTGGATAGCAAGCTGATCTTCTCACAAAGCGAGCTGGAGGATGCGCTGCAAAACGAGATTCCGCAGATCGGTACGTATCGACTGGATCAGCTGATGGCGGAGGATGGGGCTTTTGTGCTCCACCCATTGGTGGATGGAAAATGGCCACTCTTCAATGTTAGCCTGGAGCTGTTCTACAGCGACCAGAAGATAACGGGTTACCATCAGACTCCGGTGCGGATTACGACCGCGGAGGAGAGCGATCAGCAGGTGCTTCCGGCGTCGAAGGCGCTGGGTACGCTGATCGAGAACTTTTTGCCCAATGATGCGATTGTCAAAGATATTCAGCTCGGCTACTACGGCCAGTTGTTCAATTCAGATATGCAAGTAGCGATGCCGGCATGGCGGTTCGTGCTGGAAAGTGGCGAAGTGTTGTACGTGCAGGGCATCAGTGGGGATGTATTCAGTCCCAAGACAGACAAACCAGGGGAGTAATGCGTTATGGGGATTTATTTTACCGTGTTGTCCAGCGGTTCGACAGGGAACGCCACGGTCATACAGCATGGGGGCACCTCTCTCATGATTGACGCGGGTCTTAGTGCGAAACGACTGGATGCATTGTTCCAGGAACGGGAGATTTCGGGGACAGAGCTGGACGGGATTCTGGTTACACATGAACATTCCGATCACATTAAAGGACTAGGCGCGATGTCTCGGAAATATAATTTACCAATCTATGCAAATACGAATACATGGGCGGCACTGGAGAAGTCGGTTGGAGCGATTCCAGAGGAGAACCGGAGGGTATTTGAGACGGGGGAAAAGCATGATTTTGGCTCCCTGCGTGTGGAATCCTTTGGGATCTCGCATGATGCGGCTGAGCCGGTAGGTTATACGTTTGATGACGGCAGTGAGAAGCTGTCTGTTGCAACGGATCTGGGATACATGAGCGACAAGGTTCGCGATGCCATCTCCGATTCTGACGTGCTGGTGCTGGAGGCGAATCACGATGTCGAATTGCTGCGCATGGGGCGTTATCCGTGGAACACCAAACGCCGCATTCTGAGCGACATTGGGCATTTGTCGAACGAAGCGGCTGGGGCTGCTCTCAGCGAACTGATGAACGGACGCATTAAGCGCACCTATCTGGCACATCTGAGCCGGGATCATAATATGATGGATTTGGCGAAAATGACCGTGCGTGACGCGATGGAGAGCCGGGGGTGCTTTTATCGGGATCACGAGTTCAAACTCTGTGATACGTATTACGACCGTCCTACGCCATGGGATAGGGTGGGTGAGCCATAAAGCTGTCGAGTTCGGCGGCTTTGCGCTCGACTTCCTCGCGGGTTAGGATACCTTTATCGATAAGCAGTTCAATGATGGTACTGAGGGCAAGGGTATTACGATAGTGTTCTTCCTTGAGATCGGCCAGCTTGGCCGCCATATGAACTTCATCCATGGCTGTGAGTGTACGTGTGCGATCCATGTATATATCCTCCTTCTATGAAGCTTCGAATTGTCTTTTACTATTATTGTAGTCAGGCTGGGTGGAAAACATTCCTCTTTTTGCCGCTATAATTTGTGTGACGGTGTGTGTATGCTGAACCTGTGACCACGCAGGGGTGAAAAATTTCTTCGAAATTGCCAAAACAGCGCTTAGTGGACCGGATTTTGTGGTGATAGATACTAGAGACCTTTATTGTTAAGTGCGTTATAGCAGAAATTTGCGCTAATCTTCGTAATTATGCAACTTTTTGGGATTTGGCGTGTTTAGTATATAAGGAGCATTGTGAATTTGGCTAATTTGCGTGCGAAAGGGTATGTCGTAGAGTGCGAGAGCAGGATTGATAGAGTGACTGGCAGAATGGGAAGTCCGTTCTGTTGTACATAGACGCTTCATTTCGATTTTGTGGAAATGCAGCGATATGCAAAACATTTTTAAAAAATGCAAGAAAGCATGGGAAACCGTTGGGGTATTCACGTAACGAAAGACGACAGAAGAAACCTGAAGAAACGGAGCGATCGCCTGAAAGCTTTCTGAAAGAAAGCTGCTTCGGAAGCATACGCTATGAACAAATTTTTCACCTTGGAAGAGGGGAATCAAGAAAATTTGTGAGTAACAGCGATCGGAAGGTCTTTCTGTCGGCAGAGTGGGCTATGTGAGAACACCATCGTTGCTCCATGCGACAACGATCAGGCGGCAGTCAGGGTCTTGATGGGTGACAACGAAGGGGAGAGGATCACGATGGGATTGTTTGGAGACGATTTTTATTCAACCAAAGTATCAAGACGCGCCGAACCTGAACAGAAAGGCAAACTTCAGATTATCCGCCCCGGAGGCAGGGGACGTGGACGTGACCGCTGGAGTAATCCACGCAGATCGCGCTCGGGATTCAGCTCCACGGTTAAGGTGGCTGTGATCAGTTCGGTGATCAGCTCCATCGTGACCGTAACGCTGTTCAGCTTCATTATGCAGCCCTCAACGTTACCGTTGGCGAATGCCACCACAGGCAGTGGCGGAGGTGTGCAGGCGGCTCAGGCTGCTGATCCATATGACCGGATTATTCAGGCTGCGGGGAAGGTTCGCCCTTCTGTGGTGAGCATCGTGAATCACAAAACGGGTAGCAGTCTGTCGATGGAGGATTCCGAGCTGGGCTCAGGAGTTATTTTCAAGAAAGAAGACGGCAAAGCTTACATCATGACCAATCATCATGTCGTGGAAGGTGCGAGTGATCTGGAGATTGTGACCGTGGACGGAGAAACGCACAAGGCGAAGCTGGTAGGTAAAGACCGGGTAAGTGACATTGCGGTATTATCAACAGAGGATAAAGGCCTGGGTGCAGTGGCGGAGATTGGCGATTCCAGCAAGCTCCAGCGTGGTCAGACGGTACTGGCGATCGGGAACCCACTTGGCTTGGGCGGAACTCTAACATCGGGCATTGTCAGTTACACGGATCGTATACTGCCTGTATCCATTAATCAGGACGGCGTGTACGACTGGGAGCAAAACGTAATTCAGACGGATGCGGCGATTAACCAAGGCAACAGCGGTGGTGCACTGGTCGATTTGAGTGGCAAAGTGGTTGGCATCAACACGATGAAGATCTCGGATACGGGCGTTGAAGGTCTGGGCTTCGCTATTCCGATGAACGAAGTGATGAAAACGGTCGATTCCCTGCTGCTGAACGGCAAAGTATCCCGTCCATATCTGGGCGTGTACACGGTCGATCTGAGCAATCCATATGCTCCACTGGATGACGAGCAGCGTAAAGACCTGAAGCTGCCATCCCACGTGGACAGCGGTGTGGTTGTATTGGAAGCATCTGGTCCGGCATCCGAAGCGGGCATGAAGTTGAATGATGTCATTACGGAATTTGATGGGCAAAAAATTACCTCTACGCTCGATCTGCGGAAGTATCTGTACGACGATAAAAAGATCGGTGATTCGATTGAAGTGACCTTCTACCGGGATGGCAAAGCTGAGAAGGTATCAGTGAAGCTGACGGATAAGCCGGAGTAAGGGAAGTTCAACGGAGTAACTGTTGCGTGCTTGAAATAGGGCAATGCTAGAAGAGTGATCAGATAACTGACCACTCTTTTTTAGTTATTAGTTCGGTATTATGCATATTGCTTGGTTGTATATGGATTGGGTCGCTCGTAATTCCATAAGACAAGGGGCAATTAAATATAGAGTTGGCAACTATGAGTGGACGTGCTCGTTCGACAGTATATGAGTAGATCAACCATTGTTTGTCGATCTGAAAATCGGAATGGCTAATCTGAGAATGGGGGTATATTAATGAAGCGGTTGAGAAAGAAGTTAATTGGGGGAACAAGCCTTGTATTGTCGCTATTTGTGTTGTCTGCGTGCAGCTCTGAGGTAACACCAACAGGAACGGTGGAAACAAGTACAAATACAAGTGCTCTGCAGGAGAAAATTGCAGGACTTGAGAAGAAACTGGTGGAGCAGGGAGCCAAGAACAGTGAGCAGGAACAAAAGATCGCAGAGCTTGAGACCAAGTTGAATGACCTGAGTTCGACTGTGATAGCGGTAGGTGAGGCTGGTGGTCAAACGCCTGTAGCATCGGGAAACAACGGATCGGCCGGGAAAGGCGACGGGGTGCTGATTACGTTTGCCCAGTATGAGAAGCTTGAGGTTGGCATGTCGGTGGAAGATGTTATTGAGATTCTTGGCGGCGAAGGTGAAGCGCTGAGTGAAGCGGAGAATATGGTGGTTTACAACTACAAAGGCACAGCCGGCAATGGTGCCAATGCCGTTATTGCTTTTCAAGGCGGTAAGCTGTTGAGCAAGGCTCAGTCGGGATTGAAGTAAAATTAGTAATGGATTTGATAAGTATGACCCTGTGGAATGAAGCACATTGCAGAGTTAGGGTGAGTTCATGAGAGGCCAATCAGAAACTTCTGGTTGGCTTTTTTTGTGATTTTTTGAAGTCTGTGAGTAGCGGGGAGAAGTTATTAGATATAGATTTTTCTGCATAAATGACTTGACACATGCAATTAGTTGTAACTATAATGAGTACAAATGAAAGTTGTAACTATGGTTGTTACATTTATTGATTCGAAGGGGGAGTATTATATTGAAATGAGTGTTAGTTGAAACAACTGTACAACCAGACTATGGGGGCAGAATAAGAACGGAATAAGAAATCAACAAATCGGCTGCTAGGTGCATTGTTATTAATAAACGGCAGCGACATAAAGAGAGGAAGATTAATTAAATGTTTACTAAAAAATCATCAGTGGGCGTTATGCTCGTTCTATGTTTCATGTTAATTCTGAGTGCTTGTTCAGGTACAGCAAGTAAAACCGAAACTGCGGCAGAATCTTCATCCAATGTTGTTGGTGCTGAAAATACAAAGAGTGAGGAAACAAACACACCAGCGGTGGAGCTGAAAGTGACCACCTATAATCCTGGGGAAAACAGCATTTTTGGCGTTTCATCAAACCTGATTGAAGGTCCAACTGAAGTCGTGCTCGTTGATGCTCAGTTCCAAAAGAATGATGCCGAGCAATTGGTCAAAATGATTAAAGATACGGGTAAAGAACTGACCACCGTATATATAAGCCACAAGGACCCGGACTATTACTTCGGTCTATCGGTAATCCGTGAGGCGTTCCCTGATGCGAAATTTGTTGCGACTCCAGCAACGGTGGAAGGAATCAAGGAAACAATTCAAGTGAAGAATGATTACTGGAATCCAATTCTGAAAGAAAATGCACCAACTGCACAGATTGTTCCGGACGTCCTTGATGGTGCTCAATTGACCGTAGATGGGGAAGCCGTAGAGATTATCGGTCTGGATGGTTCCGACCCGTCCCATACGTTCCTGTGGATTCCTTCCATTAAGACTGTTCTTGGTGGCGTTCCTGTCTACGAAAATTCGCACGTCTGGCTCGCAGATAACCAAACTCCAGAGAGCCGTGACTACTGGCGCCAACTGCTGGACCAAATTATTGCATTGAATCCAGAGCGAGTGATTCCAGGTCATTACCTGGGTACCAGTGCCGGGGATATATCGAGTGTTACGTTCACCCGTGATTATATTGCTAAGTTTGAAGCAGAGGCAGAGACAGCCAAAGATTCAAAAGAACTGATTGCAGCTATGGAAAAAGCATATCCGGACTTTACGAACACAGGCGATTTGGAAACAAGCGCTCAGGTAATTAAAGGCGAAATTTCTTGGCCTTGAGTCTATCGATGGACTTTTAGAAACGGTATAAGTAAAGGTCAAACATCCTTATCCTTTTACTAGGGAGGGATGTTTTTGCTTTCATTAGTCGTGTAGGGGTTTCTTTTCGGCGGCAGGTGTGATAGAACTGAGAAGTGGCTATCCTGTAATGGGATAAGCGGTTGTGAATCGGGAACATAGCTGGTTACAGAAAGGATGCTTAACGGATGTACGTTGTATGCAAAGAACACGTGGACATTGCCATCGATATGTTTGTCGATGAGTATGAGGACGCTCCAGATATCGTTGATCTGAAGGAGACGGAATTTGCCGACTGGGACCCGCCTGCGAAATGCGCCGAGTGCGAGCAGCACGCGGAATTCCTCGTCGTTTAGCGTACTGAAGGACTTAGACGGCTGGAGGCGTGACTTAATGTGGCGCTTCGGGCTGACTTTCCATCCGGTATGAACATCACAGCAAGAAGCCAAGGAGAGCGTGATGAGCGCTCTTTTTGGCTTTGTGGGGGAATTGGTGTAGTTGGTAGGCAGCGTGGAATTGGGCGGGGGTTTTAGGGGCTGACGATGGAGTAGTGGAGAGTAGGAGAAGATTAAGGTAGGTAGATGCCGAGTTCCGAGTTGGGAGTGAGCTAGGTTGTAGCAGGGGTGCGAGGTGTGTAGGTAATAGAAAACGAAGCCCGAGCCCGAGCATGGGAGAAAAGTGACGTTGGGTAACAGCGACGTGGGTAGGGATGGAGGCTTGGCTGGCCAAGTTGCTATAACGAACCGGAGACGTCTTATTTGGGGCAAACACCGCCTGGTTGAAATCTAACGAATCGTAGACACGTTACATTACTGAAAAGGCCTCGAAAGAGGTGGGGAAAGCTCGTTTTGACTGAGATAGCGTGTTTCAGATTCGTTAGATTTTAAAGGAGCCGAAATAGGGCTCAATAAGGTGAGTGGGATTCGTTAGAATTTGGAGAAATGTGTAGTATAGGTATAATACAGTTGGAACGAACGATGCTATGAAGCATCTTACTTATAGATGATGTCGCAAGACGATATAGAAGGAGTGTTCATTATGTTTATTCAGATTATTGGCGTAGGCAAATTGAAGGGAAAATATCTGACGCTGGGCATTCAGGAATATGCCAAGCGGCTCGCCCCGTACATCAAGTTTCAGATGATCGAGGTCGCAGACGAAAAGGCGCCCGATACCCTGAGCGAAGCTGAGGTTCGGGCGGTAAAAGAGCGCGAGGGCGAACGCATCCTCGCGCATGTGAAGAGCGAGGCGCATGTTGTCGCGCTCGCACTGGATGGCCAGCTCTGGAGTTCTGAGGAGCTGGCATTGGAGATCGACAAGCTCGGCACATATGGGACGAGCCATGTCGTGTTTGTCATCGGAGGAAGCCATGGGCTCTCCGATGAGGTATTGCGCCGCGCGAAGCAGCGCTTGAGCTTCGGGCGCATGACCCTGCCGCATCAGCTTATGCGGCTGGTGCTGGTGGAGCAGATTTATCGCGCTGTGAAGATAAATCGGGGGGAACCGTACCACAAGTAGGGCGAAATTTAGAACTATGAATTAAAGAAGGCAAGTACAAAGGAACCCTCTAAATAGAAGTAGAGGGTTCCTTTGTACTTATATTTATGGGATTTAGTAGGCTTAGCTAGGGTAAGCTTTGAAAGCAAGTAATATAAAAGCTATGCATAATATAAGGCATAAGACAAAGACAAATTGGTTGCCCTTAATTTCTCTGATAGAATATGCACCAAACAGCAGAGCTAAGTTAACTAGCATTAATGTGAAGTTACTGAAAACGAAAATTGATAAAATAAAAGTAATCAAAAATACTAGAAGGACAAATAAGAGCCACTTAGGATACATACTTAGATGAGCACGGATTGCACGGATTTGATTCACCTTCCTTCAAATTACATGATTCGACAAAAAATAATTAAATGGAACTATTTACTAATAAAATTATAAGTGACGGATTGTAATATGAAGTGCGACACCTACTGAAAATAAAAAAATGGCTCATAGCCTGATTCGTGTAGAATGAAAGTTACCACACCAGCATTCACACAAGGAGAATCAGTCCATGAGTTATTCACATCTTAGCATAATCGAACGTAGCAAGCTAGAAATCCTCCACAAGCAAGGCCAAAGTTCACGAGCCATTGCAAAGGAACTGGGTAGACATCCTTCCACGATTTGCCGTGAGCTAGATCGTGTTGTTGCATCGCATCCCTATCAGGCAGAACAAGCTCAGAACGCTTATGAGGAGCGTCGTAAGGTTTCTGTCTCTCCAGGTAAATGGTCAGACGCCTTGGCTGCTTCACTGGAGGAAAAACTTGAGGCAACGTGGTCTCCGGAACAAATCACTGAACGTTTCCGCACCGAAGGCCGGCGTGCAGTCTCTTTCAAAACCATCTACCGCTGGATCTACGCTGGGCGCTTGGTTCGAGGTGTATTACAGGTTCTTCGACACAAGGGGAAGCGCCAGAAACCCGCAGAAACTCGCGGTAAATTCGCTATTGGTCAATCCATTTCAGATCGCCCCAAAGAGGTTCGTTCCCGTGAAACGTTTGGACACTGGGAACTGGATACCGTCGTATCGGGTCGTGGGAAAAGTAAAGGATGCGTAGCGACGTTGATTGAACGCAAAACACGCTTATATACCGCTGTTCTCATGCCCGACCGTACCGCTTTGTCGATGGAGATTGCGCTCGGTGTAGCTATATCACAGTACCCTACTGGGACCTTCCTCACAGCTACGGCTGATCGAGGAAAGGAGTTTGCATGCTATGCCAATCTGGAAACGACCCACAACCTGCACGTTTATTTTGCTGATCCGTATTCGTCTTGGCAACGCGGTTCCAACGAGAATGCAAACGGGTTGCTTCGAGAGTTTTTCCCTAAAGGTACCGATCTCGCTCAAGTGGAGGATGAAGATCTCGCCCATTCACTCGATCTAATGAATCACAGACCACGAAAATGCTTGGGTTGGAGAACCGCTCACGAATCTTTCACAGAGGAACTGTCGCACTTAGTTTGACAATCCGTCAAGTATTAAAATTGCTAATGTAGTAATTATACCATTATACGGGAAGAAAGGAAGAAAAACATGTTTAAAAAGTTTATGGCTGTTGTATTAAGTGTTACATTATTGGGCAGTTCTTCTGCATTTGCAGCATCTGATTATACAGGAGGAGACATTGAGAAACAAAATTGGCAGAATACTTCTGAAGTGATACTTCAAGGAGAGCTAGTAGGTACTAAGTTACAAGATATATCCTATATTAGAGAAGTAGGCTCGGAGGGCGAGGTTAAGGTTACACTTACAACCAACACGCATTATGATTTGCTTCCAACAGCAAGTGCAGAGCAAAGAGAGGTTCTTCAAGATGGCACCAGAACTGATATAATTGAAGCAACTAAGGATGATGAACTATTGCTCAATGGAGAAGAGGTAAGAGACGAGAATAATTTAATTCCTAATTTATCTACCATGTCAGTTGCTAGTCCTAGAGCTTTTGCAGCTGCCGCGAATGATAAAGGTGGAATTCCGGCTGTTTGCCATTATTATGGAAACTTTAAAAATTACAGTTATGGATGTTATAATGGAGTCTCATTGTTTGGAAATCCTAAGGGAAGTAATATCCAGAAAACAAATATTCCTATTACTAATACGTATGCTATTAGAGCCCAGACAACCATTGATACGTTCCAAACAAACTACAACTCTATGTCAAAAAATTTAAAAGATTTTATTGGTGCAACAGGGTTAACAGTTCTCGGTATTGAGTCTATTATTGCTGCGATAGTAGCTGGAGGAGTAGCAGTAAATGAAGCAGGGAATGTACAAGTCAACTATAATGATGCCAACGATAACCTGAAGAAAGCTTACGGTTATATAAGTAACATGTAATTATTTTGTAAATTCTACTAGATCGATGCTCTGGTTGATAATTGTAAATATAAAAGAAACTGTTCTTTTTCAAACGGTGGCTAACATCTATTTGATCAAGGACAGTTTCTTTTTGTATAGAGATATAAAATGTAGTGTGGATATTATTGCCCTTCTAAATTTGAAAAACGGTTTTAATACTGGGTCAAAATTCTAGATGATAAGCGTTAGCTTATTACTAGCTCTGAGGGCTTTTCCTGACATCGGAAAAGCCCCTTCTGCTGATAATAGGGCAGAAGGGGCTTGGCTTAAAAAATGTTTCTGAGTTTCTTCATCGAAGGTAAGCTCGATGCTGTCTACTCGCTTCTTGTCATCTAGCGTAATCTTCTTCACGATTAGGTGCAGCAGGGTCTTGCGCTGCTGAAATGGGGATTGACGAAGTAGATCATCGAAGTTTGCCACTAGGGAACGCACAAGTTCATAAGATACAGGGTCAGCCTGATCATCCCGAAGCTCTAATTCTAGTTTTGACTTGCGGGTTAACTCAATATCCAGATCCTTGTTCAATATGCTCAGGCGCTCAGAAAACATACCGCGGTCAATATCGTCTATTTCATATAATTCGAGGTACTTGCGTTTCTTATCCTCCAGACTGGTGATACGTGTCTGTACTGCTGTTAACTCGTCTCGGAGCGGTTTGATCCGTCCGGATCGTCTTTCATTGACGCTGTGAATAACTCTTTGCAGAATCTCTGGATTGACCACGGCCTGTCTGATGCGTTCAGTCACCGCTTGTTCTGCTTCCACCAATGGCGTAAACTTCGTTATGTTAAGGAAATTGCAGAAGAAGTTTGGAATTAATCCATCTAAATAACGGAGGGGATGTAAAATGACGATACAAGCAGACCAAGAGACAATTATAGTTGAAGCGTTCATTAATGGTCAAAATGTAAAATCCCTTTCGCAGGTAGCAAAAGAGAATCCGACAAACCCAACTGAGATCGTAGGCTATTTCCCTGTCACTACGAAAGAACAAGCGGTTAAAGCAATTGAAGCGGCGGCAGGGGTTTTTAAAACATGGAAGCAGACCTCCATTGATGAACGCATTATCATGATGCGCAAGGCGATAGAGAAGATTAGAGCAGCTGAGAATGAAATTGTGCATTTGCTGTCTAGAGAGCATGGCAAGCCGCTGTATGATGCACACGGTGAAATTTATGTTTCGTTAATGTGGATGGAGTATGCTTGTAATGAAGCCAAATCGTCTCTACAGGAAGAGATCAAAGAGCATGAGAATGGTAAAACTATTCTTTCCTATGATCCAATGGGTGTGGTAGCAGCGATTAGTCCATGGAACTATCCCATTGCTTTATCTACGATTAAGATCGCTCCTGCCTTACTTGCGGGCAACACGATTGTGCTTAAACCAAGCCCATTTGCGCCACTGGCGGCAGCGAAGGTGGCAGAGATTATTGCGAGTGAGTTCCCGGCTGGTGTTATCAATGTCGTTCATGGTGATGCGGATGTGGGCGTTGAACTGACTAGTAATCCTTTGGTTACTAAAATCGCCTTTACAGGTGGAACCGAAACAGCTAAGCATATTATAAAAGCTGCTTCGGAAACGATTAAGGATATGACGCTTGAGCTTGGTGGTAATGATGCGGCTATCTTCTTGGAAAGCTTTGATGTTCATGATGAGCGAGCAATGCGCCGGATTGTCATTTCTAATTTCTTGACAGCAGGCCAAATCTGTATGATCGCCAAACGTGTGTATGTACACCGTTCTATTTATGATGAGTTTGTGGAAAATTATATAGAGGCGGCTAATCGCTGGATTCGAATTGGTGATCCATTTGATTCAAATACGACAGTAGGCCCGGTTAATAACCTGAAGCAGAAAAATTACGTGCTTGGTTTGGTTGAAGATGCGCAAAAGCGCGGGGCTAAGGTCATCCCTCTCGGCCAAATTCTTGATCAGAAGCTGTTTGAACAAGGTTACTACCTACAACCTACGCTTGTTTTAGGTTGCGATGTTCATGATCCGATTGTGGTGGAGGAACAGTTTGGTCCTACGGTTCCGATTCTGCCATTTGACGATGAAGAGCAGGTTATTAATCTACACAATGAAAGCATATATGGATTGACGAGTTCTGTGTGGGGGAAAGAAGAGGATGCCATCTCCGTCGCACGTCAACTCGAAGCTGGAACGACCATGATCAATACAGCTGCTGTGCAGGGGCTCGACGTTCGATTCCCTTTCGGTGGCTTCAAGCAATCTGGTATTGGCCGTGAATACGGCGCGGAAGGTATCCGCACTTATACAGAAAAGCATGTCATCAACGTTCCGAAGACACTGGATCTTCCTTATATACCAGAATAAATTTTATAGAGGTTGTTCAAAAAGTCTGCTTTTGATTACGAAGGATGCCTCTCGGCATCATCAGCGTCGAATATGGAATTCAACCGAAATAAGCGGGTGGCTTACGAAGTATGTTTCCTTTGGAAACATTGTGGTTGCTCACGTAGTTTTCCCTACGCTCCGCTACTCCATTTCTAGCTTCATCCCATCTTCTCGGTACTGAAAACCTGAGCTTAGCGAAACCATTCAAAGAGTAATCCAAGAAACAAAATTATATCTATATAAGTTGAACTAAAGATATATTCACACGTACACTCCGATGACAGAATAACCTTCCAATCGCTGTTATCCCCAGATTTTTTTGATTTCCTTTTCTCAAGGGAAAAATCCGGTGATAAAGGCGAACGCTTCGCTTTTTCAGGTTTTTTCTGTCCTCTCCGTTTCTGTGTAAATGATTATTTCAACTTATATAGGACAAGTTATAGCTAAAGAGTGAGATAGAATCTGGTGACAATCAAAAAAGTAAAGAAGCCACTCCATTTTTTTTGGAGTGGCTTTGTACTCAGCTATTATACGGTGAACGGCGGCTATTTTCTAGCTAGTGTCTCCCAAATTCCATGGAGCCAGGAGTCGAACTCAGCATCTTTGTCGCCCTCGTAAGTATCATAAATATCCAGACGTGTCTTTTGCAATTTTTCCTTAAATTGCTCAAATGTGTGACCTTCAGGAAGGCTTTTTTTAATCCGTAGCAAAATTTTGTTAAGACCTTTAAACAGCTCACCTTTGTTTTTGGCAGGCATTTGTACATCTTCATCCAACTGCTTGAGCTTGCGATATGCAGCTTCGCGCACTTGAAACACTTGATCACTTTTCAAAACATAATGTAGCAACTGTATGGTAGGGACTGTATCCCAGTTTCCCAATTCGTTCACCGCATTCAGTCTATCTCTCCAGCTTGCCGTCCGATTAGCTGCTCGTTTGAGCTCTTCAAAGTTTTCCGGTAGTTCGTTAACTGCTCCAACATCATGGTTGTTCGTCAAAGTTCAATCTCCTTAATCATCGCCATCTCGGCAGAATGATGAATGTTAATCAGGTGAACACCATTATAGCACGAACCTGGCTAAACTACTTCATTAAAGCCGATTGGTTAGCCTAAAAATCACATTCACCAATTCATGTTTTTGCATGGGCAACAGGATGGGAATTTTTGTGTTCCATCCAGCTTGCCCACTTGTTTTTGTATGTAATCACTTATAAAGATGTATCAACCTATCTATTCTTCTTGACAATCTTTTTTTTCTTAATGAAGTCTACCGTGAACACCCAACCAATCAGTCCACATAAAACAAAACCAAACGCATGCAGAGATCCGTAAACGGGAATGAAATCAAGTATGGTTAAGAAAAATATCTTTTTTAGTAGCGGATATAAAATAGAAAGCACGACAACCGTGTAAAAGGCTAGACAAGATAGGCCTAAAAAGAAGGTCGCCTTATTATCCAAAGAGTTTTTCCTCAAGTAAGCAAGGAGATAAGCGGTGTAAACCACAATATTACAGGCGAACAAAGTGACACCAATGTATTCAATTGGCTTGGAGAAAATCATACCAATAGCAATCAAGATTGGTCCGATAATATCGATGGCAACGACCCAGGGATACCAACTTTTCTTCGTCATGATGCGTCCCAGTGCACCAATAAAAATTGGAACGATCGCAGATGAAAAATGAAAGTGAACTGAGCTTAACGCGTGCGTTGTAGGATTAGCTTGGAAGAGGTTTACTTGATATTGATATAAGGTAAACCAAATGCCTCCGATAAAAAAATAAACGAGCCCTGCGCCAATCGCTATTTCCGCTGCTTTTCCTTTAGAGATCACAATAGTGGTTAAGCCATAGATGCCAAGCAGCAGTGTGAACAGTAGCCATCCAAGGGACAGAATCCCTGGGATTGCCGTACTTTCTAACCCCCACATCTTACTACTCATTACCGAGGCTAGGGTAAGAAGCGCAGCGGGAAATTGAAGCCATTTAATAGCAGCATAAATCATTCGTTGATGTTTATTCTTTTCGTCATGGTTCAAAAGTAAAATCACAAGAGGTACAATGACGAAAGCCGCAAACAGTAGAAATTTTTCAACAAGTTCGAATTGAAAGTAATCAAGATAAAATATCAGAATGGTTATGATTCCACCGGGAAACACTGGTGCTAATAATGATTTCATTAGTTGCTTCAAGGAACTATTCATGGGGTTTCCTTTCTAACTACGTTTATCGTAATAACTGTCTGCATCCAGTTGTGTAGCGTTCTTTAGTATAGATCGGCAATTCTTCTTTTAGTAGTCTAACACATTTATTTGTCAATATATGAAAATAAGCTTATCTTACTGCGAGAAGGATCGATATGGGAGAATATCAGTCAGATCAGTACTGTGATTTTCCCCAAGAAAACGAAAGCTATGTTCACCGAATCGCTCGTACAAGGAAGAGCGGGAAAATCGAGGACAGCAATCTCCTTCGCCACGCCGACAGAGGACAGGTTGATGTAGTCATGGGAAAATAGCCCTTCCGCTCTTCAAAGGCGAGCCTTCTGGTATTATCAAGCTCGATTGAGATGGACTGGATAAACACCGCCTGATAACACCGAAGACTTACTATCTGCAATTGAAGCTAATATTACGCAGGAAGAACCGGAAGTTCAATGGGTTATGAATTTTCATAGCGTAGGGAAGGACTTATCATGGAAGGAACTAACGAGGTTCACGGAGGCACACATTTTTTAAATAGGTAGCAAAGCTCATGATGTTCATCCGCATATTCCGATTTTTTCCTTCGAGTGTATTCATCATGATACCGCCCTCCCTCCATGACATTCGTTTTCTGCTAGAGCCTATTACGCTCCATCCATGCTGTTGCCCAGTCGATCAAAGGTCGTTGTTCCAAGAACCGGACATCGGCGTTTCCGACTTTATGAATATTCACGTTCTTTTCGGTATCGTACTGCAGCCCCAATGGAATAAAATCTTCGTCGTTTACGGCTTGGGTCTTGTAGGTTACCCATTCGCGCTTGCCGTTAATGATCATGGCACTGCTTTCCTCAGAGTACTTCTTGCCAGGAAAATTTGCTCTTGTTTCCGCCAAATGCAGCGACGTGTTTTTTTCGTAGCCGACGCCAACCAAAAGCACGTAGCCGTCTAACTGGTACAGCTTATCCAACGGGGAGCCATCTCCAAAAATGTTGCTTAAATCATGGTTTTCCGTTATATATGACGCATGCTTGCCCACCGCCGCTATGGAACGCGCAGGGTGGTGGGATCTTTGGGCTCCCGGCCACTTGCGAAACATCTCAGCTACGACACCCATACCGATTGCGGGGGTAACCTCTTTATCATAAGCAGGCCAGTGTTCTCTAATGGTAGGCCACCACTCTACGGGCTCCTCCCAATGTACGCCTGTAGACGGATCGAGATTTTTCCATGTTTGGGATGGCATGATCAGAGTTCCTTTTGCTCCGATGATTTCAAGAAGGGATCGAATGAACGTCTCGGCTCCGCCTACAACAAAACCAAGCTTGCTTAACGAAGTATGAACCATGATGGTGTGTCCTTCCATGAGTCCGCAGCCTTTGAACTCGTCGATGAGGTCTTCTTTGGTTAGGATCGCTCTTGTTTCCTTCATAATCATAATTAGAATCTCCACCTTGTCATTTTAATAAAAAAACAAAAAGACAACCCGGCTACAAGTAGCGGGGTTGTCTCTAGCAATGCTAGCGAAGCAGTGCCCTGATATTTCATTATATTGTAGCAATCCTTTATCTATGCAGCAATAACTTTTACTTTGTTTCAGGAAGGCTGAGAGTTGATTATATTGGTGGTATTGGACAAGAGCAGAAAACAAAATTCGTGAAAGTATCATATTGAACGGGAATCCAATAAGTTACTTCATCGGACGTTAATAAACTATCAACTTCCTTGGAAAACCAAAAGAGCCGCGTATCACGCGGCTCTCCATCTGATTTTAGCGCCCGCCCGTATTGGAAGCCCAGACAGGAATCCAACTGTTCGGATAATTGCTATTGGTCAGGGTTGTGTTATAGAGAACTAAATTCCCATCACTTTGCATGACTAGTGTGTCACCCGTTGTATCTGCCGGTAGCCCGCTTCCGTGGTGGCCAGGAATCCATGCTGCAGTATTCGCAAACCAGGCGTCTACCTGTCTAGTAGTGTCCGTTACCAACACTGTATCCCAGCCTGGACCCCAATAATATTCGTATTTCCCTGTGGCAGGGTTGGTTCCCCAGCGATAAGCATATTGGTACACCGTGTGCCACTTTGTAGCATATTTATAGATG
The DNA here is from genome assembly GCF_051934385.1 of Paenibacillus hebaui. Lineage (NCBI taxonomy): Bacteria > Bacillati > Bacillota > Bacilli > Caryophanales > Paenibacillaceae > Paenibacillus > Paenibacillus hebaui. Next base: position 7,130,007 of record NZ_CP196836.1, on the reverse strand, counting down.
ATAGGTTTCCCATATTGGGTTTCAAACTTAAACGAAATCGCCCCGTTGTTACTAGTACCACTACTCCAAAGAGAAGAACCATTCTGATAGATGACAAAATTCCCGTCATTCTGCCAAATGGCTGAGAACCTGCCATCTTGGGAAGTGAGATAGTCGCCCTTCGCCATGCTTTGGCCGATAGTGAGCTTGTCCCCAAGGTAGCCGGCAGAAGCCGTCGCTGGTACGGCAAATGCTAAAATCAACAAGCAAGCCATAAGAATTCGAATAGATCTGGGGAAAAGTTGTTTGTTCATTGGACACGCTCCTATGTTTTTTATATTGGTAGGAAAGACGGGAAACCAAGATCTTAAATGCTCCCAACGGTCACCTCCTTTAATAGAAAGTGTGAAAATTTTTGATACAAATTATGTAATGGGATGTGTGCTTTTTAGGAGATGGAAGCTACGTATATGCTTGTTCTTTAGTAGAGGAGTCGCATCATCAGGTAAGAACACATACTTTATTTTCCATTATATCAACAAAAATTATAAAATCCATATTTTTCTATATCAAAATTCTGAATCTATCACTCACGTGCAATGCGTCATAACCTCTCGTCTCCTGAGCTAGATAAGACCTAGCATTAGCTTCAATAAATTGAAGCCAAACACTAATTATGGTACAGATCCAGATACGGGCATGTTTTTCTCTAGCAATCTCCCAACTTTTTTACATCTATTTTATATATTTAACGATTTTTATGAATTGAACTATGGTAAAATATCTCAAGATCTAAATTTGGAGAGGGGTTTTGTAATTCATGTCTTGGAAAAAAATTTTGGGGAAAAGCACACTGCGTGTAGCTACTGCTGCACTATTAGTCACCCAACTATTGGGCGCAGCAGGTTCTGTCTCTGCCGCAGGCAACGATGTAGAAGTACACTTGATTGGAATCAATGACTTCCACGGTCAGTTAGACACCACATCGATGGTTAGTGATAAAAAGGCAGGATCTGCTCCGATTCTAGCAACCTATCTCAAAGAAGCTCAAGCAAAATATGAACATTCCCTACTCTTCCATAATGGGGACTCTGTTGGTGCATCTGCTCCAGTCTCATCTCTTGATCGTGACGAGCCTACGATGGAATGGATGAATATGATGGGCTTTGATGTAGCTTCTCTGGGCAATCATGAATTCGACCATGGTATCGCTGCATTAAAAGCACAAATCTTTGGTGGCCTTGATCCCAAAGAAGGTAAGGTAACTCATGCTGGTGCAAAATTTGATTACGTCAATGCTAACGTCATTGAAACCGCTACTGGCAAAACATTGATTCAGCCCTATGTAATTAAAGAAGTGGGCGGAGTCAAAATTGGATTCATCGGATTAGTGACTAAATCTACACCTGCCAAAGTATCCCCATCGGGTACCGCTGGTGTGCGTTTCTTAAGCGCAGAAGAAGAAGTTGAAGCAGTTAATAAATATGCAAAAGAATTGCAAGATAAGGGTGTAGAAACGATCATCGTCTTGGCACATGATCCAGCAACCACCAAAGAAGGCGTAACTACTGGAGAAGCGGCTGATTTGGCAAAAGCATTACCAGCAGATTCCCCTGTTGACGTTATCGTGGCAGGTGACAATCATGCTTTAGCTAACGGTGAAGTGAATGGAAAGTTGATTGTTCAGGCTTATTCATATGGTACGGCATTTGAAGATATCAAGCTGATGATTGACCCTGCTACTGGGGATGTAACCGAAAAATCAGCTACGGTTACAACGACTTTCCAAGAGGGTGTAAAAGAAGACCCTGAAACGTTGGCTATCATTAAAAAATCATTGGACAAGCATCCTGAGCTAACGAAGCCAGTAGGTACAACAGATGGCTCTGTCACTCGTACAGATGCTTATAATAACGAAGCCCCTCTGGGGAACCTGATTGCAGATGCCATGCGTCAAGCAGACTTTGGTGATAAAGCAAGCGATGCTGACTTTGCATTTATGAATCCAGGTGGTATTCGTGCGGATCTGCCAAAAGGCGATGTGACCTTTGCTGATCTTGCTAAAATCCAACCGTTTGGCAATACTTTAGTGAAACTGGAGCTGACTGGCGAACAGGTTAAAACCCTGTTGCAGCAGCAATGGGGTACCAATGCTGACGGTACACCCAACACCAAAACACTACAAATCTCTGGTTTGAAATATACTACAGATTTCAACAAGCCGATTGCAGAACGTATTACGAGTCTTAGTCTGGAAGATGGTACACCCATTGATTCTAAAAAAACATATACGGCTGTAGTTAATAACTTTATGGCCGCAGGTGGAGACAACTATAAAGTGCTAGTGGATGCTAAATCATCCTTGGCAGGCCCTATCGATCTGGATGTATTCTATCAGTACATCGTAGATACGTATAAAGGCGGCGCTATTCAAGCTAAAAATGAAGGACGCATCACCAACCTGGCTGCATCTACCGACCCAACAGAAACACCTGTAACCACAGAGGTCATTTCTCGTGCTGAATTTGTAAGTGCTCTGGTCGACATGTTGAAACTAAACGAAGTAACTACAGCACCTGCATTCAAGGATGTTGCTGCGAATGCTGCATATGCAGATGCGATTGCTGAAGCTACACATGCTGGTTTCATTCAGGGCTACGGGGGTAACTTCTATCCTGATCGTGACATCACGCGTGAAGAAGCGGCTACAATTCTTGCTAAATTGGTAAACGATCAAGCTACGGATAAAAATGCCGCTACGATCATTGCTGGCTTTGAAGATGGCAAATCCGTGTCTGTCTATGCGATTAAGCCTATGGCAAAACTGATTGACAAAGGTATTCTTGGTGGAACAGATAAAAAATCGCTCCAACCTAAACAAGGTCTTACTACTAACGATGCCAAAGCATTAATTGAAAAAACTGTTGCAGCAAAAGCTTCTTAATGTAGAACTTATTCAAACCTTATATTAAAATAGGAAAACACATCCGATTGGGAGAATGCTATATCCCAATCGGATGTGTTTTTTTCATGCTTACATGCGGTCGATCTCTTCTACGCTACTGGGCAGGATATTGAATATGCTCCTAGAATTATGTTTTGGAAGGTAATTTAATATTTAGACTGAAAGGATAGGGCAAATGATTAAATACAGAATGGCAACTCCAGATGAGCGCGAAGAATGTATAGATTTAGCTAACTATGCTTTTCACTTAGATTTTGAAACCCTGATGCCCAAAGGGTATGGGAAGAACGTAGATTCTTCAGCCATGCATAAGGTTGCTGTGGATGAGAAAGGCAGGCTGCGCGCACAGGTGGCTGTTTTTCCAGAGCCTCTGACGGTATGTGACTTTACTCTGCGAACCGGCTATTTGGGTACTGTATCGGTCCATCCACGGGCCCGCGGCGAAGGTCATATGAAGGTGCTCATGGACATGTGGCTTGAGGAACTGCGCAATACGTGTGATATGGTTGTATTATATGGTCAGCGACAGAGATATGAGTATTTTGGCTTCACACTTGGCGGTGTAAAGCTCAAGTATTTCGTGGGAGAGGCCAACGTGCGCCATGGCTTAAAATATGTGAACGACACAGGAATATCCTTCAGGCCGTTATTCGAGATTGAAGGAGCAGAGTCCTTTGCGCATAGCATGAACACCTCGCGGCTTGCTTATGTTGAACGTACAGTGCCGCAATTACCGCTTATTTTCAACAGCCTCCATCAAAAGGCGCTGGGCGTCCTGGATCAAGATAAGCTGATCGGGTATCTGATTGTAAACGAAGCAGGCGATGAAATATCTGAATTCGCGTTGGAAAGTGCGGACGATATTTCACGGACGATCAAGGCTTATAGGGGATATAGCAGAGCAGACCGTATAACTGTTTATACACCGGAATATGACATTCCGCTGAATACAACTCTTGGTAGCATTGCGGAAGACTATGTTATTGAGACATCTGATATGTATCATATTTTGGATTTTGCTAATGTATTGAAGGCTTATCTGACGCTTAAGTTTAAGACCACAGGAGTTATACATGGGGAATTCTCCGCAGTCATGGACGGTCAGCCGATTACTGCGCGAGTGGATGCAAGTGGCGTGAGCGTCGAGCGATCGGCTAAGCCCGATGCAGTTGTCCTTGATAAGCAGCAGGCTCAGGCGCTTTTACTTACACAACATGGTCGTTATATGGCAGTTGCTGCGCCCGTTGGGTGGTTTCCGCTACCGATATTCTGGTACAAGGTTGATAAATTCTGACGAATCCAACGAGTCACGATAGCCCCAAATAAGATCATAAAACAAGCCAGAGGCGATCACTGAAACGTGTGCCATTGGCTTTTCTCTTTTTGTAATGTTTCGTAAAACGATATTATACTTACATATGACAATTTAGATAGCTTCTGTATAATAAAACCTGATTCCATAGATGAAGGGACTGAACTATGCGCAGATATCAATATTTTAAACCTAACTATTAAATTAAATGGAGGTAAAAGTATTGATTACAGAATTACACACCGAACGTTTACATTTGAGAAAAATGAAGGTATCGGATTCACCTAGCTTGTTTAAAATTTGGTCTGATTCGGATGTTACACAATTTATGAACGTGAGTTGTTTTACGGATGTAGAGCAAGCCAAAGAAATGATCACTCTTCTCGATGATCTTTCTCAAGATCGTAAGGCTATTCGTTTCTCCATAATACAGAAGGAGTCCAATGAAATTATAGGCTCATGTGGGTATAACTCCTTGGATTTTGGCAACTTAAAAGCAGAAATTGGATATGATATTGCTAAATCATACTGGGGAAAAGGATACGCTTCAGAAGCGGTCTGTTCTTTGGTAGATCACGCATTTTCCTCTTTAAAGCTGAATCGAATTGAAGCCAAGGTTAATCCCGAGAATTTGAATTCTATTAAGCTTTTGCAAAAGCTCCATTTTACGTTGGAAGGAACGCTTAGGGAGTATGAACGAGTAGGAGATCGGTTCAACGATATTAATATGTATTCAAAATTGGCATCAGCTTTCTGCTCCGCATATGTATCTTCTGAATAATTTGAACGGCTAGTATAGTATTCATGTTCGAATATTTTCAGCCCTGTCTCTCATTGTAGTTTGATCGACAAAACGATGTTTCTATGATAGGGTGAAGGCATCCCATAGGCATTCTACTCTTCCGAGTAGAGTGCCTTCATGTATATCATGGGAGTTTACATTAAATGTATTTAAAATGAATTCGAAAGAATATGGAGGTGGTGATGCTATGTTTCTCTCTTTAGCCCCATTAGGGGATGGTTGGGTGATTATAAAAAATATGAAAATATCATTTAATAAAGAGGAGCGAACATAGCATGACTACTCGTTTTCAAGCGGAGACCCGCATTCCATTAAATACATCCCGACTTCGGGATCTACGCAAATCTGGGCGGTTGCCAGGTATTGTTTTTGGCAAGAATACGGAGAATGAGATGATTCATATTCCAACAATACAATTGCAAAAATGGTTGAAGCAAGGTGCGTCTGGTTTTATCGAACTGCAGTTTGAAGAGAAGGGCTCATTGACTGTATTGTTGGAGGACCTCCAGCGTGATTCGGTTACACGGGATTTGATTCATGTGGATTTTCAGCAGGTGCAGACCAACGAGATCCTGCGCACAAAAATTCCCGTCAAGTTCAACGGCACACCGATGGGCACGAAGCAGGGCGGAGTTGTGCAAATTCAATTAGCTGCTATTGAAGTGGAGGCATTGCCAGGTCATTTGCCAACGTCGGTTGAATTTGATATTAGCGCTATGGATCTTGGAGAATCGTTGCATGTAAGGGACGCAAAGTTCGCACCAGATGTAACGGTTATTTCTGAGGGAAATGAGTCTCTTCTCTCTGTAGTAAAACCTTAACTATGTGATCTGTCTGAGCCCACAATGCGTTTTTGCTTCCACAGAAGATATCTGGAAATAGAAGATAGGTCCAAAACTGAATAAGTCAAAATTAGCTGTATGGGTGATAACCCGTATGGCTAATTTGTGCTGATCACAATATGTTGGATAATACCCCATTCGCACAAGCAGGTAGCCTGCTCCTAGCGTAAACTGAATGATAACCAGTGAGCGAGGTGAAATTCTATGGCACAATCCAAAGAAATGTCCGCTCGGGCTAAGAAGCTCCAGGGTCGTCCGGTCTGCGTAACGCTGCGCAGTGGAGAGACTTACGTTGGCTACATTACGGATGTGAATAGCAACGGGGTGGTCATTGCTGGCGCTGGAGCTCGCCCACGCATGTCTTCCGTGAAGAAAAGCTCCCGCTCTGCCAAGCACAGAGTCGGTGCACATGCCCTGAGTGTTCGTTCGGGCAACCGGAAAAGCAGCACGCGCCAACTGTCCGTTCGGTCGCGCTCCCGCAAGCGGGACGCTCAGGTGTCGGCTTTCATGCCGATGATGGGCTCGATGCTTGGTGGACTTGGAGGCAGTGGTGGCCTGGGTGGTCTTGGTGGCGCAGCAGGAGTCATCGGCGGAGGCATGCGGCTGTTCGGCATGTTCCAAAAATTTGTTCCGGTCGTTAAGATGGGATACGGCATGATCAAGTCCATACGCCCGTTCTTCGGTGCTGTTCAAGGCTTGATGACCCCGGCCGAGGCCGCCGCACAGGATAATGAATAATCTTAGATCCGCGAATGGTAAGCTCCCTTCGGCAACCCGAAGGGGGTTATTCTTGTAGTACTGTCGAGGTGCTATTTAATATTTTTCTTTAGCAACCGCAGACGTTTCAATCCCACTGCTCATTTTTCTGAATAGTAAGATGGCAAGAAGTAATGCAACGCCTACAGCAGCCAGACCTACCCAATTCAAATTCAGAACAGAGGTACGACTGATGACAAGGCCGCCTAATCCAGATCCTAGCGCAAAACCAAATTGGATGAAGGACGTATTTACGCTCAGGGCAATGTCTGGATTGCGAGGTACCAGAGTGACCAAAAATAGCTGCTGAGCAGGGGAAATGCTCCAGGTCGCTAACATAAAGATCATCAAAATGAAGATTAATACAATGATATGGACACCAGCTAGAGTGAATAAGAGGAGCATTGCTCCTTGCAACAGGAGTCCGAGATAAATGGTGAATTTGGATCCCTTTGTATCTGCCAATTGCCCACCCAATTTGGAGCCGATAAAGCTGCAAATTCCTGCCAGAAATAAAACACCGCTAATTTCGGTTATGGAAAGAGAGGATACGGCTTGTAAGAAGGGTGTAATATAAGTAAAGAGCGTAGCGTAACCACCAATATAAAATAAAGTAATAGCTAAGGCTGTTACAATTTTTGAATCTTTTAAAATAGAGAGCTGCATCTTGAGGGTAATAGCTTCATCTTCTCTGATTGAAGGAACCTTTTTATAGATGATAAACAATGGAAGAACGCTTATGATACCGATCAAAACAAACAAAACTTTCCATCCAAACATCTCGCTAAAAAATGTACCGGCTGGAACACCCAGAACTAAAGAACTACTGAGCCCCATCAAGATAATACCAATGGCATTACCCCTTCTTTCTTTTTCGACGAGTCGTGTCGCTACAGCCATGGCTACTACGGTAGCGATCCCTCCGCTGGCCCCTTGAATAATTCGCACCCATAATAATGTTTCGTAAGAAAGGTTTACAAGCATAAGTCCGTTGCTGGCAATAAATACACTGAGGGCAGCGATCAATAGCTTCTTGCGATCCATATTTATGGTTAATGCAATGAGAATCGGAGCAATAATGGCCGCTGCCAGAGCAAATACAGTCACCAGTAAACCAACCTCGGAAGTAGATACGCTCAAGTCCGCGGCGATCATTTCGATGACTCCTGTTATAATATATTCAATGGTTCCGATTAGGAAAACAGCAAGTGCTAGAACATATATAATCCATTTATTTTTCATTTCAAACTGTTCCTCCTCAGTTTCATTCAAGCAAGTAAATTGTGTAATCCTTCATATAAAAAAACGTATTTTCACAGCTAAAGCATGAACTGACTTCCGGCTTCCTTGTCATCACTCTACGATGCTGCTATTGTTAAGTCAAAGAAACGTTGTTGAATATAACCTTCATTTTTTTTGAACTAAGGAGCGAAAACTTGATGGAATTGCGTCAATTAAAAACCTTTTATACGCTTGCTTCCACACTCAACTTTACCCGAGCTGCAGAAGTGCAGAACTATGTCCCTTCAACGGTTACGATGCAAATGAAGGCCCTAGAGGAAGAATTGGGTGTCAAGTTGGTGGACAGATTGGGTAAAAAAGTGACTTTGACCGATGCAGGGAGAACGTTCCTGCGCTATGCGGATAATATATTGTGTGTGGTTGAAGAAGCACAGCATGCCGTCAAGCAATCCGGCGAATTGACGGGTACGCTAGTCATAAGTGCCGATGAAACGTTGGTTACGTACCGACTACCGGCTGTATTGCGCCAGTTTCGTTTGCGCTATCCAGGGGTTCGGTTAATGTTTCGACCGCTGGCTCATTCGAACCTCAAACAGAGCTTGCGTGAAGGGGACTCTGACATTATTTTTATGCTGGATGAGGACAAGAGCGAGACAGGATTTTGCGGTGAAAAAATGATGGATGAGCCCTTTCATCTATTGGTATCCCCAGATCATCCTTTGGCTGCACGTACTACACTAGCTATTGAAGATTTTCATGGCGAGACCTTTTTGTTGACGGAGAAGGAATGTTCTTATCACATTTTTTTTGATCGAAGTCTTTCACAGAAGGGCATGGGGGCAATTACCGAATTGGAGTTTCACAGTGCTGAGGCTATTAAAGAATGTGCGAAAATAGGAATGGGCATTGCGATACTGCCTGAAATGTCCGTGATCGGAGAAGTGAATCGGGGAGAACTCGTTCCGTTGCCATGGGATTTGACCGCTACATCGTTTGCAACCCAGATGTTTTGGCATCAAGAGAAGTGGATCTCGCCTGCAATCGAAGCCTTCTTGAGCTTGACCAGAGAAACCTTTTTGGAAAATAACACTTAAAGAAATCTCGCACAGGTATGCCATAAGAATGCTATTTATACGACATGGGGTCCGTAATTATGGATTGCGTATAACCCTGATATTTGGATGTTTTAAAGAAATCCATTGATTGATATCCTACCCTAATAACACTGGTATTTACCATCCGGTCTTTGCCGCACTCTTGAAGAGTATCTTGGTTTAAGGCCACTGGAGCGGGATGAATATCTTATGAATGCAAGGGAAGCTCTATTTTCACGGGGCTGGGGATGGAAGACGTAATCAGGTCATGAAGGAAAATCCAGAGGTGTGTTTTACGGTATGTGAGGAATATGGAACCATCACAGATCCGGTACCTGCCAAAACGGATACGGCTTATATGAGCGTAATGATCTTTGGACAAGCAGAACCGATTACGGATTTGGACGAAGCCACTCACGTACTTCAGGAAATGATGAATAAATATGTACCGGGCTATTATAACCGCCCTTTGCCCAAGCAGCATGTGGAAAAGTATAGGTCGGCTGTATTCGGCGGACCGGTTCAAGTATGCAGGGTAATTCCGCACCATATGACAGCCAAAGAAAGTCCTATAGAAGCAGAAAAAATGTATAGAGCGGACATGAAAGCAGGACGAGGGAATAAATAATACATTGGATTGGTTCTGACTAAAATACGATTACATTCATCTGAACATAGAACGTCTGTTACAAATCGCTTTTATGAGCTACAGATGATTAGCCAACAATATAAAACAGCGACAGTTAGGACAAAGGAATCTTTGTCGCAACTGCCGCTATTTGTCTATTTCGCATGATAGCCCTTTGGAAATCACCATCAGTGATTCTGAGATGGGGTCTTCAATGATCGTACATTCCAATTCGAAAATAACTTTGATCTTATCTCCCAAAAGGGAGCTGATGATATTAATCAATGTATTACATTCCATATCATGGTATATTTTAAATATCAAATCATGTAAGGAGATTCAATATGCCCACTCCATTCGTAAAAAAGTTGATCGTATTCTTTCTAGTTCTCGTATTAGTACCGACTACAATTATCTCGGCTGCTCCCGTCATTAAAGACGCAGCTCTAGCAAAGGTCATTCGGGGAACATTGAAAATATCAGCTAAAAAAGAAGTGAAGACGAGCGATCTGAGAAAATTAAAATCCCTGTATGCCGAGGATACCCAAAAGAGGATTTCCAATTTACAGGGGCTTGAAAATGCCGTTAACCTGGTGGATCTAATGTTGCCTAGCCAAAATATAAAAAACATAACCCCACTTCGTAAGCTTACAAAGCTGACGTTTCTAGTTCTTGAAGGAAATCAGATTACAGATCTCTCGCCACTGTCGGGACTTACGAATCTGAATAGTCTGCTTATAGACGGTAACCAGATTAAAAGTCTGACGCCGTTGAAAAATTTACATAAGCTGACCAGTCTACTCGCCAGTAACAATCAGGTGACCGATCTAAAGCCTCTTCAGAAGTTAAAGCTAGAATGGATGATTATGAGTGGAAATAAAATTCGAGATTTGACCCCGCTGAAGAATCATCCGACATTGCAGTATCTATATCTGGACAGTAACCTCATTCAGGATATAGCGGTGCTTGAGACGATACCCCATTTACAAGAGGTATCTTTGGCGGATAACCCGTTAAATGAACATGCGGAGCAGGTTGTGAAAAAGCTTGAGAAGAAAGGCGTCATGGTAAGCTTGGAAAATGATGAAGCGGATAAGAGGGAGTGAATTCGATTTCATTTGGATGAATCGGTCATTTCGATGCTACACAGGTGGTTGCTATTAAATAGGAGGCCGTCGATGAAGTCGACGGTCTTTTTCGGTCACAACAAAACCCTCAGTCCGACTGAGGGCTCCAGAACGTTTGAATGCCTATTTGTTAGGTCAGAAATACAACTTTGGAGGCGTACGATACTTTATCTTGCAGCCCCCTTACCCATCCCGCACCTATTTATTCCACCTGGATTGCTTTCACCGTCTCCCCCTCAACCAGCACGGGTTGATAGTAGGTGTGGGTGGGCAGGTCCTTTTTGCCTTGCAGGTTCTTGATAACCCAATCCGCAGCGTCGCGGCCCATTTGCTCCTGGGGGTGGGTTAATGTCGTGAGTTTGATGTTCGCGTTCTTGGCAATGTACGAATTGTCCTGGCCTATGATGGATAACTCATCTGGGATGGATATCCCCAATTTTCGGCATGCATGTACGACCTCCAAGCCCACCTCGTCGTTATAACAAACGATGGCGGTCAGTGCATCCCTGTTTTCGTTCAGAAAAGTCTCCAGATTGGTGGACAGGTCCGGCTTCGACGCCGTATCGAATGAAAGCACCTGCTCGGGATGGAAACGTAATTTGGCTTCCCCCAGCGCTTTGATGTACCCCTTCATCCGATACTTCCCTTGCAAATCATCCATTTTTGCGATAATGCCAATCTGGCTATGTCCTTTGGCGATCAGTTCACGAGTGGCGAGATAGCTGGACTGCACGTCATCCAGACAGAAAAAAGGAACCTCTAGCTCTTCATAAAAGGCATTAATCATTGTAAAGGGTACGTCCTGCTCTTTGAACGACAGGTAGTACGCAATGTTGGGATTGTAGAGATTACTTTTGGTCGGTTCGACGATCAGGCCATCCACACCGTAGGACAGCATCATTTCGAGTGCCTTTTTCTCTTGTGCAACATCATTGTTGGTACTGGCTAACAGCAAAGAATAATTGTCTTCATTTAATCGGCTCTCAATACCGCGGATGATGGAAGGAAAGATGTAATCTGAGATGTACGTTGTGATGACACCAATGGTTTTGTTCATCGTATTCCCGCCCGATCTGGATCGGAATTGATTGCTTACATAAGTGCCTGAACCCTTCTCACTTCTTAGAAAACCTTCGTTGGATAGCTCCAAAATGGCTTTCCGTACCGTCTGGCGGCTCACGTTGTAGCTGTCCTGCAAAGCGGATTCGGTAGGGATTTGTTCCCCTACGGTATAGATTCCTGATAGGATATGGCTTTTGATATCATCAATGATGACTTGATACTTTGGCTTCACACAGTCCACTTCTTTCATCGTTACTTATCTATAAAAAAACATCATTATATACATAGTTGTACGTACATATTTTAGCATGATTCAGTTGGAATGGATATATTACAGCGCGTTTGGAGAAATAAACCGTACAAATCCTTTTTTTCACGGGAGTCTGTACCTTACAGCATAACCTATATCGTATGTTTATAAGAACAAATAGAGTTTATATTATGTATATTGTAAGTATAACTACTATATATTATTGACAAATGTACGTACAAAAAATATACTAAGGCTGTCAGAAAAGGAAAGCGCATTCTTAGAAATGTCTTTATACGAATTTATGAATGGATCATAAGCCAATGTAGCTTGGAAGCATCATCTTATATATGCCATCCTTCGGATGTGAAATCGCGACCAGAGAGGGGATTACGTGAGCATGAGTCATGTGGATATGAAAGAAGCGATTACCAAGGGAGGCACTTCACTTGGAATCGAATTTGGATCGACGCGGATTAAGGCGGTGTTGATCGACGAACGTTTCGAGACCATTGCGTCAGGCAGTTATGAATGGGAGAACCTCCTCAAAGACGGCTATTGGACGTACAACCTGGAGGATATCATCACAGGTCTTCAGACCGCTTACCGTGAAATGAAGCAGGACGTGGAACGGAAATACGGAATCACACTGCAAACGATAGGCTCCATTGGATTCTCCGCCATGATGCATGGTTATATCGCATTGGATAGCGCGGGTGAGCTACTGGTACCGTTCCGAACGTGGCGTAACGCGACCACTGGAGTGGCTGCGAGAGAGCTGACGGACCTTCTGCAATTCAATATTCCGGAACGCTGGAGCATCGCCCACTTGTACCAAGCGATCTTGAATGAAGAGGCGCATGTACCTCGCATTGATCACCTGACAACCCTGGCTGGTTATATCCACTGGTTATTGACCGGCAATAAAGCAATTGGCATCGGCGATGCTTCAGGCATTTTCCCCATCGACGAGTCTACACATAATTACCATCCATCCATGATCCAACAGTTCGATGACCTGATCGCAGGCAAAGGTTATCCATGGAAAGTCGAGGACCTTCTTCCGAAGGTATATCTCGCTGGTGAGAACGCTGGCGAATTGACCGAGGCAGGAGCCAAGCTTCTCGATCCTTCGAATGATTTGCAGTCAGGCATTCCGCTCTGTCCGCCAGAAGGTGATGCCGGAACGGGCATGGTGGCGACAAATAGCGTGAGAAAGCGTACGGGCAACATCTCTGTCGGCACGTCTGTGTTCGCGATGATCGTATTGGAGAAGGAGTTATCCAAAGTTTATCCCGAGATTGACATGGTTACGACACCAGATGGCAGCCCAGTCGGCATGGTGCATGCCAACAACTGCTCCAGTGACATTAACGCATGGATCGGATTGTTCCGTGAATTTTCCCAGGCGATGGGATACGAAGCCGACAACGGCAAGCTGTTCAGCGTCCTGTTCAACAAAGCGCTCGAAGCGGACCCGGATGGCGGCGGTTTGCTGAGCTACGGTTATTACTCGGGTGAGAACATTACGGGCCTGGATAAAGGTCGCCCTTTGTTCGTCCGTTCACCTGAAAGTAACTTTAATCTGGCTAATTTCATGCGGACGCATCTGTTCAGCGCTTTTGGTGCGCTCAAGATCGGTATGGACATTTTGACGAAGAACGAACATGTGGCTATTGATAGCATTTTGGCTCATGGCGGGTTGTTCAAAACCCCTGTTGTCGGACAACGGATCGTAGCTGCTGCAATGAACGTGCCGGTGTCAGTGATGTCCACGGCGGGTGAAGGCGGTGCATGGGGCATGGCACTTCTGGCTTCGTACTTGATTAACAAGGATGAGCAGGAGAGTCTGGATGTATTCCTGGAGCAGAAGGTATTTAATGATGTCGAAGGTGAGGAAGTTGCGCCGGATGCATCGGACGTCAAAGGGTTTGAAGCATTTATCGAACGCTACCGGAACGGCCTTGCGATTGAGCAGGCGGCAGTAGATCATCTGGTAGAGAACGGGAGGGACTAATATGTTAGAACAACTGAAAGAAGAGGTATTCCAGGCAAATCTGGAATTGCCGAAGCATGGGCTAGTGAAGTTCACATGGGGTAACGTCAGTTCGATGGATCGGGATAGTGGCCTGTTTGTCATCAAACCGAGCGGCATCAGCTATGATGTGATGAAACCAAGTGACATGGTTGTAGTCGATCTGGACGGCAATGTAGTGGAGGGGGAGATGAGACCTTCCTCCGATACTGCAACTCACGCGGTACTGTATAAGCACTACCCGGAAATCGGTGGTATTGTGCATACCCACTCCACGTGGGCGACCATTTGGGCGCAAGCAGGACTGGACGTACCTGTAATGGGAACAACGCATGCTGACACCTTCTATGGTGCAGTGCCATGTGCCCGTTTCTTGAACCAAGAGGAGATCGATCGGGGATACGAAGCGGAGACCGGCCGTGTTATCATCGAAACCTTCGAACAGCGCGGGCTTGATGTGATGGCGATCCCGGCGGTTCTGCTTCATGGTCATGCACCCTTCACGTGGGGCAAAGATGCCAAATCAGCGGTCGTAAACAGTGTTGTGCTGGAGGAAGTATGCAAAATGAACCTGTACGCCCGTCAATTGAATAACTTCGCGAAGGAACTGCCGCAAGGCATTTTGGATAAACACTATTTGCGGAAACATGGGAAAGACGCGTACTACGGACAGAAGTAATCGTGATCTAAAGCATAGCTTCGCGTTTATCACGAAAATCCCCTGTTATAGAAAGGGATCAAGGTTCTCCGAGAATAGCCACTGATCGAAAGATTATTCTGGCTGCGTAGTGGTCCAGTGTAACACCATTTATCCAACTTATAAAAAAATGAAAAGAGGATGATTACATGTCAGCAACAGCAGCTAAAGAGTTCTGGTTTGTCGTAGGTTCGCAGCATCTGTACGGAGAAGAAGCATTGGGCGAGGTTAAAGGCAACGCACAGAAAATTACGGATGCTCTGAACGCAAGCGGCGTATTGCCATACCCGCTCGTATTGCAGGATTTGGCCGTAACCGCGGATAAAATCACAAGCATCATGAAAGAAGTGAACTATCGCGACGAAGTGGCTGGTGTCATCACGTGGATGCATACGTTCTCGCCTGCAAAAATGTGGATTCGTGGTACCAAATTGCTGCAAAAACCGTTGCTTCATCTGGCTACGCAATACAATGAAAGCATTCCTTGGGCTACGATTGACATGGATTTCATGAACTTGAACCAAGCCGCTCACGGTGACCGCGAATATGGTTTTATTAATGCCCGCCTGAGAAAACAAAACAAAATCGTTGTTGGCTACTGGGAGCGTCCAGAAGTGCAGCAGCAAGTGGCAGATTGGATGGACGTGGCAGTTGCCTACAACGAAAGCTTCAACATCAAGGTAGCCCGTTTTGGCGACAACATGCGTAACGTAGGCGTGACCGAAGGGGATAAAGTGGAAGCGCAGATCCAATTCGGATGGACGGTTGACTACTTTGGCATCGGCGACCTTGTGCAGTACGTAAATGCCGTGACCGAGCAAGAAATCGATGATCTGATCGCCCAGTATGCGGACCTGTACGAATTCGATTATGGCACGAACAGCAAGGAAGCTTGGGAAGCCAGTGTACGTGTGCAAGCGAGCTATGAAATTGCGATCAAACGTTTCCTGGACGAAGGTGGATACAGTGCCTTTACGACCAACTTCGAAGATCTGCATGGCATGAAGCAGCTTCCGGGTCTGGCTGTTCAACGCCTGATGGCGCAAGGCTACGGTTTTGCTGGTGAAGGAGACTGGAAAACGGCTGCACTTGATCGCTTGATGAAAATTATGGCCCATAACGAAAACACGGGCTTCATGGAAGACTACACATATGAGATGGCAGCTGGTCAAGAGGCTATCCTTCAATCTCACATGCTTGAAGTGGACCCAACACTCGCCAGCAACAAGCCGAAAATTATCGTGTCCCCACTGGGTATTGGCGATCGTGAAGACCCTGCACGTCTCGTATTCGACGGTAAAGCCGGAGAAGGTGTAGTGGTATCCATGGCAGACTTCGGTACGCATTACAAACTGTTAATCAACGAAGTATCCGCATTCGAGCCAACTGTTCCAGCGCCTAACCTGCCGGTAGCCCGTGTACTGTGGAGTGTGAAGCCCAACTTCCAGGATGGGGTTAGAGCTTGGATCGAGAATGGCGGCGGTCACCATACCGTGGTTTCCTTAAACTTAACAACAGACCAGATCGTGACCTATGCGAAGCTGGTGAACCTGGAGTACGTTGTCATCAAATAATGTTGAGCGTTAGCTATTGTTGAACTCATACAAGTTCTTTCCTTGCGGCCGGGGGTTAATCCCTGGCCCTTTATCATGGTGTGACTCAGGATGACGGGGCTAAACTCAGGTTTTGCGTCATTCCAGGGCAAGGTACCGGGGAATAATTCTCGAACGACCATGAGGTGACGTTACTTATGTCATCACGAAGTTATGAAAAAGCATCTCGAAAGAGGTGTTTTTTTCGTTACAGCAAGATTTGGAAAGTGTATGTCTAGCCATTTATGTTATCTTGTGTTCAACAAAACCAATATTCCAAACAGAATGGGGGCAGAAAAGAGTTCACGGTTATTAAAGCGCCAAGATTAATTTGAATCGATAGGCAGCTTTTTGATAGGTGCATAAATGTGGTAGGCCGAATCAAGATTGTGGATGTCATCAAAAAATTGAATAAGTTCAATATGTGAATCATCTGTTTCCTGCCTAGAAATCTTTAAAAATCTTGCATAATCCGTTTTGAGAACATCACCTATATCAAGGAGGTCGCCAGAATATTTGAACTTGGCACAGAAAATTTGAGGTACATCCACGGTAAAATAAAAAGGTTTATTGATCTGAATATCAAATGGGATCCCAAACAAAACCTTGAAGCGGGAAGAATTGGGCTCACAATTCGAATAAATGACAAAACATGGACCATGAATTGTTTTATCAATGTCATTTAACAGTTTGTGCGAATGAGATCGAATCTTCGTCTTGTAGTCATCCGTTGCCAGGTCAACCTCAAAGGCTATGCCGCTCACCCTGATGGATTCGAACTCCGCTAGGGTGAAATCGGTAACAATATCACCATTGATGTTTTTAATGGGTCTTCTAATCACTGAAGGGAGGGGTGTTTGGGAAATGTTCATATCTTTTACTCTTAGAGAGCTTGGAGCAATACCGTACTGGCGTTTGAAAGCGCGGGTGAAAGATGATGGAGTTCCGAAGTTTAGCTGGTAGGCAATATCTGTTAGTGGTAAATGATCGGTTTGAATGAATTGTAGTGATGCATTCAATCTTCTGGAAAGTATGTAATTGTTTAAGAACAACCCATCATGGCAGAGAAAAGTCTGTGAAAGTAATATTTGGACATGTTGAAGGTATTAGCGACAGACTCCAGTGATAAAGGCTGATCTAAATTGTTCTCAATATGGGTTAAAGCACTCTCTATGACTTCATAATGGTCCATAATATCCCCCATCCATTTGATAAGAATGTTCTCTAATTATTGCAATAATGTTAATTAGCTAAGGAGGTAAGGTTTATGATGCAAGACAGAATGAATGGGATCATAATCGGCATTCTTTATATTGTAGCTGCGGTCACTTCGGTCATCGCTGTTATTTCCTATGAGCCGGTATTGTCAGAACAATGGTATATGTCCGTGGCAAATGGATTGAGAACAAAGGTTTTACTCGGTGTCCTTAACGATCTCTTGCTCGTTCTGTCTGCAGTAGGTACAGCGGTTATGTTGTTTCCTTACCTTCGTCGCTTCAATGAACATCTAGCACTAGGACATCTATGCTTTCGATTTATGGAAGCTGTTCTTATTGTAATAGGTGTGGTGAGTATATTAGGTTTATTACAGCTTAGTGTTCATTATGAGGCAAACAGCATAACAAGTGAAGAAAATCTTCACGAGATCGGCTACATGCTGCAGGCCTTCCATCGTTGGACTTCAATGTTAGGTCCCAATTTCATGTTGGGTATCAATACGGCATTGTATAGTTATTTGCTTTTTAGAACAGGTTTAGTGCCAAGACCGTTAGCGCTGTTTGGTATGATTACAGCAGTATCAGTATTCATAGCCGGTCTATTAGAAATGTTCGGTATCGTAGAACCTCTCTCAGCAGCAAAAGGATTGATTGCTCTACCTGTAGGTGTTTATGAGATGAGTTTGGCAGTCTGGTTGATTGTAAAGGGTTTTTACAAGCAAAACCTAGAAAAACTAAAAGCTTAATAGAGTGATTGTATTAATCAACAAGCGGAGATAGATCTATAAAGAAAAGGATGTTCAAAGAAGTCGCTCCATTGCCAAGGGAATAGACTCATACCCTCGCCTTTAGGCGTGGGATTACCCAGTTTCTGTTTCTTCATTGCGCCAGGGAAGCGATTTCATTCTCACTTGTTCGAACCAGTTTACCAGCTTATCGTTCAAGCCGATCCGTAGCTCATTTGAAAACAGATGATCCAGCTTGTGGTAGTGTCTCTCCGCTTCTCGGTGCCTACCGATTGCCGTATACAGCTTTATTAGCGCAAGGCCGTCTTCTTCGTTATACGGATCCACATCATGAATTCGTTCGTACAACGCCAGGGCTTCCTCCAGCATCGCGGATTTCTCATAGAATTGAGCTAACGAACGGGCATTCTGATACCATAGCTTCCGTAGTCTTTCGCGTTCGTCCTCCAACCACCCATAACTAATCTCTTGTAAATAGTCCCCTTCATAAAGCTCAAGCAACCGCTGCAGCTCGGAGTAATTATCGGCCAAATCTCCACCGCTTACCTGCTGCAAACCATTTTCCCATTCATCGACGTCAATCCGAATGCGGCTTGTGTCGAGTATGTAGCCTTCTTGAATAGTCATATTGCGGATGGGAGCATCGACGCCCATTTGCTTCAAGCATTGTCTAATGTGATAAATCGATGTGTACAATTGATTCGACGCCAGTTTCACATCAAGGTTCGGCCACAGTAGCTCCAAAAGCGTCTCCTTGAGGACGATATTGCCACGTTGTTGCAGCAGAAAGGCAAACAGAGCTTGTGTTTTGGCCGTCCGCCATTTTGGAATTTCCGGAGACCCGCCGCTGCGCTGAAAACGGAGAGATCGAAAACACAGAATTCGAAAAGACGCCGTTGAACGGATATCTTCCTGTTTATGAATTCTTCTTTGCATCAGCCGTTTTATCGTTTGATCCAAACGTGGTTGATACAACGGCTTAAGCAAATAATCGACCGCATCCAGCTCAAACGCTTTGACCGCATATGTGTTATCTGCCGTTACAAATACAATATCGACTCCTGGACAAGCCTCCCGTGCCAACTCTATCGCTTCGATTCCAGATAGTCCAGGCAAGTGAATATCGAAAAAAACGACATCCGGTTGAAGTTCCGGCATTCGCTTAATAGCCTCTTCCGCGGTTCCAAACGAGCCGACCACCGAAATAGCGGGATATCCCGATAGAATTTGCCGAATTTGGGTTAACACCAGCGCTTCGTCATCCACCAACATGATCTTCATGTATTTTCACGCTCCATAATAAAACGCATTGTTTTTTGACATGATTCGACCTGCCACACCGATAATATCGGAATTTTGGTAATGGATGATTAGAGCTTGTCCGAGTACGCGCAGCCGCGTCCAATTAGAAGGAGTCACAGTCGGGTGAATTTCCTTGATTCTACGTTGTTAGCTTCAAGTACTTCATTTTGAGGTGAGCGAAAACAATATGTAAAACAATTGTAGAGATCTTGTAAAGTTGCTTTTGTTATAATCACATCTATCGAAGGAAAATGTATTATAACGAGATATGGAGGAATGAGTATGAAATTAAAAAATCGAAGAATGCTATCTACTCTAATGGCAATCGTTATGGTATTGACGATGATGCCTTTTTACCCGTTAGAGGTAAGAGCTGCGGAGACACCAACACTTGATCTTGGTGATCCTATGAGTGTAACCGAAACAACCTATCAGCTATCAAATGCTGCATTTGGAAGCACAGGTGTCGTTAATGCAGGGGGCGGATACTTTAAGGTTGCGGTAAATAATGGATCAATCGATGTTGGGACTCCTCCGAGTGGGATTACCGAGTTGACTAATGGTATAACAATTAGTGGCACTGTTACTGACAAATCTACATCGACCAATAGAGTGTTCAACTTTTCAAGTGAAACTACTTATGAAGACATTCAAGATGTTATTCGAGATATGACATTTACAAAAGTTTCAGGGCAAACCCAAAGGGTCACAGTAAATGTAACGCCTGGGGCGCCATTGGCAAATGGAAAAACATCTGTGCGCACCTACAATGGACGTCATTTTGCCTATGTGCAAAGATTGAGCACCATGACTTTTAAAGATGCTGTGACGATTGCAACGAACAATAACGGACATCTTGTAGAGCCAGCACCAGCTAATCCTGGAGAAATGTTTGCGATTGCCAGTATGTTTGGAGAGTTTAAAAACCCCTTTTCGGGAAACTGGAACTTTTTAACCTTTATAGGCGCCACTAAAACTTACACACCTAATTGGAACACTTCTATTGGTGCCGTGACAAGGTATGTATCAACGGGTTTTCAAACAGGTCTTGAGTCAACGACTAATTATGTGTCTAATGGAGACTACGACCATCTTACACTTCTGCTAGACACGAGTAATAATAAAGTAGGTTACTTAGCCGTAAATAATACACACGGCGGCAGCAGCGCATGGAAAGATCCGGGAGTTATTGTCGAGTATAATTCCGGTGTCATTACCAACATCACTGCCACCAAAGATATACAAGCGAACGAAGTTGTGGCTCCGGCAGCACCGGTAGAAGTTAGCAAAACAGCAACAAGCATTACGTTGCAAGCCGTCACTGGTCAGGAATACAGCATAGACGGCGGTGTGACGTGGCAGGATAGCCCGACGTTCAGCGGATTGACACCGGATACGGACTATATAATTGTAACCCGTGTAAAAGCGACGGCGACGCAGCCGGCGTCTGCTATCAGTACAGGAACATCCATTCGTACATCAACTAAGAACGCGGACTTGGACGGTTTGACGCTGTCGAGCGGCACGTTAAGCCCGGCGTTTGCGGCAGAAACGACAAACTATGCGACAAGCGTGTCGAATGGCGTGAGCGACACGACAGTAACGGCTACGGTATATGATACTGATTATGCTACGGTGACGGCGAGCGTGTACGATAGCGAAGGCGCATTGGTAAAAGGCCCGATTACGTTGACGAGTGGCGTCGCTTCCGAATCGCTTCCGCTCAGCGTAGGCATCAACAAGATCAAGGTGGTTGTGACGGCGCAGGACGGCACGACGCAAACGTACATCATAACGGTTACGCGTGCCCCTCGTGATGACTCCGGCACGCCCGGAAGTCAGACACCTACACCTGTACCAACAACGTCTGTACCAACAACACCAACACCTGCTCCGGCTTCAGGCGTGAAAACAACCGTAAACAATGAAGAGGGCAGCTTCGCTACGGGCACAACGGCAAACAACGTTACGACCGTTGTGATTGATCAAGATAAACTATCGGATTATCTCTCTAAAGGCAACGGACAGCAATTAAATGTCCGTGTGCCGGACGACGGTGACACTAAGGTTGTGGGTTTGACCGCAGCAAACCTGAAGCAGTTGTCCGATACCGGCTCCACGCTGAACATCGAGAACCTGCTTGCTATTTATCCGATTCCAAGCAAACAGCTGGATCTGAGTTCGATCACAAAACAATGGAACGGCGTGCCGCTTGGCGAAATTGCAGTCGATATTGATATCAAGAGATCGTCTGACGCATTGAAAGCCGCAGCAAAAGTTCAGGCGACCAAGGGTGGCTACGATCTGCTGGTTAACCCGGTGGATCTATCGATCAACTTTACGTACCAAGGCCAGTCGGTTAAGCCGGATCAACTGACGGAATACGCGCCTCGCTATATCGCATTGCCTGAAGGCATTGATCCGAACAAAATTACGACCGGCGTCATTGTTAATCCGGACGGTACCGTGTTCCATGTGCCGACACTCATAACGAAAATTAACAACCGTTACTTTGCACTGATCAACGACCTGCGCAGCCAGGGCAGCTACTCGGTCATCTGGAATCCGCAAAATTTTGATGATGTGAAGAGCCACTGGGCACAAGCGAGCGTCAATAATATTGCTGCCAGACTGCAGCTTGAAGGTACAGGCAACAATACCTTCTCCCCGAATCGCAGTATCGACCGTTCGGAATTTGCCACGATTGTGGCAAGTGGACTTGGCTTAATGCGCCAAGGTGTAACCAACACGCCGTATAGCGACGTAGCACCGTCGAGTTGGTACCATGATGCCGTAGCGATTACCAGCCAATATGACATTATCAAAGGCTTTGCAGACGGTGGTTTCCACGGTAGCGAACGGATTACAAGAGAGCAAGGCATCGCCATGATCGCCCGTTCCCTTCATCTCGTTCAGTCGCAGAAGGCGCTGAGCGAAGTGGAAATCAATCAAATTCTGGCTTCTTACAGCGATACGGACCAAATCTCCGGATATGCCCGGGAGTCCGCAGCCCAATTGATTAAGGCTGGCATCCTGCAAGGGACCGGAGGACAGCAGTTGAACCCGAAAGCGGCGATGACGCGTGCGGAAACAGCTGCCATGGTTGAAAGACTGCTGAAAGTTACAAAGTTGATCGACTAGCATTAACGATTAGGAGGGGGCGGACAGCCTCCTCCTTTTTTGTGTCTCACAACACTGGCAAATGTGATGTTGCACCCGCCAAAAAAGATCTGCAAAACTTCATGATATGGATAAAACAAAACCACCTGAAATATGCTGCAAAGTTCCTCCTGTTTCTAAGCCTGAACATGGTCGTACAATTCAAGGGTGTGATAGATCTCCCCGGTGGTTCTCGCGCGCGGAAGGCTGTGCAATGTTGTCGTCGCAATTAATATGCTTGAATTGATGTAGAAACGAAGAAGCGAATTTTTCCCAGAAAGGCTGTTGACCAGCAGTAGCAATATGATACATTGAACGTGTTAGTGATTGATCAATCACTAACAAAACCCAAATGAAATGAGGGCACGCAGGTTGAATTCTCATTGGTGTTCCCTTCCTTCATTCAGCTTCCATTCACATCTGATGGTGAGTACATCCGTTTGAATCTCGGCCGTCAGCTTCCCTTTCATTTTATGCATAAGACTCTTGGCAATGGATAGGCCGCCTGGGGGACGTACCCGCTTTTCCTCACAATGACGCACAATAATTTGTTGATATCGTTGTCATCTTCCACGATTAATATCTCAATATTTTTATTCATATGCTCACCTTTTATCGCTTTGTTGGATTAATCATAAACGTAGGATATTATGATAACAAGGAAAGATAATCATGTTACAGATCAAAATGGAGTGGCAGCTTTTGATTTAGCTAAAGCTTGTGAAAACAAAGCAATTTTGATGTAATTTATCTAACCAGAGCAAGAGCATCGGCAAAGGAGGGAAGAACATGCACACAATAGAGAGCTTAATGAAGCAATTAGAGCAGATGGGCATTGACAGCCAAGGGACGTTGCTGGTCCATTCTTCGATGAAAAGTATCGGGTCTGTCGAGGGTGGCGCGGATACCGTCTTGGATGCGTTCACCGCGTATTTGAAGGACGGACTGCTGGTTTTACCTACCCATACGTGGTCCACAATTAATGCAGACAATCCGATGTTCCACGTGGAATCCTCACCATGCTGCGTTGGCATCCTACCGGAGTTATTTCGCAAACGGCCTGGAGTAGTGCGTTCATGGCACCCTACCCATTCCGTAGCTGCCTTGGGACGGGATGCGGAAGCATTTACGAAAGACGATCATCTTTTTGATACACCATGTGCAAGAGGCTCTGCTTGGGGGAAACTGCTCGATCGGAAGGCAACTATCCTGTTGGTGGGCGTTGATCTGAAAAGGAACACGTTTATCCACGGCGTGGAAGAATGGGTGGATATCCCGGGCAGATTAACGGATGGGCATGAGATGTTATATACCGTTTTACCCGATGGAACTGAGATTTCCGTACCGTCCCGCAGACATTGCGGACTGCCATGGTCGGAGCATTTCTGGAAAGTCGATGACATCCTTGAACGCAAAGGTGCGATGCGTAAAGGGCAGCTTGGTGATGCGGTTGTAAGGGTGTGTGATGCGGCTATGGTGTCGGACATCATCACAGACATGCTGAAAGAGAATCCGGATCTGTTCTCGGATAATTTACCTCTGAAAACGGTATATGAATGATGTAAGGGCCGTCCGGTAGTGGATGGCTCTAAACCTTTTCCCCGTTACAACAGATAACAAGGTACGCTTCGCTTCCAATTTGGGTACTCAAGGTCCTAATTCATTCACAATAACGCAAAAATAGAGCGAGAAATCAATCAGAGGATGGTCATAATTCCATTGTATGGGCTACTCACCCCACTAGCGGTGTGATAAGATATGGTTAATTTAACCATTAGCAGCAGCGAAGGAATATCTTTTATAGGTCTAAAGGTTTATTGAAGCCTCACGTTAAGATTTTAAAATTTCACCTAGATCAATAATATCGTAGCTGTCGCGTCCAAGAAGGAGAAGATTCGTGAACCCATTAGTATGGTATGATCTCTTATTATTCGTCCTATTGTTTGGTGTAGGTGTATATGTGTTTGCTACAGTTAGAATTACGAACTTACATAAGGTGTACTTTTTGTTTCACGGGTTGATGATGCTCTGGCCTTTCTGTCAATTCGCCTCTACGTTGACGGATGATTCCGGTTTGCAGTTGTTCTATGTGACGTTATCTTTCGTCGCAGTCTCCCTGTTGGGGAGCGGGTGGCTTCTACTTACGATCTTTATTACCGGTTATGCGGAGCGTTTGAGCGCAAAAGGGACCTTCCTGCTATTTGTCCCAGCAGTGATTGGGGCTATAGGTGTGGTTGCAAATCCATGGAACGAGTTCGTCATTCCACTGGAGGGCGGATACATCGAGCGGGCATACGGCCCTTGGTTCTGGGTTGTGATGGTTATTCTGGTGAGCTATTTCTTGGCTTCCCTCGTTATTCTGTTCCGGGCGGTGTATTCTGCGCAGACGTCTGCCATGATCAAAAAACAGGTGAGAATCACCCTGTGGGGCATCTTCGTATTGGCTGTTTTTGCAACGATTGATGCTATTCTGAATGTGGTTCTGAGCCAATGGTTGCCGATCATTCCTGGAATGACTTCGCTGGGGATCTTTCTGTCGGACCTCTTCTTTGTTTATGTGATCAAAAGATACAATGTGTTCGATCTGGTCTCCATCGCTCATGAGGATGTGATCAATACGATTCCGTACGGCATTCTGGTACTGGATGAGAATGAGATCATTGTTGAAGTGAACAAAGCCTCCCGATCCTTTATGGATATGCATGTGGGGGATTCTTTTGATATGGAAGCCTTTCTGGAGTCTGTTCATGTCGTGGGCAGCTGCCGGGAGTTCGTCAATCATTATAAGAAAAAAGAAAATACCCTCTCTCACATTGAAGTGATCGTGGAGCGAGACGGCATCCATCACTATATCCTGCAATCGTCTCCGATTGTGGATTCGGCTCTTGTGCCGATCGGTCATATTCTCACGTTCCAGGATGTCTCGCAGGAGCGTTTCTACGTGAAAGAGATGAATCGCCAGAACGTAACGCTTCAGGAGCGAAACCAGGCGCTAGACTTGATCCGTCAGGAGTTATCCGAGGCCAATCGCAAACTGGAGGAACTCGCGCTGACAGACAGTTTAACCAACTGTTACAACCGTCGATATCTGACCCAACACCTGAATCATGAAGTCATTACCAATATTCAATACAAAACACCATTTTCACTCCTACTGCTTGATATCGACTACTTCAAAGCGATCAATGATCGCTATGGGCATGTCATCGGCGATGAGGTGCTCGTCCGCACGGCAGAGGCGGTCAAACAATCGATTCGCAGTACCGATATCCTGACGCGCTATGGTGGAGAAGAGTTCATGATCTACCTTCCGCATACGGAGCATGACTTGGCGAACCAGATCGCGGAACGCGTGAGATTAGCCGTGGAGTCCAACCGTATTATGGTGGATCACGAGATTATGCAGGTGTCCATTACGATTAGTATTGGAATTCTGTCCTTTGAGGATTTTGAAGTTGTGCATGTACCGGAAAATCCGGAGGGGTATTTGACGCATCTATTCGCTGCGGTGGATAAGGCATTGTATCAGGCGAAGCAGAATGGGCGTAATCGGATTGAGTTTGCGGCGTTTGAGCGGGGAGTTGTTTGATAATTAATTGTTAAAGTAGACTTTTGATGAGTCATTTTCTTAAATCCTACAGTAAGCTGGACAAACTTCTTTTATCATTTGTCTGTTAGGATTATACTCAAATTATCGATTTGAGTTTAGAATTTGTAACTAAAGACTCTCGAATAGAGTAGTTTAATTTGTAAAATCAATATTCTAAGAATTAGGAGTGATAGACTTGAGTAAACAAGGAAAAGTTATTTCTTTTATTAATATGAAAGGGGGAGTAGGTAAAACCACCTTGAGTATTGGTATTGCTGATTTTTTAGCAAGGTATGCTGAGAAGAAAGTTTTAATGATTGATATAGATCCTCAATTTAATGCAACTCACTCATTACTGGATACATACAAGGAAAAGAAAAATAATTTAAATAATAATATTGATAATATAGAGATAATAGATGACGAACAAGTGGAATTTGCATTACCTCAGTTAGAAGAAGAAGAGGAAGAAGACGGTACTGAAACTGAAGACACAAGTTATTACAGTGAAGTTCTTAAAAGTAATAAGACTATTTTTCAACTTTTCAAACCTCAGTTAGATGTAAGTCATAAGTTTGTTCTACCTAAACCGGAGAATATAATTATTAACGTTAAAGAGAATTTAGATCTTGTTTGCGGTGATTTGAACCTAGTATTGGCGAATAAAAGTAGCGATTTTAGTTTAGTCAAGCGATTAAGGAACTTTATTTCTACAAATAAATTAAGAGAGGAATATGATTATATTTTAATTGATTGTCCGCCCACTTTAACTATCTATACAGATAGTGCTTTAATAGCTTCCGACTTTTATGTAATCCCCAATAGAGTGGACAGATATTCAATAATAGGGATAGATTCTTTACAAAAAGCAGTAAGTAGCTTAGTAGATGATGAACAAATCCCGTTGCAGTGTTTAGGTATAATCTATACTATGATGAATAAGAAGATTAATACCAAGCAACAAAAAATAAAAGAAGATTTTGAATCTAAAAAATCAGTTCACAGCTTAGATATTTTTGATTCTGTAAGTCATGTTGTTAATCATATTCAATATGGATATAGTGGAACATTACCTACAAGATATAAATCCTCATTAGAGGATATTGAGGCTATAGCGACAGAAATGATAGGAAAAATAGAAGCTTTAAAATAATTAGGTAAGGGAGGAGGAACGGTGAACGAATTAATTATATATAAAAATGAATTGAAAAACTCTAAGCCAGCTAGATATAAAGTTATAGGAATAGTATCTACAATGCTTCTTTCTAAAGAGTTATTTAAGAAAAATGAAGAGATAAATGATTTTTTGAAATATGTATTCAAAATAGAATATAAAGAATATGTTATGGCTTCTCGGACACTGATAGTGGCTCGAACAGTCAGATTAATTGAAACGCTTGATGATAAAGATTATATAAATAGCAAAAAAATATTGTATAAGTACATTGATTCAAAGATAACCAACCCTAACAAGGCGAACATTTTTGATGGGTGGTTATAGAGCATGAAGTATGTTGATGTTAATATACGTAAAGAAGAAATAAATAATTTAATCGATTATATTGAAAAATATGCATTAGAATCAAAAAATATTAATATTGATACTAAAACAAAGAACTTTTACAGATTCATTTCTAAACAGATTGTATTTTTTAAATATATTTTGAATTCTTATCCAAACTCCTACTTTATTAAGGTGATTATATCAGATTTTCTTTCTTTAATATTGAACGATATAAAGCAAGAAACGAGATATTATTATTTGAATCAACGTTCCATAATAGAAAATTATATAAGACTTATTCTCAAAGACGAGCAATATACTACACATATTACAAAACAGTCCTTCATAGATCTCAAAGAACAAAATAAGTCAGAATTATCTGACAAGGAATACAATAAAATAATTAATGAATACAACATTGCTTGCTCTTTTATACATGGAGGGGACTATTTAAAAGAGCATCTGGTAAATAATTTTGAAGATTCTCTTCAAAATAAAACTCAAATTTCAGAAAGACAGAGAACAAATCAAATTGGCCAATTCATTGGTCTAATAAATATACTAAATAAGTTATTTTTACTTCAAAATACTGAAGAGATTGATAGCTCTTTTCATAGGAGTAAAGTGACTCTAGAATATTTGATGGGTAAGCAGTATGAAAATAAGTTTTATCAAATTAGATAATAGCTTTCAATTTTTTTGATCTAGGGAAATAATTTCAAAGATTTCGTTGTTGATTTTCTGTATTGATTCTAATTTTTCAATGCTCACTTTGCTTGTACCCAAAATGAACTCATCAATTGCTTTTTGTCTCACACTATCTTGATCTTCACTTGAAACTAACATTAATTCATTAATGCCGATATCCAAGGCGATCAGAACTTTTTCCAAGGTATCAATGGAAAAGTTTCTTTCGCCTCTTTCTAATGCTCCAATATATCTATAATCTAAACCAGCAATATCAGCCAGCTTTTGTTGAGTAAGTCCTTTGGCATTTCGCATTGCTCTAATTCGTGTGCCTATTAATTGGCGTAACTCTGACATTTAAATCACCTCATACATAAGCTTAGATAAGATGAGTCATAAAAGTCAGGTTAAAATATATAGCAATAATGGTGTTATTTACGCATTTTGAGTAGTATAATGAATGAATATCATTACTTCACAGGAGTAATCAGAAAATTTGTTCGCCTATAATATTAAAGGGGGCTCTTTTTTGCGGAAATCTATCTTAAAATCACTCAAACCGGACATTATTGTTGAAATGTTGGACATGGCTGTGGCTTTTGAAAATTGGAACAAGGTGATGGAGAGGGCGGACATGTTATATCAATGTGTTCAGTCCATCCATGAAGAGCGGCAGGAGTATCAGTCAAAGGGAGTGCCTGTACCACATATACACATTGAGCGGCCCTTGGTCTACTATTACAGGCTCAGTCATTTGATGCGGGGTATGGCTCACCAGAAGATGGGACAGGTAGATCAGGCGCGAGCATGTATCGATCAATATGCAGAACTAGGGTGGATGGAGGATCTGGATGAGGTAGGTATGCAGGTGGTGCAGGAGTTCAGGCATAAGGTACAGGTGAATCGGTATGCTCTTGAGATTGAAGCCGGGCAGGTGAAATTGCTGGAGGAGTTTGTGAACTTTTTGCTTGAGCATCCGGAGGAACGGTTGGCAGGTCTGAAAGTGATTACGGAAGCAGGAGTGCGGCATAGGTGGCAGATTGATCGAGTTTTAGAGGTGTTAGAGGATCAGATGCAGGGCGATGGCAGAGAAATGAATTCATCAAACAACGATAGTGTGTACCATTACTGTTATCAGCGATCTTTGTACGAACAGTGGAGGGGAAGGCCACAGGAGGCAGTGGAGTTCATTTTGCAGGCGATTCAGTTAGCGGATAAGCTTGGGATGGATCGGTATTTTATAAGGTGCACAGCATTGTTGGAATCATTGCGGGAAGAGGCGACGGCGGAGCAGATTGGACGGTATCGGGTGATGTTGGAGGGGTGTGAAAAATAATTACTTTAAAATATAAAAAAATGGAAACTTTAGTATGTTATCAACTGTTATTTATTTTAGAAGGGGGAATATATTTCAAAATGTAATGTAGTAACGTTGTACATTTCTCAGGTTCGTAAACAAAATAAAACCAGATCATTGGAGGTTTAATACTAATGAAAAAATTTTTAAAATTTGTAGGTGTTTTTGTTCTGTCCACTTCTTTTGTTATAACAGGATCATCTCACGCATATAGTGGTTCAATTAATAGTAGTTCAGACTTAGGTTTAGCTGTAGTTGAGAATAAAAACTATGATATTTTGAAAGAATTGAAATTCAGAGATGAGTTTGGTCTCAGCACAATGAGTATCAATTCGCTAACCTTAGATTCAGTTGATGAAACTGAATTCGGAGTAAGACTCTCAAAAATGGAAGAAGATCTGATATCCTCAAGGATTACCCATCAGTCTAAAACCTTACCTCTTGTAGATGAATTTATTGAAGCTAATGGTGGTTACAAAAATGTTCTTGCATATATAGATCAAAGATCAGGTGGTGTTTTAAACGTAGGAATCAAAGAAATAGAAAATGAAGTAAAATTCAAAACAAACATTGAAAGAATTTATGGTTACAATGGGAACCACGTTAATTTCTTTGTAACTGAATATTCAGAACAAGATTTAAATGATTTCCATGACAAGTTAGTAGAATACTTAGATCGTGATCTTAACGGTGTAAAAATTGCCGAAATTGTAGTCAACGTTCCAGAGCAAAAAGTTGAGGTTGGTATAAAAGAGCTGAATGAAGAAAAGAGAAGAGCCTTAGAGGCTGTTTTCAATACAGATATGTTACTAATTAGAGAAGCTAGAGAAACTCAGAATCATGATAGAAATACAACATTCAACCCGTTACAAGCAGGAGTAAGAATTACTAATACAAACACTGGTGGTGGATGTACAATTGGTTTTTTGGCTAAAGCACGTACAACGAGCTCTAATTTTGTCGTTACAGCGGGTCATTGTGGGAGCGCTGGTAATAGCTTCAAACAAGGATCAAATAATATTGGTTCTATGGGAGCGAGATACAATAGTGGAAACGTAGATGCGGCTACAGTAGGATTATCATCTTTGTCCTATAGTAACGATTTATACACAAGTACTTCGAGAGCTGGTCACTTTGATACGGTACAAGGAACCAACAATGAATTTGTAGGGGAAATGATTTGTCTCTCAGGTGCATCCTCACCTAATAATGCTGTCTCCTGTGGTGTGTTAAAGAGTAAAGCTACTTCGACAACATTTAATGGTGTTAATTTTACTGGTTTAAGAACAGCAACTTATTCCACTACTGCTGGAGATAGCGGAGGACCGGTCTATTACAGCACAATCTTAAAGGGTGTAAATAAAGGTTATATAGGTACTGATGGAATATATTCACACATAAGTAATGTGTTAAGTAAACTTGATGTGGAACCAATTCTAAATTAATTTAAATAAATTAATTGGAGGTGTGTCCGTATGAAATTTATGAAGGTGTTGTTAATATGTTCACTGTTATTTATATTGAGTGCATGTACCATTTTTAATTCAAATGATCAACGGGTTCAAGGGTATGTAAAAGAGATTGATCAATCGAACAAAAGAATTCTTGTAATAAGTAATTTGGTACCAGAGGATCTTCAGGAAGATACTAATAAATTAATACAATCAAACAAATATAGTGAAGTATATTGGGTTAGTGGTATAAACCTGTCTAAATTTAATGTTGGGGACGAGATAGAAATAACTTATGATACTTTAGAGACATCGTATCCCGGGATCCTCACTGCTAAGAAATATACTAAGTTAGCAAATGAGTAAAACAAGATGACTTAAATCGATTTAATATATGAAGAGTGTTGTCTATGTTGATTGAGTGCAACACTCTTCTTTCATTTTGCTTAGAAACCCGTATGTGGTTTAGTTCACTCCAGAGTATGAAATAGTTCGCACTTCAAACTTCACTTTGAATCATTGCGGGAAGAGGCGACAGCGGAGCAGATTGGGCGGTATCGGGTGATGTTGGAGGAAATGAAGTAGGAAAGGTATTTACTGAAACTGGTAGGATATGCCTTGAAGTGGGTATATGCATATAGGACTATAGCACCGATGAGGAGCACAGCTTGTGTTTTTACCATGGTGAAATCAGGATGTTAGCCGGATAGTTTACATATTAAACTTCTGCTAACATAGGATAATCCTATTTCGAATGAGCGGAGAAACGTATGAGTACAATCAAAGTTACCCCTGAACAACTACATCACGTATCGAATCAGGTGGATCAAGCCAGACAACAGTTAGAGAGTATACGAAGTGATCTGACAAGACAGATCATGTTTGTTCAGATGATGTGGATGGGCGCGACGCAGGAGCGATTTTACTATGAGTTCGAGCAGTCACGACCTATACTGGATAAAGCGCTGGAGAGTATGGTGAATACATCGAAGGAATTGAAGGATATCGCCACGCGTTTCCAAGATGTAGATGCTCAGAAGGTAAGTCTGGGTGGTGCAATTGGAGCAGTCGGTGCCGTAGCTATGATGACCAAATCATCAGGTGATTCAGGTTCGGGTGACAAGGGCTATCGGATGGCGCAAATCAATATGTTTGGTAAGTGGGTATGGATGCCTGTCAACGAGAATGGTGTTGCAGATCAGGCTGCCCTTCAGGCTTATCAGAGGGATCAGGGAAATCTGGACTTTAATCGCATGCAAGCTGTGAACGTTGAACCGCCTGGGGAAGATATATTTGCGTTACAGATCAAGGCATTTGAGATGGGAATTCATCCTACGACGGGAGAGCCTGTTTCAGATAAGTATGTTCAGATGATGGTGACCTCTCTGAAGTTTAGTCAGATATTCATGGCGATTCAGATGGTTCGTGGAAGTATGCCGGGACGTTCAGGACCATTTAAAACGTCGTCATCTGGTTTGGCATCTAAGATTCAGAATAATATAAAGAAAGCTGAATCCAGAGTTGAGAATACTCAGACCGATAACAGCTTGGGAGCGACTCCAAAAACTGTTATCAGTTCAGAAATGGAATCTAAAATATTGGAAGGGCAGCGAAAAGTCCCGAAAAATATTTTGATAGGTGGGCACTCACCCAATATAAACAATAGCAACAATAGTTATGCTGTAGAAGTAGTAAGAAGTAATCCGGATGGAACTAAGTATGTTCTCTTTACTAAACAATTCGAAGATGGAAATATTTCTAAACTTAAGCATAGTACTTTGTTTCCAAATTCGTGGAGTGAAGATAAGATTATTGGAAGTATAAAAGATGTTGGAGATACGCCCGCCATATCATCAAGAATAAGAGATAGGGCTACGTGGCATCGTGAGAAGGTTGATGGTGTAGAAGTTGATGTAATTAAAAATGGGGATGAAGTTAGTAGCGCCTATCCTACAGGTGATGTAAACGCACCCCAACCAGCAGGTTTCTAAACTTATAAAATGGAAGGTAACTATAAAATATGTACAAACAATTAGATAATCTTTTATCAGCTGTGACGACAGTTGATTCCTGGTATGATGACGGTTGTATTATAGCAGCAGAAATATTGGAGGATTTCGGACAAAGTGATTGGGATCAGTTAACCATTGAGGTGTTGAATAAGCCACTGTACTGGAAGAAAAAGCTGGCTTACTGTCTAGATAGTACACAGCACACACAAGAATTTGAAATCCTACTTTCGCTACTTTCTGTTGAAGACAGCGAGCTATTTGAAATATGTATAGATACATTAAGAAGCTACACATCTACTGAACATAAGCAACGAATTATAAATCATCCTATGATATTAGATCGTGTGCATAATGCAATTTCAGGAGCAGGAACTGCTAGCCAAAAAATATTAGAGGAATTTCTTAAGGGGTTAAAATAGGTGAAATGAGTATAATAAGCGAGTACCTAAGTTCATTAGAGCGAGGGTAATGCTCTTTATGAACGTTGGAGAGTTGATGAACTATGAAAGAAGATAAAGTTAATGACTTTTATTATGTTGGTTACGAGGGGCAACCGGGAATATTAATTGTATTTGAAAACTCTGCGGAGAAAAATATCCTAAAGATGTGGAATGGATATTTTGAGACATTATTGGATCTTATGTGTCAGTATGAGTCTACTGACAATGGTATTCTACAAGAATACTATGCCCATGAAGGTTGGTATGAGGAAAGTCCATGGGAAATACAGGACCTTGATTCAGCTATTCGTTTATTTAAATCCTTCAATGTGAGTAAAGTAACTGGTGAGCAAATAGATAATGTTAAGAATATTGTTCTTACTCTCCCAGAAGCAGCACATCAGATATCAACATTTTTAGAATTAGCCAAAACGAACGGTTGCAGCGTGTATATCGAATACGACTGATTGAGATCAAGGAACATACTTTCAAACGATAACGCAGCTGTCAGGGCTGCGTTATTTAGTCATTACCTTGTACGTAACTCTGAATAGGGTTAATAGTCGATCGAGAGGAGAGCAACGCATGGGGCATCTACTAACTACAGCTATTGAACGTTTGTCGTCTAT
Source organism: Paenibacillus hebaui (assembly GCF_051934385.1). Lineage (NCBI taxonomy): Bacteria > Bacillati > Bacillota > Bacilli > Caryophanales > Paenibacillaceae > Paenibacillus > Paenibacillus hebaui. The sequence continues at coordinate 7,095,531 of NZ_CP196836.1, read as the reverse complement.
ATCATTTGAGGATACCGAAGATAGCTCACTAGAATCGTCTCATGTTCTGATTAAAGAATATCTGAGACGCGTTAATCAATTATTAAATGAGATGGATGCTTCAATAGATCAATATCCCCTATTTAGTTTTTCTAAAATCCTTGGAAAAGCCATAGATGAAAAAGTATATCGAGCCTGTTCAAAACTGGACACGCTAGTAAATCCTTATGTGAAGGTAATTTGCTACGGTTATATAGAAGTCTGAGAATTAGCAGATCAAGGAGTAGATGAAGCAATTCAATACATCGATCTCTACGACCCGATGATAAAATTCTTTGAACGAGGCAGGAGTTTCACCATAAGACAAGGCGAAATAGTTGTAAGTGGTGCAGCTTATCCTCTTAAGTATTGGAGACATTTAAATATTTCAGTACAAGATATTAGCGACATCGAATAGGATCATGTTGATCAAAGTGGGGGATGACTTTGGAACAGATATAACAGATTGAATGAAGTAATATTTGAAGAGATTTTATTGAGGATGGTCCAACGATTACAGATTCATTATCAAGCCTGTGAGAGAAAAGGACGAGCCTTTGAATAGTACGGATGGAATGATGAGACTTTATATTCTGATTGAGGATAGTATAGGAGGGATGCAGTTACCGTTAGTCAATACGGTGAATATTCTTTGGGGTTTCGAAAACCCACTTTGCGGAGAAATGTTGAAACGGGATATGCTCGATTTCGTGCAGTCATAAATAGTTAATAGTTTCGAAGTATTGTCTACATACATATACAGATCTAGGAGTTGAGATCATGTACGAATATCATGGATGGGCAACCATTAGAGAGAGTGCCTCGTTTGAAGAAGATGAGGATCAATACGAGTTAGTGATTCAACATCTGCGGCGATATGTAGAGGAACTGAATTGGCCTACAGGTGTTTTGGACTTGAGAGCAATTAATGGTGATTTTCAACTTTGGATAGCGGGCCTAGATAATCACAAACCTGAATCCAAGTATGATCCGATCGAAGTGTTTAAAGAAGTAGGTGGAATAGCTCCGGGTTCCTATGGAATTCTTTATGTAAGAGATAGTGATGATGCGGAATCCTCCAATCAGTTTAAGGTTTACACTTTGATTCGAGGTAAAGTAATGGAGAATGATGATCCGTTTCTCTCCCCATTCATACCTAAACTAGAAGATGATTACGAAGGATAGTTTTATACGGAACTTTTCAGCATGTAGTCACTTTGAATACAGTGCTTGTTCATGTTATAAGAACACTCTTATTTTATTGCATCATAAAGTTCCGTCATTCGGTCAGCCAATTCCAACTGTGGCTCCATTCGCTGATGATTCATATTGGTAGGAGTTATATACAACACTTCTTTCCCCTGCTCAAACATCGTGACATGGAACAAAACCCCTGTTGCATCTTCTTGGTCTGGATCAAGTACGATTTCTATATCGCGTACCTTTTCAATCCATTCCTGAATTAGCACTTGATCTGTAGTTATTTTTTTAGTACCATCACTGCCACTCATCATTTCAATAGAATCAACCTGGGTAATATCGCCGGGATAGAAGGTTTCTAATTCCTTCGGTACTTTACTTACTCCGGCTGGATCGGGCTGATTAGAACTTTGGCAGCTGATAAGAATCAGGACCATAAATGCAGCAAGCATTAAGGCGATAAGTGAAAATTTCTTCATTGTACTCCCCCTTAATCTTCAAACGAAATTTACAATTGAAATGTTCCACCTATCTATTTCAAAGAAATTGATTCGATATCCATATTAGACATCGAAGGTTATTAGTCACATTTGCTGGAAGACTACGAAACAGGATTATAACTCTTCGAGAAATCTTGCATGGTTCTACATCTAAACAATCCCAGATCGCAAAGGAAGTACACCATATTAAAGCCCTCATATGTAACAAAAAACATGAAGAATCCGCTCTCATCCGAGAGTCGGATTTTTTCTCGTTCTAACACCAATATAATTCTTGTCAAAACGTAATCATTACGATATGATAATACTCATTGTATAGATCATAATGATTACGATTAAGAGAGAGGGGCATTACCTTGAATAAAAAGACGCCACTGCTAGCGCTGGTCTCCTTGGCATTGAGCGCTGGACTGTTGAGCGCCTGCGGATCATCTGAGTCCAGTCCCGCTGCGCAACCATCCACCGATAATAAAAATGTTCACTTCCTATATAACTTCTCCACCAGTTCGCTAGATCCACATGTGGATTCCAGCTATGTGCCGCTGCGCGCGGGCATTACGGAAACGCTGGTTCGCCTCGATGAAGAGAATCTGACGGTTGCTCCATGGCTCGCTGAGAGCTGGGAGAGTGAAGACGGTCAGCATTGGACGATCGATCTGCGTGATGATGTGACATTCCAGAACGGCAAGCCCATGACTGGCGAATCGGTTAAGGCTTCGCTTGAGCGGGCTTTGCAGGAAAGTGCCGCTATCCAGAATGCACTCAAGATCGATACGATTGAAGCCGAGGGTGACAAGCTGGAGATCACCACAACCCAGCCGTTCCCGGAATTCGCTTCAGAGCTGGTGAATCCGAACACGGCGATTATCGACGTAAGCGAGCCGGACATTGTGAACAAGCCCGTTGGTACTGGACCATTCAAGCTGACCTCCTTTACCCCGGGCAGCAAGCTGGAACTGAATCGGTATGATGAATATTGGGACGGAGCAGCGCCACTGGATTCAGTAACGTTCTCCTTCAATGAAGATGCCAACGCCCGCACGCTTGCGCTCAAATCCGGTCAGGTTGATATCGTATACCGTCCGGAAGTCGAGAGCCTCGACTCGCTCAAAGCAATGGACGGCATGACCGTGGAGTCCACGTCGACGTTCCGCGTGCATCAGATGACGATGAATATGCAGCGGGAGAGTATCAAAGACCTGAACGTCCGCCGCGCGCTGGATGCGTTGATCGACCGTCAGGGTATCGTTGACACGATCCTGCTCGGCTACGGCGAAGCGGCCATCGGGCCGTTCTTGCCATCGCTGCCGTTCGCGCCAACCTATACAGAGACTGCCACGGGGTCAGGAGCTGACGCCGCAGTGAACTATCTTAAGGAAGCGGGATATACACTGCAAAACGGCGTGATGACCAAGGATGGGAAGCCGTTGCAGTTGACACTGCTTACCTATTCAGCTCGTGCCGATCTGCCACTGATCGCCCAAGTGTTCCAGTCTGATGCCAAGAAGATCGGTATCGACGTCCAGATCCGCCAGATCGACACGCCGGAAGACTACATGGCATCCAACCGCGACTGGGATATTGCGACGTACAGTAATTTGACAGCCCCGCGCGGCGATGCCGGCTACTATCTGAATGCAACGTACCATCCGAAGGGTGCTCTTAACTTCAGCGGATCGGAAGATCCGGAACTGACCAAGATCATCGACGAACTGAATCTCACGGTTGAACCGGAGAAGCGTGCGGAACTTGCCGAGAAAGCAGCCAACTACGTACATGACAACGTGCTAAATTCTTTTGTCCTGCATCCAGGTACGATCGTTGCGTACAACGGCAAGAAGATCAAGAACTGGGTCACGGCTCGCAGTGAATATTACATGATTACCAATAAGCTGGATGTGATGTAATGTTTCGCATTTTGCTTCGGAAGTTCCTGGAGGTATTCATTTTTCTGCTGTTTATTATGTTTGTGAGCTTCCTGTTCATCCGTCTTGCTCCCGGTGATCCGGTGCTGACCATCTTGAATGTGGACGAACTGTCCGTTAGTCAGGAACAGGTCGAAGCTGTTCGCGAGGAGATGGGCTTCAACGATTCCCTTCCTGTCCAGTTTGGCAATTGGCTACTCGATTTCGTTCGGTTGGACTTTGGCGTATCGTACTCGACAGGTCAACCTGTCATGCAGACCCTAATGCGTGCGCTGCCAGCCACGGCTGAATTGACCATTGGCGCGCTGCTGGTCATGCTCGTCATAGCGATACCGCTCGGCTCACTGTCAGCGCTCCATCGCGGCAGTTGGATCGACCGGGGCAGCCGTATGCTGTCCATTGTCGGTGCGGCTGTGCCTAGCTTCTGGCTGGGTCTAATCTTGATCGATATGTTCGGCGTACGTTATGGCAATCTGCCGACCATGGGTCGGGATGGATTCGCATCGCTTATTCTGCCATCTCTGACGCTGGGACTTGCCATCTCCAGCGTCTATGTGCGTCTTTTGCGTTCCAGCCTATTAGATTCTCTCAGCCAGGAGTTCGTTCGGTCCGCCCGGGCAAGAGGGTTATCCGAAGGTCGCATTTTCATGCTTCACGCGTTTCGGCACAGTCTGCCGCCTGTCATTACAGTATTCGGCGTAAGCCTCGGCAGCCTGATCGGCGGAGTCGTCGTGATTGAAGTGCTGTTCGCCTATCCGGGCATCGGTAAGCTCGTCGTCGACGCCATCCGCCAGCGTGATTATCCACTGATTCAGGGTTACATCCTGATCATGGCCATCGTGGTATTCCTCGTGAATACGGCGGTTGACCTGTCGTACCGTTATTTGAATCCTGAAATGAAACTTAAGGAAAAGGAGGCCCACCGATGAAAACCATGCCCCTGCATATTCCGGCCAAAAAAACTAAAAAACACGGCTGGCAGGCGATCATTGGTTTGCTATTTGCACTGCTAGTCATCGCGGCCTCCGTATATGCCTTTTTAGTTCTGAAACATGATCACACCTTAACCGATCTACGCGGACGATTGCAGGGTGCTAGTGCGCTTCATCCGTTCGGCACCGACCATTTGGGTCGTGACGTACTCACACGCCTGCTTCTGGGCGGCGGGCAAACGCTCGGTTACAGCCTGCTGGCACTCAGTGCTGCGCTGCTGATCGGCATTCCGTTTGGCTTGATTGCAGGATACAAACGTGGCTGGGTGGATAAGCTGTTCATGCGGATCGCTGATGCTTTCCTCGCTTTCCCTGATACCATTGTCGCCATCGTGTTAAGTGGACTGCTTGGCGCAGGCATCGGCAATCTGGTATTAGCCATCGTGATTGTGAAGTGGGTCAGCTATGCACGTCTTGTTCGAAGTACCGTCTTATCTGAGTCACAAAAGGACTACATTCGTATCGCCCGGACCAACGGACTGTCAGACGGTCGTATCATGAGAAAGCATCTGCTTCCACATATCGCAGGTCATGTGCTCGTGTTAGCCAGTCTCGATCTGGGCAAAATTATCCTGCTCATCTCGTCACTGTCCTACATCGGCCTTGGCGCACAGCCGCCAACACCTGAGTGGGGTGCGATGCTGAATGACTCACGGCCCTACTTCCAGTCTCGGCCAGAGCTTATGATCTATCCGGGTCTCGCCATCGTATCGGTGGTGCTGCTCGCAAACATGCTGGGCGACTATCTGAGAGACCGGTTTGACGTGAAGAAGGAGGTGCAGCCATGATTCTCTCCATTGAGGAACTGAGCATCTCCAGTCGGGATCGCACGATTGTAGATCAAGTCTCTCTGGCTGTTCGCGAAGGCGAGTTCATGGCATTAGTTGGACAGAGCGGTAGCGGCAAAAGCTTGCTCTCGCAAGCCATCGGTCGCCTGCTTCCGCCTAATCTGCATGCGACGGGACGTGTCATGTTCGAAGGGAGCAACCTGCTTGAACGGAAGCCGAAGGAGATGCGCGCCCTGCGGGGAAGCCGCATCTCGTATATTTTTCAGGACTACCAAGGAGCATTCACGCCGTTTCGGAGCATTGGCGGACACTTTGACGAGTACCAGAAGGTACACGGGGAAAAGTCTTCTGCCACCCGCAAGAAACGAGCCGAGGAAGCCTTGGAATCGGTTGGGCTTGGCGCGGAGCTGCTCCGTCGTTACCCGTTCCAATTGAGTGGTGGACAGCTTCAGCGGGCTTCGATTGCCACATCACTGATGCTGTCTCCTCGTCTGCTGATTGCTGACGAGGCAACAACAGCGCTGGACAGTGTATCCGGACATCGCGTGCTGGAACTGCTCGCACGCAAGCAGGCGGAGACTGGCTGTGCCATTCTGTTTATCACGCACGACTGGCGCCATGTACGCCGCTATGCCAACCGCTTGGCTGTCATGAAGGAAGGGCAGATCGTCGAATCTGGCGGAAAGCATCGCATTCTCGACCATCCCCAGCATGAATATACCCGCCAGCTGATTGAAGCGGCTCCCATTCTGAGCCGCTCGCTGAAGTCGGGTCTGAAGGAGGCGGGAACGAAGTGAAGATAACTGCAAATGAAGAACATACGGAATTCATCCAGACAGGCGAATCCGTATTGCACGGTGAGGGCCACGCTACACCAACGACCACGCCTGTATTGAGCGTGGAGCATCTCAGCCGGACCTATGCGGGGGCAGACCGACCGGCTGTAGAGGATATTTCCTTCACCCTGAACCGCGGCGAGTGTCTCGGTCTTGTTGGGGAAAGCGGCTGTGGCAAGAGTACGCTCGCCCGCTGTCTGCTACGGATTGAAGATGCGGATACCGGCTCCATTACACTTGGCGAACAAGATATCGCCCGGTTAAGTGGACGCCGGTTGCGACCTCATCGCCGGAAGATTCAGATCGTATTCCAGAACCCGATGGCTGCACTGAATCCGAAGCTCAAGATTGCCGATTCATTAATCGATCCGTACGAGCAGCTCGGACGGAACGCCAAGCTATCCCACTTTACCTACACGTCGAAGGACGCTTACGTCCAAAAGCTACTTGAAGCTGTCGAGCTTCCCAGCGATTTGGCTGGACGATATCCGCATGAGCTAAGCGGCGGACAGCGACAGCGCGTAACCATCGCACGTGCCATCGGCATTGAGCCGGATGTTGTCGTCCTCGACGAACCGACGGCCAGCCTGGACGTGATCTCGCAGGGCGCAGTTCTGCAGCTGCTAACCGACCTCCGTACGTCGCTCGGTCTGTCGTATCTGTTCATCTCGCATGATCTGGCTGCCGTACACCGCATGAGCCAGCGCATCATCGTGATGCGGGAAGGGCAGATTGTTGACCGCTTCGGCGCGGACGCGTTGTTCGCGGAAGAGCGCCATCCATATACGAAGGAACTGATTTCGATCTTCTGAGTACACAATGCAGGAAATGAGAAAGCTCAAACAAAGAGCCGCTTTCGGAAACAATCGAAAGCGGCTCTTTCCGTGTTCATTTTTCCGGTTCCCCGCTTGATTTTTGCGCATTTGAACAATTACAATCACCCAGCTGCCAATTACAACAGCAGTGGGAAGATTGTTATTTCCGTAAGCAACTACATCACGTATCGAGGTGGACCAGGCCAGATAATATGCACTCAGAGAAAGTTATCGATGATTTGATGAAAAAGGAGTATATACAGCAATTGCGCTGATTATCCGATATATTCAAAGAGCAGGCCATTACAGGCGCGATGTACCTGCGAGGCTATATACGCGCCCAAAATTCAATCCCGGATAATAGAAAGGGGAGAGCGAATGAAACGGATAGGAACTTGCCTGCTGCTTGCGGTCGTGCTCCTCTCAGGCATCGGTGCGACTGCTGCAGCCAAGCCCACATCGTCTTCGGGCTACTACCACACTTCAGGCAACCGCATCGTCGATGCGAAGGACAAACCGGCTAGTTTCAACGGGGTGAACTGGTTCGGATTTGAGACAGACAATTTTTCTCCCCACGGCTTGTGGACGCGGTCGATGGACAGCATGCTGGACCAACTTGCAAAAGAAGGATACAACTTGCTTCGCATCCCGTATACGAACGAAATGCTGCTGCCCGGTAAAAAGCCAAGCGGGATCGACTATGCAAAAAATCCCGACCTGAAGGGGCTGACGCCGCTCCAACTGCTGGACAAGCTCGTTCAGAAGGCGGGAAAGCGCGGCATGAAAATCATTCTTGACCGTCATCGTCCAACCGCCTCGGGGCAAGCGGAGCGATGGTATACGCAATCGGTTTCGGAAAAGACATGGATTAAAGATTGGACGATGCTGGCGAAGCGCTATCTGGGCAACGACACGGTGATCGGCGCCGATTTGCATAACGAGCCGCACGGTTCCGTATGCTGGGGCTGCGGCGATTCAGCCAGAGACTGGCGGTTGGCTGCGGAACGGGCGGGCAATGCGACTCTCGCTGTCAATCCGGACTGGCTGATCGTTGTGGAAGGGGTGGACGCGAATGTAAAGGGACAGAGCGGCTCCTATTGGTGGGGCGGCAATCTGAAGGGCGTTCGCAAATATCCGGTCCGGCTGAAAGTACCAAACAGGATCGTTTACTCACCACACGATTACGGCCCGGGTGTTTCGTCGCAGCCGTGGTTCGCCGATCGTAAATTTCCCGCCAACCTGCCCGGCGTATGGGATGCGAATTGGGGCTACATCCACAAGGAAAAAATCGCCCCGATACTGCTTGGGGAGTTCGGTGGCCGCAGCGTCGATTCGGCTTCGAAGGAGGGCAAGTGGCAAAACGCGCTTGTCGACTACATCAACCGGAATGATCTGTATTGGACATACTGGAGCCTCAATCCGAACAGCGGAGATACCGGCGGGTTGCTGTTAGACGATTGGCAGACATGGAACAAGCCGAAGCAAAAAATGCTTGCGAGGATCATGAAGCCCGTGAACGGCGGCGGCAAGTCGGCCGCTCCAAAGCAGGCCGCAGACTCGGCAGCATCGAAGCCGACAGCAGGAGCGACGGCACCTGCGAGCGGCGGAGCGAACTTTGCCGAGGGACTCGCCGTCCAATACAAAACGAGCAACAGCAGCGCGGCAGAGGACAATATGATCAATGCGACGTTCAACATCACCAATACCGGAAAGACGAACGTTCCGCTGAGTGAAGTGAAGCTCCGCTATTACTTCACGAAAGACGGCAGCGAGGAGCTCAAATTCTGGTGTGATTGGGCCCAGATCGGCACAAACGCAGTCGGCGGAACGTTTGCATCGATCGAACAGGCGCGAACAGGCACGGATGGGTATCTGGAAATCCGCTTTGCGGCGACGGCCGGATCGATATCGGCGGGCGGCCAATCCGGCGACATCCAGGTGCGTATCGCCAAGAGCGACTGGTCGGATTTTAACAAGACGGACGACTACTCGTTCGACGGGACGAAGACGACGTTCAGCGACTGGAACAAAGTTACGCTGTATCGGAAAAGTAAGCTTGTATGGGGAATCGAGCCGTAGCAAAGAGGCCGAACGGTGGAAAAGCCGGTTCGGCTTTCTTGTATTTTCAACGAGGAGGAATTACTGATTGGGAGTGATGAGGATTTTATAATTGAGGATTTTCTCATATCTATGAACACAAAGAAAGAACTCCATACACGTGAGAAGCCCTTTTTTGGCTGGCTGAGCTGAACATTAATAAATATCTTCAAATTACGTATTTAAATCTATCCATATTATTGATACACTATATCAAGGTTATATTCATTCAGAAGAGGCGATCCTATTGAAGAATGGGCTTGCTGCAATGCCAAATCGATAACGCTTACATCCTTTTGGCAAATATAGGATATAAGGACGGTAGACATGAGCCAGGGACAAACGAGTACAGATGTTATCTTGATTGGTGCCGGAATTATGAGTGCAACTTTGGGAACTTTGCTTAAAGAATTGGCGCCAGACTGGAATATTAAGGTTTTTGAAAAGCTCGCCAGTGCAGGGGAGGAAAGCTCCAACGAATGGAATAATGCCGGAACCGGGCATTCCGCACTCTGCGAACTTAACTATACCGTTGAACGACCAGACAAATCGGTGGATATTAGCAAAGCCATCAAGGTGAATGAACAATTTCATATCTCAAGACAATTTTGGTCCTATCTCGTCAATAGCAATCTGATTCGTAATCCGCGGGACTTCATCATGCCGCTTCCTCATTTGAGTTATGTACATGGAGAGAGCAATGTCCTGTTTTTGAAGAGACGCTATGAAGCTTTATCGAACCACCCGTTATTTGAAGGCATGGAATTCTCGGATGACACGGAAACATTGAAGAAATGGATTCCGCTGATGATGAAAGACCGTACAAGTAATGAACCGATTGCAGCCACCAAAATCGACTACGGTACGGATGTTAACTTTGGTGCTTTAACGCGTATGCTGCTGGATCACTTAAAGAATCATAATGTGGATATCCACTATCAACATAGCGTGAAGAATATTAAACGCACGAGCAATGGCTCATGGGAACTAAGTGTAAAAGATTTGGGCAGCGGTGCCGTCGAGCGGCATACTGCGCAATTTGTCTTTATTGGAGCCGGAGGCGGAAGCCTGCATTTGCTGCAAAAATCCGGTATTCCGGAAGGAAAACATATTGGCGGCTTCCCGGTTAGTGGACTCTTCATGGTGTGCAAAAATCCGGAAGTTGTGAAGCAGCATCATGCCAAAGTATATGGCAAAGCTTCGGTAGGGGCACCCCCCATGTCGGTTCCGCATCTGGATACTCGATTTATCGACAACCAGAAGTCGTTACTGTTCGGACCGTTTGCCGGCTTCTCGCCAAAATTCTTAAAAACAGGTTCCAATGCTGATCTAATCACGTCTGTGAAGGCGCATAATCTGTTAACGATGCTCGCGGCAGGGGTCAAAGAAATCTCACTGACCAAATACCTGATTTCACAGCTGATGTTATCCAAAGAACAGCGCATGGAAGAGCTACGAGACTTTGTCCCAGGTGCCAAAACCGAAGATTGGGATATGGTTCTGGCAGGTCAGCGCGTGCAAGTCATTAAAGATACGGTCCAAGGTGGCAAAGGAACGCTTCAATTCGGTACGGAAGTGGTCACGGCTGCGGATGGCTCGATTGCGGCATTGCTCGGAGCTTCGCCGGGGGCGTCGACCGCTGTTCACGTGATGCTGGAGATCCTCCACAAATGTTTCCCGCAGCATATGGATGCATGGGAGCCGAAGATCAAGGAAATGATTCCTTCCTATGGCGTGTCACTCGTGGAGAATCTGGATCTTCTTCAGGAAGTTCATGCTGCAACCGCTCAGGCGCTTGGTTTATCGGATGAGAAACAGGCCCTTCTTGTATAAACGAATAGCATGCCACCGTTCTATGGTGGTCATGATAAAGAGCTAAGCCGGGATATCACCGTGCTTAGCTCTTTGGCTTACTCTTCTGTAATGAAGTGTTATTGTGTTGACCTAACTTAATAGGGTGGGATCAATCTCATTTCGGTTGATGAATGGGTATTACGAAAGCGACTGTAGTTCCTTCGCCCGGAGTGCTACGTATAGTCAGACCCTGGCCATATCTTTGAATAAGTCGCCGATGTGTATTGGTTAGTCCAATACCCCCGGCTCCGATCTTCTTCGGCCATTCCAACGCTTTATCGATCTGAGCCTGATCCATCCCCACACCATCATCCTGAACTTCAATGAGGATAAGGTCATCTTGTTTGTTAATTCGGATTTGTACTGACCCGCCCTTGTGCTGGCTTAAGACGCCATGTCTGACCGCGTTCTCGATGAGCGGCTGAATGGTTAACGGCGGAAGAGATACGCTGAGGGCTTCAGGGATGTCCCAGATGACATCTAGTCTGTCTGGAAACCGTTCTTTCTCAATGTACACATAGGCACGTGCAAGATCTAACTCATGGGCTATATCCACTGTTTTCTCAGAATTCATGAAATGGAAACTGGTCTGCAGATATTGAATGAAGGCATCGCCAAGCTTCTGCATTCTCTCGGTATCCAGATCGCTAAGTGCCATGATGGAATTCAACGTATTGAATAGAAAATGAGGTTGAATCTGTGCCTGCAAATAAGCGGCTTCCATCTGTAGCCTTTCATCGATGGATTGTTTCAGCACAACCAGTGACCCGATGCGATGTCTCAACTCAACAGCATCAACGGGCTTGGTGACATAATCCGTAGCGCCAGCCATGAATCCGGTGTAGATATCGGCCGGTTCGTTACGTGCTGTTAATAACAGGATAGGAAGCTCGGATACGGAATAACGCTTGCGTACATTCTCTGTCAGTTCATAACCAGACATATGTGGCATCATGACATCGGCAATCAGTAAGTCCCACGGTTTTGTATCCAGTAATTCCAGTGCTTCACGCGCCGAAGTTGCGGGTTGGATATGGTATGGCTCGTTCGAAAGCATGGAGATAAGTACCCTTAAGTTCACAGGGTCATCATCGACAGCGAGAATATTGGCGGCCGCCCTTTCATGCGATATCGGTTGTTGCTCTGCAACCGCGACTTCCTCGAAGCTATAAGTGTCTAGGCGCTGCTTCGTCCGGTCAGGCAGCACTACCCCCTCTTCCAGTGGAAGTGAAACTTGGAAAGTCGATCCTTGCCCGAGCACAGATTGCACGGTTAGCTCGCCGCCGTGGAGTTCAGTGAGCTGCTTACAGATACTGAGTCCCAGACCGATTCCTCCACTCGCGCGGGCCTCAGGAGTCCCTTGTTCATAGGCATCGAATATTCGTCTTTGTATCTCCTCACTCATACCAACGCCTGTATCCGAAACTTGAATCACAACGAACTCTTCACGTTCCCGGACAGAAACGGTAATGTTACCTTCGGCGGTAAATTTGAGTGCGTTATGCAACAGGTTGTAGAGGATCTGAACAAGTCGTCTCTCATCGGCCTGAACAAGGGGGAGCGATTCAGGAATATCCACGTTTATCTGGACAGGCTTGCCCTCGGTCATAAACCTGAACATACCGATCACGCCTGGAATGACGGATGCAAGGGATAATGGTTTTTTCTGAAGCTTAATGCGTTTTTCCTTCAGGCGAATCACGTCAAGCAGATCGTCAACCAGCTGGGACATTCGGCGACCGATGGTAATTAGGAGCTTCATGTCTTCTGCATGCTGCCCTCCCGATCTCCGCCGTTCGCGGACCTCGATGCTCTCTGCGATGTTGATGATACCATGTAGTGGTGTACGCAGCTCATGAGCCGTATTGACAAGAAACTGATCCTTCTGCCGGCCTTCTTCTTTGAGCTGTTCGTACAACTTCTCGATCTCATTTGAATTACGGAAGTATTTTTTAAACCAGTAGGTTGAGAAACCGAATATGGCCGCGATGACATCAATTGGATAATACACGTTGGTAATCTCGTTATGTGAGTTCATGAATCCCCACAGCACACTGGATAAACTACCGGTTGCTGCGAATAGCAAGAAGCTGGCGTCACTTTGTTTTCTGACAGCCATTCTGAAGAACAGGTACACAGACCAGGCAATGGCAAACAGATAAAGGAAATCAGAAATCCCGGACCCAAGGACTTGGTATATCAGGGTCACTGGTGCGATCAGCAGAAATACACAGTAGACACCGAGCGTACTGGCATAGACTCGGAAAAGTCTGCGACCTCGCAAACTGTGTGAGAAACTTCTGGCCATTAGAAGCATGAAGAACGAAAACAAGGGATAGGATAACGCTTTGGCCTTGACCATCCAAGAAAAGTTGAGTGGAATCCAGTTCAATAAAAGACTGTCATGGTCAGAAGCAACCGTAAGCGCTGCTGCCAGGGTTAACAGGGAAAACGTGAGCAGAGCACGTTGTTTGCGGTTAAAAAAGAACATCACACACGCATACAAGCTATGCAGCAGCAGTATGGCAAAGGTAATTTTCTGCAAATCGATTGATATTCCCCGTTCGCTCCCGATCGCCTCTGGAGAACCAAAATAGAGGGAGCGTGTAATACCACCGCTAGAAGGATCATCAAAATTGGCAACTTGCACGACAAGCTCGAGCTCGTTTGCCCCGTTTAGAGCATAGGAAGTCGTAAACGTGGTCCTTTCTGGGTGATAGGCTTCGGCATGGGTGGCAGGTTGACCGAATTCGGCGACGATGTTCCCGTTCATTTCTAGGATGGATGAAGCCTGGATTTTTTGAGCCCAGAGCGCAACCTCCCTTACTGAGGGGTCTAGTAGAACACGGAGCCGGTATGTTCCGTATCCTAATGAATTCGAAGAGTTTGGCATTGCGCTGCGCCAATCTCCCGGAACTTGAATCCAGGTCGAAGGGTGGTTCAGTACCCTTGCTTCACGATTAGAAATTAATACACGGGGATAGAATTCCCACTCACCGTCAAGGGATATCGGTGAAGCGTTGGCAAGATCCCATCCTCGAAGATCCAGCACACCCTGAGCTGGTTCAGGGTGTTCAGGTATGGTGAAAGACGCAGACCATATCCAACGAAATCCGAGCAAAAAAGTCAGGAATAATATCGACAGCACGACATATCGGGGTATCTTTTTAAAGGTTATTGGTTTCATGGCAGAAATTAGTTTTCGACATTATACTTCGAATTCCTGCAAATGGAGCGCAAATGAATAACATTTTATTCAATACCGGAACATAGACTTTTTACTCAAATGATAGCGCTACCCTTATGGAATTATGGTAAAATTAAAGATCAGAGGAAGAACAGTGAGCCGGAGGGGTTGTGACATATGAGAATGATTTTGGTAGATGATGAATACCTCGCTCTGAACAGGTTGAACAAACTTTTGCTAGAGAGAGACGATTGCGAAGTTATCGGTTCTTTTTTGACGGCAGAAGAAGCCATGGATCAAATCGAGCGTCATCAGCCGGAAGTCGTCTTCATGGACATTCACATGCCAGGGATGAACGGGATAGAGGCGACTGAACGCATTCATGAGGTTTCCCCTGGAACAGAGATTATTTTTGCGACAGCAAATAACGAACATGCACTAACGGCCTATGGGCTTGAGGTGTTGGACTATATCATGAAGCCCGTAACGCGGGATCGTCTGGACAAAACGATGAAGATGTATCAACGCCGAACCATTCCAGCAAGTCTGAACTCGGTGGAAGAGCCGTCCATGTTGATCCGGTGTATGGGAATGCTGCAGGTACAACTGCATCCGAACGAAGCGCCGATGCATTTGAAGTTCAGAACGACCAAAATCAGAGAGCTATTCGCCTATTTGCTTCACCATCGGAACAAACCGATCAAGCGGGATTCACTGCTTGAACTGTTGTGGCCAGAGCTGGATGAGAAGAGAGGCATTTCAAATCTTCATAGCGGTATACATCGCTTGCGTAGCATGATGAATGAATTCATGGGCGAGGACAAGATATCTATTCGCTACCAACAGTTTGGTTATATACTGGAAACAGGAGAATTCAGGATTGACGCGGAAGAATGGGAAAGTCGTCTTAATCGATTGTCTCTATTATCCTCGTCTACAATGGCTGAGCATCGACAGACCTCAGATCAATATGAAGGCAAATATTATGGTGAGGATGATTACGCATGGGCTGAACTGGAGCGCCAGCGCTTGCATGCACTATGGCGTAACCACGCCATGCAGCTCGCACAATATTACATTGGACTGGGACAGAATACGGAAGCTCTTACGCTATATCACCGGGTACAGCAATTCGAGCCATCATTGGAGGAAGTCGGTCTATCGTTAATGAAAACGTATGATCGATTAGGTAATAAAGATCCCGTGATCGCTCAATATAATCAGTTGGTTACTGCGTTAGAACAAGAGGCGGGCATACGTCCTGGCTTGGAAGTCGAGTTGTGGTACCACGAGTGGAAGAAATCGAATATTTGATTGGAGTTGGACAGCCTTGCAGCCTCACTTGCGAGGCTGTTTTTTTTGGTTCGAGACCTCATTGGGTTTGGTAAGAGTTTGGTAAGAGACAGGGTGGTAGAATGAACGGTGATGTATATCGGAATAACACAATCTAATAAACCAGCTGTCCCAAATGGGAATATGAGAAAAATGGTTTATATGTGAAATCAAATAGAACGAAAGGTGTGAAAAGAGTTGAAGGACGTTAAGAAAACGCAAGGCAGCAAAATGATGCGTGGATGGTCAAAGGCACTTTCCCTCCTGATGGTTGCAAGTATTCTACCATTACCCGGCATAACACCAACGAAGCAAGCACATGCAGATGCAGGTCCGATTTCTACGAATATCACTGTTACGGAGGCGGTTTATCCCGGTGGTGTAAGCGACGGACTCATTTCGTGGGTTGATGTTGAAAAGAGTATGAATCTGGCAGCTGACGGTAGCCAAATCACTTCTTTAACCGATCTGGTCGATCTGGACACGAATGTCGAAGATGATAATGTATGGAGTACCGTGAATCCTAACACACTGGTTAAAGGTGCTGTTAACTTTAATAGTGGAATTTTGATTAATAGTAACAAAGGTTACTATATCAGGGCTCCATTTCATACAACCGATGTTGCCCGTGAAGTGTTTTCCCTACAAGGACCTTCTGCTGAATCAGACATCAGTGGATTTCCATGGAACTTGGGTGGGCAAGGAAGTAAGGATATATTAAGTGCAAGTATGATAAAAACTTCATTTGGCAGTAAATCAGCAAGTGATGAATTAAATTATACAAATACCGGAACCTATCAATTAGGAAAAGCAGATATTTTCAATGTATTGCGAACAGAAAATTATTTTGTAATGTATCTAAATAATAATAAATTATTAGACAAAAATCTTTCTGCTGGAACGACAAGTTTCAATAATGCGACAAGTGCTACGGGTTACTATTTCGGAGCTGGTCACAACAGTCGGTTTAGTGGTCTAGTGTCGGAGACAATACTCTATAATCGCAATTTACAAGATGTTGAGAGAAATAAAGTGTACAGCTATTTGGGGTTAAAATACGGAATCACTTTAGCAGACAACTATGTAGCCAGTGATTGGGACGGAGTAAACGGTACTGTTTTCTGGAATTCGGCCAGTCAAGCAGATTACAGTAATCGTATCACGGGAATTGGCCGTGATGATTTAGGAGCCCAGTACCAGAAGCAATCCAAGTCACAAGCGGTTGGTTCCAATGTGACGATTGCACTTGGAGATACGATCCATAAGGCTAATACCGACAATACGAGCAATATGGATGATAAATCTTTCTTTATGTTCGCGGACAAGAGTGCGAAAGATGAAGTGTCTTATGCAAGTGCACCCATCATGAGAGATGGTGTCCATATGAAGGTGATGGATCGTTCTTATAAAGTGGACAAAACAAACTGGAGCGATCAGGATATCACGCTTCAAGTGGATGATGCTCAAGGCTTAAAACCAAGCCATATCATTCTTAGCCAAGATGACTCTTTTGACAACAATGATTCCTTTTATCCGGTAACGGATGGAAAGGTTACATTAAACAGTTCTAATTTTGCGGACGGCTCTTACTTCACGTTTGCAGCTGCTTACCCGGAACCCAAAGATGCTCATTTGCTAGCATCGCAGGTAAATGACGATGGAACTTTGAATCTTACCTTCAACCGTGATATAAAATTGGATGATTTGAAGGGTTTCACCGTCACGGTCGGAAATAACGTGTATGATAATCTAAGTCAATTTACGTTTAATGGATCTACGATTTCCATCCCTCTAGCAGAACCTCAGCTTAAATCGGGAGAAGAAATTACAGTTAATTATGATGGCAGCGGCACGTTGAGGGACGCGATGACCGGACTTCCGGTCGAAGCATTTGATGATGCTATTCATGCAGTCAATACAATTCAATTAGCGAAAAAAGTGAAAGAAGCCTTAGCTATATCGAATGGTGATTACACGACTGACTCATGGAATGCATTGCAAACCAAAGTCCAAGAGGCACAGGCACTTTTGAGCAATCCTTTGGTAACACAGACTCAGGTAAATGACCTGTTAAGTGAATTGGATCGCGCAATCGGTGGATTGGTCAAGAATCAACCGAAAGCGGACAGAGGCAGCTTCATCGAGGGCGAAAGCACGATATCCATTCATTTTGATAAAGATATCGAAGTCGTTTCTGGAGTAGATCTAAGTGGTGCATTTACGGTTACGATCGATGGGCAAACCGTAGAGGTAGTCGGAGCCGTTATTGATGGATCGGACCCTACCAAATTGATTTTGACCTTGCCCGAATCGGTTAAATTATCAAGTGATGAGACGATTAACGTAGCTTACAATGGGACTTCTGGCTATCTAAAAGGCGAGGGAGCAGAAGGGACATTGGTTCATGATTTCCAATTCGATTTGGAAGACCCATTCGCAGGTGAGCTGAAGATTACTGAACCAGCAGAGAGTACTTCAGATAAGAAGCCAGCCATTTCGGGTACTGTCCATACGGATACAGATGAACTGAGCGTAACGTTGAAAGATGCAGATGGAAATGTGGTTGATGTTGCAGGAAGTTTGATCTGGAACGCTGGCGACCCGAACTGGTCCTATAATCTGGAAGGAGATCTGGCACCAGGTACTTACACCGTTGAGGTAACAGCAGTGGATGGCGGACGTTCCGTTACGGAAAAGAGAACCTTTACCATTGTAAAAGAGGCACTGACGCAACTCAATCTGACAGATTCATATGGGAGAAACATCGCCCTGAACCAGGCATTTGATCCAAACCAATTCAATTACACGGCAACGGTAACGAATGATGTATACAGCCTTCGTATTCATCCGATTGCTCCTGATTCGGCAGACAAAATTGAGATTTTGGTGGATGGTAAGCTCCAGGAAGTGGAGAGCGGAGGCAGCAGTGAAGATATTGCGCTGAACGTAGGTGCAAACACCATTGTTGTTAGAGTTACAGATGCGAATGGACTGCAGACGGATTACACTGTAGTGGTTACTCGAGCCTCAAATAATGATGGGAACAACAACGGTGGAGGCAACAATGGCGGCGGTGGCAATTCAGGAAGCACTCCAGCACCTGCGCCAGTACCAACGCCAACTCCGACACCACCGAAGGATAATTTGGAAACAACCCGGGATGGCAGTTATCAGCCGTTCGCGACTTCCAAGTCATCTGATGATAAGCAAACGTTGGTTCAAGTTGATCCAGCCAAGCTGAACGTTGCCATGTCACAAGGCACAGGGCAACAGTTCGCGATTCATTCGCCGAATGAAGGTGATATGAAGGTGGATGGATTAACGTTGGAAACACTGAAACAATTGACAGATCAAGGTTCCAAACTGAACATCAGCAATCCGCTGGCGATCTATCCGGTACCTGGCAGCAAAATGGACCTGAACGGTGTGTCCAAGCAGCTTGGCAACGTTGCAATGAAAGATATTGCTGTACGTGTCGACATTGCACGTTCTTCGGATGCTTTGATCAGTAGCGCGAAAAACAAGGCGGCAACCGAGGGGTATGAGCTTCTGGTGAATCCGGTGGATCTGGACCTCACCTTCACAAAAGATGGACAAACGGTTAGATCCAGGCAACTGAACGGATACGCGCCGAAATATATTGCACTTCCGGAAGGGATCGATCCGAACCGGATTACAACAGGCGTCATCGTCAATCCGGACGGCAGCATATTCCATGTGCCGACGGTAGTGACGAAAATCAATAGTCGTTACTACGCACTCATCAATGACTTGCGCAGCAGCGGAAGCTACTCGGTCATCTGGAATCCGCAGGATTTTGAAGATGCCAGAACTCATTGGGGTAAAACCGATGTGAATAACATCGCTGCCCGATTGGATTTGAAAGGAAACGGAGATAATACCTTCTCACCGAATCGTCAGGTTACCCGCTCTGAATTTGCCGAGATTGTGGTGCTTGGTCTGGGCTTAATGCGTCAGGATGGACCACAAAATAAGTTCCCTGACATTAACGACTCCGCATGGTTCCGCTCTGCGGTAGCCCTTGCGAATGAATTCGGTATCGTACGCGGTTATAATGACGGTAACTTCTACGGCAATCAGGAAATCACCCGTGAACAGGGTTTTGCGATGATTGCTCGTGCATATCGTCTGATTGAGCCGGAAGCGGCAGTGAGTCCAGAACAGATCACTTCTGAACTGGAACGTTACAGTGATGCGGCTGATGTATCGACTTGGGCAAAAGAAGATGTGGCCCAGTTGATTGCAGCCGGGATCATTCAGGGGAATGGACCAGAGGTTCTCAGTCCGAAAGCATCCATGACGCGTGCTGAAGTCACAGCATTGATCGCAAGAATGCTGAAAGTAACCAACTTGATCGATAAGTAAACCGATCTATAATGAAAAGCCTTTGCTGATATTTGGGGTCAGCAAAGGTTTTTTGCTGTTCTGCAGCCCAGAGGCACACATGATCAAGTTGGTTAAAGTTCATACCCTAGTGGCATCGGACGACTTGGTTAGAGTTTGGTAAGAGGCTTTGTGTAGAATTAAAACGATATGTGTCAATACACGAGGCTAACACAAAAATATCAACGGGGAGGATGAATATATCGGTTTTGTACAGGAAGAAGTGAAAAATAAGATCTAAGATGTCAATTGTTTCCTTTTTTAAACAGATTGGAAGAATCATTTGGCTAACCCAGTGTAACTTTCGAGAATCCAGCAATTGTGAACCACTATAATAGCTCAGTTTGTTTCGCAGGAAATTTCACAGTCAGTGAGCAGTCAAAAAATAAGATGGGTAAGTAGGAGGAAAACTATGTACACAGCAGGAACCCGGAAGAAGCCATGGCAAAGACTTTTCATACTGGTTCTTTCCTTTATTCTGTCGATTGGAACGTTGCCAATGAGTTTGGCTCACGCAAAAGAGGTTAACGATACTCCTGTTGGTCCAGGCGGAGTTAGTACCCCTGCACTATGGCTACGACCAGAGGGGGCAATCGGAGTTGCCAGCGGCGAAAAGGTGAGTATCTGGGAAGATCAAAGCAGTAAAAAAAATAACGCAATACAAGATGTGATCGATAATCAACCGACGTATTGGGATGATAAGAATCATAATATTAATTTCAATCCGGTATTGGAATATAACGGAACGAGTAGTTTTATGAATCTGGATGTAAGTAAGCTTCCTCAAGGGAAGAACCCCAGATCGATCATTACGGTTAGCAAAACCAATAGAACTGGAGACATCAGGTATATCATTTCTTGGGGGATCCAATCCGGTGGTTATACTGGTATAGGGATGCTTCAAAATGGTACAAGGGGCGGCTTGACGACATTTAACAGTGACAGGAACCAGACATTATACACTTCTGACGGGTTTCTAGGAACGACGTTCACGAACGAGCAATTTGTTACTTGGACAGGCGGGAACAATGGAACTAACAAAGCTAGATTGTACAGTAAAATGAAGCAGGTGCAGGAACTGGGTGGGTACGGACAGGATAATCCTAAGTCATGGGATACCGGCAACTCTGACGGAGCTGTAGTCGGTAAGCTTATTCCGGCTGCTACGGGCATTGAACATTGGCAGGGTACGATTGAAGAAATTATCGTATATGATCATGCTCTTACGGACGAAGAACGACAAAAAGTCAGCTCATATTTGGCGATCAAATACGGCTATACGATGGATCAGACGACAGCAAATTCATATGTCGATTCAAACATGGCTACGATCTGGGATTCACACGTGAACGCAGTCTATACCCATCGCATTACAAGCATCGGTCGAGATGATAAAAGTGGCTTGATGCAGAAACAAGCCAAAGCTCAGGAACAGGGATCGATATTGACGATTGCATTGGGCAACAGTGTTCAGGATACGAATTCTGCAAATAAAAATGATTTATTAAACAATTCTTCTTTCTTTATGTTCGGGGACAATGGAGCGAATGCCGAATTCAAAACTCCGATTACTAAAGATGAAGAAAAACTGCTTCTGATGGAGCGGATCTACAAAGTACAGAAAACAAATTGGAATGAAACACAGATTACACTTCAAGTAGACAAAACGGGAGGCACCACAGGGTTGCCTCGATATGTTGTGATCAGCAATGATGAGCAATTTGATGCTCAAGACTCATTCCATTTAATTGAGAACGGTCAAGTAACCATTAATACCTCAAATTTTGGTTCAAATTCGTACTTTACCATTGCAGCTGCTGCCACTCCCTTGACGGCACCAGACGTCAAACTGACCGGTGATGAGTTAAAATGGGAAGCAGTTGAGCATGCGGATAAATATGAAGTAACGATCGAACTGGAAGACGGCACGACGCGGACGGTGGAGGTGACCGGAACGGTACTTAACCTGTCAGAATTGGAACCGTCGCTGGAAGCTGGCACCTACACGGTGACAGTAAAAGCGAAGACAAACAATCCAGCATATGCAGATTCAGAAGCGTCAAATCCGAAACATTATGTTGTTGTTGACAAAACGAAGTTGAAAGCCAAAGCCGATGAGATCAACGGTAAGATTGAAACAGGCGAACTGAACAAAGAGGAGTACACGCCAGAAACTTGGCAAACGCTGCAAGAGGCATTAGAAGTTGCTCAATCGGTGTTCAACGACGAAAATTCAACACAAACAGCAGTTGAGGACGCGTTGAAAGCATTAAATGATGCCTATGAAAAGCTGGAAAAGGTATCAACTGCTCCGGTTGTTGACAAAACGAAGTTGAAAGCCAAAGCCGATGAGATCAACGGTAAGATCGAAACAGGCGAACTGAACCAAGAGGAGTACACGCCAGAAACTTGGCAAACGCTGCAAGAGGCATTGGAAGTTGCTCAATCGGTGTTCAACGACGAGAATGCAACCCAAGCTCAGGTAGAAAAGGCGCTTCTGGATCTGACTAACGCTAGGACAGGACTTACCAAAGTGATTGGTACAGACACATCTACGCTGCAAACGCTGATCCCTTCCGCTGGGAGCCTGTCCCCGGCCTTTGATCCGGGAAAAGATACCTATACAATCTCTGTGCCTAATAGCGTATATCAAATCCAGTTAACGCCAACGGCACTGGATCCACATGCTAAGATTGAAATTTCCGTTGCAAACGGCGCTTGGCAGGAAGTCGAAAGTGGTAATGCAAGTGGTAACTTGCCACTCCAAGTAGGGGAGAACACAATTGTCGTTAAGGTAACGGATTCGCTCGGCCATGTAACTGAGTACAGAATCAATGCGTATAG
This sequence comes from Paenibacillus hebaui, assembly GCF_051934385.1. Lineage (NCBI taxonomy): Bacteria > Bacillati > Bacillota > Bacilli > Caryophanales > Paenibacillaceae > Paenibacillus > Paenibacillus hebaui. The sequence continues at coordinate 7,072,739 of NZ_CP196836.1, read as the reverse complement.
AGCATCCAGCGACAATGGTAACAACGGTGGAGGCGGTGTCAATACTGGGGGCAATGGAGGCAGTACACCAGCACCTGCGCCAGTACCAACGCCAACTCCGACACCACCGAAGGATAATTTGGAAACAACCCGGGATGGCAGTTATCAGCCGTTCGCGATTCATTCGCCGAATGAAGGTGATATGAAAGTAGATGGATTAACGTTGGAAACACTGAAACAATTGACGGATCAAGGTTCCAAACTGAACATCAGTAATCCGCTGGCGATCTATCCGGTACCTGGCGGCAAAATGGACCTGAACGGTGTGTCCAAGCAGCTTGGCAACGTTGCAATGAAAGATATTGCTGTACGTGTCGACATTGCACGTTCTTCGGATGCTTTGATCAGTAGCACCAAAAACAAGGCTGCAACCGAGGGGTATGAGCTTCTGGTGAATCCGGTGGATCTGGACCTCACCTTCACGAAAGATGGACAAACGGTTAGATCCGGGCAACTGAACGGATACGCGCCGAAATATATTGCACTTCCGGAAGGTATTGATCCGAACCGGATTACAACAGGCGTCATCGTCAATCCGGACGGCAGCATATTCCATGTGCCGACAGTTGTGAAAAAGATCGATAGTCGTTACTATGCACTCATCAATGACTTGCGTAGCAGTGGAAGCTACTCGGTCATTTGGAATCCGCAGGATTTTGAAGATGCCAGAACTCATTGGGGTAAAACCGATGTGAATAACATCGCTGCCCGATTGGATTTGAAAGGGAACGGAGATAATACCTTCTCACCGAATCGTCAGGTTACCCGCTCTGAATTTGCCGAGATTGTGGTGCTTGGGCTGGGCTTAATGCGTCAGGATGGACCACAAAATAAGTTCCCTGACATCAACGACTCCGCATGGTTCCGCTCTGCGGTAGCCCTTGCGAATGAATTCGGTATCGTACGCGGTTATAATGACGGTAACTTCTACGGCAATCAGGAAATCACCCGTGAACAGGGCTTTGCGATGATTGCTCGTGCATATCGTCTGATTGAACCGGAAGCGGCAGTGAGTCCAGAACAGATCACTTCTGAACTGGAACGTTACAGTGACGCGGCTGATGTATCGATTTGGGCAAAAGAAGATGTGGCTCAGTTGATTGCAGCCGGGATCATCCAGGGGAATGGACCAGAGGTTCTGAGTCCTAAGACCACGATGACACGTGCTGAGGTTACGGCATTGATCGCAAGAATGCTGAAAGTAACCAACTTGATCGATAAGTAAACCGATCTATAATGAAAAGCCTTTGCTGATATTTGGGGTCAGCAAAGGCTTTTCGATTTTTCCTTTTTCGAATAAAATGTGGTTGCTACAGACAAAACCTTCCTGCTTGCTCATAAGAACTCTATAACATTTGAATATTTCCTGATATCAATAGCGTTCTTTCTCATGATCCTCTGAATAAAGATGGCATCTGTGAAGATTTTATTGATGATGATGCCGCACCATTCGGGCGTGTCTCTGAATTCATTCACCAATGCATGAATCTCATTAAAGTTAAAATACAGGATATATGAAACATAGTTTTGAAGAAGCATCGGTACACAAGTGCAATTTGAGCAAGCCAAGGAAAAGTATTACTCTAACCTAAGTGCATATCGAAAACAGCAGTTTGATGAAGCAATAGCAAGATTCAAAGCGGACAGGAACAGTCCGATTGGGATTGGAGAAGATTGGGCTTATCTGACGGTGTTAACGATGAGTGGAGATTAATTTTTTAAATCGTTCGCTTCCTTCAACACTTTAGCACCGCCTGCGGCCATAAATTGCTGCACAAACTCGTCAAATTCACTCAGCGGCCGTTCCCCTGTAATGAAGGCAATGTAGGCTTTATTTTTCAGCCTGATTAAAGCTTGTCCGTACTTGGCCAGGGAAGGTGTAGCCACCTCAAGCGCATTATAGATACCATTTTGATCCAGTTTAAGCGTGGAAGCCCACTTCTCCCGTTCTCCGGTCTGTTTCGATGGAACAGTCATGCCGATATTCGCACCGATTCCATTCTGATAACCGAACATCGTATCGTACGGGGGCAGAATGACGATGTCCCGGAGAAGGGTCTCCGTCCAGGTCCAATGCTTTCCTTTTGCACCAAAAGTCATCGTTGCTGCCTGGTCTGGGTCAGGGTTAGCGCTGACATAGTCCAAGATGCGGAGGATCATCTCCAGCTTGCCGGGTTCCTTGACGGCATCGGCACCAATCGCGGTGAAACTCATGAGCATGTCGTATCCTTTGGAACCGCGTTGCCCATGAGGTCCGGTGAACGGTTTGCCGAATACCACCCGGGCATCGGGGGTTTTGGCGGTCAGTTCTTTTACGTTAAAAGTGGATGGTGCCGGGGTCTTCACGATCTGCCTGCCCAGATCATACCGCCAGTCCTGATAGTCGCCGCTCTGAATCCAGTGATAATAATTGCCCATTGAGGTCATGCCAATTCTGCTGCTAATAAAGGCATGAGACAAGTGTTTATACCCGCCTTTATTCTCCCCGGTCACGAATTCCGGATCAATGACACCATCGTGGTACCACTTGCGCAAATATTGCAGTGCCTCTTTCATCTCGGGCTCCAGCGCCCCAATAACCTTCTTTCCGTCCTTCGTGTCAAAGTAGAGCTGATCTGCAAAAACGATCTGTCCAAAGGCTCCGAATACAACGTTCATGCCTTCACTGGATAGACCATAGGTGTCCTGGATACCGTTTCCGTCTGGGTCATCATAGGTAAAGGCATAGATCATCTTCTCGAAATCAGCCAGCGTTTGTGGCACGGACAAGCCCAGCTTTTCCAGCCAATCCTGCCGGTATACGACAGGCGTACGGTAGATGTTGGTTGGATTAATGACTGGGATGCCATAATACTTGCCGTCAATCATCCCGGCATGCTCATAACTGGGCGCCTGTTCGCGAATGATGCGCATCAGGTTCGGGGCGTACGTGTTCAGCTTTTCTACCGGAATCTCAGCCAGTACACCCTGCTGCTGGTACTTCAGCAGGTCCTGTGGCTGGCGAATCCGGAACAGATCGGGGATGGTGCCTTGGGCCAGCCTCATGTCGAGAAGGGCTTCATATCTGTTGTTTTCAAGGTTCCATACATCCAGATCCACATTAAATTGATCTTCCACGTATTTCAGCATCTCTGCATCCTCTGGTACAGGCAGATTCTGATGCATGGTCCACGAAATGTGATAAGGTGCCTTCTCCAATTTGGAATGAGCCGAATCGACTCTTTGCTGTTCCGCTGTAGCCTTCTGCCCCAGGGGCAGAAGGCTACAGCCGCCAAGAATACTGGTTAGACCAACCAGAAACAATACGGTGAGGAGTGCTGTAACATGTTGCCGTCCTTTCCTATTCATCCGCTAACCCTCCCTCCTTACGTTAAAAATCTGCTTCCGCCATTGCCGCCGAAGAGATAGTACGCAAATAATGGCCCGGCGTGCAGCCGTACATATCCTTGAACCGTTTAATAAAATAGGCTGTTGTTCCGTAGCCGACGGAGCTTGCGATTCGTTCAATAGTCATGTTGTTGCTTTCGATCAGTTCCTTGGCCCGTTCCATCCGCCGGGAGGTAATGTAATCGGTATAGGTAGCACCTATTTCTTCTTTAAAAAGCTTGCTCAAATATTTGGGGCTAATGAACACCTTGGTTGCTACGGCCTCCAGTGAGAGGTCTTCGGACAGATGCTCCTCAATATATTGCTTCGCCAGCCCAATGGTAGAAACAGCCCGATCACTGTTTCGCTTCTCCGTTTCAGAGATGAATATTGTGATCGATTCCACCAACCAGTCTCGAAAAGCGAGAATATTGCCCATGCTGACGAACTCTTGGTACAGATCTGGTTGGCCATGCTGAAGTGGATGCTTGTAACGAACGTTCTTCACCACGTCCGAGTACACGAATACGGCATTAGCCAGCATGAAGTGGCAGTAGTTTGCTGGATATAACCCTTCACGCATCGTAGCAATGAACTGATTAAGGGCAGCAATCGCCTCTCCTAGCTGCTTGGCATGCAGCTTGTCCCTGAACTTGGTGAGCATTGTTTGCGGAATTTCCTCCAGATTATGCTCACGCAGGAGGATGTTGTGATCCTTCAGAATGGCGAGTTCAGGTATAAAATATGCGTATTTCATCAATGTCTGCGCTTCGCTGAAGCTTTTGTGTACATCGGTCAACTCTTGCACCCAGGAGCCTGAAGATAGCTGGATTTCCCGTTGGAACTGCTGTCTTGTTTCACATAACAGGAGATGGGATAGCTCGTCGAGGAGCGCTTCTGAAGCTGTGTTAGTACACAAAATGACCACGAGTTTCTTGTCGGGCAGTTCCTCGGAGAGAAGACAGCTGTCCGGCAGAGACAGGGACTCTAGGCCATGAATCAATCGGGATGCGACCGCTGACGGATTTTCCGAATGAAATCCCCAATGGGCTCCACCGGTGTTCAGCAGCAGACAGCAATACGCATGGTATTGCTGTCCTGAGATGCCCAGAGCAGGTCCTTCCTCTGCCCATTGCTCTCGTGTATAACTGCCATGCAGCAGGCTGAAAATTGCTTTTTGCCGGATCGCCGGGCTATTCGCCTGCAATGTCTCCTTCAGGCTATTCACCTTGTCATTTAACTGCATAAACGCACTATCGATCAGTCGGTATTCATTCGTAATATGCTTCGGTTCCGCGCCAGACAAGTCTTTAACCCGACTGACAAGACGTTTAATCGGGCTGTAGTTGGCACGGACTAGTATCGCTGATAAGGTAAGACCGATGAATAGGGCAATGAGACAGATGACAAGGATGAGCTGCTGTACCATGGTCGCTTGCTCATAGTAGAAGCTGGAAGGTGTAGCACTGTAGATCATCCAGCCTGTTGAAGGCAGGGTCTGATAGGAGACCACGTACGATACATCATTCACTTGTTCATCAAAGCTGCCCTTCGTATCTGAGGAATTCAGTATCTTCATCATGCTGGACTCATATTTTCTCGGCTGCACCGACATATCCTCATAGGCATCGCTTATGTTATTTCCTGCTTGGTTTACCACAAATGTATCTTTATATTGTGAAGGCATCATATTCTCTATAATTTGGCTGATTGCGCTTTCTTTCACGTCAATTGCAATGATGACATCACTGGTCTCGCCCGTAGAGTGAAAAGGATAGCTGTGTGCATACGTGAATAGATCATTGCTGGTATCAGCCGGAATGCTGGAGAAAATGTCCTTTGGAATATGACGGGAAGGCGTCCAGAGGCTGCTATCCTTGCTTGTCCTCATCTCCTGCAGCCAGTCCGTATAATAGGCGGCACTTTCGCCCTGATCCGCGTTGTAGCGCAGGCCGTATAGCGAAGATAACATGATATTCTGTTCAGGATAATAGAGATGGATGGCCTGAACGATGTCAGTATTGCCCGCTACTTTGGCCTTGAGAAGCTCCTGAAGATCAACGACTTGATCCAACCCGCCACGATTGGACGTGTCGGCGAACATGCTTATGTTTGCAGATTTGTCGAGGGAAAGGTCTACATACATCTGCTGTACACGTTGCAATACGGTTCCTTCAATCGTGCGTGCTGTATTTTCAAGAATCAACTGATTCTTGTTCTGTAATTCTTCATTATAACTGCGCGAGAAATAGATATAGAAGAATGAGCATATGAGCAGTACAATGACGACTACGATGGAACCATATGAAATCGCCAGACCCGCCCATGCAGAGTTCCATTTTTTCATCAGGCATTCCTCCCGGCAAAGAGTATACACTACCTGATTCCACCAAAGTTCATGATTTATATTAATTTCATGTTAAATATTTAAAATAAGTGATATTGCTCCGAAATTGATACAAAGACGAAATTGTTTTATTGCTGGTGGAACGGATCAAATGCTACATTGAGACCGATTCAAGACCAACCTCAAAACGATGGGAGTCGAAATGATTTGAAAACGAAAGCAATCAAAAGCAACAAGAAGAGAGTGTTCGCCGCAGCTATGGGTCTGGTGCTTCTATCAAATTCTTTCGTAGCGAGTAATGTGCTTGCAGCTTCGGATGAACCTACCATTCCGTTACCACAGCAGCCAGCATGGGGGTATTTTGTAGAAACCTATAGGGATAATGTCCCTGCCAACATGACCGTTGAGACCAATCCGGCAATCGGGACCCTTTCCAAGTTTCTGGATCTGTGGACACCTGGCGCTTCCTGGAATGACGGTGTGAAGCTTAAAGAGCAAGTCTTGGACTATAACATTGATTACGTAGCGAAAATTGCTGAAACCCGTACTCAACAGGACGAGGATGAAGCCTACTATACGGATAGAACAAACCAAACTTATGGAGCGGTTGCCGGATTGGGCTCGCTGGCTGATGTATATCGGACCAAATCAGGCACATTCACTTCTATTAAAGATATCCCGGCAGATGCCACGACGACCAAGTATTCGGATGAAAATGGATCTAACAAAGCAGGCGACTCCGATTCTGAACTTGGCAAAATGGTTGATTTGATCGGAAAAGTGCGGGGAGACTTTGCTTCGACACAACAAGCTAAAAAGTTCTACCAATATATGCGTCCATTCCGCTGGAAGGATGAATCCATAATTGTTCCTACGCTTAGAGCTGTAAAAAGCAGTAACCCAGAAACAGATGGTGGCTTCCCGAGCGGGCATACTAACGCCTCCTACCTAGCTGCCCTTGCACTGGCTTATTCTGTTCCTGAACGATTCCAGGAGCTCATGACTCGTGCTTCTGAAATGGGTGACGATCGGATCGTAGCCGGAATGCATTCCCCACTTGATGTTATGGGAGGCCGGGTACTCGCAACAGCACTGGCAGCGGCGGCTTTGAATGATCCAGAGAACCAGGGGTTAAAGCAAGACGCTTATAATCAGGCACATGACGTGCTTTTGAAACAAACGGGTTCTTCCGAAGATCGGTTTACCAACTATGAGAAAAATAAGGAAGAGTATACTCAGCGTCTGACGTATGGTTTTCCGCAGATCGGTTCAACTACTGAGCCTGTAGCTGTACCTAAGGGAGCAGAGGTGCTGCTCGAAACGAGACAGCCTTACCTGAGCGATCAACAACGTCGCGCTGTACTGGCAACAACGGGGATTGAATCTGGCTATCCGGTACTGGATGATCCGGAAGGCTGGGGACGTCTCAATCTCTTTGCTGCGGCAGATGGATACGGCGCATTCAGCAACGACGTAACGATAACAATGGATGCCGGCAAGGGTGGATTCCATACCCTGGACGCTTGGCGAAACAACATCTCAGGTGAAGGCAAGTTGACAAAGGAAGGCAGCGGTACGCTGAAGCTGCAAGGCAACAACACGTATTCCGGTGGCACTGAAGTGAACGGAGGCACATTGGAAGGAGATACAGCTTCTGCTTTTGGTGCCGGTAATGTAGCCAACAACAGTGGTACGGTTACGGAGAGCGTATATGGAAAGTGGAACATCGAAGGTGATTTCACACAGGCGACGGCAGGTATCTTGGAGCTTAACCTTGCCACAGCTACTGATGTGCTTGATGTAAAAGGTACAGTAAAAGCAGCCGGAGCGCTACACGTGAACTTCGGTAACAGTTATGCGCCGGTTCCGGGTGTTATTACGCTTGTAAGCCATGGTGCTAACCAACAAAGCGGCAAGTTCTCCGCTGTTGAAGTAAAAGGTCTGGCAAGCAAATACAGCACACAAGTTGTGTATGAGAGCAACCGAATTGCATTAGCCATTACGGATACAACAAGTCCGGGAACTTCTCCGGGCACCAATCCAGGTACTACGCCGGGCACAGGTGGCGGCTCCACAACTACACCAGCACCGACAACACCATCAACGGGTACAGAGAACAACCCAGGTACGGTTACAGCACCACCTACTACACAACCAACCGTCCCACCTGCAACACAGCCTAATCCGTTCAAACCAGGTGTAGTTAGCCAGGAGAATGTTCTGAAGACCGTTAGTGAAGCCATTGCTGCAACAAAGAACCAGCAGCTGATGCTAGGGGATATCTCTGGACACTGGGCTGATAAAAACATTAATACGGCCCTGAAGCTGCGCGTCGTTAACGGATACGAGAACGGTACATTCCGACCTAATGCACCTGTTACGCGAGCAGAATTCACGGCTATGATCGCCCGGGCATTCGGCCTTGGAGAAAGTACGGCATCGAACAGCTTCAAGGATTCAAGTTCAAACTGGGCTGCCGGATATATCAGCGCTTTGGCTGATAAGGGTGTAATCAGCGGATATGCAGATGGAACCTTCAAGCCGAATGCGACGATCTCCCGTGCGGAGATGGTAGCCATCATTGCTCGTGTACTTGATCTGAACGCTATCGCAACGAGCGCGCCAACCAGCTTCAATGATGTGGATCGTGGGAGCTGGGCTGTAGAAGTGATTGAACAGGCATCCTCAGCGAACCTGATACAAGGTTCATCTGCCTCTGAGTTCTCGCCTAACGGTAAGTCAACTCGTGCAGAAGCCGTGACCATCATCATCCGTGCGCTGGAGAGCGACAGCTCAATCAAGGCACTTATCGAAGGCTTGTAAATAAAATTCATCATCATTTGATGGCCGAGGCGGTTCGTATATACGAGCCGTCTTGGCTTTTGTGATGAGGCGAATTTACGCACCTTCATGTGAGTATCTTAATGTTGTAGAATATGGATATAAATTGCGAATTTGATAAGAATGGAGGACGATGGGGAAATGGAGCGGTTGAAGAATAGTGGATTTTATAAATTGAAATATCTGATTACACCTGATGGATGAGTTTCATAACGTCTTTAAGCTCTCCGAACTTAAAGAGGCTGAGTTTATTTCGTCCAACCATGCTCAGACCAGGTATACGAAGCTTACAATAGGTTTTATCATTATTTTGTGGCTGCTGAGAAAATGGAAGATTACTTCCCGCATTTTGTATATTCGATCGCACTTGCGCTTGATCAGGAAAAGTCGGGATTTTTCGTAAAAAACGAAGGGATTAGCTTCCCGTATCTTGGACAGTGGGCTGAGGAAGATCTACCGTGCTTCACAATATCGCTTCCTAAAGGTATCCAAGTCCATGCGGAGGATGAGAAGGGGGCATACTATACATACGAAGATATTCGAGACCATCAGCCGTTAACGTATGTATTTCATTCTGAAATAGCGAGCGAGATTAGAAAAATGACCAAACTGTTGCGGTTTTCCGTACAGGCTTCAGACATGTTGCACACACAAAAGCCGTCTGTGCGCATTAGCAAGAACGAAGCCACGGATATGAAGAAATCCTGGATTTTCAATAAGTACAAGCTTGTAATGGATTCGAAATAGATTGCCGCTGCACAGCCCCTGGGAACCTGAGGAGTTGGATTCAGGATATCTTGCAAGACATACATAAGAATCTTCCCCCGCTGGAGAAGCTGTTCCGTATAGTGGTATAATTTTCAATACGTAATAATGAGTGAATGAACGGGGAGGCAAGCTGAATGAGAGACGATCTGTTGGTACAACTGGAAGAGTGGCATGAAGAAGACGAGTATCAAAATATTGTGGATGCCGTACTGGAGGTTCCCGTAGACAAAAGGGATTATGAGTTGATTAGCCATCTGGGCAGAGCATTGAATAATATGGAGCGTTATCAGGAGGCAGTAGAGCAGTTCCTGACGGTTGAAGAAGAGGGGCAGAATGACCCGCTTTGGCATTACCGCATTGGTCTAGCGTATTATTATTTGGAGCAATATGAGAATGCGCGTGAAGCTTTTGAAGCGGCGGACCGACTGGAGCCGGGAGATGAGGATACACAGGAGTTCCTGGAGTGGATTCGAAATAAAACAGAAGAGGAATTCACACAGGAACCCGTAGAGGACAAGCTCGTGGACCCAATCCAATCTGTTACTGGAATCTCCATCGAGGCTGCACCGGGTATCCATCCGGAATTGACGAACTTTTGGAATGACAGCCCAGCATATGTGGATCAATATGTGTTGTCCCCGCCTACTGATGAGCAGATTTCCTCAGTGGAAGAGCAATTGGTATTCAAGCTGCCGACATTCTATGTCGATATGATGAAACTGCATAATGGCGGTGTTCCCCACTATCGTTATTTTCCGGTTAGTCAGGCGGAGAACGGCGGGAAGATCCATATTGAGATTTCGAATATCTTGGGTGTTGGACGAGAGAAGGCACACTCATTGGGTGGAGAAGCGGGCAGCAGGGCGATAATCGAGCAAGGGGGTTACCCCGAAATTGGTGTCGTTCTGTGTGAATGCCCTTCCGGGTCTGAGGTCGTGATGCTGGATTATCGTGAATCCGGTAATGCCGGTGAGCCCGAGGTTGTTCATGTGAATAAAGCAGAAGGCTACAAGATCACTTGGCTTGCACCCGATGTTGCCACCTTTATTCAAGGTCTCGTGAATGAGGAAAATCAGCCTGCAAATCTTGAGAGTTCTCTGTAAAGTAGGTTAGAGCTTCCGGTTATACAAATTGTTTACGAAGCTGCACCCCGTAACAAAGGGTGCAGCTTTTTTATATAACGATTTTCATTGCAATAGTATGTAATATAATGGTATTGTTTTGGTGATATTACCAGTTGGTCGAATGTAGATTGTTACTATACGTGAGGTGGTGGTATAAGAGGACGATAGGAAAGAATATTGACCCGCCATGGATATGCCCACGCAACAGGAATACCGAGATGAGACACAGGCTCGTTTGTCATACATTATAATGTAAGCGCTTTAATGTTAGGTCGGCTATCACATATACGATATTTAAATCCGATTTTGGCCCAACACAAGATCATAAAAAATCGATTCCAGGGAGGGATTCGTTCGTGAGCAGACGTTTAGTGAAGAAGGGATTCAGTTCGTTTCTATTGCTTGTGATGATGGCAGCAGCGGTATTATACCCGACATCTACCGGACATGCAGCTACTATTAATGTTACGGATAATGGGTCAAGGATTGAAGTGAACACGGGAGCAGGGCTGGTATACACGGTGAATAAAACCAATGGCGATATGATATCTGCCAAAATGAACGGGACGGAGTTGAGCAGTTCGAGCAAGGGGTCACATATCGGCTCTGGTTTGGGTTCTGCCAATGTCACCTGGAACAAATCTCCTTCTGGATCAACCATGTTGATTACCGTCACCACCAGCACACTAACCCATTATTATGCTTCACGTGGTGGAGAAAACATCATCTATATGGCGACCCATATTACAGCGCAGCCATCCATTGGTGAATTGCGGTATATATTCCGTGGCAAAGGCAGTGTATTGACAGGGGTTCCAGCCAATTCGAATATTCGGAATAACACCGGAGCGATTGAGAGCCAGGATGTTTTTGGTTACGCCAACGGGCAGACTACCTCGAAGTATTACGGCAACGATCAGGCCAAAGATCTGACCATTAGAGGTGTCACCGGTAATGGTGTAGGCGTCTTTATGGCCTATGGTAACCGGGAGAAAAGCTCGGGTGGCCCGTTCTTCCGTGATATCCAGTTCCAAAGCGGCGGAGATACGGAGGTTTACAATTATATGAATTCAGGACATGCCCAGACTGAAAATTGGCGTATGGGCCTGCAAGGACCGTATGCCTTGATTTTCACCACCGGAGCAACGCCAAGTGTACCTGATTTTAGCTGGATGTCGGGTCTGAACCTGACGGGGTGGGTCGCCAGCCGAGGTAATGTCGTGCTTAACGGGCTTTCCGGCATGGATACGAGCTATGCGTATACGGTCGGTTTTGCCAACAGCAACGCCCAATATTGGGTGAATGCCTCTTCGAGCGGGGCGGCTGCCAAATACAGCATGATTCCCGGTACATACACCATGACGGTGTATAAGGGTGAACTGGCCGTCTTTACTGAAAGTGTGAACGTCACTGCGGGATCAACGACAACGGTGAATACGCGTACGATCAACAATGACCCAAGTAAAGCATCCAGCATCTGGCGCATTGGCAATTGGGATGGTACACCGCGGGAATTCCTGAACGGCCAGACGATTCCGATCCGTCATCCTTCCGATAGCCGCAACCCAAGCTGGGGTCCGGTCAGTTATGCAACTGGCAGTGCGACCAACAAGTTTCCTGCGATCCAGTTCCGTGGACAAAACTCGCCCACAACCGTTACCTTTAATTTGAACTCCGCGCAAGCCGCATCATCGCATACGCTTAATATTGGTATTACGGCAGCGTACAACAATGGAAGACCCAGTGTAACGATTAACGGACATACATTATCCAATCCGGCAGCTTCCTCCCAGCCGAATTCGCGCAGCTTTACGATTGGCACCTATCGGGGTAACAATACAACTTTCTCCTGGAATATCCCGGCATCCTATTTCGTTAATGGGTCCAACATAGTGACCATTACGCCAATCAGCGGCTCGAGCGACTTGGGCAATTGGTTAAGTGCCGGGTGGGTGTATGACTGTGTTGAATTGTTGAATTAAATGTAAAATAGTATTTGTGCCACCAATGAATTATATGGTTCAAGTGACAGATAAGGGCCATCAACAATACTTTGAGATGGAAAATAATTTTCAATCCTTGCGTGATATTACTGAAGCTGTTGAAGTCAATATGGACGAATTACATCAAAAATATGAAACCATCCGATCTGAAGAAAATCGGGAATACATGGATCAAATTCTGCAGAATCATATTAGTGCTCGCACTACCGCAGCGGTTGCCAAAGAAGAAGTAAGTCTCACTGTGGAAGCAAATCAATCCATGTTTGTGCCAGTACAGGATGGTTCGGGTTACAGTTATGGAGGAAACCAGAACTGGTACTCTCAAAATACGCATAAAGAACGGGGGTGTGGTCCGGTTGCAGCGGCCAATATCACCAATTACTTGGCCAAGATTACGAATCCTTCAGTTTACAGTACCTTATATAGTGGTAACACGACATCCAAGCAGGATTTTCTTGCTCATATGGATAAGATGTATGGCTACGTAAGTCCAGGTATCTTGGGTAAAATTTCGGTGGGCGGTTTTGCTTCCGCAGTGGAAAGCTATGCAAAAGATAAAAAGGTGAATTTGAGTAGAGTTAAGGATAATTCGGCATTTACGCTAGATAACACAGCTGCGTATATAAAAGCGGGGCTGAGCCTCAATTCTCCTGTTGCGACCCTCAATCTGTCTAAATTTGATGATTACGAATACGAATGGCATTGGATGACGATTACCAAGTATTATCGAGATACTACAGACAGCAGATGGATTGCTGTTTCGACCTGGGGTCAACGCAGGAGTATCAATTATCGAACTCATTTTGATGCCATATCAGGAAAGCGCACATTAGGCGGAGGATTCATTTATTTCAAATAAAGCAGGTGATTGTATGTATGGCATAAAACATTGCTCGGGGATATTGCATGTAGTGAATATTCTGGCTCTGGTTCTTTTCTTGACGGCATGTACTTCATACACTAACGTATCTTCAGATGAAGCCAAATCTTTTCGGCAGGATATCGAGCAAGATTTTCCTGCTATTCAAAAGACGAAAATTCGTTATTCCACACCTCGGATCGAAGTCGCTTATACGGTCAAGACAGAACCGGATGAAGAAGAGATTCATCGACTTTTCACTCAAACCGCAGCATTTATGACTAGCCCTTCTTTTCAAAGTGAAATGATTGACGCACAGTACCGTGAAAAATATCCAAGCTGGGGGGACCCAGAGCTTGCTATGACTATAACATTGCGCGGAAAGGATATATCTGCTTACCAGTTTACTTGTAAGCCAGAGAAATCCGAATCGGATTCTGGTAATGCGACATATGCTCAGTGGTACGTTCAGACACCGGATGATACTGTGGGCAAGCCTTATCCTGAATCTGGGACGGAGAACAAGTGAATTGATCCATTTTTTAGAAAACATGGATCAATAAACGGATTAAGAGAGCTCTCCATTAATGGATTTGGTCCATTTGCTGGCATGAAACATGTCGCTCTTTATATGGCCGTGCAAAAGAAGGGTTCCATCGTCAATATCTCTTCATATACTGCTTTGATTGGACAAGGCTTTAACCTGCGGTACGCGCATTATCCAAAGCGGCGGCAACAACCTTTGGTCGTCAAGGTGTTGGGGTGAATGCCCTTTTCCCTGGGATCATCGAAACACCAATGACTCAGTCCTTGAACACATCGAAGGAACTGCTTGAACGATTAATTCAGCCAACGCCGCGCTGTTCCTGGCTTCGGATGATTCTTCGTACATTACAGGATCTGAGCTGGTGATCGATGGTGGATACTCAGCCCAATAGCGTGTAAAATGATGGTCCTTAAATCAAATTAGGGCTGTTGTTTATTTTTACGAGCGTTGCAAATGAATCAAGCCGTAAAAGGAGGTATGGCTCCCTTTACGGCTTGATGTCTATCTATACTATCTATATCCCGTCTATTAAGCGGGGAAGCCGCCGCCCGGTGGCGGCCATGCGCCGTAGAAGCGACGAAGCAGAACAATCTCGCCCAGATGGTACGAGTTGTGGGACGCGATATTGCGTAGTAGTCCGGCTATGGTTTCGCCCGGGAAAAACGGTAACGGATCATCCAACTTTGCTGTCTCCGCAATAGCTACCGCTTGATCAACCCCATCCAGAAAGGCCTGGATATCCGCCTGCCATGTGGCTTCATCAAGAGGGCCTGTCTCTTCAGGCCAGCTCTCCATGACATTGGCGGGAAGCTGCGGCTTCCGTCCTTCCACATGCTCCAGCATGAATTGTTGCCAGTAGTGCATGTGTTTCACCAGTTGATAGATACTGTACGGCATATGTTCATGTACACGCCCAGCCAGCTCCACGTTGATATCAGGCAGAGCGCGAGCGATACGAATATGTCCACGTTCCCCGACCAGTGATTTGACCAGAGCTTGTCCAAATAAATGATTTGCGTCTGACATGCGGATTCATCCTCTCTTATAAACCTAATTGGATTCTCGATCCATAATGATAGTATACAATTAAATTTTGTGAAATGAAAATAGCGCCTTGGCTACACGCCCGAGTGGTGTAGAAGGCTCACTGGAACATTGTGAAAATCGTCACGTAAGTTCTGCTGCTTTTACGTTATAGTGAGTGGTTAGTGGAGGGGGGATATGGCTATGATCATTTCGAATGAGGCGCTTGTTCCGAATATCTATGTGATGAAAGTAAAGGGAAACTACAGAGGCAGGATGGGGCAGTTCTACATGCTGCGCAGCGGAATGAGTTACCCACTGTTACCCAGACCCATTAGCATTTATGACATCGGGGAAGAGTATATTGCTTTTTTATACCGCGTCGTCGGAGAGGGAACACGGTTGTTATCGCTGCTAAAGCCAGGTCAGGAGCTTCAGTTGGAAGGACCATTTGGGAATGGCTTTCCTCAGGTAGAGGGGAGTCTGGCCCTAATTGGGGGAGGCATGGGGACGGCTCCATTATTGCTGGCTGCGAAGTATTACCCGGATGCGGACGTGTACCTGGGGTTTGCACAGCAAGCTTTCGGGGTTGAAGCCTTCCAAGCTGTGACGGCATCTGTTCAAGTGAAGGTAGGCGGTAGTATTTTGGAGCAGGTCGACCCGTCATGCTATACCCATATGTTCTCTTGCGGACCGACTCCAATGCTGCAAGCACTTGCTCTGCAAACGTTAGGAACGTCGGCGCGTTTATATATTTCAACAGAACGGCATATGGCCTGTGGTATTGGTGCTTGCTTGGGGTGCACAATAAGTACACCTAAAGGTAATCGCAGGGTGTGCAAGGAAGGCCCTGTTTTTCCAGTGGAGGAGGTGGAGTTTGATGATCTCCATGGCGTGTAAGATCGCAGGTGTACCTTTGAAAAACCCGATTATTATGGCTTCCGGTACATTTGGATTCGGGCGTGAATATGCGGATTATGTTGATCCTGCAGTATTAGGTGGCATGGTTGGCAAGGGACTTACCTTACATCCCAAGGCTGGAAATTCAGGGACACGAATCGATGAGACAGCATCTGGCATGCTCAATAGTGTAGGATTAGAGAATCCGGGGGTTGTCGCCTTTTTGAAGGATGAGCTGGATGACATGACTCGCTGGGATACGGCGGTGATCGCCAATGTGGGTGGTGCCAATCTGGAGGAATATGTGCAGGCCGTAGCGCTGATCACAGAAGATACACAGAAACGCCATAGCCTGAATCGCAGGGGTGTGGACATACTGGAGCTGAACATATCATGTCCTAATGTGAAACAGGGAGGAATGCAGTTCGGCATCCAGACGGAGACGGCGCGTGAAGTGGTAAGACAGGTGCGTAATGCGACGGCGCTTCCACTGATTGTCAAGCTGTCTCCCAATGCGGAGAGCATCACACAGATGGCAGTGATGTGCGAGGAAGAAGGTGCAGATGGCATCTCGCTGATCAATACCTTTTCGGCCATGAAAATTGATATATATCGGCGCCGCAGCGTTTTTGCGAATACGTACGCAGGTCTTTCCGGTCCGGCAATCAAGCCCATTGCGATGCGAATGGTGCATCAGGTTGCACAAGCGGTGTCAATTCCGGTGATCGGCATGGGTGGGATCAGCTCGGTGGAAGATATTATTGAATTCACGATGGCAGGGGCAGCAGCCATTCAGGTAGGAACATACAATTTTGTTCATCTGCGTGCAGGGGCTGAGCTGGTAGATGGACTGGAACAATGGATGCAACGGGAAAAGGTGTATTCATTGGATGAGATACGGGGAATCGTCTAATGAGAATGAAGCCGAGAAAACACTTCCAAAACAAACAAATCCCTATGATATAATGATGACATTATATCTCAAGACTTCGGAGTCAAAGAGGAGGCTCTTGTGAAAGTCATATTGGTTGATGATGAACGATTAGCTTTGATAGGTCTCAGAAAATCTCTGGAGAATGAAGCACAAGGTATAGAAGTTGTTGCTACATACTTGGACCCAACGGAGGTGATGGCAGGTGTATTGCTCCATCGTCCTGATGTGGTTTTTCTGGACATCCAAATGCCGGAGATCGATGGCCTGGACCTCGGTCGGCAGATTCAGGCGGAGGCGTCCGGAGTGGAGATCATATTTGTGACGAGTCACGATCAATACGCTGTCAATGCATTTGAGCTGGATGCTTTGGACTACATCATGAAACCGATACAAAAAGAGCGCCTAAAACAAACCTTGATGCGATTAAAAGGGAAATTGGGCTTAAAACGTGAGCACCAGGCGAGAGATACAAGTGGACCACTCATTAACTGTTTTAATCAGATTCAGTTCAAGCTTCCAGGTATGGATGCCCAAACCGCAAAATGGCGTACAAGCAAGGCGCAAGAGCTATTTGCCTTTCTGCTGCATCATCGCAAACAGACCATTCATCGCAGTGTGCTGCTTGAGTTGCTGTGGCCAGAGCTGGAAGAGTCCAAAACGGCAAAACATCTGTATACGGCGATGTATCATGTACGACAGACGTTGAAAGCTTATAAAATGCACATGATTACGATTGAGAGTGGGCAAACGAAGCCTGTAGATGCACTGGAGTTAAAATATCGAATCCGGGCACTGATCACGCTAAATCAGTCTATCAAGGAACGCGGAAGCCTATCTATTTATTGAGAAAACACGCTTTGAAGATCGGCTGTCAATCGAATGGAATGTCGAGCCGAATCTGCGGCTATTCCTTCCTCCGTTGTCCATCCAGCCTTTGATCGAAAATGCCGTGAGACATGGTCTATTAAGAAAAAACGTTGGTGGCACGGTATATCTGTCCATTTCCCGCCAAGAGGGTTATACCCATATTGAGGTGAAGGATAATGGCATAGGCATCGAACCCGATCAAGTGATTGAGTTGCAGAATGCCAAACTAAAAGGAAACAGCGGGATCGGTATCGCCAATACCCATCGAAGGTTGATTCAATTGTATGGTGGTAAGGGATTGGTGATTGTAAGTAAGCTGGGTGAAGGAACCACGGTGTCATTTGATATTCCGGACAGGTGAGAACGATAACGGGAATCATATAAACATACGCTGAGTATGAAAGAAGGGCCGTAGAAGCGAAACACTTCCGGCCCTTTTTGCATTGATCATCGATGGATCATCCTTATTTTAATTATTTCTTATGGACTTCTCCTATGTTAGTATGTTTACCATTAGAAGCGCGGATGAACGTATGGCGCTAATCGGGACATGGTGGGTGGAGTATGATGCGCAATTGGGTTCGAAATGAAAATGTGCAAATGGTGGCGGTCGCTTTTGCCACAGCTGTAGGAGCACAATTCAAGATTAATCCCTTTCGGGAAGATTATTTCCGCATCGGTCTGGGTGTAAGTATTCTTTTATTTTTGCTGATGATTATGCCGCATCTGTCTTATGTGAAGACAGGAATCTTAACAGGGATCGCGAGCTTCTTCTTTCAATCGGCAGATTTGCTGAATCATGTGAACTCAATATCAATCTTGGAAAGTATGCGTGACAATCTGGGTGCCGGCATCTATTATGTCGTCTTCGCTTATGGTTTGAGCAAATTCAAGAACAGATTCCATGAGTTTCAGCCCCTTATACTGGGAGGAATAATCATGTGCATCGATTTTTCCTCCAACCTTGTCGAGCTGTTCATTCGCGGCGTGTTGAGCGGTGCCAATATCTTTTATATGAAGGAATGGCTGTATCTACTTGTGGTGGGTGGTTTGCGAAGTTACTTTGTGATTGGGCTGTATAACAGCTTTGCGGTGAGGCAGATGCGATTATTGCATGCGGAGCAGGAGAAACGAATGGAACAGATGCTGAGTGTGAACTCAGGTCTGTATGGTGAAGTCTTTTATCTGAAAAAAGCCATGAATACGATTGAGGGTATTACCGTCGATAGCTACGACCTATATCGCGAGCTCAGAGAACAGGATATGAACCAATATAGCCATCGGATGCTTGGCATTGCTCAACAGATCCATGAGGTGAAGAAGGATTCGCAGCGTATTCTGGCAGGTCTGCTGAAACTGTACGATAGTGAAAAAGAAGTCCACATGACTCTTTCCGAGGTATTGAATTATGCTACCAAGGGAAATCGAAAATATAGTGAAATGCTCAACAAGAAAATTGAGATTCACATCGAACAGCAATATGATTTTGAATCCCCTTATTATATCCCTCTCCTCACTGTCATGAACAACCTGATTGCCAATGCGGTGGAAGCGATAGAGAACAACGGGACAATTCAGATTCGTGTTATTAAACAGGATATCAATGTGCAGTTGGTGGTCATGGATTCTGGAAAAGGTGTGCCCGAGGCCAAACGGGATGTGATTTTTGAACCTGGCTATACGACCAAATTCAATGAAGTAGGCATTGCAGCAACCGGAATTGGTCTGTCCCATGTACGCGATATCGTGCAGTCCCTGGAGGGCCGAATCAGCATGGAATCTGCGCCGCGAGGTGAACAGGGCTCCACTTTCATTGTATGTATTCCCACAGCGAATTTAATCAAGGGGGCCGGTGTAGATGACGCTTTCTATCCTGAGCGTGGATGATGATGTCATTCATCATGATCTCACATGAATTACGATGTGAAACTCACTATAGTCTGAGATTTGGACGGATACAATCGCAAAAGTCTCAGTGACTTCATCGATGAGTGCAACCACGGCAAGCATGTAGTATCCTTTTTGAGAAACAAAGAAGAACTTCCTTAAGCTCTGCATAACATCATTTAATCATACAGGAGGAATGCATTGTGAAGGCAAATGAGAAATTACGGACATATGCATTATCCGATGTTAATAAGCTCAAGGTGCATGGCAGAACAACCGGTGGGTTGTCGCCGTTGACTTTATTTTGGACAGGCAGTGCAATTGAACTCAATGTACAGGGCTCCGAACTATGGGTTGAGGTGGAGTCCCGTTACGACATGTATGAGTCCTGGATCAGTATCCTAATCAACGGTGTTTCCGTGAGCAGACAAATGTTAACGGAGGGAAGGTATTGGATCTGTGTATTCCGAGGCATGAACGGGAATGTGGTGAAGAATGTGCGTATCGTCAAGGATGTGCAGGCCATGAGTGGAGACCCGGGCTGTTCGTTGCAGGTTCATGCGGTAAAGTCAGATGGAACATTCCTGTCTGTGGATGAAAAACCGTACAAAATAGAGTTTGTCGGGGATAGCATTACCTCTGGCGAAGGTGCGATTGGAGCTAGAGTGGAAGAAGATTGGGTTCCGATGTGGTTTAGTGCCATACATAATTATACGTTTATGACAGCAGAGGCGTTGAATGCAGAATACCGGGTAATCTCGCAAAGTGGCTGGGGTGTGCTGACAAGCTGGGATAACAATCCGAAGGGGAACATTCCCGATTATTACGAGCAAGTCTGTGGACTGCTTACCGGTGAACGTAACGAAGCGCTAGGTGCAGGAGATCAGCATGATTTTGGTTCGTGGCAGCCGGATGTGGTGGTCGTGAACCTGGGTAGCAATGATGGGGGGGCGTTTCAGTCACCTGAGTGGAAAGACCCCGACACCGGTAAGGTGTACAAGCAGCGGCTGAACGAAGATGGTACGTATCATGAAGAGGATTTGACCGCTTTTGAGAAAGCGGTGGAACAGTTCCTGTTCAAACTTCGGAAAAACAATCCGGCGGCACATATCGTATGGGCTTATGGCATGCTTGGTTTTCCGATGATGCCCGCCATCTACCGTGCGGTTGATGTGTATACGAAGCGGACAGGTGATTACAAGGTTACGATTATCCAGCTTCCCGATACGACTGAGGAGACAGTGGGCGCACGAAGTCATCCCGGGGAGTTATCTCACCGTAGGACGGCAGAGGTGTTGGCAGCATATTTAAAGGGGATTCTGTCATCCGAGTGAGAAATGTAGAGGAATAAAATAAAAGACAGCTCCAGATTGTTCAATACTCCAAAGGCTGAATGTGTATACATCGGACCATTGGTAGCACTGGCATATCGGGCTGTCTTCTTTTCGTTGTAGGCTATTTCAGATTCTGCACCTCATAACGAATCGAAATGATCTGTCCGAGCGTCTGGGTTTGGACCATTTTGAAATGGCTCGGAACGGTTCCAGTTGGGAATAGCGGGATGCCTTCACCGAGGATTTTCGGAATGATGGCGATTTCGATCTCATCCAGTAATTTGTGATTCATCACAGCCTGAACAAGCTTTCCGCCACCCACAATCCACACATCTCCATCCGAAGTCTGTTTTAACCGGGGAATGAGTGTTTCCACAGTCTCGGTTGTAAACTGTACATGCGGGGCAGGAGGCTGTGCCGCGCGGGAAAGCACATACGTTGGGCGATCCGCATAAGGGAATTCCTCAGATAGTTTGAGCACCTCTTCATACGTATAACGTCCCATGACTACGCTGCCGATCGTTTGATAGAATGCGGCATACCCGTTATCTCCTCCGTCACCTTCTACATCGAATAACCAATCCACCGAACCGTCCAGCCTTGCGATATATCCATCCAAACTCATAGCAATGTACAAAATCGTTTTGTTATTGTTCATGTTCATCGCTCCCTTCTAAAAGTATGATACACTTTAACTATGACAAAAGTTGACGTAGTTAGGATGCTGAATGTATGAATAATCGGAAGCTGGCCATCATGCGCCTGATGGACTCCAGACAGAAATTCACTGCCCGAGAACTGGCAGAACGGTTCGATGTATCAGTTCGTACCATTCAGCGTGATCTGGATGCATTGCAAGCGCTGGGTTTTCCGTTGTACACAGAAGTTGGCGTGAACGGCGGGTACCGGGTGTTACCTAATCGGATTTTGCCACCTCTTCAACTGACACAGCAGGAGGCATTGGGGCTGTTTATGATGCTTGAATATTTGCAGCAAGTTCCGGATTTTCCATATGGATCGATGCGTGAGCATTTGGCTGAGCAATACTTCTCTACTTTGCCCAAGGATGTACAGGATCTAATTATGCGGATGAGGGAACATATTACCTTTGTCCAACATCCTGGTGAGCATGCTGTGCCACTAACAACGGATATATTGAGTGCAGCGGTGGAAAAGAGAGAAATCGAGTTTATGTATCATGCCCGCAGTGGTCCTAAAAAAGTCCAGGTCTTCCCCTATGGCATCTACTACGAGCAGGGACATTGGTACATGCCAGCCTGGAATAAGGATCGCGTATTGTTGTATCGGGTGGATCGCATGCAGCAGTTGGCTGTTTTGGAATCCGTGGATGAATCTGTACCGAGCCTGAAAGTATGGCTAGCTGCCAAAGAAAATAGAGCAAGCGTAGAAGTGGTGCTGCAATTCACGGATTTTGGAGCAAGGATTGCCACGTCGGATGTGCTGTTTAAGTCGGTTCAAGGCAACGAATGGCGAGGAATGGTTCCGCCGGAAGAGTTCTATTTTACAGCGCGAAAGTTACTCGCCTATGGCCCGGAAGTGAAGGTCATTACTCCGCTCGAATTGCAACAGCAGGTTAGAGAGATGCTAGAACGGAGTTTGGCCCAGTACAGTCAGGAATAAAGGATATTGTGTTCTGATATGGAAGATATAGGAGTGCCATCTAACGTAAGCTTATATTGATTCACGAAATGGGGGCTACCATGATTCGATTCATAATAAATTTCACGATCCGCTCTATGCAGAGTCCATGCGATGAACAACGGCGGTTGTTTGCATAGAGCTTGAAATTCAATTCCGCCATACGATTGTAGTGCATATTCACTGCGTTCATCGTACGACTCTGCTGCCTTAAAGATTTTAACTTTTAAGGAGTGGAGCAACGTGAAATATATTAATGCTGATACAATATTCCCGGAAGAATTGCTCAAAGAAATACAGCGCCACATACCAGGTGGATTAGTCTATATTCCCAAGCCCAAGGATGCACATAAGAAGTGGGGCGAGAACTCGGGAAGCAGAATGGTTGTCACAGAGCGGAACAAAGAGATTCGCCAACTTTTCTCTGCGGGAACAACAATAGATCAGCTTGTAGAGCAATACTGTTTATCCGTCGATAGCATCAAGAAGATTGTATATTGTAAAAAGTGAGGAAATTATAGAAGCCACGTTCGAGCAATCGAATGTGGCTTTTTTCATGTGTAGAGAATGGTTATTAAGGATTCTTTACATATTCGAGGGCGCTTACTACGGGTACAATTATTTTGACGGTACAAGTATGTGAGATGAGAGTTCCTGAAATAGGTCTTTAAATCATATGGTTAGGTTGGTGAATATGAATATAGAAGTGAAATTAACGAATAAGGACGAGGCGTATGTGATTAAAAATATGTACCCGTTATACCTTTATGATCTATCGGGACATTACGGTCTAGGTGGAGAGCATACTCCGAATGAACACGGCATATTTGAACCCAGTCCTGATTACAAAACGTTGCAGGATCAGTATGATGTGCAGAACATATGGTGGGACAAACCGGAGTGTCTCTATCCATTCCTGATATTGGTGGATGGCGTACCAGCCGGCTTTGTATTGGTGGCTACTCCGCCATATTGCTCACAAGGCACGGATTTCTTTGTACATGATTTCTTCCTGATGCAGCCGTTCAGAGGTAAGGGAATTGCTGAGTACGTAGCAGCAGAAGTATTCGGGAGGTTTAGGGGCAAATGGGAGTTGTTCACCAATCCATCGGAGAAAAACAAGATCGGCCAATCTTTCTGGCGCAAGACGGTATCGAACTATACTCAGGGCAAGTATAAAGAAATGCATGGAGCAACTGCTGATGGATATAAATTGATTTTCCAATTCTCTAATAACTGGACATAATATCCTATTAAAGGGATAATTGAGAGTACTAAAGATCGAAAGGGTTGGATCATCCATGCGCAAGTTAGTTTATGTAGTGGGTACGGTATTTCTTTCATCTGCCATGATAATGGGGTGCACCCCGTCTGAATCTTCAGAGAATGTTGAAATGAACACTCCGAAATTAACGGATCAGCCGAGTATCGTGAGCAATCAGAAGGCATCCGCCCAAGATGAGCAGCAGGCTCTCGAAATGTCGATGGAATATAAAAAGACAGAACTTTCTGTTGATTATAAGGACTATGAAGATACGCTAAATGTGGAGGGGATGCTGGCTAGGGCAGAGGTAATCAGACCGTTTTTGACGGAAAAGAGTTTTGAATCAAACATAAATACTCGGTTTAACACAATTCCTTTACGTGTGGCGGACAAAGAAAGGGCGCTGCTGCATCCTGAAAATATACAAGTCAAAATCAAAGAAAGCAAAAATGACTGGATTCTTGTAGAATACACGCTGGATTTGATATTGGCAGATGAAGATGGCAAAGAAAAGAGGGTTATTCCATTATCTGGTGATATTACTTTTTTGCAGGACCAGGGGGAATGGCGTATTCAAGACGACACGTACAATATTGAAGAACTGCTTGATATCGCTTATGAGAAAAAAGAGTAAGGGAGTAACTCGATACATCCTACAAAAGGCTGCTTCCCTAGGGGGTATTTCCGGGATGCAGCCTCTTTGCTGTAGTTCATATCCCACATTAAAAGTTAGTCCGCCCAAACGTTGCATCACTCTTCACGGTCACACTGCTGGATGCATTGATGGCATCGAGCTGTAGCACGTAATCATAGTGCCGGATGTAATATGCGGGCTGGCTATAAGACCGCAAAGATACTTTGGTGCTGTCAGCCCAGCCGGGATTGCTCAGAAAAGTAGCATCTCCCTTGTAGGTTGCGGTATCCGCGTAAGCTTCAAGTACTATTTTGTTGCTGACATTACGTTTCAGGAAGTAACCGGGGAGGTTGATGGACTCCAGTGATATTCCCGTGGAGCTGGCAAGACCCGGTACGACGCGGAACTGTGAATCCAGAACAGGAGAGACGTTGGCATCCACGCGAGCAGTATAGTTGGCATGACGGATGTATCGATCCGGATAGTTGTGTGAACTGAACCGGCTGTAACCTGTGGCTTCGGGTGTTGCAGTACCCAACATTTTGACCTCATGCAAGGTTGGGGTGTACCAGTTGCCCGGATTATTCCACAAGACAGCGTTTACCATATTGATTCGTACATAACGGGCTGTGAAATGCACGGCATCTGTCGTAAAGCCATAGGTCAGATTGTTGGTGCGATCTAGTAGGGAGTAATTGACACCATCGTTACTGAACTCGATTTTATATTTGTAGTACCCTTCGGAACCTTTATACATAAACCAGGACGTATCGATCTCCGTAATGGTCTTCGGTGCGCCGAAGTCCACTTGCCACCAAGCGGGCCAGCTATTGGAGGAAGCCACCCATGAAGTCTGGTAGTTGCCATCATTGACGTTGGATGCAGATGAGCCAGAGGCTGTGGAGCTGGCGGTGGCCGTTTTGCCTTGCGCGTGATTGACGAGAGCAGGCGGTGTTACTGTGCCTGTGGCTGCATCGATATTCCACGTTGTATACCACTCCAGTGAGGCTGTTCCGTTCGAATCATCCAGAGTTAATGGCAGCCAGATATGCTTGTGCTCTCCAAGGTTCATCGGATTCCAGCGATCCCCCATATAGATGTAGGAGGTGGTGGTGCTACCTGTGATCGTGGCAATATCGTGGATCTGCGAACCGAAGGCAGATGGATTGCCATATGGCGTAAGTGCAGTCCACGGTCCCGTCATGGAAGTGGCTGTGGCATAGGCCCCCTGATTCGGATACCAGCCAGCGGCTTGAGAGGTGAAGAGGTAATAACGGTTCCCTTTTTTCACAACGGCAGGCGCTTCGCGGTAGGCATTCTCGAACAGCCAGCCTTCGAAGGACTGTATCCCGGTATAACTTGCATTCATTTTGAAAATAGCCATCGTATCATTGGCACCGCCATTCTTGCGGGAAGCGGTAACCAGATAACCTGTGCCGTCCGTATCAACAAAGACCGTCATGTCACGAGATTCGTAATCGAGTGGGCGGAAGCTGCCCTCATACGTAAATTTGCCGTTCGGCGTATTGCTTGTCGCTACCGCTACCCGCCCGAGATTATAGTCCGTGCCGTTCTCATAGTGCGCCCAGAGCACATACTGCGCAGTGGTGGCATTGTAGATGACTTTGGGCCGTTCAATCTTGCTGGAGGCGAGTTCAGTGGCTGAATCTTTGGTCAGGATGGCATTGCTGAACGTCCAATTTTTCAGATCCGTTGAGGCATAGACGTTCATACTATCAAACTTGCCGCCAACCGCATGCTCGCCGTACCAATAGTAAGTGCTACCCACTTTCAGAATGTTGCCGCTATTGGCGTGGATGGGGTTACCTGCGGTATCCAGCCAATCCGAACCGTTGGTTAGGGTCACACTTGCTGCATCCGTTCGTTCAGGGTGAATGCCAAACATCGATAGTGTTAGTGCGAAAACCAGAATCCATGCGTATTTCCTGCTTCTCATTGCATTACACCTCCCCAAGGATATGAAAAATAAAGCGCTTTCAATTATAGTGTAGTCTACCTATACGCTATTTCAAGTGAACAATCCATTCATTGCTGAACAAACCGGCATTCGATCAAGTTCGAGCGGTGATAGCGGAAGAATTACTCCTAAATATTATGTCACGGATGAAGTGGTGAGAAAGAGGAACACGCGTTAAAATGAGATAAGACTAATTACCATAAAATGGTTGGAGTGTGATGCATCATCGACACATTTGTCGTGGATAAAGACCTTCAGGTGATATTGCAGAATGGTGTTGGTGGAGAGAGCATTCCGATTAAGGGAGACATTACCGCTCAGGATTTTGAAGTCATCTCTACTTATAAAAAGGGATGGCTGTCCTTCGCCTATCTTCGTGATCGTCAGGGAATACGGTGGTTCAATGCCCGGAAGAACAAGGCGAGCAGGGTTATACTGGGGCAAAGACGACCGTGTGGTCTTCAGCTTTGTGACGGGTGGGGTTTATAAGTCGGCAAATGCTGCTACGTTCCAGGTTACGGATGATATAGGGGGCGCGGAAGATCCGCTATTTCGGTATACGGTGGAAGGCGGTACAGTGAAGAAATAGAAAAGGTAAATCGAACAGCAAGAGTGCGTGTTCAAAAAGACTGGTTTTCAGTACCTAAAACAGCCGCGGTCTAAGACTTTACTTCAAGTCATAAACTGCGGCTGTCTTCCTTTTAGGGCGAGTCTACTTGCTACTATTCTGTATATCCAGGTAAATTATTTATAATTATTTAAGGGTCCTTTATCCATTTCAACTTCTACCATCTTTGAAGATCCCATCTTGAGCTTAGGTCTGAACTCTGAATCCGGTTTACTGTAAAGCTCCAATGGGCTAATAATCACTCCATCTGGTGTATTATGAAGAATTCCGGGCACACAGGTATAAATCCGATCATTATTATTTGCATTCTTAGCGGATATCGTAACGGAGGTTCCACTCAGATTATCTATACTCATGGACACCTTGTATCTGTAGAATGATCCTGATCCATTGGACTGAGCCGAATAGACCACAGGGACAACTGCAAGAATATCATCGTTTAACCTTAATTTAATAACTTCTGTCTTCGTTGATTGGCTGCTTCTTCCAACATCACCCATATGTTCAACTATCCCGTTACCATAACTTTTGAGAGGTGGGGTTCCTGCCGCTCCAAACATAGCTACATCGATCTGCTTACCATTCTTTGTGTAGACTAAAGCGTATATATCATAATCTGTCCCAGTCTGCCAAGATACAGTCGCTGTAATTTCCGGTGTTTTATCAATGATAACGGGCTTCTGCCCTTTATCCAGATTGATATTCCCCTTCACCTTTTCGAGGTTTATTGACGATAAGGTGTGGTTACTATTCTTATTTTCAGGAACTGGTACAGTCGGATCAGGTTCTTTTGTTATTGAATTTTGAGCAGTCTGGGGTTCGGAAAGCTTGTTCTGCTCATCAGCTTCAACCTCAACACCGTAAAGTTTACATAGCCCTTCAAGCCCCGAATCAAATCCACGCCAGATTGATTTTGCTTTTGTCTGACCGTTCCTTAAATATAATTCCAATACTACAATTCCATTCTCATTGGTGAAACTGGATGGGGTTAACTGAATAATCGTATTTCCGCTATCGATCTCTGCCTTTAAATTCTTTACATTTGAAAATCCCGTGCTGTTATCCTCTGTAAGAGTTATAGCTATTTTGGTAATACCTTCAGGAACTTTACTCATATCAAAATTGATTTTATGTACTTTTGTATTGCCTACTAGCTCAGATGGCATGAGGGTAGCTACACCTGATGAGCTTGTTGGTTGATTATAAAATATGACTCCATGATCTCCTTGTACCCTATCCGAATCCGTTAAAAGGAATGCTGTTAAAGAAATATCTATTAAATTAGAAATTTCATGGCTAATCATAACGCTACCTTTTGCAGCACTCAGGGTTGTGTTTGCTCCCATCTGAAGAAACTGATTCATTTAAACCACTCCATTCTATAACAGTTCTTAATATAAATAGACTCTTAAATAGTGCCATTAAATCATTATACACTCAACAACTATTATGTTTAGTCACCAACATGGGGAAGAGGATCAGCCTGTCCAAACAGCAGACACACTGACCCAAACACATCTTGTCCGTGTTGTACTCCGTACTGCAGATAATCACATTCCTACCCATACGTCGATGGCGCTCAGATTTCTAACTCGCAATTGACGTTTCATACCAACGCGAGAGAATTCCTTTCAACAATCACTACAGCCCCTAGTCTAAACGATGCAATAGATCTTGATGATCTTCCATTCTAGTCATCAGTTCCATCGTCCAACTAGTTACCAATCTATTTATGACCTTTGCGAACCTTGAGCTGCATACGTTTTATCGTTGTATTCTGCATGAGCTCCAGTACGAGTGGGCCTTTGCCGTTCAGGATCTCTACATCCGTTACATTGTCCAGAATCGTAATGATCCCGATGTCGTCTGCAGTAACACCTTCAAGCTTGGCGATGGTACCCACGAAGTCTACAGCGCGAAGTTTCTTTTTCTTGCCACCGTTGAAGTTCAGCTTCATAATCTGTTGGTTCAACTGTTCACGCTTGTCCTTTTTACGTTCAGGCACGATCTTCAATCGCTTCTCGAAATCTTCTCTGCGGCGATCCACTGCTTCCTCGGAAGGTGCTTTCACGACAGGGATTTCAAATCCGATATAGGATTCGATCTCAGCCAGACGTCTGCCATCTTTCGGTGTGATCAACGTAATGGCTTTACCTGTTTTGCCTGCACGTCCCGTACGGCCTGTACGGTGTACATAACCCTCTTTTTCCAAAGGAATATCGTAGTTGATTACATGGGTAATATTGGTGATATCAATCCCACGTGCAGCCACATCGGTCGCGATCAGATAACGGAATTGTCCTCGTCTGAAGGCGTTCATGACTTCGATCCGCTCGTCCTGCTCCATGCCTCCATGGATACGATCTGCTGGATAATCAAGGTCAGCCATGACCCGGAACAACTTATCTACATTCTCTTGCGTACGGCAGAACACAATGCAGCTATCCGGATTTTCCACAATGAACAAGTCCTGAAGCAGCGCAGTTTTGTTCACTTCTGGTATGTGAATCACAGCATGTTCAATGGTTGCCGTGGTGAGACCACTCGCTTTGATCTCAATCTCCACCGGGTTGTTCATGTATTTCCGTGACAGTTTGGCTACATCTTCAGGGAACGTTGCAGAAAATAACATCGTCACTCGCTCGCTAGGCAGCGCTTGAATAATGGATTGTACCGTCTCGATAAAGCCCATATTCAGCATCTCATCGGCCTCGTCAATGACGAGATAGGCGATCCGTTCCAGCGGCAGCGTGCCGCGTTCGATATGATCCAATACGCGACCTGGCGTACCTACGGCGACATGTGTTCTTTGTTTTAATTCGGCTTTTTGGATATGAAAAGGAGACTGTCCGTATAGTGCGGTTGCTTTAATACGCTTAAAGCGGCCGATATTCGTAATATCTTCGTTCACCTGCAAAGCCAGTTCCCGGGTTGGTGTAAGAATCAAAGCCTGAGGCTTATTCTCATTCCAATCCACCAGTTCACAGAGCGGAATGCCGTAGGCGGCTGTTTTACCGCTACCTGTCTGTGATTTGACTACAAGATCTTTATTCTCCAGCGCTACTGGAATAACTTTGGTCTGAACCTCAGTTGGTGTCTCATAGCCCAGGCTATCCAGCGCTCTCACGATTTCTTCACCAAGTCCATAATCTTTAAATTGTTGCTTACTCATCGTTTACCTCTTTTGCGTTAGTTTTGTACAAGTATTGCACCGTACATTTATCGTATACCTTTTTATTATACTCTATATACAGGCGAGCTAACGGAGTAAATGCTTCGAGTGTTTAAATTGTTTTCATCAATCCCAATTTTCAGGAGCAAAGGCCCGTTAATGAATGACCATCTTCACAGCCTTAGTTTGGGGAGGAAGAGACTTAGCGATAAATCTATCTATCCACACGTCTGCACTTCGACCAACCAGTGTTTCATCCAAAGAGACGGTGACAGTCTCTCCTTCGATGATGAGTTCGGCATTCTTGCTGAGTGAAATCCAGATGGGTCCTAATCCAACACCGCTCTCCTCCTCATTGTCGATGAGGACCTGTCCCTTTTCTTCATTAAAATCCGTAATAATTCCGTGTACAGGTGGCTTCTCTTTTCCCTCTTCCTCGGATTTTTCTGTGCATCCTAGCGTTAGCAGAAGCAAGATAACCGGTATTACGAATAATCTTCGTACAATGAACATTAGTCTTTCACCTCCCACCTTGTATGGACCATCTATAGGTATGGACGTTTTCTGAGACATCAAAGTTCCCTTACATCAATGAGAAAGAAAAAAAACCTCTTATCAGGATGGAACTGGGAAATGGAATATGTTAGCATAGGGATAACTTACAGAACGGAGGGATACGTGTGGTAAATTTTTTCCGATTGAGATAGTAGGGCGAAACGTTTGTTTGCGCTTGCTGTTTTTCTGCCTGTGTGCAGCTCATCGGGATTGGTTTGCCTATTTACACGTATGCCGCTAGTCGTGAAAGAAATACTCATAGAGAGTAGTTCTTTGATGTACTACTATATTTTTGCGAGCATTCAGGGATACCGAACATCCGAAATGAACTGCACAGGCGAGAAAGGTCTGTGTTTTTTTATTTTATCGAGGAAAAGAGGAATACCTGATATGACAAAATCGAACGTGAACGAACATGTGGAAGCTCAAAAAGAACTAATATCTTTAGCTGAGCAGAACGGGCTTTATATTGCTGAGGAATCCATAGAAATCAATGAGTCCGGTATGGATTTTCGTGTAGCTTTTGCCACCGATGAACAGGGACAAAGGTGGATACTGCGCAAGCCACGGCGCAAGGACGTATGGGAACGGGCTGAAAATGAACGTAGAGTGCTAGATGTGATCAGGGAAAGTATTCCTGTACAAGTACCGAGTTGGCAAATCTGCACGCCAGAGCTGATTGCTTATCCACTGCTTGAGGGGGAACCCATCGCAGTTGTTGACCCTGCTGGTACAGGATATGCATGGCGCTTCCCACAAGAGACTCTGTCTGATACGTTTATGGATTCACTGGCTACTACTCTCGCGGTGCTGCATAACATAGATCCCCATAAGGCGAAGAAAGGCGGAGTGCGGATCAAGACACCTATGGAAGCTCGTCGAGAATTTGCAGCCAATATCGAGGAAATCAAGAAAAGCTTCGTGGTGCCAGATCAACTGGCTGAAAGGTGGGAAGCGTGGCTGTCAACGGATAGCTACTGGCCTGAGTATTCCACGTTCAATCATAGTGATTTGCATCCACCACATATTATCGTCAATGACAACCAACGGGTAACCGGATTAATTGACTGGACAGAAGCAGAAATAGCTGACCCGGGCAAGGATTTTGTGATCTATTATGCGCTCTTTGAAGAGGAAGGATTGCGGGATTTGCTGAAACGTTATGAGAGGGCAGGTGGGAGAACATGGCCCCAGATGCTTGAGCATATTCGGGAGCAGTGGGCGGCATACCCGGCAATCGTTGCGCAGTTTGCACTCGTAACTCGGGAAGAATCTACTATGGAAATGGCGAGGGGCATGCTTGCGAGCTGGGATGTGAAGACGGATTGAGTGCTTGGACGGTGTATGGAGCCTGAACAAAAGAATGGTATACAGCGGGATTCTTTTATTAAAAAGATCAAGATTAAGAACGTGCCGCAAAACTAAAAGCTCTACTCATGAAGTATATATGCTGCAACATCCGTAATTGGTGGTTAACATATGAAAGGGCGATCTCTACCATGTTGTCCATGGAGAGAATCGCCCTTTTTGTACATCGCGGAGCTAGGCCACTTTTTGTGTTTTATTTCAGCATACTTACATATTTGCCATAGACATAAGCTGCGCGTCCATCCAGTTTCACTTTTACCCAACCATACTTGTCTGTACCGATCACCTCAAGAACGGTGCCTTTCGGTACAGCAGTCACTACTTTGGCCTGGGATGAAGCGCTGGAGCGTACATTCAGGTGGGCCGCAGTAACCTTGGCTTGTTTACCTTTAATGATTGTACCCGGTTTACCTGTGCCTGGTGCTGCTGGTTTGCCAGGTTTCGATGTTCCTGGAGTCGGCGTTGGCTTCGGTTCGGTTGGCTTCGTCGGCTTCTCAGGTTTAGGCGGTGTCGCTTCATCACCGCTACCTGTTGCCGCCTTGCGAGCCTTGTTCAACTGCTGATAGAACTCTCCCTTGGTTTTCACGCCAGAGAATTGCGCTATACTCACATTCGCTTTGGTCGCAAGGGCAGTCATTTCTTCTTCAGTTACCGCATCCAAAATGTTAATGGACGCGATGTTGGTATATTTGCCATCTTCCGTGGTCGGAACAGACATGATGCCATCATTAATCAATTCTACGATATCTGCCCGTGCAGGGGCAGTCAGATCCACACCGGTGATTTTCCAGTTGTGTTGGATCTTCGGTTCGTAGACACCTTTCATCACGTCTTTCAGATAGGAAATCGACAGGTTACGGATCGTGCCTTGAATTTCGCCAAATGCGGAAGCATCCTTGGAGGACCATAGTTGTTTGAACTTACGGCCTTCCAGTGCGCCGCCCTTGGCAATCAGGGCTTCCATTCGGTAGGCGTTCATCCCGAGCTTCAATGTATCGTCTTCTTTGACCCCTTTACCATTGCTGTACTTGAGATTCGTGATGCGACTGCCGTAAGGCTTGGTCAGGTCAATCTCATAGGTCACTCCACCGAAGAAATCATCGGTGCTATATTTGGATGCTCGTCGTTTGGGATCAAAACTGATCGTCACATCGCCTGGGCGTGTGGAGTTGAAATATCCCGCAGACCACTCCATGTAATCCTTCAGATCGCTTCCCGTCACTTCGTATACGGTTACTTCACCGAAGGTATATTGGTAGTTGAACGCAATGTCCTTTTTCTTGATCGGCCCCACATCCAGCTTGGCCTTGTCGTTATCGATCTGATGCGCGACAACGTCAGCATCGCTATAATGCAGCATAACTTCGGTGAAGAAATCGGAGAGGGGGGTCTCCTGAATCTGCACCGCAGGAATGCCCTTGATCTCGTCCGCAGGCACCAGGTTGGTTCCTTTCAGTTCAGCCACTTCAATGTTGGCGTCAGCACGGGCGTACTCGTGGAACGGATGCAGCGTATCTTCCAGTCCAGGGTCGGACACTTCATACGTTCCGTCTGCTGCTTTTACAGCGAGCGCTTGAGCTTCTTTGCTTTTGAGAACAAACTTGTCGCCTTCTTTGGCAAACGTCAGATCAATTCGCGAAATGTGTGAACCATATTTGTTCGGTTCGGAGATTAATACACCGTTAACTGTCTGGGATTCAATCAAGGTATGCATGTGTCCGGCAAAAATGGCAGACAGCTCCGGGTTGGCATTGGCAATATCCGTGACCCCGGTGCCCGGGTTCCCATTCTCGTTGTCCAGTCCCATATGCATAAGTCCAACCATGACATCGACTTTACCTT
Organism: Paenibacillus hebaui; assembly: GCF_051934385.1. Lineage (NCBI taxonomy): Bacteria > Bacillati > Bacillota > Bacilli > Caryophanales > Paenibacillaceae > Paenibacillus > Paenibacillus hebaui. The sequence goes on along the minus strand of NZ_CP196836.1, from coordinate 7,038,800 downwards.
TCAGCTCGGCAATGGCCTTTTTGGTCTCTTCCACAGGATCTTTGACGATAATGCCATCCAGATGGTCCGTACCTTTCTCAAACTCGGTAATCATAGGTGTGTTCATTCCGATCACGCCCACTTTGATTCCGTCCTTCTCAATAATGGTATATGCAGGCATGTAGCGGTCGCCGTTTTCTTTGAAAATGTTACCCACCAAGGGTTGACCCTTGAACTGTGAGGAAATCTTCTCTAATACGTCCAATCCAAAGTTGAATTCATGGTTTCCCATCACCCAAGCGTCATATTTCATCTTGTTCATTGCGACCATCATGGGAGATTGAGGTTGATCGTTGAACAGTTCAGCCGAGTTATCCTGAATCATGTCGCCTGCATCCAGCAGAATCGTATTTGGATTCTCCGCACGCACTTTTTTCACAATGGTATACAACTGCGTCATGCTTCCTGTTGGGTTCGGACCGTCCAAAGCATAGTCCCACGGCATAAATCGGCCATGTATGTCCGATGTTCCCAGCAACGTAATCTTGGTTTCCTTGTCTGCCTCTGCAGCCTGAACCGGAGTTGAAGCGAAGGGGGCGAACAGGATGGAGGCACATAAGAGGAACGATAAGGGCCATCCGGCGAAACGTTTCGGTGCAAATTTGCGCATGTTGTAATCTCCCTTGTTATCTAGTGTTATGTAAAGATATGTGTCATTGAATTAATACTAGATAAACATTTGATAAATGTAAACCACAAAATGACAATCCAAAGGCACCGTTCCAAATCATCCGAAGCAATTAGGACGAGTGTTAACGTATGGTGCCGCAGAGGCGAAGTACTTAATTTTAATCCAAATCAATACAAAAGCGATCAGCGCAAACATCATCCCGCTCCAGATCAGTTGAGGTGTCCCTAGATTCGTGATGAACCATCCACCGATGGCAGTACCCAAGGTAACACCGAGATTGGAAAAGGATACATACAAGCTGTTGCCGAATTCAGGCGCGTCCTGAGCTTCAGCGGTTAACCAGGTTTGGCTTACAATTAATCCTCCCGAATGAACGGATGCCCAGATGATGATTACAATAACCATCCACATGAAGTGGGTACCGGCTAAATAGACGAGTGCGTAAGCTGCTATATACAACAGGGGGAACATGAGAACAGTACGAATCACGCTCTTCCGCAGAAACTGTCCAAAACCCAAATTTCCTATAATCATGACAACACCGAAGACGGTGAGCATAACACTGATCCATGATCCGCTCATTCGGGTGACCTGTCCAAGATACTCGGCGAAATAACTGTACACGGAGAACATGGCGGCAAATATAAAAACGACTGCGGCAACATTCAGCCATAACCCCGGTTTGCGCAGAATACCGATCTGCGTGCCATAGGACATCTTTTCCTTCACCGGCATCGAGGGCAGCCAGATCCATATTCCGATAAAAGCGATCACACTGACCATCGCTCCAAACAGGAAGGCGATTTCGAGGGATAGGCGTTCAGCAAGATAGGATGTCAGTGGCACGCCAAAGGCAAAGCCCGCGGTAACTCCGGTGAATACTTTGGCGACGGCCTGGCTGCTTTTCTCTGCTGGAACAAGTTGGGCACTTGTGACCAGGGCTACGGAAAAGAAAACGGGATGGAATAGCGCGGGAATGATGCGAAAAATAAGCATCGTATCAAATGTTGTGGCGTAGGCATATACGACGTTCGAGATGGCAAACATCAACACAGCGGCTAACAGGATGATTTTGCGATTGATCCCGGACGCCAGCAAGGTGAGAAAGGGGCCCGCAATGGCTACGACCAGCGCAAATATACTGACCAGCCAACCTGCCTGTGCAGCCGTGATGCCGAATTTATGCGCTACTTGAGGCAACACCCCCACAATTCCCATTTCCGTTGTGATGATCCCGAATACACCCAGTGCAAGAATCAGGATAAGCAGTGGGTTGACCTGTTGTGATTTCATTTAAAACGTACCTCCAATAAATTTAAATATACAGATAAATAGATATATTTATCCTAAAAAAAAGCGTGCTTTGCCCTCTATAATATGAAGGACATGAGAGCAGGTTATCTGGTCTATATTATATCTAGATTTATAGATTTGTAAATATAATAATAAAAAAACCTTTGGTTAAGTCAGGTATGATAAAGCCCAACACCTATACTTTTTTAGGGACAAGCTATACTTTTTACATGGATTATTACAAATATATCCAGTAGAATGAGTTTGTAAGCGCTTACCGTATGGTTAAGTATTATACATTCAAAGGAGGAAACACATTGTTTAAGTCCAAATGGTTCAAAACTGTGGGTTCGCTCGCGTTAGTGGGTGTGCTTGCCGCATCAGTAGCCGTTGGTAGTGTGAGCGCCGGCTTGGCGAAGGGAAACAAATTTCTAGGCAATATCATCGCGAGCAGTGTACCTTCCAATTTCAATTCCTATTGGAATCAGGTGACTCCCGAGAATTCAACCAAATGGGATGCAATTGAGGGCACACGCAACGTCATGAACTGGTCTCAGGCAGACATGGCGTACAATCATGCCGTCAATAATGGATTCCCGTTCAAATTCCATACATTGGTATGGGGGAATCAGCAGCCTGGATGGATAAACGGTCTCTCTGCTGCTGATCAGAAGGCTGAGGTGACACAGTGGATTAAAGCTGCAGGCCAGCGCTATCCCAAAGCGGCTTTTGTCGATGTAGTCAATGAGCCTCTGCATGCCAAGCCTTCCTATCGCAACGCTATTGGTGGGGATGGAGCGACAGGCTGGGATTGGGTAATCTGGTCTTTCCAACAGGCGAGACAAGCTTTCCCGAATGCCAAATTGCACATCAATGAATATGGCATTATCGGTGATCCGGCTAAAGCGGATCAATATATACAGATCATCAATATCCTGAAAAGCAGAGGCCTTGTTGACGGGATTGGTATTCAGTCCCATTACTTTAACATGGATAACGTTTCCATAAGCACAATGAATACCGTGTTGAACAAGCTGGCTGCGACCGGTCTGCCGATCTATGTGTCCGAACTGGACATGACGGGCGATGACAATACGCAATTACAACGCTATCAACAGAAATTCCCTGTACTATGGAAGCATTCCGCTGTTAAGGGTGTGACGCTGTGGGGTTACAACCAGAATCAAACCTGGAAAGAGGGTACCCACCTGGTGAACAGCAATGGTACAGAGCGTCCAGCAATGCAGTGGCTGAGAAATTATCTGGCAAACAATCCTTAAGTTCAGTTCGGGTGTGTTCCACTTTTAAAGTTCGACTCATCCTGAATTTTCGATTCATTATCCCATCAGGTCATTTTTGCAGTACAACAGATAGCGCCTGTTCCGCATATGAGGTAGCGGAGCAAGGCGCTATTGTTGTATGGATATACTTAACTTCCAGGTTTCCCGAATGACAATGCTTTTGAAAGAATCGGCCTCCAGCCCGAACCGGAGCGTCTATTCTACATCGTGCAGAATTTTTACTATTTATTTTAAGGCTGTACACTCTCTTCGAGCTGTTTATTTTCGAAGATTAGAATCGTTCTGCTGCTTCCGATATAACCAACGGAGGTGTCGAATTGCTCCGAAATAAAGCGAACCGGAACAAATGCCTTGCCATTTTTCATCAAAAGAGGGGCATCATTCATCGCGAGCGCATCGTCCACGTTCACTTGTTTGTTGCCAACTGTCCAGCGAATGGTCTTATCATTCTGTGAGATTACGGCTTCCTGCGTATCCGAATTCCAATTCACGCTGGCATTCAACTGCTCCGAGACAAAGCGCAGCGGCACATAGGTTCGGCCTTCATTGATAAAGGGAGCAGCCTCCAGCGCATAAGCACGATCTCCTACATAGGCGGTGGTGGACCCTTCAATCAGACGTTGAAAGCTGCCTTGTGGGGTGCGTTTCTGCTCCCGTACGTTCATCTGGTTTAGAAGGCGCATCGTATCACTGCCACTGGCGACATCCAGGTAGTTATTTTGCACCGTGAGTCCTGCAGGTTCAGGCTCAGATACCGACGTCTGGATACCGGAGGATAAGGATGTAGAGGCCGAGATGTCCGTTATGGTATGGGCAGAGCTATTTCTTTTAAAAGTAAAACCTGCAATCGGTGTCAGATCCCACACCTGGTTATTGGACAGTTTAAGCACTTCCAGCTTGGACAGCTGTCGTAACGGTTCCAGGTCATAGATCTGATTAGACTCCGCATTCAATTCCTTTAGGCCGACCAGATCCTTAAGGGGGGTCAGGTGCTGAACCTGATTGCCGGAGATGTCCAGCGTCCGCAGACGTGTCATATGCTCCAGAGGCGTCAGATCGGAAATCTGGCTGCCAGCCACATTTAGTTTCTGAAGTGTATTCGGGAGATCAGCCAGTACTTCCAGCGTCTGAATACGGTTATTCGCCACATTGAGCTGTTGGAGTTGGGTTTTATCCGCAAGCGGCGATAAGTCCGTGATTTCATTATTGGAGATCTCCAGCCATTTCAGAGCCTTTACATCAGCCAGCGCGGCGAGACTGGTAATCTGGTTCCCGCTGGCATGGAACGTATGTAATCGGGTGAATCCACGTACCACCTCTATGGAAGAAATGGAATTGTTGCTGATATACAGCCGTCCAAGGCCTTTCAAATCAGCCAGTTTATCAATGGATGTAATGTAATTATTGCGAACATCAATCTCGCGAAGCTGGGACAGGTGCTCCAGTGGTGTTAGATCTTCAATCTCATTGCCATATAACCGGAGGTGGGTCAGATTAGTCGCATACTCCAGGCCAGCAAGGCTTTGAATGCCTGCATTGCTCAGATCCACAATATTCAGCTCTGCAAGGTCCGATGAGGTTAGAGTGGAATCTACCGGTTTGTTCAGGATCAGCTTCAGTCCGTTCTCCAGTGCAGGATCTTCAACGATGCCTTCGCCCAAATCCGCAGTAGTATAAGCCAGCGCTTGACCCGTTGCCCCGAGACTCAGGATAAATACTAGCAATAGTAGAGTCATTCTTCTCATTGCATGAATTCCCTCCGATTCCGATTTTGAGGATAGTAAGTGTACTGTTCTTATGTACTGTGAGAGTACAACTTTTATGTGAGCATTTTGCAAAAAAATCCAAAGAGCGTCTTGAATCGAATTATGCAAAATGCTGATGTAGAGAAAATAGTAAAGTCACGATAGGGACAGATAGAATAAATGAACACATCTATAGTTATTAACCCATCCGAAGGAAAAGGGAACAGGAAATTCACGATGAGCAGATAACTATACTTCTATTCTATATGATACAAACCTCACACTGCACTCTTCCAGGCCATCTTTTTCAAAAAAATTTTGGACTCCTTATCGGGATCGTTTACAGAAATAACTAAAGGGAAGGAGTCCATTTAATACTTCCAATGAATTTGGTTACTTTTTCTTTTTATAAAGTGGATGGTTTTTTACAGGAGCATTATGATCTAATATTCTATATTCAGACCGGCCAATGTATAATGGTATGTCAATCTTATTGAAGTCAACTAAACTGTCCTCATTAAATACGGATTTATCCTGATGAGCCTGAATCACTTCTCCTACGAACCAATCGTGAGTACCATACCGATTTTGTCCAACCACTCTACATTCATATACGAAGTAAGCATCTTCAATAAACTTGTCAACATCCCTACCACTAAAAGTTCCTACGGCTTGAATCCACTCTGATTTTTCTGCCGGAAGAAAATGAATGGCAAATTCTCTACTCTTGGTAAGTAATTCGTAACTTAATGTTGCTTCACGAAGTCCAAATCCATAGTGGCCAGGACCCGTTGCCAAATAGGTTAAGTCCACTTGAGAATTTAAGCGAGGTGCTTGATCCATCAAAAACGTTAAGAGATCAACTTATTGACTTGTTTGATGCAAGTTTTGTCAGTTGTAAAAGTGTCGATAGTCAAGCAATAACTGCTATAACAACAGCAATCGCTCATAATGCAGAGCTTGAAAAAGCTTTGAATTATAATTTTTTTACGCAATTTCATGAGAAATTAAAAATAATAATACAATCTTCTCTTGCTGATAAAAGCTCAATAGATGCACAATTAATGGACCTGTTCACAGAAATAGGTCCTTCAGTTTTATCATATAGATCCTTGCTCCGTAAAAATATTGACCGATCGTTTGTTGTGCTTCTTGTTGATCATTTAATTATGCCAGCACTTACTCCTTATCTAATTGATCAATGATATACAGCTATAAGTCTGTCGTTGGACAAAGTAATTGGACGAAATAGTAAATTACTCAACTGTAGAAAAAAATTTGTACAATTTCCACTGAACCTATTCAACATGAGGGCAGTTAGGGTATAAATGAAGTAAAGATGCCATGTGGAGGAGAAGATGCGGGTATGCGTCAAGCCATGATTATTAGCAATCCATCGTCGGGTAAAGAAGAGGCTCAGCAATATGTGTCCAAGGTGCAAGAAATTCTCGAATCACAGCAATATGAAGTAGTGGTCAACGAGACAGCCGGAGAAGGTGATGCGACGAACTTCTGTCTGAGTGCATGCAAAGATGGTTGTGACCTCGTTATTTCCATCGGAGGGGACGGCACGCTGCATGAGACGATTAACGGTATGATGGGCCAGGAACATCGTCCCAGACTGGGTGTAGTGCCGCTGGGGACAGTGAATGATTTTGCGAGGGCGCTGAATATCTCGCTCGACCCGGAAGAAGCCATACGGCAGTTACGTTCGGATCAGAGTCATATCGTGGACCTGGGGAAAATCAATGATCGTCTGTTTGCCAACGTGGTGGCAGCCGGGTCCTTGGCCGAGGCGTTGTTCTCGGTATCGTCGGAGGAAAAGTCGAAGCTGGGTTCATTTGCGTATTTGAAAGAAGGATTGAAAGACCTCATGAATACACCTGCCAAGCACCTAACCATTGAATACGATGGGCAGTTCTGGGAGGGGGAATCTCCCCTTTTTCTTGCGGCGCTGACTAATTCGGTTGGAGGCTTTGAGAAATTGTCCCCGGAAGCTGCGATCGATGATGGCTTAGTTCATTGTTTTGTTGTCCGTAGCATGAATGTCTTCAACACGGTTACACTCGGGACTTCCCTGTTGTTTGGCAACCTGAAGAACCATAAGGATGTTGATTATTTTACGGCAAAAGAAGTCCATGTTCGCTCCACCGAAGCAGTCCGCACGAATGTGGATGGAGAGGAAGGGCCTTCCTTACCCATTCGGATCAGTGTCCTGCCCCGGCATATTGAGGTCATTGTTCCGGAAGAAGTATAGTCCGTTTCCGTATGAATGGAGGCATGACCGAAAACCTACCATTTTTCCATATGAATTTAGGATAAATCCATTGAAAACGATTGCAGTTGTGTGTCACAATCATAGATGGAAGACAAGTATAATCTTCGACGCAATGATCAGTACGAGGTACGATAATACCGAATATGGAGGGGAAACATCTTGAGAACCATGAAACTGGGCAGCAGCGCACTCGAAGTACCCGTAATCGCCGTGGGTTGCATGCGTATTAATTCATTAAGCGGCAAGGAAGCCGAACATTTTGTTCGTTCCGCGATGGAAGTTGGAGCGAATTTTTTCGATCATGCCGATATCTACGGTACAGGAACATGTGAGGAGATCTTTGCCGAAGCCGTGCAGATGAATCCCCAAGTTCGTGAAAATATGATTCTTCAGTCCAAATGCGGTATCCGCAAAGGCATGTTTGATTTCTCGAAAGAGCATATCCTGAATTCGGTGGATGGCATCCTGCAACGTCTGAAAACCGATTATCTTGACGTTCTGTTGCTGCACCGTCCAGACACGCTGGTAGAACCGGAGGAAGTGGCTGAAGCGTTTGACCAATTGGAGCGCGAAGGTAAAGTGCGTCACTTCGGAGTATCCAACCAGAATCCAAACCAGATTGAATTGTTGAAAAAATATGTCAAACAGCCACTGGTCGCCAACCAGTTGCAGTTGAGTATTACTAACACAACGATGATCTCCAGTGGAATCAACGTAAATATGGAGAATGACGCCGCGGTTAACCGTGACGGCAGCATTCTGGATTATTGCCGCCTGCATGACATCACGATTCAACCTTGGTCACCGTTCCAATACGGTTTCTTTGAAGGTGTATTCCTCGGCAGTGACAAGTTCCCGGAATTGAATAAGAAAATTGACGAGATTGCTGCAAAGTATGGAGTGAGCAACACCACGATGGCGATTGCCTGGTTGCTGCGTCACCCGGCTCATATGCAGCCTGTGACAGGCACGATGAATATCGAGCGCCTGCAGGACTGTGTTAAAGCTGGCGATGTCCACCTTACTCGTCAGGAATGGTATGAGATTTATCGTGCAGCCGGTAATGTGCTGCCTTAAAGTACGCTTCGCAGTCTGCTGAAAGACTGCCGAATGAGATAAAACACGAGCCTGTATGTGGCTCGTGTTTTTGCCTTTTTTCGTTGATTTGATGCCTGTCCTGTCCCGGTATAAAATTAAGGACAGGGGTCTCTATTCGAGTAATAGGATTAAATTGTAATTAATACAAATTAGTTGAATATATCTTATTGACCCTTGCTTAATAATTACATATAATTACTTTTGCATACCGTTGAGCCTAATTATGGTTTTTCATTTCGGAGGGTGGTGTTTGTTTGGAGCCAACAACCACGATACGCGATCACCTAGAAAGCTATCTGAAGCGTGAACAGATGTCCATTAGTCAATTTTCGGAAACGTCCGGAATTAACTCGGGTACGCTGAGCAATATACTGAACAAGAATCGTCCAATTGCGATGCAGCAACTGGATCGAATCACAGCAGCTATGAGACTCGCAGAAGGTTACTTCTATGAATTATACATAGATGAGTGTTTTGTCCATGCAACCCCCGACTGGCGAAGACTGGGCCCCTTCCTTCATCGTTGTGCTGAGTTGGATAAACTGAACTGTATTGAAGAAGTTATCCGGCTCATGATGGATAATCTATCCTATATCCCTTTATTATTTGATCTGGCTGAGGAATTCTACCATGAGGGTAAATTCAAACCTGCCATTCTTCTATATGAAACGATAGCCGAAAGTGAGAAAATGCAACACTCCGAACGGCTTGCACTATGTCAGTATCGACTATTCAGGTTGGGACTGACCAATGATCAGCAGAGAAATTTAATTATCGCTGCCCAGTTTGAATATTATGTGGATCGACTGGATGAACGCTACCAGTTAGATGCGCTTAATGAACTGATTAATGCATTTGCATCCCTTCACAGATGGAGCAAAGTTCAGGAACTATCTGAAAAGTTAAAGGTGAAAGCAACCATTCATTATGAGCTGAATGGAAGAAGGAAACAGGAGGAGACGAAAAGGCCGATTGTCTTCTACATCCTGTATTCTTATTTGGCATCAGGAAGTGCCAATTTTCATCTGAAGAACTATGAGATAGCACTGAAATATGTTTCTTTATATACGGATTACAGTTGGGTAAGGGAACCTGATTCAGATGAAATGGTTGTTATTAATCAGTTTCAGGAATGGGCGGAGGGCAACCGTTATATATATCAATTAATGGCCGGACAGTTTGAGGTGTTACCTGATTATCTGGCATACATTTCAACAAAGGAGAATGAGATTTTTCCTGCGCTTTGCGATATTGTTACTGCTGCTAACCGTTATGATATGAACATTGATGATGTGCTCCAGCAATACGAAGCCTACTTCACTTATCAGGAACAGAGTAATCGAATTGGGAAAGTCAGTAAACAGGTTACCGATGATCGGTACGTTCGTCTTTTGGCAGGGCTAGGCACTTATTATCTGAAAAAAGACGAGTTTACCCAAGGCTTGGATTTTGTCCTCAATAGTTTAAGATTTTCTATTGAAATTAGCGATGGACGAGGTATGCTTAGAGGTGTCGGACTGTTTGAGCAATACAGGGAGTACGCGTCTGACTCAGCTATACAGCAGTACAAAATTTTGATTAGTGAGGTGCAGGAACTCAATGAAGAGAAAGCTGGCTTTGCTGATAGTTACATGTAGTATAGTGGTGAACATCATAGCTCCTGTTACTGGGCCATTTGTTACTGGGCCAGTCCCACCTGAGAAAAACCCAAATCCTTCAATTTACCGAACAAATGATCATGGTTTAGGGACATAAGTCTAAACCAAAGGACGCTTCTGAATATTCATTCAGAGGCGTCTTTTTTTTGTATGAAGGTGGAAGAATACGTATGTCGTATCCCGTTCGATCTATCGATTGGCATAATAAACTAAAATATGACAAAAAGGAGGAGTACTATGGATTGCCTGGAGTTAAGGTCGCAGATCGAAGAAGCCAGACAGCAGTTATATCGAAAACAGTTGGAGTATGGCAGTCTGCTTCATCCTGAAGTAATCCTGCAATCTGTAGTTCTGGACGGCCTTATTAATCAATACAATCGAGCCAAAATAAAAAAGTTGTTCAATTAATTGTTCGCCTATTTACATAGGGGGCTCTGTGCACTATAGTTAGTTACATCAGTAACTAACCGACTAACTAATTAACGATGAATGAAAGTTGGAATCACATGAAATCGACTTTGGATGAATCTCAACCCATTTTCCATCAGATCGCCATGATGATTATGGATGACATTGTGGACGGCAGATTGAGGGTGGAGGAACAAGTTCCCTCAACCAATGAATTGTCCCGCTTTTACAATATCAATCCAGCCACGGCACGAAAAGGGCTTCAGTCGCTTGTAGACAAAGGCATCATATACAAACAGCGGGGTGTTGGAATGTTTGTTGCGAAGGGAGCCAGAGAAGCATTGCTTGTTGAACGAAAGCAGCATTTCTACGATGAATATATCAAGCCATTACTGGAAGAGGCCAGACGTATTCACATGAATGAGGACATGATCATTGATCTGATTCGAGGCAAGAAAGATAAGGAGAGTGAATTATGATTCGTATGGAGCAGGTTAACTACAGCTACCAGAAGACGCCCGTTCTGAACCAGGTTACGCTACAGGAGAGCGAGCCAATCATCATGTGCATTGTGGGGGAGGAATGGTGCCGGCAAAACAACCCTGATGAGTCTGCTCGCAGGGCATAACCGGCCCGATACTGGAACCATCCGGGTGATGGGTCAGGACCCTTATAATAATCTGGCTGCCCAGGAGCATCTGTGCTACATCCAGGAGAATCATCCCTTGGGCAGAAACTGGACGATCAAGGATATAAGATCGGTCAGTACTTCCACCCCCAGTGGAATCAGGAAATGGCAGAGCGCTTAATCGATGTGTTCGAATTGCATTCCAATCAGAAAATCACCAAATTTTCCAAAGGCATGAAAACAGCTGCCCAGATGATTCTGGGACTGGCAAGCAATGCAAGTGTAACCATTATGGATGAACCCACGAACGGTCTGGATGCCGAGAAGCGTAAGTACTTTTATGATGCGTTGTTGGAAAGTTATGAAGAGAACCCACGCCTGATATTGGTATCCACCCATCATATCGAAGAGATTCAGCCTCTATGTGAATCCCTGATTGTGCTCCAGCAAGGTGAGGTGGTGTTCAATCATCCTATGGAAGAAATGCGAGAGAGAGGAGTTCTTATAACAGGGTTAATAAGTGATATACAGCAGGTAACCAAAGAGGAAAAGATCATAGAATTTTCGCAGCTTGGATCAACCCAAAAAGTAATGATTGATGCTACGTACTCCAAGGAATGGAGAGATACAGCCCAAGCACATGGACTCTCAATCGAGAAAGCGAAACTTCAGGACTATCTGGTGAATATGACCCGGAAGCAGGAGGGGGTAAGGCGATGAACGCAGTAAAAGGTACAAACCGACTGATCCTGGATGATATGCGCTGGTATCTGATCATATTCTCATCGATTTCACTGATGCTATCAGCTGTATACGTGGCCATTGGGTTGCTGTTTGATGTTGCTTTCACCACACAACTATTTGGCCCGATGTACGGAGGAATCTGCGCTTTTGCAGTAGCGAGTATCATTACCCTGTATCCGGTTGCTATCGGCCTGGGCAGTACACGCATTCAGTTCCTGAAATCCTTCTATATGATCTCGGCATGGATGGTTGTGGGCACCATTGCCATTCTGAATATAATCTATCTCATCGTACATCTGCTTCACCAGATCGGAACGCTTGATGTCACTTTCTATCAACCAGGCATGCTGTATTCAAGTGAATATCAACTCTTCTCTTATCTATGGATGGATCTGATGAGTGGATTTCTCGTGCTGGGCATCTCCATCTTCCTGACCGTCTGCTGGATCCGATTGGGGATGCGTAATTTCCTGATTCTGTTCTTCGGGGGAAGCATGATCATCACACTGGTGTTTGTTTTTGCGAATTTTGGGGAGTGGATGAAGTGGATCATGAGTGTAAATACGATGACACTGTTCACCGTTCTGGGGTTCATTGGCGGTGCACTGCTCCTGTCCACCTATCCGATGATGAAGAATGCTCCGCTTGCGATGAAAGGCAGGAAAAACTGACAGGAAACTGTTTTGATGAAGGAAATCCAGGTAACTATCCATTGTGATCAGAAAAACACGAGTGAGTACATACACGCTCGTGTTTTTTCTGTATCACCCTAAATCATGGATGTTTATTGCAGAAACGGTCGATATAATCAGAACATTGTCCAGGTTCATCTTCCATTACGAAATGGCCAGCTTTCGGAATGACATGTAGACAAGCATGTGGAATATCCTGGACAAGCCTCTTTGCATAAGCAAGGGGCTGCCATTCATCTTCCTCTCCCCATAGAATCTGAACGGGAACTTTAAGCTTGGGTAACTCTGTGTTATAAGATTCCGTATATTTGGCATTATAGTGAGCTACTTGGTGGGAGAAAAAAGATGCTTTCCCCAATGAACCGGTATGGGGCGCCAGATATGCGTCCAGTGTATCCCCTGTCATGAGATCTTTATTATAAACTGCCATGGGTAACTGTTTTTTTAGCATGGTATCAAAATCAGTACGGGACATTTGTTCAACCTGATCGAACTGTTCTTCAATAATTTTCTTCCAGGTTGGTGAGGGCCACGAATCATAGCTGGGCATGTTGAGTAATGTGAGCGATTGTACACGCTCAGGTTGTTCCTGAGCCAATTGGAGGCCAACAATTCCACCTAGATCGTGGGCCGCGACATGTAAACGATCCATTCCGAGCTCATCCAAAAGCTGACTGAACAAGGTATATTGTGCTACTACAGAAGTGTCCGCATCGAGTGGTCTTTCAGATGCCCCATACCCAAGAAGGTCATGGACGTATACCTTATACCCTTTTTGAACCAGAGAGGGTATTACTTTTCTCCATTCATAGCTATAAGACGGTGTTCCATGAAGGAGCCATATGGGAGAGCCTTCTCCGTATTGCTCATAAGCAATTCGATATCCATTGATCAATATGGATGACGTTGCTGCTGTTTGCATGGTGATTACTCCCTTCCATAAACGCTTGAGATTAAATTTAGCTATCGTTGAGTTAAATTGAATATAAACGATTGCATTCTATTGGTAAAATTGATAGTTTAAATGAAAACGATCATTATTAATGATGGTAAGAAGAAAGGAGTCAATGATGGAAATACGCCATTTGGTAACATTTATCGCGATTGTGGAACATGAGGGATTTACCAAAGCTGCTGAGCATCTTGGATACGCGCAATCTACAATTACATTGCATATCAAGGCGTTGGAAGAGGAGATTAGCTACCCTTTATTTGATCGAATCGGTAAGCGGGTTATTTTAACGGAGACTGGGAGAAAATTGTTGCCACATGCCCAAAAAATGCTTGAGCTGTATCATATGATTAAGGAAGTGACTGCTGCGCAAGGGGAATTAACGGGTAATATCGTTATCAGTATTGGGGAAACGTTGTTGATCTATCGCTTTCCGCCTATTATTGAAGAGTTCAAAAAATTGCATCCCCAGGTCAACATAGAATGGCACCAATTAGATTCCGTACATTATAAAGAGAATCTAATGCAAGGTAAAAGTGATATTTCCTTTATGCTGGGGACAGAGGTGCATGACCCCAATCTGTACAGTGAGAAATTGGCTGAGGAGCCCATGATGTTGTTGTATCCCAATTCATTTGAGTTACAACGGGACATTGTACGAAGTAATTTACTTTTTACCGAAAGAGGTTGCGGTTATCGCACATTGTTTGAACAATGCATTGAGGAGTATCAGATTGGGATTACTTCCAATATTGAATTCTGGAGTATTGAAGCTGTGAAACAGTCTATATTGAGTGGGATGGGGATATCCATGTTACCCCGGATTACGGTAGAGAGGGAGCTGTTGGAAGGAAAGCTTTCAGGTCAGCAGTATAAACAGAGTCTGGCTACACAGTTGTTATACCCCAAAAACAAGTGGATCTCTCCTCAAGTAGAAGCTTTTATTGAAATCGTTAGAAAGCACGCCTCTCTCTGGTAAGTCATGAGAAGCGTGCCTCCTGTTATCTGCCCGCCAAAATGCTCCGTCCCAGCTCTTTCAAGTGTTCCATAGTTTGCAGATATGGATAAGGGCCATAGCTCACGCGTGCCACACCAAGTGCGGCAAGTTGTTTTGGCGTAGGCTCAGGTGACGTAACCATAATGTTGATTGGAAGTGGGGAATGCTCACACAGTTCCTGAATTAGTTGTAGATCCAGTAATCCTGGCACAAACAGACCGCTGGCTCCTGCTTCAGCATAATGCTTGGAACGTATGAGTGCTTCCTCTAGATGCGAGTGGTCATGATGTTCAGGTATATGTTGCAGAAAAAGATCTGTGCGAGCGTTAATGAACAGTGGAATGCCTGCCTGCTCCGCGGCTTCCCGGGCAGCCGATAGTCTCAGACATTGCTCCTCCACGGCATACAGTCCATCTCCAGTAGGAAGCTGATCTTCGATATTGATCCCCACTGCACCATGATCGATGACTTGGAGGACATTTCCCTTCACTTCTGACGCAAACCTGCCATACCCTCCCTCAATATCGATCGTTACAGGTAGATCCACGCTTGCTGTAATCCGTGCCAGATTGGCAAAAACCAGATGGAATGGCAGTGCTTCACCATCCTGCTCACCATGGGCCGCAGCAACGGACCAGCTCCCGGTAGCAATGGCTGTTGCTCCAGCAGATTGGATCGCGTGTGCACTTCCAGCATCCCACACATTAACGAGAACTAGAGGATTCCCTTTCACATGGTATTGGTGGAACAACATTGCTTTTTCCTTTAGGGTGCTCATATATGTTAACTCTCCTTTGTTATATGGCTTAGTCCTTGGATATCTAATCGTTACGTACCTCATTCATTTTTTCAGCTATCCTGTTTCTCGTGAGTCAAAAGCCAGTCCTTGCGGGTTAACCCACCGCCGTATCCACCCAATTCACCACTGGCATTGATTACCCGGTGACAGGGAATAACAATGGCAAGTTGATTGGCTCCATTCGCCTGTGCTACCGCGCGGCAGGCCGATGGTTTACCAAGTGATATTGCGATATCTTGATAGGATCGGGTCTCCCCCAGTGGAATCGCCATAAGCTGCTCCCAAACTTTCTTTTGGAATGGTGTTCCTAAACAGAACAACGGGGTATGGAATGCGGTTAGTGTGCCTTTGAAATATTGCTCCAGTTCCCGCTCAATTGAACGGATCGGTTCCGTAATACCGGGTACAATGGCCGATTTCGTCCGTTTACGCAACCGCTCCACTTCGCGCTCCAGACCTCTGCGATCCACAAACTCAAGCAGATACAGTGCCATCTCGTCTGCTACTGCCATCATCGGTCCGAGACGTGTGTCGATCCAGGACGCCTTCAATATATGTTCTTCATCCACTTGTGTAGGTGCGGCACCCATGATTCGGGAAAAGGCATCCCGGAAGCCGCTGCTGGATTCATATCCAGTAGAAAGCTGGGCATCAATGACGGGGCGACCAGAGCGAATATTTTTCAGGGCGAGTCCCATGCGGCGAGCACGGGCATATTCCACAAAGGTCATGCCGAATCGCTTCTTGAATTGACGTCGGGCGGTGGATTCATCGATGGATAACGCCTTGAAATCCTGACCTTTCCACCGTTTCTCCGGATTATTCTCCACAGCTTCAACCAATACCCGTACAACATCGGACACTTGATTGGGGTGGGACAACGGACGGCAGCGTTGGCACGGGCGAAACGAGGCTAGGAGCGCCTGCTGTGCGGTCTCATAGAATTCACAGTTCTCGAATTTGGGCTTCCGTGCTGGACATGTGGGTCGGCAGAATACACCCGTCGTCTTGACCCCCACATAGAATAAACCCTCGTATTCCGAATCCTTGGCAACCAGAGCCTGATAGTATTGTTCTTTCCGTTCAGCAGAAATCATTGGCGCACATCCTTACTTCAATAGATGATCAATACAAAACGAACTTAAAAATGACATTAGGTCAAGGCGACTTGGTTTGCATTCTCCGTTATCGTGTACTTTGTACGTTCACTGTAAATTGATTATAAAAAAACGATGCACATGGCATCGCCGAAAATCAGGCATGAATATTTTTATTTCAGCAAGATGCACAATTCGATTATTATCGCTTTTGGGTACCAGTCCAGTTTACCAGAAAGATTCCCAGGAATATGCATAGCCCACCGACATAGACGTAATTACGGATCACCTCGTCCAGAAGCAGCCAGCCAGAGAATACACCGAAGAATGGAGCGAGAAACAGGAAGGCGCTGGTTCTCCCAGGGTCACCCTTACTTAATAGGTAATACCACGTAGCGAACTGCACAATGGAGCCAAGCAGAGCCAGATACAGGATAACGCTAATGGAGGTAGTGTTGAGAATAAGCCGGGATGATTCCAGCGTTAAACTAAGCAGTAACAGGAGCAAGCCGCCGAATAACATCTGATAAGCCGTTAATACCGAGGTGCTGAAGCGTGCTCCCCATTTTTTAACCAAGACGGTAGCGATGGCCCAGGACAATGCAGAGCCCATGCCCAGCAACGTTCCTTCCGATAACTGCATGTGAAATCCCAGTGTGATGAAGACCCCTGTTATACCAATGAGCACCCCAAACCACTGGTATCCCCTGTATTTTAGACCGAGGAACAAGCTTCCGAGAATAACCACCAGCAGTGGATTCGTAAACGTGAGAATGGATGTCTGTCCGGATGGAATCGTCCGCATACTGAGGAAAATGCAAGCCATCACGCCTGTCGTCTGGAATAGACCGATGATCAACAGCCGGGTCCAGTCGGAGAGCGTTGTAGGGAAATTCTTGTTTCGTAGCCACAGCGCCATGAGCCCTCCAGCGAGCGTAAATCGAATACCTACCAGTAGAATGGGTGAGACATAAGCCAGTCCGATTTTACCAACAGCAAAGGATGAACCCATAAGGGATGTGGCGAGTATAACGAGCATCATAAAAGCCAAACGATTCAACCTGTTTTCCTCCCTTATTCAGCACTATTTTTGATCTTATCAGGTTAACATGCGAACATTTCAGGGTTCATCGAAGTGTCATAACGTATTGAATTTATAATCATTTACATATTATGGAGCTTAATGTGGGACGATATGGTGTAGTAATTACTATAGAAGGTGTGGATTAGAAGATCCTTTATGGATTAATGCATAATGCTATTACTTTAGATGAACATGGAGGGAGTTCCAATGATGAAACTCAATACCAATAAATCTGCGCTCTGGGTGTCTGCCCTAAGTATCTTGCTGCTGACGAGTGCATGTGGAGCCAAGAACAACGCTGAATCCGTTCAGGAGCACGCGTATCCACAATCGAAGGAGCCTATTGAGCAAGCCGGGAATAACTCTATTCCCAACGCTGAGGCGAAGAATAACAATGATCAGGAGGATGCAGCTACGGATCAGGGAAAACCTTCGGCAAAATCCGAGCCCTCTGCTAATGCAGAAGGACAGATTATGATCGTCATTGATCAAACCGATAAGCCATCGGAGGGCAACAGCTTTGATTTTGCAGTGAAGCAGGTGCCAGAAGGCTATACGCTATCCGAGATGCGCTGGACATCCAACACGGTTACGATTGTGAACTCGCTTAAGGAAGCCATCGAGCATGGTGCGAATGGTGAAGAGGGCTTTTACTTCAGCGGGAATGGACAATTCTCTGGATTTATCTATTCGGACGAGATGAAGGGTGAACGCGGCAAAGCAACGTTTGTGTTCACCAATGAAGAGGGGAAAGAACTTACCTCGGATAAAGAAATTACGTTGAAGTAAAAGGGCAGATCACAGCCGTGTGGTGCGGTATCTCTTGACGAAAGGAAGGATCGAACGGATGCACTCTGTTGTGTCCGTGATCTTCACTGAAATGGAAAAGCAGCCGTTCGCGGCTGCTTTTTTACCATGCGTAATGTCACGCCTATACGAATACCTTGGTGTACTCAGCCCTCGTATCGGATCTACCCCTACATGAAGTCGAAGAAATAACGCACCACATGGAACATGACCGGAGAGGTGTAGGTTAGGCTGTCGACCCGACTCAGATAGCTTTTTTTCAATGCATCGAATTTGGTATCATCTCCGATTAACAAATCTCGCTTCAATACGGACACTGTCAGACTTCCAAAGAAACCAGCCAGACTGATCAATACACCAATAAACAGCGCGAATCGTGCATCAAACGGGGTTAAATAGGGATGTATAAAGTATGAAGTAGCGGTGGTCACAATAAATGCGCAGACGAATCCTTCCCATGTCAAAAAGGGATTGGCCGTGGGCACCACTTTTCGTTTGCCCAGATAGAGCGAGGCCAAATAATGTATGACATCATTCAGCTGGGTTAACACAACCAGGAACAGCACCAGCTTTGAACCATATTCAGGTGATGCAAACGGAAAGTAGGCGAGATGACTGAGTCCAAATACCATCAGCATCAATCCCCATTGCGTCGAGCTGACACTGCGAAGGAACCCGACGGTTCCTTTATTAATCAGGCGTGGCAGAGGCAGCACCAGAAAGACATACAGCGGAATGAACACGATAAACATCCCATACCATCCAATATAGATCCAGTAGAATTGCACCGGAATCGCCAGATACGCCCATAGAAATAGCCTGCGGTCGGCTTTGCGCGTACTGCGGATCATCGAGAAGTACTCTTTGAGCGCAAAGAACGTAAGCACCATAAGGGAGATCAAGGAGACAATCGGATTGAAAAGGGTGGCAATGCAGAAGATAACAAACATGCCCCACCATGTTTTGATCTTGTTGCCAATACCCGAGTAGTCTCGGTCAGGCTGGAGCTTCGTAATGATTTTGTACACGATATGTATGACAAGTAAGGCTGTAAATATCAGGGTTAATGTAAAGAGTGAACTATTCACGTACGTATCACCTGCTTATCCAGAAGTAACATTCCTATATAGGGTACCTATGTTATTATGAAGGAATAGTGTCAACTTGATAAGGGGAAATTTCGTTATGACAGATAAACGTTCAATTTATATCCTGCTTACGAATACGGGAACGTTGTTTACCAAAGTGATTCAAAGTTACACCAGAGCGCCGTATAATCATGCATCGATCTCATTTGACCGTGAATTATCCGAGCTGTACAGCTTCGGCCGCAAGCATCCCAGCAATCCGCTGAACGGTGGTTTTGTGAAGGAAGATATTCAGACAGGTACATACAGTAAATATCCAAACACCACATGTGTGATCTATGAGCTTCTGGTGACGGAGCGTGAGGTGGAAAAAATGAAGCGGGTGCTGCACATCTTCATTCGCAGCCGCCAGAAATATATGTACAATCTGCTTGGTGTGATTGGCATTACATTGAAGGAGCCGGTGGAGTTCAGCAATTCCTACTTTTGCTCGCAATTTGTAGCTGAAATTCTGCAACGCTCGGGCATCAAGCTGTGGAACAAGCTGCCTGCGCTGGTGACCCCGGAAGATTTTCGTCAGAGTGAGCAGCTAAAGTTGATCTATGAGGGACTGCTCAGGGATTATGCGCCTGAACTGGATCGGGAGGATTCGAACTTTAGCCGGGATTAATGCATGCTTCTTCTTTAGAACAGGTTCTCAAGCAGACCTCCTATGCCATATCTCAGGGTGTATGAGTACTCCGCAATGGATTTCATGCACGACACCTCCTGACTTGATCATTGGATGTCTCAATGAGTTTAATCATGTTCCTGGACAGAAAAGGCCCGTACTTTAGGTTTATGTACGGACCTTGAATTTTATCTGCCATGATGATGTTGCGGTCGATTAACATGGCTTTGTTGTATCCTCATTTTCGGAGAAGCTACTTGTCAACTCCAGCAATTGTGCCTTATTCCTAGTTTTCCACATTTCCGCTATCCCTTAACCCTCTCATCGTATTCTAGTAAAATATTATTGCTTGTTTTAATAGAGAGAGATACAGCATTAATACCAAAGGACTCCATAGACAGGGACATGGTTTTATGAAGAAGTACTTTAATTACTGCACCCCCCAGCAATGTTCCCTCCCCAAAGGTCTCAGCAACATAACCCTGATCATCGGTAATAATAAAAAAACGGGATTGAGAGAACTGTCTGGATACCAAATTAATTTCTGACGTAGCCTCATTAATAAATAGTTGCATACTTTTATTGATTGAACTCATTGGAGCATTGCGCAGTGTTGCATTCATTGAAATGACATGTTGTTTTTCTTTAGTTGTAACCAAAACTATTTCTTAAGCTACCTCTTGCTGAATCTGGTAGTTCTAACGGTACTAAAACACTAGTAATGGTGTGAATGAAAAAGATATTATATAATAGATCCCACAATTATACAAATTAATAAAAGTTTATATAATATGGGGATAAGAATCCCCTAATATACCCAATATTTTTTAAAAAAACTCTCCGCTCCGCAGTTGATCCACGAACCCCTGCAACCAAACATAATACTGCTGCGCATGCTTGAGCTTATGCAGGTCTTTAAGTGACTGCTCGCGTTCCTCGGCAGATGTCGATTCTGCCAGAATGAGTTCAGACAGCTCGGGCACCACTTCCTGAATGCTCTGTTGCATGACTTCGATCTCGTGCTGCAGTTTCGCTCCAAAGAAATTCTGAAAGGTACGGTAGAAATCTGTTTCGGCGACATATTGATCCTTGCGTTCCTTTTTTTCCTCTAACTTGTAGATCATCTGTGAGTCCGTCAGCGAGCGGACAGCATAGCTCATGTTACTTTTGCTCATATTCATCGAGGTCTTCATCTCTTCAAGTGTCATAGGTCGATCCTCAAAATACATGATCCCGTACAACTGGCCGAAGGAATGGTTCACCCCGTACAAATCCATGGTTCCCGCAATGGCCTCAATGACTTTTTCACGAAGTTCCTGCCTGCCGGATGACGGCAAAGCTGAATGTTGCCCTTCAAAGCGCTCTTTTCCCACAATGTCACCTCTGGTTTGTGATAGCGTTCTCACTAGCTGCTTCATATTTTACATGACCTGCGCCAATTTTAACATAACCCGGAATTGGAATTTTCAATACGAGTGTACAATCAATTTTGTACAGAATAAATATATAGCTGATTATACTGAAAAATTCCCAATCATTAAAGAAAAATTGGACAGTGAGGAGTGGGGGATTTGCGTTTAAAACTATGGAGGGAGTCTGAGGCGGTTCTATTCACGCTGCCAGCTCTAATCCCATTGCTGATCTTCTGGCTGGGACCTCTGGGATATATCGTTTATCTCAGTTTCACCG
Organism: Paenibacillus hebaui; assembly: GCF_051934385.1. NCBI lineage: Bacteria > Bacillati > Bacillota > Bacilli > Caryophanales > Paenibacillaceae > Paenibacillus > Paenibacillus hebaui. Next base: position 7,017,102 of record NZ_CP196836.1, on the reverse strand, counting down.
ATTGGGACTTCATGAGTCCGGACAAGCTGTTCGTTGGACTGGATAATTACAGTTATCTGCTGACGAACTCTGAATTCTATCGGTCACTGAAAGTTACCTTGTTATTCGGGCTGGGGAGTGTGATTCCAACCATTGTGGGCGGATTGGCCCTCGCGATGCTCATGAATAGCAAAATCAAATCATCCGGTATCTTCCGGACATTACTCTTCTCACCTTGGGTTACTCCGACAGTAGCGGTGTCCATCGCGTGGTCCTGGATCTTTGAGCCAGAGGTAGGACTCGCTAATCTCATGCTGAGCTGGGCAGGTATATCTCCCATCGGCTGGTTGCGTGACGCGGACTGGGCACTGGTTGCAGTTCTGATCGTTACCCTATGGAAGTCGATTGGGTGGGCGATGGTATTCTATCTGGTTGCGCTGCGAAATTTGCCATCTGATCTGCTCGAAGCAGCTTCGATTGATGGGGCAGGCAGTTGGGATAAGTTCAGAAGTATCACGTTGCCGCTTATCTCACCAACCACATTCTTTCTCTCGATTATTCTTACGATCCAGTCCCTGCAAGCCTATGACCAGATTAACGTCATGACTCAGGGTGGACCGGCGGGTTCAACAAGGACATTGCTGTACATGTATTATCAGTCTGCATTTGAATCTTTCAATGTAGGTGAAGCTTCGTCCATTGCCGTTGTGATTATTCTGATCTGCGTGTTGCTGTCGGGAGTATCCTTCCTGCTTGGCAGACGCCTGGTGCACTACTAATGACAATGACATTGCCCAACAAAAAGTCTAAACGGATGAAGCGCAAGGAGATGCAGAGCGTGTCGCATACGAACTTTAAAATAAGCAAAATTATACGCTACCTCCTGTTAGCCCTTATCGCGCTGGGTACAGCCTTTCCCTTCTATTGGATGGTCATTAGTGGATTTAAAACCAATGATGAAATCTGGCAGTTTCCTCCGACCTTCTGGCCGGAGACGTTCCGGTGGGGAAATTATGTAGATGCCTGGAATGCTGCACCATTTGCCCGTTACATGCTGAACAGTACCGGGGTAGCATTAGCCATCTGTCTGTTTCAGATCGTAAACTCCAGTATGATGGCGTACGCCCTGACACATATGAAATTTCGTCTCAAAGGTGTGCTCACATCCTTGATTCTGGTGGGTTATATGATACCAAGTACAGCCGTATATCTGCCTAGTTACCTGGTGCTTAGCGAACTTAATCTGTTGGATTCCTACACAGGCTTGATTGTATCCAATTGTGTCAGCGTGTTCTCGATCTTCCTGATCCGGCAGGCGTTCATGCAGGTATCTCATGAATTGGTGGAAGCCGGACAGCTGGATGGTGCGTCTCATTTCCGGATTCTCTGGACGATTATCACACCGCTTGTTCGCTCAAGCTTCGCCGTGATGGTTCTGATTACGTTCATTGAACAATACAACAACTATTTCTGGCCTATGCTCATTACCAAAGACCCTGACTTGCAGCTGGTTTCGGCTGGTCTGCGCAGCTTCTTTGTAGAAGGCGGGGCATATGGTCTCGCATGGCCACAGATTATGGCTGCAAGTGCATTCACCATTGCACCATTGCTTATTCTCTTCCTGTTCACCCAAAAGACGATCATGCAGAGCGTGAATATTACGGCTGGTGTGAACAAGAACTGATATGAATCGCCTTGTATGACTGCATCCATCCAGATGCACCGTGCCAAACCAACATTTCATCTAAACGGGAGGAACAACAATGAATTGGAGTCAGGCAAGCATGACATGGAAAAAGAGACTGAGGTTGAATTGGAAGGGTGGAATGTCGCTGGTACTCGCGACCAGCTTTGCTCTACTTACCGCTTGTGGAACACCGACACCCGCAGAATCAGGTACATCGGCGGCAGCCAGTGGAACCGAAGCTCAGGCGAAAGATCCGGTGGAGATTGAGTTCTGGTATGGTCTGGGAGGTAATCTGGGCGATAACATGAAAAAAACCATCGATGCGTTCAACGCCTCACAGAGCGAAGTGGTTGTGAAGGGGATTGTACAGGCTGATTACACAGAGACGGAACAGAAGCTGCAAGCAGCGATTGCTTCCAAGAAGGTTCCGGCCGCTGTACTCAGCTCTAATATAGACTGGGCACGCAAAGGATATTATGCACCGATGGATGAGATGATTGCCGCAGATTCGAATTTTAAGAAAGACGATTTCATTCAAACCTTCCTGACTCAAGGACAAGTGGATGGAAAGCAATACTTTTTGCCAATGTACGGCACGACTCAGATTATGTATTACCGTATGGATACGTTCAAGGAGAACGGAATCGATCCAGCGAGCCTGAAGACATGGGAAGCGCTGGCTGAAGCAGCAGCAAAGATGAGCAAGCAGGAGAATGGCAAGACCACCTTCTATGGCTGGGAGCCGATGTGGGGTAGCGGTAACATGATCGACGCTGTGCTGAGTAAAGGCGGACAGATTCTTAGCGACGATGGCAAAACAGTTATGATTGACTCCCCGGAATGGATCGAGACATGGGACCTGTTCCGTAAATGGATTAACGAAGACAAGATTATGGGCATTCACTTTGGAGGTCAGGGCTGGGAGTACTGGTACAAAACGATTGATGATGTGATGAAAAATAAAGCAGCAGGTTACACCGGATCTAGTGGTGACCAAGGCGACTTGGACTTTAGCGTAGTCGCTGCGATGCAACAACCAGGTTGGGAAGGCATTGGTGAAGGAAAACCGGTAGCAAGTGCCATATCGGCAGGTATTCCATCAGCAGCGAGTCCAGAGCAACAACAGGCAGCTTACAAATGGCTTACGTATTTCTCTGAGACTTCAAACACAGCTTCATGGTCCATGAACACCGGATATATTGCAGTGCGTCAATCGGCTCAACAAGATCCAGAGTTCATGAAATTCAGTGAGGAAAATCCACAAATCACCGTACCACTGCAACAGGCAGCTCACGCTTCGGCTCCGTTCCAGGATCCAACGGGTGGCAAAATCAATGATGCATTGAAGGATGCAGCAGATCAGGTACAGATTAATAACGTTCCAGCGGCACAAGCACTGAAAGAAGCTAAAGAAAAGGCCCAAAAAGAATTGGATCGCGTGAAATAACAAGTGAAACAAGCTTATCTTGGAGGAGCGGTGCAGTCATGTACCGCTTTTCTGACCTAGTAATTCAGCAGACAAGGAGCGTAACCGATGTCCGAATTAACACTGGGGAACCTGTCTACCCCAATAGAGGCTATTTTGTTTGACAAGGATGGGACTCTGCTTGATTTTACAGCTATGTGGGGTTTCTGGACAGATCGTGTGATGGAGAGCTTCCGGGAGGAACTTATTGCCCGTGGTCTTCAGTTCAATTCAGCAGACATTCCTCATATATGGGGAACATTCCATGATAAGCAAGGCCGGATGAACGGCTATGATGTGCGGGGACCTCTTGCCATGGGAACGATGGAGGAAGTCTATGCCGTATTAACTTGGCATGGCTATCGTGCGGGATTGAGCTGGGCGGAAGCCAAAGTTATCGTGAGGGAATGTCTTTTGCAGGCAGAATACGCAATGAATAGGGAGCGCCCTGCGCAGCCACTTCCCGGCGTCGTTGCCTTTCTTGAACAGTGTCAAAACAGGGGACTGAAAATGGGCGTCGTCACGGCCGACGAGACAGAGAATGCCCTGAGCCATCTAAAGTGGATGGGCATTGATTCACTTTTCTCCGTGGTTGTAGGTACGGATCAGGTTGGTCGTGGAAAGCCGTTTCCAGACATGTTGTTGCTGGCATGTGAGCGTCTTGGTGTGCCTGCTGCAAAAGCTGTCGTCATCGGGGATACGGATGGTGATATGGAGATGGCACGTGCTGCGGGAGCTGCCTGGAAGATTGCTATCGGTGACCCTGCTCATATCCAGCTTGCTGATCTTACGGTTGGTTCGTTTCATGAATTGCTGGAAGTCAAGGTAACCCGATGACGAATCATTCGTATACCGGATGGATATTGCTTGCACTGGCGATTGGATTGGAACTGAGCGGTACCGTTCTAATGAGGGTATCGGATGGTTTTACCCGCTTGTGGCCTTCCCTTTTTATGTTTGTCTGTTATGGAATGAGCTTTACTCTGTTGAATTTTGCTGTGAGATATATGCCGCTGGGTGTTGCTTATGCCATCTGGTCGGGCGTAGGCATTACATTGATTGGTGTCGTGGGACATTACTTTCTGGGAGAACGTTTGAAGGCGATGTCGATCGTCTGGATGGGCTTCATTCTGATTGGCATTATTGGACTGAAATGGAGTGATTCCTGATGGGAAATGAAAATAAACGTGAACAACCACTAGTCAGCTTCCAGGTCATCACCGATACTCATGTGAGAGAGCAGGCTGATCATATTTATAACCGTCATCTGGAGAAAGCGCTGGAAGACATCGCAACGTATAGCCGTGGCAGCAGCGGAATTATGCATGTGGGCGATGTTACCGATCGCGGACTGGCGCAAGAATACCAGGAGTTGCAGCGTATAGTGGAGGCTCAAGGCGATTCATTGCCTCAAATACGTTACACCGTAGGCAATCATGATATTGGAGCCATTCTATGGGGAGATCCACCGCTGAATTTGAACACAATGACCGAGCATGAAGTGGGTGAGGTGCTGGGGCATTTAGAGGATATGGGCCAAAGAGAGGATCAAGATATTGAGAAACCGCAGGAATCCATTTCAATTGAGGCGTTATGGCAGAAGCGGTTAAACGATTTTACAGCAATCACAGGTATGAACGGGTCGTATCACGACCACTGGATTAACGGTTATCATTATATCTTCCTGGGTACGGAGCAGCCTCATCCGAAAGATTGTGATATATCTGCTGAACAACTGCACTGGCTGGAAACCAAACTGTCGGAACATGCTTCGCCTGAGCAGCCGATTTTCGTATTTCTCCATCAACCGCTAATGGATACGGTGGCAGGTTCCCTGAAGGAACAGGGTTGGTATGGCGTGAATCAGGACGCAGCAGTAAAGGCCATTTTAAGTCGTTATCCGCAGGGAATCCTCTTCTCCGGTCACACCCATTGGCAATTGGAGGCTCAACGCACTGTGTACGAAGGTGGTGGACAGATGCCAACGATGTTTAATGCCTCCTCCGTAGCTTATCTCTGGAGGGATGGGGATGAGCATCTGGAGGGAAGCGAGAGTTTACATGTGGATGTGTATCGTGACCGCGTTGTCGTTAAGGGTCGTAATCATGTAACGGGCAGCTGGATTGAAGGTGCAGAATATACAGTTGATTATCCGGTAAAAGGAATCGGCGGTAATGAATCATTACATCAGGAAAAGTGATGAAGATGTGCAGGGCAGGAATAGAAGACTTCGCTCGTTAATTGAAGCGGAGTCTTTATTATGATTGTAAAAGTTCCACGTGAAACGTAGCGGTAGAAAGCCAATTTGGACAAACTTGTAAATGTGTCTCATGGAGATCTATACTTAAATAAGTGGAAACGTGCCTGTGAGTGTGTGTGAAAAGGGCGTTGAATCAATGACAGTTATTCTTATGTCCGATTTTTAATAAACCCATTCAGATCTGAGTAGCACCAGCCGCCTAGCTGGAAATATCGATCCGTAGAGAGGATGTATATGACACATGAGAGACCTTCAAGTGAACACACGATACGGTACGGTTCAAGGAGACCTTCTGCATGGAACGAGTGTATGGAAAGGTATTCCCTATGCTAAACCACCTGTAGGTGAATTGCGGTTCCAGGCTCCAGCTTCACCCGAGTCTTGGGATGGGGTCAGAGAGGCGAAGCAGTTCGGACCTGAAAATATACAGCCCAGAAATCATCAAGCCGAGGGCATATCCGGAGAGCCTCCGGTGGAATCAGAAGACTGCCTTTACCTGAATATCTGGACACCTGACAAAGAAAGCAATAATCCACTCCCGGTCATGGTATGGATTCATGGAGGATCATTCGTTTCAGGTGCTGGAAGCCAGCCCATGTACGATGGAACGCAATTCGCCCTGCGAGGAGACGTTATTGTTGTGACGATCAACTACCGCTTGGGACCGCTTGGATTCCTGCATATGGCCCCACTTGGAGAAGGCTTTGCATCCAATGTGGGTTTACTGGATCAGATTGCTGCTCTGCAATGGGTACAGGACAACATCGAGGCGTTTGGCGGTGATTCGAATAACGTCACTGTATTTGGAGAATCTGCGGGCAGCATGAGTATTGCGGCTCTGATGGCAATGCCGTCGGCCAAAGGATTGTTTCATCGTGCCATTATGCAAAGTGGAGCTTCACAGTTCGTTCCCGCAGAACAGGCTTCAGCCATTCGGGATGGCATGTTGAAGGTTCTGGGTGTAACACCGAGCGATTTGCAAAAACTTAAAACCGTCCCAGTGGAGCAAATTATCGCTGCTGGCGAGACGGTGAAACAACAAAGCGGTACAGGGATGGCTCTGCTGTTCCAGCCTGTGCTGGATGGAGTCACCCTTCCGAAGGCACCGCTTCAGGCGGTAGACGAGGGTTCGGCACAGGACATTCCTGTACTCATTGGAACTAACTTGCATGAAGGCTCGTTGTTCATTCAGCCTCATGTGCCGTATTCCAAAGAGATCGATATGGTACAGGCTGTGGATTTCATGACGCCCGATTTGGAGAACCGTGTAGCGATTGCAGACAGCTATCCCAAGACGGCAGATGGCCAGGCCCAAATGATGACCGACCTGTTCTTCTGGCGCTCGGCTGTGCAATATGCGACTGCACAGCAGAAGCACGCACCTGTATGGATGTATCGTTTCGATTGGGTCATGCCGGAGCATCCACTGCTGCGAAAATCAATTCATAGCATCGATATTTTCTTTGCTTTCCATACGTTGCCTGTATTGAAGTTTATGAATGCCGAACCGGATGCCGCAGCAGCAGAGCTGGCAGACAAGGTTCAAGACGCATGGATTTCCTTTGCCAAGAACGGAAAGCCAGAGACTGCGGGTGTTGACTGGCCTGCCTATGAGCAGGATCGCGCTACGCTGATTTTCAACCATGATATTGAGTTGATTCATGACCCGGAAGCTTCCAAACGCGAGCTGCTGGGACTGTAGTCTGTAGAAGCTGCGACTGAATCTGATGCACCAAACATGGAAAGGCGCCTCTTGTCGTTGGCCGACAGGAAGCGCCTTTTTTGTTAATATCAGAGTTTGTTCATCATTGAATTACATGCTGTAATCTCCTGTTCGAGTCTACTTCCGGGAAGGTCTAATGTGAGATGCATCATCACAATAGAAGGCTCGCTTGCCCCGAGAGAATAGCACCAGCATGACATGAACGAACAATACTGTGAGGAAAATCATCTGTAGACCGAGAAAGCCAACGGAAATCCATATCTTATAAGGTTCGAGCATCGCATTGTCTTTGATAAAAGCATAATCGTTTACCAGGCGTACTATGGTGAAAATAAACCAAGGAACATAAAGTGCCAGCAATCGTTTAAGCAGGGAACTGGTGGAAGGCTCTCCAGTCTGTCTGTGAACATATCTGAAGCGCATGAAAGCAGAACCTGGCGTTTTACCTCCGCGTGCCCATGGAATGAAGAACAGCACAATGAACATTGCAATCGTTGTATTCAACGCACTGGTGATGGTGTTTGATAAACCTAAGATCGACAACAGGTTGGATAAGAAAACGACAACTATACCGTCTATAATTAATGCGAGCAGCTGAGGGACTGGATATACTTTGTTCTGCTCCACAATCTGTTCACTCTTCGCCTGAATACGGGCACGTGACGGGAATAACGCAAGCAGTATAGGCGCCGCCAAGAATCCAAGGACAGTTCCTGATGTGTTCAATAGAAGGTCATCTACATCAAACAGGCGATAAGGGCAATCATAATAGCCGTAAAAACCGGTAATCTGCGTAATCTCAAAGAACAGGGAGAGACCAAATCCACAGCATAGTGCCTTCTTCCATTCGGATCTTTTTTGCCAAAAATAACGGATATACACGCCAAGCGGCATGAGCAGGCATAGGTTAAACAGCGCTTGCAGGAAAGCTCTGCTCTGAATCATTGCAATGTAGCTGGCTGGTTGGGACCAAACCATAGGCGTCTCTTTCAGGATATCTTTTACAAAAGTGAATGGAACCAGGGTGTAATATACGGTATCTGCCGCTTGCTGCGCACACGTATTTCGTGTCGTTGGAAAGGGGAGGATAACCAGACAATACGCTGCCAGGATATAAAAAATAAATGAAAAGCTGACGCCAAATCGCGACCAGCTAAAAAATCCATCTTTTCGATATCCGTAGATCAACCACGGAACCAGCAGAAACATGGCGATAACCACAAAAATGAAGAAAGCGGTTTGCACAGGGAAAACATAGGGTGACATGAACAAAAACTCCTTTATAGACTGAGATGATGTCCCGAATGGTTCTTCTAATCTTTATCATAAAGCAGTTCCCTTAAAACAGGGGATGGACCAATCTTAAATTTAGTTTAAAATTATTAACCTTATCCGGTCGGGTTCATCATGATGAGCCTATGTGGAAGAATGGGCGGTAATCCCGTATACTTGCGAGGAAGTATACAACGAATGGAGAGTTTAATACATATGTCTAATTTGCCTAATTGCCCGAAATGTAACTCCGAATACACCTACGAGGATGGTAATCTGCTGGTATGTCCAGAGTGTGCACACGAGTGGTCCATGGAATCCGACAACGAGAATGCAGAAGAGACCAAAGTGGTACGCGATTCCAACGGTAATGTTCTGAATGATGGAGATACCGTTACAGTTATTAAGGATCTGAAGGTTAAAGGTAGCTCGCTTGTGGTTAAACAGGGTACCAAAGTGAAAAATATCCGTCTGATCGACGGTGATCATGACATTGATTGCAAAATCGACAGCCTGGGTGCGATGAAGCTGAAGTCCGAATTTGTGAAAAAAATCTAGTGTTGCAATGAAAAACGTTCAATTCTGTTTGAGTTGACAGGAAATATTTAGAAGAACTATACTGGATAGAATTTAACATCCAAATGCAATGATCAGGAGTATTAAGGTTTAAGGTTTGGTCCAGAGAACTGTCGATATGGTGCAAGGCAGTCAACCTATCCCCAACTCACCTGTGAGCAGCAGGGTCGAACGGCAGTTATAGGAGCATCTTGATTTGTTCAGCGAACAAAGGGCTGAATGGTGTAATTGATGCGATATACTGACTTTACGTAGATCCTGACGGTTAACCTCCGTCATCAGGTCCTGAGATGCTATGGCAGGAAAGGTTGGTGCATGTTGAGCCCAATCCTGTTCATGGATCAAAAAGAGTGGTACCGCGAAGGTCAGACCTGTCGCCTCTTAGCTGAGGTGGCAGGTTTTTTTGTATGTATATGGCCTTAATGTTGAGAAAAGGCAGGTGCAGAATCATGGAAAGATCACGTGTGATTGACTATTATTCCAGATTTGATGAGTGGGGGAGGTTGGACCGGGAACCGCTGGAGTTCATTATTAACATGCATTACATCCGAGAGTCACTTCCGGCAACTGGACTTGTACTGGACAATGGTGCAGGGCCAGGCAAATATGCGATGGAGCTTGCCAAACTTGGATACCATGTTACGCTGTCAGACCTGACACCTGCATCTGTAGATATTGCTCGGCAGAAGGCGCAGGAACTGGATTTGACACAGCAGTTTGACGGATTTCATGTATTGGATGCGACCCATCTGAACGGTATTGCAGATGAGATGTATGATGCGTCTCTGATGTTGGGGCCGTTGTATCATTTGCAGACGGAAGAGGAGCGAGTGGCTGCTGTACGTGAGCTGCATCGGGTCACAAAGCCTGGGGGAATCGTGTTTGTAGCGATGCAGAGCCGAATGCGAATGGGCATTACCTCGTTGCAATTCCCACAGCAGTGGAAGCCGCATGACCATATGGGAGCTATTCGATCTTTTGTGGAAAAAGGCACGTTTGATCATCCAGACCAGGGGCGGTTCACGGGGGCATACTATTTCAACATTCAGGATATTAATCCGTTCATGGAGCAACACGGATTTGAGACAGTGGACCTGATTGGATCATCCAGTCTTAGAGCCATGCTCACAGACGAGCAGCAGCAATACTGGAAGGAACGTGGGGAAGGTGAGGCGTTAATCCAGTATATGATTGAGGCGGCCAAAGATCCGTCCATATTGGGAATCTCGTCTCATTTGCTGTACATTGGGAAAAAGAAATAGTCATGAAAGAATAGGGTTATGAGAAGAATATGCCACGAAAGTGCTCTCTGGAAACAGGGGGCACTTGTATTTTTCATCAAAATAGTTCAATATTAAGATAAATAACAAAAGGTGATCTACTTACAATAGGTTAGACGAGGGACGGATCGCTGGACAACAGGGAGGAACAGAGGATGGAAATCGGAATTAGTACTTTTGTAGAGACCAACCCGGATGTGAAAACGGGAGAAGTCATGAGTCATGCGCAGCGTATACGCGAGGTTGTGGAAGAGATTGTTCTGGCCGATCAGGTGGGACTGGATGTATATGGGGTAGGTGAGCATCACCGATCTGACTATGCGGCTTCATCACCAGCAATCATTTTGGCAGCAGCGGCTTCACAGACCAAACGCATTCGCTTGACCAGTGCTGTAACGGTGCTGTCTTCGGCTGACCCGGTACGGGTATTTCAGGATTTTGCAACTTTGGACGGCATTTCGAATGGACGTGCGGAGATTATGGCAGGCCGGGGCTCATTTATCGAGTCCTTCCCGTTGTTTGGCTATGATCTGAACGACTACGATGAGTTATTCGATGAGAAACTGGATCTGCTGCTCAAGCTGCGTGATTCGGAAAAAGTTACTTGGGAAGGCAAGCATCGCCCTTCCTTTACCAATCTAGGCATTTATCCTCGCCCGGTACAGGAGAAGCTTCCGGTATGGATCGGCAGTGGTGGTAACCAGGAATCGGTTGTTCGTGCAGGGCTACTCGGTTTGCCGCTTGTACTCGCCATTATCGGTGGTCGTCCGGTACAATTCGCACCACTGGTGGAGTTGTACAAAAAAGCAGCCGCACATGCAGGTCACGACGCTTCCAAACTGACAGTAGCTTCACACTCGCATGGGTTTATTGCGGATACAACAGATGAAGCAGTGGAGAAATTCTTCCCGCCAGCTCAAGCTGTCATGAACATGCTGGGCCGTGAACGCGGCTGGGGGCACTACAGCCGTGCAACCTTTGACGCGGCACGAAGTCTGGAAGGCGCACTGTATGTGGGTGATGTGGATACCGTGGCCGAGAAGATTATTAATCTGCGCAAAGAAGTCGGTATCACACGCTTTATGTTGCACGTGCCACTCGGTACTATGCCGCATGAGGATGTGATGAGAGCCATTGAGCTGCTTGGTAAAGAGGTCGCTCCAAAAGTGCGTGCCGAAATCTCGCGTTGGGAAGCGGAGAACGAAGCAGCGCGTTAATTCTCGGTGTGAATCTGCACATATATTCAATTGAAAAAAGGAGTAGGTCCTTCAGCGCAATGCGGTGAAGAATCTACTCCTTTTTTCGTTTATTTTTAAGTTCAGTTTCAATGCTTATCCTTTTCCAGATGCGCCAACAAGGGAGAGGATAACCATGGATAACGTATGGTCATAGAGGGTTTTGGCAGCTTCTTCACTCTCAATATGGCCTCCCAAGTATAGATGGATGACACCATGCAGGGGAGCCCAGATCATACGTACCGCAAGCATGGGATCTTGCTCCTGAAGCAGTCCCTGTGCAATCGCTGCCCCAACCAGAGCGGAGACTTGTTTCAGTGCGGTCGCTGTTCCCTGTAAGGTCTCTGCATCCGGTTTGAACTCGGAAAAGGAACCTCCAAACATCAGCTGATAGAAGCTGGATTGAGAAATTCCGAAGTCCCAATAGACATGGGCCAAATCGCGAAAATATTGTTCGAACGATTCCCGCCGGGGCATAGCTTCAAAATTCTGCGCCAGGAGGGAACATCCCTCCAGGTACAGGTATTTGGCTAACCCTTCTTTCTTGCCGAAGAGGTTATATATAATTTTAGTGGAACATTCCATTCGTTCTGCCACTCGTCGAACCGTGACGGCTTCAGGACCATGCTCTTGTAGTAAGGCAGCAGCAGCATGCACAATATTTTGGCGGAGGTTTTCGGAGTGCTGAAGTCTGGCTTCCTGAAAGGTCGTGACCGTGTGAGCGGATTCCGAGGAACCTGAATTCTGATCTTTCATCTATTTCATCCTCATAACATTATTGTTGTTTAATGAAAACGGTGTTTCTTTTTCTTATGGTCATTCTACTGTTTTACGCCAGGCAACGTCAATTTAACAAATATAATTTGACAGGATCTTGGAATGAGGTTACGATGATTCTATACAGAAACACTGTTTCTTTAAGAAAACATGTGTTCTAACTATTCATAAAAGGACGGATGAGAGATGAAGCAGGTTCAAAATCAATGGGTGCTCATTACGGGGGCATCTTCAGGAATTGGACAGACGTTTGCATTGGAAATGGCATCAAAAGGAAAACATGTGGTCTTGGTGGCCAGATCAGAGTCCAAATTGACTCAACTGGCGGAGCGGATTGAACGAACGTATCGAGTGAAGGCGGAAGTCATTGTAGCCGATCTATCTCAGGCGGACGCCCCGCAGATGGTATATGAGGAATGCCTGAATCGTGGCATACGGGTCGATATTTTAATTAACAACGCGGGCTTTGCTACGCACGGCATGTTTGAGCAGGTGGATGGGGCAAGGCAGCAGGAAGAGATTATGCTGAATGTACTGGCTGTCATGAACATGACGCATCTTTTCCTGCCAAACATGGTGCAAAAACGGAAAGGGACCATTATTAATGTCTCTTCGACGGCTGCCTTCCAGCCTGATCCGTACATGGCCGTATATGGGGCTACGAAATCTTTTGTCCTTTCTTTTACAGAGGCGTTGTATGAAGAGAACAGGAAGCGAGGCGTGCAGTTTCTGGCGTTGTGTCCTGGTTCGACACAAACTGCTTTCTTCGATGTCGTAGGAGCAGAAGAAGCATCTGTTGGCAAAAGAGACACACCCGAGCATGTTGTGGAAGTGGCGATGAAGGCACTGGAGTCAGGCAAGCCTTATGCCGTACCGGGGGCCGGGAACTACTGGACAGCTCAGTTCGCCCGCTTGATGCCACGCAAACAAATGCTGCGCATCGTAGGAGGAATGCTTCGCCCGCGTTCCAAGGGTGATAAGGCAGAAAAGGCCAAAGCCTGAGTAGTTGTGTGAGGTGAATAAGTCCGAAAGTGGCATAGTAAAAAAGAAAGACGCTGTCAGCGAGATATTCACTGGCAACGTCTTTTACTGAATAGAGCGTCCGTTCGATTCGATATCCAGACAATCGGAAGTTTTAGGCCAGAATACCTTTGGAACGAGCTTCCTTAATCCAGCCTGGAAATTCATTCAGGAGCCGATCATATAATTCTTCATCACTAACTTTGGAGATATCATCCAATGCAAAAAAGTCGGCATTATCAATGAAGCGTCCAGACATGTCATCGAGTTTTTCCAGAATGCCGTAATTGGCTTTTCCCAGGCCAACAAACTGCCAGAACAAATTTTTGGTTGAGCTTTCGGTGATAAGCCGCATGATTTTCCCTTTTTGACTAACGCCGCCATCACTAAAAAAGATAATGTAAGTTGGGATCTTTACATTAGGCTCCTCTATGGTGTACTTACGAATAACATCCTCCATTACGGGAGGTTCATTGTTCGTGCCGCCCTTGCTCCCAAGGGTATACGTACGACCGATATAATTCTCGAAATCCTGGGCAGTAACGCTAGGCGCACGCAAAAAGTCTTTGGCGAAAAACCATACGTCTAACTCCCCATTATCATCAAACGCTGCGGCAATCGCCAATATGCGTTCAAATGCTTCTTGCACTACGCCTTTGCGGTACAGATGGTACATGGAGCCTGAAGCGTCAAACACAACTGCAACGCGCGCCTGTATAGGATCGACTTTTTTCTTTTCTAGAGATAACGTAACTTTGCGTTTAAGCAAGTCTATTTTGGTCAAATTTAATGGTGCAGAACTAGGACTCTTCACCGGCTCGACAGTAGGTGCTTTTGACTCTGCGGAGGCGGCAATTTCAGACTTGGCGTCACTCTCACTCTCAATGTCGACTCCAAACGACTCAGCAAGTGGTTGCAGACCTCCAAAAAAACCGCGGCCAATGGCACGAACCTTGAACCCGTCGCCATGCTTATAGATTTCAATAAAAATTAGTGCTGTTTCAGATGTAGCTTGAGTAATCTCGTATGTAATTTGTTGCGAACCTGCGCTTATAATCGCTTGGCATTTTTGAACATCCGCGAAAGTGCCTCCTAAGTCAATCGTAGCTGTGAAGACACATTTCTCAATAGGAGCCTGCCGTAATTTGTTGGTATCCAGTACAAAAGAAGATTTCAGATCCTCGGCATGTTGGAGAACAACGCTGTGGTGAGGATCAACATTCTGATTATAAAATACAAAATAATCATCTGAAGGGACTTTACCACCTTCGTTTACCATAAAACAGCTTGCATCCAGAGCAGAGGGTGCTGAGGTACTTTGTATCGTTACGTGTATCTGGGCGGCTTCATTAATATTGGTATTTTGGCCTGTGTTTAGGTGAATGATGGGATCTGTCATAATCCGAATGCCTCTTTTCTTCAATATCATGAATAGATTTTAGAAAGTAACAAGGTAGATTCTGATACAAATGTTTCCATAAGTCAACGAATAGATAACAGATCCGATCGGTGAGTCTATATTACGGTCACCCATGTTCCTACGTCTCCTCAGACTCGTACTTTTCCCGATGCTCCTTCTTCATCTTCACATAGTCCGGATCGGTCTTGGCTATCTCCCACTGGGCTTTGAAAATGGCCGCTGCCTCAGCCTTCACCTCATCATTCTGATATGGCAAGACAGAGCCGTCCTCCTTCGAGTATTTGCGTCCACCCTTATGATTCGTATATCGCCTGGCCCGTGTGTATCCCATTTGCAGAAACTTACGCGCCATATCCATACCGACAAAATCGTCCTTTTTCTTATACTCCAAAAATAGTTCATAGATCTTCTGCGATGATTCTGTCGCAATCTCGGGTGTTTTGAAACGCCAATGTGGCAAAATCTCACCTTTATACGGCTCAACCATCAGCACACCCTGCTCGCCCCGGCCGACAGTATACAGTTCGGGATGCTTGCGCAGATCAAGCTCTTCGTAATTAAGACTGTAATCGAATTTTTTCATCAACGTGATGCCCTCCTTGAAATGCCGATGCTGCACACAGCACACAAAATTCCATTAAAAATTATTGTGCCTCTCCATCATTTACCCCGATTCTTGTACCACATGCAAGGTTAATGGGGAATAAGTGAATTTAAATGATAGGAGGGGTCACGATATGGGGATGTCTGGCAGATATCTTGTGGTAGCCAAGGAGCTAATTGAATCGATCCAGTCAGGTGAAGTCAGCGTGCATGATTGTCCAGTCGATCTTGATATCGATAAAACGTGGCAGATGCTACAGTTTACCTTAACCGGTAATATGGTACAGGGAGAACCACCTCTGGGATATGTGGTGCCTATGGCAGGTGATCAATATTTGGGCAACTACTCGGATATGGATCTGTTTCTGCTTACCAATGAACAGGTGCTGGAAGCCTATATGGCACTGGAGCAGCTGACACCTGAAGAATTGAGGGAACGGTACAGTCTGGAGCAAATGGTGGCTGAGGGCGTATACCCTGTCATGGAGGACTGGGACGCAGACGAAACATTCCAGGAGATCGTTCAGACACTGGACGACGTTCAGGCTTTATATCAGGCAACCGCTGCAAGCGGGAACGGGATAGTCTTTTATATTTTCTAAATGAGGGAATACGATATGACACAGGATCAGAACGAAGAGAACAAAGCTGTTCAAGAGGACGAACTGGATCAATTCGAAACTCCTGCAACAACAGAAGGCAAAGAGTCTGACGAAGAAAACGCAGAGGATAAGGAACAAGAGTAAGTCCAGCAAAATAGTGGATGCATGGTGTTCTCAATTGAAGCACTTGAAATCCTGAAATATAGGTACATTAGAGGTCGGACATCGTTCCGGCCTTTTTGGTATATTTTTGTTAACCCGGTTTACAACAATTACCTGTGCCTTCATAATAGGAGTGAGCCATATTTTTACTAAGGAGGAGATCATATTAAGAATCGAAGGTTAGCTAAGTGGATCGCCGTACCGCTTGTTTTAATGATGGTTGCGCTTACGGGATGTCAGGCTGTGGGTGGAATAGACGTTAGCAAAGCAATGGCTAATGGTACGAATATCAAATCCGGTGAATCCAGACAGTCCATGCATATTAACATAGAGCCGGCTAAAGAGTTTGTTACAGATAAAGATCTCGAAATGATCGAACTCATTAATTCGATATCCGTAGACATTGATCATGCCAAAATGAAAGATACCAGAACAGCGTCGATCAAAGGCACACTGAGTATGCAGAAAACAAAATTACCTTTTCATCTGTCCATGGATGAGTCCCAGATGGTCATTGACCTGGATGGAGCCCAAAAACCCTTGTACATATCCCTGAAGGGATTGGAGGGTACCCAAGAACTTCCTATGATGGATACGAAGGCTCTGGAAAAGCAGATTGAGGAACTTTCTCCGAAATTGCTATCATTTGTCCTGAAGCATTTGTCCAATCCCAAAACTATTTCCGTAACTCCGGTACAGGAGTCGGTTAATGGTGAATCGCTCAGCCTCTCCAAGCTGCACATGGAGATTAGTGGTGAAGAGATGCTTGCCATGGTGAAACCGTTCCTGACGAGTATTGCCAAGGATGAGCAAGGTCTCAAAGACCTGATCGGAGATCTGTATGACGTGTTCTACCCGGTATTGGAAGCTGCCAATGAGGTGGGAAATGCGGGAGATGACACATTGACTTCGATCGTTCCTGAATCCAAGGATGAAGCTGTTGCATCGCTGTATGCCATGATCAAAGTGGGACTCGACAGCATGCTGGTCGATTATGATCAGGAACTGAACAACCTGTTGAATGAAACGCCTGAATTAAAAACGGTGTTCGGCACAGAAACCAAGCTGAAACTGGACTTCTATCTCGATAGCAAGCTGGATATCCGCAAACAAAACTTTGAGCTCAAAGTGGCGTTGCCTGCCTCCGAAGATCTGCCGCTGCAATCGGTAACGGTAAGTGGTGATAGTGAGCAGTGGAATATCGGTGGGAGCGTCGCTGTAGATGAAGTGGATGTGTCCGGTGGCGTTATGGATCTGATGAAGGGGGATCTCACTCCTGGTCAGATGTTGCGCAATTTTGATTCCAATTCACTTGTGTATCAGCTGTTGAAAGACGAAGCGGGTATCACCAACAAAAGTGTAATGCTGTCTCCGGAAGATGAGTACACCGGGGCGATCACCGTTAAAAATACAACCTTTGTTCCTCTTCGCTACCTGTCCGAAGAATTGGACGCTGAAGTGAAATGGACCAAGGGAACGAATCAAATCATTGTGATTGATGACATCACAGGCAATGAGATTGTTCTGACTGTTGGTTCCAAGAAGGCAACCGTTGCGGGCAAAGAAGTGACCATGGTTGAATCCGCCTATGTAGGCAAGAACGGCAAAACGTATGTGCCGCTGCGCTTTATGGCTGAATCTCTTGGAGCTACGGTAGACAAGGAAAAAGAAACAGGCTGGATTTTCATCGACCGGCCTTAAGTAAGACTTTATATGTGAGCCTTAGTATGAGAGGGGATTTTAGAGTATGCCAGATTTCTCGTAATGAACATGAAAAGAACACCGTAAAAATTCCGTTAGAGCATGTACGGGATACGTGTGTCCTTTTTGACCCATTACGAGGAGCTTCGGCGTTTCTGAAATGATGAAACGGATCGGGGAGTGCCTCTATTGGAGGTGCTCCTCTTTGTCGTTCCATCCCAAATAAATCCCCAGAGGTGTTATATATGAAAAGTCAATTCATCATCCATTCCAACTCCATTACGTTGCGTCCGTTCACGCTGAAAGACCATGCCGCCGTGTATGCAATAACCCGGCAACCCGAGATCACGGATATCCTCCCGGACTGGAAAATGACGGAGGAACAACTGCATGATTTCCTACAGTTTGTCGTGGGCAGCTACGAGCAATTCAATCCTGTAGATGTGCGAATCCTTCTTGCTGTTGTACACAACAGAGATCAGCAAATCATTGGCTGGTGTGGTGTATTTCCGAATGACATGCTGGACAGCGCTGACCGCGAAGTGGCCTACGCCATCTCCCGGGATTACCGGAATAAGGGGTATATTACAGAGGCAGTACACGCGTTGACAACGTATTTGTTTGAGCATACCCTGCTGAAGCGGATCGTAGGCATTGTGAAACCTTTTAACCATGCGTCCCGCAAGGTGCTTGAGTATAGGGGCTTTCATTATGTCTCTCGCAGGAAGCTTGTGGATCAGGCTGTCTATGATTATTTTGAACTGTATAAGGTTCAGCCAGAGCAAGCCCATTCACATGGGGTACAGAATGCGATTCGTTTACGCCGAGCACAGGATGAAGACGCGGTTGTACTTACAGAGATGTGCAGTCGTGCTTTCGATCATGCGATAAAATTCTGGTCGGATGGAGCGGATGATTTGGACAATAACATTCATCCACCCGGTTATTCGTCTGTCCGCATGCATAGCTACGTGATCCGCGAATGGGATTACTATGTTGTAGAATCCGATGGATGTGCCATTGGAGGAGTCAGTGTAAATGTACTGGGACGTAGACATGCGAGGCTGGATAAAATCTTTATTGACCCTGTTTGCCAAGGGCGTGGCGTGGGATCTCAAGTCATGATGCTTATTGAGGCAGAATTCCCGGAGATTGAAAACTGGAAGCTGGAGACCTCGGGAAGACAGTTGGATAATCATCGTTTTTACGAAAAGATGGGTTATGTCTGTATGTATTCGTATAAGGATGAATGTGGATATGAGAAAAGCAAATCAGTTGAATCTTCCGAGCAAGCTTTATCAGGTGCGTTATCCAAGGATTTGGATGAGCCGGTCATTGAATTCTATCAAGCCAACCTTGATTCAGTTCGGTATAGTACCAGCAATCTGACCAATACTCGGATCACCGACTGTAACCTAAGTGGGAGCAAATTGACCAATCTGAATATGACCAACATCTTGCTTGCCGATTTGCGTTTGAGTGGAAGTGCGATTGAATTTGCCGCGTTGGATGGTGTTCATTTTCGGGATACACATCTTGGGCCGGACAGCGTACCCATGCAGTGGGCGCATTGTGATCTGAGTGGCAGTCGTTTTAGCGATTGTAATTTAACAAACGTACAGTTGGATCAATGCCAGGTGGCGGGGATGAAGATCAATGGAGTGGCCATAGAAGAGTTGCTTGCAGCCTATGAGGCAGGTAAGGCAAAGGGCTGAATCCGTAAGACTAAATAGAGAACGCCCGTTTCCAGCCAGTGTGTTGGAGATGGGCGTTTTGGTGTTGTTACGCAAAAAAAGGGAGTAATTCCATTCCCTAAATTCATTGGAAATCAGGTGTGCTGCAGTATCTGAGGTGTTTTGCTAAAACCCGTACTTCCCGCTGTAAAGCCCATCTGGCGATAGAATTCATGTGCCGCTTCACGATCGGGGCGATTGCCACTATTCAGGGATAGGGAATCCACATCATGCGTAGCGGCCCATTGTTCAGCTTCAAGAATGAGCTGTCGGCCGATGCCTGAGCCTCTGAACTGGTCATGTACAACTAAGGCCATGATGCGGCAGTGACGTCCATTTTTTTCATACAGGTAAGAGGTCTGTAACCCAATTAATCCAACTACACGCCCACGGACTTCGGCAACCAGAGTTGCATAGTTTGGATCTGCAGCGATGTGGGCGTAGCGCTCCTCCATCTCTACATACGTGGTCGGATAACCGAGCTGATCCATGAGAATGACCATATCTTGCAAATCGACTGCGGAGCTATGGCGAATTGTCACATCCATACTCATTATCGTGTCGCCTCCTTATGACGTTCCTTTAACGAGAGTTCAATGATGGAATCCAGCAGCTGGGAAAAGGAAATACCCGCAGCGGCTGCACTCTTGGGCAGCAGACTGTTTCGGGTAAGACCCGGTAGTGTGTTCACCTCAAGTACATAAGGCATGCCGTCCCGAATCATCATGTCGACGCGAGCATAGACGCTGCATTTTAACACCCGGTAACAGGTAAGCGCCGCAGCTTCCACACGTTTATGGAGATCCGCAGGCAAATGGACGACCTGCTCCTCCGCGCCGCCGTCATTATATTTGGAAGTGTAATCAAAAAATTCAGCGTTTGAACGAATCGAAATCACAGGGAGCATTTGACCATCCAGAATGGCACAGGTGATCTCCTCTCCTTGGATATATTGCTCAATCAAGACCATCTCATCCCACAGAAGCGCTGCTTCTACCGCAGCATGAAGGGCGGATGGCTCCTGCACAACCTGTGTACCGATGCTGGAACCACCCGAATTGGGCTTCACAACAACCGGATAGGTTAATTGCTGTACAGCAATGGATGATAATTCATCCAGCGTGCACACCTGGAGCCATTCCCCTGTAGGTACACCCGCATGCTGGATGAGCCGTTTGGACATATCTTTGTCCATGCATACACTGCTCGCAAGTACACCGCAGCCGGTGTAAGGGACGCCCAGCGATTCCAGGGTGCCCTGAATGGTACCATCTTCCCCGTATTTTCCATGCAGAGCAAGTAGCGCTACATCCAGTCCTGCGGCTTTCTCAATGAGTTCACGTTTACTGTTGATTTCAACTGGAATAACCTCATACTTCTGTGCCTCCAGATGAGTGATCATCTCCTGTCCGGTGAGCAGGGAAATATCCCGCTCCGAAGATGTACCGCCCATAATCACGCCAACTTTCATTGGTAATCCTCCTTATCTCATTTGAGCAACGGTCTCGCCAATAATGCGAATGCCTTTGCGGATATTCTCGTCGCTGACTCGAGAGAAGCCCAAACGCAACGTGTTCAGCCCCTGCCCCGGTTCCAGGTAAAAGGTATCCCCAGGCGTGAAGGTAACGCCCTTCACTTTGCAGGCTGCGAGCAGTTCCCTCGTCCGGTATTCCGGCGGAAATTGCACAAACAGATGCAAACCGCCTTCGCCGGAGATCCGGCACATCGGCAGATGCTGCTTCAAGCAGCGCACAACCAGCTCATATTTTCGCTTATATTCCGTGCGGGCTCGCTTCAGATACTTCTCGAAATTTCCATTGCTCAAGTACTGATAGAGCAGCGATTGGTCTAGCGTTGAAGTGTGAATGCTGCGAGCCCGTTTCATACTCTCCAGATAATCAATCAGGGCCGCGTCTGCAATAATCCAGCCAACCCGCAGTCCCGGAAATAACACCTTGGAGAAGCTTCCCAGATACACCAGTCCGTTCCCCTTGCCCACACTTGCGATCAGGGGAGAGACATGGGAACCGGAATAGCGCAATTCCTCATTAAATCCGTCTTCAATGATCGGCACCTGATATTGATTCATTATTCGGATAATCTCCGCCCGTTTCGCAGGGGATGTCACAATCCCGGTTGGATTGTGATAGGAGGGCACAAGATAGGCCAGATCATATGGGTTGGCTGTCAGTTCCCGTTCCAGCTGCTTCAGATCAAGGCCATCTGGCTCCATGTTCACACCGGTAAGGTGGAACTGGTGAAGCCTCAAGTTTTTGACGGCCGTATGATGTGTTGGATTCTCACATAGGGCCCTGCCACTTTTTTGGCGCAAAGCTCCGAGCACCAGATCGAAGCCTTCCGTAAATCCGTTGGTGATCAGAATATCTTTGCCACTTAGGTCAACACCCTTGTTCTCCATATAACGGAGCAGATAATTCATGAGTGGCCTGTAGCCTTGCGCATATCCGTAATTAAGCAGCACTTCGCCTTCAAGTGACATACGGTCGAGAAAGGCCCGTTTGACGTTGTGCATATCAAACAGCTTCTCATCCGGGGCAATGCTGGTAAACGAAATCTCACCACGTTCCGCACCTGAACCGTGCTTCATCAGATCATACTGCTCTGCCTGGATCGCATAGTCGCTTACGTATGCGTTCCAGTCCAACTGCCAACCGCTAGTCGCTTCAGGCGTCTCGATGGTGGAACTGACGTAATTGCCTTTGCCTTTGACCGCGTAGATGAGGCCTTCCTCTTCAAGCTCGGCATAAGCGAGCAGGACTGTACTGCGGCTAACTTTCATGAGTGTGCTGAGTTCACGGGTGGAAGGAAGCTTTTGGTTGGCTTGCAGACCGCCTTTGAGCATCAATCGCTTCATATAATCTTTGACTTGTATATATACAGGGCGGTCCTCCGTCACTTGCAGATCGGAATACATCCCATCACTCCCTCTATTTGCTATCTTGCCATATTATAAACCCAGCAGAAAGAACCACGATACCTCTGTTTCACTGCGGGCGTGGTTGGTTGTTTGCGCAAACGTAAAAAAGCCCTGGCAATCTGCCGGGCTGGGTGGAGCGTGATCCATGTTCTATAGTTCTACTGCTATGACGTTCTAGGTTGGCATTACATGACTAGTCTTTCTAGGATCGATAGCTATCTGACCTTCTACATGTGTCTATTTAACTTGAGTACGACTATAATTGCAGGCTTTCTAGGTGAATCCAATTCTACAATGACTTTATAAATCTAGAAGCTTTCTACGTTTGCTTGCTGCAAGGGTCGAAAAGATGATGATTCGAAAATCTATAAGCTAGGTTCTTGCTAACTGTACTCTTGTCCTGCGCGCGTAACAAAATTCAGTATGAAAAAGATGTCAATCATAGGGTACAATAGACGAAGGTAGATATAAAGACGTATGTCTCAGTGCCCAATTTCTTCCTCATACCCATATAGTAACACTTTGAATCAGGGAAGTTAACCTTTTTTTTGAAATATTTGTCGTAATAGCGAAAATTGCGTGAATTATACTTCATAAAGAATGAAATGGTGTCCCATTATAATATGTGATAGGATGTAAACCTATAGATAATGAGGAAGTGAGCCTATTGATTAACATTACCGTGCCAACACCGGATGTAACCATCACGAAGCAGGCTGATCCACAGCTTAGCCACATTTATGGATTCACCGATTTCCACCTGATTACCCGGGAACAAGGCGGGATTTTCATGTTTTACAATGCCGCTGGAGAGTTGTTATTTGTCGGGAAAGCACGAAAATTAAGACCACGTATCAAAAAGCATTTT
Organism: Paenibacillus hebaui; assembly: GCF_051934385.1. Taxonomy (NCBI): domain Bacteria; kingdom Bacillati; phylum Bacillota; class Bacilli; order Caryophanales; family Paenibacillaceae; genus Paenibacillus; species Paenibacillus hebaui. The sequence continues at coordinate 6,993,801 of NZ_CP196836.1, read as the reverse complement.
GAAGACACCGTTTCTCCAATGAAGAATCACCGCGAGGAAGTAACGACGATCGAAGTATGTCTGGTTGAAGATCCGGTTGATCGTGAAATTTACGAGACCTATATCATTAACACGATGCGTGCGAAATACAATGTAGATAAAGTCTTGTACAAGTAGGACGCAGCACAGTGCCCGAGAGGGACAAGATTTAGCAGGTATGCATAAAAAGAAAATAATACGCAATGTTTGGGACATATGTCCTAAGTGTTGTGTTCCCAAGTGGGCAAGGATGTGATCGAAGGGTTGCATCCGATTTTGCCTGGGGTCATCCCGATCTTTCCAAGGAGTAATCTGTAGTACTGGAAATGTAGAACGTAGAGCATGGCATCACAGATATACCAAATACATATGAAGAGGTGATTGTGTTGATCGGTCGTAGCGGTAACCCTACACTTAAAGACAGCACGTTTGAAAACAGAGGATATGGAGATGATCGGTACCAGAATTACATGACGATCAACGGCACAGTGAACAAAGCGTTTATTACGCTGGTTATTCTGCTGGGCAGTGCATTTGCAACATGGATGATGTTTTTTAACGGACAAGAAGTGATGCCGCTCGCTTATGGCGGATTGATCGTTGGTTTCATTCTGGCACTTGTGATTTCGTTCAAACCTGTAGCGGCACCTTATTTGGTACCCATCTATGCAGTGGCAGAGGGCCTGTTCCTGGGGGCACTCTCCGCAACCTATGAATCCCTGTACAACGGAATTACCTTGCAGGCGGCCCTGTTGACCATGGCTGTATTCATCGCCCTGTTATTGGCTTACAAAACCAGATTGATCAAGGCTACGGAGAACTTCAAGCTGGGGGTTGTTGCTGCAACCGGAGGCATCATGATTATGTATCTCCTGAGCTTTGTACTCGGTTTGTTTGGCATTACGGTTCCCTATCTGCATGACAACAATCTGATCGGGATTGGAATTTCGGTAGTGATCGTCATTGTTGCCGCGCTGAATCTCGTGCTTGATTTTGATTTTATTGAGAGTGGTGCTGATCATGGTGCTCCGAAGTATATGGAGTGGTACGGTGCCTTTGGACTGATGGTTACTCTGGTATGGCTGTATATTGAAATGATCCGTTTGCTCGGCAAATTGCGGAGCCGGGATTAGTTCCATCCGTTACGTTAGAGACGTAAACAGAGTGTGAACTTAAAGCTAAAAAGCTAACGCGTGATACCTTCACGCGTTAGCTTTTTTTAATTAATAGCCGAGGGCTTTCTCGATGGCAATGCCTCCTATGCCCTGAGTCGCAGTTTGAAAAAACGAACCTCAGCCACCGTATTCGTACCAAATTCAGCAATAACGCCGTCATATTGAGCATAAAGGGGGAAATAGCGTGTGCAGGATTCCTTAGAGGACCAAAGGCCATGTAATCCAAGTCCATAAGGTGTATCAGATTCGTTAGAAATCACCGAACCAGCTCCAATCCACCGAACCCATCGAACCAACGATCCCAACCTCAGCGGAGCACCAGTCTAAACTAACCCCGAGTATAAATCCTCTAAGGTTACGATTTCGGGCTGGCTCGGTAAATCTCCCCCGGCTGAACAGGCTGCCAGCATATGCTGATTATCCAAGCGCTGACTGTGGAAGCGATGTGCCCCAGCCTGCTCGCAGTGCCAACCGCCCTGCTCAATAGGCAGGATGCTGAATGAATCCAGCGGCATGGACAGGCCCATACCGACCGCCTTGATGTAGCTTTCCTTTAGCGTCCATAGACGATAGAAGGTCTCCAGCTGTATCTCAGCAGGTTCCGCAGCCAGATATCGGCTCTCGGCCAGAGAGAAGAATCGCTCTGCAATCTGCATGTCGATGGGTGCAATTTTTTCTACATCCACGCCCAGTTCGCCGCTGCTGCCGGAGATCAAAGCAATCCAATCGCCAGAATGCGAGACATTAAATTGGATATCGGGAAGATTGCTAAGCGACGGTTTGCCGTAGGCATTGCGGGTGAACGTTAGCTCTCCCGGCTTCAGGCCAGTCAACGTACCCAAAGTCACGCGGGCTAATACTTCACCCAGAACGGAGCGATATGCATCCGCCTGATGCATATAACGCGAAGCTTGCCCCCGCCGATCGGCAGAGACATGAGACAGGAACAGATTCCAGTACTCTTCTGGCAATTCTGTCGGAACTTGCAGAACTTGAATGTTTATCATCATTTATCACCTGACGATGTATTCGGCATCGATTGCAGACTTTCCTTTATATTCATCCGTTTCTTGGGTCTTCTCCGCGCGGCTTTACGCTTGCTGTGTCCTTTTCCATTCCTCATGTGCAGCCTGTACTCGATCCCACATCTCTTCACGTTCCATCTTAGTGTATCGTACCAGAGGTTCATGGAATATCTCAGTGAGCGCATCTGTCCACTCGGTGTAGGATTGCAGTTCAATTTTGTGGATTCCGTCTGTATCATGCGTTCGAAGCATACATCCGCGCAGCTCACTGCTTCTCTTGGCGTCTCTTTGACGAAGAAGAAACGCGTTGTGCCAGGGGGACTCGGCAGATCGGCTATAGAATTCATGTTTGGGAATGAACTCCCCCAGATCGTGGACTGCTTCGGGAGCATAGTCGACTCCTTCACTTGGCCCATTCGGTTCGTACTCAAGCCGCCATCCCCCAGTGGCAACAGAAGAGGGAGTCAGGTTGTATGTGAACGGGGCTGATCCATAGGTTCCATAACGAAGAGGCAGAGGCTCGAAGGGCATACCGCCCAGACCCACATCCACAATCCAGCGCTCAACATTCGGGTCAGCATCCGGCAAATGGACAGACAGACCGAGGTGGAACGAGTTCACACGCGGTTTCTCTCCAATTGGCTGAACGCCGGCACGATGCCAATCAACCGTGTAACCAAGAGAGCGGAGAAGGGCGCTGAATGCGCCATTGAGATGAAAACAGTAGCCGCTGCGTCCCTGCAATATAAGTTGAACCGACTCCTGAAGATCAATTCCCGCAGGACGACCTGCAAAAATATCTACCGTTTGCCACGATAGGTGCTGCACATGTGCACGCTGGATTTCAGTTAAGAATTCCAGTGTGGGTTTCTTCATATCATCAATGCCTAAGCGTTTCAGGTAAGCCTGTATTTCAGATGGAGTCAATGTAACATTCATCCAGATCACCTCAAGTCATGTAGTAGGCCGCAGGTCCTTTGCTCTAAACTTCTGCTGCCCTGATTTTATTGTATAAGTGAACGGGTGAATTGAACATGTAGGTTTGTCGCGATTGTACCGGTACAGTTAATGAGGACAACCTTGGAAATGAAATAAAAAGATAAACATGGCTTTGATCATCGCAAAATACAATATATGGATGGGCTATTTCTTTTTCTTGGGTATGCTAACTGTTTGGAGTGGATATAGGTTAGAATATAGATAGATAGCAGGATTAGGAGATGGAATAATGGCTAATGATGAAGTGATTTTGACACAGGAAGGCTTGGAAAAGCTGGAGGACGAACTGAGGGATTTGAAGACGGTGAAGCGTAAGGAACTGGCTGCGCGTCTGAAACTTGCGATCAGTTACGGTGACCTGAAGGAAAATAGTGAGTATCATTCAGCCAAAGATGATCAGGCTTTTATGGAAACCCGCATTTTGATTCTGGAGAAAATGCTGACGAAAGCAAGAGTCATTACTTCGGACAATCTCGACTCAAATAAAGTAAGCATTGGCTCAACCATTACGCTTAACGATATTGAATTTGCTGAGAAGATTGAATACAAATTGGTGGGTCCGGCTGAGGCCGATGTTGCCGATAACAAAATATCGTACGAAAGCCCGCTGGGTAAAGAACTGATGGGTAAAGAAGTAGGCAGCGTTATTCATGTAAATGCTCCCATGGGCGTTATCAAATATGAGTTGCTTGCAATTAAAATCTAATAAGAAATAAGAGGTGTATCCGCAGCAATGAAAGTGGCTGTAGGAACATCTCTTTTTTTGTCCTTTTGGGATATCCGTCTACGTCATTTGGTTAATGATACGGAGTATATTCGCCAAATTGGAACATCATAAGGTTGGACGGACATGCTTTATCACATACTGTTCCTAAAGAGGGGTCTATGGGTAGCACTCTCCATGTGGATTTGATTGTAAATAAATAACATTTCGAAAATTTCGATTTTCGAATGACCTGATACGATGAGTGGTATATAATTACGGGAAAACTTTAGAACAGATGGAGTAGATACGATGAATTTTAGTAAGCCTGATCTGAATCAAGACAATTCTGGCAAAGGGGAACGTTTCTCCCAAACAGGCTTCATTCTGGCTGCCATCGGCAGCTCGGTCGGTTTGGGCAACATGTGGAAGTTTCCTTATATTACGGGTGAAAATGGGGGAGCTGCGTTTTTCCTGCTCTTTATCGTTTGTCTCTTGTTAATCGGTTTGCCTGTACTGCTCGCGGAACTTGCCATTGGTCGCAGCGGAAGAGGAAGCGCGGCAACCGCTTTTATTAAAGCAGGTGGACACAAGGGATGGCTTGCAGCGGGTCTGCTGCAAGTGCTGACACCATTTATCATTCTTTCCTTTTACGTCATCATTGCAGGCTGGACGCTGCAATATTCGATCACATCCTTCAGCGGCAGCCTGTACAACAATGCGGATTTTGCCGGTCAGTTTGATACCTTTATTGGCGGATATATGCCCATTGTCTGGCAATTGGCTGCGGTTCTGATTGCGGGTTGGATTGTAGCCAAAGGGGTCTCCAACGGGATTGAGAAGTTCAATAAAGTATTGATCCCGGCCATGCTGGTATTGCTGGTGATCCTAATGATTCGCGCGGTAACCTTACCGGGAGCGGGGGCAGGGGTTTCCTTTTTCCTGAATCCTGACTTCTCCCAATTAACAGCAGAGTCGGCTTTGGTTGCGCTTGGACATGCCTTCTTCTCCCTGTCGCTCGGGATGGGTATCCTTGTCACGTATGGTTCGTATGTGGATAAGAATCAATCACTCGGTGCGGCTACTGTGGCTGTTGGTGCAGGTGATCTGATCTACGCTTTTATTGCCGGTCTGATTATTTTCCCAACGACATTCTCGTTCGGTATTGCGCCTGACCAGGGACCATCGCTGATCTTTATGGCTCTTCCGGCTGCATTCTCAGCCATGCCGCTTGGGTTCCTGTTTGGTGGATTATTTTTCGTGCTTCTGTCTATTGCGGCGTTAACATCGGCCGTATCCTTGCTGGAAGTTCCGGTGAAATATTTCATGGAAAGATTGTCTTGGAGCCGGAGTCGCGCGGTATGGACTATTACAATCGCTGTCTTCATCGTGGGGCTTCCTTCAGCACTTTCGATGGGTCTGGTACCTGAGTTTAATATTAACGGTACGAATCTTTTTGACTGGATGGACTTCCTGGCTTCCAACATCATGCTACCGGTGGGAGGCTTGCTGGTTACAATCTTTGCAGGTTACTTCTGGAAAAAGGCTGCCGAAGCTTCTGGCCTGCGTGCGGGATGGTTCCGGATATGGCTGTTCATGCTGCGTTATGTAGCACCGATTCTGGTACTTCTGGTTCTGCTGCACACATCCGGCATCATTCACTTCTGAAATAGGCTGTAAGGGTGAACGTGTTCAACTTGTGCAGATTTGCCATAGATAAAACCTCTTGGAAGAAATGCAAAAGCCCTTGTTTTCCCTCGTCAATTTTGGGACAATACGGAGTAGAGGTTTTTTGGGGTAGAACTGATGAGCCATATGCTTTTTTGCGAAAAGAGGATTATACAATGAACAAATCATCCATATATGGATTAACATTAGAGCAATTACGTACCTGGCTGCCGGAGCATGGGCAGAAGAAGTCCCGTGCATCCCGGATATGGGAATGGTTATATCAGGAGCGTGCACATGATTTTTCCGCGATGTCCGATGTGCGTCAGGAATGTCTGGATGTGCTCTCCGAGCATTTCACAATGAACTCGCTGAGTGAACATGTGAAGCAGGAATCGGCAGACGGTACCGTGAAGTTTCTGCTTCGGATGCAGGATGGTAACCTGATTGAGACGGTCTTAATGCGGCAAAAATACGGACTTACCGTATGTGTGACCACACAAGTCGGCTGTAATATCGGCTGCAGCTTCTGTGCGAGCGGGCTGATTAAGAAGAGTCGGGACCTGTCCGGTGGCGAGATCGTGGAACAGATTATGCATGTGCAGCGGCATCTTGATGCGGCTGGTCAGGGCGAGCGGGTCACGAACGTAGTTGTGATGGGCATTGGTGAACCGTTTGACAATTTTGAGCACATGAGCAATTTTATCGAAGTCGTCAAAGATCGCAAGGGACTGGCGCTTGCCGCCAAACGGATTACCGTGTCCACGAGTGGCCTGCCAGACAAGATCAAGGAATTTGCAGATAGCAGCCTACAGGTCAATCTGGCGATTTCACTGCATGCACCGAATAATGAACTGCGTACACACATCATGAAGATCAATCGGGCTTTCCCGATTGAACAATTGATGGATGCGGTGGATTATTATCTGGCTAAGACGAACAAACGCATTATGTTTGAGTACATCTTGTTGCGTGACGTTAATGATCAACGTGAGCATGCCGCGGAACTTGCTGAACTGTTATCCAGCCGCAAGAGTATGGTCAGTGTCAATCTGATTCCATACAATCCAGTCGATGAGCACAGTCAGTATCAGCGGAGTACGGAAGAGTCAATTCTGGGCTTCTATGATACGCTGAAAAAGAATAACATCAACGCTACGGTACGCATGGAGCACGGCACCGATATCGATGCCGCTTGCGGGCAATTGCGTAGCAAACAGATGAAGAACAACACCCCCGAATCACAACCCGGCCGTCTGGCTCTGGGATGAACGTCAAATGCAAACGCCTCTGTATCTCACGGACCAATGAGTACAGAGGCGTTTTTTTCATTTATTTGAGCTTTTTGGTCATCAACAGATGAGGAATGCCATCTTCCATAAATACGTCCGAAGCTGCGGCATATCCGAGACGTTCATAGAACCCGGAGGCCTGTACCTGTGCATGCAGCTTGGCCTTCTTAAGTCCCTGAGCGGTAGCCATCTGCTCCAGTTTGTCGATCAGCACACGGCCAAGGCCATGTTTACGGAAATCCATCATGACACAGATCCGTTCCAATTTGGCGACATGTTCGACCACACGAAGTCTGGAAGAAGCGGCAGGAACACCGTCCACGTAGACAAGGATATGCCGGGCTTCTGCCTCCAGTGCGTCATAGGCATCGAATTCGTCCTCCGCGAGTACCCCTTGCTCTTCCACAAAAATGGCGGAACGAATGGCGAAGCAGGCATCGAGCATTTCCTGATTGTTAACTTCAACAACGGTTGTATTCATGAATGTTTCTCCTTTGGACGATAATAATCATATCCTGGCATGATAAACTGGTATATAGCATAATCATTGCAGCCGTTCCATGTGAGTATCATGGTTAAAATTTAATCCAATTTAACTGTAGTTATATCACTATTTATGTTGTGAATGCAACAATTTTATAAAAGGGCGTGAGTGCATTGACTGATAAAAAAGAAGTGTTGCGTGAAATTGGCATGATTGCCCGCTGTCTGGATTCGATCAGCAATGTTGAATTTCAACATCTGAACTTGTCCCGAGGCCAATATCTGTATCTTTATCGCATATGTGAGAATCCGGGCATTATTCCCAACCAGCTGGCTGAATTAATCAAAGTAGATCGGACAACAGCGGCCAGAGCGATTAGTAAACTCGAATCCGATGGTTTTATTGTCAAACAGTCGGCAATAGATAATAAAAAGAACAAGTTGTTATATCCGACAGAAGCTGGCCTGGAAGCATGGGAATTCATTCGTAAAGAGGGTGCTCATTCCGACCAGGTGACGCTGGACGGCTTGACGGATAAAGAGATAGAGACCGCGGTTAAGCTTCTCCGCCGAATGCGCCATAACATCGAGGTAGACTGGAAATTTGTCAAAAAGGGCGGACAGCGGTCCTACATGGATATCTCAGAATGAACAATACCTCTATCCTTGACCCCTACATCCCAGACCCTAGCCGAATCGATCTCAAGGAGAAGAGTCATTATCTCACAGCAGCAAAAGTACAGGAGGGAATCATGAAGAGAATGAACCGGAAAAGAGTAACGTGGTTGGTCATATTGGCGGTCAGTATCGCAGCAGCATTCATTATTTTCATGAAGGAGCGGTTCGTGATGAATGAATTATCCCCTACAGTATCCTTTGTCCAAGATCATATGACCAATCCCAATGGCACACTTGCGTCCTATTTGCAGGATGCTACATCCGAAAAAGCGGATATCGTAGCAGGCAGGGAGGCTTTATCTGAATCACTTGGTCTTTGGATGCAATATGCTGTAGCCAAGAACGATCAGGCGTTATTTGAGCAAAGCTATGAGCTGCTGACGACCTATTTCCTCATGCCGCAAAAATATATTGCCTGGAAGCTGGATGCCGAGGGTAAATCTCACGTGACCACCAACGCGCTCGGTGATGATTTACGAATTGTCGGTGCCTTATTGAAGGCAGCTGATCAATGGCAACAGGGAAGAGAAGCCAAACTGGCAACGGCCTCGGATATTTCCCGTACACTGACGCAGTCGGTTCAGAATAAAGGATATTATGTTGATTTTCACGATTTTGCCAATGGTCATTCCGCGGATATGTTAAGCCTGGTTTATGTTGATCTACCGTCTCTCCAATTAATGGAGAAGCATGGAATGCTGGAGCCGGGCACATATGCCAAGTACGAATCTATGCTGAAGAGTATGCCGGATGATGGACTATTTTATCCGAAAACATTCAATGTGGGGACGAAAGAGTATACATATGATGACACGGTGAATCTGATCGATCAGCTGATCGTAGCGAACCATCTAACCGCGACCAGTCGCAAACCGGACAAGCTCATTGCTTTTTTGAAAAAAGAATTCAATACTCGTCATCAGCTGCCGGGACAATATAAGCGGGGTACTCGCACACCTGCGGTATCTTACCAATCTCCGTCCGTATATGGACTTGCGATGCTGCTTGCGGTTCAGTCAGGTGATCCAAAATGGGCCAAACAGCTGTATAAGCATATGATTAGCATGCGCAGTCTGGACGCCAGTTATCCGGGTGGATATGTATTTAGTGGAAACACACATATGTTTGATAACTTGTTTCCTCTGCTTGGGGAGATTCAATTACAAAAGTTGCTTAAAAATTAATCAAAATGTCATTTAATATGTTCAACAATGTGTTAACATAATGTTTGTCTATTCATGTCATAAATTGTTGTATTCGAAATATCACTAACCAATCTACTGGAGAGAAGAAACCTATGAGGAATAAAGCACCCATCCTACGCATTGCATGGGGATATGCGAGTTTGATCGGATTGGCCGTGATCCAGCAGCTCGTTGTCTATCTTAAGATTTATATGAATCAGAGTTATACTACACTGGATGTGGTGTTTAGCATCGTGTCGCTTGGAGCGCTGATCCTGGGTTTTGTGATACCCGTCGGGGTATCTGTCGTCGCCGGATTTATATATCTGGTCTCTTATTTTGTATGGCTTGTTACCTACGCGGATGTAAATGTACTTACGTTCTCCTGGTGGCTGCTCATTCCAGCCAATGTGGCTGTGGCTGCTTTTATCAAGGCAAGTCTTGTGCGCAATGCGCGTGTCATGGAGCGCCTGCAGGAGCTTCAGGAGCGTAATCCGGAGATTGATCTGGACACCTCCTTGGGCAATAAGGATGCACTTGCGGATACGCTGGTTAAACAAAGTAATCTGGCCAGACGTTATTCCGAGCAATATGGATTCAGCATGGCGATGTTCAAGATCGAGTTTTTGCCGTTGGTACTGGAATCACTTGGTTCCGTGCGTTATGCACAGTTCCTTCTTGAACTATCCTCTACCATACAGAAGCAGATTCGGTTTGAGGATTATAAATTTTTTGTGGATCGGGGACGGTTTGTGATTATCTGTCCAATGACCAATGTGGAGTACTTGCCCATCCTGACACAACGGATCAAAAAAGCCATGATGGATCTGCAAATCATCGATAAAAAGGGAAATGAGTTGCAGACGGTTATTCGATCGGGTGCACTGGTATTCCAGAAGGAACAATTCAGTAAGTATGAGGATATTGATGCTGTTATTGCGGCACTGGAACGGAATACAGAGACAGATCTCATTGGTGAATACATCTAGATGCATTGGGGAGGGTGAGTGGTATTACTGTGAATTATTTAACCTGGTTTGTTCCATTATGTATTGCAGTCAGCAGTTTCTTTGCCATTACGATTCTTATATTAACCTTTGCGACTCTTCGTTTTCGAGGGAAAATTAATAGGAAATACGATCGGAGGAAATTGAATGGCTGATTTCCTGCTATTGATGTCCATCCTCAGTATTTGGATATCCGTCACCGAGTCGATTATCATTATGGCTGGAGCTATTCGTTTCATTAATAAACAAGAAAAAAAGGGAATTCAAATTCCTGAACATATGGATGATTACCCCACTGTGACTGTCATGGTACCTGCTCATAATGAAGGGGTAGTCATTGTGTCTACCGTTGAGCATATATTACGTCTGAATTACCCTGAGCATAAAGTTCAAGTTATTGTTATTGCAGATAATTGTACAGATAATACAGCAGAGCGCCTCAAAGAACTCAAGGCCAAGACGAGTTATGCAGATCGTGACTTTACCATTCTAGAGCGTACCGGTACAGGTGGGAAGTCTGGAGCTTTGAATGATGGCCTTGAGCTGGCTTGGGGAGAATGGATATGTATCTATGATGCAGATGCAGCGCCTGAGCGGAATGCATTGATGTTTTTGACACAAAAGGCCTTGGAAAACCCAGAGAAGTATGGTGCTGTATTTGGTCGAAACAAAGCTCGTAATCGGGGGCAGAACTTTCTCTCCCGTTGTATTAATCTGGAGCTTGTAACGGTTCAACGTGTTCACCATACGGGACTATGGGAGTTATTCAAACTGGGCACGATTCCTGGTACGAACTATATTATAAAGGCAGCATTGATCCGTGAGATTGGTGGATGGGACCCTGATGCGATAACGGAGGATACAGCCGTGTCGTTTGATATTCTTACTCGTGGTCAGCTTATTGCATTAGCACCACAAGCAGAGGCTTATCAGCAGGAACCTGAGCAATTATCGGTATATATGAAACAGCGCCAGCGCTGGTCCAAGGGGAATTATCAGGTTGTTATCGACAATGTGAAGCATTTATTTGACCGTACTAGCTGGAGAATTAAACTGCATGTTCTGTACTATGCTGCAAGTTATTTCTGGTTTATGATCGCTATTATTGTATCGGATATTATTTTTGTCTCGAATCTGGTGTATCAGGTGATTGCATTATTTAATCCGAATGTCATTTCTCCCTTCCAGTTCTCAGGGGATGTTTACGTGTATCTCGTAATAGCATGGGCATTAATGTACTACATTTATGTACTACAAATTAATCTTGCACTCTCCGCAGATATTGGACAAAGCAATACACAGAATTTTATTGTGGCCTGTCTCTCCTATTTTACGTATGCCCAGTTATTTCTGATCATATCCATCAAAGCATTTATCTCGCTTATCGGAGATAAGCTATTCCGGAGAGAAACCAAATGGTACAAAACGCAGCGTTTCGGCTGATAAACATCAACTCATAAATGAATGGCTGTTTTCTGGATTCGTTCAGAAGGCAGTCTTTTTTACTGTGGAAAAAGTGGTTGGCATTATGTATACTCTTTCAGGCTGTACATATGGAACGTTGCATAAAGGAAACGGAGGAATGTGAATGGGCGACAGGGGATCTAATTTTTACGATAATGAGGACAATTTTGAGAAGTATATGGAACGCCGCCAGTGGCAGGAGAATGCCAATGATACGTTAGAGAAACCCGTTATGCTAGAGCTGATCGGAGACGTGGCGGGCAAGAGCATACTGGATCTTGGCTGCGGGGATGCGAGGTTTGGAGTGGAATTGCTCCGTTCTGGTCAAGAGGGTGCAACTTACACTGGAGTTGAAGGTTCACTGAATATGGTTCGGGCAGCTAACGAATCGGTTAAAGGCACGAATGCACAGATTGAACAGGCATTCATGGAAGATTGGACCTATCCGGCAGGTACATACAATCTGGTTATATCCCGACTGGCCATTCACTATATAGAGGATGTGGAGAGCCTGTTCCACAAGATATATAACACATTAAAAGAAAATGGCACATTCGTATTTTCGGTAGAACACCCTGTCATTACGTCCACCCTGCAGCCCTCAGGAACCCGAACCAGTTGGGTAGTTGATCAGTATTTTGTGGAAGGATTTCGGGAGCAGCAATGGCTTGGAGGTTCAGTGAAGAAGATGCACCGATCCATTGAATCCTACTATATGGCATTACAGCGGGCTGGGTTCCATGTGGAACATTTGCGGGAATCGACCCCGCAGCGCTCCTATTTCGTGAACGAGGAAACCTATCTGCGCAGGCAGCGTATTCCTTTATTTCTCTTCTTGTCTGCTCAGAAATAGTACACAGCGAGCTGTGGATATATCGTGATAAATCAATACAGCCAAAAAACCTGTCCACATGTGGATAAGTTTTTTGGCTGTAGTTGTCGTTCTGGCTGTGGATCATCCGCGTCCGGTTATGATTTGGTCGCAGCTCTCACATAAACGCGTTCTCCATGTCGATCTACATCCACAGGAGCTTCAAAGAAGTTGCTGAGCACCTCTGCATTCATCAGATTACGGGTTAACCCACTCTCGACAATCTCACCTCTGCGAAGCAGAAGGCTGTGACTGAAGATAGGCAATATTTCCTCGGTATGATGAGTGACGTAAATGAGTGAAGGCGTATCTGGTTTCTGGGACAGTTCACGGATGCTGTCCAGCAGCCGTTCTCTGGAGAACAAATCGAGCCCATTACAGGGTTCGTCCAGAATGAGTACGTGCGGATTCGCCATCAGAGCTCTGGCGATGAGGAGTTTTTGTTTCTCCCCTTGAGAACAGGTGCGATATTCGCGGTCCCATAGATGCTGGCAACCGAGCATTTGCATCAAGTCCTTGGCTTGATCCAGATCCTCATCTGAAAGTTTGTCGTATAATCCAATCGTAGCATGTTTGCCGCTGATCACCAGATACTGCGTGCGATCTGTGCCGTACAATTTCTCCTGAAGGGAGGAGCTGACCCAGCCGATGGACTTCCGCAGCTCGCGTAGGTCCACATCACCATAACGGTGTCCAAGTACTGATATGGAACCTTCTGTCGGCCAGAGATATCCGGTGATCATATTCAGTAGCGTTGTTTTGCCGGAGCCATTGAGGCCAAGCAACGCCCAGTGTTCGCCGTCATTGACACGCCAGCTGACGTCGTTCAGCAGGGTGATCGGTCCTCTTTTCCAAGTGACATGCTGTACATCAATGATCATGGGTTGTTCCTTCCTTCTGTTGAACTTGCCCTGTTTAACCTGATTTCATTGTAGTCACAAAATCAGTGAGGTTTCAATGGTGATTACCTGTTCTGGGTCGATCCCTACGCAGAAATACAGCGCACACACCAAGCAGTGGCAAAAAGGAACATAACTTGATGACAAATGAAATGCTGGTCACGTCAATTAAGGAACCCAGTACAACCGAGCCAAGTCCCGCCATTCCGAACGACAGGCCGAAAAACAACCCGGATACCGTTCCGATATGACGAGGAAGCAATTCCTGTGCGTAGACAATGATGACGCTGAAGCCGGACATCAGAATTAGTCCGATCATGCCGCACAACACCATGGACAACACGGGTCCTGCGTAAGGTAACAACAGTGAAAACGGTGCAGTGCCTGCAATGGAGAACCAGATCATCGGTTTACGTCCATAGCGGTCAGCAAGCGGGCCCCCGAGCAGCGTTCCGATCATGCCCGCAAATTGCAGAACAAACAGACAGATTTGTGCCTGGGAGAGAGGCAAGCCATATGCATCTGCGTAATAGAAGGCGTAATACCCGGTCATACCGGCAATATATACGAATTTCGAGAACAGCAGCAGGATGAGGATACCCATCGTAAAAGCGATGAATCCCCGACTTGCTGGCCGAGCTGCTGGCTCTGCGCCGCTTGCCTTTACAGGCTGTTGCTGACGAGTGCGGGTCTCAGCAAGTTTGTCTCTATACCAGCGACTGACCAAAGACTGAATGAAGAAACCGATCAGGGCAAAGCCCATCAGCCATAGAAAACTAAGCTGTCCATGTGGCAGCAGGATAAAGGCAACCAGTAATGGAGCAATTGCCTGCCCCGTGTTTCCCCCCACCTGGAAGATCGATTGCGCCATTCCGCGTCCACGGCCAGCCGCCATATGGGCAACGCGTGAGGATTCGGGATGGAGGATGGATGAGCCTATACCAATCAATGCTGCCGATACAAGCAGCATCCATAATTCTGAAGACAAGGCAAAGCCGAGAACACCGATCAGGGAGAATAACATGCCTCCGGGAAGCAGGATTGGCATTGGCTTGCGATCCGACATATAACCGACCAGCGGCTGAAGCACCGATGCGGTAATATTCAGTGTGAAGGCAATCCAGCCCATCTGGGCGAAACTGAGCTGCATGGTTTGCTGGAACAGCGGGAAAGCGGATGGAACCACCGTCTGCATCGCATCATTCAGCAGATGGGCGAAGCTTACTCCGGCGAGTGCCCAATTGGCGGAGGAGTTCATTTGCATTTTGCTTAAAGTGGCTTGAGCCATGGGAGATCACCTCAAATTATTTTTTTCTATGATAAAAGATATAGACAGGTGTTGTCTTTGTGAAAAGTGCTTGGAAAGTGAGCACGATTTGCTATAATGTCAGCAGGTGAGGAAACGATGGAATTAAACATGACGCTAAATGGGTTGGAATTATGGAAAGCTACGGGAGGGTTCGCGAATGAGCCCCATGTGCATAACGACTGGTATCAGGTAACGCTGCCGGTCAGAGGCCAATGTCATCTGGTACAGGAACGGCATGCATATCCTCTGAAAGCAGGCATGGGGATCATTGCTCATCCCCAGATCGAGCATTATTTTGAGATAGGATTGGATTCGGCGGTGATCGTGATCAAGTTCCGTAAACCGCCATTAGGCAGTCTCGAAGGTGAAGAGTTAGGTGGGGGACGAGCTGAATTTCGGCCTACACAAACCTTCGATCCTGCTGAGATCAGCAGTCTGTTTCGAGGCTGGAACTCCATTTTGTTAGATGACATGCCAGAACCGCTGCAAGTACAGGAAACGGAACTGGCGGTAGAGATGTATCTAAGACGCATGTTGTCGGGGCAGAAAAATGGGAACGAATCTGCAGAGAGCATCGGAGCTGCTGTTGGAATAGATACTGGGACAGGTGCCACATCTGCAAGGATGCCAGCTTCTTCTCAGGGAGCATTGCCACAAGCAGGGGCATTCATAGATCCCCATCTCCGGCGAGTGCTGGAGTACATTCACAGTGCCTACACAGGTCCAATAGATATTGATTCGATGGCGATGGTTGCCCATCAGAGCAGGTATCATTTTATGCGTTCTTTCAAGGCACTAACGGGCTCAACACCCTATCAATATCTGCTGAACTTGCGTGTGGAAGAGGCATCCAGGAGGCTGCGCCTTACTGCTGATTCAGTAACCACAATCAGTTATGGGCTGGGCTTCTCCAGTGTCAGCCAGTTTTACAGAGCTTTTCAGCGAGTGAAGGGTGCGACACCGATGGAATATCGGAATCACATGTAGGTTTCAATGGGCAGTCTCGCGTGTGCGAGACTGCGTTCAGATTTGATACAGGATGACACTGTTTTTTGTTGTTGCTAAACGATGGAGACTTTGCTAAGATGGGAAAAACACAATTATGTAAGCGTATACATTTAATTAAAAATTACAACGTTGTAATTTTGAGGTGAATTTAAAAATGGATACTAGAAGGGATTTTTGAGTAGTAATATTTGAGTCGTAATTCCAGATATAATCCGATTAAACTGAGGTTTTATAAACGAATACAGTTGAGGAGTAGTATGCAAAGAGAGAATGAGCCAGTCTTTTTATATTAAAAATTTCAAACGTTGTAATTATGAATTGAAGGGGAGGGGTTTAGGGTGAAGAATCGCTTGTCCACGCTGTTCAGCCTGATCAAACGGGATAAATATTTGCTGCTTATGTTCTCGCCGATCTTTCTGTATTACCTCATCTTCATGTACGTTCCGATGCCTGGTATTTTGCTGGCCTTCCGTAATTTTATGCCGGGGCAGGGAATGTTCAGCGGGGAATGGGTTGGTTTGAGATGGTTTGATCAGTTTGTGAACTCCATCTACTTCTGGAGGCTCCTGCGTAACACATTTCTGCTGGCTTTTCTGCCACTCCTGTTCGGCTTCTCCATCCCTATTCTGTTTGCCGTTTGTATTGTGGAAATCAAGAATCAGACGTTCAAGCGGTTCGCCCAGACCATCACCTATCTTCCGCATTTTATCTCAACAGTTGTTGTGGCAGGCATGATCATCAACTTCCTGTCACCCACGGACGGGATCGTGAACACGCTGATTGCCAAGCTCGGTATGGAAAAAGTGAACTTCATGATGGATGCCGGATGGTTCCGTACGATCTTCACCAGCTCGGATATCTGGCAGAGCTTCGGCTTCAGCTCCATCATCTACATTGCAGCCATTATGGGCATTGATCCCGAGATGTACGATTCCGGCAAAATTGACGGCGTCAACAAATTCCAGGAGCTGTGGCACTTGACGCTTCCCAGCATCAAACCAACGATTGTCATTCTGCTGCTCTTGTCGCTCGGCGGCATTATGAGCGTAGGCTTCGAGAAGGTATATCTGCTCTATAACGGGGCTACCTATGAGACCGCCGATGTGTTATCCACCTACGTATATCGAATGGGGATTGAAGGTCAGAATTACGGATTTGCTACAGCCGTTGGCCTGTTCAACTCCGTTATCACCTTTGTGCTTGTATTTGCGGCCAACACGATGACCCGGCGCCTGACCAAGATGTCACTCTGGTAAGACCATAACCTGATCGAAGGAGACCTGTATGCAAAAATCGAGAAGTGACCGGTTATTCTACGGATTTGTCTACCTGCTGACCATATTGGCAGTCGTTGTGACGCTGTATCCCTTCCTGTACGTTGTCAGTATATCCTTTAGCTCGGTTGAAGCCATCGACAAACAAAAGGTTGCGTTGTGGCCAGTGGGATTCACCCTGTCCGGGTACAAGATGGTGCTCCAATACCGGGAGCTGTGGGTGTCCTTCTACAACACCCTGTGGTACACCGTGGTAGGTACGTTATTGAACATTGTGGCCACATGCCTCGCGGCTTTTCCGTTATCCAGACAGCAATTTTTCCTGCGCAGGAAGCTGAACTTTTTTATCGCCTTCACCATGTATTTCTCGGGTGGACTCATTCCGGTCTATATGCTGATTACGTCACTGGGTCTGTACAATACGCGCTGGGTGATGGTGCTGCCCGTGCTGGTCATTACGTTTAACGTCATGATCTGTCGCTCAGCGTTCGAGGGTATTCCGAATGAAATCTTTGAGAGTGCCAGCATAGACGGGGCTAATGAACTGACGATGCTGTATCGCCTGGCGGTACCCATCATCAAGCCCACGCTTGCCGTGTTGACGTTATATTACGCCGTTTTCCACTGGAACAACTTCTTCTCGGCCCTTCTATATCTGGGCAAACAGGATATGCAGCCCTTGCAGATGTTCCTGCGGAGGGTCCTGATTATGGCCTCGCCCGAAGTCATGCAGAAAATGGGTGGCACGATGACTACGGGCGCGCTGGCGGTGTCCACACTTCAAGTACGGTATGTGTCGATTGTGGTCAGCATTCTGCCGATCGTTACGATCTACCCTTTTATCCAGCGGTACTTCGTCAAGGGAATTACCCTCGGAGCCGTGAAAGGATAGCCTTATTCATTACCACGCATCATCAAAGGTTGTTCATAACAAGGAGGAATAACGGATGAGAATCAGAGGGGCCGGAAGAAAAAGTGTAATCGCGGCGATACTTGCCATCAGTCTGGCGGGATGCAGCAGCGGTACAGGAACAGGAGGCGACACAGGGAGTGCTCCGGTAAGCTCGGAGCCTGCGTTCAACTACACGGGGGCAGGCCCAGTAACAGACCAGCAGGATGCCAAGTTATCCATTCTCGGAACCAACGCGTGGACAACCAATGTGGATCTATCTACCGCAGCGATTGTGAAGAAAATTGAGAGTAACGCCGGGGTAAAGGTAGACTGGGATCTCATTCCACCGCAGAACTATGCAGATGCTGTGAATCCAAGGCTTGCCGCTGGAACGGGATTACCGGATATCGTTTACCTGCCAGATCAGGATCAGCTTATGAAGTACATTAACAGTGGCCTATTTATTCCATTGGATGAGCTGGTTGAAAAATATGGTGTGAATCTCAAAAAAATATACGAAAAATCCCCAGCGGTCAAAGCCAGTTTGACCACGCCGGATGGTAAAATGTATTATGTTCCGCAACAAACGCTAACCCGAAACTATATGCCACTGTTTATGGTTAACGAGCGCTGGCTGAAGAAGCTGGGGCTGAAGGAGCCGACCACGCTGGATGAGTTCACAGCCATGCTGCGGAAGTTCAAGACGGACGACCCGAATGGCAATGGTCAAGCGGATGAGATCCCGTTGTCGATGGAGTCCAAATTTGTGTCGATGGCGTTTGGCCCTGTCTTTGGGCTGGATCTATCCAATCAGTTCTATGCGGACGATCAGGGCAAGGTGCATTTCAGTTATTATGAGCCTACCTACAAGGAGTATCTGACCTATTTGAACGGGCTTTATAAAGAAGGTCTTCTGGGTGTGGATTACGCGAGTACAACAAGCGACCAGGTTACCTCTCGCATCTCACAGGATGTAACCGGAGCCACGTTTAACTTTAGCTGGTACATGTCCATGGTCTACAGTCCGCTGTTCAAGGATTATGATCCGGCGGAGCCGATCTTTAAAGGCATCCTGCCATTGAAAGGCCCACATGGGGATCAATTCTATATTGGGCGCACACCGGTGAGCGGCATTTTCGGTATCACCAGAGACAGCAAGAATCCGGAACTGGCCTTCCGTTTCCTCGATTATGCTGTAAGTGAAGAAGCACAGACCTATTACACATGGGGCATCAAGGATGATACGTACACCGAAGAGAATGGCGTCAAGACATTCACGGACAAAGGCAAAGACAACGACTATATTCAGAAACTCGGTATTGGCCCTGTAAACCTGCCGAACATTCAGTCTACGGACTCGGCAGATTCCGTTGTGGCAGAATGGCATGCCAAGCTTGATAAGGAGCTTGAGCCCTATATTCACGAACCATTCCCATTTGTATATGCTTTGCCGGATGAGGCGAGTGTAGAGAGCATGTCCATGCCGGACATTACAACGTATGTGGAAGAGATGAACTTCAAATTTATTAGCGGAGATGCCAGTCTGGATCAATTCGACAGTTATATTGAGACATTGAAAAAAATGAACATTGAGCAGGTTATTGCCGGCAGACAGGCGCAATACGACCGGTATAAGGCTGCACAGCAATAAGTTTCCCAAGGTACGAGAGGTGTGGATTGATTTTGATAACCATTAAAGACATTGCCAAACTGGCGGGGGTGAGCTATAGCACGGTATCCAAGGCGCTCAACGGTGATCCCCGCATCAAAACTGCAACGAGACAGAAGGTGCTTGAGGTTGCGGAGAAACACCAGTATCGGAAAAACATGTTGGCCCGGCAGCTCTCCACTGGTCGAAGCAATATTATCGGGTTTGTGCTTGATGAACTGAGCAATCCGTTGTTCTCGAATATATCCGGCAATCTGCACGCGGAGCTGAAGAAACGCGGGTACCAGATGATTCTGGTTGTTGCAGACGATGGGCTCGATGTCTTCAGCCAGCTTCGCGTGGACGGATGCATCCTGTGGGATTATGCGCTGGACAATCGGGATGTCTTCTGGAAGAAGTTTGCGACACTTAATATGCCATGTTTTGTACTCGGCACAGATGAGACGCCGAACTCTCCCTACATTAAGATTGACCGCAAAGAGGGCATATACAAGGCGATTGAGCATTTGAAATCACTGGGTCATACCCGAATCGGTTTCGTTGGTAACTCGCAGAATATCAAGCTGGAAGGGTATCGGGAAGCGTTGCAGCGCACAGGTCTTGTATTTGATCCCCGCCATGTGCTGCCCGCGCATTCCTCTTGGGAGGACGGGTATTTTGCCATTCGGAATTATACGATTGAACCCGATTCGCCAACGGCGTTTATCGGGTTGAACAACCTGGTGACCCGAGGGGCGCTGCGGGCTTTGCTGGAAGCGGGCTACAATGTGCCGACTGACATTTCGTTAATCGGTTATGATGATCTACCGGATATGCAATATGCCGAAGTAGCTTTGACAACAATTGGTCCACCGCTGGACGAACTGGCAGCTCGGGCAGCAGAGCTGATTGTATCGTTGATCCGTGATGAGCAGGTGGACTATCCGGTGGTGATCCAGCCGGAGCTGAATCATCGCAATTCTACAGCGGTTTGTCGGAAGCGGGTGTCGGAGCATTAACTGATTATTGAGCAAGATAGGTAAGCCTCAATTGCTCCTTCTGAAGTTCATCGGATATACGACTGGTTGAGTATGGACGCAATCATGGGAATGAAAAGAATGTACAACATTCAAGGTCCAAGGGGGTTTCCTATATGCAGGTACAGACGCAGTTATCCTGGTCTGAGCGAATAGCAGAGACGATCTACCAGCCATGTGATGGTGAGGGCTATCATGTGTTTCCTTCAGAACGGTGGGCATATGTTCAAGGAATGACATTAATGGCAGTGGCACGCACCGGCAAGCAATACGGCAAGGAAGAGTATGTTTCTTTTATGAAAAGACATATGGATCTGTATGTTCAGGAGGACGGTTCCATCGGAACGTATTCCCTGGAAGAGTATAATCTCGACCAGATCAATCAGGGAAAGAACCTGTTCGAACTGCTTGAAACCACCGGGGACCAGCGTTACGCAGAAGCCGCTCATTTGCTCGCGGCTCAGCTCGCCGGACAGCCCCGAACGTCGGAGGGCGGATTCTGGCATAAAAAAATCTATCCGTTCCAGATGTGGCTGGATGGATTGTATATGTCTTCGCCTTTTCTCGCAGAGTACGCCAAGACGTTCGACCGACCTGAACTGTGGGATGAGGTGGCCCATCAGATTTTGCTGATCGAGCGCAAGACGCGTGATCCGCGCACGGGGCTGCTCTATCATGGCTGGGATGAGTCAAAGGAGCAGGTCTGGGCCGATTCCGTCACCGGATGTTCCGCACACTTCTGGAGCCGGGCGATGGGCTGGTACGCGATGGCGATTGTAGATAGTCTGGAGCATTTCCCGATCCATCATCCGAAACGGGGCACGATTATTGGTATCTTCGAGCGTATGTGTCATGCATTGGTGCGGGTACAGGAGCAGGAGAGCGGGCTCTGGTTCCAAGTGCTTGATCAGGGCTTCCGCAAGGGTAATTATCTGGAAGCTTCCGGTTCAAGCATGTTTGTGTACGCCATAGCGAAGGGTGTGCGCTTGCGTTATTTGGAGCCGAACTTCAGGCAGGCTGCCGAGAAGGGATGGCAGGGGCTGACGTCCCGGCTGGTGGAAGAAACGGCTGACGGCGTGAAGCTGAACGGGATCTGTCACGGGGCAGGACTCAGTCTGGATCGGGATGGTTCGTACAGTTATTATGTCGGCGAGCAGATTGTGAGTGACTCCTTCATGGGCGTGGCACCGCTCTTGCTGGCTGCGCTGGAGATGGAGCGATTGCCATGAATAAACCTGTGTCACATGGATCGGATATGGATTTGGGCGTGAAGGGTTATCTGGTTGCTGCAGATGGAAGCGGCGATTATTCCACGATCCAGGCTGCCATTGATGCTATCCCGGTCAACTGCAACGATAAGTTCGAGATTCGCATTAAGCCAGGAACCTATGTGGAGAAGCTGGATATCGTGAAACCGATGGTTCACCTCATCGGGGAAAGCGCAGAGCAAACCATTGTAACGTTTGACGATTATGCGCTCAAGAAGTTCCCGAACGGGGAGCTGTATCACACCTTTTATTCCTATACGGCCTTTATTGGCACGGATGATTTCACCGCAGAAGGGCTTTCTTTTGTCAACTCTGCCGGTCCGGGTAAGGAAGTAGGTCAGGCGTTGGCCGTTTACGTGGATGGAGACCGCGCGGCCTTCCGTCGCTGCCGATTTGTGGGTCATCAGGATACGATCTTTACCGGACCGCTCCCGGAGCAGCCGATTGACCGAAGTTTCTTCGGCGGTCCGCGTGATGGGGCAGAACGGCGCAAGCTGCGCCAATACTATGAGGACTGTTATATCGAGGGTGATGTGGATTTTATTTTTGGCTCGGCTACGGCTGTGTTTCAGGGCTGTGAGATCTTTGCGAAGAATCGCATAACCGATATTGCTGCTGCGGAGGGAGAAGTGAACGGCTGGATTACCGCGGCTTCCACACCTGAGGATGTTCGTTATGGGTATGTGTTTATCGATTGTGATCTGACCAGCAACGCCCCCGCTCAGTCCGTATATCTGGGCAGACCGTGGCGGAATCATGCCAAAGTCTGCTTCCTGAACTGCTGGATGGGGGCACATGTGAAGCAAGAGGGCTGGCATAATTGGAACAAAGCCGATGCGGAAGCAACCGTTGATTACGCCGAATATCATAGTGCTGGACCTGGAGCTGGAAAAGCGACAGTGCGAGTTCCATGGGCGAAAGTGCTGAACGAACAGGAAGCCGCCAAATATTCGTTACCGCTTATTTTGTCCGGTGAGGATGGGTGGCAACCTTTCGGTGGGGAGAGGGCTGATCGGCGGTAAGTCATGCTTTGCTGTTTTGCAGAATCAAAGATAGAAGGCTGTCTTTCAAGTCTCTTAAGGACTTGGTAGAGAGCCTTTTTTGTGCGGTGTATTACATTTTTCGCCCCCAATAGAAATAATTTATCCCTTATCTCATTTGCATTTTACTGATTAAATACAGGGTGAGGATCTGTAAATTCCCTGTAAAATGCTAAAAAATGAGAACGAGAGGGAAGGTCCATTTTGGTAAGGGAAGGGAGTGAAGCGACACTCATCGTCAGACGGTTTAATAAGGCTCTAATAGATCGCGGATCACATGTAAGTGCACCAGTGAAGCTTTGTTTGCAAGGTGAAAATAACCTTAGTACAGGAGGGATTTTGCTTGAATCAAGCTGTTCGATTCCGCCCGGTCATTACATTCGCTTTGGCATTTCTTCTGATTATTTCGTGGTTTGCACCAAGAGCTGATGCCGCCGCCCTGTGGCAGGCAGGCACCGCATACAAGAAAGGAGATCTAGTAACATATCAAAATAAAGATTATGAGTGTGTTCAGCCCCATACGGCCTTGACCGGATGGGAGCCTTCCAATGTTCCTGCGCTGTGGAAATACGTCGGGGAAGGTTCGGGGGGAGGGGGAGAGACTCCGGGTCCGGATACGACCCCACCTTCCGTGCCCGCCGGTCTGACCTCATCCTCCATCACGGACACCTCAGTCAATCTGGCCTGGAATGCATCCACGGATAATGTGGGCGTAACGGGATATGAGGTGTACCGGAACGGTGTTCTCGTGACAAGCACCTCGACTACAACAGCTGTAGTAACGGGACTGACAGCTGGCACCACCTATGCTTTTACGGTAAAAGCAAAAGATGCCGCAGGCAATTTGTCCGCTGCGAGCACCTCCCTCAGTGTAACGACTTCCAACGGATCTTCAAATCCGGGGCCAACCGGCAGCAAATGGCTGATCGGCTACTGGCACAACTTCGACAATGGCTCTACCAATATCAGACTTCGTTACGTATCAACAGCCTATGACGTCATTAATGTCTCCTTTTCCGAACCGATTTCACATGGTAGCGGAACGCTTGCTTTTACTCCGTATAACGCGACGGTAGCAGAATTCAAGTCCGATATTGCGTACCTTCAAAGCCAAGGGAAAAAGGTGCTGCTTTCCATGGGAGGAGCCAATGGCACCATTGAGCTCACGGACGCCACCAAGAGACAGCAGTTCGAGGAGTCGCTGAAATCGATTATTTCCACATATGGCTTCAATGGCCTCGACATCGATCTTGAAGGAAGCTCCCTGTCCCTGAATGCGGGGGATACCGACTTCCGTAGTCCGACAACACCGAAGATCGTTAATCTCATCAACGGTGTGAAAGCGGTTAAATCATATTTCGGCGCCAATTTCATACTGACGGCTGCGCCGGAGACGGCCTATGTACAGGGCGGATATCTGAACTATGGCGGCCCTTGGGGAGCATACCTGCCAGTCATTCATGCCTTGCGTAATGACCTGACCCTGCTTCATGTGCAGCACTATAACACGGGTTCGATGGTGGGGCTGGACGGACGCTCCTACGCCCAAGGGACAGCTGATTTCCATGTTGCCATGGCTGAGATGCTGCTTCAAGGCTTTAATGTAGGCGGAAGCTCGGGTCCATTCTTTAGTCCTTTGCGCCCGGACCAGATTGCAATCGGTGTACCGGCTTCCCAGCAGGCGGCCGGAGGAGGATATACGACCCCAACCGAGCTGCAGAAGGCATTGAATTACTTGATCAAAGGTGTGTCGTACGGCGGTTCCTATACGCTCCGCCAACCCGCAGGCTATGCGGGTCTTAAGGGGATTATGACCTGGTCGATCAACTGGGATGCGTATACGAACAACCAGTTCTCGAACGCACATCGTTCATTCCTGAATGGTTTTAGCACGCAAACGACGAAGGAGGCTGTGTACTAAATGCCAAATGTAAATAAACACACTGTTTTTAAGAAAACCGCAAAGTTTTTCCTGGGTCTGTCTCTGCTCTTATCTGTTATTGTCCCTTCATTTATGCTCCAATCCAGTACGGCCGAAGCAGCAGATTCATATAAGATTGTTGGTTACTACCCTTCCTGGGCTGCGTATGGAAGAAACTACAATGTAACCGATATCGATCCGACCAAAGTGACACATATCAACTATGCGTTTGCCGATATTTGCTGGAACGGTATTCATGGGAATCCAGACCCTTCGGGACCCAATCCTGTGACCTGGAGCTGCCAGAATGAAAAAAGCCAGACGATTAATGTACCGAACGGAACGATCGTACTCGGCGATCCATGGATCGATACCGGCAAGACATTTGCAGGGGATACGTGGGATCAGCCGATTGCAGGCAATATCAATCAGTTGAACAAGCTGAAACAAACCAACCCTAACCTGAAGACGATCATCTCCGTCGGAGGATGGACGTGGTCCAACCGCTTCTCCGATGTAGCCGCGACTGCTGCAACCCGTGAGGTCTTTGCTAACTCTGCCGTCGACTTTCTGCGGAAGTACAATTTTGACGGGGTGGATCTGGATTGGGAATACCCGGTATCAGGCGGGCTTGATGGCAATAGCAAACGTCCTGAAGACAAGCAGAACTATACCCTGCTTCTGGGCAAAATCCGTGAAAAGCTGGATGCAGCGGGAGCCGTAGACGGCAAGAAGTATCTGCTTACGATTGCAAGCGGGGCATCTGCGACCTATGCTGTCAATACGGAGCTTGCAAACATTGCTTCCATCGTCGACTGGATCAATATTATGACATACGATTTTAATGGAGCTTGGCAAAAAATCAGTGCACATAATGCACCGCTCTATGTTGATCCGGCGGCAGTAGCTGCGGGCGTGCCGGACGCTAATACATTTAATGTGGCTGCCGGAGCACAAGGACATCTGAATGCAGGCGTACCGGCCGCTAAACTGGTGCTTGGTATTCCATTCTATGGCCGAGGCTGGGATGGATGTGCACAGGCAAATAGCGGTCAGTATCAGACATGCGCGGGTGGTTCATCCGTGGGCACATGGGAAGCAGGCTCCTTTGATTTTTATGACCTAGAAGCTAATTACATCAACAAAAACGGATACACGCGCTACTGGAATGATACCGCCAAAGTGCCATATCTCTATAACGCATCCAACAAGCGTTTTATAAGCTATGATGATGCGGAATCCGTGGGGCATAAGATCGCCTATATCAAGAGCAAAGGGCTGGGCGGGGCGATGTTCTGGGAGCTAAGTGGCGACCGTAACAAGACGCTGCAAAACAAGCTGCAATCGGATCTGTCCAACGGGGGCACATTGCCACCTGCAGATACGACAGCACCGAGCGTACCCGGAAATGCCCGTTCTACAGGGGTGACGGCAACCTCAGTGGCACTGGCCTGGAACGCTTCGACGGATAATGTAGGCGTTACCGGTTATAACATTTATAATGGCACTACTCTTGCGGCAACCGTCAATGGAACGACCGCAATGATCAGCGGACTAACAGCGGGTACTTCCTACACCTTTACGGTAAAAGCAAAGGATGCGGCAGGTAATCTGTCTGCGGCCAGTAATGCTGTAACCGTAAGCACTACTGCTCTGCCGGGAGGCGATACGCAAGCACCAAATGCACCAACGAACCTTGCGTCGACCGCGCAAACAACATCCAGCATAACGCTGAGCTGGACCACATCCACTGACAATGTGGGTGTAACGGGTTATGAAGTGTACAACGGAACGGCACTGGCAACAACGGTAACCGGAACGACAGCAACGATCAGCGGGCTTGCGGCGGATACCTCGTATACTTTTACGGTAAAAGCAAAGGATGCGGCGGGCAATGTGTCTGCTGCGAGCAGTGCTGTGACCGTGAAAACGGCGGCAGGAACGACCAATCCCGACGTTTCCGCTTGGCAGGCGAATACGGCCTATACTGCGGGGCAGCTTGTGACGTATAGCAGCAAAACGTATAAATGCTTGCAGGCCCACACCTCCTTGCCAGGGTGGGAACCATCCAATGTGCCTGCATTGTGGCAGGTCCAATAGTTAAATGGCGGTTGATTTATAGGAAAGAAGTATAGTACATGGATAATTAGATAGGATAATTATGGTATAATAGAGAAGACATAGTAACCGGTGGGATTATCGGCACGGCGAAGCTACCCGAAAGGGGGTGACGCCGTGTCACTTCTTGCAGTAGTGCAGCATTTCCTGGAAATTAGCGATAAGCTAGTTAGTATTGCAGTGGGGTTAATAGCCTTATGCAGTGCATGGAAAGCAGCGCGGAACAAGAAAAACCACCGGGATTAGGTTGGGAGCCTTGCAATCCGGTGGTTTTTCATTCATTTGATTGAAATTCGCCGTGGTCGCCCACCGGCCTTTGTTAGACAAGTCACGATGTTACAGCATCGTGGCTTTTGTTTATTTTACACTTGTTATACTTTTATTATACCACAGTAGGAACATTTCGGAACAACACAAACAACATTTTCATGAGTTACCGAAAAGTTTCAAGTTTCACTTTACGGATTAAAGTATTTTCTTAGTGCTTAGGTTAAGATAAGTCCCCTGTTTAAGCGCTACATGCTACCCACGTATGTTCTTTAATAGGTGATTGAAAATGGAATCTAATGAGGAGGACGTAACCCAAGCGAAGGTGCGGGAGCGTTCTTTTTATTGAATTAACGGTTAGGTTAACGTGGGAACATATTTCTCATACTCAAATTCCATGTTATGGTAATATAGAGTTGGATTTATGAAAAGTGTACAAGGGTGTGTAAACGAAATGGCTGAAGGACCGTTCATCTTCTAGCGTGTATAATATGTTTTATCGTTACGAATGGATGAATGTAAATAATACATATGGAGGTAATTAAGTTTGAGTACTCACTACTACTTCAGTTGGTTTAATAATTTTTTTCCAGAGAAGCTGGTCCATTGTTTGCATGAGGATATACAAGACAGAAAATCGCTTGTTATGATTAGCGCTGACCCGTCTGGTTATATAGGTGAGCAAATTAACTTTGATGATATTTCTGAATGGACATGGTTGAATCAGGCTAACGTTATTTTTGATGAATATCATTTCATTGATTACCGCATGAAGAAGGAAGATGCCCAGCGATTAATTCACAACGCTTCTGTCATTTTATTATGCGGTGGAGATCCTGTTTTGCAGAACGATTTTTTGGCGGATTATGAATTATCGGATGTTATTAAGAACAGCAATGCGGTTATAATGGGTGCCAGCGCTGGTGCGTTAAACATGGCTGCAAAATGGTTAAGCTTGTATAACACTGGTTTTAAAGTTGAAACAAGTACTATTTATGATGGTATTGGCTTTGATCATTTTGCCTATGAATCTCATTCTCAACGCGACTACGCCACGTTTGTTCAAGGCTACCTGTTCCCCTTGTCTGAAGCGATTGATGTTTACGCGGCAGAACAGGAGAGCGCTATACGTGTAAAGGACGGCAAAATAGAAATAATGGGTCCTGTATATTTAATTTCCCACTCAAAGATTCAGAAATTGGTTGAGACGCTCTAATTAGGGTGAGTAAATGAGGCGGTCCATGTTTTTGGCGCTGCACATTTGATGATTATTCAACCTGTCGAAATGACAGTTTTTTTTGCATAGAAATGAATAATGAACTAAATTATCGTATAATTTTCCATATACGAAAGGAATGAGAACAATGTAGTCGCAAATAATTGTGATCCTCGGGCAAGGTCTCCACCTCCTCATTAAGAGGCTGAAGAAAAAATAATTTAGGAGGATCAATATGAATAGTTACATTTGGAATGGTATAAAAATAAGGTTGCGTCCAGTGTTACCTACTGATTGGGATAAGTTTCATTACAATGATCTTGACTCGGAGAATGCGAGATTATGTGACGAGATCCATTTCCCGAGATCAGAAGAAGGTACAAGAACCTGGGCTGAGAATCAATCCGTGCATAGCTCTAATGGTGATAACGTCTTTATGGCAATAGAAACGCTTGACGGGACACTCGTTGGGAGCATTTCCACAAATAGCTGTAATCTTCGATGTGGAAATTTCAAATATGGAGTATCCATATTCCGTGAGCATTGGCGCAAAGGTTATGCATCTGATGCGATAAAAACCATACTGCGGTATTACTTTGAGGAATTAGGATA
This sequence comes from Paenibacillus hebaui, assembly GCF_051934385.1. Lineage (NCBI taxonomy): Bacteria > Bacillati > Bacillota > Bacilli > Caryophanales > Paenibacillaceae > Paenibacillus > Paenibacillus hebaui. Next base: position 6,964,725 of record NZ_CP196836.1, on the reverse strand, counting down.
TGTAAAGGTCAACGCTCATGTATATGCATTTAATGACGGTTCTGCAGCATTACATGAGCACCTTGGCTTCATTCAAGAGGGAAGAATCAGAAATATGGTTTTTACTAAGGGACGACATTATGACGAATATATATATGGCCTAACTAATAAAGAATTCGATGAAATTCATACGTAAGGAAGATATCGGACTCCTTTGTGAAGTCATTGTGGCCGAACGAATGGGCTGACAAAAAGGATCGTAGCAGAAATGCTGACGATCCTTTTTTGTTATATTTTCGTCCAGGATTATGATTGTCTTTGCAAAATTTTGCTTTTAATCCGAAGTAGAACGAATGTACATGCGAGTTTTACTAAGGACTTGTGATGAAAAGAATTCTTCATAGCACCATTTGACGGAACTATATGAAGGTATTGAAGAAGCGAATTAATTTAGGCAAAAGCAAGGCAGTTCTCTTAAGGGAATAGCCTTGCTTTTGCTTAAAGATTTTAATCTATATTTTCAATCCCCCATTCTCCTGCTTCGTTTTTAGTAAAGAAGTAGGTAATACCTTGATTTTCAATATTGCCGGCTGAGGATTTTCTTGCAAAGCGAACGCCTACTCTAATCTGTACTGGCCGATCTGTTTTTTCTATAAGATCCAAATCATAAAACATAAATTGATCACTTTCGTTTGTGTAATAGAAGCCTTCTCGTATAGATTTCAAAGACTCTTTATTCAGATTTTCTTTAAACTTTTCTTTGTTGTTCTCCACAATCGACTGAGATTGTTACTTAACTTGGAAATAATGTTTTCGTCAAAGAAGTTGTCTTTATATGTGATAAAGTCTATAGAGACACCTTCTTTAAAATTCGCAGGAGTGATGTCCTTATTTGCTGCACTTTCTCCTGGTTCAATCAGACTATCTATTTTTGTAGGAGCATTGGTTGATGGTGTTGGTTGGCTCATTGAATTGCTTGGTTCTTCGCTATTGAAAAGAGTGTCATTGTAAGTGTCATCTGATTTTCCGCATGCAGAGAGAAGTAAAGTTCCGATTAAACATAATGATAAAATACGACGAGTGAGGTTTTTCATTCTGTGAAGTCCTCCCCGATAATTTTGGTGTTATAGGTAAGATATAAGAGAGAAAAAAGTTGCATTTTATAATTTGTAACGATACGTTATATAATATTATATGATTCATAAAGAGCCAATGGTGCATTAAGTTCGGTGGTTACCCTCTCTTTAATTACTTTATATATTGGGCAATTGGTCTTCAGAACTAACATACAACAAAGGCCCCCTTTTAATTGAATACCACGTTTCTGTACCAGGTTCCTTTGTTATATTAAACGGTACGCTCGTATGTTTACGGTAAAATATCCTCAAAAGTAAATTTTTTACTGCCTTATTTAGTTTTTTATTATAGTAAATGTCTATGCATTATAATATTATTTATGGTTTTTATAATATATGTTACAATAACGTATAATATATGCTACAATAACATATAAAGATAGGAGGATATTAATGGAATCAAAAGAAAAGCCTTCTAGGCTCACAGTCTATCTTCCTGAAAGAGCTAGAGAAGAGCTGCTGAATATTGCTAATAATACCGGATTGTCTCAATCGCATCTGGTAGTTCTTGCTACACATAGTTTAATAGCTAATTATAAGACTAAAGGCAATACCATTTTTTCAGATTTGTTAGGTATTGGTTCAAATCTAAATGTAAGTGATTCGAATCGTTATACAATAGCCGTAGCTGAAAAGGAGGGTAAATATGAAATATAGTATCAATTTATTTGGGTTTATGGTGGACTGTGAGTTTAAGATAGATGGTGAGAATTTCGGAATAGAAATACCGGAGGAAAATCAAAAGGCCTTAAAGCAATATTTAATACGCGTATTACCCAAATATGGAAGGGAAGCTTCAAATGATTCGTCCCTAGATACTTTAGTGAAACTTGCCTTAGATGCTGAAAAGTCATTAGATGGTCGTATGGTAGAACCAAAGTTAAAATTACCTTATGAGTTCCAGCCTGAAATTAAGGAGAAGCTAATTGAAGCAGCCGCATTACAAGAAATATCAGCGACTCAATTATTGATCCGTATTATTGAAAATAAATACCAAGAGGTTATGAGATAGGGGGATAAATAATGGCATACGGAAATAAAGTTAAATTCCATTATGACGTACCTGTGTACATTAAAAAACAGTTAGCTACGGCAGCAAAAAAGCTGAATATGACAGCAACCGAGCTGTTATCTAAAATAATTGAAGAAGAATATGAACGTGTGACAAAGGAAAAAAAGGCTAAATGAAATTAGCCTCTACAATGAATTGGTGCATTTTATGGACTTGGTCAATAGTAAAACATTGATAGGAATAATCTTGACCAATATGGTCAAATGAAAATACATGAAAAACAGAATAGCTTTCTGATCGGTTGTCTTCGATTAGATAAACATACACATTAGGGATTTCTGTTGTTACATGACAATGAAATTGAGCTGTTGGACTTGCGTCTATGATCCCCATAATATGTTGCTTTACATCAGAGGACACATCGGGCAATTGGTTTACAAAAACTAACATAAGGGACCCCCTTCTAATTAAATACCGTTTCTGTACTGGGTTTATTCATTATACCAAACGTACGTTCCTATGTTAAGGGTGCAATTTCCACAGGAGTATATTTCTTACGTCTAGGTAAGGTGATATGTTTCGATTTCTCAGGTTACAATATTGACGTTTTGTTATTAATTTCATTAAATAATGTCTTTTTGTATGTATCATTTGATGGCTTTAACTTGGGATCAATACCTTTTTATAAAGAAAGTTATTTTTATTATATAGCGTATTGTTACAATACGTTATGTTTAGGGTTTTGAAAAACATTGGTGAGAACTTCTGAATAGTAGGCTTGGTAACCGAAGAGCTTACATAATTATAAGCATCACAAACGAAAGTCTTTACTAACTAGATTTGGTTCATCATTTTTGGGCTTGAAGCTGCGACAATCGTTAAAACGAGGAATCGCGATCTATTCGATCCGGAGTGAGTTACATAAAAATTATTCCCAATGTAAATACTCGTAAAAAAGTCAGCTCATTCAGCTGGCTCTTTACGTTTTACAGTCATTATGTAAAAAAGAGATTTATGTAATTCTCTCTCAGTATAAAACACGACCCATCACCGGGATAGTGCTGGGTTGTGTTTACAGAAATTGTGTTTGTTTTGCTGGTCCTTCTATTAGAATGTTTTATGAATAGTTTGTAATGCCTTCTCTAACCGATTTTCTAATTATTTTTCTTCTGGAACGTCAACAATAATATAGTTTTCCTTCAGATTAGTTTGCGGCACTTCAGCTTCTTTAAATACAACGTCATTCCAATTATTCTTATTGATTAAACTATATCCGGTAGAAGTAATATGAGGCATCCAGCGAAAGCTAGTGAATGTCGTATCTTTGAAATTTGGTAAGGAACCGTTCTCTTTTGTGAAGGAGCGGTTTATGAAATAAAGGTTATCTTGCGTAGCGACCTTTTCGCTAATGAAAGCTTGCCACTTAAGGTAAGCTGTGTTCTTCGTAATTTGATAATAGTGGACTACATTATTATTGACCTCGATGAATTGTTCATTTGTATCTTCCGGAAAATAATATTGAAGACTAGCCGTTTCCACAGATGGTTCAAAGTTCTCCGTGAGTTGTGAGACTCTAGGAAGATTGATCGCAGCATTTCTAGCTGTGCTTAATGAACTGCTTTTAACATCAGTCAGCAGTTTGGTACTTGGTTTCGAAACAAAAGCCGTTTGGGTCTTTTGATTCCATGTTACTGAACCATCCAACGCTTCTGCAACAAAACGTAAGGGAATCATTGTTTTACCGTTATGAACAAATGGAGCGGTACTTAATGAAACTGAGGTTCCATTTTTTTTTGCAACTTTTTTATTCATCGTCAATTGCAAGTTTGTGTCGTTCCCCTTCACTGTCACTTGCTTAGTGGAGTTATTCCAGGAAAACGTTAAGCCACCCAAACTTTTTAGTGAGGTCAGGCTAAAAAAGAGCTGATTGTCCTTGTTGAGGATGTCTTTTGAATCTAGGTCGTTATTATTCACCACAACTTGTGTCGCTTTTGTACTTTCTACTGCTGCATTTGCCTCATTGGTTGGAAGTGCCAAAAGCGAAGAACATAGAACAGCAAAAGAAAATAAGATCAATTTTTTCATCTGTAAACCTCCTAAATTTTTCAAGCTGTATATGAATAGACGCAAAAAATAACATAAGGTTACTCAAAATATAAAAAAAATACATATATTATATTGCGTAACGCTACGTTATATGATATGGTATGTTTATCCAGTAGAAATCATATCGGTGAGGGATACACTTTTATGATTCCTTCTATCCCATGGAAAAAAAATTATGAGGTGTTATTAATATGTATAGACACTTGGGAATCGTAGTTTCTACAAAATCGAAAACTTGGAATGGTATTCAAGGGGAAATTGTTCTGCCGACTACAGCTTCGGCCACGGTATATGGATATATCGACTGGTACTTTGGTTTGGGTGAGGCTGTAATTGAATCTGGTATTTCGAAAAAAGCTGGTGAAGGCTACAATGTGTTTCTCGGTGGTGTTGGGCTTACATATAAATCAAAGCCAATAGCCATTTATGATGGACAGCGAGTGCGCTTGAAAGTTTATCAATATTCTGAAAAAGGTAAGCGTTATGTAAAAGTATTGGTAAACGATGTTGAGCAACATGTAAGTGAGTTCACAACTGCTACATCTAATGCGCTCGCCGCTAATGATGCAGTGAAGATGGTACATGGTGTAGAGGACCAAGGACATTGCAGCTATAGTCAAGCGAGTTTCTCTAATGTACAATTACGGACAGGTGATGGCTCGAGTTATACAACCTGGAACTCAAATATTCCATACAATTATGCTAAGAAAGAATTAAATGGCAGCGATCCAGGAATGCTTAACTCAATGACTGTGCATTCAGTATTACCGTTAAGCACTTCCTTAAAAACTGCACGTTAAACGCATTTAAAATTTAAAATGGGCAGCTAGGCAACCATTTTGGTTTGCCTAGCTGCTTTTTAACGTATATCGTTACAAGCGGTACAAACTTCTCTATTAGTTAAATGGATATATGCAGCGGCAAAAGCCACGATTGGAGGTAAATGGGAAAGGTAGCTGAACGGATTAAATGGACTCATGTTTGAAACCTTATGTTAATTAGCTAGTCAACCCAACATTTTTAATAAATAACATAGTAAGTTGATCCGCTTCGAAACATGAGGCTGCGAAATCTTTTAGTAACCATGTACCCTTAGTTTGGTAGTTGCGCGGGGGGCATTTCATGATGTTGTTAATTTTGTGTACGAATGATTCTTGGCTTTGTCCCGCGGATTCCATTGCTTGCCAGATTAGAGCAATAGGCTATCACGTAAGTTTAAGGTAATGAGCAAAATAAAGTAAAAATTATTTTAATATATATATTGCGTAACGTTACGTTATATTGTATAGTTGCATTATGAGTTATTTGAGTGTAGAGAATAGTTCAGTTTGATGGGATTCAAACGTTCTATTTTCATATCCCTACATCATTCTTGAACACTCATATAGCGTTACATATTACTACGTAATATCAAAAAATGGAGGTATATATATTATGGCATGTTCCCAACCCGATTTGACTAGAGTGAATATTTCGGCAATACCAGCAGCTCCACCCCATATTACAGGAACCAAGGTGGGGACAACTCGCTTTGTTATTTCAGATAATCCTGAAACAATTGGTAGTCCTACCGATCCTAAATGGCCAGTGAAATTTTCAGGCGGATTCGCCACGCTTTGGCACGATTATCTGAATAATCGAAACAGCGTAAATTATCGTGTGTTTGTCTGGCATTTAAATACTACTGGAAAGACATTAAAATATGGGATTACCATTGGTAATGGTTCCAACGCTACGTCTAATCCGGGGACTATCCAAGTTTCCAACTTGAAACATTCTATTGTAACAACGGGGAATTTTATACCTCATGGTATTTGTACAGCGAAAGCTCTACTTGGTAACACGCTAGATAGTAGTGCAACTCCTATCGATTCTTCGATTACTGCAGGAAATGTAGGGTTGGTTAAGGAGTGGAATGTACCTACTGGTCAATTAATTGGTGGGGTCATTGAATTTACACTCAAAAATGTAACGTCTTCTACAGCCCCGATGACATTTAGATTGCGTTCATCTGTTTCTGACACGACTACAGCGAACCTGCGTATGAATCAATCGGCTGTGGTAAAGGTGATGGAGACTCACCCACGTGGATCTTGGGATTTTGCAGATATTCAAAGTACCATTAATTTTGAAACAGGTGCATTGAATACGTTTCAATACTACAGTTTTGCAAACGGTACGAATGACAATTTGATGAAGCAATCTGGTAGTTACGATTCAGCGAATTCTTATGGTGACAACAAAGGTCTTTATGGTGTGAAAAATAAAATTAATATCACATTTAAGAATACTTCAACTGCAAGTCGATTAATTAAAGTTTTTCTTACATCTAGGGTTAATGCCTTTGGTGGAGCATGTCAGTGGAACAATAATCCGACGGTTGGTGTTCCTAAATTGAATCTGACATCATCTAGTCAGGAGGCAGTCCAAGTGGTTTCATTCACTTTGGCAGCTGGAGCAACAGCAACATACCCGCTCACCACATCGACCGCAGGATCGCTGTCAGGTCCCGGTGTAGTTGCTATACAAACCTTGGCTCCTTAAATGAATAACAAGCCTACTCAGCAACAAATAAAGCCTTCGTCCATAGACGAAGGCTTTATACTTTGAGTTTATTCTGAAAACAAGTTAATTATTTATGAATGAAAGCCCTGGAAAGACAGTATAGGAATTAATATCTGCACTGTTTACCCGTCCCCATTTTTGTATTTTTCCTTTAGTAATATCAAAATCCCAAATCTCTTCTTTTAGCTTCTCTTCATTAGATATGACCTTTACACGTACCTTGAGACCACTTTTAGTGCTTTGGGCATCAATGATATTATAATCTATAATTGCCGGATAGATCCCACCGATCGGTATCATATCGAACCCATCCACTGTAACCGATTTAATTAGTTCATCATCCCGGTTATCATAACCAGCAATATAGACTGCAATAAGATTTTTAACGCCAGACCAACTACTTCCACTTAGATCAAGGTCTTCTTTCCATATATCTTCTTGCTGAGGCTGATTGTTATCTTTAATGGATACGGTCTGATTTTTTTGATCCCAACTTACTTTAGCCCCTAATGCTTTTGAAACAAAACTGATAGGTACCATTACTCGGTTATCAATCATTCGTGGTGCTACATCAGGAGCAACAGTCTGATTGTTTACTACAATTTTAATAGTCCCTTTTGCAAATGCTAGTCCTACTACTGCACTAAGCGAAATAACGAATGCAAAAAAGGAAATCAGAATTTTCTTCTTCATATAAAACATCCTCCTCAAAATTAAATACATACTAAATAACGTAAATAAATGGATTTAGTTGCATACATATAGAAGATATAACAAAAAGGTGAATAACACAAACTTCCAGTTATCAAAGCAGAAGTTACTGGTACAATGTCACTCAACGGGAGTTGTATTCGTTGGAGATACTAGGGTTTATTATGTTCTCTTTAACCCTGCAAATGTTGGAGCTAACTACGAATTGGAATTACGCTGAAGACCGACTCCATTTATTGTATGAAGCCAAACAAACTATAAAGTGTGGCGTCCCTATATTATGGGAACGCCTTTTTTAATGATCGTCTGTTTTATATCGAATTGATTGCAACCAGTGAATGCTAAAAGGGATCTCTCCTAAAACGTTATAAATCCGGATAAAACAACTTATGATGAAAATACAAAGAAAAAGCCCAATTTTGTTTCCTTCAGCTTGAGTTTGAAAACCCTTAAATCATCTTCTACCTTTTTATACAAGAGTGAGCAGTCGGAATGAGAAAGTAGGAAGTAAACAGCCAGCGAGATCCATCAGCAGCTCTGACATGCATATGTAAATAATTCGAGTCGGATTGCTAATCATATTTTATCTGAATTGTTAGACAAGCTGTTTACGTTTTACACTCTACTGAAGGACTGATGCTATCGGATCTAAGGAAATAAAAGAGCGGCCACCTAATAGCCGGTACGCACCGCTGGGTATTACTCGAGCTATAGCTTTACTCCAAGCTCAAGGTCATACTGGCAGTGGATCATAGAAGGCATGGCGACAACATATTCGCTCCACGTTGCTGCGCTCCCATCAAAAAATTATGCATAAAGGCAGCACCATGAGTTTGCTAATTGGTTTAAACCAAACCCAATTCAGTAATTTTATACACAGTTAATTATAAATCGTCTACAAAAAAAAGAAACATTTTACATTTGAATTTTGTCTATACTAAACGTACTAAAAAAATCACCTAAGGGGGTTATCCATATGAAATGGAAATCATTTCTCACTTGCTTGGCTTTATTTTTTGTCGTGTCAACTGCACAAGCAGCCACACCTATATCAATAGTTGTTAACGGTAGTAAGGCTAAGACAGACGTTGATCCTTTTGTTCAAAATGGCACCACTTATGTTTCGTTGAGAAGTATTGAACAGATTGAAGGGCTTTCTATAAAAAGCTGGAACAACAAAACTAAAATACTTGTAATTGCAGATCCTAGCCAGCAAATAACGTTTCGTGTCAATAATCAAAACCAATCTGAGTCACCACAAATTAGAAATAATCGCGTAATGGTTCCTATTCGCTTTATAGCTCAGAATTTCAATAGTGATGTTGCTTGGAATCCTAATACAAACACTGTCCATGTAGCAAAGATAAATGACCAAACAAAAGCAAATTTGGATTCAGCGGACTTAACTAAGGCACGTGTTGCAGCGATAAATATTCCGAAAATTTCTACTTTAAAGGAATTTACTTCAGTAGAGAGTAGCGGAGGCTCCTTTGGATTGTTTTTTCCTGAAGGGCAATCCAATTCATTTTTTACGATAGAAAATAGTATTATCAATTACTACGAGGTTAAATCAAATGCAGCTTGGCTCACATGGAGTGGGAAAATGGGTGGGAATCAAAATAAAGTTAGCTTTCTAAAAAACACCAGCGTATCAAGTGAAGTAGGAAAACGTCCTCAAATCAATGACCGGATATTTTTTTATACCATCTCAGCACATTCAGGGCAGTCTCAGTATGGGTACATTTCCATTGATGGAAAAGTGACGATACTTGGAAGCAAAGATATGGGAAGCTTGAATGATTTATATCCAATTGAGGATGAAAAATAAATAGATTGAATGAAAAAGGCAGTATGGAGCTTCGATAGCTCCATACTGCCTTTTTTGGTATTACGCTTGACTAAGGGTTGTAGAAAGTGGGAGAGCAGATTGCCCCGTAAAATTAGCGCCGCCATTTGGAGTAAGATTTACGCGGGAATACGTATGTCCTACTGATGCATCCTAAGGAACATCCACAGATCCACTCGTATTGGCACGCAATTGAACACTCGAGAATCTTGCTTCGAAGTCGAAGCTGGACGAATTCTCGATAATGCGTTGCTCCCCAGTAGACTTCGGAATGGTAATGACGCCGAATAAAATGTTACGTAATGTTCAATAAAGAAATACAGTTTTTAAACTTATTGGATAAACAGATTGGTATAATGATAGGAAAATCTGTATATGAAAGAAGGCGTTTACAATTAAGAAGTGTGCTTTGCTATTAGCTTCCTCGGTATTGCTGTTCAGTTTGCTACTCGCCTGTAATAATCCAAAAGACAATGGGGCGACTAATCATACAAATCAAGGAACCACCAATCATTCGTCTACTCCAGAACTGAATGCTTCAGTTGTTATATCTAGTATGTTTCCCAAGACCTCATTAACAGAATCAATTGTCATTGATTCTGTTAATGAGGATCAATCTATTCGGGCAGAGCAACAAACGGACAAGGGAACACTGCTTATGGTTTCCAATGGCAAGGAAGAAAGAGGACATTTAAACGTACCTAGTACGCAGGGACAAGAGGGGGATCAGTCGTTCCTGAGTAATTATTCTATCATCTATAGATACGATGGCCAGGATACCGTTTTATTAGAGTTGCCGGCTTATGTATTTATCCAGCCACCTGAAAATAAATTAAATTTTGAAAAGTTAAGTTTTAAAGATGCTGATGTTTATGCTCTCACCCCACAATACCAAACAGGGCATGGAGTGGAAGGTTATTTATTCGCGGTCACCAAACAAAGTGGAGATGCATTCCTGTTAGAGATCGTTAAAAAGGGCAAAGTTTCTGAGAAACTTCTGTATTCTGAATCTGAGCCTATGCCAATTGTCGAAAATGAAGCTTTGGTTGTTCATCCTCCCGTTGGTGCTGGCACCCCTGAAGAAGATACAAAAGTTGTTTTTTACAAGCTCAATCTGAGCACAAAGCAATTAATTGCTGAATAAGCTTGGGCTTGGTATCAATTGTTAATCAAAAAAGCTGACAAAAAAGAAGCCGAGATTCAATCCAGGCTACTTTTTTCTCTAATAAAAACTGATAAGATCAGTAAAATCAACCCAATAGTGATTGAGGTAATTCCTAATGGTTTGTAAGGATAAAGTTCTTCAATATTGAAGCAAGTAAATCCTGCGGAAAATAAAGGAATTCAAACAAATAATAATCTTTTTCAAATTGTTGGTTTTTTCATAAATTTTACCCTTCGTTAGATGATATTTAGAATATATTTACATTATAATCTACGAATGGAATCCGTTTACAGAGGTCGTTGCGCGAATATCTTTGAGTACTGAGAAAAACATGAAATGGAGGATACACTTTTTGAAAATCATTATTGTTACAACGGTAGGAGCTATTTTGTTATATGGATGTGGGGCAAATAATCAGTCTTTAAGTCTACCAAAGATTGATGAAAGCGCGCCCAAAGAAAGTATAGCAAACCCTGCTACATCGACTTCTAATACACTACTATCCGAAACCTCTGATAAGAGAATTGCTGTTTATGGTGTTCAGGATAAAACACAAAAAGATATATTTTCATCTTTAGATGTAGTGATAAACGGAGAAACAAAATCATTCAACTGGAGTAATGTAGCCAATCCTTCCTTTTATCCTCAAATATCGGTCATTGATTTAGATGCAGATGGAGAAGATGAAATGGTTATTGTTTTGACCAAAGCCACAGGGACTGGAGTGCATGACTCGGAAGTGCATGTGCTTAAATCGGATTTTACAGAAATATCGGTTTCAGATCCGAAAAAATATGTTCTAAGTCATATTAAAGTTGACCTAAAAGCAGATAAGGAAATTCGAAAGTATACCCTTTCAGTTGATGGTCAGAAGCACTCCTTTGAATTCAGCGAGAGCGATACTAACGATTGGTTTGAACAACCAACGGTTCAAAATATACTGAGATTTGAGGTAAAGGATAATCAGCTTATTGCGAAGGTACCAATTCAGATTTCAACAGGTCATTATTTAGGTGATGCCATCGTGAGATATGCATTGGTTAATGGGAAATGGGAGCCCTCTACATTAGAAATTGGATAAGCAGGTAGATGGAAAGGGGAATATAGTGTTGAAAAAAGAGTTTGGTGTAGTGATGGTGCTGATTGCCGCTTTGCTTTCAGGATGTGAATCAGATAAGCCTGCAACGGTTATGAAAAGTGCGGGGGAGTCTTCCAGTAAACAAGTAACAGCACAGCCGGAGAAGGAAAATGATTTGAAAATAATTAAGGCATCGCAAAATGAAGAAGTTAAACTTTATAGTATTAAAGAAACGAAGAATGGAATTGAAGGGGTAACCTTAAATATTAGTGGAAGTCAGAAAGACTTTGCTTGGAAAATCCCTGATACCGGAACTGAACCGCAGGTATTCTATACTGATCTTACGGGTGATGGAAAGGAAGAAGCCGTAATTATCATCCAAACTGGAAAAGGGACAGGCTTAGATAACTTTGATATTCATGTCGTTAATTCCGAGGACTTAACCGAAATTAAAGTCCAAAGCTATGAGGAGATTGTTGCTGAACAGATTGAAACGCATGTTGCTAAAAAGGGTGACGGTACGTTAGCGATTTCAGTTAAAGCGCAAGGAAAAGAACACAACTTCAATTATGAATTTGATCCAGTGCCGGATTATAAGCAAGATAGTCTTGGTTTTGGTGGTGTTTATATTTATTTTTTGGAAAATCAAAAAATAAAATTAAACCTTGGGGGAGTTGTAGGCGTGTCTCCCACATATGTGTGTGATTTCAATATCACTTATAAATTCGACAGTGCCAAAAATGAATTTGTTGCGGATCAAATTAAAGTTAAACCTATTGAATTTTAAGGTTAATTTATAAAGTTTGGATAACCTCAATCGTTTGACATAGAGGTTTTAAATCTTCTCGATGATCAGGTGTGAAAGTGAAAAAGGCCTCCAACTCTCTCGCGCATAGCGAGAAGTATGGAGGCCTTTCACTGTTTTATTTTACCTGCAAATCAGTCCAGAACATATCAGGACCCTGACTCAATTTAAAAATCAAAGTTGTCAGGATCTGGTCCAACGCGAACATCTTCGTTCAGGGCGCTAATGCGCTCCATCTCCTCATTGGACAATTCGAAGTCGAAGATGGACGAATTCTCGATAATCCGGTGCTCCTTGGTAGACTTCGGAATGGTAATAACACCGTTCTGCAGGTCCCAACGGAGAATGATCTGTGCCACGGATTTACCTTTCGCAGTAGCAATCTCGGTCAGAACTGGGTTGTCCAGCAGTTGACCCTGCATCAGCGGGGACCAGGCTTCCAATTGAATTCCATTTTTCTCACAGAATGCTTTGAGCGGGACCTGAGTCAGACGAGGGTGGTACTCCACCTGATTAATCATTGGCTTCACTTCGGCATCCTGCATCAAATCCTCCAGGTGATGAATCTGGAAGTTGCTGACGCCAATGGCTTTAATGCGGCCTGTTTTGTAGAGCTGTTCCATCGCTTTCCATGCGCCTTTGTATTTGCCTGCTTTTGGCCAGTGAATCAGATACAGGTCCAGGTACTCCAGTCCAAGTTTGTTCAGCGTAATATCATATGCCGCAAGCGTCTCCTCATATCCGAGATCTGCATTCCACACTTTGGATGTAATAAACAAATCTTCACGTTTCAGATTATTCTCTTTCAATGCCTCCGCAATTGCTTGGCCTACACCAGATTCGTTGCCATAAATAGCGGCCGTATCGATGCTGCGATAACCATGAGCAATCGCTTGTTTAACGGCTGTGATGAGTTCAGTGCCTTCTTCTACCTTAAATACACCAAGTCCAAACCAAGGCATTGGAATGCCGTTATTTAACGTTACCGTAGATTGTAAATGTTGTGCTGTCATGTGAAATCCTCCTCGAATGTTGTATCCATGTTAGTTTTATTGCTTATCAATGCTGGGTTTAGCCGTTCTTCATATGGATACATATAGATATAAATAGAATCAACGTATTATACTAAAGTACATATAATAGGGCAAAATCTATTTCGGCAGGATGCTTCATCACTGAAACAAAGTCTATTAGCCTGCTGTTCTGGCTGAACCTGACTCTGATTTTGTCTCTGTCTCTGTTGAAGAATAAGGATCTCTACGATCAAGTGCTCTAGCCCAACCGGTTAGAAGTACGGCAGCCAGAACCATAATTGCACCTACCCATGTTGTGTGAATCAGACCAATGGAATCCGTAATTACACCACCCAAATATGCACCTATGGCGATACCTGCATTAAACGCTGCAATGTTAAAGGCGGAGGCCACGTCTTTGGCCTGTGGTGCATAACGTTCAGCGAGCGTTACGACATACATTTGAAGCCCAGGCACATTCATGAAGGCAAGCAGACCCATGCCAAGAATGGTGATTAATGCTGCCAGCTTAAATGGAACGGTGAAATACAGTATGCCCAAAATGATCGTCTGAATGATAAACATATAGAAGAGCGCTCGGAGCGGATTGCGGTTGGCCGCTTTACCTCCAATAATATTGCCGATGGCAATGGCAATCCCGTACAGCAACAGAATTCCCACGACCGTTTTCTCGGAGTATCCGCTGATATCATGCAATAGTGGAGACAGGTAGGTGAACACCACGAACGTACCACCATATCCTACAGCGGTAATGGCAAAAGCCAACAGCAGCCTTCCGCCCGTTACCAGCTTCAGCTGTTCGCGAAATGCAGTTCGCGTTCCGCGTTGCAAGGTGGACGGGACCAGAAGCATATTGCCGATGAAGGCAACAACACCTACAACAACGATTAGAATAAATGCTGCGCGCCAGCCCCAGTGTTGACCGATGAGTGTACCCAGTGGCACACCAGTCACCGTCGCGATGGTCAGTCCAGAGAACATGATGGCAATTGCACTTGCTCTGCGGTTCGCAGGCACTAGGTCAGCTGCGATGGTGGAGCCGATGGACATGAACACTCCATGTGCCAAAGCGGAGACGATGCGTGCAATGAGCAGCATCGTAATGCCACTTGAGAGTGCAGCCATTGTATTACCTGCAATGAAGACAACCATGATGGCAAGCAGCAGTGTCTTGCGTGACACAGTAGACGTCAAGGAGGTCAGGAGTGGTGCTCCGAAGGTGACGCCTAATGCATATAAAGTAACGGTCAGTCCCGCTGCTGTAACGGAAATGCCCAGGTCATCTGCAATGAGGGGCAGTAGCCCGACGCTGATAAACTCGGTGGTACCGATGGCAAATGCACTGATTGCCAATGCCAGCAACGCCCACGTACTACGTTTTGAATCTTGTAACATGTCTTGCTCAACTCCCCAGAATGTAGATTTGTGCACCGGCAAATGCTATTATGAATTATTCGTCATAAAATGAATAGTACGTACTTTTTAGTACCCTACGTACTTTTTGGTTCCTATATAGCAACTGCTTGTATGTAATTCATACATTGGGGAGGAAAATCAACATGGTTAGAAAGAAATATAATATTTCGGTTGAAGCCACCCTTGAAGTCATAGGTGGCAAGTGGAAATGTGTGATTCTGTGTCATCTGACACATGGCAAAAAACGGACCAGTGATCTCAAACGTATTATGCCCGCGATTACGCAGAAAATGTTGACGCAGCAACTGAGAGAGCTTGAACATGACGGGATCGTGAACCGAATTGTATATAATCAGGTTCCTCCCAAAGTGGAATATGAACTGAGCGATTATGGCCACAGTTTGGAACCCATTCTAAATGCGCTATGTAACTGGGGAGATCAGCATATTATCAAGGAATACGGAGACAAATCCACCGTGTTGGAGGATAATGGATTAAACGATTTTAATTCTGACGACAACAAGGAGCTGATAGGCCATGAACTATGAAATTCTGTATGATGGTGCATTTGCGATGCTTAAGGTGCAATTGCAACGGGGAGAACGGTTCAAGGCAGAAAGCGGGGCCATGGTATCCATGACGCCAACCGTTGATTTGAAGGGATCTGCTGAGGGCGGTATGCTTGCCGGATTCGGACGCATGATCAGTGGCGAGAAATTCTTTTTTCAGGAATTGACGGCTGCAGGTGGATCTGCGGAAATTCTGCTATCGCCATCGAGCATCGGGGATGTGGAAGCTATTGAACTGGATGGCTCCTATTCACTCTACGTACAGAAAGATGGATTCTTGGCTGGAACGGAAGGTATTCAGGTGAATACCAAAATGCAAAATTTGAAGAAAGGCCTCTTCTCGGGAGAGGGTTTCTTTATTATAGAGATCAGTGGGCGAGGAACCGTGTTCCTGTCCTCCTATGGTGCAATCCATGCCATCAATCTGGCTGCGGGTGAAGAAGTGATCGTGGATAATGCGCACTTGGTGGCATGGCCCAATTATATGGATTATCGCATTGAGAAAGCTTCACAAGGGTGGTTATCCAGCGTGACCAGCGGAGAAGGATTGGTATGCCGATTCCGGGGTGAGGGGGTCGTCCTGATCCAGAGCCGTAATCCGCAGGGATTTGGACAATGGGTGAAGCAGTTTATTCCTTCGCGTTGAAGCTGGACCCCATATTTTGGATATAACCTTGCAACGAAGTTGTGATCATAAAAAACAATGCTCGAATGATATCAGGATGTTGCTTGATCCGCATGTTTCTTTGTTGTAATACTTGCTATATAAGTTGAACTAATCATTTACACGTTAACGGAGAGGATAGAAAAAACCTGGAAAAGCGAAGCGTTCGCCTTTATCCCCGGATTTTCCCTTGAGAAAAGGGAATCGAAAAAATCTGGGGATAACAGCGATTGGAAGGTTATTCTGTCATCGTAGTGTCAGTGTAAATAATCTTTAGTTCAACTTATATAGATAGAGGCAGTGAAGAGAAGTCCTAGGTGTGAAAGATGGAGGTAATAAGATGAAAATTTCACGTTACAAAAACGCACAAGAAAGTCCAGGGTACCTGCTGTGGCAGGTTACAACAATGTGGCAAAAAGAAATGCGCAGGGTGCTGGAGCCCCTCGGATTGACACAACCCCAATTTGTGTTATTACATGCCTGTGTATGGTTGAATGAACACGATCAAGAAGGCAAAGGAGTAACCCAGGTTCAGCTTGCACATTTTGCCAACGTTGATGTAAATGTGACTTCCCAGGTACTCCGAGCCCTTGAAAAAAGAGGACTGATTACCCGTAATCGTCATTTGACCGATACCCGTGCCAACATTATTACAACTACGCCGGAAGGAACCCGGTTGGCGCTTGAGGGTATCGAGCTGGCTGAGGCAGCAGACAATGTATTCTTCGACCTTGTCAGTGATCGGAAGGATGAATACATGGAGATCATGCAGACGTTTATCAAACATAAAGCAGATCGTTAATAGATAGCATTTTTCTATATCTGATTAAACTACAGAATGTAGTGTAATTGGAATTATTTTCAATACAATATAGGAATACGACATTCAGATTATAAAACATAGATCAGCAAAGACCTACCAATAAACAAACCCAAAGAAACCTCCCTGAATTTTTACGAGGGGAGGTTTCTTTGGGTTTGTATTAATCTAATCGGTATGTGGCAAAGGGCTCACCATGACGGAAGGAGCTGCTAAGCTGATCCAGCTCGGTGATCATCTCATCCGTCAGTTTCATGTCCAGGCTGGCGAGATTATGCTCTAGCTGCTCAGTACGGGTAGCGCCCACAATCACGGTTGAAACGGCAGGGCGTGCCAGTAACCATGCGAGTGATAGAACGCTCGGAGAGCATCCAATTTCGGCTGCTTTCTGGCTTACTTGTTGGCCCAAATTAATGTTACGCTCAAGCAGAAATCGGTTGAACGATGGATCGGTATCCGCTCTGGAACCGGAAGGCACGCCTGCTTCGCCATTATATTTTCCAGTCAGAATGCCACCAGCCAGCGGGAAATACGGGATAATGCCCACACCTTGATCGAGACACAGCGGAACAAGCTCAAGCTCGGGTGTACGATCTGCCAGCGAATAGCTGGTTTGAGTTGAGATGTAGCGTACGTATCCTTTCAAGTCGCTGGTACCGAGGGCTTTCATCAGTTCCCAAGCTGCATAGTTGGAGGCTCCGATGTAGCGCACTTTGCCGGAGGTAACCATATCGTCCAGCGTGCGCAGCGTTTCATCCAGCGGTGTATGCGGATCAAAGGTATGGATCTGATACAGATCCACATAGTCCGTTTGCAGACGCCGCAGGCTATGTTCGAGCTCTTGCTGCAAATGGTAGCGGGAGGAACCCCGCCCATGAGGACCCTCATGCCGGGGCAAGCCGGCTTTGGTAGCAAGCACAGCGTTTTCCCGACGGCCTGCCAGTGCTTGTCCGATAATACGTTCCGATTCTGTCCCGGCGTAGATGTTGGCCGTATCAATAAAGTTAATTCCCTGATCCAGTGCTGCATGAATAATGTGGGTGGAGGCCGCGTCATCCGCACGTTTGCCGAACGCATTGG
Source organism: Paenibacillus hebaui (assembly GCF_051934385.1). Taxonomy (NCBI): domain Bacteria; kingdom Bacillati; phylum Bacillota; class Bacilli; order Caryophanales; family Paenibacillaceae; genus Paenibacillus; species Paenibacillus hebaui. Next base: position 6,946,739 of record NZ_CP196836.1, on the reverse strand, counting down.
TACCCAGTCCGAGCGCCGATACACGTAAGCCGCTGCTCCCTAAACGTCGATATTCCATCGTTCATCGCTCCTTTTGTGTCATTTCTTGTATAGCAGATTATAACGTAATCTATTGAAAACGTGTTATTAATATAGTTAAATGATTCTAAGACGTTATCAAAGGAGATATGATGGAAAACAGTGCCGCACATTTAACCAGACGGAAGCCGAAGAAGAGCTGGAAGAAGCCATTGATCATCACCCTGAGCGCGCTGATTGTGCTGGGAGGACTTGGGTTTATCTATCAAAAACAACTTGTCAGGTTGGCCTTTAACATGTTCGCCTCGGGTACTGTAAAAGAAGTGCTGAACGAATCCTATAAACCAGTTGGCGACAGGGAAGCTCCCGTTGTGGAACATACTGATCCTTTCTCGCTGTTGTTGTTAGGGATTGACCAACGGGATCACGAACCAAGCCGTTCGGATACCATCATCTATTCTGTCGTGCGTCCCCAAGACAATAAGGTGCTGCTGCTGTCCATTCCGCGTGATTCCTATACCGAGATTGTCGGCCGTGATGCGAAGTCGAAGATTAATTCGGCCTATGCCCACGGTGAAGCCAAGATGGCGATGGATACGGTAGAGAAGCTGCTGGAGAACAAAGTGGATTTCTATGCTGCCATTAATTTTAACGGACTCAAGGATATTGTGGACGCAGTAGGTGGTGTGGAACTGCCGATTAAGAAGAATATTGAGAATAAGCTCAAAATTCATGAGAAGCTGTTTGTTGAAGCGAATAAACCGATCTATAGCGGTGAGGAAGCGCTGGCTTACGTGCGTTACCGGGAAGATTCCGATTTCAATCGGACGATGCGTCACCGTATTTTCCTGAGTGCCTTCATGAATCGTGCGCTGGAGGTCAAAAATCTGACCAAGATCCCGGACGTGATTCAGGTTGCCGGATCGAACTTTACAACCAATATGACTTCGGACTTTATTGTGAAGTTTGCCGAGTCTTTATATATGAAAGACAATACGCCAACAATCAGCAATTACATGCTGAAGGGTGAAGGCGCAACACGCAGCGGTACATGGTATTATGATCTGTCAGAGGATGATCTGCAATACGTACAAACCCTGCTCGCCAACTGGCTGGACCCGGATGCCACGGAGATTATGGAGCCGGAGAAGGCGGATACGAAGGACCCGGCGTAAGCACTATAGCAGTGTGGTATTGCTCGACATGTGCACGTAAGCTGAATCGCCATAGGTATGAATGATTGCCCGGAGAAGCTGGATGGTTCCCGGGCTTTTTGCTGTGCCGCGATCTTTTTTGGCCCAAGAATCCATATATCTATTCGTTAAACCTCATTTTATGGCATATATATAGTAAAATATAGGAAAGGATTAAACTTCAACCAACGGAGGAAGCTCATGAAAGAGTTTAAGGATCGGCTTCACCGGGTTCAGGAGCAGCAAAAGCAGCTAGTAAACGAATATAACACACTGCTCCAGGAATACCAGTCCGACGACCTGATTGTTCAGAATGAACAGCTGCGGAATCAGTATGAAGCACATCAGCTCAAGCTGCAACAGCTTGAAGTACGTTCGCGCAAGATGGAGGAGGAGAATGCACGTCTTCGCATGGCTCTGTCCGAACAGATGCTGGATGAGAAACTGAATCTCATTCGTGTATCGCAGGAGAAGATGGAGACGTATTTTCGGGGAAAGACGAGTGTACATAATGATCGGCTGGCGGCGCATGAACATCGTGCAAAAGTGAATTTGAATGCCATATACAACAAGGCTTCAGAGGCGCTTCAGGAAGACGCCAATGAGATCAAGGAGCGAATCGCTCACTTGGCTGTAGAGGTGAATGAGCGCATCGAGTTGCACAGACAGGCACTTTGGGAGAGAGAAGAAGTGCTGCGCGGGCAGATGCAACAGGGATACGAGCATATGGCGGAGGAAGGCTTAAGCGAAGAAACCATTCAGCGGCGTATTCGCCAGAACCGGATGGAGATGAAGATTGGGCTGAGTTGGATCAACAAGGTAGCTATCTTGCTCATTATTCTTGGGGTCGGTGCAGCATTTCGCTACTCGTACTCCACCTGGTTCAACGATGAGATGAAAGGCGGGGCTTTCTTCCTGCTTGGTGCGCTTATGCTTGCCGGAGGGGAGTATCTGTTTCGCCGCAAACGGCAGACATTCGCAATGGGCCTGCTGGGCGGCGGGATATCCGTTTTGTTTGGCTCCATCTTCTACAGTTACTTTTTGCTGCATATTATCGGGTTATACACGGGACTTGCCCTGTCCGTATTGGTATCGGCGATATCCGTACTGCTGTCCTTAAGGTACCAGTCCAAAACGATCTGTTCCCTCGGATTGGTTGGAGGGTATCTGCCGTTCATTTCCTACATGAACTACTTCGGGCTTGAGGGTTCGGCTGTATATGTTGCGATGATCTATCTGTTACTGCTGAACGGGATTATTGTATTCATTTCATTTGGCAAACGGTGGCCGATTGTGCATTATATCAGTTTTCTGTTCAACACACCGTCGATGCTCATTTTGTTATGGCTCTCGCCAAGTGAGAAGATCGGCATGCTGTATTCCATTGTGACGTTTGCATTATATCTCGGTATTACACTGGCGTATCCGTTCAAACATCGGGTGAAATTAACCTGGTGGGACTTCGCATTGCTGGCCATGAATACGAGTATCAGCTGCTTGATGTTGTATGTATTGTTTGATGCAGCGGGCTGGAATGACGCACAGGGCTTGCTTGCTCTGATTTTCGCTTTAGTCTATATCGGGCTCGCCCGGTTCGTCCAGCAGAGGATGCCTCAGGAGAAGCAGACCCTTCTATTGTTTTACGTAACTTCCTTGACCTTTGCTATTCTGATTATACCGTTCCAATTTGGTGCCAAGTGGTTGTCCATGGGCTGGCTGATCGAAGGGGTTCTGCTCGTCACACTCGGGCATCTGAAACGGTTCAAATCGGTAGAAAGATCCGGTTGGGGTATCGTGCTTCTGAGCATGTTCATCTTCGTGTATTATGATGTGCTGTCCATGTATATGATGGGTGAACGGACTTACTTCATGCTAAAATACACCTGCATCACGCTCGGTGCGCTGCTTATTACGCTGTATTACGCCTTGGCTCGCAACGGCTCGTTGTCTCAGGAGAAATACCACTATAGCCTGGCAGAGCTTAGTTTTCTGAATGCATTCAAGTATATTACACTCGCCAATCTGTGGTTATACGTGCTCTATGAGTCGAATGAATTGTATATGAAAGCAGTTGATGAGACGTTCTTCTTGTACATGTTCTATAAGCTGCTGTTGTTCGCTGCGCTGACCATTGCCATGGCCTATGGTTTGAGCAAAGTGAAGTTGCTGCGGGATCGGATTGTACAGTACTATACCACTTTCCTGCATGCAGCAGGTTGTTGTATCGCACTGGCGGTCACATTGACCATGCCGGCACTTCAGCCGGATATTCAACAGCATACCGCGGCTGAGGTCGTAGGCTTGCTGGTGCTGATTATCTTTAATGTGGGTGTGTTCTTTGCAGGTAGGGATCTGCTGATTGCGGGGATCCGCGGGCAGTTCAAGAGCATCGAGTGGTACCCGGTTATCGCAGGAGTATATCTGCTTGGTGTCATCACCGTCTTCCTGACGATCCAGTTCCAGTGGGGAGATGTGGGACTGCTATTCAGCCTGATCTATCTGCTGCTGGCGATCCTCTACATTGCTTATGGCTTCCGTAGAAAATATGTCATGATTCGGCGGCTGGGGCTTGGATTGACGTTATTCGCTACTGGGAAAATGGTGTTCTATGATGTTGGTCTGCTCACATCTGGCAGCAAGATCATTGCCTATTTTAGCTTCGGTGTGTTGCTACTCGGGATATCGTATCTGTATCAGAAGGTATCCAGCCGGATGGAGGAAATACAGGCCAAAGAAATACTACAGAATGAAGAACCGAATGTATCTGACGAAAATAAAGACGGCCTATGATATAGGACGACCGATGTAACATTCATTCACACTCATGTGGGGAGGGGCTTGAAATGGGATTCGACATGAGCATCATGCTCTGGCAACTGTTATGGATTACTGGCCCTATAGCGCTTATTGTGTATGGTTGGCGGAAATTCGGTGCCAGAAATAAGCGGCGTTGACAGCAGGGAGTGCCGTTGCAACATCGCTTAGGGATGGAGTTATGATGTGATAAGCGTATTGGTTATCAGCATCAGCATTTTGCATCATTTGATTCAACTTACTCCGGTACAAGAGTTGAACGGGAAGAGCGTCCCGATCTAACTGACGTATAGACGAATAGAAGCATTTCGATCGATATCTTGCTGATGGAAAGACGCTCTTTGAATTTATGCAAAATGGTCATCTATAAATATTCACTTAAATGAGGCTCCTGAGTGCAGTGTTTCTAGCATTCAGGGGCCTTGTTGACGTAAGCCAAGTAGGCTCAGATCCTAACTTAATCTAGGATGGGTTGGCGTAATGTGACATTCGTGAAACGTTTTTTGCGGTGATCACGTTATAATAGAGTAGACTTACGGCTGGCTTTTCAGTTGTAACCACGAAGTTTCGGTCGTGGTTGTGCCTTGCAGCGATTCACCGCGTTCATCGTGGATGCGGGAAAGCACAGTTAGTGTAATAGACAGGGCAAGGGCGAGCAGCACATATATGAAAATGTTTTTTTTGTTCATTGTGAGGTACCTCTCTTGTTGATTGAGCTAAAGCATGCATCCGACCGTCATGAGAAAAAAGGCACAACGTCTGGTATAGTAGAGACAACCGATTTAAATATAAAATGGTTCCTTTATAACACTATATTCGTTGCTAGGAATGCAATGGAACAAATCTGATGAAGTTATCATTCGTTATGGACGGAACGCTAATAGAGATAGAGTGATATTTGAAGGTGGGAGAATAACATGCGGGAGACGGCAAAAATCGTCATTCGTACGCCGGGGCAGGAAAGTGACGGTTCGTTCGCTTATGTAAGCCAGGGACGCTCGATTACCGTAGGGCGTTACACGGGCGGCGATGAATTGGATCTGTCTGTATACAATCAATTGATATCGAAGCGGCATTGCCGCATTCATTATGATGAGCAGCATCAGCTGTGGATAGAGGATCTGGATAGCAAAAATGGAACCGAGCTGAACGGGCAGCGCCTCGTGCCCTATGAGAAATATCCGTTTACCGAGGGGGACAGCCTGACGCTGGTCAACGGCTTGATCCAGCTTAGTACAGAAGGTGATCTCGGAGAAACGAGAGAATATCGTGTGTCTGATCTGCTGGGTGAGGGCGTACGTTTGCAGGATCATCTGCAAACCGTGCAGATTGGCGAGGTGGAGATCCCGCTGTCCAAGAAGGAGTATCAGCTGTTCAAGCTGCTGTATAGTCAGCTCGATCACTTTGTGACACGGGAACAGATCGTCGGCCAGGTGTGGCCTGAGCGGAGTATGCTGGAGAGTGACTCTGTAGGCATCGACGAGATTAACTCGTTAATCTATCGCACGAATCGCAAGCTGGGTGTTCATTTTACAATCAAGTCGGTGTACAAAAAGGGTGTATACATGAAGTCCCATGTGCCGGTCTGAATCATTCGAACGGACAGTATGATGCAGCTAAACTAAGCCGAAATACATTAGAAAAGGGGAGCTTCTGCCGGAGTTGTAGACCGGAGGAGTTCCCTTGTTATTATGAAGTGTGAATACCTCTTAATTCATTCCAAAGGGATGAGGTCATGTTCATCGTTCAATTCATTCCATGGCTGATTGTCGTGGTGACGCTTATAGCTGTAGTATCCATTGTGCTTGTGAGCTGGAAAAATGGAATATCGCCTATGCCCACATCCAGCCTTGTCAGGCAGGTGGTCATTCAGGAGGTCAACCGCATCCCCGGTTACGGCGACGTAATTGAAGCGGGCTCGGGATGGGGTACGCTGGGACTGGACGTGGTCAGGCATTGCCCGGGCAAACGGCTTACGGGTATCGAAAACTCAATCATTCCCTTATGGTCATCCCAACTGTATGCCTTTCTAAGTGTGCGCTTCCGGCGAGCGAAGGGAAAGCGCCATTCTCTGGAGGGGCGTCTGCGATTCATTCGTGGCAACATCTATACCCGTTCATATGAACATGCGGATTGTGTGATCTGTTATTTGTTCCCCGGAGCGATGAATCAACTTTTGGACAAATTCAGCCGGGAGTTACCACCGGGAGCCAGAGTAATTAGTGTCTGTTTTGCCCTACCAGGCAAGGTGCCGTTACGCACAATTACGTGTGGGGATACCCTCCGTACCAAGGTGTATGTGTATGTTTTCTGAGGAAAAGGAATGCCTGCACTTCCCCCCGAAGAGAAGAGAGGTGTAATTCTGTTTCCAAAAGTATAAAGAAAGAAGGGGCTGTCCCATAAGTCATGAACATGACGGAGGACACCCCTAGTTTGCGTTGTTTAGTTCTAATGAATCGAGCACACGCTATTCGCTCGCATTTGCACATTCCTCACATTTAACGAATCACAGAGACGTTAATTCGTCGATTCGGTCGTTTTTCTAGGTGCTGACACTTTTTTGTGACGTAATAACGTTACTAAGGTTCGTTAGACGTTGCATTCCTTGATCATCTGCCTCTTAAGATGCGGTAGGTTCGTTAGCGCTTGGAGCGAGGGGAAATCCCTTTCGGGACGCCCCTTTTTTTGTTTAGCCTGAACATACTCTATTGCTCAGGACATCATGACTTATTTTGCAGAATCCGTTGTGCTGGTGCCGTCAGATGTTGTACCGGATTGCGTTCTGTTTCTTCCGCCGCCGAATCCGCCTTGACCACCGCCTCCACCAGGACCGCCCATACCGCCGCGACCAGAAGCAGCCGTAGTGACACCAGATTCATTCACCCAGGTTACGTTGCTGTTGGATTGGAAGGCAATCACTTGAGTTCCGCCACTAAACGTACCGTCTGTGTAAATTCCATCTACTGCTTTACCCGTCGATGTTCCGCCAGAGTAGATCACGTAAGATCCATTTTTCTTCAGATCAGGGGAACTAATCACAACAGATTGATAATCCTTCGCTGGAGCAAAGGTCAGGATGTTATTGCCCTCACCATCTTGTACATGAACGAGCGTTCCAGCTTTTTGCGTATCAGGGAATGTCATCACGATGGTGTTTTGAGTTGATGTATCGGATGTTCCTTGCGCCATACCGGAGCTGCCGGCTGCGACGAGATAACCACCGCTCATTTCGAATGTGCCATCATAGTCGAGTGGACCGTTGCCATCGTTCGTTGGGCCGTTCACAATCACGGTTCCGCCAGTCATGTAGATGGAGCCATTGGAATCGAGTCCGTCACCGTCTGCATTAACGGTAAGGGAGCCGCCGTTAATATGAAGCTCGTTATTGCTCGCTGTTTCTCTGCCAGGCATACCACCCGGTGCGCGGTTTTGTTGACCAGTATCTGTACCTTGTGTTGCCTGATCAGTAGTTGATGTTGTGCCCGTCGTTTCAGTTACAGAGATGTTGGATGTAGCAGTGGTATCGGCTGCTTGAGTGCTGTCTGTCGTGACCGCTGCATCCGAAGCCGTTTCAGTTCCGTCGCCCGAAGTATTCACGCCATCATCCGATGCCGTTACATCTACATCACCATCGTTCAGTGTAATAGTCGCACCTTCGAGTCCTTCATAGCTCTTGGCAATGTTGATTGTTCCGCCGTTGACAGTCAGCGCGCTATCCGCATGAATGCCATCATCGCCCGATTCAATGGTGAATTTCCCGTCATTTACAGTAACATTGCTGTTGCTGTGCACAGAGTCATCCATCGAATCAATTGTATACGTACCACCATTGACGGTAAGGTTTGTACCCGCTTTGAGCGCTTTGGCACTTGTAGACTCGGTTGCTGTTGTTGCCGTGTCAGCATCGGCATTGGAATCCGTCGCTGCTGTTCCATTGGCAGAACCGGAAGCTGCTGCGTCGTTCGTATTAGCACCTGCATTCGTACCCGTGCTATTTGGCATCTCCGGCATATCGGCAGGAGGTTCTCCATCCGGTGGTGTGCCCATATCTGTTGGAGGTGTGCCGCCGCCCCAATCACCACCGCCGCCAAATGGACCTTCTTCTACTTTGGCTGGTGCATTGGCGCTGCCTCCGCCAGTTACAATGTTGTATGTGCCGCCATCCGCAACGAGTGCGGTTTCGGCCTGGATGCCATCGTTTCCACTCTGGATATTGAATGTACCTCCGGCTATGGCTACAAATCCTTTGGTTGTATCCATATCATTCGTTGATTTGATGCCGTCGCCTTCTGCATCAACGGTGATGGTACCAGTTTGGATCTCCACCATATCTTTCCCTTTGATACCGTCATCGGCTGCCTTGACGTTGATTGTGCCGCTAATGATTTTCAGATCATCCTTGCTCGTAATACCTTCATTATAGTTACCTGTGACCGTCAGTTTACCTGTACCGTTGAATGTCAGATCCGCTTTGCTGAAGATGGCTGCATCCGGCTCATCTGTTGTATCGTCAGCGTAGACATACGTTTTGCCATCCGAAACGGCGTTCGCGGTTCCTTTTTCCAATGTAATGACCGCTTTGCCGGCTTTCTGAATATAAATGGCTGCACTGTCGTTATCGTGAATCGTTGCACTGTTTAATACGAGGTGTACAGTGCCCTTATCCGCAATGTTAACCACAATCTGTCCATTGGTCAGTTTGCCGCTAAGTACATAGGTACCTGCTTCGGAGATGGTCACCGATCCATTGGCTGCTTTTGCACCCGAACCGGTAATGGCAGCGGTCGTTCCGTTCAGCTTGATCGTGGTGGAATCCGTTGCGCTCCAGCTTACATTAGTGTCATCTGCATCAAAGGAGATCAGATCCGCAAATTTGACCGAGGTTTGCTCATTGACGGATACGGTTTTGGTTGTTCCTGTCGTTGACGTCGCGGCATTGGCGGTCGTGCTGGTTGAAGTTGGAGCGCTGCATGCTGTAACCAATGCGGTAATCATTGCGATAGACCATAATTTACTGCCACTTATTATTTTCTTTTTCATCATCATATTATATCGTTCCCTTCGGATTTAAAATTCTGGTGTTGGACTCATCGTTAGCGAAATATCCAGGTTGCCGTTTCGTGTGCGAATCGCATCCAGGAATTCCTTTTGGCTGACATTTTCGTGAATCGTGACATTGTAGACCAGCTCATACAAACTACCGAGTTCGGTCGTTCTAATTTTTTTCAAATCAAAGGGCACGTTGAATGTATGGAATACTTCGTTGAGTGCTTCTTCGTAGCTCAAGTTTTCAGGAATGGTCACCTTCAGCATCTTCTGCTGCGCTTTCTTGCGTCCGAAGTTGAAATGGCTTAGAACAAACATCAGGATGCACAGGATGATCGTGAACAGAACGGCGTATCCGAAAGCCCCTACTCCGCAGGCAAGACCGGAAGCCATGGTGAACAGGACGTAAGCAATGTCTTTCGGGTCACCAGGTGCACTTCGGAATCGAATGATGGAGAAGGCACCTGCGAGGCTGAATGCTCGGGCAATGTTGCTGCCGATCAGAAGAATGATGATTGCTACGATGACTGGTAAGATAACCGTGGTTAGTGTAAAGCTCTGGGAGTATGTGCTCTGGTTGGTCTTCATGTATGTCAGGCTGATAATGACCCCCAGAATGATGGCAAGACCAATGGTTACAATGGCGTTGCTGAAGGTCAGATTGATATCGGTTAGTGCAGAGCTGAACAGGGAATCAAGCATACAGGACACGCTCTCTTTCTATAGTTGTTTTTTCTTGTTCTATGGATGGATTGAGATCTGTACCTGGTACCAGTATGCGTTCTGTCTGGTAATTCAGGTTGGTGGTTCTCACCAGATGTCTGTATTCGTTGCCGTATTTGGAGAATCCGGTGCGGTATAGACCGTGTTCGGACAGCAACTGCGATAGCCACATGGGAACGGTTTTTTCGGCTTTGACCTCCATCAGCCACCGACCGTCTTTTACCAGCGGTTCACCGTAATCTCCCTGTTCCAGCTTCAGATCGTATCTTCGACTGCGAATGTTGGTATCAAAGGTGATGCGGAGATCGCGGCTGTTCTTGTCGAACAGCGCTTTGCGTTCATACGCCAGATACACTTTGGGTTCAAGATCGTATAACCGGAGGAAGTATTTGATCTCTTCGATGACCTGTTTGTTCATGTAATCGGCAAGCTCCGGCGCCTGTCCCGAGCGAACGAATTCGTAGGCTTCATCCAGCTTCAAGGCTGTTCTGCGCTTGTTCACCAAGCCGAATACTTTCTTTTTGATCTCCAGATACACTTTGGCATTCTCTTCAGGTACTCCATATGCCCGCAGTCTCAGTTTCTCCTTGTATTTCGGTTTTGAGAGACTGGCACGAATCAGGGAATCCTGTGGTGTATCGAAGTACAGGTTACTTATGGAGTAGTACTCGTGTTTTTTGTTATAGGCATCCAGTTCCATGTATTTCAGCAGGTCATTGTAGAAATGTGCGTACTGCTCATCCGTCAGAAGATACTTGCTCTCATATCGGTTGAATACTTCAATTGCCATTTGATTTCATTCCTTTCGTCGATGGGCTGTATGTTTTGTTTCATCGTGTATTGCTTCCATGTCTGTATCTTAGAGCGCCAACCTTGAATGAATCTTAAATGATTTTACATTGCGTTAATCTTTCTTTACCTTCCTATAATAGTGCGTGGGAAAAAGGGAAATTAAGATTGATTCAAGGTTCCACTGATATAATCGTTGGTAAATAGATCGCAAGATATCGACAACAATCCATGCAGAGGAATGAAGAACCGATGAGAATACTTATTGCGGAAGATGAGGTTCATTTGGCAGAAGCCGTATCGCAGATATTGAAAAAACACAATTACTCCGTGGATATGGTGCATGATGGGAGATCTGGGCTGGATTATGCGCTGAGCGGCATCTATGATCTGGTGCTGCTGGATATCATGATGCCGGAAATGGACGGGATTACCGTGCTGAAGAAACTGCGCAGCGAGGGCAATCACACCCCTGTCATTCTGCTCACTGCCAAAGGTGAGCTGTCGGACAAGGTCACTGGCCTCGATTATGGTGCGGATGATTATATTGCGAAGCCCTTTGCAACGGAGGAATTGCTTGCCCGGATTCGGGCAGCCTTGAGACGGAAGGGAGAAGTGATTCCAGAGGATGGGTTGAAGTTTGGGGACATTGAGCTGAATACAACCCAATTGAAGCTGACCGTTCAGGGCAAGGAGATTAAGCTGAACCTGAAGGAGAATGAACTGTTGGAGCTGCTGATCACAAGAAAACAGGCGATTACCTCTAAAGAGCAGATTATTGAGAAGCTGTGGGGTTTTGATTCGGAAGTGGAGTATAACAATGTGGAGGTGTACATCTCGTTTTTACGTAAAAAATTGACCTTCCTTAATTCCTCGGTCCGCATCAACACGATCCGGGGTGTGGGATATGTACTTGAGGTGATGTCCTGATGTTCAAGAAACTCAGAAATCGATTCCTGATCGTGAATCTGGTATCCATCTCAATTATGATGCTGGTAGCATTTGCGACGATCTATACGATTACTTACCAGAATGTGCAGCGCGAAACCAACATGGAGCTGTACAAGGTGTCTGACTTCTATCACAGTCCCAATAATTCTTCCAAGATGCCGCGTGGGGAAGAAGGGGGTTCGGGGACAGGTGGGCCTGGATCACCCCCATCCGATTCCATCGGTGGCAATGGAGCACAGGGAGGCGATCCTAACTCTCCGCCGGCACGTTCCGTCTCGTTCATGATCAAGACAGATAGCCAGTGGAAGATTACAGATACACATTCCCGGTTTGATATGGATGATGCGTTCTACACCGAGGCGCTGCAAAAGGTCAATAAAGATAACAAAGGCAATGGGGAGCGACAGACCGGGCAGTTTGCACTGGATGGGACGGACTGGGCGTATGTGATCAATCCGAGTAGCGATGGGCATATGATTGTGTTCATTGATGTTACAGCCCAACAGGGTATTCTGACGAATCTGGTTTATACTTTTGCCATTGTAGGATTGCTTATGCTGATCGTCATCTATTTCCTGAGCCGCTATTTCGCCAATCGTTCCATCACCCCGGTGAAGGAAGCGTTTGAGAAACAAAAACAATTCATAGCGGATGCCTCCCATGAGCTGAAGACACCTCTTGCCATTATTCATACCAATACAGATGTGCTGCTGGCGAATCGGGAGGATACGATTGAGAATCAGGTCAAATGGCTGCAATATATCAAGTCTGAGACAGAGCGCATGTCTGGATTAACCAATGATCTGTTGTATCTGACCCAGATGGAGGATTCACGTTCTTCGATGATCCACGCCAAGTTCAATATGAGCGACGCAGTGGAGACGATTATTCTAACGATGGAAGCCGTGATTTTTGAGAAAAATATATCCTTGGACTACAGCATTGAACCGCAGCTTATGGTCCATGGAAACAGCGAACAGATCAAACAGGTGATTGTGATTCTGCTTGATAATGCCGTGAAGTACTCGGGAACGAAGGGTTCTGTCAACGTATCGCTGAAAAAGCAGAACCATGAGGTGGTGCTCGTTGTCTCCAATACGGGAGATGGTATTGCGCCTGAACATCTGGATCGGATCTTCGATCGGTTCTATCGGACCGATGCGTCGAGAGCCCGTAAACATGGTGGGCATGGTCTTGGTCTCGCCATAGCACGTTCCATTGTGGAACAGCATAAGGGGGAGATCTACGCTCGGAGTGTGGTAGGGGAGGGCGCTACATTTTACGTTCGTTTGTCATAAAACGGGAGATGAAGTAATTATTTTTATACTTCGGGAATATGGGAGAATGGGACTGATGGGATTTAGGGGATTGGAGAAAGAGATAACGGTCATCAGGCATAAGTTCTGCCTGTAATGGGTTAACCTATGCTACAATGGCAACAGTATGTATGAATCAAGGAGCTGACTTAACATGACTGAAACGAATCCGATCAATGAACAGGAAATGATGCAATTTATTGCAGATAAAACCAAGGCAAGCCAAGCGAATATCGCTCTTGTGCTGAAGCATGAGCAAGCTTACATTAACAAGGCGCATGAAAATGCTAAAGGTAACGATGTTGATATTGACGGCGATGACTTGGCTGACTATATTCTTAGCCGCAAAGATGTGAAGCTGGACGAGCTGACTGTGGAAGGCATTCTGGATGCCGAGATGGATTATTTGATGGACAAGGGTCACGCGGGATACGTGGATTAAGTTCTGCATATATCTCTATATGTAGCTATGATGAACGTAACCGCAAAAATAGCCCTCCATATTGCTGCACGTCGTAGGTTAAAATGGAAAGTAAGAACACCACCATTTCAGAGCTACACAGCAAAGGAGAGCTATCCCTATGAAGTCTACCACAAAATTCATTGGTTTAGATGTGTCCAAAGAAAAAATTTCTGTCGCCATTGCTGACGTGGGTCAAGACAAGCCACGGTATTACGGGTCCATCGCTCATTCGCCAGCCGCCTTGCGCAAACTTATCAAAGAACTCGGCCCGGCAAGCTCGCTGTCGTTTTGTTACGAAGCCGGACCTACAGGTTACGAAACCTATCGTTGGATTGAATCCATGGGTGCCGCTTGTGTCGTCATTGCTCCTTCACTTATCCCGAAACGCCCTGGCGACCACGTCAAGACGGATCGACGGGATGCCGAGCAACTGGCGCGTCTGTTCCGCGCGGGCGAACTTACGCCCATTTACGTTCCAGAACGTGAAGATGAGGCCCTGCGTGAATTGGTTCGTGCACGTGAAGCAGCGAAGGAAGATGCACATCGGGCACGTCAGCGTGTGCTCAAATTTTTACTACGCCACCAAATCCACCCGCCAGAGAATATCAAACGTCGCTGGACGAAAAAATATCGAGTTTGGCTTGGACAACTGACGTTCTCGTATACGCCCATGCAGATTGCATTCACGGAGTTACTCCATGCCATGGAGGAGATCGACCAACGCATTATCCGGCTGGAAAAAGCCCGTCGAAGAAGCAGCGACCCATTCCAAAGCCGATTTGATTCGGATTCTACAGTCCCTGCGCGGCATTGGATTCCTCACGGCCGTCACGCTGGCTGCTGAAATCGGCTCCTTTGCCAGGTTTCGTTCCCCCGCCCAACTCATGGCTTACTTGGGTCTGGTTCCGCGCGAGCATTCGTCTGGAGTGAGTACCAAACGAGGCACGCTCACCAAAGCAGGGAATGGAAGATTGCGTCGAACCTTGATTGAATCGGCGTGGAGTTACCGTTATCGGCCTGCGATCAAAGGAGACTTGGCCCAACGACTGGAGGGTCTGCCTGCTGACGTGCAGCTCATTTCATGGAAAGCGCAAGAAAGGCTTCACCGAAAGTTCCGTCGGCTGGTCTATGGATTAAACAAGCACAAAAATGTCGCGGTCACCGCCGTTGCGAGGGAACTCACCGGGTTTATTTGGGCGGTTGCGCGAACGTTGGAACTGCCGAACGCACAGTAATCTATTGTACATCTTGAAGAGACGGTCGTATCAAAGGTAAAGGGGAAAACCCGGAGCCTTAAGCCCGGGAGTTCATGGAAGGTTCAAGAGAGAATGTGCGTGGTTCGTTTGCACTAGGCTTTCATCGGCTGAACGTGCGTTTCTAGCCTGCAACAGCTCTCTTTGACGAAGGCATACCATGTGGTAACCAACCCACGGATAGCAGCGTGCCAACCGTCGCTTGCATATGGACTCCCGCGCTTAGGGCTTCGGCGAAAAGCAGCATGTTGTGCAGGGATTGACAAAAACGTTCATAGCAACGAACCTGGTTAGCGCTATTCAAGCAAAATTCACATGTTCAGCAATTTAACGAATCGCAGACATGTTATTCCTGGTTTTCTTTGTTTTCATGATGCATTTGCGGCTCCTCTGCGGAATTAGCGTGCCTGGAGTTCATTAGTTCCGCGAGTTTGCTGTATTAGTCGTTATAAGGTGTCCTCGATTCATTAGGATATGATCATAGGGAAGAGATGGGCTTCAAAAGGACAGCTTGGACTGTGAGCATTAGCCTCACATATTGCCTCCAATTGGTTAAGGAAAGACCTCAGCCTCCACGTACTGTACTGTGGATGTTGAGGTCTTTTTCTGGATTCTATCATTTGGAATTCTCCAATAGGACAGCCCCGTGTTTCCACAGCAATTACTGATTCTTATTGACCGATCATACCACCATCGACGGTATAGAGTGAGCCGGTTACATAGGAAGCTTCTTCGGACAAGAGGAAGTTCATGACCGCTGCAACTTCTTCCGGTTCGCCATAACGGCCCATTGGAATGCTGGATACAGTAGCGGACTGATAATCTTCCACGTTGCCGGAGTTCTCTTCAATCTGACGCATCATGCGTGTGTTAATCGTTCCTGGCAATACAGCGTTAACGCGGATACCGAATGAACCAAGTTCATTGGCTGCCACACGAGTAAGGCCAACAACCGCATGTTTGGACATGATATATGGAGATACCGTTGGTCCACCCAGTAGGCCAGCGAGGGATGAAGTGTTCAAAATTGCGCCGGATTTTTGTTTTTTCATGACGGGAATGACGTTCTGTAGACCCAGGAATACCCCACGTACATTAACGTTGTATACGAGGTCGAGCGCTTCAACACTCAAGTCTTCAATTAGTCCTGTTGGACCTTCAATCCCGGCATTGTTGGCAAAATAATCGATTCTTCCAAACGCATCAAGCGCCTGTTGTACGTAGTTTTTCACGTCTGCTTCCTGGGACACGTTCGCTTTCACCGCAATGACGTGCTCCTTGTCAAGGTTCAGGTCTGTAATGGTTTGCTGGATCGCCTCTTCGTTCAGATCAACCAGTACCAGATTGATTTTGCGTTCAGCAAGACGGCGTGCCAATTCTTTACCGATGCCTCCGGCTGCTCCTGTAATGACAGCTGTGTGGGTATATGATGTACTCATGATATCATTCGCTCCTTCTCAAAAAATGAAGTCAGGTAAACTCATTAAAAATAGTCAACCTGTCGTCTATCGTTCCTGTCTCAATGTTAAGATATACATAGAAGCGTGACAATCATCATTGACAGCGTGTATGTCTACTAATGAACAGAGACGTAAGCGGTGTTCATTTAGGTTACAATAATGGACAAGGGAGGCGTAAATGTTGATTATCGAACATCCTCAGGACCGGAGAGCACGAAGAACGCAGGATGCCATCATCGCTGCGGCTGTTTCTTTAATACTGGAGAAGGGAGCGGAAGCCGTCACCATTCGGGATATTACGGAGCGGGCGGATTACAACCGGGGAACCTTCTATTTGCATTTTCCTGGCAAACCGGAGTTGCTGCAATTCATTCTGGATGATTTCATGCAGGGAGTGGGACAAGCCTATGCAGAACCGTACGCACAGCTCAAAGAAGTGGATATGACCGCAATGCTGCCATCCACGATGCCTGTATTTGAATATATCGAGGCACATCAGGATGTTTTCCGTGCATTAATGACGATGCATAGTGATATGGGTTCCCGACTATGTAATATGTTTAGAACATACTTAACCGAGGATTTTGTGTTGGTGACCGAGGACAGCGAATATACGATTAATTACGACATCATGTTAAGTTATCTGGTATCTGCTACCGTTGGCGTGATCATGCACTGGGCGGAGATTGGATTCAAATACGCTGCACATTACATGGGGGAGCAGCTAACTGCGCTGATTAACATCAAACCGACCCGTCTGCTGATTGAACCAGGGCAGAAGGGTCGGACTATTCATGAACGTATGCTGTTGGATTAAAGACTTTTTGAAGATTTGAATGATAGAGCCAAGGTGTGAAGGAGGACATCTCGTCAGGTTATCCGGTCATGGAGGTGTTCGCGGCCTGCTGCACCTGAAGCAGTTGTTCACGGATTAGGACCGACTCTCCAATGATAATTAACGCAGGATTAGTGACTTGATGTGACAGGGCGAGGGAGTGGAGTTCGGCAAGTGTGCCTGTAATAATCCGTTCCTCGGAAGTGGTTCCCCGTTCGATTAAAGCTGCTGGCGTGCATCCGCATTTACCATGCTGAAGCAATTCACGTTGAATGTGAGATAATTGGCTAATGCCCATATAGATCACCAGTGTGTCGATACTGTGGGCGAGCAGATCCCAGCGGACCGAAGATACGCTTCCGTCACTGCCTGTTCCAGTGACACAGGCGAAGGATGAAGCTACACCGCGATGCGTTAAAGGTATAAGGGACGAAGCGGATGTCCCTATGGCAGAGGTGATACCGGGAATAATCTCATATTCCATTCCGGCTTGTGCGAGCACAAGTGCTTCCTCACCTCCGCGCCCAAAGATAAACGGATCGCCGCCCTTGAGTCGCACGACTTGTTTGCCTTCTGCTGCATGCGCGACCAGCATCCGTCCAATCATCTCCTGACTCATGGAGTGCAAACCAGGAGATTTGCCGCAATAGATACGCAGAGCGTCTTCTTTGGCTTCGGCGAGCAGTTGATCATTAACGAGCCGGTCATACAGGATGACGTCGGCGGCCTGTATGCGTTTCAGGGCTTTAACCGTAATCAGCTCGGGATCTCCAGGACCTGCACCAACAATACTAACTAGGCCCCGGCTCATGATCGCGTCCCCAGCTTGGAAGTGGCATCCGGGCTTGTTAATCCTGAACGACCACCCTGAAGGGTCGCCAGCTTGGCTGAGAGCTGATCAGAGCTTCCCCATTTATACGCCGCATAAAGTCCGAGGCCTGTGAACACAGCGCCGCCAATGAAGTTGCCCAGCAGCACGGGAATCTGATTCCATAGCCACCAGTCTGCCATACTAACGTCAGCGCCCAGCATCATGCCTGCCGGAATAACGAACATATTCACCACAGCATGTTCGAACCCTTGTGCGAAAAAAATCGTAATCGGCAGCCACATGGCTACAATTTTACCGAGTGTAGAAGTGGATGTCATGGCCATGACCGCACCGAGAGTCACCATCCAGTTACATAGGATAGCCTTAATGATCACAAGAGCAATACCTGCTCCGCCCAGATGCTGATACCCCAGCGTTTTGGCTTCACTCGTCTGAATCAAAGTCTGGATGAGCGGACTACTCATATCCGTACCCATCTTGGTGAGAGTCAGCCCATACAGTAGAGCGTAGAATAAACACCCGATCAGATGGCCCACAATGACCCAGAAGTAATTGCGCAGCATATCCACCAGACTGACCTTGCGTTTCATCACCGCGAGTGGAATCATGGCAAAGCTCCCGGTCACCAGTTCAAGACCCAGCAGAATGATAATGACGAATCCCGCAGGGAAAATCAGTGCACCTGCCAAACCAACCGAAGTTTGAGATACAGCGGTATACGCCAGTGTCGTTGCAAAAGCGAGAATCGCTCCCGCCAGAAATCCGCGGATGAGCATCTGTACCCGGTTCATTCTGGCTTTGTTCTCACCTGCCTCGACCATCGATTGCAGCACTTCTGCCGGTTTAACAAAATCCATAGCGCACGCCTCCTTGATGTCAGGGTAACCTTATCCTTTAACCTGCAATGGTAATGTAAATTTCTCCGCTACTGCCATCGACTTCAGTCTTGTAGGTGTTCAAACAACCCTCATCCGGTTCATGCACCTTGCCGCTGCGAAGATCAATTCTCCAATCGTGCAGAGGACAATGAACCGCTGTCCCACAGACCATGCCTTCCGACAGCTTGCCGCCCTTATGGGGGCAGCGATTCTCGACGGCATGCAGACTTCCGTCACTCAGTTTAAAGACGGCAATTTCGGTATCCTGTACCTGAAAGGTTCGAGCCCCCTTTTCATCAATATCCGCAAGATGTCCAATTCGCAATCTGTTCATCGCTGTTCCTCCTCTTCTAATGGGCTGTCGGCTGTGCGCCGACCAAAGGGGTGAAGTTTTTACGCAATTTCTCATCTTCAATGATTTCTTTCCAAGGATCAACCGTGTGGCCCAATGTGACTTCCAGACGTTCAACCAGAGCGAGACGTACATCCCGATCCTCCAGTGCGTTCTTCACATGATCCAGACCTACCCGTTCAATCCATGCCGCCGTTCTCTCATTCCATTTTGCGTTCTCTCTATAGTATTGCAGGTAAGAATAGGTCCACTCTTCCACCTCGGCATCGGTCTTCACCGTACACAACAGCTCGGCTGTGCGGACCTTGACGCCAGCGTTCCCGCCAACATGAATCTCCCAAGCGCCGTCAATCGCGACAACACCCAGATCCTTGATCGTCGCTTCAGCACAATTTCGCGGACAACCCGAGACAGCCAGCTTCACTTTGGCTGGAGCGACCATCTTGTCGAGTTTCTTCTCCAGACGAATGCCCATCTCAATCGAATCCTGTGTACCGAATCGGCAAAACGTATTGCCTACACAGGTCTTAACGGTGCGCAGCGCCTTACCATAACCGAATCCAGAAGGCATATCGAGTTCTTCCCAAATCTTCGGCAGGTTCTCCTTTTGTACTCCAAGCAGATCCAGCCGTTGTCCGCCCGTGAATTTGACCATCGGCACATCGTATTTCTCCGCTACGGTGGCAATTTTGATCAGCTCAGCAGGGGATGTAACGCCTCCATAGATCCGTGGAATAACGGAATAGGTGCCGTCCTTCTGGATGTTGGCGTGGTAACGTTCATTGGTAAACTTGGATACACGCTCATCTGCGTATTCGGTCGGCCAGATCATGCCGAGATAATAGTTCAGGGAAGGACGACATTTGGAACAGCCTTCCGGTTCCTCCCAACCGAGAACGTTCATGACCTCTTTGACGCTTTTGAGTCCCATTTCCTTGATCTGCGCAACAATCTCATCCCGGTCATAGGATGTGCAGTTACAGATGCCTTCTTTGGTCTGTTCGCCTACATTATCACCTGCATAATGCGTGAGCAGCGATTCTATAATGGGTTTGCATCCACCGCAGGAAGCCGAAGCCTTGGTACAGGACTTAATGGCACCGAGGGTGTTACACCCTTTACTCAGAACTGCGTCTCCGATGGCAGCTTTGGTAACACCGTTACAGCCACAGACGATTTCGTCATCCGGCATACTTGCCATACGTTCTTCGACAGATGGTCCGGAGCCTGAACCGCCGGAGGATACGCCGAGCAATATTTCTTTCTCACGACCGCTGATGTTCTCGCCACTCTTCATGAGAGCGAAGAGGGATGCGCCATCTGTGGTATCTCCGAACAATACAGCTCCAATCAGCCGCCCATCCTTCATCACCATCTTTTTGTACACACCATCCACATCATCCTGAATGCGAATGCTGCGGGTGTCTGCAGCGTCTTTGAATTGTCCGGCAGAGAATACATCGACACCGGATACTTTCAATTTGGTGGACGTGACCGAACCTTCGTATCCTTCCGTTGCAGCACCTGCGAGACGTTTGGCCAGCACCATGCCTTGTTCATATAATGGGGCAACCAATCCGTAGGCAATGCCGCGGTGTTCTGCACATTCGCCGACAGCAGAGATCCCTGGGATACTGGTATGCATATAGTCATCTATGACGATACCTCGATTCACGTCAAGACCGGTATTCCGTGCCAGTTCAACCTGTGGGCGGATTCCGACGGCCATGACTACTAGATCAGCTTCAAGCATGGTTTGATCGGTAAAACGAATAGCTTTCACCCGATGTTTCCCAGTGATTTCTTCGGTATGTTTGTTTAAAAGGAACTTCATGCCCTGCTCCTCAAGCTCCCGCTGGAGCATCAAGCCTGCCGGCAAATCCAGATTCCGGTCCATCAGATGGCCGTTAATATGGATGACTGTGACGTCCATGCCCAGATTGAGCAGACCCCGCGCAGCTTCGAGTCCTAGCAAGCCGCCTCCGATGACGGCGGCTTTGCGATACTTTTGCGATGCGTTCATCATAGTCTCGCAGTCCTTGATATCACGGAAACCGATAACGCCCTCTTTGTTTGCACCGGGAAGTGGCAGGATGAACGCCTGTGAGCCGGTTGCCATAATCAGCTCATCATAGGTTGCACGTACACCATTCTGAGATACAACTTCCTTGCGCTCGGCATTGATCTGAACGACCGGGTCACCCGGATAGACCCGAATGCCGTTATCTTCGTACCAGCTCCACTCGTTGATGACGATATCTTCGATGGTTGTTCCGCCAGCCAGTACAGAGGATAGCATGATGCGGTTATAGTTGGGATGCGGCTCTGCGCCGAAGACCGTAATTTCATAAGCATGCGGAGCAAGCTTAAGGATATGTTCAATTGTGCGCATTCCCGCCATGCCATTGCCGACCAGCACCAGTTTTTTCGTTGTACTCATTGTGATTAGCCCCCTTAGATCCATTCTGCGAACTGCCTTGTAACCTGTCTCTAAAATCGAAAAAGCCTGTTATGCCTCGGAGGACTGCGCATATACATACGCTTCCCTTGCTCCGAGATTGCAAAACAGGCTTCATTGCCGTTTCAACCAGCTACGCCGTTGTAGCTGTGATCGATTCAAATATGGAGTTGTTATGGCCTAACTATAAAAGATCCATCTGTTCGTGTCAATATAGTTAACATAAAAAATTATTTGAAATTTGAAGTTAATTATGTTTACATGAGTTTATTGGAATATCGAATGAACGATGAATTTTTGCGAGTATACCTTCATAAAATGAAGGATTTAGATGAAACGAGCATACCGGATGCTACAAAAACTGTAGAAAAGGTGTCATGTGTGGTGCTTTACCCTTTTGAATTGCAGGATGGGCAGTCATAAAATGTGTATCAAAATCTCGAAATCAGAAAGTACAGTCGGTACCATCTGAATCTTTTGTCAGGTAATGTAACATATATAGCGCTTTCATAGATGATGGGGTGCTTGTGTTATTGATTCTGTCTATTGTAATAGGGAGGGATTGATCCATCATGCGATCTTTATTGGTCATCCGTGTACAACCAACGTTATCCGCTTCGTCTGATGCAATCCCTCTGACACCGGAGAGACTTCTGGGAGCGAATGGGTATCATGTGCAGGTGACAGACAGTGAGAACGAGGCAATGAAGTTGGTTGGCGGAGCAGACGCATCCATCCTGCATTTGTCTCTGGCTGATGTAGAATACTGGGTGCGATGCCTGGGAAAGGGGAAGTCGGACACACCACTGCTCTGGTGGTGCGCAGCGGACACAGCTTCTTCTTCAGTGGAAGTCTGCGAGGTGGAGGCATCGTTTGACGGGATCCTTACTCCATCCATGAACGGACCGGAAATTCACTGGGTCCTTCACTTTGCAGCCAGACGCTACATGGAACGCAAACAGTGGGATCAGGAGCGTAAGCAGCTGCATTCCAGGTTGGAGGACCGGAAATGGATTGATATGGCCAAGGCAATCTTATGTGATCTGAAGCAGATTTCCGAGGCCGAGGCCTATGACCTGTTACGCAAGAAAGCGATGGATGAACGTAAACGGATGGTCGATGTGGCTACCGCAATTGTGAAGGCACATCAACTGCTTCAGTCTTAAAAGGAAGGAGGACTCCTCATGGATATGTCCGAGATACTCAGGGAGGTAGGACGTGGGAAACGAGGCTCGCGTGATCTGAATTATGCAGAGGCACTGGCTGTTGCAGAGAAAATTCTGAGACAGGAGGTATCTCCTGTCCAGACAGCTGCCTTTCTGATGGCAGAACGAATGAAAATGGAAAACGTAGAGGAGCTGGAGGCATTTGTCCATGCTTGCCGTAACAGTGCGGAACGTTTATCCATATTTCAGGATGGACTGGATTGTGCAGGGCCATATGACGGGCGGACCAAGTCCTTCGTGGCCACCTTTCCGACTGCGTTTGTGTTGGCTGCTGCCGGCGTTCCGGTGACATTGCATGGAAGTGAACCACTGCCTCCCAAGTGGGGGGTTACGCTGCCTGTATTATTGAGGGAGGCGGGAATTGACACATTGAAAATGGATCGGGAAGATGCACGGAGTGCGGCACAGCGCATGGGCGTTATGTATGTTTCGTCCGAGGATTGGTGTGCACCGCTAAGACAGCTTAGACCCCTGCGGGAAGAACTTGGCTTCCGCACCGTGCTGAACACGGCCGAGAAACTGATTGATTTTAACCATTCGCCGTATCTTGTCTTTGGTGTATTTCATAATACATTCCTTGATCGGATTGCAAAGCTGCTTACCCGATTCAACTACCGTCGTGCTTATGTAGTGCAGGGCATGGAGGGTTCGGAAGACTTGTATATTGATCGGCCCACACGCGTATACGCAGTGGAGGACGGTGATATGAAGCTTGAACTGGTCGATCCCGCAGCCTATGATCTGGATATGCCTGTGCCGGAACTGGTATGGACGGCTGCGAAGCAGCTTGAAGTGGCAGAGAGCGTGTTATGTGGTGAGGGTCATATTGCTTTTGTGAATCAGGTTTTGTTAAATGGAGGATTTCGCCTGTATGTGACAGGACGTGTTAATTCCATAGAGGAAGGGATATACACTTGCCAAGGTTTGCTGGAAAATGGTGAGGCGTATCGCGTATACCAACAGTGGTGTGTCTCCATGGGTGGCGAACTGCCGGATAGCAGAACCGTATCTACGTATCCGGCATCGTCCAGGTAAGTTTCTGTTATACGTTGGAGGAGTTCATGTCCTCTTATTCCCAAGGATAAGTGACGGTCAGGAAGTCGGCGAATTTTTTGCTTTCTTCCCGCCGTTGTTTCCGCATGGCTGCCCGATCTGGAGCAGTCTCGTATAGTTTCTTCTCTTCTTCCGTCTCCGGGATAATGCGAGGTACAATTAATTTGCGATTATTTTCATCCAAAGCCACAAAGGTCAGAAATGCCGTAGCCGCAATCTTTTTCTCCCCTGTTTTCAGGTCCTCACGGATCACCTTCACAAAAATCTCCATTGAGCTGCGTCCCGTCCAGGACACGAAAGATTCCAGGGTAACCGAATCCGTCGGATTAATCGGGTACAAGAAATCGACAGAGTCGGTTGAGGCCGTTACGGTATTCACCCGGCAAAGCTTGGAAGCGGTGATCGATGCAATATCATCGATGTAGGACATCAGTTTGCCGCCGAACAACGTATTATGGTTATTAACGTCTGTTGGGAATACCCGTGACGTCTTGAAACAGCGTGTTTCACGCATATACTTTTTCTCCACCTGATCCAGTTCCGTAGGTTTCGGTATTTCTCTCATGTTGCTTCCTCCTATGCAGTATGGCTGTTGTATGCATTACGCGGGGCAGGGTCTCCGGTATGTTGATGTTATCCCTAGTATAGGTGTCGGTCGGATTCATAATGAAGCAAAAAGTATCGAAAAAAACCGCCAGACGCGGACCGGCGCGCGGGCGGTTTGATGCTGTATATTAAGCCTTGGGTGTGAAAATGCCAGACGGTTTACCGATAGGCAAGAACGTATATCCGAAGTGAGCGTTCAGTACGGAAGCACCTGTGCCATACAGAGACACAATCCCGATACCCAGTTCAGCGTACGCTGCAATGGTATGGAAGATGTGAGGAGCCACGCCGAAAGCGTCAAAAGTCAGACCAAGGAACAGGAAGTCAATGAGAATGAAGATGATGAGCAATACTTTGTTCGCTTCAACAGCACCAATCGTCATGAACAGGGTGAATACAAGGTATCCGGCAAAAGCAAATCCGAGCTGTTTGCCATCTGCCTGTTCCGCGAGGGTTGAGCCGAACACGCCCATTTTGATCATCCAGTTGGCACCCATGGCGAACCAGAAGAATGCGTACGCGCCAAAGGCAGTTGTACCAAAAGTATTGTTGCGTTTGGAATCCTGAATGCATGCGAACAATTGGGCAAAGGCACCCAGGAAGATCGCCCAAGGAATAGCATAGCTAAGTCCGTCTGTAATACCAAGCTTCTGGGAGGAAGCGACCAGAGTTACGATAGCCAACCCAAATAACCCCATTGCGCTGGGATCGGCGTTTGTGATTTTAACGTGAGTCTGTGAACCGGTTTGCATGGTGTTGATAAGCCTCCAATAATATCTAA
Source organism: Paenibacillus hebaui (assembly GCF_051934385.1). NCBI lineage: Bacteria > Bacillati > Bacillota > Bacilli > Caryophanales > Paenibacillaceae > Paenibacillus > Paenibacillus hebaui. The sequence continues at coordinate 6,921,692 of NZ_CP196836.1, read as the reverse complement.
TCAGGTAGATCGGTTAGAGCCGATCAGTCCTCTAAACTAAACATTTCGTTTTCATATCCGCCTGGTCCAGATACGCACATCGCCCTATTGTACCTGAATGACCCCGTTATGAAAAGGGATTTTATTACCTTTTGAACCAAGGGGTGGTCCGTTGTTAAGCCCATGTCAGGGTTGATCAGCCAAGAAAACTGTTTTTTAGTGGAAAAAGACGGAAAATTACATGTTCATTCCCTGGAAGAAACGATAGTATCGAGGGGAAATCAAATCCTTTGCCCTAAAGCTTACCGCTATAAAGTGGTACAGAATCTCAAACTGGCGTTGAAGAGGTGATAGGGAAACCGAAAAATAAGTGTTTTCAATAAATGCAAGCGCTTACTTAAAGGTTGATCCATGAGTCTGTCTTTAATTATTCAATGATATGGAAACGAAGGGATGGGTGTTAATGATCGCGAAGACGCGGCAATTTGGCTTGATCTTGCTCATAGGGGTATTTACCATTTCCAGTCTGGGATGGGGTGCGATGTTTGGTACATCAACAGCAAGTGCGGCAGCACTGGAAGGAGGAGAAGCTGCTGCTGTGGGTACTCACAAATATGACTTTGGTTCAGGTGCTGTAGCGGATGGATACACAGGAGTGGACGGGACGTCCGTCTATACGCCGGAAACGGGCTATGGCTTCACCGATCTGTCCAAGGTAACGCTTCAGGATCGGGGGACGAGTGATCCGGTTAAATCTGATTTTGCCACAATCGCAGCAGGTGCAGGGTTTAATGTGGATCTGCCAAACGGTGATTATACCGTGTCCCTCATTGCGGGTGATTCGACAGGAAACACGGAAATTGCCTTGGATGTGGAGAGCATGAACAAAGTTCAGCTGAACACCAAGGCTGCTGGCGAGTATCTGGAGATGAGCTTTGACATCGCTTTGGTGGATGGGCAGATGAACTTCGTATTCTCCGGATCGGCTGCAAATATCAATGCACTGGTGATCACCAAGCAGGCAGAGCGTGAAGCTGGAAGCAAACCTGTGGTTTACCTTGCGGGTGACTCCACCATGCAGACCTATAACTCCTATTGGGAGCCTCAAGCAGGCTGGGGGCAGATGTTCCCGTCCTTTTTCAGCGATGCTGTGGAAATTAAAAACCATTCCATTGGTGGACGCAGCTCCAAATCCTTTATTTTTCAAGGGCGCCTGGATGAAATACTGCGGATCATTCGCCCTGGAGATTATCTGTTTGTACAGTTCGGACATAATGATGCAACCATCAGTGTGCCTGACCGCTATGCTTCACCCGCCGATTACAAAAACTATCTAAAAACCTACATAGACGGGGTAGAGCAGCGGGGAGCTACGCCAGTCCTGGTGACACCGATGGGTCGCAGGGACTTCAATGCAGACACGGGCAAGTTCAATGTGTCATTTCCTGAATATGTGCAGGCGATGAAAGAGGTGGCTTCCGAGAAAAAGGTGAAGCTGATCGATCTGAGCGCACTTAGCGTCGCCTATTATGATTCCATTGGACCGGAAGCGACATTGTCTGTCTTTCTCCATGTGACACCAGGCATCTATCAGGCGTTCCCGAACGGGGCAACGGATAATACCCACTTCCAGGAATATGGAGCCATTCAGATTGCCCGCCTGGTTGCAGGTGCGGTTCGTGAACTGGATCTACCATTATCGGAAGCGGTTAAGGATGTTGAAGTACCGGCTGAAGTGCCAGCCCAACCTGCAGGATTGAAGGCGGGCAGCATCAGCAACGCCGGAGCGGTGTTGAAGTGGACAGCGGATGATACGGCAGACATCTACAAAATATATCGCAAGCTGTCCTCGGAGCCGGAGTCTGCCTACAAACTGGCAGGTACAGCAACGGTGCCAATCATGACGTTAAGTGGATTGGTGGAAGGGCAATCCTACACCATCCGGGTAACGGCGGTGAATGGCCGCGGTGAATCCGAGCCATCGGATGAAGTCAGCTTCACCACCAAATCGGCAACGTTTCGCTATGACTTTGGACCAGTAGGTTCTCCGGTGGCTGAAGGGTATACGGAAGTGAACCGCAACACACTTTATACCGCTGAGCGTGGCTATGGATTAACGTCTTCAGCCAATATGGCGGATCGGGATCGTGGCAATGCCACGGATAACCTGCGTCGTGACTTCGTTATTTATTTTAACGGCTCCTATGAATTCAAGGTGGATCTCCCTAATGGAAGCTATTCGGTCAAGACGTACACAGGAGATTGGATCGGATCGGCACGAACCAACATCAACATTGAGGGCAAGGATTATGGGACAGTATCTTCCGGTGCCCAGAATATTGCTGAAAAAGTGATCAACCAGATCAACGTCCAGGATGGACAGATGAATCTGGTATTCAGTGGACAGACGGCGCATCTCAACGGTATTGAGATTACGCCTGTATTGATGGCCCCGTCCAACCTGAAGCTGGACGACTTGGATCTGAACATTGATCCAATCACTGCCACATTGTCATGGGACGCATCTGCAGATGATGCTCAGTACAAGGTATATCGCCAGTCTGCGGGTGCAACCAAAGCAGAACTGCTCGCGACAACGGATACCCCAAGCTATGTCGACAGCAAGGTCGATCTGGGCATGGATTATGTATACACGGTAACCGCTGCGGATCGTACGGGTACAGAATCGGTCGCATCCAATGCATTACCTGTATCCACGATAGATTCATCTGTAGACAAGGCAGAGGCTCCAACTGGTCTGTCCTTGCAGAGTATTAACAAAAACGATGTCTCATTCAGCTGGACGGAAGCGGCGGGAGCTCGTTTCTATCAGGTCTATCGTGCTGCGAAGCAGGGGGGGCCATACGATCTGATCGGTCGCACGAAGGAGACGGTATATACGGACTCCGCCATTCTCACTACGATTCCTTATTTCTATAAAGTGGCTTCCGTCAATGCGGGCGGGGTGTCTGAACTCTCCACTGAACTCGAAACTCCGATCGCAACGACGCTGAATCGCGAAATGGAGTTTCTGGATCGTGCTCCGGTCGCGGTAAAAACAGAGAATGGCAACTATATTGGCTGGCGCATGCTCGGCCTGGATTCCGATTCGATTGCATTCAATCTGTATCGGGATGATGTGAAGCTCAACGATGAACCGTTGACAGGTAGTACCAACTTTACGGATGCGGAAGGCACAGATACATCCCAATATCGCGTGATGACCGTAGAGAATGGAATCGAAAAAGCTGCAACGAAGGAATTCGGTGTCTGGCAGGAGCAGTACCTGTCTGTACCTTTGCAGAAACCTGCCGATGCATATACAAAGGACGGTCAACCGTATTCGTACTATGCCGGGGATGCCAGTGTAGGTGATGTGGATGGTGATGGCAAATATGAGATTATTCTGATGTGGTCACCGAATAACGGCAAGGATAATTCCCAATCCGGTTATACCGGTATTGTGTATATGGATGCTTACAAGCTGGATGGAACAAGGCTCTGGCGCATCGATATGGGGCCGAATATCCGGGCAGGAGCCCATTACTCTCCATTCCTGGTCTATGACTTTGATGGTGACGGCAAGGCAGAACTGATGATGCGTACCGCAGATGGTACCATCGATGGGCAAGGAAAGGTAATTGGCGACGCCAATGCAGATCACCGAAACAGCTCGGGTTATGTCCTGCTGGGTGACGAGTTCCTGACCGTATTTGACGGTCAAACTGGTGCGGAGCTGGATACAGTGGAATACGATCCGCCGCGCGGGGACGTGGCTTCTTGGGGAGACGGGTACGGGAACCGGGTAGACCGATTCCTCGCAGCTGTAGCTTATCTGGATGGTGAACATCCAAGTGCGATGTTCAGCCGTGGATACTACACACGTACCGTGCTGGTTTCCTATAATTTCCGCGATGGCAAGATCAGCAAGGTGTGGCGCTTTGACTCGAATGATGAAGGTTACCGCGAGTATGCGGGCCAAGGGAACCATAATCTATCTGTCGGTGATGTCGACAGAGACGGCAAGGATGAGATCACCTTTGGGGCGATGGCTATCGATGATGATGGCACACCGCTCTACAACACGAAGCTGGGACATGGAGACGCGATGCATCTGAGTGATCTGGACCCAACCCGTCCGGGACTTGAAGTGTTTGATGTACATGAGCATAAGGATGCCGAGTATGGTCTGGAGATGCGTGATGCTGCCACAGGTGAGATCCTCTGGGGTGTGTTCACAGGCGTCGATACCGGACGCGGCATGGCAGCAGATATTGATCCGAATTATCCAGGAGCTGAAGTGTGGGCTGCTAATATTACCAATGCCGAGCATATTCCGGTTACGGGACTTTACAGTGCGCAGGGGGAATTGATCACGACGAAGATTCCTTCATCCACCAATTTCGGTATCTGGTGGGATGGTGACCTGCTGCGCGAACTGCAGGATGACATTCGAATAGACAAGTGGGATCATGCAAATGAGACGACCGTTAATCTGTTGACCGCTACTGGTGCCGCATCGAACAATGGCACCAAAGCCAATCCGAGTCTGCAGGCCGACCTGTTTGGCGACTGGCGCGAAGAAGTGATGTGGCGCAGCCAGGATAGCTCGGAGCTACGCATCTATACGACAACAGATGAGACGGACGTGCGGATTCGCACGTTGATGCACGATCCGATCTACCGCCTTGGTGTAGCCTGGCAAAATGTAGCCTACAACCAGCCACCACATACCGGCTTTCATCTGGGCGTAGGCATGGAACAGCCAGCAGCACCAAACATTCGTTATGTAGGCTCTCCGCTGGAGCCGGAAGATACAACACCTCCGGTCATTACCGGAATGCCTGTGCAGCAGATGAATGAAAATGAAGTGTTAAAAGTAGGCGTGAAGGCAGAAGACCCGGAATCCGGGATTACCCTGCTGGAATTGACCTGGGATGGTGAGGTTGTTCAACCAGGGGACGAAATCCCGCTCACAGGTCTGGCGGGGAAGCGCACATTTACAGCTCGCGCAGTGAATGGTGCAGGACTGGTCACAGAGCGGTCAGTCGAAGTAACGGTCATTGCCGCTGATCATGCCACGGGTACGCCGGGAGTGCCGGTGTTGTCTGACAATAACGGGCATGGGAATGGTCTGTCAGGTGGAACCTATACGGTGACGATGAATATGTGGTGGGGTAACAACGCTACCGAGTATAAACTGTATGAGAATGGTGAATTGATCGACACTCAGAAGCTAACAGCCATTACGCCTTCTGCTCAGAAGGCTTCCACAGATGTTACCGGACGAGTGAATGGCAGCTATGTGTATACGTGCGAACTGATTAATTCAAAGGGAACGACTGAATGTCAGCCGCATACCGTGACTGTTCGGGATGCAATACCAGCGAAGCCGATGCTCTCTCATGACAACTGGGATGGGGACGGAAATTACACCATTACGATGAACCTGTGGTGGGGCACCAATGCTACCTCATATCGTTTGTATGAGAACGGTGAAGAGATCGACAGCCAACCGCTGACGGCTTCATCCCCGAATGCACAATCAGCAACAGTAGTCATCAAAGATCGCACATCGGGCGATTATGAGTATCATGTGGAATGGATGAACGAAAGTGGATCGGTTACAAGTGAAGTTATTAAGGTGAAGGTTACACCATGATGAAGATGATTTAACCATCAAGCATCCCTCTATTGGATATGGGCTAACCCTTGTGGGTGGTCTATAGACAGGAGGGATATTTTTTTGTTTTAACAAGATACACAATAATGACACAATCATCTGTTCATGAAGCTGGAGGGGAATTATGGAGGTGGTAAAATTGCAATTTGACCCATAATACGGTATTCTAAAGCCATTTTATGGATTATACTTTGTGGATGGTCATCATAACTATCAAAAAATGGAGAAGCAGACAAAACATCCATGCCGCCTCTGCCATATGTTAAACCAACTATAGATTGACAGGAAAACCTAAAATGTAACACAGAAATAGGAGGTGTCAGATGCGATGGTTATGAGTTTGGAATTGAAAAATAAAATAGAGAATGCCAGACATAACCTGCATATGTTGGTAGAGCATAACGGGGGCGGTCTTGGACATCCCGATGTCATTCGGCAGTCCATGGCACTGGATGAATTAATCAATGAATATAATCGAATGAACCGAAACAAGCCGAGGGCTTGATGGATATACGTTCTTTAGACGATATAGATGAACATGTTACAGCCCTGCGGTATGAAAAGAACTGGAATAAACAGCAGTAGGAATAGGTGCTGTGTCATTCCAGTTCTTTCGTGCCCGTCTGTTTTTGTGGACCCTCTCAATGCAACAGCCGTTTGGCTTCCAGATACAATACCTGCACGAACTTTTTCGTATTAATGCGGGTCTGGGACAAGGAAGGCTCCACATTATTTTGCAGCTCCAGCATTTTCTTGCGTATCTCCGTAAAATCAAAAAACTTCGACGCATAGTTCTCGAACTTGGGATGTGTATAATCCGTAAGTCCGAGCGATACAACATGGCTTAACGTCTGGAAAATGGCCCTGCGGACGCGTTGTTCCGATGCCTTGATCTCCTTGTTCACTTCCGCTGGTGAGGCATCACAGCCCAATTTGCGCACCGCGACATTATGGAAGATGTCCTTGAGGGACGGGAACATGTATGGCGACAGTTTGTGATCCTCCGTCTCAATCTGCTCCAGATATTCCAACATGTCCAGCAGATCCTTGCTGCCCGCTTCCCCGATCATGCCCATCTCAGACAGTAGGAAATGTCCTGCTGTGGTAATTGTTTTGTCCGGGACGGGTGTCGCAGTGCGTTCCGAAGATTGCAGTCCGGACAGTCCCTGCAGCGTCCGCTGAATATCTGCGATGGATTGCTGCATGCGAAGCCGTTCGTCTACCAGCCGCAGAACAGACAAGATCTCCAGCCGATTAATCGGCTTCGTAATATAATATTCAATGCCAAGCGAGTAGGCTTCGCCAATCATATTTTTCGACTCGATCTGAGAGATCATCACGATCTTGCCTTCGAACCTTCCTTCCAGTGCACGTATCGTCTGAATTCCGTCCCGCTGAGGCATGAGCAGATCAATCAGCAGTACATCCACTTTATGCAGTTCCAGCAGCTCGGCATGAATATGCGCCCCATCCTCTGCTTCCCCGGCAATATCGCCGAGCCCTTCATCTTCAATAATATCCATCAACATGGAGCGAACCCCAGGATCATCATCCACGATAAAATAACGCATTTCAGTTTCCTCCTAGATACTCCGCATGTTCCTCAATACGAATTAAATAAACCCATTATAGCCCGGTGTGTACGATGAAACAATATGTCAGATAAAGTAACAACGAAATGGATAAACATTGCTTATTTATAAAAAAATTAAATGATCTCATGTAGGTATTTGTCGTTTCTCGTAGATACGCATGTAGTATAAGTAACATCCAAAAGTGTAGATTCAGAGTTGTGCGAAAGGGTACAAACAAATTCTGCGCAGAACTAATCGCACTTCAAATTGAAGTTTCTGTTGTGAGTGGCAGAATTGCTTCCGTTATAAGCAGTAGTATGAGGATTTTTCGCTCAGACATACGGCCGAAACACTTTTATATGACACATCAGAGACGGGGGTATTACCGATGGAGCAAACAATACAAGATATTGTAGTCATTTTCAACGATTTTTTGTGGTCCAAGCTGTTAATTATATTGTTGGTCGTATGCGGTGTGTACTTCACGACCAAGACCCGGTTCATGCAATTTCGCATGATTGGAGATATGGTGAAAGTACTCCTGGAGCCCAAAAGCAAGGAGCCTGGCAAAATTTCGCCGTTTCAGGCATTTTGCATCAGTATGGCGGCACGTGTAGGCACAGGGAATATTACCGGTATTGCACTCGCCATCGCTTTGGGCGGACCAGGGGCTGTATTCTGGATGTGGGTTATTGCCATTATTGGTTCAGCATCCAGTTTCGTGGAGAGTACGCTTGCCCAAATCTATAAAGTCAAAGATAATGGCGGGTTCCGCGGGGGTCCGGCATATTATATGGAGCGTGGGCTTGGGAAACGCTGGATGGGCATCCTGTTCGCGATTCTCATTACGTTGTCCTTTGGTCTGGTCTTTAACGCTGTGCAGTCCAACACGATTACAGTGGCATTCCAAAATTCATTCGGCATTGATCGGTTGACGGTAGGCATTATTATGGCCGTTGTGTTTGCTGGAATCATTATGGGTGGTGTTAAACGGATTGCCAAGGCTTCCGAGTATATTGTCGTTGTTCTGGCTGTGCTGTACATTGGCGTAGCTGCATTTGTCGTGCTGGCTAACATCACGCAGCTTCCGGCCATGATTGCTCTGATTGTGAAAAATGCCTTCGGCATTGAACAGTTTGCGGGGGGCACACTGGGTGCTGCTCTGATGAATGGTGTCAAACGTGGATTGTTCTCCAATGAAGCAGGGATGGGGAGTGCGCCGAATGCTGCGGCAACAGCCGATACAACACATCCGGTCAAACAGGGACTTATTCAGGCATTTGGTGTGTTAACGGATACCTTGGTCATCTGTACAAGTACAGCCATGATTATTTTATTATCAGGAGTGTACAAAGGTTCTAATCTTGGGGGCATTGAACTGACGCAGGCAGCATTAAGTGTGCATATTGGATCTTGGGCATCCGGGTTTTTGGCAATCATGGTGCTCCTGTTTGCATTCAGTACGCTCATCGGGAATTATTACTATGGGGAGACCAATATTGAATTTATCAAATCCAGTAAAGGTTGGCTGTGGGTATACCGTATCTGTGTTATCGCGATGGTGCTGTTTGGTGCTGTTGCCAAAGTACAGCTGGTATGGGATCTGGCGGACCTGTTTATGGGATTGATGGTTGTGGTTAATCTGATCGCGATCCTGATGTTGTCCAAGGTGACTTTTGCAGCGCTGAAGGATTACAAGAAACAAAAGGCCGAAGGACGTGACCCGATCTTTACACGTGACCGCATTCACATTCCAGGTGAAGTGGAGTGCTGGGAGTCCGAGGCTGAGGTGGTAGGAAGCAAGGAACTTGAAATTGCAAAATAAGAAGTAACAACAGTAAGAAATAACAAAAGAGCGAAGACATCATGAGATTCAAATCCACCACGATATCAAGATAAATCAAACAGGACTTGGAGTTACCACTAGGTGGATAACCAAGTCCTGTTTGTTACATATTTAGAATCATCTCCAACGGGAAAATCTCCGTCTGGTAGACATCATCTTTTAATTTTTCACAGAGTAGCTAATCAGTTGTTCGGACAGAGCTTTCATTCGCTCGCCCGTTTCATTGAGTTTCTCAATAACATCGGTGAAGGATGATACAAGTGTCGCTTGTTCCTGCGAAGAGGCAGCAATCTGGGAGACTTCAACTTCCATCTGTTTGATGACTTGTTGTACATCCTTTAGACTGATACCGATATCACTTGTGGCTTGTTTGGCATCAACAGAAAGCTTGCGCACTTCCGACGCAACCACACCGAAGCCGGCACCGGCCTCCCCAACACGAGCAGCTTCAATAGCGGCGTTAAGACCAAGCAAGTTGGTTTGTTCGGAGATTTCACGAATGAACCCGGCAACCTTGTTGATTTGGGAAGAGTTCTGCACAGCAAGCCGTGTGTTCTCAAGGATCTGTTCACTAGCTGCCTGCAATTCTTCCGCATGAGCGGCAACATGCTGCACCATGTCAACCAGATTACCATTGATGGTTTGATTTTCTTGTATAATGTCTTCAAGCTGATTCTGATTGGACTGATCATACGATACGCAAAAAATAGCAACGACTTCATGATGGTCATCAAAGATCGGAATGTTTAGGACATCCAACTCAATACCAAAAATTTCTGCCGGGATATTCGTAAGCGTAGCTTCTCTCCCATTTTTCAGTGCTGCAAAGTTTTTGTAACTGTCCAGAAGAGGCTCGCCTGATTTGAAACCAAGGTTAAACTTCTCTGTAGTAATGACTTCTAATACCTTCTCGTGATCATAAATGGTCAGGCTCGCTGGTTCTCTTAGGATTAGGCTGATATAAGGCATTACTTTAATTAGAGCTTCTACAACGTTCATGGATTAGGGCCACCTTTCAATATGTGAATGAAATATATTTTCGATCTATGGAACGCTCTATCTTACATCGGATAAGAATGGATTATCGTGAACGGCATTTGTTATGAAAAAATGAACTTTTTATAATTAAATTTTAAAATATTTCCCATATGAATCGGTTTATTGGGTATAAATTCTAGTTGTAACTATTTTTATATCAAGATATCTGTATAGATCTATATCATTTGTAGGACATGTGTCCCTTTCTATACGTTCAATACAACTTAGGAGGTTAAACTGGGATGAAAGAAATCATGGACTTTGAGCAGATGCGTCAACTCGCACGTGAGAATGGCCTCGATCAGGTATTAGACGAGCCTGCACTTGCTGAGTTAAGACTGCTGGAGGCCGCCAAAGGCGAGATGATATGTGCCAAAGGTGAACGCCCCGAGCGTTTGTATTTCCTCGTTCAGGGTAAGCTCAAGATTTATACAACATTGACGAATGGCAAGTCTCTGCTGCTTCGTTTTAGTACTCCACCTGCAATGGTAGGGGATCTGGAACTGGTCAATGGCAAGGAAGCCAAGAATACGGTGGAGTCCGTCAACAAAAGCCTATTGCTTGGTGTAAGCTATCGTTATCTCCAAAGTACGTATGCTGAAAATCCAAAATTTCTTCATTTCATGCTCAGTCATATCACCCATAAGTTATATACCTTCTCGAATCTGTCGAGTCTTAATCTGCTGTATCCGGTAGAGAGTCGTTTTGCCAGTTACCTTTTGTCCACGATGGAACAAGGGGAGCCTTCTACAGAAGAGATCCAGACGTCCAAACTGACAGAGCTGGCAGACATGTTGGGCACAAGTTACAGGCATCTCAACCGGGTCATCCATGACTTGTGTAATCGGGATATTATTCGCAAGGTGCAACGAAAACTTGTGATCTGTGATCTGGAACAGCTGCGTACCATTGCGGGAGGCAATATGTATGAGTGATCGTTTTTTTTAAATAAAGGACAAGCCTTCATATCTAGATGACACGACACGATACTATACTATACGGCACAATTAAATGCACCCTCCGGGATATCCCAGAGGGTGCATTTTGCACCGCGCGCAATTCCCCGCGTGTGTCTCGCTGCATATCAATGGTGATTCGTCGCTTAGCTTTTAGCGGGCCAAAGATTACGCTCCATGGTTTTGCTCACTCCATGCGTTTCAGGCAGATTAGATATCTCCGCGCTGCTCGAACAATTGTGCGATCTCTACAATGACACGGGTTGCCTTAACCATATTGTCTACCGATACATATTCGAATTTGCCGTGGTAGTTCTCCCCACCTGTGAAGATATTCGGTGTTGGCATGCCCATATAGGAGAGCTGGGAACCATCTGTTCCTCCCCGAATTGGACGGATAATAGGTTCAATGTCCAGACGGGTCATGGCTTCATGCGCGATATCGACGATCTGGCGTACCGGTTCAATTTTCTCACGCATGTTATAGTATTGGTTATTCAATTCCACACGGATGCTTTTCTCTCCGTACTTGGTCTTCAGCTCATTTGCAATATTCAAGAGATTCATTTTGCGTGCTTCAAACTTTTCCCGGTCGAAATCACGGATGATGTAGCTCATTTTCGTCAGCTCAACGTCACCCTCCATGGATAACAGATGGTAGAAACCATCATAACCGTCCGTGAATTCAGGAGCTTCCTCCGCAGGCAGGCGTCGGTTCAATTCCATTGCGATTTTCAGGGAGTTCACCATCTTATCCTTCGCTGTTCCGGGATGTACATTGGTGCCCCGTACCGTAATCTTGGCGGCAGCCGCGTTGAAACTTTCGTATTCCAGCTCGCCGAGTGGTCCGCCGTCCACCGTGTAGGCATATTTGGCTCCAAAAGCCGAGACATCGAACTTGTGCGGACCGCGTCCAATCTCTTCATCCGGGGTAAACGCGACCCGGATCTTTCCGTGTTTCACCTCCGGGTGTTCCACCAGATAAGCCATCGCTGTCATGATCTCAGCAATGCCTGCCTTGTTATCCGCACCAAGCAACGTTGTACCATCGGTTGTGATCAGAGTGTGGCCTTTATATTCGTGAAGTTCCGGGAAATCCGAGTTGGATAACACGACATCCAGTTCCTGATTTAGAACAAGATCTGCCCCATCATAGTTATCGATGACCTGTGGTTTGACATCTTTACCTGTAAAGTCGGTAGCTGTATCAAGATGGGCGAGGAAACCAATAACCGGAACCTCCTTGTCTGTATTGGATGGCAATGTAGCCATCACATAACCGTTCTCATCCATGGTTACATCCTGTAAACCAATGGAGGTACATTCTTCAACGAGAAGTTTGCCCAAGGCCAGTTGGCCTGGTGTGGAAGGGCAGGTGTCGCTATTTTCGTCCGATTGGGTATCCATTTGAACATACGTCGTCAATCTTTGTATTAATATATCTTTCACTAGTAACCGCTCCTTTGGCTTGGGTTTATTTCTTTTGGGGTATATTATTTCCTGTGTGTCCGTTTGGTTATCATATCATGTTTTGCAGTCATTTCCAGAATGGTGCAAGTACGAAGTAAAGGAATCACAAGGTATCAAAAAGGGTACTATGGAACAAAAATGTACGTACTTGTATTTCTGTAAGTTAAGTTCATAATAGTTTTGATGAAAGGATGTGTTCAAGCCATGCCATTTATAACCGTTAAGGTACTGGAAGGCAAGACGATTGAGCAGAAACGTCAGTTGATTGAACGGATGACCCAAGTGGCTTGTGAGACACTGGATGTTGATCCGAGCAGAGTATTCATTTTCATTGAAGATCTGGAGAAAGACAACTATGGTAAGAATGGGCAGCTGTTTTCCGATCTGGAAAATAAGTGAGTGTCTCAATATAAATCAATATATGGAATTGGAGATGTAATATAAATGACTGAGCAATTGTTTTCCCCCTATGCGTTAAAGGGACTTCAACTACATAACCGTGTAGTCATGGCACCGATGTGCCAATATTCAGTAACTGCGAAGGATGGCATCCCGAACGATTGGCATCAGGTTCACTATGTGAGTCGTGCCGTTGGAGGTACAGGACTGATCGTGATTGAGATGACGGATGTTGATCCGGATGGACGCATTACCGATAATGACTTGGGCATCTGGTCGGATGAACATATTCCTGCCTTTGCCAAACTCGTAGATGGAATGCACGCGTATGGCTCCAAGGTAGCCATTCAGATCGCGCATGCAGGACGAAAAGCGGAGGATGCGGATCAGCCAGTCGCTCCATCGGTGATCACTTTCCCAGGAGAGAGCTTCAAGACACCACGAGCGTTAAGTACGGTAGAAGTAGAAGCGATGGTGCAGAAGTTCGCAGACGGCGTTCGCCGCGCTGTACAGGCTGGAGTGGATGCCATCGAGCTGCACGGAGCACATGGATACCTTATTCACCAGTTCCACTCCCCGCTGATGAACCACCGTGAGGATGTGTATGGGCAGGATCTGTCCCGTTTCGGGGTTGACATTATTCGTGCGGTGAAAAAAGAAATGCCGGAAGACATGCCGCTGATTATGCGGATTTCGGCTGTAGAATACGCTGATGGCGGTTATGACATCGATCATACCATCAATATCGCTCGTGCCTACCAGGAGGCAGGCGTGGATATGTTCCACATCAGCTCTGGTGGGGAGGGACCTGCGGGACAACGGAAGCCGGGCAACTATCCGGGTTACCAAGTACCATTCGCCCGTCGTTTCCGTGCAGAACTGAACGTTCCTGTAATCGCGGTAGGCATGCTTGAGGATGCGGCATTGGCTCAAGCGGTGATCGGCAACGGTGATGCAGATCTGGTTGCGGTTGGCAGAGGCATGTTGCGTGATCCGTACTGGGCCAACCATGCGGCTTTGGCGTTGGGCGTAAGTAAGGATAAAGCAGCCATTGCGGAGCCATATTCCCGCGGATACTAAACTTACTCTGAATATATTTACACTTGCCACTCCGATGACAGAACAACCTTCCGATCGCTGTTAGTTCAATTTATATAGTAAAAAAGGCCACAGCACGGGGTAAACCTTATGCTGTGGCCTGATCTGGGTTAAAGTCAGCGTATACGCTCAAAACAGGTAGTTTTGATTTCATAACCTATTAGTGCGTGTTCAAAAAGACCGGTTTTCAGTACCGAGAAGATGGGATGAAGCTAGAAATGGAGTAGCGGAGCGTAGGGAAAACTACGTGAGCAACTACAATGTTTCCGAAGGAAACAACCTTCGCAAGCATCTACTTATTTCGGCTGAATTCCAACTTCGATGCTGAGGATGCCACTAGGCATTCTTCGTAATCAAAAGCGGACTTTTTGAACAACCTCTATTAGAAAATGTACTAATTTAACGTTCTCAGACGATCTCTAGTAGGTGAACACCAAAACTTGAATTAATTTGTAACAGCGGTAATGGCTGAGCCAGTTTTTCCAAAAAATTGTCCATTAACGTTACTACCGCCACCACTCCATTGAAGCATATAGTCTCCACCACGTATGCCTTGTTCGTAACCGTTTTCTAAATTTTTCCATGTTAAAGATTCTTTTCCGGGAATTTCTCTAGAAAAATATAATAATCCAGTATATTTGTGTGTCAAGCTAACGGTAACTGATTGGGTACTATAGTTTTTCATTAAAAGTTTAAGATGACCATATCCCGCATTTACAGTAAAGGATTTTTGTACAACTGCGCCTCCCGTTGCGGTATCGCCAATGGGGTTGTCCGTATCAATAACAAGTGGGCTTATCAAGTGATCTTCGATAAAAGGATTACTAATGGGACTTGCTATTACACTAGATTCAGGAATTACATTCTCCTGAGTTGTACTTGGTGGAGCACAAGCAGTCATCGCTGTTGTTGCCATAGCTAAAGATAATGTCGCAAAAAAAGCACTTTTTTTCTTCATGAGACGGATTGTAATATGAAGTGCGACACCTACTGAAAATAAAAAAATGGCTCATAGCCTGATTCGTGTAGAATGAAAGTTACCACACCAGCATTCACACAAGGAGAATCAGTCCATGAGTTATTCACATCTTAGCATAATCGAACGTAGCAAGCTAGAAATCCTCCACAAGCAAGGCCAAAGTTCACGAGCCATTGCAAAGGAACTGGGTAGACATCCTTCCACGATTTGCCGTGAGCTAGATCGTGTTGTTGCATCGCATCCCTATCAGGCAGAACAAGCTCAGAACGCTTATGAGGAGCGTCGTAAGGTTTCTGTCTCTCCAGGTAAATGGTCAGACGCCTTGGCTGCTTCACTGGAGGAAAAACTTGAGGCAACGTGGTCTCCGGAACAAATCACTGAACGTTTCCGCACCGAAGGCCGGCGTGCAGTCTCTTTCAAAACCATCTACCGCTGGATCTACGCTGGGCGCTTGGTTCGAGGTGTATTACAGGTTCTTCGACACAAGGGGAAGCGCCAGAAACCCGCAGAAACTCGCGGTAAATTCGCTATTGGTCAATCCATTTCAGATCGCCCCAAAGAGGTTCGTTCCCGTGAAACGTTTGGACACTGGGAACTGGATACCGTCGTATCGGGTCGTGGGAAAAGTAAAGGATGCGTAGCGACGTTGATTGAACGCAAAACACGCTTATATACCGCTGTTCTCATGCCCGACCGTACCGCTTTGTCGATGGAGATTGCGCTCGGTGTAGCTATATCACAGTACCCTACTGGGACCTTCCTCACAGCTACGGCTGATCGAGGAAAGGAGTTTGCATGCTATGCCAATCTGGAAACGACCCACAACCTGCACGTTTATTTTGCTGATCCGTATTCGTCTTGGCAACGCGGTTCCAACGAGAATGCAAACGGGTTGCTTCGAGAGTTTTTCCCTAAAGGTACCGATCTCGCTCAAGTGGAGGATGAAGATCTCGCCCATTCACTCGATCTAATGAATCACAGACCACGAAAATGCTTGGGTTGGAGAACCGCTCACGAATCTTTCACAGAGGAACTGTCGCACTTAGTTTGACAATCCGTCATGAAATTAATTCCTCCCTCATTTCTTCATTATGTATTAATTAGTTGATACTGTATCAAGTGTATACTAATAGTTAAATAACAATACTAAATGTGATTAATTAACTATAGTTAAATTAATTCCCAAAAAAGAACTTGAGAGTGTGAAAATATAGAGTTAATTTTTACAACCTATCCTAGAAAAAGAACATGATTCCCTATATTTTAACATCTGCATACGTCGGTGTACCAGATTCGAAAGCTCCTCAAGGAATGGAGCATGACAGGCAAGCTGGAGTACAATATGAACCGCTATCGGCTGTTATCGGGTAATTTGGTGAGTGATGTGGAACAATTTGAACAGGGGACAGCTTACGCTGCCGTTACGTCAGACAATATGGATCAACTGAGGCGTAAATATACCGCACTCGTATGGACATGGTCGAATGGAACATGAGGCATGGACGTGGCAAGGAAGCTATTGAACAATTAACGGAGTTACAGGAACGAGAGCCTTATGCTGAAGAAATCTGTCGACTGATGATGGAAGTGTATGCGTCCATGGACGATCAGCAGGGAATACGCCGTTTGTATCATTCATTTACATTGACCCTGGATGAGGATCTGGGACATCAGCCCGAACCGGAAACAAGCAGGCTATATCATAATCTGACCGAAAAATAAGAATAAGCTCAGGCAGGAGGATGAGGCATGAAGCTATTCATACACCGCAAAGATCTGCGAACGGATGATCTGACCGCATTCGATTATCTGCGGAACCAGGAAGAAGAGAGTGTACATCTACTCATCTATGATCCTTTTCTCCTGCGGCAGGGTCGTGCGAAGGAACATAGTGGCGTGAATTTTCTACGCCATGCAGTAGAGCTTGGTGAGCAGTACCGAAAAGCAGAGCGAAAGCTGCATGTCGCTCATGGCAAACCGGTCGAAGTGATTGATTACCTTCTAAACCATTTGAAAGGAGAGATCGATGAGGTTGTTGTTCATCGCGACATGACTCCCTATGCGATAGAGCGGGACAGGGGCATACGCAAAGTAACCGAGACGTATGATGTGACGTTTACACAACTGGTGGATCATCTGCTGCTGGATTTAGCTGGATTCGCTGATTTCACGGGTAAATCAGAGCCTTATAAAGTATTTGCCGCCTTTCACCGACGGTGGGTGGAATTTATGAATGAGCACCCTAACCCTTCTTCGGCAACAACGGTTGCGGATATAAATGTGAGTGATCGTCCGATCGAATGGCCAAATTCGATGCGGGTACCTCAGGATTTGTTGGAGTGCAGTGTATCGAATTACGAGGACCCGCACCTGCTGCTGGATCAATTTCTATCCGATCGAATTGCAGAATATGGTGATCATCGGGATGAATATGAGGCTTACGAACCGAGCCATCTCAGTTCCTACGTAGCTGTGGGTGCTGTATCCATTCGCAAGATGTACGATGCAGCGAGTCGTACAGCTGAGGCTGGGGAATGGATCAGACAGTTGTGCTTCCGCGACTTTTATCTGTATCGAGCAGTATATGAGAGTCATTATTTTACATATGAAAAGGTGTATGATCTCTCGGCACTCCACGAAGTTCATTTTGAACGGTGGTGCAAGGCGGAGACAGGCATTCCGATCATTGACGCAGCGATGACAGAGCTGAACGAGACCGGGCATATGCCCAACCGTCTGCGGATTCTGACGGCGATGTTCCTCACCAAAAATCTGCAATGCCCGTTCACACTGGGGGAAGTGTATTTCAGGCGGAAGCTGAGTGACTATGATCATATTCAGAACCGCGGTAACTGGCTATGGTGCGCCTCGCTTGGTGAGAATGCAGCTCCGTATTTTCGGGTGAATAATCCGGTAACGCAATCGGAGAAGTATGATCCTCAAGGGGACTATATTCGCAAGTGGCTGCCTGAACTGAAGGATCTCCATAGCAAGGACATCCATCAGCCACGCAAGGATGCCATTGTGGATCTGAAGGTATCCAGGCAGACGGCTATAGAGGTCTATAAACAAATTCTGGCGAGTCGAGAGAAGTAAGAGGTGTCCCTAAGGAGAGGCTTCATTGTATTCGTCAACCGTCATCACTCGGATATCGGTTTAGGTAGGTTTGGGTTCAAATTTAACCTTTTTCACCATTTTCATCCTGTTAAACCAACAATTTTTTTGGTTGGAGGCATGATGTTCCACAGACCGCGTACTCGCGGTCTTTTTTACATATAT
This sequence comes from Paenibacillus hebaui, assembly GCF_051934385.1. Taxonomy (NCBI): domain Bacteria; kingdom Bacillati; phylum Bacillota; class Bacilli; order Caryophanales; family Paenibacillaceae; genus Paenibacillus; species Paenibacillus hebaui. The sequence continues at coordinate 6,903,391 of NZ_CP196836.1, read as the reverse complement.
AGACATGAAAAAAGTGTGAAATCCAATTGAAAATTTAGAGATTGTTAAGAAAATGGACTATCCATCTTAAGCAATATGGCTTTTAATAGATAGAGAGCTTTATCGTACTAAGTCATTTCTGACATATTGACGAATATATGAAGGAGAAAAGCTAAACATGAGTGAAACATTGAAAAGAGAGCGAATTCCGGAGCTGAATCTGGTACGTGCCCTGGCCATTATCGGCGTGCTGTGCGTGCATTCCACTTCTTACGCGACGGTAGACATGACTGGTTCGGGATATTACTGGCTGTACAATTTTATTAATATCTTTATGAAATATGGTACGCCAACCTTTATTTTTATGAGCAGTTTCGTGCTGTTCTATAATTATTATTCCCGTCCGCTGGACAAGAAACTTGTCAGTAACTTTTACAAGAAAAGATTTGTGTATATTTTGCTTCCGTATTTCCTGTTTTCATTGATATATTTTGTTTTGGTGCATATCACGCATTATCAGGGCCGACCGTTCGGTGAATCTGCAGTGAGTTTCATTACGAAATTGTTCACAGGCAAAGCTTATACGCATCTGTACTTTGTTTTTATTAACATGCAATTCTATCTGTTATTCCCATTGGTGTTATGGCTGCTCAAGAAGTATCCTTCAGTGGTGAAATGGTCTGTACCGATTGGATTACTGATTCAATGGGCATTCATCGTAAGTAATAAATATGGATTTCAGGTACCCAATAAGGGAAGCTGGGCTTTCTCGTACTTTTCCTACTTCATGCTGGGTGCCTTTCTCGGGGTGTATTTCCCTAAAATCAAGCAATGGTTTGTCATCAGTCGGGCCAATGCCACCAAAGGGCGTGTAGCTTCATGGATTCTGCTCTGGGCTGTGTGGATCATTGCCGGACTTGGCCATGTGTATATCTATTATCTGCTGCGTCTGAAGATTGCAACCTATAATACGCTATGGTACGAATTCTTCTGGAATGTGCATACCTTCGCCTGTGCGCTGGTGCTCATTCAGATTGCTTATCTGCTCTATCGCAAAGGGCCAACGTTGATCGTCAAGCCGCTGAATCGCCTTGGAGCGCTGTCCTTTGGCATCTATCTGATCCATCCATTCTTCCTGCTGGTGTATCGTGAATTTCCGCCACAAACCGGGGTTTCCTGGTTGAATCATCTGTGGTACGCCGGAGGATTCGGTGTAGCTCTGATCGCCTCCTGGATCGTGGTTGGATTGACGGCAAGATTCGTTCCGTTTGCCTGGGTTATCTTCGGCAATCTGCCGAAACCCAAACCGCGTCTGGTACCACAACAGAACTCGGGACAACTCGACGTTCGTTAAATTTTTATGCCAATACAGGAATAATAAACCGTTTCTTGGTCGACCTTAGGGTTGAGCGGGGAGCGGTTTTTTGGATTTAATAAATGCCCATTATATGGGGAACGAGTGTTTCTTTTTCATAAGTGAGGGGTAATCATAAGGCGGAACGATAATAGATTATGGTGAAGCAAAGAGGTTAGAACCAGCGGAAATAATTCAAGTTCATTTTTAACGAATATAAAGAAACTTCAAAGAACAGGATCAAGGTGAGAACAATGACAAGATGTGAACAATGCGGGAAAACGATGCAGGATATATTGGAATATGTGGAGCACATTCTTCATGAATGTGGAGAAGTACAGGAGTATAAGGTAAAGGACTACCAGCCATCGGGCTATGAGTGTGTTCGTGACCAGATGTGATACAATAGAAAGAAACCGGATTCATACGGAACCGAGGTGACAATATGGAGACGGGCTCAGCCCCTTTCCGGCAGGAAATGACGGAACATGAAGCGCGACTGACCAAGACATGTATGTATTGTGGGCAAAAGCGACCCTTGTCCGAGTTTCGGCGCAGAACCGGAAAGCGGACTGGTCCCGGAGCCAGACGTGGAGCCTGCCGTCGCTGTCGACAGCTCGGTGGTCAAGCTGATCAAGATAACACGTTAACCCAGCGCACAGGTAAGCCGATTGAGAGTCAAAGTGGTACCGCAGCGGCTCGGAATATAAGCGCCAATGCGTCTGCCTCTGCTAATCATGTAGCAGCTAGGATTGCTCATGCCATGGGGGGAACGCAGACTGTTATGCCTGCGTCAGAAAGACTTTTGGCATCACCACCGTCAGTAGATTCATCTTCTCCGAGCGAGAATGAACATGCTGAGTTGGTGACTTCTTCGGCTTCCTCTCCTCCGGGCAACCGAAAGAAGAGAAGGAGAAGGAGAAAGGCGAAGCGTCCAGAGAGTCACACTGGATCTGGACAAGCGGAGACGAGCCTGGAGCATGATGGCTCATCTGATGAGGTAATGGCTAATCCGCAGCCTAGCGAGCACAGGCGTGAGGAAGGGCATTCGCAGGGCCATGCTGCTGCGAATGAACGTGGCTCTGCACAGCGGACTGGCGCGCGAGCAGCCGCTGATGCAGATCAGGTCGCCGAGCAGGAGACTGCGGCGACCATGGGCGTGCTGCCGGCCGAGCCGCAAGGCCCGGCAGCAGAGCCAGTGGCTGCGGGTCAACAGACCGCAGCCAAACGCAAACGCAAGCGGCGCCGCAAGCGTGCTGCCGCGTTGCCGCCCGGCGCAGGGCAGGCCCGCAGCATAGCTGCTGAGGCCCATGCGCCGGCTCTGAGCGACCGTGGCGATGCCACAACGGTCGCTGCACGCACGGCGGCGGAGGCACAGCCTGCCGCCACCAGGCGCGAGCCTGGGCAAGCGCCGGGGGCTGCTGCGGAGGCAGGGCCTCCTGCGCCCGTGCGCCAGCCTGGCTCGCCAGGGTCCAAGCCGCGCCCGGCGCGCAAGGAGCGTGCGCCCAAGGCGGGCGGCGAAGATGCTGCCCGGGCCACACCAGCCGGGCAGCGGTCCGCTCTTGCCAGCCGTAGTCACGGTGCTGGCATGGAAAGTCGTCCCCGCCGTCATACGCCGGCGGCCCCGGCAGCGATCGACCCGGAAGATCCGGCATCGCTTCGGACCAACCGGCAAGGTATGGTGCGCATGCGCGGCAAGACGGACAAGGGTCGACGCTGGCATCAGGAAGTGGACATGGAACTTGCGGTCACGCTGGTCAAGGAAAAAGCTGCTGTGGTGGTCAATCGGTACACCATTCGCCGATTGTTCAGCAACAAGGATTTCAAGCGGTATATCCTGACCCGTGATAACAATACCTGTTATTTCTGTGGATCGTATGGAGACACGATTGACCATCTTCTTCCGCGGGCCAAAGGTGGACATACCACCCCGATCAACTGTGTCTGCGCCTGCAATCTGTGCAACCAGTCCAAAGCAGCGATGGATGCTGAAGAATTCATGCGTTCCGGTATTCCCGAGTGGAATGCTGCACATCAGGAAGAACTTAATGAGCTGGAAATGCAGGAAGCGCAGCTGGAATAAGCGATACGATGACCCTCAACACAGGTTAAATAAGGGTTTCCAATAGGAGAGCACACCAAGACAGAAGAGGTCGGGGTGTGCTCTTTGTGTTTCAGTTTTCCGCTGTGATTGAATATTTCTTCAAATTGACAACAGTGCAGAGTGAAGATGTACGTTATACTGGGAGGAAGTTGGTAAAGATGCTTCATCATCCTTATGGATGATGGAATGACATAGTGAACACATCAAACCTGAGAACTTAGACTGTACAGATTGGATGGATGCAGATGACCCCGGCAGCATTGGACATAATGTCCTATATTACCGAAGAGAATATTCGTTTCTGGCTGGAGAAATTTCGCTCCTTGGGCCCATTACCGGGTATCCTGCTGACGTTTATGAAATCATTTGTGCCGCCGCTTCCTACGCTGTTGATTGTTGGCGTTAACGGTGCGGTATACGGTCTGTGGGCAGGATTTTTATACTCATGGATTGGCATGGTGATCGGCTGTACCGTTACGTTCCTGATTGTTCGGGAGATCGGAAAATCAGCCTTTGTGGAACGGTGGGCGCGCAAACCTCGCGTGCAGCGAAGCATGGTATGGATTCGGAGAAACGCGTTCAGTTATGTGTTTCTGCTAAGTATCTTCCCGGTAGGCCCGTTCGTGATTATTAATGTGGCGGCAGGTATCGCGCGAATGAGATTGCTATCCTTCCTGCTCGCTGTAGGCTGTGGCAAAGCCATTATGATTTTCTCTGTTACGTATATTGGCTCCAATGTGGAACAATTTCTGGAGCACCCTGTGCGATGGGTAGGCGTATTACTCTTCATTGCGGTATCCCTGTGGGCAAGCCGAAAACTGGAGCGTCACTTCACTCGGTCAACGTCAGATCGAGAGGAACTAAATGAGCTGAACCAACCCTCAGGCAAGTCTATTTCTTCTTAGTTGTGGGATGTAATGGTAAAATTGAGTGGTATCTAAGTATTTTACGGAGATGGCGACCTGTTAAAAGGGGGTTCCACATGATTGAAAATATCTTTGATTTTGATGAAGAGCTGCACCGTATGAATGAGGAAGAGCTGCGTTCGTTATTGCGAATGCTATACCTCAGGGCAGACATGGCAGTCAGTCATCAGACAGCGGAGGAACATTCAGTTCATTTTGCAGTGAAAATACAAAAGATTTTTGAGCAGTTAGGCGAGGATCGGAAGCAAGCGGAGCGACAAAGGCTTGAGACACAGAAGCCTCGTGAAATGCATATTGCGATAGGGGAATCGCCGCTAGGTAGCATTAAGGTTGCCATGGGTAGCGTTCCTGGACGCTCGGAGCGACGTTTTTTTTCTATGAATGACTACTATGCGATTGGTCCATTGGGCGATCTTATTAATAAGGTGGTTTTACAACGTAGACACCTCTGGTTATTGGAGCGACTCCATCTAAGCGAACACGGAAGCTATGCTACCGAAGGTATAGATGAGCTGCTTCAGCTAAATTCTGTGCTGAGTTCCATTGATGAAGAGACCAGAATAACCATTTGGTATGCAAATAATGCTCATGAGAGAACAGGGCTCCTGTATGCCATGCATTTGCTGCGCAACAGGCAGAGTCCTGTTTATCTGATCGAGACAAGTGAGCTATATCAGGAATTATTCAATACCTCAGATACCCAATATGATGTTTTGAGAACAGGTGAGATTGTTTCAGAGAAGTTGTTAGCCATGTGGCACCACTGTGTGAATGCAGAGCCTATGTCTTCAGAGGAACGCAAGCGTATGGAGCATGAGTGGGATTGGCTGGCTAAACAGCCTGGTCTTCTGAGATTAATGAAGGATGGTATGATCCAGAGCATGTCCGAAGATGGGATTGATGAGTTCATTATGCAGAAGGTCAGAGAGATTACGTTAACCGGACAATCTGGTGAATTCATAAAATGCGCCCGTGTTGTTGGTGAAGTCATGGGTTATCTAGAACAAGCGGTAGGAGACGCATTTATTGAATATCGGATACGCCAACTTGTGCTACAGGGCCGACTGGAAATGGAGGGCAAGCCCCATGCAATGCGTTTCTACAGTATCCGGCTTGCTGAGTAACTGAATGGACTGTTTTCAGGAAGAAATGGTAGACTTCTAGAGATGATGGGTATGTGAATACATGGGTTAAGATCATAGAAGATGAACATGGGAGGTATTTTATGCTTATATTAGAAGAAATTACGAAAAAGTTGGAAGAAGCAGCTCAATTTGGATTTAACTATGTCCCTGCTGAGAGTGGAAGAACAGACATTATGATACAGCGATTTGAAGACTTTGCTGTCTTGGCAGGAAAGCAAAATGTAGGCAATATGTATTACTCGACCTCTATGATAACGGAGGATATGGTGGAGGCATTGGCGTTTAATCAGGAGAGGTTGGCACACCTACCTGAATCGTATGTGGAATCGATTCATTACGAGTTGTCTCTGTATGAGGGCAACCTTAATGAGATTCGGAAACTGGTAGGAAGTCTATACGAGTTGGAGTTTTTCTACGTTTGTCAGGGAGTGATCTATTCACACTATGTGGGAGTTGATTTTGATATCCCTGATCCGGCTGGGTATTTAGACGCTCTAGTACAAAGAGATCAGCACAAGCTTGAAGCATATGGTGAATAAGGAAATGGCATAGAGAAGGCTTTGAAGCTCTATACTTCCAGCCTCTCATGAAACGAAATAGACTGTTCTCCGGTATGTTTCTCATACTTGTCCGGGGAGCAGTCTATTTGTTCATGAGGGTTTACTGGACCGACTTCTCTATGCATTGTCCAATTACATGCTCCTTATCTTTGTCATATCCTTCATAACGGCCTTTCCTTCCAAATTTCCATCAGTGGTCCATCCTGCCCATAGACCGGATCGGTATCCGGGATCGGAACCTCTCGAATTTCCTGAAGAGCCTTGAGCCGCTCGCCTTTCTCGCCTGTCCGTGTGTTGTAACTCATGCCACCCGGATAAGCACCGGCAATACGAAAGTCAGTGCTGGACTCCAAACGTTTATGCCCTGTTCCAGCAGGAAGCACCACAACATCGCCGGTCTGGAGGTAGACTTTCTGTCCATTCTCCCCGCCCAGAATCAGCTGCACGAATCCACTCACCACAGCAAGAGCCTCATGAGCGTTACTATGATAATGATGATAATTGAACACACCATTCAACCAGCTGTTTCCCCAGCCATTACGGTTTAGCAATGATTCAGCATGCAAGGCATCTTCTGCCCATACGTTTTTATACAAAAGTACAGGCAGGGTCGGATGATTGGGAATTACGCCGTTGTCCTGAAGGAACAATGTCTCTATGTTCTTTTTCCGTTCATTCATCTCCTATCACCTCACTATAAATTACCCGAGAACCTCAAGGGCGAACAAAAAAACAAGGGTAAAGTAAGAAAAGATATCATGTCAAGACTATACGTAGTACATATACTCTACAACAAGGGAAACGCGCAGTTCCATTATCGATATGGCAAGATAAGCAGTTCCAGCAGTATAAAACGCACAAAAAAAGCCAGGGAAGGGTGTATTGAGTAACACCTTCCTTGGCTTATTTGCGCCTCCGTCTCATTTTCGGTTTTCATCCGAACTAGGACAGTTAGGCTTTTTACATCTATCTATTGCACGAATCATCGTGCTGCCTGAATCACACCAAAAGGATCTAGTGGTCTTTTTTGATGTCAGCAATTTTATCCTGTACAGCACCTTTGGCTTTGTCTTTCTTACCCTCAGCCTGAAGGGATCTGTTGTTGGTTGCATTACCGATTTGATCCTTCACTTCGCCTTTGGCCTTGTTTACGCCTGCTTTGATTTTATCGCCAGTTGAATTACTCATATCGAACATCTCCTTCGTTGTCTGGTGTAGTCCTTATTAACCGGGATGTCGGCATTCTAAACGTTCGCATTTGGAAGTGAGCCAAACTTTCTTTTCATATTCTGTCAGAAATCTTCCCTGTAAAGAGTCGTATAAGTATAAGCATTGTACACAACGTGCTTCATTAACAGAATGGAAGGATGGTATGATATGACCAATTATATGGGGAATGGAGCGTATTGCTACGCTAATTCAGCGGCGATGCTGTTATCATCGATTGGAGAAAAGGTTGAGCCCAGTTTCCTTGAAGTGATTGGCGGTTTTTCACTGGGGGCTTTTCGAACGTTAAATGACATTCTTTATTTCGATAATTGTACTTCCAGCCCTGATCTGGCAGTCACTAAAGCGATGAGTATTTTAGGATTCAATGTACAAGAGAGTGTACAGGAATTGGGAACAGCGATGCGACTAGATGATCTAAAAGAATCCTTGGAGGAAGGGCCTGTAATGATTGGGCCGCTAGATATGGGTAAACTCGTTTATAACCCCAATTTTCCTAACCTTGGTGGCTGTGACCATTATGTATTGATATTGAAATTGGAGGGCAATGAGGTTTTGTTGCACGATCCTGCCGGCTTCCCAAATGTCTACTTAACGCTTGAGAAACTAGAAGAAGCCTGGCGGCATGAATTTCCATGGAGTAGTGGGGTGTATCGAAAATGGTGGCATCCAGAACGTGTTGAACACCCTGATCCAGAAGAGACTAACCGTCGTGCCTGTGCGTGGTTCCAGTCGCTTGTTATAGAACAGAACCAGGACACTGCCGCACACCAAGGAAGAACTGGATATTCGGCAATTCTTCACAAGGCAGATCAGATTCGTGGTGGAGAAATAGATGATCCTGAGTGGGCCCATTATGTATATTTTACGATGCCGGTAGGTTCACGGCGTGCACTGGATTACGCCTTGTATTTTGAAAAAATTCATCCTGTTCTATCAGCCTTGAAATATGCCCAATCTCTTCAATTTGGAGAATGCCAATCTCGTCTTGTCTCCCGAGATTGGGAAGCAGCTGCCACAATGATGAGGAAACTCGCACAGACGGAAGCGATGATTGAGGCAGAGATTTTGAAGATGAGGATCATTTAATATAAATGCTGTTTATCCAAGTGTAAGAGAGAAGGGAAGCAACATGGGAGACTCGGTTAACACAGGGCTGATCAGGCCAAGGGAAGATGAGGTGTTTGAGGATCGGACCAGCGAGCCAGATAGCTCGCTGGTTCATCGTGCCCAAACAGGCGATACAGGAGCTTTTGACGAGTTGGTACGGCGGTATCGTACACAATTATACGGTTATGTACGTGTGATAACACAGGACGCCTTTCTCGCAGAGGATGTTTTACAAGAGGCACTTATTCGTGCATTCATTCATGTAGGCCAACTGAAAGACACCGAACGAGTGCTGGGTTGGCTACATCGCATAGTGAGAAACCAGGCGTATTCCTATATGCAACGTCAGAAGCGCCAACGAGAACACTATTTATCTTCATTTATAAGCATGGAGCATTCAACCTATGGGCTATCATGGAGTGAACCAGACTCGCTGGACATGCTTTTGACTCAACGCATGAGTAGGACGGATGGTGGAGCACAAGAGCAAACGGATGACCCATATCATACTGTTGCTGATCGAGAGATGGAGAGTAATTTTTACAAGATGTTGGCTGAGTTAAATGAGAGAGATGAGCAGATATGCAAAAGTCATTGGATGGAACAATTGTCAACTCAGGAAATCGCGAGCCGATTCAACCTAGCACCTACGAATGTATATCAAATTTTATCTCGTTCACGTAAAAAAGTATCACAGTATCACATTTATCAATCTGTTGACGAGATGTTGATTGAAGAGAATTCACTTAGACCGAATCAAGTGATGCTGAAGGAGCCTCTTTCGTTCCGGCAACCTCGAACTTGGAATTCGGCAGCAGCGGCGATTTATGGAATGTTAAATTACGTCGGACAATCACCATCTCTTCCCATGGTTATGGGATTGAGTGGTCTGGCCTTTCGCTTAACTATTCTGCCTGGAGACATACATATCGCGGGTCCAACTGCCTACAATTTTAAAGAGGTACTTGCAAGAGGGGTTCGCCATATGGGATATCTCCCTTATGCAGTTGAAGCCGTTGCACGCGAAGTGGGCATCAACGCTAATTTGGCTGACCCTTCGTTGCTCAAGGAGAATGCAAAGGAAAAAAGGTTACTCCATTCAAGGCTCGTTCGAGCCCTTTCCTTGATTCGATACTCTATTCATCGGGGAATCCCGGCAGTTGTATGGGATTTGAATATTCCCGAATTTGGATTAATCTATGGTTATGATGATGAAGTACGTACACTATACGGTGCAGATTTCATCAAATCTGGAACAATTCCTTATGATCATATAGGACGAGGTGTGAACCAGGAGGTGTTCGTCCTGGTAGTGGAATCGGCTGGCATGTCACGCGAGATCAATATTCGCGCAGCACTGACGGATATATTGGCTCATTATCGGGGAGATGACCCATACACTCTGCTGAACACAGTAAGTGCTATCGCTGCATACGCTGCATGGCGAGATGCCTTAATACAAGGGCGAGTTGAGCCGAACGGACATGCCTATAACTTGGCAGTTTTGTGGGATGCGAGATATTATGCCAGTGAATTTTTCAAAGAACTATCTCAACGATGGGCAGTGGATTCTCGTTATAAGGCCTTGATTCCATTTTGCCACCAGGCGGAAGGCTTATATCGTATGATCACAGAGAGGTTACTCGTTCTGGTGCGATTGTTCCCGTTCCCCGATGGAGGACAGCCGAACATGAAGAACCAGGCAGATCAGGCCATATCGATCTTAAATGAGGTGGAAGAGCTGGAGCGTTCAGCTATGGATGTTATAGAAGCGTTGCTGGGAGGCTTGGAGTTAGATGGATGGAATCACGATTAACGTTTGAATTGAATTTGTATTAACGATTTTGAGTATCTGACATGAAGATACATGACAATAAGATAAGTTTTCTTTATGTTTTTTTGCATTCGTGCCGCAATAGGTTCATACTTGTACAAGAAAAAGATGCCTTAAGAGAATAAGGCTGCTGCCATCGCTGCATAATAACGACAGTGACCAAATTCGTTGCATGAAATTCATGTTTTTGGAAAACGATTCCTGAAAATGGAGATCAAAAAATCCTTCCTTGTGTACATATCGCACATCTGGTCATATGTGATCTTGTCCTAATACCACATGTGGTAGGATTACAGATCTTAGACAGGAGGATCACCGATTCTAGCCTAGCTGCAAAGCTTGACAAAAAAATCGATTTTGTTACAATGTTCACAATATCTTCACAAGTGTAAAAAATTTCTTTTTCATGTTCATGTGTAAGAGGTGTAATATAGGGGTATAGAGTTCGGTTTCGGCCTGCTTGTCGTTTTGCGTCAACACATGTTGTTCCGCAATAGACCCAAGATACAATACATGATGTGGGAGCGGCCCTTGGGCTATGCTTATCCTATTGTGTGAAATTTGGTACATTTAGTTGTATTGATGTATTTATGGTTCGGCTCTGCTTGACAGGCATCATGAAAGTCGCGGACTTCTATCCCAAAGTAAAGGAGGACTTTCTCTTATGTCACAATCGCCTACTCAACAAGAGGTGCCAGTTACAGAAGGTGCCGACGTTTCCCAACGCCAGTCCTTGGACGTGCTGGATCAATTAATGAAGCCTGAGGTACAGGAGTCTTTGACCGTTCTGGTGGAGAACTTGCCTAAACTGGCTGAAATGGTTACTGCTATGACCAAAGCTTATGACTTTGCACAAAGTGTAGCTACAGACAAAGTTCTGATCAGCGACACAATGAGCGCAATGGGCGAGTTCGCTAAGCCTGTTGTAGACAAAGCTAAAGGTGTAGCTTCTGCTGCCATCGAAGCTAATGATCGTGCGCAAACAGAGCAAACTTCAGTTGGCTTGTTCGCTATGCTGAAAATGCTCAAAGATCCAAACGTACAACAATCGCTTCGTTTTGCTCAATCTTTCCTGAGCATCCTGAACGAGCGTCAACAACAGCAACGTTAAGATTAGAAGAACGGAGGATGGATATGTCGAAGCAAATTTTGATCTTGGGCGGAGGTTACGGTGGTCTGTTGACCGCGTTGACTGCGCGTCAATACCTGACACCGGAAGAAGCGACTATTACAGTCGTGAACCGTTACCCTACGCACCAAATTATTACGGAACTGCACCGTCTTGCAGCAGGAAGCATTGCTGAAAAAGCAGTTGCTCTTCCACTCGAAAAATTGCTGCGTGGTAAAAATGTGAACCTGAAAATCGATACGGTGGATACAATCAAGCCAGACGAGAAAAAAGTTCTCATGACCAGCGGCTCCACATACTCTTATGATGCCCTTGTCGTTGCTCTGGGCAGCGAAACGGCATTCTTCGGAATTCCTGGATTGCAAGAGTACAGCTTCACGCTGAAATCTGTTAGCGATGCAAACCGCATTCGTGCACATGTTGAAGCACGCCTTGATGCTTACAAACAGTCCGGCAACAAAGCAGACGCTACGTTTGTTATTGGTGGCGGCGGCTTGACAGGTATCGAGCTTGTTGGTGAATTCGCTGACCTGATCCCAGCTATATGCCAAGAAAAAGGGATCGACTTCAAAGAAGTTGCCCTGCATACGGTTGAAGCAGGTCCTTCCATCCTGGCAGGATTCCCGCCAGAGCTGGTTGAACGTGCCAAATCCAGCTTGGAAAAACGTGGCGTTAACTTCATTGTTGGCGTAGCGATTACCGAAATGAAAGAAAATGAAGTTCTGCTGAAAGACGGCAGCTCCATCCCTACGAACACGCTCGTATGGACAGGTGGCGTACAAGGCAACGCAGTTGTTGCTAACAGCGGAATTGAAGTGGATCGTGGCCGTGCAAAAGTTACAGAAGTTCTGCAATCCACATCCCACAAAGATGTGTTTGTTGCTGGTGACAGCGCAGTGGTCTTCCCTAGCGAAGGCGCTCGTCCATACCCTCCAACAGCACAACTGGCTTGGCAAATGGGTGAAACCATTGGTCACAACCTGGGCGTAATGTTCAAAGGTGGCGCAATGGAATCCTTCACACCAGTATTCTCCGGTACGCTGGGAAGTCTGGGTCGTAAAGATGCTGTCGGCATGATCGGTGGCAACCAGACTCGTCTGAAAGGTCTGCCTGCAACCATGATGAAAGAAGCAAGTAACATCCGTTACCTCGCTCATATTCACGGTTTGTTCGCACTGGCTTACTAATCTTAATGTTTTCAAGGGCGCCCTTCTGGGCGTCCTTTTTTGTTGTGGCGCAAGTTCAACTCTGATGCTGAATAACGGACAGTTCAAGAAGAACCGCGAATCTCCAGATGTGAAAAGGGTTCAGCATAAGTGGTCGATGTGAGGTCACGTATAAACCACATAGGGGATATGGTATATTAATGGGGTAACAGAAGACTCCATCTCTCATAGATGTTTTGAAGATGTGTATTAAATGGACATGAACCTGGCAGCCGGCGCTTAGAAGCGTCGGCTTTCGTTTAAATTATAGGATGACTATCTATAAATAGAAGGGACGGGGACTGGCAGAAAAGCCGTCCGTTCAACTGAGAGGAGAATGACGTATGAACGTATTGGTTATTGGAGCAAATGGACAGATCGGCAAGTTTTTGGTGGAGCGGCTGGTACAGGAAGGCCAACATAAAGTCACTGCCATGATCCGCAAACCGGAGCAGGCAGAGGCACTGAAGGAACTCGGTGCCAATGTGGTGATCGGTGATCTGGAGGGCAGTGTTGAGGACTTGGCCGAGGCCATGAAGGATCACAATGCAATCGTGTTTACAGCGGGCTCCGGCGGATCTACCGGTCAAGATAAAACGTTGCTTATTGATCTGGATGGCGCGGTGAAAACAATGGAGGCTGCACAGCTACAGGGGGTCTCCAGATTTATTCTGGTTAGTGCGTTTGGTGCAGATCAACGGGAGAAATGGTCGGATGCCATCAAGCCGTACTATGTGGCGAAGCATTATGCGGATCGTGCGTTGTTTGCTAGTGATCTGAATTACACCATTATCCGCCCAGGGGGTCTGAAGAATGAACCGGGTACCGGCAAGATTGCGGTAGGAACCGATCTGGAGCCTGGGAGCATCCCGCGTGAGGATGTAGCTCATGTGATCGCTGCTTCCTTGCAGGAAGAAAAGACATACCGTATGGCATTTGATCTGATTGCCGGGAATGACTCTGTAGAGGATGCTTTGGGAACATTATAATTGTTCATGTAATATAACGGGAGAATGTAATGATGGAATGAGGGGGAACTCTGCATGAATGAAGCCGTGCTGGTGATTGAGGATGAGCCCAAAATAGCACGCCTGCTTGAACTGGAATTACAGTATGAGGGATATCAGGTAGGTAAGGCAGGCAGTGGAACGGAAGGGTTGGAGAAGTATGGGGATGGGCAGTGGGATCTGATTCTGCTGGATATTATGTTGCCTGGACTGAGTGGAATTGAGGTGTTGCGCCGGATTCGTGCCAAGGATGCTACGGTTCCGATCATTATGCTCACAGCCAAAGACTCGGTGGAGGACAAAGTATCCGGTCTTGATCTCGGAGCCAATGACTACATCACCAAACCGTTCCGTATTGAAGAGCTGCTTGCCAGGGTGCGGGCAGCGCTGCGACTGAGTGCAGCCGCGTCCGCTGTTTCCTCTTCGGTCACACCGGATGCGGGGAATGAATCACCGGGTCAACAGACTGAAGATGAGGCGGGCTGGTTGACTGTTGCCGGGTTGAAACTGAATGAAGGGACACGCGAAATATCCCGAGATGGCGTCCCAATTGAGCTTACCCCGCGTGAGTTCGATCTGCTGGTGTATCTGCTGCAGAACCAACGTAAGGTGCTCAGTCGTGACCAGATAGTGCAGGCCGTGTGGGGTTATGATTATTATGGAGATACTAATGTGGTGGATGTGTATATCCGTTATGTGCGCAAAAAAGTGGATAATGGTTTCGCACTGCCCTTAATACATACCGTCCGGGGCGTCGGTTACGTCCTGAAGGAACAGTCATGAGCTTGCGTAGCAAAATTTACGGATACTCTTCCGTATTGTTCGCCGTGCTGCTAATTGCCGTGAACCTGTCGGTCTACATCGTGTTTGAACGGATGTCGATCGATAACGAGATTAGCCGGGTTGAAGCGGAAGCGGAGTCTATTGTCAAAGGAGTGCGTCAGTCTGCCGGCTCCATTCCGCCGGATGACTTGTTACGGGCCTACGCGCCCGTGAACGGCATGCTTCGGATCGTCAATGAAGACGGCACCAGCTCGCCGGTAACGACAACCGCAGCTTCGGAGCAGCTGAGCAAGCTTACTTATAAGTACGAAAGTGAGAAAAAAACGGAGTACACCCAAGTTGAACAGATTGGTTATGTGTGGGTTTCAGTACCCGTCATCTGGCCCGATGGGGAAGTTGTGAATGTGCAGGTCACGGAGAGTATCGCAGAGACCGAGAACCGTCTGTCTGTTCTCCGCACAGTATTAGTCGCGGTCACCATCATTGCCCTGATTCCGGCCATTATCTCCAGCCGGATTCTGGCGAATCGAATGACCAGGCCCATCCAGCAGATGACACGCACGATGAGTGACATTCAGTCCAGCGGCCAATTCAAGCGTCTTCCATTGGAGGAAGGATCGAAGGATGAACTGAAAACGATGGGACAGACGTTCAATCGGATGATGGATCTGCTCGAATCCAACTTTGAACGGCAGGAGCGATTCGTATCCGATGCATCGCATGAACTCAAGACACCTCTGACCATTATTGAGAGCTATGCAAGCCTGCTGCAACGGCGAGGGAAGGAGCGGCCCGAGGTGTTCGATGAAGCAGTGGAAGCGATTCTGTCCGAATCCGTCCGCATGCGGGAGATGACCGAGCAACTGCTACTGCTTGCGAAGCATCCAGAGCAGTGGAATGTGCAGCTGGAGCGTGTGGATATCACGAGACTTGTATCAGACTCCACCCGTGCATTTCGCGAAGCCTATCACCGCGAAGTCAGGTGTGATGATCCGGGTCCAATCTGGGCAATCAGCGATGAGAGTAAGCTGAAGCAGATGTTGTTTATTTTGCTGGACAATGCCCGGAAGTATAGTGAAGATGCGGTTGAAGTCAGGTTGGAAGTCAAGGGACAGGAGTGCGTAATTCGGATCGTGGATACCGGAATTGGTATGCGGGCGGACGAGCTGGTGAAGGTCTTTGACCGATTCTACCGGGTTGATCTGGCAAGAACACGCAGCGGAGGTGCAAGTGGTTCAGGTCTGGGATTATCTCTTGCCAAAGAACTTGCAGGTGCAGTGGGAGCACGGATTGAACTGACCAGCACCGAGGGTGAAGGCACCGAGGCTTCGATTATTTTGCCCCAATTGGTTCAGAACGGGCCGCTCTCATGAAATTCTCATCCTTCTCTTATATACTATATAAACTGAACTAAAGATTGTTCACACTGACACTACGATGACAGAACAACCTTCCAATCGCTGTTATCCCCAGATTTTTTCGATTCCCTTTTCTCAAGGGGAAAATCCGGGGATAAAGGCGAACGCTTTGCTTGTTCAGGTTATTTCTGTCCTCTCCGTTATTGTGTAAATGATTAGTTCAATTTATGTAGTAACCATTAGAACTAACTCAGAACGAGTATACAGCAAATGAACTTGGGCTATGGGAGAGCTATAAGGAGGAAACGTGATGACAGAGCATGATCCGCGACCACCAGAAATGAAACGGGATGTACAGGGGAACAGCGGTTGGGCGAGATCGCGAAGATCACTTTGGTGGGGTGCAGGGCTTCTGGTTGTGCTAATTGCTGTAGCTGTGGCTTGGTGGAAGCCTTGGCAATCGACTCGCGTGGTGCTTACGGCAGAGGCGGCAGCTCAATCCGTATTGGACCAATATCCGGGGGAGATTGTTAATTCCACGTTGAAGGACGGGATGTACATCATGCAGCTTCGATCGGAGACCGGGTTGTATGATGTGCAGGTCGATGCCGTCACAGCAACCGTGAATTCGATCAAACGGCTGGAGTCTAACCCGCAAGCAGAAGAGAAGACATTGTGGAGCCGCGAGCAAATCAAGACAGAGTTGCTGAAACAAACGAATGACCAATTGGTCTCGCTTGAGCTTATGGAGCAGCAAGGCAGTCCAGTATACACCGCTGTAGTGAAGGCAAAGGATAACAGCCGTGAAGAACTCACGATTGATCCATATACGGGAGAGACATTATCCTCCAAAACAATAAAGGCCCCGGCAACTGAACCGACAAAGGGAGACTCCAAGCCCCAGTTTCTGAGCGAGAAGCAAGCGAAACATAAGGCGCTGGCGGAGGTTCCTGGGGAAGTGGATGATATTGAACTTCGCGGAACCAATAGTGGGAATCCGTATTATCTGGTTGAAATTGATCTGGAAGATGGCCGGGAGGCCATTGTACAGGTGAATGCCATCTCAGGAGCGATCCGGTCCGTTACCTGGGATAAGGACGAGGATTAAAGCTGAGCACTCTCCTCATTTTCTCATCAAATTCTAATCTAACTCTCGCTGATCTCTCATTCGTACAGGTTAAGCTATAGATGTAGACGAGAACGAGAACAATAACGAGGAGATGAATGATGATGATGAACAAACATAAACTTTGGATTGGTAGCTTGTCAGCAGCTGTATTACTTGGAGGATCAGTAGTAGCGGCTAATGGGAGTGTGAACGGACAATCGGTACAAACTACACCAACGCCGACTACACAGTCGGTAACACAGAACCAGAACAGCACTGGTAAATTACTGACCGTGGCACAAGCGAAAGCAGCGGCTCTGAAAGCAGCCGAAGGCAAAGTGGATGACGTGGATCTGGAGCGTAGAAACGGACAAACCTTCTATGAAGTCGAAATCGACAGAAAAGGAAGCAATGACGTAGTGGTTCGTCTGGATGCCTACACAGGCAAAATCCTGGCGGTCGTGGATGATAAAGACGACGATGATGACAATGATGATCAAGGTACTGTAACAGGCAACACTTCTAACTCATCTGCTTCAAAGCAGGTCAAATTGACGGCATCACAAGCTTCAAACATTGCGATGAAACAAGTTACGGGTGGTAAAGTAACCAAAGTCGAGCTGGACCATGATGATGGTCGCTATGTCTATGAGATCGAGCTGAGAACTGCTCAAGGTGAAGCAGATGTAGATATCGATGCCAACACAGGCAAAGTGCTGTCGTTCGACCAGGATTTTAACGACGAAGATTAAGCAATAAGGGCGAGTAAACGCTGATAAAACATCATATAACGAACCTGCCATGAATAGCCACGCGCAACCAGAGACAGTCGCATCATAGAGAGCAGGGCAGGTATAGCAGAAGACGCTTCGGGTGAAGCGTCTTTTTTGCTGTCAGCCTTTTGCATCATTTGATTCAAGACGCTCTTTGGGTTTATACAAAATGTTCTTGTATATGGACAGCGTTCAGTATGAAATTGTACATGTTCCGCCGGATTGTTCACTATTCGAGCAGGGACGTGGCGGATACAATCGGAAGCAGGGAGGTGAACGCCCAACCAGTCTTGCCATGAATTAAAATGCTGAAATGCATCATCGATCGGAGGCAGATGAAACGTATCGATTTTACTTTATGTAAGCGCTTCACAAAAAATATGGAGGTGCATTACGATATGGTTATGAACGATGCATGGTTGAAAAAGAATACACATTCACGTCGCTTCACCCGCCGTTTATGTTATCTGCTCGCTCTACTCTTGGCGCTGCAATCGTTAGGCATGCTGCTCGCACCAGGACCCCACGCTTCCGCCGCTCCGCTCAGTGTGACGAACGGGGTACAGTTTAAGGACACCAATGGCAATGTCGTTCATGCCCATGGGGGCGGGATGATCAAAGCGAATGGGTACTATTACTGGTTTGGAGAGAACCGCAATCCGAATGGAACGTTCAAGGCTGTGTCCGTATATCGTTCATCGGATCTGAAGAACTGGGAATACCGCAATGATGTGCTGACCAGCAGCTCGGCGGCCGAGCTCAACATCTCCAACATCGAACGTCCGAAAGTCATCTATAACAGTGTTACAGGCAAATACGTCCTTTGGATGCACAAGGAGAATGGAGTCGATTATGGCGAGGCTAAAGTCGCTGTAGCGACTTCAAGTACAGTAGATGGCAATTATACGTATGTGGGCAGTTATCGTCCACTTGGATATGATTCCCGAGACATGACGGTATACAACGATAATGGAACGGCTTATCTGATCTCAGCGACCCGAGTGAATGCCGACTTGAATATCTACAAGCTGACTCCGGATTTTCTGGGTGTAGAATCACTCGTAACAACGCTGTGGCCGGGGCAATATCGTGAGGCACCTGCCATGTTCAAAAAAGACGGAGTCTATTTCCTGATTACATCGGGGGCTACGGGATGGAATCCAAATCAGGCCAAGTATGCGACAGCCTCCAGCATTACAGGCACATGGAGTGCTCCCAGCAACTTCGGGGACAGTACAACCTATGGTTCCCAATCGACCTATGTGATTCCGGTAGAAGGTTCGCAGACCACATCTTTTTTCTACATGGGCGATCGCTGGGCTGGTGCATGGAGCGGTCCCGTCCAAGACTCCAAGTACGTTTGGCTGCCGCTTTCGTTCCCGAGCGCGACCAGTCTGGCGATGAACTGGGCCAGCAGTATTACGGTTGATACAGCAACAGGTACCGTGACCGGAGTGAATACACCGGATGTATGGGACCCGAACGCTTCATATCAGCTAATTAGCCGTAAAAGTAACAAGTTACTGAATGTCATTGGGGGTTCTTCCGCTAATGGTGCGGATCTGGAGCAGCGAGCAGATGGGGGTGCAATGAGTCAACAGTGGCAGATTACCGATGCTGGCGGTGGATATGTCAAAATCATCAACCGTTCCAGCGGCAAGCTGATTGGTGTAGAGAATGGCTCCACGACCGATGGTGCTGTCATTGAACAGTGGAATGATGGTGGCTGGGCCAGCCAGCAATGGCAGCTCGTCAGTGTAGGCGGCGGGTATTATAAATTGAAGAACCGCAGTACAGGCAAAGTGCTGGATATTTCTGCACAATCACTGGCAGATGGCGCAGCTGCAATCCAGTGGACGGATAATGGAGGTGCGAATCAGCACTTCCAGATCGTTAAGTTTCAATAGGGGTTCTTTGTAGAGAGTGTACTTATCGCATTAATTATAGCAATAACCATAGGAGCCCTTGTCTGACGCCTGATGGTGGGACAAGGGCTTTGTGATGTTTTCACTTTTGTTACGTGATGCTCTACATAGGGTAATATCCAGGCGATGTCTAGCAACGTGATGCAATTACGATCATGAACATCCTAATCTGTGGTAAACTAGTAGGATTGTAGAAATAGATAGAGGACAGGAGCTGGATAACGAAGTGAGTGAACAACAAGTACTGTCAATTGAAGGCTTGCGTATGAGGTATAACGGACGTTTTGTATTGAATGGCATTGATCTTGAAGTGAATCGTGGCGAGATGATTGGTTATATTGGTCCAAATGGGGCTGGAAAAAGTACGACGGTCAAGATTCTGCTTGGGCTGGTTGAGGGATATGTGGGCACGGTTCGGATCTTTGGCAAGGATATCGCCGATGGTGATGTGGGATATAAACGTAGAATCGGTTATGTACCGGAAGTTGCGGAATTGTACGAGCAATTAACACCTGCGGAGTATCTGACCTTTACGGGAGAATTGTACGGCTTGTCCTATGAAGATGCGGATTACAAAGCCAAGCTGTTGATGGACTGTTTTGGTTTGGAGAAATCGTATCATTCCCGCATCGCTTCTTTCTCGAAAGGCATGCGTCAGAAAGTGCTGCTGATCTCTGCGCTGCTGCATGACCCGGATCTGCTGTTCCTGGATGAACCACTCAGCGGATTGGACGCCAATAGTGTGATGGTGGTAAAAGAGATTCTGTCACAGCTGTCGGCCAAAGGTACAACCATCTTCTATTCGTCACACATCATGGATGTGGTGGAGAAGCTCAGCAGTCGAATCGTACTGATTGCCGAAGGGCGCGTGTTGGCAGATGGTACGTTCAAGCAGCTCCAGCAGCAATCCAAGGAAGGTTCATTGTCATTGGAGGAAGTCTTTAATCAATTGACAGGCTTCCATGAGCACAAAGCCATTGCTGAACGCTTTGTGTCCATCGTTCAGGAGGTGTACTGATATGGAGGAACCCTCTGATTTCCGCACACTGAAGATCCTGGATCGCTTTCGATCGATCATCGCCAGAACAGGGGCGGATTATGATGTGTTGCGTCTCATTTTGCGAGTGAAATTTCAGATGGATCAGCGCAGGGTGCCTACGATCTTAGCAGCTAACAGTAGTAATAAAAAACAGAAAGAAGGCAATCTGTACCTGCGTTCTCTGTGGTTGTATGCATTAATGGGAGGGATTATGGTTCCCTTTATCATCTGGGATACGGGTCATTTCATGCTCCAAATGGGTCTGGTGACTGCCATGTTGATGTTTATGATCATGACGTCCATGATCTCCGATTTTTCCTCCGTGCTGTTGGACATTCGGGATCGAAATATCATTATGACTAAACCGGTCAATCGGCGCACTGTGGGCATGGCTCGTGCGATTCATGCGGGAGTCTATCTTTTGCTTCTGACGGGGTCCTTGACGGCCGCACCACTGGCAGCAGGACTGATTAGACACGGGATTGGATTCTTCCTGCTCTTTCTCGTCGAATTGATTCTGATTATTATGCTGATTCTGGTGACAACGTCTCTGGTCTATTTATTTATGATGAAATTTCTGGATGGCGAGAAGCTGAAGGACATGATTAACATGGTGCAGATTCTGCTCTCGGTTGGGCTCGCGATAGGTTACCAGTTCGTTATACGTTCGTTCAGTATTATTGATTTTAATGTGGTGTTCACCCCAGCTTGGTGGCAATTGCTGCTGCCTCCTGTGTGGTATGCGGCTGTATTTGAATGGTTGTTCGCCGGAGGCGGGAACGCTTGGATATATACCTTCTCCGCCCTGGCTGTCGTTGTTCCTCTTGTAAGTCTGATCGTATATGTGAAGCTCATGCCGTCCTTTGAATTATACTTGGAAAAAATGGCTTACTCCGGTCAGTCTTCGGGACGCAGACGGGGGAACTGGGACCGGATCATGGCGAAAGTGTTCTGTCGTTCCAGGGAAGAGCAGGCCTGCTTCCGTTTGTCGGCCAGCATGATGCGGAATGAACGGGAATTCAAGCTGAAGGTATATCCTTCCATGGGTTTATCTTTTGTATTGCCTTATGTATTCTGGTTCACCCAGTTGCAGTCGTCGACATGGGCAGAGCTTAGGGAAAGTTCGTTCTTTTATACCTTCTACATTATGTTGTTGCTGGTGGTGACAGTTGTGGTCATGCTGAAATATTCCGGACAATACAAGGCGTTCTGGACCTTTCGTGCTGCGCCAATGGCCAATGATAACGCGTTATACAATGGTACCCTGAAGGCGTTCTTGGGCAATTTGTTTATGCCTGTATTTCTGTTGAATGCTGTTGTGTTCATCTGGACATTTGGCCTGCGGATTTTGCCGGATCTTGCTGTGATCTTGCTGGCAGCTACTGCACTTATTCCGTTGTCAGGCAAGTTGTTGTTGCGTAAGCCACCGTTCTCCCAGTCCTTCAGTGTTGCGCAGCAGAGTGACAGCTGGTATGTGTTTGGTGCCTTCCCAGTGCTTGCATTGCTGTGGGGAATTCACGTATTTTTCCGTTCAGTGTCAGGTGGCATCTGGATCTATGGTGCGATTCTGATTGTAGCGAATATGTTGCTGTGGACCCTATTGTACCGGGTAAAGAAACCAGCGGTGATGGTTTAATTTGTAGCAGAACATAAGGGGAGCAAAGAGTAGCACAGTGCAGGGGGCAAGAGGATAGAAGAGAGAAAAACAAAAGAACAGACGAACAGACAAACAGAAGAGCAGACGAACAGACAAACAGACAAACAGACAAACAGAAGAGCTAACCTCGACATCGAGCCGGGGTTAGCCCTTTTTTATGTGCTAAGGTAATGTTGTGGGATACTTCGAGGTTAACGGGGTCATGGCAACAGCTTATTTCTTTTTGCCCGCGAGCAGGATGGATTCCGCCAGTTGGTCGGCTGCATCAGCGGTGGAGATTGCAAATTGCGCAGCCTTCGCATATACCTGAGTTAGCGTGCCCGCAATCCCCGCCACCTTCTGGCGGATCAGGTCGGGTGCCGCGCCCTCCAGCTCGTAGGCGGTGCTGATAATGCCGCCTGCGTTGAGCACGAAATCAGGCGCGTAGAGGATTCCGCGCGCCTGCATGCGGCGAACAACCAGCTCCCGCTCGCAGAGCTGGTTGTTCGCCGCCCCGGCAACGATGGAGCAGCGCAGCTCCTCCACTGTTGCCGGGGTTAATACGCCCCCCAGGGCACAGGGGGCGAACACCTTGCAGTCAGCAGCGTGAATATGGGCCGGATCGGCCGGGGTGGCGCTGCTGAACTGCACAAGGGCGCGTTGTACACGTTCCGGTACAACGTCTGCCACGATGAGCCGTGCCCCGGCTGCATCCAGGTAACGGCACAGGGCATTCCCATTGCCCAGTCCCTGGACGGCAATGGGAATGCCCTGCAAGGAAGCAACGCCCTGATGACGCAGGGATGTCACAATGCCAGTATATACACCGTAGGCAGTCATCTCCGCGGTGAAGTCATCCTGGGCGCCAAGCGATCCGGTCGTATCTGTCACATGGACAGTCTCTAGCCGAATCTGGTCCATATCTGCTGCGGTTGTACCCAGATCAAGACCTGTCATATAACGTCCGTTCAGTCGTTCCAGACAGCGTCCCAGAGCACGGAATATATCGGCTCGCCGGGAGATTGGTGGATTGCCTGCGTCCCTGTCAGTCCTGTCCACTCCGTTCAGTGCATTCGTCCCATTGCCGATGTTCACGTTGAGTTCGGTGTCCTGTTTTGTTTTTTTTAGATCCATCATGTCTGGACTGGTATTACCTGATTGGTTCACCATTCCTGGGGGGAGGTCCCACACGACAGCTTTGCCCCCGCCATAGGGAAGGCCGGAGACAGCCGATTTGTACGTCATGCCTTTGGCAAGTTTGATGGCGTCTCGAACGACATCCTCTTCCGAAGCATACGTCCAGCAACGGCATCCACCAAGCGCCGGTCCAAGCACTGTACTGTGGATGGCAATGACGGCTTTTAGCCCACTGTGTGGATCATGGTAGAACACAAGTTCCTCCATGCCTTCCCGCTCCATTTCCTGCCACAGCTCCATGACGGTATCCCCCTTTTGTGTTGTCCCATCGTGTACTGAACCTGTTCTCGTGGAAGACTGTTCTCTAATTACTGCTCATTCAGCATATTCACCCGTACTGGTTTCTGCCCCAAGGTCACACGCCGGGTTGATAATCGGAAGAAAGGGCTCTATAATGGCAGTTCCGGCATGCCTATGGCGGGAAATCATATGGATTTACGATCAATCGTTTAAAATCACCATTTAACGTCCAATGATGGAGAGAGAGAGTCAATGTACAGATAACGCACGGGAAACATATAGGAACGGACCGATGCACGGAGATGGTCCATACGCTGTGAAGGTCAGGAAAGAGGGATTACGATTGTTTAAAATATTGATATTTATCTTTTTAATCCAGATTGTGTATGTATCAGCTTATACACTCCGGATGATTCTAACGCTCAAAGGGCAGAAATATATCGCTGCGTTAATCAGTACAGGGGAAATCGTGATCTATGTACTCGGCCTGAATCTGGTGCTCAAATATCTCACCCAACCTTCCGCATTAATCGTCTACGCTGTGGGTTATGGGCTCGGTGTACTGCTAGGTGCCTGGATTGAAGAGAAAATTGCGCTTGGTTATATTACAGTTAAAGTGATTTGCAATCAGATGGGTAGCAACGTAGCGAATGCCCTACGAGATAAAGGGTATGGTGTCACCGCGTGGGTGGGTAGTGGACGTGATGGAGATCGTTTGGTCATGGAAATTTTGGCGAAACGCAAAAATCAGAAACTGCTATATCAGACCATTCTGGATCTGGACCCAAAAGCATTTGTCATTACCGTTGAACCGAAACAGTTCCATGGCGGCTTCTGGACACGTTCCATCAAAAAGTAAAATAGAGCAGGTCTGCATCATTGCAGGCCTGCTCTTCAGTTGGAGGGTGTAGAAGATGGAAGAGTTACTCTTCAAAATATCTCTGGCTAATATGATAGTATGCTGGCCGCTCACCTCTTTTTTCAATAAGAGATAGGTCCAGGAGTTCTTTCATTATTTTCCTCAAAGTCACTTCCGACTTTCCTGAGATTACAGCCAATTCTTTAATAGTTAGACCACTACCGGAGTCGAAGAAATGGTTTTGGGCTAAGACAAACATGATATTTCTATATAAATCATCTTTTTCTATGAGGATCGGTTCTTTTAATAATTTGTGATTTGCGATACTCAATAGTTCATTTTTTTCCTTTAATTCCCCGTTCATTTGATTCAGTGTATTGAGGATAATCTCCAGAAAGCACTCGATGAAAAAATTCAGTTCTCCACAGCTTCGAATGCTGTTCGTTATTTCAAAAGCCTCAAGGTATTTGGTTCTAAAGGTGTTGCACCCTCTTGATAGCGAAAGTGTACATATTTTCCCCAGAACATCTGACAGATATAAACTGCTAATGAAGCGTGAGGTTCTTCCATTGCCATCATAGAACGGATGGACATAGCCATAAAAATAATGACCGATGGCTACTCTGATTATTAGAGGAATATCATCATGATTATTCATAAAATTCAGTAACTTTTCCATCGCATCCACAATGTCTTTTTCAGGTGTGATGCCTTGATGAATAATCTTTCCACTTCCAGACTTTTTTTGAACGAAGGTAGCTTCCTTTCTAAAGATATCTCCATCTGGTAATTCTTTAGGATCGATTTCTCCATTCGTGATTTCATCGTATATAATTCGTATATCTTCTGACGACTGAGGGAACTTGATCTCATTACTCAAAAGCGCCATATATGATTTAATCATACTTTCAAATCTTTTTTTGGATTTTACATTTAACTGAATTTCTTTTGTGCTTCTTGCAATCTCTGCCCTTGTACTCCTGATCCCCTCTAGATCATTAGTATTATAGAGTTCTTCCACTAAGCATTCATTAATAAATTGATTCTGAGTAACCTTAGGTAATGATTCAAAAGTTGTCTGAAAATCACGAGAAATCGAGTGAATATTATTAACAAGATTTAGAAGTTGATTTGTAGGAATGTAGTAAAGTTCGTATCGGTTAGGTTGACTCATAGGCTTGATATGTAACCCCAAATGTACAGCTGACTCATAATCAAATCTTTTCTGGTATATGGCATTCAATTCTGAGTTGCTTTTTTCATGGAATATTTTATAGATATGTCTCATAACCTCACCTTATTTCATAATAGTAACTATATATTTATAAATATAACCAAAATTTAATTATCTATTTATAAAAAAATGATTAATTTTATAAATAGAAGATGAAGTTAGCCTTATTTTATCATTATTTTCTTTTCGAATACAAGATCACAGTCATAAACTGTATAGAACATATATACTCCTAGGATATTGTACAGTTTAGGTGAGCATTTCGCATAAATCCCCAAAGCGACTTCAAATCAGCAAGATATAATTCCGAATAAACTTTCGTTTATCTTCTTTGTTCTGCTACACCCAAGTTAACTCCGTATGATTCCAGGTTGCTTCCAGTACCATCCGCGTAGCTACGGCCGTTTATCCATTGACCTGAGATAAGGATTATTGTTGTAATCGCTTCCGTAATCTACATTGAGAACATGTCTTTCGTGACATGGCATGGCAGCGATGGACGAGCGTAATCATTATATTTCGAGAGGATGGATTCTATGAAAAGTAAAATTCGAACATGGTGCAGTGCGGCCTTGGCTTTAACGTTGGGGTTAACTTTATTGTCCGGTCCAGCAAGTGTCCAGGCAGCGGGTAACGCAGACTACAATCTCACAGGCTTCTCCCAAGGTAACGTAGGCGGCGGTATGATCAGCGACACGAACACGTCCACGTATAAGAAGGTGTACAATGCAACCGACCTGGCGGCAGCGCTGAAAAAGAACTCGGGTGTCAAAGTTGTTGAGATTATGAACGATCTGAATCTGGGATGGAATGAAATTCCGAGCGCAGCGAAGACTGCTCCTTTTGCCAAACATAATGATGCCCTGACTCACCCGGTATTGAAACAAACGGGCGTTAGCAAGCTGACGATTGACGGCTTCAACGGCCTGACCATTTTCTCCGCTAACGGCTCCAAAATTAAACATGCCGCCATCAGTGTGAAACGCAGCTCCAACGTGATCATCCGCAACCTCGAATTCGATGAGTTATGGGAATGGGATGAATCAACCAAAGGCGACTATGACAAGAATGATTGGGATTATATCACCCTTGAAGAAAACAGCAACGTATGGATTGATCATTGTACATTTAACAAAGCCTATGACGGACTCGTCGATTCCAAAAAAGGAACCAGCGGCGTGACCATCTCCTGGTCCCTCTTCAAAGGGGATGACGGCAGCTCGAACAGCTGGGTTACCCAGCAGATCAATGAATTGGAAGCGAATAAAGCTTCCTATCCCATGTACAACTATTTGCGCAGCAGTGCTATAGGTCTTAGCAAAGCAGATATCATTGCCATTTCGGGACCGCAGAAAAAAGGGCATCTGGTTGGTTCCACCAGTCTGGAATCGGCTAATGCCAATCTGTCCATGACGCTGCACCATAATCTGTACAAGGATATTCAGGACAGGATGCCACGCCTGCGCGGAGGCAACGCACATGCCTACAACATTGTGATGGACGCAACAGGGGCGCGCGCCGCCAAAGCCAAAATCACCACCGCGATGGCAACAGCGATTGCTTCCCAAGGATATAAGTTTGACATTATCGGCAATGGAGCCATTTCCACCGAGAGCGGCGCAGTGTTGATTGAGAAATCGGTAATTAAGGATGTGCTGTACCCTGTTCGCAACAATCAGACCGATCCATCCGATGCAACCTATACCGGCAAAATCAGAGTGACGGATACCATATACTCCTTGGATGGAAGCTCATTCCGCGGCAGCAGTGATACAACAGGCAGCCCGCTGGCACCGATCCCTGCCGTGGTGAAGTCCTTCTCCTGGAACGGATTTTCGTCACTTCCTTACAGCTACACCACGGATGATCCATCCACGCTGAATGCACGCCTCACGGCTTCCAATGGCGCGGGTGCAGGCAAACTGACCTGGTCCAAAGACAATTGGTTGAAGACGAGTTATTAGATATCCGTGTAATCCGGTTTTGGAGCAAAGGTACCTCCTTTATGGCTCCGGGCTTCGGATATGACGTCGACTTTCCTATATAAAAAGAGTGCTCCAACAGCCTTCATGGCCGGGAGCACTCTTTTTATAGATTAGATTATCGAACCCATACAGCAAGAAAGCTTATACATCTGGTGTGATGAGTGTATGGACTACAACTCACACCTGTATGCAGTAAACGTACCGCTTATTGAGGCACGCTATTCTATGCAAAATTGGGCGCAGCACTCACCGAGTCGCGATAGATGATGTTGCCCTTCACGTGTACACGGCCGAAACTGCGGTTCGGGTTGTCGATCTTTTTGAGCATGGAGTGAACCGCAGTCCGCGCCATCTGTTCCACATCTACCTCGACCGTTGTCAGCTTGGGATCGGACAGTGTGGCATAGATATCATTATCAAAACCAACAACCGAGCATTGACCCGGAACCTGAATGCCCATGGAAGTCAGTTTCTGAACCAGCAGATGAGCGACCTGATCACAGTTGCATACAAAGGCTGTAGGTAGCTGCTCGGGCAGCTCAATCTCAATAAATGTACCCCGTTCATCCCGGTCATTCAGAATCAGATTCGGATTCATTGGCAACCGATGTTCGAGCAATGATTTGTAATAGCCGAGGAATCGGTCCTGGATGCTGCTTGTGGAATACAGATTCCCGACATAAGCAATGTTACGGTGTCCCTGCTGAACCAGGTAGTTCGTCAGTTCATAGGCAGCGTAGAAGTTATCGGTAACAACGGAATCGATATCGGAATGTTCATCGTAGAAATCAAGAAACATTTTGGGAACATCCATCGATTGCACCAGTTCAATATACGCTTTGCTGATCTGTCCAAGCACGATGAAACCATCCACCTTGTTGTCGTTATACAGCTTGGGCAGGGTTAATTCCTCTTCGTCCTCCACATTCAGAATGTGCAGAATGCCGTAGTACCCCTGATCCTCCAAGTGTTTGGTGATGCGCTGGAATACACGTACATAGAACGACTGCGTAGGCCCGGTGAATCGCTCCGGGATAATTACGCCAATATTATGAGTTAAGCCTTCCTTCATCGAACGGGCAGCGGAATTATACCGATAGCCCATCTGAACGGCAAGCAATTTAATTTTTTCCTTTAATTCGCCACTAACGCCATCTTTGTCATTCAAAGCTTTCGAGACGGTCACACTGCTGACCCCGAGCCTGTCGGCGATATCCCGCATGGTGATATTGTTCTTCAGTATGGTCGCCTCCTTCAAGCCGGTTTACGTACAATGTGCTGTCATTATGATGAGCGCTTTTTTCAAACATAATAACAATCCATATTAGTATACATCGTTACCCACATGGAATAAAGCAAATCTGGCTGATGTGCACTATTTACAGCATACTGCATTTTTCCGTTAAAGGTTACTCTTCCGATTTATGCCCATTGTTTCTGTAATAGCTTCTCATTCTGTTCAATCAGCTGACCCCGCTGGCTGGCACAGTCTAGGGAACGGTACGGATCAGTCGGTGTATTAAACGTATAATCGACCAGTTTCTCCAGAGTGGTTGTTGCCACATGACAGCGGGTATCACTGGATGCGTAATAAATGAATACCTCTTCCTTCTCATTGACTACAGCGCCGTTGCAGAAAATAACATTGGACACATCGCCTACCCGCTCGTCGTCATAAGGAGCAATGAAGTGGCCGCCCGGCTTGGCGATAATGCGCGCTGGATCGTTGAGATCCGTGGAGAAGGTGTATAACACATAACGCAGGCCTGCTGCGGTGTTCCGAACCCCGTGAGCAATGTGAATCCAGCCGCGATTTGTCTTGAGCGGAGCAGGGCCCTGGCCGTTTTTGACTTCATATACCGTGTGATATTGCCGTTCGTCGATGATCGTCTCTTCATGAATGACCGGACTCAGAATATCCTCGCACAGACCAAAGGCGATTCCACCGCCGCTGCCTGTGGAGATGAACCCGTCCTGCGGACGAGTGTAGAATGCATATTTTCCATCCACGAATTCCGGGTGCAACACAACATTGCGCTGTTGAGGGGAGTTCGTTGTGATGTTGGGCAACCGTTCCCAGCTTGTTAGATCCCGTGTACGAACCAGTCCTGACTGGGCAACGGCGCTGGAAGTATCAAATGCGGGAGCCTCCGGGTCTTTGCGTTCTGAACAATAGATACCATAGATCCAACCGTCTTCATGTTGGACGAGGCGCATGTCATACTGATTGGTTTCATCTGCATCGATATCTTCCCAGACTAATGGTTTGCCCGTGAAACGGAAACCGTCAATTCCATTGTCGCTCTCGGCGAGCGCAAAGATCGATTTGCGATCCAACCCTTCGGTACGAATGACCATCACGTATTTGCCATCGAAATAGATGGCTCCCGGATTCAGTGTAGCGTTAATGCCCAGACGCTCCATGAAATGCGGATTGGTCGTTTCATCCAGATCGAATCTCCAGTGCAGCGGCACATGATGGCGAGTGATTACCGGATAACGGTATCGATCATATACGCCGTTGTAGAAGGAAGAATCGATTTCATTTGGGCGTGTAAGCAGTTGTTCCTGCTGCTCCAGCAATTCATTGTATTTTGGGTGTATCATTCTGATCCCATCCTCTCCATTAGTTCAATGCAAAATCGGCTGTTATGATACGGGCATTTCCACGGTCCGGCAATTTCGCTCTGATCCGGTGTGCCGTTCCCGTCAACCGACCAGTACCATTCCCCGCCTGCGCGGTGATCAATGATGTTCTTTTGCGTATACGTCCAGAGGTGTTTCACTCTCTCTAGAAACCGTGAATCACCTGTGCGCTGATACGCGTTATAGAAACCGACCATGGCCTCGGCCTGAACCCACCAGATCCGCGTCTCATCCACATGGTCACCCTCTTGTTCGTTCATTAGCGAGCCATCTGCCATCACAGCCACATCGGAGATGTTATAGGCAATATCCGTAACCATCGCCGCATATTCTGGATGTTGTTCCAGCCCCAGAACTTTCAACGTTTCATCGATCAGCCAGCTGGCCTCAATGTCATGTCCGAACGAGCGCAGATCGATGATGGATTCCCACTGTTTGTTGAAAAATACCCCGAGAAACTGGGTGTCTTTGTCATAAACTCGTTCATACAGAATCCCGAGCAGGCGTTCCAGCGCCGCCTTCACCTGTTGATCCGGCCACACTCTATAGAGCGTAGTATAGGCCTCCAGCACATGAATATGGGTATTCATCGTGTAATCGGCTATCACACCATTCTCGCTCAGCATTTCGTTGGGCTGTTCATTCCAGAAGCGATCAAACTGCTCCTTATACGCAGGTGATTCTGTATTCAGACCTTTACTCTCAATCAGGGCAAAAAGCGTTTTCGCTAGTTCCAATGGGGAAGCATCCCCGGTTGCGCGATAGTACTCACTGAGTGCATACACTCCGAATGCTTGCGTGTACACATGTTTACTTGTATCCAGCGGTCCTCCTGTGGCATCCACCATCCAGTACATACCGCCGTATTCGCTATCCATCACGTGTTCTGCAAGAAAATGGTACGCGTGCTTCGCGTGATCGCGCCAGCGTTCATTCCCGGTAACCCGATAGGCGGCTGCGAAAGACCATAATTGTCGTGCGGTCGCGATCCCGCCCTTGGGTGCGAGAGGGTCGATCTGAAGGTCATTGCCAACCCAACCGTAAAACCCGCCATGAGTTGTATCTTTGAGGTTGGACCAGAAGGGGAGAATTTGCTTTTCCCAATGTTCCTTAATTTCAACCTGGATATGGGTCGTTTGAGTCATGAGTGAGCGCTCCTTCAACATAACATGTATCATATTAATTAAGTTATCGTTAACTTTATTTTAGATAATAGTGTTGTGAAAAGATATTGTCAATGACCCATATTACAAAATTATTCTGTTAAGTCGTAAATAATTTAATTGACAGGTAAGCGTTACCATAATAGAATTCATTTTGTAACCTTAACGATAACTTTATTTGATTAAGAAAGGGGTCGAAATCATTGAGAAAAAGCAAAGGTTGGATGATGTTGCTGACGATGCTGCTCATCACTTCGCTGCTTGCTGCATGTTCATCAGGAGGTGGATCTTCACAGGCGGGAGAGGAGATCAGTACGGATCCGGCTGATATCAAAGGTGAAATCACTGTTCTAACGCAACGTACAGATATTGTTGATACTGTATTCAAAGATTATGCTGCCGCGTTCAATAAGGAGTACCCGGATGTCAAAGTAAACTTCCAGGCACTGGCCGACTATGAAGGGCAAGTGAAGATCCGTATGAGTACCAAAGATTACGGTGACGTACTGATGATTCCAACCAGCGTTCCGATCGCTGATATCCCGGACTTTTTCGAGCCGCTCGGCACGTACGATGAATTGAAAGACAAATACACCGCTATTGAAGAACGTATGGTGGATGGTCAGGTGTACGGTATTCCTACCGTAATCACATTCTCCGGGATCATTTATAACAAACAGGTCTTCAAAGACGCTGGCGTTACCGATTTGCCAAAAACACCGGAGGAATTTCAGGCAGCGCTTCAGTTGGTCAAAGACAATACGGATGCGGTTCCGCTCTACACCAACTATGCTTCCGGCTGGGCTCTGACCCAATGGGAA
The DNA here is from genome assembly GCF_051934385.1 of Paenibacillus hebaui. Taxonomy (NCBI): domain Bacteria; kingdom Bacillati; phylum Bacillota; class Bacilli; order Caryophanales; family Paenibacillaceae; genus Paenibacillus; species Paenibacillus hebaui. The sequence goes on along the minus strand of NZ_CP196836.1, from coordinate 6,871,044 downwards.
GCAGATCTGCCAACGGTTGCAGGCAGCGTGGATTACGTTAACGTAGACCAACCAAACACGGATGAGAACTTTGTGGCTGGTCAGCCGCACTATGAACTGTACAAAGTACTCTATGATGCAGCCAAAAATGGTTTGATCGAGAAAGATCCAACGACAACCGACTGGGAAAGCTCCAAGGCTGATCTGGCGAAAGGCAAAATTGCCACGATGGCACTTGGCTCATGGGCCATCACACAGATCCAGGGTATGACGGATACCCCGGACAATATCGGATTCTTACCTTTCCCTACCCACGCCAGCGAGGTTGTGGTTCCACTCTCCGCAGACTATAACATTGGCATGAACGTCAACAGTGAGAACAAACCTGCTGCGAAAGCTTGGATTGATTGGTTCCTGGCGAAGTCTAACTACGCTGTTGAACAAGGTGGCGGTATGGATGCAGACAAGAATGCTGAATTGCCACCCATTTTGAATCAATACAAAGACGTTCAATTCTCCACACTTACACCTGCTAAAGAAGGTCAGGAAGGTCTGGTTGACAAGATCGATAACGAAGGGGAGATCGGCCTCTGGCAGCCTGACTTCAAAAAACGCATTATCGAGGCAGGTATCGGTAACCGCAAAGAATCGTATGACGACATCATGAAAGACTTGAATGACAAATGGGTGAAAGCAAGGGCAGAGCTCGCGAAATAAGCAGATTGCAGCGGGAACATCGTTCTGTAAAGGCATTACGTATAGCTGACCACCGTTGACATATAGCGAGGCGACGTACATTTGGGGAAGGAGTTTCCCTTTTCATAAAGGCATTTTGCATCTGCATGCAGGATATCGGATGTAAAATGCCACCTTTGGTGGTTAATTATCCAGCTGGTTTTGGACGGGAGTCTTCCTATATAAAGCGGTTGAACCGTTTGGAGGTGTGGAGAGCATGAAGTACTTGAAGATTTCAAATTGGGGCTACTCAGCGCAACGCATATTTATCATCTGTGCCTTCTCAATCATTCCGCTGGCACTGCTATTCACGTTTGCTTACCTGCCTGTCATCAACATGTTCAAATACAGCTTTACCGATTGGAATGGCTACAGCAAAAGATTCGACTATGTTGGATTTGATAATTACACCCGGATATTCAGTGATCCAGAGTACTTCAAAGTATTTATTGTCAGCTTGTACTATTTTGTTGCTACGTTCGTACAGATGGGGCTGGCCCTGTACTTTGCCACGATACTAAGTTTCAAAATCCGAGGTAAAAACTTTTTCAAAGGCATATTGTTCTTCCCATATCTGTTGAATGGCGTAGCCATCGGATTTATTTTCCTCTTTTTCTTCAAACCAGACGGCACACTCGACATGCTCATGCATGCTGTGGGACTTGGGCAATACACTCAGCTCTGGCTTGGCAATCCGAATATTATTAACGTGTCACTCGCAGGCGCATCGGTATGGAGGTACATGGGTTTCAACTTTATTATCTTCCTGGGTGCGATCTCTTCCATTCCTAAGGATGTGTATGAAGCATCGGATATTGACGGGGCCAATCGCTGGCAGCAGTTCCGCCATATTATCCTGCCGAGCATCACCCGCATCTTACAGCTTAATCTGATCTTGGCGATTAGCGGCGCAATTAGTGCGTTCGATATTCCATATATCATGACAGATGGCTCCAACGGCAGTATGACCTTTGTAATCCAAACCGTTCATTTGGCGTTTAAATATGGCAAGCTGGGACTGGCATCAGCCATGGCTGTGGTGCTGCTCCTGATCGTTATTCTCGTTACGCTTGTGCAGCGCGTCACCATGAAAGGGGAGGAATGAACGTGCATCAACTCAAATACACCCTTGCGAGCGTGATTAAATATGCTTCCCTGATTCTTGCAGCATTTATCGCACTGTTACCCATCGTGGTCATCCTGTTTGCATCCCTCAAAACCAATGCCGAATATGCAACGAGCAGCCCGCTTGCCCCACCAGCCAACTGGCTGAATTTTACAAACTATGCGAAGGCTTTTGTGGACGGCAACATGCTGGTTGGGTTCAAAAATACGATTATCATCCTGATCATCTCCATTATAGGCGCAACCTTAACGGGGTCCATGATCGCGTATGTACTGGATCGGTTCAAATTCAAAGGCAAGAAAATCATGGTCGCCGCATTCCTGCTCGCTACCCTGATCCCGAGTGTGACGACACAGGTCGCCACATTCCAGATTATCAACGCGCTCGACCTGTTCAACACGCGCTGGGCAGCTATCGTGATGTACCTGGGTACAGATATCATCGCGGTTTATATCTTCCTACAGTTCCTGGGCTCGATCTCGAACGCACTGGATGAATCCGCCATGCTGGATGGCGCTTCGTACTTCACGATCTACTGGAAAATCATCTTGCCACTGCTGAAACCGGCTATTGTAACGGTGATTATCGTGAAGGGCGTTAACATCTATAACGACTTCTACACGCCGTTCCTGTACATGCCGAAGACCGATCTGCAGGTCATATCGACCGCCCTGTTCAAATTCAAGGGACCGTTCGGATCACAGTGGGAAGTCATCAGCGCCGGCATCATGATCGCTATCATTCCAACCATGATCATCTTCCTGCTGCTACAGAAGTACATCTACAATGGCTTCGCGCAAGGCTCAGTTAAATAAAATCCGAAGGCTATATGAAATGCATATGAGCATGCACAGGAACGAAGAGGACAGAAGAAAGCTGGAGAAACGGAGTGTTCGCTAAAAGCTTTCTGAAAGAAAGCTCGCTCCGTAAGCATATGCTATAACCGGATTTTCCCCTTTCATAAGGGGATCAAAAAAATCTGGGGATAACGGCGATCGGAAGGTTGTTCTGTCATCAAGTGATCTAGTGTAAATTTTCAATGTTTATTTCATAAAGCCTAACCGAAGGGAGAAATGAAATATGTCATTTGCTAAAACGAAAAACGTACACATTGTTGGAGATGCTTTGCCAAATATGCCTTGGGAGGACAAGCCGGAGGGAACAGAAGGACCCGTATGGAGACATTCAGCGAATCCGGTGGTTCCGCGTAACCCAATCAAGGGCGTTGCCCGCATTTTCAACAGTGCCGTTGTGCCGTATGAAGGGAAGTTCATTGGGGTATTCCGCGCAGAGACTGTTAATGGTCGTCCGCATCTGCATATGGGCTCCAGCGAAGACGGATTGTCTTGGACGATTGAAGAGGAGCGCATTGCATTTTTAGATGAAAATGGTGATCCTTTTATGCCGAACTATGCGTACGACCCACGTCTGGTCAAAGTCGAGGATACGTATTACATCATCTGGTGTACCGATTTCTACGGCGCAGCACTAGGTCTAGCGAAGACAGATGATTTCCAAACATTTGTCCGGCTCGAAAATCCAATGCTGCCGTTCAACCGTAATGGCGTGCTGTTCCCGCGCAAAATCAACGATAACTATGTGATGTTGTCCAGACCAAGCGACAGTGGACATACCCCGTTTGGGGACATTTTCTTGAGCGAAAGCCCGGACCTCGTGTACTGGGGCAAGCACCGTCATGTGATGAGCAAAGGTGGCCAGGGCTGGTGGCAATCGGTCAAAATTGGCGGCGGGCCAGCTCCGATCGAAACGTCCGAAGGCTGGCTGATGCTCTACCACGGCGTAACGGGAACATGCAACGGCTTTGTATATAGCATGGGGGCTGTCATTCTCGATCTGGATGAGCCATCCAAAGTAAAATATCGTTCGTCCAACTTCGTGCTAACACCGGAAAAATGGTATGAAGAACAAGGCTTCGTCGATAATGTCATCTTCCCGTGCGCCACGCTGCACGATGCAGAGACCGGACGCATTGCCATCTATTACGGCGCTGCAGATACGTATGTGGGTGTCGCATATACAACCATCCAAGAGATTGTGAGTTACATTATGGAGACGGATGAAGTTATTGCCGGAGACCGTGAGGAAGGCAAGCTGTAATGTACACATAAATGGAGAGTGCAGAATCGATTGGAAGATGGTGCTGTAATCGTATTGAACGTGTATCTATTTGGCTGGTTGAGCAGGTACGATAAGCGTGGGATCTTGATGTGTCTGTCTGTTTCGAGTAGACAATACATCGATGATATCCGGCTGTGAGCCATAAATAGCATGTAAAGATAAAAGGGCAAGCATACCCGTATAGATGTCAGATCGTTAAGCTAAGACACCGTTCCTACCGCAGGAAAGGTGTCTTTGGCGTGTTTACTATGAACGCATATCATGTCGATTTATGTTGACAAAAGGAGGGCTCCTGCCTATTCTTAATGGATGAATATGATAATCATTATCATAAAATAGAGAAAAGGGGTTCTACATCCATGTTTATACAACGTCGCAGGTTTTCCGCCCTCATGCTGGCAACAACGATATTGTTGCTATTGGTTATTGTGGGCTGCAGTAATACAGAAAGCGGATCGGATTCTTCATCTGCTGGTTCGGATCAGGCTTCTTCTGCGAAGGAGATTACGATGTCATGGCCACGTGATATTGGTACAATGAATCCACATACGTACAATCCTTCGCAATTATTTGCCCAATCGATGCTCTATGAGCCGCTAATCAGTTACCAGAAGGACGGAAAACTGGAACCTGCACTGGCAGAATCATGGACGATCTCCGATGACGGCAAAGCATATACATTCAAGCTTCGCCAAGGTGTGAAATTCTCAGATGGTACGCCATTTAATGCTGAGATTGTGAAAAAGAATTTTGATGCTGTTATGGGAAATAAAGCTACACATAGCTGGCTGGGCATTATAGGCGTGCTCGACAAGACGGAGGTTGTGGACGACCATACTTTCCGTATGACACTCACAGAGCCGTACTATCCTGTTCTTCAGGACTTGTCTGTGGTCCGTCCTTTCCGCTTCCTGGGTGAAGCTGGATTCCCGGATGACAGAGATACATCCAAAGGCATTAAGGAACCGGTAGGAACCGGCCCATGGATGCTGGCTGAATACAAGCAGGACGAATATGCTGTCTTCAAGCGTAACCCGAATTACTGGGGAACAGCGCCGAAGGTGGATCAAATTACGGTCAAAATCATCCCTGATGCGGAAACACGTGTGCTTGCTTTTGAAAAAGGTGATCTTGACCTGATCTATGGTGAAGGTGTGATCAGTCTCGATGCATTCCAACAGCTTCGTGACAACGATAAATATGTAAGTCAGCTGTCTGATCCTGTCGGTACTCGCAATCTGCTGCTGAACTCTTCCAATCCGAAGCTGTCCGATGTCAGAGTGCGGATGGCACTCCAGCAAGGATTTAACAAAAAAGCAATGGTGGAAGGTATCACTCTGGGTCTGGAAGAACCGGCAGATACCGCACTATCCAAAAACTACCCATACACCAATGTTGACCTGAAGCCGATCGAATATAACGTGGAGCAATCCAAAGCCTTGTTGGATGAAGCGGGCTGGAAAATGTCTGCGAATGGTACCGTTCGTGAGAAAGACGGCCAACAGCTGGAATTCGAAATGATTTTTGACAAGACCGATCCGATCCAGAAAGCCATGGCCGAGACCATTCAGGCGGAATGGAGCGAGCTGGGGGTCAAAGTGAACCTTACCGGGCTTGAATTAACGGTACAGATCAAACGTCTGAAAGCCAATGATTTCGACCTGTATTTCTGGTACAACTACGGTGCGCCGTATGATCCACACTCCTTCATTAACGTTGTCGCGAGCCCTGGATTTGGTATTTCCGAGACGCTCAGTGCCTTGCCAATGAAAAAGGAACTGGACGAGCAGGTACATGCCGCTCTATCATCAACAGATGAGACGAAACGTCAGGAGCTGTACAGCTCCATCCTGAAAACACTTCAGGAACAATCGGCTATCGTACCGATCTCTTATATTAAGAAAACAGCTGTATATCAGAAGAAAATTGCAAACTTTGTCTTCCCGGCGAACCGTGATGAAAATCCGTTTGTGGGACTGGAGTTAAGTAATCCATAACATATAGGACACACAGAACAAACCGTGCAGGCAGGTAAGGCCTGTGTAGCTTGATAAAAGGGAGGAAGTTTGGGTGATCAGCTATATCGGTAAACGAATGATCGCGATCATTCCTATCGTTTTTATCGCTACACTTGTTACGTTTGCACTGATTCATATTTCACCGGTTGATCCGGCCGAGGCCTATCTGACTGCCGCTCACATCTATCCGACACCGGAGCTGCTTGCGCAGAAGCGACATGAGTTTGGCCTGGATCAGCCGTTGCTCACCCAATATGCTCATACGCTCCAGAAGATTTCCCAGCTGGATTTTGGCACATCCTATCTTACCAATAAGCCTGTTTGGGATGAGGTGAAATCCAGGCTTCCAGCTACGGCTGAACTGGCCTTCTGGAGTATGTTGTTATCGGCTTTGGTGAGTATTCCATTGGGAATACTGGCGGCAGTGTACAAAAATAGCTGGATTGATATGGTCAGCCGGGCGATTTCCTATTTTGGAGCGTCGATCCCGCAATTCTGGCTCGGTTATCTGCTCATCTTTTTTTTCTCGGTCAAGCTGGACTGGCTGCCTGTGGAAGGGCGCGGATCATGGGAGAATCTGGTGTTGCCTACGGTGACACTATCCATGATACTGATTGCTTTGTACACCCGCATGCTGCGTTCCAGCGTACTGGAGCAATTACAGGAGACATACGTACAGTACGCGAGAACGCGCGGGATACGTGAACGGGTGATTATGCTCAAGCATGTGCTGAAGATAGCTATATCCCCGCTTATTACGGGAATGGGCATGAGTATGGGCAAGCTGCTGACAGGAACCATTATTGTGGAGCAAGTGTTTTCGTGGCCAGGCTTCGGACGATACTTTGTAGATGCGATCTTTAATCGGGATATCCCCGTTATACAATGTTATGTCTTTCTGGCGGCATGCCTGTTCATCGTATGCAACCTGCTCGTGGATCTGGTGCAGCTGGTTATGGACCCACGGATTTCAACGAAAGGACGGGCAGAGCATTGATAAACAAATGGCGTACGGCGTTCAGAGGGAAAAGAGTCATCCAAATCTGCTCGGTGGTCGTGTTATTTTTCTTCGTAATAGCATTACTAGGTCCGTGGATCGCTCCTCATGACCCTGTTAAGGTGAATTTGCTGCAAAAGCTGGCGATTCCTTCTTCTGAACACTGGCTCGGTACGGATCATCTGGGACGGGACAATCTCTCCAGACTGATCTACGGAGCGCGGGTGTCCCTTGGTTTTGCAACTCTCATATTCTTGTCGTCTTTGGTTATTGGAGTCATTGTCGGATCAATCTCCGGTTACCTAGGTGGCTGGGTGGATAGTCTGTTGATGCGCTTCTGTGAAGGCATTATGGCGTTCCCGAATCTGGTGCTGGTGCTTGGTATCGTGGGAATCTTTGGTCCAGGTCTGATGCAAGTGTTGCTGGCGCTCATGATGGTACAATGGGTGTATTATGCACGCATCTGCCGGAATATGGTCGTGAGTCTCAAGGAGCGGAACTTCATCGCAGCGGCGAGAATTAGCGGATCTTCATCGTGGACGATTATTCGCAAACATATCATTCCCAATGTGCAGCGTCCCATCGTTGTCATGGGCACACTGGAGATGGGGTGGGCAATTATGGATATATCTGCGCTATCCTTCCTGGGACTCGGTATTCAACCCCCTAACGCAGAATGGGGTGCCATGATCCATGAAGGAACGGGGTATATCCGCAGTCATCCGGAATTGATGATCTATCCGGGTGCGCTGATCTTGCTGGTGGTCATGACGTTCAACATCCTGGGAGAGTCATTGTCCGAACGTTATGGCATTGCGAAACGATAGTTACAGTTGAACGGGTGGTTAGCAGACGGGAGTGAGCGTAACGATGGTTGATGCAGTGAAGGTACTTGAAATTCGGGATCTGCAAGTGAAGCTTAGAACAGCGGAAGGTTCAGTCCCGTTGCTGGAGCCCGTTAATTTGGAACTGAACAAAGGCCAAGTCTTTGGCCTGGTCGGCGAGAGTGGCTGCGGCAAAACGGTTACGTGCAAAGCGGTGCTTCAACTGCTTGATCCGCGCAGAATGGAAGTGTCGGGCAGCATCTGCCTGAATGGGCGTGAGCTGGGCTCCTTGTCAGGTGAGGAGATGCGGCGCATCCGGGGCAAGGATATCGGCTTCATTATGCAGAATCCGATGAATGCTTTTACACCCGTATATACGATTGGTTCGCAATTCATCGAAACCTTGCGTACACATACACAGCTCTCCAAAGCAGAAGCCCGAGAGCGGGCCGTTGCTGCCTTGGCAGATATGAACCTGCCCGAGCCAGCCAAGCTGATGAAGCGATATCCCTTCCAGCTGAGTGGGGGGATGTTACAGCGGGTGATGATCGCCATATCGATGTGCCTGCAACCTGCCTTGGTTATCGCGGACGAGCCAACGACGGCACTGGATGTCGTGAATCAATTGAAGGTGCTCCGGGAACTGGATCGACTTCGTACGGAATACGGCACATCCATATTGCTGATCTCTCATGATCTGGGCGTAATCTCGCAGATGGCGGATGAAGTCGCGGTCATGCAGAAGGGCCGCATTGTGGAGCAGGCGGATGTGTATCAATTGTTCGATCAACCGCAGCATGAGTATACTCGAATGTTGCTGAATGCCCGGCCCAATATGTCTGTGGGGCGATAGTATAGTTTATATGAGTCGAAACCTAGAGTGAGTGAATGTGTGTATAGAGCTGGATTTCGAGCCGGATTGTCGAAGGAATGGCATGGTGATGTGTGATTTCGTCTTCCTGTGAGATTACTCTTGCCAAGCAGAAGAGAGGAGGGTGACCTGATGCTTCAGGTACGTGAAGTAAGCCATCGTTATGGCAAACGCAGCTGGCTGGATCGTTCGGGGGCACGTCCTCCTGTGCTGGCAGATGTTTCGCTTACGATTGAGAAGGGTGTTTGTCTGGGACTGTTGGGTACGAGCGGGGCAGGCAAAAGCACCTTGGGCAAAATCATTCTGGGGCTGGAGAAGCCCAGTCAGGGACAGGTTATGTTTCAGGGTCAGGACATCTACCAAGCCAGCAAACCGGTACTCAAGGGATTAAGGCGGGATCTCCAAGTCGTGTTCCAGGACTGTTATTCAGCCGTGAATCCAATGATGACTGCGGCACAGATCATTGGTGAGCCGCTGGATAATTACGAGCGATTGTCTGCCAAGGAACAGCTTCGTACAGTCGGACAACTGCTTGAACAAGTCGGACTCACAGCCGAGGATGCAAGCAAGCTTCCGCATCAGTTCAGCGGTGGACAACTACAGCGAGTCAACATTGCGAGAGCCATCGCGCTCAAGCCCAAGCTAATCGTGCTGGACGAATCCATCAGCAGTCTGGACATGGTGAACCAGACTCAAATTCTGTCTTTGCTGGCAGAGTTGAGAGCATCATACGGGCTGTCGTATTTGTTTATCACGCATGACATTCGGGCTGCCCTAACGATCTGCGACAGCATTGCCGTAATGGATCAGGGAAGGCTGGTCTATAGCGGTGATGCCGGGGATTCGGTGATGCAGTCCGATCATCCAGCTGTGAAGCAGTTGGTATCATCCATTTTGCCCGAGCATCCATCGAATCGCATTTCGTTTGGGTAATGGGCTGCTCATGTTGTAGATAGCTGTTTGTTGGTTATCATGATTTGCTGCCATTCCGTTGCGAAAGTGTGACTTCCTAGAGGCGGGTCCCTGCCTCTCTAGTGCAAGGTGCTAACGAACCGAGTGAGCCTTCAATGGGAATTAGCGTGAAATGTAAAGTGTAACGAACCTCAGTGAAGTTATTCCGGTTCAAATCGGTGAAAACCTGCGAAAGCACATACAGATTGGGAGAATAACGCTTCTACGATTCGTTAAACCGCATACTTGTCGGAAATGGAGCTAATAGCGTGTGTAAGATTCGTTAGACCATAATGAATGATGAAAAGGGGTGTCCCGTCATGACTATGACGTAGGAACATCCCCTTTTTGTGTCTGGATATATACTATCTCTCTCTATAATTTGAACTAACCATTTACACGAGAACGTAGAGGGCAGAAATAACCTGAAGGATTGGGCTAATAGCTATCTGCAAGCAAGCTGCTTCGGAAGCATACGCTGCGCCCAACAGCTTTCTGAAAGAAAGCTACATCAGAAGCTACGCTATCCCCATATTTTCACCTTTGTAAAGTGAATTAAAAATTTGGGGGATAACAGCGCACTTTAAGGTTGTTCTGTCATCGGAGTGGTAAGTGTAAATGTTCTTTAGTTCTCTAGTTCAACTTATATAGATACTTTATTTTACGTTCGTTTATCTTCTACCCCATCTTCCGCCCGAGCTGCTCGATCTTATCCAGCCAATTCTTTCTTTGTTCCTCGGACTTTTTCCCCACTTGATCCACCGTTGTTATACGTACGGGTTTAATGCCAGTGAGTCCAAATGTGGAGATTTTCATCATTTTGTGTGCAGGCTCACCCTGGAACCATTTGAAGTACCAGCTCGGACCATCCATTGTGGTGATCATACGTGCGGTGCGGCCTTTGAGCAGTTGATCTGGAAACGGCTTCCCCTTGTGATACTTGAAGGCATAGCCCGGCATGAAGACTCGATCAATGAAACCTTTCAGCAGGGCAGGTGGTCCTCCCCACCAGATCGGGAACACCCATACCAGATGCTCTGCCCATTTGATCGCTTCTTGCGCTTGCAACAAATCTGGTTCGAGTGGAAGTTTATTACGGTATCCTCCTTGCAGATTCATGTTGAATTCCAACTCGTTCAGGGTGATCATGCGGACTTCGGCACCAGCTTGCACCGCACCTTTGCGGTAAGCCTCGGCAATTGCACCGTTATAACTGGGAGAGACGGGATTGGCTTGAACAATTAATATTTTTTTCATAGAAGAGACACTTCCTGACTATTTTAGTTAACGAACACTAACCTCATGTGCAAAAAGAAAAGGTCACGTATGACCTGATAAAACGTTCAGGAATCTCCTGAAGGTAGTTGAAGCTGGTTCTTCTATAAGTTAAACGAATGTTCTACACCGGAACACTGCGCGGTCAGAGCCATCTCTCGATCACCGCCAGATCGGAACGACTTCGGAATGCTAATCCATCGGGGCTATCCCAACTCTGCCGATACCTGTCCCAACATTGATGCAAGTCGCAGAACGGTTTCCTCGGTATACGGGACCAGCAGCTCCGGCAGTTCACCTTGCATACTGGAGACCGCCATGCGTGTAATGGCGCCGATCACCAGAACGGCTGTGAGCCGTGAATCTTGAGCAGGCAATTCTCCCCGCTCCATTCCCTGATCGATCAGATCCATTAACGCATCCAGTGGCTGGCGGTAATCCTCGCTGCTTCCAGCTTCAATGAATATCTCATGATTCTGTGAAATCAGCAGCAGCCCGTAGGGATCTTCATCATGCAGATGGAGAACCTCGGTAACCAGTTGCTTGAAGCGTTCCATTACCGAACCATCCTGGCGTACATACCCGTCAATCAATGCAGTATAGTTTACACAGTATTGGGTGAAGGCTTCCAGGGCAACGGCATCCTTGTTTTTAAAATGTTTGTAGATCGCCGCGTCGGTTACTCCGGCGGCGTCACCGATCTCTTTGACGGATATGCCGTCAACGCCTTTGGTTGCGAACAAGCGCATGGCCGCTTGTAGGATGTCTTTCTTTTTGCTATCGACATGAGATTTGTTCTTCATGATTGTATAGTAAGTGATTACTAACCAAAATGCAACAGATACTTTTAAACCTCAGACTTGAGGCACTGAATAAGCGCTTACGACCAAAGCTTGCAGGCTTGTGAGCGGCAACGTATGATGGATAGAATCATAACCGGATAGGACATTTATAAACGCAGGACAGAAATAAGGATGTTAAAGGCTGCAACAGGTTGCGAACGACAACAATAACATCTGAGATGAGCAGGGAGAACGAAATGGATGGTGGTAGCGTGAACGAGAAGAGGGATGCATACAGCTGGGTGACGCCCGCAGGAATGCTGAATGATCAATATATAACAGGCCGGGAACAGTTGTATAAGGGAATGAACGGAAGAGTTGTGGAGCGATTCACTGTCCATACCGGTGAAAGTTATATTTTCAAACCGCTGACGAATCCTGCTCAGCATGGACGGGAACGATGGATGTATCAGCGCGTGATGTCTGGACTACCCCCGATCTATCCGCAGCTGATTGCTGCATCGGATCTTACGATTGCCCCGGCACAGAGCTGGATAATCTACGAGGATCTCGGCCAACTGGTGCATGATTCACGGGAAGCCACCATGCTCGTCGCAGCTGAACATATGGCAGAGTGGCATACATTGCCTGTTACGGATTGGAGCGAGCTGCCTTGCGTGGGGCAGAAACCGTCCATTCGGACGATGCTGGATGAGTTGCAGATGCAAAAGCAATCAACGGATGATTTGTTGTCCAAGCTGGAGGTGCAGTTGTCTGCATCGGATTGGGACAAGATCACGATGTTGATTCTCACGGCTGAGGACGTGCTTCCTGTGGTGTTGTGTCATGGAGACCTTCATCCAGGCAACATGGCGGAGGTGGATGGCAGACTGATCATCTTGGACTGGGAGCATGCCCATCTGAATACACCGTTGTGGGACGTATATCATCTGGTGGATCTCTCGCATCCGCTGTTCCCCAGAACGGTTACGCCTGACTTGCGAGAGCGAGTTATTGAGGTTTATTTGGACAAACTGGAGAGCCTGGGAGTGCAGGTTGAACGGGGTTCTTTTCGAAGATGGTACGGTGCATATGCCATGGTATTCTCGCTTTGGATGCTGCGTCTGATTGATGGTGATTTGAGCAGCACAGACTGTGTGTGGCCTGAGGAACAGTTGCGGAACCAGTGGCAGGAGACGTCAACGACAGTAAGACAGTGTATGAAGCAGCTAGGCAAGGAATAGAAATGGGGGGTGAAGGACATGCGTAAAGTCGGACTTGTTATGCGTAAAATTCAATTCACAGAGGCTCAGGGGCCGCGCGTGTTTGCGGATCGTCTGAAGCAGATTGGGCAGGAGTTGGGTGTGGAGATTGTGTTCATCTCGCCGGAGCGTCATGTCAGCGGGTATGACTGGTTGCCGGGTTATGAGCATGAGAAAGGTGACCTGGTGAATTATGATATCGTATTGGATCAGATTTATAGCCAAAATATAGAGCATGTCATCTACACCGTATCCGGGTTCACCTTTTTGAAGATGTTTCTACCCAAAAGCGTGTTGTTCCCGCACAGTTTTCCCGATCCCGCGCTGACGGGATATGAGATGATGAAGCCATTCTATACGATGGTGGATAAAGCCATTGTGCAGACCGAGTTTCTGAAAAGAGAGCTGGGCCGCAATTTCGGCGTACATGACGTGAACGTCATCCCGATTGGCTTCAACGAAGAACTGGCGAACCGGCACTATGACCCGAGTCAGGTCGTGCATAACCGTGTGCTCTGGATCGGCCGGGATGAAGCGAATCGCCGCCCAGACTTGGTCCTGGAATATGCGCGGCAGAACCCGGACAAGGAAGTGTATATGGTCTTTGGTGGCCGACGGTATGAGGAAAGTATGAAGAAGTACAATATCCCCGACAACGTAAAACTGCAATTTGCGCTGACACAGGATGAAGTGTTCACCTTGATGAACTCCGCCAAGGTATACTGGAGCTGCTCAGCCTTTGATACGTTTGCGATGCCACTGACGGAAGCGATGGCGATGGGTAAAATGGTTGTGAAGCCGGAGCATGCCTGCTACGGTCACATTCGCTCCACGCATGCCTTTGCAGGCAATGAGGATAACTGGTTTGAACTGGTGAACATGGCGGCTGCTGCGCCGCGAAGTGTGTCGGAAGATAACCGGGAATATGCTTTTGGCGCTTTCTCTCGCACGATTATGAAAGAGGGCTACCGTGACTTTTTTGCTAACTGGTTGAAGTGACCCATATAGATGCAGGTATATACGGTGTGTGGTTCAGGTAGATCTACTTGAGCAACAAGGGCAGGACGAGCAATAACGATAGCATCCAGTCGGTGGACATAAAACGGAGACCAAAAGGCTTCTAATCGGGCAGGGAACCCGATCAGGAGCCTTTTCTATATCCCTAAATCAACGGGTGTTCCGACAGCGCTGAACAGGAGGTATATTATTTTGACCCGAATGAAATGGACATATTTTAGTATTTATCAAAAAAAACAGGGGTGTTATGCTGTGAGCGTTAGGAAGGAGTGATTCCCAAATGAAAGCGCTGTCTACGAGAGAATATCAGATTTTGCATTTTCTATTGGAGCGTAGGGATTTCGTTCCGGTCAAAGAAATAGCCAATCACATGAACTGGTCCGAGAAAACCATTTACAGGGAACTAAACGCCTTGGAGCACAATTTGGATATTCGCGGGATTCGCCTTGAACGGAAGCCGGGAACGGGTATCGCGCTGGCTTTAACCCAGGAACAGACGATGGAACTGAGGAGCTCGCAATGGAGTCCGGGAAAAAAGGTCGTGACTACACTCTCCGTAGAGGCGAGGAGAATCAAAATTTTGACGAATTTATTATATGATTCTCCTGAGGAAACCTCGATTAACAAGCTGTCAGAAGAATACTTTATCGGTAAGGCATCGATTGTGAATGATCTCAAGGCCATTGAAGAACGGATTGAGCCCTTTCAGCTGCGACTGGAAAAAAGCCAACTTGGTACCCGTCTGATCGGTTCGGAGATTGACATCCGCAAAGCTATGGCTTCTCTGATCAACGAACTTGTGAGTGAAGACCGGACGGTAGAACAAGAGCATGAGTCCCGGATTGATGGCAACACACTAGGTGAATTAATAGAGCATTTTGGCTCCGATCCAGTAGAAGGGATTCAACGTATTCTGGAGGAAACAGAGCAGCAATTAGGGTATACCATAGGTGATCCGTATTACATTAATCTGCTGACTCACCTGCTGATATGTATCCGCAGACTGAAAAATGGCAAGGTCATTCGATTGGCTGACGGCATTCCCGATCATTCAGCAACCGACCCTAAGGTGCATTCCATCGCAAAAGCCATGGCCCAACGGATCAGGGAGCTATGCGGATTGGAATTGCCACGTGAAGAGATCTATTTCATCTATCAATATCTGATTTCATCAGGAATGAGTATCCCGTCCCTTAACCTTGAGTTGTCAGGTCTGATGGACAAAGCTTGTCCGGAGTCCAAAGCGATGGTCAAGGAATTGATTCAGACCGTATCCGGTATGATCCGGCGTGACCTCACAACAGACGAACAGTTGTACAAGGGTCTGATTATTCATTTCAAACCGATGCTGAACCGTCTAAAATACAACATTTCCATCAGTAATCCTCTGCTGGAGGATATACGCAAGGCGTATGCCGAGATTTTCTCCCTGGTCCGTTTGGGGATGCTGCCCATTGCCCAAGCCTGCGGGTTGAATTCGTTTAGTGATGACGAGATAAGTTACCTGGTCCTTTATTTTCAGGCATCCATTGAGAAAAGCAGTAAAAAGAAAAGAGTTATTCTGGTCTGCTCCACTGGAATAGGTACCTCTCATTTGCTGAAAAGTCGGATCAACCGTTCATTTCCCGAATGGGAAGTTGTTGATGTCATTTCGGCAAGCTGGTTCAAGCGTATGGAGGATTGGACGGAAATTGATCTGATCATATCGACCGTTAAACTGGAGCATCAGGATCTGCCAGTTGTGTATGTTTCGGCGCTTTTAAGTGACGCGGATGTAAGCTTAATCAAGGCCAAGTTTAACGAGGAGAGATTGCATCAGCATCAAAACAAGGTGTATTCGTTTCCGCTGCTTGGAGCGCACTTCCACCCATCTTATTTGTATACGAGGGAACATCCCGAAGAAGGGACAGCGTCCCGTCTGAAGCTGTTTACATCTATACTCAAACACGTAGGCGCTAACCTTGAGAGCCGAACGTTTGCCGAGGCCAAGCTGAATAATCATTTGTCGGTTTTCCTGATCCGCAGTGATGTGAACGTCAATCCAGTCGTCGGTTTTAATGTTATTCAAGGCGAATCGGCCAATAGCAGACTGGAAATTGTAATCGCTTTCTTTAAAGATGGACCAATAACTGAATTACTGATAGAAATACAGAGCCTGTTGATGTGCAGGCGTATGTATGAACAGATCATGCGAGTGACTACACCTTTGGAGCTTGTCGAGATATTACAGTCCAAGCACGACCAGGAGGAGGACCATTATGGATATAACCAAGATTATCAACGAACGGTTGATTAAGCTGGATCTAAAAGCACGAACCAAGGATGAAGCCATCGAGGAACTGGCAGATTTGCTGGAAAAGGATGGCGCCCTTTCCTCCAAGGACGAGTTTATCAAGGACGTTTATTTAAGAGAGGAAGAAGGTCAGACCGGCCTGGAGAATCATGTAGCGATTCCTCATGGCAAATCGGCGGCTGTCCTCAAAACCTCGCTCACCATCGGGCGGACAGAGCACCCACTTGAATGGGAAACCCTGGACGGCAAATCTGTCCATGTCGTTATTTTATTTGCCGTACGGCTTGTGGACCGGAATACAACCCACATGAAACTGTTGGTCCAGGTTGCCAGCATGCTTGCTGATGAAGAGGTATTGGAACGTTTGATGCATGAGCCTGATCCGGCCCAGATTATGGAGCTGTTTGCTAGCAGGGAGAGCGTATCGTAGAGTAAGGAACTACTTTCTGACTTTCATTAAAATGGAGCACACCTACATTATTTGGAGGGATACTGATGAACATTGTAGCCGTAGCCGCATGCACTGCTGGTATTGCCCACACGTATATTGCCAAGGAAAAATTGATTAAAGGTGCGAAAGCACGCGGACATGAGATTAAAGTGGAAACTCAAGGCACGATAGGAACGGAAAACGAGCTTTCCAGGGAAGAGATCGGGGCTGCCGATGTTGTCATTGTGGCCGCAGATATCAAAATCGGTGGAGAAGAACGGTTCAAAGGCAAACGGATCATCCGAGTAAAAACCGAAACGGTCATTAAAGCCCCGATTAAATTCATTGAAAAGGTGGAGCAGTCTTTAGGGGTATCCTCATAACAAGGGAGGCAGGGCGATGAGCGCAAAATCCAATCACGCAGGTTCAGTAATCAAAGGCCATCTGTTAACAGGAATTTCCTATATGATTCCTTTGATCGTTGCTTCAGGGCTGTGTATCGCGCTGGGTCAAATATTGGGAGGAGCTGATGTGGGTAAGGCGGAAGGTACCGTTCCGTATATGATTAACCAGATCGGCGGTTGGGGAATGGGGCTAGTTGTACCTTTAATCTGCGCAGCGATTGCTTATTCGATCTCCGACCGTCCCGGAATTGCTCCAGGATTAATTGTTGGTTTTATATGCAGTCAGATTCAAGCTGGGTTCATTGGTGGGATGCTGGGCGGATTTCTGGTGGGTTATGTCGTTCTCGGTATCCGAAAATATGTGAAGCTGCCAAAGTCCATGCAGGGATTAATGCCCGTTCTCGTTATTCCGTTTCTGGCCACATTGATTTCCGGTTTATGTATCTTCCTTGTGATTGGTCAGCCGATTGTCTGGCTGCAGGACAGTCTTACCCATGTGCTTGAATCGATGCAGGGGGGTTCCAAATTTGCACTCGGGGCCATTCTGGGCTTGATGGCTACCTTTGACTTCGGAGGACCTGTTAATAAAACGATGTCACTGTTTGCCGATGGAATGCTGGTCCAAGGTATCTATGGGCCTGAGGCTGTCAAGTTTGTTGGCTCCATTATTCCACCACTGGGGATTACCCTATCGTATTTCCTGACGAGAAACAAATATACAGCAGCCGAAAAGGAATCGTTAAAGGCCGCATTTCCGATGGGAATCTGTATGGTTACAGAGGGAGTAATTCCGATTGCAGCAAGGGATCTAATCCGGGTGGTGACCTCCTGCGTCATCGGCTCAGCAGTAGCGGGAGGATTGATAATGATCTGGGGCGTTGAGGCTCCGGTACCACACGGCGGACTATTTGTTGTACCCCTTTTCACGCATCCGTGGCTGTTTATGTTGTCTCTTCTCATTGGTACCGGAATCTGTGGCATAACCTTATCTTTATTAAAGAAGCCAGTTACGGCGACGGATGAAGAGTTTGACGATACTGAAGATGAAAGCGTAAGCTTCGATGACATTGTGTTCAAAGTGGAGTAAGACCCGTTATATGGAGAGCGCTTACAACTAAATTAATACAATCCAAAGGAGATGTGCCTTATGTTGATTACGATGAAGGAATTGCTTAAAGTAGCCAAAGAACACAAATTCGCGGTAGGAGCATTTAACGTGGCGGACAGTACATTTTTGAGAGCGGTAATTGAGGAGGCAGAGCATTCCAATTCCCCGGCAATCATCGCCATTCACCCCACGGAGCTTGAATTTTTGACGGATGAATTTTTCGCATATGCCAGCCAACGTGCACATGCCAGCCATGTTCCATTGGTTATTCATCTCGATCATGGTGGGTCCATTGCTGATATCATTCGGGCGATCAAGTGTGGATTTACTTCCGTCATGATTGACGGTTCTCTGCTCCCTTATGAAGACAATGTGGCTATTACAAAACAGGCAGTGGAGATTGCACACGCCGTTGGCGTATCTGTTGAAGGGGAATTGGGGACGATTGGGCAGACCGGTAACTCTATCGAAGGTGGGGTATCGGTAGTAACTTACACGAACCCGGCTCAGGCGGAAGATTTTGTGGCACGTACGGGTATCGACACGTTGGCGGTGGCCATCGGTACAGCCCATGGCATATATCCCAAACATATTAAACCGGAGCTGCAAATGGATATTCTGAGAGAAATCAATCAATTGGTAGACATCCCTCTCGTTCTGCACGGGGGGTCCGCTAATCCTGATCAGGAGGTCTCCGACTCCGTTCAGTTGGGTATTTGTAAAATCAACATTTCCAGTGATATGAAATATTCCTACTTCAAAAAAGCTCGTGAAATATTAAGCACAACGGAATTATGGGACCCTAATGCAATCTATCCAGAATGCATTGCTGAGGCCCAAAACGTCATTCGCTATAAAATGAATCTGTTCAATTCGGTCGGCAAAGCGGATTTATACAAGGGACTGCGTTATGAACAACGCCAGGCAGAAAGTGTGAGTCTTTACTGAGGCTGCTGGCGGGTACAAGGCACCATAGGAAATATGCCAATTTCTTGAAACCCCTTTGAAGCCCTCATTCACGAATTCGATTTATCGTGAATGGAGGGCTTTATTATGTGATAAACTCTACACGTATTCAGAATGCTTAGTGTTAATGGTCGTTCGGAGGAATGGATGGAGGAAAAGGGGGCGTATAAGTGAAAGGTCTTATTATATTGATACTCCTTGTTTGGCTCGTATTGCTGCTCATTGGATGGATCATCTATCGATTGCAAGGTCGGCAGATGACATGGGCTCAATATATTCTGCCTTGTGTGGCGGTGCTGGGCGGAGCAATTATTATTATGATTAGTGTAGATATTGGCGGCTGGAACGGGATTGGCTATGCTCTGCTGGGGGTATCGATTGCAACTTCCGGTTTGCTCACCCTGATCACAGTCGTTATTGTGGATCTGGTTATGCGGCGGCGCAGAAGGAACTAGCCAGGGACGAGTCATTTTATAAAGGATGAATTGGGCGATAGAATAGTTGCAGGAATGCATTCTTCTGTGATATATTGGCACTAATTATGAAAAGGGAGGTGAAGACAGGTGAATCACGAGATGCTTAACAACCGTATTAGCCAGCTGCCGATTGCTATGGCTGGCATTGTTCATACTTTTCTGACCAACGGGAGAAGTCTGTCCAAATTCGAATATACGGAAGTTAACATTTGCGAGAAGATGCCTGCCTTGACCTCATTCGGACGATAAGCAATTTTGCTTGAATTCTGAAGGGCCGCGGAGCTAACCTCCTGCGGCTCTTTTTGTGTTGCGGTCAGGATCTTCCATACTATAGGAGGAACCTTATTATGATGATCATTAGCGCACAACAACTGACTCAGTATCACGGAGCACATCTGGTGCTGGACGGCATTACATTTGAAATTATGGAGGGCGACAAGGTCGCTCTCATTGGCCGCAACGGAAGTGGAAAAACGACACTCATGCGTCTGATGGCTCGGTTAAACCAGCCAGACGAAGGGCAATTGATGATGAAGAAAGATACACGGATCGGTTACGTGGCACAAGTTCCTGAAGGGCTGGATGACCTTACCGTACTGGATGTGCTGGGGCTTGGATTCAGGGAACTTATCGCGTGCCGCACGCAGATGAAGGAAATGGAGCAGCAGATGTCCGAGCCGGATTACGCAGCAGATCCAGATCAATTGGAGCGCCTGCTGAAACGCTATGCAACGCTGCAAGACCAGTTCGAGCGTGAGGGTGGATATGAGATGGATACTCGAATCGATCAGGTAGCAGATGGTCTGGATATCGCCAAGGCACATTATGAATGGCGCTTCGGTTCCCTGTCCGGTGGGGAACAGACCAGGGTAGTGCTGGCATCACAGCTGATCGTAAGACCCGATCTGTTATTGCTGGATGAGCCGACGAACCATCTCGATCTGGAACGGGTCGAGTGGCTGGAGGGATTTTTACGAGAATACCCCGGCACCATTGTCCTGATCTCGCATGATCGCTACTTTTTGGACCGTGTGGTGACCCGAACGCTGGAGCTGGAGGATGGTGAGGCGCAGACGTCTGCGGGTGGATACACCGAATACATGAAGGTGAAGGAACAACGGCTGTTACAGCAATTCGAGGAGTTCAAGGAACAGCAGAAGGTCATGAAGAAAATGAAGGAAACGATCCGCCAACTGGAGGAATGGGGCCGTGTGGGTGGCAATGAAAAGTTCTTCCGGCGGGCTGCTTCCATGCGCAAAGCACTGGAACGGATGGAACAGGTGAAGCGTCCTGTGCTGGAGCGACGCAATGCCGACTTCGATGTACGTCCTACAGACCGCACCGGCAAACGGGTAGCTGTCATGGAACAAGTCGAGAAGAGTTATGGTGAGCGTTCGATTCTGCGCGGGATCTCGGGTCTGCTAGAATACGGCGATAAGATTGCTCTTATTGGTCGGAACGGTTCCGGTAAGACCACCTTGTTCAAGTTGTTGCTGGGAGATGAGCAGCCGGATTCGGGCAAGCTGGAGTGGGGGGCGCGTGTGGATGTGGGGTATCTGGCTCAACAGGAGGAACCCTCGCATCCGAAGCTGAATGTGCTAGAATACTTCCGTCTGGAAGCGGGCGTAGAGGAAGGCGAGGCCCGCGGAATTCTGGCCCGATATCTATTCTATGGGGCTGACGTGTTCCGCTCGGTCGGACAGTTATCCGGCGGGGAATGGACTCGTCTGCGGCTGGCTCTGCTGGTACAGCGCAAACCGAATGTACTGCTGCTTGATGAACCGACCAACCATCTGGATATCGCTTCTAGAGAAGCGCTGGAAGAGTCACTGGTTGATTTTGAAGGAACAGTACTTGCCATCTCGCATGATCGGTACTTCGTCAATCGACTCGCTTCTCGTGTCTGGGAACTGGAGGACGGGCAGATGACCGCTTATCTGGGAGACTATGAAGCGTATCGTGAGAAGAAGCTTGATTTTCAAGCTCGTGCAGCAAGCTTGGTCCAGCCTGGAGAGGGAGCGGGAGTGTTTTCCCGCGGGAAGGGCAAGTCAGAGATGCAGTCTGGTATAACTTCCGCGTCGAGCGGGAGTGCTAGGTCGGGGATGAAGTCAGAAGCGACCTCCGCAGTGAGCGGGTCCACTGTTGCTGCTGCCGCTGGAAGTCGTGATCATGAAGCTACTACAGGATCAGGTAAAGCGATGGCTCCGCTAGAAGCGACTGCCATGAATCATAGGAATGAGAATGGCAGCAAGAGCAAGCAGTCTGCGGAGAAGCTGGAACAGAAGCTGGCTCGTTTGGAGTCACAGGTTCAGGCACTGGATCAGCAGCTGGAAGCCGTGCAGAATAATCCGGTTGAACTTGAACAACTCTGGAGTGAACGGGAGCAATTGTCCACCCAATACAATGATCTACTGGCACAGTGGGCTGAGTTATAAGCCAGAATAGCATAGGCATAAGATGGAGCAAGCGAGGTCGGAGAATCATCTCCGGCCTTTTGAACTTGATTACATACCAAACGCGGGATCAGGGCGTAATACGCTCCGTCGCTTAGGGGACGAGACCAATAATTCTGTTCTTTTTTATATGTCATGGTGAAAAGTGTAACTTTTTTCCTCCACATGCGTTAAATACGTTTGTATGAATTGAAACGGCTCACCTAAGAGCTCGCAGAAAGGGAGGTTATCGGTATCTATTATTCAATGACGTATCGGAGTTGGTCGGATGATCGACAGGCGGAGACAGGGGTGCTGGAACAAACTTCAGTCACTCGGGATGAATTGTTTATGCGCAAATTGGTGGATGCCACCCTGGTGAAAAACAAACTCTGGGCACATCTGTCCAATGAATGTCAGGATGGGCGGGAACATGCAGTATACGTGACGGCATATGACAAGCAAATGCCAGAAAAATATGGTGCAGCGATTGCGGACGCTGCGCTGGCAATGTGCAAAATGTCCTCCATGTACAGCGCAGAGTATATGCTGTGGAATGGAAGATCATTTCAGGAGCTGGACCTCACAGCCTCATCCACCTATACGATGGAGCTTGCTGAGCAACTACTTGACCATTATATGGTCCGCAGTGGCAAGACGTATGAGTTCCTGTATTCCGTGCTGGATGCAGATCGCAAGAAAGTGTTGTTCTTTATGAAAGAGGTGGATCTGTGATGAACGAAGAAGAGCGAAACCATTCATCGAAACCCGGATCAAAAGCCAAATTGGTTGCGTTCTCCCTAATGCTGGCGGTTCCTGCCGTATTGTCGGGGTGTGGCAGCAACGACGAATGTGACCCGGAATATGATACCGGATGTGAATATGATTCCAGCAGCGGGCACTATTATTACGGCGGGTCATCCTATCGGAGTAATAAGGATAGTAACAGCTCCTATAGCTCATCCAAGTCCAAATCAAGCGGCTTCGGTAGCTTCTTCCGCAGCTCGGGAGGATAACCGGATGAGGCAAGTGTACCAACTGCCGTTCAGTCATGAAGAGGTGTTTGAAGGCGCGGTGGGACAACAAATTCCTTATCATCGAATGTACGGGAAGCAATACTGCGTGCCTGCATTGACGGTCTATTCTCCCTCGGAGTTACAGGAGCTGCGTACTGCAGCTGAGGCGGTAGATGGCATTTACTGCAAAGTGATGCGTTTTATCCAGCAATACATGCCGGATTCTTTCCTTGAGCATCAGCTCGGTATCCATCCAGGGCTTATTCCGGCAGCACGTATGGAGATCATAACTGGAGGGATTACCCGTCAGGACTGGATTATTGGAGAAGCTGGGCTCAAGTGTATTGAAAATAATACCGACACCCCTACGGGGATACCGGAGGCTGCTGCACTGGAAGCGATTTTGATTGGGCTGGCTGAGGATGCTGCATTTAGCGCGCCATCTGCACAGATGGATGCATGTATTCGGGAGTGTTTTCGGCAGTGGCTGGATTTCTATGCGGAGCAGGGCTTGCAGGGTCCAGTGACGTTCACTTCTTTTGGTGAACATGTGGAGGATCGGACCAATACAGAATACCTGATGAGATGCTGCCGGGAAGCTGGATATGAAACTTTCTATGCCCCGCTGGAGGAACTGGAGATTATCCCCGGGGAGGCGCTTTACCATAAAGGTCGGGAGATTAACTTGCTATACCGTCTTTATCCGCTGGAGTATCTGATTGATGACCGGGATGATACGACGGGAGTGGACATCGGCGCAGCGCTGCTTGAACTTGTGCGGGAGGCACGTTTGGGCCTGATGAATCCCGTGCAGCATGTGCTCATGCAGAGCAAAGGCTTCATGGCTGCGATCTGGTCGCTCTACGAGCGGAACGAGCAAACCCCGGATTATTGCGGATTTACACTCTTTGATGAAGCGGAACTGGATGTAATCTCCCGGTATCTGCTGCCCACCTATTTTGCACCGGAGCCTTTCGAGGTGAATGCTATACCTTATGTAGCCAAAAGCTACTGGGGACGCGAAGGTAGAGGAACTCTTTTGCTGGATGGAGATGCGGACAATGCTTCTGGAAGGCGGGATGTACAGTATCCCCTGAACGAAGAGCCGGAATCCAATCTTACAACTATGGCAGCAGACGAAGAGGAAGAGATTACAGCCTATTACGAGAACCAGCCCAAGATCTATCAGCAGCTGGTTCCGATGGAACAGGCCGTGATCGAGACGGAAGATGGAGCGTACGGCGGCTATCTGCTTACAGGAGTATTTGTTATCGGTGGACGTTTTGCTGGTGTACTGCCCCGGATCGGGGAGAAAGTGACTGGAGATATGGCCTATTATTGCGCGGCTACGGTTCGTGAACGGATGAATGATGAGGAGGAGAAGGAATGGAGAACTTAGGACTGAACTTGCTGAATGTTGCAGTGGGTGTAGGCATTCTGCTGGTGGTATTGGTATGTGGATATTTCGCTTTTAGCAGATTGACCCGGTATAACGATAGTGAGGAAATAGCCAAAGGTAACGAAGCGGCAGGTATGTATATGGGCAGCAAATTGCTGGGACTGTGTATTATTGTGGGAATGGTGTCTT
This sequence comes from Paenibacillus hebaui, assembly GCF_051934385.1. Taxonomy (NCBI): domain Bacteria; kingdom Bacillati; phylum Bacillota; class Bacilli; order Caryophanales; family Paenibacillaceae; genus Paenibacillus; species Paenibacillus hebaui. The sequence continues at coordinate 6,846,355 of NZ_CP196836.1, read as the reverse complement.
TCTCGACACACTCGTGGTTGGATATGCTGCTGTGGTCGGCGCTTGGAATTATTGTGCTGTGCCTAGTCTATATTATATTTGATTTTCTGACTCCGAAGATACGCGTATGTGAAGAAATTGCACGAGGCAATATGGCGGTAGCGCAACTGCTACGTTCGATTATCATCGGCGTTTCCATCGTCATCGGTACGTTTTTGATGTAAAATAGGCCGAGAGATAAACGATAATTTAGAACGAATATAATGTTTACACGTAAACGAAGAGGACAGAAAAAATCTGGAGAAGCGGAGCGCTCGCTTGAAAGCTTCCTGAAAGGAAGCTACATCGTAAGCATAAGCTATCATCAGATTTTTACCTTTGAGAAAAGGTATACAAGAAAATCCGAGGGTAACAGCGATCGTAAGATTATTCTGTACACAGAGTTATTAAGTGTAATGTTATATGTTCGTTCTAAATGAATATCAAACGGAAGAAGGGGCGCGGCATCATGAGAAAAGTCATTATCGATACAGATACAGCAGGAGACGATACGATTGCGATCCTGACGGCATTGCACCACTTTCAGGTGGAAGGTATCACCATTACGGGCGGTAACGTACAATTTGACCAGGAGGTTGAAAATGCCCTGTACACGGTACAGGTTGCCGGACATGGCGGCAAGGTGCCTGTATATAAAGGTTGCGAGCGTCCGCTGATGGCCTACGGAAAGGCGCAGCACCGCACAGTGGAAGATGTGCATGGCGATGATGGCATGGGCGGCGCGCATTTCCCGAAGGCGGATCAGCGCCCCGAGAGCGGGCACGCGGTTGATTTTATTATTGAGAAGGTCCACGCACAGCCGGGTGAGATTTCGCTGCTGGCGATTGCCCCTCTGACCAACATTGCGATGGCAATTCAGAAGGACCCGACGATTATTCCGGAGATTGCTCACCTGTATATCATGGGCGGAACCAATAATGCACTGGGCAATATTACACCGGCAGCGGAGTATAACTTCTACGTGGACCCGGAAGCAGCGAAAATTGTACTGCATGCAGGCATTCCGATTACAATGGTCGGCTGGGAGATGTGTACCCAATATTCCGTTATGGACGATGACGACCATGCAGAGATTGCGGCTCTTGGGACATCCGGTGCCGATTTCTTCACTGCAATCAACAAAGTAGTCATGCAGTTCAACAAGTCGGTACATAAGCTGAATGGTACCACTCATCCCGATACGTTGTTGATGGCTGTTGCCGCAGATGAATCCATCATGACCAAGTCGGGTCAGTATTATGTGGATGTGGAAGCTGTAGGAGAGCTGACACGCGGATACAGTGTGGTCGATATCAACGGGCGTTTTGGCAAAGAGCCGAATGTGCGCGTCTGTGAGGCCATTGATCGACCGAAATTCAAATCCATGCTGCTGGATGTTCTTTCAGCGATTCAATAAACGAATAATATTCCGAGAGATCGTATGAATTGCATGAATCGCATTCGAATCAACAGCGACAATAGTCCTCCCAAATCCGTACCTCTAACTGGTACGGATTTTTTATTTGTCTATTTTAGGATTAACTACTTCACCTGTCGTAGTAAAATATGCTATACTTCAACTACTACGACAGATGAAGTAATGAGGAGGAGTATCTTTTGTGATCAGCAGTGACGTTATACGCGGCTACAATGATACGCTGATTCTCTACATGCTGCTCCAAGGGGAGTCGTACGGCTACGAGATTTCCAAGAACATCAGGCAGCTGACAGAGGAAAAGTACGTCATGAAGGAGACGACATTATACTCGGCCTTCACCCGATTGGAGAAGAACGGCTACATTGAATCGTTTTATCAGGATGAGAGTAGTTTGGGAAAGCGTCGTACCTATTACCGGATTACGCCGCCCGGACTCGATTATTACAGAGAAAAGTGTGAGGAATGGAAGGTTACGCAGGAGGTTGTTAATCTATTTATCAGGGAGTTGTGACGGAACATGGAGACAATTATGGTGTATCTGGAGAACATGTTTGCTGGTCTACCAAAGACCCCCGAGGTGGAGCATCTGAAGCAGGAACTCCTTTCGGGGATGGAAGATAAGTACCTGGAATTGAAGCGGGAAGGCAAGTCGGAGAATGAGGCAATTGGTATTGTAATCTCGGAATTTGGTAATATCGAGGAGTTAACTGCCGAACTCGGTATTCAGCCAGCAAGTACGGAGAAGGCAGCACCTGTGCTGACGGAAGAAGAGACCTACGCCTATTTCGCTGCTAAAAAAAGTGTCGGGTTGTGGACCGGACTGGGGGTTCTATTGTGTGCATCTGGCGTGGCGTTTTTGATTTTTCTGGATACCCTGTTTGAGAACTATGCCATGTCAGCAGATCACAGTTCGGTGGAAACGGGAACTGTGCTGGGCCTGATCGGTATGTTCGTACTGATTGCCATAGGGGTAGGCATGTTCATTCACAGTGGCATGAAGCTTGAACGCTACAAACATATGGAGCAGGGCTTCCAACTCCCGTATGCACTTAAGATGAGTCTTCAGCGTAGCCAGGCAAGCTTCGCTCTGACCTATCGTGTGGCCATCATTACGGGTGTCTGCCTGTGCATCCTGTCTCCTGTTTTTATTTTCGCAGCCTCCTCTCTCAACGATAACTACGCTTCTTATGGTGTATCTGCCTTTATGGTGATGGCTGGGGTAGGGGTATTCCTGTTTGTATATTATGGTAATATGCAGGGGGCTTACACGAACTTGCTGAAGGAGCACCATTTGACGGCAGAGAAGAAGGAAGAAGTAAAGGTTGTGAGACTGTAGAAGCTATTGTATGGCCGCTGGCGACAGCAATCTACTTGTTCACAGGCTTTGTATTTCAGCGATGGGATATCAATTGGGCCATATTCCCGATTACCGGCATACTATCAGGCAGCTTTAGCAATGTATACCGTATCATGAAAAGCAAAAACCCCATCCTGAACGTGCTGCCCTGGCTAGTAAAGCCCATCTGATCACTACGGGATCAGGTGGGCTTTTTTTTGCAAATGTAATCTATATAAATTGAACTAAAGAAAATTTACACTTGCCACTACGATGACAGAACAACCTTCCAATCGCTGTTATCCCCAGATTTTTTAAACTCCTTTTTATAAGGGAAAATCCAGGGATAAAGGCGAAGCATATGCTTCCGATGCAGCTTTCTTGCAGAAAGCTTTTAGCTCCGCTTTTTCAGGTTATTTCTGTCCTCTCCGTTCTCGTGTAAATGTTTAGTTCAATTTATATAGCTTTGCTACAACAAAAATGAGCGGATGCCGGTAGTGACCAGATCATGGTCTTCCTCATCAGGCAAGCCCGATACCGTAATGCTGCCAATCTGTCCTTCATTTTTTACCACCAGCGGGAAGGCACCACCAGCCAGCACATAATCAGCAGAAGGCAGGTTATAATCATGTTCAAGTGTCTGGTTCTCACTTCTTAATCGCAGGGCTGTATGCCAAGAACTGGAGGAGAAGTGATTCACCACGTTGTTCTTGCGTCGAATCCAGTCTTCATTATCCGGGTGAGTGCCTTCCATGGCATGCAAAAAAAGACGATGTCCCTTCAGGGTGATGTCGATGGTCACGGCTTGTGAACGACGTTTCGCTTCTTCGATCAGATGCAGGCCAAGTTTGAGCGCCATTTCAGAATCGAATGTACCAAATATCAAATCTTTTTCTTCTGCTGCATTTCCTTTAATTTCTCAGTCATGGTCAGGTTCAAATTACAGGCAGCCCCTTTACATATGTAGTTGATGTCTACATTTGACGTATAGAGGTGTGGTACCTGCCGAATGCAGTCTGCAGTCTGGACGATGTTACTGTTACTGGATGTTATATGCATGGTTGAAGACCGATCATTTGGAGACCATACATCGGCTGTGTTAAAGTGAAGGGAACGTAATATTCGAAACTCTTAAAGTTAAAATAAGTTATAACTCAGTAGGCAGGAGGAGAGGGCACGATGCTGTTTTATTTTGTAGCACTGCTGGTGACGTTGGTGGATCAGGGGACCAAGATTGCAGTGAGGATGTATATGGAAGTCGGCGATGTAATGAGACTGGGTGACTCCGGCATGCAATTGCAGCATTACGAGAATAGTGGAATGGCCGGCAGTCTGTTTCAGGGGAATGCGCGTCTGTTCGGCGTAATCGCCGTTCTGTTCATAGTAGGTATTCTGTATTATCGGAGAAAAGGTGAAATTCGCGGTTTCTGGATGCAGGCTGGCGCTGGCTTCATGGTTGGTGGGGCTCTGGGGAATGCGATCGATCGATTTATCTATGCCCGGGTAACGGATTTCCTCGTGTTTCCGTCAGGGCGAGGGATTCTGAATCTCGCTGATGTCGCGATTAACATCGGTGTAGTCATGATCATCATTGGTATGTTGATTCGTGCATTTCAGAGTTATCGAGCCAAGCGTTTGCGTAATGCTTTACCGAAAATAGAACGCTCGTAATAGAGGAAAACAGCAGGGCTGTGACCCTCTGATTACGGAATAAACGAAGGACATTGGACCTATTCCGATGTCCTTTTTTGTAGTGTTTTGGCGATCGTTACCGCTCTAGTATGTGGGGAAGAAAAGGACATGTGTAAAGGGAAAGGGATCTGTGTAAAGGGATATGAACAAAGAGAGGTGGACTGTAAGGGTCGCCTCTCTTTTTTTTGGCATTGAAATTCAGCGTTCGGGGACGCCTTGAATGGATTGATTAACCTGTAAAACTATGCTATTTTGTAGTCGTTCGTTTAATCGGTAAACAAAGACTAGAAGAGAAGAAGATTAAGGTTCAATTTTGCAAACGCTTTAACTAGGTGAACTGAATACGTGGATGAATCCGGCATCGTTTGTACCCAGTCTTCAAGAGCACGGGCGTAAGGTGGTGGTTTCTTTTACATGCAGAGAGAGAGGAGAATGGGGAAATTGCAGGGGAAAACAGGGCGTTATAACTCGCTTCGCAATCAGATCTTTGTGGGTTTCGTGATGGTGATGCTTGTTGTTCTGCTGCTCGCAGGCATATCGGCCTATGATCGGGTGGCTGCTCTGCTGAAAAGTAATGCCGAGAAGCATATCCATCAAACCGCCGTCCAAGCCAGCGGCAGATTGGATGCACTCATTGCACAAGTGAACTCCCTGACCGCCCAGGTGGCGGATGATTCATATGTGCAGCGACTGCTGAGCGATGAGAAGCAAGGCAAACCGGCAACCTTTAATCAGCGTCAAGCTCTCTTGCAGATTGCAGGCAGCTATCAGTCTTTCATCAACGGCGCGCAAAGTATGGAGATTTACACCACCGGTTACAACCGCATCTTTCCGATGGATGACCGATCCCTTGATCAGAGAGTGGAGCGCAGCTGGATCAGCAGAGCGGACGAAGGAAAAGGCAGGCTGGTGTGGGCGGGCTCTGACCCTGAAGATCCGGGTGTGCTTCTGGCCATTCGGCGGATTAATCTGCTGGATCATTCTTTCGAACATGGAGGCTATGTTGTGGTGCGGATGCAACGCAGTTTTTTTCAACTCAATGATTCGGATGGTTCAGATGGTTCAGATGGTTCGCAGGACTCCATCATGCTCTTGGACGGGGGCGGAGAAGTGGTGACTTCCAACCTGGAGATTAATCTCGATCCAAAAGCCATATTGGACAGCGGATCAGTCGTTCAGAACGGGGAGGAATCCTATATCGTCGTCCGGCAACAGTCTGAATTGACGGGATGGACACTCGCTGTCCTGACACCACTGAGGGAGACAACAGAAGGTGTATCCATCCTGAGGACGGCCCTGCTCGTTTCGGGAATTATTGGTGTGGTTCTGTTCCTCGTCATGTCATTTTTTCTGTCCACGATGATTACACGTCCGCTGATCCGGCTGATGCGGGCCATGCGTGGTGCACAGCCGGGAGCGATGAGGCCCAATCTGATGGTCAGCTCCACGATGGAGATCAATGAACTCAACGACGTTTATAATCAGATGGTCTACAGGCAGAACGAATTGACCCGTGTGGTCCATGAGAAGGAAGTCATGCAGTCCCGGGCCGAGCTGAAGGCGTTGCAATCTCAGATTAACCCTCATTTTCTGTTCAATACGCTGGAGGCGTTCTATTGGTCCCTTGAGGAGAAGGGAGACGAGGAGATGGCACGTATGGTCGTGGCAATGTCCCGATTATTTCGCTATATTATCTCCAGTTCCCAGCAGGACGAATGGGTTACGATTGCCGATGAGCTGGAACACGCAGAGCGTTATCTTCGAATTATGCAGATGCGGCTGGGAGAAAGAATGCAATGGGAGATTCGGTTGAGCGATGCAGTGCGCAAGGTCCAAATTCCGAAACTGCTCATACAGCCTTTGGTGGAAAATGCGATTCTTCACGGGGTCGAGAGTAAACTGGGCCCGGGAAAGATCAGCGTGCATGTGGATGCTTCGACCGAGGAGAATCTGGTTCGCATTGAGGTTCGGGATGATGGTCCCGGTATGGATGAATCACGGCTTCAATCGGTCATTCATGCATTACATGGTGGCCCCGCTGTATCCAACAAGGGGACAGGTGTAGGTCTGATCAACGTACATCGGCGGCTGAAGCTTTACTTTGGCAGCCAACTTGGCGAACGTTGCAGGCTTTCCATTACGAGCAAGGTGGGGGAAGGGACCGTTATTTGCTTTGAGATTCCCAAGGAAGCGGAGGGTGAATATGATTCATGATAAAACGATTCTTATCGTTGATGATGAGCCGCGTACAAGAGAGGGTATTCGCAAGACGCTGGAAGGATGGTCGGCAGGACGAAATCACATTCTGACTGCTGAGAGTGGTGTTGAAGCCGTGAAATGGCTCACGAAACAGTCAGCAGATCTGTTAATAACAGACGTTCGCATGCCGGAATTCTCCGGCTTGTCCCTGATTGAAGCCATTCAGCATTTTTCGAACAAGCCTGTCGTTCTGATTATGTCGGGACATGCCGATTTTCAGTATGCCCAGCAGGCCATTAAGCTGGGTGTTGTGGAGTATATGTTGAAACCGATTGATAAGGAGCAGTTGCTTCAGACCGTCGAAAAAGCTTTGAGGTTCAGCGAACAACAGAGACGTATTCAAACGATGCAGGAAATGATTGACCCCAAGTTACTGGATGCCAAGGAGCGCGGGGAACAGAGGCTTAATAGCCAGATTAGTGAAGCTTTGGCCTATGTGGATATTCATCTGGGTGAACATGTGACCATGCGTGAAATCGCTGATTTACTTCATCTAAATTCCAGTTACTTCAGCGTATTGTTCAAGGAGCAGATCGGAATCAATTTTAGCGAATACCTGACCCGCAAACGCATTCAGCGCGCGAAGGAGCTACTTGTGCAGACGACCATGCCGATTTCAGAGATTGCCGAGCAGGTGGGTTATCAGACGGATAAGTATTTTATCAAAGTTTTCAAAAGTCTTGAGGGGCTCAGCCCAAGCAAATATCGCCATTCCCTAACTATACGAGATAACAAATAACCTCAAAAAAGTGGAGTTTTTCCAAATCGTTCTGGTCTTATGGGCGTGTTAGGCCCATGCTACAATTTGGTTAAAGCGGTTACATTAACCGAAAAAACCAAGGGGGTTGGGATGATGAGCAAAAAGACGATGGCCATGCTTCTGTCATGGACGCTGGTTCTCGCCGTAATTTTATCGGGATGCAACAATTCAAGTTCGGATGAAGAGGGTGAAACGGGCGGCAACGGCACAGATGGAAAAGTAACCCTCAAATTTATGCACCTCTGGCCAGCTGGCAGCTCCGCACAGCAAAACAAACTGGTCAACGATATCATCAAGCAGTATCAGACGGATCATCCGAATGTGACCATTAAGCAGGAAGTGCTGGAGAATGAACAATACAAGAACAAACTGAAAATTCTGTCCGCATCCAATGAACTTCCCGATGTGGGTGTAACTTGGGCTGCTGGATTTCTGGAGCCTTATGTGAAGGGGAATCTATTTGCACCGGTAGATGATCTGCTGAGCGGCTCGCTGGGCGAGAAATTCATAGCCGGAACAACAGAAGCCTATGCGATAGACGGCAAAACATATGCCCTACCCATTGAGCTGAATATCTCTCCCATTTATTATAACAAAGCCATTTTTGCTAAATATAATTTGCAGCCGCCAGCAACGTACGATGAATTCCTGAGTGTGCTGAAGACGCTGACAGAGAACGGGGAGGTGCCGATTGCACTGGGCAATAAAGACCGCTGGACCGGCTCACTCTGGTATATGTATCTGGCGAATCGGTTAGGTGGAGATGCACTGGAGAAGGCCATCAATGGCTCCGGCAAGTTTGACGATCCTGCTCTGACTCAAGCCGCTGCCGAAGTGCAGAAGCTGGTAGACATGAATGCCTTCAACAAAGGCTTCAACGGGTTGTCCAACGATGAGGGCAAGTCCGAATTCATGAATGAAAAGGCTGCTATGTACCTGATGGGTACCTGGGAACTGCCGAACTTTACAACCAACCCGGACATCCCACAGGAATTCAAGGATAAGATCGGATTTTTTAAATTCCCGACGATCGAAGGCGGCAAGAGCGACATTAACAGCTGGGTAGGTGGCCCAGGCGTAGGTCTGTTCGTGGCCCAGAACTCCAAAGTGAAGGAAGAAGCGCAGAAGTTTGTGCAATACTTTGTGGAAAAATGGGGCGAGAGCTCGGTGACTGAAGCAGGTGTCATCCCGGCTACGAAGGTGGATACGGCTGAAGTACAGTTACCACAGCTCTACACGGACCTGCTGAACGAATTGAATCAGGCCAGCAGCCTCACACTCTTTGCAGACGTGCAGATGAAACCGGCAGCCGCTCAGGCACATCTGGACATGATTCAGGCGTTGTTTGGCAAAGCGGTGACACCAGAGGACTTTGTGAAGAATCATCAGGCAGCGATTGATAAAGGCAATTGACGTACACACGCTTGAATGCTTGAAGGGAGGATAATGTGATGGACAAAGTCATGTCCAACCGTCTAGTTGCTGCGCTCTACGTGCTTCCTGCACTGCTTCTGCTGCTGGTCTTGGTCTACATTCCGATCGTGCTCACCGGTTATTATGGTTTGATGCAATGGGACGGGATCGGTGCAATGACCTACATTGGATTGGATAATTACGCCAGACTGCTTCAGGACGGAACATTCTGGCAGAGTGCGAATCATACCTTTTTACTTGCTTTGTTCTCCGCACTGAGTCTGATCGGTTATCTCATGATTGCTTTGGTGCTGTCGGGCAAGATTAAGGGCGCGAATTGGTTTCGAAAAATATACCTGATCCCGATGCTGCTATCTTCCGTAGCCATCGCCCAGCTATGGCTGAAAATTTATCATCCCAGCAACGGGGTGCTTAACACCTTTCTAGAGGGGATCGGGATTGCCAATCCGCCAGCTTGGTTGGCGGAGCCCTCTCTGGTACTGTACGCCCTGTTCGTGCCCATCCTGTGGCAATATGCCGGATTCTATATCCTGATCTATTATGCGGCGCTCAAAAATATTCCGGAATCACTGGTAGAAGCAGCCCGGATTGACGGGGCAAGCCCTTGGCAGATCGCTTTTCGAATCAAGCTGCCGCTTATTACAGAAGTCATCAAGGTGACCGTGGTGCTGGCTGTAGTCGGCTCGCTCAAGTATTTCGATCTCATCTACGTGATGACCGATGGCGGACCGAATGGCTCCAGCGAAGTGATGGCCTCCTATATGTATCGTCAGGCTTTCCGTAGCTTCGACTTTGGTTACGGCAGTGCTGTAGGTTTCTTCCTGCTCTTGATCTGTCTGGTGGTCACATGGTTGCTCCGAAAGGCAACAGCATCCAAAGATACGATCCAGTATTCCTGACGCAAGTGAAATGAAAGGAGGTCCATCCCGGTGAAGACGGATACGGCCGTTAGGTTGCCAACTTACCCGGGGACAGGCCGAGGTTCGGCATGGATGAGGAGAATAGGGTACGTTCTGCTGTATGTCCTCTTGTCCCTGGTAGCTTTGCTTCAAATTTTGCCCTTGGTATGGCTGCTGTTATTCTCGCTCAAAAATAATCAGGAAGTATTCGACATGGCGCCTTTTTCCCTTCCTGCTACCCCGCGTTGGGAGAACTATGTCAAGGTATGGACAGAAGGTAATATCAGCTTATATTTCTTCAACAGTGTATGGATTACGGTGGTCTCGGTAGTGGTCACCGTCCTGTTTGCCAGTCTGGTGACCTTTGCCATTACGCGTATGCGCTGGAAGGGTCGTTCACTTGTGCTGGGGCTATTCATGGTGGGTCTGATGATTCCGGTACACTCCACGTTGATCCCGCTGTTCAGTTTGTTCCTGAAGCTTCATCTAACAGATCATCCTTTGTCGGTCATTTTGTCTTATATTGCGTTTAATATGCCGATTACGATTATGATTCTACTCGGATTCTATTACGCACTTCCTCGGGAAGTGGAGGAAGCCGCAGTGATGGATGGTTGTTCCGTGCATCGGATTTTCTTTCGGATTGTGCTGCCGATGACGGCTTCGGTCATCTCCACGACGGCGATCATCAACATGATCTATAATTGGAATGAGTTCATCTTCGTCAATACGTTCATCAGCTCAGATTCGTACAAGACCTTGACCGTAGGGGTACAGAACTTTATCGGTCAATATACAACGGATTGGGGAGCCATTGGTGCGACGCTGATGATCAGCATTATGCCGATCCTGATTGCTTTTCTCATCCTGAGTAATCGAATCGTGGAGGGGATTGCCGCGGGTTCTGTTAAAGGTTAAAAGATTGAGGGCTCTTCCATCACTTGCTTAAAAGGCAAGTTGGGAGGGCCCTGTTTGGTCTTCCGAAACCACTGGCAGGCGTACGGAAGATGGGATTGATGAAAATACTGAAAATACCTATTTATGGAATTGCAAAAAACTTTCAACTATTTTCGCAAAACTACTGCATTTTCAAACCACCTGTGCTAACATACCCTAAGAATTAAAGCCCACATGGGAAAGGTGAGAAAATGACAGCAATATCCTCAACCAAAGAGTCCCTTCGGTCTGATGCCAAGGATCTGAATCTGATTCGGCTGACATGGCCTATTTTCTTGGAACTCTTCTTGTTTATGTTGATGGGGAGCGTGGATACGCTCATGCTCAGCTCGGTGTCCGATAATGCGGTCTCCGGCGTTGGAGCGGCCAACCAGATTATTTCTATCGCTATACTTGTATTGGAAGTCATTGGACATGGTGCTGCGATTGTAGTGGCACAATATATCGGATCGAAAAAGCTAAGTGAAGCAGCACAGGTTACAGGTAATGCGATTACACTGAACCTTATTGTGGGGCTGATTCTGAGCGGAATCTTTCTTCTGTTCGGAGGACATTTGCTAACACTTCTGAACCTTCAAGGCGAAATTTACGATTTTGCCCGTTCGTATATAAATATTGTCGGTGGCGGGATCTTTCTCCAGGCACTCATTAATGCGCTGGCTGCGACGATCCGTACACATGGTTACACCAAAGAAACGATGTACGTCTCTGTATTCATGAACGTGATTCACGTTATTGGTAACTATGCATTGATCTTTGGGCACTTCGGCCTGCCCAAGCTTGGGGTGGAAGGGGCAGCCATCTCCACGGTGGGAAGTCGTTTTATCTGCCTGCTGATCTTCTTCTGGTTGTTGTATCGTGTGAGCGAAGTGCGGGTGGATTTCGAATACTACATTAAATTGTCCAAGAAATTCATTGGCAAAATTCTGCGGATTGGCATTCCGTCTGCGATGGAATCCATGGTATATCATTCCTGCCAGCTCGTGTTCACGCTGTATGTGACCTATCTGGGCGCAGAAGCCATGGCAACCAAGCAGTATGCGGGTAATATATCCAGCTATATCTACTTGTTCAGCATGGCGATCGGCATGGGTACATCGATTATTGTAGGCCGCCTTGTGGGTGCGCGCCGTAAAGATGATGCGTACAAACGTGTTTTTGACAGCGTGAAATGGGCGCTTCTGGCAACGATTGTGATCGACGTGATCATCATTCTGTTCCGTGTGCCGCTAATGAGCATATTCACGGATAACCCGGCAATTATCAAAATGGGAGCCCAGGTGATTCTGCTCAGCCTTTTGCTGGAGACTGGACGTACCTGCAATATTGTGATTATCGGTTCCCTGCGTGCGGCGGGTGATGCAAAGTTCCCGGTATACATGGGTTTGATCTCGATGGTCTGTATGAGTCTGCCACTGGGGTACCTGCTCGTATTCCAGCTTAATCTGGGGCTCGCAGGTGTCTGGCTTGCCATTGCGGCTGATGAGTGGACACGTGCTGTAATTATGTATTTCCGCTGGAAAAGCCGTGCCTGGGAGAAGCATGACCTTGTGGAGCATGAGGAGGACGCTGGCGTTCAACCAGTGCCGGCAGTAGGATGATTGAAGCGAAAATAGATTCGATTTGAGCGAATTGTAGTATAAGAGCAAAAGGGCACTGTACCTGGGGTCAATAGTTAGATTGAAGAAGAGCCAATCATGGGACGGAGTATTCCTCCTGATGATGGGCTCTTTTTGGTTATTTTGACGAAGATTGTCCTACGAGCCCAGAGGATTCAGATAGAACAGTTAATCTGATTCGGAGGTCGTTTACTAGAGCAGGTGAGCAGAAATGATCAAAACGGCTTCTGCTCCATCACGTATAGTAAGGATATGGAAAGGGGCTGGACTGGATTGAACTCATATCATGAAATGCTTCAGCAGAGTCTCTACTTCATTGAAATGAATCTTCATGAGGAGATCGGGCTGGAAGAAGTGGCATCCCAGGCATTGTTATCTCCCTATCATTATCACCGGGTTTTCCGCCGGGAGGTTGGCATGACCGTGGTGGATTATATTCGGAACCGCCGGATGAGCCTGGCGTCCACCGCACTGCGATCCACGGATGCAGGTATTCTGGATATTTCCCTGGCCTGTGGATTTGAGAGTCAGGAAGCCTTCACCCGTGCATTCCGCAAAATATATGGCATGCCGCCAGGACGTTTTCGCAAATTGTTCGATCTGAAATTATTCGAAGGAAGAACCAGAGGAGGAGAATTACAGATGAATCAGACGTCAATGATCAAAGGATGGATGTTAACCGGGAGTCACCCGCAAAATTATGAGATGGGTATCGATCCCGTCGAAGTGCATCAGGGCAAGGCTTCAGGGTACTTGAAGGCCGTTACGCCGATGGAGAGCAACGAATTTGCAACGATGATGCAGCAGTTCAGAGCGGACAAGTATGTAGGTCAACGGATGAAGTTATCCGGATTTGTGAAGACTGAGCGCGTGGACGCATTCTGCGGATTATGGATGCGCGTGGATAACAACGCCCAAGATGTGCTCCAGTTCGATAACATGCATGATCGGTCAATCACGGGTACGCAGCCATGGAATCAGTACAGCATTGTACTGGATGTGCCGGAGGAAAGTGCGCTCATCTCATTCGGGATTATTTTGAACGGCAAAGGAAAAGTGTGGGTGGATAGTTTCCGCTTTGAAGAGGTTGACTTGAATACGCCGCTGACGCATATGGAGACGGAATACGAGATGTCGGATGAGCCGTTGAATCTGTCTTTTGAGGAGTAGATCCAATTCAAGTGCAGATCCATTATTAAGCTGAGGCTGTACGGGAATTATGATATAATGCTGGTGTAGAATGGAGCTGATGCGAAATGACGGAACTGCTTGATCCTCGGGTCGATTTTGTGTTCAAACGCATTTTTGGAAGTGAGCAAAATAAAGATGTTTTGTTAGCATTCCTTAACAGCACGTTTATAGAAACTAGCGAATCTCCTCTTACGGAGATTACCGTGATTAACACGTATACGGATAAAGATAGTCCAAAGGACAAACAATCCATTCTGGATATTTAAGCAAGGACTGTGGAAGGCAAGTTGATCAACATTGAAATGCAACTGTTCAATCCGTATAACATGGAGAAACGGACGCTGTTTTACTGGAGTGAGATGTACTTCCATCAGATTAAAAAAGGTGAAAATTATAATCTGCTTAAAAAATGCGTGACAATCAATATTCTTAATTATTCCTGTTTGAATAATGAACGATATCATAATGTTTTTCATTTACGAGAAGATCATACGGGTATTGGTTTGACGGATGATATCGAGATACATGTCATGGAACTAACCAAATTGGATCAGTATTCTGTTCCGATGGAAAAAGGCGGACTTGTGAATTGGCTATTATTCCTGAAAGGAATAGATACATCAAACTGGGAGGTGCTGGCGATGAATGAACCGATGTTGAAAAAGGCAATGGATACGCTGGAATTTCTGAGTCAGGATGCGGCCACCAGAATGGCCTACGATGCACGAATGAAAGCGCTGAGTGACGAGAAGTCAATGATCGAAGGCGCACGAGCAGAAGGGGCAGCCAAAGGCAAGCTGGAAGGTAAGTTGGAAGGCAAGTTGGAGGGCAAGCGAGAAATGGCACGTGAACTGCTTGCACTTGGCATAGACATGTCTGCTGTGGTAAAAGCCTCGGGACTGTCCGAAGAGGAAATTAAAAAGCTGCTGCCTAGCAAGTAACTGAAACCAAATTTACAGTATTGAGGGCTGATCCAATTGCGGGTTGGCTCTTTTTGTTGCCTGTGGGGTATAAAAAAAGTGGAGTGAAGTCCAAGCTGGGAGGATACAGGTTGCTCATGCCTGCCAACCGTAAAGTCCTCCTTGGCTAATTCGTACAGACCTTGTTAACATAAATAAGATGAACTGAGTATTTACACGAAAACGAAGGGTGCAGAACCAGTCTGACGAAGCAAAGCTAAAAGCTTTCTGTAAGAAAGCTGCTCCGGAAGCATATGCTTAACCTTTATAACAGCGCTCAGAAGATGGTAATGCAATCGAAGTTATCCCATGTAACGTAAAGGATGAATCCCATGAATAAAAAAGTGTTGGTTGTCGATGACGAATCAAGCATTGTCAGTGCTATTGCGTATGCGCTGCGGCGCGAAGGATATGAAGTAGATACGGCGAATGACGGGGAGGAAGCACTCGTCAAAGTTACATCGTTTCAACCACAGGTCATGATTCTGGATGTAATGATGCCCAAACTGGATGGATATGGCGTATGCCGCAGGCTGGAGGACCGGGATGATATCGGCATTATTTTGCTAACGGTCAAAAATGATATCGTGGACAAAATCGTCGGCCTGGAGATGGGCGCGGATGATTACATGACCAAACCATTCGAGATCCGTGAACTGCTCGCAAGGGTGAAAGCGCTAATGCGCCGTGTCGAGAAAAGCAGTTCACCCCCTGACGACCAGAAGAATCAGGCCATCGTGAATGGCGCACTGCGTATACATGTTGCTCACCGAACGGTGACCGTGAATGAGGAGAAGCTGGATCTGACACCAAAAGAGTTCGACCTGCTGACGATTCTCATGTCCAATGCTGAGCGGGTGTACACGCGGGATGATTTACTCGATCGGGTGTGGGGCATGGAATATGCCGGGGGCACACGCACGGTGGACATTCATATCCAGCGTTTGCGCAAAAAAATCGGGGATACGGATCAGCAAAAATTGC
The DNA here is from genome assembly GCF_051934385.1 of Paenibacillus hebaui. Lineage (NCBI taxonomy): Bacteria > Bacillati > Bacillota > Bacilli > Caryophanales > Paenibacillaceae > Paenibacillus > Paenibacillus hebaui. The sequence goes on along the minus strand of NZ_CP196836.1, from coordinate 6,830,809 downwards.
AGACCGTATACGGGATTGGTTACAAGGCATCTGCTCCTGAATTGGGCGGGGCTGTATGAGAGTCAGCATCAAGCTGAAGTTCAGTGTTTTTCTGGCGGCATTGCTGATTCTCACAGTAGTTGTGCTTAGTTCTCTCGTGCTGCGAGGTATTGAGCGCAACCAGCAAACGCAAATTGAAGGCATTTTGTCCCAGCAGACACGGCTGGTTAATTTGAATGTAAGGCAGTCCTACTACACCGAGTCCGTTCGGCTGGAGCAGGAAGTCTTTTTACAACAAAATGGTCGCAGGCTGGCACAGGAACTTGCCAATTCTACAGGATTGCCTATAGCGCTCTATGATATGAACGGACAACAGGTTGGATCATCGATTACATCCGGGGAAAGCGCCAAAATCCAGGAAACGCTGGCATATGCGCTGCAAAATAAAATTGCATACCACGAGCAGGGCGATACTCTACTGTATGCGGCGCCACTGGATGGGCCAGATGGACAAATGGGTGTGGTTCGCATGCAATATCCGGTTCAGAGCTACCATGAATTCCATGCTCGTATCCTACAGTTGTTTATGTGGGCGGGCATTACCGTTGTGGGGCTGAGCTTCATATTGGGATACCTGTTCTATAATCGGTTTGCTGTTGCGATATCCCGTTTGAAGAAGTCTGCCGATTCCATCCGTGAGGGCAACTATATTGCAGAATCGCCTGTGAGGCGCAAGGATGAACTGGGGGAGCTGGGACAGGGCATTTATTATATGAGCACATCCATTCAACAAAATATAGCGGCCATGCATGCAGAACAGCAGAAACTTCAACTGGCGATTGAGAAGCTTCAGGCTCTGGAACAGCAGCAGAAACAATATATCGGCAACATTAGCCATGAATTCAAGACGCCGCTGACGTCAATCAAGGCCTATGTGGAGTTATTGGACATGTATAAGGATGATCCGCAATTGCTTGATGATGCCACGAATAATATCGGCAAGGAAACCGAGCGACTATACGAGATGGTGGAGAAAGTGCTGCATTTATCTGCCCTGGAGAAATATGATTTCGAGAATCAGGCGGAGGATGTAGAGATTCGTGCGCTGCTTGAGGATGCCTGTGGTCGGATGCGGGGTAAGGCTGAGAAGTTTGCGCTGAAAATGGAACTGAATCTGCAGCCTGCGATGATCCGCAGTGATCGGGAGAGCCTCATGCATATTTTCATCAATTTGCTGGATAATGCCATCAAATATAATATGCCCGGGGGCGTCATCCGGGTAAGCAATGAGATGCGAATACAGGAGCATCAAGCGATCATTCACATCTTCAATTCAGGTACGCCGATTCCGGCAGAGGCGCAGGAGAAGATTTTTGAACCCTTTTATACGGTCAACAAAGACAGGGCCAGGAAAACCGGTGGAACCGGGCTGGGCTTATCCCTCGTCAAGCAATTTGTCGAGAAACAAGGCGGTACAATTACATTGCTGCCGGACGATCCACAGAATGGGGAAGGTGTGACGTTCCAGCTCATATTCCCTTTGGCCGATTCAAGTTTACAAGTTCGAAACAAGTCTGAATAACTTTGGAAGTATGACATGTGTATGCTTGGTCTATAGCGGAGAAATCAGGGGGGACCATGATGAATTGGAAACAAGTAGCCTTGGGTACGTTCGGGGCAATCACCTTGCTCACGACAGTAGCATGCGGGGGAACAACGGAGCCGGGGGGCAATGCACAAGGCGGGAAAACGGGCACAGACATTACGGTAAAAGAGAATACGAACACGTCGGTGTACCAGAGTTTTAAGCTGGAGAAGATCGACAAACTGCCGAATATGCGCGGGGTCGCATGGCTTAGTGATGATTGGATTGTATCGGATAAGGAAAACAAGTCATTGAAGCCAGTCACCGTTGAAGGACAGAAGCGATACCCGCATAACTTATACATGTATGATTTGACCAAAGGAACGGATACGCTACTGAAGGAAAGTGAAGCCAATTTGGGAGCACCTTTGGTTTCACCAGATAGCCAGTATATTTTCTACCGGGAGCCGGAGGAAAATACGGGCAAAGGTTACTTTCTGAACCTCCATAACGGGGAGACCACTGCGGCTGGCAAGGAGGATGGTTTCATCCAAGAGGGTGCGTGGCTGGATCATGACCATGTCGTTTTTCCCAATATGAAAGGTGATCTCATCTCGGCAAGTAAGGACGGTACAACGAAAGTGCTGGTGGAGACAGGCAACTTCAATGTACGAAGCATCAAGGTTTCAGGCGATATGATCTATTATATTACGGGTGAAGACGGCCAGCTGAATGTATACGACACAAAGACCGATGAAGTGAAACAGGTGCTGAAAAGTGTGGAGTGGGTCATTCCCTCCAATGATGGAACCCGGCTGGCGATTGTGAAAAAAACAGCGGATACCAAACGGGCGCTGGTGCTTACCGATCTGGAAGGTAATGAAAAAGCCACGCTTGCCAGAGGCACGCAAATCTTTGGCACGAGCTGGTCTGGCGATGATTCCAAAATCGCCTATACGATCAATTCCGAGAGTGACGACGAGAAGGGCTTGTTCATATCCAATACAGAATCTGCCGAACAGTTCCAGATCTCAGCTGATATGGACAATGCCTCTGATCCGGTCGCCTGGAGCCCGGAGGGCAACAAGATTCTGTTATCGCAGGCCGTATTGGAGAATGAAGCGTATCACTTTTTGACTTCGGTCATTACGATCTCGGAATAGGATGGTTGGTGCAGTAGATGTTCCATATCTTTCATCCCTTTCTATACATTTATATTGACTAAGCTATTCCGCTTCCGATAAACTAGAATGCAGGAATAAAAGTCGAATGTCAGGCAGCAGTTCGAGACGATGTTTCGGGCGGCTGTTTCTTTTCTTTTTTAGAAGTAAGGGTGCAACGTAGTCGTCTTGCCGGATGATCCGGCTAATAACAACATGGAATAGGAACAGGTGATATACATGTGTAACAGCGCGTACCGCGTGCTTTTATATTATAAGTTCGTGAAGATTGAAGACCCCGAGACGTTTACGCAAGAACATCTGCAATACTGTAAGGACCTGGGTGTAAAAGGCCGTATTCTGATTGCATCAGAAGGCATTAACGGTACCGTATCCGGAACGCCTGAACAGACAGAACAATACATGAATGACATGCTTGCGAACCCGCTGTTCAGCGATATGGTGTTCAAGATTGATGACGTGGAAGAGCATGCGTTCAAAAAAATATTTGTTCGTCACAAAGCAGAGCTGGTTACGTTTCGTTATGAAGAAGAGCTCGACCCGAATGTACTCAGCGGCAAACGTCTGTCTCCGAAGGAGTTCTATGAACAGCTTCAACAAGACGATGTGGTCGTGATTGACGGTCGTAACGATTATGAATATGAGATTGGTCATTTCCGAGGAGCGATTCGCCCTGATGTGGAATCATTCCGTGAATTCCCGGAGTGGATTCGTGAGAACCTGGGTGATCTGAAAGATAAAAAGGTCATTACGTATTGCACAGGCGGTATCCGCTGTGAGAAACTGACTGGCTTCCTGATGAAAGAAGGATTCCAGGACGTTGCCCAATTGGACGGTGGTATTGTTACTTACGGTAAAGACCCGGAGGTGCAAGGTCGTTTGTTCGATGGTAAATGTTATGTGTTTGACGAGCGGATCTCCGTGCCGATTAACCGGACGGACGAGGATATCGTCATTGCCAGCTGTTATCACTGTGGAACGACACATGACCGATATATTAATTGTCCAACCTGCAACCTGCAGCATATAAGCTGTGAGGATTGCGAAGAGACGCATAACCGCTTTTGTTCGGATGCCTGCCGGGAGGTAGCACCGGTACACGCATAAGCAGGAGAGCAGGTGCTGATTGTGAAGCGCGAAGAGGAACGAACGACGCGTGAACGTATTTTGTTCATGCTGAAGCAGCAAGGTACATTGACCGCGAGGGAAATGACAGCTGAGCTGGGTCTGACCGGAATGGCCATCCGCCGACATCTGACGGCGCTGGAGCAGGACGGCTGGATTGAGGTTCGGGAGGCCCGGGCTACGGCAGGACGCCCATCCTCGGTGTACCACTTGACGGTACGCGGGGACAGCTATTTTCCAAAGTCATATTCTTCCCTGACCCTGGAATTGCTTGAGGAGTTATCTGACTCAGCTGGCAGTGGTGTGGTGGATGCGTTGTTCGAGAGTCGCCGGGACAAGCTGCTTCGCAGCGGATTGCCACAGATGGAGGGCCAGGATCTGGCCGGACGGGTGGAGGAACTCGCGCGAATTCAGAATGCCAACGGATATATGGCGGATGCTTCCAGAGAAGAAGATGGAACCTACGTCATTACGGAAATGAACTGCCCGATTGTGCAAGTCGCGAGTGTCTACAAGCAGGCTTGCCGCTGTGAACTGGAACTGTTCCGCTCGCTGCTTCAAGCCGAGGTGGAGCGTACCGAATGTTACGCCGATGGCGGCAAAAGGTGCAAGTATGAGATTCGCGAAGCGTCGGGGAATTAACTGGTTTATAAACAAGAGATTGTTTCGATTCGTCGAGATAGTCTCTTTTTTTGTTAATAAATTACGTATAAACGCTATTTTAATATGGCGATGCGTGTTATAATGAAGCTAACATCCAGTGCATGTTCGCATCCTTATATTTGCTGATACTTCAGCAGATATATCCTGTTCATTTTGCGCGTAGGAGTGAATAATGATGACAGAGTTGCTTGATCCCAAGAACGATTATGTGTTCAAACGAATCTTTGGAAGTGAAGAGAATAAGGATGTTCTTCTGGCTTTTCTAAATCACACCTTCAAAAATGCAGGTGAATCCTTACTGACCGAAATTGTGTTGATCAACCCTTATCTGGAAAAGGATACCCCGAGAGATAAACAGTCCATTCTGGACATACGGGCCAAAACAGATCAAGGTGAGCTAATTAATGTTGAAATGCAGTTGTTTAATCAGTATGATTTAGAGAAGAGGACTTTGTTCTATTGGGGTAAACAATATTCCGGACAATTACTTGAAGGACAGAGATATAGTCAACTCAAAAAATGCGTTGCGATCAACATTGTTAATTTCAAAATGCTCGCTAATGACCAGTACCACAACGTATTTCATTTAAGAGAAGACCATACCGATATTCCGTTGACGGATGTTATAGAGATTCATTTTATGGAAATACCAAAGCTGAATGATGAAAATATTCAAATGAAGGATGGATTGGTGCGTTGGCTGTTATTTCTGAAAGGAATGACTAAATCAAGCTGGGAGGCGTTAATGATGCACGAACCGGAACCGGCTTTGAAAAAAGCCATGAGTGTATTGGAGTTTCTGAGCCAGGATGAGCAAGCGCGTCAACGATATATCGACCGTCAGAAATTTCTATGGGACGAAGCTTCCATGATTGAGGGCGCACGAGAAGAGGGTCTCAAGAAAGGCATGGAGGAAGGAATTCAAAAAGGAATCGAAGAAGGGATCAAAGAAGGAATCAAAGAAGGAATCAAAGAAGGAATCAAAGAAGGGATCAAAGAAGGTGAAGCTGAGAGCAAGCGGAAAATCGCAATGAATATGCTCACTTTAGGTCTTGATCAGGCTACTATTATTAAGGCTACCGGACTAACATCGTCTGAATTAGAGGAACTGCAAAAAGAAAAGGAATAAAGCACTCTGGAGCTATCCTTTGATTGATATAAGGCGACTTTTACCCAAAGTACATGGGGAGGGTTGCCTCTTTTTTTTGAAGATTTCAAATGTGAGAAAATCTCATCCCGTAAGTAACTTGACACATGAATTCACTCATAATAACATACGTTATATAACATGTGTTATTAACAAGGGAAGGAGAAACATATGCCACCCAAATCCGAGATTACGCAAGAAAAAGTGTTATCCGCCGCCTTTGAGCTTGTACGGACCCAAGGCTTGGAGGCGCTAACTGCGCGAAACGTTGCTCAGGCGCTCCATTGTTCTACCCAACCGATATATAGTCTCTACAGTAACATTGAAGAGTTGAAATCAAGCGTGTATGACAAGGCTGCCGAATTTGCTCGGCACAGTATGGTGGAATATAAGGACGATGCTAATTCTCCTGCTTTGAACCTGACCATTGGATTCCTGTACTTTGCACAGAACGAGAAGCAGCTATTTCGAACGTTGTATCTCTCGGGATACCGACAATACAATCCCCACACCGATCAATTTCTGGGTGAAGAATTAACCACGTTTTATATGAGATATAGCAAGCGCTTGCAAGATGTATCCGTAGAGCAACTCAAGCGCATTTTTCTTAAACTTACAATCTATCTAATTGGCATTGGGACACTTCTGAACTCGCACACCTTGGAGCTGGACATGAATGAAGCGATTGAGATGATCCGGGAAATGTACGAGATGTTGTTGCACAAGGAAGGTCTCACTTATTAAATCCAATGAGGGAGTGAGCAAGATGGTCCATAGGCTCGGCAACAAAATTGGTGAGGGCGGATGTGCAGAAGTATTCGAATGGGAAGATGGCAGTAAGATCGTCAAGCTGGCCAAACCTAACACTATCACGGCTGCTTTGGAGGCCGAACTTCATCACTGTCGAATGGCTTCGGCGTGTGGGTTGCCGGTTCCTAAACCATATGATCTGGTGACTGTTGAAGGTCGAGCAGGTATTGTATTTGAACGGATTGATGGCGAGACGATCATGCATCGCTTTGTAGACAGAGCAGTTGAGCAGTCCAGAATGCAGAAGCCTTTGGATGTCACGGAAGACTTCGTGAATGCTCGGATTACAGCACAGCTTTTTCACCAGATTCATTCCCATTCAGTGGACCATATGCCGAGTCAGCGGGACAATGTTAAGCATAATATTGTCGAAGCACAATACTTGTCTGAGGCAGAGAAAGCTGCTGTGATTGCCCAATTGGATCAATTGCCCATGAAGCAGCAGTTATGTCACGGTGATCCAAATCCAGGTAACATACTGCTCAGGGACAATGATGCAGTCATTATTGACTGGAACAATGCCTCAACGGGGAATCCGGAAGCGGACTTGGCCGAATACATTATTATGATTCGATACGCCATACTGCCTCCGCATCTGCCACATGAAGCGACGGTTGTTCTCGATGCCACGAGAGAGGCCAGCATTCAGGTCTTTATGGAGGAGTATGAGAAGCTGTCGGGGATTGGTTATGCAGATGTTGAACCCTGGATTGCACCTGTTGCAGCACGCAAGCTGATTGCGGATGCCATATCCGATGCAGAGAAAACATTGCTCATGAACGAGATTAGAAGAAGAATCTCCACTCTTTAGTAGTACCTTATATACTGTCGCGCCGAAGGTGCCATCTACAGCCATTTGTGGGTGGCTTTTTGCAATATGTAATGTTTTCTATCACCATATGACGATAAAAGAAAATTGGAAGCGGTTCAACCATTGACGGAAATCGGGACGCACCTTAATATTAGGGAAACAATAAAACAACACGGGTCATGGACTTCAGTCGCATGAGAAAAGTCTATATTTGTCTGCTTTTGTCGATCAAAGCAACAATGCGTTGAAGCGTTCGTTTTGTCCCGCCCTATCGTGTCAATGGAATAGCGATAAGGGTAACTACATTTTATAAGATGGAGAGGGGTTCTCACACATGAAAAAGAAATTCTGGATGTCACTGATGATGGTTGCATCAATGATCGTAGCAGCAGGTTGCGGAAATAACAGCGGTACAGGCTCGGAATCCGAAGGGTCGGGGAGTACAGCAGGGGAAGGCAGCGCAGAGAAATCATATCAGATTGCCATCTCCCAAATTGTTGAACATCCATCTCTGGACGCTACACGCGAAGGTTTTATTGCAGCGCTGAAGGATGCAGGCATTGAAGAGAACAAGAACCTCAAAATTGATTACAATAACGCGCAGGGTGATTCGACGAACAACCTGTCCATTGCACAGAAAATCTCGGGCGATTCCAAGAATGAACTCGTACTCGGGATTGCAACGCCATCTGCACTGGCTCTGGCTCAACAAGTGAAGGACAAGCCATTGCTGTTCGCTGCGGTAACAGATCCACTTGGCGCTAAACTGGTGAGTGATATGGATAAGCCGGGCGGCAACGTTACAGGTGCATCGGATACCAATCCGGAGGCTATTGTACAATTGGCTGACTTTATCGCCAAAAATCTGCCGGATGTGAAAACGGTAGGTTTGGTCATTAACGAAGGTGAACCGAATGCGGTGGTTATGGCAGATAACGCAGAAAAAGCGCTGGCGACCCATAATATCAAGCTGGTCAAAGCACCAGTTACGAATACATCCGAAGTAAAACAGGCGACGGATTCTCTCGTTGGCAAAGTAGACGCCTTCTACATTACGCTCGATAACTCTGTCGTGAGTGCGGTCGACACCATTATCCAAACGGCGAACAGTAACAAAATTCCGTTCTTCTCTAGTGATCGGGATACCGTTGAGAAGGGTGCATTCGCAACAGTTGGTTTCAAATACTATGACCACGGATATCAAGTTGGTGAGATGGCCGCGGACATTCTGAAAAATGGTACGAAACCTGGTGATATGAAAGTCACTGTTCCGGATAAGCTGGATCTGATCCTGAACCTAAAAGCGGCTGAAGCCCAAGGCATCACGGTTACAGACGAGATGAAGGCGGAAGTGAAGGATCAAGCCAATAACATGATTCAATAATCTGACTGGGTGATCATCCAGCAGATAGATACGAGGCGGACGGGCAACGGGTTCGCCTCATTCTTTTCGATAGACAGGGGGAACTTGCGTGAGTATAAGTTGGAATTCAATTGAAGGGGCAATCGAGTTGGGACTGTTATATGCCCTGATGGCACTGGGCGTGTATATTACGTTCCGCATTCTGGATTTCCCTGATCTTACCGTAGACGGGAGTTTTACAACAGGAGGCGCAATTGCGGCGGTTATGATATCCAATGACTTCTCTCCTTGGCTCGCCTGTTTGGCGGCAATGGCTGGAGGCATGGTGGCTGGCGCATGTACAGGCCTGTTGCATACCAAAGGAAAAATTAACGGATTGTTATCCGGAATATTGATGATGATCGCCCTGTACTCCATAAATATGCGTATTTTGGGCGGGTCGCCGAATAAATCCATTATGGGCATGGATAATCCATTTTCGGGTGAACATGTCATGGTCATTATTATTGTGGTGGTACTTTTGTTCAAAATCATGCTGGATCTGTTCATGAAAACAGATATTGGACTTGCGCTCCGCGCCACAGGTGATAACAAACGCATGATTCGCAGCTTTGGGGCAAATACAGATGTGACCACCATTGTGGGTGTTAGTTTGTCCAATGGATTGGTTGCTCTATCTGGCGCTTTTATTGCGCAGCAAGCAGGCTTTGCCGACATCACAAGCGGGATTGGTATGATCGTTATTGGACTGGCTTCAGTCATCATCGGGGAAGCCATTCTCGGTGCAAGAACGGTATTCTGGGCTACACTCGCGGCTGTAGTCGGCTCAATTATATACCGAATCGTAGTTGCGTTGGCATTGGAAGTAGACTGGTTCAACACGTCTGACCTGAAGCTGATCACTGCTGTCATTGTCATTATCGCTCTGGTGTTCCCTTCTTTGCGGCGCTCCATGAAGCAGCGAAGCTTGGCTCGCAAACGAACGGAAGAGTTGATGCGAACCGGTGGTCAACAGGCGAAGGGGGGGATGTAATCATGCTGGAAATTACGCAAGTGACCAAATTGTTCAATCCCGGCACTACGGACGAGAAGACCGCGCTGGTTGGCGTGAATCTGACGATGAATCCGGGAGACTTTGTGACGGTGATTGGCAGTAATGGAGCCGGTAAATCCACGCTGATGAACATCATTTCGGGCGTGATGAAGCCGGACATGGGTGATGTGCTGATCAATGACCGTTCGATTAAGAACCTGCCTGAGCACAAGCGCAGCAGCTGGATTGGACGGGTGTTTCAGGACCCGATGGCAGGAACGGCACCGCATATGTCCATCGAAGAGAATATGGCGATGGCATACAAACGCGGCAAAGGACGCGGACTGGGCTTCGGGGTGACCCGTACCAGACGGGAGATTTTCAACGCCCAATTGGAGAAGCTGGGCATTGGACTAGAGAAGCGAACTAACGCGAAAGTGGGCCTCTTGTCTGGCGGAGAGCGGCAGGCACTTAGCTTGCTGATGGCAACCTTTACCCAACCGCAGATTCTGCTGCTTGATGAGCATACGGCCGCGCTTGATCCTTCACGTGCCGAACTAATCACGGAACTAACGGAGACACTTGTGCGTGAGATGAGATTAACTACTCTGATGGTGACGCACAATATGGAACAAGCAATTCGTCTGGGTAACCGTTTGATCATGATGGACAAAGGCCGAATTATTCTGGATGTCAGCGAAGAGCGCAAACGTACACTGACCGTACCTGAGCTGCTGGGCGAATTCGAGCGTATTAGCGGTAAAAAGATGGCGGATGATCGCGTTGTGTTGGGTTAAGGTAAGGAGATAACTTGTTCCAAGAATAGGCGTTCATGCCATAACAAGCTCTTTATTACAGAAACCTTTTGCGTTCTCGCAAAGGGTTTTTGTGGTATGTTGAACACGATGAGAATTACGTTGGAATAAGTGGAAAGAACAATGAAGAAGAATGAAGAGACATTGAATAGGGCATCGAAGAGAACCGATAGATTGAATCTATATCATTTCGGATTAGCGAATATACATGGGGGGAACTAGGCATGTCTTTGCAATTTGATGAAGGGACATATACCGTAACACGACGTACGGATTCCATTTGCCTGCTCGCCAAGGAATTTGCACTGCTGCATTTTCTGTATGGGAACAAGGAAAAAGCCTTTACGCGCAGCCAACTGCTGGACCGGGTATGGCCGCTGGAATATCCGGTTGAACGCACCGTGGATGATCATATCTATCGATTGCGTAAGAAACTGAAACGTTGGGATGAGATCAGTCTGGATACGGTACGTGGTTACGGTTATCGACTTTCCTTACGCGAAAACAGGGCCAGCCTCCCCACCAACCCATCTGCTCATGATCCGGAGATGCAAGAAATCATTCATGGACTGCTCCGCAAATATCATTTGTTTGGCCAGGGTAACTCCATCCAAATGCTGGTTCAACAGCAGGAGGCTCTTGGCGTTCAGATTGTCCCGTACTATCAGATGTATATTCATTTTATACAAGGAGATTTGGAGTGGCTGAGTACAACTGATGAATTCCCCTTTGAAGAGCGTCTATATTGGTTGCTGATCTATGTGCATGCCCTGGTTGAACCATCGGAAAGTTTGGCCTTATATGAGCAGGCTCTGAATTCGTCTGTCCTGTCTGCCGATCAACGCCGTGAGCTTCGCATCCTGAACATCATAGACATCTATGCTGAGACGGGTCAGTATCTGCGAGCCAAGGAGCAGTTGGAAGAAACCTATCGGGTGATGGAAACAGACGAGCTGGTTAATTTCAGACTGACGGTAGCCCTTGCAGCGTTGTATGTGGAACTGTGGGGTGGAAGCGGTGAAGCCGTTGAGGCTCAGATGGCAGTCCTGCGAGCAGGATTAAAGGATGCTCCGTATCTGCGGGAGATCGGACGTTTTCAGGTGATGGAAGGGTTATGGTTGCTTCGGCAAGGACGAGTTCGTGAAGCGGAACTTAGAATGGATGACGGTCTGGACGTATTGAAGATGTCGTTGAACGCGCCGCTATATCTCAATTCTGCATATCAGGTCCTGCTGTTTATGGCGCATCATCGCATCGAAGGCAGACTTCAGAGCAAATATCGTCAAGTGTATGCAGAGATCGGCAAAGCTTACGGTGTTCCCGCATATGGACAGCAGATTGTGGATGAAGTACGCAACTTTTTATCCCCTGTCCCCCCATCCTCTGATCTTCCTCTGATATAACACCCTTATGATTACAGCCAAGGAACATACAGATCCGCAAGCGGCTGTAATCAAGGGAGGAAGCACACGTATGACCATCATTTCCAATGAGTCCACTCCATCTAATGAATCTACAGAATCAACCATTCCATCAAAAGACTCATCTGCCGAGCCATCCACACGTTTATGGAGCAACCTTCGGTTTGTTCGTATGTTTATCGCATACTCGCTGGCCACGTTTGGAGACTGGTTCGATGCGCTCGCCATCCAGGTGATGGTTGCTTATCGGTGGGGTGCTGATCCGCTGATCATCGCGCTTATTCCTGTCTGTATGGCTGTCCCGGGCATATTACTGGGCTCCGTTGCAGGTGCACTGGCTGATCGACTGCACAAAGTGAGGATCATGATGCTGTGCGATGTGATCACGGTGATTCTGACTGTGGCTATTTTGTTTGCGCCGAGTCCAGTATGGTTGCTTCCACTTCTTGCCCTGCGGGCCACGATGGGAGTGTTCCATGTTCCGGCCCAGCAGGCGTTAACCCGCCAGGTGGTGGCAGAGGAGCATTTGTTTCAGGCTTCGTCCCTGAACGGTTTTGTGAACCAGTGTTCGAAAGTTGCGGGACCGCTTTTGGGTGCAGTCATTTTGGCCTTTTTTTCACCACAAATCTGTATTGTCATTAATGCCTGTACCCGTCTGTTGTCGGGTGCGGTGTTATGGCCCTTACGCCGTTTAGTGGAGAGGCAGGAATTTGCTGTATCAGACGGAAGTGCTGTGGGCACAAAGGATGGATCGGAATCCTTCTTCACCCAGTGGCAGCAAGGCTGGCATTTTATACGTCGCAACCGCACCGTTCTGAGCACGATTTTGTTTGGCTGTTTTGGACTCATGGCTATTCTCATGATCGATTATCAGTTTACGACCCTGTTTCGGGAGATCAAGCCGGGCAATGAATCACTGCTCGGCTGGTTGGGTTCATCGGCAGGCGCGGGGGCAGTAGTCATCATCCTGCTGTTAAATCGGCTGCCGAGAATTGGTTATGGGTGGGGACTTGGTGGAGGATATCTGTTAGTGGGTGCCGGAATCGCTGCATTGGGGTGGATCGGCCCACAAACACCCGAAATTTGGGTTATCATCTGGGGTCTGTGCATCGGACTGGGTAATGGACTCTTCATGGTAACGCTGAATTATTTGCTGCAAAAAGAAACTCCTCCTGCCTATGTAGGGCGCGTCTTCGGCATCCAAAATTCACTGTCCAGTGTGGTGCTTGTCATTGCCCCGCTTGCAGGAGGTGCCTTAATTCGTGCCGCAGGGCCGAGTCCCACTTTTCAATATATCGGTCTCGCTACGCTAGTGATCGGTCTCGTCGGCATACTGCTACAGCGCATCTTGTGGGAGGTGAAACAACCTCTCGGGTCGGAAGTGACAAAGGTGCTTCCGCAGGAACCAGCTTGAACCTCTTGCGCTGCCGATTATTGTTGCAGCAGTAGCATAATAAATGCAGAAATAGCCACCTTCGGGGTTATCCGAAGGTGGCTATTTCTGCGTTGTGATGTATTGAGTGCTTGCGTTGCTTGGCACGCCGCATGGTGCGCTGCAGCCCAGTGCAAAATGCTGCTGGTACACCTCTAATTTTAAGGGGAATCAGATTTGCATCATTCGATTTAACTCGCTCCGGGTAAAAGAGTTGGACGGGAAGAAGCACCCCGATCCAACCGAAGTATAGACGAATAGAGGCATTGCGATCTAGATATTGCTGATTGGAAGACACTCTTTGGATCTATGCAAAATGCTCAAATAAGCAACTGTGTAAGCTCAGTTGTCCACTATCGGACTTCCATCGGAGGATTGTTCTGACCGCCAGCGGCCTAGTGTAAAATCATTCGTTTAACTTATCTAGACTCAACTTATATCATTCCTTGCGAATGACTGCCCGGAAACAGCGAATCGGCGCGCCATACATGTCAGACCAGATGGCATCGTCCGGTTCGTCCACGATCAGCTTGCCTTCAATGGTCAGTCCAGTGACAGCCATGATCGTCTCCAGTAGATCGGGACGCATCTCGGGCACATCGAAGGTTGCGATTAACTTTCCATCCGGCTTCAGCACCCTGGCGAACTCACGAAAAGCTCGCAGCATCGTGCCTGCATCCAGATGCTCCAATACAGAGATGCAGAACACGCGGTCAAATTTGCCGGCTTCATACGGAAGCTGAGCTAGATTGGCCTGAGCGCGGTGCAATTTGACGAGGCTTGAATTCGGTAGATTACGTGCTGCCTGCTCACCAAAATCAGAGGCGATGTCCAGCCTGATGGCTTCTTCAGACAAAATACGCTCATCCCAGTCACAGGCGTGGACTTCCTGGCAATGTTCTGCGAGCCAAAATTTGAATGGATGGGAGATGCCACAGGCAGCATCGAGCACAACGTCGTCCTGACGTGCGAACTGACGGGCCCATTCATATTCGTAGGGGCGGCTCCACCATGCCGGATGCAGTGGAAAGATTAGTGTATTCGTTTTGGGGTCACTCTCCCGAATGTATCTTGATTCCATTAATTTAGTTGGTTCAGGTATATCCATCATCCCCGAATTCCCTCCTTTAATCCTGCTTCTGCCAGAAAAGATGTTAACACTGTACTCCATCTGCGCCGCCAATGGGATAAATCATAGGACAGTGCTGTCTCACGCGCGTAAATACCCAACCGTTCCCGTTCTGCTCGGTCTTGAACGAGACGTACTAGCGCAGCGGTCAGTGCCTCCTCGCCGGGAGGGACCAACAGACCGTTGAAACCGTCCTGAATCAGATCATTCAGTCCGCCAACATTAGAAGCAACTACGGGAAGCCCGCAGCTCATCGCTTCCAGACAGGCATAGGAAGTTCCTTCCGAGAAGACCGTTGGAATTACAGCGATATCTGCCTGATGATACGCCTCGCGAATGTCCCGAAAATCATAGGTGCGCTGTATAATTCGATCCGCATGCGGGTGAGTACGATGCCAATAGCGGAAGGATCGGCCCACCGTACTGCCTTCGACTAGCTCTCCGGCAAATTCAATCTCCAGATCAGGAAAGGCACCCAGTAGACGGTCTGCTGCCAGCATCATCGGAATAATCCCCCGCTCCATACTAATGCGGCGTGGATATAAAACGCGCAGAGGACGAGAGAGGGGCCTATGTCTCACAGCAACGCTATCGTCATCTTGCTTCTCGGGAGGTTTATCGCTGGTAACACCATGCTGCCAACCATAGGGGTCTGGACTGCTGTCCTGAACTTGCAGTTCATAATCGATTGCCGCGATCTCCGAGCTGACCACCGCTTGCCTGCCTTCTCCGTTATTCCATTTTGCACCCAGTTTTGTTTTATTAAGTCCTGATATAGCTGCACCAACGTTTTCTTCATGACTCGCCAGATCTTTCTTCCATGCTGCAAGCCATTCGCCTTCCTGTTCATGCTCGAAAGTGCGTCTGGGTGGTGCGGGGGTGAAGTAGGACGTATCGACTGTATTTGGAATGAGGACAACCTGTCCGGGATCGTTGAAAGTACATGCTGCCCGGCAAAAGGTTTGAAAATGCGAATCCACAGATACGATACGTATAAGTCCGTCCAGTGCCTGCTGGATGTGTTCGGCGACCTGTTGCTTGGTATTCAGGGGCAGACCTGGGCGATCCCAGTTAATGCCATGGCAGATCCCGAGACTGCCGGGTTTGTAGGCAATGGGTTGCCAGAGACAGCTTGCATAGATCACGGGACCGCGTGCTGCTGCTGCCATTCGGGCGAAGGCTTCGGGCACATCATTCATATCGTAGGCATAACCGAATACATCGATTTGTTCTGTTCGGGTCTGAAACGCTTCGAAATAGGACAACTGATGAACCTCCGGGATATGTCCGAGTCCGCGAATTACACTGCACAGATCCAAAATATAACGCTCCAGCCCACCACCAAATACCCGGCCGAATTCCCGGTTGTAGCCATTGGTGAAGCTGTGTGTCAAAATGCTGATCACGCCCATCTCACCGCTCCTCCTTCCAGGGAATCAACCGGGGCTCCGGGTCCAGAATCGACTCGTAATGCTTCAGATTTCCCCACTCCCCGTTAGGATCAATGCGTTTATAACGCAAGTATTTACGGACCCGATCCTCCAGGCTGCCCGACCAGCCGAGGTGTTGTACCTTTAGCTCCGTATTGATGCCCGGTAATACGGTGCAGGGCAACGGAAGACGAGGCACATGATGATTTTGCTGAGGATAAAAATAGGGATAACCCGGCATGTAGCGCACAAGTGAAGCCGTATGTCTTCTGTGCAGACCCCAGAGGTCATCTTCCCGATAGTGGGTTCGGCCACCCCACATATCGTAAAATCGGAATCCAATCCAGTCCGCATACTCCTGATTAATCAGAGCGCGTATGGCTTCTTTGGCTTCCATACTGTAAAGTTCATCGGCATCCACCGAGAGCAGCCAATCTGGGGAGGTACCCGCAGCTGCTTGCCATAGAGCATTCCGCAGTCTCCATTCCTCGGCAAATAATGGCTTTTCCAGCACCTCCAGGCGAACGACTTTAGGATAAGCTCTGCATATATCAGGTGTTCCGTCCGTACTGGCATCGTCCACAATGACGATCTCATCCACGAATTCACTCAGATCGTCCAACACTTCTTCAAGGTATCGCCCACGCTCATTGCGAACCTGAAGCATGGCGGTCAATTTGTTGTCCTGACTTTTGCGAACCCGGCGAATAGATGCGGACTCCCCCTGTAACACCGAGGTTTCCTGTTGTTGCTTGGGCTTATCCTGGTCTTCCAGAGTATTTTCTGCATAGCCGCTGTTCTGATTGTTTGGTTCGTTCGGTGTTCCGGTGGAAGAAAGGGTTCCTC
The DNA here is from genome assembly GCF_051934385.1 of Paenibacillus hebaui. Classification (NCBI taxonomy): domain Bacteria; kingdom Bacillati; phylum Bacillota; class Bacilli; order Caryophanales; family Paenibacillaceae; genus Paenibacillus; species Paenibacillus hebaui. The sequence continues at coordinate 6,814,039 of NZ_CP196836.1, read as the reverse complement.
CGGCAGAGCTGACCGACTGTAGAATCGGACCCTTCACATGTTGCCTTCGTTTCTTCGGGTCCAGCATTATGGCACCTCCCCCAGCAATTGTTGTACGGCATGTTCCAGCAGTTCCATCTCTACAATCTGGGCCAGTGCATCTTCATCGTCCAATGCCGTTTCGAGAAACTGCCTCACTGCACCGTGACGTTCACCGCGTAGCGCCATGGCTGTACCCGACAATTGCTGATAATCGCGGCGACTGGGGCTATCCTGGATATCGACCTCATGAACCAGTGCCAGCGCATCTTCCACACGTCCGGTCTCTTGATAAATGCGGAACTTCCAATGTCGTGCCGTTTCTCCACCGAGTTCATCCAGTATGCGCAGGGCGGTTCCATAGTCGTCATTCAGACGCAGCAGTTCCGCTCGTACGAGCTGATCTTCTCCGGCTTCCAGCCAGCGGCAGAGTTGTTCATAATGATGCCGTTCCTGTTCATTGCCTGCACTGATTCCGTAAACCTGCAGGGCTTCTTCAATTTCCCCGGCTTTGGCGTGAATGGCAGAGAGGAAGCGGTAGTGTGAATTCACACTATCGTTGCGCCCGCTCGTTACCGCATGGGTGAATGACTCCTTGAGTGAAGCGGCTGCTCTGGAATCTCCCAGCACATATTCATAGGCTGCCAGCAAAAAGGAAATCGTCTCATGCGCTCCTGTTTTGGATCGGAGCTGACGGTAGAAGTCAGCCCGCACACTGCATTGAAGCGGGGTTACCGTATCTTGGACACCCGAAAGGGTCTGCCGCAGAGCATGCAGAAATAACAGTTCGTAGTCCCGAAGAGGGACTTCAAGGTCATCCTTTTGCATTGTTCCAGCGGGTGAAGGATCTTCTCCGTTTAGCCAGATGGCGCGTACTCCCTGGAATACGAGCTTCATGTACCGTGTTTCCGATGATGTACCCACCAGATCGGAGATGCCGATCAGCTTAGAGATACAGCTCTCCCACAAGGGAGACTCAATTTCATCACCAACCGGCTCGGGAAGCAGTGCAATACATAGCTCCGGTTCAAGCGAAGCCGTTGCCGTAAGCCAGTAGGGATGGGCCACTACCGCGACGGTGTGTGGTTCCTGCAGCATGCTCTCTGCCTCAGAGAGTGGAATTACGGTAATGGCCGTAGGCATATCCTCAGAACGTTCCAGGCTGCTGACGTAGTAGACGACCCCTTCGGCTGCCAGCAGAGCAGTGATATCTGGATAGGGGAACGTGGACCATCCCCCCTTTCGAGGGAACAGAATATAACGAATCGGGGATCGTGCCGTATCCACTTGCCCTGCATGGATATCTTGTTGGGGCTTCGAGTCCGGGAGTGGAGCAAGTTCTTCCATCAGTTCATCACCTCACTTTATTGTTGGATTTGCAGAAATGCTCCATATGTAAAGCCCTCACAGCATTGCGCATTGTATGCCTGACTCTAACATATGGGCGTTCCGTCCCAAACATGAGCAACTTCCGTGAATAGACGAAGCTGGCGAGCTTAAAGAGGTTGTTCAAAAAGTCCGCTTTTGATTACGAATCATGCCTAGCAGCATCATCAGCATCGAAGTTGAAATTCAGCCGAATAAGCATATGCTTGCGAAGGTTGTTTCCTTCGGAAACATTGTAGTTGCTCACGTCGTTTTCCCTACACTCCGCTACTCCATTTCTAGCTTCATTCCATCTTCTCGGTACTGAAAAACAGACTTTTTGAACACGCACTTGAAGATTAGGCTGAATTTTATCTATTGTGTGACCAGCGTCACTTTTTTTCACTGTCTTGGCAGACTTTGTGATAATTGTCACATGTATAAAATAGCCAATCTGGCACAATACGTTCATCAAACGTATTTGGCGAACAGACATCGAAGGTGCAGCTTCAATGCCAGATATGTAAAACTGCGATATGAACAGAAAGAAGGGGTAACGGTATGGATCCGATCATGTTGTCGCGTATCCAATATGCGCTTACAACGATTTTCCATTTCTTTTTTGTGCCGCTTTCCATCGGTCTGGTGCTGCTGGTAGCGATTATGGAGACGTTGTACGTAGTCAAGGGTAAGGAAATTTACAAAACGATGGCCAAATTCTGGGGCAAGCTATTCTTGATTAACTTTGCCGTCGGTGTGGTCACAGGTATTTTTCAAGAATTCCAGTTCGGTATGAACTGGTCGGAGTACTCCCGGTTTGTCGGGGACGTATTCGGTGCGCCACTGGCGATTGAAGCTTTGCTGGCGTTTTTTATGGAGTCTACCTTTATTGGGATTTGGATTTTTGGATGGGATCGATTGTCCAAAAAAGCGCATTTGGCTTGTATTTGGCTAGTATTCGTGGGTACATTCCTGTCTGCGCTGTGGATTCTAGCAGCCAACTCGTTCATGCAGCATCCGGTCGGATTCGAAATAAATAATGGCCGCGCCGAGATGAATGATTTCTTTGCACTGATAACGAATGGTCAGCTGCTGGTCGAGTTCCCGCATACCATCTTCGGTGCGTTAATGACGGGTGCATTTGTGGTGACGGGAATTAGTGCCTACAAGTTGATGAAGAAGCAAGACGTGGAGATCTTCCGCAAATCGTTTAATATTGCCATCATCATTGCTCTTATTTCTTCAATCGGTGTTGCCTTCTCGGGTCACTTCCAGGCGCAATATCTGGTCGAGACACAGCCGATGAAGATGGCTGCCAGTGAAGGGACATGGACAACAACAGAAGATCCTGCGCCTTGGACTGTCGTGGCATTTATTGATCCGGATAAGCAGGAGAGTTCTGGTGAGCTGAAAATTCCGGGACTACTCAGTTATCTGTCCTATAGCAAGTTTTCCGGCAGTGTTAAAGGCATGAAGGAATTGCAGGCAGAGTATGAGCAGACGTACGGACCAGGAGATTACATTCCTCCGGTACGGACAACTTTCTGGAGTTTCCGCATCATGATTGCTGCCGGCGGATTGATGATTCTGCTTGCTATATACGGTACCTATCTGGCGATGCGCAGGAAGCTGGAGGGAGCGGGCAAGTGGTTTATGCGTCTGATGGTGTGGGCCATTGCACTGCCGTTTATCGCCAATACTGCGGGCTGGATTATGACCGAGGTAGGAAGGCAACCGTGGACGGTATTTGGGTACATGACGACTGAAGCCGGAGTGTCACCGAATGTGTCCGCAGGGCAGATTTTGTTCTCCACCATCGCGTTTACAGCGACTTATGCGATTCTGGGCGCAGTGATGGTTTATCTGTTCGTTCGTGAAATCAAAGCAGGGCCTTACGCAGTCGATAAGCCGGAGGATCACGATGAATCGGCCGATCCGTTCGGCGTGGATGGGGGTTATTCTGTTGTCACTAAGTGAGTTATGGTTTTTGTTGATTGCTGTTTTGTTCGTAGGGTTTTTCTTTCTGGAAGGTTTTGATTTTGGAGTGGGCATGTCCACCGGAATTATTGGCAAAACGGATCGTGAACGCCGCACCCTGATCAACTCGATTGGCCCGTTCTGGGATGGCAACGAAGTGTGGCTGATTACAGCAGGGGGCGCTATGTTTGCAGCCTTCCCGCATTGGTATGCCACGTTGTTCAGCGGGTTCTATCTGCCCCTTGTTGTGGTACTGCTGGCCTTGATTGGCCGTGGAGTGGCCTTTGAATTCCGTAGCAAAATGAGACATGAACGTTGGCGCAAAACATGGGATGTCATCATCGTTGTCTCCAGTGCGTTGTTGCCTTTTTTGTTCGGGGTTGTCTTTGCCACACTGATGAAGGGTCTGCCCATTGATGGGGAGATGCAGATGCGCGCAGGATTCCTGGATATTGTTAATCCGTATTCCGTCGTGGGTGGTTTAAGTGTGACCTTGCTGTGTCTGGTTCATGGGCTGCTGTTTGCTTCATTGCGGACAGTGGGTGATCTCAGAGAACGTGCCTTGAATACGGCGAAAAAACTGATGCTGCCGCTGGCCGCAATCCTTGCGGTCTACGCAGGAATGACATACTTCATGACCGATGTGTTCGCCGTACGTGGATGGGCACTCTGGATTATGGTTACACTTGGAGCGGTATCGTTAGCATTGGCTGCCTACTTCGTTCGTCAAAAACGTGAGGGCTGGGCGTTCGGGATGACGGGAGCCGTGATTGCTATTGCTTTTGCCTCCGTATTTATCGGTCTTTTTCCAAGAGTCATGGTGAGTTCCTTGGGTCCGGCGTTTGATCTGACCGTCTACAATGCTGCATCCGGTGCCTATTCACTCAAAGTGATGACCATCGTGGCTTGTACTTTGCTGCCGTTTGTACTCGGTTATCAGATCTGGAGTTACTACATTTTCCGCAAACGTCTGAACGAGCAGCATCACCTGGAGTACTGACATGGGACGGGGGTTGCTGAAGCTGCCGGGCATCCGGCCCGTACTGGCGCTGGTTTCAGCGCTGGTGCTCTTGCAGGCGATGACGATTATTATGCAGGCCAAATGGCTGGCGCAGGTCATAACGGCATTGTTTGAAGGATCTTCCGTAAAGGAGCAATACCCTGTACTGCTGCTGTTCCTGGCTGCTTTTGCTGCCCGCTATGCCATTTCCTTCTGGTTGCAGCTCGTTACTTCGAGGTATGCAGAGAAGACAGGAACGGATCTGCGTAGACAGATGGTGGAACAGTGGTTCCGGTTGGGACCGCGTTTTGCCAAAACGGAAGGCACAGGACATCTGGTTACACTGGCACGCGAAGGAATAGCCCAGTACAAGACATATCTGGAACTGTTTATTCCCCGCATGCTGGGCATGGGGTTTACACCCATCCTCATTCTGCTGTATGTGTTGAGACTGGATTGGATGTCCGGGATTATCCTGATGCTTACACTCCCGATCCTGATTGTGTTTATGATTCTAATTGGTTTGGCTGCCCAGCGTAAGATCGATGGGCAGTTCAAGTCCTACAAAGCGCTGGCGAATCATTTTGTCGATACACTGCGTGGACTGGAGACATTGAAAACACTGGGACAGAGCGGCAAACATGCGGATACGATTATTCGGGTCAGCCAGCGGTATCGGAAGGCCACGATGTCAACCCTGCGTATGGCCTTTCTGTCCTCGTTTGCACTCGACTTTTTCACCATGCTGTCTGTAGCCACAGTGGCAGTCGGACTGGGGTTGCGTCTAACGGAAGGGCATATGTTACTTGGTCCAGCGCTGACCGTACTCATTCTGGCCCCGGAATACTTCCTGCCCGTACGTATGGTAGGTGCTGATTATCATGCTACATTGGATGGTAAAGAAGCCGGGGAAGCCATCGGACAGATGATTGAGCGAGGAAAAGCGGCTGAACGGAAGCAAAAGGAAGCTTACACAAATACCGTTATACATGGTGTGGTAGGAAAGGACGAAGTTTCCCTTTCGCCACAACATAATAGATTGGATCACGAGGTGCCGATGTCGACTCTCTCATGGGATGAGGACAGCAGACTTGCGCTTACCGATGTGCAGGTACAGCATGAGAAGCACGGACCTTGTTCCCTGAATGATGTCACATTTCAAGTCTCGGGTCTGGGTAAGGTAGGGATTATTGGAGCCAGCGGTGCAGGAAAGTCAACCCTGATGGATGTACTGGCAGGCTTCCAACCGCCGACCTCAGGTCAAGTATTAATGAACGGCGAGCCTTTATCTCCAGAGATGATGGAAGCATGGACAAAACAGGCTGCATCCATTCCGCAGCATCCAACTATTTTTAGTGGCAGTCTGGCGGATAATGTTCGTTTCTACAAGCCGGAAGCTTCCGATGCGGAAGTAGCAGAAGCGATCAATGCAGCCGGATTGAACAAACTTGCGTCCTCGTTGCCAAGTGGATTGCATGAGCTAATTGGGGCTGGTGGCAGACAGCTCAGCGGTGGACAAGAGCAACGGGTAGCTCTGGCACGGGCTTTGCTCAGTGCGCGGCCCGTCTTGCTGCTGGACGAACCGACAGCGCATCTGGATGTGGAGACGGAGTATGAACTGAAACAGACGATGTTGCCGTTGTTTGAGGGCAAACTGATCTTTCTGGCGACACATCGTCTGCACTGGATGCCACATATGGACCGGATTATCGTCATGGACGGTGGCACGGTAGCAGAAACAGGTACACATAAGGAATTACTGGCACGCCAAGGTATGTATTATCAGATGGTTCAGGCCCAGATGGAGGCGGTATGAGATGAAAGCCGGATATGAGCAGACGGAGACCGTCCGAAACGGGAGAGAAAAGAATAGCTGGATCGCTCCTTATGTGGCACAGTACCGCTGGAGATTCATTGCAGTCATTGCGCTGGGAACATGCGCGACGTTGTGTGCGGTGCTGTTGCTCTTTACCTCCGGATTTCTCATCTCCAAGTCCGCACTGCGTCCTGAAAATATTTTGATGGTGTACGTGCCCATTGTGGGTGTACGCGCATTCGGGATTTTTCGCGCCGTGTTCCGATATGTTGAACGGTTGGCTGGACATGACGCGGTCCTGCGTGTGCTTGCGGATCAGCGAGTGAAGCTGTACCGGATTCTGGAGCCGCAGGCACTATTTCTACGTTCGCGTATGCAGACAGGAGATGTGCTCGGCGCACTCGCAGAAGATGTGGAACGGCTGCAGGATATTTATCTGCGTACAGTTTTTCCCGCGGTTACTGCGCTGATGATGTACGGTGGCGCTGTTGTGGCTTTTGGCAGTGTTGATCCGGGCTTTGCCCTGTGGATGAGCCTGTACATGTTGTTTTTGGTCGCCGTGCTGCCTGCCCTTTCACTCAAAGTGACGTGGAACCTGCGGGTGAAGCTGAAAAAGGAAAACAGCAAGCTCTATACCCGCCTAACGGACGGTGTACTTGGCCTCGGAGATTGGGTGGCGAGTGGGCGAGCCGGAGAATTTGTACGTCAGCAGGAGCAAGCAGAGGGAGAGGCTGATGCAGTACGTCGCCGATTGCGGCAGTGGACACGCTGGCGTGATCTGCTTGCCCAATGCGTCATCGGGCTGATGGTGGTATCTGTGACGTTATGGGCAGGGAATGCAGCTTCCGCCGGGCAACTTCCTGCTGTCATGATTGCCGCCTTTGTACTGGTACTGTTTCCGCTAACGGAAGCGCTCCTGCCAGTAGGTGATGCTATAGAACATATTCCGCAGTATCGTGAATCGCTGGAACGATTGCAGCGCTTGGAAGGTAAAGAAGAGTATCAAACGGAGCAGCATGGAGCCGAAGAAGCTGGCGAAACAGAGAGCTTGATCTCTGCATTAAAAGACAGCGGTGCATTGGCTGGGAAGCATTCGGGTTCCTCGTCCTCACATGCTGCGGAGAGTGTCTCAGAACGGCGAATTCGCCTACGCATTCCGCCCAAGTTAAGAGCAGACATCGAGATGGAGCATTTAAGTTACCGTTATGCATCAGATGATGCCTATGCAGTACATAATGTCTCCCTTCACCTTCCTCAAGGCAAACGGTTAGCTATTCTTGGGCGCAGCGGTGGCGGGAAGTCAACACTCCTGAAGCTGATTCAGGGGGCATTACTTCCGTCCACCGGGAAGGTACTCATCAACAATCTTCCTGTTCAGACACTTGGCGAGAATGTGCCTGAGGTTATTGCCGTGCTCAATCAGAGCCCACATTTGTTCGATACAACGGTAGCGAACAATCTACGGATTGGCCGTCCAGATGCAACAATGGAGGACATTAGGAGGGTGGCCGCGCAGGTGGGCTTATCCGGTCTGATTGAATCTTTGCCGCAGGGGTATGATACGCCGATGCTGGAGACAGGTCTCCGTTTCTCGGGCGGGGAACGGCACCGAATCGCGTTAGCCCGGGTATTGTTGCGGGAAACACCTGTTGTCATTTTCGATGAACCGACGGTAGGTCTTGATCCGGTGACGGAGCGAGCGCTCATGCACACGATCCTGGACAGTATGCAGGGCAAAACGATGATCTGGGTCACCCATCATCTAATGGGCGTGGAACAGATGGACGAATTAATTTTTATGGAAAATGGGCAGATCACCATGCAGGGTTCTCACGAACAATTGCTGGCTCGGGAAGAACGTTACCGCCGTCTCGTTGAACTTGACCGGCCAGGCTGGGCCGCCGGACAGAAAACTGCGGCGGTTCCGCTGCCGCCTGCTGCTTCTAGATAGCAGGTACTCCTGGTATAACAACATAGAGAGACTGTTGGTTCTCTCTGAACGCCCAAAGGGGGCTGTCTCAAAAGGAATCTCCCCTCGCTCCAAGCGCTAACGAAACTGCCGCGTCTTAAAAGGCGTATAATCAAGGAATGCAACGTTTAATGAACCTCAGTCACGTTACTCCGTCATAAAATGGTGTCAAAGCTTGAAAATCGATCCAATTGATGAAATAACGTCTCTGTGATTCATTACATCTCGGTTCTGTACAAATGGGAGCGAATAGGGTGTGCTAGGTTCCTTAGAATAAAATAACGCAAACAAGGGTTGTCCTCCGTCATGTTCATGACTTATGGACAACCCTCTTTTTTTGTCATGCTCACTCCTTGCCTGTAGTCATAACGCAGCGATACACGTATTGCTGACGGTTTCTCGTTATGTTCGTTTGGCAATGGGTCTGATGATGAATGGCGTTAAGGCCGATCTGATAACATCGGCTGTGCACCACGCATGTGTTTGTTCAGATCTTCTGTTCCAGAAGCAACGCTGTGCCGCAGGATTGCCGCAGAACCAGTTCCGGCTCTACTTTAATGCAGCGGTTATCCATCTGTTTGTTCATCAGATCGAACAGAATCATGGCGGCAAGGCGTCCGATTTTGTCGGTATCCTGCTTGACGGTTGTTAGCGGCGGATCAGTATAACGGCAGGCTTCGATATCGTCGCAACCTGCAACAGCGATATCCTCCGGAATCCGCAACCCCGCTTCCTTAAAGGCGCGGATAGCTCCGAATGCGAGCAGATCCGTGGCTGCAAACACTGCGCGTGGCAGGACGTCACAGGTGAGCATTTTTTGGGCGGCTTCGTATCCGTCCACCGCGGCATAATCCTTGCTGTATACCACCCATTCGGGGTTCTCCTCAAGACTAAACTGCTTTAGGGAACGCTTAAATGCCTTCTCCCGCTGTTGCATCACGAGAGAGGCGCGCTCCAGCCCGATAAAACCCATTTCCCGGTAACCATTCATATAGAATTGCTCTACAACCTTGGTCGAAATCTTCTCGTTATCCGACATGATGTAACAGGAGCTCTGTCCTGTCAGCTCGATGTCAATTCCGATACAAGGAATGGGACTGGCATCAAGGTCGGACACACTGCTCTCCACTTCATCCCCCGCAATAATAATGCAGCCATCGACTTGAAAATACTTGGATCGCGCCAAGTAGTCCTCGCCCTGGTCCAGAAACTTCTCATTCGAGAAAAAGAGTAAATCATATCCAAGCAAGCCGATTTGTTTCTTAAAAACATTGATGACCTGTACAAAGAAAGGGTGGCTGAAATCTACGTTCAGTTTCCCTGCAAAAACGACACCAACGAGGTTGGATTTTTTGGTTGCGAGCGTTTTGGCTGAAGAAGAAGGACGATAGCCGGTCTCTTCCATAATCTTAAGCACGCGCTGGCGAGTCTCTTCGCCGATATCTGGATAGTTGTTGATGATCTTGGACACCGTTGCAACAGACACGCCGGCTAAACTGGCTATCGTTTTGATATTCATTTACATCCCTCAGATTCTAAACTAGTTTCGTAAAACTGCGGCTGTGTCCTTTTTCGCTTTCCTGCAAATATTCTATGCTACAACGACCCATAGAGTCAACAGCAGAAGGGGTTTTTCATACTGGAATAATATTCATCGATATATTTTAAATGGTCAGAGAGATTTGTTACGAAAATATCAATCGAGTTTTAGCTCATTAACTGGATAAGTATAGTGGATTTAAGTCGTTTTGATAGGGAATAGGTATGTATATCACCTTCGAGGCATATGCTGATTGCAGCAGTTTTCGTAAAGTTGAACCTGGCTGTGAATGAGATGGAGAGGTGAAAAAGTCCTTATATCAAGCCGATTAGGAGCATATAAATTTAATAAGAGAAATTGACTATTTACAAATTAAAGAGGTAGAGTCATAATAAGGATGAATTTAACGAAACTGATTTCGTAAACCGATATTAAAATGGTTGGGGGAAACGATATGACGAAAAAGATTTTTTCTATTTCACTTGTAACCGCTCTATTATTTTTGCTTGCAGCTTGTAGCAGCAACTCTACGGAATCGGAAGGCAGTCAGGCTGCAGATGGCAGCAAAAAGGTTACGCTGAAGATTATTCACTGGCAGCAGGAGAATATTAACAACTACATCAAAGAGTTTAATAAGAAATTCGAAGAGAAATATCCGGAAGTGAAGGTGGAATATACTACGGTTCCGGCGGATGCTACTTACGATCAATTGATGCAAACACGGATGAACGCTGGTAATAACGGGGACGTGGATATCATTCCGCTCAAATCAAGCTTTGTAGGCGCTCCGCAGGAATGGTCCAAGGGCGCTGCTGATCCGATGTGGAAGCAATGGATCGATGCAGGGCTGATCAGTGACTTGTCTGATCAATCGTTCATCAAAAACTACAATGAAGCAGACATACAGAACGCAATGACGTACAACGACAAAGTGTACGGTGTAAACATGGGTAAAGTGGCTTTCACAGGACTGTTCTACAACAAGGACCTCTTCGCAAAATATAATCTGGAAGTGCCTTCAACCTGGGATGAATTGCAAAATGTCATCAAAGTGTTTAAAGATAACGGCGTAGAAGCTATTGGTCTGGCGGGCAAGGACGTGTGGCCAATAGGTCTCGCGGTGCAAGGTCTTCAGGCTTCTATTCATGATGATCAGCTTGCTTATATCCAAGGTCTGTGGACTGGCGAAACCAAGCTGACTGATCCAATCCAAATCGAAGTATTGCAGAAATCTCAGATTTTGATGAACAGTGCCATGCCGGGTTTCATGGGTGTTGACTACGGTACACTGCCAAGTTTGTTTGCAACAGGTAAGGTTGCCATGATTGCTGACGGTACTTGGGATGCAACGACGATTCAAACGGCAAATCCTGAACTGAAATTCGGATATTTCCCGATCCCGGGTAGCAATGATGCGGCCAAGAACAAGAATTTGGCTGGTAAATACGATATGACCTGGATGGTGGTGGATAAATCACCGAACAAGGACTACGCACTGAAATGGCTTGAAATGTTGTCGGAGAAAGAGAACTACACAGACTTTGTTAATGCAGCCGGCTTCTTGCCGACACAGCCTGATGTGGAGATGACGAGTGAATTTATCAAGGGCATACAGCCGTACCTAGAAGACTTCAAGCTTTCCTGGGATCAGCTGTTCATTAACCGTCAAAATGTAGGACAGTACATTGCTGAGTCCAGCGTTCACGCGGAAATGCTCAAGCCTGCCGGACCGATTGCAACGCCGGAAGAGCTTGCCAGCAAATCACAAGTGGATTGGGACGCTGCTGCTCCAAAATAAATGAGCATCCATGGCACAATATGTGCCGCATGCGCCGGAATAGCGCTCGGGGTCAGAGCCTTTAGGCCAGACCAGGCTGTTATTCCGGTTTTCCTTTGTCTAAATTTTACCTTATGAAAGGTGTGAGGACGATGTATCCCTTTGGAAAAGGTAAGGCTCGACTTATTCCTTATCTGTATTTGAGCATTCCATTGCTGTTGTACATGGTGTTTGGTTTCGGGCCATCTATTGTAACGGTACTGTTTTCGTTCACGGATGCCACTGGCGTTCGGGGTCAGGAATGGAGCTTTGTCGGTTTTGAAAATTATAAAACATTTTTCGGTGCATCCAATGCGGGAGATCGACTGGATGCTATTGGGCGATCTTTATATTTTGCGTTTGCTGTTGTTATCATTCAAAATGCGGTGGGCTTGTTTATGGCGATCTTGATCAATAAGAAGCTTAGAGGCGACAAAATGTATCGTGCGGTATTCTTTTTGCCGGTGGTATTGGGTGTTACGGTGTCCGGACTCATCTGGCAACTCGTTGCGAATCCGCTGGGTGGACCAGCCCAGTCATTTCTGAATTTCTTTGGCACCAGTTCTAACTTTTTTGGTGATTATAATATTGCCTTTGAACTGATTATTTTCGTTCAGATCTGGATGTACATGGGTTACTCCATGACGATCTTTCTTGCAGGTCTGCAATCCATTCCAAGCGATCTGTACGAGGCAGGTTACATGGATGGTGCTTCGGGGTGGAAAGCATTTACAAACATTACGTTCCCGATGATTGCCCCTTCATTCACGGTCAACATGCTGCTGTCCATTATCGGAGCTTTGCAAACCTTTGACATTATCTATGTACTCACAGGTGGCAAGTTCAATACAACGACGCTTGCGTTTGATGTATATGCTACGGCGTTTGGCAGCGGAACGGCTGATTACGGTTTAGCTTCTGCCGTTGCCATGATTCAGTTTCTCTTTGTATTTACGATATCCATGGTGGCGCTGTTTTATCTTCGCAGAAGAGAGGTGGAAGTGTAATGAAGCAGAGCCAAACGTCGAGAATGGTCAGTTACGTCATCGTCCTGCTTATGCTTGCGTTGTACGTTTTTCCTCTGTTCTATTTATTCAATGTATCAATGAAAACACAAATGGAGTATTTGCTTGATCCTGTAGCCCTCACCAAAGGAATACGGCTTGAAAACTTTTCTGAAGCATGGAATAAAGGGAGCTTCTCTCAGTATATGTGGAACAGTGTGCTCTATACAGGGACGTCCACGTTCCTGACATTAATTTTATCCATATTTGCTGCCTTTCCGCTTGCCCGCAGATACGTTAAGTTCAGCACATTCATTTATATTTTCTTTCTGATTTCCATGTATTTGCCTAATCCGCTTATTCCGCAGTTTTCCTTGATTAACAATCTGGGTCTCTACAATACCCAATTGGGATACATTATACTGAAGACGACGGGTACGGGAATTGCATTTTTGATGTTTGTGGGTTATATCAAATCTGTATCGCGTGAACTGGATGAGGCGGCTGCCATGGATGGGTGTGGATATACACGGTATTTGTTCACCATCCTTGTTCCGTTAATGAAGCCGATCCTGGCAACAGGCATTATTCTCACTGCGATTGGTGTATGGAACGATATTATTGGACCTACTATTTACTTGTCTGATCCGAATTATCAGCCGGTAACGAAGGGACTCTTCACATTTTATGGGCAATACATGAACAACTGGCCGCTGCTCGCCTGCGGTATTCTGATCGTTACATTGCCGCTGGTTGTACTGTACGTTGCTTTGCAACGCTTTATTGTTGGAGGGGCTATGGCCGGGGCTATTAAATCTTAATTTAGGTGCAGGGTAGCGTGCAAAGTGTTAACCATAGGTGAACAAAAATAAGGAAGCAACCTCATTGGATTGAGGGTTGCTTCCTTGTTTGTTTTGACCTTTTACAGTTCTACGAGCATCAAAATAATAGAGGACAGACAGAGGCATATGCTGACGAGATACAGCACGCCAACCACCTGTTTGTGATTCAGACCTGCACGTAGCAAGCGGTAATGAGCCTGACTTGCATCTGCCTGGTAGATAGCTTTACCTTGGATGAAACGTTTGATCACTACAAAAATGTTGTCGAAGATCGGTACACCCAGCGCCAGAATCGGAATGAAGATCGACAGCATGGTCGCTTGTTTGAATGCACCATCAAGAGCGATGACCGCCAGGATGAAACCGAGGAACGTAGCCCCTGCATCACCCATGAACACCTTGGCGGGAGCTTTGTTGTATTTCAGATAACCAATGGTTACCCCGACCAGAATGATGGACATGAGTGCTGAATCACTTTGACCTTTAGCCAGTGCAACGACAAACAGTGTGATTGCCGAGATAGCCGACAGTCCGCCAGCCAGTCCGTCCATGCCGTCCGAGAAGTTAATGACTGTGGTTACACCAAAGATCCAGAGGATCGTCAGAATGAACTGCAGCCAGATCGGGAGCATGATGTATTCGGAGTTGAGTGGATTCACGAACCCGGTGAAGGCGATGCCAGAAGCGAATACGAGCACTGCCGCCGAGACCTGAACGATCATCTTGGGCAGGGCAGGGAAGTCTTTGCCTTTTGTTTTATACCAGTCATCGACTGTACCAATCGTTAACAGGAGCATGCCGCCTGCGACCAGCGCCGCTGTCTCCCATGTAATTTCTTTTGTTAAAGCAATGTATGTCAGGAAGAATCCAGTAAATATCGCGTAACTCGCCGTCAGTGGAATCGGCTGCCTGTGCAGCTTACGCTCCACGTCTTCACGGGGCTTGTCCACAAAGTCCAATCGATGTGCCAATCGGCCAAGCGGCGGAATAAGCAGAACAACGACAGCAAAAGATAGCAAAAAAGCCAGTATGTATACCATAATTGTGCTTGGTTCACTCCTATCTTTCCATTTCCCCCTATTATACGAGCTAAACGGGAAATCTGTCGATGTCATTATTGTAACCTGACGGTTATAAAAGTTGGCCGAGTAAATGCAGGGTCAGCCACATTCTGGTTACGGTTCAGTACGTTTGAGGAAGATAAGGGCCAAAGTAATCATGCGCTGCTTCTGCCATGTAGCTGTCATCCCCCTGCCAGGTTGCGGCAAACTGAAAGTCGCTATATCCGCCTCTTCCTTTACGCGGTGTGTCCTGTGGAACAAGCAAGCCGGATGCACCCCAGATTTCCAGGATAGCGTCCCGTTCCTGTTTGCTGGAAGGGAACAAACCTTTCCACCTTTTTTCGAGAGAGCGTGCACTTTCATGTGGTTCGCAGGATTGTGCCACTTCAAGCATGTTCACAAGTATGTCGACGTCTGCGTCAGTTACGTCATAAGCTTCTTCCTTGTCAGACAACAATAGCTCCAGATCCATCAGGCAGTAAATCAGGGAGTTGTGGCGAACCCCGCCCCATTTGATCCGTTCAAAGTTCAGCACGTTCAAATCCACATTCGAATAGGATTTATCCGATTGAATCCGCAGGAAGTTGCAATCCCCGCAAGAGCTGGTATTGGCGTGTACTGCACGGCGTTCTTCATAAGTATGTAAGGGTAAGGTGGTAGTCAGGGCCCAACTGGACAAGGCGCTTCGCAAATAACCTTTTTTGGTAGACAGGCTATGCAGAAAAGCCGATATTACGCGTTCCTTGAGGGAGTGATCCTGGTGGATCTCGTAGAGACGTTTGACGATTTCATCATGGGTGATGGTCAACGGATCGAACATGATACCTTTGCTTTTGGCATATTCAAAGTCATCCCCCGAGAAGGGAGCAGATGTCGTTTTCCAACCGCCGCTTCCCCAGAAGGTGCTCATCAGTATTTTTGCCGCTTTTTTGTCCAAAAAATCAGCCTCCCATTCAGGATAATAAAATGATGCATTGTGCGAATCAAGAGTGTGTTCCTCAGTGTGCATATTCCTCGGTTGTATTCAGAATCATTTCTACCAGTCCTGGAAAACGCGCGTGTAGTTCTTCCTTTCTAAGGGAATAAAAGTGCTGTTTACCTTCAATGCGCGGCTGGATCAGGCCAGCTTCACGCAGAATTTTAATGTGATGGGACAACGTTGACTTGGAAATATGGTCGACTTCGAAGGCAGAACAGTTTTTCTCGCCAGAGCTGGCCAGACAGTGTGCGATTTTCATGCGTAACGGATCACCGAGTGCGTTGCAGACAGTGGTCAGGCTCATTTCCGACGCCTTAGGTATTGTTGGAGTTCTCATATCTAAGACGGTAGCACATTCGACAATCTCTTTCAATGTTTGATTTTTTTCGAACTGAGGGTTGTTAATGGGTTGGGAAGTGTGTTACATTTCATTTCATATAGTTCGAAATTAATCGAACTTAAGTGTGGAATCGGATTTTATTCTAGGAGGAATATGAATGAATGCTACAAGTACCATGACCATGTTAAACAACTATTTCCGTCTATTTGATGCTTCACGCGCGGACGAGCGTGCGATGCAGGATCTCTTGTCCCTGTTTACACCGGATGCAGAGATTGTGCTTAACGGCACGAGCAGAACAGGATTTGATGGTTTTATGAAAGCTTTCTACGAGTATAACAAGGACGTAAAACATATGTGGGACCAGTGGGTACTTCAGCCTGACGGCAGCTACCAGACGAATTGGGCCGTATGTGGACAAGCCGCTGATGGAACGGTTTATGCCAAAACAGGTATCGACATCGCTCGGGTAAATGATGCAGGACAGATCGTGTACCTGGAGAACGTGCAAGCTGACGAGAATGCGTTCAGCAGATATAATCAGTAATACGATCAGAATCTAACCAAAGATAGATTGAATCGGGAAGAGAGTAATCGATTTTTATGAATCGTACACTCTCTTTTTTTCTTTTTGGTCAATCTTTCAACTTGAACAGAGCAGGCTCAGTTGTAAGGCTGTGCTATGTGCAAAGATACCAACCAGGAATGGGTCGTCTATATCATCCAGAATGGATTTATGAGAAAGAATGCTCCACAAAAAAAAGCGATCCCACCATGAATGCACAGGGCGGGTCGCTCTTTTTAATGGATTAATATTTCGTGTTACTTCTAATGAACTGGACACACGCTATGGGGTTAAATTCGGCGAATTTAAGATTTTAACGAATCACAGACAAGTTATTATCCTGCAATTTCAGTTCTTGGACAGGTTTTGGGCCATGTAAGCTGATATAAGGCAGCTGAGATTCGTTAGGTTACTCAACCAAGCTTAAGCTTTAACCTTCTAATAAGGTGCGTGCGATTCGTTAAAAAGCGTATAGTGTGTAGCAGAAAGTAGAAGGCAGGGGGAGCGGGGCGGTCTGTGATGAAATCAACCACGCCCACTCACAAATTACATACTACTCTTGCATCGCCTTATTCTGAAAAGCAGCAATATCCGCATATTCCTCTTCAAACTTGCGGGAGATACGGATGAAGATCGGCAGCAGTTCGCGGTATACGCGAACACTATCCGGGTCCGGCCGATGCCGATGCGTCGATCCAATCATGCCGGAAACGGCATGGAGGGAATCGATGCGGCCAAGGGCATATAGACCGAGTACGGCTGCCCCAAGACAGGAGCTCTCGATGCTTTCGGGAATGATGACATCCTGGTCGAAAATATCGGCCATCATCTGACGCCACAGCTCGGAGCGGGCGAAGCCGCCCGTGGCCTGGATTTTTTTCGGACGACCAATCTTCTCCTCAATCGCCAGCATGACGGTGTACAGATTGAACAATACGCCTTCGAGCGCAGCGCGAATCATATGCTCTTTCTTGTGATGCAGCGTCAAGCCGAAGAATGAGCCGCGTGCATTCGGGTTCCAGAGTGGGGCGCGCTCACCCGTCATGTAGGGATGGAACAGCAGACCTTCCGAGCCTGGGGGTACATTTTCGGCGACACGAGTCAGGACCTCATACGGATCGATACCAAGTCGCTTGGCTGTCTCCACCTCGGACGCTGCAAACTCATCCCGAATCCAGCGAAAAATAACGCCGCCATTGTTCACCGGCCCGCCAATCACCCATGCATCCTCGGTGAGCGCATAACAGAAGAAGCGTCCTTTCGGATCGGTCATCGGCTTGTCCACGACCGTTCGAATGGCTCCGCTGGTACCGATCGTAACCGCCACGACACCGGGGTCAATCGCGTTAACGCCCAGATTGGAGAGCACGCCATCACTTGCCCCGATGACAAAGGGTGTGGTTACTGCAATGCCCATCTCATTGGCGTACTCTGGGTGCAATCCATGTTTCAGCACATGTGTCGTCGGTACAAGTCGGGAAAGATGATCTGGCGTGATGCCCGCCACATCTAGCGCTTCCGTATCCCAGTCGAGTTTTTCCAGATTCATGAGTCCGGTGGCGGAGGCCATCGAGTGGTCGATGACATATTCGGAGAACAATTTATAGAAGACATATTCTTTCATGGAAATCAATTTGTGTGTCTGTTTGAACAGTTCCGGCTGATCCCGGGTCAACCACATGATTTTGGTTAGAGGTGACATGGGGTGGATCGGTGTTCCTGTTCTTAGATAGATTTCGTGACCATTCATTTTGGTTTTAAGTACTTCGGTCCACTCGGCGCTGCGGTTATCTGCCCATGTCATGGCCCGCATCAGCGGTTTGCCGTGTTGATCCACAGGCAGAATGCTGTGCATGGCGGAACTAAACGAGACAAACAGGATTTCATCCGGCTTAACGCCCGCTTTGGACGTTGCCTGCTTGACCGATTCGAGGACTGCTTTGAAAATATCTTCCGCATCCTGCTCCGCAATCGCTGGAGTGGGGGTGTGCAGGGGATAATCGGCACCGCCCTGAGCCACGATGGTTCCGTTCTGTTCGAACAGAACGGCCTTGGTGGAGGTCGTGCCGATGTCTACGCCAATCATATAGGGTGAAGAAGCCATTTTATCATCCCTCTTTCTTAAATATATAAGTGAATTGAATGCTGTTACACGTTAACACTCCGGGTACAGAAAGGCTTCCGATCGCCGTTATCCCCAAATTTCTGTGATCCCTCTTTAAAGGGAGAAATTTGGTTATAAATGCGAAGCATATGTTTCCGCAGCAGCTTTCCACTGGAATTGAAAGGTGGTTGGCTTCCGCTTTTTACAGCTTCATGAGGCTTTTCTGTCCCCTCCGCCCACGTGTCGCTATTCATTCAACTTATACGGCATCTGGTATTTCATCTATAGATAAGAATATCAGACTTGAAGGATGGATCAAAATGGACCCAAACACGACATCAATCAGAACATGACACTACGAAACGAGAGCAGGAAACGATGATCTTCAATCTTTCACCGCTCCTGCGGCAATATCCGAAATAAACTGGCGGCTGATGAACAGGAACATCACGATAAGCGGAATGACCGCGAGTAGTGTACCTGCGATGACCATGGCATAGTCTGTGTTATACAGCCCGTTCAACTGAGACAACGCAATCTGTAACGTATATTTGCGTTCATCCGTCAGGACGATCAGAGGCCACAGATAGTCATTCCATACACCGATGAAGGTAAACGCGCCAAGGAAAGCAAAGGCGGGTCGCAGAATTGGCAGCGCCACGTTCCAATAGAGTCGGAAGAAGTTACAGCCATCGATGCGGCCTGCATCCAGCAGATCGTTCGGGATGGAGTCCGTCGCATACTGGCGAATCCAGAAGATGCCGAAGGCGTTCACCATGCCCGGAATAATGAGGGCTTTGAAGGAACCGACCCAGCCAAACGTGGCCATCAGCACAAAGGAAGGCACCAGCGACAGCTGAGAAGGCACCATCATGGTGGCGAGCAGCAGGATGAAGAGCCACTTCTTGCCGGGAAACTCAAACTTCGCAAACGCAAACCCCGCGAGTGAGTCAAAAAATAGCACCAGGATCGTCACCAGGCCCGACACAAACAACGTATTCAGAAAGGCGCCCCAGAAATCAATCTGCTGCAACACCCGCGAAATGTTATTCCACAGTTCACCCCCGAACCAGAGCTGGGGCGGGAACTTGTATATGTCGGACGTCGTCCGGGTAGACATTACAATCAGCCAATAGAACGGGAACATGGATATGAGCATGCCCCCGATAAGACCGGTATACAGTACCAGAGATTTGAGGTGTTTGGACGTCATGAGCGCTCCCCCTTGTTACATCAGGATGATTTGCCTTGAACAAGCTTCCAGTTCACAATCGAGAACAGGGCGATGATGAGGAACATGCCCCAGCCAACGGCAGCACCGTATCCGAAGTAATTGTTAATGAACGATTCACGGTAGAGGTACAAAACAATCGTCATGCCTGCCGCACCCGCGCCGCCATCATTGCCTACCAATACTTGAGGCTCTGTGAACAGTTGCATACCACCGATGGTCGATGTAATGACCGTGAACAGGATAACCGGACGCAGCATCGGAATTGTAATTCGGAAAAAGGATTGCATCGCTGATGCCCCGTCAATCTTAGCCGCTTCGTATAACGTCTGCGGGATACTCTGAAGTCCGGCCAAATAGATGACGGCGTTATATCCTGTCCAACGCCAGACCACCATGGAGGAGATCGCCACTTTGATACCCCAGGGTGCATTCAGCCATTCTACCACCGGGAGCCCGACCGACTGCAATAGGTAGTTGAGAAAGCCGTAGTTGTTGGCAAACAAAGCACCAAAGATAATGGCAACAGCTACGATGGACGTCACGTTCGGCAGGAAATAACCGACCCGAAACAGCGTACGGAACTTCACAAATGGTGCATGCAGCAGAAAGGCAATAATCAGGGCAAAGAACAGCATCGGAATCGTCGAGTAGATCCAGATCATGAACGTATTGCCTACTGCTTGCCAGAACTCTGCGTCCGTCAGCATATATTTGAAATTGTTTATCCCGTTGTAGGTCATCACACCGATGCCGTCCCATTTATGGAAGGCCAGATATAACGAGAACCCAATAGGGAACAGTCCAAATACAGCAAATAAAATATAAAATGGTGATATCGCAACATAAAGTGCACGATGTTCCCACATCCGGGACAAAAGCGATTTTTGCCGATCCAAATCCGGGCTTGCTGTTCCGGGATCGGGAGTGAGGCGAGGTTCGGTTACAGCCATATGAATTTCCTCCTTTGCGGATAGCCATCTCATAGAGTTGTCTGAATTAACGCTGTAATTCCCGCTCAACACGATGCACAGTATCGGTCCAAACCTGCTGTGGATCGGCATTTTGCTTGGCAATATCATTCAGCCGTCGAGTAATGATGTTGTGTACGGAAGGATATCGTTCGCCAAAGAAAGCATCGGGCACATGCTGTGCCGATTCGGCAAACACAGTCCCTGTTGCCTGACCGCCGAAGAAAGGTTCTTCTTCTTTCATTGCAGGTGTATCGAACACCTCCGGCGCCGAAGGGAACAGGTTCAATGTCTGATACTGTTCCAACTGATTTTCAGGACTTTGCAGCCACTTAATCAGTTCGAATGCTTCTTTGGGATGTTTGCTAGACTTCAAGATAGACAGGAATGATCCACCGTTATTGCCATCTCCTCCAGGAGCGCGAGCAACCCGCCATTTACCTGATGTGTCCGGGGCAGCTTCCTGTATGACTTGTTTCATCCAGACTGCCCCCACAAAGGAAGCGATTTCGCCATTATTCATCGCTGCATTCCAGCTGGGTGTCCAACCGTCTGCGTTGGCGAGCAGTCCTTTTTGTTTGAAGGAAACGGCGGTGTCCCAGCTCTGCTTGACCAGTGGTGAATCCAGGCCGATAAATGATCCGTCAGGACGGAAATAACGATCTGTGCCTTGTGACATCATCTGATTGTAAACGGTTCCAATATTATCGGTGAGAAATACCTTGCCTCCGAACTTCTCTTTGATCTGTTCTCCAGCAGCGGCATAGGCATCCCAATTGTCCAACTGACGAGACACTTCTTCAGGCTCGGACGGGAGTCCAGCTTCCTTGAAGAGATCAGCGCGGTAAAAAAGGGCTGTCGGTCCCGTATCCATCGGGAAACCGATCATCTGTCCACCCGGCGTTACGCCTTGCTTCCATTTCCACGCCAGATATTGGTCTTCAACGTCTCTTGCGCCGAGATCATACAGGTTATAGAAACGGTCTTCGCTGGGAAAGAGCTCCATGATCCAATCGTTCAATGCGACAATGTCTGGCTCACCTGAGCGCGCAGCGAGTGTCGTTTTGAGTTTTGCCTTGAAATCACCACCGATTTTCTGAGCGGTAAGTTCAATATTGGGGAACTTTTCCTTGGCCTTGGCAATCAGCTTATCATCGATGGAGCGGTTCCAGTACCACAATGTAAGCGTTACCTTTTTGTTGTTCGATGAATCGTTCTGTCCCGGCCAGATGGAGCATCCGCTCACCAGCATGACACAGACTAGCAGAATGGCTGTCCAGCATGTTCTTTTTCGGCGGATCATGTGCATAACCCCCTCATCGTTAAGTTCGAGGCATGAAGTGCGTTGGACTACAACATAAGTGTATGAGCAGTTTATAAACTCATACCCAATATTCTAGAATTGAAACACAAATTTGTGTCGGTTAGGTCTCATGAATTTTATTAGTTACTTTAGAAACAAAAGTTACTTGACACATTATAATTTTTATTTTAAACTAACTTACATAAAGTAACTAATGATGATGACGATAATATAGATGCGTACTATATACCATCCAGTGATCCATTTACGGTCCGGATGCGAATCATTTCATACCAGACGGCTTAACAGGAGGAACCAATAATGATCAATTCACATATTATTCAGCTACTTGCACCCAAAATCCAGACTTTTCCGAGTGGAAAAGAGTTCATATACCTGGTTGGACCGATTAAACTTCCGGTGAACCTGGATGGAGAGACACGTGATTTCCAGTGGTACAGCTGGATGAAATCGGATAAAGTGATGGAGAGCAGTGAGCTGATCGAATCTCTGGCTTCTGCAGAACTTGCAGAGCGGCAGCAATCCAGCGTGCTGGTGTATGGTGATTTTGCCGACGCACACGAAGCGCTCATTCGGATGCATAGTATCTGTCATACAGGCGATATCTTTGGCAGCAAGCGCTGTGATTGTGGCTTCCAACTGGAGCAGTCGATGAAAATGATTGCTGCTCATGGATCAGGTGCGCTGTTCTATCTTGCCAACCATGAGGGACGTGGCATCGGTCTGTTCAGCAAAGCGATGGCGTACATTTTGCAGGAGGAAGGTCTGGACACGGTAGATGCGAACCTGCAACTTGGATTCACGGATGATGCACGTAACTATGATGATGCCATTGCCGTATTGCGGGCGCTTCGTTCAGCACCTGTTACCTTGATCACGAATAACCCGCGCAAGCTGGCTGCCCTGCAAGAAGCCGGATTGAATGTGGGTGGACGTGTTCCACTGTGGGGAGATCGCTCTGCCTTCAATGAGAAATATTTGCAGACAAAGGTTAATCGTTCGGGTCATTTATCCGAAAGTGATAGCTGGTCTGGAGCAGATACACTGCTTCCACATGCACAAGCGTAAGAAATCGGTTGGATGCAATCATATGAAGGAACAGGTAACGTTGTGACGTAGATAATTTTATACCACATAAGAAATACATGGATCAGCTGTTGTTGTACACTCCGGTATGGAGAAGTACAGCGACAGCTTTTTGTGTAATTTTTGTAGAACTATATTAGTGTGATATGGCGGCTGAGCCTTCTTGTTTTTATCGATAGAACAAGATATACTCTCATGCTCCCCGGTTTGCGCTTGCCGTTCACACCGTACGGATTATACAATATAATCATCTGAGTAATACGGGAGGAACGAAGGTGCCATTTGAGGGACAACGGATTTTGCCGGCTGCCAAGAACATGAAGCAGTTTGAAGCGATGATTGAAGGCCCTTATACCTATGGGGTTATGCTGGATACCCATATTGCACAGCTTCTGAGTGTAGTGGATGAGGCGCGGCGGCGTGACAAAAAAATACTGTTGCATGCAGATCTCATACAGGGATTGAAGAACGATGAATATGCAGCAGAGTATCTCTGTCAGCACATTCGCCCAGCAGGACTGATCTCGACGCGAGCCAGTGTAATTCAGAAGGCGAAGCAAAAAGGAATCACAGCAATTCAGCGCGTTTTTCTGTTGGATACAAATGCACTGGAGAAAAGTTATCTGTTGCTCGCTAAAACCCAACCGGATTATATTGAGGTGTTACCCGGTGTCATTCCGCATATTATTGCCGAGGTATCGGCACGCACGGGTATACCTATTATTGCGGGTGGACTGATTCGCTCACCGGAAGAAGTCGAATTGGCACTTGAGGTTGGAGCAACGGCAGTCACTACATCCAATACGGATCTGATTCGACACTTTGAGAAATCGCTTACATAATAAAAGCAGGAATCCCACAACAGGAGGTTGTCTGTATGGAACAATATGTGTTGGCTCTTGATCAGGGAACGACAAGCTCTCGGGCTATTCTGTTTAACCGCAGCGGGCAGATTGTGCATATTGCACAGCAGGAATTTCCACAGTATTTCCCCAAGCCAGGGTGGGTGGAGCAGAATGCCAACGAAATCTGGAGTTCCATTCTTGCCGTTATGGCTTCTTGCCTTGCGGAGAGTGAAATCAAGCCGGTTCAGATTGCCGGAATCGGCATTACGAATCAGCGGGAGACGGTAGTCGTATGGGACAAAGAAACAGGAAGACCCATCTATAATGCTGTTGTCTGGCAGTCCAGACAGACCGCAGATATCTGTGATGAATTGAAAACAAAGGGATTGGGCGACCTTTTCCATCGTAAAACGGGATTACTTATAGATCCGTACTTCTCCGGTACAAAGGTAAAGTGGATTTTGGATCATGTACCTGGTGCCCGGGAGCGGGCAGGAAAGGGTGAACTGCTGTTTGGTACGATCGACAGCTGGCTGATCTGGAAGTTGAGCGGAGGTACACACGTTACGGATGTATCCAATGCCTCGCGCACACTGATGTACAACATCTATGAATTGCAATGGGATGACGAATTGTTGCATATTCTCGATATTCCCAAAGCAATGCTGCCAGAGGTACGTGGTTCATCCGAGGTGTATGCACATACGGTCGACTATCATTTCTTCGGTCATCAGGTTCCCATCGCAGGAGCGGCAGGAGATCAGCAGGCGGCCCTGTTCGGTCAAGGCTGTTATACCAAGGGCAACATGAAAAACACATACGGCACCGGTTGTTTCATGCTTATGAATACCGGGGAACATCCGGTGCAGTCGGATCACGGGCTGATTACAACGATTGCCTGGGGAATGAATGGCAAGGTAGTATACGCGCTGGAAGGCAGCATTTTTGTCGCAGGCTCAGCGGTTCAGTGGCTGCGTGATGGCTTGAGGATGCTCCGCTCCTCGAAGGATAGTGAAGACTATGCCGTGCGTGTACCTTCCACGGAGGGTGTGTATATGGTGCCTGCATTTGTGGGACTTGGCAGCCCGTACTGGGATAGCGACGTTAAGGGAGCGGTATTCGGCCTGACACGAGGCACGACCAAGGAACACTTTATCCGAGCAACGCTGGAGGCACTGGCTTATCAGACGAAGGATGTGCTGACTGCGATGGAGTCCGATTCAGGCATTCCGGTACATGCATTGCGTGTTGATGGCGGGGCAGCGGCCAATGATTTTCTCATGCAATTCCAGAGCGACATTCTGGGCATCCCCGTCGAACGCCCTACGGTGAATGAAACGACTGCACTGGGTGCAGCTTATCTGGCAGGACTGGCGGTAGGGTACTGGGATAGTGCAGATGAATTGGCGGATCACGAAAATACGGAACGTGTCTTCCATCCGGTTATGGCGGATGAACAACGGATTGAACTGTATGCAGGATGGCAACGTGCGGTCAAGGCAGCGCTGGCCTTCAAATGAGTGGATTACCTTTAGAATGGGCATTTGTACTTTTTCGTTAAACATATACAATAAATGATATTTATTGGTGGAAAATGATGCATAACTTACAGGGTTTTTCTTCCTGGAGAAGGGAAAAAATATACCCACTATAAGGAAAAATAAAGTATTAGTGGATTTGTTTGAAATTACATCCGTTGGCAGAATAAATTTTTAAAATTTTTTTGAATAATGTGTCCTTTCAGGCCTTCACGCCGCCCTAAATCTGTGATAGGATTAAGGCACAAGTTAAAAAATGATGTCTGGAGATCGGGAGAGACCACGTGCCGCTCAGCAATTGCTGAAGCGAATGACGTGGTCTTTTTTTTGTTCTTTTGCGGGTAAACAAAGGCAATCAATGGGAGGAACAATGATGGGGACATCTTTCTCAGCTGAACAGCGTACCGAAAATCTGCACAGGATGGCGAATGCACATTTTGACATATTAATCATCGGCGGTGGGATTACAGGCGCAGGGATTGCGCTGGATGCGGCTTCTCGTGGACTGAAGACCGCACTTGTGGAAATGCAGGATTTTGCGGCAGGCACCTCCAGTCGTTCTACCAAGCTGGTTCATGGTGGCTTGCGTTATTTGAAGCAATTTGAAGTGAAAATGGTCGCGGAGGTAGGGCGGGAGCGAGCCGTGGTCTATGAGAATGGGCCGCATGTGACGACACCTGAGCCGATGCTGCTGCCCATCTACACGGCTGGTACATTTGGCCGCTTCAGCACATCCATTGGTTTGATGGTGTATGACCGGCTCGCTGGAGTGAAGCGTAGTGAACGGCGCCAAATGTTGAATGCCGGAGCTGTATCGAATAGTGAACCTTTGCTGCGTAAGAAAGGGTTGCTGGGGGGTGGACTCTATGTGGAATACCGAACAGACGATGCCAGACTGACCATTGAAGTCATGAAGGAGGCCGTAAAGCGTGGGGCACAGGCTGTGAACTATGTGAAGGCACATGGTTTTCTGAAAGAGAACGGCAGGATTACAGGTATTCAGGCTGTGGATCAGATTAGTGGTGACACCTATACGCTTCGGGCTAGCAAAGTGATCAATGCCTCCGGTCCATGGGTGGACGAGCTACGGGAAGTGGATGGTTCTCGGCAAGGCAAAACGTTGCAGATGACCAAAGGCATTCATCTGGTGTTTGACGGAGTGCGTTTCCCGTTAAGACAGGCGGTATATTTTGATACACCGGATGGACGAATGGTTTTTGCGGTCCCGCGTGATGGCAAAACCTATGTAGGGACAACCGATACGGTCTTTCAGGATGATCCTGCACACCCGCTGATCTCCGAGTCAGACCGCGAGTATGTGATTGATGCAGTGAATGGCATGTTTCCCGATATACAGATTGGTGTGAAGGATGTGGAGTCCGGTTGGGCAGGTGTGCGTCCGCTGATTCATGAGGAAGGCAAGAATCCTTCCGAAATTTCCCGTAAAGATGAAGTTTGGGTATCTCCTTCTGGGCTGATTACAATTGCCGGAGGCAAGTTAACCGGATACCGCAAAATGGCCGAAATGGTCGTTGACCTCGCCGCCCGCCAATTGGAGCAGGAGACTGGACGAATGACAGGCCCATGTATAACCAAAAGAATGCCGATCTCGGGAGGAGACGTGGGTGGTTCGGCTGGATTTACTTCTTATGCTGAACGTAAGATTAAGGACGGCGTTGCACTAGGGCTTGAGCGGACTGTTGCCGAGCGACTAGCTCGCACATATGGCTCCAACGTGGACGCACTGTATGAGCGAATCCCCAATCCGCGAACGAAGGCTGAGCTTCATGGCATGCCGCAGGAACTGTTGCTGATGCTGAATTATGCGCTAGATGAAGAGATGGCCATGACACCATCAGACTTTTTTGTGAGACGCACAGGGGATCTGTTTTTCCGCATTGACGAAGTCCGTCGTTGTAAGGCAGCGGTAAGTTCTTATATGGCAGAACGTTTGAATTGGTCCGAAGAGCGAGCTGAACGATATGCACAGGAACTGGATCGGCTACTGTTGGAAGCATCCGGCAAAATCTAAGGCAGGATTTCGCATCTGGGAGTCGAATGGAACATGTAAGCGTGTAACATAGAGAGGGGATTACATCCATGACATTACAGATCGGAATCATTGGAACAGGCTGGTTCAGCAAGGTACATGCGGATATCCTGGCACGAATGGAAGGCGTTCGTGTGGCGAGTGTCTATGGGACAACATTGGAAAAGGCAGAGGCGATGGCTTCTGTCTATGATGCTGTTGGTTACGGTGAGCTTGAACATATGTTGGAAGGTGAGAAGCTGGATGCGGTTTATATCTGTGTGCCTCCAATGTCTCACGGCTCGATTGAAACGGAATTGATCCGCCGTGCTATTCCATTCCTCGTGGAGAAACCATTGAGTACCGGAATGGATGTCCCGCGCCAGGTGTTGGAACAGGTGCAGAAGAGCGGATTGTTGACCTCGGTAGGTTACCACTTCCGCTACCAGGAGGCTGCACAAGTACTGAAGCAAGCCATGAAGGGACAAACCGTAGGCATGGCGCTTGGACGCTGGATGGGTGGAATGCCCGGGGTTGCCTGGTGGCGTCGACAGGACGGTTCAGGAGGACAATTCGTGGAGCAGACTACACACATCGTAGACTTGCTCCGGTATTGTGCAGGAGAAGTCACGGAAGTATACGCTGTAGCTGCTCAGCGAAGCATGCACGAGAGGCATGATCATGTCACCGTTGCCGATGTGGCGAATGTCACGCTCAAGCTGGAAAGTGGTGCTATTGCAAGCATCGCCAATACGTGCCTGCTGCCAGATGGAGAAGGCGGTGCAGGACTCCAATTTTACACAGATGCCGGGGTATGGGATTGGACACCGGAACGTCTGCTTCTGCCAAGTGCTGCTCCACATGCAATGGCAGGCCTGGAGATTCCGGCAGGACATAATCCATATGAGCGGGAGAACGAGGCATTCATTCACGCCCTTCGTACCGGGGACCGTTCACGAATTTTGTCCGACTATACGGATGCCTGTCTTACACAAGAGATTACAACGGCGGCGCTGGTTTCGGCAGATTCGGGATTGCCGGTACGGGTTCAGCCATCCAACCAATTCTCGAAATGATGCTTAATAGTACCGATGAGTTATGAGTGTTTGACAAATTATAAGTGCATGACAAATACGCCTGAATCTGGAACTGATCCGAAGATCCGCCAGATTCAGGCGTATTTGTGTTGATCAAAAGTCGGGCTACTTGGATTGCTGCTGCTTCAGCCAGTCGGAGGACCAGTTATATATCTGATTAATGACAGGTTCAATAGCTCTGCCTTTGGGTGTCAATTCATACTCTACACGGGGAGGGATCTCTGGAAACATGTGACGGGTTACAATGCCTTCCGTTTCCATTTCCTTCAGACGTTCAGATAACAGCCGTCCGCTAATAGCCATCTCCGCTTCCAGTTCCGTGAACCGCTTGGGTCCGGATAACAGTTGATACATGATCAGCAGCACCCACTTCTTACCTATAATATCCATGGCCTGAGTGATCAGACAGGGACTTGGCGATTTTACTTTTCTCAGCTTCAACGTGTTCACCTCGATTCATGGTTCAATGAATGTGTGCATGTATATAAAAGTGCTTGGCTTTCTGCGACTCTAACGAGATTAAGGGGCAATCAAGTCCATAAGTTACTACGGATAATACCGTAACATACCTTTTGTATGTAGTATACACCATTCATCATAAAATTACTTGAATAAATAATGTTATTATTATATACTCACTTCATAAAAGTAAGTTAATGATAATTAATACGTATAATATGAATACATACTAATTTGACAGTGCACTACGCTGAACTTTTCTAAAATGAAGTTACCTTCGGGAACTTTGACATAGATACTTTTTTGATGACAGTACAGGAGGACCATACATATGAACAAAGGGTTGCGCATTGTGGGATATATTGTACTGGTTGTGTTAGCGGGTGTGTTTGTGATGACAGGGTATAGCAAGGTGAGCGGAGCAGAGTTGATGATACAGACTTTCGAAAGTTTCTCCTATCCGACATGGACGATGTATCTGCTTGGCGCTGTGGAGCTGCTAAGTGCTGTAGGTCTATTGATTCCGCGTACTCGTATTCTGGCTTCAGGCATACTGACGTTCATTTTAATTGGGGCTGTGGGAAGTCATCTGATTTATGGACAATATTCGGCGATTCCTTTCCCGGCGGTGTTGTTGGTTGCCAATATCATCATTCTGATCATGGGCATGCGCCAATTGGAAGAAGAGGAGGCAAATATGGAGACTGCGCAGGCGTAGATAAGGGCTCAGAATGAGCCAATGTGGGTTAATTATCGATGGATCAGATCGTCGCGTAACAAGGAACATTATGCTCGAATAAATAGACTAAAGATGACCACTGCCAGCGAGCGGTGGTCATCTTTTTATTAGCCGTATTGTTCTTATCCGTACTTCGGACAAGGCTTTGGCCGATTAAAGGCTTCGTTGACCGCGTGTGACGATTCGCAGTGTATGCTTGGTATCTGACTGCTGAGTCCAGGTGGCACAGACCTTACGAACCCATTCTGGATTGGTCTTACTGGCATCGTTTAGCCAGTTGCTCACCGAATCCTGCACATACTTATGGGCATCGGACTTCACGGCGTCTAGCAAGGGAAGAGCTATGGCGGGATTTTCTTTCAGCTCCTGAATATGTTTGGCCCAGACGCCATGCGGTCTGGTTGATTCTATGGCAAAGCGCCGGATTAGTGGATCAGGGTCAAGGGTCCATGGTATTAAATGTTGCAAAGCTACTGATAATTCGGCAGTGATCGATTCCCGCACAGCCATCCATGCTATTTCCCTCACACCAAAGTGATGATCTGCTGCGAAGGGGCGAATTAGCTCCAGTTTTTCGATCAAGTCCAACCGGGAATCCAGTCCAATGATATACGCTGCCCAGCACCGAATACTGTCTGAACGATGCTCAGTAAGGGAACGGAAGAGAGGCGTCCGCTCATGGACTGCCAGCCGCTCCAGAAGAGCAAGCCAATGCAAGCCAATGGCCGGAATGATTTTCATAATCCGTTGCTCATTCATCTGCTGTAGCTGCTCAGTGATTTCTCTGGTTTCGGCATCCATATCCCATTCATGGACGATCTGCTGAAAAAGAAGGACATGATCCACTGCCAGCCATTCCGTCAGGTTTACCGATTCAATATGTCCTGCTTGTAGCAGGATGCGGATATGTTCCTGGATCTCTGTTGCTTTACGGGCACCTTTGCGAAGAAGAACGTCTTCCGGGATAAACAGGTCTGGCTTAGCATCCAATATTGTACTCCTCCTTGGTTGTATAGACTCACGATCTATACGATACAATTTGCCGGGGTACAGGGATGTAAGGCATATTACAACTGGGCAGTTCCCCTGCGGATCGCAGCCATTTCATCCCGATGAAGGGAGACGGACTTGAATCCGGTACGGATACGGCCTGCTCGCGATAGCTCCTGCAGTGCAAGGGTAACAGACTCACGAGTGGCTCCAGACATCCATGCGATCTCCTGATGAGTGAGTGCGAGGTTAATCCGGCAGTACTCGTTCTCTTCAATCCATCCGATCTGTTCGGCCAGTCGAAAGAGGTTAAGTATTATTTTATCATGCAGGTTTCCGAGTGCGAGCGTCTGTGTCAACTCACTCATTCCCTTGATTCGCTCACTTAGTACTTTCATCAGTCGTAACATGAACCCTGGATGTTCAATAAGAAATTGTTCAAAACGCTGCCTGTCTATTAGGCAAATGTCGGATTCCTCCATTGTTTCAATATAAACGGTACGTGTTCCCAGGGAAATTCCGTTCATTTCCCCGAACACGTTACCTTCCTTCAAAATATCCAGAGTAAACTGCTTGCCCTCCGGGTTCAATGTATATAAACGTACCTTTCCCCGTTTCACAAAATGGAAACCCTCCGTAAACGTATCGGGTGTCTGGATCTGCATATTCTTCGGCATGGTCGTAATGGAAGTCATGCTATCCATTTCTATCAGGTCTGCCTCTGACAATGAGGACATAAGGTTGAATTGCGATAAATACAGGATTTTATCCATAGAACTGCTTCCCCTTACTGTATGAATATAAAAAAAGAAGAACCCATGAAACACAACGGGTTCTCTTGCAGCGGGACTTCCTGAAATCGGAAGGTCTCCTGACTATAAATGATTGAATTCATTCTTATTATAGCAATTTTTTTAATTGGGAGACGCGTCCTTGGCTAATGCCAAGCTTTTCCGCAATTTGCTGTTGAGCCAGCCCGGGATTCTGTTCAACAATTTCCTTCATCTGTTGCAGCATACGTGCCGTCTTCGGCCGCAGGTCCGGGTACTCATGATTGGCAGCTGTGGTCCCTTCTTCCCATGCAGGAGAGGAGACAGTGGCAGATTTGGTAGTAGGACGCTCGACGGGTGCAGGAGCCTGTTTGCTTGGAGGAACGGACCAATCAGAAGAATCATCTGGATGTTTTAATTGAATTGCACAAGTCCGGCAGATGAATTGCTCTTTGAAATACATTTCCGTATTCACATCGCCGCAAAAAATACATAATGTTGATTTGTACTTTCTCAAAATCAACTCTTTCCCTTCAATGAAAAACTCGAGCGGATCGCCGATACGGATTTCCATTGTATCCCGCATTTCTTTGGGAAGGACAATTCGTCCAAGGCGGTCCAGAGATCTCTTCATACCAGTTCTTTTCATCGCATCTCCCCCGCAATATTCACAATTAAAACCTGTCCTTATTGTAAGGAAGAAAGGGCTTTAATACAACAATAATATTTCAAAAAATAGGGATATTGCCATCTATTATGGGAAAATAAGTTTCGAAAGCATGGGTGCAACCGCCAAAGTGAACAATGCAGCCAGCACCATGGAGATACTGGAGATCGTTCCTGTCAGTGAACTAAGCTCGAATGCCTTGGATGTCCCTGTTCCGTGGGCACCGGTTCCAAGCAGTGTTCCGCGTGCAATCTCTCCATCAATGTGCAGCATTTTCACAATAGACGGCCCCATAATCGACCCGAGCAGACCAGTCATGATGACAAAAACTGCCGTAACCGCTGGAATGCCTCCAATCGTAGCAGATACGTTCATAGCAATCGGAGTCGTAATGGAGCGTGGGATCAGGCTGTGGATTAGCCCCGAATCCAGGCGCAGCCATTTGGCGAGCAGGGCAGAAGAGAGAACAGCCACGACGGAGCCAGTCATGACACTGAAGACAATTTCGGAAATATGTTTTTTGAGGACATGGAAAAAAGTATAGAGCGGTACGGCAAAGGCCACTGTAGCCGGTTGAAGCAGCAGACTTAGCCATTTGCCGCCACTACTGTAGACGGTGTAGTCGGTTCCCGTTGCAAGCAGTACACCAACGACAAGAAGCGGCGTAATCAGCAGCGGAGACAGGTATACTTTCGGCAGATTGCGATATATCCGTTTGGCGATCCAGTAAATACCAATGGTTAACAACAGGCAGAGAAATCCGATCATCCGGTGTGGTGCTCCTTTCGTTTGGCAATTCGTGTGGCAACAAGGCCCGTACAGACCATAACCAGAAATGTACTGAGCAGTACAACAAATAAAATTTGCAGGCCGTCATGCTCCAGCATGGGCATGTAGTTCATGATTCCAACGGCTGAAGGAATGAAAAAGAGCAACAGCTCGCCGAGCAGCCAGGCAGCTCCAACGTCAATCCAGCGCAGCTTCACGACGCGAGTTTGAAGCAGAATGAAGAGCACAACCATACCGAGTATTGAACCCGGTACAGGCAGATGGAGGACACGGGCCAGCAGGTCCATGAGCAGTGAAAAGGCCATTAAGAGCGCAACCTGTACAATACCAAGGCCCCATTTTTTCACTTCAATCCCTCCTTGTATAATCAATGTAGTGAATTTTTTTTAGCTATTATGAAAATGAATGGAACCATTGCTGAATATCACAAATTTTACATCGCATTCTTTCATGAGTAAAATGCATATTAAGAATGTTTACTATTCCATTTATCTATGAGAGGCTGAAATCAGACGATGGATATCCGCCATTTGCAATATTTTCTGGAAGTTGCCCGGCAACAAAGCTTCACCAAAGCTGCCGAGGTGTTATATATTACACAGCCCACGATCAGCAAGACCGTCAAAAGCCTTGAAGAGGAATTGGGTGTCACGTTGTTGGACCGTTATGGCAAGAAGGTGGAAATGACCGATGCCGGACATGTCTTCTTTCGGCAAGCGCTGGAGATCGAGAAGTCATTTCGCAGTTTGTCATCCGAACTGGATGATCTGATGAATCTGAAGAAAGGGCATCTGCGAATCGGACTGCCGCCGATGGTGGGGTCCAGCTTTTTCCCCATGATTATTGGTGAATTTCACAAAGCCTATCCGCAGGTAACCATTCAGCTGTTCGAGGATGGGGCGAAAAAAGTGGAGGCCGATGTGATTAGCGGTGCACTGGATATTGGTGTTGCGGTACTGCCAACCGTGGATGAGTTAGTGGATCATTTTGTTTTTGTGAAAGAGAAGCTGAATCTGCTGGTGCACCCCTCGCACCCGCTTGCGGAGAAAGAGTCAGTCGCGCTACGTGAACTGGAGCATGATGCATTCGTGCTGTTTCGGGAGGATTTTGCGCTGCATGACCGGATTATTGCCGCCTGTCAGCATGCGGGATTCCAGCCTAGGGTGGTGTATGAAAGCTCCCAGTGGGATCTGCTCAGTGCGATGGTCGCCGCCAATCTGGGGGTGGCTTTGTTACCGGAGACGATCTGTCGTGAGGTTGACCATATGCGCGTGCGTATTATACCGGTGGTGGAACCCGTCATTCCATGGCAGCTCGGCATGATCTGGCGGAAGGATCGCTATCTTTCCTTTGCCACGAGAGAGTGGATCGGCTTCACACAGTCCATGCTGGGTGAGTAAGGAATCCGTATATGTTATCTACGTCAGTTCAACTAAACATTTACACGAAACGGAAAGGACAGAAATAACCTGAAGAAGCGAAGCCAAAAGCTTTCTGAAAGAAAGCTGCTTCGTGAGCATTATCTCGCCTTTATCCCCGGATTTTCCCTTTAGAGAGGGAATCAAAAAAATCTGGGGGTAACAGCGGTCACTGCAATCGGAGTGGCAAGGTGTAGCTTTCTCAAGGTCACCTTACACTTATTCGGAAATAGAAATATCCCCGGATGGTTGTTACAATGGAAGCATAATATTGGTGGAGGTGTAGGGACATGAAACTGCGGGTATCCGCTGTACAGTACCAACTGCAAACAATCAGCTCATTTGAGCAGTTCGCCGCTCAGGCTGAGCATTACATACGGACAGCTAACGAATACGGAACCGAATTTGTGCTGTTCCCGGAATTTTTCACGACCCAACTGATGTCCATTGGAGACGGTGAGGGCAACGCGCTCACGATTGAGGATCTGCCCGAATTTACGGAGCAATACGAACAATTATTCACATCGCTCGCTGCGAAATACGGCATGCATCTCATCGGGGGAACGCACGTTATCCGCCGCGAAGGGAAGCTGTATAATACAGCCCATCTGTTCTACCCGGATGGTCGCATCGCGCGCCAGGACAAGATTCACATTACGCCAACCGAAGTCCAGGAATGGAACATGGCACCCGGGAATGGACTTGAAGTGTTCGATACGGATAAAGGGTGCATTGCGATGCTGACCTGTTACGATATTGAATTCCCGGAAATTGTACGTATGGCAAAAGCCAAGGGAGCGGATGTGATCTTCTGTCCTTCCTGTACGGATGACCGTCATGGATTTTATCGTGTGCGTTATACGAGTCATGCCCGCGCCGTGGAGAATCAGATCTATGTGGTGTTAACCGGCACGGTGGGGAACTTGCCGACGGTCGATTTCATGCGTGCCAACTACGGACAAGCTGCGATCATTACGCCGAATGATATTCCCTTCCCGCCGCGTGGCATTCTGGTCGAGGGAGAGATTAACAACGATATGATTGTGACCGCTGATCTCGATCTGGACTTACTGTATGAAGTGCGCGAACGTGGGTCGGTGACGACCTGGCGTGACCGCCGTACTGATCTGTATACCGATTGGGAGTAGATAGACGATGGGCAAGAGGAGAAGTTAGGGAATGGGTCGGTCTGTTGAGAGGGGAGTGAGGCGCGATGTATCAAAAAGAGATGCTTATCACCGGTCCGGATCGGAACGGTACACCCGCAAGGGCAGTGGTGCGTACATATCAACCTGCTGATTTTGATGAACTAATCCGTATTCAAGCCGAGAGTTTCCCACTGCCTTACCCGGAGGAACTGCTCTGGAACCATGAGCAGCTTGCCAGCCATGTCGCGAACTACCCGGATGGTGCCATCTGCATTGAAGTGGATGGAGAACTGGCGGGGTCGATGACTTCGCTACGGATGCATGGGGACCCTTCTCATTCGGCAAGTCATACCTGGGGCGAAGTGACAGATGATGGGTATATCCGCAATCATCAACCGGATGGCAATACGCTGTATATTGTTGATCTCTGCGTACGTCCGAAGTACCGCAAATGGGGACTGGCGCAGCTTATGATGCAGGTGATGTGTCAACTTGTTATCGCACAGGGTATTGACCGGCTTCTTGGTGCGGGAAGGATGCCGGGATATCATCTGGTTGCAGACCAGATGTCCGCTGAAGCGTATCTGGATCAGGTGGTGAAGGGAGAACGACGTGACCCTGTCATCTCGTTTCTGCTGCGCTGTGGACGTATGCCAGTAGGTGTGACGGCAGACTATCTGGATGATGAGGAATCCTGCAATTATGCTGCCTTAATGGAGTGGCGTAATCCATTTAAATAAAGGAATCACCGGATTAAACCGTTGGTTTTAGTTGGAGCCAATATTATTCAATATCATAATGAAATACATAATCTATCGAGGAGGCATTTATCCATGGAATTCAAGCGTATTACATCCATCAATGATCCATTGTTTGCCCAGATGCACAAGCTGATGCAAGAGATTTTCCCGCGGGAGGAAGTGCTGGACTTTCCGCTGTGGGCAGAACCGTTGGAGGATCCGGGCATTCGGGTGTTCGTGGCTGTGCATGAAGGGCAGGTCGTTGGAGCAACTGAATACCGTTATTATGAGGACTGGAACGTGGCCATGACGGACTTTACGATTATTGGGCGCGAGGGTCTGGGGATCGGCAGTTTCCTGGCGAATAACCGCAAGCGTGATCTGCAAAAGCTGGCTGCGGCAAACGGGAAAGAATTGTTCGGTATGTTTGCTGAAATCTACAATCCTTATCTGAGTCAGGATCATGAATTTGGCGGCATCAAGCCGATGGACCCTTATGTACGTCGCGAAGTGCTGTCCCATCTGGGATACCAGCGTCTGGACTTCCCGTATGTTCACCCATCCTGGCAAGGAGACGGCGAAGCGGTTGGAGGCTTGGATCTGTGCTTCATGCCAGGTGATGAGTCGCTTGGTGAACTGCCAGCCAGCCTGGTGGCTGATTTCCTGAATCGATATTATGCCGTATTGCCTAACAAACCGCAGGAATGGCTTGCGATGGTAGACCAGTTGACTGCTCGTCAGACGGTTTCACTGCTGCCGTTGTAACCGGAAGCAGGAGTGAGCACAGATATATAGCGTCATGGTGTCATGAATAGAGGAAGACTGTTTCTATGCTGAGATCCTGATTCGACCCGAAACGTTATTCTATAGTGTATGTTGTGACGTAAGAAGGTCTTGGGAACATAGCAGGCTTCTGTGCAGTCAAGCCGTCACTCGTACTGCGATTGCGGTGAGCATGGTTGTAGGCCTGAGACTGCTGCCAGCCTTTGAAATGTTCCTCGGACTGCCAGAGTGTAAGTACAACATACGTGTCATCCTTCAGCGGGCGAAGCACACGAATACCGACAAAACCAGGCTCGTCCTCAACCTTGCGTGCACGGTTCTTGAACCGTTCTTCAAAGTCGTTACGTCCCTCTTCTGTGACAGGGATGTTGTTCAAAACGGCATAACCCCCGCCTGCCCAAGAGCCTGCAGCATCAAACGCTTCATATGCGGCTATTCTGTCATCAGACTCGATATTCATCAAGCGTTCTTCAGATTCAATGGCTAGATGCACCTGCTCTTCGCTGCGTAACGTCAGATGCGGGTATGCAGCAAGTGCATCCGGGATCGGTGAAGGAACCAAATAGATATACATAGAAGCTGCCTCCTTATTAAATACATTCCATATAAGTTAAACTATACGTTTACACGAGAACGCAGAGGACAGAAATAACCTGAAGAAGCGGAGTGTTCGCCTTTATCCCCAAATTTTCACCTGTGTAAAAATGAATCAAAAAAAATCTGGGGATGACAGCGATCGGAAGGTTGTTCTGTCATCGGAGTGGCAAGTGTAACATTATCTAGTTCAACTTATACACCCCAACATAGCATATGGGAATTGGCGAGTCCAATCTGCTGATCAACTGGTTTGGGCACGTCTTTTCATGATAAAGTATAGTCACTACAAACAGAACGGGTGATCGTATGACAACAGCAATTCGGATATCAGTCAGACCTTTGGTGGAGTATGTGTACCGCAGTGGCAGCATACGGCCAGGGTTTCGCACCAATGCATCGATGCAGGAGGGGACTCGAATTCACCAGCGGGTACAGAAGGATTACACCGAAGAAGATTTGAAAGAGATTGTACTTGAAGCTGAGATTCAACACGGTGATCTGACCTATGTGGTCGAAGGGCGATGTGACGGGTTGATTCGTCTGGACGGTCAGTTAACGGTGGATGAGATCAAATCCACTGCGGGAAATCTGGACGATCTGGGTGAGGGACTTCCCGTGCATTGGGCGCAGGCGATGATGTATGCCTATATGTACGCCGTTCAGCAGGATGAACCGCGTATGCAGGTTCAGCTTACCTATGTGCACTCGGTGAACCATGAAGAAAGGCGTTTCCGCCGTATGCTGGAGTGGCAGGAATTGGAACAGTTTGCTGCAGAGGTGATAGCCGGTTATGCGCCATATGCAGAGATGATCGCTGCATATGAAGAAAAGCGCGATATCAGTGTGCGGGAGCTGCCGTTTCCTTTTCGCAAATATCGGGAAGGACAGCGCAAGCTGGCAGGAGCCGTATACAAGACGATCCGTGAGGGACAGGGATTGATGGCGAAGGCGCCAACAGGGATTGGCAAAACGATGTCCGTGCTGTTCCCCACGGTCAAAGCGATTGGCGAAGGCGAAGCGAGCCGATTGTTCTATCTGACCGCGAGGACAACAACACGGGTTGCGGCAGAAGAGGCTTTTGCCCGGATGCAATCGGAAGGATTGCAGATGCATGTCATCAGTCTGACCGCGAAGGACAAGATTTGTTTCAAGGAAGAGGAAGCTTGTGATACGGGGCAGTGTGGCATGTGTGAAGGATATTATGACCGTATTAACGGGGCCGTGCTGGATATGCTGGAACATGAGACGTTAATGACACGACCGGTGATTGAACAGTACGCACGCAAGCATCGGGTGTGTCCGTTTGAGTTTTCACTGGATGCCGCGTACGCAGCCGATGCAGTAATCTGCGATTATAACTATATTTTTGATCCGCGTATATCGCTCAAACGTATGCTGGAGGAACATAAGCGCAAGACGGTGTTATTGGTGGACGAGGCACATAATCTGGTCGATCGTGGGCGAATGATGTTCTCCGCGGAGCTGGAGAAGGCAGTGTTTCTGGATGTGAAAAGAGAGTTCGAGACGCTGGGCAACAGTGTGTCGGCAGCCAAAGCCATTGTGGATCGCACCGGGGCCATTGACAAGTATCTGATTACCCTACGCAAAAACGGTGGAGAAGAAGGCAAGATCATTCAGCAGGAGGCACCGGAGGAACTGATTGAACTGCTGGAGCCCTTTGTCATGGTTGCGGAGCAATGTCTTGTCGAGGGCGGTTCGGGGAATGCCGAGACGGATCAGTTGTTACTGGATGCCTACTTCACAGCGCAGAATTTCCTGCGCATAGCCAAGCTGTACGATGAACGTTTCATTACCTATGCCGAATGTGTGCGAAGTGAAGTGAGAGTGAAGTTGTTTTGTCTCGATCCCTCTGTGCTGCTTCGTCAGACGGCCAAAGGATTCCGCTCCCTCATTCATTTCTCGGCTACATTGTCACCTCTTCGTTATTATCGGGATATGCTGGGTGCAGAGGAAGAGGATTATACATTGCAGATTCCATCCCCATTTCAGCGCGAACAGCTGGATGTGAGGCTTCTGCCCCTATCTGTGCGTTATAAGGATCGGGAGCAATCCCGGCGGCCCATTGCGGAAATGCTGCAACAACTGGTAAGCGAATGGCCGCGTAGCAATCTGATGGTGTTCTTCCCTTCTTATCCCTATATGCGAGAGATATATGAAACCTATACACAGCTTCCGAATGAAGCGGATACGGTCATACAGAAGCAGGGGATGAACGAACTGGAACGTGAGCAGTTTCTGGATGCATTTCAGCCACACCCTGAACGAACACGATTGGTATTTGCCGTGATGGGTGGCGTATTCTCCGAAGGTGTCGATCTTCCGGGGGATCGTCTGAATGGCGTTGTTGTCGTAGGTGCGGGGCTGCCGCAGATTGGACTTGAGAACAACGTGCTTCGTGATTATTATGATCGGACAGGACGAAACGGCTTCAATTATGCCTACATTTTCCCTGGAATGAACAAGGTGCTGCAGGCGGGCGGAAGGCTGATTCGGACGGAAGAAGACAAGGGCGTGCTGGTGTTGGTCGACGATCGTTTTACCCAGGAACCCTATCGTTCCCTGTTGCCAGAGGAATGGCAGGACTACAAGCGAATCTGATTCTACCTATCTCAACAGATAACTTATATAGCGATTCAAATCGAATGAGGCAAATGCTGAACCAAGGAGTTAAGCACTTTTTTCAGATTTCTTTCCCTTACATGATTGAAGGGTGGGGTGAAAGGGTTATAACTTGGTTAGCAACGAACGAACAACGGCGAATACCTAACCCGTTCCGAGGTCCGCTTCGAAAGCAATCAAGGAGGTCGGTTTGTAATGAAGAGAAATCATACCATGATGCAGTTTTTTGAATGGCATTTGGCTGCGGACGGAGATCATTGGAAGCGACTGGCTGAAATGGCCCCGGAACTGAAAGCCAAAGGCATTGATACAGTATGGGTGCCTCCTGTGACCAAAGCCGTATCGGCTGAGGATACAGGTTATGGTGTATATGATCTGTATGATCTGGGCGAATTTGACCAAAAGGGCACCGTGCGCACCAAATATGGCACCAAGCAGGAACTGATAGAGGCCATTGCCGAGTGTCAGAAGAACGGAATTGCCGTCTATGTGGATCTGGTCATGAACCACAAGGCCGGAGCAGACGAGACGGAAGTCTTTAAAGTGATTGAGGTTGATCCCAATGATCGAACGAAGGAAATCTCCAAACCGTTCGAGATTGAGGGCTGGACCAAATTCACATTCCCGGGTCGCGGGGATCAATACTCCTCCTTTAAATGGACCTCCGAACACTTCAACGGCACGGACTTTGAT
Organism: Paenibacillus hebaui; assembly: GCF_051934385.1. Classification (NCBI taxonomy): domain Bacteria; kingdom Bacillati; phylum Bacillota; class Bacilli; order Caryophanales; family Paenibacillaceae; genus Paenibacillus; species Paenibacillus hebaui. The sequence continues at coordinate 6,773,089 of NZ_CP196836.1, read as the reverse complement.
GCCAGGGAAGAGCGGAGTGGTGTATTCCGCATCGCAGCTGAGAACAAGAAATGGAATGAGAATGTCGATGATGAGTTTGGCAACTACGACTATCTGATGTTCGCCAATATAGATTATAACCACCCGGATGTTAGACGCGAGATGATTGATTGGGGGAAATGGCTGATTGATACACTCCAGTGTGGTGGTTTCCGACTTGATGCCATCAAGCATATCAACCACGAATTCATCAAGGAATTCGCAGCAGAGATGATTCGCAAACGCGGTCAGGATTTCTACATCGTAGGTGAGTTCTGGAACTCAAACCTGGATGCTTGTCGTGAATTCCTCGATACGGTAGACTATCAGATCGATCTGTTCGATGTATCTCTTCACTACAAGTTGCATGAGGCTTCACTTGCAGGCAGAGACTTCGATCTCTCCAAAATTTTTGATGACACCCTGGTTCAGACACATCCTACCCATGCGGTAACCTTTGTAGATAACCATGACTCTCAACCCCATGAGGCGTTGGAATCATGGATTAGTGACTGGTTTAAGCCAAGCGCATATGCCCTGACGCTATTACGCCGTGATGGTTATCCGGTTGTATTTTACGGCGATTATTACGGCATTGGTGGACCTGAACCTGTGGAGGGCAAAAAAGAAATTCTGGACATTCTGCTGTCTGCCCGTTGTAATAAGGCTTATGGGGAGCAGGAGGACTACTTCGATCACGCGAATACGATCGGCTGGGTGCGTCGTGGTGTAGAGGAAATCGAAGGCTCTGGTTGTGCGGTGGTCATCTCCAACGGGGATGACGGTGAGAAAAGAATGTTCATCGGCGAGCATCGCGCTGGAGAAGTCTGGGTGGATCTGACGCACAGTTGTAAGGATCAGATTACCATTGAAAAAGACGGCTGGGCTACTTTCCATGTATGCGGTGGAGGTGTCTCTGTATGGGCCCTTCCAGAGCAGAATGAGGACCGTGCAGACGCTGAGTAATAGAATGAATGACAGTAGGAAGCGTAACTGCACGAATAACGATATATAGACCGTTATCCACCTGAACCGGCGAGTATTTGCCGTGCAGGTGGTTTTTGTTTTTGAATTCGTCAGACTTGTTGGTTGGCTTTGGCTTTCATAAATAGAGCGTTTTAAATGGGAAGTTTGTTTTTACCCTTTTATGGTACAATAATCCAATTAGGTGATGGCCAATTGCGCATTATAATCATCATTAGCCATAGATTTAGAATGTACGGAAGAGAGGGATTGCATGAATAGAAAAAGTAGAACAAAGCGTGCCTTACCGTTGGGAGTATCCCTCTTTGGATAGCGTTGTGTCTGGGGGCTTGCAGTCTCGAGCCGAATCAGGGGCCAGAGGGTGTACCGAAGCGAACGGATGAGTATACGCTGAATTCGGAGCGAAGAGATCTGAATCAGCGGGTTACGAAGAACCCTGAATCCTTTCAGGAGCATTTGCCAGACGATTATACTTTGACTGCAACGGTGGATGTGAGTCATGAATCCGGAGTTGACCGGATTTCTTATGAGATTTTGGTGAATGAGGCTCGGTTGCCCATGGTTAATGTCATTCAGTCCTTCACCCTCGATCCCAACATGATGGAGCGAATCAATGCTGCAGAGCTGATTCATTCCAATGCGAGCAATACATATGAGACGAGTCTAAGCCCAGAGAAGGAACCGCTCGGATTGAGTTTGGGCAGGAGTTATGTTTTGAAACCCAAGGCGGAGATCGACAGCTATATCACTCAGAGCTACACGGACATGTATATTAAAATATCTTATGGGCCGAATGATCAGCGAACCGAAGATTATGTTCATGTTCAGGCCAAACCGTCTCCCCGAACGATTGAATATATGAAGTCATGGAAGGATGAAAAATAGAAAGGCAGCTACCCACTGGTTCCGTATTAGGAATGTAAGTAGATGCTGCCTGTTCATTTATCAGCAGGGCAAGGTTATTAATTTTCAAAATACTGATTCATCGTATCCCACATTCGATTGAACTCACTTCGTTCCATTGAAAATGCTCCAGGTTTTTCAGGTTTATGATGAGAAGTTGGCTCAAAGTTTAAGTATTCAGTGTGTGTAGTGCACTCAGAGTTTTTGCTGTTAACAAGGAATTCAAATCTATCTTTAAATGGTCTGTCCTGTAATTTAACAACCATAATATCTCCACTACTGGTGCTTCTTGCAGGAGAATATATCAAAAAGTAACCTTGTTCAAATCGATATTCCATAGCACTTACCTCCATTAGAATACAGAACGATTACGGTACTTATCCAATACTATCCAGTTCAAATGATTCCAGCGTGCCGACCATCCGCAGATCATGCTCGCGGTTGAACTGTTCCCGTTTGTCCGCATCGGCATACTCATCATGATAATGCATCAGTACGGTTTTCTGTCTCACTTCGGCAGGCAGATGCTTCAGGTCATTCAGTGAGGTATGGGATTTGATGACCAGATCATGCATGTGGCATTCATGGAAAATCAGCTGTACATCAGTGGCAACCTGTTCCACCCGCTTCTGATCTAGCGTACTGTCTGCACTGTAATAGAAGTAAGGCTTGGCAAGCAGTCCATTACTGACCATACCGGGAACGTGCTGCGTCCGAAATGTCTCAAACGTTACGCCGCCCAGTTCAAATGTACCTCCATCGGGAAGGGGAACAACATCATAATAGTCGCTCATCGTACGTTCTCCATCGGTTGTGTAGCGCATGCCCGGGGATAGAATATTCCACAAAGCCTCCACCAGTTGTTCGTGGATAAACAGACGGGGTTTACGATCGCCCACAATCTGTGCGTAATAACCGAGCATCTGTATACCGTTAATATGATCTTCATGCAGATGGGTAATAAAGACGTTGTGAATATCAGTCATTGGAAAACCGTATTCCTTGAGCGCTTTCGCATTCGATTCAGGGAAATCAATGACGAGATGCGTCCCTCCGAATTCGGCCAGCATACTATTGTGGTATTGCTCCACACTGAACATGTCTCCTGTGCCGAGAAATGTGATTTTCATAGTAAATTCATCTCCTTGTATCATCTTCAGATCAGCAACCTTGCGTTAAATCCAGTATACCGTGTTCCCGAATATATGCCTAAATCAACCTTTTTTGATAACGCTATCATTTTATATTGAACTTTGAAGGTAAACAGTGTAGCGTAAAGATTGGGAAGTGAACCCATATGAACGTAAACTCACCTAAAGGGAGCGTGCGAGGCGAATGAAGTCTTTTCTGGATGAACAATTTTTGCTGCACAATGAAACAGCGATCAAGTTATATGAGGATTATGCCAAAGACATGCCGATTATTGACTATCACTGTCACCTCAGTCCTCAGGAGATCTACGAGAACAAAACCTTTGGCAATATTACAGAGGCCTGGTTATACGGTGATCACTACAAATGGCGGCTGATGCGCGCAAACGGAATTGAAGAGAAGTACATCACAGGTGGAGATGGCGTGACCGACTATGATCGTTTTCTGGCTTACGCCAAAACCGTGCCGATGATGATTGGTAATCCGCTGTACGCGTGGTCTCATCTGGAATTACAGCGATATTTCGGCGTTTATGAAGTGCTGAATGAGACAAGCGCTCCGACCATATGGGAAAAGGTAAATGACAAGCTGAACAGTGACGGATTCGGTGCACGTGATCTGATTACCAAATCCAATGTTACTGTTGTATGCACAACCGATGATCCATGTGACTCGCTGGAGTATCATGTGAAGATTCAGGAGATCGAAGGTTTTGATACGGCAGTATTACCTTCTTTCCGCCCGGATAAAGGACTGGAATTAAACCGTGAAACGTTCACGGAATGGGTAGGCAAGCTGTCGCAAGCAGCCGAAACGGCGATTTCTGACTATGATTCATTCCTTGCTGCGCTGGAATCTCGCGTAGAGTTCTTCCATTCAGTAGGCGGCAGAGTCTCTGACCATGCACTCGATTATGTCCCTTACGGAGTGGCTACACGCGAAGAAGCTGCTGCCATCTTTGCAAAGGCACTTGCGGGCCACAAGGTGAGTCGTGAGGATGAGGACAAGTATAAGACGGTGACGCTGACGTTCCTTGGCAAACTGTATGCAGATCGGGGCTGGGTGATGCAGTTCCACATTAATGCAGCTCGCAACAACAACACGCGGATGTTTGCCAAGCTTGGGCCGGATACCGGTTATGATGCGGTCAATGATACGCCACTGTCATCGGCGATGATCGGATTGCTCGACACATTGGAGCAGGAGCAGGCGTTACCGAAGACGATCCTGTATTCCCTGAATCCACGGGACAATGAAGTGCTCGCAGCGATTATCGGCAGCTTCCAGGGAGGGGGCATTCCGGGCAAAGTCCAGCTTGGTGCAGCCTGGTGGTTCAATGATACGAAGGACGGCATGCTCGCGCAGATGAAGGCATTGGCGAATGTGGGTCTGCTCAGCCGTTTTGTTGGTATGCTGACTGATTCACGCAGCTTCCTGTCGTATACAAGGCATGAGTATTTCCGCCGTCTGGTCTGCAACCTGATTGGGGAATGGGCGGAGCAAGGAGAGGTGCCACACGATATGGATTTGCTCGGACAGATCGTTCAAGGTATCTCTTATAACAATGCCAAGGAATATTTCCCGTTTGCTTCTGCACTGAAAACAGTCGCTGCTTCAAAGTCCTAATGATCAATATCATGCCAGCTTTCTGAGCACTAGAAAGGCTGTCTCTTTCAAAGTAAATAATAAGCTCCCCTCATGTTTTCGGGTTAAATCATCAACCGGAATACACGAGGGGAGCTTCTGTATGTTATTGGTCAATGTGCTATACATCAGTGAGATTCACTCGACGGCACCTATGAATGAGCAGATACGCAAACAGTTCTGCACTTTTGCTTGATTTCCATTTGGCTGGCAAAATGATAAACCCACAACCAAGCGCGATTAAGCTCTTCATTGTGGGTTATATTTTGACGTTTTAAGTGGTTTGACTTTTGAATCTTACGGAAATATAATTAGTATACCTAATTAATTGTTATACTATTTAATCGTGAAGCTATCTAATAGGTGTACTACGGTGTTTGATTTGTATGGACATGATAGCCTAAATAAGGAGGGAACCATTATGACTGGCATAGATCCGGTCGCTCAGAAGCTTTTATACTCGATTCTGCAGTTTAATAAAGGCAAATGGAAGCAACAACATAAACCTCAGGGACGTAATCATAATGAAATTATGGTGCTGGCCTGTTTGCTACACGGTTCACATCCGGGAGAACGTCTGGATTGGCGAGATAATCCGCCTGATTTTGAGAGCCAGCTGAATGAGGACCATCCCGGGCTAAAGGTTTCGGAAATCAGTGCGTTGCTGCGGGTGAAATCACCAACCATAACCCCTGTGATTCGTGGGCTTGAGGACGAAGGGCTGGTTGAACGAACGATGGACCCCGAGGATCGCCGGGCAGTTCGTATCACCATTACGGAGGCAGGTCGTAACATCATTCGGGCTGCTCATCAGGAGCGCATGGAGATATTCAACAAGCTCGCCGAACATCTGGGTGAGGAAGATAGCCAGCAGTTGGCTGACTTGTTGACCAAGGTTTACACCTTTTTTGATACACTGGCTTCACAACAGACGGATGCGTCCGCACAAGGAGATGATACGCCATGATAAAATTGTTTCACATGCTTAAGCCATACCGAATCCCCATTATCTTCATTCTGGCTCTGGTGCTGTTACAGTCGCTAGCTGAACTGTACCTGCCTACCCTGATGGCGGACATCGTTAATGACGGTATAGTTAAAGGAGATGTTCCGTATATCTGGCAGATTGGTGGCTGGATGCTGGTGATTGCCATTGGAGGTACGGCCTGTTCTATAACAGCCAGTTATCTGTCATCCCGTACAGCGGGTGGATTCGCCAAAAAACTGCGCAGCAGAGTGTTCCGCCATGTGGAGAACTTTTCCTTGCAGGAATTTGATAAATTGGGTACAGCTTCGCTGATTACCCGTACCACCAATGATATTACGCAGGTTCAGAACGTATTAACCATGATGCTGCGCATGATGATTATGGCTCCGATGATGTGTATCGGGGGGATCTTTATGGCGGTATCCCAGGATGCCAAATTGTCGACCATTTTCCTGGTTGTCCTGCCTATACTCGCCGGAGCAATTGCTCTAATTGGTGCGAAGGGGCTTCCGTTGTTCAAGCAAATCCAGAAGAAGCTGGACCGGCTTAACCTGGTATTGCGTGAGCAGCTAACAGGGATTCGGGTGGTTCGCTCCTTCAACCGAGGTGAGCATGAACGTGTTCGTTTTAATGGAGCTAACAGCGATCTAAGGGATGTTTCGATCAAGGTGAACGTACTCATGGCAACCTTGATGCCCGTGATGATGCTCGTCATGAACTTCTCGATGATTGCCATCCTTTATTTCGGAGGACAGCGTATCAATAGTGGGAATATGGATATCGGTTCATTGATTGCTTTTATTCAGTATGCGATGCAGATCATGTTCTCCCTTATTATGGTTTCCATTATCTTTGTCATGATTCCAAGAGCCTCCGCTTCGGCAGAGCGGATCAACGAAGTGTTGGATATGCAGCCGGATCTTAGCAATCCCGATCAGCCTCGCGGTATGAGTGCGCTGCAAGGCACCATTGAGTTTGACAATGTTACTTTCCGATACCCAGGCGCAGAGAATGCGGCTCTTTCCAATATTTCATTCACGGCTCGCTCTGGTGAGACCACGGCTATTATCGGCGGTACGGGCTCAGGAAAATCAACGTTACTCAGTCTAATTCCACGTTTCTATGATGTAACCGAGGGTACCGTAAGAGTGAATGGAACAGATGTCCGTGAGCTTCGGCAGGAAGATCTGCGGGCCAAGATTGGTTTTGTACCGCAGAAGGCAGTTCTCTTCACCGGAACGATTACGGAGAATATCCGTCACGGAAAAGACGATGCGACCATGGAGGAAGTGGTTCGTGCAGCGCGGACGGCCCAAGCCGAAAATTTCATCACCGAGATGAAAGATGGCTATGACAGCCTGATTGCACAGGGAGGGAACAACGTGTCTGGTGGACAGAAACAACGTTTGTCCATCGCTCGCGCACTTGTTCGCCACCCGGAAGTCTATATTTTTGATGACAGTTTCTCTGCCCTGGATTTCAAAACGGATGCACGACTTCGTGCTGCGTTGAAGTCCGAAACGACTGAAGCAGCCGTGCTTATTGTTGCTCAGCGCGTAAGTACGGTAATGGATGCGGATCGCATTCTGGTTATGGACGAGGGCCGAATTGTCGGTTCGGGAACACATAAAGAGCTGCTGGAGCACAATGAAGTGTATCGCGAGATTGTATCCTCCCAGCTGACCGAGGAGGAGATCGCATGAGTGAACGTAAAGAAGAAAGCAAGGCACCTCGTGCCTCTGGCGGACCAGGCCATCCGGGAGGCGGCATGGGCATGCGCCCTCCAGTGGAAAAAGCAAAAGATTTCAAGGGTACACTCCGGCGCTTGATGCGTTATCTCCGGCCCCACAGTTCTCGTCTGCTGGGTGTACTGGTTGCAGCGATTCTGAGTACCGTGTTCAGCATTATCAGTCCAAAGGTCATGGCTGAAGGAACGGATATTCTCAGTAAAGGCGCCATTGCCATCCTTCAGGGTGTGCAGGGAGCCGGAATTGATTTTCCTGCATTGATCAAAGTGTTGTATCTGCTTGTGGGTCTCTATCTGTTCAGTGCAGCGTTTATGTATATTCAGCAATACATGATGGCAGGTGTAGCTCAGCGGGTTGTGTATGATATGCGTGAGCAGATCAGCGCCAAGGTTGGGCGTCTACCTCTGAAATATTTTGACTCCCGTACCCACGGGGAAACATTAAGCCGGGCGACCAATGATGTGGACAACATCAGTAATACGCTCCAACAGAGCTTGGCCCAGTTTATTACGTCTGTTGTCACCATTGTTGGGGTTATCGTTATGATGTTAACCATTAGTCCATGGATGACGCTCATTACTGTTTTGACACTGCCATTAAGTGTAGTTGTTGTGATGCTGGTGGCATCTCGCTCACAAAAACACTTTGCAGGCCAGCAGAAATCACTGGGTGAATTGAATGGTCATGTGGAGGAAATGTACACGGGGCACAAGGTCGTCAAAGCCTTCGGACGGGAAGAACAATCGGTAGAGCAGTTTGAGAAAGTCAACGAGGAGCTGTATGAATCCGGTTGGAAAGCTCAGTTTATCTCAGGTATTATCATGCCATTGATGGCGTTTGTTGGTAACATTGGTTATGTGTTGATCTGTGTGGTCGGCGGGATCTTTGTTACACGTGGTGCTATTTCCATCGGGGATATTCTTGCATTCACACAGTACTCCCGTCAGTTCACCCAGCCGATAAACCAGATTGCCAACATCTCAAACATCATTCAATCCACGATCGCATCGGCGGAGCGGGTATTCGAATTGTTGGATGAAGAGGAAGAAGTTCCGGAGTCCAACAAACCGGTACAATTACAACAGCCTAAAGGTGCGGTTGCCTTCCACGGTGTGAATTTTGGATATAAAGAGGATGAGTTGCTCATTCGCAATATGAACATTGATGTGAATCCGGGGCAGACCGTGGCCATTGTTGGGCCAACGGGAGCCGGGAAAACGACTTTGATCAACCTGTTAATGCGTTTCTACGAAATTCAGGAGGGTCAGATTACGATTGATGGTGTCAACATTAAGGACATGGAACGTGGCAAGCTGCGCAGCCTGTTTGGGATGGTGCTTCAGGATACATGGCTGTTCAACGGAACCATCCGTGACAATATTGCCTATGGTCGAGAAGGTGCAACGGAAGAAGAAGTGATTAAGGCAGCCGATGCGGCTCATGCCGATCACTTTATCCGCACACTGCCTGATGGATATGATACGGTGCTGAATGAAGAGGCATCGAACATATCCCAAGGACAGAAGCAGTTGCTTACAATTGCGAGAGCAATTCTGGCGAATCCGGCCATTCTCATTCTGGATGAAGCGACAAGTAGTGTCGACACGCGGACCGAAGTGTTTATCCAGAAAGCCATGAATGATCTCATGAAGGATCGCACCAGCTTTGTGATTGCCCACCGATTGTCCACCATCCGTGGAGCCGATCTGATCCTGGTTATGGATCATGGTAACGTGATTGAGCAGGGTAATCATGAGGAACTGATGGCAAGTCAGGGCTTCTATGCTGATCTGTACAATAGTCAGTTCACGGAGCAACAGCCGCAGGCGATCTGATGAATCGGAACTTTTAATCAACAATTACTCCAGAAAGCTATATGTACAAAAAACGGGCCGATGCAGTGTTAACACTGCATCGGCCCGTTTGAATATATGGGAACTGAATTGTACCTGGTATACGATTCTTCAACTAACTTTTGAGACATTCCCATGTGTCCTATGGTCACGAAATGTCGAGGCTATGAAAGATCTCATCTATTTACTAATCGTTGGATTTCTCCGCAGGTGCATCCGCGTTATCGCTGGATGGTGTTTTCACTCCAAGCTCCTTCGCGTCATCATTTGTTTCCTTCAGCGCAGAGGGTTCTGGTTCACCTGGGAGCAGCTCACGCTGCTCAATCATGCGTTTCACGACCTCATAACAATCATCAACATGTTTGTTACCAACATAGCGCATAGCTGTGAAGCTGAGGGCGGCAGCCAGTCCCTGTCCTGCAAAAGGAACAAATTTGGCTACCGATTTGGTGGCTACGCGTACGCCGACTCTTTTCAGAACCTGTACCACCAACTCCTTAGTGATCATACGACCAATTACTTTGCTTCCGATGGACATCACGAATCCGTAGATCATGGATTTGGTCTCGGGGTCCATGCCATCGAGCTGCTTTTGTGATAATCCAAATTTATTGTTAATAGCAGGCAGTAGCTGCATGAGCATTCCCACATCGGCCAGTACGTCTGTACCGGGCAGAGGAACGAGTGTTGTACCGGCGGAAGCGGTAGCTCTCTTACGTACCATGGTACGGCATTCTTTGCGAACTTGCTCCAATTGTTCCAACGTTGCCGGAATCATAGGGAATCCCTCCATTCGTATATGGTATAGATATAACCGTTTTAACTCGATTTGAATGGGTTATCTCCAGCAAAAATTTGCGTCCTTGTGACGTAAAGAGCGGAGTAACCTTTTTCCTCAACCATTCGTCTAGTAAAAAAAGGAAATCAACATCCATTTGTCATGACGAGTATCTAAGTAATACGCATGAGGGGGGATAACGATGCATGCACGGTTATGGGGACGGTTGTTATTATGTTGCGTATGTTGGTTGCTCATTATAAGTTGTTCAGAACAGGAGGACCCAAACAAGATGGAATCGAATGTAACGCAGGAGCTAACCGAAGCAGAACGAAATGCCGCTCTGAAAGCGATCGAGACCAAGCATATCCAAGCGATGAACACAATGGGGCTGCGTATTCTTCAGCAGATGGGAGTAAAAGAGCAGGCTGGCGGGAATAATCTGTTGATCTCGCCTTATAGCATCGCAGCGGCCATTGGCATGGCGTACAACGGTAGTGAAGGGGAAACCCAACGAGAGATGGAGAAGGTGATGAGCTGGTCAGGGCTTACACGTGAACAGGTGAATTCTGCACAAGCTGCATTGCAACAATTGTTGGCCCATCCGGGCGAAGGCATACAGATGAATTTAGCCAATTCCCTGTGGGTCAAGGATGGATTAACGCTAGAGGCGGCGTACACATCAACCTTACAAGAATCCTATGATGCCGAAATTCGGGAGCTGGATGGACAACCGGAGCAGGCTAGACAAGAAATAAATCAGTGGGTAAAGCAGCGTACTGCAGGTATGATTCCCGAGATGATGCAGCAACCTCCTGAAGTCATCACATTAATGGTGCTTCTGAATGCCATTGCTTTTGATGGCAACTGGATGGATGAATTTGATCCGGAACGTACGCAGGACAGCGAGTTCAATCTTGCAAATGGAAATGTAATGACTGTACCCATGATGCACCAGTCGAAACAGTTCAGTTACGCAGAGAATGAGGACTGGCAGGCCATCGAGCTGCCTTACGGCAAAGGTCAGATGCATCTGCTCGTTGTACTGCCAAAAGAAGGACGAACTCTGGCGCAGGTTCAGCAACTGCTCCTGGATGATCCGAGAAGCCTTAATACCGGAGCTGATTTCAGGCTGGTGGAGCTGTCCTTGCCCCGTTTTCGCGTGGAGTACGGAAGTGACCTGAATTGGGTTTTTCAGCAACTGGGGATGCAGACGGCGTTTGACCGAACGAGAGCTGATTTTCGGAACATGTCTTCATCGGCGCTGGAGAAGCAGCTTCATATTGGCAAGGTGTTGCATCGGGCGGTAATGGAGGTTAACGAGCAGGGCACCTTAGCGGCAGCTTCGACATTGCTGGAGATGCGTGCCGGAAGCGCACCGCCAACCGAATCGGTGAAGATGGACGTGAACCGCCCATTTATGGTTGCTGTGGTGGATCACGCAACAGATGCATGGGTGTTTGCTGGAGTCATTAATCAACCAGAACAGATTGCTTCCCGGTGATCCATGCCCCAAGCTTCCAAATTTGCTAAATCGATTCAACTCGCCGTTACTGGCTTAACCTTTGCGGGTAAAGGTTAACAAGCATCCGAATGGAGGAAGAGAAACGATGGAATTTAACAAAGCCTTGTTAATTCATCACAATCATGCCGGTAAAGCCAATCGTGTAAATACAGTGGGCATTGTGGCTGGTGTGCTGGCTCCCGCTGTCCATGAGCTTGTCATTGTGCGCACGGATGAACCGGGTGAGGGAGAGAAGCTGTGTCGTGAGCGTGGGGAGCAGTTCGACGTGGTCTTTATCCTGGGTGGGGATGGCACGGTGCATGAATGCGTGAACGGACTGGCAGATGTGGAGAATCCACCGTTGATCGGCATACTGCCAGGGGGCACCTGTAATGACTTTGCCCGTTCGCTAGGCATTTCACCCGATGTCGAGACCGCAGCGAGTGAAGTGTTACAAGGGCGAGCGGTGTCTATCGATCTGGGAAGAGCTAATGATCGAGTGTTCACGAACTTTTTTGGCATCGGACTAATCAGTGATACATCGCAAAATATTAACTCCAACCTGAAAGGTGCGCTGGGCAAGCTCAGCTATTTCATCAGCACCTTGCAGACGCTCAGTAATACGGAGCCTTTTCGTTATCAACTGGAGGCGGACGGAAAGACAATGGTGGGAGAAGCTGTCATGATTTATGCAGCGAATGGGCGTTTTCTGGGTACGAATTCGCTACCTTTTGCCCCGGAATCGCTGCAAGATGGTGAACTGGATGTGCTCATTATTCATGAGACAGGCATCCCGTTGCTTCGGGAAATCTTGTCGCACAAGCCGGAAGGGGAATGGCAACCCCGAAACGACAGCATTAGCTACTTTAGGGCCTCCACCCTGAGCGTAAAAACGGATGTACCCATGCCTGCCGATACAGACGGCGAATTGTATATGAAAACACCCGCCGAGCTGTCGGTGCTGGCGGGTCATCTGACTTTTCTGACCGGGGATGGATATTGATCCGCGGTTTTTCTTTTTTTTGAATAAAAAATTAACGGTTACCTGTCTGATCCCTCGTATGCCGTTCCCGGAATTCATCCTCCAGCATGCTCATCTGAATGGCATCGTGATATTGATGATTATAAAACAAAACATCCCGCTTCACACCCTCGCGCTGGAATCCGAGCTTCTCATAGGTACGAATGGCTCGCTCGTTGAAGGCATAGGCTTCAAGTTCGATTCGATGCAGATTACAGATGCCGAAACCGTAATCCAGCATGAGAAGCAGTGCTTCGCTGCCATAGCCTTTACCCTGGTGCTCCTGATTATCAATAGCGATCCGAATATGTGCGCTGCGATTCTTGGCATGCATATCCATCAGGGCGATATCGCCAATAATTTGATCATTCTCCTGCAAGACAATGAGCAGCGTGAGTCTTGAGTCATCCCGGGCTTCGTTTTCAACGTATCGTTCAACCTGGGTGCGGGTGAAGCTGTTCTGTGTCCCGGTGAGTCTGCGCATCTCGGCGTCAAATAGACTGGGAAAATAGGCATCCACATCTGTAATCTCGAATGGACGCAGGTATATACGCTTCGTTTCCATCAAGCGTGGAATGCGTGGGGGTAATGTTGGTTGGGACATGATTTTTCCTCCTATAGATTTAAGGCCTGTGTTGTTCATGGTACATATCGTATTAACCAATAGTACTTACCATATTTTCTCATGTTTATAGCTATAATGGTCGATATAAGTATTATCGTGCTTGCTAAGCTAAAAGAACCTTATTTAGAAAGTGGTTGGGATTACTCTGTCTGAATTACATATTTAGATTTATCCAAAAATTCTACGTTGTAGCAAACGAGATGGTCTTATGTGTCTAAGAGACGTATTTTGAATTAGTTTTAGCAAGCCGATAAGATTTTATTAAATAGAAATGGGGATTCAACGAAATGCGAAAGTTAGAGAATTATTTGAAGTGGTTTACTGTTTTTTTAATTTTGGTTACACCGCTGTTTACATCACCTGGACAGATCTCAGCAGCGAAAAAGGAGATCTACATCACTTTATCCGGGGAGAAACACAAATATGTGGGAGAAGTCAAAAATGGCGTAGCTAATGGCAAAGGAACATCCTACTTTTCAAACGGGAAGAAGAGCTTTGAAGGTAAGTTTGTAGCAGGGAGACCCTATGAAGGGAAAAGGTATAACACAGATGGAAAGCTGTACTCGGATATTTCTAACGGACAGGGTAAGATTTATTATCCTAATGGGAAGTTTAATTATGTTGGTAAAGTGGATAAGGAAACCTGGCTTCCTTCAGGTAAGGGTACCGAATACTACCCAGATGGAACGGTTAAATATAAGGGTGATTTTTTGAATGGTTCTTTTCATGGTCAAGGTAAATGGTATACAGTGGACGGTGTAATTTTCTATCATGGCACATTCAAGAGTGGATTGCCACAGGGACAGGGTAAAGCATATGAGTATGGGAAAATTGCCTATGTAGGCGCATTCAATAAAGGAGTACCCATCTATTCTGGAAAGATTAAATTGTATGAAGATGGTGTAATCATCTATGATGGGCAAGCCAAGAATGGAGCCATTACCGGTAAAGGTAAAGGGTACCTGAATGGCAAATTAGTCTATGTAGGTATGTTCAAAAATGGCAGACCAACGGGTGAAGGGAAATTCTACACGGATAATAATAGTGATGGACCTAATATATCTATTTATATCACCGTAGATTAAATAACAGATAAGTGGGCACGGGATCAATCTGAAATTTTCAAGAGTAGAGTCCTATAATCATGATTAGATTTCATCAATAAAACCATCGGTAGAGTGGGTTTAGCTCATTTGACCGATGGTTTTTGGCGTGGGTTGCTGTGAATCCTCAGTCTATATTCACTTGCTATGAACGGCTCCATCCAGAAACAGGGCTACCAGTTCCTGTGCCAGATCGGCAATAGTTGCATGCATGTTGTGTACATCTTCGCGGTTCGCCAGCATCAGCAAAGACGTAAACGCATGGGCAAGCAGCATGGGACTGGCGAGTCGCAAATAACCGCTATCCATCTCCCGCTGGAAGTGGGTGGCAAGTACTTCATAGATACGGTTCTCGGCTTCCCTGATCTGGGTGAGCTGTTCTATGTTTAGATGCTTCTCGGCTTCTCGCATCATGGTCTCCGTTTCAATATGTGAATGTTGCATCTTCGCTTCCGCAACCTTGATCAACCGTTCTTGCAGCGTACCTGGTTCCTCCAGCCGAAGAGCGGTCTGCTGCATGCCCATCGCCATCATGCGAGTGATGGCAACGGTGAACAGCTGGGGTTTGCTGGAGAAGTGATAATAGATGGATGCCTTGGTTACATTGCATAGCGAAGCGATCTGCTGGAGAGACACGGGTTCGTAACCGTATTCCATAAACAGACGTGAGGCGGTCATCAATATTTTCGACTGAGCGGATGCTTGGTCGACATCGGCTTTGGGTCTGCCCGGCGAGCGGGGCGGGTTTGTTTTTTTGCTCATGGTTGCATACCTCTTTACTTGTCATGTTTGCTGTGGAAAATTGTTCACAAAATTAGGGATTGCATAATTAACCTTCTGGTATATATAATTTAATTAATTATACTATGACCCGTGGTTCATTTCTATACTATCACATAAATACGGCTTCATAGAAACATAATAGGGAGATGAAGAGACAATGCAGGAAGGCTCGGGTTACGGCCGTTGGGTCGCTGGCAAACGAAGCAAATGGATTACACTGTTAGTATGGATCATCATCGCGATTGTTCTAGGTGTAGTATGGCCTGCTGTAGGCGATCGTGAAACGAATAACGCACAGGATTTGAGTGAGTCCAAACCATCGGTACAGGCGGCCGCGGTTGCCCAGAAAGAATTTCCTGGTGGCGAAGGACTCCCCGCTCTCATTGTATGGCGTCAAGCTGGAGGCCTGACGGATGAGCAGATTCAGAACATTCAGGCATTAACGGAGCGACTGGACCAAGATCCGGTTGAGCAACAACAATCTGTTGTGCCACTCTATCAATTGCCGCCACAGGCATTGAAAGGCCAGCTTTCGGAAGACGGAAGCACGTTGGTGATGCCGCTTTTCTTCAATAAGGGTGCAGAGTCGGAACAGTTGAAGGAAGGCATTGAAGCGCTTGAACAGAACACACAAGATATCTTCGGGTCCAATCCGTTTGATGTGGCTATAGACGACGTCAACGCCCTAAGTGCACGTGTCACAGGACCGGTGGGCATATCTGTCGATGCGAGTGGCCTCTTCTCATCGGCTGATGTATCTTTGCTGATTGCAACGGTTGTACTGGTACTTGTGCTGCTGCTGCTGATCTACCGTTCGCCAGTACTGGCGATTATCCCGATTATTGCGGTTGGATTCGCTTATATGGTGACCAGTCCGATTCTTGGGTTTATGGCCGATCAGGGCTGGATTACGGTGGATGCGCAGTCCATCTCGATTATGACGGTGCTGCTGTTCGGTGCAGGAACGGATTACTGCCTGTTCATGATCTCCAGATTCCGCCAGATTCTCTATCATGAGCCGGACAAAAAGAAAGCATTGTTCCAGGCGATTACCGGATCATCCGGTGCGATTGCCATGAGCGGATTCACGGTTGTTGCAGCGCTGTTGGTACTGCTGCTCGCTGAATACGGTGCGTATCACCGTTTTGCCGTACCATTCAGTCTATCCATCTTTATCATGTTTATTGCGAGTCTGACGCTGGTTCCGGCTTTGCTGGCGATCTTTGGTCGAGGTTCATTCTACCCGTTCGTACCGCGTACGCACGACATGGAAGTGGAACGTGCGAAGAAAAAAGGCAAACCTGCTCCTGCTCCGCGCAAAATAAAGGAAAGCTGGATTGGTCGTACCGTGGTCACCAAACCTTGGACGGTTCTGGCGATCACGCTGGTGTTGCTAGGTGGACTGGCTGCTTTTTCAAGCCAAATCAAATTCACGTATGACCTGTTATCTTCCTTCCCGGAGGACGTTCCTTCTCGCGAAGGTTTCACGGTTATTGGAGGACAGTTCTCGCAAGGGGAGCTGGCTCCGGCGAAAGTGATTATCGATACCGAGGGAAAAGAAACCGATCTGAAACAGCGCCTTGAGGCGTTGGATTATGTAAACAAGGTTGGTGACGCCAAGCAGGGTGCGGAGAATGCTAACATTACGGCCTACGATGTGGAATTTAATCTGAATCCATACTCGATGGAGGCCATGCAGCATATTCCGGATCTGCGGGCAACGGCAGAACAGGCACTGAAAGATGCCGGAATAACGAGTGTGGACAGCCATGTCTGGATCGACGGTCAGACAGCTGAACAATATGACATCGAAGTCACTGGAGAGCGAGATGCCAGCATCATTATTCCGGTTGTCATTGGGATGATCACGTTGCTACTGCTGCTATACTTGCGCTCTATTGTAGCGACGGCATATCTGATTGCCACGGTAGTCCTGTCCTACTTCTCGGCACTCGGTCTGGGCTGGCTCATTATCCACTATGGGCTAGGGGCAGAAGCCATTCAGGGAGCGATTCCGCTGTATTCCTTTGTATTCCTCGTGGCTCTGGGTGAGGACTATAACATTTTCATGATCTCAAGCATCTGGCAGAAACGCAAAATAATGCCGCTTCGCCAAGCCATCAAGGAAGGTGTGGGCGAGACTGGATCAGTCATTACTTCCGCAGGTCTGATTCTGGCAGGCACGTTCGCGGTACTGGCAACATTGCCAATTCAAGTACTGGTGCAGTTCGGAATTATCACGGCTGCGGGTGTGTTGCTCGATACGTTCCTTGTTCGTCCGTTCATGGTGCCTGCCATTACAGCGTTGCTGGGCAAATGGGCCTTCTGGCCAGGCAAGTACATGCCTGTTGCTGAGAAATCGGAAGAGAAACAAAATCAATCCATGTAATCGATGGATGGATTCAGACAAGGACAGTGGGGATTCAAGCCTGCTGTCCTTGTCTTTTTACTATTTTCAATATTGGAGGTTAGATTGGGCAAGATCTGAGATGGAATGGTGGAACTGTAAAATATCCGCTGAATAAGGCGTGTTTCCTGCTTTGTTTGGAGGTGTAAGGTTTACGTAGCGCAGGGTTTTGGGACATAATAGAGGGAGCGTCGGCCTGGGCAGACGGATGAATGAACATCAATGGGACAACCAGGGGAAGGATGAAAACAATCATGACAAACCAACTTAACGTGTACTTTAACCATGACGGCGGCGTGGATGACCTCGTATCGCTGTTTATGCTTCTGCAAATGGACAATGTAAATGTAACCGGAGTATCGGTTATTCCTGCTGACGGATATCTGGAGCCAGCAACAGATGCCAGTCGTAAAATTATCGATCGTTTCGGTACATATTCCGTAGAGGTATCCAAATCCAATTCCAGAGGTAAAAATCCGTTTCCAGCAGCTTGGAGACTGCACTCCTTCTATGTAGATGCACTTCCAGTACTGAACGAGTCCGGCAAAATGGAAGCTCCACTCTCTGCCATTCCGGCCCACCAGCATCTGATCGAGAAAGTGCGCAACACCGAAGGGCAAACGCTGCTTCTGTTCACAGGACCTCTGACGGACCTGGCGCGTGCACTGGACGAAGCACCAGACATCGAAGAGAAGATCAGCAAGCTGGTGTGGATGGGTGGCACATTCGAAAAAGGAAACGTGGAAGAGCCTGAGCATGATGGCACAGCGGAATGGAACGTATTCTGGGACCCGGAAGCGGCTTACCGTGTATGGCAGAGCGGGATCCAGATTGATCTGGTTGCCCTGGAAAGCACCAACAAAGTACCTCTTACACCTGCTGTTCGTAACCGTTGGGCTGCAGAGCGTCGCTTTGAAGGCGTGGATTTCCTTGGGAACTGTTACGCAGGATGTCCGCCACTGGTGTACAGTGAGACAAATTCCACATACTATCTGTGGGATGTGTTGACAACGGCTTCTGTTGGTCGCGAGGATATCGTGAAGAAGAAGACGGTCAATTGTATTGTGATCCCGGATGGTCCAAGCCAAGGCCGTACGGTGGAGCAAGCAGACGGACGTCCAGTACAACTGGTGTATGATACCGATCCAGAAGCGTTCTTCACGTACATGACGGATTTGGGTAAAAAAGCTGCTCCGCAGCGTTATTAATTCAGGCAGCCGCGAGGCCAGCCTCCATTAAAATAATAACCAAAAAACCGCAGGAAGAGAAGCCGGGATACCCCCGGTACTCGCCTTGCGGCTTTTTGGTTTTTGGTGAGCTGGGCTGCTTTGTCCCACCACGAGCCTCATCTATATTTTGAAACGGCTTATCAAACCGTTCAATTCACTGGATAATACCCGAAGAGACTCGGCAGATTCACTCATCTCATCCATGGATTGCAGCTGGCTGCCAGTAGCCGTTGAAACTTTCTGAATACTTGAAGAGGATTCGCGCGAGATATGCTCCATGTCTTCAATGGAAGCAGATACTTCTTCGGCGCTCGCCGATAATTGCTCGGAAGCAGCAGATACTTCATGCACCCGTTCATTAATAGTATCAATTCCTGAGTGAATGGATGAGAACGAACGTCCGGCTTCTTGAACCACAACGAGACCGGACTGGACTTCTGTCGTGCTGGCCGACATGTGCGCTGACAATACGGATGTCTGGCGTGTAATCTCGGCGATCAGTTCAGTCACATGCCCTCCTCGCGTTAGCAGGGAGAGCCTCCAAAGCTTTTAGATATGTGAATACTATAGACGACCGAATGGAGGAAACATCAGACTAATCAGTCCAATCATCGTGATAGCCAGCAAACGATACAGAATAAAAAGCAATACCACGTTGGCAATCAGCACACTGTACATGCTGTCGATGACAGCTTTGGAACGATTCAGCGGATACTGGAACAGTACCGTGTTAAGAGCCACAAAAATGATCACGTATGCGACAACGAGGAAGAAGATGGCGATGGAATAGGAGATCATAATGAATAGATTCGCCAGAACAAGAGATGCTACAGCAGGCACGAGCAATGTACCAAACTGGGCAACCAGTGTTTTGGGGCGGAACGTTATTTTCTCCATTTTCAATATGGCATACATCAGTGCAATAGCTACAATCAGGGAAATGGCGGTGAACAGCAGCGGTCTAATAAACCCGCCTATGAACAGCCCTTCCATGTCCATACGGCTAAATGTAATCAAAAAATATGTAGAGGATAGAACTGCAATCAGAGCCATCGTCAGCCATCCGTTCAGTGAATGCTGCTCACCTACGGTTTTCATGGTCTGATACGGACGGGCCAATACGCTAAGGAAATAGGATAGATACTGTTTACTTACTTCTTTGGCTTGCTGAACTTTCTCATTTTGCACAATGTTGTTCCATTGATTGGAGATGTTGTCCCCTGCAGACGAGTGACCACTTGTGCTTGACGATTCGGAAACCGGTTGTTCGGATGTGGAAGCAGAAGGTGTGTTGGATGGGACTGGGGCATGAGAAGAGGCAGATTGCGTGCTGGACCAACGGGTGTATTTGGGTTCGGCAGCAGTAGCGGCTTTCTTATCAAGGATAGGTTTGGCAGATGGGGTAGATTGAGTCAGATCAGAGCCGCACCTCTCGCAAAAACTGGCATTTCCATTTTCGTGATTACATACTGGGCATTTCATGGCATGAGCCTCCAATTTCATAAATTAAGATGATATAGACATTGTGTCTCATTTTAACGTTTGATGACGAAGTTTGTCTATGTTTCGATGGAATTAATATCCAATATTTTCCACATGTAATGTGTTGGATTGGAGGAAGGGCATCGATAAACCCCTATAAAAATAGCCGTATCCTGCACGCTCTATTCTACGTGAAAGATACGGTTATTTGTTTTTTTATAATATCGAATAGGTTAAACTCCAGAGCATCATCTTCCTGATGTTGTAAGGAGAAAATCCGCTAAACGCATTCTGGCCTCTTTGAATCACGGCGATAACCGTTTTCTTAAAGAGGTCTATGTGATAGTTAGACAGTCTGTGGATTGGCTCCCATTAGTGTGGGCGTGGATTCCCTGATGATCGGTTTGGTCACGATATGTGAGACCTGATAAGGCTGTGCTGGGTTATCGATTCGAGATAACAGCATCTCCGCAGCCTTGATGCCCATCTCGTTACTGTAGATATGAACCGTCGTTAATGCTGGCTCAATAATCCGTGATTCAGGTGCGTTATCGAATCCACATATGGCAATATCCTGCGGTACGGTAACATTCCTCGCTCGCAGTGCCCGGATCAGCTCAACAGCGATAAAATCATTAGCGCATACATACGCATCAGGCAGCGACTTCAGCTCTGCCACTCGCTTGTTCAACCAGCCAGGCTTCGAGAAGAAAAGGCGGTCATCATCCACAATACAATGGGATAGATCGACTTGCAAACCTGCTTCCAGCATGGCTCGGTGATATCCTACCCAACGCTCATTGAAACTCTTGCAATGATTGTAATCCCCGGCGAATCCAATATTGTTGTAGCCGCTCTCAATTAAATTTCGGGTTACCTGATATATGCTGTGCTCGTTCTCCATCAGCAGCAGGTCTGCATGAAATTCCGGGTAACATATGTTGGAAGCGCAATCGATAAAGATCGTGGGAATTCCTAGATCGGTAATAAGCTTAGTGTAATTCAGGTCGAATAACTCGATGCAAATGATACCGTCCACATTGGAAGTATCAAAATTGTTGGGAAGTGTAAGTGAATCCTGATCAATCTCACGCACGATATGGATGGAGAGATTGTACCCCTCTGCACTGATTCGTTTCTCCAGGCCGCTGATCAACAACGAACCAAAATGGGACGTATTGGGCAGGTTTTCCGTTAACAGGGCGATATTACGTGGGGCCTTGGTTAGAACATGCTCACTTTCCATATAGGCGAACTGTTTATATTTAAGTTCAATTGCTTTCTTAATGACACGATTACGTGTCTCCTCCGGAATATTCCCACTGTCATTCAGGGCTTTGGAGGCCGTATTCCTAGAGATGCCCAATGCATCAGCTATGTCCTGAATCGTAACTTTTTCTTTTGCCATCTCGTGCTTCACCTCTAATGATCAAATGATCGTCCATAGTATTATCTAAGTCAAATGTATAATAGATCAGAGCAAATAGCAATCTTAATTTTACATATGCACAATTAAGTTTACATTTCGATTCAGATATTTCGCTTATATATGTATTTATAGTCCCCGCTATATATACGGGTAAGTTCTCTCCTCCCGTATTGTTCATAGGGGGAAGATGAGTTTTAAACCTTTGAACAAGCATTATATATGCATTTATATGGACATTCAGTACGGAGAACACACATAAAATGTTATCAAATGCACAAATAATTTTTTACATAAAGTATTGACTAATGCCTATATTACCTGCTAAATTGTAAATTATTAAATGATCAATTGTAAATATTGAAAACCCTTACTACAAACAATTGTCAACTTCAGGAATGAACGGAGGTCATGTGTTGGATAACACAGTGGATACCAAAAAGGGTACAGGAAGGGCGTTGAAAGAGAGGACATCGACCAGTCACAAGATACAGCAGCTCAAAAAGAACTATTTTTTGTATTTGTTGCTCGCACCAGCTCTGATCCTGACCCTTATCTTTAAATACATCCCGATGTACGGAGCCATTATCGCATTTAAGGATTTTAGTCCGATTAAAGGTATCATGGGCAGTGAGTGGGTAGGACTGAAGCATTTCGAGAAGTTTTTGGCATCGCCCAATTTTGACGTCATTTTTATGAATACGCTTAAACTTAGCTTTTTTGGATTAATATTCAGCTTTCCGGTGCCCATTTTGCTTGCTCTCATGCTCAATCAGGTACGTAAAGCCGGCGTGAAGAAAAATATCCAATTATTTCTGTACGCACCCAACTTCATATCGGTTGTTGTCGTTGTGGGTATGCTGTTTATCTTTCTATCACCGACAGGGCCCGTTAACCAATTCGCTACATGGATTACCGGTCAGCCGATCATGTTCATGTCCGAGCCTGAATATTTCCGATGGATATACATTTTGTCAGATATCTGGACCGGAGCAGGCTGGGCTTCCATCATTTATGTTGCAGCTTTGGCCAATGTTGATCCGGAACTTCACAATGCGGCCAATCTGGACGGAGCAAATCTTATTCAGCGTATTCGCCACATCGATCTTCCGACCATTCGTCCGATTATGGCCATCGTATTTATTCTTGCCGCTGGCGGGATCATGTCCATTGGATTCGAGAAGGCCTACCTGATGCAGACGTCCATGAACCTGCCTTCCTCCGAGATTATTGCCACGTATGTTTATAAGGTGGGCTTGCAATCCGGGGATTACGCTTACTCTGCCGCTGTCGGATTGTTCAACTCGGTCATCAATGTCATATTGCTGGTTACTGTGAATCTGATCGTGAAGAAATTGAATGAAGGCGAAGGTCTTTATTAAGAAAGGAATGTTATTCATGGTAGTCAAACATACGGGACTGGATCGTCTGATCCTCGCACTGAACGCGATTTTTCTTACCTGTGCTGTACTGGTTGTGGTTGTCCCCCTGATTTACATCGTTGTTGCCTCATTCATGGACCCGACTGTGCTGCTGAACCGCGGATTGTCCTTCAATGTATCCGACTGGAGCCTGGATGGGTATCAGATGATCTTGTCCAATCCGGCCATGATCCGAGGTTTTGCAAATGCGGTGTTGTACTCGGTTTCCTTTGCATTGCTGACCGTAACCGTATCCATATTTGCAGGCTATGCCTTGTCGGATGAAAGGCTGGCAGGACGCGGATTTTTCATGATCATATTCATCATTACAATGTTCTTCGGTGGCGGATTGATCCCCACATATCTGCTTGTCCGTAATCTCGGCATGCTGGATACCGTGTGGGCCGTTATCATTCCTGGCGCAGTCAACGTCTGGAACATCATTCTCTCCAGAACCTTTTTCAAAGGGGTACCGCGGGAACTGAAAGAAGCCGCCAATGTGGATGGCGCCTCCGAGATGAAAATTTTCTTCCAGATCGTCATTCCGTTGTCCAAACCCATCATTTTTGTACTCGCATTGTACGCGTTTGTGGGGCAGTGGAATTCCTATTTTGACGCCATGATCTATCTGGATAATCCGAATCTCCATCCGTTACAGCTCGTACTGCGTTCCATTCTGATCCAGAATCAGGCTGCACCGGGTATGATCAGTGATCAGCTTGCCATGGCGGAACTGAAACGCCTCTCGGAAATGATCAAATATTCAGCTATTGTCATTTCGAGTCTGCCACTCATTATCATGTATCCGTTCTTTCAGAAATATTTCGAAAAAGGTGTCATGGTAGGTTCGCTCAAATAATGACGCTCAAATAATGAACAGCCAGAATTATGGCAAAGTTTGGCCCGCTAAAAATGGCAAAGTTTGACCCAACATAATCCACGGAGGTCATTACCATGAAAAAAATGAACAAGTCCAGAAAAGCCGTTACTACCGCATCCATTTCCATGCTGTCTGCCATGCTTCTGCTCTCGGCCTGTGGTGGGGGTGGAGGCGGTGCAGCGAGTGAAGCCCAGTCACCTGATGGCAAAGTGACATTGAATTTTATAACCCAGAGCTCTCCGCTGGCCCCCGCTGATCCCAACGAGAAGCTGATCAACAAGAGACTTGAAGAGAAGACCAATGTGCATATCAACTGGAAAAACTATACAAGTGATGTGTTTGCGGAAAAAAGAAACCTGGCGATAGCCAGCGGTGATTTGCCGGATGCCATTTTTGACGCAGGTTACGGGGATTATGATCTCCTGAAACTGGCGAAGGATGGGGCCATCATTCCACTGGAAGACCTGATTGAGCAACACATGCCCAATCTGCAAAAGGTGCTGGAGGAAGCTCCCGAATACAAGAGCATGATCACAGCTCCGGACGGACATATCTATTCATTTCCCTGGATCGAGGAACTCGGCAGTGGCAAACAACGGATTCAGGCGGTGGATAACTTGCCCTGGATCAATGTGGAATGGCTGAACAAACTCGGACTAAAGATGCCGACGACAACCAAAGAGCTGAAAGAAGTGTTGATTGCGTTCAAAACCCAGGACCCAAACGGCAATGGCAAGGCAGACGAAATTCCGTTGTCCTTCATTAACAAACCGGGCGGAGAAGACCTGACCTTTCTCTTTGCGGCATTTGGACTCGGGGAGAACTGGGACCATACCGTGGTGACCGATGAAGGAAAGGTGGTCTTTACGGCAGCTGATGAAGGTTACAAGGAAGCGGTCCAATACATTCACGAACTGGTTCAGGAAGGTCTTGTAGATGTAGAAGCGTATCAGCAGGATTGGAATACGTATCTGGCCAAGGGCAAAGACAACAAGTATGGCATGTACTTCACTTGGGATAAGGCCAACATTACAGGCATGAATGATACGTATGATGTTCTGCCTCCCGTTGCCGGACCGAGTGGCGAGGCCAATGTGACAAGAACAAACGGCATCGGTCTCGACCGGGGACGCATGGTGGTTACGAGCAGCAACAAAAACCTGGAATCGACAGCGAAGTGGGTAGACCAATTGTACGATCCGCTCCAATCGGTACAGAACAACTGGGGAACTTACGGCGATGAGACACAGCAGAATATTTTCGAATTGGATGAAGCCAAGGGCATGCTGAAGCATCTTCCGCTGGAAGGCGCTGCACCTGTGGAGCTTAGACAAAAAACGAGTATTGCAGGACCGCTGGCGATTCTCGACAGTTACTACGACAAATACACAACCAAACCGGAAGACGCGGCATGGCGTATGGAGCTTCTCGACAAATACATGGTTCCACATATGAAAGCGGAAAACGTCTATCCAAGCGTGTTCTTCTCCATTGATGAACTTGACCGCCTCTCCACGATTGAGACTGATCTGTTCGCCTATGTGCTGCGTATGCGCACAGAATGGTATCAGAACGGAAAGATCGACCAGGAGTGGGATGCTTATCTGAAAGAGCTGGATCGTCTTGGACTGCAAGAATGGCTTCAGATTAAACAAGCGGGATATGACCGCAACAACAAATAAAACAAACCGGTTGGGGAGACGCTGTCCTACTTAACAGCAGGTTGCGTGAGTGATGCAGCGTTTTCTCTTCAACGGTTTGATCCGAAGGAGTAAACCGATATGTCTACTATTTCAACATCTGATTACCGGGGCGTCTATCATTTCTCACCCAAGGAGAAGTGGATGAATGATCCCAATGGCATGGTGTTTTTCAAAGGCGAGTATCACTTGTTCTATCAGCATCATCCGTTTGGCACAACATGGGGACCGATGCATTGGGGACACGCGGTGACCAGGGATCTCGTTAACTGGGAAGAGCTTCCTGTGGCTTTGGCGCCGGATGAACATGGCATGATATTTTCGGGCAGTGCGGTGGTGGATTGGAACAATACTTCCGGATTCTTTGACGATGAGCCAGGACTGGTAGCTATTTTCACCCATCATCAGGAGGTGCCAAACGATCATCCGATTCAGAAGCAGAGTCTCGCTTACAGCCAGGATCGCGGCAGAACATGGATAAAATACGAGGGCAATCCAGTGTTGGAGCATGAGTCGTTTGTGGATTTCCGTGATCCCAAAGTATTCTGGCATGAGCAGACCCAGGAATGGATCATGATTATCGCTTGTGGTCAAACGGTATGTCTGTACCATTCTCCCGATCTGAAGGATTGGACACTGGGCAGTGAATTCGGCGCAGGGATCGGTTCGCATGATGGCGTCTGGGAGTGTCCTGATCTGTTCCCGCTGACCGTGGACGGCGATTCGAGTCAGGAAAAATGGGTGATGCTCGTCAGCATTGGTGCAGATCCTGCTTTCAAGGAAGGCTCCAGAACCCAGTACTTCACTGGAGAATTTGATGGCATTACATTTGTTCCGGATGAAGCTTCGCATACCGTTCGCTGGTTTGATCATGGCCGGGATAACTACGCAGGGGTCAGTTGGTCCGACATTCCGGCAGAAGACGGCAGACGCCTGTTTATGGGCTGGATGAGTAACTGGATGTATGCCAACCAGACGCCAACCGAAGATTACCGCGGCGCAATGACGATTGCGAGGGAGCTGGCATTAGAGACAAGGGACGGAGAAGTCATGCTGGTTCAGCGTCCTGCACGTGAGCTGGAGCAGGCTCGTAAGCCCGTATTGTCCCTTCAGGATGTGTCCATCAGACAAGTGAGTGAGCAGTTGAATGCATTGCAGCTTGTGAACTATGAGATTGATGCGGAATGGTCTTCTGCATCCTCCGTACAATTTGCATTACGAAGTGGCACAGATAACGAAACACTTGTAGGCGTAGACGCTAATCAGGGTGAAGTATACGTGGATCGCAGTCGATCAGGTATCATCGATTTCCATGAGCATTTTCTGGGTCGCCATGCGGCCGGGTTAACAGCGGTGAGTGGTACTCAACGTTTGCGTATCTTTGTCGATCATGCCTCCGTAGAGGTATTTGCCAATGATGGTCAAGCGGTTATTACCGATCTGATCTATCCGGATGCGGGCTCCAAGGGAATCTCTGTTCATGCCGAACAGAATGATATGATAATCAATTCGCTTCATATCTACGAACTATCCCCCATCCAAGCCAAAGATCAGTCCAAATGAGCGCAAGGGGGACGGGAAGATGCGGATAGGCGCCATCGAAGCGGGCGGAACAAAGTTTGTGTGTGGAATAGGGAATGAACAAGGAAGAATTGAAGATTGGTGCAGCTTTCCAACGGAACATCCCGACACCACACTTGCGAAGGTTATTGATTATTTCAGGGATAAAGGAGTGGCAGCCATCGGCATCGGCTCCTTTGGCCCCATTGATCTGCAACCGGATAGTCCCACCTATGGCTACATTACAACGACCCCGAAGCCGGGCTGGGAAAACTGCAATGTTGTCGGAACCTTGAAGGGTGAATTCCCGGTTCCCTTTGGATGGGATACGGATGTGAATGCAGCTGCCCTGGGAGAAGTCACCTGGGGAGCAGCGCAAGGATTGGACAACTGTGTGTATTACACCATCGGCACAGGTGTCGGGATTGGACTTGTGACAGGAGGCAAACGTGTACATGGATTATTGCATCCTGAGGGTGGGCACATCCGGACGAGAAGGCATCCGGAGGATCACTTTGCCGGATTATGTCCGTATCATGGCGACTGCCTGGAGGGCATGGCTGCAGGGCCAGCCGTTCAGGCCCGCTGGCAGCGTCCTGGCAGTGAACTGCCGGCAGACCACCCGGCGTGGGAGATCGAATCCTTTTACATTGCAGAGTCCGTTACAACCGCCATTCTGCTTCATTCGCCGCAAAAGGTCATCTTGGGCGGTGGAGTGATGCAGCAAAATCATCTGTTTCCCATGATCCGGGAGCGGGTTGTACAGAATCTGAATGGGTATGTGAATGCAGCTCCAATAACGCAACATATCGATCAGTACATTGTCCAGCCCGGATTGGGCCAGCACGCAGGACTATGCGGTGCCCTCGCATTGGGTTTGGAAGCATTACAGCAACATGCCATGTCGGTTTCATAGTTTTTGATCCTTTGTGTCCCGTAGGGGACGGATGCAGGTTAACTTTTGCTTCAGCGTTTTGCATTGGAAGTCGCAAGGCTGGATGTATGCGAAATGCTCGCTTCAAGAGGCTGCTGAACCGTCCCTTACGGGATTTTTGTGTCATCCACTACAACAAGAAAAAGAGGGAATGCTCATGAAATGGATCTTCCGATCTATCAGTTGTGTTCTATTTTCATGTGTCCTTGGTACATCTTCTGCAACAGCGTATTCGACAGCATCTCTAACGGATACCGATAAGAACATCTTGCAAATAAGAAAGCAGACATCCGAAGGATCAGCGAAACAAAAGGGGGAGGTGGTTGCCGTGTTGACCGATGGGGCCAAAGCGGATACGAATTTGTCGGATTGGGCATTGCAGGGCAGAGGCAGTCTGGAAGATACGGATGAAGGACTCCATCTGGCTTCGGATGCTGGGGAGAACGTAATGGCCTTATCAGCCACAAGAGCCGATAATTTTATCTATGAAGCTGACGTGATGATTCAGGATGTGAGGGCGGATGCCAGTCTTGTTTTTCGATCCAATGATACAGGCTGGTCTTCGTATATGCTGCAAGTGGTTCCCGAGGCTGGTGTGATACGTCTAAGAGATGCAAGTGGACAGCCGGGAACGTTAAATGTAGAACATAAGGTAACCCTGACACCTGGAGGTATCTATCATCTGAAAGTGAAAGCGGACGGGGAGAGCCTTCAGGTATATTGGGATAATCGGTATGACCCGGTGATGGATGTGAAGGACAGTGCCTACTCGTCAGGAAATTTGGGGCTTCATGTGTGGGATGGGGCGGCTTTGTTCCAGAATGTGCAGGTTAGCACCATGAATGGCAACTTGGGCGAGCCAATCAGTAGCGTAGGCGAATGGCAGCCGGATTTGAATGGTTATCGAGGGACGGGAAACACTCAGGGGAAAGGACGGATCATTTACGAGAAGGCAGCATCTGATTTTGTATATGAGGGGAATATATCTCTGGCCCAACCGAATGCAAGTTCCTCGGCAGCACTGCTGTTCAGGGCAAATGCAGACGGAACGAGGGGATATGAAGCAGTCCTGATCAGGGAAGGCGAAGAAGTTCGGGTACAACTTCGAAAAGCGGATGGTACCGTACTCGCCAGCTCGTATCGAAAGTATCCAAGTCAATCGGGAGCGAGGCATCATATCGAAGTTATAGCCTCGGGCAGTCTGATTCAGGTGTATGTGGATGGTTACACACCTCCGGCTGTTGAGGTCACAGATACAAGCTACGCCAATGGGAATGCCGGGCTTGTGGTTCAACAAGGTATGGCTTATTTTCAGGATATGTATGTGACGGAAGAGTCAATGTATTACAAGGAAAACTATCGACCTCAGTATCATTATTCTCCGATTCGGGGATCGGCAAGTGATCCGAATGGGCTGGTCTATTACGAAGGGGAGTATCATCTGTTTCATCAGGATGGAGGGACCTGGGCTCATGCAGTCAGTTCTGATCTCATAAATTGGAAGCGCTTACCAATGGCATTGCCTTGGAATGATCAGGGTCATATATGGTCTGGATCAGCGATTGCTGATCTGAATAATACATCCGGTCTGTTCACGGATTCAGGCGGAAAAGGTCTGATTGCGTACTACACTTCCTATCATCCGGATAAACCGGGCGGCAATCAGCGCATTGGTCTCGCCTACAGCACCGATCAAGGACGGAATTGGCAGTACGCTGAAGATCGTCCGATCGTGATTGATAATCCTGGCAAGAATGGTGATGACCCCGGAAGCTGGGATTTCCGTGATCCTAAGGTTGTCTGGGATGAAGATCACAACCGCTGGATGATGGTCGTGTCTGGCGGGGATCACATCCGGTTCTTTACTTCAACCAATCTGCTCGATTGGACGTTAACCGATAACTTCGGATATGGCGATTACGTTCGTGGTGGAGTATGGGAGTGTCCCGATCTGATTCAGTTGCCTATAGATGGAACGGGACAGCGGAAGTGGGTGTTGATGCTCAGTACAGGAGCGAATCCAAAAACCCAAGGATCTGATGCGGAATATTTTGTAGGCGAGCTGACAGCTGAAGGGAAATTCCTGAATGATCTTCCGGCAGGTCAGGTGTTGAGGACAGACTTTGGCAAGGAGTTCTACGCATCCATGTCCTTTGCGAATATGCCCGATCAGCGGAAAGTCATGCTTGCATGGATGACGAATTGGGATTATCCGTTTGAATTCCCAACCTCCTCTTGGAAAGGGCAATTGACCATACCGAGAGAAGTATCTCTTCGAACCACGAGCGAGGGAGTACGTTTGGTACAAACACCAATCACTGAGCTCCAGACGCTGCGGCAAAACCTGTACAGTGTAGAGCAGTTAAGGGTGGGACCCGAATCCAAGAATCCGCTTGATGGCCTAACGGCAGGGGCGTATGAGATTGAAGCCGAAGTGGAAATTCCGGCTAATCATGCTGTAACCGAGTTCGGTTTTCATCTGCGTCAAGGGGAGGGGCAGAAAACCACAGTAGGATACAGGGTGGATCAGCAAAACATGTTCGTGGATCGCACTGCATCGGGGGACGTGAGCTTTTCCGACTTGTTCACCAAGGTTCATGGGGCTCCGTTACAACCGGAAAATCAAAGGGTCAAGCTACACATATTTGTGGATGAATCCTCCGTTGAAGTCTTTGGCAATGATGGCAAGATTGTCTTTTCGGATGTTATTTTTCCAGACCCGGCGGGTAGAACAATGGCTTTCTATAGCCTGGGTGGGGAAGTGAAGGTGATTTCCATGAAGGTGTACGCCTTGGACAACATTTGGAGAGAAGGCACATCTTCCAGGACTCAGGTCATTGCAGACACCCACAGAAGAATGGCAACTGTAGGGCAGACCCAAACGTTGTACGCGACGTTAGAGGGCGGACCGGGAAAAGGTGCCCAACCGTTGAAATGGAAAGTAAGCGATCCTAAAGTGATGCAGATCGTTTATTCTGACAAAACAAAAGCGATGGTTCGTGCTGTAGGCAAGGGTGAGGTTTGGGTGACGGCTTCAACGGCTAACGGCAAAGCCTCCGCCAAAATCCCTATTGTCGTATCCAGTGGCACATTCGATACCAACCTGTCCGGTTGGAAGTCGGATAAATCATCTGCCGATTGGCTTGTTTCCGAACAAGGCATACAGGGCAATTCTAGCGGTGATGCACAGTATATCGCACAGGAAACGGCAGGTGATTTCCAATATGATGTTGACCTGAGGCTGGATGCACAGGGGGGAGCAGGCTCTATTATATTCCGTGCGAGCGAGGATGGACGAAGCGGCTATTACTTGAATATGGACCCCAATATGAAGGCCATCCGACTTTTTTATAAAGTGAACGGGAAATTCGAAAATCGGCAGGTGCTTGCCCAAATTCCGAGATTCATTCGTAAGGATCATACGTACCACATCCGAATTCAGGCAGACGGTCCCCGGATTCGGGTTGATGTAGACGGAGAGCGAATGATGGATATCCAGGATGGAACGTTTGCCGAAGGACATTTCGGTGTTCATGTATTTGGAGGAAGTGCGTCCTTTCAGCATGTGAATGCAATCCATAGGAAGCAAACGGACTTGGAGCAGGTGATCATTCGTAACGCAGGACGTCCCGCTGTGATTCAAGCTGTTCCATCTGAAGAAGGAGAAGTAATAAAGATTGCTGATGAGGCAAAAAATTTAAGTGAAGGTTTCAAATGGGTACTTGTACCAACTGGCGATGAGTCTGGCTCTTACTCCATTCGAACCTTGAACGGAATGGCGCTGGATTGGGATGTAGGACAGAATCGCATTCAGCTCTATTCGTATCTTGGGTATGCGAATCAACGCTGGAATATTTCCAAGAATGAGGATGGGACGATGCGCATTACCAGTGCCCATAACGGGGACACACTCGGCCTAGCTGAGGATGGGTCAAAACTGGTGATGGGTGAGCTTCTTCAAGAGAACGAGTATCAAAAATGGGTGTTGAAGCAACAATAATGGTGAAGTAGATGCAGATATAGTGTGACTCAAGCATTGGTTAATCTCTGAAGGGAAATGCGCGAAATAATTACGACGCTTTAAACCTATCGTTCGCTTTTATGTGGGATTATCATGTCAACTATATCTTTTGGGTTGCCTATGATCGTATATTTATGTATAATCAATCGTGTTAACACGTCGAACGTACGGTAGTAAGAGATGTGGGTGAGTTCATGGAACTACTGGACAGCAATGAGAGTAAGAAAAAGATGTGCCAGTATTATAACGAAATCTCGAAGGAACTGTTCGGCTTTGGCACCACTCTCCTGAGAGTGACCATTGATCAGAACATCGTTACCTTCTATGCGAAGCACCGACGTTCACCGCGCTCTGACGCCCTGGAAGGGGAGGCCCCCGGCTTGAAGCTGGAAGTGGACTTCCGCATGTCTGTCTTATATAAGAAGAAATTCCGGGAGAAGCTCGAGCAACACATGGGTTTGCCAATCGAAGCTGTATTACGGGATTATGATGCGTCCACGCAGTGGGCCATTACGAATGTGATTCTGGAACAGGCCTAAGGATGAAATCGGCAGGATTGATTCTTGTTGAGACATACAGAGGTTGTTGCCTGAATTCATAATCTAATTCCGAACAATTTCATATGATGGCGTTTGTCTTCGGATTGATTCTGAAGCAGAAACCGATGATGTACCGGCAACGGGTGTCGCTTTCCTTTGTTTACGAAGAAAAGTGTTCTTGTTTATACAAGAATGCTTTTCTTTTTGTTTTTTAAGTTGAACTAGCTCTAAATGACACATGTATCCTTCGAAAATCAGAAGACCTTCCGATCGCTGTTATCCCCAGATTTTTTTTGATCCTTTAGAAAAGGTGAAATCCGGTGATAGCATATGCTTCCGAAGCAGCTTTCTTGCAGAAAGCTTTTAGGCGAACGCTTCGCTCCTCCAGGTTCTTTCTGTTTTCTACGTAAAATGCGTTATCAAGCTAGTTCGACTTATTGGTTTGGGTTGTAAAATCACACATATCAGGGGGAATCAGGATCATGATGAAAAAGTGGATTAGCGGTTTGGCAGCAGTGGCAATGACATCGGTATTACTTGCAGGTTGTGGCAGCAGCACAGAGGATGCTACAGGCGGATCAGGCAGCGGGGGAACAGCAGCTAACAAATTGGTCATCTCCACTTGGGGCTTCTCGGAAGATTTCTTCAATGAATCCGTATTTGGTCCCTTTGAAAAAGAACACAATGTAGACATCGTGCTTGAAGTCGGCAATAATGCTGAACGTCTGAACAAAATCCGTCAGGGTACATCGAATGTCGATGTCATCTACCTGTCTGACTACTATGCCCAACAAGGTATCGATGAAGGTCTGTTTGAAAAAATCGACCGATCCAAAATTCCGAATGTGAATGACATTTATGATATTGCCAAAGCACCACTTGGCGAAGATTACGGCCCGGCCTACACGGTTGGACAGCTCGGAATCGCGTATAACCCGGACCTCGTTTCCAAAGAAGTGACTTCATGGAGCGACCTGTGGGATCCGGCGTTCGCGGGTAACCTGACCATCCCGAATATTACGGCAACGGCAGGCCCAATGGTTGTGGATGCAGCTTCCCGTGTAGCCGGAAACGATACGTTTAATGAAGATGCGGCATTTGCCGAACTGAAAAAACTGAGCAGCAATGTGGTGAAATTCTACAGTCAAACGTCCGAGTTCGTGAACATGTTCTCCCAGGAAGAGATTGCAGGCGGACCGATCATGGAAATGTACTTCAAAGATCTGAAAGCAGCTGTGCCTAATGCGAAGTTTGTTACACCTAGCGAAGGAGCATATGCTGTGATGAACACAATCAATGTCGTGAAGGGCAGCAAAAACAAAGAGCTTGCTGAAGAGTTCATCAACTGGCAGCTCAGCCAGGATGTACAAGCTAAATCGGCCAAAGCCAAAGTGGATTCCCCGGTTAACACGAAGGTTGAACTGACTACTGAAGAAGCTGACGGCGTAACATATGGTGCCGAAGTCGTTGAGAAACTGAACAAGCTGGATATGGAATTCGTGAATCAACAAGTTAAAGGCTGGACAGATCGCTGGAACCGTGAGATTGCGCAATAAACATAAGCTTTTTTCAACAGGTTTGACCTAAAACATTTGCAGCAAGCAACCATATCAAGCATAGGAGTTGAGAACAGATGAGTGAAGCGGGAAATCGCATCATTTTGGATGTGGACACGGGCATTGACGATGCGCTGGCGATCCTGCTTGCCGTTAAGAGTCGGAAGCTGGACATTCTCGGGATTACTACGGTCTGTGGGAACGTATCACTCCAGCAGGCAACAGATAATACGTGCAAAATTCTTGAACTCGCGGGTGCACCAGCCATTCCGGTGATTGCGGGGGCAGCTGGACCACTCACGCGCAAGTCTCACTATGAACATCGGGTACATGGACAGGACGGATTGGGTGGTGCATTGCCTGATCCGGCAATGTCCAAGCAAGCCGAGGAAGGTTTTGCACCGGACTTTATCGTGGAGCAAGCCAAGCTATATCCAGGTGAACTGACATTGATCATGACCGCACCATTAACGAACCTGGCACTCGCGCTGATAAAGTATCCTGAATTGCCTTCTTTATTGAAGGAAGTGATCTTCATGGGTGGTGTTGTTCGCGGACATGGCAATATTACACCAACAGCGGAGTACAACACATACGCTGACCCGGAGGCCGCACGCATCGTACTGCATGCAGGCATTGAGAAGCTTACACAAGTAGGTCTGGATGTGACGCGTCAAACCTTGCTGAATGAAGCTACGATTGAGCGTCTCACCGATCCGGTACTGCGCGCGTACGTGGCTCAGAGCACCGAGATCTATATCAATCGTTATGAACAAATGAACGGCGTGCGAGCTTGTGCGCTGCATGATCCGCTGGCAGTCGGTGTTGCCCTTGCCCCGGAACTGGTTGGACGCAAATCATATTACGTGGATGTCGAAACCGCCAGCCGCCTGTGCGATGGCCAGATGGTATGTGACTTCCAAAACCGTTTGGGCCAGCAGCCCAACACATTCGTCTGCGAAACCGTAGACGCAGAAGCATTCCTTGAACTGTTTATCAACGCGTTAAATGCGTAGTTATGATCTTCACGGCATTGGGGTTCAGTCTAAAAATCAATCCTTACGTATTTCGCTGGTAGTGGAGGGGACGAAATCGATTCTGTAGAAGCGAAGCGTTCGCCTTTATCCTTGAATTTTTCCTTCTATAAAGAAGGAGATCAAGAAAATCCAAGGATAACAGCGATCGAAAGAACGATTCGTAACCGGAACGGCTGGTGCGACTAACGTGGAGCGTTTATTTTTGAAATGTGCGCCAGTGAAACGTGTGAATAAAACCATTTTACAAGTCAGGAGTATCGCGATGAAGAAATCAGTAATCTACTGGCTATTGCTGCCGGGATTCGTGTTTTTGGCGGCATTTATGATCATTCCGATTGTCCTGACGATCGGGTCGACGTTTTTCCAAGAAAACTCCTTCACGTTTGAAGGATACATGCATTTTTTCAGAGACCCATACTTTTTGAAAATATTGCTTACGACGCTGCAAGTCAGCGTGGTCACCACCATCGTCTGTGTGGTGCTCGGATTCCCGACAGCTTATTATATCTCGCAGAAAGCACCGCGCCGCAAAGGCATTTTGCTGGCACTGGCGATCTTCCCGCTGCTGACGAGCCCGGTCGTGCGCTCGTTTAGCTGGATGATTATCCTTGGACGCAAAGGGCTGATCAATAACACCCTTGTTGGCCTGGGCATCGTGGACAAGCCGCTGGATATTCTGTATACACCGGCAGCGATGATGATCGGTCTGACGCACCTGTTCCTGCCACTGATGATTATCTCTCTGGTGGGTGTGCTTGAAAATATTGACGGTGACCTGCTCAAGGCAGCACAAAGTCTGGGCGCATCGCGCATTACGGCATTCCGCCGGGTCGTGTTCCCACTGGCTGTGCCAGGACTTGTGATCGGAGCCGTGCTTGTCTTTGTCGGAAGCCTGACGGCGTATACCACTCCTGCCCTCCTTGGAGGCAAGCAGCGTGTAATTGCTACGTTCCTGTATCAGAACGCCATGACCCTCAACGACTGGTATCTGGCCTCGGTTGTTGCCGCGATTATGATTGTGATTACATTTGTCGTGGTCGGTGTCATGAACAAAATGGCCAAAACTTTAAATCCGAAGGGGTAGACATATGCGGGAGAAACATATCGGGCTGGGCCTGTTCAGTCTGCTGGTCTTTATCTTTCTGCTGGGCCCGCTTCTGATCATATCGGTCACTTCGTTTGAACCGGGAACGGTACTCAAATTTCCGCCGGAAGGGTTCTCCTTCCGTTGGTATGAGAATATTTTCAACACGGGCGGTTTCCTCCGCACATTCCAGACGTCCATCATCATTTCCTTGCTGGGGAACCTGTTGGCACTGGTGCTCGGAGTTCCGGCTGCTTATGCACTCAGTCGTTACGATTTCAAAGGCAAGTCCGTGCTGAACGCACTGTTCCTGTCCCCGGTGTTGATCCCGGGAATCGTGCTTGGTTTTACATTGATGAAATATCTGATCGTAATCTACCATCTGCCGATGTATCTGGGTCTGCTGATCGGTCATACGATTATCATGCTTCCATTTATCATTCGGGTAATCGCGTCGAGTCTGTCGAGCTTTGACTTTGCAGTGGAAGAAGCTGCGCTGAGTCTCGGTGCGGGACGGGTAAGAACGTTCTTCACGATCGTGCTTCCTAACATTCGTTCCGGTATTCTGGCGGCGGTGCTGATCGCCTTCCTGGAGTCCTTCAACAACGTGGACATCTCCGTGTTCATGACCGGACCAGGGGTAAGCACATTACCGATCCAGATGCTGACGTATGTGGAGAATTATTTTGACCCAACGATTGCAGCGATTTCCGTGCTGTTGATGGTACTGACCGGACTCTTAATGTTCGTGATCGAACGGATCATGGGCGGGTTTTCATACTTTACTAAACGTTAATTGGAGGCGCAGAACGCTATGGCATTGCTGACATTAGACCACGTATCCGTGGCATACGATAAGCAGACAATCCTGAAGGATTTTCAGTTGGATCTGGAAAAAGGTAAGCTGCTCTCCCTGCTCGGACCGAGCGGTTGCGGCAAAACAACTACGCTGCGCCTCATCGCCGGATTCCTGGAAGCATCGCAGGGCAAGTTTATGTTCGGCGGCAAGGATTATACGAAGGTTCCGGCGAACAAGCGGAACTTCGGATTTGTATTTCAGAGTTATGCGTTATTCCCGCATCTGTCTGTCTATGACAACGTGGCCTTTGGCTTGCGGATGCGCAAGGTGAAAGACAAGGATATCTCTTCCCGTGTGATGCGAATCCTGGAAGTCGTTAACCTGAATGGATTCGAGAAACGTTTCCCGCAAGAACTGTCCGGTGGACAGCGTCAGCGTGTGGCGATTGCCCGCGCACTGGTGATTGAGCCTGACCTGCTCTTGTTCGATGAACCGCTCAGTAACCTGGATGCCAACCTGCGAATCAACATGCGGGTGGAGATTCGCCGGATTCAGCAAGAGCTGGGCATTACGACGCTATATGTCTCTCATGACCAAGAAGAGTGCTTCTCCATCTCGGATCAGGTAGCGATTATGAACAAAGGCGTGGTTGAGCAGCTCGACCGCCCGGAAACCATTTTCAAATATCCGGCAACGGAGTTTGTAGCACAATTCATCGGGTTCCATAACTTCATTGAATTTGCGGACCGCAGTGATGCAGGTGAATTAATCACACTGAGCGCAGGTGGACGCACATTTACAGCAACAGCACATCCCGGAACAGCACGTCCCGGTGCACGCAAAGGTGCGATTCGCCCGGATGATCTGATCGTTAGTGGAGATACCTCTGCGGATGTGGTGAACGCCTTGCCGGGGATTATCAAAGTCAGCACGTATCTGGGACGCAGCTACCAGTATGTGATCGAGACGGAGCTTGGTGACTTTACAGCGAATCAGGAGATGGAAACACCGTACCTTAGTGGGCAACGTGTCAGCCTGATTTTCCCGCAGGACAAGCTTGTGCTGGTGGAGTAGCTGGGAGTTGTGAATTTAGGGTATAGCATCAGGAAGTAAGAGCAGCAAAGAAGGCATTTCATGCGGCGAATCCGGATGATGGCGGTGTGCACACAGCAAAGGGTTGGAGATGGATTGCCCAGTCGGATCGCTGCGAAATGCTTGTGAAGAAGGAGATTATGCCCATGCGCGCAGATCAACTAATTGTAAACGTGAATGTATATAACAGTTATTATAAACGATTTGAGAAGAACAACGTTGCCGTACTGGACGGCCGGTTTATGTATGTTGGCCCCGGCGGGGCGGAGATGATTCAAGCAGAGGAAGTCATTGATGCGCGGGGAAGATATATGATTCCTGGCCTGATCGATATCCATCTGCATATCGAAAGTACCATGGTGACACCGGAAACCTTTTCCCACGGTCTGATTGGCTGTGGGGTCACGTCCATTGTGGCAGAACCGCATGAGATGGCGAATGTGTTTGGGCTCGAAGGGGTGCAGGAGATGATGGCTGCGAGTCGGGAAACGACCGTTGACATGTTCTATGCCATCCCAAGTTCCGTTCCGGCGACCCCGATGGAGACGACAGGTGGTTCGATTGAGATCGAAGACATGGATGTGCTGCTCGCAACGGGAGAGATCATCTGTCTGGGCGAGATTATGAACTATGTCGATGTGATCCGTGACCCGGAGTGCAAGACGAACCAGATTTTACAGCATATCCGCAAAAACTATCCCGATCTCGTGATCGAAGGTCATACACCGAAGTTGCTTGGACTTGATCTGCATCGACTGATCTACGCAGGTATCGATTCCGACCATACCCATCAGAGTATTGAGGGATTGCAAGCGCGGATTGCGGCAGGCATGTTTATTGAAATTCAGGAGAAATCGATGACGCCTGAAGTCATGGACTATCTGATTCAGCATGATGTGGCGCAGCATTTCTGCTTCGTGACAGATGATGTCATGCCAGATTCCCTGGTAGAACGTGGTCATCTGGATCATATCGTACGCAAGGCCATTCATATGGGCATGCACCCGGAAGATGCGATCTACGCAGCAACATCTACCCCCGCGTCCCGGATGAAAATGACCGACCGTGGCAGCGTTGCACCAGGCAAAGTGGCCGATTATGTGCTGGTGTCCAACCTGAAGGAACTTTCGATTGATCAGGTATACAAAAATGGCCGTAAAGCTTATGACGACTACGAACCGTATAAGCAGGAACGGATCACCGGGCAGTTCCCGTCTCATTTCTATAAAAGTGTGCAATTGGATAAACTGGGCGCAGAGGACTTTGCCATTCGATTGTCAGACCCGAAGGTCAGTGGTCGGAAGGCTGGTTCGAATGCAAGTGACGCTTTCTCTGGTAGCGAGGGTGAGTACACGTGCCGCGTCATGATGGTGAAGGATGGCTCCACGTTTGTGGAAGAACATATCGCACCTGTGCAGGCTGTGGATGGCGAATTGCGGTGGGAAGAAAGCGGATATGCGCAGATCGCGACCTTTGAACGTTATGGCGTGAACGGCAATCGCGCACATGGTCTGATTGGTGGAGATACGATCAAACGCGGCGCTATTGCTACAACATATTCGCATGACAATCACAACCTGCTGGTTGTAGGACGTAATCGTGAGGATATGATATTGGCAGCTAACACAGTGATTTCGAGCCAGGGTGGATTCTGTGTGGTGGAAGACGGCAAGGTGCTGTCCCATCTGGAACTACCCGTAGGTGGCATTTTAACGGAAGAACCGCTTGCGGTGGTGTCTCACCAAGTGAAGGGATTGCGCGCAGCCATGCTGTCTCTTGGATATGTACATTACAACCCGATCATGTCGATTAGCACTCACTCTCTTGCGGTAAGTCCGGCTCTGAAAATTACGGATCATGGCCTGATTGATGTGAATGCAGGTAAGGTTGTATCGTTGATAACCTAATTTGAATACACACATTCCGTGATGTACCTCTAATTAGATTGTTTGATTGTGGAGTAGTATTGATTATAAAAAGTGCGAAACCCCGTTGCACCACGGATGAGTGGTGTAACGGGGTATTTATGTATACTCAAGGATTCCAAACATGCATTCAATGCGCTGAACCTCGCAAGAGGAAGATTGAACTAAATTTTGATCTTCCCTTGTAAAGACCATTCCATATATTTGGACACTGAAGGTGCAA
The DNA here is from genome assembly GCF_051934385.1 of Paenibacillus hebaui. NCBI lineage: Bacteria > Bacillati > Bacillota > Bacilli > Caryophanales > Paenibacillaceae > Paenibacillus > Paenibacillus hebaui. Next base: position 6,732,670 of record NZ_CP196836.1, on the reverse strand, counting down.
CCCACTTTCGGCTATCATTTTCATGATTCCACACAAATACATCTTCTCTACAGATTCCATCCCCCGTCACTGGAAACGCGAATAAATCGCCAATGCCACTTTCCCCGAAGAAAATCAGGTTATCAAATGGCATATAATATTCTTGGAAGTGGTCGTCACGATAGTGTTTGTTTTCATTCTTGATTCGATCTACTGACCAGATTAATCCTAAATCATAAATGGCTTTTACCCCATTGGTTTCCAACAATATTTCCTTTAGTTCATGAGGCAGAGTGACATGGAACAAGCTCTCAACCTTTGCAATTTCGTCTGCAGATGCAGGAGAACTGAACGTATACTCTTCTGAAATTCCTTTGAAATAATCTTTCCACATGAAGGAGTCCTCCCGGCATTATGTAATTTAATCATATGACTCGTATGAAATATCATCTTATTGTTCAATGAAAAGAAGGCAGCCCTTCATAGACTGGCCCTACTGCTGATACCAAATAACAATAGGGAGAGTTCTGTAGGGCTACCTTTTCTAACTCTAGCTTACCAAGTAAGCCAACCACTCGTTCGTTTATAATTGTGCAGAAGATCGTACTGCTCGCGGTACATCAGGCGTTTCATTGTGGTTCTATACTGACGATAATCGTGTTTTCGATCCATTTTGCTTTCTTTGTTGAAATGAGTACTTTTGATTCCTTTACGGAAATCTTTGATCTTCTCTTTTCTTGGATCAATGAACTTCTTGCTGTTTTTCAGATTGAGTGATTGTTCTTCTTCCCAAGATCGAATTTCATCATGTGTTAACATCTTCATCCCTGTTGTGCCGGGTTAGATTTTGGCTCTTGAAGCCATGGCCTCAGACACAACTATTAGAAGAAGATTTTCGGATTGAACATTAAATATCACCTCTGATTATAATCATCCTTATTTTAACATAATTGCAACGTGGCTGTCCGATAGTCTCAGTCTGATAGGTGTCGCTTCTCTGAAGGTATAAATTAACAACTGCTGCCATAACAAAAAACTGCAATTAAGATGTAGTACATGATAGATGATTGAAAGTGATTCCTTATTTGGACGTGAAAACTGAATACATATATAGTAAGAAGATAAGTTTCGAGCTAAGAGTAGGAGGACAAGCAACGAATATGGATAAAATAGAAGCTGCCACAGCCATATTTTTTGATGTGGATGATACCTTATATGATCACTTGCAGCCACTTCGTGGTGCATTGCAGAACGTTCTCGGCCTGCCGGATGATTTCCCTTATGCTGAGGCGTATCATCGTTTTCGTTATTATAGTGACTGGCTGTCTGCACAAGAAGATCTGTCCGCTGTACCCGAACCGGATGCGGTGGAGCGAATGCGCCGTCGTAGGTTTGAGCTGACAATGGAGGAATTTAGGCGCCCCTTGCAACCGGGACAGGCTGACGAACTGCAAGCTCAGTATTTGAGCAGACAGTTCGAGATAGTGCCTTTTGAAGGAGCCTATGAGCTAATTAGAAGGCTTCAGGCAGAAGGCCATACCGTTGGTCTAATCACCAACGGAGAAGGGGAGCATCAGCGGCGCAAGCTCGAAGCATTGGATGTGTTTGGTCTTGTGAATGAAAAGCTGATCTTTATCTCCGGTACGACTGGTTACGCGAAGCCGGATCGCAGGTTGTTTGAACATGTGAGTAAGCAGACAGGGACAGATGCTCGTTCCAGCTATTACATCGGAGATTCATGGCGTAATGATGTGGTGGGAGCAGTGGATGCGGGATGGACAGTAATTTGGTTCAACCATCGCAATGTGCAACCTGAGTCCGATCATCAGCCCCATTTTGTAGCACGGAACTATGAAGAGATCAGTCGTATCCTTACTTTTAAGCTTGTTCAGCAATAAAGAGATTCATATGTGAATTCGTGCAGTCCTGTCATCTCGGGGAGATGAAGGGCTGTTTTTGCATTATGCGCACTGTGAGAATGTTCGCTGTACGCCAGCTTGATCTGAGGTATAAATACAAAGTGTGATCTGGTGCAATGAGTGCTGTACACTCGTAATGATCAGCCGGCAGCAAGGTTATCACTGGATATTCCTTCTCTGTCACAGGATGAAGCTCAGCTTCATGGAATCTTCATCTGGATGAGAGTGCAAATACCTTCCGAAAAAGCCTATGTGATGCTATAATTAAAACAAGATTTAGATTAAGTCTAAATTAAAGGAACGAATCAAAGCAATGCATAATAATAATTCAAATTCTATTTTTATATTCGAGAGGGGATAATTTCCATGAGCACAATCCAAACTAACAACAACACTTTTGCAACTAATGCCACAGCACTTCACAATGTCCTGAACCGCCAGATTGCAGGCTGGTCTGTACTGTACACGAAACTGCATCATTTCCACTGGTATGTCCAAGGACCTCATTTCTTCACACTGCACGCCAAATTCGAAGAACTGTACAACCTAGCTACTGCGAATATGGATGAGGCTGCCGAACGCTTGCTTGCTATTGGTGGACGTCCGGTAGCTACAATGGCTGAACAGCTGCGTCTGTCTCCAATTGAAGAGGCACAAGGACAGTTGTCTGCTGAGCGTATGGTAGAGTCGGTGGTTGCCGATCTGCGCACGATGGTGGAAGTGATCCATCAAGGTATTCATGAAGCTGGTGAAGCGAATGACAATGCAACCGAGGATATGCTGATTGGATTCACCGCCGCGTTGGATAAAGAGGTCTGGATGTTAAACGCATTTCTGAGCAAATAAGAAAAGTCACCCTACATCCTGACAACGATATGTAGAGTCCGTGAACAAAGTCTCCGTTCGCTTACAAATCCGGTGTGCTTGCCGTATAATGATGGCATTCAAGATGTACAGAATGGTGGAATGAATGATGCGGACAGACCTGGAACCATTGCAGGACGAAGCTGAACGGTTTATATGTAGATGTTATGAAGAGCTGGGCCATTCGCGTGAAGATGCGCAGGCCCGGCTTGTTGCCGTTATGGGCGAGATCGAAGCAACTGGTACCTATGTGCATACCACCGAAGAGTTGGAGCAGGGTTGTAAAATGGCCTGGCGGAACAGCAACCGCTGCATCGGGCGGCTGTTCTGGGATAAATTGCGGATCGTGGACGCACGTCATGCAGATACGGCAGGAACGGCAGCGGAAGCCGTGCTGAATCATATCCATGTTGCATCCAACGGAGGTAAGGTGATTCCGATGATTACCATCCTGCCACCGGATGGACCGGATGGGGCACCTGTGCGGATCTGGAATCACCAGCTCATTCGTTATGCAGGATACGAGACCGAGCAAGGCATTATTGGTGATCCTGCTTCGGTGGAATTGACCAAAGCAGCCATGTCACTTGGCTGGCAGGGTGCAGGTACCTCATATGATGTGTTACCGCTTATTATTCAGGCAAAAGGAAAAGCTCCTGAGTGGTATGTTGTACCCAAAGAAGAGATTGTGGAAGTAGCCATTGAACACCCGGAGCTGGCGGGGATTGCCGATCTGGGCATGCGCTGGTATGGTGTGCCGATGATTGCCGATATGCGACTGGAGATTGGCGGCATATCTTATCCGGCAGCGCCGTTCAACGGCTGGTATATGGGAACCGAGATTGGCGCCCGTAATCTGGCGGACACGTTCCGGTATAACAAGCTGCCTGCGGTGGCGGCAGCGCTTGGATTGAATATGTCGAGTGAAACGACGCTGTGGAAGGATCGGGCGTTGGTGGAACTGAATGTGGCTGTGCTGCATTCGTTCAAGAAAGCAGGCGTGAGCATTGTGGATCACCACACGGCGGCAGCGCAATTTGCTTTATTCGAGCAGCGGGAAGAGCAGGCTGGACGTGAGCTGACCGGGGACTGGGTGTGGCTGATTCCACCGGTATCCCCGGCGACGACGCATATTTTCCACAGCTCCTATCGCAATGAGATCGTGAAGCCGAACTTTTTTCGTCAGGATCGGGCATATACGCTGAAAGATGGCGTGGCATCTGCCGCAGAGCCGCGAAGCAGTGAGCAGCAGAATGCACAGGTAGAGAATCGCCAGCCTCAGGCCGGAGATGCACCGATGAAATGCCCGTTTGCACACTAAGTTGTGCGGGCGGGTTATTTTTTGTGATCATTTTTATCAAACGAAACACTACCCCTGTTTCAATCGGTACCGACTGCGCATCACGGCCTGAACTGCAATGGCAGCAGCAATCAGTACCAGATTGAACACGAATACGGAGTACAGCGATCCAACCTCCATAAGTAGTGCTGCAATTAGTGGAGACATGATGGAGCCAATCTCGGCCGCAGAGACAATTTTGCCTATGACTGAGCTTCGACTCTCGTCTGGGATGTGATCACCAATATGAGCAAAGAACGAATCCATGTAACATGCACCGCCGACCCCGCCAATGAACATGCCGACGTAGACCCACAGATATGAGGATGTGCTCAGAAATACAACGACTTCGATCCCAATCATAAACATGCCGAACATGCAGAGCAACAGTCGATCGCCCATTCGGTCAGAGAGATATCCGACGAGTGGAGCAGCGGCAAGGGTAGAGATCCCGGCTACGGTGAAGGCCAGACTGGTGGCAAAGGGGTCCCAACGCATAATGTGAGCTGCATACAATGCGAAGTAAGTGAGAAACACGGCATAGGCGCTCATCTCAAGGAAATGCACGATGCTGTAACCAATAAGCTGTTGTCGGCGGGTAAGCTTTGTAGTTGGATCAGATGGAGTTGGTTCGTGAGTTGGAAAAGTTGCAGCATAAGGATGAGATTCGGTAACCGCAGGATCATCTGAAATTCCATTTGTGGAGGGCGTTGGTGGTATGGAATGGGTTAAAGATTGTTGTTTTGTTACAGCTGAAGATTCCTCTAATAGATGACGGTCTAAGTTAATTCCAGATTCGTGATTAGCTCTAGCTTGTGCCTTCGTCCGCATTCCCATAGCGGCGCCCACAGCCATCAGGCAGCACACCGTAACTAGCAAAAAAGGAACCGATAGCGGCCAGTGCAGCGCGAGCCAGCCGCTTATTACCGGGCCGAGTACCATGCCGCCGCCTTCACTGCTACTGATATACCCATTGTACAGTCCGCGGTTATCTACATTTCCCCCATCCCCGATGATGGAGCGTACGACCACGGTAAGACCTGTGGAAGCCAGCCCTTGCAGCAGCCGGAGCAGACCGAATAACACCGCAGCAGAAGACAGCGCGAAGCCACCCATACAGACGGCCAGCAGTATCAGCATCAGGATGAGCACCTTTTTCCCTCCGAGCTTTCTATAGATTGCCGCTGCAGGAATGCCCCCAAGGACTTTACCCACATAAAAGAGTGCAAAAATAACCCCCATCATCCAGCCGGATAGGCCGAACTCCTCAATAAACAAAGGAAACAGGGGCAGGATCATGAATCCGCCCATCTGACTTAGGAAACAAATGGTCATCAGCAAAGGCAGGTTACGACGAATATCCAAGAGCCAATACTCCTCTCACACATAAAATGGAATCCTAAAATTCCTTCATTTACTCCATATGGGTACGTAGTATCGATATTACCCGTAATGTATGCAGTGTTCTTTAAAATAAGAAGAAATGACACATGGCGTTTACATCAAAAACATTGCGGATATACCTGAATCATATATAATAGATGGGTTGTCAATAAGGATATATGAAGGAAAGTGTACAGACTTAAAATGTACCTCAAATATAAGGGGGCGATGTGAAGTATGTCAGAACAACAACCGATTATCCGCTTCGAAGGGGTGACTCAGCAATACGATCAGGATGAAGCTGTATTGAAGGCAGTCAGCTTTGAGATTGAGCGGGGTAAATTTTATACGCTTCTCGGCCCGTCAGGCTGCGGGAAAACAACCATATTGCGGCTGATCGCCGGCTTTGCGGAGCCGACACAGGGCAGTATTTATTTTAATGGTAAGCTTATCAACCGTGTGCCTGCCCACCAGCGGCAGGTGAATACCGTATTTCAGGATTATGCGTTATTTCCACATTTGAATGTGTTTGAGAACGTAGCTTTTGGTTTGCGGATCAAAAAGATGAAAACGGCTGAAATTCGCAGCAAAGTATTGGAAGCACTCAAATTCGTCAATCTGTCCGGTTATGAGAACCGTGAAATTGGCGAAATGTCCGGCGGACAGCGGCAGCGTGTTGCGATTGCACGCGCGATTGTGAATGAACCCGAGATTTTGCTGCTGGACGAGCCACTCTCAGCGCTAGATCTGAAGCTGCGGACCGAAATGCAGTATGAGTTGCGGGAGCTGCAACAGCGACTGGGCATCACGTTCATTTTTGTTACGCATGATCAGGAAGAGGCGTTGGCGATGTCGGACGAGATCTTTGTCCTGAATGGCGGCGTGATTCAGCAGAGCGGTACACCGAATGATATCTATGATGAGCCGATTAACCGTTTTGTGGCGGACTTTATCGGGGAATCGAACATTGTATCGGGCAAAATGAAGCAGGACTTTGTGGTGGAATTCGCTGGTGCACAGCACGAGTGTGTCGATCAGGGTCTCCAGCCGGACGAGCCGGTAGAGATTGTCATTCGTCCAGAGGATCTGGAGATTACAACCGAAGATCAAGGCAAGCTCAAGGTCAATGTGGACTCCCAGTTATTCCGTGGGGTGCATTACGAGATATCCACATATGACGATGCAGGCAATGAATGGCTCGTGCATTCAACGAAGAAAGCCGTTGTCGGCGCGCGGATTGGATTGTACTTTGACCCGGAAGCCGTACACGTCATGCGCTTTAACGAGACCGAGGAAGAGTTTGACAAGCGACTCGAAGCCTACCAAGAGGCCGCTCATGCAGACTAAGGCCAGCACACGCAATGCGTATCTGATTCCATATGTATTATGGATGGTGTTGTTCGTTGTGGCGCCGGTTTTGCTGGTCATCTATTATTCGTTCTTCGATGTAGAGGGCAACTTCACGTTTGGCAACTACGCCCGGTTCTTCACGCCGGTGTACTTGCAGATGACGCTCAGTTCGTTCTGGTATGCATTTCTGATTACGGCGTTCTCGCTGCTCATCTCCTACCCGACGGCGTATATGCTGACCCGGACGAAGCACAAGCAGCTATGGCTGCTGCTGATCATTCTGCCAAGCTGGATCAATCTCCTGTTAAAAGCGTATGCCTTCATTGGCCTGTTCGGAACGTACGGTTTAACTAACTCCCTGCTTGAAGTGGTGGGTATTGGTACACAGCAGATTTTGTTCACCGACTTCAGCTTTATCTTTGTCTCGGTGTACATCTTCATTCCGTTTATGATCTTGCCGATCTTCAATGCGCTGGAAGAGATGAATCCTACGTTGATCTACGCGGCGCGGGATTTGGGGGCCTCATCGTGGCTGACATTCCGCCGGGTCATCTTTCCGCTGACGATTAGCGGGGTGAAATCAGGCTGTCAGGCTGTATTTATTCCTGCGTTATCCCTGTTCATGATTACCCGCCTTATTGCGGGGAATCGTGTAATTACGCTGGGAACAGCGATTGAACAGCATTTTCTCGTCACCCAGGACTGGGGGATGGGTTCAACGATTGCCGTCTTTTTGATTATTGCGATGGCGGTTATTATGTTCCTGACCGGATCAGGCAAAAAGGAGGTGCGTAATGGGAAGAAACGGAAAGCTGTCTAACGTCTATCTGGCCGTTGTATTCGCCATACTGTACGCACCGATTGCGTATCTGATCTTCTATTCCTTCAACAGTGGCGGCCATATGCGCAGCTTCGAAGGATTCACGCTGGAATGGTACAGAGAAGTGTTCGCCGATACACGGCTGCTCATCATTGTACTGAATACATTTATCATTGCGCTCCTGTCATCGGCCATCTCGACAATCCTTGGTGTAGCAGGGGCACTGGCGATCTACCATGTGCGGCGCAAACGGACCAAGAATACGTTGCTGTCACTCAATAACGTGCTGATCGTCAGCCCGGATGTCATCATTGGTGCGTCTTTCCTGATTCTGTTCACCATGATTGGCATCAAGCTCGGCTTCACTTCGGTCCTGTTGTCGCATATCGCATTCAGCGTGCCGATCGTTGTGATCATGGTGCTGCCAAAGCTGCAGGAGATGAGTACAACGTTGATGGATGCAGCGCGCGATCTGGGCGCTGGATCATGGCAGATTCTGACGCGTGTGGTGCTGCCATACGTAAAACCAGGTATTTTTGCCGGATTTTTCATGGCACTGACGTACTCGCTCGACGATTTTGCGGTAACGTTCTTTGTCACGGGTAATGGCTACTCCACGCTCTCTGTGGAGATTTATTCCAGAGCAAGGCAGGGTGTGTCATTGTCCATCAATGCGCTGTCCACCCTCTTGTTCCTGCTCACCGTGCTGCTGGTGGTTGGCTACTACTTCATTAATCGCCGTGCAACACGGATACCACCTGGAGGAAAGGGGCTGCGTCCATGAAGCAACTGGTACGGACATTTGCAATTGTATTTGTGGCCGCCTTTGCCCTGATGATCCTGGCTTCATATCTGAATAAGAGTCAGGGGTATTCGGGTGGTAACACGCTGACCATCTATAACTGGGGCGATTACATTGACCCGGATCTGTTGAAGGAATTTGAAGAAGAGACGGGCATCAAGGTGATCTACCAGACGTTTGACTCAAACGAAGCGATGCTGACCAAGATCGAGCAGGGCGGCACCACATTTGATGTGGCGATTCCTTCCGAATATGCGATTAGCAAAATGAAAGAAGAGGACCTGCTCGTTCCACTCGATCACAGCAAGTTGCTCAATCTGAAGAACATCGATCCCCGGTTCATGGACTTGTCCTTTGACGAAGGCAACAAGTACTCCATCCCTTATTTTTGGGGAACAGTAGGGGTTGTGTACAATCCCGAACTGGTGGATGGGTTAACGTTTGATAGCTGGAATGACCTGTGGGACCCGCGTCTGAAAAACCAAATCTTGCTCCTCGATGGTGCCCGTGAAGTCATTGGTATGGGGTTGAACAGCCTTGGCTATTCGCTGAACGACACCAACGAAGACCATCTGCAAGAAGCCCTGAAGAAGCTGTCTACATTGACACCGAACGTCAGAGCAATTGTTGGTGACGAGATCAAGATGTTGCTCGCGAATGAGGAGGCAGCGGTTGGACTCGTATGGTCTGGAGATGCGTCCGAGATTATGGATGAGAACGACAAGCTGGATTACATGGTGCCTGAAGAGGGATCGAATCTCTGGTTCGACAACATGGTTATTCCCAAAACAGCGAGTAATATTGAAGGAGCACACCAGTTTATTAACTTCATGCTGGACCCGGATCATGCCGCTCGCAATGCGGAATATGTCGGGTATTCCACTCCGAACGCGGAGGCACTTAAGCTGCTGCCAGAGGACATCTCGGAGGATGAACGCTTCTATCCAGACGAGACGCTGACAGGCAAGCTTGAAGTGTACGATAATCTGGGCAAAAAAATGCTCTCGCATTATAACGACCTGTTCCTGGAGTTTAAAATGCATAGCAAATAAAAGGTAACACCATCTGCTAACGAATCCACCCTGCTTTATTAGGTAGTATCATAACGTGTGCACAGTTCGTTAGAATTGAGAAATCAAATAGGGGTGCTGCTCGTCATTTCAATTAATGACGAGCAGCACCCCTATTTTTTTACCTGCTTCAGAGCAAAAAGCTCAGGTCATATTTTTTTTCGTGCACACGTTAACGGAGGGGACAGAACAAACGAAGGAAGCGAAGCGGTCGCCTTTATCCTCGGATTTTCCCATTGCAAAAGGGGAATCAAAAAAATCCGGGGATAACAGCGATCCGAAGTTGTTCTGTCACCGCAGTGACCCAGTGGGAGCGATTCAAAAAGGTTACATGCGCTTTTTGCGACCCATAATGATCCACGCCCCACCCATAATCAGCGCAATAGCCACAAAAGGCTGGATGTAAGTCATGCTGTTCAGCATCGTACCAATGGACATGACGGAGAAGAACAACAGCGACAATACCGTCAGAATGTTGATGGGGATCAGCAACCATTTGTTCCGACCACCGAACCAGTACAATTCGAACAAACCAACAGCCACAGCGAGAATGAAGCCCGGCCACATCGTACTCCAGTTGTTAAACAGCATGGCGATCTGACAGACAATACCCACGGTGAGCAGCAATCCACCGGGAACCAGCAGTCCAACCCCTCTGCCAATCATGGAGAAGTACAGCCAGTGGAAGAATAACCCCAGTGGAATCACGAATAACGTGGGCCAGAAGGTCGCAAAGATTGTACCCGGACCGAGCGAACCTCCCTGGTTTAGAATCAGATACACGCCCAGCAAAATTAGAACAGGCGCAAGGATCGTACGTTTAGCCATAATATCTCTCCTTCTCAATAAAACATCAGTTTCCGTACGGTTGTATGTAGAGCAATTACTTTCGTTATTCACAGCATACCATGTACTGGAAAAGGTTATCCTCCGTCTTTGGAGTTAAACTTAACCTAGACCAAAGTCTAGGTAGGCAAATGTATAAACGATACTTCTCTGTAGATGAGATGAGTGTATAGTTGAACATGCTGAAAACCCACTCTGTTGAAGAGTGGGTTCTGTCATTCATTTTATAAAAAAAGAAGCTCGTTATTTCAATATGTCCGAATGTTTCTTGCCCCAGCTGTTCACGCCGTCATCCTCAATAATGGAGATGGCTGCGTCCGCGATGTCGGGATCGGTCATCAACTTCTCCTGAATACGGAACTTGATATCATCCGCATCGGCAAGGCTGAGTCCTTTGGTCAGTTCAATCAGACCTTCAACATGATAATAACGGCCTTCCTGAATGATACGCATCATCTGAATATCGGCAACGTGCGTGTCTGCCAGAATGGTCTGGGATACTTTATCCTCGATATCCTGCGGAGCCGCTACACCAATCAGTCCGATCATATTATCATAACCGACACGGAAGGCTACAGCGATCATCAAGCAGCCAATAATCGTTGTCACAATGCCATCAAGCAATGCAAAATTGGTCAAGGCAATGACTACAACGGAGATCAGTGCAAGCAGGGCACCGAGTACAGCCACGACATCTTCGTAGAATACGAGACGTGTTGGCGGTGCAGCACGGCCTACGTTTTTGATGGCAGCGGGTACCAAGGCAAATCCGGCGGCTTTGGGTGCGCGTGCTTCTTTGAGAATTTCCTTCATGGCTTTAATCAGAATGGCCCCGTCAATGACAATGTTCAGAATAAGCACTCCGATGTTAATCCAGAGACCGCCGGTATGACCAACAGGATGCTGCAACAGATGGATGCCTTCATGGATCGTTTCATACGCCATGATGGTAACAACAATAACGGCGATCATGCAGAAAATGTTGATGACCCGTCCGAATCCGGTCGGGAAGCGGCGTGTAGGTTTTTTCTCGGACAACACACTTCCGACAAAGACAAACCCTTGGTTAATGGCATCGGCGAGCGAATGCATCGCCGAAGCGAACATGGCGCCACTGCCACTGAATAGGAAGGCTCCTCCTTTGCACACAGCAAGTACGGCATTCCCTGTCATCGCTACGGCGGAAGATGTATTTCCCTTTTTGACGAGAGACATAAAGCTCTCAGACTTTGGTTGTTCAGCCACTTCGATTGTTCCTCCCAGATTAATGTAATAGGTGTAGAAAGACAGTCCTTATTTAGATAGTTTGTGCATTTCCACTAAATGTTATTATAACCGCTTCGACATATCCCAGCATTATGCAAAAAAGGTCATATCATCATATGGATTCCATAGGCGATCAGAAGATAGGGACCATGGTGGTATATGTTACACTTGATCAGTATTCAATGGCCTCCATATCACCTAAATTCCGGTTGGATTGCTCCAGAAGCTCCGTAAACGTCCCAGCCACATAGTATATAAAATCCGGATCATGCACGTACATAATAATCTGCCCATACGTCCCTTGCTCTGTCGGATCAAAATCGAACATCAGATACAGTGACCCTCCTCCAAGCATGCCAAACGTAATCCATTTCTTTTGAAAAAGGTAGGGTTTGATCCGGGGATCAAGCTGTTTCATCTCTTCAGCGGTAAACGAGTCTAGCTTGCTTTCCACCACCATGGACTGCTCCTTTTGAATCTTCTCCAGGGATAACAGGTAAAATGGCTCGGATTCCCGTCCTTCCTCAAGGCTTGGATACAAGACGTGAAAGCCATAACCACTGCCGTTTTTTCGTTTGTAGAATGCACGAAAATCAGTGGGCAAACGAACATCATGTTCACGCTCGAACGCATCGAGCTGCTCGTCCGTCACGCCTTCAAACGCATGATATGCGTTCAACAGTTCCTGGTTTTCCTCATTCTGTACCTTCTCCTCCAGCAAAACATCCAGTTCATCCATCAATGCATGTATACGCTGTTCTGGCATCCAATTTCCCTCCAACTGAGCTATTTGAGATCATGTGGTGAGTGATTTGCGAGCAATCTGTGTCTGATTTCACCTCATATTATAGTTATATAATCAGGAAAAACACACAAGAATCAGGAGTCCTTGTCCTGCATGCTATGATGGTCTTACCTGACAACCAATAAAGCGTGGGCAACAGGGGAGAGCCCTGTAATCCACGCTACATTTTTTATCCACAAGTCCTCTTTAATCAAACTTCCAGCAGGACAAGCTGAGGTTGCCATACTGATAGGCTTTGAACAACAATGATGCCCGCTTGTTCTGATCTCCTGCACCCATGGCGAGCAACAGCGGTACAAAATGCTCCGACGTAGGCACGGCGGCTTGAGCTGAAGGTGCTTGCTTATCGTAGTCGAAGAGGGACTCCGTATCCCAACTCACCAGCTTGTCATGCAGCCAGTTGTCGAACTCCATCGCCCACGGGTCCACGCCGTTACTTTCCCAATTCAATTGCCGCAGATTGTGTACAGTCCCGCCGCTGCCAATCACGAGAATGTCCTGCTCACGCAAGGCTGCGAGCGTCTGTCCAACTTGATATTGCTGCTCGCCTGTCAGATAGCGATTCACGGACAAGGCAACTACGGGAATATCTGCATCCGGGTAGAGCAGGCGCAGAACGACCCAGGCGCCGTGATCCAGGCCACGAACGTCATCTGTCTGTACCGGAATTCCGGCTTCTGCAAATAGGCGCTCCACCTCGGCTGTGGTCTCTGCATGTCCTTCAGCCGGGTATTTAATCTGGTACAGTTCAGGCTGGAAACCGCCAAAGTCATAGATCGTCTCGTATTTGGCTACCGAGGATACAAGCTGAGTTGTGGATTCCCAGTGAGCAGAGAATAATACGATTGCTTTGGGTTTCGGCAGTTCCTGTCCGAGTTTCTGCAAAAATTCGGTGTATGCATTCTCCTCCAGTGCCAGTGATGGCGCACCGTGAGCAATAAACAGGGATGGCATCATTATGAATTCAGTCCTTTCGAGTCTTCGGTAGTCAGATTCGCATCCGTCCGAAGCCAGTGTTGGATTTGTTGATATAGATCGGGGGTCACCTGGTGCCCGCCGTTGTAAGGTACATATGTGACGTGATCGGTATGTTGACGGAAGAAATCGGCGTTATCTTCGCCCAGTTGGAGCGGGAATATATGGTCTTGATCACCATGCGAGATGAACACAGATAGCGCCGAATCGGGTTGCAGCTTGTACTCGTCTTTTACAAATTGCGGGATGTACCCGCTCATAGCTACAATGCCTTTAATTGCATCTCCCATCACCAGCGAGAGCGTCATCGCCATAATGGCGCCCTGGCTGAATCCGGCGATATAACGCCGTCTAGGATCAATGGCATATGTGGAGGACAGATCAACAATCAACTGTTGCAGTCCCTGAACGGAGGCATCATATAATTCACGGACGGGATTGCCAATGCTTTTGATCTGAAAATAAGCATAACCTCCACCCTGAACGATAGGCCCACGGATGGCAACAATAATAAAATCCGAAGCTAGGGGCTCCATTAAACGGAGCATATCCTGTTCATCCGAACCCATGCCGTGCAAGGCAAAGATAACGGGATAACGTTGATCTGTGTTGTAATGGGAAGGTAGCAGAACTTCATGTATATAGGAAGAATGGAATGGAAACACCACCTGATATGGATTGAGTTTATTATGTTCAAAACTAGAAAGTTTACTTATATGAAACAAATATTCTTATTTATGAACAAAACTTATCATGCTTTCATTGTAGGGTCAATACTTTTTTTGTATGATGAACATATGTTGCCTATAAGAAATCTCAAGTGTAGATAAGAGAAGTGTCTTTTCGTATGATCCATATCTTATTCCCGAGGACGTGATCAGAATGTTGAAGAGTATCGTGCCTATTCTAAGAATATTTGATGAAAACAAGGCCAGGGAGTTCTACCTTGATTACCTTGGTTTTCAATTGGATTGGGAGCATCGATTCAAGCCGGATATGCCCTTATATATGCAGGTCTCGCTTGATTCCATCGTGATCCATCTATCTGAACATCATGGGGATTGTACACCGGGAGCTGCATTACGCGTGGAGACAGACCATCTGGATGCATTACGTGATACGTTTCTTGAGAAAAAATACAAACATGCGAGGCCCGGTATAGAGGACACACCTTGGAATTCAAGGGAAATGACCGTGACTGATCCGTTCGGCAATCGGATTGTTTTTGTTGAGTCATTGGCTGAATAGATAACCTGAAGAAGCGAAGCGTTCGCCTAAAAGCTTTCTGAAAGAAAGCTGCATTGAAGCATATGCTTTATTGCTTAACAGCGATCGGAAGGTTGTTTTGTCATCGTAGTTAGTTGCCAGTGTAAATATTCTTTATTTGAACTGATATAGATCTATGAAGGGGAGGGACGTCATATGGATATTGGTCTAGCTATTCGTACGATACGCAAACAGAAACAGATTACGATCATGCAGATGTGCGAGGGTACGGGGCTGTCCAAAGGGTTTATCAGTAACGTAGAAAATAACAAAACGTCCCCTTCCATTGCTACACTTGAAAGTATTGCGGATTATCTGGAAGTGCCGCTGCCATACTTGTTATTGACACCGGAGCAGCGGATGAACGTGGTGCGCAAGGATGAGCGCAAGGAAACGACTGCCGGAAGCGGACAGATCAAAGTGCAGCAGCTTACCGCCAAAGGCGCGATGCGCATGTCCATTGTGGAATTGCCGCCAGGTGCATCAACCGGGGTAAGCAAACATGCGGGAGAAGAGAGTCATCTTTTATTACAGGGAATGATTCGTGCGCAACAAGGTGAAGATGTGGAAATTCTGGAAGCGGGTGATTCGTTTAGCTGGAATGCCATTGTGCCCCATGAAGTGACCAATATTGGTGAGGAGTCAGCGGTGGTACTGATCGCTGTGTCCAAGGAACTGGATCTGGACCATCTGTGGAATACATAAAAGGACGGTTCCCAAAGTCATGAACATGCGAACATGCATACATGTACAATGGGAAACGTCCCTTTTTATGTCTAACGAACTGAGCGAGCTCTATTAGATGGTTTTAAGCAGATATAGAGATTTAACGAATCTCAGACGCTTTATTTCACTGCTGTGTGTGTGATTTTGCTGGATTTCACAGGCTTATGGCGAAATAACATTGCTGGAGTTCATTACGTTTGCCATAGCCTCCCCGAAAAACCTTCATCGATAACCTCAACGGATAACAAAACTCTCCTGAGTGTATGAGATTTCTTCAGCCGAAAGAGGTTATTCCCTATTACACGTTATGTGTAATAGGGAATAACCTGTCCGATAATGCTGTCTATTGCGGATTGGTCGTCCAGATGCCTGCTGCTTTGACAAATACACGGTCGGACAGCTTGAGCGTCGCCAAAGCCAGTTCAGCCACGTCTTCAGCCTGCATCATGCGATCTTCGTCTCCAATTTTGAGTCCGGCATTGGTCGCTAGCTCCGTATTGACTGTACTTGGTGTCAGCGCCGTTACACGAATGTTGGACTTGCGCACTTCCTGCATTAAAGATTCGGTCATGCCGAGCAACGCAAACTTGGATGCACAGTAAGCGGAACCTGTAGCGAAGCCTCGCTCGCCTGCGGTGGAAGCAATATTGATGATACTGCCGCTGCTTTCCTTGATCATGCTTGGAAGCACAGCACGAGTTACATAGTATGTACCCATGACATTCACATGCAGGATGCGCTCCCACTCTTCCGGTTCCATCTCCATGAATGTCCCGAACTTGCCGATCCCCGCATTATTGATGAGAATATCGACAGCTCCGAGTTCCATTTCAATGGCAGCCACGGCTGCTTCCGCCTGGGTGCGATCGGAGATATCCGCGATAGCGCTGGTAACCTTCACACCATATTCCTGACTGAGTGATTGTTGAAGGGCCTCCAAATCGGAAGCAGTACGGGCGATAAGTCCGAGATGCACACCTTCCTTGGCAAGTGCTTGAGCAATGGCGCGGCCAATACCTTTACCGGCGCCAGTGACGATCGCTGTTTTATTTTTAAGTTCCATATGGGTAATTCCTCCTTAGAAATGGGCTGGCATCTGATTATACTATATTACCCACAGTTCGGATATTTGCTTCATCATTATTTGGTGATCTCAATGCTCCCAGAAGAGGTACGGGCTTTGATCACTTCCCGGCTTACCATTGGGGATTCGGGTACATCTACATCACCGGAAGTAGCCTGCGCGTCATAGATTCCGTCAAAATCCGGTGCAGCCTGAATGAAAATATCCCCGGATGTTCCCGCTGCTTGAATTGTGGCAGAATGGGACTGTTCAATATGAATACTTCCCGAGGTGAACCGGACGTCAGCCGCGCCATTCAATTCAGTGATTTCGATATCACCTGATTCAATCTCACTGTTTACACGTCCGGCTACCCGATCTGCAGTGAAGCTTCCAGATGTCTGCTTAACCGTCATGTCCCCATTAATATTGGAAGCCATGATGTCACCAGAAGTTAAGACCAATTCAATACGGGAGGCCTTGACCTCTTCCAGACGAATGGAGCCGGAGGTGTTGTTCAGCTCAAGCAAGTTAGCATTCATCCCTGTCAGATCCCATTCACTTGAGGAAGAGTCGAGTTTAACCTCATTTAATTGGTGTCCTTCAGGCAGGGCAACGGTTATTTTGGAGTCTCGATCATTCCAATAAAGGGTGAAAAATTGCAATCGTTCACGTTCTGCCTGCGACAATTTGAAGGTACCGTCGGATAAAGTGGCCTGTTCAAAGCTTTTGACTACGGCAGGGTCCCATTTGCCATCGACTTCAATATAACCACTAGAATCCGGGCTCATTACAAATTCAATATCCGCGCTAAAGTTAGCATTCATGATGATGTTTTGTAACTCTTCATTTTTAAAATCCCACCGTTTGGAATAAGCTTCTCTCTGATCTCCGAACTGAACTCCATATATGGATGTTCCGAGCAAACCTATTCCAATACATATGACAGCCAAAGCAAGCCATTTCTTGGTACTCATGCGGAAACATCTCCTTTCATCATATTTTTATTCCATCTGACGTATTGAAGAGTGATGATTTTGAAGGCTCTAAAAATCCATTTTGATGCAATTGCAAATAGAATGCCTACACCGAATGCACCAATCGCAACGAACAACTCAGCCTTATCAAAATCGCCCTGAAACAAGAAGTCCACAGCAGCAGCGACAGGGGCCAATACCAGCAAGGACAGGCTGGCAATCGTAAGCCATACCGACCACAGGGTTAGACCAATGGGAATGCCAAGCATCAGATTCAGGAAAAGTAGGCCGATGCCGATGAAAAAGTTGCGAGTGGCTCTGGTGCGGTTCCTCGGTGATCTCATTTCTTCATACGTCGGTGCATAGAACGGATCTGAACCCGGTGTGTGCAGATCATAACGATCACCGAGCGCTTCCCGTGCAATCTCTGACGGCTGCCCAAGTTCCCGAGCGATCTCTTCTTCTGGTCTGCCCTCTTTTAGTCCTAGCTCGAAATGCTGATCATAATCAGCAAGCAGTTCTGCCCGTTCCTGCGGGTCCATCGGCCGTAGATGAATTTCCATGGCTTGCATAAATTGATGTCTATTCATTAGGGGTTCCTTCCTCAATCAGATTTGCGACATTGCGCACAAAATCATTCCATTCACTGCTGAGTGTCTCCATGTAGTTCCGACCTGTATCGGACAGCTTATAATACTTCCGCGGTGGTCCTTCACTGGATTCTTGTAGGTATGTGGTGCAGTAACCTTCATTCACAAGTCTGCGAAGTAAAGGGTACAGTGCACCTTCCGCAACTTCAATATGTTTGGAGACCGCCTGAGCCAGTTCGTAGCCATAACGATCCTGGCGGTTGATTAGTACCAGGACGCACAGCTCCAGCACTCCTTTTTTGAACTGGATATTCACATTCACACAGGTTCCTCCTTATAGCTTCATCAATCACTAGTGTATATTGTTCAGTAGTTGTGAAATCATCATAGCATCGGGTAGTGTATAATGCAAGGTAGTGATTTTAAAATAGTTCTGTATCACGAATGATCGTTCATATGGTTCGTTTGATGTTGAAGCTTGCATGAATCTGCTTGCTTAGCTATAGTTCAGCATACGCAAAAACCGGATCGGTGACTTCCGTCTGGAGGCGGATCCCGATCCGGTCTGAGAGATGAACTTGTATCTGCGGTTTACAGGGTTAATAGCTATAGTCGGTTACTCCTGTGCGTCGAGAACCTTAAGGTCTTCAACAGCAGGGCCCTCAATCACATGACCTGCATAATCAAAACGGGAACCATGGCAGGGGCAATCCCAGGAACGCTCCCCTTCATTCCATTCCACTTCGCACCCCAGATGGGTGCACGTTGTATCCACCAGAAACAGCTTGCCGCTGGTATCCTTGTAAGCGCCGGCACGTTTACCGTTATGACGAACTACAGCTCCTTCATCTTGGCCAATATCGCTAACATGTTTGTGAACGATACCTACTTTACCGGAGATTAATTCTTTGGCTACATTGGCGTTTTCCACAATAAAGTTCTTCATGCCTGGGTCGGCTTTGAATCTTGCTGGATCAAATACAGCTGCATGCGGGTTGTCACGCCCGGTGATGCGATCCGCGAGTAGATGCCCGGCCATCGTGCCCGTTGTCATACCCCATTTGGCAAAACCAGTCGCCACGTAGACACGCTCATGTCTTCCGGTAATTGGTCCAATGTAAGGCACCTTGTCAATGGAGATCAGATCCTGGGCCGACCAGCGAAAGGGAATGTTGCGAATGCCGAATGTCTCCGCTGCGTACTGCTCAAGGCGTTCAT
Organism: Paenibacillus hebaui; assembly: GCF_051934385.1. Classification (NCBI taxonomy): domain Bacteria; kingdom Bacillati; phylum Bacillota; class Bacilli; order Caryophanales; family Paenibacillaceae; genus Paenibacillus; species Paenibacillus hebaui. The sequence continues at coordinate 6,713,412 of NZ_CP196836.1, read as the reverse complement.
AATGACCGAAGGTGCAGATGCCTTGTCCGGTTTTATGATTCTCTCCCCCGAAGAGAATGAGTTCTTTCCCTTCATGAACGACTACGCGAAGCGACCGAGCTGGTTCATCGTCAGAGATGTACATGCCACCAGCAAACGGCTTCTGAGGTTCGACTAATACGGCGTAGGATCGTTCCGCGTGTAGCCGTGTGAAATAGAATCCGGGATCATAGACGGGAAAATGAGAAGCCACGACGACATGGTCCGCTGTTACGGATGGTCCGTCTCCATAGGTTCTCACATGCAGTGAAGCATCTTCCTCCACATCGGTTACGGTCGTGTGCTCATAGATACGGACCCCGTGTTTCACAGCGGAATCGAGCAGGTAATGCAGATAGGCGAGCGGATCAAAGCGTGCCTGACCTGGCATACGAATGCCTGCTCTGGCTGGAACCGGAATAGGGAGAGGATCTACCCACTCACCAGGGATATTCAGTTTGCCATAGGCGGTAAGCTCGACCTCAAGCTTTTTGATATTTTCTTCCGATTGAATATAGACGTAGGCATCTTCCTCCGCCCACTGACAATCAATCTGCTTTTCCTTGACCAGACTGCGCATCCACTTGGCCGCTTCAGCATTGCCTTCATAGTACATTCGAGCCTGTTCCTGTCCGAAGTGGTGCATCAATTCGTCAAAGATCACGCCATGTTGTGCAGATACCTTGGCGGTGGTATGGCCAGTCGTGCCATCCAGAACTTTTCCAGCCTCCAGCACGACCACACGCATGCCCGTCTGTGCCAGCAGATAGGCTGTTGTAATCCCGGCAATGCCCGCACCAATAATCGCTACGTCGGCGGTGATATCTTCTGTCAGCTTAGGATAGGCGTCGAATTCATGCGTAGCACGCCACAATGATTCCGGGACCGGGGGCAGACCCGTCTTGGGCTGCGGATTGTCGCTCATTTGTCTTCCTCCTTGATCATCTTCAATCTATTGAATGGGGTGTTGTTCAGTGCACGTCGTTGTACTCATATTCATGATTGCCAGAGTGTGCCAGAAAAAAACGATCCTATGCAGATTTGTTAGGGGATGTTCACCATTTCCTGCGCAGAACCTCTGTTTTTTTTGTTAAACATGCTATATGATAGGATAATCGAAACCGTTTTAGGTTTTGCGTTGAAAGTAGATCCATATTCATATAAACGTTGAATACAAAGGACTTATTGATCCCTTTAAAGAACAAATTCATTCGGATTGATATCGGTTTTTTCTTGATGAGTGTAATCGCTATCATTTTAAACCAACAACCGATAAACCAAAGGAGACTCCAATCATGACCAATCAAACGAAATATCCGTTTCAGGATACTACGCTCGAACTTGATACACGTGTAAAAGACCTCGTATCCCGTCTGTCGGACGATGAGAAAATTGAATCCATGCTGCAATATCAACCAGCGGTAGAACGCTTGGGTATTGCTCCATATAAACACGGCACAGAAGCAGCACACGGGCTGGCTTGGCTTGGCGAGGCTACTTCATTCCCGCAGCCGGTGGGGCTCGCGTGCACATGGGATGCCAAATTGATGAAAGAGATCGGCTCCGTGATCGGAGACGAAGCACGTGTATTTTACAAACGCAATCCAGCAGTAAACGGTCTTACCCTGTGGGCACCTACAGTGGATATGGAACGTGACCCGCGCTGGGGGCGGAATGAAGAGGCGTATGGTGAAGATCCGGAACTGACAGCCGAGCTGACCACAGCATTGGTAAAAGGAATTCAGGGTGATCACCCGAAGTATCTCAAGGCAGTTGCTACATTAAAGCATTTCCTGGCGAACAATAATGAAGTGGACCGTGGCAGTGGCTCTTCTAGCATTGATCCGCGTAACATGCGTGAATATTATTTGAAAGCGTTCGAGAAACCGTTCAAGGAAGGCGGCGCACAGTCCATGATGACCGCGTACAACTCCATTAATGGTACTCCGGCGTTGCTGCACCCTTTTGTGAACGAGGTTGTTAAAGGCGAATGGGGCATGGATGGTTTTGTTGTTAGTGATGCAGGAGACGTGATGGGCATCATGAACGATCATCAATACTATGATTCCCACACACCGGGTACCGTAGAGTCTGTGAAGGCTGGAATTGATAGCATCACAGATGACGCCAATCTGTCCAAGCAAGCGCTTCGTGAAGGATTGGAGCAAGGCACACTTACGATGAAAGATATCGACCTGGCGTTGTTTAACACGTTCCGAGTACGTTTCCGCCTGGGGGAGTTCGATCCGGAAGAAGGCAACCCATACGCCTCCATTGGCGAAGAGTCCATGATGACGGAGAAGGCCAAGGCATTATCTTTGAGAGCAGCGAGAGAACAAGTTGTATTGCTCAAGAACGATAAAGGCACCCTCCCGCTGGATAAAACCAAAGCAGGTAAAGTGGCTGTGATTGGTCAACTGGGCGGAACAGTCTATCGTGACTGGTATGCAGGAACCATGCCGTATAGTGTATCTCCTCTTGAAGCAATCAGCGGCAAAGTGGGTAGCGACAAGGTAACATTCAAGGATGGAAATGATCAGATTACGCTGACTTCCGTCGCAAGCGGGAAGGCTGTCGGACTGGCTGGAAGGGAGAAATCTTCTGTTATGGCTTCCGGGGAAGCCGAGACATTTACGTTAGCGGATTGGGGCTTCGGTAGCTATACGCTTCAGGCAGGAAGCAATGGGAAGTACCTGACTACGGATGAAGAGACGGTTACTGCATCTGCGAATGAAGTATACGGCTGGTTCGTCAAGGAAGTCTTCCACCTGCTGCCACAACATGACGGTAGTATCGGCATGACCACGTGGAATGGCAAAACGGTAACTGTACCGAATGGTGGAAATGATGCCTTTGCGGTGTCTGAAGAACTGAAATCCTTCGGTGCTACGGAGACCTTCAAGAAGGACGTGCTTGTGAATGGTCTGGATGAAGCTGTAGCAGCAGCGAAGGAGGCGGAAACAGCGATTGTCTTTGTTGGTAACCATCCACTTGTGAATGGTAAAGAAGAGATCGACCGTCCAAGTCTGGAACTGGCAGAATCCCAGCAACGTCTGGTTGAGGCCGTATATGCCGCTAACCCGAATACGATTGTGGTGATCGTGGGCAGTTACCCGTTCACATCCAACTGGGTTCAGGAGAATATTCCGGCTGTATTGTACACTTCACATGCAGGACAGGAACTGGGGAACGCAGTGGCTGACGTATTGTATGGCGACTATGCACCAGCAGGCCGTCTGAACATGACATGGGTACAATCCGTAGATCAACTGACCGACATCAAAGATTACGATATCATTCAATCCGGTCGGACGTATCAATATTTTGAAGGCGATGTACTGTATCCGTTCGGACATGGTTTGACGTATGCAGCGTTTGAATACAGCAATCTGGAGCTTAACCCTGCCCAAGCTGGAACAGATGGCAGCATTACAGTAACGGTTGATGTGACCAATACCGGATCTATCGCCAGTGACGAGGTTGTACAATTGTATGTTCGTGCGGGTAAATCCCGAGTGAAACGTCCACTCAAAACGTTAAAAGGATTCCGTCGTCTTCATATCAAAGCCGGAGCTACAGTGAAAGTTAGCTTCACCTTGCCTGTGCAAGAATTGGCTATCTGGGATGTCACTCGTGACCGTTATGTGGTGGAAAGCGGAACCTATTCCATCATGGTAGGCAAATCTTCCTCCGATGTTCAGCTTGTTGCTGATCTGACGGTAGAAGGGGAGACGATTCCTTCTCGTAACTTGAGTATCGCTACTCGTGCCGAGAACTACGATGCGTACCTGAGTGTTGATCTGGATGAGAGCAAAGAGGGCGGAAGTGCTGTACGCGTAATTGGAGAGCAAGGATGGATTGCCTTCAAGGATGCTGATCTGGGTAGTGGTGCAGCAGCAATGGAAGCTCGTGTATCCGCAGAAAAAGCAGGCACAGTGTTGGAAGTACGGCTTGGTGCGGCTGACGGTACGCTCGCAGGACGTGTGGAACTGGCACAAGGCGAAGCCCAGCAGTGGTCTACCGTTAAGGCAGAACTCCTGGGTGCAGCAGGTGCGCAGGATGTATACCTTGTGATGTCCGCAGGTGTACGTATCAGTCATTTCGAGATTCGTTAAACAAATAATAATGCTAAAAAGGGGTGCCCTAGTCATGTTCATGACGATAGGACATCCCCTTTTGTTTGTGATCCAACTTTTAGAATAGTGATTAGAGAAATATAGCTTTAGATGGAGGTGTTGGCGGTAACGCGTTCTCTCGCTGTACGAGCTGCGTCCACCATAATGCGCAAGGCATCCACAACTTCAGTTTTACCGCGTGTTTTCAGTCCGCAATCCGGGTTTACCCAGAACAGATCTGCCGGAAGTACCTGTAGTGCACGCTCAATCATATGGAGCATCTCATCTTTGCCCGGAACACGAGGGCTATGGATATCGTATACGCCGAGTCCGATTCCTTTGTCATAGGTGTGTTGTTCGAAGCTGCCCACCAGTTCTCCGTGGCTGCGAGACGTCTCAATGGAGATGACATCCGCATCCAGATCGCTGATGGCTTCAATAATGTCATCAAACTCGCAATAGCACATGTGGGTATGCACTTGCGTTGTTGGTTTCACGGTTGCTGTTGCCAAGCGGAAGGATTCCACAGCCCATTGCAGGTATTCGTCCCACTTGCTACGTTTAAGCGGAAGCCCTTCACGCAGAGCTGGCTCATCCACCTGAATCATCTCAATGCCTGCGTGCTCCAGTGCTTCAACTTCATCCTTAATGGCGCGAGCAATCTGGTAAGATACTTCGCTGCGCGGAATATCCGAGCGTACAAAGGACCAGTTCAGGATCGTTACCGGGCCTGTGAGCATACCCTTAACCGGTTTGCTGGTCAGTGTTTGGGCATAAGCCGTTTCTTTGACTGTCATGGGTTCATTGAACAGCACATCTCCGTAAATAACAGGCGGCTTCACGCAGCGTGAACCGTAGGATTGTACCCAGCCATTTTTGGTAAAGGCGAATCCAGTCAGCTTCTCACCGAAAAACTCAACCATATCTGTACGTTCAAACTCACCGTGTACCAGCACATCCAGACCGATTTCTTCCTGGATCGTAATCCATTCCTGGATCTGCTCTCGAACATAGGCGTCATATTGCTCCGCATTCCATTCGCCTTTGCGGAAGAGGGCGCGTGCCCTGCGCACGTCTGCCGTCTGCGGGAAGCTGCCAATCGTTGTTGTTGGCAGCAACGGGAGCGGCCATTTCTGCTGCTGCAGCTCGCGCCGCTCCTGGAATGACGTGCTGCGACGCAGCAGCTCGTCAGCCTGCACCCCTGCGGGGGCACCACTCAGGCTTGTCCGTGACTCGGACTCGCCCAGCAGGCGCACCGCCTCGGTGCTGGCCTCTACGCGGTGGCTGGCTTCAGCTACAGCCGCTGCCTGATCGTCCTGCCCGGCCAGCTTCGCACCGCTGGACAACAACGTGCCGAGCGTCGCGATTTCCTCCAGCTTCTCGTCGGCAAAGGCAAGGGCATTGCGCAGTACCGGATCAAGCGCGCTCTCTTGAGCGGCAGTGACCGGTACATGCAACAAGCTGCAGGAAGGCTGAATGATCAGCTTGCCTTCGGCTGCGAATTCAGCCACCTGCTCCAGCAGCTTCGCCGTCTCTGCGAGATCGGCGCGCCAGATGTTGCGCCCGTCGATGACACCGGCGCCAAGCCATTTATCCTGCGGGAAACCATACTCCCGCAGGCTGGCAAGATTGCCTTCATAACCGTGGATCAGATCCAGGCCAATTGCGGCTACAGGCAATGCGGTTACGACCGGATAGGCTTCCACCGATTCGAAGTAGGTCTGGAGCAACAGCTTTAGTTCCGGTGCAGCTTGTGCGAGTGCAGCATACACCTGCTGCAGCAAGGCTTCATCCTCGGAAGAGACAGCCAGCGTCAGGGAAGGCTCGTCGATCTGTACCCACTGAACGCCTTCTGCTTGAAGTTCTGCCAAGAGCTGGGCGTAAACAGGAACGAGGCGTGTAACAATCTCCGCAAAGCGTTCCGGGTCATATCCTTTGGCGAATCGTACATACGAGTACGGGCCGACAACGACCGGTTTGCCTTCCAGCCCAAGCTCCTGCTTCGCTTCGCGATAGGCGGCAAGGGGTTTATTTTCGAGCAGTGCAAATGCAGTATCATTATGAATCTCAGGTACGATGTAGTGATAATTGGTGTTGAGCCACTTGGTCATCTCACAGGCAGTTGCCTGATCATTGCCTCGGGCCATTGCGTAATATGTGGATACCGGAACCGGTCCACCTGTATGGTTAAAACGCTCGGGAACGACGCCAAACATGGCCGATACGTCGAGAATGTGATCATAATAGGAGAAGTCGCCCACCGGAATCAGATCAAGCTGCTGTACCTGCTGTTTCTTCAGATCCTGCAGTCGAAGCGTGGTCAGTTCCTGATGCAGCGCGGACTCATCGATGCGTCCAGCCCAGAAGGATTCAAGAGCCTTTTTCCATTCACGTCCCGCACCGATGCGGGGGTAACCCAGATTGCCTGTAAGTACCTGTGATTGCTGCTGTTGTTGCGCCTCCTCATTTATAAATATTCATTCCAATCATGCAAAGGGTGTACCGAATCAAGCCAAATGATCTATGAATTGCAACATCAAAAAAGGTGTTCCTTCCAATCCATAACCGGAGAGACAGGCATCACGAATGATGATTGTGCACAACGATAGAATAGGAAAGAACACCTGCTATAAGTTTATTTTAGCGGTTGCTCTAACACCTCCCTATCTTCCGTAGGTCACGCGATGCTGTCGAAACAGGCAGGTCTCCTGGCTTACGGATCATGGTCATGCGGCATTCCTTCCCGGTGGTTACACCAGTGGATTGTTATGCACAGACTTCCCGTTTACAGTGGCGGGACCGCGACGGATTTGCACCGTGCTTCCCTATTAAGCCTGGCCACGCATGTAGCTGCGGCCGGCACCTGTTTCCTTGTGCGGAAATGTGCGTGCACATCTCCGGCTATGAAATTAATGATCATGCATGAATTGTATAATTATGCAGTGACCATGCATTTGTTCTTATGCTACCAATCATAGACCATACTCTGGTAGGTTGCAATATATATTATTAATCCGATCGGAAATAAAATCGAGTCCAATGAACGCGTGGAATCTTCATGGATTAACCTCTTTTATACTCAGTCGGATAACCATCACACGTTGCTGTTTCCCCCTCCATAAAAAAAATCGTTACAACGCATCAATCTGCATTGTAACGATTGTCTCACCAGCCATAGTTGCACCCACATCAATGATTCGCTGATTACGACTGCCGCGGAAAGGCAAGGACACATCACGCTCAGACGCAAGATAAGGACCATCAATAATGACATCGCAGAGTCCGGCAAGCTCCGCTCGAGCAGGATCAGTGATCAGTTCTTCATAAACAAAACCTGTGTAGGCCCAGAGCGTCAGATCAGGTCTTGCAGCACGAAGCTGCCGAACCCAGGAGGTACACTCTGCCGCTGAGAAAAAAGGGTCACCTCCGCATAACGTAATGCCATCCAGAAGGGGATGAGCGGTCACTTCATGCAAAATCTGCTGCTGTCTTGCTTCCGTGAAGGGTTCACCTGCACGGAAGCTCCACGAATCTGGACTGAAGCAGCCTGGACAGGCGTGACGGCATCCGCTGATAAATATTACAGCACGCAGGCCTGTACCTTCATTCACCGATTCTGGGATATAACCGTACAGATTCACCGGTGTTTCACCCGGTCGCGTACTTCAGCCTGCTTGGCAGTGTTGAAGCGTACTTTGTAATCACCGGTCAGATATCCGGTTACCCGGCGTAGCCGCTGAAAGTGCACATGATTTTCGTGTGCTTCACATCCAGGACATACATCACCAATGACGCCTTCATAGCCGCACGCCGGGCAACGGTCAATCGGATGATTAATGGAGAAATAGCCGATATCCTGCGCCAGTGCGTATTGTACAATCCGTTGGAAAGCCGTGGTATTGGCTCGTACATTCCCGTCAAGTTCGACATAGGAGATGGCGCCCGCGTTACATAACGTATGGAAGGGGGCTTCCAGTTCGATTTTCCGATAGGCTGGAAGGGTATAATAGACCGGAATATGGAATGAATTCGTATAGTATTCCCGATCATTGACGCCTGCAATGCTGCCATAGCGTTCTCGGTCAATTTTGGTGAATTTCCCGGATAATCCTTCGGCAGGTGTAGCGAACAGCGTGATATTCAGGTTGTGCTGCTCGCTCATTCTGTCACAGAACTCTCTCATGGTACGAATAATGTTTAATGCTTCACGATGTACATGCGGGTCTTGTCCATGATGACGGCCATATAAAGCGGTCATACACTCGGCAAGCCCAATAAAACCAAGGGATAATGTACCGTGCTTCAGCAGATCGGCAACCGGATCATTCGGAGCCAATTGCTCGCCGCCCTCCCATACACCTTCCCGCATCATGAAGTCCGATGCCTTGGCAGGCTGTGCCCTCTGAATGCGATAACGGTGCAGCAGTCCATCCGCTGCATTGTGCATGACCGATTCCAGTGCAGTATAGAAACCTGCCCGGTCAGCGACAGCTCTTGCCCCCTGACAGATCCCATATCGAATGCCCAGCTTGACCAGATTGATGGTGTTGAAGGACAGGTTGCCCTTGCCACTCTGGCGATTGCGTCCGAAGCGATCGGCCAGTGTACGTGTTCGGCATCCCATGGTAGCAATAATCGTATCGGGATCTTCCGGGTGATAGTAAGGCAGGTTGAAGGAAGCATCCACGTTGACAAAATTGGGATACATCCGCCGTGAAGAGCAGGTCACAGCGAGCTGGAACAAGTCATAGTTAGGCTCTCCCTTGGCCTGATTAACCCCTTGCTTGCATTGGAAAATATGCTGCGGAAATACAGGCGTTTCCCCGTTACCGAGTCCACGGATGGTCGCTTCCAGCAACGAACGGGATACCAGACGGCCTTCTGCTGAAGTGCAGATTCCGTAGTTCAGCGATGTGAACGGAATCTGTCCGCCAGCCCGACTGCTCATGGTGTTTAGGTTATGGATCAGGGACTCCGCAGCTTGTACGGTTTCCAGTTCTGTTTCTTCGGACGCAAAGGCGAAGGCTCGCGGACACGTCTCCTTGGCTTCAAGGCTGTCGAGATGCAGCAATTCATCCTCGATCAGGGCAATCTCCTCAAACAGCCGCTGTCCCTTGCGATAATGCTTGCGGAATGAGCGCTGTACGTAAGGTGCGAGATCCCAGTCGATTTTATTGGCTGATACTCCGCCGTACTGACTGTTCTGCTGGGATTGAAAAATAATGGCAACCAGCGCCATTGCAGACATGATCGTCTGTGGTGTACGTACAGAGCCATTCCCCGTGTTGAAACCGGAAGCCAGCAGCCGATCAAACGGAATAAAGATACAATTTGTTGTTCCGAGGGCATACTGATCCAGATCATGCACATACAGATCACCATTCTCCACGGCTTGGGCAAGCTCCTCTGGCAGCACATGACGCAGAGCATGCCACTTGGCCGTCTCCGAACCCAGCCTGCTCATCTTGCCGCTGAAAGAGTCTCCGTTCAGGTTGGCGTTCTCTCTTAGCGTATCAGCGTCTTCGGCGCCGATAATGCGTCTTCCCAGGTCGGATAATAGATCGGATGCGGGTGGAGAGTCGTACTCAAGCACGTTCATATCAGGTTCCTCCTAAAAAATGAGTTTGTATAGGGATAATGTTCCTTGAACACTATATGTAGTTTTTCTTTATCCATTTATAAACTATATATGGTTTTTTGGGTGTGACAATCCTCACACCCGATGATGGCTTGAACACTCGTTATCTGTAGCGTTGAATGATAAAGGTGTTCAAAGTGGAAGGGGAAGCGTATAATCTCTATCTACCCTGCGATGCAGTGGACAATATTTGGGACAAGGACAGAAAACCTGCAGAGGAAAGGGCTGGTCCGCCTTCCTGTCATGGATGCATGAGCCCATATCAGGCTCTCATGAGAGGGTTGAAATGTGGATGCTCACGATTGATTCTCTTTGACTTCTGCGGTGTTAATCATATATGAATAGGTTGTGACAGTTAATTCGGAAAATGTTGAGCCCTCGATACTCGATGGAATCTTTCTGTGGAATACGGATTTGAAGTGCAGCTAAGACAAGAGGGGTGAATCATGGGAACGGTAGGTATTAACGAGGGCTTCTATGAAAATATACAGGAAGCCGCGTCCCATATAGTTGATGTATTAAGCGGCATTCTGAAGGTGAACACCATCTTCGTTGCCACGAATGATGGGGTGACCAATGTCATTCTGGAAGCATTTAACCGGGAGGAAGTATGGGTTGCCAAAGGCAGTGAACTTCCATTTGAAGCTTCATATTGCAGCCTGGTATTAAGAGATAAAGGCAGCGTCCTGACCATTTCAGATACATGTGAACATCCGCTTACGCGGTCCATGGACGTGACGAGTGGACTCGGGAACCGATTCTTCGTAGGCATTCCCATTATGCGGAGATCCGGGGAAACATTCGGTACCATCTGTCTCATGGATGATCCCGATTATGAGATCAGCGAAACGGATATGAAAACGCTCAAGGCAATGGCTGTTTTTTTGGGATATGTCGTGGATCTGGAGAATACGTTACATGTTCAGGAGCAGAAGCTGAGTGTGTCGGAACAACTACAGGAACAGCTGCAGGCAGAGAAGGAACGTGCCGAATCTGAGGCGATGACCAAAACGCAGATGCTGTCGCTGATGAGCCACGAGATTCGCAATCCGCTGAATGGTATTCTGGGACTTACGGATCTGATGCGTACACCCGATATGCCCGAGGAGCAGACAGAGTATGTGAACATGATTGAAACCAGCGGAAATATCCTGCTTTCTCTGCTGAACAACATGATGAATTTCAACATTAACGATGCAGGCAAAACGGTTGTTCACGATGATCCATTCGATCTGGTAGCGACCATTGAGAATACTGTCTATCTCTATGCGGGACTTGCGATGGGTAAGAACATTGAGTTGGGATTGAATCTTGAGCTGAATGTATCCCAGGTATTCGTTGGGGACGAGATTAAGATCGGACAGCTGCTGGCGCATGTCATCCAGTATGCCATGGATTCAACGCGCACAGGAGCGGTACTAATCACGGCATCCGTGGATGAGGGAGAGGACGAAGAAGAGGGTATGCTTCAACTCCATGTGAAGTACACAGGCCGAATGTTATCTTCGGACAAGAAGCTCAGAGCATTTAACAAGTTGGACGGAAACATTAGTACACAGAAGCTGATAGGTACCAATCTTGGTTTGGCAGTGAGCCAGAATCTTGCCATTCTAATGCATGGGCGTATTCAGGTGCATGGCATAGGAGAGAACCAGACGGAGTTCGAGATCAGGCTGCCACTTCGCAGACACTGGGAATTACCGCAGCTTGCCAATATTCAGCAACGACTGAAGGGGAAAAAGGTGCTGCTTGCCAAAGACCCTGATATTTTGCAAGGGGTATCTTCCCTGATGCGCAGATGGGAAATGGATGTGCATATGACCTCTGTTTTAACCGAAGCGAATGAATGGATCCGAGAAGGCTTCCAACCAGATGTGGCGGTTGTGGATATGGGTTTGCTGGAGGGCGACGCAGTCCATTTTGTACATGAGCTGAAGCTGCGGAATGAGAACTTGCCAGTCATTGTTCTGATTCCCTATGGCATGCATATCGATCCGCATGAAGCGGAAGTCTTTGATGCGGTTTTGACGAAGCCTGTGAAGCAGGCGGATCTATTGAACGCCCTAAACGTCATTTTGCATTAAATGAGGTAGTTCAAAAAGTCCGCTTTTGATTACGAAGGATGCCTGGTGGCATCATCAGCATCGAATATGGAATTCAGCCGAAATGTCCGTTGCTCACGTCGTTTTCCCTACGCTCCGCTACTCCATTTCTAGCTTCATCCCATCTTCTCGGTACTGAAAACCGGTCTTTTTGAACACGCACTTAAAGTAAAGAGAAGCGTGATTATCCAGGCGCACCTGATCAGGGTGCGCTTATTTGAGTTTTTCCAAATTCCGGCCCTAAGCCCTTTTAATCCGAGCTGATTACGTTACAATAGAGAGGGAACTTCATCATTCATCAGTTTAATTAGAGGAGGATGTGCATTCAATGGAATACCGTAGATTGGGTGGAAGCGGACTGAAAGTAAGCGAGATCAGCCTGGGTAGCTGGCTGACGTACGGAGGATATGTGGAGCGTGAAAATGCGGTGAAATCAATTGAAACTGCATTCGATGAAGGAATCAACTTTTTTGATACGGCTAATGTGTACGAGCGGGGTGCAGCCGAGGAACTGCTTGGGCAGACTTTGAAAGCGTATTCCCGTGATTCGTATGTGCTTGCAACTAAGGTTTTTGGCAAAATGGGCGACGGGCCCAATGACCAAGGATTATCCCGTAAACATATCAAGGAGCAGTGCAATGCCAGCTTGCAACGGCTCGGTGTTGATTATGTAGACATCTATTATTGCCATCGTTATCATACGGAGACACCGATTGAGGAGACATTGCGAGCACTGGACGATCTGGTACGTCAAGGCAAAGTGCTCTATGTTGGTGTTAGTCAATGGACGGCGGCACAGATGGAAGCTGCACTGGGGACAGCCGATCAACTGTTGCTGGACCATATCGTGGTGAACCAGCCTGTGTACAATATGTTTGATCGTTATATCGAGAATGAAATCATTCCGCTCGGTGAGCGCAAAGGCATTGGACAAGTCGTTTATTCCCCGCTGGCTCAAGGGCTGTTGACGGGCAAATACACTTCGGTATCCGATATTCCCGAGAACAGCCGGGCCGCGAAATTGGGCTGGGATGAAGGGAAAATCAACGCAGACCGCATCGGCAAGGTTCGTCAGTTAATTGAGGTGGCGGACAAGCTGGATCTGAAGGTGGGGCAACTTGCCCTGGCCTGGATTTTACGACAGAACAATGTATCCAGTGCATTGGTAGGGGCTAGCCGTCCCGAGCAAGTGAAAGAAAATGCAGCTGCTTCCGGTGTGAAGCTGGATGCTGCAATCGTTGAAGAAATCGAACAAATACTGGCTTGATGCCATAATAGTGAGTGGTTGAGAAGCTCATTAATGACTAAGAAGGGATGCCCTGTCCACCTGAAATGGTGGATAGGGCATCCCTTTCTACATGGGAAGTCAGAGCTGACTTTGGTTGGAAATTGGCGTGGAACGAAGTGGAAGGGCACAGACCCTGTTACGTCCCGTATTCTTGGCTTCATATAAGGCACGATCAGCCTGCTCGAAGAAATCATCGTCATCCCGGTCATCGCAATGATCCGGGAACACAGCTACACCGATAGAAATGGTTAGACGAATCGTATGGCCGTCGGGCAGGGCGAAGTGATACTTTTCCACAGACTGTCTGATGGATTCGGCAATCGCCATCGCCTGGTGATGACCACAGTCGAGCAACAAAAGTGCAAATTCCTCGCCACCATTTCGTGAGACCATATCTGCGGATCGGGCATGCTTAATGAGCAGTTGTCCGAGTTGTTTCAGGACTGCATCACCGGAAGTATGACCGAAGGTGTCATTTACTTTTTTGAATCGATCAATATCGATGACCAGCAGGGAAAGCTTCTGTTTGTATTCCCGTGAACGTTCCAGCTGCAGTTCAAGTGACTTTTCGAACTGTCGACGATTGCTTAGGTTGGTAAGATGGTCAGTAGAGGCTCTTCGTTCGAGCAGGAATAACATCTCATTCGATTTATTAATGAATTCTGCGATGAAATAAATAAAGAGTCCACCGACAAAGGAAATCGTCATCTGTACCGGATATACTTTCATTAACGAATTCAAGCTGGTGGTATTAAGCATAAGGATAATAAAGATCAGGGTTATACCCAGCAGATTCATGGTAATAATCTTGGTTAATCTTGACCAGGGGGCATAGGCAAAATATACACCGGATAGTCCGATAAGGGTCATGACGAGTGCCGCATCAATGGCAGAGGGTGATAATCCAAACATCACAATACGCAGGATTGAGATAAGGAGTCCCGAGATGACCGAGGCAAGCCCTCCCAGATACACGGCTGCTGTTACGATGGCCAGATGCCTCAGATCAACGATGGTGCTTTCGTTCAGGGGGAAGGAATAGTTCATAAGCACAGTTCCGTAGATACCGAATAATATACCACCGATCATCTGAACACGCAGTGAGGGAAAGGGCAAACGAATACTATTGAACTTGGCGATGATTCCGGACACATACATAAACGTGATCATGACACAGATATTTACGAAAAACGTGCTTAGCAACCAGCATCCCCCCTTTTTTTGCGCACATCCCTATATTTTATCTGAAAAACAGCATAGTAGCGAACCATATTATTCCAAATTATTGAGATGGATGCTGAGAAAATACTGAGCTATCCATACAATTACAACACATAGAAGTAATATTGACTTCATCATACATTAAGATTTATACTTAATCTAAATCAAAATTAATTTAGATATTTCAGGGAATCATAACAATCAGCTGATTGCTATGTCATCTTATATACTTGAGCATTTTGTATCCATTCAACCAGCGTCGAATGATGCAAAATGCTGACTTTTGAATGGATAAATAAAGGAGAATTGCTGGTGAGAACTTTAAATCTGACGATACAAAGACAGGCCGTTTATGATGTAGTACGTCATTCAGAAGACCATCCGACCGCAGCGGATGTGATGAACCGACTTGTGGAACAAGGTTATAATCTGGCCTATGGCACAGTATATAATTCACTCCGATATTTGACGGACAAAGAAATGATTAGAGAGCTCAAGTTGGGCGAGACAGCAAGTCGTTATGATGCCCGCATGGATGATCATCAACATATTATGTGTGAAGTATGCGGCAAGGTTGATGAAGTCATGACGGAAGTCCCTCCGCAATGGATGAAGCAAGTCGCGGAGGAAACCGGATATGCGATTGATCACGCTCATGTGGTCTTTGGAGGTGTCTGCGGGGAATGCAGAAACAAACGGGTCAAGTGAAAATAAACCTGTCTGGCCGTCGCTTGCCACTTCGGGTCAAACCTGCCTTGTCTGATTCGGCCCCTCTTGTGGATAATTGTCCCGTTACACGGCGTGTCATTCTGATTAGTCCGATGCCGGGTCAGGTGCATGAACTGGTCAAGGCACTTACGGATAGCTGCTTCGATGTGCTGGTGTTTCATCGCTGGGAACCGGATCTGCATGAACGGCTTGTATTCGATCTGTTAATCTACGATCTGTCTGTTGCCGGAACCATTGATGCATTCACTGGAATCAGCAGCCGTCTGAACCGGGAAGCCGATCATACACCGCCCTGCCTGTACCTGGTGGGTGAGAAGATGATTGGCAGTGCCAGCGGACCGATGCTGCAGGAGGAGTTGCTGGTTTGGCCAGCGCGTCCACAGGAGGCGTTATATCGGGTACAACGCATGATCGGCAATAGTCCGGCTGTACCCAAACGTGGATTTCTACCTGAGGAAGGACAACGTATTGGCTTCAAGGACTTGTGGCTGGATCGTGAACGGATGAGCGTGCAGCGGGACAATAATCGGATTCATCTGACCAAGACGGAGTATGATCTGCTACTGAAGCTGATTGACGCCAAGGGCGCGGTGATTTCTCGTGAGGAGATGCTCAGCGATATTTGGGAGACGGATTTTACAGGTGGAAGTAATGTGGTGGATGTTCATATCAAAAGCTTGCGCAAAAAACTGGGTGATAATGCGGCTTCGCCGCAATATATAGTAACCGTAAGAGGAGTGGGCTACCGCCTGGCGGATTAGTCCGCTTTTTTTTGCCACATGATGCAGTTCACCTCACACGTATGCGGGTATATCCATAGGTATATCCAATAGATTAAAGTACATTAAGCCACCATAGTATCAACTCCAATTGCCAAACCCCTGATTTAATCATTCTCCGAGTCTATGTTCATGATTCATTCATCAAAAGACGAAGAAACTCATCTTAATCTCATACGAACCTCATGCAAGAGACAAGAGGGACATGATAGAATCGTTTTAACAGTTAGATCAAGTCTAAATGTATATTAAAACGGATGATGAATATGATTTTAATAGAGCGTATGCAGCAGGCATGAGAGCAACATGAGACCAACATGAGGAGGATAACGATATGACAGAACGCATGACAACCAATCAGGGCGCACCGGTAGGTGACAACCAAAACTCCCGTACAGCAGGTAGAAGAGGACCGACATTACTTGAGGATTATCATCTGCTTGAGAAGATCGCCCATTTTGACCGTGAGCGTATTCCGGAACGGGTCGTTCATGCGCGAGGTGCCGGTGCACATGGCCTCTTTACATTAGAGAAGAGTATGAAGGACTATACTACAGCCGACTTCCTTCAAGATCCAGGTACTGAGACAGATGTGCTGGTGCGGTTCTCCACCGTCATTCACGGTACGGGTTCACCAGAGACGGCACGTGATCCGCGTGGATTTGCCGTGAAGTTCTATACCCGTGAAGGCAACTATGATATCGTGGGTAACCATTTGCCTGTATTCTTTATCCGTGATGCCATCAAGTTCCCGGATATGGTTCATTCCCTGAAGCCTGCGCCGGATACGAATATTCAGGACCCTGCCCGTTATTGGGATTTCATGACACTGTCACCGGAATCAACCCATATGATGACCTGGTTGTTCTCCGATCTGGGTACGCCGGCAAGTTATCGTGAGATGGATGGATTCGGCGTACACGCCTTCAAATGGATTAATGCACAAGGGCAGGTTCATTATGTGAAATACAAGTGGGAATCCGTTCAGGGCGTACGGGGCTTCTCGCGTCAAGAGGCAGCTGAGGTTCAGGGACAGGACTTCAACCATGCGACCCGGGATTTGTATGACCATATCAAAAACGGACAATACCCGCAGTGGAAACTGCAGGTGCAATTGCTGAAACCGGAGCAGATGGATGATTTTGCTTTTGATCCGCTTGACCCAACCAAGACTTGGCCTGAAGACGTATTCCCATTCCAGACAGTAGGGACCATGACACTCAATCGCAACCCGCAAAACTTCTTCGCCGAAGTGGAGCAAGCAGCCTTTTCACCAAGTGCCTTGGTGCCTGGAATCGAGCCTTCCGAGGACAAATTATTGCAAGGACGTCTGTTCTCCTATCCCGATACACAGCGTCATCGGCTTGGAACGAACTATTTGCAGATTCCGGTGAACTGCCCTTATGCTCCGGTTCGTAATCATCAACGTGATGGACTCATGAATGTGAATCAGGATCCATCCCCGGTAAACTATGAACCGAACAGCTCGGGCAACAGTCCGCAGGAAGCACCGGAATACCGTGACAGTCAGGCTCCGATCCAGGGGCATGTTACGCGTGAAAAGATTGAAAAGACAGATAACTATACGCAGGCAGGGGAACTATTCCGTTCATTTACAGCGGTGGAGCAGGAACACTTGCTTGATAACCTGATCAATGACCTCAAGGCTGTACCGGAACAGACCCAGTTGCGTGCATTGTGTCATTTCTTCCAGGCAGACGGACAGCTGGGTGGTCGTCTGGCTCATGGACTTGGTCTGGATATGTCTGCATTTATGCCATCACAGGATCGGAAATAAAGCATTTATTCCATCTTTTTTCAGAAAAGAATAATTGATCTTTAAATGAGCCCGGGTAGAACTGCAATATTGCAGAACTGCCCGGACTTTATGCTTTCTTTACCCATATAACACTTCAGGATATTCTGAAATGGAAAACAAATTTACAAATCATTTACAATAAATAGCTTACATAGAGGTTGACATCTTCTTTGGTGGCACTACAATGAGTAGTGTGAGGGGTGTCTGAACATGAGAATACACAATTTTAAAGTGGGTGAGCGTGGACTGAACCGTTTTTTTGGTCCACTGGAGGCGAAGATCATGGACATTTTATGGGCGCGTCCAGGCAGCAGCATCCGCGAAGTGCAAACCGCACTTGAACAAGATAGAGATGTTAATTTTAATACTGTCATGACGGTGATGAATCGCCTTGTAGACAAGGAGTTGCTCCGCAAATCGCAGAAGGGCCGAACATCACTATACCATCCATTGCAGAGCAGGGAGGAATTTATGAACGACCAATCGAAGGAGCTGTCACATGAGTTGGTGGATGAATTCGGATCACTGGCATTGAATCACATGCTGGATGCACTGGATGAAGCTGATGCAGGCTTGATTGAACGCCTGGAGCAGAAGATCAAGCAATGGAAAAAGGATAGCGATTGACATGTGGAAGGCCCGCTCGAAGCTGTTGTTTACCGTCGGGTTTGGCATTCCGTTGCTCGTGTTTATCCAGATGTTCATGTACGCAATGTACAAAATATTTGGATGGGATATTCCGTTTAATTTGCTCTGGCTGTGCAATCACTGGATGAGCAGACTGGGATGGTTGTCTGTGGGTCATGTTCTTATGGCACTGGTACTCCTGACATTTACAGGTACAGGCTGGTTGCTGTTTGATCGGATGATTCAGACCCGTGCAGCGGTACGAAAGTTACGGTCGATGGAGGATGGGGCCAAGTCTCTTGAATTAGAGATGCGGTACCATCATCTGAAGCAACCCTCTTTCCTTGTGGTAGACAAGCCGTCACCGGTTGCATTTACGATCGGTCTATGGAAGCCGGTTATTGTGCTTTCTACAGGGTTGCTCAAGATGCTGGACGCCGAAGAAGAAAGAGCGGTTGTATATCATGAAGTTCATCATCTGTGGCATCGTGATCCACTTAAGACGACTATACTTTCGGTATTTGCCATCATGATGCCTTACATCCCCGTATTGAAGCATACTTCAAAGCACTACAATATCGTGAGAGAAATTCTGGCCGATAATGAAGCGATTGAACGTACAGGCAATCCTGCGGGAATCGGCAGTGCGCTGCTTAAACTGATCCGCGCTTGCCCCGAACCTTGGCAGCCCAGAGCAACGGCTATTCAATCGTCATTTGCCGATACTTCGGTGAATGTACGAATTTCCCGTTTATTGGACCCTGAGCAGGATGTTACGCTGACGCTTCCACGTTATGCGGTATTCATTTCTACAACAGTGATCCTATTGCTGTCTATCTTGTTTGTTTGGTCCATTGGATAACATTGAAACGTTGATTTAAAACTTGAAGGAGGATGATGAGTATGAATAGAAGTGTAGAGATTGGATTACTTTTCTCAAGGATTATGATTGGACTCATTTTTGTATTACACGGGTGGAGCAAATTCGAAGGTGGAATTAGCAATACAGTCGGCTTCTTCGAAAGTATCGGCATTCCCGGTTTTCTGGCATCCGTTGTAGCGATCATTGAGCTGGTAGGTGGCGCAGCCATGATTCTGGGATTGGGAACACGTGTATTTGCAGCATTGTTCATTGTGGTTATGGCGGGTGCTCTGCTTACGGCAAAAGTGGGTCAACCATTCATGAGCGGGACGGAGTTTGATTACCTGCTGCTGGCGGGTTCATTGACACTGCTCTTCACAGGCAGTCGTTTTCTGGCGGTGGATCATTTCTTCTCCAGACAAGGGAACGCTCGTCGGGACGTGAGTGCTTAACATGTTGGCTATCATTCAGGATGGATTAAGGTAACAAGTTCTACAAGCTGGTCTTTTCTTTCGATTGAAGCCTTTTCCTGTGTTTTTCGGTTTACGGGTATGACTAACGTGGATCGAATGATGACGGGAAAAGGCTTTTTTGCTTTGGACGACAAGCCTATCTATTTGGTACAATGAGAATAAGTATGCAACTAAGAAAAAATAAGAATGTTTGGGAGGGTGCGCTTTATGATTAACGTCATTCCATCCGATGACCGCTCAAGCTTTGACCGGGGTTGGCTGCGCGGCAATCACAGCTTTTCATTTGGAGAGTATCAAGACCCGGAGAATACCGCTTTTGGACCGATGCGTGTCGCCAACGACGATGTAATTGCACCTGGCCGCGGCTTCGGGGCACACCCGCATAGTGACATGGAGATTGTATCCATCGTGCTGAACGGCAAGCTGCGTCATGAAGATAACTTGGGCAATGTGGCTGTTACCTCATTTGGTGGAATCCAGCGCATGTCGGCAGGCAGTGGCATGATTCATACCGAGCATAATGCTTCGGATACGGAAGAAGTACGTCTACTTCAACTCTGGTTCATGCCACATACGAGGGGACTGGACCCTTCTTACGAAACGACTTCATTTGATCCAGATGCACTCGCGGGAGCGCTTGTCCCCGTGGTATCCCCTAAAGGTGGGCCGCGTATCGCTTCTATTCATCAGGATATGACGATTTATCTTGGCCGCCTGGCTAAAGGTGGGACCTTAACATATGAACAGGCTAATGATCGCCGCATGTACATTTTCACCATTGAAGGCAAGCTTGGCTTGAATGGTGAGCATCCGTTGAATGAAGGCGACACGGCTCGTGTGGAACAGATTACATCCATGAAGCTGGAAGCAAGCGAGGACGCTTTTTATATGTTGATCGATTTGCCCTAGATAACCGAATGGAATGAACTCCAAGATCAAAGGAGGATGTACGCCTATGGCGCAGCAGGAATGGTTTATGGTTAAACATGCGGTGACGGGAAGAGGGCTGGCGAACAGCAAATCCGATTCGTTGTCCTACCGCTATCATAAAGAGGGTACGGGCTTTCTCTTTACAGTTACCGGTCTGGAACAGCAAGCGGTGGACAACATTATGGAGCTTCGACAGGAGCTGAATGTGTTTCGCTTTGTACAGCGCAAGGATCAACCGCTTGTGAAGCACTGGTATTACGTTCAGGGAGATCAGGTGAAATATGATGGAGAGAGCCATACATTGACCATCTATGCGGGTTCGGAAATCCGCTATGTGCCTGAAGATTATTTTGCCGATTAGATAGAGCAGATCATGATTCAATGGGTATCATTTAAACGTTGTCATAACACCAAAGGTTCCTGTTCCTACAGGGGCCTTTTTTTTGTTGCCAATTTGTTGCCTAAGGATCGAGAAGTCATTCGAAATTTTGAAAAAAGACCACATAATTCCGTACTGTCTGGCACAAGCTACCTTGTATAAAAACAAGAACGGAGGGACGGCATATGGCGGATAGAACATCAGGGAAAGACAAGTCTCGGGCATCGGAAGAGAAAAGGCATATCCCTCTGGGATTGCCGTCCCCGCCTATTCTGCGGCAGCCCATTAGTACAGTACATGAAACTCAGTTTCAAGCGCTAAAAGAGATTTTCTCCGACTGCTCAGATGTGGTTTTTCGTAATGTGATGATCACACCTGAAGTGAAGGGACTTCTGGTGTATATCGAAGGTATCGTCAATTCAGCCGATATCCAGGAGCACATGCTGCGACCAATCATTCGTGGTCTGGTACAACAGCGTACGGATGAGCCGGATGTTCCGCTGGATGATACACGCGTCGAGCTGACGCAGGTGAAACGAGTGGAAACTTGGGCAGCCGCCGCGGAAGGCGTGCTTGCATCTTCGGCGCTTCTGGTGGTCGATGGGAGTCGTGAATCCTGGCTGTTCAATGTAAAAGGCGGCGTACGACGTGGTGTGGAAGAACCCCAGACAGAGTCCGTTATTCGTGGACCGCGGGAAGGATTCACTGAAACACTGCGGGTCAATACAGCCTTGTTGCGCTTTAAGCTCAAAACCCCCTCGCTCAAGATGGTGAGCATGACATTGGGCACGGAAACCAAAACCGATATTGTGTTGACCTATCTGGACGACATTGCCGATCCCAAATTGATTAGAGATGTAAAGAAACGTTTGGAGAAAATCAATATCGACGGCATTCTGGAAACAGGGTATATCGAGGAACTGATTGAAGATCACCCGTATTCCCCGTTTCCGCAAATGCATTATTCGGAGCGTCCAGATACAGTAGCAGGCAATCTGCTTGAAGGACGGTTCGCCATTCTGGTGGACGGGACTCCTTTTTCTCTGATCGCGCCTGTCACGATGTGGCAGATGCTTCAAGCCAGTGAGGATTATTATGAACGATTCTTTATCAGTAACCTGCTGCGGTGGATTCGATTTTTGTTCGTAGCTATTGCACTTTTCCTGCCAGCCTCATATATCGCCATTACGACATTTCATCAGGATATGTTGCCGACGACATTGATTCTGAGTATTGCCGGAGCCCGGGAGGCCATTCCTTTCCCGGCCTTGGTTGAAGCGCTCATTATGGAGCTTTCGTTCGAAGCTTTACGCGAAGCCGGGGTGAGGTTGCCCAAAACGGTAGGTCAGGCAGTCAGTATTCTTGGAGCGCTTGTCATTGGACAGGCAGCAGTACAGGCGGGGATCGTCTCTGCGCCCATGGTTATTATTGTATCCATGACAGGGATTGCATCCTTCACCATACCGCGATTTAACTTCGCCATCACCGTTCGTTTATTGCGTTTTCCCATCATGTTACTTGCTGGCATGCTTGGGCTGTATGGCATTGTTATCGGACTGGTCCTGATCTCAGTGCATCTGACCCAGATGACGTCTTTTGGTGTGCCCTATCTGTCAGGCCTTAGTCCTTACAGTAAAACAGATACCAAGGATATTATCATTCGTGTGCCGTGGTGGAAAATGATTCATCGTCCTTCTACGGTTCACCGTAACGAGCAACGAATGAGTGATAAGATCAATGGTTCACCTGAAGCTGAGAAAGGGTGGTGAACACATGTTTTTCATACGCAAACGACGTGCTGTCGCCATGCTGCTCCTGTGTACTGTTTTCATCTCTGGATGTTGGGATCGTAAAGAAATTAACGATGTAGCCTTTGTTATCGGCATTGCCATTGATAAGGAAGAGGAGAATTACAGATCAAGCTTGCAAATCGCTCTTCCGGGTCAATCCGGTTCTTCCGGCAGTTCGGGAGGCGGGGGTGGTACAAGCAGTGATAAATCATGGTTTATGTTATCCAATACAGCCAAAACTCTTCGAGGAACGACAATTGAAGGCCAGAAGGCGCTATCTCGAAAGATTTATTATGCACACCGCCGTACCGTGCTCATTGGAGAGAAGCTTGCCCGGGAGGGGGTTGCCCCCATGCTGGATTTGATGACACGTTACCCGTTGAATCGTTTCTCCGCATTGCCGGTTGTTACCAGGGGAGAAGCGTTTAAGGTAATGGATACAGATGCACCCATTGAAAAGTTTCCATCGGAGATGGTGCGAGAATTATGTTATCTGAATATGCGTAGCCCCCGTTCGCTCAAAACCTTCACGGATGCCATCCTTAGTGAAGGCGTAGATCCATTTTTGCCTGTTGCTTCAAGTGTAGACAATGTGCCGAAAGACTGGAAGGACGTAAAGACCAACATCAAGCTTGATGGATTAGCCATTTTCAAGAAGGACAAGCTGGTTGGCATGATTGAGAAAGCACCCGGCGATGCACTGATCTTGGCGATGGGTGAAGCCAACGCACCGGAAGTGATGATCGAGGCCCCACGCGGAAAAGGCACTCTGTTTATCAAATTAAATGAGAATAATGCATCATTGCACCCCAGTGTTCAGAATGGAAAGGTAACCGTAACCGTTCAATTGTATGCCAAGGGGGTTCTGGTAGATAACGAATCGAATTATGGTGACTTGTGGGAAAAAGAGATTCTGAAATTAAATTCAGCGATTCACCAAAAAATAAAAGAGGACATCGAGCAAGGAATTCAATTGGTTCAGAAAAAATATCATGCCGATATTCTCGGTCTGGGCCGATCGATTCATCAGCAACTGCCAAAAGAGTGGACCAAAATGAAGGATCGTTGGGATGATATTTATCCAGATGTGGAAGTCGAGGTAATACCGCACATCATTATTGAGAATATAGGGATCATTGATAAACCAATCGGAGTTTTGGAGGAGGATATCGTGCATGATTAAGCCGTTATTATTCACCTTTCTGGGCATGGTGATCGCAGTGATCATAATGGATTTCAGACATTTGAAGCAGGCGGCAGCTATCAATCGTTGGCTATCGTATGGAATCATCGCACTGGGCACGGCGTTATGGTTCTATGTGACGCACTTGAGCAAGACTTTTTTTGTGTCGGTATGGGTGTCTCACATGATCCAACGATTCTTGCCGCTTCCATAGAATGCAACGATGTATGTCTGGATTGAAAAGTGAACACCACAAAGGAGGTATATCATGAATCAGGGAGTAACCAAGCGGCAACTGGTGCTGCTCGTGATGCTGCTTAGTATTACAGGCACTTTGATTCAGCCTCATGCACAGGCCATTTTTTATGCTGAACAGCATGCTTATTTGTCCTATATACCAGTGCTTCTTGTGTTGGTGTTATCCTTATGGATGTTGAGCCGTGTTCAGCGAAGATTCCCCAAACAGGACTTGTTTGGGGCTCTTGTTGAGCGGCATCCTTTTTTGGGACGAATGACAGGATTGCTGTACATCTTGTTTTTTTTCTTTATATTTGCCCGTGACATTCGATTGATTGGTGATTACGTGAGCATTACATTGCTGGAGACCACACCTATTTCCATTGTTGCATTATCGCTTCTGGTCATGGCTGTTTTTATTGTGAGGGGTGGGCTAGGGTCCCTAATCGGGATGTCTGAACTGTACGTTACTTTGTTTCTGCTGATCTCAATGATCGTACCCTTTATGTTGATTCAGCAAATTAACATGGACAATCTTATGCCGTATTTTGACGTCGATGTGGTTGGTGTCGGAAAGGGGAGCTGGTACATATTCTCCTTTTTTGGAGAGGTGGTCGCATTACCTTTTGTGATTAAGGACAGTGATTTTCAGTTCAAATCGGTTTTCTGGGGTATTACGATTTCGGCTTTGCTTATGATGTTGATTCTCATTGAGACCATTACCTCGATTGGAGTACCGATTGCATCCAGACTGGTTTATCCTTCCTATGAACTGGCAAGACAACTGCAAATTAGTGATTTTCTTGATCGGTTTGACCTGGCGCTGGCAGCAGCAACTTTGCCCGCGATGATTACGAAAATAGCTTTCGATCTTTACTTTGTCTGCTGGGGACTGAAACGCATGATCCCGAAAGTTTCGGGTAAAGTCATGACGGGACCGGTTGCTCTGGTTGGATTTGTCTGTGCTTTCTGGTTTTTCAGAAGTGCCATTCAGCTCTTTCGTTTCACCCGGGAATGGACATGGATCGCCATTGTATTTGAGGTGTTGTTTCCATTGATACTCTTCATGTTTCTTCACCCTCGCAAAAAGGGCAAACCAGAGATGGCATCACGTGATAAAAAGCAATCCAACGAGGGTAAACATGAAGGGAATCCAGGGGGTGAACTGCAGCCTTCCTGATGAATATCATCAAAAATCGTTATAGATAAACCGTCGAAAAGAGGTGAAACACGGTTTCCCTCCATAGAAGTACCCTGTATACTGTAGTCAGACTGATGAACTTTCGGCTGAAATAACGGGGGGTACGTGGATGGCTCAACATTTGGCAGGTATACGTGTAGCACTGACAGGACCACGCAAATCCAAAGAAATGTCCCTATTGGTAGAAAAAATGGGCGGAATCCCACTTGTTCGACCTGCACAGGGAACGGTTTTTTTGGATGATCGGAATATTCGTGATGGTTTGGTATCCTGGATCTCAGATCCACCCGATTGGGCAGTTTTGACCACTGGCATGGGGTTGGACGCGATATTCGATGTGGCTGAGGACATGGAGATTGCTGATCAATTGCTGGACGTATTGTCAGCATCGTCGATTGCAGCAAGAGGTTACAAGACGGTGAATGCACTCCGCAAGCATACACTGACTCCGTTGGTGCGGGATGATGATGGCAGTACAGACGGGCTGATCCGTGAATTCGCTCCGTATGATCTGACTGGACAGAAAGTGATGCTGCAGCTTCATGGAGAAACGGCACCCAAGCTTGTAGACTGGCTCGAAGAACAGGGAGCGCTGGTAAGGCAAGTGCTTCCCTACAGCCATGTGCCACCGGAAGATGCGGAACTGGAACAGCTTTTGAATGAGATTGTGCAGCATAAGGTAGATGCTGTTGCTTTTACAAGCGGACCGCAGGTCAGGTTTTTGACCGAATACGCGGCTTCTCAGGATAAGCTTGAACAGATGCTGGAAGCTTTCAGACAAGGTGTTATACCTGCTTCGGTTGGTAAAGTTACCGCGAATTCCATGCGTGAGGAAGGCATTGAGGCTTTGGTGGTTCCGGAGGAAGAGAAGATGGGCGCTCTCATTGTTGAACTCGGGCGTTATTTCGCTGCAGGTCATGTGAACAAGAACCGCAGTTGATATGCCCCTTTATTTCCTGATTCTGATCCGAATTCCGGATTAGAATCTTTTTTTTCTTATGGCCGGATCATAGAGGGTGAAAAAGGAATGATTCCATATGCTTATGAAAGAATTATATAATTAGGATAGCACTGGTCGTGGTCTGCCCCCCTGAGACTTTGGTCGTGATGTTGGTGGGACTCGTCTATAATTAAAGGTTTTCAGATGGAGATGTGGAATGAATTAAAGACAGACGCCATCGAATTGGATATTGCGGATGACCTGTCGGTAGCTCTGTTCACGGAAACACTTAAGCTGGACACAGAACATCTGGATATGCTTATCAATAATGCGGCTATACTAGGAAGTATTACGGATCATATCCGCGGCCCGTTGAATATGGCGGAGATGGCAGAAGTATTTAACGTGAATACCTTAGGTACACTACGTGTGACTCCTTCGCTGTTGCCCCTCCTTCTTCAAGGGACAACCAAGCTGATTGTCGATATATCTTCAGAGGCAGGTAGTATTAAGCAATGCAGTCGCGATGGCTGGTTTGCCTATTTCATGTCCAAATCCGCATTGAACATGCAGGCCCGTCTTGTGCATAATGGATTGAAGGATGAAGGTGGACAAGTGATGCTTGTGCACCCCGGTTGGGTACAGAGTTATATGCGGGGAGAATTGGATGCTGCTGCCGAGCTTACACCTGAACAATCGGCACAACATATTGCAGCACTTATCGATCGCCATAAGCAATTCAAGGGAGGTCAGCCCGCGTATGTAGATTACAAGGGAGACACGCTTCCTTGGTAGTCTTTGTTAGGTTAACCAGAAAGGAGATTTTATGAATGGATCATCGTAAAAAAGCGTTGTTACTTGGCGATTATACTCATCCAGACTGGCACCCGCTTCAGGGTGTGGATGCAGAAATTAGCCGAATTTTCCATGATACTATGACTGTGCAGTGCAGTGAGAATCGCAACATGCTGCTGCAAGAAAATATAACTGGATTTGATGTGTGTATCTCATACATGGACGATTGGAAAGGAAAAGTCTCTCCACAGCAAACAGCAGGTTTGTTGTCGTATGTTAGTAATGGAGGTGGACTGGTTATCATACATAACGGGATATCGCTCCAAAATCGTTATGAGCTCAAGCAGATGATCGGTGCCAAGTTTCTTCATCATCCGCCGTACGCACCGCTGGAATTTACCGTAACTGCGGAGAAACATCCGGTGACCGAAGGCATTTCAGGGTTTACGATGGAGGAAGAACCGTATCAGTTCGAGTTTGGTTCGTTTGCCGAAACGAAGATTCTGCTTGAATATCAATCCGAAGAAGGGCCGAAGCCCGCAGCTTGGGCGCACAGATACGGACTTGGCCGGATTGTTTACCTTATGCCAGGACATCACATACCTTCTTTTGCACACGAAACGTACCGTCAATTGATCCTGCAAGCAGGGAAATGGGCAGCACGTTACGTCTGATCTGACTGTAAATTTTGCATGCGGAGTATAAGGGGTATAGTATAGAGATCAACAAAGAGGAGGATGACAAAAATGAGCGATTTGTTCAAAAAGGCGATCTCGTTAGGGTTGGGTCTTACTGTTGTAAGCAAAGAAAAAATTGAGAAAACCGTGGATGATTTGGTCAAACGCGGGGAACTTGCGCCCGGTGAATCCAAAGCTTTGATTGAACGTCTAATGGAGCGTGGCGATGAAGAGCAGGGCCAGTTCAAGCGAGTGATCCAGGAACAGGTCAAACGGGTGCTTCAGGAAGCTGGCGTGGCATCCGAAAGTGATGTAACTAGTCTGGAACAGCGCGTTGCTGTCCTGGAGAAAAAGCTTGCTGAACTGGGCCACACACCACAGCTTCAACCTGATGAATCCCCGGCTCCACTTGAAGTTCCTCCTCCTCTCAAAGGAAACGAGATCGAGTAGATGGCTGTGCGAATCAAACATGTCGGCAGATACCGTGAAATTGCCATGGCGCTGGTGCGTCATGGCTTCGGTTATATGGTCGAGGAGCTGGGATTGTTCCAGCTGCTGGCCCTACCCCGGCGGTGGATGTCGCGTGAAGCACACACCACCAAAACGCTGAGTGAACGCATCAGGCTTGTGCTGCAGGAGCTGGGGCCAGCTTTCGTCAAGCTGGGGCAACTCGCAAGCACAAGGGCAGATCTATTGCCTGAGTCTGTCATTCGCGAACTGGTGAAGTTGCAGGATCAAGTCCCCCCGTTCTCTTCGGAGACGGCACGGGGTATTTTGGAACAGGAATTGGATACACCGCTGGAAGAGATCTTTTCCCGGTTCGAGGATACCCCTGTAGCTGCAGCCAGCATTGGACAGGTGCATCTGGGCAAGCTTCGTAGCGGCGAGTCGGTAGCCGTTAAAATTCAGCGGCCGGGGATCTCACGCATTGTACAACGTGATTTGGATATTTTGCGGGAACTGACAGCCATGGCGGAGAAACGCTGGGATTGGGTGAAACAGTACCAGATTCCGCAAATGGTAGAAGAGTACGCTCAGGCACTGATGGCCGAGCTGGATTATACCGTCGAAGGCCGCAATACGGAGAAGATTGCACAGCACTATCAGCAGGATAACAAGGTGAAGATTCCGGTGATCTACTGGGATCAGACCTCATCGCGTGTGCTGACCATGGAGTACATCGAGGGCATCAAACTCAATGATCGTGACGAACTGGTGAGACGTGGACATGATCTGAATAACATTGCAGAGCGGCTGGTGGATTCATTACTGAATCAGATCTTTATTCAGGGATTCTTTCACGCTGATCCACATCCGGGTAATCTGATGGTGTTGAAGGATGGAAGGCTTGCCTTTATTGACTTCGGCATGGTGGGCAGTCTGAGCGATGAGATGAAGCAGCAGCTCGCTTCGCTTATTATTGGACTGATGCGCAAAGATACAGAGAGTATGATCCGGGCCATTGAGAAGCTTGGCATGATGCCAGATGATATGGATCTACGCGGGCTTCATGTGGATTTGGACAAGTTGCGTACCAAGTATTACGATATTCCCTTTTCCAAAATTAGTGTGGGTCAAGCGTTGAATGACCTGTTCGGTGTAGCCCAGAGACACCAGGTCGTGATGCCTGCCGACATTCTGTTGCTGGGGAAATCGTTGCTTACGATGGAAGGTGTTATTGAACATCTCGATCCTTCCCTGAGCATTGTGGATATGGCCGAGCCCTTTGGTCGGAAGCTGATCAAGGAACGTTTCAGTCCAGGAAGAATCAAGAATCGGTTGTTCCGCAGTGCGGCGGATATGGCCGAGAGTGTCATTGGTCTGCCGGGGCAGTTAAGGCAATTATCTTCTATTATTAGCAAAGGTAAGCTGAGGCTGGAGATCAGTGTCCCTGAACTGGATGCGCTCATGCGCAGAATGGATCAAATCAGTAATCGACTGTCCTTCAGCATCGTGCTGCTCGCCTTTTGTATTATCATGGTTGGATTAATTATTGGTTCATCGATTAGTCATCAGTCCACGATGCTGTGGGACATTCCGGTCATTGAGATTGGTTTTCTGGTGGCGATTCTGATGGTGGCTTTCCTGCTCTATTCGATATTCAAATCGGGAAGATTCTAGAATAACAACAAGACCCGCAAAGAGACCTTATTAAAGGATCTTTGCGGGTCTTGCTTTAATTCTACTAGTTTTTTGGAAAATGCCATATTCAGGCCAGCAATCAGTATACGTGAGCCATGACAGCTAATATAATTCCGCCTGTATCCAGTCTTGCTTCAGAATTTCAATATGGATTGGCTCCATTTCTTCCTTATATTGGGGAGAAAATGTACTACAAGCTGTTATGGTCAGATACGGAATACGACTTGCCCGAATTTTTTACAAACGAGCATCTCCAGAGAGAACGGCAGATGAATGCGGAGGAGGTTCACCGATATCGCAAAAGCAGGCCACTAAACTATTGGAGAAAGCGTTATCATTACGACTTTCTGTGGCCTCGTGCAAGATACATGGACTCTGTAGGCATTACCTTGCCTGCGTATCATCCGTTTCTGGACCGGCGCATGATCGAGTTTTCGTTCTCGGTTCCGCCGGAGCAGCATTTTGATCTCTTGAAGGGGGAGCAAGACAGCTATGCCGGTTCCAAGCTGCTGCTTCGAAAAGCATTCACGGATATCTTGCCTTCGTAACTGCAAAACTTCAAGCGCATATTGATGAGTTGTTGATCAGCAAAGCAATGTCGATTCCGGATATTGCTCCTTTTGAAAAGGCAGGCTTCCATACAAAAACTCGAGTTATTCAATATAACGAATACTTCGTTACAATGTGGTTAACGATTATTTCTCAGACCATCGGAGGACTGGTCGTGATTGCAGCCGGGAGTATAATGATCGGAACGATCGCTCCCTGGGCCCCGATCGTCTTGCTGGCGTTGGTCGTTCCCAAGCTGTATTGGGAAGCGAAGCTCAACAACGCGACCTTTGAAGGGCGTGAGGAGGTCCAGGAATTAAGGCGGCGTGCTGAATATTACGCTGGTACGCCGCTCAGGCCTGAAACAGCCGGAGAGCTGAAGGTATTTGGTCTTGTTCCTTTTTTTAAGGAGAGATACCTGAGCACTTCACGAGAGCTTCTGCTTACACTTTCAGCCGACCAACGGAAACTGGCTCTCCATCAATTATTGTGGTCTGTGCTCCAGTCGCTGGCCGCCGGCCTCATCATTATTTATCTAGTTGGACAGGCAATTTCCGGCCATTTCACAGCAGGAGACATCTTTTTATTTATTGGTGCCACTATTCAGTTGAATGAGGGAATGAATGAATTATTTGCGGCTTTTGCAATCGGTCCCAGGGAAGCCAAGCATCTGGAGAAGATTCGTTCTTTTCTCTATAGCGAGAATGAAATGAAGTCTGGCTCATACCCTCCGGCGGTGTCTGTCAAAGAGGGCTTCCGCCTGGAAGGAGTCCGTTTCCGGTATGATGAAACCAAAGTTGTGCTGGATATCCCTGAGCTTATCATCCCTGCTGGAAAAGTGACCGTGCTGGTCGGTGAAAACGGGTCAGGCAAAAGCACGCTTGTCAAACTGCTTCTGCGCTTCTTTGATCCGAATGAAGGAGCGGTGTTTTACAACGATATTCCGCTGGGAGAGTATGATATCGCTGCCTATCGGACACAGGCCACAGCGGTATTCCAGGATTTTGTACGCTATGAAATGAATCTTCGGGACAACATTGGGCTAGGCAATCTTGCGGCTGTTAACGAGCAAAGGATAATTGAAAGAGCTGCCAAGCTGGGCGGAGTGGACGAATATCTCCACAAGCTGGGGCACAAATATGTTACACAGCTAGGCAGGCTATTCGGAGGCAGAAGCCTTTCAGGAGGAGAATGGCAGCGGATTGCATTATCCCGTGCTTTTATGAGAGAAGATATTGCCGGATTGCTGATCATGGACGAACCTTCCTCTGCGCTTGATGTGTTCATGGAGGAAGACGTGTTCCAGCGAATGCGGGATTTAATGAAAAACAAGACGGTGGTCATCGTCTCGCATCGGTTAAGCACTGCACGACACGCAGATTATGTAGTCTATATGGAACAGGGCAGAATCATGGAGACGGGAACCCACGACCAATTACTCGAAAATGGCGCAGGGTATGCCGAACTATACAACATGCAGGCTGAAAAATACAGATAAGAGGTGAGATGAAATGAGCGTGGTATTGATTGATAACCTGCGTCCGTTTACTGAACGCGATCTGGCGATGCTGGAGGATTGGTTTAAGGATGCGGAGGTTCATCGGCGATTGGAGGGAATGCTTCCTTTAGGCGAGTGGTACCGGCATGTCGAGCAGCATCCCGGTTATGACGTGTGGGTCGCGTTCTCGGAGGGTGAAGCCGTAGGTGTAATTATGATTGAGCGGGAGGAGCAGAATACGGGAAGTATCGCCATCGTTGTCAATCCGTCGATTCGGGGTAAGGGCTACGGCAGAGCAGTGGTTGGAAATGCCATGCAACTGCCTGAGCTGGGAACGATCTATAAATGGTACGCCGGAATTGAAGCTGACAACGCTGCTTGTTTAAAGTGTTTTCAGTCTACTGGTTTTGTACTGGAGAACGAAGCTCCCGATGAAGACGGTTATTTCTCTTTATGGCATATCGCTAATATTAAAGTGTAGAGCGGAAACAAGGAGGGAGGGGAATGAAAAGAACAATACGGCTGCTCGTGTTCATTCTGCTTGTCTCGTTTCTTCCTGTAGCTGAACTAAAAGCATCCGATCGGCAGGCCGATTACACCTTTCTCATCTATATGATTGGTTCAGATATGGAAAGTGATTTTCATATGGCAAGTGATGACTTGAAGGAAATGATGAGTGTCGGCTCTTCCAGCAATGTAGGTGTTGTCGTTCAGACAGGAGGGGCCCGAAGCTGGGACCATTCGCCCATCGAACCCGGTCTGAATCAACGATGGCGTGTCGAAAAGGGGAGGTTGGCCCTTCTGGATAACGCAGGCTCGCAAAATATGGATACATCCGCTTCCCTTACAGATTTCATTCGCTGGGGAACCCGTGAATATCCGGCTCGGAAGCATGTGCTTATGTTCTGGGGACACGGTCTTGGACCGATCGATGGATACGGGGGCGACGAGCACTACGGAAATAAAAAAATGAGCTTGACCGAGCTTCAAAAAGGAATTGGGCATGCCTATAACGAAACGGGAATTAAATTTGAACTCATCGGCTTCGATAATTGCAAAATGGCAAGTGTGGAGGTGGCCTATGCCCTTAGGGACTATGGAAAATATATGCTTGCATCCGTCGATTACACGAATCAGAATGGGTGGGATTATACGAAAATGCTGAAGGCAGTTCAAGACAATCCCGGGATTTCCACCCTTGAGTTGGGCAGAACTATTGCTCAAGGATATCTGGAACAGTCGAAGGAAAACGGCGAAGAGGAGGACCTTCAGCAATCGATCATTCGAATGGATCGGATGGAAGAGGTTATGAAGGCAGTCGAGTCATTCAGCAAAAGTTTGTTAAAGCCCCAAGCTATGACAAAGGGAATGAGTCATTTGAGAAAAGCCCGGGATCAAGCCGAGGATTATGCGGACGAAGCCGATTTGGTGGATCTTGCTGATTTGTTTACCTTGATCGGCAAAAGAATGAAAGCTGAGAACGAGGCGGACCGCGTCAAAAAAGAAATTCAAAAAGCGGTTGTTTTTAACATGAAGTCTCCTGAGCATCCCAAGGGAGAAGGAATGAGCGTTTATTTTCCGAGCAAGGATGTCCATCGCTTTACTGAAAAGTCCAGTAAGTACCAAAAACTGAAATTTAGCCCAAGCTATAAGTCCTTCATTACTGAATACTCGGCATTGTTGTCACGTCGGACTCCAGATACTCCCAACAAAAAGTGAACGTTGTTGTATGCTGATGTAACATTTTTCGCCAGATGATATAGGAGGCAAATTTCAGGGGTCACGGAACAAAAATATAACTGAAGTTAAGGAAACAACGTAGCAATAGAGTCTGAGTGAACCAACTGCACGTCAGCACATAATCAGCGGTGGAGCAGGAGAGCTACACACCTTTTTTGTTGGCATGGTTGGCAGCCTGAGCGATGAGATGAAACAGCAGCTCGCTTCACTTATTATAGGCTTAATGCGCAAAGATACAGACAGTATGATTCGGGCGATTGAGGAACTCGGCATGATGCCAGAAGACATGGACCTGCGTGGGCTTCATGTGGATTTGGACAAATTACGTACCAAATATTACGATATTCCCTTTTCCAAGATCAGTGTGGGTCAGGCGTTGAATGACTTGTTCGGCGTAGCCCAGAGGCACCGGGTTGTGATGCCTGCCGATATTTTGTTGCTCGGTAAATCCTTGCTGACGATGGAAGGTGTAATCGAACATCTCGATCCTTCCCTGAGCATTGTGGATATGGCTGAGCCCTTTGGTCGGAAGCTGATCAAGGAACGTTTCAGTCCCGGAAGAATCAAGAATCGGTTGTTCCGCAGTGCGGCCGATATGGCTGAGAGTGTCATTGGTCTGCCAGGGCAGTTAAGGCAGTTATCATCCATTATTAGCAAAGGCAAGCTTAGGCTTGAAATCAGTGTCCCTGAACTGGATGCACTCATGCGCAGAATGGACCAGATTAGCAATCGGCTGTCCTTCAGCATCGTGCTACTCGCCTTTTGTATCATTATGGTGGGGTTGATTATCGGTTCGTCGATCAGTCATCAATCCACAATGCTATGGGATATTCCGGTCATTGAGATTGGTTTTCTGGTGGCGATTCTGATGGTCGCTTTCCTGCTCTATTCGATATTCAAATCGGGAAGATTCTAGCTTCAGCATCACATTACAAGAATACCCGTAAAGAGACTTTCTCCAAAGGATCTTTACGGGTTATTTGTTTATAAATAGAGCATTGGCGAGTAAATTATAGAAAAATTAAGATAATAGGAGATATGATCCTGTTTTTTAAGCTTAATTGTGTTAGTACATATCATGTCCTATGACTATAATAATAGTTCAGTACATTAACGGACCCGGTTTTTCTGAGAGGGGAAAACCTATTGGCATTGGCATCGGAATCAGATCGTGATGTCGCACGAGTAAGACAACTGAAGGCAGTCATGGAACAGCGGTACACACTGGAACGGAAAAGACATGAGTGTTCATTAACCCGTCAAGGATATACAGATGGTCAATAATGACGCAACTCAGGCAAGAGCATAGGCGAATGATGCGGAGAGGAATCCGTTGTTTTGTGCTGTCCTGGGTAGTCAGTTAGTGGTGTATTGCTTTCGTTACTCTTTAGCAGAATTATACAATATGAGGAATACACGTAGGAGGAACGGCAAAGAACATATGAATACTCTAAAACAACAATGGTTTGGCAACATTCGCGGAGACGTGCTGGCAGGCATTACGGTAGCGCTGGCGTTAATTCCGGAAGCCATTGCTTTCTCCATCATTGCAGGTGTCGATCCAATGGTCGGGTTGTACGCTTCGATTACCATTGCGATTGTGATCTCGATTGCAGGAGGAAGACCAGGCATGATCTCGGCGGCAACAGGTGCCATGGCGGTACTGATGGTTGGACTCGTCAAGGATTATGGGGTGGAATACCTTTTTGCAGCAACGATATTGACGGGAATTATTCAGTTTATTTTGGGTATTTTCAAGGTGGGGCGATTTATTACGTTTGTGCCTCATTCGGTACTAACCGGATTCGTGAACGCACTGGCTATCCTGATCTTTATGGCACAGTTAACCCACTTCACGGGAGCGAATTGGATCATGTATGCGATGGTGGCAGGTACGCTGGCGATCGTCTATATTTTGCCGCGGTTTTTCAAAGCCGCACCAGCTCCACTGATTGCGATCATCATGATGACGATTATTACGGCGATGCTAAATCTGGACGTGAAGACTGTCGGCGATATGGGGAACCTGACCAGTACGTTGCCAATGTTCCACTTGCCTAATATTGCATGGACTTGGGACACACTGATGATTCTGCTGCCCTATTCATTCACTCTGGCACTCGTCGGTTTGCTGGAATCTCTGCTGACCGCAACCATCGTAGATGAGATGACCGAGACCAAGAGCAGCAAGAACCGCGAAGTACGCGGTCAGGGGATTGCCAACTTCATTAACGGTTTGTTCGGTGGTATGGCTGGCTGTGCCATGATTGGGCAATCGGTGATTAATGTGAAGTCTGGTGGACGCGGAAGATTATCCACGTTTACCGCAGGTGCGTTTCTCGCGATCCTGTTGTTGCTGCTCAGCGGAGTGGTGAAACAGGTACCGATGGGTGCACTCGTCGGTGTAATGTTTATGGTGTGTATCGGAACATTCGACTGGAGTTCCATCAAAAATATTGCCCGCGTGCCACGTGCGGAAGCCTTTGTCATGATCGTTACGGTGGCGATTGTGGTCTATACCCACGATCTGTCGATCGGGGTCATGGTCGGCGTTGTGCTCAGTGTGCTGCATTTTGGCTGGAAACAGACCAAGATTCGCGTACAGGCGAGCCAGGAACAAGGGCAGAAAGTATATCGGGTTCACGGACCGTTCTTCTTTGGTTCTTCGTCCCGCTTCGTGGATGAGTTCGATGCAGAGACTGATCCGAAGGAGATCACGATTGATTTCGGAGGTTCACATATCTGGGACAATACTGCGGTTGTGGCTATTGGTAAAGTGAAGTTCAAATACGCGAAGCTGGGCAAAACCGTGCACCTGCGCGGGTTGAACGAGGAAAGCTCTCGTATTCTTGAACGGAGTGGATTTGCCACTGCTGGAGGGCACGGTTCGTAACTTGGTTGGACGACAAGACAATATAAAAAGATACTTTGTAATCGGCGACGCACTTTTCCGGATTCAAACCGGGGAGAGGGCGTCGCTGTTTTTATTAGAGCCTGAGGCATGTTAGGTCAGATCCACATCATCAGCAACCTGAAGGCAGATCTAGAGTCACTAACTAAACGCTCTTAAACTCACTTGGTCGATACAGGTCACGCTGATCTTGGGATTTTGTGCTACAAGTTAGGGGTGTAACGCTGTATCCCCTTTTGTTTTGCTGGACTAACGTGTAAACTACAGGGTATAGAGAAGAAGAGCAACGTGTGGGATTGCTTTTTAAAAAATTCATTTCATAATCATGATTGATATAAGGAAAGCTAGTCTTGATTGCAGATACTGAAGTCATTATGAAATGGACTTATCTAAATGAATATACAGAGGTGTAACGATTGGCAAACTTTGAACAACTGGGCATTCGCCCGGAATGGTGCGAGATCCTGAAGCATCAGGGCATCACCGTGCCGACTCCGGTACAGGAGCGTTCGATTCCGGTACTGCTGGGTGGACGTGATATTATCGCCGAGGCACAGACAGGAACAGGGAAAACGCTGGCTTTTTTGCTGCCGATTATTCAGAAAATTAACGTATCCGATCGTTCGCCGCAAGCGCTGATTATCGCGCCTACGCGTGAGCTTGCGCTGCAAATTACGGAAGAAGCGAAGAAGCTCACTGCAAATGACGATAAACTGCATGTGCTTGCCGTTTACGGCGGGCAGGATGTGGACAAGCAACTGCGCAAATTGCAGAACGGCACCCAGATCGTTATTGGTACGCCGGGTCGTCTTCTGGATCACCTGCGTCGTGGCACGTTGAAGCTTGATAATGTGAAAAAACTGGTGCTGGATGAAGCCGACCAAATGCTGCACATGGGCTTCCTGGACGATGTGGAGACGATTCTTAGCGAGCTGCCACACAAACGCCAAACGATGCTGTTCTCAGCAACGATGCCAAAGGGCATTCGCAACCTGGCGAAGAACTACATGAAAGATCCGGAAGATGTGAAAGTATCTTCCCAATCCGTCATTCCGATCAAGCAGATCCGTCAGCAAGTACTGGAATGTACAGATCGCGGTAAGCTTGAAGCACTTCGCGGCATGATTGATACGTACAACCCGTATTTGGCGATTATTTTCTGCCGGACGAAGCGTCGTGCGTCCAAGCTGAACGAAGATCTGCGCGAAGCAGGTTATGCCAGTGATGAACTTCATGGAGATCTGTCCCAATCCAAGCGTGAGAACGTAATGAAAGCGTTCCGCGATGCCAAACTGCAAGTGCTGGTTGCTACAGATGTAGCTGCACGCGGACTTGATGTTGAAGGCGTCACGCATGTATTTAACTACGATATGCCGCATGATGCGGAAAGTTATATCCACCGGATCGGTCGTACGGGCCGCGCAGGCGGTACGGGCCTTGCTGTAACGTTTGCAACAGAGCACGACAGACCGGAACTTGCACGTATTGAACAAGGTATCGACCAGAAGCTGTCCCGTATCCAGTGGACGAGCGAAGGTCCGGTAGCATCGACTGGAGCAGCTAGACGTTCCATAAATGGTCAGGGTGATGACGAACGTTCAGGCGGACGCTCTTCCGGGACAGGCAGTGCCCGTCGCGGTGCAGGTCGTAACGATCGCAGAGATGGCGGACGTGGTGGTCGTGGTTCGCGCGGTGGCGAAGGTGGACGCAGTGAAGGTACACGTAGTGGTGGCCGTAGCGGTGACGAGCGCGGCGCAGGCCGTGGTTCCGCGCGCAGCAGCGACAGCAGTCGTGGTGCAGCGGGCCAAGGTGGACGCGGTGCAGGTCGCAGCGGCGATGAGCGCAGCGCAGGTCGTGGTTCCGCGCGCAGCAGCGACAGCAGTCGTGGTGCAGCAGGCCAAGGCGGACGCGGTGCAGCTAGCAGCAGCGGCTGGGCTGGCCGTAGTGCCGACAAGCGCAGCTCCGGGCGCAGCAGCGAAGGCTCACGCCGTCCGGAATCCGCAGGACGCGGACCGGCGAAGGGCGACCGTCGCGATTCTCGTCGCGGACGGTAAAGCTTTTGGCGCAAGCGGCGATATAGCCGCTCCTGCGCAGGCACCATGCCATGCCACAGAATTTGGCATGGCTCATATGAGAGGGTTCGGGTACAGATGTACCGAACCCTCAGATCAAGGGTCGCGACGGAACCACGTCGCGGCCCTTTTTCACCAGGAAAGACAATGATTTCCGCTTATTGCTTTTGTCGTCTGCGAGTGTCTGTTTGCACGCATGCTTAATTCCATGGGAAATGCCATTCGGGTATTTTCATTTTTGTCCGTGTACCGCGGGTAGCACTCGGCAGACTGCCATAAACTTCAAAACACCTCATCCTAGACCTAAGGATGGGGTGTTTTTTGATCAATTCTTATATCATTAGAATCATAACATTCAATCCGTGTTGCTGACGCGCATGCAGGGGTGGATGAAATTCCATTCGTCTATATACACGGAGTGAGTTTGCACTAAACTACATTTTCCATTCCAAATATATCATCCCTACAACTGAACATCTGCGTACTGATCCCGATATTTCTCGTTATACACCCGGCCCACCGACTCTGCAAGTCCCCCGCGTGCCTTGCTTGGATAGCGTTCAATCGTGTGATAAAGTCTCATGAATCGATCCTTAGGCATAAAGCGGGCGTAGCGGGTAATAAGACTAGGGAATGACTCAATATATTTGCTCTTGCGCACGGCAGCTGCAGCCACGGCTGTGAGAATCTGAATTCCGTTGTGGAGCTGTAAAATGTTCACTTCATAGGTAGCGATATAACGAATCGCGTCTTCACGGATCAATTCCGGCTTAAGCCGCGCGATCTCACCGATATATTCAGCAAGCAGCCGCTCGAAGCTGTGTAGCAGCAGGGGCTTAAGCTGCAGATCCATATCGCTGCGCAGGACGAAGGATTGTAACAACGCAACCTGCTGCAGTCGAATTCGGTCATTGTAGACGAGTGAGCCGATCTCGCGGAGCATCTCATACGCCAGCGCTTCATCCTGCTTCCGGGCTTCTGCGACGAGGGCCCAGTTCCGGTTGATACCCTGACGGATGATTTCCTCATCCTGTTGCAACATACGCTTCGTCTCACGCTGCTGCTCTACCTGGAACGAACGTTGTTGCATGAAGATCAGTCCTGCCAGAAGCAACAGGGAGATCGTAGCTGCCATCATGGTCTGATCTATGGTTTCACCGAAATAGGTGGCAGCTGTACCGAACAATAGGGTAATGAACAGGTCGCGTGCGATTCGGCGTTTCACGCGGGAAGCGGCTCGCTCTTGAACGGAGACAAGGGCACCCCGGCGACAAGCGGTACATGCATCTTCCCACAGGCAGGTGTATTGTCCACAACGTTTGCAGACGTGCAACTTTTGGAACGCATGTGTCGTTCGAATAAACGGTCGGATGGATACAACTTGTTTTGGGCTCATGCTCAATCACGCTCACCATTCAGAATAGTATATAGGGTACGATCCGTGTCTTCCCGGGAAACTGGTTTGCGTCGATGGAGCTGTAACGCAATTACCTTTATCATGACAAAAAGAAACAATATGGCGAGGCAACCGTATGTAACCATAATCCGTTCCTTTCTATGGCTTGATGATCAAGCACTGTTATATTGCAGTTTGCTGGCAATAACTATATCATATTTCCATAGTTGGTACTTTTGTGTCAGCTACAGGCGTTTATTCGTCGATTTTTGTCAGTCATTACAAAACTGTAACTCAAGATAGGGGTGCTTTTCAGAATTTATTAGTAGACTGTTAAGATTTCCTTAAGGCTTGACGCCTATAATAAACTATTCCCATTTTAATCTCAAACGTGAAGGAGTACACCTAATGCTGCGGACACGCAAAATACGCTGGCTCAGCGGAACTCTGGTTCTGCTGGCATTTCTAACGCTGCTGTTACCTCAGGCGTTGCTGCCACAAGCTGCAGCGGCTCAGGCACAGACAAGCGGAATCGATGCGGTGCTTGTAGCCGATGTAAGTAACTCGATGAATACAAGTGACCGTGACAAGATCAGTAATGAAGCCATGAAAATGTTTATTGATATGCTGCCCGTCCAGGGGGACAAGGTAGGGATTGTCGCTTACACTGATCAGGTGGAGCGGGAAAAGGCTATGCTGGAGATTCAGTCCGATGCAGACAAGAGCAGCCTGAAGGATTTTATTGATCAGCTCGGCCGGGGGCCATATACCGATGTCTCTGTTGGTGTAGCGGAAGCGGTGAATGTGCTGAACCATGGTGCTGACCCATCCCACTCGCCGATGATTGTGCTGCTGGCGGACGGCAACAATGATTT
This sequence comes from Paenibacillus hebaui, assembly GCF_051934385.1. Classification (NCBI taxonomy): domain Bacteria; kingdom Bacillati; phylum Bacillota; class Bacilli; order Caryophanales; family Paenibacillaceae; genus Paenibacillus; species Paenibacillus hebaui. Next base: position 6,672,426 of record NZ_CP196836.1, on the reverse strand, counting down.
TAATAAAACTAAAGGTCGCGCACAGGCACAATCGGATGCAGATCTGGAAAAGGCTGTTAAGGAAGCGCAGAACCAGGGTATTCCGGTATATACGATAGGACTCAATGCGGATGGCAAGCTGAACAAGAATGCACTCTCAGATCTGGCCCAGCAGACCGGAGGCAAGTCATTCATTACCGATACGCCTGATGATCTGCCACAGATTTTGAGTGAAATCTTCGCTGATCATGCCAAGCTGAATGTTGTGAAGCTGCCCTCTGTAACGGGAAACGGCAGTTATCAAGAAGTTACCGTGAACGTGCCGAACGACAGTGTGTTGGAAGCGAACATCTCGATTATGTCCTCGAAGCCGGTGGAAGTACAATTGACCGATCCTTCGGGCCAAGCTGTAAACCTGAACTCGGATGCAGCCAAGCTCTCGACTTCGAAGAGTTATTCATTGGTGAAGCTGTTGAAACCCCAAGAGGGCGATTGGAAACTTCGGGTAAAAGGGGCTCCGAAAGACAGCATTGATATCAACCTGCTGTTCAACTATAATCTGGAGCTTGTTGTGGACCCAATTAAGACCAAGTCCTATACAAAAGGCGATAAGGTTGAACTTGTTGCCAAGCTGGAGAATGGCGGTCAGCCACTTCAGGATAAGGACCTGTATGCGGATATGAAGGCCACACTGGTCGTGAAAGATGTCGATACAGGCAAAAGTGAGGAACAGCCGTTGGAGAACATGGGCACTGGTTTTGCCGGAACATTTGAAATCCCGGACAATCATCAGTATGAATTGATCATTCGGGCGGAAGAGGACAGCTTTTACCGCGAAAGTGCTCCAATCACCATTAACGCGGGCGGAGCAGCCGGAAGTGGTACTCAACCGACAACGTCAGGCGGTGAACAGGACAAGCCGTTCCCTTGGTTACCTGTCATTTTGGGTATTGTAGCCCTGCTTGTGGTAGCTGTTGGTGCCTGGTTCCTGATGGGCTGGCTGAAACGCAAAAACCGGGGATTTGTGGGTCAAATGATTGTGGAGATTCGGGATGAGAACACAGGAGACAAGTCATATCCACAATATAAAAAGCTGGTATCCTTCCGGGGCAGATTCCATCTGCATCAGTTGTTGCAGCTGGACCCTGAGCTGAAGGAAACCGAAAAATATATATTTACGCCTAGCAATGGGGATCGAATTATAATTCGTAACACCGCAGGCGGTACGCTGGAGAAATCCGGTCGTGCAGTCGATGCAAGCTCAGGCGTTGAACTGAAGAACGGTGACCGACTGAGCATCCCGCTGCAACAGGCGGACAAAACGATTTTGATCGAGTATTTAGTGTAACCAAAGGGAGGACAACGAATGAAACCGATTGTTAGAGAACATATTCAGCAGCTGGATGTATCACTTGGCGGAGGGATCGTCAGTGAGAAAATCCGAGTCGATACGATTGATAACCCCATTCTGATTATCGGTCTGGGTGGAACGGGCATTGATGCGCTGCTGCGCCTCAAATATCAGATCAACCGTCGTTTTAAGCTGCCACAGGACCCGGTATCCAAGAAAAAAATGGACAAGCCGGACAATGTGGAGTTTCTGGCTTTCGAAACGAACGAACAGGATCGCGCCAAAAAATATAGAGGGATCGGACTTGATCCCATTAATGAATTCGTATTGTTATCCAATGCCGAGATCGGCGGGCTGTTACAGAACCGCAGCGTGCTGGAGCCGTATATTACGGACTGGCTGTCTCCGGAACTGAGCATCACGGATGGCATGAACGGTGCCGCAGGAGTGCGTCAGGCTGGACGCCTGCTCCTGTTCACGAAGATTAATCAGGTCGTGCAAGCGATCGACAAAAAGATTAAAACGTTATCTGTAGGCACCAACAAAAAACTGATGGTGTTCCTGCTGACAGGTCTGTCCGGCGGTACAGGCAGCGGCTGCTTCCTCGATATTTCCTATATCGTGCGCGGCATCATTGAACGTGATCACGGCTCTGCCGGGATTGACCGCGTCAATACGCTGGGTTACCTGTTCACGCCAGACGTGAACCTGTCCAACAAAAGTTTGAGCGAACACACTCGCGAATACATTCGCAAGAATGGATATGCTGCGCTCAAAGAGCTGGATTACTGGATGAACGTGGATAGCCGCAATGAGCGGTTTACCCAGAAGTACGGCAATATCCTGACGGTCAACTCACCGCTGCCGCCATTTAACCTGTGTCATCTGATCTCTGCGACGAATACCGAAGGCAAATTGCTGGAGAACGCCTATGATTACTGCATGAACGTCACCGCCGAGAATATTACAAACTTCATGGCAAGTGAGGAGAAACAGTCTGGTGAGGAGTTCGCGATCCATGATTATATCAGCAACATTCGGACCAACATTGCACAGATGAACAAGGTGTACCCGGCCAACTATGATTACAACATCATCGGTGCCTCTTCGGCTGTATTGCCGATTGAAGAGATGACCACTTATCTGGCCTACCGGATGTTCGATAAAATGAATACCATGTTCTCCAAAGCACCGAACCAGGAGGATACCGAGAAGTTTGCCCGTAAGCTGGGCATCGATCTCGAAAGTGTAGTTAAGTCCTTTGAAGCACGCGTGCCAGAGCCGCTGCCTGGTTACCAGAACAGCGAGCGTCTGTCCTATGGCAATGTGGTGAAATCACAGGTGGTGAACATGGACACCGAGCTGGAACAGAACTTCCTGGCCCGTGCCCGTGAAGAATATATTAAGGCGAAGAAACAGCTGCCGGGCGAGATTGCCGGTCAGTTCACCGAACAGATCCGGCGTATGTTTTTGCATCCCGAACAGGGTCCGTTCTATGTCTCCCGCCTGATCTATACGGAAAAAGGCTTCTGTGTACTGAAGATGATCCAGTCTTATATTGAAACCCTGCGTGAGAATGCCTTCCGCATTCCGCGTGATATTGAAGCAGCTCAGGAGCAGTCTGAAGAGAAACTGGGCGATGCAAAGAGTGCTTTTGTCTCCAAAGAGAAGAAAAAGAATGCTTATATTGAAGCAAAAATTCATGAGTACTGGCTGCACGCCGACGTGGAACGCAACGATCAGATGATCGAGTTCTACGAAGATCTGTACGAGTTGCTGAACCAGGAAAACAGCCGCATTTATAACGTATTTACCGAAACGCTGAACGCCCTTAGCTCGATATTCGCCAAGAATGGTGATCTGCTGACACGCGGCGAAGAACAATCCGATCACAAAGGCAACAAGACGTATTACTGGAACGTGGTAAGTGTGCCGGATATCGTCAGTGTGGTGGATGGGCTGCTGGATAAGCGCGATACGGATGATCTAATCCGTGACTTCTCCCGTGAATTGCTGGAAAACTCCAGCCAATGGGTGAAAGAAAACGAGATTGATATCGTCAGCTCCATCTCCGATTTCCTGAGTGAGAAATTCGGTGATCTGATTACCCGCTCCATGGAAGATTTCCTGGTGATTAAATATGGACAGGATGAATCGGTTGAGAAATTCGTGGAACGTTTCATTGCTGGCAAGCTGGATGATGAGGCCGTTCCGGTGTTCAATCTGAGCAACAGTACGGGGAGTCTGCATTTCCCTTCATGGGGATTTGTATCGGTACCGGCGCAGGCGCCAGGCATTCTGAAAGGGATTCGCAATTATCAGAACAATGCGGTAGGCAAATCTCATTTTACCGTCAAGGAAAGTGAAGTGCGTAACCGGATTTTCTGGCTGAACACCCGCAACGGGGTACCACTATTTGTGTATACACCACTCAAAGTATATGAGGAAAGCTATGAACGTACCATTTTGGATAAAGAAGGCATTGGTCGTCACTTGGTGCAAACGGAGAAAAACAACTGGACCTATCTACCGTCACCAATTCCAGAGAAATCCTGGGGAGATGTGTACGAGAACGCCCGCGTGAAGCAGTATAACGCCCGTGTACGTGCGGAATTCGAACAAGCGCTTGGATACAACATTGTGACAGCCAAATCCATTGATGAGAATACAAGTAACCGGTATGCGATTGTGACAACAGAAGCGTTTGACTTGTCTGCAAAACTGGGAGCCTACGACATGCGTCTCACGTCCACCACGCCGAACCTCGGCGAAGTGAAGCGGGCCGTGATCGAGCTGAAACGTCTGCAATCCGAAGGGTTGCCGCGTGTAGGAGTTAAGGATATTTTCGGCAGTATTAATGAAGATATGGCTAAAGAAAACCTGGTGCGCTCCCCGCAGCTGATCGCGCGCGTACGTGAGGAACTGGCAAAGATGAATGCCATCTCGGCCAAAGTCGCGGAACTCGAAGGCATTCTTGCCCAGTACCAGGACGAAGAGCAGTGGTATGATCGCTTCATCGAAGCGCTATATACCGACACCATCGTCAAAAAAGGTGCGCTCTACGTCTATGACCGTGACCCGGAAGAAGACGCATGGGAGCCATTCGCGAACCTGATGAAGAGCCGTAACTTTGCCGAGTATGAAGTGTTTGGTAACTTCCGCGGCCTGACGGAAAAAGACCGCAGTACACTGCTGCGTAAAGCCTCCCGTCGGGATAATGATCTGACGGCTTCAGAAGATATCACCCCATTGCTGACGAAGCTGGATGATCTGGCTGCGCTGTTCATGGAATCGCGTGATCGTCTCGAATACGAGCGGGTGGAACTGGCTAATGGGGAAGACATCTATCAGTTCTACAGAACGATGTCATCGAAGCTGAACGACATCCGCAGAAGGCTGAAGTAAGATGGCGGCCGGGATGGAGTTGGGTGCGAAGTATACCCTGAAGCGCGATCTGGAGAAATATGCAGCACAGTATGCAGCAGAGCAGGAGCGTCAAGGTAGCCTGGGTGATGGACGCAGCAGCATTCATTACCCGGCACTGTTTCTGTTCGTGGGTGATCTGGCCGCACCTGCCGTGTCTGCCGTGCGGGAGATCAATCGACTGAAATGGGATAATGGAGACGGTGTGGTCTACGTTCAGATCGGAACCGAAGATGAGGCGGATGACCAAAGTTATCGCAGTCAAGCTTATGCATCTGCTAACCCTCGAATGGATCGTCCAGGTGAAACGAGGAATGATGGCTCGCCCGATGACGGTCAGGTGACTCGTCACCGCTTGCCTCTGTCCGCTGGACAGACGGAGCGACCGTCCAAAACGCGGCGTAAGGATGTGCATCGCAGTTTCCATGAATCGGATCAGGCGCTCTTTGATCTGAATCGTACACTTCGGCGGGTCAGTAACCGAATTGCCGAATACGGGCGGCTATACTCGTCATTTGATCGGATTTACGTTACGGTGGTAACCAGAGCGGATGATCCGTTAAATGTATTGTTGCCTGAGCTCACCAAGCTGACGGAGACCATTTTGTCCCAAGCCTTCAAGTCGGTGCAGACGGATCTGCATGTATTGGTCAGCGAGATGGAACAGGTGGATTCCTTCGGATATGCCAGCGCAGCAGGTCTAGCGTTCTTGCGTGAACTGGATTATATGCAATCCCTGGACTATACGTTCAAGGGGAATCTGCTGGTGACAGAGGATGGTATCTCCATTCCGGTTGCACATCCCGCGTCACCGTTGTTTGATCTTGTATATATATTGTCCGACAAAAATGAGCGGGGAACCGGCGTTCCAGGTGGCTGGATCGAGAATGCCGAGATCATCTGCCGAATCTGCCTGTTGAAGAACCGAAAGCAGGATACGGATCACTCGGGTACCGTTTCAAGCACAGGAGCGAACACGTACAACAATACATCATTTAAAAACAATATCCGCACCACCTCTGATCAGCATGGTTATGCAAGTGCGGGTTTTGCCGAGATCAGACGGCCAAACAAACCGATTGCACTGACAGTGTTATACCACCTGTATCGGTATCTGCTCGCACGTATGCGGCAGGAGCCGGACTGGAGCATCAAGGACAAGCTCGCTTTCTTTGGACTGGACGCAGTCTCGGTGGAACGCAAAGTCGAAGGCCTGCTGCCCGATGAAGATCTGGTTAGTGGCATGAGCGGCATCATGACGCATAACGTCAGTTTCTCCGATCTGAAGCCGCTCTCGCTGCGGGAAGCGGAGAGAGCGCTATTTGGACAAGGGGCCGAGGCATACTTCCGCGATAACGTCGTCCGTCTTGTCAACGAACGTGTGCGCGAGCGCAGCTCTAGCGGCTCCCTGCTCCGTCAGGCCGAACAATCCCGAGTGGAGCATCCAGAGGTTGGCTACTTCCAGTGGGCAGCCTGGAGTGACAGTGAGCCTGGCAGTGTACGTGAGGCACTGCTCGGACTGATTCGGGATAAATCCATGCAGCTTGAATCCGCACGAGCTCTGCTGGAGCAGCGTCAGCAAGAGCGAGTGGAGGATCAGTCGTTCAAGCGAGCGTTGTTCCGTGATAAGCAGAATGTTCGCAATCTGATTGACTGCATGCTGGAGCGTGTGTATGTACCGAAGGTTGAATTGCTGCGACTGGAAAATGAATTACATCTACTGCGTATCTACGATACGGAAATGGAAGGAATGCACCGCTTCAGCCGCCAGGTGACGGCTGCACTCGAAGCGCTGGAACGCACGCTGCGAGAGAAGGCTGTTGAAAGTATCGCCGCTGCGGATGAATACATCGGGCAGAACGTGATGGAGTACTACGGCAAAGTGACGGAAGAACTAATCACCGACTTGGAGGCCAGGCGCGGCCGGGATGTATGGTTTGAGGATCGTTACATGGGAGACATGAACCGACTCGCAACGGAAGGCGATGACCGACTGTTGAAGCGTCTGATGGAGGTATGCCACTCGCTACTGCTTACAGCCGAACCGTTGCGATTGTCATTTGAAGAAGAGTTGTTGCAGCGGGCCAATGTGACGATTACCTATGGAGATAAAGACGTATTGACCCGGGATGATCTGTTCCGCAGGTTGTATCATACGCTGGAGGATCAGGCGGTCGTTCGGGTGCGGGTATTTGACTATACACAGGAACATCGATATGAAGAGAAGTATTTCTTTGGTGACCATCATAGTGCCTTCATGGACTACGCAGCACATGCCGAAGAAACGTCACGAATCTACAAGCTTGGTGTGGTGTACGAAGAACGCAGCAGCGGTGTGGAGAAGCTGAATCTGATGGGTGGTTTCCATCTGGAAGATCTCATGGTGTATCGCAACGGTAAAGTCTATTATGATTCGTATACGGAGAATGGGTACGAGCTTCACCCTGCAGGTCTGGCTGAGAAGCTCTCGCCAATGCGATAGAATCGCAGGTTGTGTTTAAAGGTGTGCCTTTATGGACGGAAGGGAGGTACAGAATGTACGTATCCTTGGAATGGGCACAGTGCAGTTCAATGTGAACTGTGAACGATTGTGCAGTTGCTGCGTGTCTCCAATGGATTTTAACGTTCATCTGTTCTCCGTCCAGGGCAGGATGGAATTAGAACATGTTTGTCACCCGATATCTTGTATTAACTCAGCCTGCTTATGGCTGGTATGGAAAGGATGCATGCGGACATGCAGCGAAAAATCAATCTTCTCCTGGTCCTGTTCAGCCTGATTGGCGGGGCAGTTGGCTTTGCGGCAGGAGAAATCATGCTGCGTCAGTGGCTTGGGGAGATGCCGCGTCTGTTACTGATGGGACTATACTTCGGCGTACTGGCACTAAGCATTGGATTGTTCTGTTTGATCGCGGAGATGATCTCACCCAAGCTGAATGGCGCTTCATGGAAGCTCCGATATCTGGGACTGTCGTGGAAATTGCTTGTTCCGGCAACACTGGCTCTGTTGCTCGTTGTTGGACTTGCCCTGCAATTGTTGTATCAGATCAATCCGGGCGGCGTGAAACAAGTGAAGGATATTATACTGATGATCGACAACTCAGGCAGCATGAACGATACGGACCCGGATAACGGACGCTTTGAAGCAGCCAAGACACTCATCAGCCAGATGGAAAGCGATAAACAGGTGGCGGTCATCACGTTTGATGACCAGCCGCAGATGTTGCAGCCGTTTATTGCGCTGGATAGTGAAGCAGCCAAGAATGAGGTGTATAGCAAAATTGATGGCATAGTCACGACTTCGGGCGGCACCAATTTTGACGCCGTGCTGCGGGAAGGCATGGAGCAGATTCAGGGCAAGCAGGACCCGAAACGTGGTACGGTTGTCATCCTGTTATCTGATGGCTTCAGTGAAGCGGATACGACGGATATTTTGTCCCAATATACCAATGAACAGATCTCCATTAATACGGTCGGCCTCAGTCTGGTGGACCCTTCGGGTACGGATCTGCTGCGCAATATTGCCCAGCAAACGGGTGGCATATACTACGATGTACCGGATTCCGGTGGTCTGAACCTGGTATTCCAGCAGATCTACGATACGATTGATGAGCGGACGCTGGTAACCGAGCGTACGGGCATGATGGAAAACAGCATGTATCTGGCGATCTTCCGTGTGGTAGCCTTGCTGCTGATTGGTGTGGCGCTGGGTGTGTCACTCGGACTGGTATTTGATAACCGTCATCTGGCGTTAAGCTTCGGTATTGGTGGTGCAGTGTCTGGTCTCTTGGCAGGGCTGCTGCTGGAATGGGGACTTAACGGTTCGAACGTGGGTGATACATTTGTGCGACTCGGTGCGATGCTCATCTTATCTGGCGTATTGACCCTGTTCTCCTGGATTATTCCGATTAAGGAGAACACACCGCGGAAGAGCCGGGGTCGCCGTGATGCTGGCGGCGGAACTTCTTCTGCTGAAGGGTTCGGTCAGAGAGCAAGAGATTCACGCAGCAAAGGTTTCTAACGTCGGGAGGTCAATGGAACATGCGGTTTATGGATGCAGACCCTTCGACACCCTTGATTCGAAAACTGACACTTGCGGTGGACGAAGGGCGATGTACACTTCGCTGGCTCTGGCCGGAACGGGTAGAAGCTGTATATGTGGAACGGCTGGAGCTGGATATGATGAGCGATGATCGTACCGGGGAAGAGCCTGCACAGGGCAAGCTGAAGCTGTACACGAAAGAGGAATATAAGGCGAGCAATGGTTACATGGATCGGATCACGGGTTTTGGTGCTATCAAGTACACGGTGTATGTGTGTCAGATGGAGGAAGACGGGCCTGTGCTGATTCGTCAACGAGATGAGGATAATATGGTCATTGCGAGCGCAGGCAAGGCGGATATCCGCTTTGCCATTCGCTACAAGAGCGGTTTTTTTCAAAAACGAAAAAGTGTACTGATCACCGTCACAGCGGAAGTCCCTGTTCCAAAGGAAGCGCTCTGTTATGTTCGCAAGCAGGGCGGGGTTCCGCTGAATAAGGAAGATGGTACGGTGTATCCTTTTGTGAGTGATTTTGCTCCCGGAAGAAATGAGATGCCGCCCGTTGAAGTTGCCAAGGATGATTATGTGAGGTTGTTCTTCACGGATGGACCGAAATATGGAGCCGCCTATCGGCTTATATCAGACTAGATGGTTGGGCTAATTTTTTACACAGAAACGGAGAGGACAGAAATAACCTGAAAAAGCGAAGCGATCGCCTTTATCACCGGATTTTCCCATTTAGAAAAGGGAATAAAAAAAATCTGGGGATAACAGCGATTGGAAGGTTACTCTGTCATCGTAGTGCAAGTGTAAATCACCTTAGTCGGACTGATCAGGGGAGGGGAGTGACTATGAGTTTTTTTAGCCGGTTTTTAAAGAGACAGCAGCCGGAGGAACGGCCGTTGTTCTACGATATTGTATGTCCTTACTGTTTCAGTAAGTTTTCACCGGAAGAGGTTGTGTTCCGGGCCGCTCATCACCGCGATGATGATGAGGACTACGCACTCGGGGAAGATGCGAAGTTGAATCGGTATCGAGAACGATTTGGACTTGACACGGTATTTGATATGGAGGCCGTGCTGGCCCCTCATGATGTACCCGAGGAACATCGTATTTATTCAGATAACATCGTGATGGGATTAAATGATCGGTACGGTGTCGTTACCCGCCGCCGGTTGTGTCCGCAGTGCCATAATGAACTGCCTGTTACGGCAGGTAAAGCACCGAGCAATATCATTTCCATCATTGGTGCATCCCAAGTAGGTAAATCCGTATATATGACCTCATTGATCCATACGTTGCAGCATTATACGGCTGATCACTTTGACGCGGCATGTATGCCACTGAATGCAGAGATTAGCCGCCGGTTCCGTGCCGATTATGAAGAACCGTTGTTCGAACGGGGCGATCTGCTCGATTCCACGCAGAAGGAGAAGCTGCAGGAGCCGTTTATTTTTCAGTTTGTATTCAAGGACGAAGATAAAGCGCCGCTGACCCTGGTGTTTTTTGACGTTGCGGGTGAAGGTATGGTGGAGCAGGATTACCTCGGACTTCACGGGCAGCATATCAAGAACTCGGCAGGCATTCTGTTCATGGTGGACCCGCTCCAGATTCGTTCCATTCGGGACAAAATCCGCATTAACCTTGGCAACGAGCCGGGCGAGTGGACCCCACGATACGATGAGCCGCGTGATGTGGTACTGACGATGTTTGGAGATTTTATCGCGTATCAGGAAAAGGCCAAGACGACTATTCCTACGGCCGTTGTACTGACCAAAAGCGACATGCTGCATTCCCTAAAGGATGAAGAGGGGGATTATATCAAATCCAACAGCAATGTGTTCCGCAACATGGTGCACCGTGATTATTTTGATCTGACCGAATTCGAGAATATCGACGGGGAAATCCGGCGTTTTATCGAGAAGGTTGATCGTCCGTTCAAGGGCACGATGGATGTGTACTTTAAGGATACAGCATACTTTGCAGTGTCTGCGCTGGGCAGCAATCCGGTCGATATGAAGCTGCAAGGTGTCGTCAGCCCAATCCGTGTGGATGAACCCTTTCTATGGTTGCTGTACAAGCTGAAGTACATTGAGGGGAGAGTGGGATGATGCGTTCTTCCGTAACCCCGCCCATTGAACAACAGATGTACACGAGGGAGCGGCGCGGGGTATTTCGTTCCACAGAGGGGTTCGACACGGTTGCAGCATCGCCGGGACTGGACCCTTCTTTTATCAAAAAAGTGCTTCACCCCTACTGTGTCTATGATGCTCCAGCGGAGCTGACAGGCCGGAGTGAGAAGGATGAGACAAAATTCCCGGCTTCCATTCATTTACTTCATCTGGAGAGCGGAGAGACGATCTTAGGGCAAAATGTGTACCAGTCTGCGGATTTTACCGGGCTGCGCAGTGCCTTTTTCGCGCATAATTATGTCCTGTCTCCCGAACGCTCGGAAGAACAGATGAAGAAGGGCGGCTGGCTGGACGCCATGTTCGCCACGTCCTATGACATCGAACAAGGCATCGTTCTGCCTGTACTTCCTGAATTGCCTGTAACGCCTGGTCGTGGGCAGGGCTCAGCCGGAAAGACAGGTGCAGGCCAAGAATCATGGATGCCTTCAGGCGGCAGCCTCAGCCCGGACGCATCACCAAGCGAGATTCTGAGCGCCCTGAAAATGAACGAGGTGCTGTTCAAGCGCCTGCTCTACGCCGTGATGCAGTCCGTAGCCACTCGCCGTAAAGTATATATTGCGCTGGATGTTCCCGCAGAGGAAGTAACCGCCGGAGCCAAAGGGCTGCTGCGTTTGCTGTACACGGCATTGCCATACGCCTTCCGGCGGCAGCTTGGTTTCATGACATTTGCCAAGGAGCCGCAGGCCAAAAAGGGTATTCACGTCCAGTTTGTAGAGCGGGGTACGTTGCGTCCGAAGGACCGGAATACGGAGAAGGATTTTACGTTTGATCTCGTATCCGGCAGAGTGACCCATGCGGACGCATCTGTGGCGAAGTTGCCTTATGCGGAATTTGCCTGGTCCCTGCTGCAGGAACCTGTTGCTGCGGATGCGTTTTATACGTTTGCCGACGAGATGCTGTCCGGCATGGAGCCTGGACGGGAGCTTTCCATCGAAGCTTATGGGGAACTCTCGGTGTTCTATGGTCTTGAACAAGGCATGGAAGACCTGTATCTGGATAACAAAAGCAATGTCCTGAGTGGCTTGCTGACCTATCTGAAGCCGGAAGGTGGACCGCAACAACGTTCACGCCTGAACGAGCTGTTCCTGACCTTGCTCAGCAGGGAATTGGACAGCGTGAAGCGCGAGAATGTACCTGAAGAAGCAGTCGCTGCTCGCATCGGAGAATATTTCCGTGTCGCTGCCCCAGTAGTGCAATCCCGGATCGTGGACTATTTCATCTATGGTGTGAATAATGCCCGCGCCCAGAAGCGTATGCGTGCTGTGCAGGAATTGTATGGTGTGCTGGATCGGGATATGCAGCTGAGTCAGGCTTTCTTTGATAAAGTGCTGGCAAATGAATCGCTCACCAAGTTATTGTTCGAGCCCTATCTGGACAATCAGCTGAAACGCACTGATTCGGCAGCTAACGTCGTGGAAGTGATCCGAAGATGGGTTACATCCCATCCGTCTGCGATCCACTACAGCTTTTTGCTGGAGCGGACAGCCAGTGAGCTGAATGAACGGTTATGTTCTGCGCCTAATCCGGTACAGTCTGCAAATGAAGCATTACAGCGGGTTAGCGTACTCGACCGGGTATCAGCCGAAGATTCCTATGTTACAGGCATTACGGCACGAATTGGCCAATCGGAAGCTACAGCTCGCTCTAACCGAAAAGGAGGATCTCTGTCCGCCAGTCCAGATCCGGCGTATCAGGAGGAGCTAACCCGCCTTGCAGACAAGCTAGCCTATGTCATTAACCTGTTTATGATTCAGGATCTTGATCTGGAACGGGTTAACCGTGAACAGCTGTTAAGTATCGATATATTGCACCATGGCAATGAGGTCCGGGATTGGGCGGCACGTCAGGGCTCCGATGTATCTGCTCGAACGAACATGATGCTGGCTGCAAGAGTATGGCTTGGCGGTGAAGGGAATGGCGAAAAAGAACTGGAGTCGCTCTCCCTGGCCGAGCGTAATGAACTTCAGCGCTGGACGCGCCGCTGGCTTGTCGAAGAGCTTAGGGATCACCCGGGTGTGGCAGCGTATGAAGCTCTGCCACTGGCTTTCTATCGGGGTGGGAGTGGCAGCAACCGGCTGGACTATGCAGGCCTGATTGAATTTGTACGCAGTAGTGCAGGTCGTGCGGAAGGGTTGTATCCATTCTTCGAATGGTCAGGGAATCAGCGGATGTTTGTTCGGAGTTCCAATGTTCACAAAGGCTATTCGGATGCGATCGTAGCCTACTTCAAGGCCCATGACCGTGAAGCCTTTAAGTCCAAGTCTGCCTTCAAGCCTTATTATGCGAGAGCAAGCAAGGCGATGAAGCCAGTCTATGATCGGGCCAAGGTGGAATTGTCTTCTCCACTGGTGCGGATGTTAACGGGCAAAAGGAAAAATCTGTTCTTGGGAACCGTGATCCTGATCCTGATTCTTGGTATTGCTGGCGGTACATATGCGTTAATGAGTGACAAAGGGATGCCGCCAGCGGCATCTCCTCCAACCACACAGGAGCCTGTCATTCCGGCTGAACCTGAGGTTCAGTTGGCAGACCAGATCGCTTATGTTGTTCCTGCAAACGAACAGGAAGGTACCGATTCGGCAGCACAACTGGTGATCCGTTTCAGGAATGAAGCGGAAAGCAGTGGTTTTGAGCAAGGCTCACTCCAATTGATGATGAAAGATGGCAGCACTCAGGAGCTTGATGCTGCAGGCAAGTGGGAGAGCTTTAATCGGAATGAGGAGCCAGATGCCCAAGATAACTCCGATAGTGCTGGAAGCACATCTCAAGGAAGCGCGGATGCTTCGACAGCGGGAAACGCGGGGGACACAGAGCAATCGGAGGCTGGAGATCAGCGGGCAGATCCAGGGGCGACAGGTGGGTCCACTTCAGATCCAGCAACGGGTACAAAAACGGATGTCGGGACGGGTAAAGCATCTGACTCTACGGGTGAAGATGCAGCCCAAGGAACAGGCACTACATCGCCGGATTCGTCTGTATCAAATGGATCGAATCCCTCTTCAGAAAGGATGTCTGTTGCAGAAGCGGATCGTCTGTATCCCTATGGTCGACAAGTGGAACTTCCGGTCGATATCAATCCGCAGAATATCGTGAGTGTTCAAAGTGGAACGACGGTAATTAATTTAATCGCAGTACCCAAGTCATGATTAGGATGCTATAACATCATATAAAGAATTAGATACAGCCTCGATTGTTACTTGAGGCTGTATTTTATAGGTTAGCATGGTTGAACAGTTCATATTGAAACTACAAGGCATGTATTCACAAATTGGACACATTGTTATCCCTTCATAATTTCAGCGTTTGTTCAGAAGTGGTGAAATGCACATATACATTGAGAAAAGCTCTCATACGAAACCGGAATACTGGAACAAATTTCGATCAAAACCCAGCAAATAAAGCTTGGTTCAAGCAATAAATTCGATTTTTAGTGTTGACAAATGATAATGATTATCAGTATCTTTAGTAAAGAAGATATTGTTGTGCCGGAAATAAGCTGAACTTAAATTTCGTTTTCGTTGTCATAGCCGGATTACATAACCGGGATAAATGAGAGAGGGATGATCGCATGTTTCGTCTGGAGACGTCCAAGCTGGATATCGCTTATGAGGATAGACTGATTGTTGAGGATCTGAGTATTCAAATTCCCCAAGGAAAAATTACAGCACTTGTTGGAGCTAACGGTTCGGGTAAGTCAACGATCCTGAAAACAATGGCTCGGATTATGAATCCGAAAGCAGGTCATGTGTTGCTCGACGGGAAGTCCATCCATAAGCAGTCTACGCGCGAAGTAGCCAAGCAGCTTGCCATTTTGCCGCAGAACCCTACAGCTCCTGAAGGACTGACAGTAACGGAACTGGTCTCCTACGGTCGATTCCCTTATCAAAAAGGCTTTGGTTCCATGCGGGCTGAAGACAAACGCATGATTGAGTGGGCCATTGAAGTGACTGGAATGACGGAATTCCATGATCGCCCGATTGATCAATTGTCTGGTGGACAGCGTCAGCGTGCCTGGATTGCGATGGCACTTGCCCAAGAGACAGACATTCTTTTCCTGGACGAGCCGACTACGTTCCTGGATATGGCTCACCAGCTTGAAGTACTGCAATTGCTGGAGCAGCTGAACGCCACAGCCAACCGCACGATTGTTATGGTTGTGCATGACTTAAACCACGCTTCCCGTTATGCACATCACATGATTGGTATCAAAAAAGGTCAAGCGATCGCTACAGGGTCACCCGTGGAAGTCATGAACTGTGATGTACTTCGTGAAGTGTTCAACATTGAAGTGGATATCGTGGTTGATCCACGTTCCGGTGTGCCACTCTGCTTGCCATACGCTCTTGCTGGTGAGCGTCAGCCGTCAAAACCAGAGCAAATGATCATGAACACTGCGATGGTTCATGCGGGAGCACGAACAGAGCAACGGGTTCGCCACGCAACGTGAAGTTAATGGAATGGGCCATATTTGGCTCTAAATTATAGAATGAAGCCGCTGTGCGTTATTGCACACGGCTTGTTCGCATTCATGGGAGGTCTACATAATGGGAACGATCAGCTACATATGGTTATTGCACAGAATTCATTGAAGATTTGGTGATTGCATTGCATCAAGTCTATAATATGAAGACAGGCTGTGTGCCACTTTGTCACTTGGCATAGTAGAAGCAGCAGCCCAAACCTACATCTGTCATGGGAGGAATCAGTCATGTCCGTATATTCGTATCAGGCGGTAACGACCGCAAATCAGGAAGTTGCACTGGATCTGTATCAAGGCAAAGTATTGGTGATTGCCAATACAGCCAGCAAGTGTGGACTGACCCCACAATACGGTGAATTGCAGAAGCTCTATGATCGTTATCGTGATCAAGGCTTGGTTGTACTCGGGTTCCCTTGTAACCAGTTTGGAGGCCAAGAGCCGGGCAGCAGCGAGGAAGCAGAATCATTTTGCCAGATCAACTATGGTGTTAATTTCCCGGTGTTTGCCAAGGTTGACGTGAACGGTGAAGAAGCGCATCCTTTGTTCAAGTATCTGCGTGAACAGCAACCTGGTGTTGGTGAAGACGATAGCATCCAATGGAATTTCACCAAGTTCCTTGTGAACCGCGAGGGTGAAGTAGTAGGACGTGTTGAACCAAAAGAATCCCCTGAAGCCATGACAGCCGAGATTGAAAAGCTGCTTGGCGTATAAATGAATTGAGAAGCCTGCCTCCACATTTTGGAGGACAGGCTTTTTTTGAAGCAAATTTTTATTTCAGAATTTTACATCGTTCGATTCATCTTTCTTCCGGGTGTCCGAAGCGAGTTGAAGCAAATTGAGCGCATAGCTTATATGATGTTGAATTGAGCAATGTGCATATAACTTGAACAGCAATATACGGATTTTAGAAGTCATGTCGGAGCATAAACAGGTCCAGATCGGGGGAAAATGAAGTTAATAAAGATAAGCGAACGAATGACTTCCATGCAGGGGACGAGTCCTTTCGACAAATTTTTTTTGATAAAGCTATTGCAATGTGAAAAAGATCACATTATAATAAGTGTATAAAGTGAAATAAATCACATATACAGTATCGTTTAAGAAGTGAAATATTTCACAACCACAATGACGTTATATACAATCTCATTTATATATTTCGAGGAGGAACTTTTTATGAAAATCGCAGTTATCGGATGTACACACGCAGGAACCGCAGCCATCGTTAACACCGCCAAATTATACCCGGATGCAACCATCACGGTGTATGAGCGCAATGACAATATCTCCTTCCTATCATGCGGCATTGCGCTCTACGTAGGTGGGGTAGTGAAAGACCCTGACGGCTTGTTCTATTCTTCACCCAATCAATTGGCAGAGCTTGGCGTTGTGACTAAGATGCTTCATGAAGTGACGGCAGTCGATGCCGCGGGGCATACCCTTCAGGCTAAAAACCTGCAAACCGGGGAAGAATTTGAAGATACATTCGACAAGTTGATTGTAACTACAGGTTCATGGCCTGTCGTTCCGAAGCTTGAAGGCATCGAGATGGATAACATTTTACTTTGCAAAAACTACAACCATTCCAACACCATTATTGAAAAAGCCAAAGATGCCAAACGCATCACTGTAGTCGGTGCAGGATACATCGGCGTAGAGCTGGTGGAGGCTTTCCAGATGAATGGCAAGGAAGTTACACTAATTGACAGTGTTGACCGAATTCTGAACAAATATTTGGACCCTGAGTTCACGGATGTGATTGAAGATACGTTGACTGGACGCGGCATCAAGCTGGCGCTCGGCCAAACGGTACAGAAATTCACCGGAGAGAATGGCAAAGTGACCAAGGTCATCACCTCCAAAGGTGAGTTTGAAACAGATCTGGTTATTCTGTGCATTGGTTTCCGCCCAAATACTGCTCTGCTTAAAGACCAGGTGGATATGCTGCCCAACGGCGCGATCATCGTGGATAAATATATGCAAACCAGCCAAGAAGACATCTTCGCTGCGGGTGATAGCTGTGCGATTCATTACAACCCGACAGGCAAAGCATCTTACATTCCACTGGCGACCAACGCCGTTCGGATGGGTACACTCGTAGCCCGTAACCTGGTTCGTCCTACGACACCTTATATGGGTACACAAGGGACATCGGGTATCAAAATTTATGAACAAAATATCGCCGGCACAGGTCTGACCGAGACGTCTGCTGCTGACGAAGGTCTGATTGTTGAAGCGGTGATACTGGAAGACAGCTACCGTCCGGAGTTCATGCCAACCGCTGAGAAACTGTTGCTCAAAGTTGTATATGAGAAGGCAACTCGCCGTATCGTCGGAGCACAAGTGATGTCACAGGTTGATCTAACCCAATCGATCAATACCATCTCGGTCTGCATTCAGAACAACATGACGGTAGATGAGCTGGCCTTCATCGACTTCTTCTTCCAGCCACATTACAACAAACCGTGGAACTTCCTGAACACGGCGGGTCTGCAAGCACTGCCTCCAATAGAAGTAAAAGCACCAGCAATGGTGTAAGGAAGGTTTGATTAATTTATAGCAACAAATAACCCGATCGGCCGATGAGAAATCACCAGCCTGTCGGGTTAACTTTTTGTTACGGATGATCGAATAATTTAAGGATATGAGTTTTAACTTTCCTGTTTTTTCTCTATAGCTCGTTGTTGTTCTCAGCAGATATTCCCCATGCACTTCCACTCAGCAGATTTCCATTAGCACGATAAGTTATCGTATAATCTCCACCTCTAACTCCCTGTGGAGTATCCGTAAAGCTTCTCCAATCCAGAGTACCACCGGGAGCTATATCTTTACTGAAGTATTCTTTTTTTGTTGAATCGTGGACCATTACCGCTCTAATTGTATATTTTCCAGTATTTTTAATATAAACTTTGACATGGCCATATCCACCAGCGACATTGAACAAACTATTATCAGTGACTCCGGATAAGGTAGTTTTAAAAAGGTCTGAAGTTCTGAATGGAACAATAACAGGATCATCATCTTGAACAATAATCGGAGTTATAGACGGATTAACATTGGTAACTCTGTCTGTTTTTTGATCAGATGAAGCTGCTGCAACAGATACTGATGCTGCTAGTGACAAGGACAAAACGGATAATAAAAGTGCTTTTTTCATTTAGTGTATATCCCCTTATGTATGTGTAATGTTAATACATTACTATTAAACCATATATATAAATATAAATCAATATATTACCAATATAATTCCTTATTTTGTAACAATTCATGAATTTTACTATCCATATTGTTGTAGATAAATTCCAATTAATTAACTATGCACTGAACTTGAGGTTCCAAGATGTATAAATTACATATCAATGGCTATTTCAGATGATATTCCCCAAGCTTGCCCGCTAAAGTTGTCTCCATCAGCACGATAGGTGATGGAATACTTTCCTTCCTCAACGCCTTGTGGAAATTCAGTAAAACTCGTCCATTTAATAGTCTCGCCAGGGGCTACTTTTTCGACAAAATATTCGTCGCTTGAACGGTTATGCACCATCACCGCTTTTATCGTTTTTTTTCCAGAGTTCTCAATAAAGATTTTCACATGCTTATATTCTCCGTCAACATTAAAATTAGTAGATGTATTGTTTCCAGCTAATACCGTTTTAAATAGCGGTTTGGATTCATGTTCATGAGTTGTCACTGCGTGATCAGGATCTCCTATAGATACCGTTTCGGTGAGTTGACTCCTATTCTCGGTGTCTTTGGTTGTTACACGGGCATCTCGACTATTCAAAAAAACGTAGGATATGATACCCACCGTCAAGGCTAAACATAGAGTAGATATAAATGTTATTTTTTTCAATGGAGTATATCTCTCCTCACATACATAGTTATTGATTAAATTATAATTTAATATGATTTCTATAGAATATTCAAGTATTTTCCAAAAAAAAGTTTAAGTTACTTTTTATTCGTCTGCTAGTCAGTACGAAATTTTTTGAAAGCAGAGTAAAATAGGAACCTTCAGACTTTGTGATAAAAGTAACAAACCTATCGATATCTTCGCGTTACAATGAACTTATCAACCAACCAAACTGATTTAATTTGTTCATGAACCGTGAAGGAGAGGATCGATATGGCAGCAAAGACACCTCTTGAGGTTGCACAATATACAGCGCAAACGGGAATGAAGAAGGCTCAAAATCCGGTATCTTCTGTACTCGTGCTCAGTTTTCTGGCAGGGGCTTTTATAGCGCTTGGATTCTTGCTTGATGTTCGGGTGATTTCCTCAGCTCCGGCAGAGTGGGGGAGCCTGGTTAATCTGATCGGTGCGGCGGTATTCCCTGTTGGTTTGATGTTGGTACTCATAGGTGGCGGCGAATTGTTGACAGGTAATATGATGGCTGTTCCGCTCGCTACGATTGCACGCAAGCTGTCGGTAGGCGGCATGTTGAAAAACCTTACTTTAGTAACGTTAGGTAATTTTCTTGGAGCCATCTTTGTGGCCTATGCGTTTGGACATGTTCTTGGTCTAACTGGTGAGGGCGTTTACTTGGCTAAAGTGGTGGATATGGCTGGTCACAAGCTGCATGACAGCTTCCTGCAGGCCTTTATCTCCGGGATTGGCTGTAACTGGCTGGTTGCACTGGCGGTGTGGCTATCTTATGCATCGGATACGATGAGTGGTAAAATCTTAGGAATTTGGTTCCCAACGATGGCCTTTGTCGCTATTGGATTCCAGCACGTTGTGGCTAATATGTTTCTGATCCCTGCGGCGATTTTCGAAGGGCATTATTCGTGGGGACAATATATCATGAATTTCATTCCGGTATGGCTGGGAAATATGGCGGGGGGCGCACTGTTTGTTGCTGCTGCCTACTGGATGGTTTATCTGCGCAAGAGTGAGCCGGAAGTGAAACCAGAGGTGAAGATGGTGGTCGAACCTGTGGAGACTGAGGCTAGAGCGATGTGGAGCAAGCAGGCGTAGCAGATACAGTCGAACGACCCGTTATCATCGAATCGGCTGCATAAGTTCATCGTATCGTATATGGATATAGGCTAAGGCGATTCTGATCTCGTTCGGATCATGGCAATCATGCTGTGATGGAACGGGAATGGAATCGTCTTTTGGTTGTTGGATTTCCAGGCAAAATAAATTCGCCATGACAAGGTTCGGGGGAACGAAACCTGTTCATGGCGAATTTCGGGAGTGGTCCATGATATGGCATAAGGAGGAAGTGGGGAAACACTAGCCTAATGCCTTATTTTTAATTTACCCCTGCATTCCGAGAATGAATCATGGAGTATAAATATTTTTTTATACATTTTGGAGCGGCTGTAGCGGTGAATAAAGACTGTTCTCTTTACGCGATTACCTTGGAGAAGATATGATATAAGGATAGTTTTTGAAGGGGGAGAAACCTGGAAATGATCGATCAGGAGAATGGTGTATTTGCGGCAGTTTGCCCGCTCGACTGTCCAGATACTTGCGGCCTACTGCTTCACAAAGAGAACGGCAAAATCGTGAAGGTAGCCGGCAATCCGGACCATCCGATTACGAAGGGCGCCATCTGTAATAAAGTCAGAAACATGACAGAGCGGGTATATCACCCCGAGCGGTTGCAATATCCGATGAGACGTGTTGGAGCCAAGGGTGAAGGCAAGTTTGAACGAATCAGCTGGGACGAGGCGATTGGGGAGATTACAGCGAAATTCAGTTCGCTGTCTGAAACCTATGGACCCGAGAGTATCCTCCCATACAGCTTCTACGGCAACATGGGCATTCTTGGAGTAGATGGCATGGATCGGCGGTTCTTCAATGCGCTTGGTGCGAGTGTACTAGAGCAGACGATCTGTAACTCGGCCGGAAACACCGGCTGGAAATATACGATGGGTGCCAACCGGGGAACTCTACCCGAAGATACGGAACATGCGGATCTCATCCTGGTGTGGGGTGGCAACATCGTCAGTACGAATATGCATCAGGTGGTTTTGGCGGAGAAAGCCCGCAAGAAAGGCGCCCAAATCGTCGTAATCGACGTTCATCGCAATCGTACCGCCCAATGGGGAGATTGGTTTATCCCACTTTATCCGGGTACAGACAGCGCACTGGCGTTGGGATTGATGCATGTGTTATTCGAACAGGGACTGACGGATGAAGCGTTTATGCAAAAGTATACCATTGGTCATGAGGCGCTGCGTGATCATGTCCGCAGTTACACCCCTGATCGCGTTGCGCGTATTACTGGCGTGCCGGAGGAGACGATTGTGAAGTTGGCCAAGCTGTACGGCAACGCACAGGCAGCCCATATTCACATCGGGAATGGCCTCCAGCACCATGATAACGGTGGCATGAACGTGCGCAGTGTCGCTTGTCTGCCTGCTATTACAGGACAATGGCTGAAGCAAGGCGGCGGTGCCGTTCGTACCAACAGCTACGCGAGCACGAATAGCGAGGCGTTGGAACGTCCGGAACTGCGGCAGAATCCGAAGCCGCGTGTCGTGAACATGAACCGGATTGGCGAAGCGCTGCTGGAAGCGGAGCAGCCGATCCGGGCCATGATGGTCTATTGCAGCAATCCACTGGTGGTGGCACCGGATACCGAGCGGGTGGAGCGAGGTTTTGCACGGGAGGATCTGTTCACGGTTGTACATGATCTGTTCATGACGGATACGGCGAAATATGCAGATATTTTATTACCAGCCACTTCATCATTTGAAGCGACGGATCTGTATACCTCCTATTGGCATCAGTACGTTCATCTGCAAGAGCCAGTGATTGCACCGATCGGGGAGAGCAAGAGCAATGTGGAATTATTTTCACTGCTTGGGATGGCTATGGGGTACGATCCTGTGATCTTCGGAGAAACGCCGGAACAGATGATTGAGGACGCGCTTCAGGGCACAGGCAACCCATACATGAACGGAGTAACGTTGGAGGGACTGAAGCAGCATCGATTCGTGAAGCTGGATATGTCGCCACATGCTGCATTTCTGGATCAACTGCCTACACCTTCGGGCAAAATCGAATTGTATTCGGAGACGATGGAACAGAGAGGGCTTCCACCGCTCCCTACCTATAGCGCTCTGGTTGAAGGATATGATGGGGAGAATCCGGCTGGACCTGCCGATACGTATCCGTTGATGTTCTTATCGCCGCCAAACCATAATTTCCTGAACTCCACCTTTGGCAATTCAGCCAAACATCAGCGTTTGGAAAAGATGCCTCTATTGCAAATGCACCCCGAGGACGCTACCCGCAGAAACGTGGAGGATGGAGATGCAGTGGTTGTATGGAATGATCGTGGGCGCATCGAACTTACCGCCAAGGTAAGTGAAGCCATGCTGCCGGGAACCGTCATCAGCCAAGGCTTATGGTGGGATGGTGATGGCAAGAAGCAGCGAGCCAATTCGCTCACGTCCAACCGATTGTCTGACATGGGCAACGGGGCGACCTTCTTCTCGGCCACTGTTGAAGTGAAGCGTCAATGAGTGTGCTTGCAGCGTGAATTTTTGAGGTAAGATGAACAACTCAAATGGCCTTTGCACTGACTGGTTACATTGTCAGCGTAAAGGCCTATTTTTATAAGAAACTGTACTTTAAATGTGTTAAAAATAGTATAAGATAGGGCGATAGGTTCTTTGTCAGGTGTATTAATTTATTAGTTGCCTAAAGTTAAATATATAAGTAAATAGACCTAATCTTCCGAAATAATGTAGTTAATTTGTATTAATATTCTAAAAAAGGGTTCCCTTATATCCTCTGTATGTCATAATTAAAGCAATAAATGGATTATTTGTTGTTATCTATTTAACTTAAAAAGGAGGTATATAATGAGAAAATTTGCTTTAATTACTTCTTTGACACTGATACTAACGTTTTTACTTTCACCTTTTTCTGCTAACACTTACGCTGATAAAGTTGGCGTCGAAGATGACCAAATTAAAGAATTAAACTATGAGTATTCTGATCAGGACGGGTTAATTGATATTGACGCGAGCTACGAAGAGACTAACACAGGAGAGATAATAGATTTTAATATAAAAGAAGAAAACGGAATACGTACTGTTAAGCATTTTATAGACAATAAACTCGTAGCTGAAGCCATTTACGATATAAGTTCTGACGAAATAGTAACTACTACGGCGAATGGTGAGGTCGTTACACAAAAAGCAAGTGAAATGATTAGTGAGTCAGATGGTAATGCACTTTCTAATGAACATGATAATCAAATCACAGGAGCGGTAGAAACACAAAGCGCTGTATTGAATGCTTCTCCAGGTTTTAACTTTGTTAAGCAAAAGTATAATACGGCTTGGAAGCAATATGGTTCTATATATCAAAAGCAATCTGTTCTGCAAGATAAGCATTATAAGCTGAATATATCCGCTGGGACTGCTGTGGCAACGGTAATTACAATAATAGATATTTATTATACTAAGGGTAAGTTCACTACCTTCTTGAAGGCAATGGGGATCACGATTCTAGGAGTTACAGTTGATTCAATAATTGGTGCAATGGATGCAACTAGATATTTAACACAAGTGGAAGTCTATTCTCAGGGTATGCTAGGATTGGCCTCAGAAAGATATATAGTAAAAGCTACGTTTAATGGCAAAACAGCACAGGTGAATGATGGCGGGGATGAAAGAACTTATGATGAATTAATTGATATCGGGGTATATAATGTAGTACTCCAGAAGATATAAAGGAATGATGATATGAAGCAATTAACCGAATACGAGGCAGCGAAGAGAGATATCATTATGTCCATTGTTTATATTATTGGTGTCTTAATATTATTTTATATGGCGTTAGAGGCTTCTTTAGTGGTGGCAATTATCATTTGTATGCCTCTTGAAATTGCTTTTATAATTAGATTAATTCATGAAGTCAAAAAGTTTAAAAAGTTAAAAAAAAATGATGCACCTTAAGTGGGATTTCAGTGGGATGTATGTTAACAATAGTAAAAAATTTCTTAATGAACTAGTTATACCCTGTTGAGTAGACTCTAAGTTAAAAGCTTGCTTCCAGCGCGTATCGATATTCAGTCGGTGCGCGTTGTTTGAGTTAGGCCTAAAATTCACGGAAGCTCTATAGTTCTGGATTATGCAGATGAGCACCTTTTTGAGGAAAAAGGAAGGTTTAATCGGGTTGAAAATATGGTTAAATTGGCTGCAATAGGTGGTGAGCCGATGAAATCCGGGTACGCTTATGCAGAGATGGAGGCCTTGCTTGATGAAGCAGGACTGCTTATATATGAGCATCTGGATCCTGAGGCGATTCAGGAACAGTTTTTCCAGGATCGGACCGATGATCTAAGGGCATTTGAAACGATACATTTCATTCACGCGGTAAAAAATAAATTGATCCGGGCATGTATGGTCACTGTATATCCCGCATTTATATAGGAGCGACCAACCCTCACCCTGTAGCAGGGTGAGGGTTGTTTGGTTTGGACAAGGGTCAACATAGACCATGATTCGTTAGCCAAGGACTTCGCACGTGATACAGGTGTTCAGTAATCAGACCTGTTTTGCTTCAAAACCTTGCTATTCGGTATGCAGTCCTCTATTTACGCATAATGCTCATATAATAGAAGGGAACTGGTTAAAGGCAGGAGGATGTATACGATGTACAAGGTTTTGTTGGTCGATGATGAATTTATGATCTCGGACGGAATCTCCAGTGTCGTGAACTGGTCCCGATTGGGAACAGAACTGGTCGGCATTGCCCAGGATGGATTGGAAGCGCTTGCTTCAATTGAGCGGCAACGTCCGGATATTATCATCTCGGACATTCGCATGCCGGGAATGGATGGGTTACAGCTGGTTGAAGCTGTGGCGGAGAAGTATGGGGATATCTCGTTTATCATGCTCACGGGTTTTACGGAATTTGAATATGCAAAGACCGCCATGCAGTATGGGGTGAAGCACTATTTGCTCAAGCCCTGCAGTGAGGAGCATCTCGTACAGGCTATTAATGAATTGGTCAGTGAGAAGCGGGAGTTGTCCGATCAGGAGCGTTTTGTACAGTCGATTCAATACAATCTGGAGCGTGTACTGCCACATGCCAAGGAATATTTTTTGAAGGAGCTGGTTACCAACAGAACGTACGGTGTCAAGGAATGGAAGTATTTCGAGGAATTATTCGATGTACAATTTCAGGATCAGCGTGTCCGGTTGCTGTTGGTAGAGATTGAGGGGGATCATGAGTATTTGCACTTGTTCGCGGTCAAGAACATTGCCGAGGATATTTTTCACAATCCGATCTTAAGTGCCACGGTGGGAGGTCATGTGTTACTGATGATGGAGGACAAGTTGTCTGAAACGCAGTTGTTCCATAATATTGATGAGATTCGCGCCACATTTACCCGATATTATCATGATGATCTCACGATTGCTCTGAGCGAACCAGGAGATCTTCCACAGGCACGACAATTGTACATGCAGACGCTGGTTTATCTCAATTACCGCTTTTACCTCGGTGAGGGCAGTCTTATTATGGAGCGGGATGTCTGTTCTCCCGGGGAGCGTACTCTTCCCGAATTCGAATATGATCCAAAGCGGATGGCAACTGCGATCAAGGCTGGACACTGGCAGGAAGTCGGAACAGAACTGAACCGGATGTTTCAGCTGCTTGCCGACTTGCGATACGATATATCCCAAACGAAGTCCTATCTCATTCAGATGTTTATGGAAATGATTCGGCTCAGTGGCTCTGCCGAGATGAAAAGGTATATGGACCAGTTGCCAGGCATGATTGAATCCAGCACGCTGCATTCTTTTCAGCAGTTTCTGCTTGCCGTTGCCAAGGAAATCACGCTGCGCCGCTACGAACAACACCGCTCCAGACAATCTCAGATGGTGGGGAGTGTGAAGCAGATCGTGGAGAATCGTTACAGGGACGAAACACTGACGCTCCAATCCATCGCCGGGGAAATATACATGAATCCAGATTATATTGGCAAAATGTTCAAAAAAGAAACCGGTGAGAAATTTACGAACTATGTATTAAGTTACCGCATTCGCAAAGCGTTCGAGCTTCTGGAGCAGGACGGGAACTGCACCGTATCTTCGCTTGCCGAACAGACGGGGTTTGGCTCCAACTGGCCGTATTTCAGCAAAATGTTCAAGAAATATACGGGCTTCTCCCCTTCCGAGTATAAAAAAGTACCTTAAGACAGCGTTGCTGTCGGTTCTACAGCATTGAACTAAACATTTACACGAAAACGGAGAAGACAGAAATAACACGAAGAAGCGGAGCGTTCGCCTAAAAGCTTTCTAAAAGAAAGCTACATCGGAAGCATATGCTATCCCCGGATTTTTCCTTTTGGAAAAGGGAATCATAAAAATCTGGGGATAACAGCGATCAGAGGGTTGTTCTGTCATCGGAGTGGTAAGTGTAAATATACTTTAGCTCGATTTATATAGATAGCAACCTCTACATCCGATCTACGTTCGCGCCCTGTTTGCCATTCATCGGCAGCAGGGTCTTTTTTTGTCGGACGGAACTCGGTTTTGAACATCCATTCAACGGAAATGAGCATGGGAAGAAAAAGCGCTCGCTTCTATGATTATAAGTGTCAGGTTATAGAAACATCATCGAGAGTGGAGGTCGAGTGGATGGAGCTGAATCGAAGCCGGGGAATTGAACCTGGGCGCTTGAAGCCAGCTGGCAAATGGAGTTCGGTGAAAAAGGAGCTTGTCCGCAACAGATACGTATATCTGATGCTCGTTCCTGTTGTAGCCTACTATCTGATTTTCAGCTATGGACCGATGTACGGATTGTTGATGGCATTTCAGGAATCCTACAGCCCGATCAAAGGGATCATGGCCGGGGAATGGGTCGGATTTGACAATTTCACCATGTTTTTCGAAAGTTATTATTTCTGGCGCCTAATCAAGAACACACTGATTCTAAGCTTTTACAGTATCGTATTTGGTTTCCCGGCTCCGATCATCCTGGCCCTGTTACTGAATGAAGTACGGAAAAAGTGGTTCAGAAGCACGGTGCAGACGATCAGTTACATGCCGCATTTCATCTCGGTTGTCGTCGTGGTCGGAATGTTGAAAACGTTCTCAACTTTGGATGGTGGGTTATTTAACGTCATTCGTGACTTTTTCGATCTGCAGCCCATCATGTTTCTGGCGGAGAAGGATATGTTCCGTCCGATGTACATTCTGTCCAACATATGGCAGGGTGCAGGATGGGCCTCGATTATCTTTTTGGCAGCGCTCAGTGGTATTGATCCACAGTTGTATGAGGCTTCCAAAATTGACGGCGCAGGCCGCTGGAGACAGTTGCTTCATATTACACTGCCAGGCATTATGCCAACGATTGTGATTATGTTAATTCTGCGCATGGGGGCGGTCATGAACGCTGATTTTCAGAAAATATTGCTGATGCAAACGGCACCGACCTATGAGACATCGGATGTCATCTCCACCTTTGTCTATCGATCCGGTATTTTGGAGGGGAACTATACGTATTCAACGGCCATCGGGCTGTTCAATGGCGTCATTAATTTCGCGCTGCTCATTATCGCGAATGCGATCAGCAGAAAGCTTAACTCAACCAGTCTCTGGTAATTGGAAGGTGAAGCGATGAAACAGTCTATAGGCGAACGACTTTTTGATGTATTTAATACATTGCTGCTCTTGGTGATCATGGTTTTATGCTTTTACCCGATGCTGTACGTGTTCAATTCTTCAATCAGCGATCCGGATCAGATGCTGCGTTCCCGGTCACTGATGCTCATTCCTGAAGGTTTCCAGCTGGGAGCGTATAAGTCGGTCTTTCAGGATACTCGCATCTATACGGGATACATAAACACCTTGTTCTATGTTGTGGTGGGTACAGCCATCAATCTGCTCATGACTTCGCTGGCTGCCTATGGGTTATCACGCAGTGATCTGATGGGCAGAAAAACGTTGATGAAATTAATTACGTTCACGATGTTTTTCGGTGGGGGCATGATCCCGACTTTTCTGCTAATTCAGAATCTGGGGATGGTGGATACCCGTTTTGCACTTATTATTCCTGGTGCCATCAGTACGTTCTATTTCCTCATTATGAAAACAAACTTTGAGGGCATTCCGATCAGTCTGATCGAATCGGCGAAGCTCGACGGCGCCAATGACTTTCTGATTCTGTTCCGTATTGTACTGCCTTTGTCGAAACCAATCCTGGCAGTCATGATGTTGTATTATGCGGTTGACCATTGGAATGATTATGTCGGACCGATGCTCTACCTGCGCAGTCAGGAGCTGTATCCGATCCAGATTATTATGCGTGATATTCTGATCAGCAGCAGTACAGAGGCCATGGGCGCTGGCGCCGATACCGGCTTCGCCATTGGAGAGAACATCAAATATGCAACCATCATTATCTCTACTCTGCCTATTATGCTGGTATATCCGTTCATCCAACGTTATTTTGTTCAGGGCGCTTTAATCGGCGCTGTGAAACAATAAAAATGTAATCTATGGAGGCGAATTGTGTGAAAAAAAGAATGGGGTCCATCCTGTTGTCCTCGCTACTTACCATGTCTTTACTGGCGGGCTGTACGGGCGATAAAGAACCAGGTAACGCAGAGCCAGCGGAGGGAACAGAACCTGCGGTTCAGGCGTTGACCGAGATTTCGCTACCGATTACCAGTGAGCCCTTTACCATTGACTACTGGCGCGCCAATGATGCCAAACTGACGGCTTCCTTGAACAATTTTGGCGATATGGCGGCTTACAAGGAGAAGGAAAAGCTCACAGGCATTCAAGTGAAGTTCACACATCCCCCGCTTGGGCAACAACGCGACCAGTTCAATCTGCTGATTTCCACGAAAGAGCTGCCGGACGTCATTTATTATAACTGGGCGGATGCGGTTGGTGGACCGGAAAAAATGATCAAGGACGGTCGGATCATCCGGTTGAATGAACTGATCGACAGTTATGCACCGAACTTGAAGCGGATTATTGAATCCGATCCCGATGTGAAGAAGCAGATCGCTCTCGACGATGGGACGATCTATATGTTCCCGCTGCTGAAGCTGGATGCATTGAAGCTGAATGCTACTTCCGGTTTGATTATGCGCCAGGATTGGCTTGATACATTGAACCTTAAGGTACCTACTAACATTGATGAGTGGTACACGGTACTCAAGGCATTCAAGGAACAGGACCCCAATGGCAACGGCAAGCCTGATGAGCTGCCATTCACCGGAAACTGGGGGCCGGGCAACCTGACCAAGCTCCATGATTTTGCCGCGGCTTTTGGCGTGATTGGTGGTTTCCAGATGAATGGAGACAAGGTGGAGTTTGGACCAATCCAGCCGGGCTACCGTGATTTCTTGGAGACCATGGCCAAGTGGTACAAGGATGGGCTGATTGATCCCGAGATCATGACCAATGACGGCAAGGCGTTCGACTATAAGGTCACCAGCAATCTGGCAGGCGCATATCAAGGTGGTGTATTCAGCGGTATGGGGAAATACTTCAATCTGATGAGAGATACGGATCCGAGCTTTAATGTGACCGGTGTACCGTGGCCCGTATCTCCGGATGGAACCTCTTATGCTACCTTCAATCTGGAGAATAAGGTACTAAGTTATGGTGAGGCCATTACGGCTTCCGCAGACGAAGACAAACTGAAATATATTGTACAATGGATGGACTACAACTATAGCGAAGAGGGCAGTGATCTGTTCAACTTTGGTATCGAAAATGACAGCTATGTTCGTGACGGGGAAGGTGTCAAATTCACGGATACCATCATTAACAATCCGAACGGTCTGACGTATGACCAGGCACTGGCTTCCTATGCCCTATCCATAATGGACGGTCCAATCAATCAGGATAGCCGTTATCTGGATGCATTACTATTTGACGACGGACAGCGTGCGGCGAATGCGGAATGGATGAAAGCAAGCTCTGCCTTGACGCTTCCTCCAATTCGTTTGTCAACAGATGAGGTAAGCACAAGTACATCCATCATGAGCCAGGTGAATACGTATTTGAATGAGACGATGACTGCCATCATTAGCGGACAGAAGCCGATTACCGAATTTGACACCATGGCCGAAACGATCAAGAGCATGGGCATTGACCGGGCGATTGAGGTTCATCTTGCTGCATATGACCGATACCAAGCCAAGTAATACGTGAGAAATCGAGCGCTAAAACTTTGGGAAAACCTTCCTGCGTGTGATATACCTAGTAGTATCACGTGGTTCAAAGGAGCGCTTTTGTCATGACAGCCTACCGCAAACTGAGCATCAAAATGAAAATGTTTCTGATGATGTTGTTCATGATGGCGTTTATCATCATTCTGGCGTTTGGGTCCTTGTATTATACGTACTCGGTGTATGACAAGCAGCTGTTTGATAAGTCGTCCCGTCTCTTGAACCTTTCCTCCTCAACAGTGGATGTAGAACTTAAGAAGTTGGAAGCGTTATCATTAAACATGATATCCGATACTCAAATTCAAAGGGCCTTGAAGTCGTTGTTGGATGACGATAGCGCATATTCAAGCTTTATTGAACGGAAGAAGATCACGGATCGGCTATGGGAGCATATTAGTGGGGCTGCACGATATGTGCAGTCCGTTCATCTGATTGATTCCAGAGGAAGAGTGAATAAATATGGCGAAACGCTAACCGTGTCCCAGGAAAAATATGATCGGATGATCGAGGCTGCCGAGCAGGCAAATGGTGCAGTACGCTGGCTATACCCGGATGACGATGACCCGATGCTAGTTATGGTGCGTCAGGTGCGAGCCTATGAACCGATGACCCTAGAACCGGTAGGCATACTGTTTCTGCGTATTAATATCGAGCGACTGATTGAGGAGTATGCGGGCATTGACAGCCAGGACAGTGGCATTATCTTAAAAGCAGGCAGTGAAGTTGTCTATCCTTATCGCCAGCTTCCGGAAGCGGTGTCCACCGGACTGAATCCACTTCCAGGCAGCGGGGGATATGAGATCAAGAATCTGGATGGGAGGGCATTATTTCTTTCCCAGAAGAAATCGGCCTACACCGGCTGGGTTTACTATAATATGGCCTCTTATGATGAGATTTTTGAACGTATTATATGGTTGAAAAATATACTGATTGTCGTCTATCTTATCGCAATTCTGGTTGTTCTCGCGCTCGGCATGGTGTTCACACGCAGTCTGACGAGGCCGATCAGGCAGCTCATCAGTCAGATGAAGGAGGTCCAGTATGGGGATTTGGAGAACATGGACGCCAATCTGTCCATTCCAACGCACCAGCACATGGATGAACTGGGGTTGCTACAGCGTACGTATCGACTGATGATTACACATATTAATACATTGATCAAAGAAAATTATGCAAGCCAGCTGGTCATTAAGGAAACGGAGTTCAAGGCACTGCAGGCGCAGATCAATCCCCACTTTTTGTATAATGCGCTGGATTCGATCCATTGGCTCGCCAAAAAGAACAGGCAGGAGCAAATCTCCAGTATGGTGCTGTCACTCGGGTATTTGCTACGTTCCTCCATCAGCTTCAAGCAAAATATCATTACCATTGCCGAAGAGCTGGAGATCGTCAACCATTACATCACCATTCAAACATACCGTTTCCGGCAGCGGCTGGATTTCCACATGGATGTGCCCGCTCCTTATCTGGGGTGTGCCATTCCCAAGTTAACCCTACAGCCACTACTGGAAAATGCCATTCAATATGGCCTCGAACCGCAGATAGGATCATGTCTGATTCGACTGTATGCCGAAATGTCAGGTGGCAAGCTGGCCCTTATAGTTGAGGATCATGGCCCCGGCATGGAGCCCGAATATGTGGGACAAGTGCTTCGTGGAGAAGTGAAAACCAGAGGCACAGGTATTGGTCTGCTGAATATCAGGGAGCGTGTGCGTCTGGCTTTTGGCGAAGAATATGATGTTTGGCTGGAGAGCAAGCCGGGGCTTGGAACGAGAGTAACGGTGCTGCTACCACCCCCATCACGAGGTAAGGAGGAGAAGCTGTGGGAAGATTGATGCAAACGATAGGCATGATCTGCCTTATGCTGACTCTTCCTGGATGCGTGAGCCAACTGGATCAAAGGCCAGGCATGATTGTGGAAGAAGAGCCGATAACGCTACGAATCGCTTGGTGGGGCGGGGAGTTTCGTAACAATGCAACGATAGCCGTTATCGATCTGTATGAGAAGTTGAATCCGCATGTGAACATTGAATACGAATATAGTAGTTTCAACGAATACTGGAGAAAACTTGCCCCGCATGCAGCAGGCAATGCGTTGCCCGACATTATCCAGATGGACATCTCCTATCTGTCCCAGTACAGCTCGCTGCAACTGCTAGAGGATATGACTCCGTACATGCAGAGCGGGCTGATCGACACGACAGATATTGAGAAGGAACAGCTGGGAAGTGGTAGCCTGAATGGAAAAACCTACGGTCTCAGTTTGGGTGTTAACGCCATGCTCAGCATCTATGATCCGGAAGTGTTGAAGGCGAACGACATTGAATTGCCAACGGAGGCGTGGACATGGGATGATTTTGACCGGATGGGCGAACAATTGCTGGGGAAAGGCATCTATTTGGGAACCTATTTCACACCGGAACAGTTTTTCGCGTATTACTTGAGACAGTATGGTTCCAAGCTGTACGCCGAGGATGGCAAGGGGTTGGGTTATGAGGATGATGGACTGTTTATCGATTACTTTGGTCGGATGCAGCAGCTGGCACAGAAAAAGCTTATTTTTGCACCGGATATCTGGACGTCAGACATTGGCGAACCTGACAATGACCCGTTCTATCTGGGTGAGGCTTTATTTAGCTGGGGGTATTCCAACCAATTTATCAGCACCGCTCAGCGTTATGGCAAACCGTTAACCATATCCCCGATGCCTGGGCCTAACAGCCAGGAGGGGTTGTTCTTGAAGCCAGGCATGTTTTTCTCCATGGCGGGCAATTCCAGACATAAGGAGGAGGCTGCCAAGTTCATTAGCTTTTTCGTTAATGATTTGGATGCCAATCTGCTGCTCAAAGGGGAGCGGGGTGTGCCTGTCTCATCCAGTGTCAAAGAGCGGATGAAGCTGCTGGTTGAACCGGAGCTGGCGCAAGTGTTTGACTACATTGATTGGGTTGGCAAGAACAGCAGTCCGATGGACCCACCTGATCCTGTAGGTGCAGCCGAGGTTACTGCGGTGCTACGTGATTTATATGATCTGTTGTTGTTTGGCAAGATTACACCTGAGCAGGCGGCGGAGGAATTCCGTGAGCGGGCGAATGCGATTCTGGGTGAGAAGTTATATAAATTGAACTAAAGGTTATTTACACTTGCTACTCCGATGACAGAACAACCTTCCGATCGCTGTTATCCCCAGATTTTTTGGATTCCCTTTTTCAAAGGGGGAAATCCGGGGATAGCGTATGCTTCCGATGCAGCTTTCTTGTAGAAAGCTTTTAGACGAACGCTCCGCTTCTTCAGGTTATTTCTGTCCTCTTCGTTTTTGTGTAAATATGTAGTTCAATTTATATAACGAGTAGTAAATATAAAAACAACCTTCCCTCTAGTACAGAGGGAAGGTTGTTCTGCTGTTGTTGTAGTGACTTGTTTGTGCAACTTATATGTTGAACTTTTAAACGTTTAAGCCTCGCATTTACCCAAACTGGGCTTGATGCAATCGACTGTACGAGCCTTTTCGCACGAGCAGTTCTTCATGGCTTCCTTGTTCGGCTACGCTGCCGTTCTCCACCACTACGATGCGATCTGCGTGTCTGATGGTCGCCAGTCGATGGGCAATCACTAATGTCGTCCGTCCCTGAGCCAGCTCGGATAAGGCCAGCTGAATGGCAGCTTCCGTCTCGGTGTCGAGCGCGGAAGTGGCTTCGTCCAGAATGAGGATTGGCGGGTTTTTCAAAATCATTCTTGCGATGGACAGACGCTGCTTCTGTCCGCCGGACAACTTCACGCCACGTTCACCAATCAACGTGTCCAGCCCATCTGGCTGGGATTGTACCAGCTCTTCCAGTTGGGCCCGGCGGATGGCCTGCCAGATTTCTTCGTCGGACGCATCCAGTTTGCCATACGCAATATTTTCACGGATCGAGCCGTCAAACAGGAAAATATCCTGCTGCACAATCCCAATATGAGAGCGCAGTGATTCCAGCGTCATGTCCTTCACGGGGATTCCATCGATGGAGATATGACCCGCATCCACATCGTAGAAACGTGGGATCAGACTGCATAACGTAGTTTTGCCGCCTCCCGATGGTCCAACAAGAGCAACCGTCTGGCCTGCCTGAATATCCAGATTGACCTGAGAAAGCGTAGGTTTGTGTTCCCCATAAGAAAAGGTAACGTTATGGAAGGCGATATCGCCCTTCACATTCTGGACCGGTTTTGCCTGCGGCGTGTCATCTACATCAGGTACGGCCTCTAACAGCTCCAGATAACGTCTGAACCCGGCGATGCCTTTCGGATATGTCTCAATGACCGAGTTGATCTTCTCAATTGGTCCCAGAAATACATTGGACAGCATCACAAAGGCGATGAATTCCCCGTAAGTCATGCTGCCCTGAATGACGAACCAGGTTCCACATACCAATACAAACAGTGATACAAATTTCATCAGAATGAAGCTGAGTGAAGAGTTCCAGGCCATGATGCGGTAGGTGATCAGTTTGGTGATTCGGAAACGTTCATTGTTTTCGACAAAACGTCCCACTTCATGCTTTTCATTGGCAAAAGCCTGTACCACACGAATTCCACTCACATTGTTCTCAACTCGTGCATTATAATCGGCAATATCTGCAAACATACGTTTGAACGCTTTGGACATTTTACGGCTGAAATACAGGGATAGATAGATCATCAACGGTACAATGATAAAGGTCATAACAGCGAGCTGCCAGTTGATGCCCAGCATAATACCGAAAGCTCCGGCCAGTGTCATGAGGGCGATGAACAGATCTTCAGGCCCGTGATGTGCAATCTCACCGATATCCATCAGGTCGTTGGTCATACGGGATACGAGGTGACCTGTCTTGTTGTTATCGAAGAAACGGAACGACTGCTTCTGTACACGCTGGAATAGTTCACGCCGCATATCCGATTCGATGTTAATACCAAGCTTGTGCCCCCAATAGGTGACTGCATAATGGAAAAAAGAACTGAGCAGGTAGATGCCGAGCAATCCGACACAAGCCGCTACAATCATGGACCAATTGCCAGCCGGTAGCAGTTGATCGACAACCCGGTTAACGGCGAGTGGAAAGGCCAGCTCCAGCAGCGCGGCGGCGATGGCACAGGAAAAGTCCAATATAAAGAGCCTTTTGTAAGGACGATAATAAGCCATGAAACGGCAAAGCATATGTAAGTCCTCCTCCTCTAAATGACGCAAATGCCCGGGCGGGCTATTAAGCCTGTCCGGACATCACGTACTATCCTATGAAATGAATATCGAATCCATCCTCTTATTTACGGTTTTGCTGTGCACGTTCTACGATCATATCGGCGAATTCTTCAGCCTGACCTTGAATGGCGATTGGGTCAAAGTACCAGTACCGATCTTCCAGCAGCTCATACACCTGATTGTTTTTTACAGCCGGGAGCGATTGCCAGATGGAATCACCTTGGTAATTTTTATTGTTCTCCCCAACGGTTAGGAAGATATGATCCCCTGCATAATCCCCAACGACTTCACGCGAGATCTCTTTCCACTGGGTATCGCCCATCAGTTCTTTCTTGGTAATGTCGAGTGGTGCAAGTTCCAGTGCACGATAGACGGCCTGACCACCGCGTCCAAAGTTATCACCGTACCCATAGTAGCTCTTATCGGATACTTCGAGGATCGAGAAGGTCTCCTCCGGCTTGATGACTGTTTTCACCTTGTCGCGAGCGGCTTCAATCCGTTCATCGTACGTTTTCAGCCAAGCTTCGGCTTCTTCGGCTTTGTTCATCAGCTCTCCGAATCCCCGGATTTCATCATGCACATTGGTAAACGTGCCGTAGGGAATGACTACAGTAGGTGCAATTTTTTGATAGCTCTCAATTTCTTCGGCTTGGTCAGAGTAGGTGATGATCAGATCCGGGCTCAAGGCAACGACCTTCTCCAGAGATATAGCACCCCGGTCACCAATGTTTTCTATGCCTTTCACCTGATCTGCATAGAATGGGTTTTCCAGATAATATTGAACAGCACCAACAGGTTTTACACCCAGCGCGAGCAGATCACTTACGTACATATCGGTAACGATCCGTTTCGGTTCAGCTGGAATCTCTACATCTCCGCTTAATGACTTGTAGATCCGTGTAGCATTCGAATTGCTTGCACCGGACGAAGTGTCCGTGTTGGTCTCGGAAGAGCCTGATGTGGTTTCTGCTCCCGCAGCCGAGGTTTGTTCAGTGGCAGTTGAGCTTGTTCCACTGCCACAGGCAGCCAGGATCATGATCATGGCTATCATAAGCAGCAAGCCCCAAAAGCGTTTTTTTGCAGCAAACATGTGATTGTTCCCCCTATGTATAATTAATAATGATTATTATTCTCATTAATAACATAGAGGATGACGTGATATTTGTACATGGACAACTATGATCACTACTGCATGGACAGATGTGATGTCAGCAGGTGCATAATGTGCTGTAATTGCTCCATAACGGATAGTGGATCGAATCCGTAGAACATATCGGCGTTAATCTCGTATACTCTTCCTTCTCGGACCGCACTCAAGGTGTTCCAGGACTCCTGAGCGAACAGTTTATCCACAGCATGCTGCTCCGATGATTCCCTGGCATAATCAATAAAAATATGATCCGCCGCATACAAATGAATCTCTGATAACGGAACATGCACGTAACCTGTGAGCAATTGTCCATCCTTCTCCATCAGTGCAGGAGGGGTGAAGCCCAGCGAGTGATATAGAATGTGAGAAGCTCTGCCCCACCCGTGACCATAGATATACGCTCCGCTCTCCCCAATCATGAATATGCATACCGCTGATCCGCGTTCATCCAACAACTGATCCAGTGTATAATTGGCCTCTTGCTGAAGCGTATCATAAAGGTCTAACAGTGCCTGAGCTTTTGCCTCCAAGCCGGTGATGCGTCCCAAATGGAGGAATTGCTCCTGCCAGTCCAGTTCTTCAAAGGGCATCAGAATGGTCGGTGCAATCTGCCTTAATTGATCCATGCCCGAATGAGGTGCATAACCAAGGATGACATCGGGGCGAGCGTTGGTGATCAGATCCACATGATTGATAAGTTCATGCTCAGAGTACTGTTTGAATGGAACAGGTCCATGCTCATGAAGCTTCGGCTCCATCCATTCTGCCACGGCGCCTAGATGAGGGATATGGCCGAGTGCAAGCAGGGACGCGGTGTAGTTGTAAGTAAGGCTAGCAATTTTTTTTGGTGTTTTTCGGTAAAGTGTCGGTGCACAACCTACCGTTTGTTTGAATTTGCGACTCAGATAGAAGGTGTCCCTGTAACCCGTCACCTGCGCGAGTTCCTGCATGGTGGGGGTTGCGAACAGTAGATGTTCCTGGGCCATTCGGATCCTTAGCCGGGTAACGTACTCAACGAATGTAAGTCCGGTGTGCTTTTTGAATTCTCTTGAAAAATGCTCCGGGCTTACATTAACCTCTCTCGCTAATTGCTCCCGGGTAAGGGGATGGGCAACCCTCTCATGAATGTGTGTGATCACAAAGTCCAACCATGAATGATCTTCATGAGCCAGGCGCATAGCGTGATCACGTAATGTATCCAGCAATTGATAGAACAACGCATGAGGTTTGAATGGGCCTGCCTCTTCGCTTCTGGAACAGGCAAGAATTAATTCAGATGCGATCTCGGCAATGGCACGATTTGTCATGGGCGCGGGAGGTCCAAACGGCCAGAGGGGTTCAGCGTTATGGGCTAAATCAAAGTCAAAGGTCATGGCAATGCCTTGAACCGGAGAGAGTGAACCGCGTTTGCTTTCATGCTGAAGCCAGGTCCCTGCTTGACGCACAGCAGCCGAGCCGGTACTCACCGTTAATGGTCCATGTACACTAATCAGTCTTGCCTGTCCCGAGGTAATGACATAGAGAACGTGCTTGTTGCTCCATAGCTCATCTATATGAGAGAAGGATTCCCGATCGTGGAACCGAATCAGATGACACAGCCTAAACATTGCCGGAGGAATGGAGCGAGTCTCCTGCAAGGGCAAAGATTGGGGTACAAGATGCTTATGGACATGTTGTTTCGAATTGCTCATAACATAACGGTCTCCTTACTTAAGTTTCAACTACTAAGCAGTATATACCATAACAGGGGCATGTGGATGACTGTATCATTCGGTCAAATATTTCTGTGAAAAATAATAAAGTGGTTGAAATCGCTATCAACACCGACTATAATGAAAATGTCGAAACGTTTCAATATGCTGGTTATGGGCGGATTCATTGTATTTTTGTAATGAAGTCCTTATTTAATCCAGTATGGAAATATTGTGCATCGACCATACTTTATCTGTGATTAGAGGGTATGTGAATTCAGCAGTGGGGCCAAAGAAACGCGAATAAGGACTTTTTTTGAGAGTGCTTCGAAACGTTTCGATAGATAGGTGTTTGACGCGACATCTTGTGAATAATGAATAGGAATGGTGGCTGTCACGACCATTTACAGTATAAAATGTAGGTAACAAGAGAATTTGGTCAAGGTAGAGGGAGCGAACGTGGAATGGCAACGATTAAGGATGTGGCAAAGCTTGCAGGTGTGGCGCTCTCGACCGCTTCCTATGCACTCAGTGGGGACAGCAAGGTTAGTGCCAAGACCAAGGCAAAAGTGCTGGCAGCAGCACGGGAACTGAATTACCGCAAAAACGGCTTTGCCATGGACCTGAAGCGTAGCCGAACAAACACGATTGCGTTGATTCTTACCGATCTGTCGGGTCCGTATTACTCCGAATTGATTCGCAGCGTACAGGATGTGGCTCTGGCTAACGGATATGATCTGATTGCCTGCAGCTCCATGGGTGGACGTGATTCGACAGCGGTTCGGTTTTTACGTGAAAAAAGAGTGGATGCCGCCATTGTGCTGGCTCACAATATCCACGATGATATTCTCGTGGAATCTGCAGGTGAACGGTTCCCGATCATCGTGATGGATCGCCAGCTATCGAGTGACCATCTGGTCAACGTGCTGGTGGATGGAGAACAGGGGGGCTACCTGGCCACACGTCACCTCATTCAGAAGGGACACCGGACAGTGGCCTATATCAGCGGACCATCCAATTCTTACGACAATGCTCTGCGTTATCAGGGGTATATGCGGGCTATGCAAGAGGCAGGTCTTGAAGAAAAGTCCAAGTGGCGTCTGAGCGGTAACTTTGTACGTGAGGGCGGATACAGCGCAACCAAAATGATGATTATGCAGGGCGAGCTTCCATCGGCCATATTTTACGGGAATGACGAGATGGCGATTGGCGGTCTGAAAGCCATGCAAGAGAGCAGCATATCGGTGCCGAATGACATTTCGGTTATCGGTTTTGATGACATTCAGTTGTCCGAATATGTGAATCCTCCACTTACAACCGTGCGGCAACCCAAGCATGAAGCCGGAGCACTGGCAGGGCATCTGCTCTTCCAGATGCTCAATGGGGAAACGGTGAATTCATCGTATACGCTAACCATTGATATGGTCGAACGCCAATCGGTACGTTCAATTCAGGTGGAGTCAGGGAATCAGCTTGCTTAGATATTACTTTTTAGAACGGACATGGCTCGCTGCTGTTCAGTCGGGTCATGCCATTCCAGGCCTGCTATGTGAAGTGAGAGTTAAATGATGGGTTCATCGTCCGAATTGGCCTGTAAAAGGTTCGTTCGCAGAGGACCCTATTCTTTTTCAGATCTATCGAAACGTTTCGATTTTATAATTAATTCAAGGAGTGAACCATATGACAACTATGATTAATGAACCGATCCGGCTGACTGCCGGGGAATTATCCTTTACCTTTTTGAACAGTGGAGACCTGTATCAGGCCACAGCCGGCACAACGATGTTGAATCAATTGCTCAGCAACCAGATTGATGGATCTCTGAACAACCTGTACCTGCGTGTGCACGAGGGAGAGAAAATTAGTTCGTTCCCGCTGCTAGGTGTACGTTCGAACAGCAAAGTGAGCACTAGCAAAACACAATCCGGCAATCAACTGATCTGGGAAGGTAAAGTACAGGTTGAAGGCAAAGAACAAGGCATTGGGTATCAGGTTGTATTTACCGCTACACCGCAAGGGGTCTGGTTCTGGGAAGTGAAGCTCACAGGGCAACAACATAATGTAGACGTAGTATACGGACAAGATGTAGGACTTGCTGATCCAGGTGCGGTACGTAGCAATGAAGCCTATCTCTCACAGTATGTTGACCATACAGTGTTTGAAGATGAAGCCAAAGGTTATGTCGTTTGTTCCCGTCAAAACCAGCCTCAGGGCGGTGCATTTCCTTATATGCAACAAGGTTCCCTGACCAAAGCAGTTGGTTATTCCACAGATGGATTCCAATTCTTCGGTCTGTCTTACAAGGAAACCAATCAGCCGGAGAGCTTGAGTCGCCAAACACTGGCGAATGAGACGTATCAGTATGAGTTTGCCTATACGGCATTGCAGTCCGAGCTGCTGAATCTGAACGGGGAAGCTCAAGTGGTTTTCTATGGACTGGCGAAGCCAGATCACGCTGCCGGAATCTCTGTACTGGAATTCGGGGATGAAGTGACTGCAGCATGGAATGAAGTACAGGCTTTGACTGTGGAGAATGGCGACACGCTGGAACAGGTGAAACTGTCATCCTTCCTAGGTGAACCGCTGGTTACGCTCGATCTGACGCAAAATGAGATTAATGATCTGTTCCCTGATCGCCACCAGGAAGAGCATAGCGGTGATGAACTGTTATCCTTCTTCACAGGAAGCTATGAACATATCGTTCTGAAAGCGAAGGAACTGCTCGTAGAGCGCCCGCACGGCCATATTCTGATGAGTGGTGGCAACGTGGAGCTTGGAGCGCAGGTTATTACGACGTCGTCGTATATGTACGGTATTTTCAACTCACAGCTCGTGATTGGTAACACCAATTTTAATAAAATGATCAGCAATGCGCGTAACGCGCTGAATGTGCCGAAGACGGCTGGGCAACGCATATATGTGGAAATGGACGGACAATATCGTCTGCTGACGATGCCTTCCCTGTTCGAAATTGGCTTCAACTATGTACGCTGGATCTACAAAACCGCTTCGGATACGATCATCGTAACCAACTATACCGGAGCACACTCAACTGAAGTGCGCATGAACGTGCGTTCCACAAGTGGCACAGCATACCGCTACCTGGTGACTAACCAGGTTACAATGAATGTGAACGAGTATGAATATCCGCTGCATATGACGCAGGATGGCAATACACTGATCTTCAAGGCTGACCCACAAGCGATTAGTGCCGGAACGTATCCAGATCTGCAATACCGCATGTCGGTGGATGGCGCAGCCGTAAATGTTGGAGACGAAACGTTGCTGGCGAGTGGTATCCGCAGCGGGTCTGCATCGCTGGTTACACTCAGTCTGGAAGCAAGTGCTGAATGGACGCTGAAGGTACAAGGGGTATTAGAAGGCCAAGCGGATGAGATCAAAGGCGGTGTGGCAGCAGGCTCAAGTCTTTCGTTCGAAGAGGAAGTGCAGGCATACCGCGAGTTCTTCGCAGGTGTCATGAACGGGTTCCGTTTGTCTCGTGGAGAAGGTCAGAGTGCAGAGGATCTGTTCAAAGTAAACGCGTTGGCTTGGTGGTACACCCACAATATGCTGGTTCACTACTCTGTGCCTCACGGTTTGGAGCAGTACGGCGGCGCGGCTTGGGGTACACGGGATGTGTGCCAGGGCCCGGTTGAATACTTCATGGCGACGCAAAAATATGAGCAAGTTCGCGATATCATCAAAATGGTGTATACCCACCAATATGAAGATGATGGCAACTGGCCGCAATGGTTCATGTTTGATAAATACTTTGCGATTCAACAGGAAGAGAGTCATGGCGATATCATCGTATGGCCTCTGAAAGTATTGGCGGATTACCTGACAGCAACTCGCGACTATGCGATCCTGGACGAGAATGTACCTTATACCGTCAAGCATAGCTTCGGATTCACAGAAGAAACAGCGACCGTATTGGATCACGCGAAAAAAGAGATCGAATATATCCGTTCGCATTTCCTGCACGACACATTCCTGTCTTCCTACGGCGATGGGGACTGGGATGATACGCTCCAGCCAGCCAATGCACAGCTCAAACAATACATGGTGAGCAGCTGGACGGTTGCACTGACGTACCAGTCTGTAAATGTACTTGCACAGGCGCTGCAACATAAGGACGCTGCATTTGCACAGGAGCTTGACGTTCTGGCTCAAGGCATCCGTGAAGACTTTAACCGTTACATGCTGGGCACAGATGTGATTCCAGGCTTTGTGTACATGGAAGAAGCGGATCAGGCGAAGCTGATGCTTCACCCAACCGATACAGAGACAGGCATTCAATACCGCCTTCTGCCGATGACACGCAGCATGATCGGTGAATTGCTCAGTGCAGAACAGGCTGAATCGCACTATGCGCTGATCCGTGAGCAGTTCCTGTGCCCGGATGGGGTACGTCTGATGAATCGTCCGGCTCAATATGCTGGTGGTGTGAGCAGCCACTTCAAACGTGCAGAACAAGCGTCCAACTTTGGACGTGAGATTGGTTTGCAGTATGTACACGCCCATATCCGTTACGTTGAAGCGATGGCGAAGCTGGGTAAGACGGATCAGGTATGGAATGGTCTCGCTATGATCAACCCGGTTGGCATCGGCGAGGTTGTGCCTAACGCGGAGATTCGCCAGGCGAATGCGTACTTCAGCAGTTCTGACGGCAAGTTCAATACCCGTTACGAGGCGCAAGAACATTTTGACCAGTTACGCAAAGGAACCGTGCAAGTGAAGGGCGGATGGAGAATCTACTCCAGCGGCCCTGGGATCTACATGAACCAGCTGATCTCGAACGCACTTGGCATTCGTCAGGAAGGCGGCGATCTGGTCATTGACCCGGTATTGCCAGCAGAACTGGATGGCATGCAATTTGAATTCGAATAT
The DNA here is from genome assembly GCF_051934385.1 of Paenibacillus hebaui. Lineage (NCBI taxonomy): Bacteria > Bacillati > Bacillota > Bacilli > Caryophanales > Paenibacillaceae > Paenibacillus > Paenibacillus hebaui. The sequence goes on along the minus strand of NZ_CP196836.1, from coordinate 6,628,850 downwards.
GCAGGCGAGCCGGTAACGTTTATTTACCACTTGAACGAAGGTGCTGTTAGCCGTGTAACGGTGAATGGCAAGGATATTCGTACCGTAGAAACGGCGAACCGTTACCGTCAGGGCGGGGTCAGCATCTCACTCGATGAGTTCAGACAGGCAAGCAGTGCTACGGAGCGCACGATCGTTGATATTTATATGTAAATTCAATTCAAGCTTTTGATGTTTCACTAAAAGTGGAAGGTCATCCTCCTTAACAGGGCAGGGTGACCTTTTTTGATTTGAGAACGATGAATTGGAAGATCAGGGGTACAGTGACGATACGATAATTATGCTAACGCAAAGGAACCGCCAGCAACGTATGCAACAGCGTATTATGCTGTACATGCTTCGTAACATAGCCCTCGTCCTCTAGCCAGCCGCACAGCTCGTCCAGCAGCGGGAAATGACGTTCTCTTATCATGTGCAGCTGCTCCACATGACCTGCTGCATCAGCCTGTTGGATATACGTCTGGCGGTGAACTGTATTTGCAAACATCAGATCCGTCAGGCAGATCCGTCCACGGGTGGTTAACACCCGCTGCATCTCCTGTAATGCCAACTGCTGCTGATCTGGGCTCAGATGATGGAAGGCGAAGCTGGAGACGACAAAATCAAAAGACTGATCGGCAAAAGGCAACGCCAGAAAGTTGCCAAGCTTGACATGCATCCCAGGATGTTTGATGCGGCATGTACGCAGCATCTCCCGGGATTGATCGATGGCGGTCATCACCGCGGCGCGCTCCAACAACTTGCCCGCCAGATTGCCTGTGCCTGTCCCGATGTCCAGCCCCTTCTCACCGGGCACAGGAGAGATCCAGCTTGCCGTTTGTTCCAGCGCCTCGTCATAGTTGTCATACAGAGAGAAGGAGGAAGGTACTGCGTCTGTTCCCAACCCTGATTCTGCATCTAATGAATACATTGTATTGCTGTTATGTCTGTGTACTGTCCCGCTATTCCTCAGGCTGTGAACTTCATCAACGTTATGATCTGGCTCGCCTCCTTGAACGGATTCATCTGTTGCTCCCATGGCTCCGGGTTTCCAATCATGTCTGAACCTCGCGGCAGTTTGTCCAGGCATACTGCCATTTGCCGCCTGTACTCGTTGATCATGGATGGCTGCCTGTGTATCATAGTTCCAGCGATCATGCCAGTTCTGCCGTGCTTCCCGCAATCGGCGAGCACTGTCTGCGAGGTCATGCAGATGACTGACATCCAGCGGTCCCTCCTGACGGTTCAGATCAATCATACGCTGGGTTGTATCCAGCATGCGTTTCAGCTCAACCCATTGAGCGTACATTACGGCTTGTTGCAGCTCCAGATATTCTTCCAGCCGCTGTTGATTACCTTGATCAATCTCTCCGAGTGCTTGCGTGATATCCTGAAGCGACATGCCAATCTCTCGCAGGGCAGCGATGGTCTGCAAGCGCCAGATATCATTCTCAGTATAGGTGCGATACCCGTTACTTGTCTGTTTGGCTGGATGAATTAATCCCTTCTCTTCATAAAAGCGAATCGCTCTCGCAGATATGCCAAGCCTGTCGGCTGCTTCCTTGATATTCATTCAAGCACCTCCTTATCACACCAGTATAAACCATGACGTTACGGCAAGGTTAAGTGTTTATTTCATTTTACTGAAGGGGTAATTGTTGACTTATCGTACTAAACGAAGTTGAATTTTGGTCAAAGCCGAGTTGAATTTTAGTCAAAGCTGAGGCTATGCTACAATATATAGAACGAATAACCGAAGCAAAAAGCTAAACGGTGAAGCGAACAGACTTTGTATCTCCTAACTTTCCCAACTTTCCCGACATCCCCGACGTTGCCACGTAGAACGTTGTCGACTATAGCACGAAAGGTTGAATCTCTATGCTTACCAGCCATACGTATATGATTCGCCCATCCGAGATTAAGGATGCAGCCCAGCTGATGGAGTTGGACACCCTGGTATGGGACAAACACACGTCTCCTGCGCCGCTTCATTGGCGGTCCAGACAGCAATATTTACAGCATTGTCCTCCGGGTAGCCAGCTGCTTGCCGTTCAGGGAGAGCGGGTATGTGGTTATGTGGGCTTTCATCCAGCCACAGGCATGCCTGTCAACCGTCATGTATACGAGATTAATATTGCTGTTCATCCCCATGATCGCCGCTGCGGGATTGCTACAGCCTTGATGGATACGATCAAGCAACATGCGCTGGAACAAGGAATTAGCAAGCTTAGATTACGTGTTCTCTCCAGCAATCCGGGAGCCATCGCGTTTTATACACAGTGTGGATTTGTGACAGAAGGCAGGTTGGTGTCCGAGTTTTATATTAGTGGCAAGTATGTGGATGATATTCTCATGAGTTATTTTATTCAGGCCAAATAAGCAGGAGCAGAGATGAAGGAGGAACTACAATGGACATGGGACTGCGGGGTAAAAAAGCTCTGGTGCTGGCTTCCAGTCGTGGACTGGGCAAAGCGGTTGCCGCTCAGTTAGTAGCAGAAGGTGCTGATGTCATGCTTGCCAGTCGGAATGAAGAAAAGCTCGCAGAAGTGAAGCAGGAGCTGCTGGCGCTTGGCGTTGGCGGACGTATTGAATATTGTGCAACCGATGTGACACGCAAAGCGGATATTGATGCCCTGATTCACAAGACAGCGGAGCTATTCGGTCAGATTGATATTCTGGTGAACAATTCAGGCGGCCCGCCTTCGGGTTCATTTGAGACACTGACGGATGAAGATTGGGAACGGGCATTTGAGTTGAATGTGCTTAGTTATGTAAGACTGATTCGCGGTGCTCTTCCTTATATGAAAGAGAATGGCGGACATATCGTCAATATTGCTTCAACCTCTGTGAAGCAGCCGATTCCGGGTCTGATTCTGTCCAATACGTTCCGTACCGGTGTCTTCGGATTGGCCAAAACCTTGTCACAGGAGCTTGCGCCCTACGGCATCTTAATTAATACGGTTGCACCCGGGCGAATCGGGACAGATCGGATACGTGAACTGGACGCAGCGAGGGCAGAGCAGAGTGGAATCAGTGAGGACGAGGTTGCCGAACAATTCCGCAAGGAAATTCCACTGGGACGTTATGGTCAACCCGAGGAATTTGCCAAAGCAGTGGTGTTCCTTTTATCCGGAGCCAATACGTATATTACCGGAACCTCGCTTATCGTTGATGGGGGTATGGTTCGAGCCCTCTAAATGTGTTGATAATCCTGCGGGTACAAAAAATGAAATACCCTCTGTCACCACATTTCGTGGAGATGGAGGGTATTCAGGTTGATCCGATATGTTGACGTTTCATTATGTAAGTCTATTATCGCAAAAGTTCCCATTCATGTTGCAGCATACCGTACACCGCATGATTAACGTATCCCTTAGGCAGCTTCTCCGCCTGACGAATAACACCCTCAAGAACAAATCCGAGTCTTTCCGGGATGGCGCGGCTTCGTTTGTTGTTGGTTGCCGAACGAATCTCGACCCGGTTCAGGTCCAGTGTGACCAGGGCATAATCCACCAGAACCCGGCAGGCACTAGTCATCAAGCCTTGACCCTCGAAGCCTTTTCCAAGCCAGTATCCGATGCTTACCGAGCGGTTGGTCCAGTTAATCTCGTGGAATCCGATGACGCCTGCAAGATCCCCTTTTAACCATACGCCAGCGGTGAAGCCGCCATTTTCGGCGCCCTGTTTCAACGCGTTAGTAATGAAACTCGAGGTGTGCTCAACCTCTGTCACATGATCCACCCAAGGTAACCAATGTCTGAGTTGATCCCGGGAACGATCCGTGAGTTCGAACAGCGGTTTGGTGTGCTCCATAGCAAGTGGGCGGAGTTCAGTATATTCATCTAATGAATAGGTAAACATGAGTGCAACCTTCTTTCTTTGAAATAATGTATTATCGGGAAGTCTGCGGCAGCTTGCGCTCCAGAGCAAACAGGTCTTCTTCCATCGAGGCCATGCGTTGGTTGATCGTAGTGCGGGCATCACCCAGTGCCTGATTATATATGTAGGGAGCCAATCTGGTCATGAAAAGATCCAGCACACCCCAGGCCGCCAGATCGCCCAGTTCTTCGCCGCGTTCCTCTTCGAAATACGACTGGATGGTGCGTATGGCTTCATCCTGCTGTTCTTTAGTCAGTTTTAGCGTGTTCAATGGGAAACCCTCCCTTAAATTATGTTTTTCTATCATGCTACATGATTCGAGCGAACCCGTCAAAATGGTTTTGGGCCTATCTTGTGTACGTTGATCCCGACTTTGGTGCCGTTTTTATTGAACTCGTCCCCCGTTAAAGGTATATTTAGATGAAACGCATTGCAAATGCTGAAAGTTCCAATCAATTCATGAAAGGTTTGATACCTGTGGACAATCGTACAACCCCACCTAACTTTATCAAAAATATTATTACCGAAGATCTCCGGTCAGGGAAAGTCCAGGAAGTTATTACCCGTTTTCCTCCGGAACCGAACGGTTATCTGCATATTGGCCATGCCAAGGCGATCTGGATTAACTTTACGCTGGGCGGTGAATTTGGCGGCAAAACCAATCTTCGTTTTGACGACACGAACCCGGTCAAGGAAGATGTGGAGTATGTACAATCGATTCAGGAAGATGTGAAATGGCTCGGATACGAGTGGAACGAGAAGCGTTTTGCCTCGGATTATTTTGATGAAATGTACAACCGTGCTGTCCTGCTGATCCAAAAAGGGAAAGCCTATATCGACGACCAAAGCGCCGACGAAATCCGTGAAATGCGCGGAACGCTGACTGAGCCGGGCAAGAACAGCCCGTACCGTGATCGTTCTGTGGAAGAGAATCTCGACCTGTTCACACGGATGCGTGCAGGGGAATTCAAGAACGGTGAGAAAGTGCTGCGCGCCAAGATCAATATGGCTGCACCGAACATCAACCTGCGTGATCCAGTCATTTACCGGATTTCTCATGCACACCATCATAACACGGGTGACAAATGGTGTATCTATCCGATGTACGCTTTTGCTCACCCGCTTGAAGATGCGATTGAAGGTGTGACGCATTCTCTCTGTTCCCTGGAGTTTGAGGATCAACGTCCATTCTATGATTGGGTTATTGCCGAGTGTGAGATGGAGAACCAACCGCATCAATATGAATTTGGCCGCCTGAATCTATCCCAAATGGTGACAAGCAAGCGGAAGCTGAAACTGCTCGTGGATGAAGGACATGTGGATGGATGGGATGATCCGCGTATGCCGACGATTTCGGGTCTGCGCCGCCGAGGGTATACACCGGAAGCCATTCGTGATTTTGTATATGAGACAGGCATTTCCAAAAACTATGGAGTTATCGACCTGCAAACGCTGGAGCATTTTGTCCGTGAAGACCTGAAACTGAAAGCTCCACGCACGATGGCTGTCCTGCACCCGCTCAAAGTGGTCATTACGAATTACCCTGAAGGGCAAGTGGAATGGCTTGAAGCGGAGAACAATGTAGAGAACCCGGAGATGGGTAATCGCCAAATTCCGTTCTCTCGTGAGATTTATATTGAACAAGATGACTTCATGGAGAATCCACCGAACAAATATTTCCGTTTGTTCCCTGGCAACGAGGTTCGTCTGAAACATGCGTATTTCATCAAATGTAACGATGTGATCAAGGATGCGGAAGGCAATGTGACCGAGATTCATTGTACCTATGATGTGGAGACGAAGAGTGGCAGTGGATTCACAGGCCGTAAGGTCAAAGGAACGATCCACTGGGTAGAAGCAACTCAAGCGGTACCTGCGGAGTTCCGTCTGTATGAGCCATTAATCTTGGCAGAGGCGCCGGAAGCAGATGTGGAAGTGGAGATAGCAGGGGCGGAAAATGAAGTTTTGGAAGAGCAACCGGAGAAAACGTTCCTGGATCAATTGAACCCGAACTCCCTTGAGATTGTTCACGGGTATGTGGAACAGGAGATGCAAGAGGCGAAAGCGCAGGATAAATTCCAATTCTTCCGCCACGGTTACTTCAGTGTAGATCCGAAACATTCCGAGCCAGGTCGTCCGGTATTTAACCGGGTTGTATCTTTGAAAAGTTCGTTCCAACTGCCGAAGGTATAAGGCAAAGAACAGATAGTAGCTACAAGTTAGGGTTATAAACCTAAACTAGACTTAAATCTATAAATGTAAAAGGCGTCTCCGTGGCAACAAGCCCATGGAGACGCCTTTCTCTTTACTGCACCTATTCTTAATCTTTTGTTTGATGTTTGAACTTTTTATTTACACCTTAATGGAGAGGACAGAAAAAAGCTGGAGAAGCGGAGCGTTCGCATTTATCACCGTGATTTTACCCTTTGAAGAAGGGAATCAAAAAAATCCGGGGATAACAGCGATCGAAAGATTGTTCTGTCATCGTAGTGCTCCAGTGGAAATCTTTCAACTTTTTCAAACAAAAGATTACCTGTCCTCATCCAAATTGCCCATCTCCGTCAACACAACCGGCTGATAGCCGTTTCGCCGGTTCGAGAACCACATCACAGCAAAGCCTACGGCCCCGATGAGAGAGAAGAATACTCCGATGTTATACATGACTTCGGCACCGAAGCTCTGGAACAGCCAACCGCCGAACAGACCGGCAATGACACCGGAGAGACCGCCCCAAGCCATTGTATACACGGCTTGGCCAGAGGAACGATAAGGTCGTGGAATGAACAGCATCGTAAGTTGGGTTCCCACATAGAAGTATCCACCAAATGTAATGGAGTGCATGAGCTGAATCAATACAATCTCCATTGGGTTATTCGCTGAGGCCATGAGCTGCCAGCGGAAGGCGAACAGCAGGCTGATCAGCACAAGGTATGCAAGCAGCATACTCATTTTACGTTTGAGAAAGCGGTCCAACAGCAGGAATACGCCCACTTCGAGAATAGATGATGTGAAGATGGCCCAGCCAACCATCTTGATGTCGCCACCCATCTCAACGATGTATAGTGACATAAATGTACTGTTCATGGCATTGGGTACAGATACGAGCACGCCGAGTCCTATAAATGTCATGAAATATGGATTGAACATCACTTTGCCAAAACGTCGAAAACTGACAACAGGTGTATCCGAAGCGATCGGCTGTCTGGGGAGGAACAAAGCGAACATAAAGGCAATAGCTATCATACAAGCAAAAACAATCGATACACTCCCCGTGCCAAGGATGTCAATAAGCGGTCCCGCAGCAGCAGCAGTCAGAGCCCAACCGAGTGAACCCCAGAGCCGAAACGTGCCAAATTTCTGTGTGGTACCATCGATATAACCGAGAATCAAACTGTTGGTTTGGGCAAATAAGGGACTTTGGAAAAAGTAAAACAGAATCATTGCAGCATAAATCCAGGCGTACGTAGGTGCATAAAATACAGCTTGGGCAAGCACAAAGGTGCCTCCCATCATCATCATCAGAATGATGCGAATATTGCGTGATTTATCACTCCAGAAACCCCAGAACGGATTAGCGAACAGGGATACAAAGGGACCAATCGCCATTAGACTGCCGATCTCCAGTTTGGTCATACCGATTTCTTGTAGGTACAACTGAAGAAAGCCAGCGAAGATGGAAATGGCTCCATATATGAAAAAGTTATATAATTTCAGCGAAACCAAAGAGGGGTTGCCTCTTGCAGGTGCAGATCTATCCAATTGAGCCATTCCTTTCAGAATCATATTGTTCAATGTATCATTTGTTGAAAGGGGATTCAATGTATAGAATAAGTTTATTGAAAGCGCATTGAAGCGTATGTCATCTTTTGATGGGAAATTTACTCACAGATGAGCCAGAGGGGAGGATTACCCGTGAACACGAGGGAATGGACAGGTATTATATTGGCAGGGGGATTATCCAGCCGTATGGGTTCCAACAAGGCTATGCTGGAACTGAATGGTTCCCGTGTGCTGGAACTTGTCCTGAGAGCAATGATCCCCGCAGTATCCCGTGTCATCCTTGCCGCAGGACCCAACGCTACTATTTACGGCCAACTGGACTACGACTGTGTTCAGGTGCAGGATCAATATCCGGGAAAAGGACCGCTTGCTGGCCTTCATGCTGCGATGGAGGCTTCGGATACGGAATGGAATCTCGTCTGTGCATGTGACATGCCGCTGTTGCAGACTTCTTTTTTTGCTGGCATGAAATGGTTGACCGAATCCGGCAACAACGATGCTGCAATCGTTCCACGGGTGGAAGGACGGGTTCATCCTCTCGCGGGTGCATACCATAAGCGTGTTCTTCCTGATCTCGAACAATGTCTGATGCAAGACAGGCTACAGGTAACCCGTTGGCTGGAAAAGATCGGTTGTCGGTATGTGGATGAGGATGTGCTGGAACGAGCGGGCATCCATGATGCGGCAGGTCAGCTGAGTAATATGAATACCCCCGAAGAATACCAGCACATACGCAATCATCAACTTCGCTACTATATAGATTAGACAATTCTATCGGATTTTTCAGCCTTTGGAATTCCTGTTGGATCTGGAATGATTTCCTGTTGCCAGCCATTGCTTATGCTGACAGATGTGAATCGCTATACGCTAATTCTGTCCACAAACATGTTGTTCGGCGAATATAACAAGGAATGACCGCTGATTCTGTCTTCCCTGGTACTTACCGCGATTCCGGTTGTTCTCATCTATGCGTTCTTCCAGAAATTCATCATGGAAGGCATTGCAGAGGGTGCGGTAAAAGGGTAAGGAAAACCTGTGACCTGGACGTATCAGTCTTTTATGTACAAAAAAACGAATAAACCGCCTTGACCCGAGGGATGTAATGCCTTCAGATCAAGGCGGTTTTTCATGATGCCAGAAGTTTTTTGACTGCCTGTGCCAGCAAGTGAAGACCGCGCTCCATCTCATCTGGTGAAGCATAGGCGTAGGACAGCCGAATGTGGTCTACATCCAGGCGGTCATATAGATAACCCGGATGAATCAGTATATTACTTTCCAGACAGGTATTGAACAGTTCACGAATGGAAAGAGGCTCAACGGTAAACCGGAGCCAGATATAAAAGCCACCCGCAGGTGTGGTCCATTCGGCCAATTCACCAAAGTGATGTTGCAGAAGCTCAAGCATGAAGTCTCTACGTTTGAGGAGCTTCGGCCGCAGGCGATCCATATGCCGCGTATGGTATCCTTCGGCAAACCAGAGGGCAGCCGCCTCCTGAGCCAGGGAGCTGGTACCATAATCGGTCTGCATCTTGATGTCTGCGAGACGGCGGATAACGGGCTCAGGTCCAACCAGCCACCCGAGACGCAGACCGGGACTGACTGCCTTTGACAGGGTGCCCATATGCAGCACCCGTCCTTCCCGGTCACGCGCCTTCAGCGATGGCGGCGGAGGTTCGCCCAGCCACAGATCCGTGTAGGCGGCATCCTCCAATATGGAGATGCCAATGTTCCGTGCTATGGCGAGCAGCTCTTCCCGGCGGCTGTCACTCATGACGGAGCCGGTAGGATTATGGAAGCTCGGAATGGTATAGAGAAGCGACATGCTGTCCATGTTTGTTACGCTCTGCGCAGCATCCTTCAGACGCGGGATGTGCAATCCATCGGGACCCATTGGAATGCCGCTCATCTTCAATCCTGCCGATTGAAAGGCATGGATGGAGTACAGATAGGATGGCTTCTCCAGCAGGACTGCCGATCCACGGGGGAGCAATCCCACTGATATAAGATGTAGCGCTTGGAGGGAGCCGGATACGATCAGAATCGATTCAGGAGATGCCTGAATGCCACTGGCTTGCAAATGAACAGACAAGGCTTCACGTAATTCCCTGCTACCCTGAGGTTCGAGGTAGTTCAGTGTACTAGAACGACTGGATAGAGAATGGAGGATGTCGTTAAAGGCCTCCTGAGGCATTAACTCAGGCGCAAGCTCCCCTGTGCCGAGCCGAATGATGCCGGGCTGGAATTCAGCTCGGTTAATCTGCTGTACCTCCGGCAGGTTGGGATAATACGAGCCTTCTTCGATGGCATCCTCCCAGTTGGGCATGGCGCCGTGAGCCATTGCATGCCAGCTGGAGCCGCAGACGTACGTTCCGCCGCCATGTCTGCCTTCTATCATGCCTGCGGCTGCGAGATTATCGAACGCGGTTACCAGTGTGCTGCGGTTCACGCCCATCGATTGGGCCAGCGTCCGCTGTGAAGGAAGACGATAACCTGTAGTCCATTCCCCGGTAGTGATTTTCTCGCTGATATAGATCTCAATCTGGCGGTATAGGGGTAAGTCATGCGAGGGGTCCGGCTTCCAGCCGCTTCCGTGTTGGGAATCGGAACGATCCATGGTCAAGTTGGCCTCCTTTTTTGAATGACTTCTATGAATGATTCTTTCGTATCAAACACTATATCATTTGGTTGGGTCCAATGCCATCCAAGTGGTTGGTTACGTCTGGCGGTAACTCACCTAATATGGAGACATATATAAGGGGGAGGAACGATGGGAGTATTTATTCACGCGGTGGTGCTGGCGTTTGGCCTAATCTTGCCACTGGGCGTACAGAATGTGTTTATTTTTAACCAAGGCATGAGTCAGCGAAGTTATTCGCGTGCACTTCCCGCGATCATTACGGCAGGGCTCAGTGATACGCTGTTGATTGGAGCAGCAGTCGGAGGGGTATCCCTCATTTTGCTCCAATGGCCGTTGCTGGCGAGTGTGTTGTATGTAGGAGGGAGTGTATTTCTGCTCTATATGGCATGGAGCATTTGGAGATCATCCGGGTCTGCGAAGGGTTCCATAACGGTACTATCAGCGGGACGGCAGATCACCTTTGCGGCTTCAGTTTCCTTGCTCAACCCGCATGCCTTGCTGGACACGGTAGCCGTAATCGGCACCAGTTCGCTTCAGTATGATGGATTGGCACGCATTTATTTTGCCTTGACAGCCGCAGCGGTATCTTGGGTATGGTTTCTGGGGCTTGCAGGAGCAGGCAGGCTTATTGGGAGGTCGGACCACACAGGTCGAATCAGTGTGCTCTTCAACCGCTTGTCCGCTGTCGTGATGGTTGGGATGGCGTGTATGATGCTGTGGAAGCTGATTCATTCGTAGTTTAAAGGGATACATGGCTTGTTAGGACCATAGCAAAGAATCCCCGCACGATGGATATGTGGGGATTTGCCGTATGTTGATATAACTTTCCATAGGGGAATTATATTTTATTCCGCATTCAGGAGCATGGATTCAATGAACAATTTCAGATCATGACTCACGCTGTTCAGTTGATCAATAACTTCACTGAACTCGGTTACAAGCTCGGCTTGCTGGTTGCTGGACTGTGCGATGGATGTAATCTCTTGCTCCATCTGGTGTATGGAATGCTGGACGTCCTTCAAGGAACGTTCGATGTTTACCGTGGCCTCTTTGGTTCCGGTCGATAGTTTGCGTACTTCGGATGCAACTACGCTGAATCCGGCGCCTGCTTCACCTGCTCGTGCCGCTTCAATGGCAGCGTTCAGGCCCAGCAAATTGGTTTGCTCCGAAATTTCACGAATGAATGAGGCTACTTTGTTTACTTCACTGGAGTTTTGTACAGCCATTCGGGTGTTGTCCAGAATTTGCGAAGACGAAGCGGTCAATTGCTGGGATTGGGCAGCTACGGTTTGAACCATATCGGTCAATCTGCCGCTGATCCCGCCGATTAATTCGGTGAAGTGCTCCAGCTTTTCTTCATTTTTAAGTGAGAAACCGATGGCAAGGGCACCCACAATATGACCCGCCTCATCTCGAAGAGGAGTAGCCGCCGAGTTGATGGCAGTCCCATAGAAATGTGCTGCAATACGGTTGGCCGAAGTCTCGCCATTCATAAGTGCACGGCGCAGAGTGGGGTCATCCAGGGAGATGGAATCTCCAGCCTTGATGCCCAGATCCAGATCTTCGCTAGGCACGTAATACCAGAACCTCTCGGTGTCTGTGACCGCAATCATCAGATCATGTTCCTTGAGCATGATTTTAAAATAGGGGCTTGCTGCAACCATTGCTTCAACAATATTCAAACGACTCAACTCCTATATGTGTACATATTATATTGATATATTGTATATACATCGTCAGAATTATAGGAAACTTGAAGGTCCGGCAAGGTTATGGCATAGATTTATTGATTTATTTTCAATTAAAATCATTGGATCAGGAGAATCGAAGAACCATGTTTGACATTCAAATGAATACAAGACAAAAAAACTGCTGAGGGCAGTACGTCTCAGCAGCTTCGGGGTACAACGATGATCGTTACGATCATTCAGTATATCGGATCATCATGTGTTTATTTCGGTGTTTTATATTGGTCCGTTCTGATATACATGCCCATAAGCAGGCAAGTGCATCCCCGCTAGGCAGCTCTTATCTACCCGCCGATCTGGGACATGCGTCTTACCGTCGGCGTATGACTTTGCATTTTTTGTTCCAGGGCCAGCGCCATTTCATGGTTCTTCGGCTTGGTGCCAAGAGCCTTGAGGAAGAGCGCTGCTATGGCATCGGGATCATCCACGTAACGACGAACGTTATATTCATCCGACCAGTACAGGCAGGCTTTGATATGTCCGTCTGCCGTCAGGCGGAGACGGTTGCAGTTGTCACAGAAATGATCGCTCACGGGATGAATCAACCCGAATGTACCTTGTGAACCGGCAATCTTCATGTTCCTCGATGGACCATTTCCTGCTGGGCCAGTTGTATTCTCCACCGTCCAGCCTGCCTCAGCACATACATCCGTGACCGCCTCCAGCGGCAAATAGGATTTGCGCCATGAATCGGAGGCCTGTCCAATCGGCATATATTCGATGAAGCGCACATGGAGTGGTTGATCCATGGTCATGGCGATGAAATCCTTGATCTCATCATCGTTGATGCCCTTCATCAGCACCACATTCAGCTTAATCGGAGCAAGTCCAACAGCCGTAGCGGCTTCAATGCCTTTCAGCACCTTGTTTACATCCCCACCGCGAGTAATCATGGAGAAGCGGCTGGCTTGAAGGGAGTCTAGGCTGATATTAATCCGGTTCAATCCGGCATCCTTCAGCGCTTGTGCCTGTTTATCCAGCAACAAAGCATTGGTCGTCAGTGCAATATCTTCAATCCCGTCAATTGCCGAGATCATGCCAACAAGTTTATGCAGGTCTTTGCGTACCAGCGGCTCACCTCCGGTCAGGCGCACTTTGCGCATGCCCATTGGAGCAAGTACTTTGAGCACCTGGGTAATTTCTTCGTAGCTCATAATTTGGTCATGCGGGGCAAATTCCATGCCTTCTTCGGGCATACAGTATACACAACGCAAATTACAGCGGTCCGTAACCGAAATACGGATATAGTCATGTATCCTGCCGAAAGAATCCTGGAGTATTTCCATGCAGACCCCCCTTTCATTGATTCAGATTGGAAAGCTTCTATGAGTGCGTGTTCAAAAAGACCGGTTTTCAGTACCGAGAAGATAGGATGAAGCTAGAAATGGAGTAGCGGAGCGTAGGGAAAACTACGTGAGCAACGGACATTTCGGCTGAATTCCATATTCGATGCTGATGATGCCACTAGGCGTCCTTCGTAATCAAAAGCGGACTTTTTGAACAACCTCTATAATAAATGATACGACCATTTCAAAACGAACAGTTGCATCAAATTTTAGCTATTTCTCCAATCCGCGTCAATGATGACGTCAGGTGATAGCATTTTTCTCCGCATGAGTGAGCTGGAATTGTCCCACAAGCTGTTGCAAAAAAACCGTGATGGCCTCCACGTTATTCGACGAATGCTGGACATGCAGCATGTCACTGATAAGCTCCATCATTTCGGCTTCTACCTCGGCGGAGGTGGAGCGGTTTTGGTGACTAATGGCTGCGATATTCTCCATTAACACGACAACCTGATCCACCACATGTATTCGTTGGGGTTCTTCAGCTGTGGCATTCTGCAGAAGATTCGAAGCGGCCCGAACAAGTGTAGTACCCTCAGCCAGCACCTGATCTCCTTCGGTGATTGATTGAGATGCTGCTCTCGCCGCGGTAGAGATATGATCCAGAATCTGATGGATATCCTCCGTGGAAGAACGGGATAGCTCCGCCAGCTTGCGGATTTCTCCAGCAACGATGGCGAAGCCGCGTCCATGTTCACCGACATGTGCCGCTTCAATGGAAGCGTTCAGTGCGAGCAGGTTGGTCTGAGCAGAAATTTCATCAATGACTGCAAGCACGCGGTAAATGTCCTTCATGGTCGCCATAAAGGACAGAATCGTACGATTCGTATCGGAAACGGCTCCGGAGATCTGGGTCATTTTATCACCAATACGTTCCACTTCCTGCCTGGCAACACTAATCTGCTCGGTTGCAGACGTCTCTAACTGTTGTAAGGTCAGCCGCATATGGTCTGCAGCCAGCTTCGCCTGATCGAGATCCTCAAGCTGTTTGCGAATTCCCTGAATCATGGAGCCGAGCTTGCGATTAACACGTTCGGTTGTACCCTGTGTAGTCTCGGTTGAGGTCCGCATCTGATACTGGTTGTCCATTACATCCACTGTGGCGAGCTGCACCTTGAGCATAATTCCTTCAAGAGAATCAATCATATTGTTGATCCACTTTGCCAGTTCACCCGATTCATCTTGGGCAAAAGCAGACGTGTCCAGGCGCTGTGTCAGATCGCCTTTGCCTTCGGCATTGATTCGAATAAATCGGCTGATGCGACTTAGGTCATCATGAACCCGTCGGTACTGGCTGCGATGCAGTTGTAATGCAGTGAAGAACCCGAACAGCACATTAAAAGCTGCCATTGCTGCTGCACTCCATCCACTGCCCGTGAAGGCATAGACAAGGGCTGCTCCCGCAACGCCTGACAAGAGGGTGAAGAGGCTATGCTGCTTGAACTGGCGCCAGCCGATGCTCCGTATCCGGTACACTTCCTCCAGATCACCCTCACACATCATGCCCCAACGATCAGGACAGTGTGGGAGTTGGAAGGTGATGCCTTTGCCAATAACAGAAATATGGCGGTAATCCGAATAGCCGGGAAAGGCAACAAACAGATTGGAGCCATTCTGAATGGTGTTCGCAACTCCAGGATGCAGATCTCCGGTAGATGGATCGGTGAACATGAGCTCCAACTCGGTATGCTCCTTAATGGAAACGATGCCCCAATCGGTTGTGACGCCATCTTTCAGATTTTCCCCATGCGTAAAGGTACGATCCTCGAAGCGGCTGCGGGACAAGGCGGTGCCGGGCTTCAGATGGGGTCGCAATATCGACTCGGCCATAAAGAGATAGTTGTCCCCGGAATCGGGGTAGATATGTCCGGATTCCCGCTGAATCAGGTCACCCAGCACATCCCCGGGAACACGACTGCACAATGAACCGACGTATCGACCTTCCTGTAGGATCGGGGCAATAAACAGCAAGGTGACATCATCGTGAAAAGAGGACGAGCGTGGTCCAATGTCCAACGTTAGTGGATCGGAATAAGGACCATACAAACACTTTTTCTCATGGTGGTCTGCTCTGGAATACTTCAATCCGGGTCCAATCAAAGCTTCGTAATCTTCATAGATCTGTCCAATATGTTTCTGATATGTAGAGAATACAACCTGATTCTGTTCGTTCAGCATAAATAGCTCCGTACTATCAACGGCTCGAATGTAACTTGATTTAAACCATACCTCTAGTTTGCTCTGGTGCTGTGAGCCTTGCAATACATCTTGTGGTTGAATCGACTGTACCTGTAGAAGCAAACGATCCAGGTGACTCCACTGCTCATCTGCCCAGTCCATCATAAGCTGCCGCCTGGTTTCGGCAATCCCCTCAAAAATCTGTTCCACATCCTCCTTGTTCTGTGCGTTCAACCGATACGATCGCCACAGCGGCAATCCTTTTCTCCATCCCAGCCAATCAAACATCATGACCACCCCCGATTTCTGGATTTGAAAGCCTCATTCTTTTGGTCTTTGGACAGCCCTATATGTGGTTTTTAAAGGTGGAATGCCTTGTCCTTCTATATCAATCTTTATACAAGAAAATCAACAAAAATACGAGAGGATATGTCATATCTTCCGAATATTTATTCAATAAATACAAATGAATATGCGGATTTTTCTAGCGTGACGTAGATGTCAGATCACATTCATATTATCCAAATCCAAGCCGAAGCAGGGTTTCATTTCAATAAAAAAAATCCCCTTAGCATGATATCGGAATGTTCATTCATTCCAATATGTACTAAGGGGGGGAGAGGTTAGATTATTTTAGCTTAGGTATACAGCTATCCAATTAACTTTCAATTCTTTTCTTTTTGAATTTCATCAGGAATTCATACACAATCGGCACGATAACCAGGGTGAGCAACGTGGAGCTAATCAGACCGCCAATGACGGTAATTCCCAGTCCTTTCGAGATGATACCCGCACTTTCTTCGAGACCCGTAACCAGTGGCAACAGGGCACCGATAGTAGCGAGAGCGGTCATCAAAATTGGACGCAAACGTGTTGCCCCGGCTTCCAGCAAGGCTTCACGGGTAGACATACCCTCTTTCTCCTTGTGGATAACACGGTCGATCAGGACGATGGCGTTGGTGACCACGATCCCGATCAGCATCAGTCCACCCATCATGGCAGAGACGTCAAGCGTACCACCAGCGATGAACAAGCCGACCATAATCCCAATGACCGTAAACGGCAGGGAGAACAGGATGGCGAATGGTGCCAATCCGCCGCCGAATGTAACAACAAGCACGAAGTATACAATGGCAATGGCTGCAACCATAGCGAGACCCAGTTGAGTAAAGGTATCATTAATCTGTTCCGTTGTACCACCGAATTTTACTTCAACTCCGTCAGGCAGATCGAGCTTGTCGATGTTCGCCTGTAGGTTCTGTGAAGCTTTCTGTACATCCGACGCGAGGATGTTGGCTTTCACCTGAGCGACAACCTTGCCATCAATTCGCATGATGGAGTTCGGAGAGGTACCTTCTTCCACTTTGGCAACATCTTTGATCGGTACTTGGATGCCAAGCGGTGAAGTAACTTTTTCATTCTCAATATCAGCAATGCTGCTGAATGTTTTGTTGTCTGTCTCCACATATACTTTATACGTTTTGTTCTCAATATCCACTTCCGTGAGCACAGGGCGTTCCCGCGCCGGGCTCAGCGTCATAGCCAGTTGGCCTGCAGTCAGACCGAGCGAACTCAGTTTCTCCTGATCTGCAACGAGCGTGTATTGCCCGTAGGTGTCAGCGAGTGTAGTTTCCGCTTTTTCGAAAGAATCGGTATCTGCTTGAACCAGCTTCAGGACTTCATCCGAGACGGGTTTGAGCTGCTCTACATTGTCACCATAGATGGACAGGCTCAGACTGCTGCCACCCAGACCTCCGGACATGTCGAGTTCACTCCAGGTTCCTACGGTAACTTGCTTCTGGAGACCTTCCACAAGCTGCTCCTTCACTTGGGTAAAGTCTTTCGTATCTTCGTTATATTCGATATAGAAGAGAGCTGAGTTGGAGCCTCCGCCACCCATACTGCTTAGTGGGTTCGTGCCGCCGATGGAATATTGCATTTTCTCCAGACCCGGCTGTTTCAGCAACCACTTCTCGGCAACGAGTGCTTCTTTTTCTACATCTTCACGCAAAGCCCCGGCTTGAGGACTGTACGTAACGGTCACATATTTATCCTGTTGTTCCGGCAGGAAACTCGCGCCGATGAACGGATACAGGAACAAACTTCCGACCAGCAGCACTACAGCAATGCCGACCGTAATGAGTTTATGTGAAAGTGTCCAGTTCAGCAGGCGTTTGTAACCTTCCGCCATCGTACCTGGTTTTTCCTCGTGATTTTGCTTGTTCTTCAACCCTTTACGGAACAGGGTATGGGCCAACATCGGCACAATGGTAATGGCAACAATCAGGGATGCCAGCAAGGCAAACACCATGGTCAGAGCAAATGGCGTGAACAGCTCACCGACCATACCACTCACCAGTGCCAGCGGCAGGAATACGGCAATCGTTACAATGGTGGAAGAGAGAATCGGAACAAACATTTCGCGAGTTGCTTCGCGGACCAGTTCACGGCCTTTCAGTTTCTCACCTTTGAGTGTTAATCTGCGGTAGATGTTCTCAATAACCACGATGGAGTCATCGACAACCCGTCCAATGGCAACCGTCATGGCGCCCAGCGTCATCATATTCAAAGTAATATCCATCATATTGAGCGCGGTCAATGCCATCAGCAAGGAGAGCGGGATCGAGACAATGGAGATAATGGTTGAACGGATATTACGCAGGAACAGCATAATGATCAGGATGGCGAACAAGGCACCAAAAACGGCTTTGCCCAGCATCGTGTTCACAGAGTCCTGAATCGGCTTACCTTGGTCAAGAAGTACAGTTAGATCAGCGTTTTTGAATTGCTTTTGCAATTCCTCCGCTTTGTCTTTCACTGCATTGACGACATCAACCGTGTTGGCATCGTTGGATTTTACGATAGAAATACCGATCGATTCCTTGCCGTCCGTCCGGGAAATGGATTCCGCTTGACCAATGACTTCGATCTTGGCGATTTCACTTAATTTTACCGTAGGGATACCAGGTGCGTTGGCGGCGCCCGAAGAAGGGCTACCCGCAATGGTATTTCCACCAGCGGCTTGTCCAGCAGCCTGTTCAGATCCCTGTGCAGCGCCTGGAACGGTACCTTGACCTGCTTCACCCGCCTGTGGAGAGGAATTAGGGGGTGTTGTTCCGGCACCTTGGGGTGCTCCTGCGGCTGAACCACTGCCTGTGGAAGCTCCTGCTCCGCCCGGAATAACCGGAATGGCAAGGTTTTTCAGATCATCAATATCGATAATGTTGCCATCAACGACAACGGATTTCTGAGCTTTATCCAGTTCGAACAGTCCAAGGGGTACACGTACGGATGAACCTTTAACGACACCGTTGACCGTATCTTCGGTCAGGCCGAGTTTGTCCATTTTGGCTCGATTAAATTTCAATTGAACTTCTTTCACATATTGACCGGACACTTGAACTTGAGCTACACCGTCGATATCTTCGAGTGCAGGCTGGATATCCGATTCAACCAGTCGTGTTAATTGTTCCAGGTCACCACCGTCTTTGTCGGACAGGCTCAGTGATACAACCGGGAAAGAGTTGATGCTGAATTTGGAAATGGTCGGCTTCTGCACACTGTCAGGCAATTGCACTTCATTCAGTGCCTCACGAATGGTTGCAGTTGCGTTGGTCAGATCTGTTCCATAATCAAACTCGAGTGTGATGGACGCTGCATTCTCCATGGAGGTGGAGGTAACGGTCTTCACACCTTCTACATTGCGCAGTTTCACTTCCAGCGGCTTCGTGACATCTTCGACAATTCCCTCCGGAGCAGCCCCCGGATCAATGGCAGTGACATTCAAAAACGGAACATTGATGTTCGGAATCGTTTCTTGTTTCATCGTGAGTCCGCTGTATAAACCTGCGAAGGAGATGATAATCGTCAGAATCCAGATCGCAAACTTGTTGTTCAGTGAAAAATTAATAATACCTTTCATACGATGGTTTCTTCTCCTCTCTGTTTCTCCTGTTTATGTGTGTGACGAGTCAGCTTGGATAAACCGGCTATACCTGGCATCCAGAATGTGCTGAAGCTCGGAGTGCAAAGGCTTAATGGCAGATACGTTCTCCAAATTGTGCATCATGCCCAGAATGATGGCACGCCGCGGTGTGAATTCCATCAACTCCTGTCTGAGAATGGCGATGGTTTCGAGCACATCATTCTTCGGTTGCCCTGCGGGCAAATCGGAAGCAGCGATATCCTGCATCTGTTTGACGATTTGAATGGGATGACGAAACACAGTGGAATCTGTATCTGTATCACTGTTCCACGCGGGCCAGTCTTCCAAAGGAATCAAAGGCGCTGGCCGCTGATCGAGCAATCCATGAGCTACGTAATCGATCGTTTGCAGCATGTTGGTTGCCATCTTGGAGACGGTGAGGGAAGGCATTTCCGTAAACCAGATCTTAACGTAGGAGAGGAACAGACCGTGTACAAGCAAAATAAGGTCTATAGTATAGGGTTCAATCTCCGTTCCGTACATATCTTCCAGTTTGTCCTTGAACCCGTGCAGCGTGAGGATCTCCAGGTCTTTATGCTGCGGGTTGCACTTTTCCTTGCTATGCTGTTCATCATCCATCATCATGCTGCGCATTTGCACACGTAAAAATTCCTTTAGCTCGGATACATGGATGAGCAGTGTCTCAATCTGTTTGTGCGAACGTTCTCTCGGAGTGAGGCCAGCCTCATGTTCAATCTGGGACATTTCGTCCACTAGCGTAAATATACAGTACTCCATGGTACTGGCTTCCAATTCCTCTTTGGATTTGAACATAAGGTAGAGGCTGCCCTTGGACATCCCGCATATCTCTGCAATCTCCTGCATGGAGGTTGCGGCACTGCCTTTGGCCGAGAACAGCTTAAGTGCTGTAGTGATAATGAGCTTTTTCTTCTCATTCATTTCATGGACAGGGTTCATTAACGATGCTTTCACCTCATTCGGAACTTGTGAGTTCTCTAATTGACTTAAGAGTCAAAACAAGTATAAACGATATAGATAAGTGAATTCAAATGGGAGAAATATGGAATAAGAGGGCGGGAAGTAAAGCCCTGTATGTATAGGGAACATAAGGAAGAAGGAAGGGAAGAGGTTGTAATAGGTGAACGTGATTCACCCTATTAGTTAGACGAACTGGAACAAGCTATGCTCCTCCTCTGAAGGCATATATGGCGAGTATGATAATGGCTAGAAGAGAGATGAAATAAAAGGCGCCTAAGGCGATCAGAAAGGTGTACCCTGAAAAAGAACCAATGCGTGCCAGTAGTTTCTTCATATAATAAGCCATCCTTTCTTACGGTTAACATTTTGTATCATTCGATTTAAGTCGCTCCCGGGTACAAGTTCTAGACGAATAGAAGCATTTCGATCTATACCTCGCTGACTGAAGACGCTCTTTGGATTTATGCAAAATGCTCACGTAGTAGAGTGTAGAGAAGACTCTTATTTACATCATATCCCAAAAAGACGACTTTCTGATCGAAGTCGTCTAATTTCTATTACTAAATATCATAGATATTATAATGGAAGCTAAGAATTACACGATAACGGAGAGTGCAGAACCAACTTGGAGAAACGGAGTTATAAAGTGTAACTTCATTTCGTTCAGTTAGGTGATCAGTTTCAAACCAACCGCCGCTACCAAAATCATGGCAATAAACAGCAGCCGTTTGGCTTCTTTCCGCTCGCCGAATAGGAACATACCTGTTAACGTACTGCCTACCGTGCCTATTCCAGTCCACACCGCATACGCTGTGCCCATGGGAATGGACGTCATCGCGTAGGATAACAGCGAGAAGCTGAATACAAACGACACCAGCATCAGTACGATATAAGGCCAGCCCTTTCGTGTGGAAGCACCGTTGATACCGATGACGCCGAAAATTTCACAGATTCCCGCACCCACAATTGCTAACCATGCCATTATGCCGCACCTTCTTTCGCCGACTGCTGATCTGTGACAAGTTTCAGCCCGATTACACCACAGAGCAGTAAGCCGATCAGCAACATTTTAGCGAGGCGGAATTCCTCACCAAACAAAACCATCTCCGTTAGAACCGTACCAGCCGTACCAATTCCCGTAAACACGGCATACACCGTACCGACAGGCAGTCTTTTGCATGCGGCGATGATCAGCCCAAAGCTGATGACAATGGCGATCGCCGTCAAAGCCCACTCCCAACCATTTGAAGCGTGTTTCAGCCCGCTCACCCAGACAATCTCAATAATTCCTCCAATAAATACATATAACCAGTTGCGGTTCATGATGATGAATCTCCTTCCGGCACGATGGTTCGTGCCTCTTCGTTCAGATGATGAATGCCATGCCAAAAGACAGGCCAGGACGCTTCAAGACGTCTCTTGTACCGGCGTGAACTTCCATAAATAATCTCCACTGTAATTCCGTCTAGAAACGTCATGAATGCGATGGCCGCCTGTTCCGCTGGAATAGGAGGAATGTCTCCATTACGCATCGCACCCTGTAGCAGACGATTCAGTGCACGCTCCATGCCATCCAGAAAAGGATACACCAGATCCATCACTTCGCTGTAAAGGGCAAGCGGCGGATAATAACAGTTGCGCAGCATCAGGCGAGCAGAGGCATGGTCGTTATACTCCTGCTCAAACCAATTCAGCAAACCCTTTAAGCGTTGCTCCAGTGGAAGATCCACATGGTCACGGAAATACTCAAGTGTGTGTCTCTGTACCTCTTGAAATGCAAAGGCCAATGTGTGCAAAAACAAGTCATCCTTACAGCTGAAATGCGCATATATCGACGGTTTCTTAATCCCGACTTCATCAGCAATAGCTCTCAGGGAAGCCCCTTCATATCCATCTCTCGCAAAATGGAACAGGGCTGCATCCCGAATGGAATGTGCAGTCATTAATATCACCTTCCTAACGATCGTTAGGTAACTTATATTTTCACATTTCACATCTCATGTCAAGACACAAATATCCGCCTGCACGATAGAGTACAGGCGGATAGGATCATGATGAAGTCCGCTTCTATATTAAAAGGTCGTGAAGCCCAAAATTAATTGCAGCTTATATACAATCCCTTTCAAAAACGTTGTTTTCTCCTGAAACTCATCCAGGTCCAACGTAAACTCGGCATCATCATTATTCCAAATACGTTCAAAATAATTCGCGATATTTTGGGTGAACTCATTGTCAGCAGGAGCGGCAACCCAAAGATCATTTTCCAAATTGTAGTCATTCATGTTGCGGGGTGTGAAGTTGGTTGAGCCGCCAAGGACAATATGATCTCCGGTTGCTTTGGCGATGTATATCATCTTGGTATGGTACTGCTCCTTGGTTGTGTTATACCAGCGAATCTGTATTTTGCCGTCCGATTTATCATGTAATTCGGCGGCTACAGGACGATTCGGAATACCAATTTTTTCTTGACCAAAGGCATTTTCATTCGGATCGAGCACGAGCCGGATCTCGGTTCCGCGCTTCGCCGCTTCCAGCAGGGCCTCCAATACCTTCGGAGAAGCAACATAGAACATGCCCATCCATAAAGTATCCCCTTTGCCGGCTTGATTGATCTCATGGAGAACAGCGTCATTCACTTTGCCTTCCGTTAAATAACGAATTCGCAAGTCTCCCTTGTTCGGGTCTGTAGAAGGGGCAGTATAGGAAGGCAGCTTGCCCCCGCCTGAGAAGTTCAGCACAGCCTGCTCCGATTGAAGGATATCTCCAATAATCGGACCTGTTACTTCAAAAGCCATGTTTGAGTGGTAGGC
Source organism: Paenibacillus hebaui (assembly GCF_051934385.1). Lineage (NCBI taxonomy): Bacteria > Bacillati > Bacillota > Bacilli > Caryophanales > Paenibacillaceae > Paenibacillus > Paenibacillus hebaui. The sequence continues at coordinate 6,605,529 of NZ_CP196836.1, read as the reverse complement.
GCTGGCATCATGGATATTGCCGGAAGAGACAATGGCTGTCTTCTCATTAAGCACAACTTTGCGATGGTTAGCCTTCACATTGAGCAGCTTCAGATAGGAACGTACGGTGACATCCGGGCCATCGGTTGCCATCAGATTTCGAATCCAACCATCCCCAGACTGTCCAAACCACTGGAAGAAGGTACGCCAGACTGCGGAGTATACGGGAGTTGAATCCCGCAGCGGGTCCACGTCGGTGATCACAACATGAATGCCGGCTTGTTTCATCTGCTCAAGCAGTGGGTTGGGTGCAGAGTTGTAGTTGGTATTTACCTCATCTGTAATAACCCAGATGTCCATGTCCGGTTTCTGATTTTTTTTGGCAATTAAGGTATCTGTGAATTCTGCGCTGACGGGTGGGAAGCTCTGTCCTTTGTGCTGATAATTGTTGAACAAAAACATATCCACCACCACGAACTGCTGCGCGTCCTCTACAATCTGGAGCATACGCTGGAAAATCTGTTGTTCATGCTGCATCTGACCGTCTGCGGAGGGATAGGTCAGGTCATGCAGGAACTGTACCTGATCCACACGGTATTCCTTGCTCTCGTAGGAAATGCCAGGTGGTAATGGCTTATAGGTCTGGTAGAGCATGACGGCGATGAGCCATAACACCAGTAATCCAAGACCTGTTCGTATGTATGGAAATTTGCCGCGTGAAGACTTGCGGTCGGATGATTTGCGGCGAAATGAAAACAACGGTAGACTCCCCCTTTTGTGCTTGCTGAATTCTATATACCACCCGGGTGACAGCGTTGACGCAGATAGTCTTAAGGATGAGTAGATGTAATCAGGGAATGCAGATAACAAATTAGATGGATGCAATCGACAGGTGTATGACCGTTGTGTATAATGAGTGTATTATTTTTGTGGAATGTTAGGGTTTTCATACACCTGACAAGGACGGGGGAAGTGCTCGTTTCACCTGCGAAAGTCTGGCTATTTCAGGAAAGAAAGTGGGTAATAAGGTGTATTCCATCAAACAAGTCGCTGCCACGCTGGGTATTCCGGCGGTAACGCTCCGGGCTTGGGAGAATCGGTACAGTGCGGTCACCCCTGAGCGGACATAATCGGGTTATCGCTTGTACACGGAAGAGAACGTTGCGGATCTGCGCTGGTTGAAAGAACAGATTGAGCAGCATCAGACCAACATCTCGGAAGCGGTTCGCATGCTCAAGGTGAACAAAGCCACACCACCTGAAACGGCTGTGCCTACACCGCTAATGCCTCCAGTACCTGCAATGGAAGAGGCATATGTACGTATGGCAGATCAGATCTATGACTCGCTTTACAACTTTCAGGGAGAACGAGCCAATGGTCTGATTGATTTTGGCTTCACCATGTACGGCTATGATTCGATGTTTTATCATGTGCTGGTGCCCATTCTGGTTCGGGTTGGAGATGCATGGGAGCAGGGCAGGGCTTCGGTAGCACAGGAACATTTCATGACACAGCTGATCTCACAGCGGTTCTATCAGTTTTTCCATCTGTTCCCGATCTATCCGCATCTGCCCAAAGTTCTGGCGATGTGTCCGGAAGGGGAGCATCATCAGGTGGGATTGCGGCTGTTCTCCCTATTTATGCGCAAAAATGGGGCCGAAGTACTTTATCTTGGAGCCAACACACCGGAAGAAGGCTTATTCCCCATCATTCGGGAGCAGAAGATTAAGCTGGTATGCCTTTCGATCACAAGTCCCGAGCTTCTTGAACGGTGTGATCAGCTCGTAGAGCGGATTATAGACGAGTTTCCGCATATTCACTTTGTACTTGGAGGCAAGGGCTACGAGCGAGCAGCGCAGGCGCGTTATCCGCAGTGGATCATGCCCGAGGATTCTTCCAATTGGCAATCTTGGATGGAACGTGAATATTTTGCAGAACGGCAGCCCGGAGCAAGGTATTGATGAGCATATTGAACAGCATATGTTTAAAACAATCTTAAAAACAGATGTATAGGTTAGTGTATACAGGACATCCTTTGACGCAAGAGCGCAAGGGGTGTTTTTTGCATTTCATTTATCCCATTTAACTATTTTGACCAGTGGGTCATTTTTTTGATTTACAAGTTCTGTTGATTCACCGATCCAGCTATGAAGCATCTGGGGACATGCAGCCATTCAGGCCGATCTGGTGGATGACATGATTCTTGCCAAAGCAGTCAAGCGCGCAGGACACCCGGTTATGTTGGCCGATGTGCATGATGTGACGAACACTCGGATGTATCAGAATGGCTCAGAAGTGTGGAACAGGTATAAGAAAAACATGTACGAAGGCATGGGACGCAAAGACGTTCTGCTGCTGGGCACGATGCTGATGTATATCCTGATGTATATCCTGATGTATATTTTGCCTCCACTGGGTCTGATCATTGGATTAATGACGGACAGTTCTACGTTCATCATCTATGGATTGGCGGGAACATTGCTCGGCATGGCAGTCAAAAGAGTATCGGATCACGTCGGAGGACAGCCTTGGTGGCTCGCACTCTTGCAACCCATCAGTATGGCATGTGTTATTGCTATCGGGATAGCTTCTTGGCAAGCGGGCCGTTCCGGCAAGGGGTATGTATGGAAAGGCAGGCGGTACAATTGAAAGGTAACGTCAACATTATCGGTGCAGGTTTTGGAGGTCTGTCGTGTGCTATTCGGCTGGCTTCGCAGGGCGTGCAGGTGACCATTCTGGAGCGGCAGGACCGGGTCGGCGGGAAGCTGCAGCAGATCGAACGGGAAGGATATCATTTTGACCGGGGACCCAGTACAATCACGATGCCATCTACCTTCCGATCCGTCTTTGACCATGCGGGTGTAGCGATGGAAGACTACGTGCAGCTATATGAGCTGGAACCGCGCACACGTAACATATCTGCAAATGGTACGGTGGTAGATCTGTCTGGCAATCGTGGATGGATGCGGCTCGTTATGATGCGTTTATGGATGAGTCTGCTGCACTGTATGCGGAAGCCAATCGTCATTTTCTCGGCAAGCTGTTACTGTCCCCCAAAGATAAATACAATCTGCAAATGCTGCGTAGCCTGCTCCGGGTGCGGCCGACGGTGAAGCTGGATAAGCTGCTGCGTTCGTATTTCCAGCATCCCCATACGCTGGCTATGTTCGGCCGGTACGCGACCTATGTGGGATCATCGCCATATCAGGCGCCTTCGATCTTTGCCATGATGGGTCATGTGGAGGCAGAGGTTGGCATCTATGGAGTCAAGGGTGGAACCTATCAACTGATCGAGGCGATGACCCGGCTCGCGCAGGAAAAAGAGGTAAAGTTTGTTACGGGTACGGAGGTCCGGCAGATTGTTGTCCGGCATGGTAAAGTGGCAGGTGTCGATACGGATCAAGGCTTCCGGGAAGCGGATCAGGTTGTTGCCAATGGAGATGTGCTCAGTGTGAATCGGTTGCTGCTCACACCAGAGCATCGTAAACAGATGAGTGATGCCCGGATTGGCAAATATGAGCCTTCGATTTTGGGGTTTGTGACACTGGCTGGTGTGCGAAGACAATATGATTCTCTGTTGCATCATACCGTCTTTTTCCCGGAGCGTTATGATCCGGAGTTTGACCACATTTTCCGAGACCGTAAAATGCCCGCCGATCCCACGATTTACATCTGTTATTCCGGGTATTCGGAAGCAGGTATGGCTCCAGCCGGAGCCAGTAATCTGTTTATTCTGGTCAATGCCCCATACTTGTCGGATTCGTGGAAATGGGAGGAGCAGACAGATCGCTACGGCGAGTTTGTGCTGGAACGATTGGCAGAGCGGGGAATTACCGGGTTGAAACAGTCGGATGTGCTGATCCGGTACACGCCGCGAGATATCGAACGGGATACATTGGCCCATTAAGGGTCCATCTATGGCATCTCGTCTAACTCGGTGAAGCAGACCTTTATGCGTCCCGGAAATAAAAGTAAGGATGTAAGCGGGTTGTGGTACGTGGGCGGAACGACGCATCCGGGCGGTGGTACACCGATTGTGACGTTATCCGGGCAGCTCGTTGGTGAACAGCTTGCATCCCAAATCGTCAGGTAAGTTCGTTGTGCAGCATGATGAAGGGGAAAAGGGTTATGTCGATCGGGTATACGTACTAGCCTGCTTGGTGAATGCCACGGACGATGAGCACTTTTGCAAGACAACATATAGTGATGCCCTGAGATTCAAGTGATAAAATTGGTCTTGGGGCATCCTTTCAATCGCTGGTTTGGAACGGTATACTGGATTGAGTTGACCTAAATTGATCTGAGTTGATCTGGGATGTGTCTAACCTATAAATCATATAGTAGATCCAAATCATACAGTTTGTACGTTACATAGAAGCAAAGAATCTGGAACGGGCAGGTAATCCTGTCTATCCGCACTATTCTCACATAAGGAGGTCACATCATGAATGAACAAGAGCGGGCTGGCGAACGGCTACTTCCCGAGGTGGCTACAGGGGAACGGAAGCTGGAACACGTGCGCCTCTGTCTTGAGGAGAATGTGGCAGGAGAAGGGGTAACCAGCGGTATGGAGCGGTTTGCTTTTCGTCATCATCCGCTGCCTGAACTGAATTTTGAAGAGGTAAGTCTGGAGACTGCGTTTATTGGCAAAAAGGTGCGCACACCCCTGCTCATCAGTTCGATGACGGGTGGAAGCAAAACAACGGGCGCCATCAATGAGCGGCTGGCCCGTGTGGCGAACGCCAGAGGCTGGGCGCTCGGTGTAGGCTCCATCCGGGCTGCCGTGGAGCAGCCCGAACTGGCGGCTACGTTTGATGTGCGGCGCTGGGCGCCTGACATTCCGGTCATCGCCAACCTCGGTGCGGTTCAGCTGAACTATGGCTTCACTACAGCCGACTTCCAGCGCGCCGTGGATATTGCTGGCGCGGACATGCTAGTGCTACACCTGAACAGCTTGCAGGAGATATTCCAGCCGGAGGGAAATACCGATTTTAGCGGTTTGCTTCATCGGATGGAGGAGCTTTGTCGTCAATTGGAAGTGCCTGTTGGCGTGAAAGAAGTGGGCTTTGGCATAGATGGCGTGACTGCGCAACGATTGTATGAAGCGGGTGCAGCCTTTGTCGATGTGGCTGGCGCAGGGGGTACAAGCTGGGTACAGGTGGAGAAATTCCGGAACCGTAATCCGGTACGCCGGGCGGCGGCGGAAGCCTTCGCCGATTGGGGCATTCCGACAGCGGAGTGTATCCAGGAAGTGAGAGCGCTGAACCCCACGGGTGCCCTGATTGGCAGTGGTGGGTTATATACCGGTGTCGATGCTGCCAAAGCGCTCGCGCTCGGTGCAGACCTGGCCGGGTTCGGACGGTCTTTGCTCGAATCCGCCGTCGCTTCGGATGATGCGCTGGATCAGCGTCTGGAACAGGTGGAATTCGAGCTGCGTACGGTCATGTTTGGCATCGGCGCAGGGCGGATCGAAGATTTGAAGCAGACGACACGTCTGGTGGAGCGGCGTTAGGCTGATGGTGAAAATGCAGGTGCGAACCCCAAGCTCACATGATTTCCCTGGGGGATTCGCACCTCGAAGTTTGTAGGAATTGGGAGGGAATGAACGTTCTTTTTTCGCACTGATATAGATTTTAACGTTCTTGCTGCACAACACTATTTGATGGAGCAGTATGTAAGCGCAGGAGGTAAAGATTAGCTAGTTTGGTTTTTTAATGCAACTATGTACTAGAGAAGTTCGTTTATATATAAACAAGGGAAGGGGGAGGGGAAATGAAAAAAGGCTGGAAGATCGCTTGGATTAGCGTTCTTGGAGTTGTTGTTCTGATCATAATACTTTCCGTATTGTATATTAATAATGTCGGTTATAGTAATGTAAAGCAGATGTATCGCTTAGAGACTGGTGAGAATTCCATTGTACAATTAGAGAGTATCACTCCGGGTCAGGAACGCTATCTTACAAAATTCACAAAGAGTGATCGGCCACGGGAGTTGTTAAAAGATCGCATGGGAAATGAAGGATGGACATTTATACAGCAGGATGGATCAGGACATTTTTTTGAGAAGAATGGTCAGCAGGTCATTGTACAGGCACAAAGATGGAACCGTTTTTTTGTACTCTATACCTTGGAAAGTGACGTGGCTAACCTTGCCGATTGAATTAGAAATATAAAGCCCGCCGCTTCGTAAAAACTAAAGTGTACCCTTTGTAAAGGACATTTTAAACAGCGGTGGGCCTTCTTTAATTAATTAGGGGCTTTATCTATTTCGTATCCATAAACTTTATATCCGGAAGAAAACCAGTTTTGGAGCGTGTATGGAGTGCCGGGCGATATTTCTTCTTTTCTATCGATTGAATGCTGAGTTAGGTATTTATTGCTGCTGTTGTCGCCAGTGTTTCTTGTAATTATAGCAGTATGATTGATAGTTCCGTCAGCGCCAAAATCGGCGTTAACAGCATCGCCTGTTTGTAGAGCTGTTACCGAGGACGCAACCCCAGCTCTATTACTCCAATGGTTATAAAATTTCTGAGCTCCACCCCATGTATGAGTAGGTACAAGAGGACCGAAAGCCCAAGATTCGTTATCTGTGTAATGCGCCCCATGTTGAAAATTCATTCCTCCAGCACGTAGAGCTTGAGATACAAAATTTGTGCAGTCGTCCCAACATTCAGCGGCGGGTGCACAGCCCCATACGTCACCATAATAGGTTGAATATGTGGGGTTTCGTGTATCCCACCACTTGTAAGCGTAGTCGCGTGCAGTAATGTTATTGTACCCATTTGCGGATACAGCTTTGGTAGTAATGTCTGAAGCATTGGTTTCACTGGTACTATTAAGACTAGTAGATTGTTCGTTATCAGCTGTAGAAGGTGTATTTACAAGTATTGGACTAATGTTACTCAGTTCAATAATCTCTTCGGTTGATAGCTGTACATTCTGTTTCAGACGACTTTGATATTCTTTCAGTTGGCGATTAAGATCGTAATTTTCATACCAGTCCATAAATTTTACAAACTCTACTACTTTTTTCATATCCTCTTCAGCGAATTGCCCAAAGGCAGTTCCCAATGAGAGAACATACTGCTGATACTTTATGTTATCCATGTCTTCTTCAAGATCGAAGCCGTCTGCACGCAATTGCTTAGATACGAGTTCGATAGCATCTGCATGTTCAATGAGGGCTTTTTCTTTCTCGTTTTGCGATGTACCTGGGAGTGTTTTGTAGAATTGAATACTACTAGCCTGAATTTGGATTTCTTCTCTGGCTCCTGAGTTGGTCTCAGCTGACACATTGCCCATTAAGCTGAAGCTTAGGGCAAACGTACCCGCTATTAGCCCAATCTTCTTAAATTTCAATACATTCACGCTCCTTATAACAAGTTTTGAGGATTCCCTCATAATAATTAGACGCTTAAAAAGGGAAATAGTTACTTTTTTTATTCATTTTTTGTTATAAATAACAAAAAAAGATATAATGATCGCCTACATGCACACACCGTAGGAATAAATTCCATATATCAAATACGAAGATATGTCCGTAAAGGTATATCTTTTGCGATACCAATATTAAAAAGAAGGAGGCTGTCTCAAAGCCTCTAAAAAGAGTATCGGTAAAGAGAAATAAATCAATATGTTCAAAAGGGACCGATCCGGATTTTTTAAAATGTAGATTTTGGGAAGCTTAATACTGCGGTGTATGTGGATGTGCCTTCGGACCTACCCTATGGAATGTTCAGATAGTTGATTGTCATGAAGTAATCTAAGGCAAGTGAGAACCCCAAGCTCACATGATTTCCTTGGGGCATTTGCACCTCGAAGTTTGTCGAAAACTTCTTTTTCGTGACCTTTTGGCAACACTAGTATTCAATTTAGGCTGTTTTTTATCACAGATGTAGATATGATTTGTTATAATTATTGGTAATACGTGATAATTTCTGAATTTAATGACTTTATTACGTGTGTTTTCGCTGTCGCACTCCGTATGGAGTGCGTGGATTGAAAATGCGTTGGGATTTCGACAGGTCTAACGGATCAGCGAGTCGCACTCCGTATGGGGTGCGTGGATTGAAATAAATCCCATGCTTTATTGTCTTGGAGTGTCATTGTAAGGGTTGTTACAGAGTATTAAGAATAGTTGAAAGAGATAAGATATGATGCTTGGAGTTGGAGATCCAACAGAGGGAGACATCACATACATTTATGTGAATGGGGTGGATAAGTATTATCAGGCGGTTCGGATATTCAAACGATTATTGGTTGCAAGGACGCAAATAAACAACGAACACGTTGCGTGATTAAACTATATATAAACAAAAAAAAGGCCCTATCAGTAAGCAAATAATAGGGCCTTTTACCGATTTATCTTTGTTTTAATAATTGTTTACAAAGATCAACATGCATTCCTTGCATCTGAAGTGACTTCAAAAGGTATGACGGATTAACATCTGCCGGCGCAATCAACTTAATGAGCGAAACGAACTCTTCATATGTTGGCGGAGAATCACTCAATAGAAAATCATCAGGAACAGAGAAAAACTTATTACGTTCCTTAATATCTTCTACTTTCTCATGATAAAACAGCTTCATCTGTTCATCATTGTCAGTGGAGTGTTTACCTATTCGGCGGTTGAATATGTACAATACGTCATTCAAAGATCGGGTTTGCTTTTCCGTGAAATCATGATCAAGTAAGAACATTTGATGCGGATGATCATCGGATGCAACCAATGTTTTAATGAGCTTGATTTGATATTTTAGAAGCTCAAGTTGTTCATCAATACTCATTTAATTACCCACCTTTATTAAAATAGTTTAGAATGCAATGAACATAATAGCCGAAGCAATTACACGAGCAGCACCTTGAGGAATTCCACACTCGAATATGAGGAAGTTCACCAAGCTTTTCTCAACAACCAACTCAGTACTTTCCAAAAAGTCGGCTATCAGTAATCTATTATCTTTGACATAATCAGCATACTCTTTTTTACCTAAATATGTTAACAAATCTTCAAGTAGTTCTCCACCATGTTTAAGTGCAAATACAAATACCGATTTCTTTACACCCATTGTTGTAACAGTTCCATCATCGACTTGGTTAGGAGCGATGGCTTGCGTTTCTAATGATAGTTGGTTGACAGGATTCGGAGTGCTAGCAAATGCAGAGATTGGAGCAATAACTAACGATAGAGCGAGTACTGAGGTTGACAGAGCTAGTACTAATTTCTTTTTCATAGACACAATCATTCCAAATACCTCCAAATATTTGTATTTATGTTACTTCATCATGATATTACATGCAATATGTCGAAGTAAGGTGAAATTTGTAATACAGTTGGAAATATTCGCTGTAGGTAATATTATATTTATTCCAGAGTTATTCACGAATCTATTGTAGAGTATTAATATGATAAAATGACTTTACACATCATGTTTGTAAAGTCATTTTTTAGAAGCGGTTGGGTAAGTGAATCCAGTTAAAGAGTTTAAAGAATGGTCTGATCAAAACGATGACTATATTGATATACTGCTGCATTTCTAATAGTAGTTTATTATTATAGGCGAGTGGCGAATAGCTGCACGTCTTTATTCTAACAAGTTTCATCTCTGCAAAGGAGCCTATTATATGATTGAAAAAAACTCTTTTTAAAGTTAAGAGCAGTTTACTCAATACCTTTTACGGTGATCTAGATCAGGAGGAAGTATTAAAGCAAGAAGTTTATTCGATTCAAAATAATAGGGTAACGGTCAGAAGAATCATAGAAAGTGGAGTGGACTTCCACGAAATCCCTTTTGAAGCACAGGATGTGGAACAGATTATGCTTTCTAATGTGGAAGTGCAATTTGCGTTGTACCAATTTTATATGATCTATCACTGTGAGCTTCGAGATTCGAGCAACCAACCTAAGTATGTAGGAGAGCTACACTATTCAGAGTCAGAAGGTCAGCTAAATGAAAAGATCATATTTAAGCTACTTTCGGTCTTTGACTCCTTACGAGTCGCATACAAAAAAGGGAAGGTTCATGTCCAAATTACTTTATCAAGTCCAGATTCGATGAAGAAGATTTATAATACCTATCAAATGTTATATAACGAAGCTCTCTTAAATCCATTCATATCGTTTTTATAAGCAAGGGACAAGGAAAACCTTTGACTCACACTCCTTATGTTACATTTCAGTATCAGCCAAATGTTTCTGAAATTAGTGAGATGGAAGTTAACCAAGAGGAAATGAGATTTATAGAATATATCCAGCAACAGCTAACGTTGTCTCCTTATTTTGTATGTTATTGTGTAGGTTGGAGGGAAGACGAGATAGTGGTCAGTATAGTGATGAAGAAGCTGACTAAGTATTTTCCAAATGTTTTTTTTCTTTCAACAGCAAACACCTTTCTGTCCCAAATGCTTATCATAAGTAAATGAGGAGAGAGTAGTAACCGGCGAGGTGCGAACCCCAAGCTCACACGGATTCCCTAGGGGATTCGCACCTCGAAATTTGTCGAAAACATCCTTTTCGTGACCTTTTGGCAACATCGGTATTCAATTTAGGTTGTCTTTTTATCACAAATGTAGATTTGATTTGATATAATTATTGGTAAAACGTGATGGTTCATGAATTATATGACTTTATTACGTGTGTTTTCGCTGTCGCACTCCGTATGGAGTGCGTGGATTGAAATCCATGTGATCGGAAGATTTAAGCCACTGCTTAGATGTCGCACTCCGTATGGAGTGCGTGGATTGAAATCTCCTAGAGTAGTTTTTTAGGATTGTCCTATGGAGTCGCACTCCGTATGGAGTGCGTGGATTGAAATCGCAATAAATGACAAACTATTAGAAAGTAATAGCGGGTCGCACTCCGTATGGAGTGCGTGGATTGAAATAGTAATATGACAATGTTTGTTTCTGGACTAGCCGCGTCGCACTCCGTATGGAGTGCGTGGATTGAAATTTTTTGGGAAATGATGCCTGCATCAAGCATTATTTGTCGCACTCCGTATGGAGTGCGTGGATTGAAATCTCGTACAGTCCTGTTAGTGATAGCGTAAGTAGTGGTCGCACTCCGTATGGAGTGCGTGGATTGAAATTTCTATAGTATGAATAATTCAGGTTTGAAAGTTTCTTGTCGCACTCCGTATGGAGTGCGTGGATTGAAATTCTGTAAGGGTTATCTTCATCCGGGATAGTGTCTGGTCGCACTCCGTATGGAGTGCGTGGATTGAAATCCCTGAAAAGGGATGGAGGGTATACCGGGAACAGGAGGTCGCACTCCGTATGGAGTGCGTGGATTGAAATTTAATGGATGCCGAGGACCGGGATCGAACCGGTACGGTCGCACTCCGTATGGAGTGCGTGAATTGAAATAGGACTAGCATCGCAGAACAAGACTTGATAAATAAAGTATTAGACAGCCGCTGTTATTAAACTAATGTATCCCGTTAGCTTAATGATCCGGACTTCTACTGGTTCATCGAGAACATAACCTAAACACAAAGTACAGTTTGACCACTAAATATACATAAACACAAATTTGAAATGCTCTTTTGCCCAATTGTGATAGCCGCACGACCTGGTAACCCGGCTCATCTCCAGTCGTGAACTCCGATGGCTACGGTGTACTTTAACGTCCCCTCGGTAATTCATCTCAGCCAAACGCCAAGCATCATCTGCATCTGTCTTCACCTTACGAAGCTGTGTGCCTTATGATCGTTTCGCTTGAAGAGGGTTGACGAAGTAATAAATCCATCCACTGCGCGTTTAAGATACCCTGCTCTCGTTTTGAGAGGGGTAAGGGCTTTACTGCGTGACACACCCATAGTAAAAACGGGGGACGGTTGGTCTATGAATGACCGCCGCACCCCGTTCTTTATATTATTACACTGTTTTCTTTTTCTGACTAATTGCTTGTATGTATTTAATTGTAAGTTTCCATAAGACTTTTCCGAGCCAAAACATTAACACACCAATCATAATAGAAATTGGCAAGAACTGCATTGGGCTTGGTGTAAATGCTCCCATTTCGATTGTTATTCCGGCAATATTATATCCCATAAGATACCCGACAAATTTAATAATTCCGCCTATCGGCGTAATAACTCCACCAATCATGAAAGCAATGGAAAGAGTACTGATGAATGGCAAAAGTAACATACCGCTGATGCCTGCAAAGCTGCTACAAAATGCAAATATTGCGCCGAATTTACTCCAACTAAATTTATTGTTCTTTGAAATGGCTTCACCTAAGTATGCTTTCGCTAATTCTTTTGGGTTTCCTAACCGTTTGATGATTTGCTCATAAGAAAAACCATTATTTTGCAATTCAAGCATTACGCTTTTGATTTCTTTTACAATGTCAATACGCTCGGAATCGGACATAGAATTCAAATACTTTTCAATTTTTACAAGATAGTCGTTCATAATTTTATCCATCATTTAATTCTCCTTTAATTTCTGATATAACTTTTAATAAATTATCCCATTCTAAGGACATCGCGTTTAAGTATTTGTCTCCTTTTTCTGTAAGGGTATAATATTTTCTCGGTGGCAAGCCCTCTGTACCTTCTTGCCAAGATGAAGAAATATATTCTTCTTTCAGTAATCTTCTAAGCAGTGGATAAATTGTATTTTCTTTTGCAGCAACAATAGGATATTGCTCTAACATACCTATGATTTCATACCCGTAATATGGTCGCTGCTTTATTAGCAATAGAATACAAAAATCGAGTGTTCCTCGCTTAATTTGTGATTTCCAATCTTCAACATTCATGTATTGTACCTCCTGCATATATATCGTACAACACAGTACTATATTTATCAATATTAAATTCAGTACCAACAGCCGCCGAACGCAAGCAGAAACAGCGGGCAATGTCACGCAATAAGGGCGTAACACCCCCTTGTATTGCGCGGGTTTTCCGGGCGCGTTTTGAGACGGGCAAGGTTTAAAAAGTTTCCGTCATAATTCCAAAAAGCTCCAAATTTATTTTAAAAGTAAGTTGGGGCTTTTGAACCAGAAAGGTATATTTTTAACTATAAAAACTATGACAAAATTTATCCGTATTTTCCTTTTTTTCTATTTGCTAAATTCAGCAAGTAAAATATTTTTAAAAGGATTAGGACTGTTATCTCTACCCAAACTGTTCAAACTGACGACCAACGTATGCTTGCCTCCAAGTGTACCTCCAGCAATAGTAGAAAACCCTAGAATGCCACCTGTGTGTCCCCATATCGAGACACCGTTTGGAAGCTTAAATTCAAAGATTCCAAGACCATATCCATCCATTCCTGCTCTTCCTGTAGGAACTGTAGTAAGCATTTGTTTTAGTTGCTGTTCCTTCAGCAATTTGCCACCGAGCAAGGAAGAGAAGAATTTATTTAAGTCGTCAGCAGTAGAAATCATATCTCCAGCTGAGCTACCTGCACTTGGGTTATAATAAGTAACGTCTTTTATCTCACTTGCTTCGTCTGGTTGGGAATATCCCCGAGCATGCTTGGTGCCTGGAATAACGCTTGAATTGCCAGGTAGGAATGTATCTGACAATTCAAGCGGTTCAATAATCCGATTTTCTATCTCTTCCGCGTAGCTATTTCCGGTTACTTTTTCAATAAGAATACCCAGTAATACGTATCCTGTGTTTGAATAAGACCAGCCCTTTCCTGGGACAAAGTCTGGGGGCAGAGAAATCCCCATCTTCACTATTTCTTCAGCCGTATACGATTTTTTTGTATCCATAAAATCAGCGTCTTTTGACATTGAGTATTCAGCGATACCACTTGTATGGTTCAATATCTGCCGGATGGTAATCAGTTTACCATTATATCCGTTTCCTTGAATGACACCAGGCAACCATTTTTCGATGGAGTCGTCTAGATTTAAGCGGTTCTCTCCAGCTAATTGAAGTACAACCGTTGCAGTGAACGTCTTCGTTACGCTGCCAATGCGAAATAGAAAATCTGTTTCCATTGGTTTCTTGGTGCTCAGATTCGCTACCCCAGCGGCATAACCCCACGTTTTTCCACCCTCAGAAGTTTTAGCAAGTATCCCCGGGAATCCAAGTTGCAATGTATCCCGCATTGCTTGCTTGACGGAATTATGATCTCGTTGAGTGGTTGTTTGTAACGAACTAGATACATTTTGAGTGGGTTCTGCTTTTACAATTGAGGTTGGCGATGTGTATAGCAGGGAACTTCCAGTTATTAAAAGGACCAGACTTGCAAATGTAATTTGACTACGTATTTTCATAAGGAATTCCTCTTCTCTATTAATATTGTAAGTTTGTAATTATCTTCATAATTGTTGTTTTACCAACGCCATTCTGTCCTACCGAGCGGTAAATTCCTCTTTTTTTCGCATCCCACAAATTAATTCTTTCTTTAAAATACTCTATTAACTGGTTTGTTTTTCATATATTCGTCATATCTGTTCCTCCTTTCACTCCTACCTCCTGCATATACATCGTGCAACACAGTACATATACATCGTACAACACAGTACCTCAATTATCAATAGTACATCAGTTTTTTTATTCAACGAGAGATATTTTGAAAGAAATTCAGTATCAACAACCGCCGAGTGCAAGCAGAAACAGCGGGATATTACGCAATAGGGGCGCATATGCCCTTATATAGTGCTGGTTTCCGGGCGCGTTTTGAGAGGAGCAAGGGTTTTATACCTTTTCCCTCAAAATCATCGTTCTGCTGCGTGACACACCCATAGTAAAAACGGGGTGCGGTTGGTCTATGAATGACCGCCGCGCCCGTTCTTTTTTTTGTGCTTATCGTTCAGTTTCATTTTGCTGTTCAGCTTCTCTTGGCTGTTGCAAAATCCCATCAATGTTCCGCTTGCCGCCGATCTGCGCCGCCTTTAATACTTTGGCGGCTACTTCTACAAAAATACTGCTTTCGTTCGCTATCGAGCTTAATATGGGGTTTATATCCAGGGTATGACCCGTTTTTACACGTATCTCGGTCGTACCCCTTCATGACGGCTGTAGGTCGGAATCTAACGCTGGTGGCCTTTAGGGAACCAGTTGTATTGGTCCAGATTACTTTATCAAGTCCAGATTCGATGAAGAAGATTTATAATACCTATCAAATGTTATATAACGAAGCTCGTTTAAATCCGTTCATCTTGTTCTTTATGAGCAAGGGACAAGGAAAGCCCTTGACCCACACTTCTTATGTTTCATTTCAGTATAAGCCGAATGTTTCTGAAATTAGTGAGATGGAAGTTAACCAGGAGGAAATGAGATTATCGAAGGCGCTGCCCCGATCTATAAGGGTGAACCTGGTTACTCTAAAAAGTTGGACCGGGATGGTGATGGAGTCGCGTGTGAATAAAACAAAACCCCAGGGTGATCTCCTGGAGTTTTGTTATGTCGCTGGATACTTACTTAAAATAATCTTTTAATGAGTCTCCAAGTTCCGATGTATACTTGGTCAATCGCAGGCTGATTTCGGTACGCATCACATCACGGGTCATTCCAAACCGCTCCTGGTATCCACGGCATAAGATTTTATGATACACCAAGAATTCCTCCTGTTCATCCGCCAACACTTTTATATTCCGCTGCTTCAGTTCTTTTTGCAACTGATAAGTATCCTGCATGATCCTACGCTGGATGGCTTCACCAGCCATCGAATACGCGCGTTTCAGAATGTTGCCGGAGTGCTCGATCTCCTTGAGGCTCTTGCTAACCATGTGTGTCTATGTATGGGAGCAATATGAGGTCACGGACCAGCGTCCTCTCTTCAATCGTTATCAATTTATTTCCAGTATCACGCCGCTGCTCCTCGAACTGCTCAACATGCTCAGTCATGATCATTTTTGTTTTCCACCGTTCGTTTCCCTCCAATTTGGTCACTGTGGCCCCTCCTTAATGATATAGCCAATAATCAATGTTATTCCCCTCTCTGCGGCTCTGCACACCTTGCTCCGACGAGTTATCATACGGCACGTTACGTTCCCAACCCTCAAGGTTTACTGCCGTCTGGATAGGCATGGATACGCTCCATTGTATGTAATTTTCGGCGGACAGGACTTTAAATGCCTTGATGATCTCCGGCGGTCGCCGCCCGTCGGGTGTCAATTTTTGAGATAGGGTCAAAAATAAGGGGTTCAAAAATTTATAGGCGTGCATCTGCAGGAACGCCGCAGGAGAGAGCATAACAGGGCAGCGTTCTCTTGATTCCTAGAGTGCCCCCGCCCAGTTGCGCGGGCACCTCACTTTCATTCCATGTACTTCCGAATCTCCGTCAGAAATTCCCGTGTGCAGGACGGAAGCAGCATTACCGGAACCGGGCTGTAAGAATCGAAGCAACCGGTATGTCTCGTGAGCAACAGAGAAGGACGAGGTGAGTCGGGGGCGGTTAGAACTCGGTTGGTTACTGCCTTATTGATTTTCTGATATATTTATTTATACATTTATATCGATTTTATGATATATTTGGTGAGAAAATAATAAAATATTCCAGAAAAGAGGCTATTATGAAAAAGATTATTCTACTTTTATTTGCGGTGTTCATGATCCAGCTCCCTATTGCTCCTGCAACATTTGCAGCTGGAGAACGTCTCACGGTTCGCGAAACATTTACTGCGAATGCGATTCCGTTAAGATCAAACAACATGACTTATTCCCTGGAATTTATGCCTTCTGGAGATATTCAGCTATGGAATAATCGCACACACACCATGATATGGCACACCAATACCCGCGACCTTAGAATATCACAGCTCAGTATTGATCATTATAATGGAAGACTTAAGTTAATGGATTGGAATAATACTCCGTATTGGACGTCAGACAATAATGCATGGGCTAATGCGTGGTACGGACAAGGTAATGTACCAGTAAACCTCGTGGGTGACCTGCTAATCGTTCAAGATGACGGAAATTTAGTTCTTTACAACACAAAGAACTTGAGTATAGGCTGGTATCCTGTCTGGGCTTCAAATACAGGCGGGCAATAAGTATATATTAATTAGAGCCGTGTTACGATGCGGCTCTTTTTGTTTTGGTGAGGTGATGCCGTAGTACGGCACTACCTGGGTGTGTTTGATCGATTAGAGGACGCTGTAGATGCCGGAAGAGAGCTGAGGACTGAAGAGAAAAAGCCCGCCGACCAGTGTGAAAGTGCACGGGTATTTTCATACCCATTACTTCCCTGCTCTTTCCTCTACCAATGCCATTTATAATTAGGTAGAGGTGAAACTATGTTTATATCCCCTATGCTGCTGAAAACGGCTCCTGGTCCGTTTAGCCACAGCGATTTTATATATGAGCCAAAGATCGACGGCCATCGTCTGATCTATCCTTATTTTGAGGTTGATTATATGTGTGGACGTTTTACAATTACAGTCACCCTGAAGAGTTGATGACTCGTTATCTAATCAATGACAGAAAAATAGCGCATTTCTCATCAAATTACGTGGCACCTATGCATAATCCGTTTATACATAGGCTGTTGGTTGTTCTGCCCTAGCACTCTTCAGTTGATTTTGATATTAACATTAATTCAGTTCTTGAAGCGTATGAACCTTATTTCATGTATCAAGAACAAAGTAGCCGTATTGGAAAAATCAACGAGCAATATACTAGTGACCAATATGGTACTTTGCTTGTGAACCTACGGTATTATGCAGTTGAAGAGGCTAAAGTGCGATACAAAACATTAATTCGGGAGGTTTGAACAAATGAAGATGAAGTTGGCACTATTGATATTGACATGTAGTATCACAGTAGGAGTAACTGTTCCGACTACTCAACCTATTCCCGTTGAAATAAATCCTCCCGTCATCATGACAACTAATGGTCATGGCATGGGGAGTTGATAGTACTAATTGGGTATGAGTTTATAGTAAATGTGTGGGGATATATTTAAAAAACATCGAAGCTTGGCGTCTCAAACAATGATCTTGCAATATTAAGGTCTAACCGTGATGTCTGTTTCAGTAACAATTCAGTTAGATACTGGACAACAACCGGCTGTCAAAATGACAACGAACAGTCATGGACTTGGAAATTAACAAACATTTCTCAAAAGACGTTCTATAAATATGAGATGCTCCCTCAAGCAGACTGGTTTAATCCATCTACTTGGAAGGGTTTTTTTTGTATTAAGATGCTTTTAGGGTTTGTTTTTGAAGAGAATTTGTTAGCACTGAAGCTCAGTAACATGGCTCCAGACTATGATGACTGACAATATGTGTTGGAGTTCACTTGCTTTCCTACTAAATAGCAGAATAGTCTAAAATGTTACAACAGGGAGGGGTGGATATGCATTGTGATGAACTCAAGTTGCAGATCGAAGCAGCGAGGCAAAAGCTTTATCAATTAAAGATGGACTATGGAGATCTTCTTCATCCCCAGGTCATACATCAATCCATGGTCCTGGATGATCTAATTAATCGATACAATCATGTTAAAATAGAAAAGCCGATGGAATAATCCAATCGACTTAGGGCGAGAAACTTTGGCGGGTAGCTCGCCTTTATATTTTAACATAAGTTGTGGTGTGCAGTAGAAAGTTTACATACATTCTTCTTTTACGGTTACATCATCGTTGGTCACGGTGACATATGAATTGCCGGATAAGGATTCGGTGTATCCGCAGACCGTCCGGTTATACGTTTTGCCTTGGCTGTCCGTGAACTCCAGGTAGACGGCTCCTTCACCGGATAGTTGAAGCTGTGGAGCAAACTTTACTTTTTTTCCACTGGGGACATTCTTTTTCCATAAATATAATGTTCCATTATCTACGTTGTTCATGGAGTTGTCGCCTAGGATTAAACCTGCCTTCACATCAACAAGCTCCAGATCAGATTGGTTGTTAATGGTGATTCGGAGGTGACCGAAACGATCAAAAGCGTTCTGAAAACTCATGTAAGCGATCGTACAGATGAAGAGAATTACGGCGGTCAGGATAATCTATTTCCTCTTTGAAACGGGACGGCGTGTATGCATAGGACAATTGCTCCTTTCTTTCTAGATCATTAATCGAAAGACGGTTCGGCAGCACAGTGGGAGTGATCCAGTGTAAACTCATTTGTTCAACCTATATAGATACAAACGTAACGAGAGAATCCAAAGTTGGATATGATAAAACAGAGTATAATACGATGAAGTTCAAATAACATTATACATAGAGAGTCAACGTGTGGGGGGAGCAACATCAGATGGAATTGGTAGCAATGAATCAAGAAGAATATGCAAATTTCCGTGTTCGCTCGATTAAAGATTTTGCAGAAGAGAAAGTGCAGGCAGGCACATGGGCTGCGGAAGAAGCACAAGAGCGGGCAGAGGCGTCCTATGACAAGTACTTACCAGAAGGGCTAAACACACCGGGAAATTACATCTACAATGTGGTGCATGAGGCCGAGGGTAATGTGGGGTACATCTGGTTCAATATCACAGAGAATCGTCGTGGTAAGGAAGCTTTTTTGCTGGATATTGTGGTTGAAGAAGTGCATCGAGGCAAGGGATATGGTACAGAAACGATGGAGGCGCTTGAACAGAAAGCTTTGAGTCTTGGCGTGGATCGCATTGGTTTGCATGTGTTTGGACATAATGTGCGTGCAAGCAGCCTGTATCGCAAGATGGGGTATGAGGTAACGGATCTGACGATGTATAAGGATTTGTAAAGGTAAAAACAAACGGATTATAGTGGAATTCAAGCTGTGCACTGTCTTGTTTGGCATAGGCGCAGGGAGAATTGAAGATTTGAAGCAGACGTCACGTCTGGTGAGGGGTGTTAGATAGGTTGAAATAGAGGTGCGAACCCCAAGCTCACATAATTTCCCTGGGGGATTCGCACCTCGAATTTTGTCGAAAACATCCTTTTCGTGACCTTTTGGCAACACCAATGTTCAATTTAGGCTATTTTTTATCACAAATGTAGATATGATTTGTTATAATTATTGGTAATACGTGATGATTTCTAAATTTTTATGACTTTATTACGTTTGTTTTCGCTGTCGCACTCCGTATGGAGTGCGTGGATTGAAATAAACAATCAGCCGAACACTAGAGTATATTTGCTCGTGTCGCACTCCGTATGGAGTGCGTGGATTGAAATTGCACGAAAGTAATGTAATCAAGCTTGGTTTTAAAGTCGCACTCCGTATGGAGTGCGTGGATTGAAATAAGTATCGTTGCACCAGTGAGCAACGCGCTACAGTCGCACTCCGTATGGAGTGCGTGGATTGAAATAATCACTCTCCTTATTGTTTAGGAGGGGAAAACCCCGTCGCACTCCGTATGGAGTGCGTGGATTGAAATGTGTAGCGATATATAATAAACTCATCCGAAATTGGTCGCACTCCGTATGGAGTGCGTGGATTGAAATAATAATTTTATCATTTTATCTGTTTATATTACAGGTCGCACTCCGTATGGAGTGCGTGGATTGAAATTCGGACAAGATCGGGCAAGTATGGAAGAATGTTAAGTCGCACTCCGTATGGAGTGCGTGGATTGAAATCTTGATGATTGGATCTTTGTGTTTAGGCCCTTTGTGGTCGCACTCCGTATGGAGTGCGTGGATTGAAATCCTGCTTCGCGCTTGCCCTCTGCTTTTTGGAGAGCGGTCGCACTCCGTATGGAGTGCGTGGATTGAAATAAAGCATGGCAAACCGACAGGTCGAGATAGATCCTGTCGCACTCCGTATGGAGTGCGTGGATTGAAATTCATGTGTAGCAAAGAGATTTGTGGTTATGTTCATCGTCGCACTCCGTATGGAGTGCGTGGATTGAAATATCATGAGCAAATATGCTCTCCCTGCTGTTGCGTCGTCGCACTCCGTATGGAGTGCGTGGATTGAAATGATCAGTACCTCCAAGAAACGTTTGTAATGTCTGGTCGCACTCCGTATGGAGTGCGTGGATTGAAATATCGTCCTTTGGACTTTTCTTGCCTTTTGAGAGAGTCGCACTCCGTATGGAGTGCGTGGATTGAAATCCCGATCAGGGATGACGTTGCTGTATGCGTGATGGGTCGCACTCCGTATGGAGTGCGTGGATTGAAATCGTACATCGGCTTTGGCGCGAACATATGTCATCGGGTCGCACTCCGTATGGAGTGCGTGGATTGAAATTATACATTATCATCATTGTTTGGATCCAGAACAGAGTCGCACTCCGTATGGAGTGCGTGGATTGAAATGAAAACACTCATGCTGACTTGGGCGCTCGTGGTATGTCGCACTCCGTATGGAGTGCGTGGATTGAAATTTTGACATATGCCATTGGACTGGCATTACTGACGTCGCACTCCGTATGGAGTGCGTGGATTGAAATTTGAGTCCCGCCATTAGTGACGGCTTCGTCGTCGTGTCGCACTCCGTATGGAGTGCGTGGATTGAAATTTTACCTGGCGCTTTGTCTGCACATTCGAATTAAGTCGCACTCCCTATGGAGTGCGTGGATTGAAATTAACGCGTATCCGTCAGTTAATGCTTCGTCAACGAGTCGGACTCCGTATGGAGTACGTGGATTGAAATCCATCCCCCCATAAAAATCATGTTTTTTTACTTCATTTCCGTACTGAAACAGATGTTTGTCTCCATCACTGTCGGCTGCTTGAACTAAAAAATTTGCAACCGGCACGTTCAAAAGCCCAAACATAGCAAAGCGCCGCAGTATCGATAAATAGGATACGCGGCGCCCTATTCTATTCCAGGAACGCAATTCCGGATACGAAACGAAAAGATCAAGTTGCTCCGGTTAGGCCAGTCCGCGCGGCATTCGCAGAACCCCGATTCAACTTTCTTTAACCTCCAGCTTTTTAGTTTCTGTAATTTTCACATCTTTACTATTTCCATTATCCATAATCGAAAATTCAGCAACTGCCGAGACATCGTAAGTGCCCGATTTATTGATCTTATAAGTGTAATCTTCCGAAATATTGCTTTTACCGCTTAAAATAAAAGCGCTTCCTCCATCTTTAACAGAATAAGAATTGATCTGATTCCCACTCTCATCCTTGATTACATAAGTAAACAGTCGTGTTCTACTCGAAATTTCCAAATTGGATAGGGTTTCTTTTTTCAAACTAGCTTTAATTGAAAATTCCTCATTGACCTTAACTTTTTGAGGTAGGGAAAGCGTAACCGTAAAAGGACTTTGTTTACTGTCCATTGTGGAAGAACCTCCTTCTACACTTGATGTGGAAGATTGATTTGGTATTTGTAATGGATAACTAAAAAGAATAAAAAGAGCAAGAAACCCCAAATAATATTTTTTCAAAATCATTATCCACCTCTTTCCTCTCCTATTTAGACGGTGAAAAAGTTTTGTTGTTTCAATAAAAATCATTTTTTTTCAAAAAAAGGGTTAGGCTTAGGGAGGAACGTTATAATTAAGTAACACTCTAAAGTTGGCAATTAAAGGAAGGTGGAGAGTGGAAACCAAAAGGTTTCTAGGCTCACTCTTTGCCAGAAGGACTGAACACACGGGGAAACTACATCTACAATGTGGTGCATGAGGTGGACGGAAACGTGGGGTACATTTGGTTCAACGTTACGGATAATCGTCGGGGTAAGGATGCATTTTTGTTGGATATTGTGGTTGAAGAAGTGCATCGTGGCAAGGGATATGGTACCGAGACGATGGAGGCGCTTGAGCAGAAAGCTTTGAGTCTTGGGGTGGATCGCATTGGTTTGCATGTGTTTGGACATAATGTGCGGGCGAGCAGCCTGTATCGCAAGATGGGATATGAGGTAACCGATCTGACGATGTACAAGGAGTTGCAAAGATAAAAACAAACGGATCATAGAGGATGTTGCCGGAGGCGTCTGTAACGGAAACGGATTACGCTTTAGATCGAATTGGCGAACTTCCTTGATGCACCGGGGCTTGTCATATATAATGAATAGGATTATCCATACCGAACAAGTAATGAATGAGGAGTTGTCATATACATGGCTTTGAAAGCAGGGATTGTGGGCTTGCCGAACGTCGGCAAATCTACGTTGTTTAATGCAATTACACAAGCAGGTGCCGAATCGGCAAACTATCCGTTCTGTACGATTGACCCGAACGTGGGGATCGTTGAAGTACCCGATGAGCGTTTGGACAAATTGACAGAACTCGTTGTACCAAAGAAAACGGTGCCAACGGCGTTTGAGTTTGTAGATATCGCAGGTCTTGTTCGTGGTGCGAGCAAAGGCGAAGGTCTTGGTAACAAGTTCCTTGCTCACATTCGTGAAGTTGATGCAATTGTACACGTGGTACGCTGCTTTGTAGACGAGAACATCACACACGTAGATGGGAAAATTGACCCGGTAAGCGACATCCAGACGATTAATCTGGAGCTGATTCTGGCAGATATCGAGAGTGTGGAGAAAAAAATCGATCGTTCTCGGAAAAACTTGAAGGGCGGTAACAAGCAATCCGCTCAGGAAGTGGAAGTACTGGAGAGAGTGAAAGCCGTTCTGTACGAAGATATGCCAGCACGTAGCATGGAGCTTACGGATGACGAGCGTCTGATCGTACGCGATCTGCACTTGCTTACCCTGAAGCCTGTTCTGTACGCAGCGAATGTAGCTGAGGACGAAATCGGCGATGTGGCGAACAATGCCTATGTGCAAAAAGTAAGAGAATTCGCAGCTGCTGAAAACGCAGAAGTTGTGCCGATCAGTGCGAAGGTTGAAGAAGAGATCGCCGAGCTGGAAGGCGAAGATAAACAAATGTTCCTGGAAGAACTCGGTATCGAGGATTCCGGTCTGAATCTGTTGATCAAAGCCGCTTACAAATTGCTGGGTCTATACACGTATTTCACAGCAGGTGTACAGGAAGTACGCGCATGGACGATCCGTCAGGGAACGAAAGCACCTGGTGCAGCGGGTGTTATTCACACGGACTTCGAGCGTGGATTCATCCGGGCAGAGGTTGTTTCTTATAATGACCTGGTTGCTGCCGGTTCCATGAACGGTGCCAAAGAGCGTGGACAACTTCGCCTTGAAGGTAAAGAGTATGTTGTAAATGACGGCGATGTTATGCACTTCCGTTTCAACGTATAGGTTGTTCTACACTTATATATATATTCAATAACAATAACCCTACGATCTTCTCGTGAAGATTGTAGGGTTATTGTTTTCGATATATGGAACCATTCCAATCGTAATGTACGTATGTACGTTTCAATTCATACGAGGTTTACTGTAAGGTTTGGTTATCCCGAACTATGCTCTCATCTTCAAACAGCGCATGGAGGGAGTTTCGTACTTTAGTTACCAATAATAGTCTTGAAAGAATAGTGTTCTTTATTTATATCAAACGAATCTGCAAGCATTCGTTCGCCATTTCTAGCTTGATTAAGAAGATCGGGGTCTAATTCAGCTATCAGCAATTCAACGTTGTCTTGCGAGGCATCAATTATATTATCACCTAGAGGGTTCCATATACCGCTATGTCCACACGTATCCCAAACTCCAGTTGTTCCAACGTGATTACACATCGCTGTGAATATAGTATTATCCAGAGCGCGCGCAGGAAACCATACTCGTGACTCTTTGTACCCCATTCCTTTACTAAAAAGAGAGCTACCCATATAAAAATGACAGCCATTTTGTGCTAAAAGACGAGAATGTTCAGGGAAACCTGCGTCATAACAGATGGCCATCCCAATATTCCAGCCCTTTAATTTGATGATGACCTGCTCATTATTGGTTGAAAAAATTTTCTTTTCGGTTTGAAATAAATGGGACTTGTCATAAACGCCTACTTCATTTCCATTTGAATCTATTATGATTGAAGATATGAAAACATCCTCACCTCTTCTTACAGGGGTTCCAATTATTGACCAAATGCCGTACTTTTCGCATGCTTGACGCAACTTTTCAATCCTCGCATCATTAATGGAAAGCGTATATTCAGTTAAATTGGATTCTACTATTTCTGGCACATACCCCGTCAGATATTTTTCTGGAAACATGATAATATCGGCATGCTCTTTTCCAGCTTCTTCAATCATCTCATAAGCCCTATTAACGTTTTCTTCAATATTTCCGTCGATCGAAGAACACTGTGCTAAAGCAATCTTTAATTTTTCTGTTGGAAAAACATCTGGTGTTAAGTTCATATCATCCATTCCCTCCTAATATAAAATATCAAAACTATTGATTATAGGGTCCCTTGAATATATTTTACAACATCAGAAAGAAACTTGAATTATCTATTTGTTACAATCATTTCCGGCAGGCTAATCCATGAGCAGGATGGCAATGAGTGAAGGGAGATGAAATCGCAGTATAAAAGTTAGTTCTTCCGACTGCGGAACAGTTACTATTCAGAATCATAAGAATATGCTATAATCAAGAGTTGTATACCCACGTTGAATTTCGCGCTCGACTAGATGAGTTGAAGCGGGTTTCATACAGGGCACGCGATTTCTTTATATCACTTTAAAAGTAAAGGATTTGATGACGTTGTAGCGATGTTATACGTCGATCATACATGAATGTGAATACATGCTGCGGTCAGGGGATTCGATGAGAATCCTGTGCGTTGTGGAATATAGATTATAGATGTTATGAATAATGAAACCGGAATAATTATTGAAAACGATATGTGAATGGACAAAATAAAGCATGAGGTGACTATATATGTTGGATAAATTACAGGCGTTAGCCGATCGTTATGACAAACTTAGCGAGTTACTGTGTGACCCGGATGTAGCAAGTGATAACAAAAAGCTGCGGGAATATTCAAAGGAACAATCCGATCTGCAACCTACGTATGAAGCATACAATGAGTATAAGCAGGTAAGTCAGGATCTCGAAGCTGCGAAGGAGATGCAGGGAGAGAAACTGGACGACGAGATGCGCGAAATGGTCAAAATGGAAATTGATGAACTGAGCGCGCGCAAGAAAGAACTGGATGATCTGATTCGTGTGCTGATGCTACCAAAAGATCCGAATGACGATAAAAACGTGATCGTGGAAATTCGCGGTGCGGCTGGTGGAGATGAAGCGGCGTTGTTTGCAGCGGATCTGTACCGGATGTACACACGTTATGCTGATAATCAAGGCTGGCGCGTGGAACTGATGGATGCCAATACGAATGATGTGGGCGGATTCAAAGAGGTTATTTTCCTCATCAACGGGCGTGGGGCGTATAGCAAAATGAAATACGAAAGCGGCGCACACCGTGTGCAACGTATCCCGACAACTGAATCCGGTGGACGGATTCATACGTCTACTTCGACGGTAGCGGTGATGCCTGAAGCCGAAGATTTCGATATCGAAATCCATGATAAAGACATCCGTGTGGACACGTTCTGTTCCAGCGGTGCTGGTGGACAATCCGTTAATACGACGAAATCTGCTGTACGGGTAACCCACGTTCCAACGGGAATTGTAGCAACGTGTCAGGATGGTAAATCCCAGAACTCGAATAAGGAAAAAGCATTGCAAGTACTACGTACCCGGATCTTCGATATGATGCGTCAGGAAGAAGAAGCAAAAATTTCGGTTGAGCGGAAGAGCAAAGTCGGTACAGGTGACCGCAGTGAGCGGATTCGTACCTATAACTTCCCTCAAAGCCGTGTGACAGATCACCGCATCGGATTGACGATGCATAAGCTGGACCAGGTGATGAACGGGGAGATTGAAGATATCTTGTCTGCACTGACGATTGCTGAGCAGACCGATATGATGGATAGAGGAGAATAATGCTGTGAGCCGCGCGCAGTTTGTCATGACGCCGGAACAGAGCTGTCGGGAAGCCTTCGTGGAGGCTTCCTCTTTTTTGGAGAAGTGCGGCGTGTATGAGCCGCAAAATAATGCTCGGCTGCTGCTGGAGCATGTACTCGGCCTCGAAGGGGCCGCGTACTACATGATGCAGCCGGAGCCTTTCCCCAGCGAGCATCGCAGCCGCTGGGAAGACGCCGTCACGCGCAAGGCTGCGGGTGAGCCGGCGCAATACATTATCGGCAGCCAGGAATTCTACGGGCTGCCGTTCGAGGTCACGCCGGCCGTGCTGATTCCGCGGCCGGAGACCGAGCTGCTGGTCGAGGCTGTGCTGCGCGAAGCCGACCGCGTGTTTCCCGGCGGCGCTCCGCTCGCCGTCGACATTGGCACGGGCAGCGGCGCCATCGCGGTGACGATGGCCTCGCAGCGCCCGCGCTGGCAGGTTGGCGCCGGGGATATCTCGGCGGCTGCCCTGCAAGTGGCCGCGCGGAACGCGGCCGCGAACGGGGTACAGATCGACTTCCGTGAAGGCGATCTGCTGGCCCCGTTCGCCGGGGCACGGGTGGACATCCTGGTGTCCAACCCGCCTTACATCCCGGCGGCGGATATCGCCGGGTTACAGCAAGAGGTGCGCGATCATGAGCCGCGCATGGCACTGGATGGCGGTCCGGACGGGCTCGCGCCGTACCGCATCATGCTGGAGCAGCTGGCACTGCTGCCCGCACCGCCACGGGTCATCGGTTTTGAACTGGGGCAAGGACAAGCTCGCGACATTGCGGATTTGCTTGAATCGGCGGGACATTGGCCAGAGATTATCATCGTGCCGGACCTGGCAGGTATTGAAAGGCATGTACTGGGTGTTCGCACTTCGGAACAGGTGACGAAAATGTAAGGTTCTGCGGGTTTTCTTTTTGCCGTGAAATCCTCTACAATGAGATATACCGAAGATTGCTGAATGCTTGGAGGAACAGGACTACATGCTGCATAAATTCAAAAAAATAGATTACTCGATTGTTTTCATATTGCTTGTATTGATGGCTATTAGTATTTTGTCGATTTACAGTACGACCTTCGGTCGGACGAAGTGGGAAAGTTACCCTACCAATGCTGTTGTTTTTTATATTTTGGGTTTTATCATCTTTTTTGTCATGTCGATGATCAACTATAAGTTTATTGTCAAAAATTATTTATATATTTATGGCGTGGGTATGCTGCTGCTCATTTTCGTTATGTTCTTTGGTAAAGAGTATTATGGCGCGAAAGGTTGGCTATCCATATTCGGAGTCAGCTTGCAGCCTGCTGAATTGTTCAAGCTATGCCTGATTGTATTTCTAACAGGTCTTCTGACAAGAAAGAGAAATCAATCGTTACGCTTTGGACGCGATGTCATTCCTATATCGCTATGTGTTCTCCCGCCTTTACTCCTGGTATTGTTGCAAAATGACTTGGGGAACGCACTTAGTTATGTCGTTATTCTTGTGGGATTACTCTGGATCGGTAATGTGAAATTTTCGCATGCCCTGATCGGTTTTGTGATCGCTGTTGCTGCTTTCATTGGTGGAACTCAGGCCTACATCCACTACCACGATGAAATTGTTAAATTTCTGAATGATATCGGCCGAGCCCACTGGGCCGAGCGATTCGATCCGTGGCTGGTGCCGGATCAGACATCCAGGGACGTGCTCTGGCAGACCTACAACGCGAAACTCGCAATAGGTTCTGGGGGGATTAGCGGTAAAGGATACATGGAGGGCACGACAATTCAGTCCAATCGGGTACCACTCGCTTATGCGGATTCCATCTTTGTACAGATTGGAGAGGAATTCGGTTTTGTAGGAGCGTCGGTACTGCTGTTGTTGTACTTTATCCTCATTCACAGGTTGGTGCTGATTGCGCTGGAATGTAAGGACAGGGCCGGGCCGTATCTGATCGTCGGCATTATTGCGATGCTGCTGTACCAGATTTTCGTCAATATTGGACCGTTTATTGGTTTGATGCCACTGACAGGGATTACGCTCCCGTTCATCAGCTATGGAGGAACCTCACTAGTGCTCAATATGATTAGTATGGGGCTTGTGATGAGCATCAAGGTTCATACGGAAGAGAACGAGGACATCCTTGGTTCCGGGGAACAACCGAGCATTACGGAACTGTTCATGAAGCTGTTCAGACGTAAATCCACACAGCAAGAGCAATAGTTTGTTGGAACGAAAGATCAAGGCACTGCCAAGATCATATATAAGGTGATTGATATAATGTAACCCTGGAATTCACAGATCAGAGCAAGAATGACCTGTGAATTCCAGGGTTTTTCGTTTTTTTATACCGAATGGATACTCATGATCTGATCCTTAAAATCCTGTTTTCTTGTCGAGTATTATATTTTAAGGGGTACAAGGACAAGAATTCCATTTTGTCTTTTGATTCTATACAATGGTAATGGTAATATTGAAGACTGCTGGAAATAACTATCGGGTTATTTACGCCTCTGGGGGATATGGGAACATGCTGAGAATGCTGAAGAAGATGGACGGGGTTATTCTGTTTGTGTTGTTGCTGCTTATGGTCATGAGTGTGTTTACGGTGTATAGTGGCATTCAGTTCGATCCGAGAATGGGCAATCATCATATCAAAACGTTATTGTTTTATGTGATTGGATTCGTAGCTGTCATTGGTGTTGGGTTGGTCAATTATAAACTATATATCCGATATGCGTTTTATATTTACGGGATTGGGATCATCCTGCTGATCCTCGTCAACTTTGTTGGTGGCACTATCAATAATGCGAATGGCTGGATCAAGATTAACGAATATCTTTCTTTTCAACCGGCAGAGTTGTTCAAAATGATCTTGATTCTGTTTCTGGCGCATATATTGGTCAAAAGAAATAAGTCTACGCTTCGCTTCTGGAAGGATATTGTGCCCATCGGCTTATGGACGTTTGTTCCTTTTGCGCTCGTAATGGCTCAGAATGACCTCGGGAATGCCCTCGGATACATTGTAATTCTGGTCGCTGTGTTATGGATTGGAAATATCAAGTGGTCGCACGCACTTATTGCGCTTGTCATTGTGGGGGTATCCTTTTTTGGTTGTGTCAAAGCTTATACGTCATACCACGATGAGATCTTTACCTTTCTGAAAAAGGCGAACCGTGAGCATTGGGCCGAGCGGATTGATCCCTGGCTTGTCCCAGATAAAGCAACGTCAAAAGCTTCCTGGCATACAAAAAATGCGGGTCTCGCGATAGGCTCGGGCGGAATAACCGGTAAAGGCTACATGCAGGGCACATCCGTTCAATCCGGGCGTGTACCGTATACTTATTCGGATTCCATCTTTGTGGTCATTGCCGAGGAGTTTGGATTTGTAGGTGCGTCTGTGCTGCTCTTATTGTACTTTATTCTCATCCATCGTATGGTACTAATCGCTTTGCAATGCAGAGATCGGGCAGGGCCTATCGTAATTGTAGGAATTATTGGCATGCTGTTATATCAAGTGTTTGAAAATATAGGGGCTTTCCTCGGGCTGATGCCACTTACGGGGATTACGCTGCCGTTTATCAGCTATGGAGGTACCTCGTTGCTTATTAATATGACCTGTGTCGGGTTGGTCATGAGCATCAAATTGTATGGTGAGGAAGATGAGGACGAACTTCTGCTTGGAGAACAACAGCGGCCGAGCTTACAGGAACGTGTATTGAATTGGGTCAAAAAGGAAAAGACAACGGTATAATCGATGATGTTCTTAAACTTTGAGTAGGCATATTAACTTGGATGGACTGTTAATGGTTTGCATGCTGATCTTCCCTTGGATGAGGAGAGGATTGGCTTTTTTTATTGTGTGGGCGGGCAAAAAAATAAAATGATAGAAACGTTTTGCTAGATTTATGGAGTGTACTAGGTTTACTTCCGTCTCTACCGGGCATACTGATAGACATGAGAGAGTTACAGAAACATGATCAGGGAAGCCGAGGGGGAGAATGGAATGAACAGACGAATCGTGAAACAAATTGGACTTATTATAGTATGTCTTATGATGATTATTATGATGTGGGAAGGTCAGAAAACCGATGCGGCTGTGGCTGCTACAGCGATTCCGGAACAATCCATTCGTTTGCGTATTCTGGCCAATTCGGATGGAGCAGGAGATCAGCTGGTGAAACGCGAGATTCGCGACGCGGTCGTTGCTCAGATGGATCAATGGGTAACCGAACTTAAGAATCCACAAAGTCTGGACGAAGCGCGCAGTGTGATCCGCGAGCATTTGTCTGAAATTGAGGATCGTGTGGGAGAAGAGCTTGCCAGCCGTGGATTAAACTATTCGTATCAGGTAGAACTCGGCGTTGTGCCGTTTCCTACCAAACTATATGGAGGTACCGTATATCCCGCTGGAGATTATGAAGCAGTGCGGATAACACTGGGAAAAGGTGAAGGTCAAAACTGGTGGTGTGTGCTGTTTCCTCCATTGTGCTTCATTGATGCCGGTACAGGGGATGCACTGGCGAAGCCTGTAACAGCATCGGCAGCAGTTGATGCGGAGCCAGGAGATGCAGAGGCATTGGTGCAGGATGCAACCCCGGAGGCGCGTTTCTTCCTGTGGGATATGGCGGTAAAATTGTGGGACTGGGTGACCGGATTGTTTGCATAACATACTGCTATAGTTCATTATGTCTGGGGACTTCGATTAGGGGAGTGCCCTTTTGTCTTTGGATGAATTTTGGTTGAGATTCCGTTACATTAGCCTTTGGGGAGAAACGAACCACAGCCTCGGGCAGATTAGATATGTTATAATTATAAGAATGAGATGATAAAAGCGAAATAAGGTATCGCGGCAGCGATATTTGCACTAACTACCCTATTGAAGTTTAGGAATGATGGATATATGAATAGAGAAAATAAACATTTGCATCAGTCTTCCATGAAAGGCATGGGGATGGATGGGAGTACAGGGCAACTGGTTACGCATATGTGGGATGTCAATGTACTGGTAGCTAATGAGAACATGGATGATGTGGCAAAAGGGAGCGCCTGCCAGCAGGCGCTCGCTGACTTGCAGGCTGCGGCAGCCTGCATTCGTCAAGGTCAGACCGTAGCATTCCCCACCGAGACGGTATACGGTCTTGGAGCAGATGCCCGCAGTACAGCAGCGGTAGAAGCTGTATTCGTAGCCAAAGGGCGTCCTTCGGACAATCCACTGATTGTGCATATTGCGCATCGGGACCAGCTGGATTCACTGGTCACGGAAGTGAATGCCACAGCGGAGGCGCTGATGACGGCCTTCTGGCCGGGGCCGCTAACGCTGGTTCTGCCGGTTAGGCCGGGGGCGGTATCCCTGCGTGTTACCGCCGGTTTGGATACGGTGGCCGTGCGCATGCCGGACCATCCGGTGGCCTTGCAGTTGATTGCGGCGGCGGAATGCCCTGTAGCTGCGCCGAGCGCCAACCGTTCCGGGCGGCCAAGCCCGACACTCGCGGCACATGTGCGTGAGGATCTGGCTGGCCGCATCGGCGGCATCGTGGACGGCGGCCCCACCGGGGTGGGCGTCGAGTCCACGGTTGTGCAGGTCGGTGACGACGGTACCGTCACCATCCTGCGCCCTGGCGGCATTACGGCGGAACAGCTGTCCGCCGTTGCCGCCCGTGTCGCCACGGACCCGGCGTTGCTCGCCGAAGGGTCCGATGGCGTGGGTAGCCCGGCGCCGCGCTCGCCGGGCATGAAGTACACGCACTACGCGCCCACAGGTGCGCTGTGCGTGGTAGAGGGGCCGCCCGCAGCGGTGGCGGCCTGGATCAGCGCCGCCCTCGAGGAGGCGGCGCAGCGCGGAGAGCGCACCGCTGTGCTGGCGTTCGCCGAGCACGCGGAGCAGTACCGCGCCGATGCCGTGTTCTCGCTGGGCGAAGCCAGCGAGCTGGAAGAAGCAGCGCGCCGGCTATACGCCGCGCTGCGCAGCTGCGATGAGCAAGGCGCCACATATATTGTGGCTGAAGCCTGCTCACGCGAAGGGCTGGGAGCAGCCGTCATGAATCGGCTGCTCAAGGCGGCAGGTCACCGACTCATACAGGTCAGTGACCGATAACCCTGCCTCCCAAGGGTCGCTCATCATTCTATGAAGTGTAGCTGTCTTTCGTTTATCAGGGTCTGGAAAGGGCTTTTTTAACACGTTTATAACCCAAGAGGAGGGGGGATTCTTTTGAATTCTATAGTGAGTTCGGGTATAAAGAAATATGGCGAATACCTCTTAGGTGATTTTCATATTGCTGATGTTTCTATACCGCAGTCTAGGACAACACAAATACAAGCTTCAACACCTTCTTCTCTAGGCGTACTAAGAAAGTTTAATATACATCATGATAAATCAGGGCTTCTGTACGTAAAGTCTGGATATAGCAGAGGTGCCTTCTTCTCCATAGATCAACCTATGTCAGAAAAGATAGCGTGTGAGATAGGTGAGTTATTAGGTTTTAATGTGGTTCATTATAAACTTTGGATTGTGGATTTACACTTGTTTCTCCCGGAAGAAGAGATTGAGCAATTATCCGAAAGACCAAAGGGACAATATCAAGGGAATTCTTTTGAAAGACTTCTTGCAGATCATCACAAAGTTCTGGTGAGTGTTAGTCAGTCCTTCAAGCTCCCACATCAGGAATTTGCTAGCTGTGATGTGATTACAGGAAAAAAGGGGAAAGAGTTATATAATGAACTAACGACAGAAGGCTTAGATGGTGGGAAGAAAAATATAGATCAGATGATTGTATTTGATTACATTATTCATAACACAGATCGACATAAGAAAAATTTTGGATTCATAGTGGATAGAAAAGCAGAGAAATTTTCTTTTGCACCGTTGTTTGATCATGGTCTTGCATTTTGTTCTGAGTTTAGTAACTCTGATATCGTTAACGATGACCAAGAAATTTTAGGATTTTCAATAGGTAAGCCTTTTACCAATCTGAGTGGGGCTTTGGATTTAGTGGATAAAGATAGCCTTCAGGGAATTAATCTCAGAATTTCGACAGAAGAGGTTGTTGCTATAATCGATAAATATGCTCCCTTGATGTCAGTGAACAGAGCAGAATTTATTAAGCAGTTTGTCGCTAGGAGGTATAAACATGTCCAACGGTTATTTTCTCAGATATAAAAATGTTGTTATTGGAGAATTTTCATTGGATGGGAAAAAATATACGCCAACAGTTGAGGCAGGAAAATTAGGGGATGCGGGGTACCCTTTTGGACTTTATAAACTCATTCACTCTAGGTCGGGAGAGCTCTATATTGACAAGGATAAACAGCCAAGCCAAGCAGACATTAAACTCTGGCTAAGTGATCGTGTTTTCCCGAAGGAACGTCAAGGAGCGAATCAAATACTTGAATCGCTGGGTTTGTCCACGTATGACTCTTGGGAAATCGCAAAGAAGACAAATGCTATAAGTTTAAACGATTTTTATTGGATGAGTGACAGGTTGGATGATTCATTCGAGAATATGAACGCTTATCATGCTGCTTTTGAGCATTTTAATGATTTGGCTGCGAAGTCGACACTACAAGACCCTATTAAAAAGGTCAAAGATTTTGAAGATTTTGAGGAACCTAGGGAAGAACTGGCTATTAAATGGGTTGAGTAAGCAGTTGCTGTAGCACAAATAAATGAGTTTGAATTGGTTATTAGGGATGTAGATTATCCAGTTCTGAAAGTTATTCCCCCGGTCATGTTTAGGTCCTTGTCCGCATATCGTGTACAAGAACCTTTACGTGACTTGGGGGTATGGGGATGTGGGATGTGTCTGCCCATGTAGGGCAGTTGGTAACCATTTTGATTATGGCCGTCGCTCTTGGCCTAGATGCTTTCTCACTCGGAATTGGGATCGGCATGAAGGGCATTCGTCTGCGAGACGTATTGCGGATCAGTGTTGTAACGGCTCTGTTCCACATCATCATGCCGCTTATCGGCATGTATACGGGGAAATACGTCAGTTCCCTGCTTGGTGATATTACCACGTATGCGGCAGGTGGGTTGCTTGTTCTGCTGGGTGCCCATATGATTTTGAACGCTTTCCGTGAGGGAGACACCAAAATGGTGGATCATCGTTCTCTGCTCGGTGTGATTCTGTACTCACTCAGTGTCAGTGTGGATTCGTTCTCCGTTGGCGTTTCTCTTGGGATGTTCAGTAGTAATCTGGTACTAACTGTGCTGGCGTTCGGGGTGTTTGGAGGTGCAATGTCCGTTATGGGTCTGTTGTTAGGACGGCGCGTGAGCCAGAATATGGGTGATTATGGTGAAGCAATAGGCGGAGCGATCTTGCTTGCCTTTGGACTTTTGTTTATATTTTAAAATACGATTCGAACTATTCCAGCCTTGTGCTATTTCAGTTATTTCGACAAACATTTGCAAAATGGGGAGGCTACCACAATGAAACATATTTTATTTGTATGTACAGGGAATACTTGCCGCAGCCCCATGGCGGAGGGGCTATTACGTAAATTGGCGTCTGAACGCGGCATTCAGGTGCACGTTCGTTCCGCAGGAGTAGCAGCAACGACGGGTATGCCGATTTCCCGTCATGCGGAGGACGTTCTGAGAGATCATAACGTTGAGGGACCGCCGCATTCGACGATGCTTAGCGCGAATTTAGTGGGCTGGGCGGATCTGATCCTTACGTTGACACAGAGTCATAAACAGCATGTTATGCAGGTTTTTCCTGATTCTGTCCACAAGACCTATACACTGAAAGAGTATGTTGAAAATGACGAGCAGGTATTGAATGATCTTCAGGAACTGGACAGCCTGTTCGCTACGATGGAAATGAAACGTGCTCTTGGTCAGGAAATCCTGGCATCGGAACGTGAGCGGGCGATTGAAATCCGGCAACGCATCCCCAGTTTTGATATCTCCGATCCGTTTGGAGGCAGCCGTGATGACTATAATATCGCCGCTGCAGAGATTCGTACAGCACTCGACCGCCTCTTGGACAAGCTAGAATAATAGAGAGCGCTCCAGGGTAAAAGTGAAATGGTATAAAAAAGAAGACGCGCGCTGTAAATTACCCGTTGATTTTAAACGCAGGTTGTTTTATGATGAAAGGGAAAACAGGGATCCGGTGTAACTGGCGACGAAGTGGGCATAACCACGATGGAGCACCGGAACAAACGGCCGGTCGCCTGGGCAAAAGAGCAATTCTGCGTTACCCGCAGACTGCTCTTTTTTTCGTCTTTCATCTGATTATTCGCTATAATAGTACCTGAAATGCCGTGCAAGAATACGAAGACAGCCAAGAGAAAGCCGGGCATGATTTTATCGGGAGGCGATAGGGTGACTATAGAGTTAGATTCGGAACAACCCGGATTGCATGAACAGACCGCATCCGTTCTGCGTGAACTGGCGCTTGCTGGACAGCTTGGGCCTGGACAGATCGTTGTGATCGGTACAAGTACAAGTGAAGTCGCAGGCCAACGGATTGGTACGAGTGGTGCAATTGAAGTGGCGCAGCAGCTTCTTGCGGGTATACGCGAGGTGCAGCAGGAGTTTGGTTTTGAGACTGTATTCCAATGCTGTGAGCATCTGAACCGTGCGCTGGTCATGGAGCGTTCTGTGCTTACACGTCTTGGTTTGACTGAGGTTGGCGCAGTACCCGTGCCCAAGGCAGGTGGTTCAATGGCATCCGCAGCGTATCTTTCGCTGACCGATCCATGCCTGGCTGAACATGTGCAGGCCCATGCGGGTCTGGATATTGGGGAGACGATGATTGGCATGCACCTTCGGCATGTAGCTGTACCATTTCGTACAGCGCTCCGCTACATTGGGGATGCCCGTGTGACCACGGCGTTGACTCGTCCGAAGTTAATTGGCGGCGAACGCGCGGTGTATCGTAATGATGAACAACAACCAGATTCGACATTTTGTGAGTAATTTTTATTCAACCTATATAAAGCGCAACTAATTTTTTACACAAAAACGGAGAGTGCAACACCAATCTGAAGAAGCAAAGCCAAAAGCTTTCTGAAAGAAAGCATAGGGGCTTCGCCTTTATCATCGGATTCCCCATTATTAAGGGTATTAGAAAAAAATCCGTGGATAACAGCGTTCGGAAGATGGTGCTGAACTCGGAGTTTAGGGTGTAATCTCTTTTATTCGCTTTATAACTTCACTTATAAACTGGGAGGAATTTAATCATGGAACAATTGCGCAAGAATGACCCGGCAGTACTGGAAGCGATGAATCTTGAATTGAAACGTCAACAGAACAACATTGAGCTGATCGCATCTGAGAACATCGTAAGTGAAGCAGTTATTGAGGCAATGGGATCTGTACTCACCAATAAGTACGCTGAAGGATATCCAGGCAAACGTTACTATGGTGGTTGTGAGCATGTTGATATTGTTGAAGATATCGCACGCGATCGTGCGAAGGAACTGTTTGGAGCAGAGCATGTGAATGTTCAACCTCACTCCGGCGCACAAGCCAATATGGCGGTATATCTTGCGGCACTGAAACCTGGTGATACCGTACTGGGTATGAACCTTGCGCATGGTGGACACCTTACACACGGGAGTCCGGTGAATGCATCCGGCTTGCTGTACAATTTCGTGGCATATGGTGTACAGGAAGATACGTTCCTGATTGATTATGATGAAGTTCGCAAAGCGGCTTTTAAGCACCGTCCTCGTATGATCGTTGCAGGTGCAAGTGCATATCCGCGTACCATTGATTTTGAAAAGCTTGCTTCCATCGCTAATGATGTAGGCGCTTTGTTCATGGTGGACATGGCTCACATCGCAGGATTGGTTGCTGCTGGTTTACATCCTAGCCCGGTTCCGCATGCTCACTTCGTAACAACAACAACACACAAAACGCTGCGTGGACCTCGTGGTGGTATGATTCTGTGCCGCAAAGCATGGGCAGCAGCTATTGATAAAGCCGTATTCCCAGGTTCCCAAGGTGGACCTCTGATGCACGTTATTGCTTCCAAAGCAGTAGCGTTCGGTGAAGCTTTGCAACCTTCGTTCAAAACATATGCACAAAATGTGGTGAAAAATGCACAGGTTCTGGCTGAAACACTGGTTGCTGAAGGATTGAACATTGTATCCGGCGGTACAGACAACCACTTGATGCTGATCGACACACGCAGCGTGAACATTACAGGTAAGGAAGCCGAGCATGTACTCGATTCTATCGGCATTACCGTGAACAAAAATGCAATTCCATTCGACCCTACCAGCCCGTTTGTAACGAGTGGTATCCGAATTGGTACGCCTGCTGCCACTTCCCGTGGTATGAACGAAGAAGCGATGGTAGCCATTGGTAAGATCATTGCCAAAACGCTGAAAAATCCAAAAGATACGGCGAAGCTGGATGAAGCCCGTGCAGAAGTGACTGCACTGACTGATCAATTCCCGCTCTACACCGACCTTAAATACTAAAAAAGATTGCTCATGCTGTTTGTATTTGAGTGTTCTTAAAATGGGATACAAAAAAACGAAGCAGACAGAATGAGACCACAGAAGCGAAGCGTTCGCCTTTATCCCCGGATTTTACCCTTATTAAGGTGGTTCAAAAAAATCCGGGGATAACAGCGATCGAAGGATCATTCTGTTGGCGGAGTGCCATTGTATTCATCATTTTCATGTTCTCAACGACATAACAGCATGAGCAAAAAGGACCGGATGACTCATTTTCCGGTCCTTTTTTTGTAGGATTCGTTTTTCTGTAATGATTGGGTGCCCTTTGATGGTGTAATTCGTTGTAGGTGATGATATAATATACAGGATTTATCGGGCCTATGAATGATGATTAGGCATATTTGGAAATGCTGAACATGAAGAACTTACCGGAGGGACAAATTAGATGGGAAAATTAGTAATATGTGATCACCCTTTGATTCAACACAAACTGACGTTTATACGCGACATGCGTACGAATACGAAAGATTTTCGTGAATTGGTGGATGAAGTAGCAACGTTGATGGCTTATGAGATTACAAGAGATGTTGAGCTGGAGTCTATCGATGTACAGACACCTGTAGCTGCAACACAAGGCAAAGTCATTTCCGGACGTATGCTCGGACTGGTGCCGATTTTGCGTGCAGGACTCGGAATGCTGGATGGCGTTGTGAAATTGCTGCCAGCAGCCAAAGTTGGACATGTAGGTCTGTTCCGTGACCCGGAAACACTGCAACCTGTTGAATACTATACAAAGCTGCCTACGGACGTTACAGAGCGTCAGTTGATTGTCATCGACCCCATGCTGGCAACTGGCGGTTCTGCCATTGCTGCCATTGACGTGTTGAAAAAACGCGGCTGTACCCAGATTAAAATGATGAACCTTGTTGCAGCACCGGAAGGCGTGAAGGCAGTACAGGAAGCGCATCCAGATGTGGATATCTACGTGGCTGCATTGGACGACCGTCTTGATGATCACGGTTATATCGTGCCAGGGCTGGGAGATGCAGGAGACCGTCTATACGGCACTAAATAAGCATATTGCATGCTTGTAAGAGGTTCGGAACTTATAGAAAAGGGGCTTTGCTTGAATGTCCAACAAAATTAAAGTTATGACGATATTCGGGGTACGCCCGGAAGCCATCAAGATGGCTCCGCTTATTTTGGAATTGCAGAAACATCCCGAATCGATTGAATCCATCGTCTGCGTTACTGCGCAGCACCGTCAAATGCTGGATCAGGTTCTTGAAGTATTTAATATCCATCCCGATTATGATCTGGATGTCATGAAAGAACGCCAGACGTTGAATGAAATTACAATACGTGTGCTGGAAGGTCTGGAGCCGGTTCTGCGTGAAGCAAAACCGGATATCGTGCTGGTTCACGGTGACACACTGACAACGTTTGTAGCCAGCTATGCTGCGTTCCTACAGCAGATTCAGGTAGGGCATGTGGAAGCAGGGCTTCGGACGTGGAACAAGCTGTCTCCGTATCCGGAAGAGATGAACCGTCAGTTGACCGGTGTACTCGCTGATTTGCATTTTGCACCTACCGACTGGTCTTCTTCGAACCTTGCCAAAGAAAATAAATCAGAGTCTAGTACGTATGTCACAGGCAACACGGTAACAGATGTGTTTCAATATACAGTACGGCAGGATTACACACATCCGGTACTTGAATGGGCACAGGGCAAACGTCTTGTGCTGATGACAGCCCACCGCCGTGAATCCCAAGGCGAGCCTCACCGTAACATTTTCCAGGCCGTCAAACGGATTGCCGACGAGTTTGAGGATATTGCCATCGTGTACCCGGTGCATCCAAGTCCTGCTGTGAAGGAGCCGGCTCACGCGATTTTGGGGGATCATCCCCGGATTAAACTAATTGATCCACTAGACGTAGTGGATTTGCATAACTTCTACCCGCACACTCACTTGATTCTGACTGATTCAGGCGGTTTGCAAGAAGAAGCGCCTTCGTTTGGTGTGCCTGTTCTCGTTCTGCGGGATACAACAGAGCGTCCAGAGGGAATCGAGGCTGGAACATTGGAGCTGGTGGGTACCGAAGAGGAACGTGTGTATGAGCGGACCAGAGCTCTGCTTACAGACGAAACACTGTATGCAAGCATGAGTCAAGCTGCCAATCCTTACGGAGATGGACATGCTTCAGAGAGGATTGTCAATGCGATTTTGCACCATTTTGGTGTGAATAGTGAACGTCCGGAATCATTTCACAGAAAATTCAAAAAATAATTCATTTTTTCTGACGGATTTATAAAGGGCAAGCATACAGTTAAACTGTACGGTTTACGCGGGTTTATGGGCTCTAATGGTCTATACTCCCGTCGTTTCCCCCTTTAAAACGCTAAAATCATTCAATTGACAAAGGCTCTCATCATTCAGTAAAATTAACTGGGATTGCAAGGGTGGCGTGGAAAATGGCCGATTCGAACAAACCAAATTCATCCCGTAACCATGACGATAACGTGTGGAAAGCGATGGGACTCGTGACAGCATTTGGGATCGAGATTGCCATTCTCGCTGTTGCCGGATATTACGCTGGCTCCTGGTTGGACAAGACCATTGGGGGTAACGGAATATGGATCGCCGTAAGCGTTCTCTTTTTCTTGGCGGCAGGCGGCGTAAGCATCTACTTTATCGCGAAAAAAGTCATGGGGGAAAGTGATGAGTGAACTAACCAGATACCGCAGATCGATGACTGTTTTCATCATGTACTTTCTTATGGTTTGTTTTCTCGCAGCGGCCTTTATGCCACGTGTGGAGACAATTGCTTTGGGACTAGCCCTGGGTACAGGAATTAGCTGGATCAATGCATTTTACCTGGGCTTCAAAGTAAGGAAAATGTCTGATGACGCGGCAGAAGGTAACTTGAAGCGTGTGAACCTGGGATTTTTGACAAGAGCAGCACTTGCTGTGCTCGGTATATTCATATCGATGCGCTATCCGCAATACTTCAATACATATGCGGTTGCAGGCGGGCTGGTTATTGCACAATTTTCCTTACTGATTATAGGGATCATCTATTCCCGCAGAGCAGAATGATGTTAGGTGCTGCAGCTTTCAAGTCGAGAAAGGGGTGAGAAAAATATGCATGAAGCTCCAATTATTATGCTTGGCGGATTTCGACTGGATCTATCGGTTCTGTTGATGCTGGTTGTAACAGGTGCACTTGTTTTTATCTTTGCTGTACTGGCAACACGGAGATTATCCGTTGAAAATCCCGGCAAGCTGCAAAATTTTATGGAGTGGGCAGTAGAATTCGTCCGCAATCTGATTTCCAGCACGATGGACATGAAGAAAGGGAAACATTTTATTTCTCTCGCTCTTTCGATGATTATGTTCATTTTTGTAGGTAACATGTTGGGTCTTCCATTTCAGGCGGTAACCGCAGTGGATAGCGCAGAACATGCGCAGGTGTTCGGTCAGCCGATCGTTACAGCGGTGGAGGCATTTGAAAAAGCGCATGCCAAGGACCCTGAAGCACATCCGCACGTTGAACTAGCGTGGTGGAAATCACCAACAGCCGACTTGTCTGTTACAATGGGACTGGCACTGGTAGCATTCCTGGTATCTCATGGACTCGGATTGTTCCGCAACACAAGAGGATATCTCCAGCACTATTTTAAACCGTTTGCCTTGTTCTTGCCGATCAACCTGATTGAGACGGCATCCAAGCTGCTGACACACGGAATGCGTTTGTTCGCGAATATTTTCGCGGGCGAGGTATTGATTACAACGATCCTGAAGCTGACCACGTTCAAAGTGTTTGGCGCCATTGCAGCGATTCCGTTGCTCGTAGCTTGGCAGGGCTTTAGTATCTTTATCGGTGCAATCCAGGCATTTGTATTTGTAATCTTGATGATGGTGTACATTTCACAGAGCATCGAGACGCATGATGAACATTAAGTTTCAAGTCCTACGAAGATTTCTTCACTAGGCTGAACAATAAAAATTCGATTTATAATTTTAAGGAGGATATACAAATGGGAGCAATGGCATTAATCGCAGCAGCAATTGTTGCAGGACTGGGCGCGTTTGGCGCAGGTATTGGTAACGGTATGGTAATCAGCAAAACGGTGGAAGGTATTGCCCGTCAACCGGAAGCAAAATCCACTCTTCAAACAACAATGTTTATCGGTGTAGGTCTGATCGAAGTATTGCCGATCATCGGTGTGGTACTCGCGTTCATGTTCTACGGTATGGCTTAATTAAATTGATACAGGTTTGGCGGGGAAGGCCATAGCCATCCGCGCCTTCTTTTTAGGTAATGTCCGCACACGCGGATGATGGTTTCAAGGATACCTCCAGGAAGGAGTGAACAGATTGAGTTTCATATGGGAAAATACGATTCTTGCGATGGTTGCATTTTTAATTTTATATTGGCTGCTTAGCCGTTACGCCTTCGGTCCTTTGTTCTCCATTATGGAAAAACGTCGTGAACTCGTGATGATGCAGATGAATGAGGCTGCACAGACTCGGGATCAGGCCATTGCCTATGTGGAGGAACAAAAACAAGCACTGGAGCAAGCGCGCAAAGATGCTTACGACATCATTGAACAGTCCAAACAAACAGGTGGAAAACAGGCTGAATCCATCCTGGCAGATGCGAAAGCAGAAGCTAATCGTCTCAAAGACGATGCTGTACGTGAGATCCAGAGTGAAAAGAACAAAGCAGTTGCAGCGCTTCGCAGCGAACTGGGTACTGCTTCCGTACAAATCGCTTCCAAATTGATTAAAAAAGAAGTTGAGAACGGTCCTGCACAAGAGGAACTTGTGAACCAATACCTCAATGAGGTAGGAGGCCGACAATGAGCCGCGATACGATAGTTGCCAAGCGTTATGCGAAAGCATTGTTCGAAGTTGCTCTTCAGCAACAGCAGGTACTTGAGGTTGAACAGGAACTGCGTGCGGTTGTTAGTGCATTGACCGGGGATGCTGATATCGAAAAGTTTATCGTATCTCCGAACATCTCTGATGAAGCGAAGCAGAACGTCCTACACTCAAGCCTCGATGGCAAGGTGTCCGAGCCTGTCCTTCGCACCGTCCTGCTCTTGATTGAGCGCGGACGCGTTGAATTGCTGGAAGAATTGCTGAATGATTATCGGAAGATCCAAGGCGAGTCGCTCGGCATAGCTGATGCGCGCGTTTACTCAACTTATGCATTGAATGATGTAGAAAAAGAAGCGGTAGCCCGTGAATTCGGTGGCCGTGTCAATAAAAAGATTCGTATCGAGAACATTGTTGATCCGACTCTGCTGGGCGGATTGAAAGTCGCCATTGGCGATACGATCTATGACGGCAGCTTGGCTGGCAAGCTCGAACGTCTTGAGCAGTCTTTTAACAGACGAGTACAGTAGATTGGGGTGAGGAC
The DNA here is from genome assembly GCF_051934385.1 of Paenibacillus hebaui. Taxonomy (NCBI): domain Bacteria; kingdom Bacillati; phylum Bacillota; class Bacilli; order Caryophanales; family Paenibacillaceae; genus Paenibacillus; species Paenibacillus hebaui. The sequence goes on along the minus strand of NZ_CP196836.1, from coordinate 6,562,047 downwards.
ACTTGAGTATCAAGCCAGAAGAAATCAGTACATTAATAAAGAGCCAAATCGAACAATACAAGACTGATATCGATGTAGTCGAAGTCGGGACGGTTATTGAGGTCGGTGATGGTATCGCTCGTGTATACGGACTTGAGAATGTCATGTCCAATGAGTTGGTTGAATTCCCAAGCGGTGTTATGGGACTCGCCATGAACGTGGAAGAAAGCAACGTCGGTGTCGTTATCCTGGGACCTTATTACGATATTCGTGAAGGCGACCAAGTTAAACGTACAGGTCAAATTATGCAAGTGCCTGTTGGCGAAGCATTGATTGGACGCGTTGTGAACCCACTCGGTATTCCGGTGGATGGCAAAGGGCCAATCGCTACAACGGAATTCCGTCCGGTTGAAGGTAAAGCACCAGGCGTAATGGATCGTAAATCGGTTCATGAGCCAATGCAAACAGGGATCAAAGCGATTGATGCAATGGTTCCAATCGGCCGTGGACAACGTGAGTTGATCATCGGTGACCGTCAAACAGGTAAAACATCCATAGCGATTGATGCGATCCTGAACCAAAAAGGCAGCGGCATGAAATGTATCTATGTTGCTATCGGTCAAAAACAATCTACGGTTGCGCAAGTTGTGGAAACCCTTCGTCGTAAAGGCGCAATGGAGTACACGATTGTTGTAACTGCAGCAGCATCCGATCCATCACCGCTCTTGTACATCGCACCGTATTCCGGTTGTTCGATGGGTGAGTACTTCATGTACAAAGGTGAGCACGTTCTCGTTGTCTATGATGACTTGACGAAACAAGCTTCCGCTTACCGTGAGCTTTCCTTGTTGCTTCGTCGTCCTCCGGGCCGTGAGGCTTATCCGGGTGACGTCTTCTACTTGCACTCCCGTTTGCTGGAGCGTGCTGCGAAGCTGAATGATGAACTGGGTGGTGGTTCTTTAACCGCACTTCCGTTTATTGAAACACAAGCTTCCGACGTATCTGCTTACATTCCGACGAACGTAATCTCCATCACGGACGGACAAATCTTCCTGGAAGCTGACCTATTCAATGCTGGACAACGTCCAGCGATTAACGTAGGTATTTCCGTATCCCGTGTTGGTGGTTCTGCTCAGATCAAAGCGATGAAAAAGGTTGCAGGTTCCCTGCGTCTCGACCTCGCTCAATATCGTGAGCTTCAAGCGTTCTCCCAGTTTGGTTCCGATCTGGATAAAGCGACTCAGGCCCGCCTGAATCGTGGTGCTCGTATGATGGAAATCCTGAAACAAGGTGTAAACCAGCCTCTGCCTGTAGAACAACAGGTAGTCAGCTTGTACACAGCGGTTAAAGGTTTCCTGGATGAAATCCCTACAGGTGATGTGACTCGTTTTGAAGGTGAGTTCCTTGCGTTCATGGAGAGCACTCATCCAGAGATTCTTCAATCCATCCGTGATACAAAAGAATTGACGGCAGACAATGAGAATGCTCTGAAGGGCGCCATCGAGAAGTTCAGAAAGAGCTTTGCTGTCTCTAAATAAATAATTGCAGATGCGGAGTTGTTTACCGATTCCGCTTGTCTGCATGCCAAACGTTGACATCGTCAAAGTAAGGTTATGCTTTATGAAGTAAGCTTTGGCTCCGCCAAAGTAAAGATTATGCTTACGAAGTAGTTTTGACTATGTCAAAACTGGTTGTGCTTACGAAGTAACTTTGACTCTGTCAAAGTAGGATTATGCTTACGAAGTAGTTTTGACTATGTCAAAACTTGAAGGTGGTGAAATCATGGCAAAAGGCATGCGCGAAATAAAGCGGCAAATTAAAAGCGTACAAAGCACGAAGCAGATCACCAAAGCAATGGAGATGGTTGCTGCTGCAAAACTGCGTAAAGCGCAGGAAAAAGCGGAAGCGGCCCGTCCTTATTCGGAGAAACTGAAAGAAGTTGTGGCTAGTATCGCATCAAGCACGCAAGGAATCCAACATCCGATGCTGGAGAGCCGTCCGGTCAAAAAGACAGCTTATCTGATCATTACATCGGACCGTGGTCTTGCGGGTGGTTACAATGCGAACGTTTTGCGTCAAGTGAATCAGACGCTTAAAGAGCGCCATAGCTCTCAGGATGACTACCAATTGTTCGTCATTGGACGAAAAGGACGCGATTATTTCAGACGACGTGAAATTGCGATGGCTTCCACAACAACGGATCTATCCGATTCTCCTTCATTTGCAGATATCAAATCGATCGCACACGAGGCTGTTCATGGATTTGAACTGGCTGAATTTGATGAATTGTACATTTGTTATAACCGCTTTGTAAATGCGTTGACCCAGATTCCTACGGTAGAACGTCTTCTCCCGATGGAAACACCTGAGGTAACTGCTGCGGAAGGACCAACGGCAAGCTACGAATACGAGCCGTCTGCTGAAGCTGTACTGGAGGTTCTGCTCCCGCGTTACGCGGAGACGTTGATCTATGGTGCACTTCTGAACGGTAAGGCTAGTGAGCTGGGTGCGAAAATGACGGCGATGGGTAATGCAACCAAAAATGCATCCAAACTCATTAACGACTTGTCATTGACTTACAACCGGGCCCGTCAAGCGGCGATAACGCAGGAGATTACGGAAATTGTGGCAGGTGCCAACGCAGCACAAGGCTAATCGTTTTTTATTAATAAAGGCTTGCAGTGCAAAGATAAGCGAACGGTACTTTATTTTTGTAAAAGTAGCAGGCTTGTAGGAGGGGAACGTTAAGATGAACAAAGGACGCGTTGTGAGCATCATGGGTCCGGTTGTTGACGTCGAGTTTGATCGCGGCGGCCTGCCGGAAATCCTCAATGCCATTACGATCACTACAGTAAGCGAAAGCGGCGTAAGTGTGAATCTTACACTCGAAGCTTCGAAACATCTGGGTGACAACCGTGTACGTTGTATCGCGATGTCCTCCACGGACGGACTCGTTCGTGGTATGGAAGTAGTAGATACAGGAGCTCCAATCTCTGTACCCGTTGGTGAAGCTACACTGGGTCGTGTATTTAACGTACTCGGCGAAGCGATTGATACTGGCGGTAACGTAGCGACTGAACGGAAAAACCCGATTCACCGCTCGGCTCCTGCATTTGATGAACTGACTACCCAGGCAGAAATGCTGGAGACAGGGATCAAAGTTATCGACTTGCTGGCTCCTTATGCCAAAGGTGGTAAAATCGGTCTCTTCGGTGGTGCCGGTGTAGGTAAAACCGTAACGATTCAGGAACTGATCAACAACATTGCGCAAGAGCACGGCGGTATCTCCGTATTTGCAGGTGTTGGTGAGCGTACACGTGAAGGTAACGACTTGTATCATGAGATGAGTGATTCCGGCGTTATCAACAAAACAGCAATGGTCTTCGGACAAATGAACGAGCCTCCAGGCGCACGTCTTCGTGTAGCCCTCACAGGTCTGACGATGGCGGAATACTTCCGTGATGAAGAAGGCCGTGACGTGTTGCTCTTTATCGATAACATCTTCCGTTTCACCCAAGCGGGTTCAGAAGTATCTGCCTTGCTCGGACGTATGCCTTCCGCGGTAGGTTACCAACCTACACTGGCAACAGAAATGGGTCAACTGCAAGAACGTATCACTTCGACCAAAAAAGGCTCCGTAACATCCATCCAGGCGATCTATGTGCCTGCGGATGACTATACAGATCCGGCTCCTGCAACGACGTTTGCCCACTTGGATGCAACGACGAACCTGGAGCGTAAAATTTCCGAGATGGGTATCTACCCTGCGGTAGATCCGCTGGCATCCAGCTCCCGGATCTTGTCCCCTGAAGTTGTAGGTGAAGAACACTACAACGTAGCTCAAGGCGTTAAACGTATTTTGGCGCGTTACAATGAATTGCAGGATATCATTGCGATCCTGGGTATGGACGAGCTTAGTGAGGAAGACAGAGCGCTCGTATACCGTGCTCGTAAGATCCAGCGTTTCTTGTCCCAGCCATTCCACGTTGCTGAAGCATTTAACGGTATTCCGGGTAAATACGTTCCGGTTAAAGAAACAGTGCGCAGCTTTAAAGAAATTCTCGAAGGTAAGTATGATGACCTTCCAGAAGCAGCCTTCCTCTTCGTAGGTACAATTGAAGAGGCAGTGGAGAAAGCTAAAACACTGGTATAATCCTGAATCAGGATTGTCCTTATGAAGCGAGCTATCCTTCGGATAGTTTCCAGGAGGGATGGAATTGAGCACCTTTTTGTTGGAAATCGTAACACCCGAGCGTCTGGTATTTTCAGAACAAGTGGATAGTATCACGGCTCGTGGTATTGAAGGAGAACTGGGCATTCTGCCAGGTCATATCCCTATGGTTACACCTCTACAGATCGCACCAATCTATATCAAAAACGGAAAAGAGAATAAACGGGTTGCCATTGGTGGCGGGTTTATCGAAGTCCGTAAAGATAAGGTTGTTGTGCTTGCAGAGAGTGCCGAATTCCCGGAAAGCATTGATGTGGATCGTGCGCGTGCAGCGAAAGAGCGGGCAGAACGCCGGCTCGGCAGCCAAAGCAATCAGGACCACTTTGATCACCGCCGGGCAGAGATTGCTCTGCAAAAAGCGGTTAACCGGATCAATGTGTACGGCAAATAAACAATCTTGGAAGCCCGGCGGCTTAGTCTGTCGGGTTTTTTTGAGTTCAATGAAGTCATTTATTTTCCAAGTACATGATATAGATTTGTCATCAACTTCAATTAATACATTGAACTTAATATGATGTATTGATGTTAATTATATTCACCGTTTAGGCGGAGTTGAATAGGATGTAGGACTATAGTAGTGGCGATAATTACCACTGGAAGAACTATTTTTAACGACGAAAATCTAAATTATTTCCGAGGAAATGACAAGATCGATATCGAAATTACGATCTTTTATGTCGTTTTAGTAACAAAATCCCGGCAATTTGAATTTAAAATATTTACGAAGTGGAAATCAATGTAATTGACAATGTATGATGAAAGAGCCTATATTCCTTAGAGTCAGCAGATGCAGGAAGCTTCGTTGATGAATTCCATACTCATTAACACCCAGTTCGTTGCTGCTCGAAGATTGGGCATCAGGAGGTTCCGTCTTAGTGGGAGCAACTCCGACAGTAGGTGTAGTGTGTTGTGCTTCAGACATTCCGGTGTTCTAACAAGTTATGGGTGCCAGGCATAATTATGCTGATCGCTGCAACAAATGTGGAGGTAATGAATATATGGGTACTGATTTAACAAATCAGTTGAACCAGACAATGAGTACGAATGGTATCGTTTCAATTATCGTTTCGCTTTTATGTATAGCGTTGTCATGGTGGGCCCTGCAAAATCTCAAGCTGGATTTAATGATCAGGCAGCCACGAGGTGCTCAGGGAAGACTGTTACATTTATTGCTGGCCATCATTCTTGGGCATGCTGTTGCGGGCTTTGTGATTGACTATTTGTCATGGACACAAATGTTGCGCAATTTGTTTTAATATTGAGATGGTTGGTTAATCATCTGTTAGGTTCTTCATGCTGTTCATGCAGTTCATTGTCGAATAACATCGATTGATTGTGTTAACAATTAGAGTATGAGTTGTCGGTGAAGGAATTAAGAAAAAAGTGTGACATGAAGTTGGATGAATTTGAGATGTTTTATGTAAAAATAGCTTGTATCGTACAATTCATCAATGGTATGATGGAAGTTAGGGAATTCACAATTTTTCACTTGATTTGTGGCTGTAAACGGGATATCCGGTTGAATCCGGCTACTAATCATCCCAGTCTGTCTGTTTTGATGCTTAGATGACCTGTAAACATCTTACATTTACAAGTCATGAGTCATTCTGTACAGTACGTGTATCATTGATATGGATTATAAACCAATTCTTTTCTGAATAGACATCAAGGGCGGTATTTGCCAGGTTATGTCGAAATTCCACACACAGTAACAGTCCTTTCTATCACAGGGGGGCTCACGTATTCCGGAATGAAGAAAAGGGAATAAAAGCGCGGAGGGAACCATGATGAGCAAATTTATCGTCCGCGGTGGCAAAAGATTGACCGGAAGTGTCAAAGTTAGCGGCGCTAAGAATTCTGTTCTTCCGATCATCGCTGCCTCTCTCTTAGGGGAAGAAGGACAAAGCGTTATTATTGACGCACCTCCTCTAGACGATGTGATGACGATTAACAAGGTGTTGGAATCGCTGGGAGCGGGAGTTACATACCGGGACGAAGTGATTACCGTAAATGCGGAGAAGCTTACTTCTTGTGAAGCCCCGTATGAATGGGTAAGTAAAATGCGGGCGTCTTTTCTGGTCATGGGGCCATTGTTGACGCGTATGGGTCATACGAGAATTTCACTTCCTGGTGGATGTGCCATCGGTACACGACCTATTGATCAGCATTTGAAAGGTTTTGAAGCCATGGGTGCCGAGATCAGCTTGGGCCAAGGCTATGTCGAAGCTCGCATCCAAGGAAGGTTGCGTGGCGCGAAAATTTATCTGGATGTGGCTTCCGTAGGTGCCACTCAAAATATTATGATGGCTGCTACACTGGCCGAAGGTGTAACTGTTCTGGAGAACGCAGCTAAAGAGCCAGAAATCGTGGATCTTGCCAATTTCCTGAATGGAATGGGCGCCAAAGTTCGTGGTGCTGGAACAGGCGTCATTCGCATCGAAGGTGTGGAGAAGCTGACAGGAGTTAAACACACGGTTATTCCGGATCGGGTTGAAGCAGGTACCTATATGGCTGCTGCTGCAATTTCCGGTGGTGATGTTTATATCGAAGGTGCAATTTCAGGCCATTTGGGCTCTGTTATTGCAAAGCTGGAAGAGATGGGTGTAACCATCCATCCTGACGAGAATGGCGTGCGAGTGATCGCAGACCGTCCTCTCAAGGCTGTAGATGTAAAAACATTACCATACCCAGGATTCCCTACCGATATGCAATCCCAGATGATGGCGCTTTTGCTTGCCTCTGAGGGAACCAGTGTTGTGACAGAGACTGTTTTTGAAAATCGCTTCATGCATGTGGATGAATTCCAATTGATGAATGCGGAGATCAAAGTTGAAGGACGTTCGTCCATCATCACGGGGAATGCCAAACTGAAGGGTGCCAAAGTAACAGCTACTGATTTGCGTGCGGGTGCCGCACTCATTATTGCAGGACTGGTTGCTGAAGGTACAACGGAAGTAGGCGGTGTTCATCACATCGACCGTGGCTACGTACATCTCGCTGAGAAGCTTAACGGACTTGGAGCCGATATTTATCGTATTTCGGTAGAAGAGCCTAAGCTGGAAGCAGTCAAAGCACCTAGGGAAAAAGTCGAGGAAGAAGTACCGATGTTCAAGGTACAACCAACCTGGGCTTAATACCGGATATATCGGTGAATGCTGTGATCTGTAGCACGAAACACAAGGCTGTGTGGAGTGTGGATCAGAGAGCGCATACTGTAATGTAACGAATATTTAAAGCTAAGCCATCTGGCTTGGCTTTTTTTTTGTTTTTTTCAATAAATCACTCTGAAGCTGTATTGCCTTTGAAGGTTATATACGACCATTGTAGCCCTTCTCCCTGGTCTGATTACTAGATAAATCAGCACCTGATTCTATTAATAGCTGGTCCTAATGTGTATAGCATAACATCGTACACTGTATACATTCTGACGAAATGAAAGAGCATAGAATTGGAGGAGTAGAGTAAACCATATCCACTCAGATATAGCGTTAGATCAACATTTGTTCAACTCCACGGAGCAAAGGTGAAACGGAAAAGAACGCATGTGGGTGCCTTCGTTTCTCTCAAATGAGGTTCTATCAGATCCATACAGCTCATACTTTAAACTATGGATTTGAACAAAAGGACCGGCAATGGATCGGCCCATGGACAACGGAGGTTATATCAAATATGAAAGAAGCTCGTGTGCAGGTTAAGGTGCCCCTTGTCCCGCGCCCACTCAAGAAGGAGCCGGAGGAGATTGCCGGTTCCGGTGTGGACAAAGACAAGCATGCCCCAATGAACATCAGAACGGTTCCATCCCAGCCTACAATGTCCCGCCCCAAAGGACCTGTTCCAACAGATGAGCCGCATCTTGAAGCTACCGCGCGTATGCATGTACCTGTCATTGAATTGGACCAGTTTCGCCGTGTCAAACGTCGCCGTATGCGTACGTTTGGCCGAGGCCGAAGATGGGGACGGAACGCCACTCGATGGCAGCCCGCAGCTGCTGTATCGGCAATGTTGGCGCTGGCGTTGTTCATTCCGGCTATTCTGGTATGGCCGCGGACGAGTGATCCGGTGAAACCCATACCTGTTCCCTCGGGTACAGGCAGTGTAACGGCCCTAGCGCCTTCTCCGGCTGTGCCAGTTACTTACCCTGAACCGAATGTACGAGTATACTTGTCTGCAACGGGTACTACAATGAATCTGCCGCTTGAAGAGTATGTTGTGGGAGTGGTTGCTGCCGAGATGCCGGCTGAATTCAGATTGGAAGCATTGAAGGCACAGGCGATAGCAGCCCGTACATTTATCGTGAGGAGATTAGCTGCCAATGATACAAGCGGTGTACCTTCAGGTGCAGCGGATGTGACGGATACGGTTAGCCATCAAGTGTTTATACCACCAGATCAGGTGAAAGACGATTGGACACGTCTGGGAAAGGCGAAAGAATGGGAGAAGCTGCAGCAGGCTGTTCGGGAAAGCCGGGATGCTATAATGACATATCAGGGCAAAGCAATCACGGCTTCTTTTTTCTCCACCAGTAATGGCTACACGGAAAATGCCGAAGATGTATGGGGGAACCCTGTACCTTATTTGAAAAGTGTAGACAGCCCGTGGGATAAAAGCCTGGCCCCAGGTTTCAAGCAAACAATCACAATGAAACGCAGTGAGATCTTTCAGAAGCTGAATGTGGACTCCGTTCCTGTTACCACCCAGAATGGAGGCTCGTGGATGGAAGTACTGTCCACAACGAAGGGGCATCGGATTAAGGAAGTGCAGATTGCAGGTGAAATGTTCAGTGGCCCCGAGGTACGTAAGCTGCTTGGACTAAGATCCAGCCAGTTTAGTTGGAAGACCGTAAGAGATCAGGTTGAGATTACAACGTATGGATACGGGCATGGTGTGGGTATGAGCCAGTGGGGAGCCAATGGCATGGCGCAGGAGGGTCACACCGCAACTCAGATTCTCAAACACTACTATACCGGCATCTCGTTCGGACAGGCATCCAAGATGCTGGCCTCGAAATAGGAGACATGATTACATCTTACTTTAACGAGCCTGGAGCCCCTTGAATCGGTTTTGTTCAATTACCGCCTGTATGATATTGCTTTCAGCCAATTAACTCACTTCATAGAAGGATTGGCCATTACAGCTAATCCAGGCTTCTCTACCAACCACCCATTCCGAAGCTTTCAAGACTTGGCTATATATGCGGAGAGTGCGATCGTACGAGGAGCGCAGGGGACAGAAAAGACCTGTAGAAACGAAGTGTCCGCCTTTATCACCGGATTTCTCCCTTGGGAGAATATAATCAGGAAATCCGGGGATAACAGCCGGTCGAAAGGTTTTCTGACCCCGGAGCGGAGCACATACTAACTGCACATCTCTCAACTTATATAGCACTCTCTGAAACCTCCGTGAAAATAATTAGAGTCGCGCGTGTATAAAAGAGTTGCACCCGGTAACACTTGTTACTGAGGTGATCAAGATGAATGAACAAAATAAAAAAACAGTCCAAGAAGAAACTCCTAAAACAACTCAAGGAGTAACGGCCAGCCAGCCCTCTTCATGGAGAAGAGCAATGTCCAAACGTTGGGTCTTCCCGGCAGCCTACATCGCAGCAGCAGGCATTATACTAACCTTAGTGTGGGTCTATCAGGGCACAGGCGACAAAACGCTTAACTCGGACCCTGCTAGTGGGGTAGTAGAAACGGGTGCAGCGGGTACAGAAGAAACAGCAGTAGGCGGAGAGCAGGAAAGTGTGGAAGTTGTTGCGAAGTCGGAGAATTTTGTATGGCCGGTAGCGGTACCGTCCGAAATTTCAGTAGTGAAGCCATTCTATGACAACGAGGCTTCGACCGAGGAACATGAAGCAGCGATGGTACAGTACAATGACACATTCATTCCGAACACGGGTGTGGACCTGGCACGCGGCGATAATAAATCGTTCGAAGTCAAAGCAGCACTCGGGGGTAAAGTTACACGGGTGGAGCAGAACCCGCTGACAGGTCAAGTTGTGGAAATCACACACAGTGATAACCTCAAGACGGTATATCAAAGCTTGGCTGACGTCAAAGTGAAACAGGATGATGAAGTGAAACAAGGAGATGCGATTGCATCGGCCGGCGTCAACGAATTGGAAAAAACGCTGGGCAACCACCTTCACTTTGAAGTGTACGAAGACGGACAACCGGTTAACCCGCAAGGATATCTTCCGGAAAAATAATTGATTTTTAACGCAGCAACAATGATGGGCAGAGGGAATTCTCCTCTGCTCTTTTTGTGCTTTTCAGAAAATAATGGGACCTTAGAAGCTTGTCACACCTCTAAACCGCGAATATATAAGCATGCTCCTCATATAATGTACCAAACTATCCACACAGTAGGGAGGCGGGAGCGTGCACGATTACATCAAGGAACGGACCATCAAAATTGGTCGCTGCATTGTTGAGACGAGGAATACGGTCCGTACCATTGCCAAGGAATTCGGCGTGTCAAAGAGCACTGTGCATAAGGATCTGACGGAGCGTCTGCCGGAAATTAACCCTGATCTTGCTGACCAGGTGAAACACATTCTGGAGTACCACAAGTCGATCCGCCATTTGCGGGGCGGTGAAGCGACCAAAATCAAATATAAAAAAACAAGTGGCAAAAAACGCGAGGTGTTGGCTTCCGCGAAATTGTAAGCCCTTTGGAAAGACGTAGGCCAAAAAGCTCACACATGCATTGAATCCCTCCCCTGAAGTATGATATGTTAAAAGCTGGTACAGGATCGAATTATGACATCTTATCAGCCCGATTTTTACATATATATGTTGCACTTTGTCGAACAAGCGGTGACGTGATAAGGGACTCTTTTTCACAGGATACGCTGACCAAATAATATCACTTTGGGGGCTCTTTTATGTTTAGCAAGGATATCGGTATTGATCTTGGCACGGCGAACGTGCTTATTCACGTGAAAGGAAGTGGGGTTGTCCTCGATGAACCTTCCGTCGTGACCATTGAAAGAGATACGAAGCGGATCCTTGCTGTTGGGGAAGAAGCGCGTCGTATGGTGGGGCGTACTCCAGGTAACATTGTTGCCATTAGACCGCTGCGTGACGGCGTTATCGCGGACTTCGAGATTACGGAAGCGATGCTCAGACATTTCATTAATCGTGTGGGGGCAAGAAGCTGGTACAGCCACCCGCGTATTCTGATCTGTGCACCAACCAACATTACTTCCGTGGAGCAGAAGGCCATCCGTGAGGCTGCGGAGCGCAGCGGTGCCAAAGAAGTGTTTCTGGAAGAAGAGCCGAAAGCGGCAGCGATCGGTGCGGGAATGGATATTTTTCAGCCGAGCGGCAATATGGTCGTGGATATCGGCGGCGGAACGACTAACGTTGCAGTCCTGTCTATGGGCGACGTAGTCACCGCCTCTTCTATTAAAGTTGCAGGGGACAAGTTCGACGAAGCAATTATAAAGTATATCAGAGCTAAATATAAGCTCATGATCGGTGAACGTACAGCCGAGGATCTCAAGATTGCCATTGGTTCCGTACATCCGGGTGGACATCAAACGGAGATGGACATTCGAGGTCGGGATATGGTATCCGGTCTGCCTGTTACCGTAACGGTGTCGGGAAATGAAGTGCAAGAAGCATTATGGGATTCCGTGCAATCCATTATCGTTGCAGCCAAGTCGGTATTGGAGCGGACACCACCAGAATTGTCGGCAGACATTATTGACCGAGGTGTCGTGTTGACAGGTGGAGGCGCGTTGCTGAACGGACTGGACGAACTGTTGTCCAATGAACTACATGTACCGGTATGGGTTGCAGAGGATCCGATGCATTGTGTCGTAAAGGGGACAGGCATTATGTTGAATAATTTGGATCAAGTGGTTAAGAAAAAGTTCTAATCTGCCGATATAAAAAGCAAAGGTTCGCCCACGCTCGGGAAGCAGAACGGACAAGCAGCCATCCTGCTTTGCAGGATAAGCGCTTGAGGAGAGGGGTTAATACATGTTAAGAGGTCTGTACACCGCTACTGCGGGAATGATTACGCAACAACGCCGCCATGATACAGCAACTCAAAATATCGTGAATATGAACACAACGGGATATAAACAGGTGAACAGCGTTAGCCGTTCTTTCCCTGAAATGCTCATTACTTTGGTAGGTGGAGATGCCAATCTTCCAACAAAGCGGCTGGGCAAGCTGAACACGGGTGTGTTCGCAGAAGAAAGTTTGTCCATGAATTTGCAGGGGACTATTATGGAGACTGGACAAAAGAATGATTTTTCCATTTCATCCAATATGAGCGTCAATGATCCACAGACCGGACAACCTGTCGCGTTTGACGGTTCAGGCAAATTTGTACGGGCAGATGGCACAGTAACTTACCAGCCTCAGGCGTATTTTACAGTCCAGGATGCAGAAGGTAATACCGGATATACACGCGATGGTCACTTCGAGGTTACAGGAACTGGACAGCTGTTAAGTTCAACGGGCTCTCAAGTGTTGGATAATAATGGTCAACCTGTTGTGTTGACAGGTTCGGTGGACCAATTTAAAGTGGATGAGCAAGGTCGCCTCGTAAATGCGGCGACCGGTGTTCCGACAGGCGTTACAATGGGAATTAGTGTAATCGATCAACCTAACCAGCTGGTACGTCAGGGTGATGGGAATTTCAGCCTGAACGATCAGGGTGGAGCAACAGCCAGAATGATGGCTGCCGGAGATAATGTGCAGATCCGTCAGGGTTATCTGGAAGGGTCCAATGTGGATGCTTCACAGGCGACTGTGGATATGAATGCCGCATTCCGTGCGTATGAAGCGAACCAGAAGGTCGTGCAATTCTACGACCGCAGTCTGGATAAAGCCGTTAATGAAGTCGGGCGTGTATAACGCCGACGTTTAATATAACCGCGCAGCGGAGAGCCAAACGTCCTTTGCGTAGCAAAGCAGAGAGGCTCACGCGAAGCGCAAGAGCCTAAACGCAGCCGAGCCTATGCGAGGATTGCGTGGCAGTACCTTGAGCGTAGCGAGGGTCTCGACAGCCCTTTGCGAAGCAAAGCAGGGAGAGACCACGCGGAGCTACCCGCCGCATAAAGAGCGTGCCCAGCTAGGATTCAGCCATGTGGAACTATGGCGGGAATCCTAGCTGGGCAGTCGCGGCGCACACACACCACCGTCACTTAGCAAGATCGTACCCCACTTACCTAATCCGCCTGTTTCGGGAGTCCAGAGGGCAACGCCATCTGGGGCCCTCCCTACTAGGGAGGGTTTGGGAGGGTGGAAAGGAAACAGGGGAGGGTAAACCACCGTATGAATAATTCCATGATTAGTGCAATGGTCTCCATGACCGGAATACAGCAACGTCTGGATGTCATTTCCGATAATATTGCCAACGTAAATACGGCAGGCTATAAGAGTAAGCAAGCTGCTTTCGAAGATGTACTCACCCGGGTGCAGCAGCAACACGACAAGTACAAGCTGGATGGACGTTCCACTCCGATGGGATATAACCTCGGTTTCGGTGCTCGTTTGGCTGATGTGACGAAGGATATGTCTCAAGGCAGCATGAATGAGACAGGTGTTCCTACCGATCTGGCCATTGAGGGAAATGCCATGTTTGCGGTTGAAGCGAATGGTCAGAAAATGTGGACACGTCAAGGTGCATTCCATTTTGTACCTGATACCAGACCGAAACCTAACCCGAATGCACCAGATATGATGGTGATGGTTAATGGTGAGGGTCACTTTGCTCTGGATCGTCAAGGTAATCGCATTACTGCACCGAATAACAGCAAAGTTGCTTTTGATGAAAACGGCAATCTGCTTATCCGTCGCGGCAATGAGGCTAATGCAAGGATTGGAGGCCAACTCCAACTCGTAGACATAGAACGCCCAGAAGGACTTGTGCAGTATGCGGATAACCTGTTTGGTCTGGATGCCGATTTGACTGAGGATGATGTATTTGGCGCCAATGCAGCTACACGTAAAGCGACAGCCATGATCCGCGCAGGTTACCTGGAGCAATCCAACGTGGATTTGACACAGGAAATGGCTTTGCTGATGCAAGGACAGCGGACATATCAACTGGCGGCGCGCGCGCTGACATCCAGTGATTCCATGTCGGGCCTTGCCAACAATATGAGAGCATAAAAGGTGAATGTGATGACAGATACACAGCAGCAGAACAGCAAGCCGGAGAAGAAGGAAGTCAAGAAGAAAAAGAGTGGATGGCGCATCGCAAGATGGTTTCTGGTTCCAGCCCTGCTTGTTCTTGCCCTCGCTGGCGGAATGGTAGCTGGCTATGTGGTACTGGGCAAACAGGATATCGGTTCCGTATTGCAATGGAGTACATGGGAACATGTGTATGATCTGGTATTCGCACCGTAGATTAACGATATAAAGCGAAAACTCCTGCGCAGGCAGGAGTTTTCTTTTTGGTGTTGAAAACAGTATAATGATGGATGACGTTTGACGACCAAAAAAGGCCTCCCCTGCGAAAGACAATCGTCATCGCGAAGAGAGACCCCTTATCTTAACCTTCACTACTGTAGTCATGAAGGATATTTCTAGTGTTAACCGAAAAAATGCTTTCTATACAAAAATTAAATTAAAACCTATTTATATGAGGTTCGACTTGATCATAATCAGGTTTTCCATGTCCGCACTAAAGTCAGTGGAGGGGACGGAATCGTTCGAAAGAAGCGAAGCGCTCGCCTTTGTTTCCGAATGTTATCCATCTGAAAAATAGTTCAGAAACATTAGGAAACAACAGCGATCGAAAGAACGATCCGTAACCGTAACGGTCACCTGTACGCACATGAGAACTTTATGATGGAGAATTCTCATATAAACACCCCGAGAGGAGATTACATTGTGCTCGATAGCAAACAGATTCAAGCGATCATTCCGCATCGTCCCCCGTTTCTGCTGGTGGACAAGATTGTAGAGATCGAGGATGGCAAACGTGCCGTAGGTTTGAAAAATGTAACCATCAACGAACCTTTCTTTATTGGACATTTTCCAGAATATCCGGTAATGCCGGGCGTGTTGATTACAGAGGCACTGGCACAGGTTGGTGCAGTAGCTATTCTTAATTTGGAAGGTAACAAAGGTAAAATCGGCTTTTTGGCGGGACTGGACAACTTCCGATTCCGTGGACAGGTTGTGCCTGGAGATACGTTAATGCTGGAAGTGGAGATTACTCGTCTGAAAGGTCCAATTGGTAAAGGCAAAGCTACAGCCAGAGTGGGCGACAAAGTGGTTGCTGAAGGCGAGATCATGTTCGCATTGTCTGATCCAAGCTGATTAAATATGTAGTTCAGCTGGCAATTGAATTTTATATAGAAGGAAGGGGTTTGCAGGAATGGAACAGTTAAGCGCAGCAGCAGCACAGACGTTACAGCAATGGTTGGAGGATGCTTCGATTGATGAAGCGACGAAACAGGAGCTTCGTGATTTGCAGGATCAGCCGAAAGAGTTGGAGGATCGTTTCTACAGAAATCTGGAGTTTGGTACGGGTGGATTACGCGGCATAATTGGTGCCGGAAGCAATCGTATGAACCGTTACACCGTGGGTCGGGCAACTCAAGGATTTGCGCGTTATCTGCTCGAGCAGCATGGGGACAAAGAAGGCAAACCTTCCGTCGTTATTGCTCATGATTCCCGTCATTTCTCACCTGAATTTACGTTGGATGCTGCGTTGGTTCTTGCCGGAAACGGTATTGTAGCCAAGCTGTTCACATCCCTGCGTTCAACGCCTCAGTTGTCTTTCAGTGTGCGTCATCTACAAGCAACCGGCGGTATTGTGGTGACGGCGAGCCACAACCCTCCCGAATATAATGGATACAAAGTGTACAACCACGAAGGCGGTCAATTGGTACCGCATGAGGCAGAGCAAGTCATCCAATACATTCAGGAAGTGCCTTCCCTCGCGGATGTGAAAAAGCTGACGCAAGAGGAAGCAGAAGCACAAGGATTGCTCGTATGGCTTGGCGAGGAGGAAGATCAGGCATTTATTGATACCGTGGCTAGTCTGAGCCTGAGTCGTGAGTTGATCCAATCTGGTGTGGGCCGTGATTTCAAAATCGTCTTCACACCGTTGCACGGAACAGGCAATGTTCCTGTACGTCGTGTATTGGAAAAGATCGGTTTCGAGCAGGTACACATTGTGGCCGAGCAAGAGCAGCCTGATGCTGAATTCTCTACAGTGAAATCCCCTAACCCGGAGGAGCGCGAAGCGTTCACGCTTGCGATGAAGCTGGGTGAATCCGTGGGTGCTGATATTCTAATCGGTACAGATCCGGATGCAGACCGTATGGGTGCGGTCGTGAAAGACAACGATGGCAAATATTTCGTCTTGTCTGGTAACCAGTCTGGTGCCATTATGGTGCATTACGTACTGAGCCGTCTGCAAGAGACGGGTAAGCTGCCAAGCAACAGTGCAGTTGTCAAAACGATTGTAACGAGTGAACTAGGCGCTGTTATTGCCGAGCATTACGGTGCAGAAGTGATGAACACCTTGACAGGCTTCAAATATATCGGTGAGAAAATGAATCAGTTCGAAGCAACCGGCAGCCATACGTTCTTGTTTGGATACGAAGAGAGCTATGGTTATCTGGCTGGAAGCTATGCACGTGACAAAGATGCTGTCCTCGCTGCAATGCTGATTGCTGAAGCTGCTGCTTATTATAAAAACCAAGGTAAAACCCTTTACGATGTTCTTCAAGAACTGTACAGACAATTTGGATATTTCCTGGAGAAGCTGGAGTCTCGTACGCTGAAAGGCAAAGACGGTGTAGCTCAGATTCAAGCGAAAATGACGGATTGGCGTTCCAATCCACCTCAGGAAGTAGCCGGCATTGCTGTTCAAGATGTGCTGGATTACTCTCTTGGCCTGGATGGTTTGCCTAAAGCGAACGTCCTCAAATTCATTTTGGCAGATGGTTCTTGGTTCTGCCTACGTCCTTCGGGAACAGAGCCGAAGATCAAAATCTATTTTGCAGTGCGCGGTGAGAACCTGGAAGATGCAGAGAACCGCATCGAACGTCTGGCTAACACAGTAATGTCGCGTGTAGACGCGCAATAATACGAATGCAACAGGAGCAAGAACATGAGAAGGCCTCTCCGCACCGTAAGGTTGGTTGGCGGAGGGGCTTTTCTTTTAGGTAAAAGTATGGATGGATCAAGCATATAAGAAGGCTTGTTGACACAAGCTGTTTGTATCCGTATTAAGTTTAGAGAACGAATTACTTGAGCTGAACGTGCATTTGGTTCCAACACTTGAGGAGGTACATGTAGTGCGTCAAAAATGGCTTTATTGGAATACCGCTTCCCGGAAGTGGCTGTGGCTTGTCGTCATTATCGGTCTGATTGCTTCAATTCCCGTTATTAGTGATCGGGTGCAGACAGAATCATCTGCCAAAAAGGTAGAGCTAGTCTTCAATTATCGTGGACTGTTGGATATCTCAGTGTATCAGGCCCATCCGCAAGACTTCATGAATGAACAATTGACACGTCTGAAAGATGCTGGTGTGACCACCATGGCTGTGTTCGAAAGTACATTGGATGAGCTCCGTAAGTCACGCCGACTGATGGTCTATAACGGCTTGGATCTCGCGAACCTGACTAAAAAAGTCATTCCATCTAACGATAATTATACGTATGTGTTATTCACAACAGAGGAAAATGCACAAACGTATACACCCATTATTGAACAAACGTTCGCCGATCGGCAGATTCCGGTTGTCCCATGGGAATACGAAGGTCGTAGCGGCTTAATATTGCAGACTCCACCGGAGAATGCCAACATGCAGCCTTTGCAGCCGGACCCGGTTGCTGTGAAGATGCTGCGTGATAAAGGGTTCTACATTTTGCCTCGTATTGCAGACAGCGTTCCTTACAATGAGGAATCCATGGAGCGTATGCTTACGTTCTTCGAAGAGAATGGTGTTAAGCGCATTCTGTTTGATGGCGATGCTGTGAAAGGGTACAATGATAATGAAGAGATGAAGAGTCTCAATATGTTTGCCCAGTTACTGAACAAGCATGATATCGGTTTAGCGGCTATCGAAAATCTGAAGAAACCGCAGTCCGGTTTTGAGGCACTTGCCTATAAAACGGATTACAATGTAACTCGTTTGTATTCGCTAAGTGATAACGATGCCAATCTGGATGTGGACACCATTGCTGACCGTTTTGTTCTGGCTACCAAAGACCGCAACATTCGTATGCTCTACATGAATGCAGCGCCAAGTCGGAATACAGCGAAGGCTATGATTACAGATCCGATTGAGAACCTGATCAACAGTCTGGGTGAGCCGGGTCATGCGGTAGAACGTATGGCGAAGCATGGTTTTGAACTCGGACAAGCAGAGGCGTTCACGGTTAAAGATTCTTCCATCCAGCGTTACGCCAAGCTGGTGGCTTTGATTGGTGCGATCGCAATGATTGCACTCATGGTTTCTTATTTTGTACCACTACTGACATTGATCGCATTTGCACTTGCGCTGGTGGGTAGTGCCGGATTGTTTGTCTTGAAACCTACGCTTCTGGAGCAAGGAATAGCCTTGCTGGTAGCGATTAGCGCTCCGACTATTGCGATGGTGCTGGCCGTTCGTACAGTGAACGATCAACAGCTGCGTCAACCAGACGCACCTGCAGGTCGTCGTTTGACACAAACGATATTTTTATATGTAAGAACGTCAATTCTGTCTTTCCTGGCTGTACCTTTTATGATCGCATTGCTCAACAGCGTTACGTACAGTCTGGTTATTAACCAGTTCCGAGGCGTGAGTTTGTTGCACTTTGCACCTATGGGGCTTGTAGCGATTTATATTGTGTTTTACCGGGGTTCGGGTTCGTTCTCCATTAAACAAGTCAAGGAACTGCTGCGTACACCGATTAATGTACTGATGGTTGTACTGGCACTTGTTGCTGCTGTTGTTGGGTATTATTATCTGAGCCGTACAGGCAACTCGGGTTCGGTTACACCATTCGAGATGTTCCTGCGTACAACGCTGGAAGACACATTCGGCGTGCGGCCAAGATTCAAAGAATTTATGCTGGGACACCCGCTGTTTATCGTTGGCGTGTTCGCCGCTTTAAAATATCGTAAAGTCATCTTTGTACTCATTATTGCAGCGATTGGACAATTGTCCATGGTGGATACGTTTGCGCATATCCATACGCCGGCTGTATTGTCACTCATTCGTGGAGTGATGGGATTGGGACTTGGCTTAATCTTCGGTATCATTGCTGTGGGTGTGTGGCAAGTAGCGGAAGGATGTTGGAAAAAATGGTCACCACTTCTCAAAAGTTAGTCATCTCGGGATATTACGGATTCCGCAACAGCGGAGACGAAGCGGTGCTGAAGTCGATTTTGACAGCGCTGGAAGAGGAGAGTCAAAGGTCGAACATAACCATTGAACCTATTGTGCTCTCGGTTGATCCTGAGTTGACAACCTCCATGTACGGTGTACGTTCAGTACATCGTATGAAGTTGAAGGAAGTTCGCGAAGCAATCAAAGAAAGTGACGGGTTAATCAGTGGCGGTGGAAGTCTGTTGCAGGATGCTACAGGACTCAAATCCATTCCTTATTATCTGGGTGTGATCAAGCTTGCCCAGTGGTTGAAGAAGCCAACGTTTATCTATGCTCAGGGCATTGGTCCCGTGAATCGCAAAATCTTCGATCCGATGATTCGATCGGTGTTCAGGGCCTGCACATATGTATCGGTTCGTGATGAACAATCCGCGGATTATCTGCGTGGGCTCGGGCTGCAGTGGAATCAAATTCATGTTGTACCTGACCCGGTGATGGGGTTGCCTTTACCAGAAGCGGAAGAAGTTGCATCTGGAAAGGGTGCTTCTGCCCAGATTAAGGGGATGGACCGTTCCGCGTCAGGCCATACAAAACTCCCGGTAATTGGCGTATCGGTACGTTTCTGGGAGTCAGATCGCAAAGAGCTTACGGCGATTGCTGCTGGACTGAAAAAGTTATGCGCCAAAAAGGCAGTTCACTTGCGTTTTCTGCCATTTCACTTGCCGAATGATGAACAAGCGTCACGTTTCATTATGGAAATGCTCGGTGATGTAGTCAGCAAAGGCAGTGAGATTAGCATTACACAGGATCTAACCGATCCTCAGTTGATGCTTGAGGAAGTCAGCAATTGTGATCTTGTAATCGGCATGCGTCTGCACAGTCTAATCTATGCTGCTTCACAGTATGTGCCGCCGGTTGGGATCTCGTATGATCCCAAAATCGATCAATTCTTGCTGCGTCTGGATAGTGAGCCGGCAGGTAGCACGGATGCACTCGATGGAGATAAACTGGCGAAGACTGTGTTCAAGTTACTGGATCAGCGTTCGCAGTGGCTGAATGAACATGAAGAAGGCATTACTGAACTGAAACAGGAGGCCAGAGTGCCTGCACAGCAAATCATTAATTATTTAGGCCGCAAAGGATGAGATAAAGATGAATCAGACCGGATCAATACCTACCGTTTCGATCTATGGTATTCCTTTTTCCAAACTGACGATGAAAGAAACGGTGGAGGTTCTCCGGGAAGCGGTGCTGTCCAAGCAGCCGCACCAAGTTATCACTGCCAATCCAATCATGGTTATGGCGGCGTTGGAGAATCCAGCAATTATGCAGGTTATGCAATCCGCAGAATTGATTGTTCCTGATGGGACAGGCGTTGTATGGGCGGCTAATTATTGCGGAGAGCCGCTAGCAGAGCGGGTGCCGGGATTTGAGCTTTTACATGAATTGCTGCGTGTTGGAGAAAACTATCGGTGGGGTGTATATTTACTCGGTTCCACACCTGAAGTGATTCAAGAGACGGCAGTTCGGTTACAACAGCAATATCCGGCGATTCGAATTGTAGGTTATCGTGACGGTTATTTTGGTCCGGCTGAGGATGAGCAGGTTGTTGCTTCTATTCGAGATGCTGCACCTGATCTATTGTTTGTTGCACGTGGGGCGGATACGCAAGAACCCTGGATTCATCAGTACAAAGAGGCACTTCAGGTTCCTGTTATCATGGGGGTTGGCGGCAGCTTTGATGTGATTTCGGGTAAAACCAAACGTGCACCTAAGCTGTTCCAAAAGCTGAGACTGGAGTGGTTTTACCGCCTTCTTCGCGAACCTAGCCGTGCTGGCCGAATGCTTGCGCTCCCGAAATTCGCTGTGAAAGTGATACAGGACAAAGAAAACGTGACTAAAGTCCCTTAAAATTAGGCTAATGCGAGATAAATGCGTGTTTTTGCTAAAAATTGAGGTTGGCTTTTCGGCAGTGATGAGCGTATAATTCATTCCTGATTACATGTGTGCCACACCATGAAACAGAAGCGTTACACTGGGCACTACGATTGCAAGACAACCTTTCGATTGTTGTTATCCCCAAATTTCTTTTATTTCCTTTATATAAGGGAGAAATGTGGGGATAAAGGCAAACGCTGCGCTTCTACAGGTTTTCCTTGCGCTCTCCGTTGTCGTGTAACTATATTTTTTTCATCAAAAGTGACGAACAATAATTTTCTATATAAAAAGAGATCAGGGGATTTATAATTTCGTACAGGTATTATAATTGGGGGTCGAATGTTCAAATGGTAGCAATCTTTATCATTGGATTTATCGTGTCAATGGGACTGGCACTTGCCCTGACACCACTTGTCAAAAAGTTCGCAGTCAGAATAGGCGCTATGGATACACCAAATGCACGTAAAGTGCATACTCGGATTATGCCGCGTCTTGGTGGCCTGGGGATCTTCTTGGCCTTTATTATTACAGTTGCTGCACTACTTCCATTTGTATCCGCATGGTTTACCACAAGAGATATGAGCTTTGTCAGTGCTTTTTTGATCGGTGGAACGATTATCGTGCTAATCGGCGCGTTGGATGATCGGTTTGAACTGTCAGCCAAAGTGAAGCTGCTCGGCCAAATTGTTGCTGCTTCTGTAGTCGTATTCGGATTCAATATCCGGGTAGATTTCGTGAACATTCCTTTTCAGGATTCCTATTCTTCACTCGAAGCTTGGGTATCCATTCCGCTGACGATCCTGTGGATTGTGGGTGTGACGAATGCGATTAACCTGATTGACGGTCTGGATGGTCTGGCTGCCGGTGTATCCGGTATTGCGATTGGTACCATTGCCGTGATGTCCTTCCTGATGGGGAATATGATGATTGCCTTGATGTGCCTTGTGCTCTTGGGCAGTATCATTGGATTCTTGTTCTTTAATTTCCACCCGGCCAAAATCTTCATGGGGGACACCGGATCACTATTCCTTGGTTTCTCTCTGGCGATGCTGTCCATGCTTGGGTTCAAACAAATTGCAGTTGTGTCCTTCATTACTCCGTTGATCATTATCGGTGTGCCGCTCTCGGATACCTTCTTCGCAATCATTCGTCGTGCGGTACAACGGAAACCGATTTTCTCACCGGACAAAGGTCACTTGCATCACTGCTTGCGTGAACTTGGATTCAGTCATCGTCAGACAGTGCTGATTATCTACGGCATTGCCGCATTTTTCGGCGTACTGGCAATTATCCAGTCCTCTGCTGCCATGTTTGAAGCTAACTGGGTTACATTCGTTGTGATCTGTATCATGATGTTCTTCCTCCAGGTAGGAGCGGAAGTTATCGGACTTGTAAGTAAAACGAGAAGGCCGGTTATTAACTTCCTAATGCGTATGCGCGTCAAGATGAATCCGGAGACCCGTTCGAAATCCTAAAGATAAATGTAAGGGTTACTGCTATTCTTGAATAATCCCAGACCCAAACCTTGTCCCTCGTGGACAAGGTTTTTTGTTTATTTTGATGTTTTTACTAAATAATTGGAACCTTTTGCCGATATATAAAGGTAACTGACTTAAAAAGAGGAGAGATGATTGCATGCAGCGTACGAAAAAGCCGATGATTTGGCTGATGATGGTGGCACTGGTTGTATCTCTAATACCAGCAGGCCTTGCACCAGTGGCATCGGCGGCGGACAAACAGACGAGTTATTTTACTCCGGACGTATCTGATCTTAGGAATACGGTAGATCTCACACTGGAAGGTACTAATCAGATCACGAGAGAAAAAGTATATAAAGTGACAAGTGCAGAACAGTCGATTACAGGAACGTTCACCAAAGTGACAGGATCAACCTTAGGAGCTAATATCCAGTTGCTGAGCTATGATCAGAGTCTGCAAAAGTGGGTCAAGGACCCGACTCGAGTGGCTCCGGCTGTAGTTACGCTTGATCCGGATCGACCAGATAACCGCTTCAAGGCAAATGTAACATTGTATCCGGGTATGAACCAGGTTACATTTACCGGAGCACAAGGCCAGAATGAACGCTCTGAAACATTTTACGTTCTGTTTGATAAGGTGCCATATGTAGAGAAACTTCAGGTTCTTGGTGGAACAGACAACCTTGAATTGAATGAAGGTGCTCAGATTGTAATTAATAAAGATGAAATTACCCTTGAGGGTACAGCAATTAATGCAACAAAAGTAACCGTTCAAGTGAATGGTGGAGAAGTGTTGGGAACTTCACTGTTGCAAAATGGCAGTTTCTTCTCACCGCAACTTAAAATGAATCCAGGTGTCAATGACCTTAAATTGGTTGTGGAGAACGGTTCAGACAAGCTGACATTCAGTTACTCTCTCTACTTTTATGATGAGAAGAATCCAGTTGTGAAACTGAATATTGTGGATTCTCTGGGAAATGCCCAAAGCTTGCTTGGTGCAGAGCCTGTATTTACGGAGAAAGCTGATTCGGCTAAAGTACATGTTCAGATGCTGGTTCCAAATGATGAAGTATCCAAGAAAAGTTTCAAAGAGGGCGCAATTATTGGTGTAGATGGTCAAACGGTAACACCATCCAATGTGACAGAACTTTTTATTCCAAGTTTGAAGAATAACACGCCTTCATATTGGTTAGCATCTTTTGATATTGACGCAGTGCCCTTTACCAAGACAGGAACGGTTGTAGACATAGATCAAAACCATACCCTCTCTGTGACATATGGCACAAAGACAATAAGCAAACCAATGGACTTCCAATACATGGAGGGTCAAACGGTAATTACAAACCTCAAGTATCTCAAAGGTTACTCGGAGGACAACAAATCGAATATTCCTTCAGGTGAGCCATTAAATAATGCTAAAGTAGACTCGGGTGACTTCTATATCCTAGTGGAGACTAATAGTGCACCTGCGGATTTGAATAAACTGTTGGCAAATTATTTGCCACTGGGCACAAGTCCAATTACAGTTAAGCATATACACACTATCCCTACTAGTGCTACATCACAGAAGCTGCAATATGTGTACAAAGTTGAAGGGTTGAAGAACGGGAATCAAACCGTCCGCTTTAATTATGAAAATTCAACAGCGTACAGAGATGTTACCATCTCTTATGCATCCAAGAACTATATCTATGTTGAAAATCTTACAGACGGTCAGACTTATAATGTAGATTCTTCAGATAAGAAAAGCATGTTTGTTAAAGGACAATATATTGATTTTGATACGTTGAAAAGTGACTATTTTATGGCTGAAGTATTTGTAAATGGTGCGAAAGAGTATTCTACAGATCCGGTAGAAAACATGACTCCTACTTGGTTAAATACAAACACAGGTAATTTTGAATTTGATCTGCCCATTTCACTAGATAAAGGACCACTGGTGTATGGTGAGAACCGAATCATTTTTACAGGTACAGGCAAGGATGATAAAGGACAAGCTCGTGAAGTTCGAAAAGAACTAAGGATATATGTTGTTGACAACAACGTGTCAACAATAGTGAACTTCCAACCGGCGGTAGGTAAGGATCGTCCGACATTCCCACCGAAAGAATATAGTGGAAATAGCGAAGTAGTTAAAAACATTTTCAACCTTACACCTGAATTTACATTTAATGATAACAAATATACAACTTCGTTGAAGGAGTATGACCTCGTTCTGCGAGGTAGTGGAGCTACGAAACTCAACCTGAACATGGGAACGAAAAATATTCTCTCTGTAGACATTCCGGCAAATGCAACAGTGGGTACGCCGGTAGTCACTTTTGCGGATACCAGATATACGTATGAGTTTGCAGGGGACCAAAAAGATTTCATGATGCGTATTCAGGATATGGTCTCTGATGCGCCGGGAACATATGTGTATACCCTTGAACTCGTGAATGAACTTGGAGCGAAAACGACGCGAAAATTGGAAATTGTAAGAGAAGTCAGTGCATATCGTATTCTTTCTCCACAGCCGACAGTAGGCAAGCAAATTGTTGTGAACAAAAACTTTGTCCACTTTGATATTGAAGCAGAAGGGGCAACCTCTGTGCTGATCGGTAAAGATCCAGCTGTGAAGCGTACAGATCTCGGAGCTAACCGTTTTGTATATGATTATGTAGGCTTAAAACAGGACAAGTCTAACAAGATCAAAATTACAATTAATCGAACGGGCGCAAGTAACACTGATACGGTGGAAGTGTTCTATACCGGAACTGTGGGTGTGGATGCACAGTACATGGCACCTAAAGTTGCAAACAAATACAACGTATTTAACAAAGGTCTTCAACTGTCATTCCCGAAAGGGACTGTCATGCAGAGCACAACACCTAGAGGTATTGCAAAGTATTATCCAGATACTAAATTATTGTTTGGTATTGCTGATCCAGTGACAGGTATTGTAGAGCGACGTAATGACTATGGGAATATTATTGGGTTCCCTGGAACGGGAGAAGACAGTGGGACTCCTTCATGGAGTATACCGGATGAATACACGCTCAATTTTGGATCGACTACTGCTTCTAGGAACTTTGGTCTGATCTCACAAATCTACTGGGTTAATGGTGGTCTGGGTGAGTCTGGCGATGCAGGTTCAGCAACGTATAAAGCACCTACGAATGGACTGGCTCCATATTCACTGGAAGGATTGTTTGGGAACCCACAAACACCAGTTGAACGTAAAATTAAGCCTTCGAAACGTGGGGAACTGACGCTTTCGTTTGATCCTAATGTGGTAGACGAAGCTGGTTCAACGATTACGGTGTATCGTTATACAGACAAACGTCAATGGGAGAACATCGGTGGACAAGTGGACACCAAGAGTCATACTGTAAAAGTGCCATTTGATGAATTCGGGTATTACAAAGTTATGAAATTGAATCGTGGATATAATGATATTACGAATCACAACTGGGCACGTAATATTCTGAATGGACTTTATTCCAAAGGTTTCATGAACAATCTGAGATTTGAACAGTTCGGTACAGATGATCAGACAACACGCGGTGAGTTTGCTACGTTACTGGTTAAAGGGCTGAGTCTGCCAATTAATTCGGATAGTAACCGTACGTTTGCCGATCTTGTTCCGGGTGCTCGTTCCGCAACATGGGATTATGATCACATTGAGACGGCAGCAAGAGCAGGTATTGTAACAGGGCTTACGGACGGAGTATTTGGTCCTGACCAACCGCTTACGCGTGAGCAAGCTGCGGTAATGATTGCGCGTGCACTGAAGTTGAAGCTGCCGAACAATGATAGTAAGCTGCAAGCTACATTGGCAAAATCATTCCTGGACTCTGGCCGTATTGAGACGTATGCAGGACCAGCAGTTATAGCTGTTTCCAAGGCTAAAATAATGGAAGGTGCAGCTGTTACCGTTCCTGGTCAGAAAAAAGCACAATTTAATTTCAACCCGAAAGGAAACCTGACTCGTGCAGAAGCAGGGAAGATCGCGGTTGAACTGCTTAAGAAGAGCACCAAGGTTTTCCCTAAAAACCTGAGCTAATTATGTAAAGATATGAATGCAATTTAGGAAGGACCTGTCCCTTGAACTAAAAGGGCAGGTCCTTTCTATGACTGTTAGGCAACTGATAAAGAACACTTTTATAATAGAAGAAATCTGTTTTTTACCAATAACTATTTTTGTAATTTGCTAGAGATTAAGATACAATAACGGTAAATACACAATGATCTAGAGGGTGAAGTTAGCTAATGAAACCGATTTATTCGAAGGCCCAGCTGGGCTACATGAAGGCAAAGACACAGTTCGAGAAGCAGGCAGTCATTCTGGAGAAGAAAATAGAAGATACACGCAAAACACAGGAAGTTTCCCAAGAAGTGATGGAAGGGCTCGTACAGGCGACTGGCTTCCATGACGCGTATAATAATCTGGTTCTGGCTGAGAATGAATTGATTGAATGGTCTCATACCACGATGAAGCATGAGAAGACATACCGGGAGAACAGACAACCAATTGACGATATGTATCTAAGATTGAACAGTGATCCTAACATGCGTGCTCAAATTATTGACCTTGCGATGAAAATTCGCTAAGTTATAGAAACCAGAAATTTACGAAAGGCATTCCACTTGGAATGCCTTTTATTAATATTTAGAAGAATTTGTCGCTTCATGGAGTGCATTAACGGGTATAACTAACCGTCTTGATCCATTCATATACCATATAATTTTACACAGTTTGCTGCATTTCCACTGAATTAAAGGTTCTGAACATCAAAATTACCCGCGCTGCATCAATACATAAATAAGTTCAAAACTTTTTTTGAAGAATCCGCAACTTTTTGAATTCTGCTGCGTTTAAGATGTAGAGTCGAAAACATTGGGCCTCTTACCAAGAATGACCTCGTGAAGAATCTTGTCTATTTATTAGAAAAAATTGCTTTACGGCGAGAGTAACCCATTGTATAATACGTAAGGTAGGATTAGGAAACTACTCTATTTACGTATGATTCTATTATTATTCTCGTTTACAAGTTTCTGTGATATGCTCACAGACATCATTTATATTAACTTGCTCAAAACTCTGGAAAGGGGGTGCAACAATATATGAGGAATACGAGCGACCCTATTAAAGAAAATTCAAATGTTATGAACGCCCAAGGAGGAGAAAAAAAGGTTATGAAGAAAATTTTATCCGTAGCATTGTCTACAGCAATGGCATTCTCGATGTTTGCATCTGTAGCATTCGGTGACACAGCAGTTTCACCACAACAACAGTTTGATGCATTGAAAGCAAAAGGTGTTTTCTCTGGCTACCCTAATGGAACAGCTGGTTTGGACAAAGAGATGACTCGCGCTGAGTTTGCAAAAGTTGTCACTAAATTGCTTGGTCTGAAAGAAGTTACTGGTGTATATTCTTACAAAGATAAAAACTATAATGCTAAAAACTGGGCTGCTCCTTATATCGAAGCAGTAACAGCTGCAGGCATCATGGAAGGTAAAAACGTTGAGAAGAAAATCTTCGACTTCAACGGTAAAGTAACAATCGAAGAAATGGCGAAAATTCTGACAATCGCTTTGGAACTTGAAGTTCCAACTGAAACTAACAACTCAGCAACAACTTGGGCTAAAGGTTATGTTCAAGCAGCAATCAATGCTGGTTTGCTTGATTCCAAGTTGAACTTCCAATCCAATGCTTCCCGTCAATTGCTTGTAGGCGCTGCTTACGCAATTGATCAAGAGCAAAGCTTGAAAGTTGCTTCTTACGATGTAACTGATGCTGGTAAAGTTGTTACTTTCAAAATGAGCGATGGTGAATCCGTTAAAGTAACTTTGGATAAAGCTCTTGAAGCTAACAAAGAAACTGAAGTGAAATTTACTTACAAAGAAAAAACTTTCACTGAAAAAGTAACATACAAAACTACAGTAGCTCAAGCGGTAGCTTCCGTATCTGCTACAAACCTAAAAGAAATCACAGTTAAATATGATGGAGCTGTAGATCCATCTACTGCTGAAAGCACTAATAACTATGTAATTAGCGGTGTATCTTTCAAAAGTGCTACACTGTCCGAAGACAAAACTACTGTAACATTGTTGATTGCTGAAGGATCTTCCGCTTTGACTAACCAAAGAGCGACTAGCCTGCAAATCAACAACGTTAAAAATGCTGATGCAACTAAAACATTCACACAAAAAGTAGAGTTTACTCCACTTGATGTTGCAGTTCCAGAAGTGAAAGAAGTTAAAGCTCTGGGAACAAAAGCATTCAAAGTCGTATTCAGCGAGCCAGTTCAACAATCCACAGTTAACGCTACTTCTTTCCGCGTTGACAACAACGTGATTGCTGCTTCTGTAAAATACGTTTACCCTAACACGGCAATCGTAACTACAGATCTGACTGCTGGTGAACACACACTGCGTGTGAGCAATGTGAAAGACTTCTCTGGTCTGACTATCGTTCCAGTGGAAAGCAAATTCACTGCTGCTGTAGACACAGCTGCTCCACAAGTTGTTTCTGTTAAGTCCAACGACTTGAAAGAAGTAACTGTTGAATTCGACGAAACTGTTAAGAGTGTTGCGAGTGCATATGCAAACGTAACTGGAAACAGTGCAAAAACGATCGAAATCAATGATAACAAAGTTACACTGAAATTCGACAACCCGTTGAACTACAGTGAGAACACAATCCACTTGGCTACTGTAAGTGACTACAGCAACAACACTGCTTCTGTAGACGCTAAAGTAACTCCAACTTTGGATACTATTCGCCCAATTGTAGTAAGCACTGACTTCTACATGGAAAATGGAAACTACTACGCTAAGCTTCAATTCAGCAAATCGTTGAAAGCTGATTCTGCACAAGACGCTTCCAACTATGTACTGAAAAACTCGGCTGGTAATGTTCCATCTATCGCTGGTCTCAACTCCAACGGTAACCCAGTAATCAAACCAGTTTACACTGATAACAACAAAACAGTTGTTGTTAACCTGGGAAGCAGCTTGAACGCTGATACAACATATACATTGACTGTATCTGGTGTAGTTGATACTGCATATGTTGGTAACGTATTGTTGCCTTACACTGCTACATTGAATGCAAACACAGCACAAAACGGTAAAGTAACTCGCGTTTGGTCTAACTTCAGCGAAGGTACTCGTTATGTCTATGTTCAATTCAACAAAACTTTAGCTACTACTGGTGAAGGTAATGCTCTGGAAGCTGCTAAATATACTGTTACTGATGGAACATATACAACTCAAATCGCTAAAGAGAACAATGATATTAACTTGATCTCTACCAATACTGTTCGTATTGCAGTAACTGGGAAATTCTCAGCAAACTTCGATTGGAATAAAGCAAGTGTAACTGCAAGTTACATTAAAGATTCCGAAGGTAAATACTTCAACAACGGAACTTACAATGTTGGTGACGAAGTAAAAGGTTCTGCAGTGAACTTGTCTACAGCTACTGACGCTGTATATGCAACAGGCCGTAACGAAGTGAAGTTGAAGTTTGATACTGCACTTTCCAATGTAAATACAGGCGACTTCATCTTGAACGTAGCTGGGAATAATTACTCCCCTACAAGCTACACTCAAGCTGATGGAAACAAAACTCTTGTATTGAAATTTGCTAACGATTATATTCCACAAAACGTTGCTAACACTACAATTACAACTGTAGAAGCACCAAATAGCCAAGATGGATTTGGTAATAAAGTTGCTAAGTTCGCAGCACCAAAAACTGTGAATGACGGTATCGCACCAACTGTGAAAGATGCTGAAGGTGTAATCAATGTAGTTGGTAATGAAATCACTGTTAAACTTACTGCTAATGAAGCTCTTAAAATTAGCAATGGCTATGACCTTGATTACATCAAAGGATTGTTCACTGTTAATGTAGGTAGTGATAAAGCTGTAATCAACACTGTTACTATCTCAAACACTACTGGTGACATTGAAGTTAAAGCTACATTTACTGGTACTAAAGCTGGTAAAGTTGCACAATTGACTTTCGATGGTGCTAAAAACAAAGCAGCTGAAGCTGTAACTGATCTGAACGGTAATGCTCTTGGTAGCATCACTGTTGGTAAAGAACTGTAATAATCAGATTATTTATAAAACAAAAGGTCTTGCATTCATTTGCAAGGCTTTTTGTTTTATATAGTAAAATCTTTGAAACTTCCTCTTGTCGTAAAACGTCTATAATAAAGGATATATCTTGGAATAAATTTTATTTGGAGGTTTCTAGTGAATAATAAACTGAAGAAAGTCATTGTCGCAGCTACTGTGGTGGGATTAACTCAAGCTGTTTGGGTTAATAATCTTCAAATTGTTCAAGCCGCAACTTCTTCTAGCAATACATCTCAAACTCAAAAAGCTGTAAAAACGCTGGGAAATGTCCCTGCTGTCAAATTATCATCCAAAAGTAGTGTCAGACTCACGGATGTCAACGTGCTCACACAGGATGAAGGCAAGCTAATTACATATACCCTCACATATACTAACAATGATAAGAAAAGCTTGCAGTTAGTTGATTATTGGACAAAGGTGCGCAGCAAGGGAGGAACAACCTATAATTCCAAATTGCTGGCTCAGGATGCAGAGAAAAAAAGTGTTGCTGGGGGCTCCACACTTTCGGTTACATATGTGACTACGGTAGGTAAAAACGTGCAGTTAAGTAATCTTAATTTTGAAATTGTAAAATGGGACTTCAGCAAAGCGAACTATGAAAGCATTCTGGGGAAAATCAATATTCCAGCAGCGTATACGGTGGCTACTCCTGTAAATACACCTAAAAAGGTGCGAATTAGCGATATCCCTGTGAAGGTCAAGGTTCAAAGTCTTCAGACATTTTCCGCATCAGACAAATCCAATTATGTAAGTGTGAAAATTAATCTGCATAATGTGGGCTTCAAAGGTTTGGAGAACCCAGGTGTGAAGTGGGTTCTTATCACAAAAGGCGGTAGCAGCTACCCGCTTAATTTGAATGCTAAAGATGCAACGTACAGTTTACAGCCTCAGGAGTCGAAAAGTATTAATTATATAACGACCGTTTCTAAGAAGGTCAAGCTGGACGGGGCTGAACTCATCATGGTGCAGGAAAATGAAGCAGAGAAATCTGTCATTCCGCTGGCTACCATGCAATTGCCAAAATCTACTTCATTGAAGAATACAGAAATTAAGGTCGGAAAGGTTCATACGATCACGCTTGAGGATAACAAAGGTAAGATGGCTACAAGTGTAGGAGAGGTAAGTGTAAGTCAGACCCACGGGAATAACTATTATACCGTCAACTTTAAAATAAAAAATACAGGTTCACGGGAAGTTACCGTTCCAAAGTATGAATTCTCGGTTCAGAATAACAAAGGAAAGGATTTTCCATTGGCGACCAAGGCTCTGGAAAGCCTCAAATTAAAGCCAGATGAAGAGCGATTGATTCGTCTGACACTTAGTCTTCCTTATGACGAAGCAGAGGGTACCATGAAATTGGTTATGAATACGCCAAAAGTTGAAGGCACCGAGGAGAAAGAGATTAAATTCTCGTATCCTGCTGGAACTTACATTTTACCCCAAGCTACTTCGATGCAGCAGTCGGTTGGCACGGAAAGTACTCTTCAGCTTGAAAACGGCAAACTGGGTGTAACCTGGAATTCCATTCAGCGGCTGCCTTGGGATAGTGCTGATGTACTGTCGGCAAAGGTGACGTTGCGCAATATCTCGACCAACACGGTTAAACTTCCGCAGTTGAAAGGCATGTTGTCAATTGATTCTGCAGATATACCGGACACCCAGCTTCTAGTGAGCGAAAGCTCGGCGTTGCTCGGACCGGGAATGTCAGTGGATCTACATTTGTTGACGACACTGCCAACGAACTTGGATGTAGCCCAATTGCAAGTGGCTTTGAATGAAGTCGTCGGGGAAAATTCATCTGAATTAATCCGACTCACCCACATTGGGCAGCTACCAGCGGTACCGAAAGTCGAACTCAGCGGCAATCATGCGATTAATACGTCTGGCCATAAAGCTGAATTAAAAGTGAAGCGTACCTTGGTTTATCCGGGGACTTCATCAGATATTGTTTATACGGAGATGGAGGTCAAAAATGCTGAGGATCGCCAAATTGACCTTGCAAAATTGACCGGATATTATGAAACGAAAAACGGTGATTATTATAAAACAACCGTGAAGCAAATAGATTATCCTGCCGGACCTGGCGATTCTGCGTTAGTAACTATGTGGTCCAAAATCCCGCGGCAAACGGTGGTGTCCGATATGTCTCTGCTCGTTGGACAAACGGTTGGGGGAGAAAGCAACGGCAAAGAAAGTACGGCAGGCAAGGGATATGTGGATGCGGTCTCGTTTGAACTGAAGCCGGATCAGTCGTCTGCACAGAATACGATTAAAAATTTCAATATTTATCCTTACACCCTCGAAACCCATGACTTTAAGGCTTCTCTTAGTGGTGGTTCATCAGTCAATGTTACATGGAAGTATGATGTATCCCGGAACAACGATCTGAACCTGCCGGAGAATGAGCACAAGCTCATTATGCAAATTATCGAGCCTACTGGGAAAGTGTTCCATAAAGAAATCGTGCTTGATAAAGATCTGAAAGAAGGAAATAATCAAACGATGAGCTGGACGATTGAAGATGCTGTCTTCAATGAAAGACGTAGTGGGGCTTACACAATAGCCATTTATGATGAATTCCAGGGACAACGGATCAAGCTTGCTACACAAGCGATGGGTTTTGTGCCTGCGGTTGGAAATCTACCGGATGGTGGAAATAATCCCTCACCGGAGTCGTTGTAGAATCTTTCTATTAAAGATAAGATAGGGAGTGAGGATGTCCCTCAGAGTTCAGAAGGGAAGGTGTATCAACAAATGAAACCTTATATGAAAATCTCAATGGCTGCGCTGGCGATTGGTGTTGGCGTGTGGGTTGGGTCGGTATACAGCAATACGGCAATAGGTGCAGGCACAAGCCAGCCGGGAACAGCAGATGATCCGGTAGTGACGAAGAGTTATGTAGACCAGCAAATTCAGCAAGCCTTGGGTGGTAAAATTCCCGCGGGCAGTGATAACACGAATAGTGGAGGCACTAATAATGCGGGAACTGGAAATTCATCAGGAACCAACAATGGCTCTACAGGCACGGGTAGCACGGGCGGAGACAAAACAATTCCACCACTGGTATCCGGTACGACAGAAGCGGTTGAGATTGTAACCGTGAAGCCGGGTCAACAGCTGATCGGTAAGTCTGGCGCGGAGTTCATCGTGCGTAGCGGCAAAGCTGTGATCGTCAGTGAAGGTACGAATGGTGTAGCTGATCTGACGGACGGGATTGACCTGACGAATGGTCAGACAGCGCCGACCAATCACCTGCTCTCTTTTCCAAGAGACGGACGGGGTATTAAGGTATTGGATGGGAACAAGTACAGCTTGACGGTAATGGTACGTGGTGGATATTCTTTGAAATAGGTTTTGCATTTGTTCAAGAAATTATTCCTTCTTCATTCATCTTATTTGCGTAGATTACCCAGTTCTAACAAACATTAATACGGCTAGCCAGCCTTGTTCCTGCTTACTCTATAACTGTACACAACCAATAAACGGAGGTGCAGGAATCATGGCTAGAAACAACCGCAAAGTGGTACCGGAAAGTCGTCAGATGCTGGATCAGATGAAGTATGAAATCGCTGCGGAATTCGGCCTGAATGTGGGTTATGGTGGCAGAGGTCTTGCTGGAGCAGATACCGAATTTGGATCTGAATTGGGTGAAGTGGGTGATCATTCATATGGGCAATACAAAGGTTGGGGACACCTGACTTCCCGTGAGAACGGATCGGTTGGTGGAGAGATCACCAAACGGCTGATTCGTCAGGCAGAGCAGCACTTGTAGAGCTTTTTACCTTATACAGCGTTGATTGACATGGGTTGACAAATACGTTAAGATGGCACTTGAGGTACTCAACCTTTTCCTACTAAGGAGAAGGTTGATTTTTTGTTGGGGCATTACCTGAATAATCCTTATCTTCGTAACTGCGGACCTTCCGTCCTTATTCCACCCGGAAAGCTTTCGAGGGTACAGTGAACGAATCACCGTAAATGTTTTGTTCGGGCAATCGCCATACTACTAGTTATGGGAGGTTGAAACTTCAATGTCTATTAAAGGCCGGCATCTATTCACATCGGAGTCTGTAACCGAAGGACATCCGGATAAAATTTGCGATCAGATCTCGGACGCCGTGTTGGACGCGTTCTTGGCGAACGATCCAAACGCTCGTGTGGCGTGCGAAGTTTCCGTAGCTACAGGCCTTGTGCTTGTCATCGGTGAGATCAGTTCAGCGTCTGAATACGTGGACATTCCGTCCATCGTTCGTAATACGATTAAGGAAATTGGGTACACACGTGCCAAGTTTGGTTTCGACTTCAATACATGTGCAGTTCTGACTTCTCTTAACGAGCAGTCTGCTGATATTGCACAAGGCGTTAATGCAGCACTGGAGAACCGTGACCCAGAACAAATGGCTCGTGAAACAGAGGACATTGGTGCTGGTGACCAAGGTCTGATGTTCGGTTTTGCAACCAACGAAACCCCTGAACTCATGCCTTTACCCATTGCTTTGTCTCACCGTATCGCACGCCGTCTAGCCGAAGTGCGTAAAAATGGTACATTGGATTACCTCCGTCCGGATGGTAAAACTCAAGTGACGATTGAATACGACGGTGACAAACCGGTACGTGTTGATACCATCGTAGTGTCCACTCAGCACGCTGAAGAGACTACATTGGAGCAAATTCAAAAAGACATCAAAGAACATGTCATCCTGCCAGTCGTTCCGGCTGAATTGTTGGATGAGCAGACTAAATATTTCATCAACCCAACAGGACGTTTCGTTATTGGCGGACCTCAAGGAGATGCAGGCCTCACTGGACGTAAAATCATCGTAGATACCTACGGCGGTTATGCACGTCACGGCGGCGGTGCGTTCTCTGGTAAAGATCCGACAAAAGTAGACCGTTCCGCAGCTTATGCGGCTCGTTACGTAGCAAAAAACCTCGTTGCTGCAGGTCTTGCAGACAAAGTGGAAATCCAGCTCGCTTACGCGATTGGTGTAGCTAATCCGGTATCGATCAATGTGGATACATACGGAACAGGCAAAGTCAGCGAAGAGAAATTGGTTGAGCTTGTACGTAACAACTTCGATCTTCGTCCGGCTGGCATCATCCGTATGCTGGATCTGCGTCGCCCAATCTACAAACAAACAGCAGCTTACGGTCACTTCGGCCGTACAGATCTGGATGTACCTTGGGAGCAAGTGGACAAAGTAGAACTTTTGAAAACACAAGCAGGTCTTTAACCTAACGATATAGTCATTAATAGAAGCCTTTGGTTCCGTTAAGGAATCAAGGGCTTTTTTGATTGGAGGAAACAAAAGCTGGGACGATATAGTAGAGAGTTATATATAGATAACTTCTAATTTAATGAATATATGTTGTGGTCTGTTAGACTAGCGAAGCTTCTGTTCATGAACATGATGGAATGCGTCTATGATTTCATTTCTTCAATACCAAGGATCTTATGGAATAGAAAATCGTTGGGAGAGTCAGGTAGCGGAGAATAAATAAATTCCAAAAACCTCCTTTTTTCTAATTGAAAAGCCTCGTTTTGCCGACATAAATAATGAGGTCTGTACATCAGACAATTGAAGAAATGGAGTTAAGGGGGAAGGATCAGTGAAGTTAAAGACAATTGCCAGAAAAGGCATACTCGGACTCTTAATCGTCATGCTGACCGCGCAAGGTTGGCTGACGGGGTGGAGTGGAGTGAAGCAAGTTGATGCAGCTAATGAATTGAATGCAAACGGAATCCTAAGTACCGTTCCTGCTGTTAAAGGTGATAAAGTCGATGGGGCAGCGCCATTAGTTATCGAGTTTGCTAAACCCGTTCAAAAGGCAGTAGACACCCAGAGTGTTATCTCTATTAAGCGTGTCAACGATGATTCGTTGGTTCATTCAGTAGAGGTGTCCGGTCCCAATGTAACTATTGTAAATACGGGACCCATTACAGGTCCGGCAACACCGCCAGTAGGGGACAGCACGACTGCACCAATCGCAGGTACATTTGTATCAAT
This sequence comes from Paenibacillus hebaui, assembly GCF_051934385.1. Lineage (NCBI taxonomy): Bacteria > Bacillati > Bacillota > Bacilli > Caryophanales > Paenibacillaceae > Paenibacillus > Paenibacillus hebaui. The sequence continues at coordinate 6,524,979 of NZ_CP196836.1, read as the reverse complement.
TCAACCAGAAAGCCCTCTTCCAGGAGGGACCTATTACGTCCAGATTGATGCAAAATCATTTGTCTATGCAGATGATAATGCTACATTTTTTGCGGGGCTGAACAAAGAGTGGACCTTTCGTACCCTGAGTGTAGGTTCGACTAACATCGTGAACAAAGTTCCTCAGAATGCTGCAAATCAGGTAACGCCTTCGTCTAATCTGACGATCACGTTTGATCAGCCTGTTGTTGCTGGTTCAGGTTCACTTCAGATTTTTCAAGGGAACGTTACAGGTACCGCATTTGAAGAGATTAAACTCCCTTCAACTACGGGGACACCCCTGATTACAGGGCTGGGTACCAAGACGATTACGATTGATCCTGTGAAAAACTTCAATAGCAATAATACATATTACATTGTAATACCAGAAGGGTTTTTGCGGGATCAGCAGGGAAATGACATTAGTGCAATCAGCGGGTTGGATTGGGGGTTCAATGTGCTTTCTGACCCTACTTCCCTCAAAGTAGATGCTGTTTCTCCTATAAATGGTGCTACCAATGCCCCCTTGACAGGAAATCTGACAGTCACGTTTAACAAGGAACTAGACCTGAACTTTACAGGTAAAGCAGTTCTAAAGAAAACGAATGGAGCGATTGTTGAATCAACGACAATCATTAATAGCTCGAACAACAGACAGTTGCTTATTACACCAACAAGCGCATTGGATAGCAATATGAATTATGTTGTAGATATCCCCGCAAATACGTTTCGTGATAAAGCAGGGAATACATTCGCGGGTTTGAATGGTTCTACTTCATGGGCATTCAAAACATTAAGCAAAGATACAACAGCGCCTGTACTCAAGACAGCGAAAATGCACAGCAATAATACCATTCGTCTGACATACGATGAATGGCTATACAGCACCAATTCGCTCAGTGCCAGTTATACGGTTACGGTAAATGAAGAGAAGCGAAACGTGAGTTCCGCCTATATTTCGGGTGACAGTGTGTATGTAGTCATGGATACCGGTGTAGCGGTAGGACAGGTCGTGCGGATTGCTTATGCGCCTGGCACGGGCAATCGCCTTACTGATCAGTCTCTGAATGCTGCGGCTGCTTTTGGTGCACGGGATGTGGAGAACAATTTGGACTCCGTCATGTCCAAGCCGCGAGAAGGTAGTGTATATTACAGTACAATTACGCTGTATTACCCCGAGACGGTGTACATTACCTCAAGTGATGCAATGAGACAATTCAGCGTAACAGCTGATCAGTCTGCTGTAAGCATTAATAGCATATCCGTCAATGGAAGTTCCGCTGTGACCTTGAATCTTAGCCGTTCTATTACGGACGGAGAAGTGGTTCGAGTTGCTTATACACCCGGTTCATGGCCGGTAAAAGATAGCCGAGGACAGGCACTCGCAGGGTTCAGTGGTTTGTATGTTCGTAATACGATTGATACCAAAGCACCTGTATTCCAAAGTGCCGAGGTAAGTGGTTCCAAGATGTGGGTGCGCTATAATGAACCCCTTAACACAATAAATAAGCCTCTGAAGAGCCAATATTCTGTACTTGTAGATGGCAAGGCAGTGTTCGTAAACGATATTGCGATTGAAGATGAACTGGTAACGTTAACACTAGCCTCATCTGTTACGAATACTCAAAATGTGACATTATCTTATGTACCGGGATCATTAAGATTGACTGATCTGAACGGGAACCCGGCAGGTTACATTAATCTGGTGCCCGTAGCCTACACCGCAGGCACTGGCTTGATCCAATCAGCCTCTGTGCAAGGAGATACCGTTACCATTACGTTTCGCAATGCAGTGCAATCTCAGACGGCGCTGACTACTTCTCAATTCAACGTACAGATTGGTGGTAGCACAGCAGGAATCATCTCTGCGGCTTCCTCGGGTACAACAGTAAAACTCAAACTGTCAAATACAGTCACAGCAGGACAGACAGGTACCGTAAACTATGTTCCAGGTGCAGTTCCAATACGTGACCAGCTTAATGTAGCAGTTGGAGCATTTGGACCGCTAGCATTGCAACAAAACGGGGATGTAACTACTAGCACAGGAAATACGAATACGAATACGACTCTTCCTTCATGGCTAACGGTGTCGGATACGTCTGCTTTTAATAAGTCCATGTATGTGATGAGTAAAGAGGCGGCAGTCTCTTCATCTGCTTCGTCGCGAAACAGTCGCTCTACTCATCAGTTCAATGTGGATGCTTCCAAATTGAATCAGGCATTCCAGTACGCCGGATTAAGCAACAATGCAAGTCGTCTGGTTGTATTCGAAGTTCCGTCAACTGAATCAGCAGCTTACGTTGGATTCCCACTCGACACATTGGCAGAAATTGCTGCTCGTGAGCGCTTTTCTTCCATTGGTGTAAGATTCGGAGACCGTTTGTGGTCAGTACCTTTATCCGATTTGAATATATCCGCGATCGGTCAAAGTGTGGGGACCTCTGTTGGCTCAGGAAAATCATCATATTTGTATGTCCAACTTGAATCGGTCCCTATAACCGTATCGGGTACGATGGACGGTATGCTAGCCTCGGCTGGAGCCCAGAGAGTTTCGGAAAATACGGATGTATATCTGTCCGTCTACAATGGTTACAGCGGTCAACGGGCTGAACAACAGACGAAGAGTCAGTTAGCGCTTAGATTGCCCTCAACGACAGTAGGAGCAGTAACGGGACTAGTGTACATCGATCAGGGCACTTCATCTCTGACTAACATTCCTCATGCATTTTCCAATGCAGCAGGGGCGGTTATCGTGACTGGTCAGCTGAATGGCAATCAGACTGTTGTTGCGGCATCACATCCGGTTTCGTATCGGGATATGACTTCTCACTGGGCAAAGGATGTCATTGGTGAGTTGTCCGCCAAATGGATTATCAATGGACAAAATGGGACGCTCTATGTACCAGATCAGCAGATTTCGCGTGCAGAATTCGCAACTTTGGTTGCAAAAGGGTTAGGATTGCCGGGTGACTATTTAAGTGCACAGCAGTTCAAGGATGTACGCTACGGTGATGTTTCGGGCGCTTATATCGGAGCAGCCGCCAAGGCAGGCATTATTAAGGGCAATACGGATGGTACCTTTAGACCGGATAGTCTCATTAACCGGGAACAGATGGCCATTATGATGGTGCGTGCATTGGATTACGCGGGTCAGCCAACTGTGCTGAAATCATCCTCAGCATCGACGTTATCCAAGTTTAAAGACAATAACAAGATTCAATCCAAGGATTCTGTAGCGAAAGCAGTCCAGGAAGGCATAATTCAGGGAATGACATCGACGACATTTGAGCCTCAGGGGAATGCCGACCGTGCACAAGCAGCCGTCATGTTGAAACGTGTCTTGGATAAGTTAGGATATTTATAAAAAACGGAATGATGATATCATTCATTTTATTCAGGAATAGTCGAGATAACGATAGGTAACAAGGTTGGAACATTTCAAGAAAGGTCATTTCTTGAGGTGTTCCTTTTTTACAGAATTAAATACTAACAATGATTGGGTTCCGACAATTGTTTTAAGGACCGGATCTAATTTATGTCGACTTCTGTTGTGCTGACTTCAGCATAGCTGAAGTCTATTTGCTATACAGGTTGATCGTATAACTCAATCATAAGATGTCGCATAACCCAATAAATACCTGAATTCGAGCTGCAGGCGTAACTTTTTCCTCAAAAAGCAGTCTATTAATAGAAGAGTATACTAGAGATCTCGTTGTCTGCTGCCGCTAGGGTAGAGCTCGTGATGTCTAAGATTGATATACAAGATGGGAGAGACGTTTCAAACATGCTGGGGAAACACGGAAAACAGCTGGTAGACGTTAAGGGCAGTAAGGCAAAGAAATGGATGATTGTGACGCTGGCAGGCGTAATCTGGATTGCACCGGTTATGGGAGCGGGACAGCAGGTATGGTCAGGCACTTCATGGCAATCGGTGGCCGCAGCGGCATCTACGAATACAAGCAAGCTGAGTGAGGAAATTCTGACTTCGGGTGCGAAGTTGATGAAATACAGATATACAACCACACGTTCCGGTTCGAAGGTCAACGTACTGGCGGACGTAATCCAGGTGGATCTGCAAAATCCATATGTGAAGCTGGATGTCATGACAGGCAAGGGTGGCAATCTGAACAGTAAACAAAGCACAGGTGGCATGGCCAAAGAGAACGGGGCAGTGGCCGCTGTGAACGGCGATTATTTCAATGTGTCCGGGGAACTCGCTCCAATTGGGGGACAAGTCTCTGACGGCGTTCTGGTGTCTACACCTTCCGAGCTGTCGGGCATGTATGCTCTCACGGTGACCAAGGATGGCGTACCCATGATCGATGAATATTCATTCGATGGTACAGTGAAGGCGGATGATGGCTCAACGTTCGCTTTGCGTGGGATAAATAAAGAGGATTACACAGTAGAATCAGGTGCGGTCAAGTACAGCCACTCCAACTCGATGTATATTTATACACCGGCCTGGACCTCCACCAAGCGTCCGAACGACCCTTCCACAACGCCGACTGAAGTACTTGTACAGAATGGTGTTATTACCCAAATTTCCGATAAAAAAGCATTAAATATGACGGTGCCGAAGGATGGGTATATTTTGCGTGCCCATGGAACGGCAGCGACATGGATCATGAGTCACCTCTCCGTCGGACAAACCTTGAACACGGATTACAAGCTGAAAGCCAAAACAACCGGGCAAACCGTTGATCCAAACAACCTGGAGACGATGATCGGCGGTCATACCATTCTTGTGAATGGTGGAAAAGCAGCCTCCTTTTCCCGTGATATTGCCTCTTCCGGCATCGGTGGCATTCGTGCAAGAACGGCAGTAGGTTACTCACAGGATGGTCGCTACGTCTATATTATTGCAGCCGAGAAAAACAGTAACAGTAGTGGAATGTCGCTAACTGAACTGCAATCCTTCATGACCCGTGTTGGAGTATGGAAAGGCATGAATCTGGATGGAGGCGGCTCCACAACGATGGTGACTCGTCCGCTCGGTGAACAAGCAGCAGGTCTTACGTTCAACACAGAGTATGGCACAGAGCAACGCCAGGTTGTAAACACGCTGGGTGTGTTCTCCACGGCTCCGCAAGGCAAGCTGAAGGGCTTTGCCGTGAGTGGCAGCCAAACGCTACTGGTAGGGCAAGAGGGCAAGTATACAGCCAAAGGATATGACACCTACTACAATCCAATTGCGACAGGCGATATCCAGATGACATGGAAATCAAGCAACAACGGCATTGTGAATGTAAGCAATGGAACAATCAAAGGGATGAAGCCAGGCACAGCAACGCTGACCGCAACGAGTAACGGTGCTTCATCTTCGATTAAAGTGAATGTACTGGGTGGAAGCGAGCTGGCCTCGCTGACAGCGGGATCTGGTTTGGGATCGCTTCAAGCGGGTACAACCATCTCGATTCCAGTGACAGCGAAGACGAAAGATGGGCAAAGTGTAACGGTTCCAGCAGACTCGCTAACATGGGAGTTCGTTGGTTTCAAAGGAAAAGTTGCAGCTGACCAATTAACGGTATCCTCCGTCGATTCCGGCGCGCAAGTGGGATATGCAATCGGTCGTTATGACGGTTATAGCACGATCGTTGTACTTACGGCTTCGGACAGTGAAACCATATGGGAAAACTTCGAAAACGTGAGTTATCCGGTCAGCTTCACAACAAACGCGGCAGGTGTAACCGGGTCGGCCAACGTGAATGCCGGTACAGATGAAAAAGCCAGCTCCAAGGTGCTGCAATTAAGCTATGACATGACCGCAGGGACGGGCAAAATGTATGCTTATGCACAGCTGAATGGTTCCACAGGTAGAGAGGTGTCTGCTGCAGCTACATCGATGACGATGGATGTTATGGGAGATAAGAGCCTGAATTGGCTGCGGGCCGAGTTTACCGATGCCAATGGCAAAACCGTATACGCTGATCTGGCGAAGGCCATTGACTGGAATGGTTGGAAAAAGCTGAGCGTGGACCTGAATGGACTGAATATGGCCTATCCGGCGAAGCTGAAACGGGTCTATGTGGTGAACGTGGCAGAAGGCCAGGATGAGCGTGCGATGACAGGCACGCTTGCTTTTGACAACATCGCTTTCACTACGCCATCGAAGTCCAGTGAAGTCGGATTGCCTACAGGAACAGCTTCGCTGGTGCTTGGACAGAAATCGATGACCGTGAATGGAACGAAAAAAGCGATCGATGCAGCACCAGTGCTGAAAAATGGCACAACGTATGTGCCCATCAAACATGTGCTGGATGCTTTTGGCGGACAAGCGAGCTGGGACAGCAAAAATCAGCGTATAACGGTTATGCGCGGTGGAAAGCTGATTGATCTGGTTGTAGGTCAGAAAGAATTCATTATCAATGGTAAGAGACAAAGTGCTACAGTTGCGCCATATGTAACTGGTGGCAGGACTTTAGTCCCTCTTCGACTCGTTTCCGAGCAACTTGGACTGACTGTAAAATGGGAACAGAACACGAAGACCGTTACCATCTCATCGTGATATGGTATGATATATACCGGAAACGATAGAAATGGAGTCGAACAAACGTGGATTTACAAGCCGATGCCATAGACCGCGTCATTAAAAACGCCGTACAAGTCATGGAAAACAGTAAATATCAAATGTTTGAGATTATGGACTCGACCCGTAATGAGCTGAAAACGCTGAACGAGGAGTTGAAGTCGGTTCTGAAGGAAACGGCGGAAACGATCGAGAAAGTAGATCAATTGGAGCTGAACTACCGCCGTTCCCGGATCCGGCTGACTGAGGTTAGCCGTGACTTCGTCCGTTATTCCGAGCATGATATCAAGCAGGCATATGAGAAGGCAACACAGCTGCAGCTGGATCTGATGATTTATCGTGAGAAGGAAATGTATCTGAAAGCCCGTCGGGATGATCTGCAGAAGCGTGCCAAAAATGTGGAGGCTTCGGTGGAGCGTGCCGAGACGATCGGTTCGCAGATGGGAGTTGTGCTGGAGTACCTGTCGGGTGAGCTGGGTCAAGTGACCCGGATTATCGAATCTGCCAAAAATCGACAAATGATAGGTTTGAAAATAATTTTGGCCCAGGAAGAAGAGCGGAAACGCATTGCTCGTGAGATCCATGACGGGCCTGCACAGATGCTCGCCAATCTAGTGCTTAGGACGGAAATTGTAGAAAGAATGCTCATAAAGCAGGATTTTAAGATGGTCCAGGCCGAAATAGTAGATTTGAAAGGCCAGGTTCGTTCAAGTCTTGGAGAAATGAGAAAAGTTATTTTCAATTTGCGTCCTATGGCACTGGATGACCTGGGATTGATTCCAACGCTTCGGAAGTACGTGCAGGATTTTGAAGAAAAAACAAAAATCCGCTCGCTTTTTGAAACCAGAGGCAAGGAACACCGTTTATCTTCCGCGATGGAGGCTGCAATCTACCGCCTCGTGCAGGAGGGTCTATCCAATGCTGCAAAGCATGCTTATCCCACTTATGTTGTAGTGGAAATTACATACCAGGCTCAGCTCGTCAAAATTGTTGTTCAGGACAATGGGCTTGGGTTCAAACCGGAGCTTCTTGCCAAGAAAAGCAAGGACCATACCCACTTCGGTCTGATTGGGATGAGAGAGCGGGTTGAATTGTTAGAGGGAAGAATAGAGATCGAATCCGCGGAAAATCAAGGAACCAAAATAGTGATTCATATCCCGACAAACGTGGATAAGGGAAAGGAGTAGCAGGATGGAAAACCGTGATACTGGTAAGGCATCAATTAAAGTCCTTTTGGCTGATGATCATCAGCTGTTCCGTGAAGGTTTGAAACGCATTTTAAATATGGAGGACGACATCGAGGTCATCGGCGAATGCGGCGATGGGATTCAGGTGCTCGAATTCTGTAATCAGGATAAGCCGGATATCGTATTGATGGACATTAACATGCCGATCGAAAATGGGGTTGAAGCGACGGAGAAATTGCGTGAGCTGTTCCCGGATGTCAAAGTCATTATCTTGTCTATTCATGATGATGAGAGTTATGTGTTCGAGACGCTGCGTAAAGGTGCCAACGGATACTTGCTGAAGGATATGGAGGCCGAGTCCCTGATCAATGCGATTCGTTCCGTTCATGAAGGGCATGCATTTATCCACCCTAAAGTGACAGGCAAACTGATCATGCAGTTGCGTCGTATGACGTATCTTAATGAGACAGGAGCAATGAGTGAGGGTACTTCGAAAGAGGCAGGCGTTAAGTTTGTTGCTGGAGACAATAATCCACTTACTCGTCGTGAGGCTGAAGTTCTGCGTCTGATGGCTGAAGGTAAGAGCAATAAAATGATTGGTGAGTTCCTGTTCATCAGTGAAAAAACAGTAAAAAACCATGTCAGCAGCATTCTGCAGAAAATGGAAGTGGACGATCGTACACAAGCTGTTATCAACTCGATCAAGTATGGTTGGGTTACGCTCTAATATACGTTTTTAGTTATAAACCCAATTTACGATTATAGGATTCTGTTTACTCGCGCCCGTTCCAGAATGTTGGACTGGTTTGCGGGTTAATGGACTTTATTACTGCAAATGAACAAAGTGTAAGGAATACAGAACACATGTTCAAGCTTCGGCATGAATGAGTGAACGACCTGGCCTGTCTTCTTCGTCCGGTGTCGATCAGAATGGGGTATGAGTGTTTGGAATTTGCAAGTGTAACCCTTCGGGGAATACAGCATATACTGTTGTATACAGGGATGTTCGCCATGGGTGAGCATGACCTTCCGAGGAGGTGCAGTTGCCATGGTTGCTCATCTGACTATGATTCTGCTCATATACTTCCTGGCGGCAATGGCCGTTCATGCCATGCACCAGCGCCATCTTTCCCGTCCGGAATCCGAAGGTTACGAACAGATCATGCTTATTCCTTCCAATCAGGAGCAACGGATTGAAGGCATTGTAAGAGCGCTTTGCCGGGAATTATTATACCGTGGAAAGAGTTTCACATTGACCGTTATCGCTGATCGTACGGAAGCGGAAACAGTTCGTATAATTGAGAAGCTTATGCTTAGGCAAGGAATGGAGCTAACCTATCTGTCTGCTGTCCCTTCCGATGTGGAACCGTTGACAGAGACGAGGAACCGTACGGTTCGCCTTATTGATTTGCGAGAGTCGAAGTACTGAAAGATTTTATGGACCCTGTTGGGTTCATGAATCATACTTATGCACATGGCGCGACAGTTTGGCTGGAGAGCTTCATCTTGGAGAAGGTACCAGTAACAAAGCAAAGCCTGCCGACTCAAGCTTGGGTCCAATAGGTTCGAGGTTAAAGATTACAGCGTATGCTGTAGTCTTTTTTTGTCATTGTAGTCAAGCTTGCTGTTAAATTAAATATGGGTTTTTATGCAATCTATGGTTATTGTCTGGGATGGAACCTTCCAAGCGAGTAGCAGTAAGCTTTTGAAACCAGAAATCTTAACTTAAAAGTATATACTGTGTGGATTGGAAAAAGTTTCGCAGTTTAATTCGGAAGATTACCGTTATTAGATGAATTGGGAGAATGGGGCTATACGATTGAATGTGGGACGACAAGAACTTGTGGGACAACTCTACAATTGATATAGTGATATTACAAAAGCATAATGAATGGAATGGATATGGACATGAAGCACATGCTCCGGCGAATCGTCGGGTCGGCATGTGCTTTTTTTGTTTTTTTGTTGTGATCGGTTCGATTGCAAGTGATGGCAGAAAGGGGAGGGAAACAGGTGAGGGTAGCGTTATATGTATGCAGGGTGGAGTTGGGATGGGACATGGTAATGTCTTTGGACATGCGTGTGGATGTGAGTTGGTGGCTTGAAGGGGAGAGTGGTCAGCGAGTGTTACGTTGGCTATTGTTAGACGAGGCAATGCCGTTAAGTCAGGCATCATGGTTGGTTGAACATTTTCAGATGGAACGTGAGATGGATCAGTGGGGGGAGGAGCATTGGTTGACCTATATTCAGCGTAAGCTGGATTGGTATGAAAAGGCCTCGGGGGAGGCGGAGGCTAGAAAAGGAATTGCGGGCAATTCGGGACTGGCCGCTGGCAGAGGGCTTGAGATGGGCGGGATACCGGAGGCATATCCCGCTAGTGAGTGGGCTAAGCTGGAGCGGGGCGCAGCCCAGCTGGCTGAGCGGCTTCACGGCCGCCAATTGCTGGCGGCCGAGGCAGAGGCGCTGCTGGCGGACACCGCCCCGCCGCTTGCCTCTTGGCGTGCGGCTGCGCAGCTCGCGCGCTTGCATGGGCGGCTAAGCATCGCTGCCGCCCTGGAGGGGCCTGCCACGCGGCGTCGTGCCGCTTGGCTTGGTAGCGCGCAGAGCGCGCCCCGCTGCCGCCGATGCGGCAGCTTTGCCGGGCAGCGCGTGCCCTGCGCTGCCTGCGGCCTGGCGGCGTGCGCCTACTGCGAGGCTTGCCTCGCGCTGGGGCGCAGCCGTGCCTGTGCGCTGCTACTACGCAGTGCAGCGCCTGGGGCCAAGCCACGCGGCGATGCACCGCGTGGCTTGGCCGTTGCCCCCACCGGCGGCGGACTTGTCCGGTGGGGGCTTAGCGCAGCGCAGAGCGCGGCAGCTGCCGCGGCGCTGGCGTTTTTGGCCCGGCCACCCGCAGGGGATGGGCCGGGGCGGTTTTTGCTGTGGGCCGTGACCGGGGCCGGCAAAACAGAGATGATCTTCCCGTTGCTCCATACCATATTGGAGCGGGGCGGACGAGCTCTTGTCGCTACGCCACGCCGGGACGTGGTGTTGGAGCTGGCTCCGCGTCTGGCAAAAGCTTTTCCGGACATCTCGCTCGCGACGCTGTACGGAGGCAGCACCGAGCGCTGGAAGGATGCACAGCTCACACTTGCGACCACGCACCAGCTGATGCGTTTTTACCAGGCATTTGATCTCGTCATTATCGACGAATTGGATGCATTTCCTTACCATAATGATCCCATGCTTGCTCATGCGGCGGCGTCTTCGTGTAAGCCCGATGGGCATTTTGTATACCTGTCTGCTACACCGCCAGCCAAGCTTCAGAAGGAGGCGGCTCGGGGGAAGCTCGTTCATGCCAAAGTTCCAGTGCGTTTCCACCGTTACCCGTTGCCCGTACCGCATTTGCTGAGGATGTCTACCGTTGCTCAGTGTATTCAGAAGCAGGAGCTTCCCGTTTCATTAAAAAACAGCATTCGCACGTCATTGCTTCGAGATGCTCAAGTGTTTGTGTTCGTGACGCGCATTGCTCAGATCGAAGCATTTGTTAACCTGATGCGTCGCATTTTCCCAGAGATTCATATTGAAGGAACTTCGTCACAGGACCCCGATCGTGCGAGCAAAGTTACGGCATTTCGTGAACGCACCATTCGCCTGCTCGTAACCACCACCATATTAGAGCGGGGGGTGACGATTCCGCGCAGCGATGTATTTATTTTGGATGCGGATAACAGCCTCTTCGATGAAGCTTCATTAGTACAGATGGCGGGTAGAGCAGGGCGCTCCATGGACGATCCGGCGGGAAGAGTCGTTTTTGCATCCTCGCGTCGGACACGTTCCCAGGTAAAGGCCGTGGCACAGATACAAAAAATGAATACCATCGCCCGTCGCAAAGGCTACCTGCATCCACCATCCCATCCGTAAATCCATTTGAGGAGGTTCGCACCCCTATGTTCAACTGGCTAACCAGCATAACCGATCACGTGCATCAACTAACCCATCGCCTTCATCATCTGCTCGCCCCGCCCGGAGCGACTTGTCTGACCTGTGGCACCCGAGCGATCCTGTCTTCAATCTATCCGGGCATATGTGCGCGTTGTGTGAAGCAAATTCCATGGATTCGTTCCATCCGTTGTCTGCGCTGTGGTCGAGGGATTGGCTGCCCGGACTGCGTCCGTCCAAACATGCAGAGTCGCTCTTTCATTTGCAACCGCAGCGCTGTTCAATATAACGCTATGATGAAGGAATGGATTGGAATGTATAAATTTAGAGGCCATGCACGTTATGCGCCGCTATTAACATCCCTTCTGATTCAAGCGTTTCAAGCCATGAGCGAAGAACTCAATCCTGTTTTGGCAAAAGAAACCCTCGCTCCCGTGGCTCATACCGCCCCGCCTGCCCAAAACCAGGTGGATGCTAACTCACATCCACCCGACTCGCGCGCGTTAACAAACGCCCACGTTCAACCACCTGGCACGCACGCGTCCACTTACGCGTACGTTCAACCGTCTGCAGTGCCTGCAACAACACTCGCATCCGTCAATCAATCTGGTGCGGATGCATACATTCACGCACCCACCCAACCCCTCGGTATCCACGCGTTCAAATACGCGCAACCTCAGCCCGCAGCAACGACTCACCTTCTCAAGTCGTTGCCTCAACACACGAAGCCACGATGGCGACCTGACGCGGTGACTTATGTCCCGGTCAGCGATGAACGCCTTGCCGAGCGCGGCTTCAACCAGGCTGAGCAGCTGGCTGCAGGGCTTGCCACCGCCTGCCGTTTGCCAATCGTGGATCTGCTGCAACGCCGGATCAACACGACCAAACAAAGCTTTAAAACACGCGGTGAGCGAATACAGACGATGCAGAATGCTTTTGCCATGCAGTCAGGCGCAGTGGAGCTGATGATTGATCTCTACAGAACTTCTGAATTACCTAAGCATAGGAGCAGGCATCACCAACTGCATTCAGCGGGTTCTTATTTAAGTGGAGTGAGGAACGCCTTTCCTCTCACATCTGCCACAAACCATCCTAGAATTACACCACTACGTTTGTTGTTGATAGATGATATTTACACGACCGGTAGCACCCTGGATGCTTGTGGACGAGTCATTCTGAACGCTGGATTTTCTAATGGCATTCCAATTGAGGTCTACACGCTAACTTTGGCAAGATCCTGAGTCTGGCTTCGTTCATATTTTGTAGCTAATAACGACTAATGTAATTCTGCAAAAACAATTTTAGTGTAGTATCCTATAATTTGCGCATACATGCATTCTGTTGCTCAGCTTCGATTGAAAAGAGACTATGGACTTGATGTGAGAAAATAAGGTAATGTATAGTTATTATCCATTCGGAAGAGGAAGTTTGAGAGGGGCGTTTAAGCGATGAATCTGGGTAATTGTCCTCGCTGTGGCAAATTATATGCTTTAAATTTTCGGGATGTATGTTCGAACTGTATCAAGGAGATAGAACTAGAATATCAGGCTTGCGTAGATTATTTACGTGAACAAAAAGGTGCAAATATACAGGAATTATCCGATGAAACGGAGGTTTCTATTAAGCAGATCACCCGGTTCATTCGAGAGGGACGTATTTCCATCGAAAACGCCCCGAATATGATGTATCCTTGTGAAGTATGCGGAACCCTTATTCGTGAAGGCCATATGTGCGACTCCTGCCGGAATCGTCTGACGAAAGACTTGGCTGGAGCAGCCCGCGAAGTAGGTCAGAAGGATAACAACAATGTAGGCGGACGAACCTACAATGCAGTCGACAAACTGCGCGATTCATAGGAACGTGGTCTTAAATACGAATAATGCTATAACAAATGTTTTGGAACGTACCGATAAACTTATTAAAGATTATCGGTTTTTTTTATTACCCAAATCGATCGACAACATAAAGATAATGTGAAAAATCCTAAAGTTGGAAGGAAGTGTAGTTCATATGAAAATCAATGAACCGAGTAGAATTGGTGCAATCAATTCATATCAGAGGAACGTTGAATCCAATCAGCAGGCTGATGCCAAGAAGAGCCGCCGTAAGGACGAGGTATCCATTTCTCCGGAGGCGATGAAGATGCTTGAGGAACAAGGTCGTACACAGGATGCAGGACGTATACAACGGATACAGGAACTGAAAGAACAGGTGAGTTCGGGAACGTATCAGGTAGACAGCAGCAAGCTTGCTGACAAGCTGCTGCCGTATTTTAAGTCTTTTGATAAGGAATAGGTGATCACGTAATGGCAGCACTGGACAGATTGATTGCAGTTTTGCAGCAAATGGAACAAAGTCACCGCGATATGCTGGCACTCAGTGAGGTCAAGAGACAGGTCATTGTCAAAAACGATGTGGATGAACTCATTGCCCTCCTCAATAAAGAATCTCGTTTCATGAAACAACAGGAGCCATTGGAGATCGAACGGCAGAGCGCAGTTCACGAACTGCTACAGGAGCGTGGAATCAAATCTATGCTGAACCTGAATATTACCGAGATCTCGAAGCTGATTTTTGATCCGGCTGACAAACTGCGATTGCTTGAAGTCCAGAAGAAGCTGGCGGGAACACTGCAGGAGTTAAAAGAAATTAATCAATTGAACCAAATGCTGATCGAGCAATCCTTAATGTTTATTGATCTATCTATGGACATATTTGCTTCTCGACCAGAACAGGATGCCACCTATCAGCATCCTGCTGATAAGAACGGCAATCCAGGGCGAATCGGTCTGTTTGACACGCGTGCCTGATTAATTAGGGGGAAACCAGGTGACATCTACATTTCATTCAATCGAAACGGCTAAACGCAGCTTATTCACACAGACGACAGCTCTTAGCACAACAGGCCACAACGTAGCCAATGCCAACACTGAAGGATACTCACGCCAAAAGGTTAACATGCAGGCATCCATACCAATGGAGCCGTTTGCATTTTTGCATAGCACAACACCAGGACAATTGGGTACAGGCGTAGAGTTCGACTCCATTACCCGTGTGCGGGAGAAATTCTTAGATGACCAATATCGTAATGAAAACACCAACTTCGGGAGTTGGTCCATTCAACGGGATACACTTGAGAAACTGGAAGCGATTGTGAACGAGCCGTCCGACACCGGATTCCGGACCGTTATGGATAACTTCTACAAATCATGGTCAGACCTGAGTAAGAACCCCGAGGATGTTACGGCACGTCGGATCGTGAAGGAAACGACCCTAGCACTAACAGATGCGATGAATCAAATTAGCCGCCAACTGGATGCGCTCAGTCAGGATCTGGACAGTAACATTGCTGTGAAAGGTAATGAAATTCAGGGCTATCTTGGTAATATTGCGAATCTCAATAGTGCCATCGTGAAAGTCGAGTCTCTTGGCGACAATGCCAACGATCTGCGTGACCAACGTGATCTGATGACGGACAAGCTGTCTAAAATCATGAACGTTACTGTTACGGATTCTCCGCAAGGATACCAGGTTCAAATGAACGGACAAGCACTTGTTACAGGCGGAGCCGTGCAGGTAGCAGTAGATCCTGCCTTTCTGAATGCTGCGTATACAGCAGGTACGCTCACCAACGGCGAGGTCCACGGCATGATTAAGTCCAGAGATACGTTAGTCAGTGACTATCAGAAACAAATGGATGACTTAGCCAATACGCTTGCCAACGGTGATATTCAGATTACGCTCCCAGCAGGTTCTGTACTGCCGGATAATACTGTTCTGGGTGGTGTGACATACACAGGGGCTGCGCGTACATTGTCAGCTGATCTGACCGTTACGGTAAAAGGCCTGAATGGTTTGCACCAACTTGGATACAGCATGGATGGAAGTAATTCAGGAGGACTACCGTTCTTTACAGCAGCGGGTGGTGGAACAGCCATTACGGCTGGAAATATCTCGTTGAATGCCGCCATTTTGGCTGATCCGAACAAGATTGCTACATCTCTGAGAACGACCACGGATGCCTCAGGAGCAGAAACTGTAATCAAGGGGAATAATACACTGGCCAATCTGCTTGCTAACCTTAAAGATACGCCGATGAAATCAGCTGACGGTTTGCGTAATGCAACGGTTGGCGCTCAGTTCAGTGCAATCGTAGGTCAACTTGGGGTTCAATCCCAAGAAGCAGCTCGTCAGACTTCCAATTCCGAATTTTTGGTGGAGCAGGTAGACACGAGACGTCAATCGGTTAGCGGTGTATCTCTGGATGAAGAAATGGCGAATATGATCAAATTCCAACACGCGTACAGTGCATCAGCCCGCTTTATGACGACATATGATCAGTTGCTTGATAAATTGATTAATTCTACTGGTATGGTTGGCAGATAATAAGAGGGGACTGACATAGAAGACGATGAGAATTACGAATAATATGCTTAGCTCGCAATTGATCCTTAACCTGAATCGGAATGCACAACAGATGAACAATACGCAAACTCAATCGGCAACAGGCCGTAAAATCAATAAACCTTCTGACGATCCTGTAGGGATTACATACTCCCTTCGTTATCGTGGAGAGCTTTCTTCCAATGAACAATATCAAAAAAATGTGGATAGCACGATTTCATGGCTTGAGTTTAATGATACGGTAATGGACCAAACTGGAAGTGTCGTTGGACGTCTGAGGGAACTAACAGTGCAGGCTGCTACTGGAACTAATCCTCAAGAGGCACTGGATAGCATTAACGAGGAGGTAGTGCAACTTAAGGCGCAACTCGTTGATATTGCAAACAGTAAGCTCAATGGGAAATACATTTTCAATGGCGAAACCTATGACCAAAAACCTTATGATTTCCCAACCAGCGCGGATGGCTCATTTGATACAACGAATGCAGCTGCGGTAATAACCGACCCTGGCAAGATAAATTTCATCGTTGGTGAGAGCATACAGATGCCAATTAATGTAACCGGAAATGAGTTTTTTGGAAACTCTACAGAAACAGATAATTTGTTTGTAATTTTTAATACGATTAGCCAGGCCCTATCTGACGGGGATCTGAAAGAACTGTCTAATCAGCTTGATACGATTGACAGTCGTACAGATAAAATACTGGCGATCCGTGCTGAGGTTGGGGCTAAAACGAACAGGGTTGAACTTATGCAAGGAAGATTGAGTGATTTAGAGGTTAACCTAACCGACCTGCAATCGAAAGTGGAAGATGCAGATTTTGCCGAATTAGCTATTCAATCGAAGATTCAGGAAAATATTTATAATGCTTCGTTGTCTACGGGTGCCAAAATTATATCTCAATCCTTGGTTGATTTCCTTAGATAACTAGGAAGGGTGATCTTATGAAAACACTCCCCATCCTACAAATTCATACAACTCCTTCCGTGTTGCAAATTGATGCCGATTTGGGTCAGTATTCCATTCGTCAGCCTAAGGCGGATGTTCAAATGACGACACGCCCGTCGAGGCTGACCGTGGAGAGTCATCCCATCCGATTCGAGGTGGATCAGAGCAGGGCGTTCTCCGCCTATACGGGTGGAAACATGATTGATATGAACGCACGCATCTATTCGGGGATCGAGAAAATTTTTTTCGAAAACATGGCTGAACGTGTTGAGCAAGGTAATGACTTGGCTGCCATCCACAAACCTGGTAATACGATTGCCAACATTGTGGGGACTAATTGGAAAGCGAAGCCTTTCCCCGAAATAAGGACGCCTGCTTCCATGGATAACGTCGATATACGAATTGAGACTCGAGCACCGAGTATTCGTTTCGAATCGGCTGTTTCTGAATTGAACGTAACCGTGAACAAACCAGAGATTGAGTATCATCGGGGGAAATTGGATATCTATGTGAAGCAGTATGCTTCAATTCAATATACCCCGCCTGCTATAGATATAGGGATGTAATAGTTATAATAGAGCTATAGACGGTCTTGGTTGCAGACTTCTATGGCTCTTTCTGTATAAAATCTTCGCCAAGGAGGCGCTTATTATTAATATTCAGACAAGCATGTGGGGAGAACTTGAGGTCAGTGAAGAAAATATATATCACTTTTCAAAAGGGTTACCTGGATTCGATGAAGAGACTCAATTTGCATTAATTCCATGGGAGGAGACTCCATTTCTCTACTTACAGTCTATAAAAGAACCTGATTTGTCTTTCTTGCTGATAAGTCCTTTTATATTTGCCCCAGACTATAGTTTTGAGCTTCCTGAGGCAGAACGAGCCGAACTGGAGATTAGTGAAGAGGTTTCCGTATTCTCAATTGTAACAATTCAATCAGAAGTGAGTAAATCCACGATGAATTTACTTGCACCAGTGGTACTTAACCCGAGTAAAAGAACAGGGAAACAAGTCGTGCTTCATCAATCCTCATACGTGACACGCCATCAGATTTGGCCAGCAGGGGATACAAGTTCAGTGAAGGAGGGAGTTTGAGATGCTGGTATTGTCACGCAAAAAAGGAGAGTCCATTATCATCCAGGATCATATTGAGGTGACTGTACTGGCAGTAGAAGGGGATACAGTTAGGATTGGCATTTCCGCTCCTAAGCACATCGATATTTTTCGTCAGGAGGTTTATGCGTCTATTCAGGAGGCAAACCGCGAGTCTGCAGCACCCCTTGCACCTAACGTCGAAGCATTTATGGAATTACTCCGTGAGACGGAAAATAAAAAAAAATAAAAAAATTCCAATTTGCTATAAACAGTTCCCCATAATCTGTCGATATATAATTTAGACGCTGCTTCGGCAGGGCGGCCGACCTTAATGTCGCGGCGTTTACCACAAGGATGTGGAACTAACTTATTTTCAGGGAGGAAATTTCTAATGATTATCAACCACAATATTGCTGCAATGAATACTCACCGTCAATTGGGTGCAAACACAACTAACACAAACAAGGCTATCGAAAAATTGTCTTCCGGTCTGCGTATCAACCGCGCTGGTGACGATGCTGCAGGTTTGGCAATTTCCGAAAAAATGCGCGGTCAAATCCGCGGTTTGGATATGGCTTCCAAAAATGCTCAAGACGGCATCTCTTTGATCCAAACTGCTGAGGGTGCATTGAACGAAACACACAGCATCCTGCAACGTGTTCGTGAGTTGGCGGTTCAATCTGCGAATGATACAAACACTAATGATGATCGTGCTGAACTGCAAAAAGAAGTCGCTGAGCTGACAAAAGAAGTAAACCGTATCTCCACAGATACTGAATTCAATACTAAAAAATTGCTGGATGGTGCTGGTATCAGTAGCGCAGTGTTCCACATTGGTGCTAACGCAGGCCAAGCAATTACATTGTCAATCGGAAACATGGGTGCTGCATCCCTGGCAATTGATGCGGTTGATATTTCTACTCAAACAGGTGCGAATGCTGCGATTTCATCTTTAGATGCGGCTATTAAAACAGTATCTTCCGAGCGCGCTAAACTGGGTGCAAACCAAAACCGTTTGGAGCACACAATCAATAACCTGGGAACTACTTCCGAGAACCTGTCTGCTGCTGAATCCCGTGTACGTGACGTAGATATGGCTAAAGAAATGATGAACCAAACGAAAAACAATATTCTTGCTCAAGCTTCCCAAGCTATGTTGGCACAAGCGAACCAACAACCGCAAGCAGTTCTTCAATTGCTTCGTTAAGTTTAATCGAATATCTTTATCGGGAACTCTCATCTTTTTTGATGAGAGTTTTCTTTTTTATGCCCTCTGAACTAATTACTCATTGAAATATGACCGATATAAGGAGTAACGATAATTATTCTTTTGGTGAGAGGAAATTCTGATATATGTACAAAACAATTGCATTATGTATGATTGTGAAAAATGAGGAACAGTATTTAAGAAGATGCCTAGATAGTGTAAAGGACAAAGTGGATCAAATTATAATTGTAGATACAGGTTCGACAGATGCAACGGTGGATATAGCGAAGGAATATACAGATGAGGTTTATAACTTCAAATGGGTTAATGACTTTTCTGCTGCGAGAAATGAAGCAATTAAATATGCGACATCAGATTATATTTTGATTATGGATGCAGATGAATATTTGGATGAGGACTCAGACCTAAAAGCGGATGTAAGTTCAGAATGTGATTATTATTTCCTGAAAGTTCATAACCTGCTTTCTCAGGGTCAAAAAATAGAGAATACCTCTATACGACTTTTCGCTAATTTTAGGGGGCTATATTATCGCAATCGGCTGCATGAGCATTTAAATAATTTAGACGAGGATAAGAAGGCATTTACGAGTGGCGTTGGAAAATCCTATCTTTATCACACAGGGTACACAGATGAAATGATGCAAGATAGAGATAAACAAAAAAGAAATTTACCTTTAATGCTGCAGGAAGTAAAAGAAAATCCTAATGCCTATAATTTGTTTAACATGGGCAGAACCTATAAGTGGGTTGGGGAGCATGAAAAGGCAGTACACTATTTTAAAATGGCATATCCATTAAGTACGAATTTGATTATTGTATCTGATCTTATAACCAATTTAAGCCAATGCTTAATTTCTTTAAAACGAGAGTTTGATGCTTTACAAATACTTAATGATGCTACTGTTCTGTATCCTAATGAAACTGATTTACGTCACACCCAAGCGCTGGTGTTCTTGGAGGTTCATTATTATAAAGATGCAATAGCAGCATTAAAAACTTGTTTACAACTTGGTGATCAAGGAATAACAATAACAGAGGGCAATGGAACCTATATGGCATATTATAGGTTGGCTGAATTATATGAAAAAAATTATGGCTTTTCGAAAAGCTATGATTACATTGTGGAAGCGATAAAATTGAAGAAACATTTCATACCTTCGGTTGCGAAGTATTTTCAGATTGTTACTCTGGCAAATATTCCATTAGAAGATGTTTATCAAAATTTTAATCAGATGTATCGTATCTCTGATGTCAGTGAATTAAAGACCCTTCTAGAAGTGCTTTATTCATTGCGACATCCTCTATTAAATAGATATATCAATGACTATCAAATTAACTTGGAAGCAAATGTTTCAGCAGTGGCGACTCAGTACGATAAGCAATATGACAAAGCAAAATCAATGTGGTTAGGAATGGAAGATATAAATGCTGAGAATGGTGAAGATATTTTACTACTTGCACTCATTCTTAAGGATTCTGAGCTTTTCGAATTATCCAGATCTTATTTGAATTTAAGTGTAAAAGAAGCAAAGATGCTTCGAAGCATTATTATGAATCACGAAATAGATACACCGAAATTTACAACATACTTGGAAAATAAACTGGAAAACCTAGTTGATCGCTTGTTGGTACTTCAAGAGTATGAAAGCTTCCAATGTATTTTAGAGTATATTTGGTTGGGTTCTTTAGAACTTAAATGTAATACTTTAGAAAAAATGATGAAGTATGGTTTTAATGAAGTAGCTATTGATCTTTTAGTTAAATTATTCGAGGTTAATCCTACTGATACGAAAATAATAAGATTATTGGGAGATGCTTGTTTGAATTCCAGTTATCTGGAAGATGCACAGCTTCTTTATACAAAGTTATTAGATCTTTGCCCTGAATACAGCTCTTATGAAAGAAGCTATCGTTTGTACGAGCAATTAGAAGATAAGGAAATGATGAATAATATTGTTGATAGTATCAAGATGAAATTTCCGCTTTGTTTGTGGGTTCATGAGCTAGCGAACTAAGGAAGGTGAAGCAAATGAAAGTCAGAACTGCTGTCATTGGCTCAGGTAATATGGGATTTCATCATATACGTAATTTATATCATAATCCCAACGTTGATTTAGTTGGCATGGTTGATATTAATGAAGAAAGAATAAAACAAGTGCAACATTTGTTTGATGTGGAAGGGTTTCATGACTACAAAGAACTATTGGGAAAAGTTGATGCAGTAAGTATAGTGACACCAACAAGTACCCACTTTGAAATTGCTAAGTTTTTCTTGGAAAATGATGTGAATGTTCTTTTAGAAAAGCCCATCACTCAAGAGATAGATGATGCAGAGAAACTCATTGAGATTTCTGAGAAGATGGGAAAGAAACTAGCCATAGGACATATTGAGCGTTTTAATCCAGTCATGACTGAGATGAAGCAAATGCTCAATGGTAAGAAGCCTGTTTATATTGATATTCACCGGGAGAGTCCATATGATGCTCGGATTTTCGATACAGATGTGATATCTGACTTGATGATTCATGACATAGACTTGATACACTTTTTGCTTAATGAACCTATTCGGGTTGTATCTGCACAGGGAGTAAGTGTTCATTCTGATAAGAATGACATAGTAAATGCCCAGCTTATAAGTAAAAGCGGTGTTCTCATTAGTATAACAACTAGTCGAGCTACTGAGCAGAAAATTAGATCATGGAGAGTTATTATGCCGGAAAAATTAATAGAGGCAGATCTTCTTGAACGTAAATTATATTTAACTCGCAGGACATTAGTAGGAGTAGACTTATTTCAAACAGGCTTTGATCATAAATATACGCAGGAGCAGATTACTGCAAAAGTTCTAGTCGCTAATTATGAGCCTTTGCAGATGGAGATAAATGATTTTATCAATTCTATACAAACGGGGATTGCCCCCCAAACTGGTGGAGTTGAAGGTTTAAAAGCTTTGAAATTAGTCAAAGAAATTCAAGAAGCTACAATAATTGATTCTCAATCATGGGTATTAGATGAACAGGAGTTGAGTAATACGATATGAGACATATTCCTATAGCCAAACCATCCATA
The DNA here is from genome assembly GCF_051934385.1 of Paenibacillus hebaui. Classification (NCBI taxonomy): domain Bacteria; kingdom Bacillati; phylum Bacillota; class Bacilli; order Caryophanales; family Paenibacillaceae; genus Paenibacillus; species Paenibacillus hebaui. The sequence continues at coordinate 6,502,579 of NZ_CP196836.1, read as the reverse complement.
GGAACAGAAGAAATTGAAGCTGTAAGTCGAGTTTTGGAGACAGGACATTTAGCTCAAGGTGAGACAGTTTTTCAATTTGAAAGAGAATTTTCAGAACATTTTGGTTATAGAGGATCAGCAGCGGTTGCCAATGGTACTGCAGCTTTGCACATTGCCTTATTGGCTGCTGGCGTCAAGCCAGGAGATAAGGTTCTAACTACTCCATTCACCTTTGTAGCAACTAGTAATGCTATATTATATTGCAATGCAGTCCCTGTTTTTGTAGATGTAGATGAGGCCAGTTTTAATATCTCACCGGAAGCTATACGTAAGGCAGCTAATGACTTTCCCGAGGCAAGGTATCTTTTGCTTGTTCATTTGTTTGGACAATCTTGCGAGATGGACAAAATAGCTGAAATAGCAAAAGAATTTAATCTGACCATTATTGAAGATTGTGCTCAAGCGCATGGTGCAACTTATCAATCCAAGCCAGTAGGTACATTTGGATGTAGCGGCACGTTTAGTTTTTATCCTACCAAGAACATGTCTACTGGGGAAGGGGGAATGATTGTTTCTCAGGATACGCAGTTTTTGGATAATAGTAAATTGCTGATTAACCATGGTTCAAAACAAAGATATGTGCATGAAGTGCTTGGTTATAATTATAGATTGACTAATATTGCGGCAGCTATTGGTATTGAGCAACTCAAAAAAATTGATCAAATGAATTCTGCTCGCAGAAAAAATGCTGAATATTATTTCTCCAATATACACAACAGCCTAGTTACATTACCATTTGTTCATGAATATTCACATCATGTGTTTCATCAATTTACAATAACGACTACTAATAGAGATGAACTCGTAAGCTATTTATCTGCAAAAGGAATTGGGACGGGCATTCATTATCAATTACCAGTCCATAAGCAATTGCACATAAAAGAGTACTTGGTATCTGTTAAACAAAAGCAGTATTCATGTCCTACAGCAGAAAAACTATCAGAACAGGTATTGTCTATTCCAGTGAATCCTGCGCTATCAATGGAAGACCTTGAGTATGTGGTTCAGACAATTAATAACTTTTCTGTATAATTTAAAATTTAGTATGGCAAGGTGGTTTTAAATGGAAATGGAATTAAGTATGAACCCCATATTGTTATCTTCTATAGCGAAACAATTTAATTGCAAAGTTTTTGGGAATGATATTCTTATTTCTAAATTTGGGAATTTGTCCAGTAGGGCAAATATGCCTCAAATGCAACTAAGCTATATTAATTCAGAAGTGTATGTAGAACAATTTAATCATTCTGATATTGGCGCCTGCATTGTTCATAGCTCCTTTATAAAGTTGAAATCATGCAGTTCAGTAAAAAGTTATTTAGTAACTGATGAAAATCCTGAGCAATTGTTCTATCAAATTTTTATGTATTTTGTTCATGAAAATACATTTCAAGTTGTAGAAGAACGAAGAGGAGCTAATATTTCTCTAGCAAAGACAGCGGTGATTGGAGAATCAGTCACTATTGGGGATGATTGCGTAATAATGGATAACGTAGTTATCATGCCTAACACTATTTTGGGTGATCGGGTCGTTATAAAACCCAATACAGTTATAGGTGGAAATGGATTTCAAGTGAAAGATATAGGTGGAAAGAGGAAAGTTATTCCGCATGTAGGTGGAGTCTATATCTCTGATGATGTTGAAATTGGATCATGTGTGACGATTGATAAAGGCCTATTTGGAGAGTTCACAACTATTGGTAGTGAAGTGAAAATAGATAATAATGTATATATAGCACATTCTGTTTCTATTGGTAACAGAACGATGCTTGCTGGGGGAGTAGTGGTAGCAGGAGGGGTTTCCATAGGTTCAAGTGCATGGTTAGGTATATTAGTTTCAGTAAACCAACTTTTAACGATTGCAGATTATGCCTATGCAGGAGCTCATGCGGCTATAGTGAGGTCAGTGAGAGCTCATCAGAAGATAGTTGGTGTTCCAGCAAGAGTAATCGGGTGGGTATGTACTTGTGGAAATAATTTATATCCAGCAAAAGAACCTTCAGTTTGGATTTGTTCCCATTGCAAAAGTCACTATATCTTAAGTGATAGTGGATATATGAATAAATAATAGAACTGTAAGCTAAAGAATGACTTAGTCTTAAGGGGATGAAGTATATCACTTTAAAAAATGGTATTAATATAATTGAATACTATACCGATGTTGAGAAACTAAATGTACTTAGAAATGAAATGCTTGGACTGAGTCGTGAGTATGAAATATTTAGTTATATTAACATCTTGGCTGAATTCATTATTGGAAGCCAGAAATACTTAATGTATCTGGAGTTCGAACAACTAACGGATAGGGTCACTACATTTATTGAGTATTGCAACGGTGAGTATACTCAAGAAGAAATGATTTCATTATATCAAGGAGTTCTATTTAAATGCAGTGAGTTTTATCAAGTTCTAAAAAATCAACATCCAATCAATATATATTTTTTAGGGCAAGATGATGAAAATATTATAACCCAATGTTTAATGAAGAAAATACAGTATTTAAAGGGTTCTTCTCAAATGATAAAAATTCATTACCTTTTTTAAAGAGAATAGTAGAGAAACAAGAGGACGAATATCATGTTTTAATTCAAAATGTGGATGATGTAAGTGAAGAATTAGTTGGTTTGTTATCTGATTTTGACGAAGTCATTAGTTATAAAAAATTGGTCCAAGAACTGATTAGCAATTTTGTGAATAAGAAATATTATAGTAATTATGACTACTACTATTTATCTAAAAATATGAAGAGAAATACTGATTCAGAAATTTTAGCAGCTGGATCGTCTTATTCAATGTTTGGAATTAGTGAAAGAAGCTTTGGTAAAAGTGTTCTAAATTTGTCTCTTGCTTCCCAAGATCTTTACTATAGTCATAAAATCGTAAAAGAGGCCTTGAAGTATAATCGGAATATTAAATACTGTATCATAGGTATGTCCTACTACAGTTTTCACTATGATTTATCCAGAAGTAAAAAAGAAGCTGAAAAAAGGATTAACAAGGTTTATTATCCTATTTTTAAGGATTCTCACCATTTCGAAGTAAAAGAAAGTTTTACCTTATCTGATATGAATTTTGATGATAATAACCTAAGTTTTTTATATCATTTTATCTTCAATAAAATAAAATTAGACCAAACTATTGTTGATGCAGTAATTGTACACGATTCATACTTTAATAATAATATTAACAGAGAATTATTCAGCTTACTCGGAAAAGTTAGATTGGAGGATATGGATCTGCCGCAAAAGGTAGCAGTAGGTCAACAAAGAGCAGAACAACATAATCAGTTATTAGTCCATAATAAAACTGTAGAAGAAAATACTAATGTGTTGAGAAATCTTATTAATTATTTAAACGAAAAAAGGATAACCCCTATCATTGTGGCGTTCCCTGCTACGGAATATTACCAAAATTTCATTAATCCCGAATTTAAGACTGTTTTCTATGACGTCATGAATAGTCTGGCTGATACACACATGTTTAAGTTAGTTGATTTCTTTCATTCAGATGACTTTGTTGAGTCTGATTTTTTAGATATGGACCATCTAAATGAAAAGGGTGCTGTTAAAGTTACCAATATGCTGAATATAGTATTAAATAGCCTCAATAAACTATTATAGTTTTAAATTCTTCACAATATACTTTAAACAACCGATAAAATAATAAATAGGCAATCGGGAGGTTGGAAGAATGAATCTGCAATTTTCTGTTTCAACGAATCAGATGAATGGACAGGCGCACGGTGTGTCTCAAAGTAGTGAAGGTTACACTACTGGTAACAAAACAATTGAATCATTATTAACTGCTATTAAAAGTGGATCTGCTTTAGCTAAATTGGAGCAGCAGGGGGTCGCTATTCCTCTTGGAGAAGAGCAGCTGATTCGTGCTATAGACCGCGCAGTCAAAGCTCTTCAGGGACCCACAACGACCTTGGAAATGAGTGTCCATGAGAAAACACGTCAGATCCTAGTTAAGGTTGTGAACAAAGAAACTGGCGAATTGATCCGTGAAATTCCACCTGAGAAAACGCTTGACCTTGTGGCTAACATGATGGAAATTGCCGGGATACTTATAGATGAAAAAGTATAAGGGGGTACTACTATGCGTATAAATGGATTTTCTGGTATGGATATAGATAGTATGGTGACATCACTGATGACTGCAAAAAGATTACCGTTAAACAAATTAACTCAACAAAAACAAATTTTAGAATGGACACGTGATAGTTATCGTGAGTTAAACAGTAAGATTGTTCAACTTAGTGATAAATTGCAGAAAATGAACCGTTCGGAAGCGATGAATACACAACAATCTACAGTTACAGGGAATACAACTGCTGTTAAAGCCGATGCCAATGCTGACGCCAGCAGTATACCGATGTCTGTAGTGGTTAGTAAGTTAGCAACGAAGTCTAGTATGCAAACCGCGAGCGGACTAACAACGGCTGGCACTACTCCAACAGATGCTACTAAAAAGACTACATTGGAGCAAATTGCAGGCAGTGGCGCATCAGGTACGTATGAACTAAATATTAACGATAAAACGATAACATTTCTTAAAACAGATACAATTGAAGCGGTAATCGGACGTATTAATTCGGAGAATGCTAACGTATCAGCGAGTTTTGATGAAATTAGCGGTAAGTTTTCAATTACAGCTAAAGATTATGGGACAAATAATAATATTAAACTGACCGGCGCTGATAAGCAGCCTAAAGATAGTACGCTAATGGACTTATTCGGAATTACCAGTGCTAATGTAAAAGTAGCTGAAGCAGGTGAGGTTACTGTTACCAATACAACCGACAATAGTACTAAGACTTACAAACCGGATGGAGATTCTATCAATGTAAATGGTGTAAAGCTTACGTTACTTGAAACAACAGGAATTACAGGACCAGCCAAAATCACAACGCAATCAGACCCTGCCAAAGCAATGGAGACTATTAAGTCTTTCGTTGAAACGTATAATGAACTATTGGGTTTGATGAATACTAAGATGGGCGAACAAAAGTATCGTGATTTTCCGCCATTAACAGCGGATCAGAAAAAAGATATGAAGGAAGAAGAGATCAAGCAATGGGAAGAGAAGGCAAAGAGCGGCCTTCTGAAAAATGACTCTATACTGAGTTCCGCGGTTTCCTCGATGCGTATGGTAATCGTAGGGAAATTAGGCGACTTAAGTGCCATCGGCATAACGACTGGGCAATATTATGAAAATGGTAAGCTGAAAATTGATGAAACTAAATTAAAAGCTGCACTGACAACTAATCCTGAGAAAGTTGTGAGTATATTTCAGGGTTCTTCTGCACTTGAAACGAATAAACCTCTCTTCAGTGAATTAAGAAGTAAGCTAAACGCTCCTTTAGAAATGTTCGTGAAAAAAGTAGGTACATCGAAAGTGGATACAGACGGCAGTTTCACTTTGAATGCTGACAGTATTATGGGCAAACAACTGAAAAATTATAACAGTCGGATTACGGAATTCGAACGTAAAATGAAAGATGCTGAGGCACGTTATTATAAACAATTTACTGCGATGGAGTCTGCGATGAGTAAATATCAATCTCAGTCTTCTAGCTTGACAAGTCTTCTACAATAGTAAAGAAAGGATGATTTAACTTGATTACATCTCCTTATGAGAAGTACAAAAATTCATCTGTGCAAACTTCCACACCAGGTCAGCTTGTCATCATGTTATATGATGGAGCAATTCGTTTTGTTAAGGCTGGCTTGGATGGAATATCTTCGAATGATTACGCTAAAGCAAATGTGAACTTAGGGAAGGCTCAAACCATTATCAGTGAGCTTATGTCTACATTGAATCGTTCTTACGATATTTCAAAAAACTTATATTCACTTTATGAATATATGAACTATTTGCTTATTCAAACGAACATCAAAAAGAAAGTGGAATCGGGTGAAGAGGTTTTGGGTTACCTTCAAGAGTTACGTGAAACGTGGATCACTGTAACTAAACAAACAGCAGGTATGTCATTACATGCTGAGTAAAACTGACATGATAGATGAAACTCTCACTCATTTAGAGCAGAAAACGCAGCAATTTATTTTACAGTTGAATGAGGTTGACTATGAAGATGTTGAGCGTTTTGTAGAGGAACGTCAGGATCATGTAGAACGACTACTCAAGATGCTTGATGAACAAGTGATTACTGTAGAACAAAAACAAATGTTGGAGCGTATTTTAAGTCACGACGCTGAGATAAACCAACGTATGCACTTCCTTAAAGAAGAAGCCAAAGATTGGCTAGTCCAACGTAGCCGAGCAAAGTCACAACGGAATGCTTATGATTCTAAATATGCACCTGATAGTTACTTGATGGACAGAAGAAAATAGTAATAATCTAAGTTTAAGCACAAATAAAGAAAAGGAGCCTTACAGACATGCTGTAGGCTCCTCTTCTTTATTTGTATCCATCTTTATTGTGATGATCAATATATATTCGTAAAATCGATCAAATCGTCTTCTTCCTCATAATTAAATACCAATGTGTGTTTCCCCAATATGTAGATCATCTCATACCCACCCGCAGCTTCGTTATAATATTCATCATAAGGTTTACCCAGCCAAAGTCTTACATTCTGGGGCGCGAGGTTTTGTTTTTCATTGTATAGTTGCAAGACCGCTATACGGGACTTGGCATTAAGCTCATGCATATAAGAATCAAAGCCTAAACCAAATTGAGGATAGTAATAAAAAGCTCCCCATTCCCCGTTTCCACGAGATTCAGGTTTGTTTAACTTGCTCTGTACCGACTTGAGAGTCATTCCAATCTTGATGTCGGATCGGCCTGGTAACATTCCCTTTGATGCAGCGGTTTTAAGGCTTTCCAAGTAGGCACGGTCTCCCATTCCGGAGTTAGGCCAAGAGGATTGATCAAGATATCGCGTATCGTTTAGACACAGCTCCAGCTTGCTGGCATTTAACTTAAACGTGTCGACTGCATATTTGAATTGCAGGTTGTTATAATATTTGAATTGTACTCTGGAGCCTGACAAACTGCGGATGCCATTATTTCTTGAGGCCCAGTAAGAGTCGGAAATCTTTTTTCCTTTGATGTCGGTGAATTTTAACGGTTGCAACACGCCTGAGCGGATAATAAAAGTTTGCACCTCATTAAAATTGGAAGTACCCCAATCAGTAAGCATTAACATGTCAGGTGTGCCTTTTTCCTTACTTCTAATGGTGTAATTCCAGGTCTGAGGCAAAATAATAGTCTTAATGGATAATTTGGCGGTTTGGACAGTGCCGTACTTGGCACCTTTTTTCAGAAGTGCTGCACGATACGTGCCGGAATAACTTTTGTCACCTGCTTTATTGTTTGTCCAGCCATTAGGCTCTGTAAGGGTGGACTTCTGTTCATCATCTGCGAAAATGTAGACAGTATAGGGTGTCTGATTTGCATCCCTTAACGTGAAAGAAAGACGGCTATTACTCTGTAGTTGCTCGGCTGAAATTTGTTTTTCCTTTGCGGATGCAGTCGTGGGTATCATTAGTAATGTGCACAATGCCAAGCAGGTGAAAGCTAGTATTGCTAATGGACTCCATTTTCTGTAATACTTTGAATAAATCATGGTTGATTCTCCTCTGACTATAATAGTGAATTTATGTAATTTTAAACCACGTAAATTGTATCATGTATACCATTATCCGCACAGTAACTCACTTACAGTTTATCTATGATTAATAGTACGAAAATAGATGGTTTATCTTCCTAAAAACCTGATATATTAACAATATTCCACCATTCATCACAATCCCCAATTAATCTACAAAAAATTCCAAGAAAACATTTACGTTTCCAATTGACAATGGATAACTTTGGATGTTATCATCTGAATTGTGGGCTGAGGTTAAGGCCAAAGCTTCACTTCATTTGATGACGAAGGGAATGTTAGTGCATGCAAGGTAAAGTAAAATGGTTCAACGCAGAAAAAGGTTACGGTTTCATTGAAACTGAAGATGGCGGCGACGTATTCGTACATTTCTCCGCAATTCAAACCGAAGGATTCAAAACTTTGGAAGAAGGTCAATCCGTTGAATTCGACATCGTCGAAGGCGCGCGTGGACCGCAAGCAGCTAACGTAATCAAATTATAATCATCCGGACAATCCGACCTACATATATGGTTAGATGGTTACCAAATTGAATTAACGCTAGCATCAGACTCCGGTTTTCCGGGGTCTTTTTTTGATTTAATAGATTCATAACATATGTGTCACGAGTCAGTTGAGGAGTATGGATGTATTCATTTTACATAATAGATTGAAGAAGCCTGGAATAGGTTAATAACATCATCAAGCGCCAAATAAGACATTCCTTGCAAATAAACGATTATGCCTTAATAAGGCGAAATATCGCGGAATATGGCGTTAAGCCTACGTTGGTAGATGTGGCTGGAACAGATGTCATTATTCGGTCACCAGGAGTTTTTACATGGCGCTTACATTCATGTTATAATGAAGTGGCAAAGGAAAAAGGAGGAGTGCCCTATGAATTTAAGTATTCGAGGTCAACAAATCGAGGTTACTGATGCTTTGAAGGATTATGTCGACAAAAAGTTGAGTAGACTCGAGAAGTATTTCGATGCACCCCTTAACTCTGACGGTGCTGTTACATTGAGCACGACGAGAGGCTTGCATACGGTAGAGGTGACGATTCCTTTGAAAGGCTTTGTGCTCCGCGCAGAGGATGAGAGCGATGATATGTACGCTTCCATTGACTCCGTGGTGGACAAGTTGGAACGTCAGATTCGCAAACACAAAACAAAAGTTAACCGTAAGTTCCGCCAAGAAGGCGGCCTGAAAACGCTCTTCGTTGAAGATCCGACAGGTACAGTGGCTACCGCTGAACTGGACATGGATACGGACGATGATGATTTTGAAGTGGTACGGACAAAACGGTTTATGTTGAAGCCAATGGACGTGGAAGAGGCAATCCTCCAAATGAACATGGTCGGCCATAATTTCTTCGTATTCTCCAATATCGATAATGAAGAAGTAAGTGTTGTCTACAAACGGAACGATGGAAAATATGGTTTAATCGAACAAGGTTAATTTGGACGGACTGAACCATCGATTGAAAATGAATACTTAAGATAACCAACAAAGACAGGAACAGTAGTTCCTTTGTTGGACCTAACAAGAGCCTCCGTCCTATATGGGATGGGGCTCTTTTGTGCGTGGATGGGCGGAGAAAAGTCTCTGAAATGAATTTGTGAAACTATTCCCCATACTGTTGCGTCTAATAGATAGTAGGATCGAGATAAATCCCTGCTAGTGGAGTACAAAATTCACGTGCTCACGGAGATGTCTTACCAATATACTCATTTATTGGATATTGAGATTTTCATCCAAATTTACCACCAAAATCTGTTGAAATGGCAATTCTTACTCGGAAATTAAACTTTACATTAGAAGGCTTCCACTAACGGCTGTGATTTATCGCACGCTATCTCTATCTGAGAGGCTTTGAAACTTCAAAGAAGTGTGCCGTAGCGTGTTGCGGCGACCCTTACAAACTGTTACAATTTAGGCAAGAGAATCATTGTCCTGATGAAGAATTGTCAACGAATGATCGTTAATCATAATCAATGACAGGCACAGCACCATGAACATGATTCATAAGGCTCGGCATTCGGCTTATTTCTAATAACCGGATCCGCTGGAACACCGAATCACTTCATGAGGGAACCCTGGCAAGCCTGGAGTTGATTCATCCTATATTATTTTAATTATATCGTTTGTCACCCCCGGGAAAGTGGATGCATATCCATCCGATGGTGTCGCGTGGCGGCAACAGGGGGTCTATTCTGTTTTGCACGAAAGGGGTATACCATGCTAGGACTTGTCAAAAAGATCTTCGGCGACATGAACGAACGTGATGTTAAACGTCTGATGAAGACAGTCGATGTGATCAATAAACTGGAACCACAACTTCAGGCATTGTCTGATGACCAACTGAAAGCCAAAACGGATGAATTCCGTGCCCGTATTGAAAAGGGAGAAACTACGGATGAACTTCTTCCCGAGGCATTTGCAACCGTACGTGAGGCATCGCGTCGTGTACTTGGTAAACGCCACTATGATGTGCAGATGCTGGGAGGAATTGCCCTGCATGAAGGCCGGATTTCAGAGATGAAGACGGGTGAAGGTAAAACGCTGGTAGGAACACTTCCGGTATATCTGAACGCGCTGACGTCCAAAGGTGTGCACGTGGTCACAGTCAATGACTATTTGGCACAACGGGATAGCCAAGAAATGGGACAAATCTATGAGTTCATGGGCATGACGGTAGGGGTTAACCTGAGCGGTATGGACCATGCATTGAAACAGCATGCGTATGCATGTGATATTACGTACGGAACAAATAACGAATTTGGCTTTGACTATCTTCGTGACAATATGGTGCTCTACAAAGAGCAGATGGTACAACGTCCGCTGTTCTTCTGTATCATTGATGAAGTGGACTCCATTCTGGTCGATGAAGCACGTACACCTCTGATCATTTCTGGACAAGCCCAGAAGTCGACAGACATGTATTATGCAGCAGACCGTTTTGTGAAACGTTTGGTTCCGGAAGAAGACTTTACGGTAGACATCAAGGTGAAATCCGTAGCGTTGACTGAGGCGGGCGTGGCGAAGGCGGAGAAAGCATTTGGCATTGAAAACTTGTATGATCACGCCAATGTTACGCTGAACCATCACATTGTACAGGGATTAAAAGCGAACGTAATCATGCGTCGTGACGTGGATTATGTTGTCAGTGAAGAAGAAGTATTGATCGTGGATGAATTCACAGGCCGTCTGATGGCAGGGCGTCGTTACAGCGATGGATTGCACCAAGCGATTGAAGCCAAAGAAGGCATCGAGGTACAGAACGAGAGCATGACGCTCGCTACGATCACATTCCAGAACTATTTCCGGATGTACCGTAAGCTTGCGGGCATGACAGGTACAGCGAAGACTGAGGAAGAAGAGTTCAAAAAAATCTATGGTCTTGAAGTGCTGCAAATCCCGACCAACCGTCCAAACAAACGGGATGATATGGCTGATGTTGTTTACAAGAGCATTGATGGCAAGTTCAAGGCGGTTGTGGAAGAAATCGTGGAACGTCACAGCAAGAACCAGCCGGTTCTGGTGGGTACGGTGTCGATTGAGAACTCTGAGCGTCTTTCGGACATGCTGAAACGCCGTGGTGTACGTCACCAAGTATTGAACGCGAAATACCATGCGGAAGAAGCAGAAATTATCTCAGGTGCTGGTCAAGCAGGTGCGGTAACTATCGCAACCAACATGGCTGGACGGGGTACGGATATTATCTTGGGTGAAGGTGTTGCTGAAGTAGGCGGCCTGCATATCATCGGTACAGAGCGTCACGAATCACGCCGGATTGATAACCAGCTGCGTGGACGTGCAGGACGTCAGGGTGACCCTGGTTCTACACAGTTCTACCTGTCACTGGGTGATGAATTGATGAGACGTTTCGGTGCAGACAATGTACTGAACATGATGGAGCGTCTTGGCTTTGAAGAAGACCAACCGATCGAGAGCCGGATGATTACCCGTGCGGTAGAATCGGCACAGAAGCGTGTTGAAGGAAATAACTTTGACGTGCGTAAAGTCGTTCTTCAATATGATGACGTGATGAACCAACAACGTGAAATTATATATAAACAGCGCCGTGAGGTGCTGGAGTCCGAGAATATTAAACAGATCGTTATGGATATGATCAAGCCGTCCATTGAACGCATCGTGGAAGCTCATTGTAGTGACGATATTCCAGAAAACTGGGAATTCCAAGAGGTTGCCGATTACATGAACAGCAAATTGCTGGATGAAGGTTCGGTAACGAAGGATGACCTGTGGGGCAAGGAAGCAGAAGAGATCATCGAGTACCTGTTTGAGAAAGTACAGAACAAGTACAATGCCCGTGAAGAGCGAATCGGTGAAGAAATGGTACGTGAGTTCGAGAAAGTGGTTGTGCTCCGTGCAGTCGATAGCAAATGGATGGATCATATTGATGCGATGGATCAATTGCGTCAAGGTATCCACCTCCGCGCTTACGGCGGTACAGATCCGCTGCGTGAGTACCAGTTTGAAGGCTTCGAAATGTTCCATCAGATGATTGCTTCGATTCAGGAAGAAGTAGCTACCTATGTGATGAGAGCACAAATCGAGAGCAATCAGGAGCGTCAGGCCGTTGTTGACGAGAGTCAGATCTCAACGAGTGGCGAACCGACTGAGAAACGTCCGGTGAAAGTATCCGATCAGATCGGACGTAACGATGCATGCCCATGCGGCAGTGGTAAAAAGTTCAAACACTGTCACGGTCAAGAGTAGTTAAAGAATTATTAAATAGCATGACAAGTACGGCTCCTTGCAGCCGGGTATTCCAAATGTTCAAGTGAAGGATGCATAACCTGTCATTGGTGCATAGTTATAACTATGTGACTATGATTATGGAGAAGAGGTTTGCCGATATAATGGTGACCGAGGCTCCAGGGTGAAACATCGGAACTTGAGCTGGAGGAATACCCTGGATGCGGGGAGCTTATCTTAATGAAAAGAGGAATTGCACATGATCGATCCAAGCGTGAAGCAAGACCTGCGTGAAATAGGCAAGAAACTAACAAATCTTAGGGGGTCTCTTTGACTTAGATCTGAAGCAAGAGATGATTGGAAACTTCGAAGTGAAGATGTCCGCCCCGGATTTTTGGGACGATAGCGACAAGGCACAAGCTTTAATCGCCGAGCTAAACGCGGTGAAGGGATCTGTGGATCAATACGCGAAGCTCCAGCAGGACTATGATGATGCGGTGATGATGGCAGAGCTGGCTGACGAAGAAGGCGACGAAGACCTGGCTGCAGAGATCGGTAGAAGTGTTACAGCGATCGTGAGCAAGGTGGCAGAGTTCGAACTTCAGCTGCTCCTGAACCAGCCATATGATAAGATGAATGCCATTCTGGAGCTTCACCCTGGGGCAGGCGGTACCGAGTCGCAGGACTGGGGACAGATGCTGCTACGGATGTACACACGCTGGTCTGAGAAGCGTGGCTTCAAGGTGGAGGTACTGGATTATCTGCCAGGAGATGAGGCAGGGATCAAGAGTGTCACGCTGTCGATCAAGGGACACAATGCGTATGGATATCTGAAAGCCGAGAAGGGTGTACACCGACTTGTGCGGATTTCACCTTTTGACTCCTCAGGACGCAGACATACTTCCTTCGTATCATGTGATGTGGTTCCTGAGATTGATGATACGATTGAAGTGGACATTCGAACAGAAGATCTCAAGATCGATACGTACCGTGCGAGTGGCGCGGGTGGACAGCATATCAATACCACCGACTCAGCCGTACGGATTACCCACCTTCCAACGGGTGTGGTTGTAACGTGTCAGAATGAACGTTCACAGATCAAAAACCGTGAGCGGGCGATGACGATGCTTCGTTCAAAATTGTATGAGCGTAAAATTGAAGAACAAAAGCAGCATCTGGATGAAATCCGAGGAGATCAATCGGAAATTTCATGGGGTAGCCAGATTCGCTCCTATGTATTCCATCCCTATAGTATGGTAAAGGATCACCGTACGAGCGTGGAGACTGGAAATACAGGAGCAGTTATGGACGGCGACCTCGATGCATTCATCGACGGTTATTTGCGTAGCCAGATTAAAGTAGACACCGACTAATATAAGTTCCTGTATGGACCCGATACGTGTAGGCGTATGCTGGTGTATACAGGGGCTTTTTTTTGAGCTTACACACAAAAGGAGAGCACGATGACATGCAACAGCAACAGCAACAGCAACAGCAACAGCAACAGCATATACACAATAACCGCAAAAAGAGGCTGACCGCCCTCATCCCCCTAAATGGTCCATGGAGAAATGTGGTGGATACGTTATCCATCATTTTAGGTTCGTTTTTGATTGCGGTGGCATTTAATTTATTTCTACTTCCGAACCAGATCGCTTCTGGTGGAGTATCCGGGTTATCTATATTGGGTAAACAATGGCTGGGACTTGAGCCGGCATACACCCAGTGGGCCATTAACATTCCGCTATTGATCGCAGGTTTCCTTTTAATCGGTAAACAGTACGGTATTCGTTCTGTGCTTGGTAGTATTGTTCTGCCACTGTTTGTCTATCTTACGAAGGATTGGGCCATTCCAACGACAAATCCGCTACTTGGCTCCCTCTATGGGGGAATAGGCGTCGGTCTTGGGATCGGAATCGTATATCGGGGCAGAGGATCAACTGGGGGAATGAGCATACTCGCCAGAATCGTTCAAAAATATAGCGGACTGAGTTACTCTCTTTGTGTAGTGATTATGGATGCTACAGTCATCATTATGGCTGCTTTTGTATTGTCATTGGAACAGTCACTCTATGCCCTGATTGGGTTGTACGTTACCGGAAAAGTGATTGATGCCGTCGAGATGGGACTTGGTTACTCCAAGGTAGCTTATATTATCTCTAACCAGACCGAACCGATTACAAAGGTGATTCTGGATGATCTGGATCGTGGATTGACAAAGCTGGAGGCAAAAGGTGGATATACGGATGACCAACGTACAGTACTCATGGTGGTTGTGGGGCAAAATGAGGTGCCGAGACTGAAAGCACTGATCCGGTCCGTAGACCCGGGGGCTTTTGTCATTATAAGCAATGCACATGAAGTGCTCGGCGAAGGCTTCAAACGGGAACATTCTTAATTGCATAAAAAAAGCAGGGACATTCTTCACCAGACATAACTGGAAAGGACGTTCCTGCTTTTGATTTTTATTTTTCTTTTGACCGATAATCATCATTAGCGTATCACTTTATTTATAGAATCGGAGACAGCAGGCGGGAGATCGCTTCTTTGAAGCGGATTTTCAAACTGCGTTTGTTGTATTCGTCCAACGTCATTTCCCGGGATACATTGAGGTCATGCTCAAAGGTATGCACAAGTGCTGTTGCAATCGTCTCATCATACATAAATGCATTAACTTCAAAGTTCAGCCGGAAACTCCGATAGTCGATATTGGCGGTGCCCACCGATGCAATCATACTGTCAACAATGAGCGTTTTGGCATGTATGAAGCCATTATCATAGATAAATACTTTGGCTCCCACCTTTAACAGCTCACCGATATAAGATAGCGTAGCCCAATATACGAAGGCGTGATCCGGTTTATTGGGAATCATAATGCGCACATCGATGCCTGACAGGCACGCCAGACGGATAGCTTCGAATACACTGGAATCCGGGATAAAATAAGGCGTCTGAATCAGTATGGAGTGTTTGGCCCCATTAATCATTTTCAGATAACTGTTCTTGATGTGCTCTATCTCTGCATCCGGTCCACTGGAGACAATCTGCATGGCAGTCGTTCCTGTGCCTTCAATAGGAGGGAAATGTGCTGGAATATAAGGTGTGTCATGCTGCTTGGACGCTTCATTCCAATCCAGTAGGAAACGCGTCTGGAGAGCGTGAACGGCATTTCCCCGAATACGCAGATGGGTATCGCGCCAATAACCGAACTTCGAGTTCAAACCGAGGTATTCATCACCTACATTGAACCCGCCTGTATAACCGAGATTGCCATCGATAATGACAATTTTGCGGTGGTTTCGATAGTTCATACGCAAGTTAATCAGACTGAATTTGGATGGGAAAAAGACTTCAACCAATCCGCCTGCTTCGCGGAGTTCTTTGAAAAAGCGTTTCGATACCCGCCGAGATCCGAGCGCATCGTACAGCAGGCGGACTTTGACGCCTTCCTGTGCTTTGCGGATGAGAGCATCCCGGATTCTTTTGCCGAGTCGGTCGCCTCTATAGATGTAGTATTGCACGTGAACATGATCCTGCGCTGCTTCGATATCATCGAGTAACCGTTGGAATTTGTCCGTTCCGTCCGTGATAATCTCAACAGCATTATCTTCTGTTAGGAGAGCATCGTTCTGCTTCAGGTTCATATAGATCATGTCCTGGCTGCTCTCTGTTGCTTGGTTACGGAAAGGGTTTCGGTTGTCATGCAATTGCTCAATCTGGGCAGCAATACGTTCTTCAAGCCCGAGTTTCTTGCGTTCTTTCCACTGGAAAAGACGATAGCGGGTCAGATTTTGTCCTGTTAATAGATAAAGTACAAACCCGAACACCGGAATAAAGTTTAAGACGAGCAGCCAAGCCCAGGATGCACTGGCATCCTTTCGTTCGAAGAATACGACCGCTGCAGCGAAAATAATATTCAGGCCCAGGAGTACAACAAGTAAGATGGATTCGATATGCACTATAGTCCCCCATGTCTCATAATGATCCTCATGAATCCATTCAAAAACCTTTCATCGTGCCCATTAGTTATGAATTAGACTCTGGTGTGTAATGTTTCCTATTATACGTATTTTAACAGAAGTATTCGGGTTCGTCCGCAGATGTTGGAAAGTTATGTTCGAGATCAATGAAAATCCAAGTAAAATTGATAGTAGAGTGTTGTATTTATATAACCATAGTCGTATAATAATACACAAATATGCATATAAGCGACGGAATAACTGTGTGACGCCTCTATCTGGGCAGAAGCATAGTATAAGTAGCGCATACAACAGGATTGGGGGAGCGAGAGTGAATAACAAATTAAAAGTGGCAATCGTCGGTTCCACCGGCTACGGCGGGGTGGAGCTGATTCGTTTTTTACAGAACCATCCGCAGGTTGAAATCACGTCGGTGATCTCTTCATCCAGCAGTGGTGAGTCCATCGCAGATGGATTCCCGCATTTGACGGGCGTGATTCATAGGCCACTTGACGGAGTAGACCCGGCAGAGATCGCAAGTCGTGCAGATCTGGTGTTCACAGCAACCCCATCCGGTGTAAGTGCAAAGCTCGTTCCAAGCCTGCTCGAAGCAGGGCTTAAGGTCGTTGATCTATCTGGAGACTTCAGACTGAAGGATGGAACGGTGTACGAAGAGTGGTATAAACATCCTGCTCCTGCTGCCCAATTGCTAGAACAGGCGGTGTACGGTATGGCAGAGTTGTATGGAGACGAAGTGAAAGGCAAGAACTTTATTTCCAACCCAGGCTGTTACCCAACGGCTACGCTACTCGGATTGATTCCAGCTGTCGAAGCGGGATGGATTGATGCTTCCAGCATCATTATTGATGCCAAATCGGGTGTATCCGGAGCAGGACGCGGAACAAGTCTGACGAATCATTATGCAGAGATGAATGAGAATTTCAAAGCTTATAAATTGAACAAACATCAACATATTCCAGAGATTGAGCAAGTGCTTGGCAATATTACCGGGTCTCCTGTTGCAGTTACCTTTACAACACACCTGGTACCGATGACGCGTGGAATCATGAGCACGATGTATGCCAGCTTAATCGGGGAACATAGTGATCGGGAAATCATTGATTTGTACCGTAAATATTATGAGAATCGGCCTTTCGTACGTGTGCGTGAGCCGGGAATCTGGCCTTCCACGAAGGAAGTATACGGATCCAACTATTGTGATATCGGATTTGCGGTTGACCCTCGCACAGGACGTTTGACGATTATTTCGGTTATTGACAACTTGGTGAAGGGTGCTTCTGGGCAAGCGATTCAAAATATGAACCTGATGATGGGATGGGAGGAAAACCTCGGGCTGAACATGACACCGGTATATCCGTAAAGTTGGAATCTGGGAGGAGCGCTGAGGCGTGATTCCGGAGCCATCTGGGGAGGGTCGGATCAGGTAAAGCAAGCGGATCATCGGCATGCAGCCGAACGCATACGGGGGATAATATATGGAAACGAATGTGAAGCAACAGGCTTTTACCATAGTTGAGAACGGAACGATTGTAACCCCACTCGGGTTCACTGCTGGCGGACTGCACTGCGGGTTGAAAAAAACATCACGCAATGACATCGGAGCGATTCGCTGTGAAGTGCCGGCTAGTGCAGCTGCGGTGTATACAACGAATGTATTCCAGGCGGCACCACTCAAGGTAACACGTGAGAGCTTGAGCAACGGACGTCTCCAAGCCGTTATCGTAAACAGTGGGAACGCCAATGCATGTACGGGGCAGCAGGGTGAAGAGGATGCCTACGCGATGCGTACGGCGGCTGCACGTGAGTTGGGAGTAGCGGAAGAGGATGTCGCTGTCGCTTCCACTGGTGTTATTGGTGAACTGCTGAAGATGGACGCTGTACACTCGGGTATTACCGCACTTCCGGCGCAATTGGGAAATGAGGCTGTCGCGGCTGAGCAATTTTCACAAGCCATTCTAACTACCGATTTGGTGAAAAAAGAAGCCTGCGTCTCCGTTGAGGTGAACGGTAAAACGATTACGATTGCAGGTGCAGCCAAAGGATCGGGCATGATCCATCCGAATATGGCGACCATGCTGGCCTTCATGACCTCTGATGCGGTCATTGGCGCAGAAGCGTTGCAGCACCTGCTGCGCCAAGCGACCAACCATACATTTAACATGATTACGGTGGATGGAGATACGAGTACAAACGACATGCTGGTAGCCATGTCCAGTGGGTTGGCAGGAAATGAAGAATTGACCATGGAGCATCCAGATTGGGAAGCTTTTGCTGCAGGATTCACCTATGTGTGCCAAGTACTGGCGAAAGCCATTGCGCGTGATGGCGAAGGAGCAACCAAGCTGGTTGAGGTAGCCGTTACGGGTGCGGTAAGTGATGAGTCCGCACAGGCTATTGCCAAGACCGTCATTGGGTCGAGTCTGGTGAAATCCGCCATGTTCGGTGCCGATGCCAACTGGGGACGCATTATTGCAGCCGTAGGGCGTGCTGGACAGCCGGTGAACCCGGAGACGGTCGATATCCGCCTGGGAGATATTTCGGTACTCGCACAGTCTCGTCCGGTTGTGTTTGACGAAGAGGTGGCTTTGGCGTATTTACAGACCGATACCGTACGCATTGTGGTTGATCTGAACCACGGCGAAGGAACAGCCATCGCATGGGGCTGTGACCTGACGTATGACTATGTACGAATTAACGCGGCATACCGCACGTAATAAGCAACTTTTAATATTTACACGGTAACGGAGAATGCAGAACCAATCTGAAGAAGCGAAGCGTGCGCCTTTATCCCCGGATTTTACCCTTTGAATAAGGGATCAAAAAAATCTGGGGATAACAGCGATCGAAAGATGGTACTGCAGTCGAAGTGGTGGAGTGTAACGATCTACAGTTCATTATAAGTAAATACGAAAGGAGTGCCCTCATGAATTCAACATTGCAGAATGAGAGTGCCGGAACTGAAACAGGTGCCGAGAAGCAGACGTTTGTCATGAAATGCGGAGGCAGTACGCTGGCGGCATTGCCTGAATCCTTTTTTGCAGATCTGCGTGACTTGCAGTCTCAGGGTGCTCAGCCTGTGATCGTGCATGGTGGCGGCCCGGCGATCTCGGATAATTTGGCGAAGCTTGGCATTGAGACTGAGTTCGTGAACGGATTGCGCAAAACGACGGAACCCGTGCTTGATGTGGTAGAGATGGTGCTTGCCGGAAGTATTAACAAACAGATTGTACGCCTGATTCAACGTGTTGGTGGACGTGCACTTGGTTTATCCGGTGTGGACGGTGGTCTGATCCAGGCGAAACCTGTTTCAAACCATGCAGAGATCGGCTGGGTAGGCGATGTAACTGATGTCAAAGCGGAGATTATTCAAGGCATTGTGGACATGGGCTATATGCCAGTTATTGCGCCGGTTGGCGTCGATGCATCCGGGCAGCGCTATAACATCAATGCGGATACAGCCGCAGGTGCAGTTGCGTCCCATCTTGGAGTTAGCCGGATGATCGTAGTCACGGATGTTCCTGGCATCATGAAAAACGTGGGCGGCGAGAAAAAAGTAATGCCATCTGTCTCCGTGCAGGAGGTCGAGGATATGATTCAGACCGGGGAAATCTATGGCGGCATGATTCCAAAGGTGCGTGCAGCTATCGCCTGCATTCATGGCAAGGTGCGTGAGGTCGTCATCGTAGACGGCAGCGAACCAAAGATCCTGAGCCGTGTGCTTGGCGGAGAAACGATCGGAACCCGAATCATCCGTATGCAGTAATTGACTTGGGTCCTATACAAGATATAAAAAATATACGCACGGCTTTTTTTATAAGAGATCTAATATTACACAATAACGTAGAGTGCAGAACCAATCTGAAGAAACGAAGTGCTCGCCTTTATCCCCTGATTTTTACCTTAAGATAATTAATCAAAGAAATCCGGGGATAACAGCGATCGGAAGATGGTTCTACAATCGGAGTGGTCTAGTGTAAATCAGGGTTCTTATATGATTGCCCGTGTACCAACAAATAAGGAGTGAATGGTGATGGCAAAAGGCAACGAACAGCCAGGTTCTGGCACAGCAGTAGCGGGCGAAGCAGCGACAAATGCAGCGGGGCAGACGGAAAGCTCTCTTTTCCAAACGTATGCGCGTTATCCAATCAGTCTGGTCAAGGGTAAAGGCAGCTGGTTATGGGATGATCAGGGCAACCGTTATCTCGATTTCATGTGCGGATTGGCTGTAACAAGCCTGGGCCATGCACCGGAGAAAGTTGGAGCTAAGCTGAAAGCTCAGATTGATGAGCTGTGGCATGTATCTAACCTGTTCCAGATTCCGGGTCAGGAACGTGCAGCAGCTTTGCTGACCGAAAACACATGTGCAGACGCCGTATTCTTTTGCAACAGCGGTGCAGAGGCGAATGAAGCGGCTATCAAACTGGCTCGTCGTTATCACCAGAAGGTGAAAGGCACAGGTCGTTACGAAGTCATCACATTTGCACAGTCCTTCCACGGACGGACGCTTGCCACCTTAACAGCGACCGGGCAGGATAAGGTGAAAGAAGGGTTTTTGCCATTGCCGGCAGGATTTACTACAGTACCTTTGCATGACACGGCTGCACTTGAAGCGGCGATTGGTCCCAACACAGCGGCTATTATGCTGGAAATGGTGCAGGCAGAGGGTGGCGTTTATCCGGTCAAACCAGATTTTGTCCACCACGTTCGGAAACTGTGTGAAGAGCATGGACTGCTGCTGATTGTTGACGAAGTGCAGACAGGAATGGGACGTACAGGCAAGTTGTTTGCACATGAGCACTATGGCATTGAACCGGATATTTTCACCGTTGCCAAAGGCATCGGCAGTGGTTTCCCTGTGGGCGCAATGCTCGGCAAAGGGTATCTGAAGGACGCTTTTACGGCAGGCAGCCATGCGACGACGTTTGGCGGTACACCACTAGCTTCCTCCGTTGTGATTGCAACGATTGAAACGATGCTGGAAGATCATTTGCCAGAGCGTGCAGCCGAGATGGGTGAATACCTGATGAGTGCCCTGCGGAATCGTTTGGCAGGCAATTCCTTTGTGAAGGAAGTTCGGGGTATGGGACTGCTTGTCGGAATCGAATGTGCAGAAGCGATAGGCGAGATTGTGCTCGCTGGGCAAAAACGAGGTATTTTGTTTGTATCCGCTGGACCGAATGTTATTCGTCTGCTTCCGAATCTATATGTAAGCAAGGAAGAGATCGACGAGGCGGTTTCCCTCGTAGCGACATTGATTGAAGAGCATGTAGCGACCAAGAAATCCTGATACCAAACGAAGGCTAAACGATATATGTTCAACTAAACATTTACACGATAATGGAGAGTTCAGAAATAGTCTAAAGAAGCGAAGCGTTCGCTTTTATCCAGTGTAACTATTTATTAGTTGAAATAATGATACGTGCATTCGCGTTCAGCGATAATCGGAGTTAACATGTTTAACCTGCAAAAGGCAGGAAGCTTTCTGTCTCGGGGCCTCTAGCGGCCTCGAAGCAGAACAAGATGATGAATCCCTGTAGCCGTGCGGTGAACCTGCGGAAGATGGAAGATGGACTTGAACAGTCTGGGTGGCAAGATCTCAAACTTCAGCTCACTTCTGCCCATGCGGGTGCAGGGAACCGGAAATAAGGAGGACTTTATTAACATGACAGCACAACAGACGGAAAAGATTCAGAAGATTGATCTGAGAGGCCGCGATTTCATCGAGTTTACGGACTATACGGCAGAGGAAATTCGCTACTTGCTTGATCTGGCGATTGAGATTAAGGGCAAGCAAAAAAACGGAGTACCCTTTCAGCCGCTGAAAGGCAAAACGATCGGACTTATTTTTGAAAAATCATCCACACGTACGCGTGTATCCTTTGAAGTCGGTATGTTCCAATTGGGCGGGCATGCGCTCTTCCTGAGCAAAAACGATATCCAACTCGGTCGCGGAGAAACGACACATGATACGGCCAAAGTATTGTCTCGTTACCTGGACGGCATCATGATCCGTACCTTTGGACACCATAATGTGATTGAACTGGCAGAGCATGCTAACGTTCCTGTCATTAATGGCCTGAGCGATGCAGCGCACCCATGCCAGGTACTCGCCGACTTCCAAACGGTGCTGGAACACAAAGGCAAGCTGGCTGGCCTGAAAATGGCTTACGTCGGAGATGGAAACAACATGGCGCACTCCCTTATGCTGGGTGCAGCAAAGATGGGCATACACGTTGCAGTAGCCACTCCGAAAGGATATGAGCCTGACAGCGTAGTTGTGGAACAGGCACGCAGCATTGCACAAGAGAGCGGTTCACAGGTGACTGTAACGTACAGTGCACAGGAAGCTGTGAAAGATGCAGATATCGTGTACACGGATGTGTGGGCGAGCATGGGCTTTGAAGAGGAACAGAAGATTCGTGAGCAGGCATTTGCCGCATATCAGGTGAACGAGGAATTAATGAAAGGCGCGAAGCCGGACTATATGTTCCTGCACTGCCTGCCAGCGCACCGCGGAGAAGAAGTGAGTGCAGGTGTAATTGACGGACCGAACTCGCTGATCTTTGATCAGGCGGAGAACCGGTTGCATGCACAGAAAGCATTAATGGCTGCGTTAATGAGCGAATAAGAAGCGGATTGCCTGAATGGGTTGATTTTAAGCGCAAATTTCGCGATGATAGATTCATCTATTTTTACTCTAAAAAAACAAGGTAACCAGGAGCATACACAAAAACGGAGAGACAGAAGAGACCTGAAGAAGCGAAGCGTGCGCCTGAAAGCTTTCTGAAAGAAAGCTGCATCGAAAGCATACACTATCCCCGGATTTCACCCTATGAAAGGGAATCAAGAAAATCTGGATAACAGCGATCGAAAGGTTTTCTGGCTTGTAGTTTTAAGTGGATGAATGGTTTGTTTAACTTATCGCAACTGAACTTGGGGAGGACCAACGAACATGGCTAAGGAAAAAATTGTACTCGCTTATTCTGGCGGGTTGGACACATCAGTAATTTTGAAATGGTTGAAAGAAACATATGATGCAGAGATTATTGCATTTACAGCGGATATCGGACAAAAGGATGAACTGGATGGCCTCGAAGAGAAAGCACTTGCTACAGGCGCTTCCAAAGTATACATCGACGATCTGCGCGATGAGTTCGCAAAAGATTTCATCTATCCGATGTTCCAGGCTGGTGCCCTCTATGAAGGACAATACCTGCTCGGCACAAGTATCGCTCGTCCACTGATCGCCAAACGCATGGTGGATATCGCTCGTGCAGAAGGCGCTACTGCCATCGCTCACGGCGCTACGGGTAAAGGGAATGACCAGGTTCGTTTTGAGCTGAACGCGGCTGCACTGACACCAGACATTCAGGTCATCGCACCTTGGCGTCTGGAAGAATTCCGCAACCAGTTCCCTGGACGTGCCGAGATGATTGCTTACGCTGAAAAGCATGGCATTCCGGTAACCGCATCTGCGGCTAAACCGTACTCGACAGACCGTAACCTGCTGCATATCAGCTATGAGAGCGGTGTGCTCGAAGATCCTTGGTTCGATCCAAGCGCGGACGAGAACAAAGACATGTTTCTGCTCAGCAGTGCTCCTGAAGATGCACCGGATCAAGCGGAATATGTTGTACTTGATTTTGAACAAGGTAACTGTGTGGCATTGAATGGTGAACGTCTGAGCCCACTGCAAGTGATGGAACAATTGAATGAGCTGGGTGGAAAGCATGGTATTGGCCGTGTGGATATGGTTGAGAACCGCTTTGTTGGCATGAAGAGCCGTGGCGTGTACGAAACACCAGGTGGAACAATCCTGTTCACTGCACATCGTAAAATGGAGTCCATCACAATGGACCGTGAAGTGATGAACCTGCGTGATAGCCTCATCACACGTTACAGCACATTGGTATACAACGGCTTCTGGTTCGCACCGGAACGTCTGGCGCTGCAAGCGCTGGTGAGCGAAAGCCAGAAAAACGTAACAGGTACCGTTCGTGTGAAACTGTACAAAGGCAACATCATCGGCGCAGGTGTGAAAAGCCCTGTCAGCCTCTACAACCCGGACATTGCGACTATGGAAGCAGATCCAACGCAAGCGTACGATCAAGGGGATGCAACGGGCTTTATCCGCCTGAATGCATTGCGTTTGAAAGTCAACTCTGGTGTGGAACAAAACAAAAACTAATTTCATCAAGCATGTAGAGCTACACGATTATAACTGACAAGGCAGGCCGTTCTTGCACATCTGGCAGGAGCGGCTTTGTCCATGAGCGAAAGGGGAGAACTCACTGTGAGCAAGCTGTGGGGAGGACGTTTTACGAAGCAAACCAATCATTTGGTTGAGGAATATACAGCTTCAATTAACTTTGACAAAGCGTTGGCTGAGGAAGATATTCAGGGCAGTCTGGCCCATGTGACTATGCTGGGCAAATGCGGTATTCTGCCAGCAGAAGATGTAGAGACGATCAAGGAAGGCTTGATCACCGTTTTGCATAAAATCCGTGCGGGTGAAGTGGAATTCTCCGTATCGGACGAAGATATTCACATGAACATTGAGAAAAATCTGATCGAGACGATTGGTCCTGTGGGTGGCAAATTACATACGGGCCGCAGCCGGAACGACCAGGTTGCAACCGATATGCACTTGTACCTGCGTGAGCGTGTGGTTGGATTTGTGGGCATGCTGCACTCCTTGCAGGAAGCACTGATTGGACAAGCGAAAGATAACCTCGATACGATTGTTCCGGGTTATACGCATCTTCAACGTGCACAGCCCATTCTGTTCGCACATCACCTGATGGCGTATGTGTCCATGTTCCAGCGTGATGCGGAGCGTCTGATGGACAGCTACAAACGCATTAACATCCTGCCACTGGGTGCAGGTGCGCTTGCGGGCACAACGTTTCCGATTGACCGTCATTTTGTGGCGGAGCAGCTGGGCTTTGACGGTGTGTACGAGAACAGTCTGGATGCAGTAAGCGACCGTGACTTCATCGTTGAGTTTCTGGCAGCAGCATCGCTGATTATGACTCACTTGTCCCGTCTGAGCGAAGAGCTTGTGCTCTGGAGTAGCACGGAGTTTGGTTTTGTTGAATTGGACGATGCATTCTGTACAGGTAGCAGCATCATGCCGCAGAAGAAAAATCCGGACGTTCCCGAACTCGTTCGTGGTAAAACCGGACGTGTGTACGGTAACCTGATTGGCCTGCTGACGGTACTGAAGTCTCTTCCACTGGCTTACAACAAGGACATGCAGGAAGACAAAGAGGGCATGTTTGACACCGTAGCAACGCTGGAGGGTGCACTTCAATTGTTCGCTCCAATGATTGCCACGATGACGGTGAACAAGGATCGGATGCGCCAAGCGGTCAACCAGGATTTCTCCAATGCTACAGATATTGCGGACTTCCTCGTGGGCGAAGGTTTGCCTTTCCGTCAGGCGCATGAAGTGATTGGTAAAACGGTGTTGTACTGCATCCAAAACAGCAAGTATTTGCTGGATCTGACGATTGATGAATTCCGCCAGTTCTCGTCACTGTTCGATGAGCGTATCTACGATGTGCTGCAACCAGAAGCGGTTGTGAACGCTCGTAATGTTTACGGAGGAACGGCTGCGGGTCAAGTTGCTGATGCGATTGGACGCAGTGAGAAGGTACTGGAAATTACGGAGCAATGGATTACAAATCGCGGTTAATGCCAAGGTTATCCTAATGAAATACGAATGCACAATGCAAAAGCAGGCCAGAGAATTTCTTTCTCAACGGCCTGCTTTTTTGTGTATTACAGCGATCGGAAGGTGTTCTGTCATCGGAGTGCCAGTGTAAATATTCATTAGTTGAACTGATATGGTTATTCCTTTAAATTTTCATGTAAAATGCAGTAGTTTCATTTAAATTTGTCGACTATTCGCGTTTAGGCAAAGGAAGCCAGTTCAATACATTCTGAATCTTTTTGTCCCAATAGCCCCATTCATGTTCACCAGGCTCTTCCTCATAGGTCAGTTCGAAGTCCGTCTGTGCACAGGCTTGACGGAAGGACTGATTATCCTCATACAAGAAGTCTTCTGTACCACAGCATTGGTAGAGCAGGGGCCGTGGTCCTTGGTTCGCTTGACTCTCTTTCAGCAAATGAATCAGATCGTTCTCAGTGCCTGCGACCTGTGGTCCGAAGATCCGTTGCAGCTCGGCTTGCTGCAGCACTGATGATGCGTTTCTGCCCATATGTGCCGTCATATCCAGTGCTCCCGACAAACTTGCCGCCGCAGCATATTGCTCCGGTTTGCGCAGAGCCAGCTTGAACGCACCATACCCACCCATCGACAATCCGGCAACGAAGTTATCTTTGCGTTTGTGTGACAGTGGGAAGAAAGAACGTGCGAGTGCTGGCAGCTCTTCACTGATGAATGTCCAGTACTGTCCACCCTCAACCATGTCTGTATAGAAGCTGCGATGCACTTGAGGCATCACTACAGCGATACCGAGATTGGCCACATAACGTTCAATGGAAGTCCGGCGCAACCAGATGGAATCATCGTCTGACAAGCCATGCAACAAATACAGCGTAGGATGCAGGCCCTGACCTGTCACGTTCTCCATGCCAATCTGATTGTGGGTTTGTTGTGGCAGGATGACATGCATGCTGGTGCTCAGTCCAAGCGTATCCGAGTAAAAATCACATTTAATCAGTGCCATGTGTAAAAGAAACCCCTTTCATGAATGAATTAACGAAATGTTCTAATTAAGATGATGAGGATGAAGCTGGCTCCTTAATGGTTCCAAAATGTCTATACAAACAGGTTATACATAAATCTGTTCCATTGCAATAACAAGGTCAACTGTAGGAATAACAAGAGTCTGCTTCCGGCATTGCCTGGCTTCTTCAGGCAGACTCAGAAGACAAGGAAGGTGACGAGATTGAAATAGAGAACACGGTGGCCGAGGTTGTCCGAGGGGATAGCATAAAAATTGGTCCTGGCTGCCGGATTGGTACAGTGGAATACCACACTTCTCTGCAAATTCATCCGCAATCGGAAGTTTTGGTGCAAAGCAATCGGTCCTTGGACTGATTAACGAAGACTTCTTTTCGGATATACTAATGCAGTCATATGATTAGAGCGTGAATGGAGAGATTGAGTACAATGGCTGCACGTAAAAACAATATTGGATTGGTGCTGGCAGGATTACTGCTGAGCATACTAATGGCTTCGATGGATAATACCATCGTGGCAACAGCTATGGGGGATATTGTCGGGAAGCTGGGTGGGCTCGACAAGTTCGTCTGGGTGACCTCCGCGTACATGGTGGCAGAGATGGCAGGTATGCCGATCTTCGGTAAGCTATCGGATATGTATGGACGGAAAAAGTTTTTTGTATTTGGTATTATCGTGTTTATGATTGGCTCAGCCCTGTGCGGAACGGCAACATCTATTGTGGAATTGACGATGTACAGAGCGATCCAGGGTATTGGTGCAGGTGCACTGGTTCCGATTGCCTTTACGATTATGTTTGATGTGGTCGCACCTGAATCCCGGGGGAAATTAGGTGGATTATTTGGAGCCGTGTTCGGCTTGTCCAGTGTATTTGGGCCACTATTGGGCGCTTATATTACGCAATATGCCACGTGGGAATGGGTATTTTATATTAACCTGCCGCTGGGTCTGATTGCATTTGTGTTTATTGCGTTCTTCTATAAAGAATCCCATCAGCATCATTCTCAACAGATTGACTGGCTGGGTGCTGTGACACTGATTGGTGCTGTGGTTTGTCTGATCTTCGGTCTGGAACTAGGCGGCAAAACGTTTGCCTGGGGTTCATGGCAGATTATGGGGTTGTTTGCCGGATTTGTGGTGCTGACGTTGCTTTTCCTGTTTGCCGAAACGAGAGCCAAGGAACCAATTATCTCCTTCAGCATGTTCCGCAACCGGGTGTACTGGTCCAGTAATGTCATTGGCATGTTCAGCGGCGCGGCATTTATTACGGCATCCGTGTACATTCCGATCTTTATTCAGGGCGTGCTCGGCGGAAAAGCGACCAATTCGGGTCTCGTTCTGCTGCCCATGATGCTGGGTTCTGTCGTAACTGCCTCTTTGGGTGGGATGCTGATGACCAAAATCAAGTATCGCAACATTATGATTCCTACGTTGGCTCTGCTGGTCATTGGACTCGGGTTGCTCACCACACTGGATGAGCATTCTTCCCTCTGGACGATACGTATATTCATGGTGATGATTGGTCTCGGTGTCGGAGCGTCGTTCTCCGTGCTTAGTAATGCAGCCATGAATGCGTTTGAACCGCAAAGACGCGGTGCTGCGAGTTCCACGCTTAACTTTTTACGGTCGCTCGGCATGACGATGGGCATTACCATCTTTGGTATTGTGCAGAGTCAGGTGTTTACACGCAAAATGAATGATGCCCTCGCCGGATCAGGGGCGGAAGCGGGTGGTGCAGGTGCTCCAGCAGGCGGCGTACCTCAGGGAGTGAATCTGAGCGATCCACATGCATTGCTGTCACCGGAGCTGAGAAAGGCGATTCCGCCTCAGGTACTGGATGCGATTACGCATGCCTTGTCTTCCTCCATTGTGCAGCTCTTTGCCTGGGCTGCGATCCCGGCGGCACTCGCGTTGATTGCTGCTTTCTTCATGGGTAATGAGAAGATGGTCATCGGCGAGGAGCAGGGAGAATATACAGGCGGACATTAAACGGTCTATATAAATTGAACTAGAGGTTTTAGCAAAGCCTAAAAGGAAAAACGCTCCATTTGTCGAATTAAAAATAATCTAAAAAACGGACAAGTGGGGAGCACTATGAATAAGCATACTGAACTGGAAAAAGTAAGAGAAGCTATGAAGCAAGCCAAAGATCGACGGATGTATGAACGCTACCAGGCCATCTATTTGCATTTGAAAGGCACCTCCATCGTGGCTATTGCTGATATTCTGAATCGAAACCGAATGACGGTGAGTAGTTACATTCATGCATACGAAAACGGTGGAATAGGCGCTCTGCAGCTCAAGCATTCATCCGGTGCTCCTACTCGGTTGACGAAGGAACAGCAGGCTCAACTCAAACAAATCATCGCCTACTCGGTTCCTTATGAGGGTGGTTTTACAGCCAGACACAACTGGACACTTGAACTTATTGCCTCGTATGTAGAACGAGAATGGGGCCATCGCTACTCGCTCCGCGGGATCTCCAAGCTCATGGAACGGTTAGGACTCAGCTACACGAAACCGACCTATACGCTTGCAGCAGCAGATCCAGAGAAACAGCGTCAGTTTACGAAACAACCTTTCCCCAATTGAAAAAAAGTTACTGAACCATGAAATCGATCACTTGCTGTTCGAGGATGAGTCCATGATTCGAGATTACCAAGCCATTCAGAAAACGTGGTTTCTTCGAGGAAAACAGCGCATGATTCCAACCACAGGCAAGCATCGCGGAGTCAAGCTGCTCGCAACGATTGACTATGAAACTGGACAAATCGTATGGCAAGAAGACGAGCAATATACTGCTGAAACCTTTCTTGCTTTTCTCCAAAAGATTCTTGCGGCGTATCCGACAGGGAAGCTTGTGATCGTATTAGATATTGCTCGGATTCATCATGCAAAGCTGCTTCAACCTTTCCTGCAAGATCAGAAGAACAGGCTTGAGTTTGTATTTTTGCCACCGTATAGCCCGCAGTTTAATATTGTAGAAGGGCTTTGGAAGTGGCTCAAGTCTAGTGTAGTCAATAATGTGTTCTACTCTACTGTCACTGAAATCCGTCTGCGTGTAGGGCAATTTATGGATGAAATTATGAAGAATCCTTGTGTCATCATCGACCGCCTCTGTATTCGCTTTTAAGTGCTAGTTTCTTTCGTTCAACTTATATAGCAATGAATGCTGAACAACGTAATTAATTTATATTAAATCATTAAAGACACACTTCTCACGTAGCCCGCTAGGGGAAACTTGGAGTGTGTCTTTTTTGGGTTTGATCCTAGGTGCTTTAAGCGAGTTAAAATTAAGGTTGTTTCGTGCCGCTGATGCCGTCTTCGACGACAGATGGCTGCTGCGAATCAGGCAGACTGCTATGACCCGAGCGTGCAATCAGGCGATTCTGCGCTTTGTACGTATCACGTGTAATCGTTTTGGATTCGACGACTTGACCGTCTACCTTCTTGGTACGTACGGTTTCGACAATATATCCGGGCTGACCGTCCTGAAGTACCTGCTGGGCACCGTCAGGGAGTACATTGCTGGACACATATTTCACAGGAGCACTTAATGTCTCAATGGTGCGGGATTCCAGCGCATACGTGACGTTCTCTGGAAAGGTACCGAAAAATTTGACAGTCAGACGTTTATTCTTCACTTCAGCATGGATAAGCAAGGCTTTGCCCGTGTTATTTTTGAACCGGAAATTAATCGCACCTGACGCAAACGTGGCATCCAGCCCTTTCGGCAAATATTTGACGGGCAGGGAGTGATTGCGACGCTCCACAATGTCCAGCCCTGTCAACAGGGCTGCATTATAGACTGTACTGGATACCTGGCAGATGCCACCTCCAATTCCGGGAGTAAGTCGCCCATTTACAATGACTGGAGCTTCCTGGAAACCGAAGTCCTTCTCTGCCTTGCGGATGACCTTCTCATAATCAAATATGCCATTTGGCTGCAAAACCATCCCGTTAACGGTTTGCGCTGCTGCGCCGACATTATGTATCCGTCCTTCACTGCTATTGCCCAGGCTAGTGGAGAACTGGATGATCTTGCGGTCAATGCCCTCCTGACGCAGTGAATCAATGGTCACTTCGGGTTTTAGCGTATACAGGGGTACCTGGATCAGCAGTGGGGCGGGTTTTTCATTAGGGTTTAGTACACTAAAATCCCGGTGTAGCTTCGCCTGAATTTTGCTTGCGAGTACATCCCAGTTGATTCGGCGGACGCCTTTTTCCGGGATGTACTGGACTTTGTCACTTGCGGTAATGCGGCGAACAGCGTTCGCGGGTGTCCCGAAGGTTTCTTTTTCCCAGGCAGGACCGAGCTGCTCTTTGAGTGGTTTTGAATCATAGATCAGCTTCAGTGGCCATTCCTTGGCAAAATCATATCGGGCGTAGGCACGCTCCCACAGATTTCCTTCCTCCAGGCGTTGTACGGCTGCTCGAAAGTCATTAGCGCTGTAATTTGCTCCCGTCTGGGCGGCAGTGAACGTCATCGTTTTGGATACCGGATCTTCCACCTCCAGGGTAATGGGCCAGTCCTCCAATTGTTTGATTCGATTATCCACGGCATGCAGCACTTCCTTGCGATGCATCCCCTCTAACGCCCAGCCTCCAACATGAACATCTTTGGGTATGGCGGGTTGGTTCACGTACATATACAGCAATCCATAGGACGCGGAGCCGATCAAGAGCATTGAGAATAGCACAATGACCGTCAAATGTATTTTTTTCATGGTCCGTACGCTCCTTTACACTTCTGTTGTTCCGCAATTCGTAACACTTTCTATATATATGATCCAATGCAGGAAAACTTTCGGGTACTCAATAGGTAACAAATTTGTTACAATAAAATTCATATGATTCCATTCCTGCTGATCGAATTAAGGATAAAATGGATTTCTCCTGATGAAATTCAGGTCTTTTTAAAGGAAATGCCGGGATTGTGTCGAAATGATAATGGCTAACTATGCAACGGGAAGTGATGATGTGATAGAAATGCAGGACGTGTGGAAGACCTACGCCAATGGGACCCACGCATTACAAGGGGTGTCGGTGAAGATCGACCGCAATGAATTTGTTTATATCGTCGGTCCGTCCGGCGCAGGCAAATCGACATTCATGAAATTGATGTACAGGGAAGAAGTTCCGACCAAAGGACAAATATCCATTAACGGATTTAATATCGGCAAGTTGAAGCCACGTAAGATCCCTTATGTACGCCGAAATATCGGCGTTGTGTTCCAGGATTTTCGTTTGCTGCCACGCATGACAGCATTTGAGAATGTGGCATTTGCCATGGAAGTAATTGAAGCACCGAAGCGCCACATTAAGAAACGGGTGATGGAAGTACTCGATCTGGTGGGACTGCGCAGCAAGGCGAACCGTGAACCGTCACAATTGTCGGGTGGGGAACAGCAGCGTATTGCCATCGCACGTGCTATCGTGAACAATCCGTCTGTCATCATTGCGGACGAGCCTACGGGTAACCTTGACCCGGAGACGTCATGGGGCATTATGCAGTTGTTGGATGAGATTAATTTTCGGGGGACAACCATTGTTATGGCGACCCATAACAAAGATATCGTCAATACGATGCGTAAACGGGTTATTGCGATTGAACGGGGACAGATTGTAAGGGATCAGATGAGAGGGGAATACGGTTATGAATTTTAACACTCTCTTGCGTCATGTGCGGGAGGGATTCAAAAACGTATTCCGCAACGGCTGGATGTCGGTGGCCTCCATCATGTCCATTATCGTGTCACTGTTCATTCTGGGTGTGTTCATGCTACTCGTGCTGAATGTGAATTCCATGGCCAATCAAGTGGATAGCCAGGTGGAGATCAGTACATTTCTTGAACTGAACGTGGATGAGAACCTTCGCAATACACTGGAGAAAGAAATCAGTGCCATGCCTGAAGTGAGCCAAATTCGTTTTGTCTCCAAAGAAGAAGGGCTCAAAGAGTTCCGTGAACGTCTCGGGGAAAGTGCAGACAACGTACTTAGCGGTTTCGATGTGGATAACAATCCACTGCCAGAGACCATTGAAGTTGAGGTCATTGAACCGGAAACCGTCTCTTTTGTAGCGCAAAAAATCCAAGCACTGAACGAAAAACACCCGGAGAAGCCGATCATGAAAGTGAACTACGGTAAAGAAACGGTGGAAGTGTTATTTAAATTTACGAAGCTTGTTCGGAACATCGGATTTATTTTTGTCGGAGGACTGGGTCTGATGTCCATGTTCCTGATCTCCAATACGATTCGCGTAACCATTCTGGCAAGACGCCGGGAGATCGGCATTATGAAACTGGTTGGAGCAACCAATACATTCATTCGCTGGCCTTTCTTTATTGAGGGAGCATTGATTGGACTGATTGGTTCGGCAATTACGGTAGGCGTCCTCTTCTTCGGATACAGTCGTCTGATGGCCACGTTTGGCCAGGATGTATTCATGCAGATGCTTAATCTGATTCCGCTCGGAGATATCTGGCTGCTGTTTGGAACACTCTTGATCGGACTCGGTGTACTGGTTGGTATCTTGGGAAGCACACTGTCTATCCGCAAGTCTCTTAATGTGTAAAGTTTATTACATCGTTATAAATGCAGGAAGTGTCGAATGAGAATGACAAAACAGGTTCACATATGAAACCTGTTTGACGATAAGTAGTAAAGACGGAGCCTTAAGAGTAAAGAAAGCAAAGAACATGCTGTTCACCACCTGTGCAGGTTGCTTTCTTGTGAAATCATAGGATGGGGGATCACATTTTGAAAAAAACAGCTTCGCTGCTGGCCATGGTGTTATTGGCCGGTATGACGCTTCAACCTTCTGACGGATATGCCAAGAGTAGCATTAGCGATATTGACCAGCAGATTCAGCAACTGGAGAGCAAGGCGGCTTCGGCCAAACAGGAGCAGAAAAAAGCGGCTTCGAACAAGAAACAAGCCCAGCATTATAAGAACAAGACCAATGCTTACCTGAAGGTTGTCATGGAGCAGATTAATGTGGTTAGTGATGAACTGGCAAACGTATCCTTACAGATCGAAAATACGGAAGAAGATCTTCGGACTACGAAAAAAGATCTGGAAGCGGCTGAAGACCGTATCGTTGCCAGAGAGAAACTCTTGGAATCACGTGTACGCCTGATGTATACGGACGGTGCTGTATCCTATCTGGACGTGTTGTTGACTTCAACAAGCTTCTCGGACTTCCTGACTCGTGCGGATTCACTGAAAACGATTGTGGATCAGGACCAGCATTTGCTGGATGATCATAAAAAGGACAAGCAGCTCGTTGTGGCCAAAAAGGCAGAACTGGATGTGCAATATGCAGAAGCCAAGAGCCTGTATGCGCAGAAGAAACAGCGCAAGTCCCAATTGAATGAGAAGGAACAGGAAAAGCAAGTACTCCTCGCTACCTATGATGCCAAAATAGAAGAGTCAGAAGAGTTGACGCAAGAACAGGAAGATGTATTGATACAGATTGCAAGCAAGCGTTCGGTACTTCTGCAAGAGAAAAATAAATTGCGTGAACAGCAAGCCGCAGCCGCAGCTAAAGCGAAAGCTGCCGCCGCAGCCCGTGCAGCCGCAGCCGCGAAAGCGCCGACCAAAGTCAGCACAAGTAGCAGCAGTCCTAGTACTACTTCGTATTCCAGTGGTAACGGAATCTTTGGAATGCCTGTATCCGGAGCACGCGTGTCCTCCACGTTTGGTCCCCGTACCCATCCAATTACGGGTGTAGTGGGTAAAATGCATAATGGTGTTGATTTCGCTGTTCCAACGGGCAGCTCTGTTCATGCCGCTTCAGGCGGGATCGTTATTATGGCCGAATGGTATAGCGGTTATGGTTACACCGTCATTGTTGACCACGGGGGCGGATTATGGACGTTATACGGTCATTTACGTGAAGGTGGATTTAAGGTCGGCAAGGGAGACCAGGTGAGTCGTGGAGATATTATTGCTGAATCAGGCAATACAGGTAATTCCACCGGACCGCATTTGCATTTTGAAGTGCGTGATAATGGAACAGCCGTGAATCCATTTAACTATTTGTAGTTTTCAGGTAACGATTGGAATGGAAAAAACATATTCCGTACAAGCTAGACATATACTAAGCTGGCATGTTCAGGGAATGATTCACAGCAGAATTGAACTCTACACGCTTCAATACTAAAGGCGGTGACAAACGGAATGATGAAAAAAAGATCGGCCCTGCTGCTTGTCATTGTGGCCCTACTTGGTGGCAGCTTGCTTACCCTGGTGCTCATGAACTCGCCTGGCATGGCGCAGACCACATCTGGTGAAGGGTTGTTCGCCAGTGTAACTGGCACTGCACAGCAGAAAAATGATTTGAAGAAGATTGAAACCGCGATGGATTTGATCTCAAGTAACTATTATAAAGATGTTGATCGAACCAAACTGATTGATGGTGCGATTAACGGTATGATGGAATCCCTTGGTGATCCATACTCCAACTATATGGCACAGGAAACAGCGGCCCAGTTCGAAGAGTCGATTGAAGGTTCATTTACCGGAATCGGAGCAGAAGTTTCCTCACAGGATGGGAATGTAGTCGTCGTTTCCCCGATCAAGGGATCGCCTGCGGAGAAGGCGGGTATTCGAGCCAAAGATATTATTACATCGGTGAATGGCGAATCTCTGCAAGGTCTGGAATTGAACAAAGCCGTTAACAAAATCAGAGGTCCCAAAGGCAGTGAAGCCAAGGTACAGGTGAAACGTGCTGGAACCTCCGAGCCGATTGAATTCGTTATTGTGCGTGATGACATTGATCTTGAGACGGTCTATGCTCATATGGAAGACAACGGTGTCGGTGTTATCTCGATCACCCAATTCTCGCTGAACACTGCTGACCGCTTCAAGGAAGAACTGGCGAAGCTGGAGAAGCAGAATATGAAGGGTCTGATCATTGATGTGCGTAATGACCCGGGTGGTGTGTTGCATGTTGTTATCGATATTGCGGAGCAGTTTGTTCCAAAAGGCAAGCTGATTGTACAGGTCGAAGACAAGAACGGTAAAAAGGAACAAAGTAAATCGGGCGGATCAGGCAAAGCCTACCCAGTTACGGTACTGATGAACAAAGGAAGCGCGAGTGCGTCCGAAATTTTGGCTGGTGCATTACAACAGTCAGCAGGTGCAACGCTGATCGGTGAAAACTCCTTTGGTAAAGGTACGGTACAGACGAGTTATGACAAACAAATGGGTGATGGCAGTCTGTTGAAGATTACCATCGCGAAATGGTTGACTCCAAATGGTGACTGGATTCATGAAAAAGGCATTAAACCGGATATTGCGGTGAACCAGCCGGATTATTTCTCGGTGGCACCCATCAATAAAGAGAAATTACCATTGAAATACGACAGTAATAGCACGGATGTGAAAAGTGCGCAGACGATGCTAAGAGGATTAGACTTCAAGCCGGATCGCGTGGATGGATACTACGACCAGAAGACGGAAGAAGCGGTCAAAGCATTCCAGAAGCAGAAGGGCATTCAGACAACAGGTCAGATTGACGTGAAAACCGCCGAATCCCTGGAAGCGGCTCTGATTGAACGTATTGCTAATCCTCAATATGATGCACAGCTGAAGCGCGCGATCGAAAATGTCTCGAAGGATATTTCGTCCGCTGTGTCGAAGCCATAAAGAAGGCTGATTTTCAGCCTTCTTTTTTTCTGAATCGGCTGAAGGAGAGGGGTGACCATCCACAATGGAATGGGTTTGGGCATGGTTAACTACATTAGGAGAAGCATTGTTGCAGTTGTTTATTCAGCCGTTTTATTATATTGCGGTAATCTTGATTGCACTCGTATATCATCGTCAGTTGTTGCAGGAGCGTAGATTATTCCACGTTCGTCTGCAAAGCTCGATAACACAGACCATCCGTGCAGTGCTCGGGGGTATACTGATTGGTGTAATGGTTTCGATTGTGTCGTTGTTTCTCGGAGCACATCTTACGCTGGGAAGTTTGATATGTATATGGGCGGCTGCGATAGTTCTAGCGTTGTTCCGTATTCGATATTTATGTTTTGCTTACGCGGCGGGTTTGCTTGGTGTGTTGCAGTTCGGATTGCATATGGCTTCGGGCTGGCAACCGACAGGATGGATGGGGAGTGTCACTGAAGCATTACGTGCGCTGGATATGCCTGCGCTGTTGGTGCTGGCAGCCTTATTACATATCGGGGAAGCGGTGCTGGTACGCATGCAAGGGGTATCCATGGCTTCACCGTTACTCTTCGAAGGTAAACGCGGCAAACTGGTTGGAGGCTACCAGCTTCAGCATTTCTGGCCAATCCCGTTACTGATTCTTGTACCGGTAACAGGTGGTGGCGCAGAACTGGCGTGGACGCCTTTAATTAGCGGAGGAAACAGCTATATGCTCGTTGCACTGCCGATTATGCTGGGGTTTGGTGAGGTTACACAGAGTATGCTTCCGGGTCGGAAAGTGCAGATTTCTGCCAAACGTTTGCTGCTGTACGGGACAGGCCTGCTCGTGTTCAGCCTGCTGGCAGCCTGGTGGTCGCCTCTCATGGTGGTTGCTGCACTGGTTGCATTTATCGGTCATGAATTCCTGGTATGGTACAGTGGGTTTGAAGAACAGAACCGCAGCCCGGTGTTTGTTCATCCTGAACATGGATTGAAGGTATTGGGTGTCATTCCCGATAGTCCTGCAGAAGATCTGGGGATTGAGGCAGGGGAAGTATTGTATAAGGTGAATGGCGTTCTGATTCATTCACCAGAGCAATTACATCGTGCCTTGCGGATGAATTCGGCTTTTTGCAAGCTGGAGATCCGTAATCACCAGGGAGAGAGCAAATTTATGCAGCGGGCAATCTATGAAGGTGAACATCATCAACTTGGAGTGATCATGGCACCGGACAATCATGAAGCCTGGGCGATTCAACTGCGCCCACTGTCCCTGTTCCATATCATCACCCTCAAATTGTTCGCTCGCCGAAAAGATCAGCGTGGTGCTGAAGCTCCACTGGCACTTCCGCCTACACCTGCTGCAGGTGAGCAAAAGTCTATAGAGATGTAATCAAAAAGGGTATTCCACAGCCTGACCAGGCGATGGGATACCCTTCTTTCTACTTACTTTCTCAACATAAAGATAGCAATTTGTGTTCTGTCCCGCAAGCTCAGCTTGCCGAGGATATCAGTGACATAGTTTTTGACCGTGCCTTCACTTAGGAACAGCTTGGCGGCTATCTCCTTATTGGACAGTCCTTCCGATATGGCCTCGGCAACAGCCAGCTCCATACGGGTCA
This sequence comes from Paenibacillus hebaui, assembly GCF_051934385.1. Lineage (NCBI taxonomy): Bacteria > Bacillati > Bacillota > Bacilli > Caryophanales > Paenibacillaceae > Paenibacillus > Paenibacillus hebaui. The sequence goes on along the minus strand of NZ_CP196836.1, from coordinate 6,464,235 downwards.
GTCCATGTGACTCCATCGGTGTAGATGTCTGTGCAGACGCTACTGGACGGAGCAGACTAGCCAGTTTCCGTGCAATATCAGGATGAATGAGCATATCACCGTTATGTACCGTTTTGATTCCTTGAATGATCCGGTCAGGGGGGACATTTTTGAGCAAATAACCGCTTGCTCCATTCTGCAAAGCCTGAATAATGTACTCGTCATCGTCAAACGTGGTGAGCATCAACACCTGGATTTCAGGGAACCGTGTTTTGATGAGTTGGGTACCTCTGACACCATCACAATCCGGCATGCGAATATCCATCAGCACAACGTCAGCATCCGTTCCTGACTCCAGCAATTCCAACGCTTCCAGTCCATTGGAGGCGGTACCTGTAACGGTAATGCCAGGATCGAGTCCAAGCAGGACTTTGAGACTCTCACGGATGAAAGAATCATCGTCTGCCAGGATCAGTCGGATGGACTGAGGTTCGGGAGTATCATGCTTTTTAGCAGTATCGTTCCGTTCAGACATGAGCAGATCACTTCCTTTATCAGATGATATCAGCTTTGTTTGTTATTGGCAGGCGTGTAATCACTGTATAGGGATAAGCCGGCTTGATTTCCACTTGTCCTCCAAGCAATTGTGTACGCAGACGCATGCCTTCATGTCCCATGCCTGTTCTGGCAAATTCTTTTTGGTTCGTACGTTCCTCGTGTCTTCCATTGGATTGTCCCTTGTTGGACGGAGGGTTGATCTGCCCATCGTTACTGATGCTCATACAGACTTCCTGCTCCCCAAATGATAGTTCTACAGTAATCGTACTGGCATTTCCATGCCGCAGGGCATTGGTAAGGGCTTCTTTGGCATTTTTGTACAAGACGATTTGTATGCTCGGATAGAGAGCATAGGCATAACCGCTTACTTCGTAACGGGTCTTCACGCCTGTTTCCCTACCCACATCTTCAAGTAGGCGATCCAGCGCGTAGGCATCAGATATGTTCGAGGCAGGACGCAATTTATGCAGTGTGGTGCGCATATCGTCCATACTGGCCGCCAATTGATCCCGAATCTGTTTCACCATGTCTGTACCCTGTTCCGTGTTTAAAGGAAGAGTCAGCAGAGCGGCCTCAGACATCATCTTGGTTCGAATCAGTCGGTGTCCGATCTCATCATGAAGCTGCCGTGAGATTCGGGTGCGTTCCTCTGCTTGCGCCGCTCCTTCAAGCTGCTTTGTGAATTGTAACAACTGTGCACGCGCGTCCTCAAGCTCATAGTGTTTACTGCGAAGTTCGTCATACACCTGTTCGAGTTGTCCGCGGCTGCTCGCCGTTCTTGATCCCTGCCATGAAATTGCACCAGTGATGAGCAGGAGCAGGTTACCTGTAACCCTGCCTGTTGTCTCCTCGGAGAAAAAAGTCATCGCATTCGGTTGATAGGCAATCAGCCATGAATGCAGTACATGTGGGACTGCATAATGCCAGTGCAACGCGATATTGCTGGCGATAAGTTGGATGCCTAACATCAACCATTGCTGTGTTCCTTCGAGTCTATACATATACACATAGAGCGCCGATAAGGAGATAAACAACATAAAGGGGCCATATAAAGTGACCAGCCAGCAGCTCCAGAGCATTTCAGCAAGCAATACGAGCATTCGCTGTACCCCTGAGCGTGTGAAGTCCTTCCACACGGCGAGTCCAATTGCGACGATAATATACAAGGTATACATGTCTTCTTGTTCTATGGGCAGCGTCAACATATACAGTACAGCTGGAACTATAATTAAACCGTATTGCAGCAACCGCATTGGCATATATCAGAGACATCCTTTTTTATAAAGTGTTTTGAAAAAATCCCCTCTTAGTGCACCCCTGATTATACCACAGGCTGCTCTCTGATCAGGAGATGACTTAAGTCACCTTCATTTCATGACCTTTCGTACCTTCGCACGAGGCCCGAATTCGGTACAATACAGATATGAAATCCGCGGCAGGCGCCGAAACGGAAGAGGAGCGTAATCAGAATGGCTATACTTGAAGTGCATAATGTCGTGAAACGATACGGCAACAAGTTATCGGTGGATCATTTGAACCTGAACGTAGGTAAAGGAGAAATTTTTGGATTGCTCGGTCCCAATGGAGCAGGGAAAAGTACCACGATCAGCATGATTGCCGGTCTCCTGAACATCGATCAGGGTGAAATACGATTGGACGGCATATCGGTCAAGGAGCGACCGCTTGATGTGAAACGCAGGATCGGACTGGTGCCACAGGATCTGGCTTTATACGAAACGATGACCGCTGCGGAGAATGTAACTTTTTTTGCCCGACTATACGGACTCCGTGGGAAGGTGCTTAAGGAAAGGGTGCAGGAATCCCTTGAATTTGTAGGATTGCAGGACAAAGCAAAGGATGTGCCCTCCACCTTTTCAGGTGGGATGAAACGCAGGCTGAACATCGCATGTGCCATTATGCATCGGCCGGACTTAATTATTATGGATGAACCGACGGTTGGCATTGACCCACAATCGCGGAATCATATTCTGGAGTCGGTACGTACGCTGAACCAAATGGGATCTACGATCATCTATACAAGCCATTACATGGAGGAAGTGGCTGCGATTAGTCACCGGGTAGCGATAATGGATCAGGGGCATATCATTGCCTGTGGTACCGAAGCAGAGTTGAGAGAGCGGGTAGCATCTGAGGAAAAAATCGTACTTGCGACTACGGGTATCGGTTCCGATGTTGTAGAAGAATTGAAACTGCACCCCCGCGTGCGTGCGGTAGAAATCTCGGGGGACACCTTGACGATTACCTTGCCTGCGGCACAGCAGGATTTGCAGGACATGCTTTTTATATGCAGCAAACATGAAGTTTCCATTCAGTCGCTCAAGGTCGAGGAGCCGGATCTGGAAACCTTGTTCCTCAATTTGACCGGGCGTACGCTGCGGGACTAGGGGGAGCGAAAGATGAATATTTGGCATATTTGCGTCTTTGAATTGAGACGTATTTTGAAAATTCGATCTGTGGTGCTGAACCTGTTTATTCTGCCTTTGCTGCTGATCTTTATATTAGGTACCGCCCTTTCCAGTGCGATGGACAATGGCGAGGGAACGACTCCCGACCCAGTGAGAGTGGGCATTATACAGGCTGAGTCTTCTTCCGGTTGGGCCAGTAAAGCCCTGAATACTTTTGTGACATCTCCGGCAATAGCCAGCATGATGACGGTAAAGCCCATGTCTGCAGAGGAAGAGGCCGTACATGCTCTTCGTCGCGGTGAACTTGATTTTGCGGTTATAATCCCGGCAGATCTGGAAGAGCAGATCATGAAAGGGGAAGAGGTAAGGCTACAATGGATACTAGGGAAAGATGGCACGCTTAACGTTATGGGTCAGACGTTGTTTACCCGATTCACGGACGAACTGAACAGACAGGTTGCTGCGGCGAAGGTGTTAGGTCCGAAAGCGGTGGCTGCGAAGGCTGTAGGTTCGCAAACCGATGCTTCAAACGCATCATATATAGCTGTCAGCAGTCCTGGGAAAGTGGGAACTTCCTATAGTGCTTCACAATATTACGCGGCTTCCATGCTCGCCATGTTTATGCTTTACGCGGGCATGACCACCAGCAACAGTCTTTTTGGAGAGAGAGATAAAAAAACGTTAACTCGTCTACAGGCAGCCCCGATTGGCAACGGAGTTATTTTTGCAGGGAAAGTTGCAGGCAACAGCCTTCTTGCTTTCATGCAGGCCATTATCATCGTATGGATGACGCATTGGTTATACGGTGTGAACTGGGGCACACATCCCTGGCTGATCGTGCTGATCTGTGTGTTGATTACACTGGCTTCTATGACTTTTGGTATAATCGTTGCCCTGGTATGTAAAAATGCTGCTTCAGCAAGTGCTACTTTGCAGGGCATTATCATTGCCATGACGTTTATCAGCGGCGGATTTACGCCAATTGCCATTGATTTTGTACAGCAATTAAGCCAATTTACGGTAAATCACTGGGCTCTGCAAAGTTTTCTGCGGATGATGTTGGACGCTCCTGTAAGTGAGATTATGTATAGTATCACGATGCTTGGTGCGGTATGTGCTGTAATGGTGACGGCAGCGGCATTGATCTATAGAAAGGTGGGATATCGGTATGAATAGCCTGAATATTGCCTGGTTGATGATTCGGCGCACCCTATTGCGCAAACGGGGCTTCATCACGTATTTCCTTCTGCCGTGTTTTGTGGTCACCGGAGCGGTTGCATTGTTTGGGAGTGAGCAAGGCACACGTGCTGTCATTCCTTATGTTAACGAGGATCAGGGTGCAGCTGGTCAATGGATCTTGGATGAGCTGGCCCACAAAGAGGAATACCTGCTCAAGCCCATGAACAATGTTGCTGAACTTAAGGAAACCATTGCCCAGCAAAAGGGGAGCTCCGGCATCATCATTCCGGCGAATTATACAAATGACCTGCTGGAAGACAAACAGGCTGAAGTACAGCTAATCGAACTTCGTGTCAGTGAAAGCTCATATACGTTGAGGGCGGCGGTGGAGGGTTTGGCGGCTGGACTGAATCATTCTGCTTCGGCAGTACTGGCGGCAACAGATGCAGCTTCTGGTGGGACGCCTGACCCTGCTCAGACACAAGCCGAATTTGAAGAGTTGTTACATGAGCTGGGTAAACATCGGATCTCGGGTGAAGCAACCGATCTGAAGATCTATCCAAAACCCGGCCTGAACAACGTGACCGGATTTACGATTATGTTCATGATGGGACTGCTGACCAGTGCAGTCGCTGTGATTATGGAAGATCGCAGGCAGCGTACGATGGCAAGGATCTATACGGCTCCAGTCCGCGCCTACGAAATTGCACTGGGTAATTTCCTGGGCAGCTTTGCGATCGGCCTGCTCCAGATTGTGCTGGTACTGGGGATCAGCCGATGGGTGCTCCATTATGATGCGGGTGTTCCCTTTAGTATTCATTTCCTCATTCTGGCTGCGTTTATGCTAGTTTCCATGGGGATTGCAAGTACGGTTGCCGGATTAATTCGCGAATCCAAAAATGCAAACATGCTGAACTCGCTGATTATTACACCAACGTGCATGATTGGCGGCTGTTTCTGGCCGCTGTCGATTATGCCGGACTATATGCAAAAACTGGCCAATTTTGTACCGCAGAAGTGGACGATTCAGGCCGTGGAAACGATCTCCGCTGGGGGTACGTTGTCGGATATTACACTGCCGCTGTTAATCCTGGGTGGTATGGCTGCCATTTTGTTGACCGTGGGTTCAGCAATTCTTCGTCCGAGCCAGCCGGGTGTGGACTCATGATGAGCAAGTTTCATTAATTAGTGCAGAGCAGGGTAGGGTAGAAACAAAAAGGGGATGCCCCATAAGTCATGAACATGACGGGGACATCCCTTTATTTGCGTTAATACGGTCTAACGAACGGAGCACATGTTATTCGCTTCATTTACCGCAGGTCTACGTTCTAACGAATCACAGAGGCGTTATTTCCTTGATCTGCACGTCCTGCCACAGTTTATATCCAAAATAACTTCTCTGAAGTTCGTTAAAGTTTTTATTCTACGATAATACTTTATTTAAGGCACAGTCGATTCGTCAGCAATGTGACTCAAGAAGCAACGACTTCCGGAATGGCCCTTTCTTATATCAGGAGCAATGATACATTACGCGAAATGTGGGAGTTTAGGGCTGTAATTGACGCAAGACAGTTATTTCCACGCGCCGATTCTTTTGCCGTCCTGCCACGGTGGTGTTGTCACCGGTTGGACGAGTATCCGCATATCCCGCGTATTGAAAGTTGTCGGGGTGCAGCTTCTCTTGGTCGAGGAAATATCGTAATACGGACAGTGCGCGTTCGCCGGAAAGTTCCCAGTTGTCTTTATAAGCGGAGTTTGCCCCGACAGGAATGTTGTCCGTATGACCTTCGATGCTGACCACGGTGTTCAGATCCCGAAACAGGCTTGCCAGTTTGCTCAGTGTGGGTGCAGCATCACCTTTGAGGGCAGCTTGCCCCTGGTCGAACAGGAAGCGGTCACTGAGTGTAATGGATAAGCCTTGTGGCTTATCCGCAACAAAAATCTGATTTTCCAGTTTATTGTCCTCAATATATTGGGTAATCACATTGAATAGATTTTGCAATTCCTGCTCTTGTGATCTAAATTGCTCTTCCCGCTCTGTGAGCGGCTTATTGTCATCTTCTGGTGTTGCTGTCCCGGAACCGGAAGATGGGCCTTCACCTTCTCCAGATTCTTCTCCCTGAATCTCAGAGGGGGGATTCTTCGTAATGGCTTGTCCGGCTGTACCGCCGATCCCTTCACCAAGCTCAAGTACGGAGTCAGATTGATTGAATGTATTTTGCAACGATTGAGTAACGACGTCATATTTACCGGTATCCAGATTGCTCATGGCAAACATGATGACAAAAAAGATCAATAGCAGAGTAATGAGATCGGCATAGGTGATCATCCAGCGATCCCGTTGATCGGCAGGTTCACGTTTTCCGCGTCGCTTACTGCGCCGACTCATCCAATCCCTCCTTCATGACGGGGCGTGTGGTCTTGCGGTGGGAGAGTGTGAAGGACTCCAACCGTTTACGTATGAGCTGCGGATTCTCTCCGTTCTGGATGGAAAGAACACCTTCGAGCAGCATCTCCATCATCTGTATGTCTTCTGCACCGCGAGACTTGATTTTGGAGGCGATGGGTAGAAAGATCAGATTGGCACTGGCTACCCCGTAAAGGGTGGCTGTAAAAGCAACAGCAATAGCAGGTCCAAGTCCAGTCGGATCGGTTAGACTCCCGAGCACTTGAATAAGTCCCATAACGGTACCGATGATGCCCATCGTTGGAGCATAACCTCCAGCAGATTCGAAAATTTTGGCGTAGCCTTCATGCTTTTGTTCGATGGAATCAATCTCCATCTCCATAATCTGACGAATAACATCCTGATCGGTACCATCCACAACCATCTGAATACCATCTTTCAGAAAGGGATGAGGGTGATCCATAACTTTGCGTTCCAATGCAAGTACACCTGAGCGACGGGCAATTGAAGACATGTCCACCAGCTCTTCCACCCACTGGCTGGATTCATTGTTGTTGCGTCCAAAAGCCATGCGCAAGGCAGTAGGAATCGTACGCAGTCGATGTGCAGGGAAACTGGCAACTACTGCGGCAATCGTGCCACCAAATACAATTAAAGCAGCCGTTTTTTGCATAAGGCCGGACAATTGACCACCTTCCCACAAAAAACCACTGATGACTGCGGCAATCCCGGCAATAATACCGATAAGTGTCGCAATATCCATAATTTAACCCACTCCAATCTTCACTTCACGTTTGCATCACTAGTACGAACGAGTTATAATTAAACGGGAACAAATATTCCTATTACTATAAGTTTTCCCATATAAAAATTCGGGGAACTTCGACAATATATAGTGACTATTATTTTAGACGATAGGGTGAGATACGGCAATGAGCGATATTATAATGAGCGATAAAAAGTTCGAAATCGAGTCAGAGTTTTCTCCCCAAGGTGATCAGCCAGCAGCCATTAAAGAATTGGTGAAGGGTGTTCAAGAGGGGAAGAGATATCAGACGCTGCTTGGTGCAACGGGTACAGGTAAGACGTTCACGATTGCACAGACCATTGCCCAGTTGCAACGTCCCACGCTGATTATTGCCCACAATAAGACGCTGGCGGCACAGCTTGCAAGTGAGTTCAAAGATTTTTTTCCGAACAACATGGTTGAGTATTTTGTCAGCTATTATGATTATTTTCAACCGGAAGCTTATATTCCGTCCTCAGATACGTATATCGAGAAGGATTCAAGTATTAATGAGGAGATCGATAAGTTGCGTCACGCAGCGACCAGTTCATTGTTTGAACGCAGGGATGTCATCATTGTAGCGAGCGTGTCCTGCATCTATGGCTTGGGGTCACCGCATTCGTATTCCAGCATGTTGTTATCTCTTCGGGTAGGCATGGAGAAGCCGCGTAATCAGATTTTGTCCCGTCTGGTAGAGATCCAATATCAGCGGAATGACATTAACTTTGTGCGCGGTACATTCCGTGTGCGCGGTGATGTAATCGAGATTTTTCCAGCGTCCAAGGGAGAACATGCGATTCGGGTTGAATTGTTCGGTGATGAGATCGAGAAAATTACGGAGATTGACGTGTTAACCGGAGAACTGGTTGGCGAACGTGAACATATTGCCATTTTCCCAGCGTCTCACTTCGTAACGCAAGAAGAGACGATGAAGGTTGCACTGGTAAACATTGAGCGTGAACTGGAAGAGCGTCTTGAAGTATTGCGTGAACAGGGGAAATTGCTGGAGGCTCAGCGGTTAGAACAACGTACACGATACGATATCGAAATGATGAAGGAAGTCGGGTTCTGTTCAGGGATTGAGAACTATTCCGGACCGCTGACATTCCGCGAACGCGGCGATACACCATACACCCTGATGGATTACTTCCCGGATGATATGTTAATCGTGGTCGATGAGTCTCATGTGACCCTGCCACAGATCCGTGCGATGTATAACGGTGACCAAGCTCGGAAGACGGTACTGGTTGATCATGGATTCCGTTTGCCATCTGCGCTGGATAACCGTCCGCTCAAGTTCGATGAGTTCGAAGGAAAGACGGATCAGATTATCTATGTATCGGCAACGCCGGGTCCTTACGAGATTGAGCATACCGATACGATGGTACAACAGATTATTCGTCCAACGGGTCTGCTTGATCCCATTATTGAACTGCGCCCAACGAAGGGACAGATTGATGATTTGATTGGTGAGATTAATGACCGGATTGCCAAAGATGAGCGCGTATTGATCACAACATTAACGAAGAAGATGTCCGAGGATCTGACGGATTACCTGAAGGAAATCGGAATCAAGGTACGTTATCTGCATTCCGAGATTAAGACTTTGGAACGTATGGCGATTTTACGTGATCTAAGGCTGGGTGTGTTCCATGTCCTAATCGGAATTAACTTGCTCCGGGAAGGTCTGGATCTACCCGAAGTTTCCTTGGTAGCCATTTTGGATGCTGATAAGGAAGGCTTCTTGCGTTCTGAACGCTCACTGATCCAAACGATTGGTCGTGCGGCACGGAACAGCGAGGGTCGCGTTATTCTATACGGTGACAAAGTGACGGATTCGATGGATAAGGCGATGCAGGAAACCGAACGCCGCCGGACGATCCAGATTGCATACAATGAGAAACATGGAATTACACCACAGACAATCCGCAAAAAAGTGCGTGATGTGATTGAAGCAACGAAAGTTGCTGAATCCAAGAAAGACTATCTTACAGGCGCTGCCGAGAAGATGTCGAAGAAGGAACGTCAGTCACTTATTCAGCGCCTAGAGGTAGAAATGAAAGACGCTGCCAAAAACCTGCAGTTTGAGCGTGCCGCTGAGCTCCGTGATGCATTGTTGGAATTACGTGCTGAATAGTTTGGCAGGAAAAGTTGTTAGATTGTGCAGCAAGTACAGGTATGTAATATTTGCCTGTAAGGATAGATCTGTAACAAAGAGAACGGCCAACTGGCCGTTCTCTTGTTGAGTAAAGGAATCCGTAACATTTACCGATAATTAGACATGTTGAAAACTTAAAAACAGGTCTATACTGATAGAAAAGTTGAAATTGGTTAAAAGATTTATAGGAAAAAACTTGGAAACCGTGTACCTAAGGAGCCGAGCCGAAGGCAATGGCGACCTGCCGCGAACGAGGCAAAGCCGTGAGAGTCCCCGGTATTGAAGTGGAGCCGAGCTGAAAGCAATGGCGACCTTGCCCACGAACGAGGCAGAGCCGTGAGGGTCCCGGCACTGAAGTGGAGCCGAGCCGAAGGCAATGGCGACCTGCCACGAATGAGGCGAAGCCGTGAGTGTCCAGGCACTGAAATGGAGCCGAGCTGAAAGCAATGGCGACCCACCGCGAACGAGGCGAAGCCGTGAGCGCACTCTCGTAGTAGAGCCGCTGCACAGGATTCTGGCGACAGGCCAGAATCCTGTGCAAAGCAGCGGGTACACGGCAATTCCTTCACATAGCAAGACCCGACCCCTCACCATGCACCGCCTGTTTCGGGTGTCCAGAGGGCTGCGCCCTCTGGGGCCCTCCCTTGGAAGGGAGGGTTTGGGAGGGATCGAAAAGGCTTTGAAAAAGGTTTAGATTAACACATTGAAAGGATGAATACCATTGGCGAGCGAGAACATTGTCATCAAAGGCGCACGAGCGCATAACCTGAAAAACATTGATATTACCATCCCGCGTGACCGTTTTGTCGTATTGACCGGTCTGAGTGGCTCAGGCAAGTCCTCGCTGGCTTTTGACACGATATATGCCGAAGGACAGCGACGATATGTAGAATCCTTGTCTGCCTATGCACGGCAGTTTCTGGGGCAGATGGAGAAACCAGATGTGGATTCCATTGAAGGTTTGTCACCGGCGATTTCAATAGATCAAAAAACAACAAGTCGCAACCCGCGTTCCACCGTCGGAACCGTGACCGAAATTTATGATTATCTGCGTCTGTTATTTGCACGTGTGGGACATCCTCATTGTCCGGATCATGGCGTGGAGATTAGCTCCCAGACCGTAGAACAAATGGTTGACCGCATAATGCAATATCCTGAGCGGACCCGGTTGCAGATTTTGGCACCCATTGTTTCGGGGCGCAAGGGTGAACACAAGAGTATATTTGCCGATGTGTCTAAGCAGGGCTTTGTTCGTGTACGGGTGAACGGGGAATTGCGTGATTTGTCGGAAGATATTCAATTAGAGAAGAACAAAAAGCATACAATTGAAGTTGTGGTTGACCGGATCGTGATTAAGGAAGATGTTCAATCACGTCTGGCCGATTCCATTGAGACTGCACTTAATCTGTCCGGTGGACAGTTGCTGGTCGACATTATGGGCGAAGAAGAGCTGCGCTTTAGTTCCAATTTTGCCTGCCCGGTCTGCGGATTCAGTATTGAAGAGTTGGCACCGCGGATGTTTTCGTTCAATAGCCCTTTCGGAGCCTGCCCGGATTGTGACGGTTTGGGTGTCAAAATGATTGTCGATCCCGATCTGCTGGTGCCGGATCGTAGCAAAACGATTGAAGATGGTGCCTTTGATGCTTGGACAGGTGGTACGTCCACCTATTATCCGCAATTCCTCAAATCGGTATGCGAGCACTTTAACATTCCGCAGAATGTGCCTGTCGAGGATCTTCCAGCTGAACAGATGAATAAGCTGTTGCAGGGTACGGGGACGGAGAAGATTCGTTTCCGGTACGAGAATGATTTTGGTCAACGCAAAGAAGCGCTGGTTACCTTTGAAGGTATTGTGAATAATCTGGAGCGTCGCTACCGTGACACAGCATCCGAGGGTATCCGTGAATTCATTGAAGGTTATATGAGCGCGAAGCCTTGTGGTACCTGCAAAGGGCACCGTCTGAAACGGGAGGCTCTGGCTGTAACCATTAACGATCACAACATGGCGTATGTGACGAGCTTATCCATTGGAGAGGCCGGCCGATTCTTCGATTCACTGCAATTGAGTGAGAAAGAGCAAACGATCGCCAAACTTATTTTAAAAGAAATCAACAGCCGCCTTGGCTTCCTTGTAAACGTAGGTCTGGATTACCTGACCCTGAGCCGTGCTGCCGGAACGTTGTCCGGTGGTGAAGCCCAGCGGATTAGACTGGCGACACAGATTGGTTCCAGCCTGATGGGGGTACTCTATATTCTCGATGAGCCAAGTATCGGTCTGCATCAACGGGATAATGATCGTTTGATCTCAACCCTTGCACATATGCGGGATATTGGGAACACACTGATTGTGGTTGAACATGATGAGGACACCATGATGGCCGCCGATTATATTATCGACATTGGTCCAGGTGCAGGTATCCATGGAGGTACCATTATGTCACAGGGGACGCCGGAAGAGATCATGAATGATGAGAACTCGTTAACCGGTCAATATCTGAGTGGGCGCAAGTTTATTCCGGTACGTACTGAACGCCGTAGTGTGGGAGAGCGCTGGCTGGAAGTGCGCGGAGCGAAGGAAAATAACCTCAAAAACCTGAATGTGAAAATTCCGGTAGGGGTATTTACAGCGGTAACGGGTGTATCCGGCTCGGGTAAATCGACGCTGATCAATGAGATACTTTACAAAACTTTGGCACGTGATCTGAATCGTGCACGGGTGCGTCCCGGTCAGCATAAAGAGATTCGAGGCCTGGAACATATCGATAAAGTAATTGATATCGACCAGTCGCCAATCGGGCGGACGCCACGTTCCAACCCGGCTACCTATACGGGCGTCTTTGATGACATCCGGGATCTGTTTGCACAGACTAATGAAGCCAAAGTGCGCGGATACAAAAAAGGCCGATTCAGCTTTAATATCAAAGGTGGACGCTGTGAAGCCTGCCGCGGGGATGGCATTATCAAAATTGAGATGCACTTCCTGCCAGATGTCTACGTCCCTTGTGAGGTCTGCAAAGGCAAACGGTACAATCGCGAAACACTTGAAGTCAAATACAAAAATAGAAATATTGCAGATGTGCTGGAAATGACGGTAGAGGATGCAACGCAATTCTTTGAAAACATTCCTAAAATTCATCGCAAAATGCAAACCTTGCTTGACGTGGGGCTAGGATACATTAACATAGGGCAGCCTGCAACAACATTGTCCGGTGGTGAAGCACAACGTGTGAAACTTGCTTCCGAGCTGTATCGTCGCAGTACAGGTAAAACCATATATATTCTGGATGAGCCAACCACGGGTCTGCATGTCGATGATATTGATCGTCTGCTGACCGTGCTGCACCGTCTGGTAGATTCCGGAGAATCGGTACTGGTGATCGAGCATAATCTGGATGTTATCAAAACAGCCGATTATGTCATCGATCTGGGTCCAGAGGGCGGAAGCGGTGGTGGAACGATTGTTGCCACAGGTACGCCAGAGGATATCATTAAGGTGGAAGATTCCTATACGGGCAAGTATTTGAAGCCGGTCCTTGAGCGGGATACTGAACGGAGCAAGACGTTACAATTGACGGAGTAACAAATGGAGGCACTATCGTGAGAAGGTGGACATGTTCTACCTTTCCACACTAGTTTCCTTTTATTGTCTCCATGTATACAATAGTCATCTAGCCATGTACTACAATGTAAACGTTAGTTTGTATAGAGTTAACCCTTCTTTTCATGAAGTGTGAGGCATTGGAAGACGATCTAATGCCCTCGCTTCAGAGAAGAAGGTTTTTTATGATGTTGTGTATTATGAGGCGTGCCTTCACTCTGTTCTGACAACAGTGAAAGTGTTTACATATGTGATGGGACAAGCATTTCAAGAATATACAGCCAAACTGGATTTTTTTCATTTTTCTGGATGATAGGGCTTGCATTACAAGCGGTGTACAGATAACATAGAGGAAGATATTAGGGCATGTGTATGCTGTTCAACTATGGTGAGGAGGTCTGTCTATTTATGCTACTTGCAGAAGCTGCCACGGCGAGTACTTCGAATTTTAATGCATTTGATATTTTTGTGCTCTTATTTACGATCCTGATTTTCATCGGAGTGGTTCGCCTGATTCGTGCGCCGAAGAAAAATTTGTTTGCCATTGGATTTGCAGTGGTCAGTCTGCTCGTATTTTTGCTGACGGACTACGCGATGATTACCGGTTGGTTTGGTTCGTAGAGATCGCGCTGACGCGATCCGACAACAACAGGAAGAAGAACAGACAAACACTTTCCAGAGGAATTGCGGAGGGTGTTTTTTTTGTGTTTTGTACGTCATTGGGAAAATACGATATTCTCTATTAAAAATAGGTCCGGAAGCAATTGTACAGGAAGAATTTGTATGCTACATTTGGGGATACCGATATGGCAGATGATAGACAGCATAGATTCAGAGAGGGCTCGTATGGTCTGGTTGCGTAACGGAGGATATATAGAGAGGGTTGAGTGAGAACATGAGAGTGTTAGGAAAAAAGAGTGTAGCCTTGCTGATGGCTGCGGTACTCTCAATCAGTGTTGCAGCACCGGCTGGAGCAGCTAAGTCTGCAACGGGGATGCAGGCCAAAGTGATAGATGGACAAGTGTATGTCAGTTCGACTGATTTGCTCAAAGTGCTCGGAGGCAGTGGGCAATATGATGCCAAATCCGGAACATACAAGTATAAAGGGAATGAAGCAGTACCGAGAGTCATCGAAAAAGTATCTCCTTCTGTTGTGGGTATCATCGGCAAATCCACCGAGGTACAGGATGGGACCACACCAGACCGATATAACCTTGCTCACGGTACTGGCGTAATCATTCGCTCCAACGGCTGGATTGTGACGAATGCCCATGTGGTTGACGGGTTAACTAGTCCTGTCGTCGTTACGACCGATGGCAATACATACAAAATAACTGAAACCTACAGTGATCCGTTAAGTGATCTTGCTTTAATCAAAATTAATGCCAAATCGCTCAAACCGGCGACCTTCGCCAAAGCATCACAAACGTCGGTTGGAGAGACCGTCATCGCTATTGGCACACCGATCTCTTTTTCTTTGCGCAACTCGGCAACCGTGGGAGTGATCAGCGGGCTGAACCGTGGCGTTGAGGAAACCTATCGGTTGATTCAGACCGATACGGCCATTAATCCAGGCAACAGCGGGGGGCCGCTGGTCAACCTGAAAGGCGAAGTTGTTGGAATTAACTCAATGAAATTCTCCGCAGTAGGTATAGAGAGTTTGGGATTTTCGATACCGGTAGATACCGTTGAATATATCGTTAATCAGTTTTTTAAATATGGAAAAATAAAGCGTGCCAGTCTCGGTCTGCAATTGGAAGAGAGCTGGTCTGCTATTGTTGGTCTGCCTACGGATGATCCATTGACGATCACGGGCGTACTTTCAGCGGAAGCGAAGAAAGCCAAAATCAAAGAGGGCGATGTGTTATACAGTGTGGCGGGCTCACGTGTATCTTCTGTGGTAGATATCAATGAGTTGCTCAAGAAGTATTTGCCGGGCCAAAAGGTGAAGCTGCAAATGCAATCGGATGGCGACATCGTCACCCGTACTTTGGTACTTGCTGATCGTGCAGATATTCTGGACGAGGACGATGAGCAATTCCCAGCAGGTGAAGACCAATAAAGCTCGGCGAGTGACCCGGATTCAGAGAGGATGAATGAACGGAATGAAGAAATCATTTTTACGTGTGCTGTGCACAGGTGTTATAACCGGGTTGCTGACTATTGGAGCGGCAATACCTGTATGGGCATCCAACGATACCACAAGTGAACTCCGGATCAAGGCAGGCAGCACAAGCGCCTATATCAACGGGGATAAGCAGGCTATTGCCAAACCCTACAAGGTGAATGGGGTTACGATGGTGCCTGTAGGTGTGTTCAAGAAAGCATTTGGCAGTGAAATCCGGCTGGAAAAGAATGATGTAGTCAAAATTAAGGAAGGTCCGCATACGGTCACGTTAACCATTGGCAGCTCGATCGCCTGGGTGGATGGTGTGAAAAAAGAGATGGGCACTGCACCCAAAATGGTGAATGGCGTACTCATGGTCCCACTTCGTCCAATTGCTGCCGGTATTGGTGCCACTCTTGCCCCAAGCAGTTCCGGGGAAATGGTCATTCGTTTATTGCAAACCGATGATTCGGCGGATGACGATGAGGGTGGCATCAATCTGGATGCAGGCAAAACGCGAATTGGTAACAGCTATTACGGCTGGTCCATTAGCTATCCAGCAGAAATGAGAATTTTGCAGACTGGGGACCAGGAACGCATGATGTCTTTTGGCTCCGAGGACAGCAGTTATTATCTTGAAGTGTATGTCAGCGACCAGGATGTTTCACTCGACTCGGATGACATGCTTCAACAATTGGTTCAGGAAGCGAAACAGACGGGAGAGACGGTGCTGGACCGGGAAGCGGTCACGAAAGGCAAAACACCGTATGCACGGATTGTCGTTAAAGATGCAGACGGCATGTTATGGGAGATGCGCCAGTACATTAACGAGGGTCGTCAATACGATGTATACCTGGCAGATTACGAAGCCCTGAACTATAAAGATCTGGGCAAACGTGCGGCGCTGCTCAATTCATTCCAGCCTACCTATGTACAGTCGGATCGTACAATCAAGGATCTTTCCACGGTAGATGATGGCATGCGCTCTGCATGGAATGAAGATTACGGTATCGATTTGAAGGTGCCTGCCGGCTGGTCCATGGACAACACTCAAATGGTATACAAAGGCAAGGATGGTGCGTATCTGCAACTGCGTGTTACATCTGCCAAGGCAGGTGCAACGGTAAAAGAATGGAGCGGCCAACTGGACAAGTGGATGCGCGAGACATTTACTCCGGAAAGTTACGAGCCGATTGGTTCGTCCACGATGGAGATATCCGGCGAGACTGCTGAAGTGAATGAATTCCGTTATAACTTTGGCAGTGGTTGGCAGACGGAGTTCGATGTTCTTTTGCAGAAGAATGGCTATCGGTATTATGCTGAATATACGTTCCCGGAGGACCAGACGGAAGAACGGGAATGGTTTGAGCGGATAATGAAGAGTGTTGAGATTGATTTCGATACCGTCGCCGATAATTTCGGGCAGCTGGATGAGGACCCGTATTTGACGGACAAGACCAAAACATTGACACGTACGTCCAAGCGTTACCACTACAGTGTGGACATTCCGCGCTACTGGACGCCGTACAGTGATCGGTTTGAATATTCACCTGTCGTGTATACGTTCACCGGTGGGGAATTCTCCATTGCGGCGAGCGAGGACAAGTCGATTGAAATGACCGTTAGCCAGCTGAGAGAGGCCTATGCGGAAGCAACCAAAACCCGTAAAAATTTCAAATTACTCAGTAGCGAAGAAGTGACATTTGCCGGTGTACCCGCATTTTCATTCAGCTACCATGAAGTGGATAATGGTGTTCCATACAGTGGCCGTCAGATTGTGTTTGAACAGGGTGGAACGACGTATACGATTACAAGTGGTTTAAATGATGCGAACAAGACAGCAGTTCAGGCGGCAGCGCTGGAAAAAGCGGTGAACTCATTTACTTTTGTTAAATGATGCAAAATGCTGAAATGAAAGAGATTTATGTTGCCGGAGGGTCCGAAGACCTTCCGGTTTATTTATTTTTTATATAAAATGAATTGAACATTTACACTGCAATCGGAGTGTCTAGTGTAATGCTTAATGGAAATGAAAATGATAAACGGTTTTTTCAGGAAAGCGTAGAAGAGTCAGTACAGACGTGGTACAATATATTAGTTCAGGAGTTATGACTGCTGATCTGATGAATATAGATGGCTGTAGGCTTGGGAATTGGGCAATACAGACATAATGTATAGATATAGCAATACAGTGACAATGCAGGTGTACCAGATCAAGGTACAGGCTTAAGCTTGGCGTGTTCAGGTGTTTAAGGATATAGGGTTAAGGATATAGGGATGAAACCCGGCGATAGCCGGTTATGGGGAGGATTTACATGAAAACAGCAACAATACGAAGAGAAGACGTCGAGCTTCTGGCACCTGCAGGTGATTGGGATTGTATGCGTTCGGCGGTAGCCAATGGCGCAGATGCGATTTTCTTCGGAGTCGAAAAGTTTAATGCACGGGCACGCGCGAACAATTTCCGTATGGACGAGCTGCCAGAGATTATGGCGTTTTTGCACAGTTATGGCGTAAAAGGTTTTTTGACCTTTAATATATTGATTTTTGAAAATGAATTGACGGATGCCAAAGAACTGATTGACGCTTGTGTCGATGCAGGGGTGGACGCCGTAATTGTACAGGATTTGGGCTTGGTCAAAATGATTCGCGAGATCTCACCGGATTTCCCGATTCACGGTTCAACACAAATGACGATTACGTCGCCGGAAGCAGTCGAGTTTACGAAGCCATTTGATATGGAACGTGTCGTACTTGGACGGGAGAATAACCTGAAACAGATTCAAAAGATTGGAGAACAGGCAAAACTTCCAATGGAAGTATTCGTTCACGGGGCGTTGTGTGTGTCGTATTCGGGACAATGCCTGACTTCTGAAATGTGGGGCGGGCGTTCCGCCAACCGTGGGGAGTGTGCACAGGCTTGCCGTCTACCGTACGATCTGATGGTGGATGGAGTGCATAAACCGATGGGTGATGTGGCATATCTGTTGTCTCCGAAGGATCTGGCTGCGATTGACTTGATGCCGGAACTGATCGAAGCAGGGGTAACTTCCTTCAAAATTGAAGGACGCCTCAAAACGCCGGAGTACGTGGCAAACGTGGTTAGCAAATACCGTAAAGCGATCGACCGTTATTTTGATGGAGATAACACACCGCCGAGCAAGGAAGAAGTTCGTGAATTGCAGCAGAGCTTCTCTCGTGGATTCACGCACGGTTTCCTGAGTGGTACAAACAACAAAGAACTGGTTGATGGCACATTCCCGAAAAGCCGCGGTGTCTACCTTGGCCGTGTGGACCAAGTCCTGCGTGATGGTGTGGTCTTAAAGCTGGATGCACCAGTCAAACGTGGGGACGGAATCGTATTTGACGCCGGAGACCC
The DNA here is from genome assembly GCF_051934385.1 of Paenibacillus hebaui. Taxonomy (NCBI): domain Bacteria; kingdom Bacillati; phylum Bacillota; class Bacilli; order Caryophanales; family Paenibacillaceae; genus Paenibacillus; species Paenibacillus hebaui. The sequence continues at coordinate 6,445,657 of NZ_CP196836.1, read as the reverse complement.
GACTCAGAAGGAAGAGGGCGGACGTGTATACGATGTACGTCGCAAAGGTGTGAAACTTGAAGCGGAAGCCGAAGAAGGCTGGATCGTTGATGTCGTGCCAGGCCGTAGTGACGTAGATCTGCGCCGGGTGAAGGTTGGCGACAAAGTGTGGAAAACGAATGACCCGGCACTGGACAAACGTCTGCGTCAAAGCTTCGAGACCGAGAAGCCATACCGTGTGTTCCCGGTAAAAGTTAAAGTCATCGGTAGCCCGGGGCAGCCGCTTAGCACTTGGTGGACAGACGTGCAGAAAGGCACGACCGTCCGTATCGATTCCGAGATGGAACTGGACATTGCCCAGAAGCGTCCAATGACGCATGAATTGCTCGAAGAGCAGTTCGGACGTCTGGGCGGCACGGTGTTCCAGCTGGAAGGAATGGACGTCAACCTGCACGGTGACGTCATCATCCCGATGCGCGAGCTGAATAACATTCGCCGTCAGGCGGTGGAACAGCTCGCGGGCGAGCGCCCTAAACCGCCCGTCTACGTGAAACGGGCGGTGGAAGTCTACGGCGATGCGGTTAAACCGGCATCGCCAGTGGCTCGCGGTCAAGCAGAGCTGACCGCGCTCTGCCGCAGCCTGCCACAAGTGGAGGCAGCGCTGGAAGCGGGAGTCGGTATGATCTACGCCGACTTCGAGTTCATCAAGCAGTTCCCGGCAGCGGTGGAAGCTGTACATGCAGCAGGTCGCAAAATTGCGCTGGCTACACCGCGCATTCATATGCCTGGCGAGAACGGATATCACAACAACATTCTGCGTCTAAAGCCGGATGCGGTACTGGTACGTAATACAGGCGCATTGTACTTCTATCTGCGCCACCGGATGGAGAACCCGGATGCGAAGCACCCGGAACTGATCGGTGACTTCTCATTGAACATCGCCAATCACAAAGCGGTAGAATTGTTCCTGGAAGCAGGCTGTGACTGGATTACGCCGTCTTATGACTTGAACATTCAGCAAATGGTAGATTTGCTCGGTCACTCCCGTACAAGTCAGACCGAAGTAGTCATTCATCAGCATTTGCCGATGTTCCACACCGAGCACTGTGTGTACTGTACGTTTATGAGTGAAGGAACAGACTTTACAAACTGTGGTCGTCCTTGTGAAGAACAGCGTGCCTCGCTGCAAGACCGGATTGGCATGTCCCACCCGGTACGTGTGGACGAAGGTTGCCGCAATACGGTTTATAATGCAGTGGAACAGTCAGGTGCCGAGTACTTGACCAACTTTATGGATCTGGGTGTATCTCGTTACCGTGTGGAATTCCTGGAGGAAACACCGGAGCAGGTACGTGAAGTCATTGATCTGTACAACCGTGCACTGCGCGGTGAGATCAGTGGTACACAGGTATGGAAAACATTGAAAGCAACCAATCAGCTTGGCGTGACGCGTGGTCAACTGGTGAAATAAGAGAACGGAAATGCTGTACCAGCTACGACAACAAGGATGATAGCAAGGTACAGGTATCCTGCAAGTGATAAGCAACAATAACAAGCAACAAGATACAGGCTGCAAGAATCAAGTAACCCCAAACTCTGCTTTACGGAGCTCTTGGGGTTTTTTCTATAAAAAAGACGTTGGGATTAGATGAGCTACCGCTATCCGTCAGCGCGAACAAGGAGGCGAAAAACTCGTGGCGCCATTCACTATTATGGATATCAAGTTGCTGTGCGGGGTCACGGCATTCAAACGAGGGGAAGCGTACAACCAGTCCGGCAGGGTGACCAATTTGGTTGTCAGTGAGGATGAACGTCATTTTGAAGCGTTGGTTAGAAGTACTGAACGTCATAAAGTGATCATTAATCTGGATGATGCAGGAGAGATTGAGGCGGGATGCAGCTGTCCAGGTGACGGCCGATATTATGATTATTGCAAACATGTGGCTGCCGTCCTGTTGGCGATCCATGAATGGGGAGAAGAACGTAACCGGAATGTTGGTACGGGCTCCAATTTGAGAGTGGGCACATTGGTGGAAGAAAGTGTGTGGGAGCGGCCGAATTTCAGTTTAGATCACAGGCTATCTGCAACTGAACCTGAGCCTTCTGATTCCAAGCCTCAACTATCCAATTCGGATGGGGACCATCCCTTAACTCATTTTGCTCAGGCAGGCCGTCCAAGTTCAGCCCCTGGATGGGGGCGTACGGCAGACAAGCCTTCGTACCGCACAGCGGATCAGATTTTATCTCTGTTTGCCCGAGAACGGAATACATTACATGGTTCTGAACGTAAATATACCGCCCCTGTAACACGCTCCTCTCTGCGAGAAGAATTGCAGGTTCAGTTTATATGCAAGCTTGTACAGGTTCACAAGGGTGGAGCGAAGCTTGCTCTCGAATTGAAGGTTGGAAATAAACGCCTCTATGTCGTACAGAAAGTAAAGCAATTTCTGAACTGCATTGAGAAGGGCGAGCCGATGTCATTTACGAAGTTATTCTTCTATGATCCTTCGATGCATTATTTTAGTCCCCAGGATCAAGCGATCCTGTCCATGCTTATTCGAATGAGGCAGAGTGAGGAAGCATATCGGGAATCCATTTCCGGGTATTTGGGAGCTTCAGATGGCAGGGACATATTAATTGCTCCTCTGGTATGGAAACCGTTGCTAGAGTTGTTGCTTCAGGCGGACAGCCGGATGGAGGGTACAGGGCTCGCCAATGGACCGCTCACGATGGGTGAGGGCGCACTTCCTTTATTTTATCGTATTGCTCAGGGGGCTAATGAGGGGTACCAGCTTGAAATCTCCGGATTGCGTGAGCTGATTCTTCTTCCTGCCTATGATGTTGCCGTGGTGGAAGGGCAGTTGCATATGTTAGAACCCATGCAGATGCGAAGTCTGGAAGATCTGAGCAAGGCACTCACTTCATATGGAATTAAGGAAAGCATCGATATTTCAGCCCAGCAAGTGGATGAATTTGTACAGCATGTCGTACCGGAGCTGCGCACGCTGGGACATTTGTCCATTGATTCGCAGGTACGTGAACAGATTGCAGAGCCTGAACTTTCACCTAAGCTGTACATTGACTTTTACCGTGAACGCATTACAGCACGTCTGGAGTTTGACTATGGAGTGATGGTCATTAATCCGCTGGCCGAATATTTGATCGATGAGGAAGAGAAAAAGGTAATTCTGGTGCGTGACCGACATAAGGAGCGGAATCTGATTGAACGGTTGGACCGATCTTTCCTTGAACGGGATGGCAGTGTCTGGGCGAGCGAACGTGAAGATGCCATATATGATGTGATGTACCATCTGCTGCCTGAGCTTGAGAAACAGGTGGACATCTACATTCCGAATGCCGTAAAAGCCATGGTGCAATCCTATCCAACACCTCCGAAAGTTCGGGCTGATCTTGGCAAAGGGCTGGACTGGCTGGAGATCTCATTTGAGATGGAAGGTGTAGACGAGCTGGAACTTCAGGAGTTAATGCGCAGCATTGTGGAAAAGAAACTGTATTTCCGCCTGCGCAGCGGTGTCTTTGTTTCGCTTGAAAATGAAGGGGCGGACAGTTTTGCACACATGGCGGATTCGCTTGGACTTGCAGCGGGGGATATCAAGGGTAGCCACATTCGGCTTCCGGCGGTTCGCGCTTTGCAGCTTCCGGGTCGGGATGAGGTTTCGGGACATGTGAAGTGGGGAGGTTCCCTGAAACGTTTCCTCGATGACCTCCGTGATCCCGAACGGATGGAATTTGCGATGCCAGATGCACTCGCTCCTGTGCTCCGGGATTATCAGACCAGCGGATACCAATGGCTGCGTACCCTCGCATTTTACCGTTTTGGCGGTATTCTGGCCGATGATATGGGGCTTGGCAAAACGTTGCAAAGTATCGCTTATATCTCGGCAGAACTGAAAGAAAAGCCCAAACTACATGGCGATCATGAAAATGCTGAGATCGATCCTGTAACCGAGCTACCATCGAATGAGGCGTCTTTAGAGGGGGCTGGAGGCCTGTTATCCGCGTCGGGTACATTACGGGATGGATTAGCGGTCCGAAGCCATGCTGCTCATCCTCCGGTACTCGTCGTTGCACCAGCTTCCTTAACGTATAACTGGGCCAATGAATTTGCCCATTTCGCTCCGCATTTACGAGTGCTAATTGCGGCAGGTCACAAAGACGAGCGAGCCAGTGTGCTCGCAGGAATGGATGAGGCGGATGTCATTGTGACGTCCTATCCTTTGTTGCGACGGGATCTGGACACGTATCTGGATAGAACGTTCCATACGCTTATTTTGGATGAAGCCCAGGCGATTAAGAATGCCTCTTCTCAGACGGCTCAGGCCGTCAAACAGATTCAGGCTCCGCGGCGGTTTGCACTCACGGGAACACCTGTGGAGAACTCACTGGATGAGCTGTGGTCTATCTTTGAAGCAGTATTTCCTGGTTTGTTTCCGAGTTATAGAAGATTTCGCGATCTTCCCCCGGAACGGATCTCTCGCATGGTCCGTCCCTTTATTCTCCGCCGTTTGAAGAAGGATGTACTGCAAGAACTGCCTGATCGTATTGAGACAGTCCAGCGGTCCGAGCTTACAGATGAACAGAAGAAACTGTATGCTGCCTATCTTTCTCAGCTTCAGGATGAAGCTTCCAAGGATATGGAAGAGAACGGCTTTCAAAAGAACCGAATCAAAATTTTGGCTGGTATCACGCGTTTGCGACAGTTGTGTTGTCATCCCGCTCTTTTTGTCGAAGGCTATCAGGGCGATTCAGGGAAAATGGAGCAGCTGCTAGAAACCGTCGAGGATTGTCTGGCCGCTGGCAAACGTATTCTCATCTTCTCTCAGTTTGCGAGCATGCTGAACCTGATCCGACAAACGTTGGCTGCCCAGGGAAGGAACCTGTTCTATCTTGATGGTCAGACACCTACAGAGAGTCGTGTGGAAATGTGCCGCAGATTCAACGAGGGCGAAGCCGAGCTGTTCCTCATTTCTCTGAAGGCTGGTGGTACAGGGCTGAACCTGACTGGGGCAGACACCGTTATTTTATATGATTTGTGGTGGAATCCCGCCGTGGAGGAACAAGCTATCGGACGCGCTCATCGCATGGGGCAGAAACAAGTGGTGCAAGTGATTCGTTTGGTTACCGAAGGTACCATCGAGGAGAAGATTCTGGAGCTGCAGCAGCGCAAGAAAGATCTGATTGCCGAAGTGATCGAACCGGGAGATGGAGGATCGACTACCTTATCCGAGCAGGATATTCGGGAGCTATTGATGGTATAAATGGATTTGTTTGTAGGGTGGTGCAACGTAACGGTGTGCATCACTCTATTCTTTTTAATGGGATATAGTATAGGAGAAGAGAAGTAGTGACTTAAATAAGATATTGGGAATATAATACTAGAAAAGGTGATAGTTCATTACATTAGGTGCTTATTGATAATTCCTGTATTTTTACTATATACAGAGGGGATTAAACGCTCATTTTCGTATGCATATCATCTGCGATTCAATATAAAGGGGGTCCTAGATTTGAAAATTCGTAAAGCCATCATTCCCGCAGCCGGGCTCGGGACAAGATTTCTGCCTGCAACTAAAGCGATGCCCAAGGAAATGTTACCCATCGTGGATAAACCAACGATCCAGTACATTATTGAAGAAGCTGTTGCCTCGGGTATTGAAGATATTATCATTGTGACTGGTAAGGGGAAACGTGCAATTGAGGACCATTTTGACTATTCATTCGAGCTGGAGCAGAATCTAGCAGACAAACAGAAGTGGGATCTATTAAGTGAAGTTCGCAAATCCTCAGAGATGGCAGATATCCATTATATCCGTCAAAAGGAACCCAAGGGCCTGGGCCATGCCATCTGGTGTGCTCGCAAATTTATCGGTAATGAACCCTTTGCTGTGCTTCTTGGAGATGATATCGTAGAGGCTGAAACGCCTTGCCTTCAACAGATGATTGAAGTGTTTGACGAATACCAATCTCCTATCGTAGGTGTACAGCCAGTTGAGTGGAAAGAAGTATCCCGTTACGGCATTGTAGACGGTGAGCAAATTTTAAAAAGTAATGACCGAATATTCCGTTCCAAACGGTTGGTGGAGAAGCCGAAGTCTGAAGACGCTCCTTCAAATTTAGCCATCATGGGTCGTTATATTCTTACGCCGGATATCTTTGAGATTCTAGGTCAACAATCCGTCGGCGTCGGCGGAGAAATCCAGCTTACCGATGCCTTGTCCCGTTTGAATGACCAACGCCAGATTCTGGCTTATCATTTTGATGGCCTGCGCCATGATGTTGGGGAGAAGCTCGGTTTTATTGAAACAACGATTCATTATGCGCTTCAGCACCCGGATCTGCGGGAGGACCTGTTGTCGTATTTAAAGAAGATTGTAGCATCGAATTAGCATGCGATGTATAAATAGATAGACAAAAAAAGGTTTGCCTCTGCGCATATGAGGGCAAACCTTTTTGCTGTGAAATTTATACTTGGATAGTAACACTAGTGCATGTTGTTAATTAAAAATTTAGTTCAGCGATTTGTTTGATTTCCTTCGCTTCGTTAGGTGCAACAGCAATCAACTTATCATATATAGCTTGATCTTGTTGTCCTTGCTTCACGAGCGCAGCAAGATACCACCTTGCAATTTCGCGGTTGGTTGCATCGGTTAAATCTTCTGCTATTCCTGCCTTAAGAGCGGTAGCAGCACCGACGGAATCGTTTACCATATATTTCATTTTCCCTGCATTCAGAATCATTGTTGGAGTGAGCTCGAAAGGCTGTCCTTGAAGCTGTCCTTCAGGAAGAGTCTTTAGATGTTCTACTCCATCTACAACGTGCTGATAAGCATTCAGACCTGAAGTGAAATAAGATTCCTTCTTAGCGGTATCGCCTTGCCCAATTGCTTGGTACCCAAGATCGAACGAACGACTGATCAGTGTCTCATACCAAGCCATATCCCAGACGTAATTGGCGGCATATTCTTTTTGAAGTGCATACGCTTGGTCAAACTCACCCTTCAATTCGTCTAGACTTATGAGTTGCTTAACCATACCTTTGTTGAATGGCTCTGCTTCAAGACCACGCTGGAGCAACTGTGCAGAGGCCGTATAGAACTGATCATCTTTTGTTTGCTCATAGCCTTGCTGATACAGGGAAGCCAGCATCAGCAAGGAGTCTGAATGTGTATTGCGAATCGAAAGATCTTTCTCCATTGGAGCTTTTATCATCTGAAAGTCTTGGCTAGTTTGAGCGACCTCTTTTGCCTCATAGGCATATTGATTCGCTTGCAGGAAACGAATAGACATAATGAGCAGAACGATTACAGCTACTCCCGCAATTGAACTGTAGATACCGCGTGCGGTGGAGTCACTCATCTTCAATCGACGAATCGGCTTGGGGTCCATGGCAGCAGCCATACCGCCGAGTCCAAGGAATACCAAGATTCCAATAAACACATAACTCATATTGAAATCAAGGAGACTCAATACCAGAATAGACATCGATAGAATGAAGTACACAAAATGCGATTCGCGTTCTTCCTCACTCCGTTTTAAATAAGCACGCACATATTGATAGAATACAAAGAGAATAAATGCCATAAATACGATAAAGCCTATGATCCCGACTTCAACCAGATATTGCATGAAGAAGTTGTGAGCCTGGGCGCTAATATAAGGATTGTTCTGGTATTTTTCATACAAAGCAGTCCAGGCGCCACCACCTGCACCTATGACTGGATAGTCTGCAAATAGTTTCGTAGCATCTTTATAAAATGTAATCCGTTCCAGCACACTGTGCTGTTGGAAATTGATATTTTCAAGCCTTGTGCTGATGCTATCCGGTAAAATGTTTCGCACACTCGTTCCGAGCAGAAGCACGGCAACAATGATGGTAAGAACAACAGAACCTAGTGGAATCCACAAGCTTGATCCTTTTCGAGCGGACCAGGATTGAAGCTTGCCCTCAAGGCGAGGTGCAACCCAGCGCTGGATAACCCAACATAACAATGCAACAACAATAGATGCTGCAACCAGAACCATCCAGCCTTTGGCTGCAAGGGAGCCTGAGAATTGCTTTTGCAATTCAAGCCCAGTCGTATTTATGGGGTTCAGAACAATCAGTGTACCTATTGCTGCAACTCCGCTATAGATGAACCATAGAATTTGCTTGGCGGGTTTCAATAGTAATAACAGGATAACAAATACAATGGGTAGCATGACAAGCCCTGTCCGGGAGAGCGTCAGCAGCAGCGACAGAATAATCGGCACAAGCATAAATCCATGCAGTAGCTGTGTGTACACTCTTTTGGAACGAATCATGCTGAAAATGGAAATAAACAGAAATGCCATTAGGAATGCGGCGTATGTATTGGGATACTGAAACACCGATGCAAGCCGTGGACCGTTGGAATCATTCCAAATCGCTTGGTTATAGACTCCATTCACGACACCAGCCGAAAACCACCCAACAAGCTTACCCGCAAAACTGAAGGCTCCCAGCCAGTTTAACAAACCAAATCCAACAATAACATATGCAATTCCTATTAAGGAGGATTGTATGATATGATTGATTTTGTTGTTTTGCAGCAGGTACATAGCCATTACAAAGATCATGGCGTAAATGCACTGGATAAGGATCATGTTGACTGACAAATATTCAGATGCTGCACTGATGAGTGACAGGACATAGGTAAGTGGCAGCAATATCACCGCGATCTTAAGCCAATCTTGCTGAGTTTCTAACTTAATCTGTTTGAAGTAGATAGCAACCCACATCACGAACAGGAGGGTTGTAATGGCAACCGCCCAATAAATGGGTTCTTCAAATTGAAGCGTTTGTCCGTTAAATAACGCAACTTGGAAAGCGGACCAGAGTAGAAATAAGATGAGTCCTATGGTTAGGGTCCATAATAGTGGCGAGGTCGAGCTAGTAATGTCTTTGCTCGACGTCTTCTTTTGTTTCCCGTATACTGGATTCGACAAGGTTTGAGTCTCCTTTGTTTGTAGATACGACAATATTTTAGCATGTTTTAATATACTTAGAAAATATATTTCGAATCAAATGGATAATTAGAACATTCGACAGTATATTTCTTCCACGTCCTCATTCTAGACAAATCAAATTAATTTGATTTGTCTAGAATGAGCATTTATTTTTCTGTTCAACAAATTTGGTAGGAATTGTACTAGTACCGTATTCATAAAGGTCATTTTTGTCTTCTGAATTTGATTAATATAATAAAATATTTGCTCATAATGAATAGAATAGAGGCGATGATAATACTCCGATATAACGTGTAGTATCTGTGTAGGCAATATTTGGAACTAACTAATGTGTTCCCAGTATTATATATATCAAATTTTTATTTAAGGTCGTGACACACTCTTATGAATTTAACTCAAAATATTTCAAAGAATTTAAAGTTGCTTTGGGGTCTTTCCAAAAGAGATATAAAATCCAGATACCTTGGCTCATTTATGGGAGTACTTTGGGCTTTTATACATCCTATGGTATCTATACTTGTTTATTGGGTGGTATTTCAGGTTGGTTTTAAAAATGTACCTATTGGAGATACCCCATTTATTTTGTGGTTGTTAACGGGGATGGTGCCCTGGCTATTCTTTTCAGAAAGCTTATCAACTGCAACCAATAGTATTATCGAAAACAATTATCTGGTAAAGAAGATAGTTTTCCGAGTTGGTCTACTACCCATGGTGAAAATTTTGTCTGCTCTTTTTGTACATGTGTTTTTTATCGTTGTTCTTTTTATTATGTTTAAAATATACAACTTTGAATTTACAGTTTACAACATTCAAATCCTTTATTATTTGTTAGCTACGATTTTTCTTTCTTTATCCATTTCTTACATAACTGCCACATTGGTTGTTTTTGTAAAGGATGTCGGTCAAATTGTTGGGGTATTTATTCAACTTTTCTTTTGGCTTACGCCTATCTTCTGGAATTTGAATATTGTTGAGGAGAAGTACCAATTCTTCTTTAAACTAAATCCTGTTTTTTATATCGTTGAAGGTTACCGTGATACTTTTATCAATCACAAATGGTTCTGGGAACACCCCCTAATGACCATCTACTTTTGGGCAATTGTGATTGTCGCAGGTATTATAGGAATCAAAATATTCAAAAAAATGAAATCTCATTTTGCTGATGTATTGTGAGGAGAAGAGTATGACTAAAGATGAAACAATTGCTGTGGAGCTTAATAATGTCAATAAAACATATAAAATATATGATAATCCCAATGAGCGTTTAAAAGAGGCGATGCATCCTTTTAAAAAGAAATATCACTCTGAGTTCAAAGCTATCAGTGATCTTTCATTTACGATCAAAAAGGGACAAGCGATTGGTATTATCGGTAAAAATGGTTCAGGGAAATCCACTCTTTTAAAGATGATTACAGGCGTGATTACGCCCACCAGTGGAAGCATTAAGGTGAATGGGAAAATTGCGGCTTTGCTTGAATTGGGAGCTGGGTTTAATCCGGATTTAACTGGGATGGAGAACATTTTTTTAAATGGTACGCTTATGGGCTATAGTAAAGCCGAAATGGATGAAAAGGTTGATGATATTGCATCCTTTGCGGACATCGGTGACTTTATTAATCAACCTGTAAAAATGTATTCCAGTGGTATGTTTGCCAGATTAGCTTTTGCAGTGGCTATTAATGTTGATCCGGATATACTGATTGTTGATGAAGCCTTGTCTGTTGGGGATATTTATTTTCAGGCAAAATGTATTACTAAAATGAAGGAGCTTTCAAAAAAAAGCACGGTTTTATTTGTTTCTCATTCTATGGATACTATTAAAAGTTTTTGCGATACAGCCTTGCTCATTGATAAAGGGCACATGATCGAAATTGGTCCAGTGAAACGCGTTGCGCAGATTTACGAGAATATTATTAACCAGGAAATTGCAGATATGAAGCGTGTTCAATCCTTGGATATGTTTGTGAACTCTGAAACGAATAAGGAAAAAGCGCTTTTACTGCTAGAGGAGGATCCAGCTTTTGAAAAACGTGCCAATGAGTTCCGCTCTGGAACGGGAGAGGCACGCTTTATCAGAGCAGATTTGTTAGTCAATGGTGAAGTAGTTAATCAGGTTCCCTTTGGCGAAATGGTTACTTTGCGTCTATTGGCACAATATTATAAAGATATTGATTCTGAGGGAACTATTGGCTATATGGTTAGAAACCATACGGGTGTAGATGTATTTGGAATGAATATTTATAATAAAGCAAAATTAGTTCCGAAAATGTCGGCGGGTGGCATTCTTGAAGTTAACTTTAATTTCCGCAATTTATTATCTGAAAGTGGTAAATACACCATATCTATTGGTCTGAAACCGAGACCTTTTGAACCTCTATATTTGGATAGTGTAAGTATAGCAGTAGTATTTGAGGTTCCTAAGCCAGAGAATAATTACGTACCAGGGTTAATATTTGTAGATAACACAATAGATTTGCAAGTTATTAATTAGGGCTGGTGATAAAATGTGTGGGATATTGTTTTCTAATGTAGTCATAAATAAAGAAAAATTCCTTAATTCGTTAAATATAATGAAACACAGGGGGCCTACGTCCCCACTTTGTATATACCAAAATGAAAATTTTATGTTGGGACACAACAGGTTAAGTATTTTAGATTTGGATAAGAGAAGTGATCAGCCTTTTTTCTCTGATGATGGAAGATACGTGATTATATTTAATGGGGAAATCTATAATTATAAAGAATTAGCATCCGCTTATTCAATTCAAATGAAAACAAATTCAGATACTGAACTTTTATTAAAGCTTTACATTCAATATGGTCCCCGAATGTTGAAATGGCTTAATGGAATGTTCAGTTTTATTGTTTTAGACATTCAGAAGAAATCCTTTTTTGTAGCACGAGATCGAATGGGGGTAAAACCGCTTTATTATTACAGATATGGAGAGGAATTTATCTTTAGTTCTGAAATTGCTCCATTGCTTCCATTAATGCATAATGCTTCTGTAGATAAAGATGCTGTAAGACAATATAAAAAGATGAGATGCTTCTTTAATGATCGTACTATTTATAATGAAATAAAAGAGTTTCCACCAGGATATTATTATGAAAACGGGAGACTTACTAAGTATTGGGAAATTGATTATTCAAAGAAAGAACCTCCCTCTGATGAGGAACTTGAGTCTTTAATTCGCTCCGCAGTAGAGTACCGCAAGGTCGCAGATGTTGAAATTGGAAGTTACCTAAGCGGAGGTTTGGACAGCACAATTATTACCGCCCTCGCCAAAGTAAAGCACACATGGACTGTTGGTTTTGAAGATTATAATGAGTTTCAATGGTCTGAAATTGCAGCAACAAGATACAATACTATACATCATCCAATATTGTTTGATTCTGATTGTTTTTTACCATTAGCACGCGAACTTATTACTGCAAAAAAAGAGCCTATTTCTGTACCTAACGAGGTGCTTCTGTATCACATGACTCAACAAGCAGCTACTAAAAATACAGTTATATTGAGTGGAGAAGGTGCGGATGAGCTTTTCCTTGGCTATGACCGTATTTTCAAATGGGCTAGTAACACTAAAAAATTTGATATTCGAGCCTTTAGTGAGCTTTACACCTACGGGTCTGAGGATGACATAGAGATTGTAGAAGATGCCATAGCACCGTTTATGGAGTTAAGATCCCCTCAAAAAATTGTGGCTGCTTTCTTTCAGCAAGCCCACCTGAGAGGATTGCTCAAACGATTGGATAGTGCTTCGATGCTAAACTCGGTAGAAGCCAGATCTCCCTTCTTAGACTATAGACTAATTGAAAGACTAGCAGGTGTTGATTCAAATTACAAAATGAAAGATGGGGTTATTAAAGCTCCACTTAAGAGAATTTATAAAGATCTTATCCCTACAGAGATAGTTAACAGAAAAAAGGTTGGTTTTCCTGTTCAACTTGAAAAAGTAATGTATTCTGAGAAAATTGAAGGGAAGACGACATTCGACAAATGGTTTAACTTCAATTTAACTATGTTAGGAGAAATCTTATGATTATCGGCTATACTTCCGGAGTTTTTGATTTGTTTCATATTGGACATTTGAATTTATTGAGGAACTCAAAATCACTCTGTGACAAGCTCATCGTTGGAGTGACAACAGATGAGTTAGTTTCTTACAAGTACAAAAAAGCAGTAATCCCTTTCGAGGAAAGAATTGAGATTGTCAGGAATATTAGCTTTGTTGATACTGTAATTCCCCAGGACTCAATGCATAAATTTGAGGTTTGGCAAAAATTAAAGTATGACGTAATGTTCGTTGGTGATGATTGGTTTCAAAATGAACGCTGGGTTCAGTATGAGTCACAGTTTGAAGAAGTTGGAGTGAAAATTATATATTTCCCCTATACGAAGAGCACCTCTTCGACTTTACTGAATGAGACATTGCTGAAATTAAGAAAATAAGCACGGAATTTTTGTCTGAAGGGAAGAGGTTTTACAGTGAATATGAACAGATCTATAGCTTTTGTTATTCACAATCTTGTTTTGTATGAAACAATTAAGCCTTTAATTGAGGAGTGTGAAAAAGAGCAGATCGTTTGTGATATATATGTCCCTCAAATTGAAGAAGAAGATTGGGGAGATATGTCTTTAGATACTTACCATTATTTGAAGAACAATGGTATAAAAGTAACTCTAACCAATTCGTTGCCTGACAAGGCTTATAAAATAGCGTTTTATCCTTATCTACCTTATTATTTGGAGGTTAAGTCGGATTATAAGTTTAGATATCAGTATGGAATGGCTAAACCTAACTGGAACTTGGATTCATGGAGTCGGAATTTTGATTTTGTCTTCTGTAATGGGCTGTATGACTCTTCGGTTTTGGCAGCTTACACTCAGACTGACATAGTGGGAATGATTAAATACGCTAACTTCCAAAGGAAAAAGCACAATACCGTAAAGTATAATTTACTTTATTTACCTACGTATGGGAATGAGTCATCTATTGAGCTTGTTATGAATCATATTGAGGAACTCTCAGATACCTTTAATATGAAGGTGAAATTGCATCATGGCACTTCTTTTTTGGAACATGATAGAGTTAGTCTAGTTAAATCTCATGTACCTGATGTGCTTGATCACAAGGCTTCCCTTGTTCATTTAATAGAGGAAGCAGATGTAATATTGTCTGATGGTTCCGGTGCTATATTTGATGCTCTGTTTACGGACACTCCTATTGTAATATTTCAACATCCTCAAACGGAATCATTTGAAGGGATTCTACCTTTAGAGGAACAAATAGTTCAGCAAAACATTGTTCCTTTTGCGAGTGATCACGGCAATATTAAAGAAACTTTACTTAATGCAATTTTAGATGAACAACTAATACAACAAAGAAGGAAATTCACCTTAGAGATGTTTCCGATTAAAGGAAGAGAGACGATAGATAAGTGTATGGACGTAATTAACAGATTTCTAAAAGACGACGTAGACCGTGCTTATAGAGCAGGGCATGCACGCCTGACGAATGAGTTTAATGAATTGCATACTCACAGGCAGGCTCAAAAACAAGAGATAGAGCAAAAGATACAAGAGATAGAACAAAAACAACAACAAATTGTCTTACATGAGGAGCAGGTTAAGACCTTGATTGAAAAGCAAGAACATCAGGAAAAAGTAATAAGTAGTATCTCAGAAGACTTTAAGTTTTTGTCTGAAAAGAAATATGAACTAGACCAGAAATATGAACAACTCATGCAGGACTATAAAGATGAAATGAATCTTATAAAACATCAGTATAAACAACTATTTGGTCAACATAATAATTTGACGATCCAGTTCAACGAACTGGAAAAATATAATGGAAGGTTGTTTACAGAACTTAACAATATTTACAACTCTAAAAGGTGGAAAATGGCGAATAAACTTAAACATATCTTACACAAGTCCAAAATGATTTATGTAGTTAAAGGATATAAAGTATGGAAAAGCTATGGCACCACCATTTTATTGAAAAAGATAAAAGCTAAAGTATCTCTTAAACTAAAAAATTCGAAGGCAGTAGATCAGCCACTAGATTTAAGGAAAGATGCAGAACATGCTAATTCTTTATTAACTTGGTATGAGTATAAATTTTTTAACTATAAATTAGCTAAAGACAATTCATTTTCTTTGGATCTCAATAAGTTCGAGGTTCAATTTGAGAAGGACCTTGTATCTGTTGTTCTCCCTGTTTACAACGGAGAGGATTATGTATCAAAAGCCATTGATAGTATTCTGCAACAATCTTATAAGTATTTTGAGCTTATTATTATTAATGATGGCTCAAAAGACAATACGGCAGACATTCTTGATGAATATGCTAAAGCAGATCATCGTATTAGAGTAATTCACCAGGAGAATCGCAAAATACCAAGAACATTATCCCGAGGTTTTAAACTTGCTAATGGTGAATATCATACTTGGACAAGTGCAGATAATATTCTTCCCGAGAATTTCTTGGAGAAGATGGTTGCAGATCTAAAACGTGATGGAAATATCGGTATGGTATATGCAAATATGAGGTTGATTGATGCAGAAGGTCAAGTAATCTCCAATCATGGCTGGTATGAGGAGCCGAAGTTTAGTGGGAATGTTATGCTGCCGAAGTCCGCTCTGGAGTTAAATGTATATCCTAACAATACGATTGGTGCTGCTTTTATGTATAGAGCTAAAGTAACCAAATTGTTAGGTGAATATTCTAGTTATAAGCATACCCTTGAGGATTATGACTATTGGATGAGAGTGAACTCTCTATTTGAACTCAAGCATGTGACTTTCGATGAGCCTATATACGATTACCGTTGGCATGATAAATCACTGACCGCTTTAGATCAAGAGCTTGGTATCACATCTAACCGGTACAAACTCATGGTGCTTGATGATTTTAGGAGAGATTTTTATCTTACTCCATTAGTATGGATCATCGAAGGGGATACTAATGAAGCTGAGGAATTTAAGAATTATGTTCTAGCTAAAGGCCATACAGTGGTTGGAAGAGCGGAAATAGATACTATTTTTGGTCTTAATCTAGCAACGCCTATTTGCTATTTATATATAAAAACAGGTGAAGTCCATGATTTTGAATGGATTGAGTCTAAAGCTTCATCATCTATATATACACTGCTTATTGATAAATCGGAGCGGCTAATTGACACATTGGTAGTGGATTATCCTTGGGATTTAAAAATAAAGGATAAAATGAATAGTGAGACAGATAACAACTATGAATTTTTTGCGCACGATATGGATGTGCTGTTTTCTCTTATAAATACGAAGGTTAAGAACGATCATCTATACCGAATTGAGGCGGTAATTGAAAGCGAACCTGTTTATAATAAGAAATTATCGGTTATTATTTGCACTTACCAGCGAAGTGAGAAACTATCCAATGCGATTAAATCTGTAATAGAGCAGTCGATGGATCAAGCAGACTATGAGATTGTTGTTGTCAATAACGATTACCTAAATGAGGAGATTCATCATTTGGTTCGTGAATTCAGAACGACCTATAATGTCGACGAATCTTTCTTGCGATACATGGAGGCTCCTTTAAAAGGTCTATCTTTTGCACGAAATGTTGGCTTATTTGGAGTAGAAGGAGAAGTCATACTCTATATTGATGATGATGCTATCGCAAACCCTAGTTTGCTTGAAGAAACCGTTAAAGGATTCTCGGATCGTCCTGATATCGGGGTAATGGGTGGAAGTATCATACTCAATTTACATGATAAACGACCTGAAGTGGTTAAACCAGGAACTGAGGCGTTCTGGAGCCAACTTATTGTGGAAGGCGAAGAAATTATTGACTCTAAATTTCAGTGGGAGTTCCCTTATGGAGCTAACTTTGCTGTTAGGCATACTGCACTAATGCGAATTGGGGGCTTTAGAAATGCTTATGGGCGCAAAGGGAACAATTACGCTGGAGGAGAAGAAATCGTTGTGTCTTTCGCGATGAGGGAAATTGGTTATAAGGTTGGTCTGAATCCTAAGATGAAAGTCATCCATGATGTGGACATCTCTCGATATACTTTAGAGCATGTTAGAAAAACAATGCGGAACAGTATTTTGACCAATTATCAATTGCAAAAAGATCTGTATGCACCGATGGAATCAGATATTGAGGCTGATAAAAATCACCTTGACATTGTAAAAGCTGAACTAAAACATTTAGAGAAGATTCCGACTCGCAATCGTGACATAGAAATTGATATCTTATATAAGCAATACACAATTGAAACGTATGAAGAGCTTATACAAATAAAAGAGAAAGATATGAATTTGCGAAGACAGTTGGTAGGAGCCTATCGATAATGACAAAACAATAAAGGCGCCTCATTTTTAAAAAATAGGGGCGCTTTTATTAGTATGGAGCGATTAAATTGAAAATTTTATATTTCTCTCCGATTTATTGGAGTGATTTAAAACAGCGTCCGCAACACTTGGCTGAAGAGCTTGCTAAGATGCCAGGAGTTCATATCACTTTTGTAGAGCCATCAATCAGCATATTTAATAGTTTGGTAAGGAAAAACTTTAATTTCAAGAGAAAAGAACAAACCATTAACGACTGCCTCCAAATATTTAGGCCTTCTGGGAGTTTGAGATTACCTAGAAGCCTTGAAAGCTTAGACATATTTCATTTGAATCAATGGTTTGAAAAAAGACAGTTGCAAGATTTAGTTTCCAACGCGGATATTATATGGTTGGGGAGCCCTGTCTTTTACCCACTTGTTAAACACCATAATACGAAAAAAATTGTGTATGACCGAATGGACGATTATGTGTTTTTAACCAATAATGCATTGATGAAGAACTTGCTTATGAAGTGGGAACTTCAATTACTTGCCCATGCGGATCTTGTCATTTCTACGAGTAATTATTTGCATAGGAATTCTCAAACATTGAGCAAACAATCTTATCTAGTGAAAAACGCTGTGGACACAGCAATATTAAATATAAATGTAGATAGCTTTGTTGTCAGTGAGTTGATACGGTTAAAGGAAGAGGGTTACTATATTTTTGGGTATGTCGGGGCAATTGATCACTGGTTTGATATGGAAGCAATTAAGGCTATCACAGAATTTGATGAAAAGTTTGTTGTATGTTTAATTGGAAAAAATAACTTGGTTTCTAATTTTGAACAGCATAGTGGGATTAAATATTATGAGCCCGTCCCTAAATCAGAAATTGGTGCGATTATTGATGCTTTTGATGTTTGTTTATACCCCTTTTTAATGAATTCGGACAGAATTGATACTATTAATCCAGTTAAAATTTATGAATATTTGAGTTTGAATAAAGTGATTTTAGCGGTCGAAAGTGAAGAAACGAGACTATTGAAACAGGAAGGGGTCTATTTATATAGTAGTTTGGAACATATCAGGGAACATTTAAGTGTTGTTGATACGTTGCGAGAGCCTTTTAGTGATCAGATAATACTTGAGGATTTTGTAATTAATAATAATTGGGAAGCGCGCACACATGAAATTATGAGGCTATTGATATAAGCAAGGCATAACTTTATGAATTTATACAGAAGGGATCAATACTTTGAAACGTGAATCGAAATTCGAACTACTCAGAATAGTTTGTTTATTTTTAGTTATTTTAACTCACATTATACCGAAATGGTGGTGGAACATTGGCTGGGTACATTATAACTGGCATATATCAATATTATTAGGTAGCTTGGGACGTGTTGCAGTTGGCTCGTTTATTATGTTATCGGGGTACTTTATGTATCGTCAGGAACTACATTTTAAAAACCGTTACAAATCTTTATTGTTACCTTTAGTATTTTATTTAATCGTATTTACAGCCATACTCGTATACAATTCATTTGACAAGTCTGCAAGTGAGATCACAAAGTTAGTAATTCGTTTTATCCAAAGCATACTGAATGATTCTTCTGAATACGGTCACTTATGGTATGTCTACACATTTTTCATATTTATGCTCATTGCTCCTTTCGTGAACATAATAATAAAACAACTCACTGATACACAATTAAAAGTATTTATTGGATGCTTAGCTCTAGTGTTTGTAATATTTCCGACGATTAATTATTTCATGGAGTTTCCGTTAGTTAGAACTGAATATGGTGGTAGTGGAGCCTCGCGTTTAGGAGTATTCACTTTGTTTTATGTGATGGGGGCTAGTGTTCATCGTTTGAAATTAGATGTAACTATTGGAAAGTCGTTAACTACTTATTTAGGAATTTCAGTATTGATTTACTTATTGACTTATTTCTTTTCCCTACAGAGTCCTGGATTAGACGTTATGAAATGGATTGGCATTAACGTTACATATCCTTCTCAAGGATTTACTCATAATATGTTCTATTATGACAATATTCTAGTAGTAGTATCCACCTTTAGCTTTTTTTTGATTTTCACAAAAATAAAAATTCAAAGTAAAGTTATTAACTACCTTGGTTCTTTAACTTATGGTGGATATTTGGTACATTTTATATTCACTATTTGTTTATTCAAGATACATGTTATGAATAATGTTTCATTTTGGTATTCGCCTTTTCTTATACCTGTCTCCTTATTTTTAGCGTTAGTTATCTTATTTCTTTCGATTCTTTCAGAGAGTACTCGGAAAATGTTCTATACAATATTAACTAACCTATTTCATAATAAAAGATCTAAAGAAAGATCAGAGAGAGCATTGAAAAAGAGAGCCTAACACTTTAAGGGTGGGAGCAAAAGTCATACAAATGTTATTTTTTACATCTTATAAAAAATAACTAAAAAACTTATATATTACCAATAGGATGTGAATCAATGTTTAGTAGAAAAAATTCAATCTTTTTGTTTATTTTTTTTGTGGCTTTTATTGTTAGGTGTTATCATTTAGGGGAGCCTTTTATTGGTATTCATGATTGGGGAAGTGCGGATCTTTCAAGAGCAGCCAGCAGTTTATTACGCTATGGATTCATTAATTTGAAGGGTGCTCCTGCATTTGATATTGGAATTGTACCGGATGGTAATTACAGCTATTATTTGCATTGGCCACTACTTTTCTACTACATAGTAGCATTGAGTTTTAAGTATTTTGGAATAGTGGAATGGGCTGCAAGATTAATACCTGTACTATTCTCAACAGCTACAGTATTTTATATATATAAGATTTCCAAGTCTTTATATGGGAAGAGAATCGCCTACTTTGCAATACTCGTTTTTGCACTTATGCCTCTTAATGTTTACTTTGATCGTATTGTACAGTTCGAGTCCGTAAGTGTTTTCTTTATTATGATGGCAATTTATTATTATATGGTTTGGTTTAATAATGGACAGACAGACAAAAAAAAATTTTGGATGTTAATAATTTCTTTTATTCTTGGTACGCAGATTCATTGGCAAAATTATTTGTTAGCAGTCCTCCTTATAGTTCATTACTTCTTTTTGTGTAAGATTCAAAAGAAAAAAATTCAAAGAGAGATTCTATTCATCCCTCTATTAGCAATTTTTTTATTCATCCTGCATTTCATTTATATGGTTTGGATCTTAGGGAAAGATGCAATCTCCGATATGGCAAAGCAGGCATTACACAGACTGAATATATCAGGTGCTAGCAGAGAAGTATTATTCACTCCATCTCAGTTTTTAGAACTGCAAGCTTATAGAATGTATCATTATTTTACAATAGTTGCAGTAGTACTACTAGCTTGTTGGGTCGTATTCCTAATAGTTGATTTATTAAAAAAGAGGAATTTAGCGCAAAGATCATTTGAATGTTTATTCTTATTAATAGGACTGTCATGGATTGTATTATTCACCAATCATTCATACATTCATGAATTTACTTTATTGACTTTTGCTGCTGTAGTAAGCATATTAATGTCATCTGCTTTGAGAGACATCCTTGCTGCTATAAGTAGTGTTATGAAACTGGGGGAAAAGAAGTTTGTATGGAAATCCATATTCGTTCTAATTGTGCTTGTTATGTTCATTCCTCAATCCATACTTGAAACTGCTAGGCTTCACTCTTGGCACGGTGACTTAGAAAAGTGGTATATTCTTGGTACTGATGTTAAGGGGAAAACAAAGCCTGATTCTATAGTAATGACAGATTTTGACCATCCAGGGCCACCAACTTTACAGTATTATGCTGACCAGCAAGTGATTTATGGCTTCAATGATCCTAAGAGTGTTTATGATTATTTCAATAAATCAAGTATAAAGCACTTATACTTGATTACTAACTTAGCCACAGCACTAGATTATTATAAAGATTATAGATTGCTTCCTTTAGCACAAGGCCATGTCTTAGTTGATTTTTCGATTTTTAATGGTGTAAATAAAAAACAAACAATTGAAACATTAAATTTAGATGAAACTTTTGATTGGGAAGCAGTAGACTACAATGAGAAGTATAAATTAATACGGGTTAATTTGAGGCTTGATGAACAACCCTACGTTTTATTAAATGAGAAGGATGAAAACTTCACTGATTATGATGCGGATATGTTTGAAAGCTCTGGGTTGAGTGATATATATGGTAAAAATGGATATTTATATCTAACAATTCCTTCGGACACAATTCAGGATAAACACTTTACAAATGAAGGTCTTAAATTATATTTTAAAAATCATCATTATAAATTGGTTTTGTTACCTTCAGAATAGTTGTTAATATTTTTTGTTTCTAGGATCTGCAACCTGGAAAAAGCCAATTCAACAAGATAAATATGTGATTATACGATAATAATTCTAAGATGGATAATGGCGGTGATTCAAGATATATTTTCATCTGTTTGAGCGAAGACAACAAAAAATACACACTATAAATAATTGGAAACCCGTGTATACCCGCTTTCTTCACTAGTAGAAAGCGGGTATTTAAGATGGGTTCTCTATTTAAATTTTTTGAAACGAAATTTTCTTGTATTGGAGAATAATATGAAAAAGTTGTCCTTGTTTATTATTACTTCCGGTTTTGGATGGCTCCTTGATATGGCAATATTTTTTTCTTGTGTGCACTTCTTCAACATACCAGTTATTATATCCAATTTTTTTTCTGCTGGTATGGCTGTGATATTTGTTTTTTTTCTCTCAACCAAGCATATCTTTCAAAATGTTGGAGCAGGTATTTCGCTTAAACTCGTTATTTATATTTCCTTTCAATTAGTTTCTATTTTTATATTTTCTATTATCATAGAGTGGATAAGTTCTTTTTTTGTATATTCCCAATCCGTAAATGGAATAAGGCAAATTACAGCAAAAATGATAGTTACGCCCTTAAGCCTAATAACCAATTTTATAGTAATGAAGTACTTAATTGAAAGAATTGGCATGAAAAAAATGACATAAAAATTGGAGGTTGAAGTAAATGTGTAATGAGAAGATTTTATTGTTTATTCCAATGTATAATTGTGAAAGGCAGATTACACGTGTTTTGGATCAGCTTGATGATATGGTACAGACTCACATCAACGAGGTGATAATTGTAAATAACCGGAGCACTGACAATGGCGAGCTGGCAGTGGCTAGTTATTTAAATAAGAACAAGAAAAAAATACCTGTTAATCTCTTGAGGAACAAAGACAATTATGGACTTGGTGGCTCCCATAAGGTAGCCATAAATTATGCTTTGAAAAATGAGTTTGATTATTTGGTTGTGCTACATGGAGATGATCAAGGAAGGATCCAAGATTTGATGCCTTATATTATGAACGGAGATTACCGGAAATATGATTCCTTTTTGGGTGCAAGATTCAAAAAAGGTGCAAGTTTAAGAGGATACTCTGCATTTCGGACTTTTGGGAATAGAGTCTATAACTTACTTTTTTCTATGGTAGCCGCAAAAAAAATTGAAGATCTTGGATCTGGCTTAAATTGTTACAAAGTTTCGTCATTAAAAGATGAGTTTTATCATCGTTTCCCTGATAACTTAACATTTAACTATTGCATGATTCTAGGCAGTGTTTATAGACAGCAAAAAATTGAGTTTTTTCCAATTACGTGGAGAGAAGATGATCAAGTTTCCAACGTAAAGATGGTGAGCCAAGCCTTCAAGGTTCTAATTCTTCTCTTTAAATATTTGTTCAATAAAAAGGTTTTCTTAGAGCAGGAACATCGTGAAAAAATCATCGAAAACTATGAAGCTGATCTTATCCTTAAAAAGGAACCGCAAACTTTATGAGACATTTAGGGAGTAAGCTTTTTTCATTACAGTTGTTATTATTCGGTTTAGGAATCTCCTTCTCTCTATATTTAGCGTACAATTTCAGATTTATTGAAACAAGGTTTTCTTATTTTATTGTAATTGCAATCATTTGTTATTTGATTGCTCATTTAATACGTATATGCAGGTTATATATTCTATTTATTGATCGTCGTTTTTCATTCTCCGAGATAGTAAAGGTTTACATTATTACAACATGGATAAATTTTGTTATTCCTTTTAAATTTGGAGAAATTTACCGAATATTAGAATTCTCAAAACTGTGCAGAAGTTTCAAAATGGGTATTGTAGCAATTTGGATTGAGAGGTTTTTTGACTCTTTGTTATTAATGAGTATATTTATTATGTTTGTGAATTATCATGATAAAAATCATTTCATTTTCTTTGCACTTCTTTTTTTGTTTCTAATGTTATCAGTGTTCTGTTTCTTCTCATTCCTGCCAACGTTTCGTTATATTAATAGATTTTTATTGTCAGAGAGCAAGTCTCCAAGAGGCCTTTTAGCATTGGAAATTATGAGTTCAGCACGAGAATACTATGTATATGCTAAAAAATTATTGAATGGAAAACTAGCTATATTATTAGGTACTACTTTCTTAGTATGGGTTTTAGAGTTTTTCACTTATTATCTTGTTTTAGCTTCAATTGGCAGCAAATTTCGTTGGGCTAAAATTAATGACCTTTTGTATGGTTTATGGGGAATCGATAACATAGATAACAGTTATAGACTTGTTGCTTTTTATGTGCTTCTATTTAGTTCCATTGTAGTATTATTGAGAATTATTTACAAAAGGGTAGTTGTAATATTCAAAGATGTAAATAATAAGGAAACATATTATATAGACAAGTACTCAGATAATAAAAATTAGGAGCGGAAAAATGGCGGCAGATAAAGAGATTTTATTTATTTATGATAACAGAGTCAAACCGGAGAAGGCTATTGTAGGTGTGGTTGGTGAAAGTACATTTGGGGAGATTTTAAATAAGCGTGAGCGGTTAGTTGATAAATTTAAAAATATTATTTTGAGTTATAAGGAAATTCTCATTAACGACTTTGTGGTTTTGAATCGCGAGGAGGATTATCTTAAATTAAAAGATAAATTACTTATGATTAAAGATAATGCACTCAGCATAGTTCATGTTATGTCTTTTAGTGTAATTATAAGTCCGGATAAATTATTGCTTGCTCTGCGTAAAAGCGTATTCTCAGATGAACTTCTTGTTAATGATAATATAAAACCTTATATGTTTTTTTTCCCAAGCGTAGATATGTATTCACGGAGTTTAAGCAAATTTTCATTAGAAATGTTACTAAGTGAGGATTCACATTGGTATGATGAGAAAGTATTAAAACCAAATGATGGAGTTAAAAACATCTCGGATTTTTCAAACTTTCTTCAATTTTTTTCAGGTGGGTTTGAAGCAAGGTATTTTAATTCTCTCAGAGGTGATGCATATACTTTAACTAAAACTTCAACAGACAAAAAGAAGATAGAGAAGGAGCATGACTTATATCATTTATTGCCCAATGAAATTAAGAACTGGTTTGTTGCTCCATACAAGCTTACTATAACTGACAACAGTGCAAGTTATACTATGGAGAGATTGAATATTCCTGATATGGCATTACAATGGATTCATTTTGCAGTATCGCCACAAGATCTTAATGAGTTCTTGAGTAAAATATTCTTTTTTGTTAATAGCAGGCCAGCTAAAGAGATTAGCGAAGATGAATTTTTGAGGAGGTTTAATTATTTATATCTTGTGAAAGTGGATGAAAGAATTAATAAATTGAAAGAATTGGCTGAAAGTGAATTAATTAATAATTTGATACAACTGGGTACCAATTTTAATAATATTGATGAAATTTTCGGCTTTTACAAAAAACTTTATGAGAAACTGATTTTCAAACAAAAACAATATTACTCTGTAATTGGACATGGAGATTTATGTTTTTCAAATATATTATATGATAAAAATACTAGTATTATGCGTTTTATTGATCCTAAGGGTGCAAGTGACGAAGCAGAAATGTGGACGGACCCTTATTATGATGTGGCTAAATTATCACATTCAATTTTTGGTAATTACGATTTTATGAACAATGAAATGTTTTCAATTAATATAAATACAGATATGCAAACAGTTTTGAAAATTGATATGAAGGATCTGTCAAAACACAAAGCTATTTTTTATAAACAACTACAACAACACGGTTTTAATGTTTATTTAGTCAGATTATGTGAGGCTTCGTTATTTTTATCCATGCTACCACTTCATATTGATAAACCACAAAAAGTGTTGGCTTTTATTTTAAATGCAATAGTTATTTTAGAGGAGTTGAATACGAATGAGTAATGCTAAAGGTACTTTGATTGTCGATTTAGATGGAACGATCTGTCCTGTAAAGAATTCTGGCGAAAATTATAGTGATCTTACTCCGTATCATGATGTAGTAGGAAGGTTAAAAGATTGGCGCAATGAGGGTTTTAGAATTGTCATACACACTGCACGAAACATGAGGACTTATGAAGGGAATCTTGGCTTGATTAATGTGCATACGTCGAGAATGACGATGGATTGGTTGGATAAATGGGAGATACCCTACGATGAAATATTGTTTGGCAAACCGTGGCCTGGCCATGAGGGGTATTATGTTGATGATCGTGCGATTAGACCGGATGAATTTCTCAAGTATTCGTCAGATGAATTAAAGATTTTGCTTGAGAAATCAAAAGAAATTTTTAAAAAGGTGGAGGAATAATTCATGAATATTGTAATAACAATGGGGGGAATGGGTTCTAGATTTTTTAAGGCTGGTTACACCTTGCCCAAATATATGATTGAAGTGAAAAACAAAACCTTATTTGAATGGTCGATTATTAGCCTAAGGAATTTTAAGATTGACAATAATAAGTTTATTTTCATCGTAAAAAAAGAAGATAACGCAGTAGAATTCATTTTAGAAAAATGTAAATATATAGGTATTGATATGCCCGATATAATTGAGATTGGGGCTTTAACTGATGGGCAGGCTACTACTGCAATGTTAGCAAAAGAGTATTGGAATGCTGATGAAGCGCTTATTGTTTATAATATAGATACTCATATTGATCCGGATGCTCTTAATCCAGAGGACATACAAGGAGACGGTTGGATTCCTACTTTTAATGGAGAAGGGGAATCATGGAGTTTTGTTAAAATTAATGAATTTGGGGATGGAACTGAAGTTAGGGAAAAACAGAGAATTTCTGATTATGCGACAATTGGTTTATATGCATTTTCGAGCGCTCTCCTATACGAAAAACTATATACTCAATATTATAGCAATCAAGATAATATTGAAAAAGGTGAGAAGTACATTGCACCTATATACAACCAATTGATAGAGAATGGAGGTAGAGTAAGGATAAAACAATTGCCTAGAGAAGCTGTTCAGGTTATAGGGACGCCAGAGGAACTCATAGAATTTAAAAATAATTATTATAGTATATAATTTCTAGGTGTCGAGATATTGTTCAGTCGCCACCCACATGATGAGCACATTTATTGGCCTCAACACAGTAGTAGCTTTTTAGCAGAAGTCGGCAATGTGAGTGGCTACGAGCAATGTTAATAAGTCGCATATCATACCCTGATACACACTATCTGGGCAAATAGCCTTGGTGGATAGCGAGGCTGTTTCCTGAAAATCTGAATCACTTACTTTTTAAATTTCCTTGATAACTGGGTGAAGAACAAATTCGATTATAGCGTAACGCAACAAGCTCATCCGCGTTCATTTGAGCTCAAGAATAACTATGACAGCAATAAAGTTGTTAGACCCCAGTAGGGTAGCTCGGATATAAGAGCGCGCTAATAAATAAGGGGAATTGGAATTTTTTGAAGGAGGAAATATGAAAGGAATAATTCTTGCAGGCGGGACGGGTTCTCGTCTATTTCCATTGACGAAGGTCACTAATAAACACTTATTGCCAGTCGGGAAATACCCTATGATTTTTCACTCCATTCACAAACTGAAAAAAGCCAACATCAAAGATATTTTGATCGTTACAGGTAAAGAGCATATGGGTGATGTTGTTAATCTGCTTGGTAGCGGCGGAGATATGGGAGTTACATTTACATATAAAGTCCAAGATGAAGCAGGTGGGATCGCTCAAGCGTTGGCTCTGGCAGAGCAGTTTGTAGGCAATGATCAGATGGTAGTCATATTAGGAGATAATGTGTTTGAGGATGACATTACTCCATTTGTTGATAAGTTTCGTATACAATCCGCTGGGGCCAAGATTTTATTGCAGAAAGTGCATGATTCTCAACGTTTCGGTGTTGCTGAGCTAAAAGGAGATTACATTGTCTCTATTGAAGAGAAGCCTTTAGAACCCAAAAGCGAGTATGCAGTCACAGGCATTTATATGTTTGATCATCATGTCTTTGATATTATTAGAACATTAAGCCCCTCAGATCGAGGCGAATTGGAAATCACAGATGTGAATAATGCATACATTAAACGAGAGGTGCTGACTTACGATATCCTCGGGGGTTGGTGGACGGATGCAGGCACTCATGCTTCGTTGGCTCGTGCCAACGAGCTAAGTCAGGAGATTGTCTTCGGCAAGGAATTTGGCCAGCTCAAGTTATAGAGGAGAAAGGATGACAGATCATATGAATATCACTCCTTCCACGCTGACAGGTGCGTGTTTAATCGAACCGGTGGTTCACGGAGATCACCGGGGTTTTTTTATGGAAAGCTACAACGACCAGCTTATGAAGCAGCATGGACTCAACCATCATTTCATACAAGACAATCAATCTCTATCCGCACAGCCTGGCGTACTTCGCGGCCTGCACTATCAACTTAATCCTAAGGCCCAGACCAAGCTGATTCGTGTCATTTCTGGAGCTATTTATGATGTCATTGTAGACATTCGCCAAGGCTCACCAACGTTCGGTCAATGGGAGGGTTTCATCCTTTCTGAACATAATCACCGTCAGTTGCTGGTACCCCAAGGATTCGCCCATGGTTTCTGTACGTTGGTGCCAAACACCCAAGTCTTGTACAAAGTAGACGAATACTATTCCCCGGAGAACGACCGAGGCATATTATGGAGTGACCCGGCACTTGGAATTGATTGGCCTACATCGAATCCGGTCTTGTCCGAAAAGGACCAGAGGCACCCACTGCTGAAGGACGCGGAGATCAATTTCAATTTCGAAGTGAAGTAATTAGGAGGTTTCCAACATATGAAACTGCTCGTTACCGGCGGTGCCGGATTTATCGGAAGTAACTTTGTCATGTATATGCTTGAGCAGTACCCAGACTATGAGATTATCAATGTTGATGCGCTCACATATGCGGGCAATCTGGAGAACTTAAAACCACTTGAAGGCAACAAGCGACATACCTTTGTTAAAGCAGATATCACTGATGCCAAGGAAATGGATCACCTGATCGGTCAGGGCGTAGATGTGGTAGTTAACTTTGCTGCCGAATCGCATGTGGATCGCAGTATTCTGGAGCCGGACGTGTTCGTAAGAACGAACGTTAATGGTACTCAGGTATTACTGGATGCCTCCAAAAAGCACAATATCACCAAGTTTGTTCAAGTTTCAACCGATGAGGTGTACGGTTCTCTCGGACCTACAGGGTTGTTTACGGAAGAGACACCCCTTCAGCCCAATAGCCCGTACTCTGCCTCTAAGGCTGGAGGAGATTTATTGGTACGCGCTTATCACGAAACCTTTGGTCTTCCTGTGAATATTACACGCTGTTCTAACAACTATGGACCGTTTCAGTTCCCGGAAAAACTCATTCCACTCATGATCTCGCGTGCGTTGAATGATGAAGCTCTGCCTGTATATGGAGATGGGCTGAACATTCGGGATTGGCTATATGTAGAGGATCATTGCAGTGCGATTGATCTGGTCATTCACCAGGGACGCAATGGTGAGGTGTACAATATTGGTGGCAATAACGAGCGAACCAATGTACACATTGTCCAAACGATCCTGGAGCAGCTCGGTAAACCCGAATCTCTGATCCAATACGTACAGGACCGTCTTGGACATGATCGCAGATATGGTATTGACCCGACCAAAACGATGACTGAACTCGGGTGGAAGCCGAAATATAATTTTGAAACGGGAATTAAAGAAACCATCCAGTGGTATCTCGATAACAAGGAATGGTGGACGCGTATTCAGTCTGGTGCCTATCAGGATTACTATGCGAAGCAATACGGTTCTCGTTTGGGAGATGCCAAGGCATGAAGGTGCTTGTGACAGGAGCCAGCGGACAATTGGGACGGGATATGGTGCTTCTTTTGGAAAAAGAGGGGCATGACGTTCTGGCTTGTGAACGCGAACAATTGGACATTACGGATCAGCTTCAATGCAACGATGTTATATCGACTTATCATCCAGAGGTGGTCATTCATTGTGCGGCTTATACTGCGGTGGATGCCGCCGAGACGGATGTAGATGGAGCCTACCTAGTCAACGCCACAGGAACCCGGAATATTGCTGTAGCTGCTGAGCAAATTGGAGCAAAGCTCATTTATATCAGTACGGATTATGTATTCGACGGTACCTCTGATGTACCTTACCAGGAATATGATAACACTAATCCCCAGAGCGTCTACGGTAAGTCCAAGCGTGCGGGAGAGGTGCTGGTACAATCCTTATCTTCCCGATGGTTTATTGTCCGTACTTCGTGGGTATATGGCGTTTACGGAAATAATTTTGTGAAAACCATGTTGAAACTTGGTCAGGAGAAGCCTAAGCTTCAAGTAGTACACGATCAGAAGGGATCACCTACGTATACGGTTGATTTGGCCCATTTTTTGCTTGAATTAATGAGTACTGAAAAATATGGTGTCTACCACGCTTCTAATAGTGGGGTATGTACATGGTATGAGTTTACGCAAGCGATTTTTGAAGAAGCTCAATTATTACCTGGTTTCCATATTCAAGCTGAAGTTGATCCTTGTGCTACAGATCAGTTTCCTCGTCCTGCCCCGCGCCCACGAAACTCGGTGATGGAGCATCTGGCGATCCGTACCAATGGTATTAATGATCTTAGACCTTGGCGTGAAGGACTACGCGATTTTTTGAAAGAAATACACATAGAGCAGAATTGAGTCATTTAAATCTCCCGCCCAGTAACTTATGAGCGGGAGATTTCGTTTATAATAGAGTAATCTCTACAGGAGAAATGTCTAACGTTATCTGACAATGAGGTGCGATGTGAAACAACCTAAGGTATTAATTATGATGTCCACCTACAATGGTGAGAGATTTATCAATGAACAGATGGATAGCCTGATCGCTCAAGTAGATGTCGAGACTCAAATCTATATAAGAGACGATGGGTCTACAGACAGTACAATAGAGAAGTTGAGACCATATATAGAAGCATATCCAGATCGGATTCATTTTCGTTCAGAGCATAATCTGGGGGTAATTCGTAGTTTCTTCGAATTAATGAAATCTTCTCCACCTACGTTTGACTATTATGCTTTTTGTGATCAGGATGATGTGTGGGAACAAGATAAGCTCATTCGAGCAGTTACATTGCTTCAGACCAGGAGCGTAGCAATTCCATTACTCTATTGTTCTTCAACTCAGATGGTAGATCAGCACTTAACCGCTATTGGTGTGTGGCCCAAGGTTCCCCAAAAGCCACTTGAACTACACAATGCATTAGTGGAAAATTCCTGTGTCGGGTGCACGATGGTTATGAATGATATTACATTTAATCACATCAGAAGCAACCTCCCTTCTGAACTAAGTAAAGTGATTATGCACGATTGGTGGATTTTTCTGTACGTCTGTACTTTCGGTAAAGTAATCTTTGATGAGCAACCCGGTATACAGTATCGGCAGCATGAAGGCAATGTACTTGGTGGGGGGCGTGATGGATGGATTCAGAAATGGCGCAAGCGTGTGAATCGATTTGTGAACGGGAACAACCATTATATTTTGAGTAGACAGGCCAAATTATTTCTTGATATGTATGAAGATTCCCTAACCCATACACAAATTAAAGAAATAAGAAACTTGCTTTATTGCTTAGAAAAAAGTGTTATTGATAGAACTTGGTATGCGTTGAAGACACCTTTTTACAGACAGTCTTTTCTAGATAATATTGTTCTGAAAATGGTTATTATTGCAGGCAAACTCTAATAAATGTATACATTGCTTTCCGCTTCCTCTATTCAAAATATGCTATACTCACGTTAAGTGGATGATAGCCATGCTAGTACTGGGTTTATTATCATAATCTATTTTATTCTCAAAATCGATTTATTATATAAAGCACTACAAGTCAGGAGTTTTACAAATGACCCAAGTATCAGAAGCCGCCCATTCGGTCGGTTTTCAATCAAAAGAGGCATCTCAAATGGTGGACACCAGCATCATCATCGTCAACTACAACACCCGTCAGCTGACGCTGGACTGTCTGGGCTCTGTCTATGCCTCCAATACCTCATACAGCTACGAGGTCATCGTCGTGGACAACGCCTCGCGGGATGATTCTGTGCAAGCGATCCGAGAGGCATATCCTCAAGTACATCTTATGGCTAACAAGGACAACACAGGCTTTGCCGTTGCCAACAATCAGGGAATGAAAGTAGCCAAAGGACGCTATATCTTGCTACTCAATTCGGACACGGTCGTTCAGCCGGATACGCTGCAAACTATGGTCGGATTCATGGACCGCCACCCGGAGATGGGGGCTTCAGGCTGCAAAGTCATTCTGCCGGATGGCTCGTTGGACAAAGCATGCAAGCGTGGATTTCCTACGCCATCGGCATCATTCTATTACGCATTCGGTATTTCTCGTCTCTTCCCGGATCGGCCGAAGTTCAATCAATACCAACTGGGACATCTTAGTCCGGATGACGAATACCCGGTAGATTGTCTGGTTGGTGCGTTTATGCTGGTGCGCCGTGAGACGATTGAGCAGGTTGGTGGTTTGGATGAGACGTTTTTTATGTATGGAGAGGATATCGACTGGTGTTATCGCATCAAAGAGGCGGGTTGGGGCATTTTTTATTATCCGCGTACATATATTGTGCACTACAAGGGTGGCAGTGCCCGTCGCAAACCTTTGAAAATTACGTATGAGTTTCATAGAGCGATGTGGGTGTTCCACCGCAAGCACTACGCGAAGAAATACAATTCACTTACGAATGCAACCGTGTGGATGGGTATTTCGCTCAAATTTACGTTGTCCCTGCTGCGCAGCAAATTGTCTATTCCTTCTCGACAAGGGCAGACTGCAACCCGCATGAGAGCGGAGAATGAAACATCTTCCGAGGTGAACCCATGATTAGGCGTAATCAGCGATTTTTAACCCAACTGTATATTGCGGCTGATTTTGCCGTGATCCAGCTGTCGTTTCTGCTGGCCTGGTGGCTGAAATTCGAGAGTGATTTATTAACGAACCAGAATCCGTTGCCAATTGAAAAATACATGTTATGGAGTGTCGTTTACGCAATACTTGCCATTTTGGCAGGAATGATGTCCTCTTTGTATATAGCCAAGCGAAAAAAACGCTTTGTCGATGAACTTTGGAGAATTGTTCAGTCTCATGGCGTGGCCTTTTTCATGTTGCTGAGCCTGATGTTCTTTTTCAAAGAAGTCAACATCTCGCGTGCTTATCTCGCCATGTATATGATAGGCAATGTGTCATTCACATTGGTCTACCGTTATTTCGTAAAGTTACAATTGAAACGATTGCGTAAAAAAGGCTTCAACCGCCAGTTCGTGCTGATTCTTGGAGCAGGTTCACTGGGCAAACGTTTTTATGACAACCTCCGAAACTATCCCGAGCTTGGATATGAGGTGACCGGATTTCTGGATGATTACCGTCACTGGGATGAGGCAGAACAGGGGAAATACAAACCCATTCTGGGTCGAATTGATGAACTGGAAGAGTTCTTATCTACGCATCTGGTTGACGAAGTAATCTTGGCACTGCCACTGGATGCTCATGACAAGTACTCCCATATTATCAATGTGTGTGAACAAGCTGGTGTACGAACACTCATTATCCCGGACTTTTTTGATTATCTGCCAGCACGTCCTCACTTCGACAACTTTGCGGGTATGCCGATGATTAACGTCCGTGATATTCCACTGGATATTGCGGTGAACCGATTGATGAAGAGAACTTTTGATATTCTTTTCTCTCTCACTGCGATCCTCTTAACTTCTCCAGTGATGCTCGTTGTTGCTGTGGGAGTGCGAATAACTTCTTCTGGACCCATCATCTTCAAACAGGAGCGAGTGGGACTCAACCGACGCAACTTCATGATGTTCAAATTCCGCTCGATGAAAGTCATTCCTGAGGGCGCAATGGACACGGGGTGGTCAACCAAGAATGATCCGCGCCGAACGGCATTTGGTACATTTATAAGACGCACCAGCCTGGATGAATTGCCGCAATTTTTCAATGTGCTGCTGGGTCACATGAGCGTAGTTGGCCCAAGGCCAGAGCGTCCGTACTACGTGAATCAATTCCGGGATGAAATTCCGAAATATATGATTAAACATCATGTTCGTCCGGGAATTACGGGATTGGCCCAGAGCAAGGGACTACGAGGAGATACCTCGATTGAGGATCGGATCGAACAGGACATTTTTTACATTGAAAACTGGTCTTTATTATTTGATATCAAAATTATATGGGAGACCATTCGAAACGGCCTCAAGAATGCGTATTAGGATTAAACTACCGTATTGATTTATGATTTATTAGTATTCATACCACCATTTAACAGCCGCCTTCGGGCGGCTTTTTGTTTTACACCTCTCCAATCAGGGTAGTTAGCTATCAAAAAGGAAATATCGCACATGCTTTGTCATATCATGATGATCATACTCTTTTCTTCTCTACCACCCTTACTAAGGATGTGAACGCCATATGAAACGAATCGCAGCAGTCATCACACTACTTATCGTTACCGTGGGCACACTCTTTTTTGCCTATGACAGTCAAAGCGAAGAACAGCGCGACGGTTTTACGGCCTATCGGCTGATTGCCCATGCGATGGGCAGTATCCGTGATCAACCCTATACGAATGCTTATGAAGCGATGATTGCTAATTACGAGAAGGGCACACGTGTATTTGAGATCGACTTTATGCTCACCTCGGATCGCAAAGCGGTAGCCAGACATGAATGGACCGCCAACATGAGCAAAATGCTAGGACAGGATGAGGAGCTTCCTGAGGATAAACAGGCCGAGGTTCTGACACATGATGAGTTTATGAATACGCCCATTCTGGGCATGTACCAACCTATGGATGCAGACGGCATAATGGAAGTACTGGCTAAGCACCCGGACATGTATATCGTGACCGATACGAAGGAACAGAAGGATGAGGATATTCAGCAGGTGATGAAATCACTCGTGAACGCTGCAAAGAAGCATGATCCGGCAGCCCTGGACCGGGTTGTGGTGCAGATTTACAATGAGCCGATGCTCGAAACCGTGAAAGAAGTCTATGCATTCCCTTCCATTATCTATACGCTGTATGCGACGCAGGATACGGAAGCACAGGTGATTGATTTTGTACAAAAGAATGATATTGATGCCGTAACCATGCCGGAATATAAAGTGAACCAGAATTTTGTTGCCAGGCTGAAGCAGGCAGGCGCCGTTACCTACGTGCATACCATTAATGACACGGATCAGGTAGCCAATTATGAAAAATGGGGCGTGTACGGCGTTTATTCGGATGTATTGACCGAGCAGGAGCTGGAAGAGATGAATACCCGTTTTGCCTGGAGACCATGAAATGTGCGTTATAAATGCCGTTTCAGCTACTATGAAACGTTGAGGTTAGACCACCAGTATGAATTGGAACTAGATATAGCTCCCGATTCCACATAGCAATCCAAAGTACATCTTTACGATTAAGAATTACAGACCTCTTTCCAATATTCAGGGAAATGTCTGTGATTTTTTGTTCGCCTTTTTATACGAACATTGACACTCGCTCCCTACTGACTTAGACTGAGTTTATAAGCTTTTTAGGATGCAGAAGAACCTCTGGAGGAATGTTCGTTGATAGACATGATTAAGCAGTGGAGACATGTATTTAAGCTCGACCCGGACAAGGAAATAACAGATAAAGCATTGGATCTGGTGTGCATGTCGGGAACCGATGCGATTATTGTAGGTGGCTCTTCAGGGATCACCTATGATAATACGGTAGACTTGATGTCCCGAGTACGTCGCTACGAGCTGCCTTGTGTGCTGGAAGTATCTGACCTGGAGGCAGTAGTCCCCGGTTTTGACGGATATCTGATCCCGATGGTACTGAATGCGACGGATAGCAAATGGATGATTGGACAGCATCAGCAAGCCATTGAGCGCTACGGTTATCTTATCCCTTGGGATCTGCTTATTGCGGAGGGTTATATTGTCCTCAATGCGAACTCCACGGTAGCCCGATTGACCGGAGCGGATACGGAATTAACAATCGACGCTGCGGTTGCGTATGCCCAAGCTGCTGAACGTCTGCTCAATCTGCCAATCGTATATATGGAGTACAGCGGAACGTTTGGAGACATGGAGCTGGTTGGAGAGACGCACAGACAACTCACGAAGTCGCATCTCATCTATGGCGGCGGAATTGATAGTCCGGAGAAAGCTGCACAAGCTGCTCAGGTCGCAGATACCGTTGTGGTTGGCAACATTGTGTACAGTGATTTGCATAAGGCACTGGAGACCGTTCAAGCTGTGAAACCATCCGTGTAATCGGTTTAGTTTACCATTCCCCCATTTTTCCCTCCTGATCTGTTAAAATAGAACTTTGTCTTATTAATTAAATAAGTTGTATAAGCGTAATGTTGTTTACACGAGAACGTAGAGGACAGAAATAAGCTGGAGAAGCGGAGCGTTCGCTAAAATCTTTCTGTAAGAAAGCTAAGCCGTAAGCATACGCTTATTACCGGATATTCATCTTTTACTAAGCGATTCGTATACAGGAACTATGTTTACACAGAAACGGAGAGTGCAGAAGCAATCTGAAGAAACGAAGTGTTCGTATTTATCACCGGATTTTCCCTTTGATAAAGGGAATCAAAAAATCTGGGGATAACGACGATCGGAAGATGCTGCTGCAATCGAAGTCCAAGTGTAACTGATAGATCAGTTATACCGACCAACCAACGAAAGGAGCATGCATGCATGCAACCTGTAAATATACATGATGCCGTTGCACGGCTTAACACCCCCCAACGGCAAGCCGTCGAGGCGACGGATGGACCACTTTTGATCATGGCCGGAGCGGGTAGTGGCAAGACTCGGGTGCTCACACACCGGATTGCCTACCTCATTGCAACACGGAAAGCACCCCCGTGGGGCATTTTGGCGATTACGTTTACAAACAAAGCCGCTCGTGAGATGCAGGACCGGGTGTCCCAGCTCGTTGGTGGCTCCCAGGGTCGTGACATTTGGGTATCGACATTCCACTCCATGTGCGTGCGTATTTTGCGCCGTGACATTGAACGTATTGGATTCACCTCCAACTTCAGTATTTTGGACTCATCTGACCAATTATCCGTTATTCGTAGCTGTATGAAGGACCAGAACATCGACACCAAGAAATTCGAACCAAAAGCCGTTCAGTCGATGATGAGCACCGCCAAGAATGAATTGATCACCCCGGAGCAATATGAGAAGCAGGCCGGCGATTATTTCGAAGGTATTGTGGCGAAGGTATATAAGATGTACCAGAAACGGCTTAGAGCCAATAACTCGCTAGATTTCGACGATCTTATCATGGCAACCATTCAACTGTTCAAAGAAGTGCCGGAAGTCCTCGACTTTTACCAAAAGAAATTCCAGTACATTCACGTGGATGAATATCAGGATACCAACCGTGCGCAGTACATGCTGTGCCGTATGCTTGCTGACAGTCACCACCGCATCTGCGTTGTAGGGGATAGTGACCAATCGATTTATCGCTGGCGCGGAGCGGATATTAGCAATATCCTGAACTTTGAGAAAGATTACCCTGAAGCGAGTACGATTTTGCTGGAGCAGAACTATCGTTCCACTTCGAATATCCTGAATGCGGCGAATGAGGTTATCGGTCTGAACACTGGACGCAAACCGAAGAAGCTGTGGACGGACAAGCAAGGTGGTTCGAAGATCAAGGTGTACCGCGCAGATTCCGAGCATGATGAGGGGTACTTTGTAACCTCCGAAATTAGTAAAAATGTGAAGAACGGCAAATCCTATCAGAATCACGCCATTTTGTATCGTACCAACGCTCAGTCCCGGGTAATAGAGGAAATTCTGATCAAGTCTGATATTCCGTATCAGATCGTTGGCGGCATCAAGTTCTATGATCGTAAAGAGATCAAGGACATTCTGGCGTATCTGCGCCTGCTTTCCAACCCTGACGATGACATCAGTCTGACTCGGATTATTAATGTACCGAAACGCAGCATTGGGGATACAACGGTAGGGAAGTTGGCTGCTGCGGCAGGAGAACGAGGGATTTCGATATTCCGAGTACTTCAGGTCGTGGACGATCTTGGATTTGCTGGTCGGACGCGGAATGCGCTGGTAGAGTTCTATGACATGATCGCAGCGTTGCATCAGATGGTAGAATATCTGTCTGTAACTGAACTGACTGAGAAGATTCTGGAGATGAGTCAGTATCGACTTGAGATGCAAAATGAAAACACGCTCGAATCCCGTGCGCGGTTGGAGAACATTGATGAGTTCCTTTCCGTAACGATGGAATTTGAGAAAAACAATGAAGATAAAACGCTCGTTTCGTTCCTCACCGATCTCGCACTGATTGCTGATATCGACAGCATGAACGATGATGAAGAGGATCAGAGCGATGCGGTTACCCTGATGACCATGCACAGCGCCAAAGGTCTGGAATTCCCTGTGGTCTTCATCGTGGGTATGGAGGAAGGGGTGTTCCCACACAGCCGTGCTTTTATGGACAACGAAGAGCTGGAGGAAGAACGCAGACTTGCTTATGTAGGGATTACTCGTGCAGAAGAACAACTCTTCCTATCTTGTGCCCAGATGCGGACCTTGTTCGGCCGGACCACAGCAAACCCGCCTTCACGTTTCCTGGATGAAATTCCGGATGAGCTCAAAGAAGATACCTCCATCGCGCGTGACCGCTATCGTCGTGGTAGCAACGCAGGTGGGTCATACGGTGGCCGTGGACTCGGTGCTAATGGAGGAAGCAACTTTGGTGGCGGGAGCGGCAAGTTGTTCGATCGTCAAAGCCAAAGCGGTTCTTCCGCTTCGTCAGTCACTACCTCACGGGTAACCATGAGCACGTCCGCTACGTCTAGCACATCCGCACCATCATCAGCATCTAAACCTGTTTCTGCCGGAGGTGCTTCTGACGCTTTCAAGGCTGGAGACAAAGTACAACATGGCAAATGGGGAACAGGTACCATTGTTGGGGTGAAAGGCACCGGTAATGACACGGAGCTTCAGATCGCATTCCCTGCCCCGGTTGGCTTAAAACGTCTGCTTGCCGGCTTTGCCCCTATTACCAAAGTGGAATAAGAACGAAACTTCCTTTTGCACGATAACGGAGAGGACAGAAATAACTTGAAGAAGCGAAGCTAAAAGCTTTCCTAAGGAAAGCTACTTCGTAAGCATACCCATCGCCTTTATCCCAGGATTTCCACCTAATTAAAATGAATTAAAAGAAATCTGGGGATAACAGCGATCGTAAGTTGTTCTGTTATCGGAGTCCCCGTGCAACAGGAGTGTTCGTTCTACATAGATTCAGATTATATATACGGAGGGATGGCCCTGTATGGACCCGATGCACCGGATGGAGCAACTCGTTACCGAGCTGAACCAACATAATTATCAGTACTACACGATGGATCAGCCGCAGATCAGTGACAAGGAGTATGATCTTTTGTACGACGAACTGGTTAAGCTGGAACAGGAGAGCGGCATGGTTCTGCCCGATTCTCCGACACAGCGAGTTGGTGGTGAACTGCTCAAAGGGTTTACCCCGCATCGCCATTTATCCTCATTATGGAGTCTGGACAAGGCTCAGAATATGGAACAATTGCGGAGTTGGAACACCCGTGTATTGAAGCTGGTGAATGACTATAACACTAAGAACCCGGATAAACCGTTGCCGGAACCTGGTTATGTCATTGAACTAAAGTTTGACGGTCTCACCCTAAACCTGACGTACACGGATGGTGAACTCGTTCAAGCCTCTACACGGGGAAACGGAACCGTGGGGGAAGGCATCTTGGCTCAGGTTAGAACAATCAAGTCTGTCCCGCTCAAAATCCCTTATACGGATGGTACCATTGAAGTGCAGGGTGAAGGTATTATGAACCTGTCTGTACTGAACCGCTACAACGAGACGGCAGCTGAACCGCTTAAGAATGCTCGTAATGCCGCAGCAGGAGCCCTGCGAAACTTGAATCCGAAGGCTACCGCGGAGCGGAAGTTGAATGCCTATTTTTATAATGTAGGTTATTCGGATGACGTTCAGTTCGCCAACCATCAGGATATGATGGACTTTCTGCGTGAGAATCGTTTCAAAGTCAATCCATCCATAACGTATTTCCAAGAGTTTGATGATGTGATGGAACAACTTGCTGCGATACAGGAGAGCCGTGGTCAGCTGGACTACCTGATCGATGGGGCTGTTATCAAAATCACCGACATGCGCACCCGTGAGGTGCTTGGTTATACGGACAAATTCCCCCGCTGGGCGGTAGCGTATAAATTCGAGGCGGAAGAGACCACGACTGTTCTGAACTCTGTTGTCTGGAATGTGGGCCGTACCGGCAAAGTGACTCCGCTTGCGCGGGTAGAACCGGTTGAACTGGCCGGGGTTACGGTACAGAACTGCACTTTGAACAATGTGGGCGATATAGAGCGGAAGAATCTGAAGTTTGCCTTGGGCACACGTGTCTTTATCCGACGTTCCAATGATGTCATTCCTGAAATCCTGGGCAAAGTGACCGAAGAAAGTGACGGCGAGGAGATTGTGTTTCCGGAGCAATGTCCAGCATGTGGATTCCCACTGGAGCAGCGTGGGGCGCATTTGTTCTGTAACAATAAGCTGGCATGCAAACCGCAGACCGTGGCCCGGATCTCCCATTTTGCTTCCCGTGATGCCATGGATATCGAGACGTTCAGTGAGAAAACAGCTATTCAGCTCTATGATGAGTTAAACGTGCGTGAGCCTGCTGATCTGTATACTTTGCAGTTCGATGATCTGGTGAAACTGGAGCGGTTCGGTGAAAGGAAAGCGAGCAACCTTATTGCTGCACTGGAACAGAGCAAGGATCGTGACCTCGCTTCGTTCTTATATTCACTGGGTATTCCGAATACAGGTAAATCGACTACACGCATGCTGGCTGATCACTACCGTGACCTCCATGCCATTATGAATGCAACCGCAGAGGAACTCATTGAACTTCCAGACGTAGGCGGGATTGTGGCCGAGAGCATTGTGACTTTCTTTGCAGATCCGTTTACGCAAGCGGCTATCGAGAAAATGTTGAATCTGGGTGTGAAAGCCCAGGCACCTGAAGCGCCAATAGCTGTTGTGGAAGATTCCTTCTTCAGTGGCAAAACGGTCGTGCTGACCGGAACCCTGCATCAACTGACGCGAGAAGAGGCAACACAAAGACTGGAAGCGCTCGGTGCGAAGGTGACTGGTAGTGTGTCGAAAAAGACAGATCTGGTCATTGCCGGAGAGAAGGCAGGTAGCAAGCTGACCAAAGCCCATGATCTCGGTATTCCTACCATTGAGGATGAAAACGAGCTAGTGCGTCTTTTGAATCAGCAGAGTTAGTTCCTGAGTGTGGAGTATGACCTGGAACAGAAGAACTTTGTGTAATCCGAGCAAATGATAAATAATACAAAAACCCCCGAATGCCACAAATGCGTGGAACGGGGGTTTTGGCGTACATAGACTTTCTTATAGAACACGAACTAGCATTAACTTAAATCAGGTAGTCGCTGAGCTGCACCAGTGAGCCACGCATCTTTGTCGTATCCACGTTCTTCCCAGTAGCCAATATGTTCGTTTTCAATTAATTCAATACGATTCAGCCACTTAACCGATTTATAGGCATACATCTGGGGAATGACCAACCGTACAGGGCCGCCCAGATCTGCTGGGATCGGTTTGCCATCATGCATCACAGCGACCATAATATCATCCATTTGCGCCTGATCCATTGTAATGGCATCCGTATAGACACCATCTCCAGAGTAGAACTTGACACTGTGTGCTTCGGGTTTCACCCCGGCCTGAGCCAAGAGTTGCTTAAGTGAAATTCCCTCCCATGTGTTTTTGTATACAGACCAGCCCGTTACGCAATGAAAATCACTGACCTGCACAGTGCGAGTAAGCTTTACGAATTGTTCCCAGTTCCAGACCTGTGCCCGATTCACAAGCCCATCGATCCGGAATGACCAGTTCTCATTGGAGAAGGAAGGGATAGGCGTTACCGTATATACGCGAAAATGACCTTCAGCCCCACCTCCGATGGGAGGTGAAGAGGCAGACAAAGGTTGTGGCAAAGGAACCAATCGGTTGGGATCGTTCTCCAGCATGCTATCTATACTGTTATCGATGTTGAGATTCCGTCCAACCCAGGATACAAATGTAGGCCCCAGCGTTACAGCCAGTCCCACACCTACCGCTGAACGAATAAAAGCTCGTCGTGTATACACAGGTAGTGGTTTCTCTGGAGGGTCAACAGTGTCACGCTTAGAAGTACTCACGATTTCCGGGAAAGATATCGCTGCTGTTTTGTTTCCGACTGATGTGACACTGGAATCCACTTTATTTCTGACTCCATCTGAAGCGATGGCTGTCTTCACCGCACGACGTGCAGGGTCCTTTAACCATTTCGTTCGAGTAATGGAGTGGTAGATGATATAGGGTAAACCCACCCAAGTCAGCAAATCATGGATCAGGAGCGCGGCGTTTGACCATCTTGGCCCAGCGAGCTTAAACTGCCATAACACAATGCCTGAAATGAGCCACCCAACCAGCAGTAAAAGAACAATGATTGTATTTACTCTCTGCCAAGGTCTATTGCGCAGTTGATTCCAGTGCTTTCCTGCCAAAATCAAGTAATACACAACAGGTGCCAGCGTGGCTAGTCCAACGATGATATGAAGCCATTTCAGCCATACACGTCCGATCCCGAGTAATTCACGCCAAAAGCCGCCTACCAACATAAGGCCAGTGACAGCAAGAATGACAACAATCCAGGCATTCCAGGCGTGGATGGAAACTAGCTTTTTCCCGTATCCTTTACGGATATTCTTCAACCATTGTTTCAAGAGCAATCACCTCATGTAGGTTATTCGTCCTCTATATCTTGGATATGTAAGCAGCCGACAACACAATGAAGAAAGGGTTTTGAAAAATCAGTACCGTCGAGGAGGTTAAGTTGTTTGTTGCTTGACGCGAAGTATCGTTTAACCGGGTTTCCTATATTTTATATACTTCATTATAGAAGTTTTGGATCACTTGCATCAAATGGGCAGATAGGTTACTTCTTCATAATACAAAATAAGGCTTCTAATTTCTCTACTACTTATATGTACAGTATAGAATGATTAACGATTTGTAGGTAAAGAGGCTCCAGCGAAGTTACATTAGTACAAGGTACGTTGCTGTATTTGGTACGGTTGTCCTTGTGACACTATAGATATATCCTGTCGATTGCTAGGTTAAGGAGGTACCCTGAATAGGGGGAAGATTTGTTCATACTCTATATTGCTATAGTTTGCTAAAAAGT
Organism: Paenibacillus hebaui; assembly: GCF_051934385.1. Classification (NCBI taxonomy): domain Bacteria; kingdom Bacillati; phylum Bacillota; class Bacilli; order Caryophanales; family Paenibacillaceae; genus Paenibacillus; species Paenibacillus hebaui. Next base: position 6,402,648 of record NZ_CP196836.1, on the reverse strand, counting down.
GCTTGCTAAATAAATTGGATCATGATATATTATTTCTTGTCGTCACAAACGAATGAATGTCGAAACAGCTTGAATGATGACGAAAGAAAGAGTTGACAGTTAGTTGGTCAGCATGATAAGATAAGATTCCTGTCCGGGTAACAACTAATAACAAAAACGGACAATAAGTTCCTTGAAAACTGAACAAATGGATAGTAACTTTTGATTCATATAATGAATCGTCAGATTCAAAATGAGCTTATCGCTCTTTTCAATACTTTATTGGAGAGTTTGATCCTGGCTCAGGACGAACGCTGGCGGCATGCCTAATACATGCAAGTCGAGCGGACTTGATGAGAAGCTTGCTTCTCTGATGGTTAGCGGCGGACGGGTGAGTAACACGTAGGCAACCTGCCCTCAAGCTTGGGACAACTACCGGAAACGGTAGCTAATACCGAATACTTGTTTTCTTCTCCTGAAGGAAACTGGAAAGACGGAGCAATCTGTCACTTGGGGATGGGCCTGCGGCGCATTAGCTAGTTGGTGAGGTAACGGCTCACCAAGGCGACGATGCGTAGCCGACCTGAGAGGGTGATCGGCCACACTGGGACTGAGACACGGCCCAGACTCCTACGGGAGGCAGCAGTAGGGAATCTTCCGCAATGGGCGAAAGCCTGACGGAGCAATGCCGCGTGAGTGATGAAGGTTTTCGGATCGTAAAGCTCTGTTGCCAGGGAAGAACGTCCTTGAGAGTAACTGCTCAAGGAGTGACGGTACCTGAGAAGAAAGCCCCGGCTAACTACGTGCCAGCAGCCGCGGTAATACGTAGGGGGCAAGCGTTGTCCGGAATTATTGGGCGTAAAGCGCGCGCAGGCGGTCATTTAAGTCTGGTGTTTAATCCCGGGGCTCAACCCCGGATCGCACTGGAAACTGGGTGACTTGAGTGCAGAAGAGGAGAGTGGAATTCCACGTGTAGCGGTGAAATGCGTAGATATGTGGAGGAACACCAGTGGCGAAGGCGACTCTCTGGGCTGTAACTGACGCTGAGGCGCGAAAGCGTGGGGAGCAAACAGGATTAGATACCCTGGTAGTCCACGCCGTAAACGATGAGTGCTAGGTGTTAGGGGTTTCGATACCCTTGGTGCCGAAGTTAACACATTAAGCACTCCGCCTGGGGAGTACGGTCGCAAGACTGAAACTCAAAGGAATTGACGGGGACCCGCACAAGCAGTGGAGTATGTGGTTTAATTCGAAGCAACGCGAAGAACCTTACCAGGTCTTGACATCCCTCTGATCGATGCAGAGATGTATCTTTCCTTCGGGACAGAGGAGACAGGTGGTGCATGGTTGTCGTCAGCTCGTGTCGTGAGATGTTGGGTTAAGTCCCGCAACGAGCGCAACCCTTATATTTAGTTGCCAGCACTTCGGGTGGGCACTCTAGATAGACTGCCGGTGACAAACCGGAGGAAGGTGGGGATGACGTCAAATCATCATGCCCCTTATGACCTGGGCTACACACGTACTACAATGGCCGGTACAACGGGCTGCGAAATCGCGAGATGGAGCGAATCCCAACAAAGCCGGTCTCAGTTCGGATTGCAGGCTGCAACTCGCCTGCATGAAGTCGGAATTGCTAGTAATCGCGGATCAGCATGCCGCGGTGAATACGTTCCCGGGTCTTGTACACACCGCCCGTCACACCACGAGAGTTTATAACACCCGAAGTCGGTGGGGTAACCGCAAGGAGCCAGCCGCCGAAGGTGGGATAGATGATTGGGGTGAAGTCGTAACAAGGTAGCCGTATCGGAAGGTGCGGCTGGATCACCTCCTTTCTATGGAGAATCGTTTCCCGAGTGGAAACATTCAAATACGCAGGTTCTTAGAACCTGCAACAGCACCACAGTTACTTATCCATTTGTTCAGTTTTGATGGAATTTGAGGGGCCATAGCTCAGCTGGGAGAGCGCCTGCCTTGCAAGCAGGAGGTCAGCGGTTCGATCCCGCTTGGCTCCACCAAAGAATTTCGTCTATTTAGCTTGTTCTTTGAAAACTAGATATCGAAACGAAAATTGCGAATTAGAACATTCCTTTTAGGGATGAATGCTTGTTCGGTTCATGTAACCGATCAACAATCATCCTATCTGATCTTGTGTAAACAAGTGAAGTGTTTATAAGGTAGATTGCATGAGCGAGTGATCGAAATGGAGCGACTTTTGGCTTTGGACGCAGTCCAAAACAAGCGGAGCGACAGCTCGAACACGAGCGATATGGTTAAGCTACTAAGAGCACACGGAGGATGCCTAGGCGCTAGGAGCCGATGAAGGACGTGGCGAACAACGAAACTGCCTCGGGGAGCTGTAAGCAAGCTTTGATCCGGGGGTGTCCGAATGGGGAAACCCAGCTGGGGTAATTTCCAGTTACTCACAACTGAATACATAGGTTGTGCAGAGGCATACCAGGGGAACTGAAACATCTAAGTACCCTGAGGAAGAGAAAACAATAGTGATTCCGTCAGTAGCGGCGAGCGAACGCGGAGAAGCCCAAACCAGAGAGCTTGCTCTTTGGGGTTGTGGGACGTCTCACATGGAGTTACAAAGGAACCGATTAAGCGAAGAGGTCTGGAAAGGCCCGCCAAAGAAGGTAAAAGCCCTGTAGTTGAAAGTCTGTTCCCTCCGAGACGGATCCCGAGTAGTGCGGGGCACGTGAAACCCCGTATGAATCCGGCAGGACCATCTGCCAAGGCTAAATACTTCCTAGCGACCGATAGTGAAGCAGTACCGTGAGGGAAAGGTGAAAAGCACCCCGGAAGGGGAGTGAAATAGAACCTGAAACCGTGTGCTTACAAAAAGTCAGAGCCCGTTTTAGGGGTGATGGCGTGCCTTTTGTAGAATGAACCGGCGAGTTACGTTCCCGTGCAAGGTTAAGGTGATGAGCCGGAGCCGCAGCGAAAGCGAGTCTGAATAGGGCGAGTTAGTACGTGGACGTAGACCCGAAACCGGGTGATCTACCCCTGTCCAGGGTGAAGGTGCGGTAACACGCACTGGAGGCCCGAACCCACGCATGTTGAAAAATGCGGGGATGAGGTGGGGGTAGCGGAGAAATTCCAATCGAACTCGGAGATAGCTGGTTCTCCCCGAAATAGCTTTAGGGCTAGCCTCGGAAAACAGAGTCGTGGAGGTAGAGCACTGATTGGGTGCGGGGCCCGCAAGGGTTACCAAGCTCAGTCAAACTCCGAATGCCATAGACTTACTTCCGGGAGTCAGACAGTGAGTGCTAAGATCCATTGTCAAAAGGGAAACAGCCCAGACCATCAGCTAAGGTCCCCAAGTGTGTGTTAAGTGGAAAAGGATGTGGAGTTGCCCAGACAACCAGGATGTTGGCTTAGAAGCAGCCACCATTGAAAGAGTGCGTAATAGCTCACTGGTCGAGTGACTCTGCGCCGAAAATGTAACGGGGCTAAACACACCACCGAAGCTATGGCTTGATGCTTTGCATCAGGGGTAGGGGAGCGTTGTATAAGGGTTGAAGGTGTACCGTAAGGAGCGCTGGACATTATACAAGTGAGAATGCCGGTATGAGTAACGAAAAGATCAGTGAGAATCTGATCCGCCGAAAGCCTAAGGGTTCCTGAGGAAGGCTCGTCCGCTCAGGGTAAGTCGGGACCTAAGGCGAGGCCGAAAGGCGTAGTCGAAGGACAACAGGTCGAAATTCCTGTACCACCGTAAGCCGTTATGAGCAATGGGGGGACGCAGCAGGGTAGTGACGCGGACTGATGGATGTCCGTCTAAGCAGTGAGGCTGATGTGTAGGCAAATCCGCACATCGATAAGGCTGGGCTGTGATGGGGAGCGAAAATTATAGTAGCGAAGGTCATGATCTCACACTGCCAAGAAAAGCCTCTAGCCAGGTGATGGTGCCCGTACCGCAAACCGACACAGGTAGGCGAGAAGAGTATTCTAAGGCGCGCGGAAGAACTCTCGTTAAGGAACTCGGCAAAATGACCCCGTAACTTCGGGAGAAGGGGTGCCCCGGTAGTGTGAATAGCACGAGGGGGCCGCAGTGAAAAGGCCCAAGCGACTGTTTAGCAAAAACACAGGTCTGTGCGAAGCCGTAAGGCGAAGTATACGGGCTGACGCCTGCCCGGTGCTGGAAGGTTAAGGGGAGTGGTTAGGAGCAATCCGAAGCTGTGAACCGAAGCCCCAGTAAACGGCGGCCGTAACTATAACGGTCCTAAGGTAGCGAAATTCCTTGTCAGGTAAATTCTGACCCGCACGAATGGCGTAACGACTTGGGCGCTGTCTCAACGAGAGATCCGGTGAAATTTTAATACCTGTGAAGATGCAGGTTACCCGCGACAAGACGGAAAGACCCCATGGAGCTTTACTGCAGCTTGATATTGAATTTGGGTACGATCTGTACAGGATAGGTGGGAGCCTAAGAAGCATGAGCGCCAGCTTGTGTGGAGGCACCGTTGGGATACCACCCTGATCGTATCTAGGTTCTAACCTGGTACCGTAATCCGGTGCGGGGACAGTGTCAGGTGGGCAGTTTGACTGGGGCGGTCGCCTCCTAAAGAGTAACGGAGGCGCCCAAAGGTTCCCTCAGAATGGTTGGAAATCATTCGAAGAGTGCAAAGGCATAAGGGAGCTTGACTGCGAGACCTACAAGTCGAGCAGGGACGAAAGTCGGGCTTAGTGATCCGGTGGTACCGCATGGAAGGGCCATCGCTCAACGGATAAAAGCTACCCTGGGGATAACAGGCTTATCTCCCCCAAGAGTCCACATCGACGGGGAGGTTTGGCACCTCGATGTCGGCTCATCGCATCCTGGGGCTGAAGTAGGTCCCAAGGGTTGGGCTGTTCGCCCATTAAAGCGGTACGCGAGCTGGGTTCAGAACGTCGTGAGACAGTTCGGTCCCTATCTGTCGTGGGCGTAGGAAATTTGAGAGGAGCTGTCCTTAGTACGAGAGGACCGGGATGGACGTACCGCTGGTGTACCAGTTGTTCCGCCAGGAGCACCGCTGGGTAGCTATGTACGGAAGGGATAAGCGCTGAAAGCATCTAAGCGTGAAGCCCCCCTCAAGATGAGATTTCCCAGTATGTAAGACCCCTTGAAGACGACGAGGTAGATAGGCTGGGGGTGGAAGTGCAGCAATGCATGGAGCTGACCAGTACTAATCGGTCGAGGGCTTATCCAATATGCACGTTGTAAGGCGCAAATTTCGTTTCGAATCTAGTTTTCAGAGAACAAATACTCTGAAATGTAAGCTATAAGCTATGCGTTTGGTGGCGATGGCGGAGGGGTTCCACACGTACCCATCCCGAACACGACCGTTAAGCCCTCTAGCGCCGATGGTACTTGGACCGCAGGGTCCTGGGAGAGTAGGACGCCGCCAAGCAAAGAACCACTGCCGATGTAATTCGGTGGTGGTTTTTATTTGTTTAGTTTAGGGGATGCGAATGCATCTCCTATTTGACATTGCACAACTCCTCTGACACACTCAAAGGGGATACATATATCACGTATCAGGCCATGATTTGGAATGATCTCATAAATCTAGAGAACGGGGTGCAGGACGACATGGAAATTCAGAAATTGACGGTAGATGATTTTGAACCAGCTATGGCACTCTCCGAATATGCTTTTCAAGTGGTAGTGAGTGAAGAACAAAAAGAGAAGCGACGGAGTCAATTTGCGTCACAGGATATTTGGGGTGTGTATGAGGAAGGACAATTGGGTGCCAAACTTCACATTATTCCTTTTCAAACCTATATTCATGGGAGATCGTTCGAGATGGGCGGTATTGCGGGTGTAGCCACATGGCCGGAATTTAGACGCAAAGGCTGGGTAGCTGGGCTGTTAAAGCATGCGTTGGAGGAAATGAACCGTAATAAACAAAGTATATCGTTTCTGCATCCGTTCTCTTTTGCTTTTTATCGGAAGTACGGATGGGAGACTTATGTTGAATTTAAACGCTATAAAGTGCCTACAGCTCATTTGCCTGCGAAAAAGGAAACTCCTGGAACGATTCGGCGCGGCGATCCGGGCCTCAGCATATTAAAGGAAGTATACACTGCCTACGCTGAGCGCTATAACGGAACCTTAATCCGGAATGATGCAAGGTGGGAGAATTCGGTTCTTGCAGATGGAACCAGCCAGAAAGCTGTATATTATGATGAAGCTGGTAAAGCACAAGGCTACCTTTTATATGAGGTTAGGGAAAACAAGTTTACTATTAAAGAGATCATTTATCTCCATGAAGAGGCGAGACAGGCCTTGTGGACTTTTATAGCCAATCATGATTCCATGATTGAGGAAGTGACATTACAGGCACCAGCGAATGATATGCTTGCTTTTCAATTGGATAATCCGCGGATTCAGCAGGAAATTGTACCCTACTTCATGGCACGTATTGTGAGTGTGGAACAATTTATTTCACAGTATCCTTTTGGTAATCAGACGTCACCGGTACAAATTGTTCTCCAGGTTCAGGATACACATGCTCCGTGGAATGAAGGGGTATGGCAGCTGAATGTGGCGATGAACGGTACAGCTTCCATCTGGAAAACGTCTGAGTCGGTAGTGGAGGATCAGACCGTCAAGGTTGATATTCAAGCACTCACCACAATGTTGATGGGGTATCGCAGACCGGTCGAGATGGCACGAATGGGCAGAATACAGGGTCCTGTTGGAGCAATTTCAGCTTTGGAACAAGCCATACCTGAACGGGAAACCTATTTACTTGATTTTTTCTGATCCTAACGAAGGATTTATTCTGTGAAGAGAACTAATCTCGTTGTTTCATCATTGAAGTTAATAAGAAATACGACGCTAATGCAAGACAAATGGACTTCTCCGGATCTTTTGGGGAGGTTTTTTTGTGTCTGAGGAATATTTCGTGTAAAATCGTAAAAAATGAACAGTGACCCCACTTGGCAAAAACGTAAAATATGCTATAATGTATATAAAGTCAAAGAAAGTCAAAGTCAACTAAAGGTTAAAAACTTACGTGGCTTTCTTTCTGCAATCCGGTGGTGGGGATCATTAGAATATGGTATTACACATCAGCGGACAAAGGTAATATTAAAGGACCTTCGAGCGTCCTTCATTCTCCCGTTAACGGTTGTGGAAGCCAGATTCGCTGTTTCCCTGATTGGTTAAATGGGTTGAGAAGGTGTACTCTGTGGGGGCGTGTGGGTCCTTATTGACTTAAACGTTTCAGACAGTGGAGGATGAGTGGATGCGTAATATCTCTGATATTATCGAACGATATCTGAAGAGTATTTTGCATGAAAGTCCCGAAGGAATGGTTGAGATTCAACGTAATGATCTGGCGGATCAATTTTCATGTGTACCTTCCCAGATTAATTATGTCATCAGTACCCGGTTTACTATCGAGAAAGGTTACCTTGTAGAGAGTAAACGTGGCGGCGGTGGTTATGTTCGTATTCAGCGGATTGATTTGCCGGCTCACTCGGCTCTGCATAACCATTTGCATCATAGTATTGGAGATGAGATCGGGCAGACAGCTGCTGAGGGTCTGATTTACCAACTGGAAGAAGCGCGTTTCTTGAGCAAACGGGAAGCCGGGTTGATGCGGGCAGCTGTATCGAGAGAAATTATATTGGTCAAACTTCCTTACCGGGATCAAATTCGTGCCAGAATGTTGAAGGCGATGTTAATATCTTTGCTCGGTAAATGAAAACTATCGGGATCAAGGGGGTACATCATTATGCTGTGCCAAGAATGCAATAAACGTCCAGCGACACTCCACTTCACGAAGATCGTGAACGGAGAGAAGACGGAGTTCCATATTTGTGAGTCATGTGCTCGTGAAAAAGGGGAAATGATTCCTGGAACATCCAATGGATTTTCCATTCACAATTTGTTGTCAGGGTTGCTTGATTTTGAACCCTCAGGCAAGAATGGCAGTGCAGGAGCCACTCCAGCGCAATCCCTTCGTTGTGAGGAATGCGGAATGACCTATTCACAGTTCAGCAAAATCGGCCGTTTCGGCTGCAGTTCATGTTATAAATATTTTGATAGTCGTCTTGATCCGTTATTCAAACGGGTCCATGGAAGTACTTCCCATGTAGGCAAGGTGCCTGCGAGAGCTGGTGGTCGCATTAAAGTGAAACGGCAAATCGCTGATCTGAAACGTGATCTTCAGGAGAGTATAACCCAAGAGGAATTCGAAGAGGCGGCACAAATTCGTGATCAGATCAGGGAACTTGAAAAAGGAATTGCTCAGGAATAAAAGATTGCCATGAGTAGGAGGGATGCGTAATGCCTAATCTGCGTTTTACAGAGAAGGCGCTCAGCGACTGGATGCAAAGTGATGCGGCTGATTCCGAAATCGTCATTAGCAGCCGTGTCCGGATCGCACGCAACCTTCAGCATTATCCGTTTCCGATGCTGGCTTCTAATGAGCAATCGGAAGAAGTGCTGAATAAGCTGAGCGAAGTACTTCAATACGATGAGGTTCATGCCTTTGGAGATTTTCATACATTGGATCTGATGGATATCGCGGACCTCGACAAACGGGTGCTGGTGGAAAAACATCTGATCAGCCCCAGTCTAGCGAACGAATCCAGACATGGTGCCGTTATTCTCAGTGAGGATGAATCTGTCAGTATTATGATTAATGAAGAGGATCATCTTCGTATCCAATGCCTCTATCCGGGGTTCCAGGTGAAAGAAGCCTGGGAGAAAGCTTCTGCAATAGATGATGCTTTTGAAGCGCATGTGGATTATGCTTTTGATGATCGCAGAGGATACTTAACCAGTTGTCCGACCAATGTAGGCACAGGTGTTAGAGCATCTGTCATGATGCATCTGCCTGCTCTGGTCATGACACAGCAGATTGGCCGTATTCTAACTGCAGTCTCCCAAGTAGGGCTGACAGTTCGTGGGATATATGGTGAAGGTAGCGAAGCGATGGGCAACTTGTTCCAGATCTCTAACCAGATCACACTGGGACAGACAGAACAAGAGGTCATCGATAACCTGCATAATGTTGTGTTACAGATGATTGGACATGAACGTACCGCCAGGGAACGGTTAATTACCGATTCCAGACTGCGTATTACCGACCGGGTTATGCGTTCATACGGTATATTGTCTCATGCTGCTATCGTTGATTCGAAGGAAGCTGCACAGCGTCTGTCCGATGTACGCCTTGGCGTAGATCTTGGCTTACTCGATGGATTATCCATTACCGTGATGAACGAGTTGAATGTGATGACACAGCCAGGATTTTTACAGAAGACATTTGGAGAAGACATGCGGGCTGATGAGCGTGACATCTACCGAGCTCAGTTGATTCGTGATACGATCAGTGCAGCTATCCAATCCTAGTTGTTCAAGTTTTGTGAACGAAGGTTTCATGCCGCCTCAGCGGCTTTTATATAATAGAGCAATAAATGCTGAATGGTTTTATTCGCAGCACGGCTGCAAGCAAAAATGATATGAAGAATACGGTGGGATCGTTTCAAAGACCCTCGTTTTATCCAAAACCATGGAGGTGCAGGAGATATGATGTTTGGAAGATTTACGGAACGGGCCCAAAAGGTGCTCGCATTAGCGCAGGAAGAAGCTGTCCGTCTTGGTCATAATAACATCGGTACAGAGCACATTTTGCTCGGTCTCATTCGTGAAGGCGAAGGCATCGCAGCCAAAGCGCTGATTGGCCTGGGGCTCGGGTTGGAAAAAATTCAGGATGAGGTAGAAACGCTGATTGGCCGTGGCCAAGAGCAACCTACGAACATTGCATATACGCCTCGTGCGAAAAAAGTGATTGAACTATCTATGGATGAAGCCCGCAAATTGGGTCACACTTATGTAGGCACAGAGCATATCCTGCTCGGATTGATTCGTGAAGGTGAAGGGGTTGCGGCACGTGTGCTGAACAACCTGGGTATTAGCTTGAATAAGGCACGTCAACAAGTGTTGCAATTGCTTGGCAGCAGTGAAGCCGTATCCAGCCATAATGGGACACCGGCCAATGTTAGCACACCAACATTGGACAGTCTGGCCCGTGATCTCACGGCTTATGCCAAAGAGAACAACCTCGATCCGGTTATCGGACGTAGCAAAGAAATTGAACGTGTCATTCAGGTACTTAGCCGTCGTACCAAGAACAATCCGGTACTGATCGGTGAGCCGGGTGTAGGTAAAACAGCGATTGCTGAAGGACTTGCACAAAAAATCATTGCTAACGAGATACCGGAAACTTTGCGCGATAAACGTGTCATGACGCTGGATATGGGTTCTGTTGTAGCAGGAACCAAATATCGTGGTGAATTTGAAGATCGTTTGAAAAAAATCATGGATGAAATCCGTCAGGCAGGCAACATCGTACTGTTCATCGACGAATTGCACACCCTGATTGGTGCAGGTGGAGCTGAAGGTGCAATTGATGCTTCTAACATTTTGAAACCGGCTCTGGCTCGTGGAGAATTGCAATGCATTGGTGCAACAACACTGGATGAGTATCGCAAATATATCGAGAAGGATGCTGCGCTTGAGCGTCGTTTCCAACCGATTACCGTCGATCAGCCTTCTCCGGAAGAAGCCATTCAGATTTTACACGGTTTGCGTGATCGTTACGAAGCGCATCACCGGGTGAAAATTACGGATGAAGCGATTGTGCAGGCCGTTAAATTGTCTGACCGTTACATTCCAGACCGTTTCTTACCAGACAAAGCGATTGATTTGATTGATGAAGCGGGTTCCAAAGTAAGATTGAATTCTTACACGATCCCACCAAACCTGAAACAACTGGAAAGCCGTCTGGAAGATATCCGCAAGGAAAAAGACTCTGCGGTTCAAAGCCAGGAGTTCGAAAAGGCAGCAGCTCTGCGTGACACGGAACAAAAAATCCGTGAAGAGCTGGATGTAACGAAGAACCAATGGAAAGAAAAACAAGGTCGCACGGATTCCGAGGTAACACCTGAGGATATCGCACAAGTGGTAGCCAGCTGGACGGGAATTCCTGTGAACCAACTGAAAGAAGAAGAGACACAACGCCTGATGAATCTGGAGTCCATTCTGCATGAACGTGTCATCGGTCAGGATGAGGCTGTGAAGTCTGTCAGCCGTGCGGTTCGCCGTGCCCGTGCTGGACTTAAAGATCCAAAACGTCCGATGGGGTCATTTATCTTCCTGGGTCCTACGGGTGTAGGTAAAACTGAGCTGGCTCGTGCTCTGGCTGAAGCGATGTTTGGCGATGAAAATGCAGTGATCCGGATCGATATGTCTGAGTATGGCGAGAAGCATTCGACTTCCCGACTCGTAGGGGCGCCTCCAGGCTATGTTGGATACGAAGAAGGTGGCCAGCTGACTGAGAAAGTACGCCGTAAACCTTATTCCGTTGTACTGCTTGATGAAATCGAGAAAGCACACCCGGAAGTATTCAACATCCTGCTGCAAGTGCTTGAGGATGGTCGTCTGACGGATTCCAAAGGTCGCGTCGTTGACTTCCGCAATACACTGATCATTCTGACATCCAATGTGGGTGCAGAAGCGATCAAACGTAACTCTACACTGGGCTTCACTGCAGTTATAGATGCAGGAGCAGATTACGATAATATGAAGGGGAAAGTAATGGATGAGTTGAAGAAAAGCTTCCGTCCAGAGTTCCTTAACCGGATTGATGAAATTATCGTGTTCCACTCACTCGAAGAAAAACACATTGCTGAGATTGTTACGCTGATGAGCGAAGAGCTTCGCAAACGACTGCTCGAACACGAGGTCGATTTCGAACTCACCGACAAGGCAAAGGGCTTCCTTGCTAAGGCAGGCTTCGATCCAGCATACGGTGCTCGTCCGCTTCGCCGGGCGATCCAGAAGCACATTGAAGACCGTCTGTCAGAGGAATTGCTCACAGGTAATGTGACCAAAGGAGATTCGTTGTTAATCGATGAAGAGAATGGCGCTTTGTCTGTAACGAAAAAGGAAGTTATCATTCCTTCCAATGAAGAAAGCGAAGAAATCGAAACAAAGTAAAGTAAAGAATTAAATACGTTTGGATTAAGCTCCAATACGCTACAGATTCCTAATCCTTTCCGGCCTCGGCCGGGAAGGTTTTTTTGATATTTGGACATAATCCAAATGATTATGTTAAGAACATGTGTAAAGTTTGCGATAATCCTTTACGAAAATTCTCAATCAATGGTAAACTTTTATTAACCCTGCACGTCAGGGAATTCAGGAAAAATTCGTCGAAAAAAGTAAAATTCTGTTATGAAATAAATCTTAGGAGTGCTAAAGTGGCCAAAGTTAAAACTAAGTTTCAGTGTACGGAATGCGGCTATGAGGCCCCCAAGTGGTACGGGAAATGTCCGGGTTGTCAGTCTTGGAATTCAATGGTGGAAGAAACCGAAACGGTGGTCAAAACACAAGGGAGAAATTCTCCCCTCTATGATAGTAAAGATAAAGCGCTTCCCATCATAGATATAGATAGCGGTCAGGAACCACGTGTACAGACTGGAATCGGAGAGCTGAACCGAGTACTGGGTGGCGGAATTGTGCCAGGTTCTCTTGTTCTGGTGGGCGGAGATCCCGGCATCGGAAAATCTACGTTGATGTTACAGACGTCCCATGCTTTGACACATTCGGGTTTGCGTGTACTTTATGTCTCGGGTGAGGAATCGGTAAAGCAAACCAAGCTGCGGGCTGACCGTCTGGGTGCACTCTCTGCTGAACTGTACGTATTGTGTGAAACCAATATGGAGCGTGTTGAGGAAGCGGTGGAACAGATCCAGCCGAATTTTCTTGTCATCGACTCCATTCAGACGGTATACCTGCCAGAAGTCACCAGCGCACCCGGTAGTGTAGCGCAGGTAAGGGAATGTACCTCAAGGTTTATGAGGATTGCCAAAGGACGAGGCATTGCAACTGTACTTGTGGGGCATGTTACGAAAGAAGGCGCCATTGCCGGTCCACGTATGTTAGAACATATGGTGGATTGTGTTCTTTATTTTGAAGGAGAGCGGCATCATACGTATCGTTTATTGCGTGCGGTGAAGAACCGCTTTGGTTCCACCAATGAGATCGGCATTTTTGAAATGGGCGAAGATGGGCTTCGTGAGGTAGGCAATCCGTCAGAACTCTTTCTGTCTGAACGTCCGCTCGGTGTAGCGGGTTCTACAGTTGTTGCTAGCATGGAGGGCACACGTCCTCTGCTCGTGGAATTGCAGGCATTGATCTCAACCACTCATTTCCCTTCTCCCCGCCGTATGGCAACCGGGGTGGATCTCCATCGATTAAACCTGATTATTGCGGTACTGGAGAAACGGATGGGCATGTTCTTGCAAACCCAGGATGCATATCTGAACGTAGCTGGTGGTGTAAGATTAGATGAACCGGCAGTAGATTTGGCGGTTGCTGTAAGTATTGCATCGAGTTTGAGAGATGTACCGACCAAGCCGGATGACGTCATTTTTGGCGAAATCGGCTTGACAGGTGAAGTTCGGGCCGTATCTCGGGCCGAACAACGTGTGAAGGAAGCCGCGAAACTGGGCTTCAAGCGTGTTATTTTACCAGAAAAAAGCTTAAAGGGCTGGAAACATCCTCGCGGGATACAACTGATCGGTGTGAATACCGTGGCAGATGCACTAGCGGTTGCTTTAGATTAGGGGGCATAACAAGATGAAAGATTCGAGCCAACTGGATAAGATGAATGATTTGTTAAGGCTGATCGCACCAGGTACACCTTTCCGCGAAGGTCTGGAAAATGTGCTGCGCGCCAAGACGGGCGCATTGCTTGTTGTAGGATACAGCCCTGAAGTGATGGAAGTCGTGGATGGAGGATTCTCGATTAACTGTGATTTCTCCCCTAACTATCTGTATGAACTCGCCAAAATGGACGGTGCCATTATCCTTAGCGAAGATTTAAAACGTATTTTGTACGCCAATACCCAGCTGATTCCGGACTCCTCCATCTCTTCATCTGAGACGGGAATTCGTCACCGGACAGCAGAGCGTGTTGCGAAGCAAACGGGTAAACTGGTCGTATCCATATCGCAACGCCGTAATATTATTACGTTATACCAAGGGACGCTTCGGTATTCCCTTAAGGAAATTGGGGTTATTTTGACCAAAGCGAATCAAGCGATTCAAACCCTGGAGAAATACAAAGCGGTGTTGACACAGTCCCTTACGAACCTGAGCGCATCCGAGTTCGAGGAACTGGTGACCATTCCTGAAGTAGTCAACGTTATTCAGCGTACGGAAATGGTTATGCGTATCAAAACGGAAATCAAACGATATATTCACGAACTCGGTAATGAGGGAAGACTGATCTCTATGCAGATGGAGGAGCTGGTCGGTACAACGGAGGAAGAAGCCTGGTTACTTTATAAAGACTATGCCCGTGACGACAGTGATGACAAAATCCGCGATATAATTGTGGGTCTGAAAAGATTGTCGGACGATGAGTTACTGGATGCACATCATATTGTTCGTTTGCTCGGTTACCCTTCGTCGGCGGCAACGTCCGAAGATTCGGTTGCACCTCGCGGATACAGGGTATTAAATAAGATCCCCCGCCTGCCGAACGTCATTATTCATAATCTGGTGGATCAATTTGAACAGCTGCCCCATGTCATTATGGCTACAATTGAAGAACTGGACGAAGTGGACGGGATTGGTGAAGTACGCGCCCGAACCATTAAGGAAGGACTCAAACGTTTGCAAGAACAGATGTTTATTGACAGACAGATGTAAGGGTTTGCCCATATCGGCTTGAAAATAATGAGGTGAAACAACCATGCTAACCAGATTCATTCCGAATCTCTTCACCATAGGTAATCTGTTTCTTGGAATGATGGCGATTCTGCTTGCCATTGATGGGAATTACAGTTTGGCTGCGATTATGATCATTATTGCCATGTTATTAGATGGTCTTGATGGGCGGGTGGCACGCGCACTGAATGCTCAGAGTGAATTTGGCAAAGAGCTTGATTCCTTATCGGATATGGTTTCATTTGGTGCAGCTCCGGCTCTGATCATATTCATGGTATCATTTCAGGATGCATCACCGTTTTTCGCCTGGATTGCAACTGCAAGCTTCCCGATATGTGGAGCCATCCGGCTTGCACGGTTTAATGTGCGCCCAGGTATACCGGGTTACTTCACAGGCCTGCCGATTCCGGCGGCTGGAGGGGTATTAGCTACACTGTCTCTGTTTCACAAGGATATTGGTCCCATCAGTATGATGATTGCTACGTTGCTATTATCGTATCTGATGGTGAGTTCGCTCAAATATCCCAATTTAAAAAAGGTTGGTCTGCCGCGTAAAGCGATCTGGATCGCGCCTTGGGTTGTCCTTTTCGCTGTAGCCGTGGCCGTCATTTTCCCGGAGCAGTTGTCCAAATTAATCTTTATTCCACTGGTGTTGTACGCCTTATATGGGATCAAGCACAATATGCGGACAGCAGCCTCGCGTAATCGGGCCAAAAAGCGCAAGGACGAGAAATCATCCCGTCCTCCAGATCGTTAAGAATTATAGCGGACTGGCCGTGTGCCGATCCCACATTACCTATATCAGGCCAATATAAAGAAAAGCACGTATGCTCCCAACCAGGAGAATGCGTGCTTTTTGGTTATTCAGATCTATAAGGTACTCTAACCTTTTGAAACGAATTACGTATCGTTTACGACAAATTAAACATCCCTAACGTCGAACATTTCTGTGATTCGTGATTCACGACTTCTTCCATGTTGATGTCCAGCAGATTGCAGAGAGCTGACATATAAAACAGGTTTCGCCCCAGTTCAGAGCTGATAACCTCTTTGCAATTCTCGCACAACTCACCTTCCACATGCGTTTCCAGCAGGCCTTTGGTTTGAGCAATATCACTCTCTGATCCATATTTCTGCTTGGTGGCGTGCAGCTCAATGCAGCCGCATTCGGTAATGGCCTTAGACACGGCACGGTTAACAGAAGCTCCGGCTTGTCCTGTTTTGGACAGCACATCAATCAGGCTGCGATGACGCAGCAACAGCTCGGAAACTTGATCCTGAAAAGCCTGTAAACTTAGCGTACTCATTTTGCTACTCACCTCGGGATATGAATTGAATTCATTATATGCCAATAATTTATCTACTTTCAACTGACGATTGCAACATTTCCAAAAAGTTCTTCGAAAGCGGGATTAGTAATTTGAGAATTGGATCATACTGGATATGAGATCAAGAAATATTGAAGGAGGTGCAGGGACATATGTGGAAAAAAGGCATTTTAACTTTTACAGGATTGTGCGGTGCATGGTTCGGTTACACGGCATATCATCTGGCAGGAAAATCCGTCCCGTGGATGGCTGAGTGGATTCAGTCAGCAGGATTGTTAGGGGCTGGGGTATCGACATTACTGGGAGCTGTACTGTTTATGGGTGTGTGCAACATTGGTGGAACATTGATGGCAACCAGACTGCATAATGGTATTGATTCCTTGGCAAAAGTACCGATGAATGAACTCGCAGCAGGCGCTGCGGGTACCGTTGCAGGATTGCTTGTTGCTTTGCTGTTGTATCCTTGTGTAGCATGGCTAGGGACGGCCGGAGAGGTGCTTCAGGTGGCGCTGACGGTCGTAAGTAGTTATTCGGGTTATGCCCTTGCCATGGCGAAGAAAGATGATCTGGCGGCCTTCTGGATGTCTGGTCGCTGGGGTCATCCCGAAGTGGATGAGGACAGACGGATCGAAGAACATAAAATTTTGGATACCAGTGTTATTATTGATGGTCGCATCGCTGATATTTGCAAAACCGGATTTATTGAAGGCACGATTGTCATTCCCGAATTTGTCCTAGAGGAACTTCAGCATATTGCCGATTCATCCGATCTGCTTAAGCGGAACAGAGGACGGCGTGGACTCGACATTTTGAACAAAATCCAGAAGGAACTCGACGTCAAAGTGCTCATCTACGAGGGGGATTTTGAAGAAATCTCCGAGGTAGACAGCAAGCTCGTGAAATTGGCGAAAGTACTTCAAGGCAAGGTCGTTACCAACGACTTCAACCTCAATAAAGTCTGTGAACTTCAGGGTGTATCTGTACTGAACATCAATGATCTCGCAAATGCGGTTAAGCCGGTTGTGCTACCGGGTGAAGAGATTATGGTACAGATCATCAAGGACGGCAAGGAGCACGGTCAAGGTGTAGCCTATCTGGACGATGGCACAATGATCGTTGTGGAAGGCGGTCGCGAGTACATTGGCATGATGATGGAAGTGCTGGTGACAAGTGTGTTGCAGACTTCAGCGGGACGAATGATCTTTGCGAAGCCTAAACTGTTGGAAAAAGCCCAATAAAGCGGTATGATGGGTAGTGTATCGTTGAACGAGATTTGATATCGCGGATAGATATTTTACATCTCTGAACGATAAACTGACAGACAAGGCAGGGATTGCGGCATGAATAAAGGGTGGGGTGTTGTCATTGTGGCGGCAGGTCGGGGAACCCGGATGGGAACGCCCGAGAGCAAGCAGTTTCTGCTGCTGCAGGACAAGCCCGTTTTCATACATACGCTTGAAGTGTTTGCAGCGATGGATGAGATCAGTGAGATCGTGCTGGTCACCGGAGTGGCAGATGTTGAACGATGCCTGAATTGGGTAAAAGAATACCAACTGGAGTCACGTGTTCGTGTCATCCCCGGAGGGAAAGAGAGACAGCATTCTGTCCATGAAGGCCTGAAGGCCTTGGATACGGAATGGGTCCTCGTTCACGACGGGGTACGTCCATTTATAAGCCGTGAGCATATCACAGGATGTATGGATGCCGCTATCTCGGGCGGAGCAGCTGTACTGGCCGTTCCGGTGAAGGATACGATCAAACAAGTGAATGCGGAGGGTGTCGTCACGGCGACGCCAGACCGCAGTAGTCTGTGGAGCATTCAAACCCCGCAGGCTTTTCGTCTTTCTTCACTGCTGCTCGCATACGAGTCGGCGGAACGGGACGGATTCCTCGGGACAGATGACGCGATGCTGGCTGAACGTCAGGGAATGTCGGTCAAGGTTGTGGAAGGCAGTTATACCAATATCAAATTAACAACGCCGGAAGATTTGGAATACGCCGCGTTTTTGCTGGAGGGAGAGAAGAAGCGATGATACGTGTAGGACAGGGATTTGATGTACACCAGCTGGTAGAAGGACGCCCGTGCATTATTGGCGGAGTGACGATTCCTTATGAAAAAGGGTTGCTGGGCCACTCGGACGCAGACGTGCTGCTGCACGCGATTAGTGATGCCATTTTGGGTGCTCTGGCACTCGGGGATATCGGCAAACACTTCCCGGATACCGATCCAGAATTCAAGGATGTCGACAGTTTGAAATTACTGGAGCATGTATGGCAGCTTGTGAAGGATCGCGGATACCGTCTGGGGAATATTGATTCAACCATAATTGCACAGAAGCCGAAGATGGCACCTTATGTTCCGCAGATGGCCGAGGTTATTGCCAAGGCACTGGAAGCGGATGTAACTCAGGTGAATGTGAAAGCAACAACAACGGAGCAACTGGGATTCCCTGGACGGGGAGAGGGCATTGCTGCCCAATCCGTTGTTTGTCTTGTACGTGTGTGATATCATCAATCAATTAGTGACGGAGGGGATCATATGAGCACGGAAATTCGTGTACGCTACGCGCCGAGCCCAACGGGACACCTGCATATCGGGAATGCCCGTACGGCGCTGTTTAACTATTTGTATGCCAAACATAATAACGGGAAATTCATTATTCGTATTGAAGATACGGACGTGAAGCGGAACATTGCGGGTGGGGAAGAAAGCCAGCTGAAATACCTGAAATGGCTTGGAATTGAGTGGGACGAAAGTATTGATGTGGGCGGAGAATACGGACCATACCGTCAAACAGAACGTCTGGATCTCTATCGCAAATATACACAGGAACTGCTGGATAAAGGTCGGGCGTACCGTTGTTACTGCACGGAAGAAGAGTTGGAGCAAGAACGTGAAGAGCAATCCGCCCGTGGAGAAACGCCGCGTTATTCGGGTAAACACCGTGATCTGACGCCAGAGCAATGCAGTGCGTTTGAAGCGGAAGGACGTGTGGCGAGTATTCGTTTCCGTGTACCAGAAGAGCGCATATATACGTTCGATGATATGGTTAAAGGTACAATTTCATTCAACAGCAAGGAATCCGGCGACTTCGTCATTGTGAAAAAGGACGGCATTCCCACGTACAACTATGCCGTTGCTGTGGATGATCATTTGATGAAGATCTCCCACGTCCTACGTGGGGAAGATCACATCTCGAACACGCCGCGTCAACTGATGATCTATGAAGCGCTCGGCTGGGAGCCGCCGCAATTCGGTCATATGACGCTGATCGTGAACGAGAACCACAAGAAGTTGAGTAAACGGGACGAATCCGTTATTCAGTTTATTGAACAGTATGATCAGCTCGGCTATTTGCCGGAAGCGATGTTTAACTTCATCTCCTTGCTTGGATGGTCTCCTGAAGGAGAAGAGGAAATTTTCTCGCAAGAGCAGCTGATCTCCATTTTTGATACAAAACGTTTGTCCAAGAGCCCGGCGGTATTTGATACCCACAAGCTGGCTCATTTGAACAACCACTATATCAAACACGCGGACCCGGATCGTATTGCTGAAATGGCGATTCCACATCTGCAAAAGGCGGGGCGTATTGCTTCCGAATTATCTGGAGAACAGAAAGAATGGGCATATAAGCTCGTTCACCTCTACCAGGAGCAGATGAATTCAGCATCGGATATTGTGGAATTGTCGGAAGTATTCTTCCGTTCCCATCTGGAACTGGAAAGTGAAGGTGCTACTGTACTGGCCGAGGAGCAGGTACCTACAGTTCTAAAGGCTTTTGCTGACAAAGTACAAGCTAGCGATGAGTTCACACCAAGCAAGATGGCCGCCCTCATCAAGGAAGTGCAGAAGGAAACCGGATTTAAGGGGAAACAGCTCTTTATGCCGATCCGTGTAGCCCTGACGGGACAGACTCATGGCCGTGATCTGAACCAAACGATCGTACTGCTTGGCCGTGATACGGTTATCGATCGATTGCGTGCTCAGGTAAAAGGCGCTTAGGACATACTCGTTTTCCACTCTGCCATGGACTTGTGTAAGATGGTAGACTCGGGACCGACATGAAGGAAGGTTGTTGTCAGTCCATAACCTTTTCGCTATAATAGCAACACAAAGGTTAAATGACATGATTTTATTTATCATAGAACAGCAAAGACCGGGAGAGTAGATTGAGCCGGGCAGATTCAGAGAGGATGGTCCCGCAGGCAAAGAATGAAGTTCTTTGCTGCGGTGGCTGTGAGCCATCCACTGTCTGTCAATCGAAATGCACCCGTGAGCTGCGCAGCCGAATCCGGCCCCGCCTCTTGTTAGAACAACAGAGGAAAACGTCAGGATAGGTTGTGACGGTTGGTTTCCGTTATAGAACTATGGAGGGTTCGTTCTTAATTGTAAAAGGATATGAAGCGGCTTTAATCGGCTGATCAGTCCTGATATGTTAAGGCACGGACCAAGCAGAGTGGGACCGCGATAAACGCCTCTGCAGCTTAAATAGCTGCAGGGGCGTTTTTTTTGTTTAGGGAGAGTCGGCAATACACTACCATATGAGGGCCGCGCCGTCCGGTAAGCCGGAGGACGAAGACCTGAACAAGAGGGGAACGAGCATGTTCAAGAAGATCAGATCAGATATCCAGGCGGTGTTTGAAAACGATCCGGCGGCCCGGGGATGGTTTGAGGTGGTATTTACTTACTCTGGGCTGCATGCGATATGGGCGCACCGGATGGCACATTTTTTATACAAGCGGAAATGGTTCTCGTTCGCCCGGTTCATTTCGCAGACCAGCCGTTTTATGACAGGGATTGAGATCCATCCCGGGGCTACGATTGGCAATCGGTTATTTATTGATCACGGCATGGGAGTTGTCATTGGGGAAACGTGTGAGATTGGCGATGACGTTGTTATTTATCAGGGGGTTACCCTTGGCGGAACAGGGAAAGAAAAAGGAAAGAGACATCCGACG
The DNA here is from genome assembly GCF_051934385.1 of Paenibacillus hebaui. Taxonomy (NCBI): domain Bacteria; kingdom Bacillati; phylum Bacillota; class Bacilli; order Caryophanales; family Paenibacillaceae; genus Paenibacillus; species Paenibacillus hebaui. Next base: position 6,381,639 of record NZ_CP196836.1, on the reverse strand, counting down.
ATTGGCAATAATGTGGTTATCTCATCTGGAGCCAAAGTGCTGGGTTCTTTCAGCGTGGGGGATCAATGCAACATTGGAGCTAACTCCGTCGTGCTTAAGGAAGTGCCTTCGAACAGTACCGTTGTAGGCATACCCGGCAGAATTGTGAAGCAAGACGGTCGCCGGGTGGATCGTCTGAATCAGCAGCTTCCCGATCCAGTGATCGATTCCCTGCGCAGTATGCAACAAGAAATCGAACGATTGCGGGAGGAAGTGCGTACTCTGCAGAGTACCCATGAAAATGAGCCCGTGCGTGGTACAATAGAATAATGATGGATACGGATGAAAGGAAAGTGACTATGACGCTTCAAATTTACAATACGATGAGTCGTACCAAAGAGAATTTTGTTCCCCAAGAGCCGGGAAAAGTAAAAATGTATGTCTGCGGACCAACAGTATATGATTACATTCATATCGGGAATGCACGCCCGGTTATCTTTTTTGACACGGTTCGAGGATATCTGGAACAGACAGGACATGAGGTAAACTATGTTGTGAACTTTACCGATGTCGATGACAAACTCATTCGCAAAGCCGAACAACTGGGGACAGATGTTCCTCATGTCGCAGAGAAATTTATTGCTGCTTATTACGATGATCTGGAAGGATTGGGTATTCCCAGGGCGAGCAGCAATCCGAGAGTGACAGAGAACATGCCGCTCATTATTGATTTTATCCGTGAGCTGGTTGAAAAGGGATTTGCTTATGAAAATGGCGGTGATGTGTATTATCGCACAGGCAAATTCGCGGAATATGGCAAACTTTCCAAACAAAACTTGCAGGAGCTCCAATTCGGCATCCGCATTGGGGTAGATGAGCGTAAGGAACATCCGGAAGACTTCGTACTCTGGAAGGCTGCCAAGCCAGGTGAGATCTACTGGTCGAGTCCATGGGGGGATGGTCGTCCAGGCTGGCATATCGAGTGTTCTGCCATGGCGAGAGAGTACCTTGGGGATACACTGGATATTCATGGGGGCGGACAGGATTTGCAGTTCCCGCACCATGAGTGCGAATGCGCACAATCCGAGGTATTGACGGGTAAACCGCTCGCGAACTATTGGATGCACAACGGTTTTATTCGGATCGATAACGAGAAAATGTCGAAATCACTCGGTAACGGAGTTCTTGTTAAAGATCTTCGGAGTCAATATAAACGCGAAGCACTTCGTTATTTCATGTTGTCTACCCACTATCGTAATCCATTGAACTTTACGGACGATACGATGGAACAGGCACAGAACAGTGTGGATCGTATCGCCAATGCCGTAGGTAACCTGAACCATCGTTTACAGGCTGTAAGCGTGGACCAGGAGGTTTCAGCAGAGTTTGCTGCGAGACTGGAGCAGATTCGTCAGCAGTATCATGAGAAAATGCAGGATGATTTCAATACCCCTGATGCGATTACGGTTCTGTTTGAATGGGCTGGAGAAGCCAATCAGTTGTTACAGCAGGAAGTCGTAAATGCAGCAGCCATTCGTGCGCTTCTGGCATTGTTCAGTGAACTGAATGCTGTGCTGCGTATCTATACGGACGCTGAGCCGGAACTTTTGGATGAAGAAATTGAGCGTTTGATTGAAGAACGTACAGAAGCTCGCAAGTCCAAAAACTGGGCACGCGCGGATGAAATTCGCGATGAGCTTTCAGCGCAAGGCATTATGCTTGAGGATACCGCTCAAGGGATGAGATGGCGGCGTAAATGAGCGAAGAACATCCGATTAAGTTGTCTGAATCTGTCGAGCAGGCTGAGCAGAAAGAACAAAATATAGATAAACAACATGAGCAGATCGCGCAGGGAGGGTGGTTCCCTTATCCTCCTTCCAGGCCTGCCCGGTTGATTCCTCCCATTGCACTAGCCTATATTGGTGATGCGGTGTATGAAGTGGCCGTACGGCAGTATCTCTTGTCCAAAGCTAACATGCGTCCCAACCATCTGCATCGGAGTGCAACGGGGCTGGTATCAGCAAAGGCTCAGAGCCGAATCCTTACAGGTATTGAGACTGAACTAACCGAAGAAGAATGTGACATTGTAAGACAAGGACGAAACGCCAAGTCGGGCAGTATTCCCAAAAATGCAGATGTATTGGAATATAGACATGCCACGGCTTTGGAGTGTCTGATTGGTTACCTGTACAGCAGCGGTCGACATGATCGTATGATTGAACTAATAAGTCGGGGCATTGAATATGCCGAACAGAATTCGAATTCGAAAGTGCCGACTAAATAACAGAAATTCTAACAAAGCCGTTTCTGTGGGGGCAGCCTACTCAGATGTAGATGCCAGCAGGACGTTATAGAGAGGATCGAACAACGATGGAAGAAGAATGGATCGCGGGTAAACACTCCGTGACGGAGGCGCTGCGTTCAGGCCGGACAATTAATAAAATATGGATTGCTGATACAGCACAGAAACATTTGACGCAGGCCATCATCGCTGAAGCGAGAAAACTGGGTATTGTCATTCAGCATGTAGACAAGCGTAAACTGGATCAAACGGTTCCAGGTGTTCAACACCAGGGTGTGGTTGCCCAAGCGGCACCTTACGCCTATGTGGAGGTAGAAGACATTCTTGCCGCGGCGGCAGCAAAAAATGAGCATCCTTTTTTGATTTTGCTGGATGAGATTGAAGATCCTCATAATCTCGGTTCGATTTTGCGGACGGCTGACTGCACGGGGGCCCATGGTGTCATTGTGCCTAAGCGGCGCTCGGCAGCAGTGACGGTAACGGTATCCAAAACATCTGCAGGTGCAGTAGAGTACGTGCCAGTGGCTCGTGTAAGTAACTTGGGACAAACCATCGACCGTCTTAAGGAAGAGGGCGTATGGGTTGTGGGTACGGATGTCGATGCCCAAGAGAAGGTATTCGGCAACGGAGTCTTTACGGGCCCGGTAGCACTTGTGATCGGGAACGAAAATAAGGGGATGGGACGACTCATTCGCGAAAAGTGCGATGTGTTGATTAAATTGCCGATGCAGGGTCAGATTAATTCCCTGAACGCTTCCGTAGCGGCGGGTGTTATCATGTATGAGGTGCTTCGCTCGCGCCAAGCGCAGGAATAGAAGATATGGCTGATTCCCGTGATGTGCTTCTTGTAGACGGGTACAACATGATTGGTGATTGGCCGGAGCTATCCAGACTAGCGGAGAGTGGATTGGAGGAGGCCCGAAATAGGCTTCTCTTTCGTCTAGCCGACTACCAGGCTTTCTCCGGTCTGCGAGTCATTGTTGTTTTTGACGCCTACCTCGTGCCTGGACTCGGAAAATCCTTCACCCAGAGCAAATTGCAGATTTATTTTACTAAGGAAAAAGAGACGGCAGACGAATGCATTGAGAGACTCGTTCGGGAACTAAGCACGCGAAGACGCCGTATCTATGTGGCTACAAGCGATATGGTAGAGCAGCATATCATTTTTGGACAGGGAGCACTGCGTGTATCTGCAAGGGAATTGCTGATCGAAGTAGAGCAGAACGAAAAAGAGTTACAGAAACGTCTGGAAGAAGATCAGGCTAAAGCAACGCGTAATACACTCGGGGGAAAATTGAGTCCGGATGTTTTGAAGCAGTTTGAGCGATGGCGGCGGGAATAACAGTACCATTTTACAAATTTTAGAATATTGAAACTCTTGACATTTATGTTATTGATGTTCTTTTTTAGGCAGAGCGTGGTTGACGGTGTGAGGTACCATCATATATACTGATCCTATATTTCATAGAGTAGAGTAACGGGGTACCTTGCGTTGCAGCCGGAGGGATTGTCTGTGAGTGTCGACCTCAAAGATATCATGTTAGCTAAGTATGATTACCAAAGTGACGAAGACATTGTCGAAGCTTTCCGTGAAGGCGAAAGCGAAGCGTTAGAGTTTTTGATTAACAAATATCGCAACTTTGTACGCGCCAAGGCAAGATCTTATTTTCTGATTGGGGCAGACCGGGAAGATATCATTCAAGAAGGAATGATTGGACTCTATAAATCCATACGAGATTTTAAAGGGGACAAGCTGGCTTCTTTCAAGGCCTTTGCCGAACTGTGCATTACACGACAGATTATTACGGCGATTAAGACAGCAACACGTCAGAAGCATATTCCGCTTAATTCTTATGTATCTCTGGACAAGCCTATTTATGACGAAGAGTCCGATCGTACGTTACTCGATGTGATTTGTGGAACCCAGGTCAGTGATCCGGAAGAGCTTATTATCAATCAGGAAGAGTTTGTGGGCCTGGAAGATAAGATGTCGGAGATACTAAGTGATCTGGAACGTAAAGTATTGATGTTGTATCTGGACGGGAGATCTTATCAAGAGATTGCAGTAGATTTGGACAGACATGTGAAGTCCATTGATAATGCACTTCAGCGCGTTAAGCGCAAACTTGAAAAGTACCTGGAAGTTCGAGATAATTGAACACTGTTGTCGTTGACGGAAAAGGCTCGGGATTTGAGTCTTTTTTTGCTGCTTCAAGTTTATAAAGTGAAAGAATGATTATACTAGTAATCGCTCGGTCCATGCAGGAGAAGAGATAAATCAGAGATGCGAAACCTAATGTGTGTATACGGAACTTTTACCCAATGATGAAAGGCTATTCTTTCATTGACATGGCTATACCCTTGTGATAAAGTGATTTAGGTAGGCCTAAATTTGTGGCTTTTTTTTCAGGATCAATTTAGAGACTCCGCTTCAATGTGGAAGTCTTCGGGAGGTGTACATCATGCGGGTAATTATTACTTTGGCTTGTACTAACTGCAAACAAAGAAATTACACTACGACAAAAAACAAGCGTAATCACCCCGACCGCATGGAGATGAAGAAATTTTGCAAGTTTTGTAACGAGCAGACTTCTCATCGCGAAACCAGATAGTTTTTGGAGGTGTAGTCGGCGTGAAACGAAGTTTCAAATCTCTGATTTCCTTTTTCACAGAAAGCTGGGCTGAACTTAAAAAAGTTCGCTGGCCTAATCGTAAAGAGCTGACCAACTACACATTGATCGTTCTTGGTACTGTTGTGGTTATGACGCTATTTTTTTGGGTCGTTGATATCGGCATCTCCGCTGTGATCGAAGCGATTATTTAAGAAGGGTCCCAGGTGGCTTGATATGGAGAAAAGATGGTACGTCGTTCATACCTATTCAGGGTATGAGAACAAGGTCAAAGCCAATTTGGAAAAACGCGTAGAGTCCATGGGCATGGAAGACAAGATTTTCCGCGTTCTTGTTCCTATGGAAGAAGAAGTGGTAAACAAAGACGGTAAGAAAAAAACCGTTATGCGTAAAGTTTACCCCGGATATGTCTTGGTGGAAATGGTCCAGACGGATGACTCTTGGTATGTTGTTCGCAACACACCAGGTGTTACGGGATTTGTCGGTTCGACAGGTTCCGGGTCCAAACCAACTGCATTGTTGCCTGAAGAAGTGGAACAAATTCTGAAGCACATGGGCATGGTTGAACCTAAGCCTAAAATTGAATTCGAAATTAAGGAATCCGTACGTATTAAAGTTGGTCCTTTTGCGAATTTTGTGGGCTCCGTGGAAGAAATTTTGGTAGACAAAAGCAAGTTGAAAGTGCACGTGAACATGTTTGGACGGGAAACGCCGCTTGAGTTGGAATACACACAAGTGGAGAAGATATAGTCTCTTCGAGTTTCTTGTGGGAGGGCTGAAAGGCCCGTTGACCACTATTTTGCAAGGAGGTGTCAATCATGGCAAAAAAGGTAATCAAAATGGTAAAACTTCAGATTCCAGCAGGTAAAGCGAATCCAGCGCCTCCGGTAGGTCCAGCTTTGGGTCAAGCAGGTGTCAACATCATGGCATTCTGTAAAGAGTTCAATGCTCGTACAGCCGATCAAGCGGGATTGATTATTCCTGTTGAAATCACAGTATTCGAAGATCGTTCCTTTACTTTCATTACTAAAACTCCACCAGCAGCAGTTCTGTTGAAAGTGGCAGCTAAAGTAGAAAAAGGATCCGGCGAACCGAATAAGAAAAAAGTTGCTACTGTTAAACGTGATGCGGTGCGTCAAATCGCAGAACAAAAAATGCCTGACCTGAATGCAGCAGACGTAGAGTCCGCAATGCGTATGGTCGAAGGTACTGCCCGCAGCATGGGTATCACCATCGAAGACTAATTTTTCATCTGGAAACATGGCTTCGTAATGCCGGTCGATTCGCGGCCGGTTGATGTGGGAGGTATATCCGCTAACACCACAAAGGAGGAATAAAACATGGCTAAACACGGTAAAAAGTACCTGGAAGCTGCTAAGCTGATCGACAGCGAAGCAACTTACGAGTCTTCTGAAGCTGTAGAGCTTGTGAAGAAAGCAGCAACTGCAAAATTCGATGAAACTATCGAAGCAGTAGTGCGCTTGGGTGTAGACCCGCGTAAGCAAGACCAGGCTGTACGTGGTGTTGTTGTCTTGCCACACGGCACAGGTAAAACACAACGCGTATTGGTATTTGCAAAAGGTGACAAAGCGAAAGAAGCGGAAGCAGCTGGCGCGGATTATGTTGGTGATGCAGATATGATCAACAAAATCCAACAAGGTTGGTTCGAATTCGACGTCTGCGTAGCGACACCGGATATGATGAGTGAAGTAGGTAAATTGGGCCGTCTGCTCGGCGGTAAAGGTCTGATGCCTAACCCTAAAGCCGGAACGGTAACTTTCGATGTATCCAAGGCTGTTCAAGAAATTAAAGCCGGTAAAATCGAATATCGTCTGGATCGTGCAGGTCAAATTCATGCACCGATCGGTAAAGCTTCTTTCTCTGCAGAGCAATTGAATGAGAACCTTAAAGCTCTCATGGAAGCATTGAATCGCGCTAAACCGGCGGCAGCAAAAGGCGTTTATCTGAAGAATCTTAGTCTTTCTTCCACGATGGGCCCTGGCGCACGCGTGAACGCAGCAGCTTTTAGATAATAGTTCTTGACAGGCTTGTCCTGTTCTGATAATCTATAAAAGTTGTGAGTCCGAGTGACTGACCGTTGACATTTGAATATGCTTACCGTAGACAGTAGGTGCCAGTTGGCTTAATTTCCTACCGAGGTGTGATTATAGAACTTAGAACGATGCAAATCGGTTATGAGTATATATCAAGCCTTCGTGAATCTACGGAGGCTTTTCTTAATGGGATAAATTTGATCAGGAGGTGTACAGTTTGGCAAACGCAAAAGTGATTCAAGCAAAACAAGAGTCCGTTGATGCAGTAACAGCAAAATTGCGCGAGAGCGCTACGACCGTTGTTGTTGACTATCGCGGTTTGAACGTTGCCCAAGTAACTGAGCTGCGTAAGCAGCTTCGTGAAGCCGGAATCGAATTCCAAGTGCTGAAAAACACGTTGCTTCGCCGCGCAGCTACTGCAGCAGAACTGGGAGAACTTAATGAAGTACTCACAGGTCCTACTGCGATTGCATTCAGCGCAGACGACGTTGTGGCTCCAGCCAAAATTCTGAACGACTTCGCGAAAAAGAACGATGCACTGGAATTAAAAGGTGCAGTTGTAGAAGGTCGCGTAATCGGAGCAGAAGAAGTGAAAGCATTGGCAGAACTTCCTTCCCGCGAAGGTCTCCTCTCCATGCTCCTCAGCGTGCTTCAAGCACCAGTGCGCAACTTCGCGCTTGCGGTTAAGGCAGTTGCGGATAAAGAAGAGCAAGGCGCGTAAGCAACTTGATCTGAATGTTGCTTAGGCAGCAACGAATTACAAAAAAAATAAAATTATATATGGAGGTTCAATCATGAGTAAAGAGCAAATCTTGGAAGCAATCAAAGGCATGACTGTACTGGAACTGAACGATCTTGTTAAAGCAATCGAAGAAGAATTCGGCGTAACTGCTGCAGCTCCAGTAGCTGCTGCAGGTGCTGGAGCTGCTGTTGCAGAAGCTGAGCAATCCGAGTTCGACGTAATCTTGACTAGCGCTGGTGCTTCCAAAATCAACGTTATCAAAGCAGTTCGCGAAATCACAGGTCTTGGCCTGAAAGAAGCAAAAGAACTGGTTGACAACGCACCAAAAGCTCTGAAAGAAAAAGTTGCTAAAGAAGAAGCAGAAGCAGTTAAAGCTAAGCTTGAAGAAGCAGGCGCTTCTGTAGAAGTTAAATAATTTAGCTTTCATATAAGCTGGATGAACAAAACAACAAACCCCTTGACTTATATCAAGGGGTTTGTTGCTGTAATTGTAAATGGAAAGTGAGTGAGGACATGTCCAATCATTATTATTCGGACAAACCGCAGGTGGCACATGACAGACGGGCTACAGAAGCGGAATTACGTGGATGGAAATTGCGGCTCGTTACAGATGCAGGTGTATTTTCCAAAAACGGAATCGATTACGGCAGCAGAGTGTTAATTGATGCTATTGATTTGCCTGCTGGAGCTCATGTTCTGGATGTGGGCTGTGGGTATGGACCCATTGGTCTCACGGCAGCCAAGCTTGTGCCGGACGGACATGTCACCATGATCGATATCAATGAGAGAGCGGTTGAGCTTTCCAGGGAAAATGCAAAAGCGAACGGAATAACGAATGTAACGGTTATGCAAAGTAATCTACTGGCAGAGGTTGAAAAGGAAGACTTTGACGTGGTTCTGACCAATCCTCCTATCCGTGCGGGTAAGGAAACCGTGCATACTATTTTTGAACAGGCACATCGTCATTTGAAGGTAGGCGGGGCGTTATGGATTGTCATTCAGAAGAAGCAGGGGGCACCATCGGCGAAATCGAAGTTGGAATCTTTGTTTGGACGAGTGGAAGAAGTGACGAAGGATAAAGGCTACCGGATTTTCAAAGCGGTGAAAATGGGAGAGCTGACTTTAGGCTAATTCTTGATTTGTAAAGTAAGCAGGCTAGCATTTTTTTCGCAATAGGACTATTGACTTGAAATTCAGGGCGTGGTATTATTGTAAAATGTCAGTATTAAGATGCCCTATTTGGCTTTAGCTAACTATAAATGTCAACCTTTTTTTACGCCGAACGGGCTTATTATGCCAACGTTTGGCGTATAATATGTACATTTTGGGCAAACTGGGGATAAGTGTGGTTTGGAAAGACATCTGCCGATCAAAGTTGCTCTTTTTTCGAACGACATTCGAGTAAGGGCTTTTCTTTATTTGTGGATGAATTGCTTTCGTCTGTATGTGTACCATTATAAGGTTACAAACAGAGGTTCGCAACGAAATTTTTAAAGTGAGTAGACATTGAGGGGTGAGTTTAAGTTGGCAGGACATCTTGTTCAATATGGTCGACGCACTCGGCGCAGTTATGCACGAATTAACGAGATACTCGAAGTTCCGAACCTGATTGAAATCCAACAAAAATCTTACGATTGGTTTTTGGAGGTAGGGTTGCGCGAAATGTTCCAGGATATCTCGCCGATCCAGGATTTCACAGGTAACTTGATTTTGGAATTTATCGATTACAGTCTCGGTGAACCGAAGTATACAGTAGACGACGCGAAAGAGCGTGACGTTACTTATGCAGCACCGCTTCGGGTTAAAGTCCGGCTCATTAATAAGGAAACCGGAGAAGTCAAAGAGCAGGAAGTATTCATGGGAGATTTCCCGCTGATGACCAACACCGGCACATTTATTATTAATGGTGCGGAACGGGTTATTGTCAGCCAGTTGGTTCGCTCTCCTAGCGTTTACTTCAGTACCAAAGTAGATAAAAACGCCAAAAAAACGTATACCGCTACAGTTATTCCTAACCGCGGCGCTTGGCTCGAACTGGAGATGGACGCGAAGGATGTTGTTTACGTCCGGATCGACCGTACACGTAAAATACCGGTTACGGTTCTCCTGCGTTCACTTGGTTTTGGCACAGACGCTGAGATTCTGGATCTGCTCGGTAATGACGAATATATTCGCAACACGCTGGACAAAGACAACACAGATTCCACGGAGAAAGCGCTGATTGAGATTTATGAGCGTCTTCGCCCGGGTGAGCCACCAACGCTTGATAACGCGAAAAGCTTGCTCGTAGCACGTTTCTTTGATCCAAAACGTTATGACCTGGCTAATGTAGGTCGTTACAAAATGAATAAAAAGCTTCACATCAAGAACCGTTTATTCAATCAGCGTTTGGCTGAGTCTCTCATTGATACCGAGACGGGTGAAATCATCGCTGAAGCGGGCCAAATGGTTGATCGTCGTTTGTTGGATGAAATCATGCCGTATCTGGAGAAAAGCGTTGGTTTCCGCACGTATCACGTTGGTAACGGTGTTTTGGATGCCAATGATATCCCTATGCAAACAATTGATGTGTTTTCACCGATTGAAGACGGTAAAGTTGTCAAACTGATTGCCAATGGGAACATTGACAAGTCCGTTAAGAACGTAACCCCGGCGGATATCATTTCGTCTATTAGTTATTTCCTTAACCTTCTACAGGGTATTGGTAGCACGGATGATATTGATCACCTGGGTAACCGTCGTTTGCGTTCAGTGGGTGAGCTCTTGCAAAACCAGTTCCGTATCGGTTTGTCCCGTATGGAACGCGTTGTTCGTGAGAGAATGTCCATTCAGGATGCTAACGTCATTACACCACAGGCTTTGATTAACATACGTCCTGTTATTGCATCGATTAAAGAGTTCTTTGGTAGCTCCCAACTGTCGCAGTTTATGGATCAGACGAACCCGCTGGGTGAGTTGACGCATAAACGTCGTCTGTCTGCACTCGGACCTGGTGGTTTGACGCGTGAGCGCGCAGGTATGGAAGTCCGTGACGTCCATCCATCCCACTATGGCCGGATGTGTCCGATTGAGACTCCAGAGGGACCGAACATTGGTTTGATTAACTCCTTGTCTACATTTGCTCGTGTGAACGAATATGGTTTCATTGAAGCCCCGTATCGCTGGGTTGATCCGAAGACAGGTGTTGTAACCAAACAAATCGATTACCTGACAGCAGACGAAGAGGACAACTATGTAATCGCTCAAGCGAATGCGAAGCTGAATGAAGATAGTACATTTGAAGAAGAAGCGATCATTGTACGTTATAACAAGCAATCGGATAACATCCTTACGATGCCGAGTGAGCGCGTTGACTACATGGACGTATCTCCTAAGCAAGTTGTATCCGTCGCTACAGCGCTTATTCCGTTCCTTGAGAACGATGACTCCAACCGTGCGCTCATGGGATCGAACATGCAGCGGCAGGCCGTTCCACTTTTGATTCCTAAAGCACCACTTGTGGGAACAGGTATGGAACACAAAGCCGCGAAAGATTCCGGTGTATGTATTGTCTCCGATTATGACGGAATTATTGAACGATCTACTGCGAACGAGATTTGGTTGCGTCGTATCGAAGAAGTTGATGGTTCAGAAGTCAAAGGCGATATTGTTAAATATAAATTACACAAATTTATGCGTTCGAACCAAGGAACATGCATTAACCAGCGTCCGATTGTTAAAAGAGGAGCTGCTGTCAAAGCTGGGGACATCCTTGCAGATGGTCCTTCGACGGAGATGGGTGAACTTGCTCTGGGACGTAACGTTGTCGTTGCCTTCATGACTTGGGAAGGTTACAACTACGAGGATGCGATCCTACTCAGTGAAAAACTCGTTAAGGAAGATGTATACACATCCATCCACATCGAGGAATATGAGTCGGAAGCGCGTGATACCAAGCTCGGACCTGAAGAGATTACACGTGATATCCCGAACGTTGGGGAAGAAGCGCTGCGTAACTTGGATGAGCGCGGTATTATCCGGATTGGTGCTGAAATCAGTGCTGGTGACATTCTGGTTGGTAAAGTGACGCCAAAAGGCGTAACAGAACTTACTGCAGAAGAGCGTCTCCTGCATGCGATCTTCGGTGAGAAAGCGCGTGAAGTACGTGATACTTCCTTGCGTGTACCTCACGGTACTGACGGAATCGTAGTCGACGTAAAAGTGTTCACACGTGAAAACGGCGATGAACTGCCTCCTGGTGTTAACCAACTCGTTCGTGTCTATATCGCTCAAAAACGGAAAATTTCCGAGGGTGATAAAATGGCCGGACGTCACGGTAACAAAGGGGTCGTGGCCCGTATTTTGCCGGAAGAAGATATGCCTTTCCTGCCGGACGGTACACCAGTTCAAATCGTTCTTAACCCGTTGGGCGTACCTTCCCGGATGAACATTGGTCAAGTGCTTGAAGTTCACTTGGGTATGGCAGCCATGCAGCTCGGTATTCACGTAGCTACCCCTGTATTCGACGGAGCGAAGGAGTATGATGTCTTCGATACGATGGAAGAAGCAGGTATGCAACGTAATGGTAAAACCGTTCTGTACGATGGTCGTACAGGTGAAGAGTTCGAACGTGAAGTTACTGTAGGCGTCATGCATATGATCAAACTGGCGCACATGGTTGATGATAAAATCCATGCTCGTTCCACAGGTCCTTACTCACTCGTTACGCAACAGCCTCTGGGTGGTAAAGCCCAGTTCGGTGGACAACGTTTCGGGGAGATGGAAGTATGGGCGCTTGAGGCTTATGGCGCGGCCTATACACTGCAAGAAATCTTGACGGTTAAGTCCGATGATGTTGTAGGTCGGGTGAAAACGTACGAGTCTATCGTCAAAGGCGAGAATGTTCCAGAACCAGGCGTTCCTGAATCATTCAAGGTATTGATTAAAGAGCTGCAAAGCTTGGGTATGGACGTTAAGATTTTGAGCGAAGATGAGCAAGAGATTGAAATGAAAGAAATGGACGATGAAGATGACGCTGCGAGCGATAAGCTCAGCCTCAACCTTGAGGGTACAGAGGTCGGAGCGGAGTAACCGCTTCGGGCGCATGATGACCGGCGCTTTTCATCAGGCTCGCGTCTTGCTCCGGCTTCGGCCGGAGAGGGCGTAACCTAGAATACAGGACTTGGTTAAGGAGGGTTGCTCCTTGTTGGACGTCAACAATTTCGAATACATGAAGATCGGGCTTGCTTCCCCAGAAAAAATTCGTTCTTGGTCCCGCGGAGAAGTGAAAAAACCGGAAACGATCAACTATCGTACGTTGAAACCGGAAAAAGAAGGGCTGTTCTGCGAAAAGATTTTTGGCCCTACAAAAGACTGGGAATGTCACTGCGGTAAATACAAACGCGTCCGTTATAAAGGCGTTGTCTGTGATCGCTGTGGCGTTGAAGTCACACGTGCGAAAGTACGCCGCGAACGGATGGGCCATATCGAGCTTGCTGCTCCGGTATCGCATATCTGGTACTTCAAAGGTATTCCGAGCCGTATGGGTCTTGCTCTGGATATGTCTCCAAGATCTCTCGAGGAGATTATTTATTTTGCATCATATGTAGTAACTGATCCGGGAGAAACTCCCCTGGAGAAAAAACAGCTGTTGTCCGAGAAAGAATACCGCAGCTATCGTGAAAAATACGGCTATGGTTTCCATGCTGGCATGGGTGCCGAAGCAGTTAAGAAATTGCTTCAAGACCTTGATATAGACAAAGAGCTCGAGTTCCTGAAAGAAGAGCTCCGGACTGCACAAGGACAACGTCGTAACCGTGCGATCAAACGTCTGGAAGTAATTGAAGCATTCCGCAACTCTGGTAACAAACCGGAGTGGATGATCATGGATGTACTTCCTGTTATCCCGCCGGAACTTCGTCCTATGGTACAGCTGGATGGTGGACGTTTTGCAACTTCTGACTTGAATGATCTGTATCGCCGTGTAATTAACCGGAACAACCGTCTGAAACGTTTGCTTGACTTGGGCGCGCCAGATATTATCGTGCAAAATGAAAAACGGATGCTGCAGGAAGCGGTTGACGCCTTGATCGACAACGGTCGTCGTGGACGCCCTGTAACAGGTCCGGGTAACCGCCCATTGAAATCTCTCAGCCACATGCTGAAAGGTAAACAAGGACGTTTCCGTCAGAACTTGCTCGGTAAACGGGTTGACTATTCTGGTCGTTCCGTTATCGTTGTTGGACCTTACCTGAAAATGTATCAGTGTGGTCTGCCAAAAGATATGGCACTTGAATTGTTCAAGCCTTTCGTTATGAAAGAGCTTGTAAATAAAGGGCTTGCCCACAACATCAAGAGCGCTAAACGTAAAGTTGAGCGTGTAAGTCCTGAAGTATGGGATGTTCTTGAAGAAGTCATCAAGGAACACCCGGTTCTTCTGAACCGTGCCCCTACGCTTCACCGTCTCGGTATTCAAGCATTTGAACCGATCCTCGTTGAAGGTAAAGCGATTCGTCTTCACCCGCTCGTATGTACGGCTTACAATGCCGACTTTGACGGTGACCAAATGGCCGTGCACGTTCCATTGTCCGCTGAAGCTCAAGCGGAAGCACGTATCCTGATGCTTGCATCAGGCAACATTTTGAACCCGAAAGACGGTAAACCGGTTGTTACCCCTTCCCAGGATATGGTGCTTGGTTCTTACTACCTGACCATGGACAACAAAGAAGAAAAGGGAACAGGTATGATCTTGCGTACAGTTAACGAAGCAGTTTCTGCGTATCAACGTGGTACTGCAGGATTGCATGCGCGTGTTGCCATCCCGGTTAGAGCACTTGGCAAAACAATCTTTACCGAGAAACAACAAGATGCAATGTTGCTGACTACGATCGGCAAAATCATCTTTAACGAAATCTTCCCGGCAAGCTTCCCTTACATTAACGATGCAACTCGTGCGAACCTGTACCAAGGTACTGCAGAGCATTCATTTGTTTATGAGAAGGGTGCTGACCTTAGAGAAGCAATCATGAACGCTCCTCTGGCTGGTGGCGTCGGCAAAGAATATCTCGGTTCTATCATCGCACGTTGTTTTGAGATTTATCACACAACGGAAACAGCCGTTATTTTGGATAAAATCAAACAACTCGGATTCACATACTCTACTCGTGCCGGTATTACGGTTGCGGTATCAGATGTTATCGTTCCGCCTGAGAAGTTTGAAATTCTTAGACAGTCTGAGGAAAAAGCACAAATCGTTACGAATCAGTACCGTCGTGGTCTGATTACGAATGAAGAGCGCTATGACCGTATCATTGATATCTGGTCGAAATCCAAAGATGACATCACTGAGATTCTGATGAAGTCCATGGATCGTTACAACTCGATCATGATGATGGTAGACTCCAAAGCACGGGGTAACAAATCGCAAATTACCCAATTGGGTGGTATGCGTGGTCTGATGGCCAACCCATCGGGTCGAATCATTGAACTCCCAATCAAATCGAACTTCCGTGAAGGTCTGACGGTACTCGAGTACTTCATCTCGACTCACGGAGCACGTAAAGGTTTGGCGGATACGGCCCTGCGTACAGCCGATTCAGGTTACCTGACTCGTCGTCTCGTAGACGTAGCCCAAGACGTAATCGTGCGTGATGATGATTGTGGTACAGATAAAGGCTTTACGGTAAGTCGTATTCAGGATGGTAAAGAGGTTATTGAGGATCTCTACGACCGTATTGAAGGCAGATACTGCTTCGAGACAGTTCGTCATCCGGAAACGAAAGAAATCATTGCAGGTCGCAATGAATTGATTGACTCCGATAAAGCAGAGGCGATCATCAAAGCGGGAATAACCAAATTGCAAATCCGCTCCGTACTTAGTTGCCGTGCAAGTCATGGTGTCTGCAAGAAGTGTTATGGTCGCAACCTAGCGACAGGTAAACACGTGGAGATTGGTGAAGCAGTTGGTATTATTGCAGCACAATCCATTGGTGAGCCAGGAACACAGCTTACAATGCGTACGTTCCATACCGGTGGTGTAGCCGGAGACGATATTACGCAAGGTTTGCCGCGTATTCAGGAGTTGTTTGAGGCTCGTAATCCTAAGGGTCAAGCAACGATCAGTGAGATTGATGGTGTTGTTAAAGAGATTCGCGAGGCGAAAGATCGTCGTGAAATCGAAATTCAAGGTGAAGCAGAATCTAAAGTTTACTCTGTTACCTACGGTTCCCGTGTACGCGTAAGCGAAGGCATGGAAATTGAAGCGGGCGACGAGTTGACAGACGGTTCTATCGATCCAAAAGAAATGCTGCGCATTAAAGGCGTACGTGGCGTACAAAACTACATTTTGCAGGAAGTACAACGCGTATACCGTAACCAGGGCGTAGAAATCAATGACAAACACGTTGAAGTTATGATCCGTCAAATGTTGCGTAAAATCCGCATCGTCGATGCAGGAGATACAACACTGCTGCCAGGATCGTTCGTGGATACGCATGAGTACGAAAGAGCTAACAAAATAGCGATTCTTAGTGATAAAGAGCCAGCGGTTGCAAAACCAATCCTGCTCGGTATTACCAAAGCATCCCTGGAAACAGACTCCTTCCTCTCGGCGGCTTCGTTCCAAGAAACTACTCGTGTACTGACAGATGCAGCGATCAAAGGTAAAGTCGATCAGTTGCTCGGTCTGAAAGAGAATGTAATTATCGGTAAATTGATTCCTGCTGGTACGGGTATGCATCGTTACCGCAGCATTAAATTTGCTGAGCCAGAAGATGGCCAATCTCCTGTAGAAGAACTTGAGCCAGTTTCTGTAGATTAATGAGTTTCAGCCTCTTCAAAGGGTGAAACTAGGTTTTGTACGTCGGGAGGCGGACGACTGTTTAGTACAGAAGGACGTTTCCCGGTACGGCAAAACTTTAAATAAATGTTTCACGATTAGCATTGACAATGCTTGCGCTAGATGCTAATATATCAAAGGTGCGTGGGCAGCTGATTGTACATGGTCCTATTCGGAGGAATGAACAATGTCTAATGAAAAAGGTCTGCAAGATGCTCATGTCAAAATAGGTACCAAACAGACCATGCGGATGGTCCAGTCAGGAATGGCTGCTGAGGTCTATGTGGCCGAAGATAGCGATCCGCAGCTTACTTCCAAAATCATTGCCATGTGTGAACAACACAATGTGAAGTACACGAAAGTGGACACAATGAAAAATCTCGGCAAAGCTTGCGGGATTGGAGTGGGAGCAGCAATGGCTGCTGTCGTCAAATGATAGGGTAAGGAACGTTTTTGTCCGAGAACTTTTAGGGATTCTCCAAGGCAAAAACTTTTCATTTGTCTTTTTATGAACCGCCTGGGTCTGTGGACTTAGCGTAAAGAGGTTTATAAAGAAACATGAACAATTGAGGAAGGGGGTGGCAATCACATGCCAACTATTAACCAACTGGTACGTAAAGGACGTCAAGCTAAAGTTGACAAGTCCAAATCACCAGCTTTGCAAAAAGGATTCAATGCTTTGAAGCGTGAATCCACTAACATCAGTGCCCCACAAAAACGTGGTGTCTGCACTCGTGTAGGTACAATGACTCCACGTAAACCAAACTCTGCACTTCGTAAGTATGCCCGTGTTCGTTTGACGAACCGTCTCGAGGTAACTGCTTATATCCCGGGTATCGGACATAACCTTCAAGAGCACAGTGTTGTTTTGATCCGCGGAGGTAAAGTTAAAGACCTTGCAGGGGTTCGTTATCACATCGTTCGTGGAGCTCTTGATACTGCAGGTGTTAACAACCGTATGCAAGCTCGTTCGAAATACGGTGCTAAACGTCCAAAAGCTAAAAAAGCCTAAAACATTATAAATAGTAGTCCTGAATATCTTCTGGGTTAATCCCGGAAGCTGTAGGATGGGCTCATGAAGAAAGAAAGGGGGATATCCATGCCACGCAAAGGTCCAGTTACGAAAAGAGACGTGTTGCCTGATCCGTTATACAATAGCAAGTTGGTTACTCGTTTAATCAACCGCATCATGATCGGCGGAAAACGCGGTGTTGCTCAAAGCATTCTGTATAATGCGTTCAAGTTGATTCAAGAACGTACGGGTAATGACCCGATGGAAGTATTTGAGGCAGCAATCAAGAACATCATGCCAGTCCTGGAAGTTAAAGCTCGCCGTGTCGGCGGTGCCAACTACCAAGTACCAATCGAGGTGAAACCAGAGAGACGTACTGCTTTGGGTTTACGTTGGCTCGTGAACTACTCCCGCAACCGCGGTGAGAAAACGATGGAAGAGCGTTTGGCGGCTGAAATCATCGACGCTTCCAACAACACAGGCGCTTCTGTTAAGAAACGTGAAGACACGCACAAAATGGCTGAAGCGAACAAAGCGTTTGCTCACTACCGTTGGTAGGATTCAGTTCACAATAATAACTTCAATTTTGAAGGGAGACCCATTTCATGGCTAGAGAGTTCTCCTTAAAAAATACACGTAATATCGGGATCATGGCTCATATTGATGCGGGTAAAACCACGACAACTGAGCGGATCCTGTTCTACACAGGCCGTACGCACAAAATCGGTGAAGTACACGAAGGTGCTGCAACAATGGACTGGATGGAACAGGAACAGGAGCGCGGAATTACGATTACTTCCGCTGCGACTACCGCTGCTTGGAAAGGCCACCGCGTTAATATTATTGATACCCCGGGACACGTTGACTTCACTGTTGAAGTTGAACGTTCCCTTCGTGTATTGGACGGAGCAGTTGGTGTATTCAGTGCGAAAGAAGGCGTTGAGCCTCAGTCCGAAACCGTATGGAGACAGGCTGACAAGTACAGCGTACCTCGTATCGCTTACGTAAATAAAATGGATATCATCGGCGCTGACTTCCTGAACGTTGTTTCTGACATGCGTGATCGCCTTCAAGCGAACGCAGTTGCGATCCAGCTTCCAATCGGTGCTGAAAATGATTTCAAAGGTATCATTGATATCGTTGCACAAAAGGCTCATATGTACAAAGATGACCTGGGACAAGATATCGAAGTGATTGACATTCCTGCAGAATTCGCAGATCAAGTCGAAGAACTTCGTAACGAATTGATCGAGCGTGTTGCAGAACTTGATGAAGAATTGACAATGAAATACCTGGAAGGCGAAGAGATCACTGTTGATGAGATCAAAACCGTCCTCCGTCAAGGTGTTGTTGATGTTAAAATCTTCCCGGTTATCTGTGGTTCCTCGTATCGTAACAAAGGTGTTCAACTGATGTTGGATGCTGTTATCGATTACTTGCCAGCTCCAACAGATGTTGCTTCTATTACTGGACATCTTGAAGATGGAACAGAAGCCATTCGTTTGTCTTCTGATGAAGAGCCATTCTCCGCATTGGCATTCAAAATCATGACTGACCCTTACGTTGGTAAATTGACATTCTTCCGTGTGTACTCCGGTGTTCTTCAATCCGGTTCTTACGTATTGAATGCAACTAAAAACAAACGTGAGCGTATCGGTCGTATCCTTCAAATGCATGCGAACAGTCGTCAAGAGATCACTGAAGTTTACTCCGGTGACATTGCTGCTGCCGTAGGTTTGAAAGATACGGGCACAGGTGATACACTGTGTGATGAGAAAAATCCGGTAATCTTGGAGTCGATGAACTTCCCTGATCCGGTTATCGAAATCGCCGTTGAACCTAAAACCAAAGCTGACCAAGATAAATTGGGTGTTGCTCTCGGTAAGTTGACAGAAGAGGATCCTACTCTTCGCGCTCATACTGATGAAGAAACAGGTCAAACAATCTTGGCAGGTATGGGAGAGCTTCACCTTGATATCATCATCGACCGTATGCGTCGTGAGTTCAAGGTTGAAACTACTGTGGGTAAACCACAAGTAGCTTACCGCGAAACGTTCCGTGCACCAGCACGTGTTGAAGGTAAATTCGTTCGTCAATCCGGTGGTCGTGGTCAATACGGTCACGTATGGGTTGAGTTCGAACCTCTAGAGCCGGGTACAGGCAGCCAGTTCGAAAGTAAAGTTGTCGGTGGTTCTGTTCCAAGAGAATACATTCAACCAGCACTTGCAGGGATTGAAGAGCAAATGAAAAACGGCGTTATTGCAGGCTTCCCGCTTGTAGACGTTAAGGCTACAATCGTAGACGGATCTTATCATGATGTCGATTCCAACGAAATGGCATTTAAAATTGCCGGATCTATGGCGCTGAAAGCAGCGAAAGACAAATGTAAGCCAGTTCTGCTTGAGCCAATCATGAAAGTAGAAGTAACCGTTCCAGAAGAGTACATGGGTGACGTAATGGGTATGCTGAACTCCCGTCGTGGCCGCATTGAAGGTATGGATTCCCGTAGTGGAGCTCAAATCATTCGTGCTAAGGTACCTTTGTCTGAAATGTTCGGATACTCTACAACTCTTCGTTCCGGTACTCAAGGACGCGGCGTATTCTCCATGGAGCTTTCTCATTATGAAGAAGTTCCTAAGAGCATCGCTGAAGAAATCGTTGCTAAAACAAAAGGCACCGAGTAGTTTTCTTACACTGGATGAATGTGCATAAGAATCTTGTATTCTTCGCACTTCGTCTGGTGCAAACATAAATTTAATATTTTAAGGAGGCCACGTTCAAATGGCAAAGGCTAAATACGAACGTAATAAACCACACGTTAACATTGGTACTATCGGTCACGTCGACCATGGTAAAACAACTCTGACTGCTGCAATCACAACTGTATTGTCCAAAACTTACGGTGGTGCAGCAATCGCATTCGATCAAATCGATAAAGCTCCAGAAGAGCGCGAGCGCGGTATCACAATCTCCACATCACACGTTGAGTACGAAACTGACACTCGTCACTACGCTCACGTTGACTGCCCAGGTCACGCCGACTATGTTAAAAACATGATCACTGGCGCGGCTCAAATGGACGGAGCAATTCTGGTAGTATCCGCAGCTGACGGTCCAATGCCACAAACTCGTGAGCATATCTTGCTTTCTCGTCAAGTAGGCGTACCTTACATTGTTGTATTCTTGAACAAATGTGACATGGTTGAAGACGAAGAGTTGTTGGAATTGGTTGAGATGGAAGTTCGCGACCTTCTTAACGAATATGAGTTCCCAGGTGACGATACTCCAATCACTCGTGGATCCGCTCGTGAAGCTCTGCAAAACCCTGATGGTGAGTGGGCTCAAAAAATCGTTGATATGTTCAAAGAGATCGATACTTACATCCCATTGCCTGAGCGTCAAACTGACAAGCCTTTCTTGATGCCTGTCGAGGACGTATTCTCCATCACTGGTCGTGGTACTGTTGCTACTGGCCGTGTAGAGCGTGGTACTGTTAAAGTGGGCGAAGAGATCGAAATCGTTGGTATCACTGAAGAAACTAAGAAATCTGTTGTAACAGGCGTTGAGATGTTCCGTAAATTGCTGGATTCCGCTCAAGCTGGTGACAACATCGGAGCACTTCTTCGTGGTGTTGACCGTAACAACATCGAGCGTGGTCAAGTTTTGGCTAAACCGGGTTCTGTTAAGCCTCACACAGAATTCACAGCTCAAATCTACGTTCTGACTAAAGAAGAGGGCGGACGTCACAAACCATTCTTCACTGGTTACCGTCCACAGTTCTACTTCCGTACAACTGACGTAACAGGCATCATCAACTTGCCTGAAGGTACTGAAATGGTAATGCCTGGTGATAACATCACTGTTACTGTTTCCTTGATCTCCCCAATCGCGATTGAAGAAGGAACTAAGTTCTCCATTCGTGAAGGTGGACGTACAGTAGGTGCCGGTTCCGTAGCAAGCATTCAAAAATAATTTAGCTTAACGCTGAATAAGCATATGAAACAGTGTACTGGAACGAGTAACATTGTATTGTAACGAAACTTCGGAAGAGTTCTTTATCCGACATCGGATAAAGAACTCTTTTATTATGTATATGATTCGGAACCTGCGTCATAAGGATTGAAGAGCATTCTAGCTTGTACAGAGAGATTGGTTAAGGCAGCTTGCATAGATCAGAAACATTGCATTAAACAAAGTCATTTCAAATGAAAAGATAAGTTTAAATGTTTTTCTTAAATATGCTTGCAATACGCCCATCTTTTCTATATAATAATGAATGTTGTTCTGTGACGTTGCGATGATGTGAGAGGTTACTGGCACACCCGGCCCCTTTGCCATGGGACAGTGGCTAGAAAATTTTCACGGAGTATGTCCGATAAAAATTGGGCGATAGAAGGAGGGACTAAAATGGCAAAGCAAAAAATTCGTATTCGTTTGAAAGCTTACGACCACAGAATTCTTGATCAATCCGCGGAGAAAATTGTTGAAACTGCAAAACGTTCGGGTGCTGGTGTATCCGGTCCGATTCCGCTTCCAACTGAAAAACAAATCATTACTATTCTTCGTGCGGTGCACAAGTACAAGGATTCCCGGGAGCAATTCGAACAACGCACTCATAAGCGTTTGATCGACATCGTTAACCCGACTCCACAAACTGTGGATGCCTTGATGCGCTTGGATCTGCCGTCCGGTGTAGATATCGAAATTAAATTGTAATACAAAGCTACAAACAAAGACCATGTATAAAGGAAAAGAGGTGTCAACATGAAAGCAATCTTAGGAAAAAAACTCGGAATGACTCAAGTATTTACACCTGAAGGTAACGTAGTTCCAGTAACGGTTATCGAAGCAGGACCTTGTGTTGTTTTGCAAAAGAAAGATATTGAGAATGATGGCTACGAAGCGGTTCAAATCGGTTACTCCGATAAGAAAGAGAAAAATGCTAACAAGCCAGAAGCAGGTCACGCTAAAAAAGCGAACACTGCCCCTAAGCGCTACGTTCGTGAAGTTCGCGGTATCAACATCGCTGATTATGAAGTTGGCCAAGAACTGAAAGCTGACATTTTCGCAGAAGGCGAATTCGTTGACGTGACGGGTATTTCTAAAGGTAAAGGTTTTGCCGGCGTTATCAAACGTTGGGGACAAAGCACTGGACCTATGTCACACGGTTCGCGTTACCACCGTGGCCCCGGTTCAATGGGTTCGATCCAAGCTAACCGCGTTCCTAAAGGCAAACGCCTGCCAGGACACATGGGACATGATACTGTTACAATCCAACGTCTTGAAGTAGTTAAAGTAGACGCTGAGCGTAACGTGTTGCTCGTGAAAGGTTCCATTCCTGGACCGAAAAACAGTCTCATTAAAGTTAAAGAAACGGTGAAAAAATAACCACTGAAGAAAGGAGGAACACAAAATGCCAAAAGTATCAGTTTACAATGTAGATGGTAGCCAAGTAGGCGAAGTTGAATTGAACGATGCGGTTTTCGGAATTGAGCCGAACCAACACGTTCTGTACGATGCAGTTCTTATGCAACGAGCTTCCCTTCGTCAAGGTACCCACAAAGTAAAAGGACGTTCTGAAGTACGTGGCGGTGGACGTAAGCCTTGGAAACAAAAAGGTACAGGTCGCGCTCGTCAAGGTTCAATTCGTTCACCACAATGGAAAGGCGGCGGTATCGTATTTGGTCCAACACCACGGAGCTATGCGTACAAACTGCCTAAGAAAGTTCGCCGCTTGGCGATCAAATCTGCCCTTTCATCCAAAGTGCTTGACAATGACATTATCGTTTTGGATGCTCTCTCATTGAGCACGCCTAAAACTAAAGAATTTGCAGCCATCTTGAATAACCTCAAAGTGGGACGCAAAGCTCTGATCGTAGCACCTAGCTATGATGATAATGTAGCTCTTTCTGCACGGAATATTCCGGGCGTGAAATTCGTAGCAGCTGACGGCATTAATGTTCTTGACGTGCTTTCGCACGACAAACTGATCATTACGAAAGAAGCAGTTCAGATGGTAGAGGAGGTGCTCGCGTAATGAAAGATCCTCGTGATATTGTAAAACGTCCGATTATTACGGAACGTACTGCTGACATGATGAACGACTTGAAATATGTATTTGAAGTCGATATCCGTGCAAACAAAACCGAGATCAAAAAAGCCGTAGAAGCTATTTTCAATGTAAAAGTGAAAAACGTGAACACTCTGCGTGTTCCAGCTAAACCTAAACGGTACGGACGTTATTCCGGATATACTAGCGAATGGAAAAAAGCGTTTGTAACGCTGACACAAGACAGCAAAACGCTTGAGTTCTTTGAAACTGTATAATTGAAATTGTTGAAGTAAGGAGGGAAACCCAGTGCCAATCAAAAAGTATAAACCAACATCCCCGGCAAGACGGAATATGTCCGTTTCTACATTTGAGGAAATCACCACAAATCAGCCGGAGAAATCGTTGTTGGCCCCACTGAGCAAGCAAGCAGGCCGCAACAACCAAGGTAAAATTACGGTTCGTCACCACGGTGGTGGACATAAGCGTAAATATCGTATTATCGACTTCAAACGTACTAAAGATGGAATACCGGGCCGCGTTGCTACGATCGAGTATGACCCGAACCGTACATCGAACATCGCCCTGATCCATTATGCTGATGGTGAGAAACGTTACATCATCGCTCCTAAAGGTTTGAAAGTTGGAGATCAAGTGTTCTCTGGACCTGGATCTGACATCAAAATTGGTAACGCAATGCCACTTGAGAACATTCCAGTAGGTACTGTTATCCACAACATTGAGTTGAAACCTGGTAAAGGCGGACAATTGGTTCGTGCTGCTGGTACAGAAGCTCAATTGCTTGGTAAAGAAGATAAATACGTTTCCGTTCGTCTCTCTTCCGGAGAAGTTCGTCGTATTTTGAAAGTTTGCCGCGCAACAATCGGATCTGTTGGTAACGGAGATCACGAGCTTATCAAAATTGGTAAAGCCGGCCGTAGCCGTTGGTTGGGCAAACGTCCTGAGGTTCGTGGTGTAGTAATGAACCCTAACGATCACCCACACGGTGGTGGTGAAGGTCGTGCTCCAATTGGACGTAAATCGCCAATGTCACCATGGGGTAAACCTACTCTTGGTTTCAAAACGCGTAAGAAAAATAAAGCTTCTGATAAATACATCATTCGCCGCCGCACGAAGTAATACACAGTGTGCATAACTTCGTGAGGCATCTGCGGATGCATAATAGCTACGTTTGAAGGGAGGATCTCCACATGGGTCGCAGTTTGAAAAAAGGGCCATTCATTGATGGCTACATGCTCAAAAAGGTAGAAGAGATGGAAGCTTCAGGTAAGAAGAACGTAATCAAAACCTGGTCCCGTCGTTCTACAATTTTCCCACAATTCATCGGACATACATTTGGCGTTTACGATGGTCGTAAACACGTGCCGGTATATGTAACTGAGGACATGGTCGGACACAAACTGGGTGAGTTCGCTCCAACCCGTACGTACAAAGGCCATACTGATGATGATAAGAAAACAAGAAGATAAATGAACATCTTTAATGTTTGAGAGGAGGTTACACAATGGAAGCAAAAGCACATGCTAAGTTTATCCGGATTGCTCCTCGTAAAGTTCAACTCGTTGTTGACTTAATTCGCGGCAAGCAAGTAGGTGAGGCGGTAGCGATTCTCCGTCACACTCCGAAATCCGCTTCTCCGATTGTTGAGAAGTTGCTTAACTCCGCTATTGCGAATGCGGAACATAACTATTCTTTGGATGTTAATAACTTGGTTATCTCGCAAGCTTACGTGAACCAAGGACCGACAATGAAACGTTTCCGCCCTCGTGCAATGGGACGTGCAAGTCGTATTAACAAACGTACTAGCCACATCACTTTGGTGGTATCTGAGAAGTAGAAGGAGGGGAAATGTGTGGGCCAAAAGGTAAATCCAGTCGGACTCCGTATCGGAATTATCCGTGACTGGGAATCTAAGTGGTATGCAGGTAAAGACTTCGGTGAGCTTTTGATGGAAGACGTGAGAATTCGTGAATTCCTGAAAAATAAATTGAAAGACTCCGCTATGTCTCGTGTTGAAATCGAGAGAGCGGCTAACCGCGTAAACGTAACGATTCACACTGCCAAACCAGGTATGGTTATCGGTAAGGGTGGTTCGGAAGTTGAAAATCTGCGTAATCAAATTACGAAAATCGCAGGCGGTAAAAAAGTACACATCAACATTTCTGAAATTAAGAATCAAGACCTGGACGCGATCCTGGTAGCAGAAAGCATTGCACAACAATTGGAACGTCGTGTTTCTTTCCGTCGTGCTCTGAAACAAGCTATTCAAAGAACAATGCGCTCTGGTGCAAAAGGTATTAAAACTCAAGTGGGCGGACGTCTTGGCGGAGCTGAGATTGCACGTTCGGAAGGCTACAGCGAAGGAACTGTTCCACTGCACACGCTTCGTGCCGACATCGACTACGGTACAGCAGAGGCTCATACTACTTACGGCCGTATCGGCGTGAAAGTATGGATCTATCGTGGAGAGGTTCTTCCTACGGCTAAGAAACAAGCTGCTAAGGAAGGAGGCAACTAATCATGTTGGTACCAAAACGTGTAAAACACCGTAAGCAACAACGTGGACATATGAAGGGTCAAGCTAAAGGCGGAACTACGCTGAACTTTGGCGAGTACGGTTTGCAAGCTACTGAACCTTCTTGGATTACGAACCGTCAAATCGAAGCGGCTCGTATTGCGATGACTCGTTACATCAAACGTGGTGGTAAAGTCTGGATCAAGATTTTCCCTGACAAACCAATCACTCAAAAGCCTCTCGAGGTTCGGATGGGTAGCGGTAAAGGTAACGTAGAAAAATGGGTTGCAGTTGTGAAACCAGGTAAGATCATGTTTGAACTTGCTGGTGTACCGGAGGATGTTGCACGCGAAGCAATGCGTCTTGCCGCTCACAAACTGCCAATCAAAACGAAGTTTGTGAAACGTGAAGAATTGGGTGGTGAAGCAAATGAAAGCTAGTGAATTTCGCAACCTAACCTCTGCTGAAATCGAGCAAAAGATTGCCGGATTTAAAGAAGAACTCTTTAACCTCCGCTTTCAACTCGCTACCGGTCAGCTGGATAACCCGACTCGAATCCGTGATGTGCGGAAAGAAATAGCTCGTGCTAAAACCATTATCCGTGAAAGAGAACTGGGAATCAGTTAATTAGGGATCGGATGTACAATCCGTCCGTAATCAGGAAGGAGGCTAACAATGAGCGTAGAACGTAACGCACGTAAAGTGCAAACCGGTAAAGTGGTTAGTGATAAAATGGATAAAACAATCGTTGTTGCTGTAGAGACTTACAAAAAACACAACTTGTACCATAAACGTATTAAGGTTACTAAAAAATTCAAAGCGCATGACGAAGAAAACACTGCGAAAATCGGTGACACGGTGAAAATCATGGAAACTCGTCCGCTTTCGAAAGATAAACGCTGGAGACTTACTGAAATCGTAGAAAAAGCGGTTATCATCTAATGCATCAGCAGCATTGCTGAAAGGAGGAATACTAAATGATTCAACCATTTACACGTTTGACTGTGGCTGACAACTCCGGTGCGAAGGAACTGATGTGTATCCGCGTACTCGGCGGTACGGGACGTCGTACAGCTCAAATCGGTGATCTGATCGTTTGTTCTGTAAAACAAGCAACACCAGGCGGCGTTGTCAAAAAAGGTGATGTAGTTAGAGCGGTTGTTGTTCGTACGAAACGTTCTGTACGTCGTAAAGACGGTT
The DNA here is from genome assembly GCF_051934385.1 of Paenibacillus hebaui. Taxonomy (NCBI): domain Bacteria; kingdom Bacillati; phylum Bacillota; class Bacilli; order Caryophanales; family Paenibacillaceae; genus Paenibacillus; species Paenibacillus hebaui. The sequence continues at coordinate 6,354,320 of NZ_CP196836.1, read as the reverse complement.
CCTACATCGGTTTTGATGAAAATGCAGCGGTTGTTGTAAAAGACGACAGAAGCCCACGTGGAACACGTATTTTCGGACCTGTTGCTCGTGAACTCCGCGAGAAAGATTTCATGAAAATCGTTTCCTTGGCCCCAGAAGTTATCTAAAGCTTAATCTCGTGATGTTAGAAACAGGAGGTGTACGAAATGCCAAGAGTGAAAAAAGTTCTGGAATCCCATAACAACAAACTTCATGTTAAAAAAGAAGATACGGTTATGGTGATCAGCGGTAAAGACAAAGGTAAAAAAGGCCGTGTCATCGCTGCTTATCCTCGTGAGAACCGCGTCCTTGTGGAAGGTGTTAACATGATTAAAAAACACCAGAAGCCTAACCAGCAAAATCCGCAAGGAGGCATTATCGAGAAGGAAGCTCCGATTCACGTTTCCAACGTTATGCACATCGATCCAAAGAGCGGAAAAGTAACCCGTGTAGGTTACAAAGTGTTGGATAACGGAAAGAAAGTGCGCGTTGCTAAACGTTCCGGAGAAATTATTGACTAATTGAACCGAATGAGAAAGGAGGTCTATGATTCATGGCAGCAAGAATGAAAGAACGTTACCTGAACGAAATTGCTCCTGCATTGATGCAGAAGTTTAACTATACAACGGTAATGCAAGTGCCGAAAATCGAGAAAATCGTTATCAACATGGGTGTAGGCGATGCTGTTCAAAACTCAAAAGTGTTGGATTCTGCAGTAAACGATTTGCAACTGATTGCAGGTCAAAAGCCTGTTATCACTCGTGCTAAAAAATCTATCGCAGGTTTCAAACTGCGTGAGAACATGCCTATCGGTGTGAAAGTAACATTGCGCGGAGAGCGCATGTACTTCTTCCTCGATAAACTGCTCAACGTTACGCTTCCTCGTGTCCGCGACTTCCGCGGTGTATCGAGCAAAGCTTTCGACGGACGTGGTAACTACACACTGGGTCTGAAAGAGCAATTGATCTTCCCAGAGATCGAGTATGATAAAGTAGATAAAGTCCGCGGTATGGATATTGTTATTGTAACAACGGCGAAAACAGACGAAGAGTCCCGTGAATTGCTCACGCAAATGGGAATGCCTTTCGTGAAATAAAGTTGGCATAACGTTTCCGGGCGTCTGGAAGGACTCCCTTTTCTCCGAAATTATTTAGGAGGTGTCAGGCTAAAGTGGCAAAGACTTCGATGAAAGTTAAACAACAACGCACACCAAAGTTTAAAGTACGTGCATACACACGCTGTGAGCGTTGCGGACGTCCACATTCTGTACTGCAAAAGTTCAAAGTTTGCAGAATTTGCTTCCGTGAATTAGCTTATAAAGGCCAGATTCCTGGCGTGAAAAAAGCAAGCTGGTAAAAAGTCCTGAACGGGAAGGAGGTTAACTCACAATGACTATGTCTGATCCAATTGCAGATATGCTTACTCGTATTCGTAACGCGAACACAGTTCGTCACGAAACGGTAGAAATGCCTGCTTCGACAATGAAAAAACAAATCGCCGATATTTTGAAGCGCGAAGGTTTCATCCGTGATGCTGAAGTTATCGATGATAACAAACAAGGGATTATCCGTGTTTTTCTGAAATACGGTCAAAATAACGAGCGTGTTATCACTGGTCTGAAAAGAATCAGTAAACCTGGTCTTCGTGTTTACACGAAAAGCAACGAAGTACCTCGTGTACTTGGTGGCCTGGGAATCGCTATTATCTCGACATCCAAAGGTATCATGACGGACAAAGAAGCTCGTCAATCGAAATCCGGCGGAGAAGTCGTCTGCTACGTTTGGTAATATAACGTCACAAGATAGGAGGTGCAACATATGTCTCGTATTGGTCGCAAACCAATTACAGTACCAAGTGGTGTGGACATCACCCTGGACAACACCGTTATTACGGTAAAAGGACCAAAAGGTTCTTTGAGTCGTGAACTTCATAAAGACATGAAGGTTACAGTTGAAAACAACGAAATCACAGTTGTGCGTCCTTCCGATAACAAAACTCACCGTTCTTTGCACGGCACAACGCGCAGCGTTGTAAACAATATGGTGAGTGGCGTTACTGAAGGATTCAAAAAATCTCTGGAGCTGGTTGGGGTCGGATATCGTGCAAGCAAATCCGGAGATAAAATCGTTCTGAACGTTGGCTACTCTCACCCGGTTGAAATTACACCGGAAGCGGGAATCGAATTTGAAGTTCCTACAAATACGAAAATCATCGTTCACGGAATTGACAAAGAGCGTGTAGGTGCTTACGCTGCTAAAATCCGTTCCGTTCGTGAACCTGAGCCGTACAAAGGTAAAGGTATTAAATATGAAGGCGAGCGTATCATCCGTAAGGAAGGTAAAGCCGGTAAGAAGAAATAAGTTTTTTCTTACCGCCTTTGCGCGGTTTTCGGCTTGCTTGCTTCTTGTGTTTCTAATATACCCCGTGGCTTCCGGTTTGAAGCCAGCGAGGTAAACTGAAAGGAGTGAATCCCAGAGATGATTACGAAAACAGATAAAAACAAGGCTCGTCTGAAAAGACACCTGCGTGTTCGTAAGAAAATCGAAGGAACGGCAGTACGTCCTCGTTTGAATGTATTCCGTTCTGGTAAACATATGTATGCTCAAATCATCGATGATGTTGCTGGTGTAACGATCGCTTCCGCGTCTACTGTAGACAAAGAATTGAGCGGCGATATCAAAAACGGCGCATCTGTTGAATCTGCTCGTAAAGTTGGCGAACTTGTTGCTAAACGTGCGAAAGACAAAGGCGTTTCCAACATCGTATTTGACCGTAGCGGATATCTGTATCATGGTCGTATCGCAGCATTGGCTGAAGCGGCTCGTGAAGCAGGACTTGAGTTTTAAGATATTTTTAAAAAGGAGGTTAACGACTTGCGTGTAGATCCGAATACTTTGGAACTGACTGAAAGAGTTGTAAATATTAATCGCGTAGCTAAAGTAGTAAAAGGCGGACGCCGTTTCAGCTTTAGCGCACTGGTTGTAGTCGGCGACGGCAACGGCTGGGTTGGAGCTGGTATCGGTAAAGCGGGCGAAGTACCTGATGCAATTCGCAAAGGTATTGAAGACGCTAAGAAAAACCTTGTACACGTTCCACTCGTAGGAACTTCGATTCCTCACTTGGTAACAGGTAAGTTCGGCGCAGGACGCGTTCTGTTGAAACCAGCATCTGAAGGTACTGGTGTTATCGCTGGTGGTCCTGTACGTGCGGTTCTCGAACTTGCTGGTGTAGGTGACATTTTGACAAAATCTCTGGGTTCTTCGAATTCCATGAACATGGTCAATGCGACTTTGGAAGGTTTGTCCCGTTTGAAGCGTGCTGAAGACGTGGCAAAACTGCGCGGCAAATCCGTCGAAGAGCTTCTGGGTTAAGGAGGGAATCTCATGGCTAAATTAGAAATTACCCTCGTCCGTAGCTTGATCGGACGTCCGGAGACGCAAAGAACAACTGTGAAAACATTGGGCTTGCGCAAAGTCAACAGTAAAGTGGTTCAAAACGACAATCCTGCCATCCGTGGTATGATTAACAAAGTAAGCCACTTGGTCGCTGTTAAAGAAGTAGAAGCATAAGAACGGGTTAATCCCACAAATCTTTAAGGAGGTGCAACGAACGATGAAGTTACATGAGCTTTCACCATCTCCTGGATCCCGCAAAGAACGTAAACGTCTTGGTCGCGGTCCAAGTAGTGGTACTGGTAAAACATCAGGTCGCGGTCACAAAGGACAAAATTCTCGTTCCGGCGGTGGTGTTCGTCCAGGCTTCGAAGGTGGACAAAATCCATTGTATCGTCGCTTGCCAAAACGCGGTTTCGTAAACCCAACTCGCAAAGAATACGCAGTTGTGAATACTGAAGACTTGAACAGTTTTGCTGAGGGTACTGAAGTAACTCCAGAATTCTTGATGACGAACGGCGTAGTTAAAAACGCTAAATCTGGAATCAAAATTCTGGGTAACGGTGATGTTACTGTGAAGCTGACTGTTAAAGCTAATAAGTTTTCTCAATCTGCGGTTGAGAAAATTGAAGCTGCCGGCGGTACAACCGAGGTGATTTAATGTTCAAGACCCTAAAGAATATCTGGCGGGTTGAAGATCTGCGCAAAAGGGTATTATTTACCCTTTTTGTACTGATCATTTACCGCATCGGATCCTTCGTTCCAGTGCCTGGAGTTAATAAAGAGGTTTTCGAAGCGACAAATTCTGCGGGTAAAGAAGTTTTTGGACTTCTCAATACGTTCTCGGGTGGAGCACTCTTCCAGTTCTCGATTTTTGCGCTCGGGATCGTACCTTACATCACTGCGTCTATCATAGTACAGTTGCTTTCCATGGACGTTATTCCAAAATTAGCGGAGTGGGCAAAGCAGGGTGAACAAGGTAAAAAGAAATCTGCACAACTGACTCGTTATTTAACGGTAGGTCTGGCATTGATTCAAGCGTTTGGTACGTCGATCGGATTCAACCGCTTGTACAATACAGAAATGGTGCCTAATGCAACATTTGCAGATTATATCTTGATTGCGATTGTACTTACGGCCGGTACTTCATTCCTGATGTGGCTTGGTGAGCAGATCACCGAGAAGGGCATAGGAAACGGGATTTCGATTTTGATCTTTGCGGGTATCCTATCCACGGTGCCTAATATCATCAAAACAACGATCGAATCCGACTTCATTCAACCTGATCAACTGTTTATGAACATTCTTAAAGGGGTAATCGTCGCAATTGTTATTGTGTTGATTATCATAGGTGTCATATACATTCAGCAGGCGATTCGGAAAATTCCGGTACAGTACGCTAAACGTGTCGTAGGTAACAAAATGTACGGTGGACAGAATACACATATTCCGCTGAAAATTAATGCAGCAGGTGTTATTCCTGTCATCTTTGCTTCATCGCTGTTGATGTTCCCATCCATCATCGCCAACTTCTGGGCTGATCGTTTATGGGCACAGTGGATCGGACAGAATCTGACTACACACAAACCTCTGGGTATGTTATTGTATGTCGTGATGATCTTCGGTTTCACATTCTTCTATACTTTCGTACAGATGAATCCACAGCAGATGGCTGATAATATGAAAAAGAACGGCGGTTACATCCCAGGCATTCGCCCGGGTAAAGCAACCGAGAAATATCTGACCCGTGTCATGACTCGTTTGACAATGGCCGGAGCCACATTCTTGGCTGTCATTTCCGTTCTGCCTGTATTCTTAGGGGCACTTTCTGGTTTGCCTCAATCCGCGCAAATTGGGGGAACTTCTCTCCTGATCGTTATCGGTGTTGCGCTGGATACGATGAAGCAAATCGAAAGCCAATTGATCAAACGCCACTACAAAGGTTTTATCAATAAATAGGCAATAGGTACCGGTCAAGTTAAGATTTACTTGCCGGCACCTATTGTGCTGTTTGTTGATGTAGGGTAGTCTTGGAGGGAGTGACATAACGTGAACATCCTATTCATGGGCCCTCCGGGGGCAGGAAAAGGAACGCAAGCAGACGTCATCGTGAAAGAGTTCGGTATTCCCCACATTTCAACAGGTGATGCATTTCGCCTGGCGATTAAGCAGGGAACTCCCATTGGCCTGAAAGCCAAGGAATATATGGATCAAGGATTGCTCGTACCAGATGATGTAACCATCGGCATCGTTGAAGAACGTTTGCAGCAGCCTGACTGTAGAGAAGGATTCCTCTTGGACGGTTTTCCAAGAACCCTGTCTCAAGCAGAAGCGCTCGATGGCATTCTGGATCGACTGAACTCAGGTCTCGATCATGTAATCAACCTGAAAGTGGACCGCAACAAACTTCTTGCCCGTCTGACGGGTCGTCGGATTTGTAAGAACTGTGGAGCCACATATCATGTCGTGTTTAATCCGCCTAAGCAGGAAGGTACTTGTGATAAATGCGGCGGTGAGTTGTATCAACGTTCTGATGATAATGAAGAGAGCGTAGGAACACGACTGGACGAATATATCAACAAAACAGCACCACTCCTCACGTTTTATGAGAATAAAGGGCTTCTTCGTCAAATGGACGGAGAGCAGGATATCGATCAAGTTTCTCAACAAATCGTGTCCTTACTGCGAGGTTAATTGATGATCATTGGTAAGTCAGAAACGGAACTGGGCTTGATGAGGGAAGCAGGGAGAATTGTTGCAGAAACGCATCGTCTCTTGGCAGAGCATATCGCTCCCGGTATTACGACTGGAGAACTTGACCATATGGCTGATCAGTATATCCGCAGTCAAGGAGCTGTGCCGTCTTTCAAAGGTTATAACGGTTTTCCTGCCAGTGTGTGCGCTTCAGTGAATGAAGAGTTGGTACATGGATTTCCCGGCAAACGCAAGTTGAACGAGGGCGATATTGTTACGTTTGACATTGGCGCGCAGTACCAGGGGTATCACGGAGATTCTGCTTGGACTTATCCAGTCGGCCTTATTTCCGAAGAAGCCCGTCGTCTTCTGGACGTTACTGAGGCTTCGTTATACGCAGGTCTGGCGCTGGTGAAACCGGACGTTCGCTTGTTTACAATATCTCATGCGATTCAGAAGTATATTGAAGATGCTGGTTTTTCGGTAGTACGTGAATATGTCGGTCACGGTATAGGCGCCGATCTACATGAAGAACCACAGATTCCGAACTATGGTCTTCCCGAACGGGGGCCACGGCTCAAAGCGGGCATGGTGCTGGCCATAGAGCCGATGGTTAACGCAGGCAGACGGTATGTGAAGACGTTGGAGGATAACTGGACTGTCGTTACTGTCGATGGATCGTTATGTGCACACTTTGAACACACCGTAGCAGTTACACCAGATGGCATGGAAATTTTCACAAAACTGAATGCGTAGGTGATAAGGCATGAACAATCAGTCTAATCCGCAGCTCGGTCAACTTGTGAAGATCCGTAAAGGCCGCAATGCGGACCAAGCCGCAGTAATTGTTGCTATAGCGGACAATAAGTTCGTATATATTGCGGATGGAGACAAACGTAAGTTTGATCAACCGAAGAAGAAGAATCTTCTTCATCTGGAACTCCAGCCGGTGATTAGCAGCGAGGTCGTAAACAGTTTAAACGAGAGTGGTCGGGTGACAAACGGAAAGCTCCGCTATGCGGTTCATTCGTTTCTGGAATCCACCAACATTCAAGCTGAAGAGAAAGGAGACTAACTAATGGCCAAGGAAGATGTCATTGAAGTGGAAGGTACGGTTCTTGAACCGCTACCGAATGCAACGTTCAAGGTTGAGCTTGAGAACGGTCATCAAATTCTCGCTCACGTTTCCGGAAAGTTGCGGATGCACTTTATCCGTATCCTGACTGGAGACAAAGTGGTTGTTCAGTTATCACCTTATGATTTGACAAAAGGTCGTATAACTTACCGTAAATAGTAGTAGACAGTTGCAATGAACTGTGAAGCTTATGTAGCGGGTTTTGCCCGGCAAAACTTGCGAAAGCTTCGAAGCCGGTTTTACAATGGTAAAACAAGGTCAATGCTTACGAAGAGGGTTTTGCTCAGCAAAACTTTGAGGAGGTAATTCACATGAAGGTAAGACCTTCGGTCAAGCCGATTTGCGAAAAGTGCAAAGTCATTCGCCGCAAAGGGAATGTTATGGTTATCTGTGAAAATCCGAAACACAAACAAAAACAAGGTTAAAGAAGGGGGTGTAGCGTAAAATGGCACGTATAGCTGGTGTGGATTTGCCACGTGATAAGCGCGTTGAGATCGCCTTGACTTATATTTTCGGAATCGGTAAAACGACTTCCCAGAAAATTCTGAGCACAACAGGCATCAATCGTGACACTCGTGTTCGCGATTTGACGGAAGATGAAGTCAGCAAATTGCGTGAAAGTATCGACAAAGAGGTCAAAGTTGAAGGTGACCTGCGTCGTGAAATCTCTTTGAATATTAAGCGTTTGACGGAGATCGGTTGTTACCGTGGAGTTCGTCATCGTCGTGGTCTGCCTGTTCGTGGACAACGTACGAAAACGAATGCTCGTACTCGTAAAGGTCCTCGTCGTACTGTAGCGAACAAGAAGAAATAATAAGGGGGGATAAGAGAAAATGGCTAAACCGAAAAAAGTCGTACGTACTAAACGTCGTGACCGTAAAAATATTGAATCTGGCGTGGCACATATCCGCTCCACGTTCAATAACACTATCGTTACCATTACGGACCCTCACGGAAATGCAATTTCGTGGGCAAGCTCAGGCGGCCTCGGATTCAGAGGCTCCCGTAAATCGACTCCGTTTGCTGCACAAATGGCTGCTGAGACTGCTGCCAAAGCTGCAATGGAACATGGGATGAAAGCCGTTGAGGTTATGGTTAAAGGACCAGGCGCAGGCCGTGAAGCAGCGATTCGCTCTTTGCAAGCCGCTGGTCTTGAAGTTAACCTGATCAAAGACGTAACTCCAGTCCCGCATAACGGATGTCGTCCTCCAAAACGTCGTCGTGTCTAATGAGATTTGCCCCTGCGTGTGGTATATTTCCGGCACAATCTGCTAATAATGGTTGTTTAGGCATACTACTACATGTTTTCGCAAGAGAAGGTAAATGTTTCATAGAGGACCGACGTTTTGAAGGAGGGGTATTGCAGTGATTGAAATCGAAAAGCCGAAAATTGAGACGGTAGACGTCAACGATGATGGCACCTATGGGAAATTCGTAGTAGAACCGCTAGAGCGCGGATACGGTACGACGCTTGGAAACTCGCTTCGCCGAATCTTGCTCTCTTCACTGCCGGGTGCGGCAGTGTCTTCGGTTCAAATCGATGGCGTTCTGCATGAATTTGCTACAGTTCCTGGAGTAATGGAAGATGTAACGGAGATTATTCTTAACCTGAAAGCTTTGTCGCTTAAAATTCATTCGGATGAGGAGAAAGTTCTCGAGATTGATGCTGAAGGCGAAGGAGCAATCACGGCTGGAGATATCCGTGCTGATTCCGATGTGGAAATCCTTAACCCGGATCTGCACATTGCTACGCTCGGACCAGGTTCGAGACTTCACATGCGTATTTTTGCCAATCGCGGTCGCGGATACGTCCAGGCAGATCGGAATAAACGCGATGACCAGCCGATCGGTGTCATCCCAGTCGATTCGATCTTTACCCCGATTAGTCGCGTCAATTATGCCGTGGAAAATACGCGTGTCGGTCAAGTGACCAACTATGACAAGCTCACGTTGGAAGTTTGGACTGATGGAAGTATTCGGCCGGAAGAAGCCGTAAGTCTTGGCGCTAAAATTTTGACCGAGCATCTGATGCTCTTCGTGGGTCTTACAGACGAAGCGAAAGATGCAGAGATTATGGTCGAAAAAGAAGAAGACAAAAAAGAAAAAGTACTCGAAATGACGATCGAAGAGCTGGATCTCTCTGTTCGTTCCTACAATTGCCTCAAACGTGCCGGTATTAATACTGTGCAAGAGCTGACTACGAAAACGGAAGAAGACATGATGAAAGTCCGTAACCTCGGACGCAAGTCTTTGGAAGAAGTTCAAGAGAAGCTTGAGGAACTTGGATTGGGACTACGAACAGAAGAATAGACAGCCGAGTGCTTGAGTGAAGGAGGGAAAATAATGGCATACCAAAAGTTGGGCCGTAATTCCAGCGCACGTAAAGCTTTGTTCCGTGACCTGGTTACCGACCTGTTCTTATACGAACGTATTCAGACAACTGAAGCGAAAGCAAAAGAGGTTCGTTCTATTGCTGAAAAACTGATCACTAAAGCGAAAAAGGGAGATCTTCATGCCCGTCGTCAAGTGGCAGCTTATGTTCGCCGCGAAACAATCGATGGTGAGCAAGATGCAATCCAAAAACTGTTTAGTGAATTGTCCGGCCGTTACGCTGAGCGTCCAGGTGGATACACTCGTATCCTTAAACTGGGACCTCGTCGTGGTGACGCTGCGCCTATGGTTTACTTGGAACTGGTTGACCGCGCGTAAATCGGATGAGATGAGGAAAGGGGACAGGATCGATGATTCTGGATTAACCCTTTTTTTCTCTTCATTTCGGAATTCGTGCTGTAATAGAAGCTCCGTAAGGGGCTTCTTTTGCTGTTCGGGATAGGTACATGTATAGTATGGAACAAAGGTGTGGTTATGATGCGCAACTTGTGTATGACGTTAACTTATGATGGCACTGCCTATTACGGCTTTCAGGTACAGCCGGGAGGGAACACCATTCAGGATCATCTTGAAGATGCTATTCATGCTTTAACCGGTGAGAAAGTTAAAATTACGGGTTCAGGCAGGACGGATGCGGGCGTTCATGCTCGTAGACAGATCTTTAATTTTCCTACGGAATCCCAAATCCCGATTGAACGTTGGTGTATTGCACTCAACTCTAGATTACCTTCCGATATTATCGTTATTGATGCGGTTGAAGTACCGACCGATTTTCATTCTCGCTATGCTGCGAAAAAGAAAACGTATCGATACACGGTCAATGCGAATCAATTTCCGGATGTATTCAACAGAAGACTGCAATATCATCATCACGCCAAGCTGGACATTGCGGCAATGCAGGAGGGGGTACGTCATTTTATAGGTACGTATGATTTCACCTCCTTTGCTTCACGCAAGTCTCAGAAAGACAATCATGTACGTTCGGTGTACGAAGCATGGTTAGAAGTGGACCGTTCAATGTGCAGAGACCATCCACGTGATCAGGGTATCATTCACATCTATGTGAGTGGTAACGGCTTTTTGCAGCATATGGTCCGTATTATTGTGGGTACGCTGCTGGAAATCGGAGAGGGCAAACGGAAAGCCTCCGATGTACCGAATATGATTGCTGCACGCAATCGTTCTGCTGCTGGACCTACCTCAGTTAGCAGTGGTTTAATGCTCTGGGACCTCGAATACAAAAAAGATTAAATTTGTGAAGTGAAATGCTTAATTAACACTTGCGATTTAAGCTCCTATCATGTAATATAAAAGTTGTGTTTTCTTAATGGCTTTCCCACAAGCCCCAATTAAGAGCTTCACATCGAAACAACTATCCATCAACACCTAAAAAGTTATTATCTAATGAACGAAGATAAATGAAAATTTGATTATGAACATTTCAAGGAGGAACTTTTCATGCGTACAACGTACATGGCGAAGCCTAATGAACTTGAGCGCCAATGGCACATCATTGATGCCGAAGGTAAAACGCTCGGACGTTTGGCTACCGAAGCAGCTGCTTTGATCCGCGGCAAACACAAGCCTCAATTCACTCCACATGTGGACACTGGCGATTTCGTTGTTGTCATCAATGCTGAGAAAATCGTATTGACTGGTAATAAAATGCAAGATAAAAAATACTACCGTCACTCAATGCACCCAGGTGGTTTGAAAGTAACAACTGCTGAGGAAATGATTAAAAACAAACCGGAACGTGTCTTGGAATTGGCTGTTCGCGGTATGCTTCCTAAAACTCGCATGGGCGAGAAAATGAAGCTGAGACTTAAAGCGTACAAAGGCGCTGAGCATCCACATGCAGCACAAAAACCAGAAGTTTACGAACTTCGCGGTTAATTAAAAGGAGGACAGTTTCATGGCACAAGTACAATACTATGGGACAGGTCGTCGTAAACATTCGGTAGCACGTGTTCGCCTTGTACCGGGTGAAGGACGCATTGTCATCAATAAACGTGATATTAATGAATACTTCGGTTTGGAAACACTCAAACTGATCGTAAAACAACCACTGAACCTGACAGAAACGCTCGGCAATTATGACGTTCTTGTTATCGCTCATGGTGGCGGTATCTCCGGTCAAGCCGGTGCGATCCGTCATGGTATCTCCCGCGCTCTGTTGAAAGCAGATCCGGAATACCGTGCTTCCCTGAAAAAAGCTGGATTCCTGACTCGTGACCCACGGATGAAAGAACGTAAAAAATACGGTCTCAAAGCCGCACGTCGCGCTCCTCAGTTCTCCAAACGTTAATATGCATTACAAGCCTTTGGCCTCGGTCAAAGGCTTTTTTGTATGTAAATAAGCTTTTTGAAATTGTCGTTCTATCGTTGTCTAATTTTAATTCGTCAGCACTCGTGCAACACACACCTACTTACGCTTCGTTTGATCCCCCATGTATCTTCTTCGTGAAACAGTTCTACGCCAATTCTTTGCTTACCAATCATCAGTCTTTCTTATGGTTTCGATAAAAGTAACTTACAAGTGAAGGGGGAGATATCAGATGGTATTTCAGCTTCAAAAATGAATATCTATATATAAGCTTCTATCGCTCCAGGTTATTATGAAATGTACTCATCATAGATTCAGAACGATAAACCCAGAAGGGGCAAGGATTTAGGGGCTGATAGCTATCTTAATAGTCAGTAGAATATGATGAGCAACGTGTTCAATTCTTATCCTTCCAATGAAAGTTTGAACAAATTGAACCAATTGACTTAACAAATATGCCTACACCAATGAGCTCCAAATGATTTATTTTTCCATATGGCAGGCATTGACATCCTAGGTGAAAGATTTATACTATACATAATTCATATTAGATTAGTCGGCTTTAATGATTTGTTGAAATGCAGAATGGGGGAAATTTAGAAATGAACTTGTTGGAGAAAGAAGAGCTTGCACGCACCAAAGCTGAAGAGTTGGAAAATGCGAGTCCGGAAGACATTATCCGTTATGCAATTGAGACGTTTCCAAATATCACTTTTGCATGCAGCTTCGGTGCAGAAGATGTTGTACTTGTAGATATGCTCCAGAAGATAAGTCCATCCACAGATGTATTTTATCTAGACACTGATTTTCATTTTAAGGAAACTTACGAGACACGTGACATAATGCAGGAGAAGTATAATCTTGAATTTGTCCGTGTTGCACCCAAGATCACGCCTGAAGAGCAAGCCGCTCAACATGGAGAGCAATTGTGGAAGTCGGATCCCAATGCATGTTGTAATATCCGCAAAGTTGAGCCGCTGACACGTATACTATCCCAGTATGATGCATGGATCACGGGAATTCGGAGAGATCAGGCACCGACGCGTGCAAATTCGAAGAAGGTCGAGTATGATGCAAAGTTTGGACTCATGAAGTTTAACCCCATTGCTCATTGGACGACTGAGGACGTGTGGGATTATATTCGTGCCAATAACGTCGTATACAATCCGCTGCATGATCAAAACTACCCAAGCATTGGCTGTGAGTATTGCACACGTCAGGTTATGCCTGGTGAGGATCCACGTGCCGGACGCTGGTCTGGTAATGACAAAACGGAATGTGGTCTTCATAAATAATTCAATGCTGAGTAATGTTCAAAATAATTTGGCAATATTTTTTCATGATAAAATTGGAGAAACAGGGAGCTGACAAGATGACTTCGATTCTGCCTCATGGAGGTGCGCTGGTACAGCGTGTCGTACAAGGAGAAGAACGGGAACAATTATTACGAGAGAGTGAGAAGCTGTCTTCTTTACGTATTAACACTTGGACAATTTCGGATCTCGATCTGATCGGTGTGGGTGCATTCTCACCATTACAGGGTTTCATGAATGAAGAAGACTATCTTTCCGTGCTATCACGTATGCGTCTTGCAGATGGTACAGTGTGGAGTATACCCATCACACTGGCTGTAGATGAGCAACAGGTTGCATCACTCAAGCTTGGGGAGACTGTGGCACTTGTTGGCGATCATGATGGGGTAACCTATGGACTGCTTGAGGTGAAGAGCATATACAAGGTGGATCAGGGTGAAGAAGCACGTCGTGTATTCAAGACCGATGATCCGGAGCATCCGGGTGTGAAAAAGCTGTTGGAACGACCTGCAACTTATGTAGGAGGACCGATTCAGGTTTTAACTCGCCCTAAACCTGCCAAATTCGAACAGTTCTATTATGACCCTGCAGAGACACGTCAAACTTTTCAGGAGAAGGGTTGGAATACCGTTGTTGGTTTTCAGACACGTAATCCAGTCCATCGTGCTCATGAGTACATTCAGAAGAGTGCAATGGAGATTGTGGATGGCCTGTTTCTTAACCCGCTCGTAGGAGAAACCAAATCGGATGATGTTCCTGCTGATGTGCGGATGAAAAGTTATCTGGTGTTGCTGGAGAACTATTACCCATCTGATCGTGCGTTCCTTGGTGTCTTTCCTGCGGCTATGCGGTATGCAGGTCCACGGGAAGCGATTTTCCATGCGATGGTGCGTAAAAATTACGGTTGTACCCACTTTATAGTGGGTCGGGATCATGCAGGTGTGGGCGACTACTATGGAACCTATGAAGCACAGGAGATCTTCTCCAACTTCACAGCCGAAGAACTCGATATCACACCTTTGTTCTTTGAACATAGTTTCTTCTGTACCAAATGTGGAAATATGGCTTCCAGCAAAACCTGTCCGCATGATAAGGAGCACCATATGGCTCTATCCGGTACGAAAGTACGCGGTTTGCTACGTGACGGTAAATGCCCACCACCTGAGTTTACGCGACCAGAAGTAGCTGAGGTGCTGATTGAAGGAATGGCTGAGCAAGTCCGGTCCTAACGGTATATTTGTCCACCTTGTCCCATATAGATGATTAGAGTCATTTATAGGGACGAGGTGGTTTTTTTTATGCGTAAAAATATGGGGAAGCATTTTGTAGTCTGGATCAGGTTGCGGACAATTAAAAGGGTCATGCTTAGTCTCTGTCTGCTAGCCATGTTTGTGGCGGTGGTAACGTATGAACTTCCTTCATCCAAAATGTCCGGCTACTGGAGTTTGCCGTTAGCAGGTAAAGTCATAGCCATTGATGCAGGACATGGGGGACCCGATGGAGGAGCAGTTAGTAAGCAGGGAGTGATTGAGAAAGATATTAATTTGTCCATTGCCCTGTATGTACGAGATTATCTGCAACAAGCCGGTGCTCTCGTTGTCATGACCCGAGAAATAGACACAGATCTGGCGGAGTCAGATACTAAGGGGTACTCGAAACGGAAGACGGAAGATCTTAAACAAAGAGTAAGACGAATCGAGGATAAACAGGCAGATCTCTTTATTAGTATTCACATGAATAGTGTTCCTTCGAATCGATGGAGTGGGGCACAAGTTTTTTATACACCGAACCATCCGGATAATGAAGGACTGGCCAACCTGCTTCAACAAGAAATGATTCGCAATTTGGAAAATACAGATCGAATCGCCAAAACGGTGAACACCGTTTATTTGTTGCAGGCCCTGAAGATCCCATCGGCACTAGTGGAAGTGGGGTTTCTTTCTCATCCGGAAGAGGCACGTATGCTCGCAGATGAAACCTATCAGCGTAAAGTAGCTGCATCCATCTATAACGGAATTCTCCGTTATTCCTCGGGAGAACATCCTAAAAGTTAGTCACAACGAGAAAGGTAATGATATAATTGGAACAGCATACCTAATTACATGCCAATAGATAAAGCTGAGGTGCTGTCTGATGTTATCCAAAGAACAGATACTTGAACTGTTGCAGCCATTACAGGAACCCCAATTGGGAGTAAGTCTGACCGAACTGCAGTGGATCCGCAATATCATGGTTAAAGAAGATCATATTGCTCTTACTATTGTGACGTTGGAGAACCGCTCTGAGGATACAACGGCTCTGAGTGATGCCACGCGCAATCTGTTATCCCAACACGGATTGAAGGATGTACATATTCGCCTGCGTGCAGCGTCTGAGCATGAGCGTGAGAGCCTGAATATGGGACAACCTGATAATGAGGAAGACCCGGATGAAGTACTCGTCAAAGGTCATGCAGCGGGTCTGGATGGACATGAGTTGCTAAGTCCTGAGTCCGGTGTACGTTTTATTGCTGTGGCCAGTGGTAAAGGTGGGGTCGGCAAATCGACGGTTACCGTTAATCTGGCTGCTGCTCTTGCACGTCAAGGCAAAAAAGTGGGTTTGATTGATGCAGATATATACGGTTTTAGTGTACCCGATATGATGGGGATTGAAGAATACCCCGTTGTAGAAGAGGGGATCATTCAACCCGTTGAGCGTTTTGGTGTAAAAGTCATGTCGATGGGATTCTTTATTCGGGAAAACAATCCGGTGATCTGGCGTGGACCGATGCTGGGGCGGATGCTGCGCCAATTCTTTACCGATGTAAATTGGGGAGAGCTGGATTATATACTGCTTGATCTGCCTCCAGGCACAGGTGACGTTGCATTGGACGTACATCAGATGCTGCCACACAGCAAAGAGATCATTGTTACGACACCACATGCAACAGCAGCTTTTGTAGCCGCGCGTGCAGGAGCAATGGCGATTCAGACAGATCATGAGCTGCTTGGTGTTGTAGAGAATATGGCTTACTATGAATGTGGAAACTGTGGAGAGAAAGATTATGTGTTTGGTCGGGGTGGCGGCGGCCGACTTGCCGAGAGTCTCCACACCGGTCTACTTGCACAAATTCCATTAGGTACACCGGATAATCATATTTCCGAGCCTGATTTCTCGCCATCCGTATACAAGGCGGATAGCCGTATAGGTGCAATTTATGATGAAGTTGCCCGCTCGGTCGATCGCAAATTCTAATAGCATACGAACGAAAATAAAAGCCTGCATCCATCGGATGTAGGCTTTGTTTCAGCAGATAAGACAAATAACAAATATCAAATTACAATTTAACAGTAGCAACGTTCACTTCATGCTTGTTTATGAGCTTCCACCACCTTCGTCGCCGCCGCCACCACTTCCGCCGTCACCGCCGTCATCCTTACTTTGTCCGTCTTGCTGTTCTTCTTGTTTTCCGCCGCTCTCTACTTTGGGTTGCAGCTCTTCCTGCACGACTTTCTTAAGAAGGGTCAGCACTTCCATCCGGAATAAAGGGTTCTGCATAACTTCTTGCATCACAGTCATTGTTTGTTTACGATATTCAGGTGTTTTGGTCATGTCCATAAACATCTTGGATACCTCCGGTGATTTCATGACATCCCCAATGGATTTTTGATACGTGGGGTCCTTGATTAACTGCATATGCAATTGTTTGCTTTGGGAGTTAATCACTTTGGCGAATTCACCGGCAAACTGCGGGTCTGTCATGATTTTTTCAAATTCCTTTTGGTATTCTGGAGCCGTGATGGTATCTTTGACAGCAATACGTATTTGTTCCGAAGATTGCATTGGCATTAACATTTTCATACCGACTGTTCCAGATCCGCCGCCTGAAGCACCACCTTGGCCAGAGCCTCCACTTTCTCCGCCACCGGAACCGGAAGAACTTTGTCCAGTAAGGGCTTCTTCGACCGCTTTCTTGCCTTCATCACTTTTGAGAATATCCACGACCATGGTTTTCATCTCTTTATAACCGCCCTGAGGAGGCGAATAGTTCTGATCTGAACCGCAACCAGCAAGCATGAGCGAAAGCCCAAATACGGCACAATATAACTGCCACAAAGGCCGTTTCATGTTACAACCCCTCCTTGGATTAGATACTGCTTGTAGTATGTGATGGGAAACTGCTAAATATGTTGAACGATGATGGTTTTTTGCTGTGAAGGTTGGTAAAATAAACTCTCGGGGGTGGAAAACATTTGAATTTACGTAAATGGTTTTTCCTATTTTGGACAGCTTTGCTTATCGGGGCTGCAGGATCGTTAATGACTGGTCTGATTATGATGCTGGTTAACGGAGAGAAAATGAAAGGATTGACCGATTTTTTACTGTATCTCCTGATACTATTTGGGTCCGGCATTATGATTAGTGTGTATTCGCAAATGGGTTTCTTCGCATACTTGATATTGAACTACATGGGTAAGGGTGTATTTCCTAAACGAGGTTGGCAAATCGTGCAGATTGTTCTGACCGTGCTCGCGTTGCTTGACGTGATGTTTTTGCGACTGTTTGTCGGTGGAGGCAGAGAGCGCCTATCCGATATTATGCTTGGGCTTATTATTTTAGCAACGGCAATTGTTACCGCTTACGTGAAGGTGAAACAGACACATATTTCGGCGCTGGTACCTACGCTCTTTTTCATGGTGGCTATTACCGTGGTTGAGACGATCGGCGTGTTGCGAATTGATGTGAATGCAGCGACCATCTTTATTGTGGTTCCATTACTGATATGTAATGCATACCAAATGCTGATACTACATAGGTTGGTAGGTGGCTCTATGGAGCAGGAGCTAAGCGAAAAGACGGATCAGGTAAAAGAAAGCCTCGCATAGTGCTAGCACTTACGAAAAAACGTCAAAAAGAGCTAACCTGGTTAGCTCTTTTGATTTTTAGGCGCTCCAGCGCCTTTTTACATTGGGATGTTCTAATGGTTAAATGTAAGTTGGACAGTATGATCTAATATTCACTGTATGCTGGCTTGATCGCGAACCTCAGTACCTTTGACACTTGAATGATTCAGCAGCTCGGAGACCGTAACGAATTCATACCCTTGTTTCTTTAACTTATCGATAATGACAGGTAGTGCTTCATGCGTTTGTTTCGAGGAATCACTGGCGTGCAGCAACACGATGTCACCCGGGTGTGCTTTGCTGACAACACGATCAACAATGGTCTGTACACCTGGATTCTTCCAATCCTGCGAGTCGGTATCCCACTGCACAACTTGGTAGTTTAGACTGTTAGCAACCTGAAGGACACGTTTGTCAAAGTCGCCATTGGGCAAACGCAGCAATTTCGGTTCTTTTCCCGTTAAATCGGTTAAAATGCTATGAGCTGTCGAAATTTCCTTACGGATTTCTTCTTCAGTCAGACGGGTGTAATTGTCGTGTTTGTGCCCATGGCTGCCAATTTCGTACCCTGCGTCTTTGATCGCTGTGACAATCTCGGGGTGAGTCTTGCTCCAGGGGGAGGATAAGAAAAAGGTGGCCTTCTGCACCTTATTATCTTGGAGGACTTTCAAAATGGGCTCAGTCCGTTTATCTCCCCAGCTAACATCAAAGGTTAACGCAATAACCTTCTTCTCCGTTGGAACGCTGTACACGGCGGAAGGTGTCTCCTCCGAGAAAACGGAAATATTGCCGCTCTCCAGATAGATAATCCCGATCGCAAAGATGGCAGCAACTAGCACAATCAGGAAACGTTTGATCTTTTTTCCGCTAAATACATAGAACGAGTTCATTTCAATAAGCGCCCCTCTCCCATAAGAAATGCTTGTTTACTCTCCAATGTATGCTCGTACCTCACAGTTATTCGTATTAGACGTTTGTTTGTCCATTATCTTGGTTCCACAGGAGGTTATTATGTTAAAATTCAGTACATTTCTTAGAGGTCTAGGTTCCATTCGTAGTGCATTAATCTGGTCTGTTGTGTTGTTTGTGGTTGGGATAGGTACAGGGTGGGTTAGTACGGGTCCGTTAGAGGAGCTGTTGTTGAACCAAATTGGAGGATTACGAGAGGTTAGCGAACGGCTGGAGCAGGGGGGCAATGTGCAATGGAACTTTTTCCTCTTTATCTTTTTTAACAATGCTATCAAAAGTGTGCTCGTCATCTATGCCGGTATTTTCTTCGGGATCTTGCCAGTCATTTTCCTGTTGATCAATGGAATGGTTATCGGATTTTTGGTACACACCACAATGAACTATGGAGCGAGTTTCTTTGATATTGTCGTTAAGGGACTCCTTCCCCATGGCATTATTGAGATTCCGGTGATTATTATTGCTTGTGCATTCGGTCTCAGGTTTGGTGGCCTGGTTGTCAAAAGTCTTGTACAACTTGGGGGAGCCAAACGGCATATGATTGGCAACCAGTGGGGGACATACATGCGTACTACCGTAACCGCGTCCTGCTGGATTGTGATTTTGCTTCTTATTGCAGCTATTATCGAAAGTACACTCACTTACAGCCTGGTACGAGGATAAATTTGTATGGGATAACATTCATAAATTTTCAGAAAGTTGACCATAACAATAAAACGGGTTTCAGCAGCAACCACAAAAAGACAAAGAAAAGGATTCTGGGTTGCTGCTAAAACCGGCGTTGTTCGATATAAGCCCTGATTAGATGATCACGGATAACAGATATACACGGGCGCGCCATTATCCATATGCAGAAAAAGGAGAACTCTAATGCTGGGTATGCTGTTTAACGAGAAGGAATGCAAAGAACTGGATTATGTACTACGCAAAGAATTGGATGAAATGTTGTTTGACCTAAGTGACAATCGCCTCGATCAAGAGATTAAATACGCTATTGCGAGTCGATACAAGACTGTATTTCGAATGTATGCACGCTTTGCGCCACCTAAAGAGTTATCCAAATATGCAAGAGGCGGCAAATTGAAAACATCCAAGCCATAAATATATCGGTAGTGGTATATCCTTAGTCCATCAGTGTAAGAGAGGTGCGGCCCGTAAAGCACGCGCTGTACCTCAAACATCATGAATCTGTAATGGATTAACTAAGGCACTGAAAGAATTTGTCGATAAAAGGTTGACCTTTTCTAAATCATATGATAAATTAATTTTCGTTCCTTTTTTAAGGAATTGTTCACTTGGATAAGTGCTGAGACAAACGATTGAAATTAAATCGAAAAAAAGTGCTTGCAAAGTAAACTGACACATGATATATTATAAAAGTTGCCGCTGAAAACAACGACAACTTGAAAAACAGTAACAAATTGAATGTTTGATCTTTGAAAACTGAACAACGAGTGAGTAAACATTTTGCTTGCAGAATGAACGCGAAAGTTTGAGACAAGCCTTGGCTTGAATCGACTGGAGCACAAATGAGATTTTTAATCTCGTCAGATTCAAAATGAGCTTATCGCTCTTTTCAATACTTTATTGGAGAGTTTGATCCTGGCTCAGGACGAACGCTGGCGGCATGCCTAATACATGCAAGTCGAGCGGAGTGGATAGGAAGCTTGCTTCCTTGATACTTAGCGGCGGACGGGTGAGTAACACGTAGGCAACCTGCCCTCAAGCTTGGGACAACTACCGGAAACGGTAGCTAATACCGAATACTTGTTTTCTTCTCCTGAAGGAAACTGGAAAGACGGAGCAATCTGTCACTTGGGGATGGGCCTGCGGCGCATTAGCTAGTTGGTGAGGTAACGGCTCACCAAGGCGACGATGCGTAGCCGACCTGAGAGGGTGATCGGCCACACTGGGACTGAGACACGGCCCAGACTCCTACGGGAGGCAGCAGTAGGGAATCTTCCGCAATGGGCGAAAGCCTGACGGAGCAATGCCGCGTGAGTGATGAAGGTTTTCGGATCGTAAAGCTCTGTTGCCAGGGAAGAACGTCCTTGAGAGTAACTGCTCAAGGAGTGACGGTACCTGAGAAGAAAGCCCCGGCTAACTACGTGCCAGCAGCCGCGGTAATACGTAGGGGGCAAGCGTTGTCCGGAATTATTGGGCGTAAAGCGCGCGCAGGCGGTCATTTAAGTCTGGTGTTTAATCCCGGGGCTCAACCCCGGATCGCACTGGAAACTGGGTGACTTGAGTGCAGAAGAGGAGAGTGGAATTCCACGTGTAGCGGTGAAATGCGTAGATATGTGGAGGAACACCAGTGGCGAAGGCGACTCTCTGGGCTGTAACTGACGCTGAGGCGCGAAAGCGTGGGGAGCAAACAGGATTAGATACCCTGGTAGTCCACGCCGTAAACGATGAGTGCTAGGTGTTAGGGGTTTCGATACCCTTGGTGCCGAAGTTAACACATTAAGCACTCCGCCTGGGGAGTACGGTCGCAAGACTGAAACTCAAAGGAATTGACGGGGACCCGCACAAGCAGTGGAGTATGTGGTTTAATTCGAAGCAACGCGAAGAACCTTACCAGGTCTTGACATCCCTCTGATCGATGCAGAGATGTATCTTTCCTTCGGGACAGAGGAGACAGGTGGTGCATGGTTGTCGTCAGCTCGTGTCGTGAGATGTTGGGTTAAGTCCCGCAACGAGCGCAACCCTTATATTTAGTTGCCAGCACTTCGGGTGGGCACTCTAGATAGACTGCCGGTGACAAACCGGAGGAAGGTGGGGATGACGTCAAATCATCATGCCCCTTATGACCTGGGCTACACACGTACTACAATGGCCGGTACAACGGGCTGCGAAATCGCGAGATGGAGCGAATCCCAACAAAGCCGGTCTCAGTTCGGATTGCAGGCTGCAACTCGCCTGCATGAAGTCGGAATTGCTAGTAATCGCGGATCAGCATGCCGCGGTGAATACGTTCCCGGGTCTTGTACACACCGCCCGTCACACCACGAGAGTTTATAACACCCGAAGTCGGTGGGGTAACCGCAAGGAGCCAGCCGCCGAAGGTGGGATAGATGATTGGGGTGAAGTCGTAACAAGGTAGCCGTATCGGAAGGTGCGGCTGGATCACCTCCTTTCTATGGAGAATCGTTTCCCGAGTGGAAACATTCAAAACCAAGTCTTCAGGAAGCATGCTTCCGAAGCGAGCTTTACTTCGTAAAGCTTTTAACTCACTCGTTGCTCAGTTTTGAGAGCTCAAATTCTCAAGCGTTTGGTGGCGATAGCGAAGGGGTTCCACACGTTCCCATCCCGAACACGACCGTTAAGCCCTTCAGCGTCGATGGTACTTGGACCGCAGGGTCCTGGGAGAGTAGAACGCCGCCAAGCGTGACCCATTTTGGGTTCGAATATAATATATAATGTGGGCCCTTAGCTCAGTTGGTTAGAGCGCACCTCTGATAAGGGTGAGGCCGGTGGTTCGAGTCCACCAGGGCCCACCATTTTTACCTTAAAAAAATATATGGGGCCATAGCTCAGCTGGGAGAGCGCCTGCCTTGCAAGCAGGAGGTCAGCGGTTCGATCCCGCTTGGCTCCACCAACAAGATTTTACAAGCTTGTTCTTTGAAAACTAGATATCGAAACGAAATTTTGCGATTTAGAACATTCCTTTAAGCTGATCTTGTGTAAACAAGTGAAGTGTTTATAAGGTAGATTGCATGAGCGAGTGATCGAAATGGAGCGACTTTTGGCTTTGGACGTAGTCCAAAACAAGCGGAGCGACAGCTCGAACACGAGCGATATGGTTAAGCTACTAAGAGCACACGGAGGATGCCTAGGCGCTAGGAGCCGATGAAGGACGTGGCGAACAACGAAACTGCCTCGGGGAGCTGTAAGCAAGCTTTGATCCGGGGGTGTCCGAATGGGGAAACCCAGCTGGGGTAATTTCCAGTTACTCACAACTGAATACATAGGTTGTGCAGAGGCATACCAGGGGAACTGAAACATCTAAGTACCCTGAGGAAGAGAAAACAATAGTGATTCCGTCAGTAGCGGCGAGCGAACGCGGAGAAGCCCAAACCAGAGAGCTTGCTCTTTGGGGTTGTGGGACGTCTCACATGGAGTTACAAAGGAACCGATTAAGCGAAGAGGTCTGGAAAGGCCCGCCAAAGAAGGTAAAAGCCCTGTAGTTGAAAGTCTGTTCTCTCCGAGACGGATCCCGAGTAGTGCGGGGCACGTGAAACCCCGTATGAATCCGGCAGGACCATCTGCCAAGGCTAAATACTTCCTAGCGACCGATAGTGAAGCAGTACCGTGAGGGAAAGGTGAAAAGCACCCCGGAAGGGGAGTGAAATAGAACCTGAAACCGTGTGCTTACAAAAAGTCAGAGCCCGTTTTAGGGGTGATGGCGTGCCTTTTGTAGAATGAACCGGCGAGTTACGTTCCCGTGCAAGGTTAAGGTGATGAGCCGGAGCCGCAGCGAAAGCGAGTCTGAATAGGGCGAGTTAGTACGTGGACGTAGACCCGAAACCGGGTGATCTACCCCTGTCCAGGGTGAAGGTGCGGTAACACGCACTGGAGGCCCGAACCCACGCATGTTGAAAAATGCGGGGATGAGGTGGGGGTAGCGGAGAAATTCCAATCGAACTCGGAGATAGCTGGTTCTCCCCGAAATAGCTTTAGGGCTAGCCTCGGAAAACAGAGTCGTGGAGGTAGAGCACTGATTGGGTGCGGGGCCCGCAAGGGTTACCAAGCTCAGTCAAACTCCGAATGCCATAGACTTACTTCCGGGAGTCAGACAGTGAGTGCTAAGATCCATTGTCAAAAGGGAAACAGCCCAGACCATCAGCTAAGGTCCCCAAGTGTGTGTTAAGTGGAAAAGGATGTGGAGTTGCCCAGACAACCAGGATGTTGGCTTAGAAGCAGCCACCATTGAAAGAGTGCGTAATAGCTCACTGGTCGAGTGACTCTGCGCCGAAAATGTAACGGGGCTAAACACACCACCGAAGCTATGGCTTGATGCTTTGCATCAGGGGTAGGGGAGCGTTGTATAAGGGTTGAAGGTGTACCGTAAGGAGCGCTGGACATTATACAAGTGAGAATGCCGGTATGAGTAACGAAAAGATCAGTGAGAATCTGATCCGCCGAAAGCCTAAGGGTTCCTGAGGAAGGCTCGTCCGCTCAGGGTAAGTCGGGACCTAAGGCGAGGCCGAAAGGCGTAGTCGAAGGACAACAGGTCGAAATTCCTGTACCACCGTAAGCCGTTATGAGCAATGGGGGGACGCAGCAGGGTAGTGACGCGGACTGATGGATGTCCGTCTAAGCAGTGAGGCTGATGTGTAGGCAAATCCGCACATCGATAAGGCTGGGCTGTGATGGGGAGCGAAAATTATAGTAGCGAAGGTCATGATCTCACACTGC
This sequence comes from Paenibacillus hebaui, assembly GCF_051934385.1. Classification (NCBI taxonomy): domain Bacteria; kingdom Bacillati; phylum Bacillota; class Bacilli; order Caryophanales; family Paenibacillaceae; genus Paenibacillus; species Paenibacillus hebaui. The sequence goes on along the minus strand of NZ_CP196836.1, from coordinate 6,329,784 downwards.
CAAGAAAAGCCTCTAGCCAGGTGATGGTGCCCGTACCGCAAACCGACACAGGTAGGCGAGAAGAGTATTCTAAGGCGCGCGGAAGAACTCTCGTTAAGGAACTCGGCAAAATGACCCCGTAACTTCGGGAGAAGGGGTGCCCCGGTAGTGTGAATAGCACGAGGGGGCCGCAGTGAAAAGGCCCAAGCGACTGTTTAGCAAAAACACAGGTCTGTGCGAAGCCGTAAGGCGAAGTATACGGGCTGACGCCTGCCCGGTGCTGGAAGGTTAAGGGGAGTGGTTAGGAGCAATCCGAAGCTGTGAACCGAAGCCCCAGTAAACGGCGGCCGTAACTATAACGGTCCTAAGGTAGCGAAATTCCTTGTCAGGTAAATTCTGACCCGCACGAATGGCGTAACGACTTGGGCGCTGTCTCAACGAGAGATCCGGTGAAATTTTAATACCTGTGAAGATGCAGGTTACCCGCGACAAGACGGAAAGACCCCATGGAGCTTTACTGCAGCTTGATATTGAATTTGGGTACGATCTGTACAGGATAGGTGGGAGCCTAAGAAACGTGAGCGCCAGCTTGCGTGGAGGCACCGTTGGGATACCACCCTGATCGTATCTAGGTTCTAACCTGGTACCGTAATCCGGTACGGGGACAGTGTCAGGTGGGCAGTTTGACTGGGGCGGTCGCCTCCTAAAGAGTAACGGAGGCGCCCAAAGGTTCCCTCAGAATGGTTGGAAATCATTCGAAGAGTGCAAAGGCATAAGGGAGCTTGACTGCGAGACCTACAAGTCGAGCAGGGACGAAAGTCGGGCTTAGTGATCCGGTGGTACCGCATGGAAGGGCCATCGCTCAACGGATAAAAGCTACCCTGGGGATAACAGGCTTATCTCCCCCAAGAGTCCACATCGACGGGGAGGTTTGGCACCTCGATGTCGGCTCATCGCATCCTGGGGCTGAAGTAGGTCCCAAGGGTTGGGCTGTTCGCCCATTAAAGCGGTACGCGAGCTGGGTTCAGAACGTCGTGAGACAGTTCGGTCCCTATCTGTCGTGGGCGTAGGAAATTTGAGAGGAGCTGTCCTTAGTACGAGAGGACCGGGATGGACGTACCGCTGGTGTACCAGTTGTTCCGCCAGGAGCACCGCTGGGTAGCTATGTACGGAAGGGATAAGCGCTGAAAGCATCTAAGCGTGAAGCCCCCCTCAAGATGAGATTTCCCAGTATGTAAGACCCCTTGAAGACGACGAGGTAGATAGGCTGGGGGTGGAAGTGCAGCAATGCATGGAGCTGACCAGTACTAATCGGTCGAGGGCTTATCCAATATGCACGTTGTAAGGCGCAAATTTCGTTTCGAATCTAGTTTTCAGAGAACAAATACTCTGAAATGTAAGCTATAAGCTATGCGTTTGGTGGCGATGGCGGAGGGGTTCCACACGTACCCATCCCGAACACGACCGTTAAGCCCTCTAGCGCCGATGGTACTTGGACCGCAGGGTCCTGGGAGAGTAGGACGCCGCCAAGCGAACTCTTTCATCATACATAGAAAACAGGCTTTGCGTGTTGACGTTGTACGATGAATTGCATTTGCATTGCAAATGCATATTATTCCCTGATAGCTCAGTTGGTAGAGCACTCGACTGTTAATCGAGTTGTCACAGGTTCGAGCCCTGTTCGGGGAGCCATTTGCTCTCATAGCTCAGTAGGTAGAGTGCATCCATGGTAAGGATGAGGTCACCGGTTCGATCCCGGTTGAGAGCTTTGGAAATGGGGCCCGTTGGTCAAGGGGTTAAGACACCTCCCTTTCACGGAGGTAACAGGGGTTCGAATCCCCTACGGGTCATAGGATGGAGGCTTAGCTCAGCTGGGAGAGCATCTGCCTTACAAGCAGAGGGTCGGGGGTTCGATCCCCTCAGCCTCCACCACTTATCACAATGGGGATTAGCCAAGCGGTAAGGCAACGGACTTTGACTCCGTCATGCATAGGTTCAAATCCTATATCCCCAGCCATTTTATTATGAGTCATTAGCTCAGTTGGTAGAGCACCTGACTTTTAATCAGGGTGTCGAAGGTTCGAGCCCTTCATGACTCACTTTTCACATGCGCGTGTGGCGGAATTGGCAGACGCACTAGACTTAGGATCTAGCGTCTTTGACGTGGGGGTTCAAGTCCCTCCACGCGCATCCTTTATAAGCGGACGTGGCTCAGCGGTAGAGCATCGCCTTGCCAAGGCGAGGGTCGCGGGTTCGATTCCCGTCGTCCGCTCCATATATGCGCCCTTAGCTCAGCTGGATAGAGCGTTTGACTACGAATCAAAAGGCCGGGAGTTCGAATCTCTCAGGGCGCGCCATTATTTTCATAAGTATCGGGATGTAGCTCAGCTTGGTAGAGCACCTGGTTTGGGACCAGGGGGTCGCATGTTCAAATCGTGTCATCCCGATTTTTTATTTGCGGGTGTAGTTCAATGGTAGAACTTTAGCCTTCCAAGCTAATAGCGTGGGTTCGATTCCCATCACCCGCTTCATGATGTATTGAGAAGTCTCTGCTCCTGCAGAGGCTTTTCTTTTTTTAGTAGCATGTATTAAGGCGGCTAGTCTCTCTTTGTTGATCTTACGAAGAAACCTGGCTGTTTATTTACGTTTATAGGGGCATTTGGTTTGTTTTGCTGAAGAACATACATAAGATATCCCAATGATAAGCACACTGTACAGAAATCATCTATTTAGAAAAGATTTGGTCTAACTAGAGTGTGTCTTCAAACCTCGGTCTGAAAGCTAGAGCGGATCTGAACGTGTCCAGAGCGGGCGAATACGCGGCATGAACGTGTGAGCAAGCCGAAATCGTCCCTCCCGCTTGCGTAAAAGGTGGAGCCCTAACGAGCATGAGACGTGTTATTCAAGGCTTTGAAGCACCTGCAGAATGATAAGGGACCTGAGACACGCTACATCGGAATGTAGAGCCGTTTGAGCATTTTTTTTAATGGATTTTAGGAAATAACGTGTCTGGTGTTCCTTACGTTTGAAAAAGAAAGCCTGGGAGCTAAATATGACGTCCTGTCCTCTGTTCCTTAGAAAATCGTCTGGTGATTTGCCAGGTAAGCTACCTTATACTTCAAGAATTTTCGGACGCTGGCATCCATCAGGGTTTAGCTTGCCTGAGTTTGAAGACACGCCCTAGTCAAACGTTAATTATTTTGTCTCGTTATTAATTTTAGTAAGAAGCAAAGAAAATTATAATACACTCTTTAATTTATTGCGTCACTGTGATAAAGTATACAAAAGCTTGCTTTGCCGGTCATGTTTCTTAGTGTATCGTCTGGTTTGTAACAATGGAAATGTTATAGATATAGATCCATTCAGGTGCTAAGAACCATACCTAATTTTACTGTATATTTATAAGAAATAAAGAATAGGTATGAGTTATTCGTGTTATGAATAGTACGTGAAAAAGGTATCATGCGATAGCATTTGACCATTAAACGAAGCAGAACAAGAAAATGAATAATAAAGCGTGTTTTTGTGCTGTAAATCGGGGATAATCCCCAATTTTTCTAGTAGAAAAATAAAGATTTTCGTACCATTTTATTGTATGATGTTATGAAGGTGTCAAATTTACGTGTACGAATGGAACGATCAGATGGGAGGATAAGCATGACTGAAACTATGGTAACCGCCAGCAAAAGCCAATCCAACAACCTGCTTCGGCGAGACGTGCGGTTCCTGGGCAATATACTCGGAGAAGTTCTTGTCCATCAAGGAGGCACGGAGCTTCTAGATATCGTTGAGAAGATTCGGGAAACGAGCAAATCGTTGCGTGCAGAATTTCTGCCAGAACTCTATACAGAGTTCAAATCGATGATCCAGGAATTAGACTCGGAAAATCGTCATCAGGTTATTCGGGCTTTCGCTATTTATTTTCAATTAGTTAATATTGCTGAACAAAACCATCGGATCCGGCGTAAACGGGATTATGAACGTTCTGCAGGGGACGCTGTGCAGCCAGGATCGATTGAAAAAGCAGTACTGGATCTGAAGGAACGCGGACTATCTCATACGGAAGTAGAAGATATTCTGGACGAATTATCGCTTGAGCTGGTTATGACAGCACATCCAACCGAGGCCATGCGCCGGGTTATACTGGACATCCACAAACGGATATCCGAAGATGTCATGCTGCTTGATAATCCTACGCTGACGTTACGTGAACGTGAACAGTTGCGGGAGAAGTTGCTGAACGAAGTCATTACCCTATGGCAGACTGATGAGCTTCGCGACCGTAAACCGACTGTGCTCGATGAAGTACGGAACGGGATGTATTACTTTCATGAGACGTTGTTCCACGTACTTCCGGATGTATATCAGGAGTTGGAACGCTGCTTAAATAAATTTTATCCTGACCATGACTGGCATGTGCCGACGTATTTGCGGTTCGGTTCCTGGATCGGTGGAGACCGGGATGGAAATCCTTCGGTAACTTCAGATGTAACATGGCAGACGCTGTTGATGCAGCGCAAGCTTGCTTTGCGTGAATACCAGCGGATTATGATTGAACTCATGGGCCATCTCAGCTTCAGCACGAACATCATCCACGTATCGGATGAGCTGGTGCAATCCATTGAGCAGGACCGTAGTTGTGTTACTTTGAAAAAAGTGGACATATGGCGGAATGAAAAGGAGCCATATCGTATCAAATTGGCTTATATGATTGCCAAGCTGAATAATGTACTAGATGAGAATAAAGCAGGACAGCCAGACTGCTATGACAGTGCTCAGGCGCTGATGGATGATCTGATGATTATTGATCGGAGCCTGCGTCATCACTTTGCAGACTATGTAGCAGATACGACCATTCGCAAAATGATCCGTCAAGTGGAACTGTTCGGTTTCCATACAGCTGCATTGGATGTACGTCAGCACAGTAAGGAACATGAAAATGCGATGTCAGAAATTTTGGCCAAAATGAACATCGTAGAAGATTATGCGCGTCTGACAGAGGACGGCAAAATCGATTTGCTCGCTCGTTTGCTGGATGACCCTCGTCCGCTGACTTCTCCTTACCACCAATACTCGGAGGGAACCAAAGAGTGTCTGGATGTCTTCCGTACGATTAAGCGTGCCCAGAGCGAATTTGGTGCAGGCTGTATCACAAGTTACCTGATCAGTATGACACAGGGCGCAAGTGATTTGCTGGAGGTCATGGTGTTTGCCAAAGAAGTGGGCTTGTTCCGTAAAGGTCATAACGGTGAAGTCATCTCTACACTTCAGGCAGTTCCGTTGTTTGAAACAATTGACGATCTTCATGCTGCTTCCGATATTATGGAGAAGCTGTTCAACCTTCCTGTTTATCGTGCAAGTGTGAGTGGACGGAATGAATTGCATGAAATCATGCTTGGTTATTCAGACAGCAACAAGGATGGCGGGGTAGTTACAGCCAACTGGGAATTGCGTGTAGCGATGAACGCCATTACAGCTGTTGGTAACAAACACGGCGTCAAGCTGAAGTTCTTCCACGGACGTGGTGGGGCACTCGGTCGTGGAGGCATGCCACTCAACCGCAGTATTCTTGCTCAACCACCACATACCATTGGTGGGGGCATCAAGATTACAGAGCAGGGTGAGGTTATTTCTTCCCGTTATTCCCTTCAGGGGATAGCATACCGCAGTCTTGAGCAGGCTACATCGGCTTTGATTACTGCTGCGCTAAACGGTCTGGAGCCGCAAGAGTCGGCAGCGGAGCGTGAATGGGATAGGATCATCAAAAATATCTCGGAAGTATCGCTGACGAAATACCAGGATCTGATTTTCCGTGATCCAGACTTCTTTACCTTCTTCAAGGAATCGACACCGCTTCCGGAGGTCGGTGAGCTGAATATTGGTTCGCGTCCATCCAAACGGAAAAACAGCGATAAGTTCGAGGATTTGAGAGCGATCCCTTGGGTATTTGCCTGGACGCAAAGTCGTTATCTGCTTCCGGCATGGTATGCAGCAGGAACGGGATTGCAAAGTTACTATCAGGATAAAGAGGAAAATCTGGTTGTCCTGAAAGAAATGTATGGAAACTTCCCATTCTTCCGCACACTGATTGATACAGTACAGATGGCTATCGCCAAAGCAGACCTCGTCATTGCCAAAGAATATTCGGCCATGACTTCCAATAAAGAAGCTAGGGATCGCATATATGGTCAGATTGAAGCTGAATTCAAGCTGACGAAAGAGCTGATTCTGAAAATTACCGGAGAAGCGGAGATTCTGGATGATGTACCGGTTATTCAAGAGTCGATTCGACTGCGTAATCCTTATGTTGATCCATTGTCCTACATGCAGGTACAACTTCTGAGCGAGCTCAGAGATATGCGTGAACGTGGTGAGGATGATACAGAACTGCTGCGAGAAGTACTGCTGACAATCAACGGCATTGCTGCAGGACTTCGTAATACAGGTTGATCGGATATTTCGCTGAATACGTATGATAGCATGAAGCGAAGCTTCCATCATGTTAGACAACAAAATGCTTCATTCTCTCCTCAGTTTGAGAGAGAGAGGAAACGGGACTCCTGCGGGAGTTCCCGTTTTTACTGTTTTTGGAGGATATTTGTCATACAGTCTTGATTTTTGACCAAAGTTGATTTACGATTTGATTGGTGAATTACAAGTGTGGACGGGTATCAGAAGACGGAAGACCCATCAGCATGTCTGGGGGAATAAAGGTGGACAATTTGGAGAACAGGCTTGTTAAACTGGTGCTGAAGGGTGACCAGAGAGCCTTTGCAGAAATCGTTGAGCTATATAAAGACAAGCTTTTTCATTTGGCATACCGGATGCTGAACAACCGTCATGAGGCTGAAGACGTTGTGCAGGAGACGTTTTTGCGTGTGTTTCGCAATATGGAGAAGTACGATCCGAACCAGAAGTTCTCAACCTGGATTTACCGGATTGCGACCAACCTGTGTATTGACCGACTGCGTAGAAAGAAACCTTCATACTCTTTGGATGCTGAACTGAATGATCAGGAAGGATCTGACGGTTACGCGATGCTCCCGAGTGATGATCGTACACCGGAGAGTGAAGCACTCCTGTCAGAAACTCAAACTCTCATTCGTGAGGCGATTGACAGTTTGCCGGCCAAGTATAAGTCCGTTATGATTCTGAGATATTTACAGGACTTGTCGCTACAGGAAATCAGTGATGTGACAGGTATGCCCGTAACAACGATCAAGACACGCGTTCATCGGGGCCGTGATTTTCTACGTAAAAAATTGGAGTACAAGTTATAAATGTGAGACGTCTTTGATTTGGGCGAAATTATTTGAAACATATCCGAAACGGATGCGTATGTAATGTATGCAAGTCTTATGCGTGACATTTGAAGATGCATGGACTAAGTGATTGAAGAAAGGATTGGCTCTCATATGGATTGCAACTCGGCCGTCTCTTTAATGCATGAATGTTTGGATGAGTCGTTGTCCCCGGCCCAGAAGGTTGAACTGAAAAGTCACCTTGTGATCTGTCCGGATTGTCGCATGCGCTTTAAAGAGTTGGAACAGACGGAAATGCTACTCTTTGCCATGAAACACTATTCACCGTCTGCCTCGGATGAGCTGACCAATCGAATTATGAATGCTCTGCCCCAGCCCAAGAGACAGCAAGTATGGCTCAAATGGGTCAAAGGACATCCCGCGCTGACGGCGGCAGCCTTCTTTTTGGTCGTGATGCTCTTTAGCGCCTTTAATTTTTGGAATCAGAATAACGAAATGGTCGTTAAGGGAAATAATCTGGACCAGATCGTGATTCAGGGTAACACGGTTATTGTTCCTGAAGGTAAGTCAATTGCTGGCGATCTTACGATAGAAAATGGAACCGCACAAGTATACGGTGATGTAAACGGCAACCTGACAGTGATCGACGGACAACTGTTTCAGGCTTCGACGGCGCATATTTCAGGTCAGGTGAAAAGTATTGATCAGGCGCTGGACTGGTTCTGGTACAAAATAACCAATATGGTAAATGAAGTGGCTTACCGCTAAAACAGGGTGAATTCTTCAAGGGTATATACCAAGCAGGGTACCTCCAGATTGCATGGGGTGCTCTTTTTTTATACGCAAACTTTGTAATTCATGGAAAATGAGTTGTTTATACGCAGATTGTGACTGCCGTAACTTGCAACCTGAACGTTAACGTTATAACCTAGATACTAAAGAGAACATACTACTACATATAAATAAGCATTTTGCATAAATTCAAAGAGCGTCTTTCAATCAGCAAGATATAGATGAAATGTTCTATTCGTCTAAATCTTGTACCCTTGAGCGACTTGAACCGAATTATGCAAATGCTAAGACAAAGGATTATTTAAAATCCTAATGGGTTAATATGAGATCAGGGTTTACTCATCAATGGGGATAGCGGGGGCTGGCTTATGAACTATTTTGCTGACTTAACGTGGAAAGAGTCCATCAAGGACGTTATCGATATATTAATCGTTACCTATATTATGTACAAACTCATATTGCTTGTACGGGGTACACGTGCTGTTCAGCTCTTAAAGGGCATTCTGTTCCTTGTGTTGATCTGGGCACTGAGTACGTGGCTAAACCTATATACGCTCAAATGGTTGATGAACCAGATGTTTACGTTTGGAGTCGTTGCGGTCTTTATTATCTTCCAGCCGGAGCTGCGCCGTGGACTGGAGCAATTGGGACGTGGCAAGCTGTTTGGACGCTCGGCGGCGGCTAGTGACGAAGAATTAACGGTATTAATTGGTGAAATTATTAAGTCTGTCAATTATTTGTCCCGGCGCAAAATTGGTGCATTGGTCGTGTTCGAACGGGAAACCGGGCTGAACGATTACACAGAGTCTGGGATCAAGATGCAATCATTGGTTAGCTCGGAGCTAATGATCAACATCTTTATTCCAAATACACCGCTCCATGATGGAGCCGTCATTATACAGGGCAAACAGATTACGGCGGCAGCCTGTTATTTGCCATTGTCGGAGAATCCGTTTATCAGCAAAGAGCTGGGAACGCGTCATCGTGCAGCGATCGGGATTACCGAAGTTGCGGATGCAATCTGTCTGGTTGTCTCGGAGGAGACAGGACAAGTGTCGCTGGCGATGAATGGACAGGTCGTTCGTGATATTAAGGAAGAATCACTGATTGCCAAATTGTATGAGGAGCTACGTCCGACATCTAATCTGAGTAAAAAGAATGGTTGGACTACCTTCTGGAAACGGAAGGGGGGACGTAACAATGGATAAATGGTTTAACAATAACAACTTTGCCAAAATACTGGCACTCGCAGTAAGTCTGTTGTTATGGTTTATGATTCATTTGGACGAAGTGCCCACTACGCCAACGATTGTAACGGGTACAACCAATAAGGTTGTTGAGCGTACGGTTCCTGTTCAGCCCTATGGACTCAACAGCAACTCGTATGTACTTACTTCATTAAGTACGGATGAAGTCCGTCTGGAGATTAAAGGCCAGCGTTCGATGTTGACTTCAATTTTTACGAATGATGATTATAAAGTGCTGGTGGATCTTAGTCAGGTGAAAGATGGGTCCAACACGTTACCTTTAGTACCTGATCTGCCCTCCGGGGTTGAAGTGGTCAGTATGGAGCCTTCGATGGTTACGGTCAACGTTGAAAAATTGGGCACCAAATCCTTCAATGTGAATATTGTACCCGAAGGAGATCCTTCCGCCGGATATAGTGCTGGGACGCCCGTTGTGGAACCTTCAGGTCCAGTTAAGGTAACTCTGCCAGAAGGGCAGCTCGACGCCGTAGCGAAGGTTCAGGGCAGTGTGAGCGTGAAGGACGCGAAGGATGATGTAACTCAGAAAAAAGTAAAGCTTGAGGCATATGATGCAGAAGGCAAGATCATTGAAAATGCGATTGTTACGCCACAAACGGTTGAAGTCCGAATTCCGGTTAATCAGCCCTATAAAACTGTACCCTTAAGAATCAAATATTCAGGACAGCTTCCGGAAGGTCTGGTTCTCTCCACGGTTGAGCCAAACGTGAAAGAAGTCTCGGTTTATGGTAATGAGGATACGCTTGCGGGTATACAGTCCTACGACCAAGTAACCCTTGATCTTACTCAGTTTAATGAGGCAGGTACGTCGACAGTTAACGTGGACTTGACGCCGCCTTCCGGTTTTGAGAAAATCGAGCCTAGTTCGATTCAGCTTAAGGTGGTGGTATCGCCTTATGATGAGCTTGAGGAGACGACCAAGGTCTTTCCGAACGTACCCATTACGCTTACAGGCGCTGGGAATGGATTGGAAGGGGCCTTGGTTACCCCCAAAAGCGGTGGCCTAAATATCACGCTCAAAGGTTCTTCAAGCATGCTTGAAGGTCTGAGCAGTGATGATATCAAGCTGAGTGCGGATCTTGCTGGACTTGCGGTAGGTACGCATGAAGTGCAACTCGAAGCGGACTTGCCTCGTTTTGCCAAACTCGATGAATCATCCAACAATCTGAGTGCTACCGTCAAAATTAGCGAAAAGGCTGAGGATACAACGGTTGCTCCCGGCGAGGATCCGAAGGATGAAGGCACGGTAGCGCCTGACCCTTCACCAGCAGAAGTCGAGAATGGGGATAGCGAAACTGTTCCTGATGAAGAAGAAACAGAATCGAATACGGACAATCAGGAGCAGAACCCGCAGGGGAATACAACCAATCAAGGCAGTCCAAATAACAATAACAGCGGTAGTAGCACGAGTGGCGCGAATCCGTAAATGTTCAGGTCAGCATGATAAAAATAACGTTAATGCTCTTATATGATGCGAATAGAAGGAGTTAGATCATGGGGAAATATTTTGGTACAGACGGTGTAAGAGGGGTTGCCAATAAAGAACTAACGGCGGAGCTGGCTTACAGCATCGGACGTTGTGGTGGTTATGTACTTGCAGGTGGTGTGGAAAGACCTAAAGTGGTTATCGGCATGGATACTCGAATTTCGGGACTGATGCTGGAATCCGCACTGGTTGCAGGTTTGTTATCCATTGGCGCTGATGTGATTCGTCTGGGCGTTGTATCCACTCCCGGAGTGGCATATATTACACGTTTGCTGAAAGCTGATGCAGGGGTTATGATCTCGGCTTCGCACAATCCGGTTGAGGATAACGGCATTAAGTTTTTTGGCGGAGATGGCTTCAAATTGACGGATGAGACGGAGAACCGGATCGAAGAGTTAATGGATGCAGAGACAGATCAATTGCCACGTCCAGTTGGCGGTGGTTTAGGTACAGTTGTCGTGGACGAAGAGTCCCGATACCGTTATTTGGATTTCCTGAAAACAACAGTGAGTGAGTCGTTCTCAGGTCTTAAAGTTGTTTTGGACTGTGCAAACGGAGCAGCTTATGAGCTGGCGCCCAAATTGTTCAGCGAACTTGGTGCAGAAGTCATTGCCATTGGCGCTGAGCCTACTGGCCTGAATATTAATGAGCAATGCGGATCAACGCATCCAGAGCACTTGAAACAAGAGGTGCTTAAACATAAAGCGGATCTGGGACTTGCTTTTGACGGGGATGCAGATCGCCTGATTGCTATTGATGAGACAGGACAAGAGGTCGATGGTGACTTCATTCTGTGCATCTGTGGTGATGCGATGAATCGAGCAGGCAAGCTGAAAGATAGTACGGTGGTATCTACAGTTATGAGTAACATCGGATTCTACAAAGCTACAGAGAAACTTGCACTGAAAACGGCAAAAACGGCAGTGGGTGACCGTTATGTGATGGAGGAAATGCGTCGTGGCGGCTACAACCTGGGTGGAGAGCAGTCCGGTCACGTTATTTTCCTGGATTACAATACAACAGGAGACGGCATGCTGACAGCGATTCAGCTCGTGGATACGTTGAAGTCTTCAGGCAAGAAGTTGAGTGAACTGAAAGCACTGATGACCCAGTACCCACAAGTATTGGTGAACGTACGTGTAGAAGACAAGAGTAAATACGAGGGTAATCCTGCGATTGAGCAAGCCATTGCTACGGTAGAACAACAACTGGGCGATAATGGGCGTGTGCTCGTTCGTGCGTCTGGTACAGAATCACTGATTCGTGTTATGGCGGAAGGACCAGATAAAGATGAACTGGAACAATTTGTGTCCCAAATCGCCGATGTTGTGCAAAAAGAACTGGTATAGGACCTGATAGGATCTCACTTAGTTACGGTTCTCTGTAGGGAATTACTGTACAAGATGGTTTAATATCACAGGAGTTATGTCATAAAATTCAATATACCTGCATCCCGGCTTAGTGAGACCATAGGTCCTGCTTGTCCGGTCGGGATTGTGGGTAAATATGCTGAAATTGTCACAGGTACTTTGCTCCATTGCAAAATGAACCTGACGTGCATATAATGAGTGGAGTCGTCATTCAGATACGGAAAGTGAGGATCGTAAGGTAACAGTTACACAAGCGCCAGAGCTTGAAGTTGCGCGGGAAGGATTTTGATTAGTGTATCTTCGCTTGAAGTTACTGCTGAACAAGATCCACGGCAATCAAGCTGACGAGGTGGAGGTGTTCGGATTGTTCGGCGGGGACCTCCCGGTGAAGCACCAGAGCCGTAAACCGGATTGCGGAAAATGGATGGGTGACTGTCCACACAACGCGCCGGTGCAGGTGCAAGAGTTAACTAAAATTCAAATGAATGTGCGCGAAGAGCGTGAACAGTACGCGGACGGGGAAATGATGTACATTCATGATTGCATCCATAACAGCTTATGATGACTGCGGGGCGGCAAGAGGTCGCTCTGATCATTGATAATTGAATAGGTAACATGTATTCATGAAACGGTTAGGCAATCACTCATTTTTCCGATATGCCGCGTCTGTCTGTTTCTCTTCGTGACACAGTATTCATATACAAACGGAGGAAATAAATTATGTGCGGTATTGTTGGATATATTGGTAATAAGAACACTCAATCGGTATTGACTGAAGGACTGAAAAAGCTGGAGTATCGTGGTTATGATTCTGCAGGTATCGCGGTATTTACGCCAGAAGGTCTGCAAATTACGAAAGCTCTGGGACGTCTCGCGAACCTTGAAGCCAAACTTGATGGTGCTCCTCTGGTAGGTAATGCTGGAATTGGGCACACTCGCTGGGCTACTCATGGTAAACCATCGGATGAGAACTCCCATCCACACACGGATGAGAGCCAGAAGTTCTCTGTTGTTCACAACGGAATTATCGAGAACTACCTGGATCTAAAAGACGAACTGATGGCTCAGGGCCACACATTCACATCCGAGACAGATACTGAAATTATCTCCCACCTAATTGCACGTGAGTACGATGGCGATATCGTTAAAGCTGTGCAAAAAGTGATCACGCTGATGCGTGGAGCGTTCGCTCTGGGTGTACTGACAGAGTATGAGCCTGAGAAACTTGTAGCTGTGCGTCAAGCAAGCCCACTGATTATCGGTATTGGTGAAGGCGAGAACTTTATCGCTTCCGACATCCCGGCTATTCTGGAACATACACGTAACGTGTACATTCTGAATGATGGTGAAATGGCTGTATTGACACATGATGCTGTCGAATTGATGACGATTGAGGGCAACTTTATTTCTCGGGAAATGATTTATGTCGATTGGGATGCTGTAACCGCAGAAAAAGGCGGATTCGAGCACTTCATGCTGAAAGAAATTCATGAGCAACCAAAAGCCTATCGTGATACGATGCTTGGTCGCATCGACAATGAAAGCAAAAAAGTTCAACTTCCTGAGTTGAAAATGACAGAAGAAAAAATCAAAAACATTCGTAACATTCAAATCATTGCATGTGGTACAGCGTACCATGCCGGTCTGGTTGGACGTACGGTGATCGAGCAATTGGTGCGTATTCCGGTAGAAACGGATGTTGCTTCCGAGTACCGTTATCGTTCCCCGATCGTGCACAAAGATACACTTGTGATCGTTGTGAGCCAGTCTGGTGAGACAGCTGATACACTTGCTGCACTGCGTGAAGCACAGTCGAATGGTGCACATGTACTGGCAATTACAAATGTAGTGGGAAGCTCTATTGCGCGTGATGCAGACGATGTTATCGCAACATTGGCAGGACCGGAAATTGCGGTAGCTTCCACCAAAGCATATACTTCGCAATTGATCGCGTTCAATCTGCTGGGTCTGTACCTTGCACAAGTTCGTGGTACGCAAACAGCAGATGAGATTGCTCACATGCTGGCAGCAATGCAAGCATTGCCTGAGCAAGTGGAATCCATGCTGAAACAAGCGGATTCGATTAAAGGATATGCAGAACAAATCTCAAAACATGAACATCTCTTCTTCATCGGCCGTGGTCTGGACTATGCAGTAGCTCAAGAAGGTTCGTTGAAGCTGAAAGAGATCTCTTATATTCACTCCGAAGCTTATGCTGCGGGTGAGTTGAAACACGGTACGCTCGCATTGATCGAGGACGGTATCCCTGTAATTGCCCTAGCAACACAGGAGAACGTTCTGGAGAAAACGGTGAGCAATATCAAAGAAGTAAAAGCACGTGGCGCAGATGTACTGGCAATCACGTATGAAGAGCATGTAGCAACCTTGCTCAAATCCGTAGACCAAGCGTTTGCGATTCCTAAGACGCTGCCACTGCTCAGCCCGACTTTGTCTGTAGTTGCACTGCAATTGCTGTCATACTACGCTTCCCTAGCACTGGGCCACGATGTGGATAAACCACGTAACTTGGCGAAAAGCGTAACAGTAGAGTAAGGAATAGTCTTTAACTAGATGTTAATGTCTGGTGATAAAGAAGTGTGGAACCAGTAAAAAATGTCGGGAACCAGTGGCAAAAGTATGGAACTACACGAACTGTTGTCCGATGACATGGATAACTGGTTGATCAATAGAATCAGTAAACTAATAATGTCTAAACAAAATAATGGTCCTGATGACTCTAAGTCATCAGGACTTTCTTGATGTTTAAGGAGGGGGAAAACAATGTCAACTGTTAGAGAGAGAATAAGACGCATTCGGAAACTACATAAACAAAACTAAATTGAATTCTCGAAATTTATAGGAGTATCGCAAGGGACTTTGAGTGAATTAGAGCAAAATAAATACAAGCCTTCCTTAGATATAATCTTGGCAATTCATAATCATTTCAATGTAGACTTGCTTTGGTTACTTCTTGGTGAAGGTACACTTAATAAAGCAGACAAAATTTACAAGAACTTACATAAAAAGAAACGGTTCTCCTTTCAATTTTCAAGAAACTGACTGATACTGACCAAAGTGAAATTATAGATTTTATAAAAATGAAAATAAGACGTTATTCATAAAGTAGGTACAGAAGTTAAAATGGGTGGTTCTGAATATTAGAACCACCTTATTTGTGTTCGTGCATCGTAAATTGCGGTCATTCATTGAACGAAAATCCACCGGATTTTAGAGTACCTTAGGAAGAGTGCCTTTTTGCTCTTCAATCGAATCCAACGCTGGATTATTCGGCGAATATGGAGTCACCGTTTTAAATGCTGGCGCAACATGGGATGGAAAAAGTTGCATGAATCCGTCCTCTACTCCAAGTACAAATTGGTAAACCTCCTGTCGTTAATACCAGACTTGAACCTACGGACTGCACCCAGAGGGTGACATGAAGGAAAGCGGATTGCGGGAAAACTGCATGATCTGTTTGAACGAGTGGACGGAGGAAGGCACAAGCCGACCTCCTTCGACTCTACACCGAGGAACGCAGGACTACACAACCTGCGGGAGGAAAGGAGCCCTGCCTTGTTCATGTTTCTTAAGGGAGGTACGAGTCAGTGAATGCCAAACGGCTAACGACACCAAAGGAAAACGTTCAACAACTCCAAGAGAAACTAGGTCATGCGGCCAAGGAAAGCAAGAAGCGAAGATTTCACGCTCTGTATGACAAGGTCTACCGGTTAGACATCCTGTGGGAAGCATGGCGGAGAGTACGAGCCAATAAGGGCTCTGCTGGAATTGATGGGGAGACGCTGGCTGATATTGAGAAGCAAGGAGAAATGTTCTTCGTGCACGAATGTCATCGACTCTTTAAAGAAGGCGACTACCATCAGCAAACCGTAAAGCGCCAATATATCCCCAAGAAGGATGCGGATCGGGCATACGAGATCATTCGAACGATAATGGAACGTCTGGAGTTAACGTTACACCCGACCAAAACGTATGGACAGGAGAAGAAGGCTTCGACTTCCTAGGCATGCATCACCGAAAGACGAAGGTCGAAACTTCCGAAAGCCAAGTATATTATACGACCCAACAATGGCTGTGCCGTAAGGCAGAGGAGCGAATTAGGGAAGTCGTGAAGGAACGACTAGCCCCTGCGAATATGCGTCACAAATCATTTCAAGAACATTTGGAATACTTAAACCCGAAAATACAGGGTTGGCGTAACTACTACGTTACGACCTACAGCCAAAGGAAGATGGCTAAACGTGACTGGTACATCCTTCAGCGACTCACAAAATGGTATGCCAAGAAGCGTCAACGCGCTCGATGGAGGAGCTCATTACGCGAAGTGAAATCATTGTCCGTTCAACTTGGACTCAGAACGCTATTGTAATCTGCATGCACATGAATGACGAACATCGGAAAGCGTATGAGGGAAAACCTCACGTACGGTTTGATGAGGAGGGGCAGAATTTATCTGCCCTTTACTCTAGCAGAGGCGCAGTGAAGACGGCGGGATACAAAACTATGCCGGCTGCCATCCGAGCGGACGCTGCGGCCAGCTTCCAGCTGGGCAGTCATCAGGTGTTCCAACCGAGTATCCAACGGATTTTCCAGCAGAATATCCAGCCGACATCTGGTCACGTTTCCAGCCAGGCTTCCAGAAATTCGTCAGGTAATCATGTTAAGTTATCGCAAAGCGCAAGGATTTGGAGCACCGGCAGAGAATGTCTACAGGGAAGATCTCCCAAATTGGCCGACACCTCGCCTGAATGTCGATACGCGTCGAATTCCTCGATTAATGGAAAACCATTCCCAGCGTTTCTTCTCCATTCACTCTTTTTAGGCAAAATATTAACACATTGTGTTTGATAGACCAAATTTAACAAAAGTTTTACTATATTTAACAAAAGTTTTACTATACATTCTTCGAAATTTTGATATAATTCTACCTAGGTCTTCTTTCCTATTATGCTAGAACATGGAATTGGAGGGTTTTTATACCTATCCAAGCTGTGCGCGAGAGACCAGTCCACTTGCGGGGACCGACAATTGTGGAAAATGACAGCCGAGAATATGTTGCTCCATGACGTCAGAAGGTTCAGAAAGGAAGGTTCAGAAAGGATGGAGCCAACCTTATCCCAATTCCGATGGAGGATGAAGCGAGTGAGCATTTTTGAAAAGCTGGAATCCAACGTAAGATCTTACTGCAGAAGCTTTCCGGTGGTATTCGACCGGGCCAAGGGCGACCTGTTGTATTCTGAGGACGGAAGAGCATATATTGATTTTTTTGCAGGTGCCGGGGCACTGAATTACGGTCATAACAACGATTATATCAAGGACCGGGTTCTCGATTACTTGACCTCCGACCGGATTATGCACGGTCTGGATATGTATACAATGGCCAAGCGCGAATTCATCCAGAGCTTCTCGGAGCGGATCCTGGAGCCGAAGAAGCTGAATTACAAGCTTCAATTCTGCGGTCCGACGGGGACAAACGCGGTGGAAGCGGCCCTGAAGCTTGCACGCAAGGCGAAGAAGAGAACCGGGATATTCGCATTCATGGGCGGCTTCCACGGCATGTCGCTCGGCAGCCTGTCGGTGACAAGTTCCAAGTCCATGAGGGAAGGGGCGGGGCTCCCTCTGGACGGAGTTACGTTCATGCCGCACCCGAGCGGGGCTTTCGCAGACATGGATACGCTCGGCTATATCGAGAATATCCTGACTGATTCGCACTCCGGAATCGACAAGCCGGCCGCCATCCTGCTTGAAACGGTACAAGCCGAAGGCGGAATTCACGTCGTCGACGCACATTGGCTGCGCGGGCTGCAACAGCTTTGCCGCAGGCACGATATCCTGCTCATTACCGACGAGATTCAAGTCGGCTGCGGCCGGACAGGCGAATTCTTCTCCTTCGAACGTGCGGGGATCGAGCCGGATCTCATTACCCTGTCGAAGTCGATCAGCGGGTACGGCCTGCCAATGTCCCTCCTGTTGCTGAAGCCCGAACTGGATCTCTGGACGCCGGGCGAGCACAACGGCACCTTCCGCGGTAACCAGCTCGCTTTTGTGGCCGCCAAGGCCGCTCTCGAGTTCCGGGACAGAGCCGACCTGGAAGCCCAGGTGAAGCAGAAGGAAGAGTTTGTGCGCTCGTTCCTTGACAAAGAAATCAAGCCTCTGCATCCGTCCATCGCCATTCGCGGACTCGGCCTGATCTGGGGCATTGACGTCTCGGGCTTCATGGATGAAGCCGGGGCGAAGCGGATGACAGAGATCAGCTTCGAGAACGGGCTCATCATTGAAAGAGCCGGCAGAGGAGACCGCGTACTGAAGATCATGCCTCCGCTGACCGTCTCGATGGAGCATCTGGCCGCCGGCTGCGACATTATCAAGTCCAGTATGCAGCAGGTGATCTCTCAGGAGACCCAGGATTTGCTGGTAACGACCTAAGCTCGACCAATCCGTTGACCCGCGCGCGCGCCGGCAAGAGACACGGAAGTGCCTTCCTGGGACCGTGCGGCCCTGATGTTAAGATAGCGCTTTCACCCCAATGCAAGATTTTCTCCCCATGCTGCCTGCGGTACCGTCAGGCAGCATGGAATTCACCGCCAATCCAAGTGCAGTCCCGTTCATGCCATACGGGGCATTCTTTGAGCCTCATGCAGCAACCATCGTCACATCTAATCGTCAGGAAAAGCTCACTACCCCGCAGCGGGATCTTTACTTATCCACACCAGGGCTGCGGGGGAATACACAAATCGTACATAGAGTGTATCAATACCCCTTAAACATAGGCTTCGACAAAGGCAGCTCCGTTGCCGAATCCGGAGGTACGGCCGACTTTCTGCTGGCCGGCCGGAACCCTACAGCAAACCTTACATCGATGGGAGGAACATCCCTTGTCCACCCCCAAATCCAATTCCGAACCCCCTGTTAAACCAAAGCCCGTCTGGCTCGTCCACAGCAAGCATATTGAAGCAGAGGAGCCGGAAGCAGCCGCATCTCTTGTGTAGAACGATGTTTTTTGTTGTCTTTCACGCATGGGAGCCTAGCGAGACAGCTGCTAGGCAGAGGATTGCCGCATGCGATCAACCGGGCAAGCGAAGCGGTGACCTGGCGAAAGCCATTGGCATTGTTGTCACATGTTTGAAAAGGCGGGGAGCGTTGTTGCGGCATGTGCTCCGCCGGATTGCTTTTACCGATGAAGAGAGGGGAACGATCCAGATGGCTTTTGAAAAAGAAACGTTGTTTTGGAACGAAAAATTCGGTAGCGATGATTATACCTTGACGCGGCTGCCTTATAGCAAAGCTCCAAGCTCCCTGGTGCCCATTGTGAAAACCGTCGGCGGTTCGCTGTCGGAGGAAGCGGCGCAGCGCGTCCTTCAAATGAGCAAGGGCGCTCCGCTGGCCGCTTTTATGATTTTGCTCGCCGGTGTTCAGGCACTCTTGCATAAATATACAGGCGCTTCAGACATTCTGGTCGGCATGCCGGTTGTGCGGAAAAAGGCGGAGACGCGCCGATCTGTTAATCATACGGTCATTTTGAAAAACTCGCTTTCGGCGGGTGCGACTTTTAAAACGCTTCTGAGCGAGCTGAGGACTTCCTTGCCGGAAGCGATTCAGCATCAACATATTCCGTTCTTGAAAATGACGGAGAAGCTGGATCTGCAATATGCAGAAGGGATACCCGTTGTGCATACGCTAGTATCCCTTAAGGAGCTGCATCTGGACGAAATTGGGCAAAACGTGGTCACGGACTGTTCCTTTGAATTCAGTTTAACCGGCGGGACGATACAGCTAGCGCTGTCATATAACGAGCACTTATATGACTCCGAGTTCATGACTCGGGTCGTCGGCCATCTGAATCGCCTGCTGGTCGTGGGGCTTCACGAGTTGGAGCTGGACATCGTGCGGGCGGACATGCTGTCGGAGGACGAGAAATTTCAATTACTGCAAAGCTTTAACGATACCGAGAAGGACTATCCTCGTGATCGGACGATTCATCAGCTCGTGGAGGAGCAGGCGAAGCGGGTTCCCGAGGCGACGGCGGTTGTCTTTGAGGGTCGGCGGCTTTCGTACGCAGAGCTGAACGAACGGGCGAACCGGCTGGCGCGTACGCTACGATCGGTCGGCGTACTGCCTAATCAGCTGGTAGGCTTGATGGTCAGGAGATCGCTGGAGACGGTCGTTGGCATTCTGGCGGTTCTGAAAGCTGGTGGTGCCTACGTGCCGATCGACCCGGATTACCCGGAAGAACGCATCCGCTACATTCTGGAGAACTCGAACGCGCAGCTGCTGCTGACTCAAAGAGAGCTGCTACAGCAAGTACAGTTCGAAGGGACCGTGCTGGCGCTAGATGACAAGCAGACTTACAGCGACGATGGCTCGAACCTGGAGTCGGCCAGTGGTCCGAACGATCTGGCTTATGTCATCTATACGTCAGGTACGACGGGCAAACCCAAAGGGGTCATGCTGGAGCATCGTGGTTTGGTGAGCTTGAAGCTGATGTTCGCGGAGAGGCTGGGCATCACGGAGTATGACCGGATCGTTCAATTTGCCAGCTTGTCGTTCGACGCATCCTGCTGGGAAGTGTTCAAAGCGCTCTATTTTGGCGCGGCTTTGTACATCCCGACGGCCGAGACAATTCTCGACACCCACCTGTTCGAGAGTTATATGAACGAGCATGCGATTACGGCGGCGATTTTGCCTCCGACGTACAGCGCTCATTTGAACCCGGACCGCCTGCCCAGCTTAACAAAGCTTGTAACGGGAGGCTCGGCGGTATCGGCCGAATTCGTGCAGCAGTGGAAAGCGAAGGTCCATTATTTCAATGCTTACGGCCCTACCGAAGCTTCGATTGTTACGACGCTTTGGGATGCGGATGAGCAGCAGCCGGAGCACAGAGTCATTCCGATCGGGCGCCCGCTGGCTAATCACCGGATTTTTATTTTGGATGCCCACCTACAACTTGTGCCTCCGGGAGTGGACGGCGAGCTGTGCGTGGCAGGCGTGGGGCTTGCGAGAGGTTACCTGAACCAACCGGAGTTGACGGCAGAGAAGTTCGTGGAACATCCGTTTGCGCCGGGAGAACGCCTTTACCGGACAGGAGATCTCGCCCGCTGGCTGTCGGACGGAAATATGGAGTACTTGGGCCGGATCGACCATCAGGTGAAAATCCGTGGATTCCGGATCGAGGTCGGCGAGATTGAAGAGCAGCTTCTGAAGATCGACTCCGTGCAGGAGACGATCGTAATCGCGCGGGAAGGAAAAAGCGGGCAAGAACTGTGCGCTTACCTGGTCGCGGGCCGCCCGCTTACGCTCGGCGAGCTGAGAAGCGCGCTGGTTCAAAAATTGCCGAATTACATGATTCCGGCGCATTTTGTTCAGCTTCCGCGGATGCCGCTCACGCCGAACGACAAAATCGACCGCAAGGCTTTGCCCGCCCCGGAAGGAAACGCACTGACCGGTGGAGCGTACGTAGCTCCCCGCAATGAAGCCGAGCGGACGCTTGCCGATGTGTGGCAGGCGGTATTGAACGCCGATCGCGTTGGGGTAACGGATCATTTCTTCGAGCTGGGTGGAGACTCGATCAAGTCCATTCAAGTATCTTCGCGGCTTCATCAAGCCGGGTACAAGCTGGAAATCCGGGATTTGTTCAAATATCCGACGATCTCACAGCTCAGCCTGCATGTGAAACCGATCGGACGTACCATCGATCAAGGCGAAATAACGGGTGAAACGGTGCTGACGCCGATTCAGCATTGGTTTTTCGAGAGCTCCTTTGCGGACCCGCATCATTTCAACCAGTCGGTGATGCTGTACCGGAAGGAACGCTTCGACGAAGAGACGGTGCGTCAGGTGCTGCAAAAGCTGGCCGAGCATCATGACGCCTTGCGGATGGTGTTCCGCAAGACGGAACAATGGTTTAGCGCGCGGAACCGCGCGATTCAGGAAGGCGGGCTGTTCACGCTGGACGTGTTCGACTTCAAGGATGCGGAGAATACCGCGCAGGCTGTGGAAGCGAAGGCAACGGACATTCAAGCGGGCATCAATCTGGAGAACGGGCCCCTCGTGAAGGCGGGACTGTTCCGGTGCGCGGACGGCGATCATTTGCTGCTCGCGGTTCATCATGCCGTGGTGGACGGCGTGTCTTGGCGCATTTTGATGGAGGATTTCGCTCTGGGTTACGAGCAGGCCGGCAAAAGCGAGGAAATACGTCTCCCGGCGAAAACGGATGCGTACCGCACTTGGTCCGAGCAGCTGGCCGCTTACGTGCAAAGCCCGGAGATGGCGAAGGAACGGGCCTATTGGCAGGCCGTGGAACAAATGGTGGTTCCGGCCGTGCCGAAGGATCTGGAGGCGGACGTTACGACGCAGCAGGACAGCGAATCGCTGTTCGTCCGTTTGACTCCCGAAGAAACGGAGCTGCTGCTGAAGCGGGTTCACCGGGCCTACAACACCGAAATGAACGATATTTTGGTTACGGCGCTCGGCATAGCCGTTCGCAAGTGGACTGGACACGAACGGGTGCGGATCAATCTCGAAGGACACGGACGCGAATCGATCGGAACGGATATCGACATCACGCGCACAGTTGGCTGGTTTACGACCAAGTTTCCGGTCGTCCTGGAGCCGGAAACCGACCGGGATTTGGCCTATCAGATTAAACAGGTCAAGGAAAGCTTGCGCCGCATTCCGAACAAGGGGCTTGGGTACGGCGTATGCCGCTATCTCTCCAAATCGGAGGATGGCTTTGTTTGGGGCGCAGAGCCGGAAATTAATTTTAACTACCTCGGCCAGTTCGACGATGATGTCAACCAGGACGAGATCGGCATATCTTCTTATTCCAGCGGCAGTCCGGCTAGCGACCTGCAGGCCTGCAGCTTTGTGCTGGATATCAACGGCATGGTGCTGGACGGCGCTTTATCGCTCGATCTCAGCTACAGCCGGAAGCAGTATCGCAAGGAAACCATGGAAGCCTTCGCTCAGCGGCTTGAGCAAAGTCTCCGAGAGCTCATTACCCACTGCGCAGGCAAAGAAAACACCGAATTGACGCCGAGCGACGTGCAATTTAAAGGCTTGACCATCGCGGAATTGGAGCAAATCGCCCAGCGCTCGGGCTATCTCGGGGAAATCGAAAATATTTACTCGCTTACGCCGATGCAGAAGGGCATGTGGTTCCACAGCGCGCTTGATCGGCAAACGGCCGCTTACTTCGAGCAGACACGGTTTACGATGCGGGGAGCGCTCGACGTCCAGCTTTTTGAGAGGAGTTGGATGGAACTTGCGAAACGTCATCTGGTGCTGCGGGCGAATTTTGTGAAAGGACCGGCGGGCGAGCCGCTGCAAATCATATACCGCGACAAGCCGGTTGGTTTTGAATATGAAGAGCTGCTTCATTTGCAGGTGGACGAGAAACAAGCTTACTTGGATAAAAAGGCCGAGGAGGACAAGCTTCGCGGCTTCGACATGGAACATGACGAGCTCGTTCGGTTTACGATCCTGCGCACCGAAGAGCAAAGCTATCATGTACTGTGGAGTTTCCAGCATATTTTGATGGACGGCTGGTGCTTGGCTCAGCTGACGCAGGAGTTGTTTGAGGCATACTCGGCCTTGGCATCCGGCAAGCAGCCAGCGGGAGATAAGGGATCGGATTATGGCGCCTATATCGAATGGTTGGAGAAACAGGACGATCAGGCGGCATCAGGCTATTGGACGGCATTCCTGGCAGGTTATGAAGGGCAAACCGTACTCCCGGGACAAAAGGAACTGGTGCCAAACGGCAGATTTACGGCTGATCACGTCACCGCCGAGCTGGGCAAGGACTTGAGCGAGCGGATGGACCGGGTGGCGAAACAGCGCCTGATTACGGTCAATACGCTGCTGCAAGCCGCTTGGGGCGTGATGCTGCAAAAATATAACGGAACAAACGATGCCGTATTCGGCAGCGTCGTGGCCGGAAGACCGGTGGAAATCCCGGGCATCGAGTCCATGATCGGGCTGTTCATCAATACGGTGCCGGTCCGCGTCACGAGCGAAGCGGACACCGTGTTCGCCGACCTGATGGCGAAGCTCCAAGAGCGGGCGCTGGAGTCCGGGCGTTATGATTACTATCCGCTGTATGAAATTCAAGCGCGCAGCGTGCAAAAGCAGAACCTGATCAACCATATCATCGCTTTCGAGAACTATCCGGTGGACGAGCAGATGGAGCAGGCGGGCGACCAGCAGCACGGCGACCTGACGATCGCTGACGTTCAGATGGAGGAGCAGACGAACTATAACTTCAACGTGACCGTGGTGCCAGGAGTCGAGATCGAAATTCGATTCGACTTTAACGCCGAAGTGTTCGATAAAGACAGCATCGAGCGGCTCAAGGGGCATCTCGTCCATCTGCTGGAGCAGGTGACGGATAATCCGGAAATTACCGTGGGCGAGCTGGAACTTGTGACGGAGGCGGAAAAGGCCGACCTTCTCGGACGTTTTAACGACACCACCACGGAATTTCCGCGCGGGAAGACGCTCATTCAATTGTTCGAAGAGCAGGCGGAGCGCATCCCGGATGCAGCCGCCATCTCCTTGAATGGGCAAGAGCTGACCTACCGCGAGCTGAACGAACGCGTCAACCGCCTTGCCCGTACCTTGCGTAGCCACGGGATATCCAAAGGCCGTCTGGTCGCCATTATGGCTGAGCGTTCCATCGAAATGGTTGTGGGCATGCTGGCGGCACACAAAGCCGGAGCGGCTTACGTACCGATTGACCCGGAATATCCCGAGGAGCGTATCCGTTTCTTGATTGAGGATTCGGGAGCGCAGGTCATGCTGACACAAAGCCGCTTGCGCGAGCGCCTGGCGGGTTCGGACTCCGTGATTTTACTGGATGACGAGTCCTTCTATCACAAGGACGCCACAAATCTGAATCCGGGCACCGAAGCGACAGATCTGGCCTGCGTCATCTATACGTCAGGCACGACGGGCAAGCCGAAAGGCAACCTTGTTTCGCACCGCAACATCGTGCGGATCGTGCGAAATACGAATTATATCGACATCACCGAGCAGGATCATGTCCTCCAGCTTTCAAGCTATTCGTTCGACGGAGCGATTTTTGATATTTTCGGCGCTTTAACCAACGGAGCGCGGCTGGTACTGGTTCCCCGCGAGACTTTGCTGGAAATCGGCCTTCTGGCGGATCTCATCCAGCGCCAGCGCATCTCGGTCATGCTGATTACGACGGCTTTCTTCAACGTCCTTGTAGATGTGAACGTCGACTGCCTGCGGGATGTCCGGGCGATTTTGTTCGGAGGAGAGCGAGTGTCGGTCGGACACGTGCGTAAAGCGCTCGCCCATATCGGACCGGGCAGGCTCAACCACCTGTACGGCCCGTCGGAAAGCACGGTTTATACCACGTACCTTCCGGTCGACTTTGTCGATGAGTCGGCGGTTACCGTACCTATCGGACGGCCGATCAGCAATACGACGGTGTATATCGTCGACAGCCGGAATAAGCTTCTGCCGATCGGCGTGGCCGGGGAGCTTTGCGTCGGCGGAGAAGGCTTGGTACGGGGCTACAATAACCGGCCGGAGCTGACGGCGGAGAAATTTGTGGACCATCCGTTTGTGCCGGGAGAGCGCATATACCGGACGGGGGATTTGGCGAAATGGCTGCCGGACGGCACGATCGAATACGTGGGACGGACGGACGACCAAGTGAAAATCCGCGGCTTCCGTATTGAGCTGGGCGAGATCGAAGCTCAGCTTCAGAAAGTGGAGGGAATTCGGAAAACGACGGTATTCGCGAGGGAAAACGCCTCCGGCGAGAAGCAGCTTTGCGCCTATTATGAAGCGGACCGTGAGCTTCCGGCGGCCGAGCTGAAGAGCGTGCTTTCTCAGGAACTGCCTGCCTATATGATCCCGGCGTACCTGATCCAGTTGGAGCGGCTCCCGCTGACGACGAACGGCAAGGTCGACCGCCGCTCCCTCCCGGCGCCTGAGGAGAGCTTGCAGCCGGGCGAAGGACGTACTCTGCCTCGGACTCCGTTGGAAGCCAGCTTGGCTGAAATATGGAAAAGCGTGCTCGGATTGGAGTACATCGGGATTCATGACAACTTCTTTGACTTGGGCGGCCATTCCCTGCGGGCAACGACACTGGTGAGCAAGGTGCATCAGGAGTTGAACGTCGAGCTGCCTCTGCGTGACGTATTCCGCTACTCGACGATTGAAGAGATGGCTCTCGCCATCTCCCGAATCGGAGAGCAGTCGTTCTCGTCGATTCCGCTGGCAGACGAAAGAGCATATTATCCACTTTCCTCAGCTCAGAAGCGGCTGTTTATCCTGAATCAACTGGAAGGAGCTGATCAGAGCTACAACATGCCGTGTGTGCTGCTGCTGGAAGGAGCGATTGACCGGAGCCTGCTGGAGAAGGCTTTCCGCGGACTGATCGCACGGCACGAAACGCTGCGAACCGGATTTGAGATCGTACAAGGCGAAGCAGTACAGCGTATTTACGAGAGCGTTGATTTTGCCGTCGAGTGCCGTCATGCGAACGAGGAAGAAGCGCCTGCAGTCGTGCAGGCTTTTATCCGGCCTTTCGACTTGGCGAAGCCACCGTTGCTGCGTGCCGAGCTCGTAGAGCTGGCAGCCGAACGTTATTTACTGATGTTTGACATGCACCATATCATCTCCGACGGGGTTTCGATGGACGTGTTAATCGATGAACTCGTTCGTCTGTACGGCGGCGAGTCATTAGAGCCTTTGCGCATTCAATACAAGGACTACGCGGTATGGCAGCAGTCGGACGAGCAAAAAGTACAGTTGAAACGCGAGGAAGCTTACTGGCTGGACCGTTACCGGGGCGAGCTGCCGGTTCTGGAAATGCCGGCGGACTATCCGCGTCCTGCTGTGCAGAGCTATGAGGGACAAACGCTGACGTCCTTCGTGGACGAGGCAACGAACGAAGGCTTGAAGCAGCTGGCCGCTCAAAGAGGAACGACGCTGTATATGGTGCTGCTTGCGGCATATACCGTGCTTTTGCATAAATACACAGGTCAGGACGATTTGATCGTGGGAACGTCGATTGCGGGCAGAACGCACGGCGACATGCAGCCTTTGATCGGAATGTTCGTCAATACGCTGGCGCTCCGCAATTATCCGGCTTCGGAGAAGACCTTCCTGTCGTATTTGGAAGAAGTGAAAGAAACGACCTTAGGCGCTTACGAGCATCAGAATTATCCGTTCGAAGAGCTCGTCGATAAAGTGCAGGTCAGCCGGGATTTGAGCCGCAACCCGCTGTTTGACACGATGTTCTCCCTGCAAAACTTGGAGGATAAAGAGTTTGAGCTGGAAGGGCTGAAATTGTCCTCGTACCCTAGCGAATACGGCACGGCCAAGTTCGACCTGAGTGTGGATGTAACGGAAGAAAACGGCGGCCTGGAGTGCAGCTTTGAATTCGCAACGGCTCTTTATAAAGAAAGCATGATCCGGCGGCTGTCGACTCATTTCGGACATTTGCTTGCGGCGATCGTAAGCCGTCCGGATGCGAAGATCGCCGAGCTGAACTTGCTGACGGCAGAGGAAAAAGAACAAATTCTCGGCGCGTTTAACCCGGCGCAGCTGGAAGCGGCTCCTGCGGCCGCGTTCCACCGGCTGTTCGAGGAACAGGCGGAGCGCACGCCGGAAGCGGAAGCTGTCGTGTACGAGAACGATCGGCTGACGTATGCGGAGCTGAACGAGCGGGCGAACCGCTTGGCGTCCACGCTGCGTGCAAGTGGCATCGGCCGGGAGATGATTGTCGGCATTCTCGCCGAGCGTTCGGTGGACTTGCTGGTGGCTGTTCTGGCCGTCTGGAAAGCGGGTGGGGCGTATGTACCCCTCGACCCGGATTATCCGGCAGACCGCGTGCGGTTCATGCTTGAAGACAGCGGAGCGAAGGTACTGCTGACGCAAACGCCGCTACGAGAGCGTGCCGAAGCCTGGCTCGGCGAAGAGGAGCTGGCGCTGGCGGCGGTGCTGTACCTGGACGACGAAGCGTCGTACAGCGAGGAGCGGGCGAATGCGCCGATTGGCTCCGGCATGGTCTCCGGCAAGCTGACGGATGCTGTGGACGACGGCGATGAGAGCCATCCGAATGTCGGCATGGGCAGCTTCCATGAAGCCCGTCCCGAGGACTTGGCGTACGTGATCTACACGTCGGGAACGACGGGCAAGCCGAAGGGCGTGATGATCGAGCACCGCAGCCTGGTGAACACGGCGGCGGGCTACCGGCGGGAATACCGGTTGGATCAGTTCCCGGTGCGCCTGCTGCAGCTCGCAAGCTTCTCGTTCGACGTGTTCGTGGGAGATATCGCGCGGACGCTGTACAACGGTGGCACCATGGTCATTGTGCCGAAGGACGACCGGATCGATCCGTCTCGTCTTTACTACTGGATAGAGCGGGAGCAAGTGACGATCTTTGAATCAACACCAGCACTGATCGTGCCGTTCATGGAGCACGTGCATGAGCAGGGGCTGGAGTTGAGTGGGATGGAGCTGTTGATCACAAGCTCAGACAGTTGCAGCGTGGCGGATTACCTGACCTTGCAGGAACGCTTCGGCTCGTTGTTCCGGATCATCAACGCTTACGGCGTGACGGAAGCGGCGATCGACTCAAGCTTCTACGACGAGCCGCTGACGAAGCTGCCGCAGACAGGCCATGTGCCGATTGGCAAAGCATGGCTGAATGCGAAATTCTACATCGTGGATGCGCACCTGAATCCGGTGCCGATCGGGGTGCTGGGCGAGCTGGTCATCGGCGGAGTCGGGGTAGCGCGCGGGTACTTGAACCGTCCGGAGCTGACAGAAGAAAAGTTCGTAGACAGCCCGTTCGCCGCGGGCGAGCGGCTGTACCGCACGGGAGACTTGGCGCGGTGGATGGAGGACGGGAACGTGGACTTCATCGGCCGGATCGACAACCAGGCGAAAATCCGGGGATACCGGATCGAGACGGGTGAGATCGAGTCGCAGCTACTGCGGGTGAAAGGCGTGCGCGAAGCGGTGGTGCTGGTTCGAAGTGACGCCAACGGGCATAAGGCACTATGCGCCTATTACACGCCGGATACCGGAGCCGAGCTGGCAGTGAACGATCTGCGCAGCGCGCTGGCACAGGAGTTGCCGGGGTACATGATCCCGTCGTACTTCGTGGAACTGGAGCGTCTACCTCTGACACCGAACGGAAAAATAGACCGGAAGGCGCTACCAGCACCGGAAGGGGAAGCGGGAAGCGGAACGGAGTACGTCGCACCGCGCAATGAGCTGGAAACGAAGCTGGCGACGATTTGGCAGGAGGTGCTGGGGCTTACGAAGAAGATTGGCGTTTACGACAACTTCTTCGACATTGGCGGCCACTCGCTGCGGGCGACGACGCTGGTCAGCAAGATTCATCAAGAGTTGAACGCAGATCTGCCGCTGCGCGACGTGTTCCGCCATTCCACGATCGAGAGCATGGCGGCTGCTATTTCCCGACTAGATGAGCATACATTTGTTTCCATTCCGGTAGCGATTGACCGAGAAGTGTATCCGCAATCTTTTGCTCAAAAACGTCTCTTTATCCTGAATCAACTGGAAGGCGCGGAGCTTAGCTATAACATGCCGGAGGCGATGGTGCTGGAGGGTGCTTTGGACCAGGCAAGGTTCGAAGAAACGTTCCGTAAGCTCGTGACGCGGCATGAAATGCTACGCACCGGGTTTGAAATGGTGGATGGCGAAGCATCACAGCGGGTTTGCCAGGACGTGAATTTTGCGGTGGAGTTCTATCGAGCGGATGAGCAAGAGGCCGAAGAGACGGTTCGCCGTTTCGTCCGTCCGTTTGACTTGGCGAAGCCTCCGCTGCTGAGGGTAGGCCTTGTCGAGCTGACCCCGGAACGCCATATTTTGATGTACGACATGCATCATATTATTTCCGACGGCGTCTCGATGGAAATCTTTGTTGAAGAATTCGCCCGTTTGTATGGTGGAGAGCAATTGGAGCCGCTGCGCATTCAGTACAAAGACTACACCGTTTGGCAGCATTCGCAGGAGCAGAAGGAACGGCTTCAGCAGCAGGAGGCGTATTGGCTGGACATGTTCCAAGGCGAGCTTCCGGTGCTAGAAATGCCGACCGACTATCCGCGTCCGGCCGTGCAGAGCTACGAAGGCCAAACGCTGGAGTTTTTCTTCGACGCTTCGAAAACCGACGGCCTGAAGCAGCTGGCCTCGGAAACGGGCACGACGCTGTTTATGGTGCTGCTTGCGGCGTATAACGTCCTTCTGCATAAATATTCAGGTCAGGAAGACGTGATCGTCGGTACGCCGATTGCTGGAAGGAATCATGGAGATGTGCAGCCGTTGATCGGGATGTTCTTAAACACGCTGGCGATCCGCAGTTATCCGGCTTCGGAGAAGACATTCCTGTCATACCTGAACGAAGTCAAAGAAACGACCCTCCACGCCTTCGAGCATCAAAACTATCCGTTCGAAGAATTGGTGGACAAGGTGCAAGTCACCCGTGATTTAAGCCGCAATCCGCTCTTCGACACGCTGTTTACGATGCAGAATACGGAGAACGAGGAATTTGAGCTGGAAGGGCTTCGCCTGATTCCTTATCCGAGCGCACTGGATACCGCGAAGTTTGATATCAGCTTGGATGTGGGCGAGGAGAACGGCGGCTTGGATTACAGCTTCGAATATGCGACGGCTCTCTACAAAAGGGAGACGATCGAACGGCTGGCGAAACATTACGAGCAGCTGCTCGTAGCGATTGTAAGCTGTCCGGATGCGAAGATCGCCGAGCTGAACTTGCTGGCGGCAGAGGAAAAAGAGCAAATTCTCGGCGCGTTTAACCCGGCGCAGCCGGAAGCGGCTCCTGCGGCCGCGTTCCACCGGCTGTTTGAGGAACAGGCGGAGCGCACGCCGGAAGAGGCGGCCGTCGTGTATGAGAACGACCGGCTGACGTATGCGGAGCTGAACGAGCGGGCGAACCGCTTGGCGGCCACGCTGCGTGCAAGTGGCATCGGCCGGGAGACGATTGTCGGCATTCTCGCCGAGCGTTCCGCGGACTTGCTGGTGGCTGTGCTGGCTGTCTGGAAAGCGGGCGGGGCGTATGTACCCCTCGACCCGGATTATCCGGCAGACCGCGTGCGGTTTATGCTTGAAGACAGCGGAGCGAAGGTACTGCTAACACAAACGCCGCTGCGAGAGCGTGCCGAAGCCTGGCTCGGCGAAGAGGAACTGGTGCTGGCGGCGGTGTTGTACCTGGACGACGAAGCGTCGTACAGCGAGGAGTGGGCGAATGCGCCGATGGGCTCTGGTATGGTTTCCGGCATAGTCTCTAGCAAGCTGACGGGTGCTGTGAACGAAGGCAATGGAAGCCATTCGAATGTTGGTATGGACAGCTTCTATGAAGCCCGTCCCGAGGACTTGGCGTACGTCATCTACACGTCGGGAACGACGGGCAAGCCGAAGGGCGTAATGATTGAGCACCGCAGCCTGGTGAACACGGCGGCGGGCTACCGGCGAGAATACCGGTTGGATCAGTTCCCGGTGCGGCTGTTGCAGCTCGCAAGCTTCTCGTTCGACGTGTTCGTGGGAGATATCGCACGCACGCTGTACAACGGAGGCACAATGGTGATTGTGCCGAAGGATGACCGGATTGATCCGTCTCGTCTGCACTACTGGATCAGCCGGCAGCAAGTGACGATCTTCGAATCAACGCCGGCGCTGATCGTGCCGTTCCTGGAGTACGTGCACGAGCAGCGGCTGGATATGAGCTGGATGGAGCTGTTGATCACGAGCTCGGACAGCTGCAGCGTGGCGGATTACCGGACCTTGCAGGAACGCTTCGGCTCGTTGTTCCGGATCATTAACGCCTACGGCGTGACGGAAGCGGCGATCGACTCAAGCTTCTATGACGAGCCGCTGACGAAGCTGCCGCAGACAGGCCATGTACCGATCGGCAAAGCGTGGCTGAATGCGAAATTCTACATCGTGGATGCGCATTTGAACCCGGTGCCGGTCGGGGTGCTGGGCGAGCTGGTTATCGGCGGAGTCGGCGTGGCGCGTGGGTACTTGAACCGTCCGGAGCTGACAGAAGAAAAGTTCGTAGACAGTCCGTTCGTCGCGGGCGAGCGGCTGTACCGCACGGGAGACCTGGCGCGGTGGATGGAGGACGGGAACGTGGACTTCATCGGCCGAATCGACAACCAGGCGAAAATCCGGGGCTACCGGATCGAGACGGGCGAGATCGAGTCGCAGCTGCTGCGGGTGGAAGGTGTGCGCGAAGCGGTGGTGCTGGTTCGAAGTGACGCGAACGGGCAGAAGATGCTATGTGCGTATTACACGCCGGATACCGGAGCGGAGCTGTTGGTGAACGATCTGCGCAGTGCGCTGGCACAGGAGCTGCCGGGCTACATGATCCCGTCGTACTTCGTGGAGCTGGAGCGCCTGCCTCTGACGGCGAACGGAAAGATGGACCGGAAGGCGCTGCCAGCGCCGGAAGGGGAAGCGGGAAGCGGAACGGAGTACGTCGCACCGCGCAATGAGCTGGAAACGAAGCTGGCGGCGATTTGGCGGGAGGTGCTGGGGCTTGCGAAGGAGATTGGCGTTCACGACAACTTCTTCGACATCGGCGGCCACTCCCTGCGAGCGACGACGCTGGCAGGCAAGGTATTTAAGGAATTAAACGTCAACCTGCCGCTGCGCGACGTATTCCGTCACTCGACGATTGCGGCGATGGCCGAGGCGATCGCCCGGATGGAACGGCAGGAGCATGAGGCCATTCCTCAAGCGGAGCAGAGAGAGTACTACCCTCTGTCCTCCGCGCAGAAACGGCTGTTCATTCAGCACACGCTGGATGGAGCGGATCAGCTTTACAACATGCCGGAACTGGTGCAGGTGGAAGGTGAGTTTGATTTAGACCGGTTGGAAGCCGCCTTGTGGAAATTGATAACACGGCATGAATCGCTGCGCACCGGTTTTGAAATGGTGAAGGGCGAAGCGGTTCAGCGGATCTACCCGCAGGTCGATTTTGCTATTGAGCATCATCAAGCGGATACAGAGGATGCAGCTCAAATCGAGCAGATCATCCGCAACTTCGTTCGTCCGTTTGATCTCGGCAAGCCGCCGCTGCTGCGCGCCGGGGTCATCGAGCTGGAGCCGAACCAGTATATTCTCCTCTTTGACATGCACCATATCGTGTCCGACGGTGTATCGATGGCGATTGTGATGGATGAGTTCTCGAGTTTCTACGCCGGGGAAGAACTGCCGCCACTACGCATTCAATACAAGGATTATGCCGTTTGGCAGCAATCGGAGGTTCACCGAGAGCGGATCGGGCGGCAGGAAGCGTACTGGCTGCAAACCTACGAAGGCGAGCTGCCGACAGCGGACCTGCCGATGGACTACGAACGGTCTGCGGTTCGCAGCTACGAAGGCGCGCATCTGGATTTCGACCTCGAAGCTTCTCTCTCTGCGCGGCTGCGCGAATTGGCGGCCGAGTGTGAAAGCACGCTGTTCATGGTGCTGCTTGCGGCTTATACCGTGCTGCTGTCCAAGTACAGCGGGCAGGAAGACTTAATCGTGGGCACCCCGGTGGCGGGAAGAACAAACGCCGACTTGGAGCCGGTCATCGGCATGTTTGTTAATACGCTGGCGCTCCGCAATCGTCCGTCGGGTGACAAAACGTTCCTATCCTACCTGGAAGAAGTGAAGGAAACCGCTTTGGGGGCTTTTGAGAATCAGGATTATCCATTCGAGGAGCTCGTGGAGCGTTTGAATGTGAAGCGGGAGCCGGGCCGCTTCCCGCTGTTCGATGCCGTTTTCGACTTGCAAAACATTGAAGAAAGAGACGCCGAACTGGAAGGGGTCAGCCTGAAGAATTACGAGCTAAACCATTTGGAAGAAGCGAAGTTCGATCTGACGCTGTTTATGTATGAAAACAGCGGGGCGCTGAGCGGGGGCTTCTTCTACGCCACCAAGCTGTTCAAAGAAGCGATGATCCGCACCTTGACCGAGGATTACCTGCGGGTACTGTCTCAAATTGCGGAAAATCCACAACTTGAGCTAAGCCGGATTGAATGTCATAAACCGGCGGCAGGCGCAAAGAGTGCCGTCGATACGATCGAATTCGCGTTTTAATCCTACAAGCGCGCCTCCGCCGTCAAGCGAAATCGGCGCGCATCCCATGGAAGACGGCGAACAACGTCCAAGCCCGTAAACGCGCAGGCCGAAAGCAAGCTTTTCGGACCTGCGCCGGGGCATGCGGTCACTTCATTTTTAGGGGAGGTACGAATGAAATCTTTATTTGAAAAGGAAGAACGGTACTGGAGCGGCAAGTTTGACGCCGATGGCAGCCTGAGCTTCCTTCCCTACAGTCAATCCTCCAAATTATCCGCGGGCAGGGAAGCTGCGGCTGATATGGATTTGCTTCACCGTACTCTGCCGAGCGAACTCTCGGAGAGAATCATTCGCCTCGCGAGCGGTTCGGATTTGGCTTTGTACATGATTGTTTTGGCAGGAGTAAAAAGCCTGCTGTTCAAATATACCGGGCAGGACCAAGTGCTGGTCGGCATGCCTTCTTATAGCGCAGATCCTGACGGGACTCCGCCGCCGCATGACATCTTGGTGATCAAGACGTCCGTAAGCGGCCAGACTACGCTGAAAATGCTGCTCGGGGGCATCAAAGCCTCCATCGGCGAGGCGCTGGAGCATCAGCACCTGCCTTTTCGGAAAATGGTGGAGCCGCTCCATCTGGACTATACAGTGGACGGCCTACCGATTGTCAATACCGTCGCATCCTTCGCCCCACTTCATTCGGAACCGCTGGGTAACCGGGTGGCAGCCGATACGGTTTTTCGCTTCGACCGCCAAAACCACTCCATCGAGCTGGAAGTAAGCTTTGACGGGCAGCGGTACGAGCGGACATTTGTGGAACAGGCGGCCGACCATCTTGTTCGGTTGCTGTCCGTACTTTTATTTGAGCCGGATCTGGAGCTTGGACAAGCCGATGTGCTGTCCCCAGACGAGAGGGAGACGCTGCTGAAGCGATTTAATGACACAGAAACCGGGTTCGAGCAGGGGAAAACGATTCACGGCTTGTTCGAAGAACAGGCGGAGCTTTACCCGGACAACGTGGCCGCCGTTATGAACGAGCGGCAGCTGACCTACCGCGAGCTGAATGAGCGATCCAACCGGCTTGCGCGGACGCTGCGGGAGAAGGGAGTCGAAGCGGATCAGCTGGTAGCGATTCTGGCTGAACGTTCGCTTGATATGGTCGTCGGCATTCTGGCAATTCTCAAAGCGGGCGGAGCCTACGTGCCTGTCGATCCCGACTACCCAGAGGAGCGTATCCGCTTCATGATCGAGGATTCAGGTGCGCCGTTATTGCTGATTCAAAAGCATTTACATGAGAAGACCGACTTCGCAGGAACGCGCCTCGAATTTGACGATTTCGTTTGGGGCGACAGCGGGGCGAACTCGGCAGGTGCGCTGGATGCATCGAACCTGGAGCCGATTTCGGGGTCGGGCAACCTGGCCTATGTCATCTACACGTCGGGAACGACCGGCAGACCGAAAGGCACGTTGATCGAGCATAAAAACGTCGTGCGCCTTCTATTTAACGACAAGAATCTGTTCGACTTCGGGCCGTCCGACACGTGGACGCTGTTCCATTCGTTCTGCTTTGATTTCTCCGTCTGGGAAATGTATGGAGCACTGTTGTACGGAGGCAAGCTGGTCATTGTACCGCCGCTCACAGCGAAAAATCCGGCCGAGTTTCTGGTGCTGCTGGGCCGCGAACAGGTCACGATTTTGAACCAGACGCCAACGTACTTTTACCAGCTGTTGCGTAATATCTTGGCGGATCATCCGTACGATCTGCGGATTCGCAACGTCATCTTCGGGGGCGAAGCACTCAGTCCGCTGCTGCTCAAGGGCTTCAGGACGAAGTACCCGGAGACGAAGCTGATCAATATGTACGGCATTACCGAGACGACGGTTCACGTGACGTATAAGGAAATAACGTGGGTCGAAATAGAGGCGGCGAAGAGCAATATCGGTAAGCCGATTCCGACGCTGAGCGTGTACGTCGTTGATGAAAACCGCCGCCCTGTGCCGATCGGCGTAGCCGGCGAAATGTACGTGGCCGGGGAAGGCCTGGCGAGAGGATACCTGAACCGTCCGGATCTGACGGCGGAGAAGTTCGTCGATTCCCCGTTTGCGGAGGGGGAGAAGCTGTACCGCTCAGGCGACTTGGCGGCTTGGCTGCCGGACGGCAACATCGAATACCTGGGCCGGATCGACCACCAGGTCAAAATCCGCGGGTACCGGATCGAACTGGACGAAATCGAGACGCAGCTGCTGAAGATCGCCGCCGTGCAAGAAGCCAAGGTGCTCGACCGCGACGACGCGAACGGCCATAAGCAGCTTGTCGCTTATTACGTCGCGGAAACGAAGCTGGCGGCGAATGAACTCAAGGAGGAGCTCGCCAAGCAACTTCCGGGGTATATGATTCCTTCGCACCTCGTGCAGCTTTCGCGAATGCCGTTGACCCCGAACGGGAAAATCGACCGCAAAGCGCTGCCCACGCCGGAGGAAGCCGCGGCCGGAGGAGCGGAATATGTCGCGCCGAGAACGCTGCTCGAAATGAAGATCGCCCGCGTCTGGCAGGATACGCTTGGCGTTCCGCAGGTCGGCGTAAAGGATAACTTTTTTGAGCTCGGTGGCAATTCGTTAAGTCTGATGAGGCTCGTTCAAGCCGTTTACGATGAAACGGGCATTGAGATACCGCTGAACCGCCAATTCCATCATGTAACCGTTGAAGCCATGGCTTTCGGAGAGGGGGATCTGGGCCTGGATAAAGGGGGAGACTCCTTCATTAAGCTGAATAAAGCAGGAGATTTGAACGTGTTTTGCTTCCCTCCGGGCAGCGGCTTTGGCATCGGTTACCGAGAGCTCGCAAGCAGGCTCGACGGCCGGTTCGTGCTCTACGGCATTGATTTTATCGACGATGCCACCGATTACGAGGCGATGCTGAACCGTTATGTGGACGAGATCGTCCGCATCCAGCCGGAAGGACCTTACGTGCTGCTCGGCTACTGCTTCGGAGGAAACCTGACGTTCGAGGTAGCCAAAACGATGGAGAAAAGAGGGTATTCCGTAACGGACGTGCTCATGGTGGACTCGTGGATTAAGGACACGCTGACGCCTTCCGAAACGTCGGAGAAAGAGCTTGAAGAAACGCTTGCTGATTTCGACGAAGAAGAGAAGGAATTAATGAGCAACCCGCTCGTGCGGGAGCGTGTTCATCGGAAGGTCAAAGCGACCTTGGCGTACGAAGCGCAGCTTATTAATTCCGGCACGATCCCGGCCCGGATTTACGAACTGATTGCGAAGGACAGCGAAGCGTTCCGCCTGGAGCACCAATTGCCGTCTTGGCGGGGGGCAACGACGCAAGCTTACGCCGATTACCGGCTGGAGGGCGCGCACGAAGAATTGCTGGAACTCGCGCGCGTGGACGAAACGGCCGTCGTCATCCGGGACATCTTAGAGCAAGTCAAGCGGCAGATCGAAGCGGAGGCCGGGGTACTGCATGGAAGCTGACCGGCAGCCGTCTGTTCAAGAACAAGGCACAGCGGCGCCTTCCAAGCGCCAAACCGCTTACACCACCTGGAAAGCGTTCCGTTGGCTGATGTCCTATGTAAGCCGTCACAAAGGCTGGATGATCGTCGGTATCTTGTCCGCAATTGCCGCCGCCGTTATTGAGATATGGACGGGAAGTTTGATCGAGCAGCTGACCACCCAAGCCGAGAAGGGGGCGGGGCCAAACGTTCTGCAAATCGTGTACACGGTCTTTGTGGTCATCTTGATCGGTGTGCCGGCGAAGTTTTTCATGAGCTTCGGCGTGGAGCGAAGCAGCGCCTCTGCGGTGCAGGATATCCGCAACCATGTCATGCGTCATATCGGCAAACTCCCGGTCTCCTATTTGGAAAAGCAGCACTCCGGCGACGTGTTGTCGCGGATCAACAACGATCTGCAGCTCATCCAGCAATTTATGATTCGGGACCTTGCCCAGTGGTTTTATCATCCGCTATTATTCATCGGCTGTTTCGCTTATTTGATCTACCTCCAATGGGAGCTGATGCTGTACAGCCTGCTGTTATTTCCCGTAGCGCTGCTGGTTTCCCAATGGATCGGCAAGCAGCTGGAACAGTTGACGGAGGAAGCCCAGGCGAACATGGGCCGAATGAATGTCAA
Source organism: Paenibacillus hebaui (assembly GCF_051934385.1). NCBI lineage: Bacteria > Bacillati > Bacillota > Bacilli > Caryophanales > Paenibacillaceae > Paenibacillus > Paenibacillus hebaui. The sequence goes on along the minus strand of NZ_CP196836.1, from coordinate 6,291,380 downwards.
CCTCCAGGATACGCTTGGGGGGATGCCTATTGTAAAAAGCTACCTGCTATCCGGTATGTTATCTCGCTCCTACCAAGTGCTGCTGCAATTGACGGCTCAAAAAAAGCTGGCCGTGAAAAAGCGGGAAGCCTGGGTCAACCCGCTGCTTTCCACGCTGATGATCAGCCCGATCATTTTCGCCGTCAGTTACGGAAGCTATTTGATCTACAACGGTCAGCTAGGCGCGGGAGAGCTGATCGCCTTCCTGTACTTGCTGAATCTGTGTCTGGAGCCGCTGGAGCATATTCCCGAGCTCATCACGCGGACGTTCGAAATGACCGGTGCCCTGAGAAGGGTCTCCGAAATCGTCGAGCAGCCGACCGAAACGGAAAATGGCCGTTCGCTTCCGAAAGCGAGCGCCGCCCCCATTGAGTTTCAGAACGTAACCTTCGGGTATGAGGAGAGCTCCCCGATCCTGCGGAATCTTAGCTTCTCGGTGCCGGAAGGGAAGACGATCGCGCTTGTCGGAGCGAGCGGCGGAGGGAAGAGCACAGTGTTTAAGCTTGTATGCGGCTTTTATTCGCTTCTGGAGGACCAGGGTGAGATCCGCGTGTTCGGCAGCCTGATCCACGGCGCCGATCCGGAGCAGCTTCGGTCGCATTTTTCCGTGGTAACTCAGGATTCATATTTGTTTAGCGGCACGATCGCCGAAAATATCGGCTACGGGCGGGAAGAAGCGTCGATGGACGAGATTATCGAAGCCGCCAAAGTCGCTCAGGCGCATTCCTTCATTATGTTGCTTCCCGGCGGTTACCAGACGTATGTCGGAGAGCGCGGAGGCTTTTTGTCCGGCGGGCAGCGCCAGCGCATTGCAATGGCCCGGGCTTTTCTGAAGGATGCTCCCGTTCTGCTGCTGGACGAGCCAACGTCGGCTCTTGATCCGGAGTCGGAAAGCGCGGTTCAGAAAGCGCTGGGAGTATTGATGAAGCAGAGAACCACGATGGTTATTGCCCACCGGCTTTCTACGGTACAAAACGCCGACGAAATTTGGGTCATGGAACAAGGAAATATTGTGGAAAAGGGCACTCATGAACAATTGCTGGAGATGAAGGGACTGTACGCCCAGTCGTACTACCAGGAATTTACCGAGTCTGCCGAACGCAGGGAGGTGGCGTACAAATGAAAAAGGGCGGATGGCTCTCGCAAGTGAAAGAACTCGGCTACTTGCTGACGTTTATGAACCGCAAGCGCAAAACCCAGTACGCCATTGGCCTTGCCGTGACGGCGCTCACCCAGACATTGTTCCTGATCGCCTTCAGTTTGGTCGTACATAACTTGGTTGATTTCGCCGTGTCCCGAGATACGTCCCTGATGATGGAAGCCTTTATTATTTTGGGCGCGGCCCTGTTCCTGGAAAATGTGATTTCTCCATGGTTCATTTACTTATACCAGCGCAGTGTCGAGCTGACTGTGCTGAATATTCGCGAACGTCTTTATGACAAGCTGTGCCGGGTGCGGCCGAGATTCCTGGAGCAGACGCACCATGGGGACTTGCTGTCGCGGGTGAACAACGACGTAACGACCGTTGAGTTTACATTCTCGCAGGTTTACTTCGTTTTGCTGCTTCAAGTTGTCTTTTGCATCGGCTCCATTGTCTCTATGGTGTTGATCGATTGGCGGTTTGCCGGCGTATCCTTCGTCATTTTGCTGCTGTCCTCCGTGGTCAGCCTGAAATTTGCGCGGGATATTCGCGTCTTGTCCGAACAAGGCTTGCAAACGCTCGGTAAAATGACCGAAAAATTCAAAGATTTTATGGGCGGCATTCAAATTGTGAAGCTGTTTCGCATCCGCACGATTTACGGCCAGTACGAGGTGTTGAACGAACAAATGACACAGACGCTTCGACAAACGGCACAGAAGAACGGCATGCAGGCTGCGGTGAACCATTTTATCAGCTACGTCACGTTCTGCGGCATCATCGTCATCGGCAGTCTTCTTTATGCCTACGGACTGATGGGAATGGGAAGCGTCGCCGCCCTGGCGGTTCTGCAAGTGAATCTGACGCACGCATTGTTGAATTTGGGTATGGTTCTGTCGATGACCCAAAATTCACTCGCGGGCGCTCACCGGGTTCAAGAGGTACTAAGAGAGGAAGAGGAACCGGAGCGTCTGGGATCTCCTCACAGCCAGCTCGTGTCGGAGGCTGCGGTGGAGTTTCGCGATGTGGAATTTTCCTATCAGGCGGATAAAAAGGTGCTTGTCGACATGTCCATGCAGGTGTTTCCCGGCCAGGTCGCTGCGATCGTGGGGGCCAGCGGCAGCGGCAAAAGTACGCTGATCAAGCTGCTGCTCGGCTTTTATCCTGTGGACAGCGGAGAAATCCTGCTCCAAGGCAAACCGTTTGGCCATTACACGCTGGACGAAATCCGCAGGCAGATTGCATACGTTCCGCAGGAGCCGTTCTTGTTTACCGGCACGATTGAGGAAAACATTCGCTACGGCAACCCGGATGCAACGGATGAAGAAGTGATTGAAACTGCCAAAGCGGCGTACGCTCATCATTTCATTCAGGAGCTTCCTGAACAGTATAAAACGCAGGTGGGAGAGAGAGGAGCGTCATTGTCGGGCGGACAAAGGCAGCGAATTGCGATTGCTCGGGCGATTCTCAAAAACGCCCCGATTCTGCTGCTGGACGAAGCAACTTCCGCGCTGGATAACGAATCCCAGCATTGGGTACAGCAGGCCCTGAACGTATTGATGAAGGGGCGCACCACCATTCTGATCGCCCACCGTCTCAGCACCGTGGAACATGCGGATTTGATTACCGTGATGAACCAAGGGACGGTCGTCGAGCGGGGCAGCCATCAGGACCTGCTGGCGCTCGGGGGTTATTACGCCCGGCTGTACGGATAGACCCGCTTTACGGCGGGCGGCTTCCTGCTTGCGAATGCGACAGAGTTTTTAGTGATCCAAGGTATGACTTTATAACTGGTATTTACCAGGAAACGTAGACACGAAAAAGGGGGGAGAGTCCGCAGAAGCGTTCATGGAATGGCTTGCGCGGTTCTTTCTTAAGAGTGACTAAGTGATATCTAGGTACAAAGCCTATCTATAAAGAATCTCTAAAACGGGAGTGTGTCGATGTGAGAGAGAATACCAACAAGAAATATGGATTAACGCAAGCCCAGCGCCGAATATGGTTCATGGAAATTATGAATCCGGGAACGTCTATCACGATGCTTTCCGCGACCTTCCAAATTACGGGCGAGATCGACACACAGCTTCTGGAGCAAGCGGCGGGAGAAATCGTCAAAACCTATGACGCTTTCCGAATCCGCATTAGCGGGGATTTGCAAAATCCAATGCAGTGGTTCGAAGAGCCGGAGAATGTCCAAGCTGGGATAAGTCGCCTCGAAATAGACACAACCGAACAATTCTACGCTTGGGTGAAAGAAGTAAGCGAAAAACCGGCCAGCGTGTTCGACGAACATCTCTACCAATTTACGATTATCCATTTTGCAAACGGCCAAGTGTGGCTCAATTTGACGGTAAATCATATTATCGCTGACGGCTTGTCCGTCACTGCTTTGCTGCATTCGGTGATGGAAAAATACCTGGAACTGCGCAAAGGTATCTCCAGCAGTTACCAGGCCCCTTCCTATCTGGATTATATTTCCGCTGAGCATGAATATGAGCAATCGCAGCGTTATCAAAAAGGGAAGGAATACTGGCTGACGAAGTACAACACTTTGCCTGAAACGACCGGCATTAAATCGGTTCCGTCATTCTCGATCGGTAGCGAATCCAATAAACTGTCCATTACTTTGGACGGTTCCCGGTATGAGCGCATTCTCGCCTTCAGTGAACAATATCAGGTCAGCTTATATACGTTATTTCTGTCCGTCATGTACGCCTTATTGTACAAGTTGACCGACAGCACCGATGTTCCGGTCGGCACGGTTTTCGCCAATCGTACCAGCAAGAAGGAAAAAGAAACGATCGGTATGTTCGTCAGCACCGTGGCTACGCGGATTGGTTTGAATCCAGATGGGTCCGTGCTTTCCTTGATCCAAACGGTTTCCAAGGAAAACACGGCGGATCTGCGGCATCAGAAATACCCTTATAACCAATTGATCCAGGATTTACGCGAACAACACGGCCGCAACGATCTTTCGGAGCTGTTCCGCACGTCTCTGGAATATCTGCCTTTGAAAATCGTGGAGTACGAAGAAATCAAGGTACGCCTGGAGGCTCACTTTGCTAGACACGAGATGGACGATTTGCTGCTGCGCTTTGACCATATGCTGAATGAAGGCCATGTCATTCTCCATGCATCCTATCGTACCGGCCTGTTCGAGACGGCCGAGATTGATCGGATTATGGAACAGTATGTGACCGTTCTGGACCAGTTTCTTCAGACTCCCGCACTGCCGGTACGCGAGATTTCTCTGCTGAGCGATGAGGAGAGACACCGTATTCTGGGCGTTTTTAACCCGCCGGTGACAGGACTGAGCGAGGGTGAAGCGTTTCATCGGTATGTTGAAAAACTTGCCCGGGAAATTCCGGATCACCCGGCAGTCGTCTGCATGGACAAACAGCTGACTTACGGCGAGTTGAACGAACGCGCCGAGCGGTTGGCTTCTCTCCTTCGCGAACAGGGCGTGGGAAGGGAGACGATTACGGGGATCTGGGCGGAGCGTTCGGTGGAACTGCTGGTCGGGGTGCTCGCCGTTTGGAAAGCCGGCGGAGCCTATGTACCACTGGACCCCGATTATCCCGTGGAGCGGATTGAGTACATGCTCAGCGATAGCAATGCATCGGTGCTGCTTACGCAGCGTCATCTGTTGGAACGAACCGGAGGTTGGATGGCCGATAACCGGCTGAAGCTTCAAGCTGTCTATGCCATGGACGATGAACAGATTTATAACGGGAATGCTTCAACCCTAGAATTTGAATCTGCCAGCAGCGCCCCGCAAGACTTGGCTTATGTGATTTACACCTCGGGTACGACGGGACGCCCGAAAGGCGTTATGATTGAGCACGGTAGTCTCGTGAATACGGCGGATGCTTACCGTCGCGAGTACCGGTTGGATCAGTTCCCGGTGCGGCTGCTGCAGCTGGCCAGCTTCTCGTTTGACGTGTTCGTCGGAGACATCGCGCGGACGCTCTATAACGGAGGCACAATGGTGATTGTGCCGAAGGATGACCGGATTGATTCGAACCGCTTATACGGCTGGATTCGGGACCAAAACATTACGGTATTCGAATCGACGCCTGCGCTCATCCTGCCGTTCATGCAGCATATTTATGAAGAAGGGCTTGACATTAGCTCCATGCAGTTGCTGATTACCAGCTCGGATGCTTGCAGTGTCACCGATTACCGATTGCTGCAGGAAAGATTCGGCGGACAATTCCGCATCATCAACAGCTATGGCGTTACCGAAGCGGCCATTGACAGCAGCTTTTACGATGAGCCGCTGGATAAACTGCCGCCATCGGGTCATGTGCCGATCGGCAAAGCTTGGCTGAACGCCCGGTTTTACATTGTCGATGCCGCGTTAAATCCAGTTCCTGTAGGGGTTCCAGGCGAGCTTGTCATCGGCGGCGCCGGGGTAGCGCGAGGGTACTGGAACCGTCTGGACCTAACCGCTGAAAAGTTTACGGACAGCCCGTTTGTGCCGGGCGAACGTCTGTACCGGACAGGAGATTTGGCCCGCTGGCTGGAAGACGGCAACGTCGACTTCATCGGCCGGATCGACTATCAGGTGAAAATTCGCGGGTTCCGGATCGAACTCGGCGAAATTGAAACGGCCCTGCTGCGTTTCCCGGGCGTCAAGCAGGCTGTGGTGACCGACCGTACGGATCAGCAGGGGCAAAAGTATTTATGCGGTTACGTGGTGGCGGATGCTTCCTTGCAGCTGAGCGATCTGCTGTCCCGATTGAAGCAAGAGCTGCCGGCCCATATGGTCCCGGCCCGGCTGGTGTCTCTTGATAAGCTTCCGCTTACGCCGAACGGCAAAATTGACCGTAAAGCGCTGCCTGAACCGATCGGAGAGGTAGAAGCAGGCCGTGAGTATGTGGCTCCTCGCACAACGCTGGAAACAAGACTTGCTCTCCTGTGGCAGCAGGTGCTGGGTATTGCGCGAGTTGGAGTCCAAGACGATTTCTTTGACTTGGGTGGTCATTCCTTGAGGGCCTCCGCGTTGGTTTCAAAGATTCGGAAAGAGCTGCAAGTCGAGGTTCCGTTACGTGACGTTTTTCGCTACACCACGATCGAACAGCTGGCCCATAGAATCGGCGGTTTAAAGCAGCAGGAGACGTATGAGATTACAAAGGCTGCTGAGGCCGAGTATTATCCGGTTTCATCCGAGCAAAAGCGTCTGTACGTCCTGCGCCAGCTTGACGGGGCCGAGCGCAGCTACAATATGTCGGCGGCGCTTCTTCTCGAAGGCAAGCTGGACCGTACGCGTGTAGAAGAAGCGTTTCGGGCGCTCATTCAGCGCCATGAGACGCTGCGTACCGGGATCGAGCAGGTTCAAGGCGAGCTTGTTCAGCGCATCTATGACGTGGTAGAGTTTTTTGTCGATTTTTTCCAGGCGGGCGAGCGGGAAGTGGACCAAGTGGTGGAAGATTACTATCGCCCGTTTGATCTGACCAAGCCGCCACTTCTCCGTATCGGCCTGATCGAAGTCGCCGAGGATCGCCACATTCTGCTGTTCGATATGCACCATATCGTCTCGGACGGCATTTCGACAGCGCTGCTCTTCGACGAGTTCAGCCGCCTGTATCAGGGTGAGGAGCTTGCCCCGCTGGGCATTCAATACAAAGATTATGCCGTTTGGCAGCATTCCGAAGCCTACGGGCAGCTGCTTCAGCCGCAGAAGGAGTACTGGCTGGAACAGCTGTCGGGCGAGCTGCCGGTCTTGGAGCTGCCGACGGACTTCCCGCGGCCTGCGGTGCAAAGCTTTGACGGCCGGACCGTGAAGTTTTATATCGGGAAAGAGCGGACGGAGAAGCTGAAAGAGCTTGCGACACGGACGGGGACGACCCTGTACATGGTGCTGCTGTCGGCTTACTCCATCCTTATGCATAAATATTCGGGTCAGGAAGATCTGATCGTGGGAACGCCGATTGCCGGAAGAACGCAGGAAGAAGTGCAGCCGATCGTAGGGATGTTTATCAACACGCTGGCCATTCGCAGCCGTCCAGAGCGTTCCAAGCTGTACCTTTCGTACCTGGAAGAAATCAAGGACATCACGCTCGGGGCTTTCGAACACCAAAATTATTTGTTCGAAGACTTGGTGGAAAGTCTTCACCTTCCGCGCGCGACCGGCCGGAATCCGCTCTTTGATACGTTCTTCTCCCTGCAAAATACCGAGAACGAGCAAATTGTCATCGAGAGGCTGGAGCAATCGTTTTATCCGCTGGAAAACCGAACATCCAAGTTCGAGCTGCTCCTAGATATTTCGGAGCTGGACGGTCAGCTCGAATGCCGGTTGGAGTACGCTACAGCTTTGTATAAACAGGAGACTGCGGAACGGTTCGCCAGACATTATGACAAGCTGTTAGAAACCATCGCAGCAGCGCCGGACGGGAATATTGCCTCGCTGGAAATGCTCACGGGGGAGGAAATCCGTGAACTGGTGCACGGTTTCAACGATGCGGAGGCAGACTACCCGCGGCAGCAGACGATTCACGGCTTGTTCGAAGAGCAGGCGAAGCTTTCCCCGGACAACGTGGCCGCCGTCATGAATGAGCGGCAGCTGACCTACCGCGAGCTGAACGAACGATCTAATCGACTTGCACGTAAGCTGCGGGAGACGGGAGTTGAAGCGGACCAGCTGGTAGCAATTCTGGCCGAACGTTCGCTTGATATGGTTGTCGGCATTCTGGCGATTCTCAAAGCGGGTGGAGCCTACGTGCCTGTCGATCCCGACTACCCGGAGGAGCGCATTCGCTTCATGATTGAGGATTCTGGCGCGCCGTTATTGCTGATTCAAAAGCATCTGCATGAGAAGACCGACTTCGCAGGAACGCGCCTCGAATTGGATGATTTCGTTTGGGGTGACAGAGGGCTGGACTCCGAAGATGCGCAGGACGCTTCGAACCTGGAGCCGATTTCCGGGCCGGGCAATCTGGCCTATGTCATCTACACGTCGGGAACGACTGGTAAACCGAAGGGAACGTTGATCGAGCATAAAAACGTCGTGCGCCTCCTGTTCAACGACAAGAATCTGTTCGACTTCGAGCCGTCCGACACGTGGACGCTGTTCCACTCATTCTGCTTCGATTTCTCCGTCTGGGAAATGTACGGAGCGCTGCTGTACGGAGGCAAGTTGGTCATCGTACCACCGCTCACGGCGAAGAATCCGGCCGATTTCCTGGCGTTGCTGGGCCGCGAACAGGTCACGATTTTGAACCAGACTCCAACGTACTTCTACCAGCTGCTGCGTGAGGTCTTGGCGAACCATCCGTACGATCTGCAGATTCGCAACGTCATTTTCGGAGGCGAAGCGCTGAGTCCGGTGCTGCTCAAGGGCTTCAAGACGAAGTACCCGGAGACAAAGCTGATCAATATGTACGGCATTACCGAGACGACGGTTCACGTGACGTATAAGGAAATTACGTGGGTGGAAATGGAGGCGGCGAAGAGCAATATCGGCAAGCCGATCCCGACGCTGAGCGTGTACGTCCTGGATGAAAACCGCCGCCCTGTGCCGATCGGCGTAGCGGGCGAAATGTACGTGGCCGGGGAAGGCCTGGCGAGAGGATACCTGAACCGTCCGGATCTGACGGCGGAGAAGTTCGTCGATTCCCCGTTTGCGGAGGGGGAGAAACTGTACCGCTCGGGCGACTTGGCGGCTTGGCTGCCGGACGGCAACATTGAATACCTCGGCCGGATCGACCACCAGGTCAAAATCCGCGGGTACCGGATCGAGCTGGACGAAATCGAGACGCAGCTTCTGAACGTCCGGGGCGTGGAAGAAGCGGTGGTGCTCGCCCGTCAGGACGGCGGGGGCGAGAAGGCGCTTGTCGCCTACTTTGTGGCGGACCGGACGCTGACAGTCAGCGAAATGAGAATCACGCTGGCTCAGGAAATGCCGGGGTACATGATCCCGTCGTACTTCGTGCAGCTGGAGCGCATGCCGCTGACGACCAACGGCAAAGTGGACCGCAAAGCACTGCCGGAGCCGCAAGGCGGCTTACAAACGGGCGTCGAATATGTAGCGCCGCGTAACCAGACGGAGTCCCAGCTTGTGAAGATCTGGGAGGAAGTGCTGGGGTACTCCGGCATTGGAGTCCTAAACAATTTCTTCGAGCTTGGAGGCCACTCCTTGCGGGCGACGAACCTTGTCAGCAAGATTCGGAAGGAAATGAACGTCGAACTTCCGCTGCGCGATGTGTTCCGCTATATGACAGTAGAGTCGATGGCCGGGGTTATTGCCAGCTTGGAAGAAACGCAGCACAGCTCGATTCCAAAAGCGGAAGAGAAAGCGTACTATCCGGTTTCCTCCGCGCAAAAAAGGCTGTACGTCCTGCACCAGCTGGATAGCTCGGAGCTGAATTACAACCTCCCAAGCGCCTTGCAATTGGGAGGGGCTTTGAACGAGTCCAAACTGGAAAAGGCGCTGACTACTTTGGTGGCCCGGCACGATATGCTGCGCACCGGTTTTGAAATCGTGAATGGGGAGCCGGTTCAGCGTATTCATCCGCTCGTAGCTTTCAAGGTCGAGAAGCTGCAAGCAAGCGAAGATCAGGTTGCGGCCATTCTTGAAGGCTTCATTCAGCCTTTTGACTTGACCCAGCCGCCTTTGCTGCGTGCCCTGCTGATCGAACTGGAGAAAGAGAAATTCCTGCTCGCGCTGGATATTCATCATATTGGTTCCGACGGCCTTTCCATGGACGTGCTGCTGCGCGAATTCGTGCGGCTTTACAATGGGGAAGAATTGCCGGAGCTGCGGATTCAATACAAGGATTACGCCGTTTGGCAGCAATCCGCGGAGCAGCGCCAGCGCATCAAACGGCAGGAGGAATACTGGTGCGGGGTATTCAGCTCCGAGCTTCCGGTTCTTGAGCTGCCTCTCGACTTTTCCCGCCCGGCCGTCCAGCAGTTTGACGGTCAAACGCTCACGTTTACGCTGGATGCGGAGAAAAGCGAAGCTCTCAAACGGCTTGCCGGCGATTCGGGGGCGACGCTGTACATGCTTCTGCTGGCTGCGTACTCCGTATTGCTTCATAAATACGCGGGACAGGAAGATATAGTGGTCGGCACTCCGATTGCCGCCCGTTCTCACGCCGATCTGCAGCCGATTATCGGCATGTTCGTCAATACGCTGGCCCTTCGCTTGGGTCCGGCGGCGGAGCGGACGTTCCTGGATTACTTGCAGGAAGTGAAGGAGACGACGCTTGGAGCCTACGAGCACCAGGACTATCCGTTCGAGGAACTGGTGGAAGCTCTTCAGGTGAGCCGGGATTTAAGCCGGAATCCTCTGTTTGACACCATGTTTTCTTTGCAAAAGCACGATAGCTTGGATTTAACCCTGGAAGGCTTGCAATGGTCGCTGTTCGACATCGAGGAAAAGACGGCAAAGTTTGATCTTAGCTTAGATATCGTGGAAGCCGATAACGAGCTGGTTTGCAAGATCGAGTACGCTACCTCGTTGTTTAGACAGGAAACGATGGTACGGCTGGCGGGTCATTACGAGCAGCTTTTGGCGTCGATCCTGGCTCAGCCGGGTGCGCGGATTTCGGATTTGGATATGTTGACGGACAGCGAAAGGCAAGATTTACTGGTCGGGTTTGACGTGTCGTCTTCAGCTCTTGCGAAGCAAACCGCCGCAGAGGGTACAAGTTTGGAAGCGGATGAGTCGTGGAGAGAGAGAACGTTCCACGAGCTGTTTGAGGAGCAGGTGGAACGCACTCCGGGAGCGCTGGCGGTTGTCTACGAAGACAGCAAGCTGACGTATGCGGAGCTGAACGCCAAATCGAATCGTCTGGCGTATACACTGCGGGCACGCGGGGTGAAGCCGGAGCAGGTGGTCGGCATTCTGGCCGGCCGTTCGGCCGAGCTGTTGATCGGGGTGCTCGCCGTATGGAAAGCGGGCGGCGCTTATGTACCGCTCGACCCGGATTATCCGGCGGAAAGGATCGAATATATGCTCGCGGACAGCGGGGCGTCGGTGCTGCTCACGCAGACCTGCCTGCTGGAGCAGGCGGAAGCTTGGTGCAGCAATGGAGCTCTAACGCTGCAAACGGTGCTTGCGCTTGACGACGCCGCGACGTACAGCCTCGGAGCGGCGGAAGCGGCTGTGGGCGTACAAGCTTTGGGCGCAGAGGCGGAGGCTTTGGCGCAAGCGGAAACGGCTTCTGCCGAAACATCTGCCACGGCAGAAGTCGAGCAGAACGTACAAGCGGCGGATCTCGCATCGAATCCGGCGAATGGGAACAAGCCGGGCGATTTGGCTTACGTCATCTACACCTCCGGTACGACGGGCCGTCCGAAGGGCGTCGCGGTGGAACACCGCAGCCTGGTGAACACGGCGGTGGGCTACCGGCGGGAATACCGGTTGGATCAGTTCCCGATCCGGCTGCTGCAGCTCGCCAGCTTCTCGTTCGACGTGTTCGTCGGCGACATTGCGCGGACGCTATACAACGGCGGCACCATGGTCATCGTGCCGAAGGACGACCGGATTGATCCAACCCGCCTCTACGGCTGGATTCGCGACTACGCCGTGACGGTGTTCGAAACGACTCCGGCGCTGATCGTGCCGTTCATGGAGCATGTGCATGCTGAGGGTCTGGAACTCAGCTCGATGCAGCTGCTGATCACAAGCTCGGATGCGTGCAGCGTAGCGGATTACCGCACCTTGCAGGAGCGCTTCGGCTCACAGTTCCGTATTATTAACAGCTACGGCGTAACGGAAGCAGCGATTGACTCCAGCTTCTATGACGAGCCGCTGGAGAAGCTGCCGAAGACGGGCAGCGTGCCGATCGGGAAAGCGTGGCTGAACGCCAAGTTCTACATCGTGGATGCGAATCTGAAGCCGGTGCCGATCGGGGTGTTGGGCGAGCTGGTTATCGGCGGAGCGGGTGTGGCCCGCGGTTACTTGAACCGCCCGGATTTGACGGAGGAGAAATTCGTAGACAGCCCGTTCGCCGCTGGGGAGCGGCTGTACCGGACGGGCGACCTGGCGCGCTGGATGCCGGACGGCAACGTGGACTTCATCGGCCGGATCGACAACCAGGTGAAAATTCGCGGCTATCGGATCGAGCTTGGTGAAATTGAAGCGGCCATGAAAGATTTTGCCGGCGTGCGTCAAGCGCTTGTCATCGACCGGACGGACGAGCGGGGGCAGAAATATTTGTGCGGGTATGTCGTAGCGGATTACAGCTTCGATCTGGAAGGGCTTGTGGCCCATCTGGACGCCGTGCTGCCTTCCCATATGGCGCCCTCGCGCATCATGCGCCTGGATCAAATGCCGCTTACGCCGAACGGGAAGATCGACCGTAAAGCGCTGCCTGTGCCGGAAGGAAGCATTCGTGCCGAGGCTGCATACACTGCGCCTCGTACTCCTGCCGAGCAAGCACTTGCGTCGGTCTGGCAGTCGGTGCTGGGCGTGGATCAGGTCGGCACGATGGACAATTTCTTTGCGCTCGGTGGCGATTCGATCAAGGCCTTGCAGGTATCGTCCCGTCTTTTGCAAACGGGGTACAAGCTGGTCATGAAAGATTTGTTCCATTACCCGACGATTTCCGCCCTTAGTTTGCAGCTGCAAACGGCGGTGAGAACGGCAAGCCAGGCCGAAGTGACGGGAGAGGTCATCTTGACCCCGATTCAGCGCTGGTTCTTTGAACAAAATCCGGCCGACGTGCATCACAGCAACCAGGCGTTCATGCAGTTCTCCAAGCAAGGCTTTGACGAAGAAGCTTTACGCCAAGCGGTGCGTCAGCTTGTCATGCATCATGATGCTCTCCGTACGGTTTACCGCCAAACCGAGAACGGCTATACCGCCTGGAACCGCGGCGCCGGGGAGAACGAAGCGCTGTTCGATCTGGAAGTTGTCGATTTCAAGGGAGCCCACGACGTGAAAGAAGCGGTAGAGGTTAAGGCGAATGACATTCAAGCGAGCATCGATCTGGAAAACGGTCCCCTGGTGAAGCTCGGCTTGTTCCGCTGCGACGACGGCGACCACCTGCTCATCGCGATCCATCACTTGGTCGTAGACGGCGTATCCTGGCGGATTCTGCTTGAGGATTTTGCTGCCGGATATGAGCAGGCGCTGCAAGGGCAGCCGATCCGTCTGCCGCTCAAAACGGATTCATTCCAAACGTGGGCGAAACAGCTCGCTGATTATGCGAACAGTCCGGCGATGGAAAGCGAGAGAGTGTATTGGCAGCATATCGAGCAATTGACCTATGAGCCGCTTCCGAAAGATTTTGAACAAGGTAGATCCAAGCTGAAGGACAGCGGGCTCGTGACCGTTCGCTGGACGGCGGACGAAACCGAACAGCTGCTGAAGCAGGCTCACCGTGCTTACCACACGGAAATGAACGATTTGCTGCTTGCCGCGCTTGGCCTCTCAGTACAAGCTTGGAGCGGTCAGGAACGCGTGCTGGTGAATCTCGAAGGGCACGGACGGGAAGAACTTTTGCCGGATGTGGACATTACGCGCACGGTAGGCTGGTTTACAAGCCAATTCCCTATCGTTCTGGAGCCGGGTCATGCCCAGGCGCTCGGTCAACAGGTGAAACAGGTTAAAGAAAGCTTGCGCCGCATTCCGAACAAAGGAATCGGCTACGGCATCCTGCGTTATTTGTCCGCGCCGCGTGACGGCGAGTGCTTCACTTTGGAGCCGGAGATCAGCTTTAACTATTTGGGTCAGTTCGACCAGGATTACGAAAGCAGCGGCTTGCGGCCGTCTCTGTTCAGCCCAGGCTCCGATTCAAGCCCAAATGCAGTGATGGATTATGTCCTTGATATCAACGGTATGGTGTCGGAAGGGGTGCTGGAACTCACGATCCGTTATGGGGAAACCCAGTATAAACGGGAAACGGTAGAGCTCCTGGGTACCCTGCTTCAATCGAGCTTGCGTGAAGTCATCAGGCATTGCGTATCGAAAGAGCAGCCGGAGCTTACGCCTAGTGACGTACTGCTTCAAGATGTGACGGTGGAGGAACTGGAGCGGCTGGCCAAACATACGGCGGCGCTCGGCGAACTGGAGAATGTATACACTCTGACTCCGCTGCAAAAAGGGATGTTGTTCCACAGCCTGCTGGACGCCGATTCGGAAGCTTACTTCGAACAGGTGACCTTCGATCTGTACGGAAGCCTGAATGTCGAAGCCTTCACTAAAGGATTGGATACGCTGGTGCAGCGGAATGAGGCGTTGCGAACCAACTTTATTACCGGCTGGAGAGACGAGCCGATTCAAGTGGTATTTCGCGAGCGGAAGTGTGAGGTGTACTTTGAAGATATTCGCTCGGCAAGCGATGAACACCCGGAGAATACGATAGCCGATTTTGTCAGCGCGGATAAAGCGAACAAGTTCGATTTGGCCCAAGACTCTCTGATGCGTGTGACCGTTTTGCGCACAGGCGACGAGTCTTACCATGTGATCTGGAGTCATCATCACATTTTGATGGATGGCTGGTGTATGTCCTTCATGATCAAGGAAGTGTTCGACACTTACTTTGCATTTCAGGAGCAGCGGACGCTGGAGCTTCCTCCGGTTACCTCATACTCCCGGTATATCGAATGGCTGGAAGCTCAAGATGCCGCGAAAGCTTCGCATTACTGGTCAGAGTACTTGGCGGGTTACGACCAACAGACCAAGCTGCCTCAGGAGAGAATGCAGCTGAAGCAGGGGGCTTTTGAATCGGCTGAAATCGATGTGGAACTCACCAAGGAGCTGACCGGGCAAATCGAGCGGGTGGCACGGCAGCAGCAGGTGACGCTCAATACGTTCATGCAGACCGTATGGGGATTGGTTCTGCAAATATACAACAACAGTGAGGATGTCGTGTTCGGCTCCGTTGTATCTGGGCGTCCGGCGGAAATTCCGGGCATCGAAAGCATGATCGGCCTATTTATTAATACGATCCCGGTGCGTATTCAAGGCAAAGCCGAAGAGAAGGTAGCCGATATTCTGAGAAAAACCCAGGATCAAGCACTGGCATCGGGAGCTTACGAAACGTTTCCGCTGTTCGAAATTCAGTCGCTGAGCGAGCAAAAGCGCGACTTGATCAACCATATCATGGTCTTTGAAAATTATCCGATGGAAGAACAGATTGAGCAGGTCGTCGGCGGAGACAAAGAAGCGCTGAAAATCGCTAATATCCAGTCGCCGGAGCAAACGAACTACGACCTGGACATTACCGTCATTCCGGAAGAGCATATTTTGCTTCGGTTTACGTACAATGCACTGACGTTCAGAGAGGAAGACATCAGGCTGATCCACGGTCATTTTGCCCGGGCACTGGAGAAGGTTGCGGCTAACCCGAACATCCGCGTGAATCAGTTGGAGCTTTTGACGGCGGCGGAAAAAGAGCAAATTCTCGGCGTGTTTAACCCGGCGCAGCCGGAAGCGGCTCCTGTGGCCGCCTTCCATCGCCTGTTCGAGGAACAGGCGGAACACACGCCGGAAGCGGAAGCCGTTGTATACGAGAACGATCGGCTGACGTATGAGGAGCTGAACGAGCGGGCGAACCGCTTGGCGGCCACGCTGCGTGCAAGTGGCATCGGTCGGGAGACGATTGTTGGCATTCTCGCCGAGCGTTCGGTCGATTTGCTGGTGGCCGTGATGGCCGTCTGGAAAGCGGGAGGGGCGTATGTACCGCTTGACCCGGATTATCCGGCGGACCGCGTGCGGTTCATGCTGGAAGACAGCGGAGCGAAGGTACTGCTGACACAAACGCCGCTTCGAGAACGTGCCGAAGCCTGGCTCGGCGAAGAGGAACTGGCGCTGGCGGCGGTGCTGTACCTGGACGACGAAGCGTCGTACAGCGAGGAGTGGGCGAATGCGCCGATGGGCTCTGGTATGGTTTCTGGCAAGCTGACGGGTGCTGTGAACGACAGCGATGAGAGCCATCAGAGCCATCCGAATGTTGGTATGGAAAGCTTCCATGAAGCCCGTCCCGAGGACTTGGCGTACGTCATCTACACGTCGGGAACGACGGGCAAGCCGAAGGGCGTCATGATTGAGCACCGCAGCCTGGTGAACACGGCGGCGGGCTACCGACGGGAATACCGGTTGGATCAGTTCCCGGTGCGGCTGCTGCAGCTCGCCAGCTTCTCGTTTGACGTGTTCGTGGGCGACATTGCGCGCACGTTGTACAACGGAGGTACGATGGTGATTGTGCCGAAAGACGACCGGATCGATCCGTCTCGTCTGCACCACTGGATAGAGCGGGAGCAAGTGACGATCTTTGAATCAACACCAGCGCTGATCGTGCCGTTCATGGAGCACGTACATGAGCAGGGGCTGGATGTGAGTGGGATGGAGCTGTTGATCACAAGCTCAGACAGCTGCAGCGTGGCGGATTACCGGACCTTGCAGGAACGCTTCGGCTCGTTGTTCCGCATCATCAACGCCTACGGCGTGACGGAAGCGGCAATCGACTCCAGTTTCTATGATGAGGAACTGGCGAAGCTGCCGCAGACAGGCCATGTGCCGATCGGCAAAGCATGGCTAAATGCGAAGTTTTACATCGTGGATGCACATCTGAATCCCGTACCCGTCGGTGTGCTGGGCGAGTTGGTCATCGGCGGCGTTAGCGTGGCACGCGGGTACTTGAACCGTCCAGAGCTGACGGAAGAGAAGTTTGTAGACAGCCCTTTCACCGCTGGTGAGCGGCTGTATCGCACGGGAGATTTGGCGCGGTGGATGGAGGACGGGAATGTGGACTTCATCGGCCGGATCGACAACCAGGCGAAAATCCGGGGGTACCGGATTGAGACGGGCGAAGTCGAAGCGAAGCTGCTGAGTGTAGGTGGGGTGAAAGAAACGGTCGTCGTTGTCAGGGAAGATCAGGAAGGTCAGAAAGCGTTGTGTGCTTATTATACAGCGGAAGAAGGCTTGACGGTGGCAGACCTGAAACGGGCGATCTCCAGCGAGCTGCCGGGTTACATGATCCCGTCGTACTTCGTGGAGTTAGAGCGACTACCTCTGACGCCGAACGGGAAAATCAACCGGAAGGCGCTGCCAGCACCGGAAGGGGGAGTAGGTGGAGGTCGCGAATACGTGGAGCCGCGCACCGAACTGGAGGCGAAGCTGGCCGCCATTTGGCAGGATGTGCTTGTTCGGGAGAAGGCGGTAGGCGTAACGGACAATTTCTTCGACCTCGGCGGTCACTCCCTGCGGGCAACGACGCTTGTCAGCAAAATGCATAAGGAGTTAGGCATTGAATTCCCTCTTCGCGACGTATTTAGCTATTCGACGGTTGAGGAAATGGCCGCGGCTATGGAGCGTCTGGAAATCGGCTCGTTCACGGCTATTCCGGCTGTGGAACCTAGCGAGTATTATCCGCTCTCTTCTGCCCAGAAACGTCTCTATATTTTGAACCAGCTGGAAGGAGGCGAGCTGAGCTACAACATCCCGGGAGCTATGCTGCTCGAAGGGCAGCTCGACCGGCAGCGGTTTGAAGAAGCGTTCCGGGGGCTCGTAGCTCGTCATGAAACGCTGCGTACCGGCTTTGAGATGGTAAAAGGCGAAGCGGTTCAGCGGATTTACGAAGAAGCCGCCTTCCAGGTAGATTATGTGCAGATCAGCGGGGAGCAGGCGGAAGAAACGGTACGCCAATTCGTTCGTGCGTTTGATCTGGCGAAGCCGCCACTTCTGCGGGTGGGCCTTGCCGAACTGGCGCCGGATCGGCACATTCTGATGTTCGATACGCATCATATCGTATCTGACGGCGTTTCGATGGACGTACTGATCGAAGAGTTCGTGCACTTGTACAGCGGGGAGCAGTTGGAGCCGCTCCGCATTCAGTACAAAGATTATGCAGTATGGCAGCAATCGGACAACCAGAAAGCTCAGCTTGCCAAGCAGGAGGCCTACTGGCTCGACATGTTCCGCGGAGAGCTGCCGGTTTTGGAATTGCCGACGGACTATCCGCGCCCGGCTATGCAGAGCTACGAGGGTCGCACGCTGCAATTGTTTATGAATATTGAGAAAAGCGAAGGTCTGAAACGGCTTGCAGCCGAGAACGGTGCAACGCTTTACATGGTTCTGCTTGCGGCGTATAACGTGCTTCTGCATAAATATTCAGGTCAGGAAGACGTGGTGGTTGGTACGCCGATTGCGGGAAGAAATCACAGCGACGTTCAGCCGCTGATCGGGATGTTTGTCAATACCCTGGCCATCCGCAGTTATCCGGCTGCCGGGAAGACGTTCCTTGACTACTTGAAGGAAATCAAGGAGACAACGCTGGGCGCTTTTGAACATCAGAATTATCCATTCGAGGAACTGGTGGATAAGGTAAACGTGGCTCGCGATTTAAGCCGCAATCCGCTGTTTGATACGATGTTTGCTTTGCAGAATACAGAGAATGTGGAAATCCAGCTTCCCGGACTCCATTTGTCGACGTATGCCAGCGAAGAAATTGTTTCTAAATTTGATCTCAGCCTGGACGTTACGGAGATTGAGGAAGGCTTGGAATATCTGTTTGAATACGCCACTGCTCTTTATAAAACCGAAACGGTGGAGAAATTGGCCGCTCACTACTTGCAGCTGCTTGAATCTATTCTCCGCAACCCGTCGGCGACCATTGCCGAGCTGGATATTTTGACACCGGCGGAAAAAGAGCAAATTCTCGGCGCGTTTAACCCGGCGCAGCCGGAAGCGGCTCCTGTGGCCGCGTTCCACCGGCTGTTCGAGGAACAGGCGGAACGCACGCCGGAAGTGGCAGCTGTCGTGTACGAGAACGATCGGCTGACGTATGCGGAGCTGAACGAGCGGGCGAATCGCTTGGGGGCTACGCTGCGCGCAAGCGGCATTGGCCGGGAGTCGATCGTTGGCATTCTCGCCGAGCGTTCGGTGGACTTGCTGGTGGCTGTGCTGGCTGTCTGGAAAGCGGGCGGGGCGTATGTGCCGCTCGACCCGGATTATCCGGCGGACCGCGTGCGGTTTATGCTTGAAGACAGCGGTGCGAAGGTACTGCTAACACAAACGGCGCTGCGAGAGCGTGCCGAAGCCTGGCTCGGCGAAGAGGAACTGGCGCTGGCGGCGGTACTGTACCTGGACGACGAAGCGTCGTACAGCGAGGAGTGGGCGAATGCGCCGATGGGCTCTGGTATGGTTTCCGGCAAGCTGACGGGTGTTGTGAACGACGGAGATGAGAGCCATTCGAATGTTGGTATGGCCAGCTTCCATGAAGCCCGTCCAGAGGATCTGGCGTACGTGATCTACACCTCGGGAACGACGGGCAAGCCGAAGGGCGTGATGATCGAGCACTGCAGCCTGGTGAACACGGCGGCGGGCTATCGACGGGAATACCGATTGGATCAGTTCCCGGTGCGGCTGCTGCAGCTCGCCAGCTTCTCGTTTGACGTGTTCGTGGGCGACATTGCGCGGACGCTGTACAACGGAGGCACGATGGTGGTTGTACCGAAGGACGACCGGATCGATCCATCTCGTCTGCATCACTGGATAGAGCGGGAGCGGGTTACCATTTTTGAATCGACGCCAGCGCTAATCTTGCCATTTATGGAATACGTGCACGAGCAGGGGCTGGACATGAGCGGGATGGAGCTGTTGATCACGAGCTCGGACAGCTGCAGCGTGGCGGATTACCGGACCTTGCAGGAACGCTTCGGCTCGTTGTTCCGGATCATCAACGCCTACGGCGTGACGGAAGCGGCGATCGACTCCAGCTTCTACGACGAGCCGCTGACGAAGCTGCCGCAGACAGGCCATGTGCCGATCGGCAAAGCATGGCTGAATGCGAAATTCTACATCGTGGATGCGCACCTGAATCCGGTACCGGTCGGGGTGCTGGGCGAGCTGGTCATCGGCGGAGTCGGGGTAGCGCGCGGGTACTTGAACCGTCCGGAGCTGACAGAAGAGAAGTTCGTAGACAGCCCGTTCGCCGCGGGCGAGCGGCTGTACCGCACGGGAGACTTGGCGCGGTGGATGGAGGACGGGAACGTGGACTTCATCGGCCGGATCGACAACCAGGCGAAAATCCGGGGGTACCGGATCGAGACGGGCGAAGTCGAAGCGAAGCTGCTGAGTATAGGTGGCTTGAAGGAAGCGGTCGTCATCGTCAGGGAAGATCAAGAAGGTCAGAAAGCGTTGTGCGCATATTATACAGCGGAAGAAGGCTTGACGGCGGCAGACCTGAAACGGGCGATTGCCAGCGAGCTACCGGGTTATATGATCCCGTCGTACTTCGTCGAGCTGGAGCGCGTGCCTCTGACGCCGAACGGGAAAATCGACCGGAAGGCGCTGCCGGCACCGGAAGGGGGAGCAAGCGCAGGCCGCGAATACGTGGCGCCGCGCACCGAACTGGAGGCGAAACTGGTCGCCATCTGGCAGGACGTACTTGGGCCGGTCACGATTGGCGTGACGGACAACTTCTTCGACCTCGGCGGGCACTCCCTGCGGGCGACGACGCTGGTCAGCAAGGTGCATAAGGAGATGAGCGTGGACCTGCCGCTGCGCGATGTGTTCCGGCACTCGACCATCGAAGCGATGGCCGAAGCGATCAGCCAATTGGAGCGGCAGGAACACCTCTCCATTCCGATTCTGGATAAGAGGGATTACTATCCGCTTTCCTCCGTGCAAAAACGGCTGTACATCCAGCAGCAGATGGAAGGCGCAGAGCTTAGCTACAACATGTCCGGCATGACGGTTCTCGTCGGGCGCTTGGAACGGAATCAATTCGAGGCGGCGCTCAAAGGATTGATAGCTCGTCACGAAATTTTGCGAACCGGCTTCGAAATGGTTGACGGCGAACCGGTACAACGGATTTATCCGGACTTGAAGTTTGCCGTCGAGTATACGAAAATGACGGAAAGTGAAACGAAGAGCATCGTAGACGGCTTTGTGCGCGTCTTTGATTTGGAGCGGCCGCCGCTGCTGCGTGTGGGCTTAGTCGAATGGGAAGCGGAACGGCATCTGCTCATGCTGGACATTCATCATATCGTCACGGATGGCATGTCGATGGGCATCTTCGTCGAAGAACTGCTGCGCCTGTATAACGGCGAGACTCTGGAACCGCTTCGGATTCAATACAAGGAATTCGCCGCTTGGCAGCAGTCCGAACCTGTAAAAGAGCAGCTGAAACGTCAGGAAGCCTACTGGCTGGACGTGCTGGAAGGCGAACTGCCAACGCTTGAACTACCTACGGACTTTGTCAGACCTGCCGTTCGTAGCTTTGAGGGAGATGTGCTGCCTTTCAGCATCGACAAGCAGATGACCGAGAGCTTGCAGCGCATCGCCGATGAGAACGGTGCCACCCTTTATATGGTGTTATTGGCGGCCTATTCAATCCTGCTCAGCAAGTACTCGGGACAAGAAGACTTCATTGTAGGCGCGCCGGTTTCGGGCCGCACACATGCCGACCTGGAGTCGCTCATCGGAATGTTTGTCAACACCTTGGCGATTCGCCATTATCCGTCCGGGGAGAAGACGTTCCTCGCTTACTTGAACGAAGTCAAAGAAACGATGCTGGGGGCCTACGACCACCAGGATTATCCGTTCGAGGAGCTTGTGAAAAAGCTGCAGGCGCCGCGAGATCAAAGCCGTAATCCTGTATTCGATGTCATGTTTGCTCTGGAAACCAAGGAAGATAACGTTCAAAGCTTCGGGGATATCAAGATCGAATCTTATCCGGAAACTCATACGGTTTCCCAATTTGATCTTACCTTGATCATTTCGTTGCTGGATGAGGGAATGAACGGGCAGTTTGAATATGCCACCAAGTTGTATACGCGCAATCTGATCGACAATTTCGCTCAGGACCTGCTCGTGATCATCACCCAAATTTGCGAACAGCCTTCGGTGCTGTTGAAGGGAATTTCCCTGAACGGGCAATCCGAACAGGAGCAAGATGTGCTAGAGGCTATTGATATTATTTTCTAATCTCTTACCCGGCTTGGGTGTATGCCGTATTTCTCTCGGTACGCATCCTGCCGGGTGTTTTTTTTCAAATGAAAGCGAAAAATCCACCACAGGAATCTGACGTCAAGTGCCGCTGAGTAACTATTTCAATTTATTGGAAAATCAACAAAACACAACAGAAATCTTAGTTTACCTTTGGTATACTAAGAATCAAACCATTTAAACAGAGATAATTCCACCATAAAATCCGAATACCCGAAAAACAAAAAGAAGTAATTGCCGGGAGCGAATTTCATAGTTATTCCTGATATTTCACCAGGTGCATGTCTATCAATACATATAACTACCTTTTGTGAAAAAACTGTCATAACCGATTGATGCACAATTCTAGGCTGTCGAGAAATAAATGTATAAAAAAACAAATTATCCATGTTGTGTACTAAGAAGCGACTTACTTCGACATGTGGGTTGTGTTAAAAGTAATTAAGAAGAAAAAAACATAATTCAATCAAATATATGAAAATTTTCCTATTTTATTTTTTGTCTATTTTCTCTAGTCAGGCTGCAGTTAAAATGCTTTTTAAATATGAAGGTAGGAAGAGTGATTTATGGACAAAAGGATAGGCCAAAACACACTAACTGGCCGGCTAAAGGAGCAACCTAACACCTTTATTCATGATGAAATATTGTATCCTCAATTCAAATACGAAGTTCAACACCTGCTTCCCTATTATATTCAAATCGAAAAAGTCATTTCCATGGAATATACCCGCATGGGGTTGCTAGAACATGAAGCGTTGCAGCATATTTTGCTTCAATTGGACAAAATCGACATGGACACATTGGTAGGCAATCCTCAGGAAAATATGACGGATATCTTATTTGCGATTGAACGTTATGTAGAACAGAATACCAGCCACTCCATCACAGCATGGCATCTGGATCGAAGTCGTAATGATGTACAGGCAACAGCCCAGGTCATGCTTGCCAGAGACCAACTGCTCAATATGATGGAAGCTCTCCTCTCACTGGCTGATGCCGTTCATCCACTTGCACTACAACATATCCATACCAAAATGCCCGGTTATACACATTACCAGTCAGCACAAATCATCAGCCCAGGTTTCTATTTCGCAGCAATGCTGGAGCATATTGGACAAGCGCTTGGACGCTTTCAAAACCATTGGACAAGCCTGGATGAATGTCCACTAGGCTCAGGGGCAATGTCAGGTCTGGAATTACAATGGGACCGAATGAACATGGCGCGAATGTTAGGATTTGATCGGGAATGTCGTCATGCATTGATGGGAGTCGCCTCCAAGGATTTCATGCTGCTGATTGGTGCGGAGTTATCAAATGTGAGTGTGACGTTAACGCGATTTATGACAGATTTCATGAATTGGGGTAGTAGCGAATACCGTTTCTTACAGTTGCCCGATCATCTGTGCGGCATTTCTTCAGCGATGCCTCAAAAGAAAAATTTTACTATTTTAGAACGAATTAGAGGGAAATTGGCTCATATTCCTGCATATTATCTCGATCTTGTGATGGGGCAACAACGAACTCCATATACCAATTTGGTTGAGACAGCAAAAGAGGGAGGTAGCCATTTTTTAACCATGCTTGAGACTATGAATAGCGCGATTCAATTGCTAACTCATGTTATTACGCATGTGAGCTTTGATCAAGAGCAGATGGAACGGGTTTGTAACGAGCAGTTTTTTGGCGGATTTTCCTTAGCAAATCAACTAACCTTGCAGTGCGATATCCCCTATCGAAATGCTCAAATCATAGCAGGAAAGTACATTACAGCCATGATTGAACAGGGGCGTGGGCCATTGGATGTAGATTCAGAGTTACTCCGAACGATATGCGGTGAGATGGGTTATGTCAGTAAACTTCAGGATGAGAGTTTAATCCAGTGTTTTTCCGCTGAATCTGGTTTGTCTGCGAAGCAGTCTTCAGGATCTACTCACCCGGATCAGGTGGCGGAGCTTATATCCATCCAAGAACGGGAAAGAGCGTTGACTTGGGAATACGTGCAGAATGCGAAGGAGAGAAGTCGAACTTATCTACTTTACTGACCTAGGGGGTTACCAGATGAGCTCATATTTGGAGGGGAAAAATGTAACAAAGTCGATTGGAGTTGGAAAATCATTCGGGACATTTGGTGAACTTCTTCAAGGGGTGGGAACCGATGCACAGAATTTCCTGATCACGCTGCCGATCAACCGATATTCAAATGTAACATTTCAGTCACAGCCGAGCCTCCCCCACCTGATTGTATCTCCCAGCTACAGATCGAAGTCAAGGCAAATCGCGCTTAGAATTCTTCAATTGTATGACCTTCCGCTGGGAGGATGTATTGAGATTAACAGCAACATTCCGGTTGGAAAGGGTTTGGCCAGTTCCTCAGCTGATATTGTTGCAACTGCCCGAGCGATTGATCATTGTTTTGGTTTGAATCTGACAACAGAACAATTGGAGGCGTTAATTCAGGAGATTGAACCAACGGACGGTGTCATGTATGACGGTATCGTATCTTATTACCATCGGGCTGTGAGGTTACGTGAAAGTCTTGGCCCGGTTCCAAATCTGTCTATTGTAAGTATTGATGAAGGTGGCGAAGTTGATACAACAGAGTTCAATAAAATTTCCAGATCCTTTAGTGCAGTAGAGAAGCTGGAATACGACCAAATGCTTACAAGCATTTCTGCTGCCATAAAAGAAAATGATTTGAAGGCTATGGGGAGAATCTCCACTCAAAGCGCAATTATGAATCAGCGACTGCTGGAGAAAAAACAGATGGAGCAGGTTCTGGATATATGCAATGAGGTGGACGGGTTGGGTATTGTCATCACGCATAGTGGTACCTGCATTGGAATTTTGCTGGACCAGACTGATGTTGAGTATTGCTGGCAACTACATAAGGCCTATCAACTAATGAGTTTACTGCATGGCGAGGTTACAATTTTTCATACCAATATGTAAGTCGTCTGAAAAACAGTTATTCATTCTGATCCACGGAAGGAGAATTTGAATGGAAACAGGTCATCGCAAGTCTTCAATTCCTGCATCCAAGCAAGAAATGCTCCAAAGATTGCTGCAACAAAGAGTGGGAAACACAGCCGTTTATACAACCATTCAGCCTGTATCGCGGACGGAGTTTTCTCCGGTATCCTCTGCTCAAAAGCGTCTTTGGTTTTTGGATCAGTTATATCCACAAAACGCATTTTATAATATCCCATTTCTATTTCGCCTCAAAGGAGAGCTGGATACGAATGCTTTAACCAAAAGCCTTGAGCAGATGGTCAGCAGACATGAGTCGTTGCGAACCACATTTACAGTTGAAGACGGGGAACCCGTTCAAATTATCCATGATCAGTGTGAATATAACTGGAAAATGACTGATGTAACCGATCTGCCTGAAGAACAGCGGGAACTCGCCGCTATGGAGTTGTTCCAGCGGGAAGCACAGACACCGTTTGATTTATCGACAGGCCCATTGCTGCGTTCCGGGTTGATTCGCGTTCAGCCGGATGATCACTTTTTCATGATTAACATCCATCATATTGTTTTTGATGGTTGGTCAACAGGCGTCCTGTGCCAGGAACTGGAACTGCTTTATCGTGCGAACCGGAATGGTGAGGATTTGCCCCTACTGCCCCTTGAGATTCAGTATGCAGATTATGCACACTGGCAGAACGAATATCTGAAAGGAAGCGAAGTTCAGCAGCAATTGTCTTATTGGGAGGAGAAGCTTAGTGGTAGTTTACCGGTATTACAGCTTCCGTATGATTTTCCAAGTCCTTCTCGCCAAACGTTCAAAGGTGCATTTACTACCTTCACGATTCCATCAGAAGTAAATGCTGGATTGAAGCAGATAAGCCGAACGTATGGAGCAACTCCTTTTATGGCATTTCTGACCGTTTATAAAATTCTTTTATATCGATATACAAGACAAGCAGACCTGATCGTAGGAACGCCAATTGCCAATCGTAATATCAATGAATTGGAAGATTTGATCGGTTTTTTTGTGAATACTTTAGTGATTCGTACATCCATATCCAGCGACATGTCCTTTTTGGACCTGCTGAAACGGGTACAGCAAGTAACACTGGATGCTTATGCGAGTCAGGATGTGCCATTCGATACCATTGTTGAGGCCATTCAACCTGAGCGGAATCTGGGTGGAACCCCGCTATTTCAGGTGATGTTTAATCTGATTGACGATGTTCGGCTGAGTCTGGATGGGCTTCATGTTACCTCTCTGGAGATTGATAACAAAACATCGAAGTTTGAGATGGAGCTTACCCTGATTGAGCACGCTGAAGGGATGTCTGGTGGATTTGAATATAGTACTGATCGGTTCAAGGAAGATACCATTGCCGGCTTAATCCAGCACTATCTTTTGCTGCTGGAGTCCGTCGTTCAGCATCCGGATGTACCTATTTCACAGCTTCAAATTCTATCGGAACAGGAATGCCAGCTTCTGGAGCAGTGGAATCAGACGACCGTGCCTTATCCGGATGACATCTGCATGCACCAGTATTTCGAACGTCAGGTCAAGCAGACACCTGATAAGAGTGCTATCGTCTTTAAGGACACTCGCTTGAGTTACAAGGAGTTAGACCGTCTGTCAAACGGACTTGCTTTCAAGCTTAGGGAGCATGGGGTGGGCCCAGATGTTTGCGTCGGAATCTGTATGGAACGGTCATTGGAAATGGTCGTTGCGGTGCTTGGTGTTCTAAAAGCTGGAGGAGCTTACGTCCCGCTTGATCCGCATTATCCTCAGGACCGCTTAATTTATATTTTGGAGGATACGGATGTTCCGGTTGTAATTACTCAATCCTCACTGTTGTCGCTTATTGGGGGGGCTGGCACAAATCTGTTCGTTCTCGATCATATTGAAGAGCTTGAGCCTGTGGAAGAAGTCCCGGAGTCTGGTGTTGGTCCAGATCATATTTTATACATATTGTATACTTCGGGTTCAACGGGCAAGCCAAAGGGCATCGTGATGGATCATCGCCCTATCGTAAATCTGATGGCTTGGCAAATGAAAAACCTGAAGTCACCGCAGCAGGCGACCGTGCTTCAGTTTTCGACCCTGAATTTCGACATGTCATGCCACGAGATGTTCTCAGCTTTTGGCAGCGGAGGCACGGTAATTCTGGTCGATGATCAGACTCGCAAAAATCCGGAGAGTCTACTTGAACTGATCATTGAGCATAAAGTTCAGCGTTTGCACTTGCCCTACATCAGCTTCCAGCAGCTGGCTGAGGTCGCCGAACAGATCGAAGGCATCGAATATGAGATTACAGACATTACTGTTTCAGGAGAGCAGCTTCGCGTTACACCACAGATCAGAAACTGGCATAAAAAGCTTGGAAATTGCACGGTTCAGAATCACTATGGCCCAACGGAGACCCATGTTGTTACCGCATTTATGATTGAAGATATGGATGAAGTTAATCCGCTGCCACCAATAGGCAGAGCCATTGATAACTGTGAAATATACATTCTCGACAACGAACTTCAACCTGTCCCGGTTGGCGTATATGGAGAGCTGTATATTGGTGGGATATGTCTCGCGAGAGGATACTTGAATCGGGAGGAACTGACCGCGGACAGATTTATCCCTAATCCGTTTACAGATGAGCCTGGTCAGCGTATGTATAAATCGGGGGATCTGGCCCGTTTTCTGCCAAGCGGTGATGTTGAATTTTTAGGGAGAATGGATGAGCAGGTCAAAATTCGCGGCTTCCGCGTGGAACCAGGTGAGGTGGAATCAGTCATTAGCACTTATCCTGGTATTCGGGAGACGGTGGTCGTGGCATACCAGGAGCAGCAAGCACCACATGAACTGGTCGCTTACGTTGTAGTGGATAAGGATATTGCAGAGCCTGAATTAAGGGAGCACTTAAAAAAGAAATTGCCGGATTACATGCTTCCTACCATTTTCATGAAGATTGAGGAGATGCCGTTGACACCGAGTGGCAAGGTCAGTCGATCTGCTCTTCCACAGCCCAAACGCAACATGGGAGGAAAAAACAAGACAGCTCCTGTTACTGCAGTGGAAAAGGGTGTTGCCGCCATTTGGGTAGATATTCTCGAATGCGAAGAAGTTGGACTGGAGGACCAGTTTTTTGAACTGGGCGGTCATTCATTGCTGGCGATCAAGGTTATCTCCCGTATCCGAAGTGCGTTTCAGACCGATCTGCCGCTTTATACAATTTTTGAGTTTCCGCAGCTTAGTGACTTTGCGGCACATTTAGTGCACTATCTGGCACAGCATGAACGTCTTTCATCGGAAAGTGAAAGTATTGTTCCAGTACCTCGCGAGCCTTATATGCCACTCTCTTATGCTCAGGAGCGAATTTGGTTTTTTGAGCAATGGCAGCAGGCCTCATCCATGTATAACATCTCCAAGGCCTTACGTGTTATGGGAGAGTTGGACGAAGCAGCTCTGGAACAGAGCTATCAGCAATTAATTGAGCGTCATGAGAGCTTGCGGACCAACTTTGTGGATCAAGCTGGACTGCCGAAGCAAATGATCCATCCCTTCCGGTCCCTTCCGATTGGACGGGTAGACTTGCGTAATGACGCGGGAGAGCGCCAGTATTTCCGTCTCCAAGCTTTGATTGCTGAGGAGGAGCAACGGCCATTTGATTTGGCCAACGATCCGTTAATTCGAACTAGCCTGTATCGTTTGAACGATGAAGAGTGGGTTCTATTGCTGGTGGTACACCATATTATTTTCGACGGTTGGTCCATGTCGTTGCTTGAACAGGAATGGTGGGGAAATTATGATCGCTGTAAGCAAGACCCTGCTTTTCAAAGGGAAGCCCTTCCTCTACAATACGTGGATTATGCGGTTTGGCAACGAACTATGCTTCAAGGCATCCGTTGGGAAGAACAAATGGCCTATTGGAAGAAACAATTGCAAGGTAAGCTTCCCATCCTACAATTGCCTACTGATCGTCCGAGGCCTGCTCAGCAATCGTATGAAGGGGCGCATTTTGACTTTACTATAGATCGACGACTCGCCGAGAAAGCGAGGCAATTCAGTAAGCAGGAAAACGTATCGTTATATATGACCCTGCTTACGACGTTCAAGGCGCTGTTGTATCGATATACCGGCGAGCAAGACCTTCTGGTTGGTTCACCCATGACCAATCGCAATCGGACGGAATGGGAGCAGTTGATCGGTTTTTTCGTGAATACGCTGGTGCTCCGAACTAGTGTGTCTTCTGAGATGACGTGGAAGGATCTGTTAGGCAGGGTGAAAAGGGTCACGATGGAGGCCTTCTCCCATCAGGAGATTCCTTTTGAAAAGCTGGTCCAAGAGCTGCAACCGGAACGTTCCCAGGGATTTTCGCCCGTATTCCAGGTGATGTTTTCCCTACAAAATACGCAACATGTAAATGATAGAGAGGCATTAAAGTTCAGCCCGTATAATCTTGAAAACATCAATTCGTTGTTTGATATCAGCATGTTCATTGAGGAGGACCAGGAGCTTCAAGTCACGATTGAATATGGGGCTGCTCTGTTTGAACGAGGAACCATTGAGCGGTTTGCCCAGCACTATTCGCAGTTACTGGAGAGCATGTTACAGCAGCCGGAAACAACGATCGCACAAGCTCCCCTGTTGACCGAACAGGAGCGGAGGCAACTGCTTGTCGACTGGAATAATACGGCGAGGTCCGGGGTAAATCATAGTGCCCAGGAGCAGGACATCTATCAGCAATTCTCACAAGCTGCCCTTCGTCATCCACACGCTGTCGCCATTGAGGATGGAGAACGAACAATCACGTATGAAGAGCTTCAGACCCAAGCTCAGACTATTGCATACATGTTACGTGATGCACAAACCGAACCGGGTACAGTCATTGGCGTGTACATGGAGCGTTCGATTGAACTGGTGGCGTCCATGCTCGGGACGTTGAAGGTAGGCGCCTGCTTTGTGCCGATAGACCCTGAATACCCAACAGAGCGCATTCGCTGGATGGTGGAGAACAGCAGGATGCCGATTGTCTTGACGCACTCCGATTTAATGGACAGTTTGCCTATTGATCACGACTGTGTGGTAGCCGTGGACAAGCTGCAAGGAATAAAGGTGGAACGTGTCTCGCAAGAGCAAGTTGGGCTACCTTCGAAGTGCATATCCATGGAAAATACAGCTTATGTAATCTATACCTCGGGGTCTACGGGTAAGCCCAAGGGAGTCATGATTTCGCAGCGTTCGCTTGCGGATCATGTTCAGACTGTCATAGAGGGGAACCGGCTGAACGATAACGACCGGATTGTGCAATTTTCAGCGATCAGCTTCGACTTCTCCATCCATGAGATGTTTCCAGCGCTTCTCGCAGGTGCAACGCTTGTGCTGCGTCCGAAATCGGTATTGGATACGCGTGAGTTCGTCCGATGGTTAAATGTGAAAGAAATCAGTGTACTTTATTTGCCTACAGCCTACTGGCATTTGCTCGTCAGCGAGTGGGATGAAACAGATGCTTTTCCAGCGTCTATGAAGCTAGTATCCGTTGGAGGAGAAAAAGCCTCCATAGCCATATACGAAAAATGGAAGCAGATTACGCAGGGACGTATTCGCTGGAGCAATGCTTATGGTCCGACAGAGGCAACGGTAGCGGCGACCACTTTTTATGATGATATGGATAAGCTGCATGAAGAGCATGAGGACCTTCCGATTGGCAGACCCTTGCCGAATACACAGCTTTACATTCTGGATCACTTGCTTCAGCCCGTACCCATTGGCGTTGCGGGGGAATTGTTTATAGGCGGAGTAAGATTGGCCCAAGGCTATCTGTATCAACCGGAGCTAACCGACAAGGCGTTTATTCCTCATCCGTTCCAACAGGGCGAGCGTTTGTATCAAACTGGAGATTACGTTCGTTATCGTGAGGATGGTCAGATCGAATACATCGGAAGGAAAGATTCGCAAGTCAAAATTAGAGGGTATCGCGTGGAACTTGGAGAGATTGAGGCTTGTCTGGAACAGCTACCACAGGTTGAACAGGCTTTGGTGACGGTAAGAAGTGACTTGGATGCCTCTGGACAACAACTCGTCGCCTACGTCAAATGCAAAAATGGAGAAGCTGTTCTGGATACAATTCGCCATGATGCCAAGCAGCTACTGCCATCTTATATGCAGCCATCCTTCTACGTGACATTGAAGAAATTCCCGTTTACGGCGGGTGGAAAGATTAATCGTGCGCTTCTTCCGAAACCGGATGAAGTTTCAGCGGAAAGTGCAGATTCAGTGGAGCCCGCGAATGAAACAGAGGAACGCTTGTCTCGGATCTGGTGTCAACTCCTTCATCGAAAGGGAGTTGGGACGAAGGAAAACTTCTTTGAGATAGGTGGTCATTCTCTGCTTGCAACCCAGATGAACTCTCTGATCCGCAAGGAGTTCTCCAAGAACGTACCCATTAAAGCGATCTTTGATTCGCCAACGATTATGGAATTGGCTCAGATTATCAGCAGTATTGAAGCAGAAAACAAAGTAGAAATTCCGAAAATTTCAAGAATGCCGAGGGGCACGAAAGCGTGAAGCCACCATCTAAGGAAAAAGGGGACTGACCAATTGAGTACACCGATTAGCAGTAACCATTATTTGTTTCCAGCATCTTTCGCCCAAAGACGAATATGGTTTGTTCAGGAGACCATAACTGATCCTTCTGTCTATCATGTGCCACTACTGTACAAGCTTGACGGACCCGTTGATCTCGAAATACTTCAGCGCTCTATTAACAAACTAGTGGAGCGTCACGAATCCTTTCGCACATATTTTACAGTGGAGAACAATGACATCATGCAAGTCATTATTCCCGAACTGGACTATGTCATCAGTCATATTCAATTACCGACCGAAGCTGTCATGCAAATTAATGACCGGATAATGCAGGACATACGCAGTCCGTTTTCATTGGAACATGCCCCCCTTTTCCGGATGGTTCTTTATTCCATTAGTGAACAGGAACATTATCTTTTAATCAATATGCACCATATTATTACAGACGGTTGGTCCTATTCTGTCTTCATGCGGGAGCTGAGTTTGCTGTATTCCGCTGTACTACAAGGAAAAGAGGCTGAGTTAACAGAACTGCCGATCCAGGTAGCTGACTTTTCACAATGGCAAAGAGACAGCCTGCAAGGCGAAGGGCTGGAGAAACAAATGCTATTCTGGGAGAAGCATCTGGAAGGAGAACTACCTGTTCTGGACTTGCCTGTTGATCCAGCAAAACCGCTTGTGATCGATAATACAGGAGCTTCTCTTGAATTTCACATTCCTCTGCAGCTATCTGAGCGCTTCGCGCAGTTATGCAGCAGTAGCGGTACATCGTTGTATATTGGGCTCTTGGCTGTATACCAATTGCTTCTGGCCCGTTATTCGGGTCAAGACAATATTATTATTGGAACGCCTATTGCCAATCGGCATCACATTGAGCTTGAGAACGTCATTGGGATGTTTGTAAATACAATGACCTTGCGTGCTCGTCTGCATGACAATCCTACCTTTCGGGAAATGCTGATGCAGCTACGAAAGACTGCATTAGAAGCTTACGAGCATCAGGATGTACCCTTTGATATGCTCGTTGAAAGGCTGGCCCCGGAGCGTAGCCTCGGACAGACACCCATTTTTCAGGCGATGTTCTCGTTCCAGAATCATCCGAAGCTGGAGCTTGATTTTCCACATATCGACATTAAGCCGGTTGAGTTAGATCTGGGTACAGCCAAGTTCGAATTATATCTAGACATTGCGGAATCGCCAGATGGACTACATGGCATATTCGAATACCAAAAGAATTTATATGATGAGGTTCTGATTGAACAGCTATCTGTCCATTATGTGCAACTCATAGAAAGCATTCTGGAGGATACGGAGCAGCAAATATGGCATATTCCTTTTATGTATGAGCAAGAGAAGCGGTCTATAACCGAACAACTGTATCAGAAAAAGGATGCGAAGATCCAGGTACAGAGTTCAACATGTGGCCATCATTCGTTTGAACAATGGGCTGCCTTGCAAGCGGATACTATTGCCGTTCGTTATCAAGGTGACGCAATGACCTACGCTGAACTTAATCAGAGAGCCAATCAGGTTGCGTGGTATATGCGTGAGAACGGGGTTGTTCCCGGCACGGCCGTAGGACTATGGCTTGATCCATCCATAGACCTCGTTGTGGGTATGTTGGGCGTATGGAAAGCAGGGTGCTGCTGCGTTGCACTGAATTCCGAGCATCCTGTAGCACGGAACATCCTGATGCTGCAACATGCAGGTGTATCATGCATTGTTACAAACGAAAACAATGTCCGCAAAGTTCCGCAAGCAGGACAGGAGATTTTTTGTTTGGAGCGGATTCCTGCCATCCCTGCGTATGCTGCCAATCCTGAGGTACAGGTGGCTGCGAATGATGGAGCGTATCTGTTCTGGAATACTGGAGCATCTGGTGCTTCACAAACTGTCGCTGCGCCTCATTACAGAATTGTGCAGCTATCCAAATCGGCAGCCGAAACGTTTGATTTGGATCGGAATGACGTATGGGCCATGCTGCATGCAGTGGACAGTGAACTGGCGTTATGGGAAATATGCGGAGCGTTGTTCAACGGAGGAACATTGGTTATCGTGCCTGGATGGATTGCCGAGCAACCTAAATATATGAATGAACTGCTGATTCAGGAAAAAATAACGCGCCTTACACTAACTCAGGCTTCATTTCTCACCTGGATCAGACTGGATGAAACCAGTGCAAAAGGGAAGCTGGAACTTCGTACGATTTTTATTAAAGGAAAGAACGTAACCATACCTTCCATGAATGGGTGGTTAGGCCGTCATACCCGTCATCAGCCGAAACTCATTCAAATAAACAGCTTGAGCGAACTGGGGGGCGTAGTCAGTAGTCGTATCATTCCGGCCAGTGGGAACTCATATGAACGTCCAGATCGAGGCATTGGTGCGCCATTAACCGGTCGGGTGCTATATATTCTTGATGCCAGTGGTGAGGTTGTCCCGATGGGTGCGGCGGGTACACTGCATGCGAGCGAGCCGGATTCGGATCATGCAAGAGCGTTCCACGCCAGTCACCCCGATGAGCGATGGAGCTATCGTTCAGTAAACGGCGAGCCCGGTGTATGGTTATATCGTATGGACGATATATGTCGCTATTTACCGAATGGAGAGATCGAATGTTTGCGCCATGTGGGTTACCAAGCGGAGCTAGGTGAATATATCGTTCAGCTTGATGAAATACGAATGGCGTGCCTCCATCACCCGGCTGTTCAGGAAGCAGCAATCCAGGTACGGAGAGACGAATACGGTATTGAGTATGTGATGGCTTACCTGGTTGCTGTGACTGGGCAGACTGTTCCCGTACAACAGATTCAGCATGATCTGCGGGACAAGCTTCCTGAATACATGATTCCGGGAACGCTGCTTTGGGTGGAGCAACTGCCTCGATTGACCAGCGGTGAGATAGACTATGATCTTCTTCAGAGTAACACGGAACATAAGTCGAGGCGGTCCGCTTATGTGCCCCCAGCCAATCCAATTGAGGAGAGTCTGGTAAACATATGGGAGACTGTGCTTGAAGTTACCAGGATCGGCGTCGAGGACAATTATTTCGTCTGCGGAGGAGATTCGATACGGATGCTGTCGATTATTGCTCTTGCCAAAGATGTGAATCTCTATTTCGGTATCAGAGACTTGTTATCTCATCAAACAATCCGGGAGCTTGCCCCTCATGTATTGATGAATCAGGACATCGTCAAGCTTACAGACAACAGGTTTGATCTGGTGCCTGAAGAGGACCTTGCCAAACTGCCTGAAGATATAGAGGATGCGTACCCTCTTACACAATTGCAACGAGGCATGCTGTTTCAAAGTGAGCTGCATTCCGGGTCCAGGCTGTACCATGATCTCATTCAATTTTCCATAAAGGGTTCCTTCGATAAGAAAGTATGGGACGAAGCCTTCCAGATGTTAATCAACCGTCATCCGATCTTGCGTACGACGTTTGATCTCTCGAGTTACAGTCTTCCTCTGCAATTGGTGCATACGAGAGGCAAGCTGCCCATCAAGTATGTAGATGTAAGCGATACGGACCCTGACACACAACAGGAAATGCTTCAGAAATGGGTGGAGCATGAAATGGATACATCCTTTGATTGGAGTCAGTCGCTCCTGCGTGTCGTTCTGTTGCAGCGAGCGAAGGACTGGGTTCAACTGATCGTGTCTATGCATCATTCCGTACTGGATGGCTGGAGCGTGGCCCATTTTACAGCAGAGTTGTTTGGAACGGTGGATCACCTTTTACAAGATCAGGTACTGGAGCCGGCTCCACGATTACAAACGACATTCAAACAATATGTGAGGGAAGAATTGAACGCATTACAATCCCCTGAGCATAAGGAGTACTGGGAGCGAAGATTGGACGGCTTCTCTCGAATTAGGCTTCCTCAGTGGGAACCGACAGATACAGCTCCTCCCGTCATGAAGCTCAAGGAGGTGGACATATCGCGATCTCTTTCACGTGACGTGCAGGAACTCGCACAGAGGACGCTGATTCCGATCAAGAGCTGGCTGCTGGCCGTTCACATACACATTTTAAAAACATTAACCAATCAGCGGGACATCACAACGGGAGTGCTGTTCCACGGTCGTCTTGAGCAGAAGGATGGTGACCGCGCCCTGGGCTTATTTCTTAATACACTGCCATTTCGCATGCAACTGGACGGAGGAACCTGGGCAGCCCTTGCGGAAAAAACGTGGGAAACCGAAAAGGAAATGCTGCAATATCGCAGATATCCTATGGCCCAGATCCAACAGGATACCGGAAGCGGCAAGTTATTTGAGACATTCTTTAATTTCACTCATTTCTATGTATCTGAGCAGAAGCTGGGTTCTTATGGGAAACTGCACATTGTTGAGGAGCCGGGATACGCCGATAACAGTTTTCCATTCGGAGCTGAATTTTCGCTGGATGGCGAAAGTGGTGAATTAAGGCTGGCGCTCCGTTGGGATCAGGTGCTGTTCAGCGAAGAGCAAATGAGCCGAGTTGCCGGATACTATCAGATGGCGCTACGTGCAATTGTTCATCATACCTATGAAGTCGCGGATCACGACACCTTACTGTCTGTTGAGGAACTTCAGGAAATAGATAACTGGAATCAAACGGAAAACCATTTTCCTCAAGTCCATCTGCTGCACAAGTTATTCGAGCAGCAAGTGGAGAGCACACCTGAGCAGCTTGCTCTTGTTTATCAAGGTCAACGCTTAAGCTACCGTGAGTGTAACGAACAAGCGAATCGGCTAGCTCATTACTTGCATAAACATGGAGTTGGGCCAGATGTGAAAGCAGGTATATGTTTGGAACGATCCACTCAACTGGTTACCAGTCTGATGGCTATTCTGAAGGCAGGCGGGGCTTACGTACCGATTCATCCGCATCATCCGGCAGTTTTCGTTCAGGAACTTATTCAGGATGCTGATCTTGGACTTGTCGTGACAAGCGAAAAGTGGGCTCCATTATTTGAAGGATACGCTGGAACGGTTCTGTATATGGAACGGATTCATGAGGAATTAGCCACCGAGTCTGCCTCGAATCCCAATGTCCCGTGCCTGCCTGAGCAGCTTGCATACATGATTTATACCTCCGGCTCTACGGGAAAACCCAAGGGGGTGTTGATCGAGCATAAAGCGATTGCCAACCGACTTCTCTGGATGCAGAAAGAATATCGATTAACCGGGATGGATCGGGTGCTTCAGAAAACGCCGTTTACATTCGACGTCTCAGTATGGGAGTTTTTCTGGCCATTGATCACGGGAGCGGGATTAGTCATTGCAGAGCCTGAAGGGCACAAGGACCCGGAATATCTGATTAAGCTCATTCAGGAAGAAGAGATTACAACGATTCATTTCGTGCCTTCCATGCTGCATGCTTTTTTGGCTCAACGAGGAGTAGAACAATGCACCACCCTGAAAAGGGTCATTTGCAGCGGGGAAGCACTTACGCATATGTTAAAGCAACTATTTTTTGAAAAGCTGTCGTGTGAATTGCACAACCTGTATGGACCTACAGAGGCCGCGGTTGATGTAACCAGTTGGTCATGCAAGCCGGAAGATATAAACGTTCCAATCGGTTATCCAATTGCCAATGTCTATCTGCGGGTACTCAATAAACGGATGTTGCCTGTGCCTGTCGGTGTGCCTGGTGAGCTGTATATCGGCGGTGTCTGCCTGGCACGCGGATACCATCACCGACCGGAATTGGATGCGGAGAGATTTATACTCGACCCGCTCCGAGCCGAGCTGAATGCACGCCTGTATAAAACAGGGGATGAAGCCAGGTATCTTCCGAACGGGGCTATTGAATATATGGGTCGTTTGGACCACCAGGTCAAAATACGTGGTCATCGTATTGAAATGGGGGAGATTGAGGCCAGATTGGGCGAACATCCCGCCATTGCGGAATGCGTGGTGTATACAACCAGTGACAATCGGCAGCATGTGCAGCTGGTGGCTTGCATCGTGCAAAGAAACCCGAATGTTCCGCTGGATCGCAAAGACTTGTACAGCTTCTCAAAAAACCGCATGCCTGAGTATATGATCCCTGGTCACTGGATGTTCATTGATAAAATGCCGTTAACGACTAGCGGAAAAATAGACCGGAAGGCGCTCCCGCAGCCAGATACGAGCCCTGTGGCAGAACTGGATGATGCATTCCAGCCGCCAAGGAATTCCTGTGAGCACCAATTATCAGATATTTGGAAACAGGTT
Organism: Paenibacillus hebaui; assembly: GCF_051934385.1. NCBI lineage: Bacteria > Bacillati > Bacillota > Bacilli > Caryophanales > Paenibacillaceae > Paenibacillus > Paenibacillus hebaui. The sequence continues at coordinate 6,253,547 of NZ_CP196836.1, read as the reverse complement.
CTTCAAGTCGCTGCTCCAGGCATCAGGGACTCATTTTTCCACCTGGGCGGTAACTCATTGCTTGCGATTCAGCTCATGGCCAGAGTAGAGCAGGCGTTTGACCGCAAGCTGCCATTATCTACGATTCTGGAGCATGACACGATCGAGCGGTTAGCCGCGCTGCTGAGTCAGGCTCCGGCAGAGGAACCCAAACCATCATCTCTTGTTGCCTTAAATGCTTCAGGTTCCCGAACACCCCTTTATTGCATTCATCCTGTAGGTGGAAGCATCGTATGTTATAACGCTTTTCCACAGGCTTTGGGAGCGGAATGGCCTGTTTACGCCATTCAGGACAAGCATTTGAACGGACCCATGAACTACGACATGACAGAGCGTTCCTTTTCTTCGATTAAGGATATGGCTCATCAGTATATTGCACAGATCAGGGCTGTGCAGCCAACAGGACCCTATGCCTTGTTAGGTTGGTCATTCGGCGGTATTGTGGCGCATGAAATGGCCTGCCAGCTTGAACAGGCAGGAGAAGAGGTCGAGATGCTGATGCTGCTTGATGCAAGGTTAAGGTCTCATGACGAAGCAGCGTTTGAGCTTTCGGAGAACGAATGGAAGGAATATTTCCTGCAGGACCTTACAGGCGTACAAATGATAGGGGATCGTTCTGATGAGCGGAAAAAAGACTGGAGTCCCGATGACGAGCATTTGAATCATTTCTATACTCTGTTCAAATCCAATTACAGGGCGATGCACGAGCATGTTCCCCAATGGTTTGGTGGTACGTTAACCTGGTTCAAGGCTCAAGAGGAGGAACGTGCTCTGTCTATGGAGGGTGACTGGAGCAACTATGCCAAGCAGGTAGATAGCATCATGCTGGACGGGGATCACTATTCCATGATGAATCCCTTGAATGTTGCACGGATTGCAGCGTATCTGAAATCCTATACCCATGAAGCGAAGGAGTCGGTCTGATGTCAGCCCAATTGCGATATATTACGCTTAGAAATAGCGACGGACAATATTCTATCTGGCCTGTGGAGAGAGAGCTTGCATATGGCTGGGAATACGCGGGCTTTGAAGGAACGGTCGATGAATGTCTGAAGCAGATCGAAGGCGTCTGGACGGATATGAGGCCAGTAGGCCTGCAGCCCAATCCTTCATTTGTCAGCGATATAGCAAAAGAGGCATGTATTCAGGAAAGTTCGGAAAGGGAGCCAGCCCCGTTTGGGAGCGGGAACGTCATCCCCTTGAATCCGTCTTCCTGCATCCATCACTTGTTCGAACGCCATGCGCAAGAGAAACCTGATGGCGTTGCACTGACCTATGAATCCAGACATATGACATACCGAGAACTGGATGAAGCTGCGGAAGCTCTCGCAAACAGGCTGGCACAGTTTGAAGTTGGCCCTGACAGCATCGTTACGATTCTTGCCAATCGTTCTTTTGACCTCGTGATTTCGCTATTAGCCATCCTGAAGGCAGGGGGATGTTACTTGTCGCTTGAGACAAGTGTTCCGCAGGCAAGGCTGAATTTTATCCTTGAAGATGCGTCGCCCTGTCTGGTTATTACTCAAAGCTGCTTCAGTGAGCGGTTCGAAGAACATTCGATACCTGTACTGCTGCTGGATCATGACAAACAGACTTTTGCTTCGGCCCCTAGGCGGGAGAGGGCAGAAGTGACACCAGAGCACTTGGCTTATATCAGCTATACATCAGGCTCGACAGGCACGCCGAAGGGCGTATGTGTACCGCATCGGGCGGTTTCTCGTTTAGTCGATAATGCCAAGGATTTCTCTTTTACACCCAATGATGTATTTTTGCTTGTTTCACCGGTCGCTTTCGACGCTTCCACGTTTGAACTTTGGTCTCCTCTCGCCAATGGCGGGCGGCTGGTTATCTACGATTGCGGAATAATACGTCCGGACCTGCTGTCTGAAACGATCCGAACGGAGGGAGTAACGACAGTATGGCTAACAGCGGGATTGTTTCAGGTAATGGTGAATTCCTATCTGGATATGTTTAAGGGACTTAAACATGCGTTGGCAGGTGGGGATGTGATCTCGTCTGCACACCTTGAGCTGCTTCTGGCAACCCATCCGCATCTGACGTTCACCAATGGATACGGTCCAACGGAAAATACGACATTCTCGACCTGCTGGACCACCACGACCATGACCACCCACCCTACTGTCCCGATTGGTTCACCGATCAACGGAACGTGGGCAATCGTCTGCGATGAGAATCTGAATCCGATGCCCCCAGGGCAGGAGGGTGAATTATACGTTGCCGGGGCAGGTTTAGCGAGAGGATATCTGAATAATCCGGCAGAGACGGCGAGCAGATTCGTGCCTAATCCATGGAGCAAAACGGCCGGTGCCCGAATGTTTAGAACGGGGGATATTGTTCGGTGGTTTGAAGACGGAAGCTTGGAGTTTATCGGTCGTGCAGATCGACAGGTTAAAATTCAGGGATACCGGGTAGAGCCGGATGAAGTCGAAATGGTCATCACCCAACATGAAGATGTTCAGGCTGCCGTGGTTACAACACAAGAGGATGGATTGGGCAACAAGCGTCTGCTTGCATATGTTGTGACCAACGCTTCTCCAGATGAGGAATCCAGGAAGCTGACCGGGTTGTATAAATACCTGTGTCAGCAGTTGCCTCCCTACATGGTTCCATGGGCCATCATGCCGCTGGCGGAAATGCCGTTAACGCCGAACGGGAAGGTAGACAGGGGACAATTGCCTGCGGCTGTGCGCTCTCCTCGCAGATTGGGCACACCCTATACTGCGCCGAGAAATGCGATGGAATCGGAACTTGTCAGACTATGGGGAGAGAACTTGTTGGTGGAGCCTGTGGGCATTCACGACAACTTCTTCTCACTTGGCGGCGACTCGCTGATCCTGTCTGAACTGATCGTTAATATGGAGAAATTGCTGGAAACGGTCATACCTGCCCGCTTCCTTTATCTGAAGCCGACGGTTGCGGAGCTTGCTGTCATGATTGAGGATAGCAAACCGGTCGCACAAGGCTAACTCAAGGAGGATGGATACATGCCAACAACCAATGCCCCGAATACATCAAAAGTGAATTTAGCCGAAGTCGATTTGCTCGACCCTCAGTTATATAGCCATGGGGAGCCTTACGCTGTATGGGACGTTATGCGCCGTGAGGCGCCTGTTCATTGGCAGCAGGTTAATGAGGAACTGGGATTTTGGTCCATTACGAAGCATAGAGATGCCATTCAAGTTTTGAAAGACTACAACACATTTACTTCGGAACAGGGCAGCTTGGTGAATCTGCTGGGAACAAAGGACCCGGCGGGGAGGAAGCAAATGGCGGTCACAGACCCGCCGCGTCATACCCAGATTCGCCGCCCGCTCCAGCGCGGGTTCAATCACAATTCAATTGACAAACATGAGGAACAGATTCGCAAGACCATCCGCAGATTGTTATCTCCTTGCTTGGAACCGGACGGAGTAGACTTTGCCCGTGCCATGTTCGAGATGTCCATTGCCGTGAGTGCATGCATGCTGGATCTGCCTGAAGAAGATTGGCCGATGCTGACGCAGCTTACCACGATGGCCATTGCTCCTGATGATGAAGAATACATGTTGGCAGAGGGGAGTACCGCCACCCTGCAACGTGCACATCGCGAGTTGTTTGGTTACTTTCTGGACATCGTTAGTGAGCGTCGTCGCTCTCCAGGTGAAGACTTGATCAGCATTCTGATGAATGTGGAGATGGACGGAGCCAAGATAGATACGGGTACCGTGATTTCCAACTGTTATAGTATTTTGCTCGGAGCGACGGTCACTACACCCCATGCTGCCAGTATCTCTTTTTTGGAACTGGTCAAAAAGGATTTGTACAGTGAGTTTGCCTCCCACCCGGAATGCATGGACAGTGGACTCGAAGAAGTATTTCGCTGGTCTTCTCCAGCCAGTCATTTTATGAGATACGCGACGCGTGATGTTGAAATTAGGGGAACGCAGATTAAAGAAGGCGATGCTGTTGTTGTGTGGCTCGGCTCAGCTAACCGCGATGAGGATATCTTCGCCGATCCTTATACCTTCGACATTCGGCGAACGCCTAATCCGCACATTGCCTTTGGCAGCGGCCCCCACCACTGTATCGGTCACAAAACTGCGAAGCAGACGATGACCATGCTGTATGAGGAACTGTTCGCAAATTACGAACGCTTTGACATCATGGGCCCCGTCGAATATTTGGGCTCCAACTTTATTAGCGGTATCAAACATATGCCTGTTCGCGGGTATGCACGAAAATCGTAAGGAGTGGATGAGATTGGAATACGTTATTGAAGAAGCGGAAATTCAAAACAATCCATGGCTCCTCAGAGAGCCGTCCCCATTTGCCAAAGCACGTTTGTTCTGTATACCCTACTCCGGCTGCGGTGCAAGCATGTATCGCCACTGGCCTGAATTTATTGGCAAGATCGAAGTATGTCCGATCCAGCTTCCTGGTCGCGAGAACAGATTTCATGAACCTACCTACTCATCCTATGAGCAACTTGCAGAGAATTTTAATGAAGCACTACGCCCTTATATGGATCGTCCCTTTGCGTTTTTTGGTCACTGTGGTTCGGCGTTACCCAGCTATGAGGCTTCCGTTCAATTGATGAAGAATGGCGGGCCATTGCCGTCACACTTGTTTATATCATCCCAAGTCGCACCCCATGAAGGCCCCTATGGCAGGTTTCTGGAACTGAGTGATCAGGAGCTTGCAGTGGAGATCGAATTGCTCATTCATAAAATGGGGGGAAAGGCTTTGCCTGACATTGTCGAGCTGAATACAGGAATCATGCGTTCTGATCTGGAAGCAAATCGCAGTTATATACAAAGTTGCCCCGAGACTCTTCCTTTTCCGATAACGGCTATCGGCTGGAATAGAGACAAAGAGGTGAACCCGTCCCTGTTAGGCGGCTGGAAGGAATACGGACAAGCGTCCTTCAAAGTGCTGGATGGAGATCATCATGATTTCCTCCAAGCCCCGATGGAGTTGGTAAGTACCATTGCCGAAGCGATGAGGCGTTATATTTAATCGCATGAAATGAACATCATGCTTTTAGTCTGGAGGAGACAGTATGTCTGATTTTTCCAAGATTGAACTTCGCAGCGATACCTTTACTCTGCCTACTCCTGAAATGCTGGAAGCCATGGTTCAGGCTGAGCTTGGGGACGATGTGTACGGTGAAGACCTTACTGTAAAAAAGCTGGAATTGAAGGCAGCGGAAATGCTGGGAAAGGAAGCGGCCATTTTTATGCCCAGCGGCACGATGGCTAACCTTGCTTCCATCATGGCCCATTGTCCACGTGGTTCAAAGGTACTCGTTGGTGATGAGTCGGATATTTATATTTATGAAGCGGCGGGGGCGAGTGTTTGCGGAGGGATTATGTACGAACCAATCAGGACCCAAGCTGACGGGCGTCTTGACCTCGAAGATCTGCAAAAGGCGATCCCACGGGACCCGGAAGACCCACAATTTGCTTTGCCGGGATTGCTCTGCCTGGAAAATCCACATAATCGTATGGGCGGACGAATATTACCACTGTCTTATCTGGAGGACATTCGGGCTTTTGCCAAAAGGCATCAAATCCCTGTGCACATGGACGGTGCCCGACTCTGGAATGCCTCTGTAGCAATGGGGATACCTGCAGCCGTAATTGCTGATTACGCCGAATCCCTTCAGTTTTGTCTTTCCAAGGGCTTATCTGCTCCCATTGGCTCAATGGTTGTTGGCAGTGAGACGTTTATCCAAAAGGTATACCGAATTCGCAAAATGCTTGGCGGAGGCATGCGACAGGCCGGAATAGTTGCAGCAGCGGGATTAGTTTCCTTAAACAAAATGGTATCGCGGCTGGCAGAAGATCATTCGAATGCCAAACGGCTCGCGGAAGGACTATCGTCCATTCCGGGTATTGCATGTGAGCCTCAAACTGTAGAGACCAATATCGTTTTTTTTCGCGTAACCGACCCTCGATTTACGTGGGAGAGCTTTGTACAGAAATTACATCAAAAAGGAGTACACGTCGATGAGCTTGGACATGGCCGTATTCGGGCAGTGACTCATGTGGGAGTCAACTCGCAGCAGATTGAGGAGGCCCTGCATCATATGAGGGATACACTGGCATGAACAATTAAGGGAGGGGAATGGCTTGGAATTTCCGAATGCTTGCCTTCATGAGCTTTTCGAACAGCAGGTCGAGCGGACTCCGCGGCATATTGCGGTCCTCATGAACGATTCATGCCTTACATATGAGGAATTAGACAGACATTCCAATCGGCTTGCACATTATTTAATCCAAAAAGGGGTAGGCCCGGATATACCAGTAGGCGTCTGCATGAATCGCTCGCCAGAGCTGATTGTGGTATTACTCGGGATATTAAAAGCTGGCGGTGCTTATGTTCCGCTCGACCCGGAAGCTCCATATTCCCGCAAGCAACAAGTATTGATCGATGCAGGAGCTCGCTGTTGCATCACCGATCAAGTCGGGCAGCCCGATACTTCATACATTGCAGAGGAGATGCTTGTCTTCGCGGCCTTCTTCGATGAACTTAAGAATCAGCCTGAGAGCTCACCGCGTAGCGGGGTTCGTCCTGATCATCTTGTCTCCGTATATTATACTTCAGGTTCTACCGGCAAGCCGAAAGGTGTTGCCAACATGCATCAAGGCTGGGTGACGGCGTTATTGTCCATGCAGCAGGTCTTGCAGTTACAGCCTGGGGAGACCGTTTTGCAGAAAACGACACTGACCTTTGATGATGCGGCGCTGGAAATCTTTTGGCCGCTGCTTGTCGGGGGCAGAATCGCACTTCTTGAGCCAGGGTTGCATCGGGACCCTGAGGCGATCGTAGAGGCTGTCATACGATATGACGTCGCTTTCCTTGTTCTAGTCTCAAGTATGCTTGGCCGAGTGCTGGATGTGGTTACGTCGCAACAGGTTCAAAGCATGACACACTTGAGGGGGTGCTTCGGAGGCGGAGAGGCACTGCCAGCACAGATGGGGCGCCGGTACATGCAGTTAAATATGCCCGGAGACTTATACAATCTTTGGGGGGCAACGGAACTATCTATTGGTTCCACGTTGCATCGTTGCACGATAAAGGACTTCTCGGCAGAGGGCCAAATTCCCATTGGAACACCTTTGAGTAACAGCAGGGTCTATATCCTGGACCACAGTTTGCAAAAGGTAGCGACTGGCATTACCGGTGACCTTTATGTCGCGGGTCAAGGCTTGTCAAGGGGATATATCAATGATCCCGAACGCACGAACCTGGTGTTCATCAAAGATCCGTTTGTTCCAGGTGAACGAATGTATCGAACAGGGGATCAAGCCTATTTTCACGAGGATGGAAGCATTGGGTTTGTGGGACGGTCCGATCATCAGGTCAAAATTCGCGGCATTCGTGTTGAACTTGGTGAGATTGAATCCGCGTTGATCGCCGAACCCCACGTTAAAGAAGCTGCGGTGCTGCTACGCGAGGACATTCCCCATATCCAGCGCCTGACGGCATATGTCGTATTGTACCCCGACCAGTCAACAACGGCGGGACAAATCAAGGAGGCCTTACAGGAAAAGCTACCTGCTTATATGATCCCGCATTTTATTATGCTGCTGGATGAGCTGCCGCTGAACAGCAATAGCAAGCTCAATCGTCTCGCCTTGCCCATCCCGTCGGTTGCTGTTGGCGACTCTGCGACAGAGAATGAACCGAAAACAAAGATGGAAGCGTTTCTCGCTGAAACGTTCGCGGACGTCCTACGGCTTGAACGGGTCGGACGGATGGATGACTTTTTTGAAGTTGGGGGAGATTCCATTTCTGCTTCAAAGGTTATGAGTCTGCTTCGTTCCTGTACGGATCCGAACCTGCCGCTGACACTGATCTTTGCCCTAAGAAACGTGCAGGATTTAGCCAGGTATCTTGAAGATCGCGGATACCCGGGCGAGAATTTGAATACACAGACATTGTTTACTTCCAATAAATTGGCCGATCAAAAGCTGGAGATGTCTTTTGGCCAGGAACGTCTCTGGTTTGTCCAGCAAATGGAACCGCTCGATCCGGTGTATAACGAGCCTTTGGCTTACCGATTGGAAGGTGAAGTGGATACCCGGGCGCTGCATGAGGCGTTGCTCGAATTAATGCGTCGGCATGAGGCGTTGAGAACAACCTTTACCGTTGTAAATGACCAACCCGTACCGATTATTGCTGAAGCACTGGAGCTACAGTTCCCGATCATCCCATTGGAAACGGGTGCAGAGGATCAGCTGGAAACGCGTATTCAGCAGAGACTGAGCGAGGAAGCACGCAAGCCTTTTGACCTGGAGCAGGGACCTTTAATCCGAACGGTTCTGTTCAAGCTTGGAGAGGGTAGCCATATTTTCTTCATCAATATGCATCATATGATAACAGATGCCTGGTCAAACGTGATTTTTCTAGATGAACTGAACATTCTGTACAAAGCATACCTTGATCACAGGCCAAGCCCGTTACTGAAGCTGCCCCTGCAATACTCCGATTATGCCGTATGGCACAAGGAATGGATTCGGGAGAATGGCCTTCTGAAGCAGCTTGATTTCTGGAAAAACGAACTATCGGGAGAGCTGCCCATTTTGCAGATACCAACCGATGAGCCTAGACCGCCTGTTCAAACCTTTGAAGGGGATAAAATATATTTCACCCTTCCGGAGCAATGGATGTCGCGCATTCAGGCGCTTGGCCGGCAGACGGAAGCATCCGTATATATGATTTTGCAGGCCGCTTTTAGCCTCATGCTTCATCGTTATTCCGGTCAAAAGGATATCATTGTCGGATCACCTATAGCAAACAGGAATCAGCACGGACTGGAGCAAATGATGGGTTTCTTCGTGAACACGGTAGCTATTCGCAGCCAATTTAAGGGAGAAGACAGCTTCCGTGTCTATTTGCAAAAGGTTAAAGAACGTTGCCTCAACGTCTACGAGCATCAGGACATACCGTTCGAATTGCTGGTAAGGGAGCTGCAACCGGAACGGAATCATGCATATTCTCCGATTGTTCAGGTCATGTTCGCTTATCAAAACCAGTTAGAGGAAATGCTGGAGCTGGGTGATCTGACTGTGCATTCAATCGAAGTGAACAGCAAGGTTTCGCGATTTGATCTGACCCTTTTTGTGAAGGAAGCAGCTTCCGGACAGTTGTCATGTACGTTCGAATATAATACTCGACTATTCAGAAGAGCAACAATAGATCGAATGATTAAGAGCTTTACATCCCTGATGGAAGCGATTTTGGGTGATCCAGAGCAGAGCATAGCCAGGCTGCCTCTGTTATCGGTGGATGAGCAGCAACGCATCCTTTATGCGTGGAATGATACCTTTGCAGCGTTTCCTTCTGAGGTATGCCTGCATGAATTATTTGAACGTCAGGCAGGTGAAACTCCCCAGCTTATAGCGGCAATCTATCAAAATAAAATGTTAACTTACGAGGAACTGGAGAAGCGCTCCAATACGCTTGCGAATTACCTGTTGCTTCACCATCTTGGAGAACGAAGTGTTGTAGGGGTTTGTGTAGAGCGATCTTTGGAGCTGGTAGTCAGTCTGATGGCGATTTTAAAAGCAGGTGCTGCTTTCGTTCCCATCGACATGGAACTGCCTTCAAGCCGAATTCGGCACATTTTGCAAGATGCGGATGTGAAGGTATGTCTCGTCCAGGAACATGCAAGAGAGAAGCTTGCCATGGACGGAGTTGCCCTCATATGCCCCGATTCGGAGTGGGATCTCATCAAGCAGCAGCCAACAAGTAGGCCTATACGCAACGTAACAGCGGATTCGCCTGTGTCGGTGTATTATACCTCGGGTTCTACCGGCAAACCGAAGGGACTTATCAATGTTCACCGGGGCTGGGTAAATCGAATGTGTTGGATGCAGAAGCACTTTAAGTTGCAAGCAGGGGAAACCGTTCTTCAGAAAACAACGCTGACCTTTGACGATGCAGCAGTGGAGTTTTTCTGGCCTTTGATCTCTGGCGGACGTGTGGCGCTGCTGGAGCCTGGTTTGCACCGTGATCCACGTTCAATTATTGAAGCGTGTATTCAATATGAAGCCGTTCACGTACAATTTGTGCCAAGTATGCTGAATCTGGTACTGGATGAAATCACGTCTGATGATGAGCGGCGACTCCGTAAGCTTCGCAGTACGATCTCGTCCGGGGAAGCGCTAACAGCAAACACAGTTAAACGCTTCTTCGCCAAGCTGCCGGGTACGCTTAATAACACTTGGGGTGCTACGGAGGTGTCGATTGACTCCACGCTTCATGTAGCAACGAGCGAGGATATGGAAGCCGAAGGGGCTGTGTGTATCGGCAAACCGATTGATAACAACCGATGTTACGTGCTGGATGATTATTTACAGCCAGTCCCACCCGGAGTTAACGGTAAATTGTATCTCGCTGGTGTAGGGCTTGCTCAGGGCTACCTGAATATGCCGGACCGAACGGCTCAGGCATTTGTTCCAGATCCATTTGTTCCTGGAGAACGGATGTATCATACAGGCGACCTCGGCTTTTATCGTCCCGATGGCTCTCTCCAGTTTATAGGGCGTGCTGATAATCAAGTGAAAATACGCGGCATGCGGGTGGAACTGGGGGAGATTGAAGCGGTGCTGCTGCTTCATGAAAACGTAAAAGAAGTCGTCGTGCTTGTGGATGAAGACTCATCTGGCATCAAACGTTTGGTGGCTTATGTTGTGCCTTTGGATACCACGACAGATATAAGCGAGGAACTTCGCCAAATGGCAAAGGACGTGCTGCCTGATTATATGGTTCCTTCCTTTATCCTGCTGCTTGACCGGATGCCCCTGAATGCAAACGGAAAGGTGGACCGAAGCCAGCTTGCCAAGCCTGAACGACTCAGCCATTATGCTGCTGCCAGCTTTGTGGAGCCTCAAACTCAGATGGAGGAGTATCTCGTTGGGATCTGGCGTGAGCTGTTAAATATGGAGCATGTCGGTGTAGAGGATCATTTCTTCGACTTGGGTGGACATTCCTTGCTGGCTACGCAAATTGTCTCCAGAGTTCGCCGCCAATTGAAGCTGGAGGTTCCGTTACGTGAAGTGCTGCTTCATCCAACCATCAGGCAGTTTGCATCCAGAGTGGAGGAGTTTCTCTACGAGCAGATTCAGCAGATGAGTGACGAAGAAGTAGAAGCTATGATGAAATCCTGACCAGTTGTGCAAGAAAAGAATACTAAAGCTTGGGGGGAAGCTGTTTGATTTGCACAAACATGATCGAGACGATAGGCAATACACCCTTGGTGCAATTAAACCATAATCGGATCATCGGCGGTAATGTCTATGCCAAGCTGGAATTGATGAATCCCTTTGGGATGAAAGACCGCGTAGCCAAGCAAATTATTTTGGAAGCAAAGTATAGTGGGCAATTGCAGGATGGGGCTCCCATTATTGAAAGTTCGTCCGGAACAATGGCTTGCGGCGTTGCAATGGTTGGGACCTGCCTGGGGCATGAAGTTCATATTGTTACCGATCCGCGAATGGACCAGATTACTCTCGCCAAGCTAATAGCGTTAGGCTGCAAGATTGATATTGTGGAACAGATGGGCACAAACGGATGGCAGAGCGCACGATTGCAGCGACTCAACGAATTGATGAAGGAGCTTCCGGGGGCCTACTGGCCCAGACAATATGAAAATTCCAACAACCCTGCTGCATATCGTGAGCTTGCTCATGAGGTCATGGAGGATCTTGGACGTGTAGATTACCTGGTTGCTTCTGTTGGAAGCGGAGGGTCTATGACAGGAACAGCTCGTGCGCTCAAAAGGTACAATCCGGATCTCAAGGTGGTGGCGGTCGATTGTATTGGCAGCGTTATTTTTGGACAGCCTGATTGGCCCCAACGTTTGCAAGGCGGGCTGGGCAATTCCCTAATTGCACCAAACGTAGACCATTCGATCGTTGACGAAGTGCACTGGCTGAACGACGAAGAAGCGTTTGCTGCAACGCTCGCTCTGGCAAGAGAACAGCAAATTTTTGCTGGCAATTCCTCTGGTTCGGTCTACGCGGTAGTCAAATGGCTGCAGTCCAATGTCCCTCAAGATACGAATATATTGGCAATTTTTCCGGACCGGGGAGACCGTTACGCCAGTACCATCTATAACACGGACTACAGAAAAGAAAAACAAATTGATGCTTTGCGCTTGCCTGAGGGACCGCAATTGGTTCCTTATCAGACTGTCGTCCATTCGTGGTCCTACGCCAGGCTCTCGGGAGTGATGCACCGTGTCTAGATTGGTGTTTATTGAAGCAAACACGACAGGTACAGGAATGCTCGCCTTGACTCGTGCAGCAAGTTGGGGACTTGACCCCGTATTTTATACCAATAATCCAGAAAGGTACGCCGGATTGAAGGAAACGGGATGTCAGGTTCATGTGTGCGACACGAATGATTTGAATCAGTTGCGTACACACCTTGCAGAGACGATCCATCCTTCGGGAATACAGGGCATAACGACAACTAGCGAGTTTTACTTGGAGCAGGTGGCTGCGCTGAGCGCAGAGTACGACCTTCCAGGGAATCCCCTTGAAGTTATTCGCAGGGTGCGGAACAAAGCAGAGACGCGCAGGATACTTGCACAGGCAGGTATGATTCAGCCCCCCTTCAAGGTGGTTCGCCATGAATCAGAACTGGCTACCGCAATAAGCAGCATTGGTCTTCCCTGTGTAATCAAGCCAACGGAGGATAGCGGCTCAAATGCAGTTCGTCTTTGCATGAGTCTGGAAGTGGCTGAACAGCACGTGTCTAACATCCTTTCACATAAATTTAATGTGCGCGGTCAATTAGCACCGAAGGAAGTTCTGATTGAGGGATATATCGAGGCTCCTGAATATAGTGTCGAGACGATTAGCTGGCAGGGTAAAACGGAGATTATCGGTATAACTCAAAAATCGCTTGCAGGCCTTCCTTTTTTCGTAGAAGCAGGGCATCTATTTCCGGCAAAATTAAGTTCAGTGCAATCCGACACGATCATTCAGACCGTGCTGCATGCCCTTGAGATCATCGGATTTCGAAATGGAGTTGCACATACCGAAATCAAATGGACGGAGAATGGCTGCTCCATTATTGAGATTAACGGTCGTTTGGCAGGAGGAATGATTCCGGAACTGATTCGTCTCACTACAGGGGTGGATATGTTGGAGCAGCAAATATTATGTGCTTTTCGCGGGCCTACCATTCAACAGGTGAAGTACGAGGGTACAGCCGGCATCCGGTTTCTAATGTCAGATACGGAAGGGCAGGTTGATCAAATTATCGGCAAAGATCAGGCAGTGCGGATAAGCCATGTGAAGGAAGTTAAAGTTAACGTTCTTCCCGGGGAGCGTGTAACTCCTCCACAAAATGCTTATCACCGTCTAGGCCATGTTATTGCTGAAGGGAGCACCTTCGAGGAAACGGTTGAGACTCTCGATCATGCCATGAAACTTATTCAGATCATAGTAAAGTAATTAAGCTTGTAGGAGGACTTCATGAGTAGAATTTCGTTCGGTTTATTGAAGCAGAATGATTTTAGGAATTTCTGGTTGGGACACACAGTTTCGTCATTTGGCGTTCAGATTACAACCGTGGCTATTCCCCTGATTGCAGCACTAACCATGCATGCATCACCGCTTGAAATGGGATTTTTGACTGCAGTCGAATTTTTACCGTTTTTGCTAATCAGCTTGTTTGTTGGTGTGTGGGTGGACCGCAAGCCTAAACGTCCGATGATGATCGCAGCTGACATTGTTCGTGCTGTTGCACTCATTGCTATTCCTGTTGGAATATTCATGGACCTATTAACGATGCCCTTGCTTTATATCATCGCAGCAATCGTCGGTATAAATACGGTTATTTTTGAGATTGCTCACGTTTCTTATCTGCCTACGGTTGTCAAGAAAGATGAGTTGGTAGAGGGGAACAGCAAACTGGAGTTTAGCAGCTCTAGTGCCACAGTTGTAGGGCAAAGTATCGGCGGGGCACTGATTCAGCTATTCTCAGCCCCTTTCTCTATCCTATTTAATATCGGCACATATCTGGTATCCGCAGTATATCTTGCTCGTATTAAAAAGCAGGAGGATGCGGTCGAGGTACCAGAGGGTTCCAAACAGAACATGGGAGCCGAGATTCGTGAAGGAGCAAAATTTGTTTTTCATAATAATATCCTGCGCGCTATTTTGATCGGAACAGTCATTTTTAATCTGTTTACCTATGTAATAGAACCTATTTTTATTTTGTATATTTCACGGACCTTGGCACTGGCCCCCGTCTATATTGGCTTGATCTTTTCGATGTCCGGTGTAGGTGCCTTGCTCGGAGCTTTTATTGCCGGTCCCATGGTGAAAAAACTGGGGATTGGCAAAACCATGGTGACTTCGTTGTTTCTGGCAGGTCTTGTCTCACTGGTTATTCCTGTAGCCACATTATTGCCTACCTTACCAGCCGTCATCCTCATCATGGTGATGTACATGATTGATGCTGCAATGGTCATTGTGTATAACATCAACCAGCGTAGCTTGAGACAGGGCATCACCCCGCAAAATTTACAGGGAAGAATGAATGCCTGCATGCGGATGTTTGGCATGGGTGTAGTTCCGATTGGCGCGGTGCTTGGAGGCTGGCTTGGAGGAGTTATTGGTACGACGCCAACCTTGATTGTGGGAGCGATTGGACTGATGGGTTCATCTATTTTTATCGTCTTTTCATCGGTACGAACCATTACACAGCCTGCAGGTTCGGATGTTACTTCACATGGGGGGTGATTGCTGAATCATTTGCAAGCCGGTCAGAGGCAGGAGAGTACAACGATCTTTTCGACTTTAAAAATCAACTAAATACATGCTCTGAGGAGGAATTAGTATGCGTGGAGATTGGGATTGGAATAACTGGAAAGCACAATTCCGCAATCGGATTCAAACGGTTGAGGCGCTAAAAGAAATTATCCAATTAAGTCCTGAAGAAGAAAAAGCGATTAAAAAAAGTGAAGGACTGTACCGTTGGGCCGTCACTCCGTATTATGCTTCGTTGATGGACCCTACAGATTCCAATTGCCCAATTCGCTTACAAGCTCTGCCAACTGTTGACGAGTTGATGCCTAATATGTATTCCGACGTTGATCCCGTGGGAGATATGAAATATCGCAAAACGAATCGTATTGTTCATAAATATACGGATCGAATTGTCATGCTAGTTACAGAGCAATGCTCCGTATATTGCAGACATTGCACGCGCAAGTATCATACGACGGATGTAAACGGGACTTATTTTGAGAAGCAGGAAGCGGAATCCTTTGAAGAGGATTTCAAATACATTGCAGAACATCCGGAAATTCGCGACGTACTGTTAACCGGGGGAGATCCTCTGACCTATTCCGATGACAGGCTTGAGCATATCATTTCACACCTCAGAAGTATTCCACACGTCGAAATTATTAGAATTGGGACAAGGTATCCCGTTCTCCTTCCTCAGCGCATTACGAAAGAGTTTTGCGAAATGCTGGAGAAATATCATCCAGTTTGGCTGAATACCCACTTTAACCATCCGAAAGAAATTACGGAGGAATCAGCGAAAGCCTGCAATTTGTTGTTGAAGCATGGTGTTCCAGTACAGAATCAGTCCGTTCTGCTTAAAGGCATCAATGATGATCTGGAAACGATGAAAGCATTGCTTCATGGCCTGTTGAAGATCCGTGTGAGGCCATATTATCTCTATCATTGCGATAACGTGACGGGTGTTTCTCACTTTATGACCCCGCTGGAAAAAGGTATAGAAATATTACGTGGACTTGTCGGGCATACGACTGGATTTGCAGTCCCAACGTATGTTGTGACAACCATTAACGGTAAAATCCCGATTTCGCTCGATACCATTGTTGAATACTCAGAAAAAGGATTAACTCTGTTAAGTTATGAGGGAAAAGAGACGTTCATTCCATATCTTCGACCGCAAGGGGCAGTTAGTTCCAAAGCATAATAGCTACTTGAAAACCGCTCAAATCCATCCAGGGTTTGGGCGGTAGTTAATCATTGAAAGTAACGGTTAGCGGCGAAAGAAATATTATTGTGGGAGGGTTCGTTATGTTACTAACACCCGAGCAAGTTGAGAGCTATAACCAGCAGGGGTACTTGTTTCTGGAGTCAGCTATCCCGAAGAATATACTAAATAAGTTGAATGCAGAAATTCCAGCTGTATTTGCCGAAGATTCCCCAAGGAGAGTCTTTGAAAAAGATAATCGAACGATTCGCTCTATTTATGCCCCTCACTTCACAAACAACACCTTTGATCAACTCAAATCCTACTCCAGGCTATTAAATCCGGTGATGCAGCTCTTGAATAACGAAGTATATCTACATCAATACAAAATTAATGTAAAAGCGGGCTTGGCAGGTGAAATGTGGAACTGGCATCAGGATTATGTATATTGGGAGAAGGAGGACGGGATTGCTAAGCCAGAATTAATTAATGTAAGCGTTTATCTGGATGAAGTGACGGAGTTCAATGGTCCGCTGGCTATCATTCCGGGCTCCCACAGATTGGAGAACATGGAAACGGTGATCAGTGGTTCTGAAGCTGAGTCAGATGAAGTGTGGCAGAATCATTTGAGCGTTGATTTAAAGTATACATTGGATAAGCCTTTACTACGCAAACTGGTGAATGCTTACGATATCGTTGCACCTAAGGGGCCAGCGGGCTCTGTTCTAATTTTCAACCCATTAGTGGCTCATGCATCAGCGCCTAATATTTCCCCATTTGATCGCAAACTGTTAATTATGACGTATAACGCGGTGAATAATTTGCCTCAAATTGAATTGACACGTCCTGATTTTCTTGCTGGTCGTGATTTTAATGCACTAGAGGTTTTGGAACATGAAGAATGGAAAGAGGAGTTGCTTGAAGAGCAAGGTTCCGTTTTCTAATTATATCAATCCTCATAGAACAGCTTGTACGGAGACGTGGCTCTTTCAATGAGGCAAACCTTTTAACGGTGCCAAGATTGGCACCTTTTCTTGTTGTACTGAACAGTATAACGAAAGCTGAAAAACTAACGCCAGTAGTCATACCGACGTCAGTTTGCAAGATCGTTCTTTTTTCATTGCCAGAAGTCTGCTGTGATGTCCAACAGATTACGACTTTTGTATTTACTGGCCTGCTGGCTTAAACCGAAACGATAGAGTACAGACCATCTTGTACACGTAGACTACCTGGCTGCCCAGTTTCAACCTTTACCTCAGTGGCAAACACAGCAGGCATACGTCCATCTGGGAACCAGGGCTTCTCTTTGTCGATTACAATAAACATGCCTTCGGCGTCACCGATGGGGGAGAATTGCTTTCCATCTCCGGCAAATGGTTCAAGTTTATAGTGACCATTCATCAGATTCATCGTATCTGGAACATCATCGACAGGCAGGCCAATCTCACTAATACATAGCAGATGCTTCGCAGTGAATGATTCATCGACGGCATTATTCAACGAATGGTGAGCAATGAACTCCATCAAATTACCGTTTGGATCATAGAAATAAAAGGCTGTTGCATCCCAGTAGGGGAAATAGAATTCATCCTGTCCATCTTTGGAAAGCAACGGAATATTACGATCCTGGAACCACTTTTTGGCATCAGCAAGTTTATTCGTCGGAATCGTAAATGCTACATGATAAAATGGTTTCTCCTGTTCAGGAGCCTTCTTAAAAGAAAGGATCGAATCTCCTGCTTGGAATGACATGAATGATGCGCTCTCCTTCAGTAGTTCCAACTCCAATAAAGTGCCATAAAATAATTTCATTTCCTCAAATTGTTGTGTCAGTAAGCCAACTTCTCTTATTTTCATGTAAGTCACTCTCCTTAATTCATTCTTGATTAAAATACTCAATGGTTTTTTGAATAAAGGCTTTGGCCGATTGTGTCAGAAAACGGTCGGATCGATATATGATTTCGAAGTTCCGATGTGGGGCATCATCCGTAATTCGGATGCAGCGTAGTGTCGGTTCATTCATCGCTTGGATCAAAGGTAAAGGGAGTACGGTTCCTCCGACGTTGGCTTTGACTAGGCTAATGATGGAGGTCGCCGAACTTGTCTCCATGATCGTATTTAAGGTGAAACCATATTTACGGCAATAGCTGTCAACCAACTCTCTACCGGTGAATCCTTCGGGGAACATTACTGTCTGAATATCACGCAGTTGTTTGATTCCAATCGTAGTACGTTCAGCCCAATCGTGGTTCTCGGAGACGACAAGCACATACTCTTCCCTGCATAGTGGAATGCGGACAAGATGGTCATCAGGAGAAGAAGTTAGTTCGATTCCGATGTCTACTTCGTTATCCAGGACTTGATTTATTACGTAAATCGAAGAGACAACCTTCAATTTCACCTTGGGAAATCGAGTATGAAAATCAACGAGCAATGGGGTGAGACGGTAGTCCAAGTCTGACGGAAGAACACCGATAACCAGCTTGCCTCGCTGATCGTTGCGGAATTCGGCGATTGCATCCTGGGTATTCTGCAAATGGCGAACCATCTGTATAGAGTGCTCCAGAAACAAAGCCCCCGCTTGTGTCATCACAATTTTTTTGCCGACCCGGTCGAACAAGGGGACACCTAATTCATCCTCCAGTGCTCGGATCTGTTGACTCAAGGTGGGCTGTGAGATACCGATTTTTTCAGCAGCGCGGGTGAAATGAAGCTCTTCACAAACCACAATGAAGTGCTCCATTTGACGGATTTCCATAATTGCATCGCCTCCAATCATTGGTTTATACAATCATTTTAATAGAAACAATTGTATTGTTCAATCATTAATTCGCGATTATACTTATATTGCACCACTAAAAGACTTAAAACGTTGGTACTTATTAGGTGCAACCAGACAACCATAACAATACATGAGGTGATCCATAATGAAACTTTTTTATATCGTCCTGGCGCTTATTCTGGCTTCATTGAATTTACGACCGCCGATTACATCCATTTCTCCTCTAATGAGTACGATACAGAGCGATCTGGGTATTAGCGGAATTACCGCCAGTCTGTTAACTACGCTTCCCGTATTATGTATGGGCATATTCGCTCCGTTTTCCGTCAAACTAAGCAGAAGATGGGGGAATGAAGGCGCGATTGCTCTGGCATTAATTCTAATTGGAGCCGGTACAGCACTACGGTTATTTGTGGGTACAGCTCCTTTGATGATGTTCACTTCTTTTCTATCCGGTGTTGGGATTGCGTTGGCCGGGCCACTGCTGTCCAGTTTTATTAAACAGTATTTTCCCACGAGAGTTGCTGCCATGGTGGGTATCTACTCTACAGCGATGGTGATGGGGGCCAGCATTAGCGTAGGGTTATCGGTTCCGCTTCAGAATGCCTTGGGAGGTTCGTGGAGAGGTTCATTAGCCGTATGGGGATTGCTCGCAGCGATTGCTTTACCGATCTGGCTGAGATTAGCTCTGGTAGAGCGCAGGAAGAGACAATCCGCGCAGACTTCCGCTACGAAAGTGAATTCTCTTCCATTGAAGAACAAGCGTGCCTGGGTGCTGACATTATTCTTCGGGTTGATGGCGGCAATCTTCTATTCTTTGACCGCTTGGCTTGCGCCAGCAATCCAAAGCCATGGCTATAGTCAAGAGACTGCCGGCAACATCCAAACCTTATTTACATTGATATCGTTGCCCTCTACGTTATTCATCCCCATGCTTGTGCACCGCTACCAGAGGCGTGTATTCTGGCTTGTCGGGTGTGCGTTACTGGAGTTGACAGGTGTCCTGATGCTGAACTTCTCAGTTAGCCCGTGGCTTGCAGCGATCCCACTCGGTATTGGGGCAGGTGGACTGTTCCCGATCGCATTAATGTTGCCGATTGATGAGACAGGCAATGCTCAGGAAGCCAGCGCCTGGTCCGCAATGACTCAATCCGGTGGCTACATTCTGGGTGCACTTGGGCCACTGGCGATAGGTTGGCTCCGCGATGCAACGGGAAGCTTCGTTCAGGCATTTTATGGCTTGGCTGTGATCATCGTGTTGCAGATTATTGTTCAATTGGCTATAGGCAATAAAAAAAGCTCAAAAGCTGTTTACCATGAGCAGGAGCCAAAAAGCATGTAGGTAAAATGGAGAAAGAAATGAGATCGTGATCGTTCAGCCATTCAAACCGGCCTAATGAAACCGGAAGTCCGATCGGGGACGAATCCTAAATCAGATATAGTATTTAATTAGAGTTAAAAGTCATGAATTATCATTAAACATGATCTAACAAATCCAGATAGTACTGCCTTAACGCTTCCTGTAAGATGACTGGCTCCACAATCTGAATCGATTTACCAAAGCCCGCAAGATATCTAACAATGAAATCAAGCTCATGGGGTTCATACGAACCGACCAGATACGTGTGTCCCATCTTCTCCATGATCTGCATGGAAGGATAATGCTCTTGCTGGAAAAGCTCAACTCCGGCTTCGTCAATTCGACATTGAAACGGGGTAGCGTCTTGTGATGGGCTCCATAACGAATGGATATCCTGTGCTTGCAGTTCAGTGACATGAGCCAAAGGCTCGATGTCTGTCACTTCTACTGAAGTGATTCGGTCGCAGCGGAACACACGGTATGCCTGTTTATGCAGATCATACGCCTGGCAATACCAATAGCCTTTTCTGGCATAAAGCGTGATTGGTTGAATGGTGCGGATGTTGGAGCTGGATGTACGAGATGATGAATGCAATTGCTCAGGATCAGGTAGGTTTGCAGGAAACTGTTTTTTACGAGGAGATCTACGCTGATCAGGGTACGTAATCTGGATTACGATATTCTGTACAGCAGCCATTAATAAGAACTCCAAATGCGAACTATTCCGGATCTGCTCCGTGTGTTGGAAGGAAACCCGATGCTGTATGTTTTCGATATCCTGTCGTTGCTTGTCCGATAACGCGCTCATAAATTTTTCGTGAATGGTACGGAACGTAGCCTGAAAGGGCAGGTTGGAGAAGCTTCGGAGGGCCTGCATCGCAAAATAAAGAGCATGAAGCTCACCCGTGTTAAACGATATGGGAGGCAGCTGCATCTGCTGGAGCAGTCGATACCCGCCATACCGTCCGTATTCCACATAGATGGGCGAACCTAACTCTTCCATTGAAGCGATGTCTCTTAGCGCAGTTCGTTTGGAGATCTGGAACTCCTGCATGAGATCTTGCAGCGTAAATTGTTGTTTTTGATTAATAAAGCGCAGCATCTGGTTCATGCGTTCTGATTTTTTTATCATCGAAACCTCTTAATGGTGCCATGGATTGGCACCTTTCGTTGTTATAGTGATAAGTGTAATCCAATAGAACGAAGGAGGCAAACCAATGAATTTTGAAGTGATACCCTTTTTGTCGATGAACGGGGATGCGGCGGCAGCCATTGCTTTTTATGAGGAGGTTCTGGGCGCCAAGGTGATATTCAAAAAAAGCTATAAAGAGATGAAGGAAATGAATCCGGGCTTCGAGTACCCTGCGGGCCAAGATGAGTATATTACGCATTCGGTGCTGGAGATTGGGGTCAACAAGATCATGATTGCGGAGGAAGCGATGGACACGGAGATACCGTGGCAGCTGGGAAACAGCACGTCACTCTGTATTCAATCCAAGGATAAAGGTTCGATTGATCAATTGTATGCTTCACTTGTGCAGCATGAGGGTGTAAAGGTGCTGATACCTTATGAACAAAATGAATTCAGCCCAGGTTACGGCATCGTTCGGGACCCGTTCGGAATTGCGATTCAGCTCTGTGTGACCGTACATGATTTTTAAAATGGTATCAAGACCGGAATCACTTACCTTGTAAGAAATCCATAACCAATTCAAAAATCATTTCAGTGTAGCAAAGCCCGAAGACATGGTAAACTGTACCCTATGTAAAGGACATTTCTAAAAAAGACCTACATGGCCCGAAGAAGGTGATCTCTGTATTCTACAGGGGTCATCCTTTTTAAGTTCCATTGGTATCTGTAGTGGTTGTAGTAGGTCATATATGATTTAATTTCTCGTTTGACTTCTTCCAGTGTGGTGCAGTCCTTCAGCAATACTTCATCCTTAAAATGACCAAAGAACGACTCCTGCGGAGCGTTATCCCAGCAGTTCCCTCGTCTGGACATGGATTGTCCAAAGCCCATACGTTTCACTTTCTTCTGAAAATCCGGATGGGTATAGTGGGTACCTTGATCCGAATGAATGAACGCGTCTTTGGTCTTCTTCCATCTTCGATTCTTCTGTAAGTGAAGCAACGTATTTGTCGCGAGATCCATGGTAATTCGTTCCGACACATGGTAAGCCAGAATTTCATTGGTGGAGCTGTCCTTGATGGTGGACAGGTAGGCTCGTTTCCCTTTTCCATAAGTTAAGTAGGTAATATCGGTTAGAAGCACTTTGCCCGGCACGCCCTGTTTGAAGTTACGTTGTAACAAGTTAGGCACGGTCCGATGTTCGTGGGTCGCCTTCATCATTCGCTTGTACGGATTGGCCTTTCGAATAGGACATACGATACTATATTTCTTCATGATTCTTCGGATTCGCTTGAGGTTCCAGACGATTTGAAACTTTCCCTCCAGTGTCATCTTGATGGAGCGTGCACCTTTGTAGCGCTTTTTAAAATGGAAGGCCCGGCTGACGTGAACGCGCAACTCTTCATCGGCCTGTTCGCTCCGATGGCGTCTGTGGATGGCTGGAGCGCTAAAGTAGCGGTAGTAGCCGCTTTTAGAGACACCTGCGACCTCGCACAAAACACTCACCATCCGCCTTAGATGGTATTTCTGAATCACGAATCGAATCAATCTGTATCGAAGACCAGGCACTAGTTTTACTCGTGGTTCCACCCCCGTTCGGCCATCCGAATCTTTTTTAAGAGTTCATTCTCTGCTTGGAGCAAACGAATCTGCGCTTCGAGTCTCGCGTTCTTCTCATCCAAGGTTAATTCTCGCTTTAAAGGTCTTCCTGAATGCTTGCCTCTTGCATCGTGTAAACCTAAATCGCCCTGCTCTCTGTATCTGGCTCTCCACCGTTTGGCAGCGGCTTCGATGCGAGTCATTCCAACGATCTCCGCATCCAACCCACAGGACTCAAAAATGTCTCTGGGCGGCTTTCCTTGCTGATTCGATGCAATAAAGAGTTGCTTGAACTCGTCTGTATACGTAATCCCTTTGGTCGATACGGACTTTACATATGGGTTTTTTGAAAGTTGTTTCATTTCTCGATCTGTAAACATTTTTTTACTCATCAGCTTATCTCCATCCTCGTCTCGTTCGTGGCATACAACAAAAATACCCCATAGAGAGACTTTTTTCAAAGTGTCTACTCTATAGGGTACAGTTTATGGATGCTTCGGGCTTTTGTTATTACAGCTAATACTCTCTATTACTAAACCTTCTGCAGACGAGCGCCTTCCAGCTTGGCGAGACGTTTCATCACTTTCTTGAGCATCACGGAGGCTTTGACACGAAGGGGAAGATCAGAGGAGATTTCTATCGTGTAGGCACCGTTGAGAATCTGTTCTTTCAGTTCGGCAACGGATGCACAAGAGTGAGCCATTGCGTTATATACACTGCCGTATTGCAGGCATTGGTGAGTATCACTTCCGGCGGTGACCGGTTTACCAAGGGCCTGTGCGAAGGGTTCAACCTGACTGCGGCATGTCTCTATGCCGTATTGGTACATGTCCTTGGCATTCAGATCAAAGGCGTCCAGACGTTCAAGGAGAGAACGATCCAACGGATACAGCGGAGTGGATTCACGGAAGGGATGAGCCCCGATTTTGAGCAGTGGCCATGCTTCGGCCAGATCCAGCAGATTGGCAAAGGGAATGAATGACCCCTTGGCTGTATAATTTTCCAGGCCGGCACGAACGGCGAGGATATGTTCTTTTTGACCAATGAGCAGTATATGTCCTGTCTCGTAAATATCCACTTCCATCCCGGGGAAAATACGCAGCCCGTCTGCATCGTAGTACTCTCCATTGTAAGGATAGAGCCGGTCCAGTGTTTCATAGACATCGTAGAAATTGCGGGTGTTGAAATGTTCGGTTAGTGCAAGGGCATCCAGTCCACTGGATTTGGCCTCGGTGACCATCTCGGTGAAATAATCGACGGAGAAATCAGAGTTTTTGGATAATTTGCCGTGGGTATGAAGATCAATACGCATAAGGACACTCCTTTTATTCCATGAATGGTTAAGTATATGAATTACAGAATTTCATAATGTGTGCCGAGCCAGAACAGAAGAGCGACATACAGCGCCGATCCAGTCAGAAATCCAATGTCTCGTGGACTGATTTTCAGATGGGCCAGCTTCAGGCGTTTGGATTCGGCATCCTTCATGCCATAAGAGAAACCTCGTGTCTCCAGTGCTTCGACGGTGGTGCGCGAGCGTTTGGCTGTAGCCAGCATGAGTGGGAAGAAGGACACAACGAACAGCTTCATATAATAAACGACGAGCCGCCAATACAACCATCCATGTCGGGAAGGAACCTGACCCCGCAGTCTGTAGGACAGCATGATATTACGGAATTCACCGAACAGCACTGGCAAGATGCGGTAAGCATATGAGAGGCTGAACGAGAATGTTGCAGGCATGCCAAGAGCAAGTAATCCATCTCCAATCCGTTCCGGGTCCATGCCCGAAAAGACGGTGATACTCGCCAGCGAGACAATCGACAGCTTCAGGGTGAGCAGCAGCAGGGGGAACGCAGATTCCAGATTGCCACCGAAGAATAGCGAAATGATAAACATCCAGCCGACCTGACCGATCAGCCCCAGACAGAGAATGATGATGATAAAGGGGGCAGCCCGGGATAGAATAGTCGTGGTGACCATAAGCAAAAACATACCGAGCAGCACCGTGCCGTTATGAATAAACCAGGGTACGATAGCAAAGAAAAGATACCAGATCAGCATTGCGCGTGGGTCAATCCGTGACAGACTGGCATGACCGCTGCCATATACGGTATTCATTAACTCAAGCTGTATGCGTTCAATGGATAGTTTGTCAAACCAGTTGCGGACAAGCTGCATGATGAGCATCCTCCTCGGTGAATGAGTAATTCAGCAGACTCTCAACAAAGGCATCGGTTGTAGGTGTGAGTGTCGGCAATCCCAATCGGTGCGAAAGTTCCATGATTTGTGTAAGCGCAAGTCCGGAGCGGCGCAGGAGTGATTCATCCGCGAACACTTCAGCAGGGGTGCCATCAGCCTCCACTTGTCCATTGTGAAGGACGATGACACGACTGGCCCATTGGGTAACGAGCTGCATGTCATGTGTAGCAATGACGGTTGTTCGCACATGCTGATCCAGCTCATCCAGTACACCGATTAATTCTTCCCGTGTAGCCAGATCCAGATTGGCCGTAGGTTCATCCAGCAGCATGAGTGAAGGCTTCATAGCTGCACCAATGGCCAGAGTAACGCGTCTCTGTTGTCCGCCGCTGAGAAGACGTGCATCCCGTTCCTGGAGTGCCGAAAGTCGAAAACGGCCCAACACATGGTCGATCTGCAGATCAGCCTGCGGAATGCGGCGGGTTCTCAGAAAGTATGCCACCTCTTTGCGGACACTGTCCTCGATAAACATCTCGGAAGAGTTCTGAAAGATATACGCAACTCGGCCTGCAAGCCGTTCCAACGAGGAACGATGGGTGATCTCACCCAGCACGCGGATACTTCCCTCTTGAGGCAAGCTAATTCCAGCCATGAGTCTGAGCAATGAAGACTTGCCGGCTCCATTGTTGCCCACAAGCGCAATTCGTTCTCCTTCATACAGTGAAAAGTTAATGCCGCGAATAACCTCATGTTCCTTTTTGCCAAGCCCCCTGTATCGCAACCGTGTGTCACTGAATTCCACAATGGGAACAGCAGTCGGTGGGGATTGCTGTCGTGTACCGTCTGACCTTCCGGAAGGGGAATGCCCGTGGAATGCCGGTGCTGCTGAAGCATGAATATTCTGCCGAACGTGTTCTTGTGTAAAATATAGTGCTGCTTGTTCAACCGTTACGGGTAACAGTTGTTGTATCACAGAATCCTGACTGTGCTCAGAGCGTTCCCCTGCTTTGAAATGCGCTCCGATCTGAATAGCTGCACGAGTTACTTCAGGTGGTTGGATACCAAGGCGCTCAAGATCGGCAATGCGATTCAATCCTTCTTGTACAGGAAGCTTCCATAAGACACGTCCTGTGTCCATTAAAACGACATCAGCACAGAAGTCAGCGATAAATTCCGTATGATGCTCAATAACAATGATCGTCTTGCCATATTCGGTATTCAAGCGGGACAGGCATTCATAGATCAGTTTGGCATGTTGCGGATCTAGCTGGGAGACAGGTTCATCCACGATCAAAATCTCCGGATCGAGCGACAGTGCTCCAGCCAGAGCAAGCAGATGTTTCTGCCCACCACTTAATTCCCAGATGTACCGATTGCGGATCGTATCGAGACCACACATGGCCAGAGCACGTTCACCCAGCTCCTTATAGTTGGGTAGACCGTAATTCAGAGGGGCAAAACAGGCTTCATCCAACACGGTTGGACGGACCAGCTGATTATCAAAATCCTGGTATACATACCCGATCTGCCTGGAGAGTTCTGCAACACTTCGGTCTTCTGCAGGCACACCCAGCACGTGGACTTCACCAGAGAAGTCTCCTGTGTAGAATTGGGGGATGAGACCGTTGAACAATTTGCACATTGTTGACTTGCCACACCCGTTGCTCCCAATGATCGCAGTGAAACTGCCCCGTGAGAGGTCGAGCGAAGCATTGTTCAGGATAGGCTCATCCGAGCCGGGATAAGTGAAGGTTACATTTTGGATGGAGATGGCGAGATCTGACACGCAAGTGGACTGGGTGGATTGGGCTATTCCATTATGCATAAGGACGATTCTCCGGACCAGGCGTGATGTTGTTTTTGTTACGTTTGACTCGCATGATTAACAAAGTCACTACAGCGATTAATGCAGCAACACCAATGCTGAGCCAGATCGCAGCAGTACCATACTGATCTGCGTAGTCTGTTTCCCAGACCGCAAAGTTAATGTCCATCTCGGACAGGGATTCTGCGCCAAAAGCGAGTAGCAAAAGCAGCAGACCCGTCAGCACAAGCTTAGGACGGAAGAAGCCAGCACCTTCATATTTCATGCCTGGAGTGCGTGGTTTGATGCCCAGCAAGGGTTCGATTTTGCCATAGAGCAGGGGAACGAGGTACAGTGTTGGCAGCAGGGCGAACAGGATGCCCGAGAACAAGACGTCATTCAGAAAACCGACCCCTTCGATCAGAACAACACTTTCCGCAAGTCCCGGGACCGCCTCAAGCTGTTCAACGCCAATCCATACTTTGCCGATGTCAACCAGTGAACTAAGGAACTGATGAATGATGACTCCTGTCATGGCAGCGACCCCAACCTGCCTGCGATTCCGTGGATCACGGACCATCCGTCCGGCAACGTACATGGCGAACGAGAAAGTGATGAATTTCTCCAGCTCGCCCAGTCCGCCGAATTGTCCCAGCATCAACTCACCGAAGATAACTTCGCCAAGAGCAGCACCAAGAGCGGCGATCATAGGGTGGAACAGAATGCAGAGTGTCAGCGGAATAAAAGCAAAGTATTCAACGGACAATTCAATTGGTCCAAGCTGCAGCTTGGGTATAAGCTCTGTGAACATGTTAGACAAGCCGTACAGTGACATGGACAACACAAATATCATCATTTTCTGTGAAGAGGTCAGCGTGTAACGCTCAGTCATCTTCTTCATTCATACATTCCCCCTGAAAGTTGGTGATCTTCATAGCCAAAGTCTAGAGGTTGATTATTAACGGGAAAGATGACATTTGTAAATGAGATGTAATTTTTATTACATAAAAACTATATAAAGATAAAAATATTACATTCATAATCCACTTTGATTAAAGTTCCCTGTTATACTAACGGGAGAGCGAAAAAAGGAGTGCATACAGATGAGTCTTTTTGCCAATAGAGCGCATTTATCGCCCGGACACCTCAAAATCGCTGATTTTGTGGAACGCAATCCCGAAGAAATGTTATTCATGACTGAACAGGAAATCGCTGACCGATTGGGTGTGAGCATTGCCACCGTATCCCGATTCTGGCGTGCCGTTGGTTATGATAATGCGAAGGCATTTAAAATTCGACTTCGTACCTCCAATGACACCACACCGGCCTTGAAATTAAACAGAACGATCTCCCGAATGGATACGGACAGTCTGCCTGTGCAATTGCTGGAGGCCTCGGTTACTCATCTTCAGGAGACCTTGTCTCATATGAAGACAGGTGATTTGGAGCGGGCAGCGGCTATTCTCGCCGGAGCACGGAGAGTGTACATATATGCACCAGGGCCTTCCGCGGGTCTTGCGGAATTGCTGGCATTCCGCCTTGCGCGTTTTGGCATAACCGTCATTCGTCTCACCGCGAGTGGGCATGAGTTGCTGGAATCGCTGATGCACATGCAGCAGCATGACATGGTGTTGCTGCTCTGCTTCACACGTCTGCTGCCTGAAGCAGAGGTGATCCTGGAAGTGGCCAAGGATATGGGGAGCCAAGCAATTCTTGTCACAGATCGGGAGGATCTCCTGTACGGACTCGGGACATCGTTATCTTTTTATGTAAGCCGGGGAGAGCTGGGGGAGTTTCATTCGATGGTTACACCGCTGCTATTAATGGAGCAATTGGTACTGGCCGTCGGGTTAAGGCATAAGGATGAGGCCCTTTTGAAGCTGGAGAGGTTAGGGGAATTGCGCAATCGGTATGCGGCCAAGCTGCCACGCGGATGATTATTAAGGGTATGTGATCATAAAATCAAGAACTTGTACGAAACGATAAGCGCCAAATATGCGGCCTGGATTCATGAGTAGCCGCTTATTTGGTGTTTTTTGAGGAATGGTCGTTCGACATCATTCGCGCTGATGAAAAATAATTATTGGGAAATCAGGCACATGAGTGATCCAAAAGACCCGAATTGGGGTATCTATGATATAGTTATCTCGATTATGCAAGGATACATATTATACGACCCGTTATTTTAACGTTTAATTGTAAGAAATTTTCTATCATGGGATAAAAGTGGGGGGAGTACCAGATGTCTTTAGTAGATATTGTGAAGAAAGATGTTGTGACGGATGAGATGGTCATCAAAGCTATGGAAAAAAGTCTGGCCATGATCAGATTTGATATGGATCGCAGGGTTACGTACGTGAACGATGTATTTGCTTCAACGATGGGATATCAAAAGGAAGACATGTATGGCATGCAGCATCATCAATTTTGCTTCGGAGAATTTGTAAACAGTCCGGAATATGCAGCATTCTGGAATAGCATCTTCAGTGGAGTAAGCTTTCAGGATAAGGTTGAACGCAAGGATGCGAAAGGGAACTCCGTATGGCTTGAGGCAACGTATATGCCGGTGTACGATGAGCTGAATCAGAACATACTGGGTGTATCCAAAATAGCCACCAACATCACCAATCGTCAGAACAATATCTCGGTCGTGGTAAAAGAACTGAAAGCGATGTCCCATGAGCTGAATGAGCAAGCAGATACAGGGATTGGACGAAGCCAGGAGTTAATGTCCAGTATCTCATATATCTCAGAGGTGTCAGCTTCGAACCGTGTGACGCTGACTCATCTGCAGGAACAGGCCGGATCAATCCAGGGAGTGGTACAAACCATACGCGAGATTTCATCACAGACGCAGCTGCTCGCATTAAATGCTGCCATTGAAGCGGCGCATGCGGGAGAATTCGGACGAGGATTCGACATCGTCGCCAAGGAAGTAAAGAAACTATCCACAATGGTGGAGAACTCCATTAATGAGATTCGTGATAGTGTTACCGGAATAACCAAGGAAATTGCCAATATTACAGGCGGTACACAAAAGGTAGAGGCGTATGTCGAGCAGAGCCAGGAGCGAATCGAGATTGCTTTGAATGACTTTAAGGCAATTGCTGAATCGGCTCAGTTGCTTGATGCCAAAGCGGAGCATGTGACCAGAATCGTTTAATATGTGGTGGATGGATCATAGGAAAACCATGCGATATATTCTTGATATCCTTCTGACTCAGTATGTTGACTGATCAATACGAAGCGGTTCCTTATACAGGGACTGTTTTTTTTGCTGTGTTCAAAACATGCAATGGAAGTAAGGAGAATGCGAGCATCTGTTATAAGCAGGTCCAATTGAATGGTCTACAAAAAAACGGGAATTATTGTGTGCAAACGGGGACACAATACTTGGGAATACCTGCAGCTTCGTCATGCAGAGAAATGTTGGGGTGGGAACATGTGGTCAACAATTGTATCCTACGTGCCGGATTTTAACATATGGATGCAGGCATTCCTGGTCGTCATTATTCCGATTGGCATTACTATGACTACGCGCTGGATCAATGCCGCCATTAAACGTGGAAGCTTCTCCCGTTCGG
Source organism: Paenibacillus hebaui (assembly GCF_051934385.1). Classification (NCBI taxonomy): domain Bacteria; kingdom Bacillati; phylum Bacillota; class Bacilli; order Caryophanales; family Paenibacillaceae; genus Paenibacillus; species Paenibacillus hebaui. The sequence continues at coordinate 6,223,070 of NZ_CP196836.1, read as the reverse complement.
AGCGACCGTCCATATCCTCGAAGGACATCTCGCCAGCCGCCGCAGGGCAGGGCGAGGGAACGGAGACGGGCCACTATGCGAATATTAAGATAACCGGGAAGTACATTACGGATCTGATTAGCGTAAGAGAAAGCTTTGGTCAAAATGCAGACGTGCATATTCGGGAATTTATCATCAGGGGTACGAATACACGCGCTGCGGTCATGTATACCGAAGGTTTGGGAGATCATGACTTAATTATTGATCACTTGATTACACCATTAATGTTAGAAGGCATACCGCAGCTTAAGCAGGAGGGGTTTCTTCATCCGGATAATGCATATTTACTTTCGGCATATCTGCAGAATCAATTACTTCCAGTCAGTCAGATTCAGGAGACCAATTCCCTTCAGGAGCTTTCACTGGGTGTACTTTTTGGTAAAAATGCGCTGTTGGTTGATGGATTGCCGGGTGCTTTATTAATTGGAGCCCATAAAATTAAAGCACGAGGCGTGAATGAACCTTTGTCCGAAGGATTGCTTCGTGGCCCCCGCATTGGTTTTACTGAACAGTTAAGCGATAATACAGCCATTTTGCGTCGCTATGGAAGCGATCAGAGCCTGTTTATTCAGAAGTTTGAAGTGGGAAAACGAATCAAAAAAGATTTGGCGATAGCCTATATTCAGGACATTGCTAATCCTGCGCTTGTGGATGAAGTTCGGAAGCGAATCGAGAAGATTGACATGGACTCCATGCTGGAATCAGGTTATGTCGAACAACTGATCGAGGACAGTACCCTGAGTCCCTTTCAACAGGTATTAAATACAGAGAGACCTGACCGGGTGATGGGTGCCTTGTTGGAAGGACGGGTAGCCATTATGTTGGACGGTACGCCATTTGTTTTGATTGTACCGGTGACCTTCAGCATGCTGCTTCAATCTCCCGAGGACTACTATGAACGCTGGATTCCCGGAACCTTCATGCGAACGTTGCGTATGATGTCTGCCATGCTGGCCTTGCTTGCTCCTGCGCTCTATATCTCGTTTATCTCGTTCCATCCCGGGCTGATCCCCACCAAGCTGGTATTGACGATCATTGAAACGCGAACGGGAGTACCGTTTCCTTCGATCATTGAAGTGCTGATCATGGAGCTCTCGATTGAAATTCTCAGAGAGGCAGGCATACGTCTGCCTAAGCCGATTGCGCCCGCGATGGGTATCGTTGGAGGTCTGATTATCGGCCAAGCAGCGGTTCAGGCAGGAATAATAAGCCAATTCCTGGTTATTGTCGTTGCGGTTACAGCCATTTCTTCCTTTACGATCCCTGTATACAGTGCAGGCTTAACCCTGCGAATTCTGCGTTTTGCCGCCATGTTTAGTGCAGCCGTGCTCGGGTTGTTTGGTGTAGTTATGTTCTTTCTCCTCATCTGTACGCATCTGGCGAGACTATCGAGCTTTGGTGTGCCTTATGTTGAACCAGCCGTGCCTTATCGATTCGGGGAATGGAAGGATTTTGTGATCCGTGCCCCGCTAAATATGATGAGAAAACGTCCCGAGATGACTCATCCGACCGATAAGGACCGAACAAAATCATAAAGTGATTGAGGTGATAAGAAGTGAACAACTCCGAAGGAAAGATTAGCAATAGACAGGCCGTGGTGATTATTGTCAATTACATGCTTGGTGCAGGCATCTTGACACTCCCTAGAACGACCGGTAAAGCTGTTGGAACACCAGATGTCTGGATTTCCATTCTTCTTTCCGGACTAATTATTACAGGTGTCGGCCTTATTATGGTCACCCTGTGTCGCAGATTTCCCGAGAAAACCGTGTTCCAGTTCACCCGCGAGATTACCGGGCGCTGGATTGCTTACATACTGGGCTGTGCCATGATTATGTATTTTATGGTAATTGCAGCATTCGAAATCAGAGTCATGGCAGATGTAACGGGCATGTATCTGCTCGAACGAACTCCAACCTGGGCCATTGTCATGGTTTTTATGTGGATTGGCATATATTTGATCTCCGGCGGGCTTTCCGTCCTTGTACGTGTATTTGAGATCATTTTGCCGATTACGTTGATTATATTTGTAATCGAAATTCTGCTCAGTAACCAGCTATTCGAGATTGGTAATCTGAGGCCGGTACTTGGAGAGGGGATCATGCCGGTTATTAAAGGATTGAAGCCCTCATTACTGTCGTATACAGGTTACGAGGTGATGCTGGTCATGACCGCATATATGCAAGATCCGAAGAAAAGCAATAAGGCTATGACATGGGGCTTAATGATCTCGACAATGATCTACTTGATTACAGTTGTTATGGTTGTGGGCAGCTTGTCCCTTGACGGGATTAAGACAAGAACGTGGCCAACGCTGGATTTGGTAAGAAGCTTTGAGATACAAGGTTTAATATTCGAGCGATTTGAATCATTGCTGCTGGTCATCTGGATTATGCAGATTTTTTCGACGACAGTAATCACACATTACTGCGCTTCGGTGGGAATTCGTGATTTGTTTCGTATGAAGAAGATGCAGGTCATTATGTATTGCTTGCTTCCGTTCATATATCTGACTTCAATGATGCCCAAAACGGTTAATGAGACCTTTGAACTAGGGGATATGCTGGGCAATGCATCCGTGTTTTTATTTGCCATTCTACCGCTGGTATTGCTACTGCTGAGTCTGATTCGCAAAAAAGGAGGCAAACATGCATGATTCACATCCGCTTGCTCTTACGTGTGATCTCTGCCTTGTCCATTCTATTCATCATATCCGGGTGCTGGAGCAGCAGGGAGATAGAGGATCTAAGCGTCTATGTCGGTCTTGGGATTGATATCGGCAAAGAGACGGAATTCGAGAAGAACACTGCAGCTCAGGGAGGAAGGTATTCCAAGCAGAACAATGTGACAGCCACAGTACAGATTGCTCCAGGTAGTTCGAAAAGCCAGAAAAGCGAGCAATCCGGTTCACCTGCTTCAGGCAAAAGCTCCTATTCCAATGAACAGCTCACCGGAGATTCCTTACTGCAAATCTTTCGGCAATTTGCGCTCCGCCGAGATCGTCCACTCATCGGACATCACCTGAAGGTCATCGTTATTTCCAAGGATATTGCCAAAAAATATGGTCTGGACCAACTGCTTGATTTTGTCCTGCAGGATAACGATATTCGTCCGAACTGTCTGGTGCTGATTAGCCATCATCGTGCGGTGGACGTACTGACTTCACAGGACCCTTCCCGAATCCCTGCATTTTATCTCACGGGAATCACGAACAACTCGTATATGTCCAACAAGATCCTGGACCCGGTCTTGTTATCCAAGTTGGACGCCCAGATGCAGTCCGGTTCCAGCTTCCTGCTGCAGAATGTGCTGTATTCCAATGGCGAAGACAAGTTCTCCGGTGGCAGTGTCTTTGATGGAAAGACGAAAAAATTTCTCGGGGAACTGAGCCAGACGGATCTGGAAGGTCTATCGTGGATTAAGCCTAAAGCAAAAGGAGGCGTCTTGAAGACATATAACAAAGATGGGTTCACCGTTGTATTTGAAACGAAGAAGAAAAAAACAAAAGTAATTCCGAAGGTGGTCGGCGATGATATATCGTTCCATGTAAAGAACGAATCTGAAGGCTGGCTGATGGAGGATTGGAGTGTTCCCGAAGAAGAGCATAAGGAAGCTGATCTCAAAGAGCTGGAAACGGCATTTTCTGAGCTGGCCGAGCAACAGGTTCGACAGGTTCTCTACAAACTTCAGCATAGCTATAAAGTAGACGTTGCTGATTTTCGGGATAGTCTGCGCATCAAATATCCGAAAACATGGAAAAAGGTCAAAGACGACTGGGACCAAATCTTTAGCACCGTGCCGATTACATATGAGGTGAAGATTAGCATCACCAATCCGGGTTCTTCCACCGAGTAGAAAGGGAATGTAGCGGTTTATTATTTAATTGTTGACACAACGATGATAGATCGCTATATTTATAAAAAATCATTTTCTTATCCAGAGAGGTGGAGGGACTGGCCCTTAGAAACCTCAGCAACAGATCTGAAGGATACTGTGCTAATTCCAGCGGGTGAACAGCCTGATAGATAGGAGCGTTTGTTTTTATTTGTCAGTAACGGCGCACTCTTCAGGAAGAGTGGGTCTTTTTGTTTTTTCTGGATGAAGGAGTAGGGGAGCAGGCATGGAGAACAACAAAGACAAGGGACATTTTCAGCGTAAAATGCAGGCTCGGCACGTGGTCATGCTCTCACTTGGTGGAGTTATCGGTACAGGATTGTTTCTTAGCTCGGGTTATACGATTCAACAGGCTGGACCGCTGGGTACCATTCTGTCCTACCTGATTGGAGCGATTGTCGTATATCTGGTTATGCTCTGTCTTGGTGAACTGTCTGTGTACATGCCGGAGACGGGGGCGTTTCATAGCTATGCAGCCAAATACATTGGTCCAGCTACAGGGTACACCGTGGCCTGGTTGTATTGGCTGACTTGGACAGTTGCGCTCGGTTCCGAATTCACGGCGGCTGGATTGTTGATGCAGCGATGGTTTCCTTCAGTGAATGTATGGATATGGAGTGCGCTGTTTGCGATTATGATCTTCCTGTTCAATGCGTTGACGGTCAAATTTTTTGCGGAATCAGAGTTCTGGTTCTCATCGGTTAAAGTACTTACGATTGTGGTCTTTATTATTATTGGTGGGGCGGCCATGTTCGGCATTATTCCGATGGCAGATTCGGAACCTGCACCGTTTCTCTCCAACATTACAGCATCCGGCTGGTTCCCGAATGGAGCTACTGCGATATTAATGACGATGCTGGCTGTGAACTTTGCGTTCTCGGGCACCGAGCTGATTGGCATTGCTGCTGGAGAGACGGAGAATCCGGAAAAGACGATACCGAAAGCGATCCATACCACACTGTGGCGTTTGATTATTTTCTTCATCGGAACGATTATCATCTTGTCGGCACTACTGCCAATGTCGGATGCGAGTGTACTGCAAAGTCCATTTGTAGCCGTAATGGAGCGGATCGGTGTTCCGTATGCAGCGGATATTATGAACTTTGTTATTCTGACCGCGATTCTGTCTGCAGCCAATTCAGGCCTGTATGCTTCTTCACGGATGCTCTGGTCACTGGCAGATAAAAAGACGATCTCTCCGTGGTTTGCCAAACTGACCAAACGTGGTGTACCACTGAATGCGCTACTGATCAGTATGGTTGGCGGCGGCTTGGCCTTGCTGTCCAGCATCATTGCGCCGGGAACGGTCTATATCACATTGGTCTCCATTTCGGGTCTTGCGGTGGTTGCGGTATGGATGAGCATTAGTGCATCACAGTACATGTTCCGTAGGCAATATATACGGGAAGGGCATTCGGTAAAAGACCTTGTCTACCGGACACCTCTTTATCCGGCTGTGCCTATTATTTCTTTTGTATTGTGCCTGGCTTCATGCATAGGTATAGCCTTTGATCCAACGCAGCGAATTGCACTGTATTGTGGGGTTCCATTTATCGCACTGTGTTATGCAGCATATTATCTGACAGAACGTGTGAATAAGAAAAGAGGACAAGTACATGACGCAAGCAAAACAGACTAATCCCATAGCACAAATTCTGCGTGAACATCCGGTGATGCTTCTGGATGGGGCGCTGGCAACCGAGCTGGAGCAGCACGGCTGTGATCTGGATGATCCGCTCTGGTCTGCCCGTGTGCTGCTGGAGAATCCGGACGTCATCGTTCAGGTACATGCGGATTATTTCCGTGCGGGAGCGGACTGTGCCATTACATCCAGTTATCAGGCGACCGTGGATGGATTCAGCCAAAGAGGCATCGGAGAGCAAGAATCGCTGGATCTGATTCGCATGACAGTTAAGCTAGCTGCACAGGCGCGCGATAAAGTATGGGAAGAAGTGCAAGATGGAGCCGGAGGAAACGTGACGGGCAGTCATTCAATGGGGGAGCAACAAACAACAGAGGCCATGGCGAAAAGTGTCTTGGCACGGCCGCGGCCGATTGTTGCTGCGTCCGTTGGACCCTACGGTGCTTATCTGGCAGATGGCTCGGAGTATGTGGGTCACTATGGCGTCTCGGATGAGACGCTGACGGCCTTCCATCGTCCTCGAATCGCAGCGTTGCTGGAAGCTGGGGCTGATATTCTGGCTTTTGAGACCATTCCTTCCTTGCAGGAAGCGCAGGTGCTGGTTGATTTATTGAAGGAGTTTCCTAATGCATATGCATGGCTGTCCTTCTCTTTAAAAGATGGAACTGCCATCAGCGAAGGAACACCGATTGAAGAGTGTGCACGATTGCTCGGCTCGGAACCGCAGATTGCTGCGATTGGCCTGAACTGTGCTCCCATGGAAGTTGTAACGGAAGCAGTCGGTATTCTAAGCCGTGCCAGTGATAAACCAGTCATTGTATATCCGAACTCGGGAGAGGTATATGATGCAGTGACGAAGACATGGAGCGGACAGGGAACATGTGGTAGCATGAGCGATGCGTCTGAGCAGTGGGTTGCTGCGGGTGCCAAGATTATCGGCGGATGTTGCCGGACTACGCCCCACCAGATTGGTGAACTGGCGAAAAAGTGGCGCAAGTAGGAGCGGTGTGGGGAACTCCAGAAGATTAATCGGGTTGAACATGTATCTCATTAAATGTTAGGAAAATAAATCAAAGAGCCTTCAGCTCCTGCACATGTGCTTGTAAGATCAAGCCAGTTAGCGGGAGCGAGGGCTCTTTGTTTAGATCTACCGATATATGTAATTCTAAGGTCACGAATCAATGTTGCAACACTTCATCCTGAATCATGATATGCTCTTTTTCGCGATACTCCGCCGGCGATACTCCGAAGTGCGCTCGAAATACCCGGTGAAAATAGGAATAGCTCGCAAAGCCGCAGGATTCGGCGATATGCTCTAGTGTCATTTCACTGTATTTCATGCGCTCGAGCGCCGCGTTCAGACGGATCTCAATCGCGTATTGAATCATGGTCTGATTGTAATGCTCCTTAAATAAACGGACTGCACGCGAAAGGCTTAGTCCCGCATAACGGGCTGCTTCCTCAAGCTTGAACGTTACGGTGGCATGTTCTTCAATGAAGCGTTTCAACTTCAGGGCTGAGGAGACAGCCCGATCCGTCTGGATATTTTCCTTGATTGCCCGGTCGATATACAGACATAATCCGCGTAGCAACGCATCCTTTAGCTCCACATTTTCCTCCAAGGGTCCGCGACGCTTCTCCAGTAGCATATTACGCCATAGACTGATCAGCTTATCATCAAGTCCAATCCGGCTCACGGTGGATCGATGCTGCCGTTTCCACCAGTTCTCAATCCAGCTGCCTTCGCAGAACAGATAATAATCGCCGCTGGACAATCGTCCTTCCTTATGCGGTTCATCGACCACGAGATGATAGTCGTCACCAGGCTTCAACAACAGCAAGTCCCCGCTAGTCATCCTAAATTCTTCATCCTGTACATACACTTTGCACGAGCCTTCCGTTTGAAGACGGAACAGATAGGTTTGCAGCTCGCCCTTCATATTATGGTTGAACGCTTTATAGTGGTATGAGTAGTCACAGATTAGTACGGATGTCTCCAACGTTTCCAAAGATGTAATCCTCCAATACACGCATCCTGTATGCACTCAAATGGCCTGCATTCGAATGATGCAAGATACTGGAAATAAAATTTGATCAGATAGTTCATGTTCTGACGATATTGTATATGTTCATTCTAGCCTCTTTTGCGTTAGGATGATACCAGATAGAGCAATGAAAGCAAATTTGAGAGCAGAGGTGTATCCGACATGAAAAAACTTAATATTGGTTTGCAATTGTTTACACTCCGTGATGAAACTGCAGCAGATTTTCGTGGTACGTTGCGTAAAGTAGCGGCCCTGGGATATGAAGGTGTGGAGTTTGCCGGGTATGGTGACATTCCAGCAGAAGAAATGAAAGCGCTACTAGATGAGCTTGGACTGAAAGGATTCAGCAGTCACGTTTCATTACATGCGATGCGCGAAGACTTGCAAAAACAAATCGACTACTTGAAAACGATTGGTGCACAATATATCATTTGCCCTTACCTGATGCCTGAGGATCGCCCTGAGAATGCAGAAGGCTGGAACAAGCTGTTCGCCGAATTGCAACAATATGGAGCTGAAGCCGCGAAGCAAGGATTGATCTTCGGATATCATAACCATGATTTTGAATTCCATGGCCAGGTTGGCGATGCAAATGCCTTTGATGCCATGTTCGCTCAAACAACGCCGGAAGCGGTGAAAGTGGAGATGGACGTATGTTGGGTACAGTTTGCGGGACAAAATCCGATCGAGTATATTAATAAATATGCGGGTCGCTTGCCGCTGCTTCATCTGAAGGACTTCAGCAAAGACGAACAGGGCCAGATGAAAACACTGGAATTGGGACAAGGTTCGGTTGACCTGCCAGCTGTCATTGAAGGAGCTACGAATGCAGGTGTGGAATGGTTGATCGTGGAACAAGACGTATGTCAGAATCCTCCACTTGAGAGCGTATCCAACAGCTATAACTGGCTAAAACAGAACTATTTGAACCAATTTTAATCTAAGCATTTTGCATAAATCCAAAGAGCGTCTTTCAATCAGCAAGATATAGATCGAATTGGTTCTATTCGTCTATATCTTGTACCCGTGAGCGAATTGAATCGAATTATGAAAAATGCTGAATCTATTTGTCAAAGGAGACTTATGTACATGAGTAAAATTAAAGTTGCTGTATTCGGCTGTGGAGCCATTGCCGAGCGCAGACATATTCCAGAGTACGCTGTCAATGAGAACGTAGAACTTGTCGCTTTTGCCGATCCGATCGTGGAGCGTGCGGAGAAAATGGCCGAAACTTACGGCGGTAAAGCTTACTCCAGTTACGAAGAGTTGCTTGCAAATGAAACGGTTGATGCCGTTAGTGTGTGTACACCGAACTATCTGCATGCCCCAATGGCTATCGCTGCTGCAAATGCAGGTAAGCATGTATTGGTTGAAAAACCAATGGCTGTGTCCACTGAGGAAGGCGAGCAAATGATCGAAGCTGCCAAGAAAAATGGTGTGTATCTGATGGTTGGACACAACCAACGCCTGATGCCTCCACACGTGAAAGCCAAAGAAATTCTCGACTCGGGCAAACTGGGCAAAGTGCTGAATTTCCGTACTTCCTTTGGTCATCCGGGTCCGGAAGGCTGGAGTGTAGACGGAGCAGAGAGCTGGTTCTTCCGTAAGGAAGAAGCGATTATGGGCGCTATGGGTGACCTGGGCGTGCACAAATCGGACTTTATCCGTTATTTGCTGAATGATGAAGTGTCTGAAGTTGCTGGTTTTATCAGCACACTGCATAAGGAAAACACCAAAGTGGATGATAATGCAACTTGCCTGTTGCGTATGAAAAGCGGTGCAATTGGTACGCTGGTAGCCAGCTGGACACAATACAGAGCAGGAGATAACAGTACAGTTCTGTGGTGCGAGAATGGTGTAATGAAGATCGGTACAGTCGAGGGCGATGAAGTCATTGTTGAACTGACGAACGGTACGGTTGAAACGTACAAAGTCGGTGCCATGGCAACCAACGAGAAACAAGTACCGAGCGGCGTTATTGATGCTTTTGTGGAATCGATTGTAACCAAAACACCTCCAGCGATTTCTGGGGAAGAGGGCTTGCGTTCCTTGCAAGTAATCTTGGCAGCATTCGAATCTGAGAAGACAGGTCAGATCGTTAAACTGTAATCCATACGAATGATAGTGTAATTTCTAACCTTTTAGATATTCTCTCCATGATATAAGGGACTTACCTTCAGAGATGGTCTGGGGTAGGTCCCTCTCTATTTTTGTTCTTACATATATTTGGAGAGTATCACAAAAAGAGACTGACGCTTCCGCTACAGTGCGGAAATGTCAGTCTCAGAACGTATAATGATCAGACTATACCTGTAACACCTGTACATCAGTAAAAACTGTTTTAGATCCCAGCGGGTACTTCACTGCCCAGATCCAACCATGCTATTTCAGCAGGAGTCAGCGTGATGCGGGACCCTTCGTCACAGGAGAGCAGTTCTGCCTGATTTTGGGCACCGATCAACGCGCAGGTTGGAAACGACTGATTCAGTACATAAGCAAGCGCAATTTGGATCGGTGTTGTCTTCTTGGTAGCGGCCAACTGTTCTGCCCGGTGCAACCGTTCCCAGTTGCCATCACTGTAAAATACACGAACGAGATCTTCGTTGTCCCGTACTTCAGGGGTGAACCGTCCAGTGAAGAAACCACGCGCCTGGGAGGACCAGGACAGCAATGGCAGCTTGGTTTCTTCATGCCATGCCAGCGTTTCTGCATCTGCCGACACACAGCCTTCCCAGAACGGTTCGTTTGCTTTGGCGAGACTGAGATTCGGACTGCTGAATGTGAAGCCCTTCAGGCCATTCGCTGCAGCGTACGCATTGGCTTCCTCCAGCCGCTGCCAGGTCCAGTTGGAGGCGCCAATTGCGCCGATTTTGCCAGATTCAATATGTTTGTTCAGTGCTTCAAGAATAACACCAACAGGTATGTTTGGATCATCCCGGTGTAAGGCATACATCTCCACATGATCCGTCTGAAGACGCTCCAGACTTTCCATCAGGTCACTGCGGATGGCGTCAGCGTTAACACGTGGTCCGTTCTGGTCATGATGCGCACCTTTAGTAAGAATCACAATCTGATCGCGGTTACCGCGTTCCTTCATATAACGACCAAGGACTTCTTCACTCTGTCCGCCACAATAGATATGCGCTGTATCTACGGTGTTACCGCCAATCGACAGAAAGGCATCCATGTTCGTAGCTGCTTTATCGTAGGCATCATGCACGAAATAATCGGTTCCTTTAATCAATCTGGAGACACGTTTACCTACTCCGGAAATTTCAATATATTCCATAATTCAATTCATCCTCTCGTTTATAGTGTAATTCGTGTACGTTCTTCTGCTGAACGAAGACAGGCTTCCAGCACTTTCATATTGGCTACCGCATCGGAAGGGGCGAAGCGCAGATCCTTGCCCTGGAGTACAGCACGGGCTATATCGTCTCCCTGGAGAGAATAGTGGTTCACTTGTGGAACCTCAATCTCCCTGTGCTCACCGCCAGCAGTGACATAGAAGTTTGAACTGCGATCCAGATTGCTGATAAATGCAGAAGGTACCTCAATGATGCCATCTGATCCCAGTACCTCCAGCGTGTTGCGGAAGGCAGCCCACATGCTGCTATCAAACGTTACACCAACATGGTTGTCGAACTCCAGCAGGCCGGAAGCCATCATATCCACCTGATCATGTTCAGGCGAGAACATGCCGATGACGGTTACCGCAGAAGGCTCTTGACCAAGCAGCAACCGTGCGGCACTGATGGAATAACAACCGATGTCATACAGGGCACCGCCACCCCAATCCCGACGGAAGCGGACATTGCCTGACGAACCGGAATTGTTGAACGAAAATGTACTATGAATGCCGCGGATTTCACCAATTTCTCCGCTGGCGATAATGTCTCTGATCTGCTCGTAACGTGGATGATGCCGGTACATGAACGCTTCAGCCAGCTGCACACCTGCATCTGTACAAGCTTGCACCATTTCTTGAGCTTCCTGCTCTGTTAGAGCCAGAGGCTTTTCGCACAAAATATGTTTGCCTGCCTCAGCAGCCCGAATCGTCCATTCCCGATGCAGATGGTTCGGCAGAGGGATATAAACGGCATCAATGGAGTCATCGGCCAGTAATGCATCATAACTGCCGTAAGCCTTTTCGATCCCGAGTTGCTCAGCCGTCTGTTTAGCTTTTTCTTCGTCCCGACTGGCAATTGCGGTTACTTCATTCAACTCGGATTGCTGCAAACCAGGAATAACGGATTCCACAGCAATGCTAGCGCTACCAAGAATGCCCCAACGCAATTTCTGACCTGAATTCATTTGTAGTTTCCTCCTGAATATGAATGTATATTGTGATTATAAAGAATAGAACCGCGAATGAAAATGATAATATATTGAAGTTAGTTAACACAATATTGTTTACCTAGGAGAGATTTATATGATGAGACAGACGGTATTACTAACCTTGCAGGATATTCCGTATTTTTGTTATCCAGAGTCCGTTGGACATTATATGGATCACTCCCAGCACAGCGTATTACGGGAGGCTGGTGTGCTTAACAACTTTAATATTCACTACGTCGCTGCGGGCAAAGGATATGTGGAAGTGGACGGGGTGGTGCACGAGCTTCGCGCGGGTCAGGCCGTGCTCTATTTTCCGCAGCAGCGACAACATTATTACAGCAGCGAAGATGATCCGTGGGATGTGCGTTGGGTTCATTTTTATGGCGAACGTCTGCATGATTATATGATCGAGCGGGGGCTGCATCGCAATCTGCTGTGGACGCTGCGGCAACGTAACTCCTGGGAGGAAGCACATCTGGCCCTGCTGACGGAAGCGGAGCAGAACACGATGCTTCGTCCGGCTCAGCTATCTACGCTGACCTATGCCATCTTGGCTGAGTTTGTGCAGCATGCGGTGCCATTAAAAAGTACACGTACAAGCAAGGCAGAGAGTCGAGTTCTTGCCCTGCTTCCACAGATGCAGCAGGAGGCCTGTCAACCATTTCTGTTGCAGGATTGGGCTGATCTGGCAGGTGTCAGTTCGTATTACTTTTGCAAAATGTTCAAGAGTGCCGTGGAGATGACCCCGATGGAGTTCATTACACGCTCCCGGCTACAGATGGCGAAGCAATGGCTGCTGGAACGGCCAACGGCCAACATTGGACAGATTGCGGAGGAAGCGGGATATCCCAATGCCAGTTATTTTAACCGGCAGTTTATGGCTCATGAGGGCATGACCCCGACGGATTACCGTGGGTTATACCATAGTTAACAGTGAGGTTGCCGTGTGCTGTGAGCTTCAGATGTCCCTCGTTTGACAGAGTGTTCAATCAAGTCTATTATAGATAAATTAAATCCGTATATATGAGGTGCCCTCATGAAATATTCCAAAGCCACTAATTATGCACTGCATACCATGCTGTTTCTTGTCGCGACCGAGCCTGAACAATTGGTTAGTGTACATCAATTAGCTGATATGCAGAAAGTATCTCCAACCTATTTGTCCAAAATATTGACCAAGCTGGTCAAGGCGGGCATGATCGAGTCTACCTCCGGTGCCAATGGCGGCTACCGGCTTAGCCGGAAGAATCCAGACCCTTCGTTTCTGGAGATTATCCATGCTATTGAAGGGCAGGCTTCCCTGTTCGAATGCTCACAGGATCATAACGAAGGCTGTCTGATTCAGCAGGTGATGGTTCAGGCAGAAGAAGAGATGGAGAGTCATCTGAGCAATAAGAAAATGTCGGTGCTGGCTGCCGAGATGAAAGGAAGCTCTTTCCTTCAAACTTGAATGAAGGAAGCGGCAGTCGATCATATCGCTCTGCCCGTTGAAGGACCAATGTGTAATCGTTCCTCCCCCTCTTAGGGGGCACGTCGTTGTACCTAATATGAAACGAATGGTACAATAAGGAAGGACATTTACCAATACATATTTTATGACATCTTACATCTCTGGAGGGACAACACATGAGCCAATCAACCATCACGGGACTGGAACAACTGCTTGCACTGGAAAATATACGCAACACTAAGGCGCGTTATTGCCGTCTTATTGATACGAAGCAGTGGGACACACTGGGTGAAGTGTTTGCTCCAGATGCGGTAGCCGATTTCAGCACAGAGGGGAATCCCATTCCAGTACTGACGGGGCGTGATACCATCGTACAAGTGTTCCGAGATCTGGTGGACGTTGCTGTAACCGTGCATCACGTACATAGCGCAGAAGTTGAATTTGTATCCGAGAACAAAGCGAAGGTTATCTCTCCAATGGAAGATTGGGTAACATTCCCGGAAGGTAATGAGAACAAATCTTTCCACGGATTTGGACATTACCATGAGATCTATGTAAAGATCGACGGTCAGTGGTACATTGAGCACACCAGTCTGAAGCGTCTGCGTCTGGACTTGTTTGAATAGTAGAATAATGGAAAAAAATTACTTACAGATGTTTGGTGCTGTAAGTGATTTTTTGGTTGCATTGGAAGCGAGTAATGTCTCGAAGTTGTCTATCAGACAAAACATGAGCGTTTTATGTGAATTGCAAGTTTGTTTTACATAAAATTGAATTAATAGCATTGACGTTCCAAAAGTCATGAGTTAAGATACTTACAACAAAACAATTACATTTTATTACACAAATTGAAACTTAGGGTCTATGTTCTTTCTTATGTATATTTCCGCTTGGCTAATTTGTTAATCAGAGGATGATGCCATGAACTGGTACGCATTGTTTGTACACACAGGAAGCGAAGAAGTCATTAGGAAATACCTACATATGTATCTAGGAACCTCCATTCGTGTTTTAATCCCCAAGAGAAAAGTTCCGGAGAAGAAATCAGGTATTTTTGAAGCCTGCACCAAAAAGGTCTTTCCTGGCTATGTATTAATTCAAGTCAACATGACCGCCGAAACTTACCACTTAATCTGTTCCATTCCTCATATCATTAAAATGCTGGGAACTAACGCAAGCTGCACGCCGATCCCGGACCATGAAATGACCACATTGCTGAACCTCATCAATCCGGAAGATATCATCGATTATTCAACCGTTTATATGGAAAATACCAAAGTTGTGGTGCTGGATGGCCCGTTGATGGGACATGAAGGCATCATTAAGAAGATTGACAGACATACACGCAGAGCAAAGATATGGCTTCACCTAACAGGTAATGATAAACCTAGGTTAGTTGATTTGGGCGTTGATATTTTATATGCGAAGCAAGAAGAACGTTAATGTACTCAGATATGCTATGGTCACATACGACAACCAAAACCGGAGGAGCAGAATGAAGCTTAGGCACATTATGCAACCAAAGGAGTCATATGCATAAACACTGAAATACACAACGTGTATCAACAGGGCGAAGCTATGTACGTCGGAGCAGTCCTGGCTACATTTTGTTGAAAAAGGAACTCCTGTGACAGTGCAGCGCAAATAAGCGGCTGAACTGTTTTTTGTTATCTTCAGAGAATTTTAGTGTCTTCAGAGAGGGCTTTTCCCCTGAGATTCAGGAAAGGAAGACGTGATGCATGAGACAAATGACCATACGGGGTATTGGCATGTATATGCCGGAATCCGTGTTAACGAATCAGGGGCTGGAAGCCATGGGCATTAACGCAAATGCGGACTGGATCTATCACAATCTTGGAATCCGTGAACGAAGAATTGCGCATGAGCATGAGTACACCAGCGATTTGGCGGCGCAAGCTGCAAGACAAGCTATAGAACAGGCTGCGATCGATGTCGAGGATATTGATATGATCATTATGGCGACCTTCACACCGGATCGTTTGATACCTCATCCGTCTGCTCTCGTGAAGCAGAAGATCGGAGCAAGCCAAGCCATTTGTCTGGATATCCGCGCGGGCTGTGCCGGGTTCAGCTATGGATTATTGAATGCATATTATACGTTTCAGGCAGAAGAAGACATAAGCAATATTTTAGTTGTTGGTGCGGATACGTACTCGAAAGTTACGAATTGGAAGGATCGAGCAGCGTGTTCCAGTGTGGGAGACGGCGCAGGGGCATTTATTTTACAAGAATTGGATGGCAGTGAGTCGTATCAAAGCTTATTTGTGAACGGAATGATGCATCATGAGATTATGGAAGATATCGATTATGGAACACTGCCTGTTCATTATGGCCACATCTCTGACGGATCTGTTTCCGTCTATACATCCAATGGCAGATATTTATATGAACAATTAGCCAGAGGTATTCCGCGGCTGGTGAACCGTCTGCTGCGCAAAGTAAAATGGAATATGGAGGAAGTGGATCTGTTTATTTTCCCACAAACGAACAGTAACCTGATTAGAGAACTGGCTGTTGCCCTGGGTATTCCACAAGAAAAGGCCTATATGGCGATGGAGAAATACGGGTATACCTCTAATGCCTGCTTGCCTATTGCGGTGAACGAGGCTGTGAATCAAGGTGCACTGAAAACGGGTGACCGTGTTGTGTTGGTTGGAGCTGGGGCTGGAACGTATTATTGCGCTACAGCGATTAGATGGGGAGAAGTCGTGTAAGTGGAGAGGAGATTATATGGCCAAGATGCAATTATACTGTGTCCCTTATGCGGGAGGGTCAGCATCCATATATAACAAATGGAAAAAGGGGTTATCCGAATCCATTGTGCTGAACCCGGTTGAACTGGCAGGACGTGGATTGAAATTCTCTAAGCCGTTGTATGAGAGTATTCAGCAAAGTGTAGATGATGTATTTGATTATATCTCTCGCGATTTGCCAGACGAGGAGCCATATGCCCTATTTGGACATAGTCTCGGAAGTCTGATTATCTATGAACTGTATAACAAAATGCATGAAGAGCAGTTCAGGAAACCCGTACATATGTTTTTCTCGGGGCGAGAGACACCGGATTATAAAAAAGCACATGTCTATTACCATTTGCCCGAAGGACAGTTCATAGACCGCATCAAGGAAATGGGCGGTACCCCGGATGAGTTCTTTGAGAACCAGCAGCTGATGGATATGTTCATCCCCATATTACGTAAGGATCTGGAGATGAATGAAACGTATACTTACGAAGAGAAGCCTTATAAGCTGCAATGTGATATCACGATATTGAACGGAGCAGAGGATGAAGCCTACATTCTGGAGTGTGCAGAACGTTGGAGAGGTTATACGCAACAAGGAAGTGCCGCCCGGATATACAAAGGGGGGCACTTTTATTTATTCGAAGGCAGTATGCATCGGGTTACCAGCATGATCAATCAGACATTAACAAGTTATATGGAGTAGATCCTATACGGAGGTGAGGTGTCCAATGAATCAACGGCAGATTACACCAATTGAACAACTGGAGGCAACCATTCTGGACGTATTTCATGTTGTGCTGGGAGCCGATGCGGGAGTCACAACCACGATTAACTTTTTTGACTTGGGGAGTGATTCTCTGCTTCTTGCCCAGATCTATAATCAACTTGAAAAATTATATCCAGCTCAAATTACGTTAACCAATATGTTTGCCTATCCTACGATCTCCAGACTTGCCAAATTCATCGCAGACCAGGAAGGCATGGAACTGGAAGCATATCCTGTTCCGTTGGATTACATGCAGAATACAGGACAGGTCCTTCAAGACCATCGATATGAATTCAGGATCGAGAAGGATCGTTTTAATGAAATCAGAGACTTGTCCAGAATTGCAGGCTGCACACCTGTGGAATGGTTGTGGTCTTTGTTCGCATATCTGTTGACGGAGATTGGTAATCAGCCACAACTTACGGTCTATACACTAATTTATCGGATGAACCATATCAGTTCCATTTCGCTGGATGTGCAAGAGGTGCAGGATTTCAATGAGTTGTTTGTCGTAGCCAAACAAACTTTGCATTCAGCAGACGAACAGCCTGGTCATCATATTCAGGATCTGGTTAGAGCAGGGATGAAATCACAACATGACGCCATTCGTCCGCTATTCTATGAAGCCGATTATGTCAGTGGAGGCAGGGGGGCGCTGGAGGAGCTGTTTGATGTCATCTGTGAAATTCAAAATGAAAAACGAAATATGCTGGTAACGATGTATTGCAAACCCCGAATGAATACCATTCAATGGAACCTTTTATTCAGAACCTATGATCAAATGCTTGCCAAAGTGATTGAAAGTCTCCGCCCAGCGGCTGAAAGGGGATAAAACAATGAGAAACAAACTGATGGATTTCAGTGAACTGGGTATTCGTGACACAAGTCAGACGGAGTCGTCTAGTAAGCTGCCTCCAGCCGCAACTACAGCTGCCATCCGTCCGGGTGATATCGCGATCGTTGGGCTCAGTGTTCGTATGCCCTTGGCGGATGATGCGGAGCAATTCTGGGATAACTTGTTGCGTGGTCTGGATTGTACGAGGGATCTGCCGGAGCAGCGACGCCAGGATGCCGATAATTACATCTCTCGTAAAATGAACCCTGGTGAAGACACCAAATACTTGGACGGCTCTTATTTGGAACATATCGATACCTTTGATTATCCCTTTTTTCGATTTACACCGAAAGAAGCCAGTTTGATGAATCCGGCCCAACGTATCTTTATGGAGACGGCTTGGGCCGCTTTTGAAGATGGAGGATATACCAGTGAGAAGCTGGCGGGCAGCAACACAGGAGTATATGTGGGATTGGTTTCGGATCTGGAAGGTTATCGCTATAAAGAAATGATTCATGATGTGGAACCACAGTCTTTGCCAATCTCGGTCACAGGCAATTTGTCCTGCATTTTACCCAGCCGATTATCGTACCTTCTTGATTTGAGAGGACCGAGTATGGTGGTGGACACGGCCTGTTCTTCATCTCTGGTAGCAGTCCATCATGCCTGTAATGCCATTCGTTTGGGTGAGTGTGACATGGCACTGGCAGGGGGCGTAAAACTCAACGTGCTTCCTCTGGACAAGGATTACTACCGAATGGGCATTGAATCCTCCAATGGCATGACACGCCCCTTTGATGATAGCTCAGATGGTTCCGGAATAGGTGAAGGCGCGGCGGTCATTATGCTGAAACCACTTCAGGATGCCATTAAGGACAAGGATCAGGTGTATGCGGTCATCAAGGGTAGTGCCATTAACCAGGACGGGAACTCGATGGGGATTACAGCGCCGAATGCCAGAGCCCAGAGTGAGGTCATTGTGAAGGCGTGGAAAGCAGCGGGGGTCGACCCGGAAAGTATCGCTTATATTGAAACCCATGGAACAGGGACTGTCTTGGGAGATCCGATTGAAATCGACGGCATTAAGGGAGCGTTTGAGCAATACACCGATAAGAGGCAATTTTGTGCCATCGGTTCAGTGAAGTCCAATATCGGACATTTGTATGAAAGTGCTGGTATTACAGGGCTTGTTAAATCCGTTTTGTCCTTAAAAAAAGGGATTTTACCTGCGGTTAAGCATTTTGATCGCCCCAATCGCAATATTGATTTTAGTGGAACGCCTGTGTATGTGAATACACGTAACCGGATCTGGCCTGCTGAGGGTGCACCTGTGCGAATGGGTGTCAGTGCATTTGGCTTCAGCGGAACCAATTGTCATCTCATTCTGGAGCAGGCGAGTGCAGTGGAAACCACCAGCGAGACTGAGGTACGGGAGTATCTATTCCCCCTTTCAGCGAAGACGCTCCAATCACTGCAACAATATATATCTAAATATACGAAGTATCTGAAAACAACCGATCACACGTTAGCAGATATATGTTACACGGCAGGCACATCCCGAACCCATTATGAACACCGTCTGGTACGGATTGCTTCAAGCAAAGAGGAGTTGCTCGCCCAACTAGTCGCACTTGAAGAAGGCGGGTTGGATTCCATTCGAGAGCAGCCAGTCCCGGAGTCGAATCAGCTGCATTTAACGGCCCATTGTGAAACCTATCTTGGTGGTGGGGAGGTAAGCTGGCCAAGTCTGTATTCGGGTGAGGATGTTCGCCGAATCAGCATTCCAACCTATCCATTCGAAGCTTATCGGTGCTGGATTGAACTTTCCGCTCCTCAGACCCAAACCAAGCCAGATGCCATCGCAATGGAGAACGTACACCATTATGAGATGGGCTGGGTTCGTGAACCAGAACGCAATTCAGATCGGAAGTTATCGGAAGGACATATCGTTATTTTTATGGAGGATGCAAACCAGGACAGGTCTTTGCCTACGGCGCTGCAGAAGCAGGGTCGCCAGGTTATTGAAGTGATCGGTGGACCTTCGTTCCTTCAAGTATCTTCTGGGGAGTACGTCATTTCACACCATCGTGAGAGCATGGAACAATTATGGGCTCACTTGGGAGAATTGACGATCACCCAGATCATCTATGCTCAACAGCAACAGTCCTTTCACGCATTTTTCTATCTTCTTCAGGAAATGATCCGTACGCAATCGTCGGAGCCTGTTGATGTGGTGTTGTTGACGAATCCAATCCATTCGATCACCGGAACCGAAGAAAATGTATTTCCTCAAGCTGCCCTGATGTTTGGTCTGGGTTTGGCTGGACGGAAAGAAGACTCACGTCTGCAATGCCGCTCCATCCAAGTGGATGCAGAGACTTCGCTCCAGGATATTCTGGCCGAACTGGATCATGAAAGTGATGATTATGGTGTAGCTTATCGTGCAGGCATTCGTTACATTCAGCAGTTTGGAGCGTTGGACCCGAGTCAATATCCTAAACGGGACCACAAGATCCGCAATGACGGATTGTATCTCATTACTGGCGGACTGGGCGGCATTGGGCTAGAGCTTGGATTACAACTCGCGAAGCGATACCCGGGAATCACACTCGCGCTGGTGAACAGAACTTCGCTTCCAGCTCGAAGGGAGTGGGACAGCATTGTAGCTGCAAATTCCCAAGATGCGTCATATCCCAAAATCCAAGCTGTTCAACAAATGGAGGCTCTTGGAGCCACGGTTCTCCCTTACCAAGCAGATATTTCAGATGAAGCATCCATGCGAATGATTCTAAGTGAATTGCGTCAGCAATACGGCCGCATTGCAGGTGTCATTCATGGTGCTGGGGTTGCTGTAGGTGGAGATCATCCGCTTAAGGACAGAACGATAGAAGAAGCTGAACGTGTATTACACCCTAAAGTGCAAGGAACCCAGGTCGTGGATCAACTCACCAGAGAGGACAATCCAGACTTTTTTGTTATGTTTTCATCCATCGCAACGTTATTTAGCGGGCCGGGACAGGCGGATTATGTTGCTGCCAATACGTATCAGGATGCCTACGCAGCCTACCGCAACCGGGATATGGACGGAACGATGACCGTCAACTGGTCAACCTGGAAAGAAACAGGTGCAGCTGCCGCAACGGGGTATGGCGTGGACACCCTGTTCAAAGCCATGACCAATGAAGAGGCTCTGACCTGGCTGGATCAGGTGGAAGGACGTCAGATTGAACGTGTATTGATAGGACAGATGTCGACAGACCGTGGCATGTTGAAGATGATTCGGAACTATCCGTTCAGACTTTCTCCTGAAGTGGAGAGCTGGATTGATTCACGTCTACAGAGAGCATCAACACCGAAGGCTCCAGTTGCTCCGCAAAGTGTGGCCCGGCAGGATGCCGTACTGAATGGTGCGGATGACGGAGAATACAGTCCATGGGAGAAGCAGGTTGCGGGTGTATGCCAAGCCGTTCTGGGCTTTAATGAAATTCATATCCATGATAGCTTCTTCGAACTTGGAGCTGATTCCATTCTGGTGAAGCAAATGTATGCACAACTTGACCGTCAGTATCCGGGAGTACTCGTCGTTGCAGATCTGTTCGAACATCCGTCTGTGCACAGACTGGGTGGATATTTGGCTGATAAAACAGGGAATAAACGGGAGAGCAAGCAGGTAGAGGTGCCTTCAGGTGGTGCAATTGCACTGGACGAGGAAGTCCATTCTCTTTTTGATCAGTTGGAAGATGGCAAGATCAGCATGGAGGATATGCTCAAAGGATTAAAACATATCTGATATGTAAGGGGACGATACATTGGAACAGTTGCTTAAATATATTATTGAGAATACGACTGGTGGCAAAATCGACAAAAAAACGGCGATTGATATGATTACGCTGTTGAAACAGCAGAAAAAGAACACTCGTGAAGATATTGCCATCATCGGCATATCGGCACATATGCCCATGGCTGATCATGTGGAGGAGTTCTGGAGCAATATTGAGAACAAAGTAAATTCAATTGTGGAGTTCCCTGAAGCGAGACAAGAGGATGTTCTGAAATATGTACGTTTCAAACAGCAGGATGAAGACGGGTTGAGCTTTATTAAAGGCTCCTATCTGGATGAAGTGGACAAGTTCGATTATCGCTACTTTAAGCTGACACCCAAAGAAGCAGCCCTCATGAGTCCTGACCAGAGAATTTTTCTCCAGACGGCATGGGAAGCTGTGGAAGATGCAGGTTATGGAGGAGCGAGGTTATCCGGTAGCAATACGGGATTGTATGTAGGATATTACAGCAGTACCCGAGATAATTATGCCAATATTATCTCCGATGTGGAGCCGGAATCCATCTCCATCTCGGTAACGGGCAATGTGACGGCAGTACTGGCGGGGAGAATATCCTATTTGCTGAACTTGAAAGGTCCCAGCATGGTAGTGGATACCGCATGTTCCTCATCACTCGTTGCCGTCCATATGGCCTGTCAGTCGATCCGAAGTGGTGAATGTGATGCAGCCATAGCGGGTGGGGTGAAGGTGAATACGCTCCCTGTTTTTAATAAATATGAGCAATTTGGCATTGAATCCTCGGACGGAGAGACGCGTACATTTGATGATGCCTCGGATGGAGCGGGTGTGGGTGAAGGTGTGGCCGCCATTCTTCTGAAACCAGTAAGTCGGGCCATGGAAGACGGGGATCATATCTACGCTGTCATTAAGGGAACCGCTGCCAATCAGGACGGAACATCCATTGGGCTGACCGCGCCGAATCCACGTGCCCAATCCGAAGCAATCGTGAAGGCCTGGGAAGAAGCGGGGATTGACCCTGAGACGATCCGTTATATTGAAGCCCATGGTACAGCGACCGAATTGGGAGATCCGATTGAGATTAAAGGGATTACGAACGCTTTCGAACAGTTTACATCGAAAAAACAATTTTGCGCGATCGGCTCTGTGAAATCCAATATCGGTCATTTATATGAATGTGCAGGCGTGACAGGGCTGCTCAAAGCGGTGATGGCCTTGAAACATCAGAAGCTCCCGCCGTCCCTTCATTTTGCCAAACCCAACCGCAACATCCGATTTGAACAAACGCCAGTGTACGTGAATACACAACTCAGACCCTGGAAGGCGGAAGAAGGAATCCCGCGCAGATGTGGTGTCAGTGCTTTTGGATTTAGTGGAACCAATTGCCATGTTGTGCTTGAGGAAGCCCCAGCCGTTACTGTACAAGACCCGGGAGATGAGCTGGCTTCAGGCAAGCATCTGTTTGTGTGTTCGGCTCAGACGGAAGAAGCTCTGGTCCGATTACTCCAGCGGTATGAATGTTTCCTGAAGGAGAATCGTGAAGTTTCTGCTGCGAATGTGTGTTATACGGCAGCTACAGGTCGTGGGCATTATGAACATCGTTTGTCCCTGCTTGTGGAGGATACGGCTCAACTGATCCACATGTTGGAACAGCCTTGGACAGAATTGAAGACACAAGAAGGAGTCTATGCCGGTGCTCCTGCTCCTAAGCTTACCGGAGCCGAGCGAATGGCATCGGAAGAACGTGAGCGCACCAGACGTCAATCATCTCAGGCACAAGAGCGGATCAAAGAACTGGCTGCCAGTCCTCTTTCGTGGGATGAACCAGCACTCCGGGATCTGGCTTTACTCTATGCTGAGGGTGCAACGATGGATTGGGGACAGCTATACCAAGGGAGACAGGTTCAGAAGCTGAGTTTACCTACGTATCCGTTTGAGCACAGCAGATGCTGGATTGATATTCAGGACCCGTCAGCTGTTTCGTTAAAAGACTACTTTCATACCGTGCGCTGGGTAGAGGATGATGGGGATGCGACTTCGGATACCTCGGCAACTTCATCTTCAGGCACTGTCATGATTATCGGCAAAGGTACCGAATTGGAACAGGAATTGTTGGCAGGGCTGGAGGGCGAAGGCAACCGGGTAGTCCATGTGAGCCCGGGTAACCAGTTCCGGCAAATATCGGAGAATCAATACGAAGTTGGCGGAGATGCGCCAGCAGCCTATACGGAATTATTAAACATGTTTACAGACGGTGAAATTACGGAAATCATCTATATGTCCATGATGGGAAGTTCATGCTATCCCGAAGATTTGGCTTCTATTGAAGCCAGACAACAGGAAGCTTTCTACTCACCCGTCTATCTGGTTCAGGCGCTGATGAGCAAAGGCTTCGCCGAAGAGATTCATCTGAACCTGATTGCTGAATACGCCGGACAAGTCACAGGCAGAGAAGAGAGGATTACCCCTCATAATGCACTCTTGATGGGACTTGGTAAGGTGATCCAGCAGGAGTATGGACATATTCGGAGCAAATTTATAGATGTGGATCAGTCCATATCTGCGGAGGATATCCTTAGGGAAAGACATATAGACAGCGAAGCTTATGCTGTTTCGTATCGTGAAGGCGAGCGTTATACGGAGACGTTCACAGAGATAGACCTTAATGAAAGTGAGAGCATGCCTTTCGAGGTGCGTCCAGGTGGTTTATATCTCGTGACGGGTGGTACCAGCGGTATTGGTCTGGAAGCAGCACGGTTTCTGGCTTCTTCGAAGCCAGTGAAGCTGGCGCTTATTGGCCGGACACTTCTTCCGGCAAAGGAAGAATGGGAAGGCATACTGCAAACGGGTCAAGATTCCCGCTGTGCCAAGATGCAAGGCATCCTTGAGCTGGAAGCATTGGGTGCAACCGTTCATTATTACAGTGCGGATCTGGCCGATGTTGTGGGCATGACAGAAGTGATTCGGGATATAACCCACCGCAATGGAAACATACATGGTGTTATTCATGGAGCAGGTATTCCCGGAGACGGATTTTTATATCGCAAAAGCGATGATGAGTTCCAGACCATTCTTGGACCCAAGGTGAAGGGAACCTGGATTCTGGAGAAACTGACACGAGATCAAGACATGGACTTTATGGTATTGTTCTCCTCCGGTATATCTGTCATTGGTGAAATTGGGCAAGGGGATTATACGGCTGCCAATTGTTATTTGGACTCCTTCGCCGCATGGAGGACGGGTCAGGGACGCAGAACACTCTCCATTGATTGGGTATCGTGGAAAGAGACCGGAATGTCCGTGGAATTTGGTATCAATGTGGATGGCATGTTCAAGACCATTCCTACAACGGATGGTATCGCAGCGATGGAAGCAGCCATGAGCAGAGGGCTCACCCGAGTATTCATCGGTGCGATGAATTATGGTAGCAAACATCTCGCTGCACTTGGGCAGTTCCCGTTCCGGTTGTCCGATAAGCTGGAAGCCGGAGTGAAGCGCAGCAAGGAAATCGCTGACCAGGGAGCACAACATCGTCCGAACCGGACTGTACCACAGGAGAAGCATACGGGGCCAGTAGATCTTTCCGGGAATGAGGGAGGTCTCTATTCGGAAACCGAGCAGCAGGTTGCGCGCATATACAGTGAGATACTGGGTTATCAGGAGATCAACATCTACGATAATTTCTTCGATCTCGGAGGCAACTCCATCATGCTGATCCGTATGCATGAAAGACTGAACGAGGAGTTTCCTGGTCAAGTGAAGATTGCTCATTTATTTGCCCACACCTCCATTCATAAGCTGGCTCTGCATGTGAATCAGGGTAACGGGACGGCTGTAAAAACAGAAGCTTCCCCTCCTCTGGAGCAAAAGAAACGAATCGTTGAAGAGGATGAGGCCATCGCCATTATTGGGATTGCAGCTGAAATGCCGATGGCAGATACAGCAGAGCAGTATTGGGACAACATCTTGAACGGTGTGGACTGTACAACGGATTTCCCAGAGGGACGCAAAAAAGACATGGATGCCTATCATCAATGGATGAATGCCAAATTGGGTTCGGACAATGAAGTGCAGTACCTTCAGGGTGCATTTCTGGATGATATTGACCAGTTTGATTATAAATATTTCCGTTTATCTCCGAAGGAGGCCGGATTAACGGACCCGATTCAACGGTTATTCATGAAGACGTCATGGCATGCGGTAGAGGATGCAGGTTACGGGGGACGCATCGAAGGAACCAATACGGGTGTCTATATGGGTTTTGCCAGTAGCCTGAACGATTCCTATCTCAAAATGATCTGTGATCTCGACCCCTATCAATATCCGATGTCCATTGTAGGGAATATTACAGCCATGATGCCAACCCGTATTGCCTATCCACTGGATCTCAAGGGGCCTACGATGGTCATCGATACCGCATGTTCCGCATCACTTGTCGCTACCCACCTGGCCTGCCGGGCCATTCGTAATGGTGATTGTGAGATGGCGATTGTCGCTGGTGCACGAATCAGCCTCAGTCCGTTGGATCATGATTATTTGAAAGTGGGCATTGAGTCTTCGGATGGATTGACCAAGCCGTTCGATCAGGAAGCAGATGGTTCGGGGCTTGGTGAAGGCGGAGCCGCCGTGGTATTGAAGTCATTAAGCAAGGCAATTGCGGACAAAGACAATATTTATGCGGTCATCAAAGGAAGTGCTATTAATCAGGATGGAGCCTCGATTGGCATTACGGCTCCGAATCCTGAAGCACAGACGGATGTCATTGTGAAGGCATGGCAGGATGCCGGTATTGATCCCTCTACCATTGGTTACGTGGAAACGCATGGTACAGCGACGAAACTCGGCGATCCGATTGAGATGGATGGGCTAACCACAGCGCTGCGCCGGTATACAGACAAGAATCAGTTTGTTGCTATAGGTTCGGTCAAGTCCAATATAGGCCATTTGTTTGAAGCAGCTGGTGTGGGCAGTCTGGTTAAAGCGGCTATGGCCTTGAAACATCGGATATTGCCACCCACGCTTCATTTTGAAAAGCCCAACTCAGCCATTTCGTTCCAGGATTCCCCGTTGTATGTCAATACGAGATCGAGACCATGGGATGGAAACGGCGAGCCACTTCGCTGCGGAGTCAGTGCCTTTGGGTTTAGCGGAACCAACTGCCATCTGGTGCTGGAAGAGCCGCCTCTTATTCAGGAACGGAAGGTTTCCAGAGAAGTGGAAGTATTCACGCTAAGTGCCAAAAGCCGCAAGTCCTTACTTGCGCTGGTTGATAACTATATCCGTTTTATCTCGGAACGTCAGCTGGAACTTCCGCTCAAAAACATATGTTATACCGCGAATACGGGGCGCTGGCAGCATGTTTATCGGATCGCCTTTGACGTGACGGACACGTCCGATCTGCTCATGAAGCTGCGACTACTCGCTACATCAGGTCTCGAATCTGAAGGTGAATATCAGCTCTATTACGGAATGCATAAGGTCGTGACAGAGAAGAACGAAGGGAAAGCCCACGAATTGACTGGCCAGGAGAAGTCCATTTTGACGCAGGAGGGTAGAGATTGCCTATCTCGATACATGGAATCTTCTGATCCGGAATTATTACATGAACTATGCAGATTGTACACCACAGGTAGTGACGTGGATTGGAGCCTGATGTACAGGGAAGAAGAAATTCGTAAAATCAGTCTACCATTGTATCCATACGATAATACACGCTGCTGGGTGGATCTTCCCGAGCAGTCTTCAGTGTACACACAAGTGAGCACCAGGTCGGTACCAGAAGCCTACGAGCTTGTATGGCAGCAGAAGGGGATGGCGAAAGGGGATTCCGATCAGCAGATTGAAGCGAGCGATGGCGTTACACTGGTACTTCTGGATGGGTCCGATTATGCAGCTGAGATAGCGGCATGTATGGAGCAGTCGGGGATGCAGGTGTACTCCGTGCTTCAGACGGATGTTCTAAGATCTGACCCGGACGGTCGAAATGTTGAACAAGTGGAAGCCTATGAGCGTGTGTTGCAACAGGTGGGTATAAGCAATCTTTCAAGAGTTGTGTATCTGAACGGTGTTGGCTATGACGAACATTCAGCAAGTGTATCCAGTGACATGGAATCATTAGAGTCAGTTCTTAATGAATGTGTGTATGGATTCTTCCGGTTTATTCGAGCGCTGTTGTCGAGTTCTCTGAGTCACCCAATCGAGTTGGTTCTGGTTTCCCGTGAGGTCAATTGCATTACCGGTTCGGAGCGGATGAAGCCTTATCTTGCTTCTGCCTTTGGAATGGGCAGAGTGGTAGGCAAGGAAAACATACAGGTTCATTGCCGTTGTATTGATATCGATGAGGGTTCGTCTCTGGAGCTGTTGCTGCAAGAGATCGGTACTTCATCTTCCTATTATGAGGTGGCCTATCGAAATGGAACTCGGTATGTTCAGCAGTTCAGAGCGTTGAATGAATCTGCATCCCATGAAGACGCGCTTGTTTTTGACAACGATGGTGTGTACATCATTACAGGTGGAACAGGTGGAATTGGACTGGAAACCGCGCGATATTTGGCTTCCGATGCTCCAGTAAATCTTGCATTAATCAGCCGTACACCGATGCCTGCACGTGAGCAATGGGATGCCATTGTTGCAGAACAATCCAGACTCAAAGTGATTCATCAAATCACGGTTATTCGTGAACTGGAGAGCCGGGGACATCAGGTTAGTTGCCATGCTGCAGATGTGTCGGATCTGGATGCCATGCGTGTACTTCTGGACCAGCTTCGTGCTACGTTCGGGAAAATTAGAGGGGTTGTCCATGGCGCAGGGGTTGGAAGCTCAGAAATGATTACAAGCCGTTCTCAGGCAGGATTCACCGAGGTATTTTCTCCCAAAGTGCATGGCACCTGGGTATTGGATCAACTTACCGAGCAAGATCAACTCGATTTCATGGTGCTCTATTCATCGATTGCTTCGGTTTTCAGCGCCCCGGGACAGGCGGATTACATTGCCGCCAATGCCTACCTGGATGCGTATGCCGACTACAGATCGATGATGGGCAAGCGCACGCTGACTGTGCAATGGTCTACCTGGAAGGAGACCGGAATGTCAGCGGAGCACGGATTTGCTGTGGATACGTTGTTCAAAGCGATGCCAACAGAGCAAGCGATGAATCAATTGTCTCTGGTGATGCGGCAATCCTCGGTTCGCCGAGTGCTTATTGGCGAGATTCATTATGAGGGTCAGTTGATATCCGCATTGGCTAAAAGTCCGTTTGATCTCTCATCCTCCATCCGCGTTCAACTGGACCAACGGATGAAGCAGCAGGCAAGCAAGCGTCCTCCAGTATTCTTGTCAGAGGATCGTGACGGAGAAGTGGTTTTGACTGGAAAATCCGATGCATCCTATACACCGACTGAAAAGGCACTCGCCTCCATCTGTAAAACGATGCTTGGTTTTCATGAGATTAATGTAGGGGATAGTTTCTTCGAAATGGGTGCGGATTCCATCGTTCTCATACAGGTTCAGGCCCGGATCGATCAGCAGTTTCCTGGTCTGACCAAAGTCACGGATTTGTTTGCGAACTCCAATATTACCCGGCTGGCTCGTTTCATAGATGAGAAGTCTACTTCGAAGCCACAAGACATGGAGCAGGATTTGAAGCGTGTAATCGACCAGATGGAGAGCGGCGACGTTACGCTGCAGCAGGCGTTGAATAACCTGATTAACCTGTAAAGGAGGAACTGTGGTGGAGAGTGTATATAAGTTTGTCATGGAACATCTGCAAGACGGAAGCTTGGACAAAACCGTGGCCGTGCAGCTGCTCAAAAAGCTCAAAGCGGAGGAGGACGCTTATACGGCGTCCGGGTCCACCAATGCTGCCAAAGATATTGCCATTGTGGGCATGGCTTTGAAATTGCCACAGGCTGATTCTCCGGGAGAATTCTGGGATAACATCGTCAGTGGCACGGATAGCATTCGTTCCTTTCCCGAATCCAGAGTGCCGGACATCCATTCGTATCTGCAATATTTGGGCATGTCGCCAGAAGAAATTCAATTTAATGAAAATGCCTACCTCGATGAGATTGATAAATTTGATTACGCTTATTTTAAAATGTCACCCAAAGAAGCCAGTCTTACGGACCCCAACCACAGACTGTTTCTGGAAACGGCATGGAAAGCGATCGAGGACGCAGGGTATGGAGGCGGAAAACTGGCGGGCAGTCGTACCGGAGTATATCTGGGCCTATCCAATAATATTCGGGATTTGTACTCGCGTTTTATATATGATGCGGAACCGGAATCCTTTGCGTACTCGCTTGTGGGCAATCTGGCTTCTGTAGCGGCTGGTCGGTTATCCTTCTTACTGGATTTGAAAGGGCCGAGTATGGTGGTGGATACCTCTTGTTCATCCTCTCTGGTGGCCATTACACTGGCTTGTCAGGCGATCAAGGAGGGGCAATGTGATCAGGCACTCGTTGGGGGAATCAAGATTAATCTGGTTCCTTTAAAGAGTGAACATATCAAAATCGGGATTGAGTCGACAGACTGGAGAACCAAAGCTTTTGATGACGACTCGGATGGATCGGGCATTGGTGAAGGCGCAGGGGTAGTGATGCTCAAACCGCTGGATAAAGCGTTGGAGGATCGTGACCAGATCTACGCTGTCATTAAAGGTTATGGCGTAAACCAGGACGGTAAATCCATTAGTATCGCTGCCCCGAACCCCGAGGCACAGACCGAAGCGATTCTTCAAGCCTGGGCGGATGCGGGTATCGATCCCGAGACGGTCTCTTATATTGAGACGCATGGCAGTGGCACCATGCTGGGTGATCCGCTGGAGGTACAAGGGATTGAACAGGCATTCCGGCGTCACACCGGTAAAAGTCAATTTTGCGGAATCGGCTCGGTCAAAACCAATATTGGTCATCTGTCGGAGGCAGCTGGTGTCGTGGGATTGATCAAATCGGCTTTGTCACTGCAACACAAACAGATTCCTGCCTCCAAACATTTTCACAGACCGAATCGGGCCATCGACTTTGCGGCATCCCCGGTCTATGTGAATGCCCGGTTGCGGGAATGGGATACCGATGCAACACCACGACGTAGCGGTGTTAGTGCGTTTGGCATCAGTGGGACCAATTGCCACATTGTGCTGGAAGAGGCGCCGACCACTACGGTTAAGGAGCCGAGAGTAGGTGGAGAACATCTTCTAACTGTATCGGCCAAAACGGAGGCAGCTCTCCAGACCCTGGTTACGGAATATGCCAATATTCTCTCTCAAGTTGAATCTCAGAATGTACCTTCTGTATGTTATACCGCCAACACGGGAAGGGGCCACTATTCATACCGTTTACTGGTCACCGGGCAGGATGCGGAGGAGCTTCTGCTTCGGTTAAATGAAGCTGGACGAATGATCGGATCGGCGGATGAGGATTTAAGCAAAAGTGTAGGACCCAATGGACACCGAAGTCCAGGGATTTATTACGGTTATCACAAGGTTAGCAACGATCAAAACCGTCCAGATTCACCAGCTATAGGTGGAGAAGAAGGGCAGACAGGCCATCGGTCTATGAGTCTGAATCCGGAACTGGCGAAGATGGGTAAGGGTCAGCAGGCTGAACAGGACATACTGGACCAGATTGGACTGCATTATATACAGGGTGCAGAACTGAACTGGGAGCTTCTATACACAGGAGACGGACTACGCAAAACAAGTCTGCCGACCTATCCATTTACCCGGACTCGCTGCTGGTTTGAAGTTCCTGAGGCAGCTCGTACCGCTACCGCGGATCGCAGCAATGCGTTCTCAGAAGAACCGACGTCAGCCCGATTCTATCGGATGAACTGGAGGAAAGCTGATCTAACAGAGCCGGAACCGATTCAGGGAACAGGTGCAGTTCTGATTTTGAAGGACGAGGGTAACCGGGGAAGCGAATTGATTGAACGCCTTAAGCAGTCAGGGCGCCAAGTGATTGAGGTCCGTTATGGAGAATCTTTCAATCAGGAACCGGATGGATCGTTTACGGTGAATGGTTCGGAAGGAAACTTTGGGGAGTTATTTGCAGCGCTGGGGGATACGACCATCAGTGACATTGTACATCTCTTTGCGGTGCCGGCTCCCACGGAAATTCGTACACTTCAGGCTTTGGAACAAAGTCAGCAAAAAGGGGTATATAGCCTGTTTTATCTGATTCGTGCCCTGATTGAGCACGGAAGTGACAACGCGCTGAATATGATGCTGGTCTCCGAACAGGTCTACGAAGTCACAACCGGAGAGAGCCGACTCTCTCCCGAAGCGGCCTCATTATATGGTTTGGGCAAAGTACTCGCCCTGGAGTATCCGCATATTACCTGTCGAAGCATTGATCTGGACGAGAGTACAGGGGCAGCTGAACTGCTTCAGGAAATGGGTTCCCAAGATCAGAGTTATACCTCTGCCTACCGCAATGGGGTTCGATATATCGAGGAATTGGGTGAAGTCCGAGCCGATGAGTTGACGGATTCTCCTGTCCATATCCAAAAGGATGGTGTGTACGTCATTACCGGGGGTACAGGTGGTATTGGTCAGGAAATGGCAAAATTCTTCGCTTCCCAAGCAGATGTCAAGCTTGTACTGATTGGGCGCACCCCAGTTCCTGCAAGATCGGAATGGGAAACACTTCTTAACGACCCAGAGCTTGAATCCAAGATGGCAGCTCGTCTCCGCAATTTCCTGGAGATTGAACAACAGGGCTCGGAGATATCTTGTTATGCAGCCGATGTATCGGATTATGCAGCGATGCAGGATGTACTGGCTGATGTCAGGGAGAAGCATGGGTTCATCACGGGAGTGATCCACGGTGCAGGGGTACCAGCGGTTGGATATTTAATCCGCAAAACCCAAGAAACGTTTGACGAAGTCCTTCATCCAAAAGTGCAAGGGGCCTGGATACTGGACCACCTGACTCGGCAGGATGAGCTTGATTTCATGGTCTTCTTCTCTTCCGGTCTGTCCCTGTCAAGTGAGGTTGGGCAAGGAGATTATTCAGCGGCAAATGCATATTTGGATGCGTTGTCCTATTCTCGCAGCAAAAGTGGCCTGAAGACCTTGTCTATTAACTGGTCTTCATGGAAAGAAGCGGGCATGTCCGTTGATTATGGTTTTAATGTGGATGCCATTACGAAAGCCCTTCCGACCGAACAGGCAACGGCCGGTTTTTTTACAGCATTGAACAAAGAGGTGCCGCGTGTGTTGATCGGGGAATTTACATACCATCCTCAGTTTGCCAAAGCGCTGTTGACCAAGTTTCCATTCCGATTCTCGGAAGAGATGACGAACAGGCTGAAGGAAGCCGAGAAGCTGGAAGAGTCGCGGCAGGTGGCTCCTGTTGCAGCTAAACGAAATAAATCGGCTAATGCACATGTTGAACTCAAAGGAAAAGACGGCGAGGATTACAACAGCATCGAACGGCAGATTGCAGGCATGTATAACGAGGTGCTCGGTTTTGAAGAGCTGGATATCCACGATAGCTTTTTTGACCTGGGCGGTGATTCCATCCTGTTAAACCGGTTATTTTCTCTGCTCGAAGATGCTTATCCAGGCAAGATGAAACTGATCCATCTGTTTTCGTACACCAGTGTGCATGCGTTATCCCAATTTGTAATGACCAAGTTGGAAGTGAAACCGCCTGCTGAGCCAGCCCAACCGGTGGATGATTTTGAACAGCTGTTTAAAGATATTGAAGCCGGTAGTCTGAGCATTGACGATGCAGTCAAGAGCTTCGAGGATCGTTGAGGAAGGAGAACCCGATGAACCAAACAAGCCAGATGCTGAGAATGATTATTGAGAATGCAGCCGCGGGCAAAATTGACAAGCAGGTTGCTGCCCAGCTGCTCAAAGGATTGAAATCGGAGGGAAAGCGGAACAACTCTGAGGGAATCGCCATTGTTGGCATATCAGCCATGCTTCCATCTGCGGACAATATTGACGAGTTCTGGGACAACATCCGTGATCGCTGTGATTCCATTGCAAATTTTCCGGACTCTCGTCGTCAAAATATTGACGCGTATCTCCAATATGCAGGATATGGAGAGGATATCCAATACAGTGATGGTTCCTATCTGAAAGACATCGACCAATTTGATTACAAGTTATTTCGGATTCCCCCACGGGATGCGGCACTGATGGACCCTTTTCAGAGACTGTTCCTGCGAACAGCCTGGAGTGCTCTCGAAGATGCGGGATATGGTGGGAAAAGTCTGGCTGGCAGCCGGACAGGCGTATACCTGGGATTCGCCAGCAATATTAAGGACAGCTATTTGCGGATGATCCAGGACATTGATATTCAATTAACTTCCGATGCAGCGGTTGGCAATATTGCCGCCATGATGCCTGCACGAATCTCGTATCTTCTGGATTTGAAGGGGCCTTCGATGGTGGTGGACACGGCCTGTTCATCCTCATTGGTTGCTGTGCATCTCGCCTGCCAATCCATTCGGAATGGCGATTGTGATATGGCACTTGCCGGCGGATTACGTGTGAACCTGATGCCACTGGATACGGAATATTACCGCGGGGGGCTTGAAGCATCGGATGGACGAACAAGAGCCTTTGACCATTCCTCGGATGGGGCTGGAATCAGCGAAGGGGTTGCTACGGTATTACTGAAACCGTTGAGCAAAGCGCTCAAGGACAAGGACCAGATCTATGCGGTCATCAAAGGCAGCGCCATTAATCAGGACGGAGCTTCTATTGGGATCACCGCTCCCAATCCGGAGGCCCAGGCTGATGTGATATCCAGAGCGTGGGATCAGGCGGGAATTCACCCCGAGACCTTGTCCTACATTGAGACCCATGGAACGGGTACGAAGCTGGGAGATCCGCTGGAACTTGAAGGTTTGGAGCTTGCTTTTCAGAAGTACACAGATAAAAAGCAATTTTGTCCGATTGGTACTGTGAAATCGAATATGGGTCATCCCTATGAAGCGGCAGGTCTGGTCAGTCTGATCAAGGCGGCACTGGTTATCAAAAACCGTGAAATCCCGCCGTCTCTTCATTTTGACAGACCCAATGGACAGATCGACTTTAAGACATCGCCCGTGTATGTAAACACAAGGCTTCGCAAATGGGAAGGAAAAGAGTCCCCGATGCGCTGTGCGGTCAGCAGTTTCGGTTTTAGCGGAACGAACTGCCATCTGGTGCTGGAAGAAGCACCGGTTGCCACGGACGTTGACTCTTCTTATGCGAAGGAAGGTCTGGTCGTGTTGTCCGCCAAGTCTGAGCCAGCTCTACGGGAACTGGTCGTAACGTATAGCAGAGTTGTGCAGGAAAAACCGCCCGCATGTCATCTGCAGGATCTATGTTATACCGCGAGTGTTGGCAGAGGACACTATAACTTCCGATTGGCTGTAGTGACAGAGAGTCTCACGGATCTGGGACTGAAGCTGCAAGTCTTATCCTTGGCGGAAACGTGGAATGAACCTGAATCCTGGTTCAGCTTCGGGGAGCACAAAATTGTACCTGCCAGCAAATCACAGCTTGAACCTGGTGACATGACGGAAGCGTCACGGAAAAAGCTCGATCGACAGGTAGAGGAGCTTACGCAAGGGGTTACCCTCTCCGAGTGGGATGATGAAGCAGGCGTGTCCAAGCTTGGTTCGTTATACGTACAAGGGGCTGATGTTGATTGGGTGGGATTGTACAAAGGTACTGGTGTGCGTCGGGTTAGTCTGCCCGTGTACCCTTTTGAATCCCATCGCTGCTGGATTGATCTTCCTGACGAACTGGTATCAAGTCGTATCGACAGAGGCGCAGCAGTGTCTGTACAACACACAGAAGATTTTCACTATACGATGCAATGGAGAGAGGCTGGGCGGAAACGTTCAGGCAGCGGGATCGCCGTTTTACCGGGAACGGTATTGTTGGTTGAAGGCAAGCCTGATGCTGGTGATTCTATAGCTCGTGTACTTGAGCGCACTGGCGTGAATATAATCCGGACAGCACTGGGTTCTGCTTATGCAGACTTGAGCGACAATCGGTATACGCTTGGTGACCAGGAAGCGGATTACGATCGTCTCTTCGCAAGCCTTCGGGGCAAGTCGGTGGATCACATCATTCATGTTGGCTGTTCTCTAGATACACCGCAGTCGGGTATTCACAGTCTGAGTGAATTACAGAATAGCCAGCGCCAAGGTGTGTACAGTGTGTATTATCTAGTGCGTGCTCTGATGAGAAGTGACTTTGCCGAGATTGCTGGCATTACCCTGATTGCATTGAACGCCCACAATATTACGGGAGACGAATCTGCTCAGCGGCCAGAACATGCGCCATTCCTGTGTCTAAGCAAGGTATTGAACCGTGAGCATCCGTCCATTTCTTTTCGCTCCATCGACGTAGATGCAGACACTGCCGTAGCTGACTGGATGGAGGAAGCTCTGGAGACAGAAGGTCAGGGGGATTATCTGGTCGCGTACCGTGGTGGACTACGTTACGTTGAAGAATTTACCCGTGTGCAGGTTGCGGAGGATACCCCACTATCTGTACGCCATCAGGGCGTGTACCTGATTACTGGGGGTGGCGGCGGTATTGGTCTGGAGACAGCGCGTTTCCTGGCTTCCAAAGCACCGGTGCGTCTGGCTCTGATCAATCGTACCCCGATACCGGATCGTGTACAGTGGGACAACCTGATGAACCAGCCCGGTCAAGCTAAACTTCGGCGTTTCATTACAGCCGTTACGGAGCTGGAGGCCGCAGGTTCAGAGGTCTCCTGGTACAGTGCGGATGTAGCTGACCGGGAAGCGATGGATCGGGTGATTCGGGATATGCGTACACGTTATGGTGCTATTCATGGCATCATTCATGGGGCGGGTGTCGGAGGAGATCAACTTCTGGTGGATCGGAGTGAAGAACGATTCAGCGAAGTGCTGGCATCCAAAATATACGGTACTTGGAATCTGGATGAACTGACCCACAGTGACGATCTGGATTTCTTTGTGATGTATTCCTCTGTAGCTACGATGTTCAGTGGTGTAACTCAAGCGGACTACGTGGCAGCTAATGCCTACCTGGATGCCTTTGCCGATGAACGTACCTTAAGAGGAAAACGCACTCTCACCGTGAATTGGACAACATGGAAAGAGACGGGCATGTCGGTGGATGCTGGTTTTACCGCAGACACCATCTTCAAAACCGTCCTTACGGCACAGGCCATACGGGGCCTGGAACAGGCCATGAACTCTTCGATCCGCAGGGTGCTAATTGGGCAGCTGAACTTCAGTGGGGGCGGCGTGCGCTTGCTGGATAAAATGCAGGTTCGGCTATCAACAGAACTTAGTGGCAAAGTGGCCGAATATCTGCAAAGTGCTGCTTCCAAAACAAGGTCGACCAAGAAGGCGGGCAGCACTTCAGGTGGTGAAGTGAGATTATCGGGCAAGAGCGAGGGCGGATATACGGCTACTGAACGGCATGTCGCCAGCGTATGCAAAGAAGTTCTGGGATTTGACGAGATCGATATCTATGAGAATTTCTTTGAGCTTGGTGCTGATTCCATTCTGCTGCTGAAAATTCACGCGGGGCTCTCCAAGAGGTATCCTGGCGTTCTTGCAGTGACGGATCTGTTTGAATTTTCGACGATTCATAAGCTGGCTGAATATATTTTCAAGGAAAATGGTGAAGCGGAAGAAAACACTGACACCGTATGGAGCGACGTGGATGCTTCTGCAACCAGCGAACAACAGAGAACACCGGATACTGCGGAGCAAGCAGAGGCGGGTTCCCAAGATCAGCAGCGTTCAGGACAAACTGTGCCTGGACCCTTGTCAGGAGATCTAGCCATTGTAGGGATGGCTTTGAATGTAGCTTCCACAACAGATATATCCGAATTCTGGGAGCATATTCAAGGCAAGGTGGATCACATCCGCCCTCTTCCGGAACGCAGACAACAGGATCTGGACTGGTATTTGCAAAATACAAGGCTGGATCTCCCGGAACTGGAATCCAAAGCGGGAGCTTTTATTGAAGACATTGACTTATTCGATTATTCATTCTTTAAATTATCACCCAAGGAAGCCAGTCTGACAGACCCGAATCAACGTCTCTTCCTGGAGACTGTGTGGAGGGCTATTGAAGATGCGGGTTACGGCGGCGGGAAATTGGCCGGGTCGGATACCGGTGTCTATTTGGGTTATTCAACCAATACAGTCGATATGTATTCACGCTTCATTTATGAGACGGATTTGGGCGCTCTGCCCGATGCCGTGGTGGGTAACACACCATCGATCATTCCTGCCCGCATATCGTATTTGCTGAACTTGAAAGGGCCAAGCATGTTGGTGGATACGGCCTGTTCTTCGTCTCTCACAGCGGTGCATATTGCTTCGCGTGCCCTGTTAAGCGGAGAGTGCAGCATGGCCGCAGTCGGTGGAATCAAAATCTCTACCATGCCGATCACCAAAAAGAACGAAAACATGCTCCAGGGTCTGGAGTCCGGTGATGGAAAGACCCGAGCATTCGATGATGACTCTGATGGTGCCGGGCTTGGTGAGGGCATCGGGGTAGTCATGCTAAAAAGGCTGGAGGATGCCTTGAGGGATGGGGATCAGGTATACGCCGTTCTCAAAGGCACTGCCATGAATCAGGATGGCAGTTCAGCCGGCATTACGGCTCCCAATCCAGCGGCTCAACAGGAAGTCATCACCAAGGCCTGGAAACAGGCGGGTATTCATCCCGAGACCATCACTTACATGGAAACGCACGGCACGGGAACCGCACTGGGTGACCCGATTGAAATCAAAGGCATCCAAAATGCGTTCCGACAATTCACAGACAGACGTCAATTTTGTGCGGTCGGTTCCATTAAAACCAATCTGGGTCATACCTCTGAGGCAGCAGGTATGATCAGTCTGATCAAGGCTGCACTGGCTGTCAGGCATGGCGTGATTCCACCGAATCTTCATTTTAATCGTCCGAACCGGAATATTGATTTTCATGCTTCGCCTGTATATGTGAATACACGATTACGACCGTGGAAGGTGAAGGATGGACCTCGTCGCTGCGGTGTCAGCGCATTCGGTATCAGTGGAACGAATTGCCATGTCATCCTGGAAGAACCACCAGTGCTTGCACCCGTATCTGCACCAGCACGTCCTCATTTGCTGGTATTGTCTGCCCGATCCGAAGATGCCCTTCAGCGGCTGGTTGCCGAGTATGTTCGTCTGCTTGACCGGAACGAGCGATATGCACTCGCAGATATTTGCAGTACAGCAAGCACGGGACGAGGGCATTACCCGTTCCGGTTGTCGCTCATGGGGCGGGATACGGAAGGGCTTCTGAATACGCTTAGACAGTTGGAGAACAAACCGTTCCAATCCATTGCACGACCAGGCGTGGAGTTTGGTGAACATCGGACTGTTCCCAAGAGTAAGAAGGATAAGGCCGCTGGTGAAATGACCGAATCGGAAAAAATGGGTCTGAGTCATTTAATGCGTTCAGCAATCCAGAGCTTTGTACAGGATGGACGCGAGTCGGAGTATTTGTTAAAGCAGGTTGCCCACCTCTATGTTCAGGGAGCAGATGCGGACTGGGAAGAACTGTACGCAGGAGAACATCCTCGTAAAGTCAGCTTGCCTGCGTATCCGTTGGAACGGAAGCGCTGCTGGATCAACATTCCCGAACGTCCACAGCTGCGTGAGGTCTCCATAGAAGAGGCCGCTGCTCCACTGCACTATGCAGCCATGTGGAAAGAAATGAATCGAATAACGATTGGTCAACAGGGTGGCAATACAGAACCGGTTGTGATGTTGATGGATAGAAGTGGCATAGCTTCATCCGTAGCCGGGAAACTGGAAGCGGAAGGTCGGCTTGTGATCAAGGTTTACCGCGGAGATTCCTATACCAATCAAGCCAATGCCGAATTTACCATACGATCATGTGAAGAAGATTATGAACGGTTAATCCGAGCGATAGAGCCTTATAAAATCTCGCAGCTTCTTCATTTCTTTGCACTGGATCAGCATCCGGATGAAGGTACTGTAGGGGAATTGGAAGAATCGCTCGATCGTGGCGTATACAGTCTGTTTTATTTGTCCAAAGCCATGTCCAGGGTTCATTTCAAACGCCCGGTCGACCTAGTACTGGTGACGTCTTGTACACAAAGCGTTACGGGCAGTGAGCTGTACATCCGTCCAGTACACGCACCGATGGTTGGGCTTGGCAAGACCATCTGTCACGAGATGAATCAATTCCGCTGTCGAAGCATTGATATCGATGCCGAGACACCGATGGAGCAATGGCTGCAGGAAATTCGTGACCCGGACACGTTATATCTTGCCGCATACCGGAAGGGGCGGCGATATGTTCAGGAGCTGGGCGAAATCCCGATGTCCTTGCTGCCCGAACGACCGATACACATGCGCGAAGGCGGTGTGTACCTCATCACTGGAGGGACAGGCGGAATTGGACTGGAGACGGCGAGTGCATTATCTTTAGCGCCAGAGAAAATTAAGCTTGTATTGATCAACCGCTCACCGTTTCCAGAACGGGCAACATGGGAAGATGTGCTGTCCTCAGGTGAGGAAACGAAGTTAACCGCTCAGATTCAACGGATCAAAGAGATGGAAGCTCGCGGCGCAGAAGTACATCTGTACAGCGCAGATATTGCTGACCCCATTCAGCTTGCATCGGTGCTCAGCAAGATCAGAAAGGAGCACGGTACGGTGTCTGGTATTATTCACGGCGCTGGTGTGGCTGGAGAAGGGTTCCTGATGAACAAAGACCGTGAAGCCTTTGAACGTGTCATGCGGCCTAAGGTGCTGGGGACATGGAGTCTGGATCAGCTGACACGTGCGGATCAACCGGACTTCTTTGTCATGTTCTCCACGGCTACCACGTTCTTTAGTGAACCTGGACAAGGGGACTATACCGCTGCCAATGCCTATATGGATTCGTTCGCGGCTCATCGCAGGCAAGCAGGTTTGTCCACCCTTGCCGTGAACTGGACAGCGTGGAAGGAAACCGGCATGGCCCGGGATTTTCATGCCAATTCAGATGGCGGATTCAAGGCAATCACGACAGCCAGAGGTATACAGGGGCTGCAAGAAGCCATGCGCAAAGATGTAACCCAGGTTTTGATCGGGGAACTCAACCGGGATGGGATTTATCAGCATGTCTCTGATGACATGCCGCTCATGCTGTTTTCTTCCGATATCAGCGAGGCTATCGAAACCGGACGTAAGGGGAATGCAAGTCATTCACATGAAGAATCGGGCAACATGAAGTTGCTGGGAAGGACGGACGAAGTTTATTCCGTCATTGAGAGCGCCTTAGGCCGATTATGGAGTAGGTCGCTTGGGGTCAATGAACTCAGTATTTATGATGATTTCTATGAGCTGGGCGGAGACTCCATTCTGGGTCTCAAAATTGCCAATGGTCTCACCAAAGAGTTGTCGATTCTCGTGAACACAGCAGAGATCCTGATGTATCCAACCATTGCGGAATCGGCTGCCTATCTGGAGGAGTCTTACGGTCTTTCCATAGGTGAAGATTCCGTGGGAGCACTGCCTGCTCTGACTCGTGTGGAGAACCAACCGTATTACCCAGTCTCTTCTGCACAGAAGAGATTCGTAGTTCTGGACCGGCTGGAGGGTCAAAATACCAATGCAAACATACCAAGAGCCTCCATCATGGAGGGGGATTTTGAGCATGGGGCATTTGAACAAATCATTCGCAAGCTGATTCAACGTCATGAATCCTTCCGGACTTCGTTTGAGATCCTGGACGGTATTCCTTATCAGAAGGTGTGGGATCAGGTCGACTTCAATGTGGGTTACTCGGAGTCCACTCGGGAACAACTCACCGAGAAGCTCCTTGGTTTCGTGAAACCTTTTGAGCTGGATCAGGCGCCGTTATTCCGCTTTGAAGTGGTTAAGCTTGCAGATCGTGTACACGCCGTATTTTTTGATATGCATCATATCATCACGGATGGCATGTCCATGGACATCATTATGCAGGAAATCATTGATCTGTATGAAGGGCGTGAACTGAAACCACTCACCATTCAGTACAAAGATTATGCCGTGTGGCATAATGCCTTGCTCTCCTCTGGTGCTCTGCTCAAACAGGAAGAGTATTGGTTGAACCTGTACAAGGATTCCATTCCACAGCTCAAATTGCCTACCGATTACCCTCGTCCTTTGGCTAATGAATTTGAGGGAGATCAGGTGGTCTTTATCGGCAATGAAGCATTGACTATGGATCTGGATCGCATGGCTGCCAAGACAGGAACAACCTTGTTTATGCTCCTGCTTGCAGCATATAACGTGTTGCTGGCCAAATATGCAGATCAGGAGGATATCGTTGTGGGTTCTCCCATTGCGGGTAGATCTCACGCCGATCTGGAGGATGTCGTTGGTGTTTTTATTAACATCATTACGATTCGTACCAAGCCACAATCCGAGAAAACGTTCCTGGAGCTGCTGGCTGAAGTTAGGGAAGGTGCACTGAAGTCTTATGAGAATCAACAATTTCAGTTCGAGGACCTGGTGCGGAAGCTTAACCTGAACAGAGACAGACACCGCAATCCTTTATTCGATGCGATGTTTGCACTTCAGAATGTAGGTACAGTGGACGTTACCGTGGGCAAATTCACTACGACTCCATATGAGTTTGGAGCTGCGGAAAGCCGTTATGACGTGTATCTCGAAATCATCGAAAAGCATGACAAGCTGCGATTTAATCTGGAGTACCGTACCAAGCTTTTCAAGCGGGAAACGGCGGAGAAGATGCTTAACGATTATGTAGAGCTGCTGCAACAGTTATTGCTTCATCCGCAGCAAAAGCTGGGCGAGATTGAACTGGAAAGCAGCAAGCATATGCTGGTTTCTTACGATTCAGCCGCAGAAGATCTTGATTTTAATTTCTGATCAGGGAGAGCATAGCCTCTCCCCCACAAACAGGAGGAACAGACAATGAAGAAGATCGGGGTAATTGGAGCAGGCGTGATGGGCCGCGGTGTAGCCCAGAGTTTTGCACAGACAGGTCATGAGGTTGTCTTGGTGGATATCAAGGATGAAGTGCTGGAGATCGCTGGAGAAGAGATTTATAACAATATCCGAATGCTGAAGTTATTCAAGAAAGTAGAGGGACTGGAAGACCCGGAGATTATCATGGAGCGCATTCATATGACGACGGAACTGGAGATGCTTCGTGAAGCTGATATTATCGTTGAAAATGTGAATGAACAATGGGACATCAAAAAGGAAGTGTACAGCCGGATCGACCCGATCTGTCATGAGGCATGCATATTTCTGGTGAACACTTCGTGTATCTCGATCACCAAAATTGCAGCGTTAACCAAGCGGCCTGATCGGGTTATTGGTACTCATTTTATGAATCCGGTTCCCCTGAAATCAGCAGTTGAAGTGATCAAGGGGATGCACACATCGGAACATACCATTGAAGAAGTCACCGGACTTCTGTCATCCATCGGTAAAGAGACGATTCTGGTTAACGACTATCCCGGATTTGTCTCGAACCGGATTTCCCATCTGTTTATGAATGAAGCTGCTTTTGTTCTTCAGGATCAGGTGGCTACAGCACGTGAGGTGGATGATATTTTTGTTAAATGTTATGGACACACGATGGGACCACTGGAGACGGCGGACTTAATCGGCTTGGATACCGTTGTGGATTCTCTTGATGTTCTGTATGAGAGCTACCAGGACCCGAAATTCCGTTGTTGTCCTTTGCTGAGAAAGATGGTGCACGCCGGACAGACTGGAAGAAAGTCTGGGGAAGGTTTCTATAGTTACTAATCAACTGCATGAATAGTTCATGGCATGACAAGCTTTGTTGCTTATTCAAAACCATTTTAATGAGGGAAAGGGAGTTATACACATGGAAGAAGTTAAAGGTAGAGTTCGCAAGTTTCTGGGTCGTTTTTTCAAAAAGCATGAGCTTCAGGACGACGAGGATATCTTT
Source organism: Paenibacillus hebaui (assembly GCF_051934385.1). Lineage (NCBI taxonomy): Bacteria > Bacillati > Bacillota > Bacilli > Caryophanales > Paenibacillaceae > Paenibacillus > Paenibacillus hebaui. Next base: position 6,179,559 of record NZ_CP196836.1, on the reverse strand, counting down.
GCCCTTGGTTTTGTGAATTCGTTGTTTGCGATGCAGTTGGTTATGTTTCTGGAGAAGGAATTCTCCATTCGTGTTGACAATAAGGATCTGGATTTGCAGAACTTCAAGTCCATTAACGCCATCGTTGAGCTTATTGAGAGCAAGATGGTCAGTTCCTAGGAAGCAGATCCTGTCCCCAGTACAGTGTGAAAAATGTGCATTCATCCGGTCCCATTATAGGAGGTTAACGTGTTGAAAATGGAATTGAGCGAACAGCAGCTCCAATGCAAGCAGGATGCTGCATCATTTACCAATCAATATATCGTCCCGTACGCAGGCTTGCACGATAGAGAAGAACGGCTTCATCCTGAGGTGATCGATTCGCTGAAATCCTCAGGTTATCTGGGTTCCATGATTCCTCGGGAGTATGGAGGCATGGGGCTTGATCCGATATCGGTTGGGGTGCTGAATGAGGAGATCGGAAGAGGATGTTCATCTGTACGAAGTCTGCTCACCGTTCACGGCATGGTAGCCATAGCGATTCAGAAGTTTGGTTCCGAAGATATGCGTTCCTATTGGTTGCCACGTCTGGCCTCGGGTGAAGTCATTGGAGCCTTTGGACTGAGCGAACCGGGAGTTGGCAGTGATGCCAAAAGCATCGAGACTGTAGCCGAATTGGATGGCGAAGGATATCTGCTGAACGGAAAGAAAAAGTGGATCACGATGGGGCAGCTTGCTGACCTATTTCTCATCTTTGCCCAGGTGAATGATAAACCCACCGCGTTCCTGGTGGAACGGAACAATCCTGGATTGAAGACGCAGCCGATAAACGGGATGCTAGGGGTTAAAGGCTCGATGCTGGCGGAGCTGCATCTGGAGAATGGTTATGTTGGCCCGGATCGTATGGTAGGGAGTCCAGGTATCGGCGTTTCCATGGTAGCCTTGCATTGTTTGGATTATGGCCGCTACACCGTAGCTTGGGGCTGTGTTGGACTGGGACAAGCCTGTCTGGATGCTTCACTGAGTTATGCAGGCAGCCGCCGTCAGTTCGGAACTCTTTTGCAGGAAAATCAGTTAATTCAGAAAATGCTGACAGAGATCATTGTGGATGTGAGAGCAGCGCGGCTCTTATGTTATCAATCCGGTTATCTGAAAGAAGTGATGGACCCGGATTCCATTATGGAAACCTGGACGGCTAAATACTATGCGGCAGATATGGTCAACAAGGTAGCGCACCGTGCGGTACAGATTCATGGAGCCAAGGGCTGTAGTGCGGAGTATCCGGTGGAGCGCTACTACCGGGATGCCCGCGTGAATGAGATTATTGAAGGCACAACACAAATGCATGAGATGGTTATTGCTTCATACGCTGCGAGTACCCATGAATCCGTACAAGAGGAGGCTGTTCTGTCATGAAAAAAATTAAATGTGTGATTTGGGATCTGGACCATACCATTTGGAACGGAATTTTGCTGGAGGATGAAGAGGTCACGCTGAAAGAAAATATTGTGGAAGTCATCCGTACGCTGGATGAACGGGGCATTCTGCAATCGGTTGCCAGCCGTAACGATCATGAACTGGCGATGGCCAAATTGGAAGAGTTCGGCTTGCGTGAATATTTCATCTATCCACAAATCAATTGGAATGCCAAATCCCGATCGGTGAAAACCATTGTGGAGTCCATCAATATCGGAATGGATACGATTGCCTTTATCGATGATCAGCCTTTTGAACGTGAGGAAGTATTATTCACTCACCCCGATGTACTCTGTATCGATGCGCTGGCCTATCTTGAATTAACGGATATGGATGAGATGAACCCACGTTTCATTACCGAGGATTCTGCCTTACGCAGAAAGATGTACATGAATGATATTGCTCGCAATGAGAAGGAGGAGGAATTCGAAGGTACTCAGGATGAATTCCTGGCCTCCCTTGGCATGATCTTCACGATCTCTGAAGTGAAGGAAGGGGATCTACAGCGTGCAGAAGAACTGACGGTTAGAACACATCAACTGAATGCCACAGGTTATACCTACTCTTATGAGGAACTCGATCAATTCCGGTACTCTCCACGCCACAAACTGCTGATTGCGGGACTGGAGGACAAATACGGTACGTATGGAAAAATCGGTCTGGCTCTGCTCGAATTAAATGACGAAGTGTGGACGCTTAAACTACTACTGGTTTCCTGCCGCGTCATGTCGAGAGGAGCAGGTACATTGCTGCTGCATCATGTGATGCGTATGGCTAAGGAAGCAAATGTCCGTTTGCAGGCCGAGTTTGTATCAACAGATCGCAATCGTACGATGATGATCACTTACAAATTTGCCGGATTCCGTGAGATTGAGCAGAACGGAGATTTTTATTTGTTTGAGAGTGATCTAAGCATGATTCAGGATCAGCCTGCGTATGTGTCCATGGAAGTTATCGCGTAAACCCAATCTAAGAGGCGAGGTGTTCAATCAATGGAAAAAATAGCATTTCTGTTTCCAGGGCAAGGATCTCAATATATAGGTATGATGAAAAACTTCTATGATCAGTACGAGATTGCAAGACAAACGTATGAAGAAGCCAATCATATTCTGGGTTTTGATCTGGCCAAAATGAGTTTTGAAGGCAGCCTGTTTGATCTGAATAAACCTTCCAATATGCAGCCGGCATTGCTGACAGCAAGTGTTGTTGCCTATCGCGTCTACATGGAGGAGATCGGGATCAACCCGCAATTCTGTGCAGGCCACAGCCTGGGTGAGTATGCAGCTCTAACGTGCTCCGGTGCCATGACATTTGGTGATGCTGTGCGGATCACCAAGCGACGTGGCGAATTGACCGAACTTATCGCAGATGAAGCAGATGGAGCCATGACCATCATTGATGGTGCAGATGAGGATATGATCCGCAGAGCCTGTGAGCAAGTGTCAACCGATACGGCCTGGTCTGCGATCTCCTGTTACAATGCTTCAGGTCAGTATGCCATATCCGGTCATCAGGATTCGATTGAACAAGTTGAATCCATCTTGCTGGATCAAGATGCCCAAACGACCCCGTTGATGATGAGTGCGCCGTTTCATAGCCGTTTGATGGAGCCTGCCGGTGAACAGCTTGGGGTAGAACTTGCCAATTATCGTTTCCATCCATTCAAGTGGCCCGTCGTATCTAATGTGACTGCGACTCCGTACACCGAAGCTGAGCGAATTACGGGACTGCTCCAAAGGCAATTGTCTCAGCCGGTGAAGTGGACACAGACGATGCAATATCTCAAAAAGCATGGTGTCACGCTGACGATTGAACTTGGACCGAAGAATGTCTTGAGCGGACTGGTAGAGCTGGATAAGCTCGGCATGAAATCTTTTGCCTACGGACAAAAAGAGGATCGCAAGGCACTGAAGGAGTTGCTGGATCAGGCTGTTGTATCCAGACCGAGACCAACGGTAGTGACCAAATGTATGGCCGCGGCGGTAGCTACACCGAACCGGAATTGGGATCAGGATGAATATCAAAAAGGAGTTGTTGAGCCCTATAAACGAATTCAACAGCTTCAAGAGGAACTTGAGGCGGCGGATCAGGCACCAACTACGGAGCAGATGAAACTGTCCCTGGAATGGCTGGGTACCATATTCGAAACCAAACAAGTAGAGCAGGAAGAGCGGGATGACTGGTTCCACCAGATCCTGGACGAGACGGGACAGTATTATTTGTGGAGTGACCATAAAGTTCCTACGGCATAAACAAGCACGTGTACACCAATCAACCGGCATGACAGGTGAGATCAACACTTGTTGTGCCGGTTTACTATGTATTCGGGGTGAGATCATGGATATCCATCTACTTAATGTTATGATGTCGAGTGATAAATTTAAGGAAGAACGAACGTATTGGCAGGAACAACTAGATGGCGATATTCATATAGGAACCTTGTTTGAGGGAATTCTGCAACCTTCGATCCAGACCGGGGAACCAAACGTACAGGTTCTTTCCTTATCCTTTCCAGATGAACTGTCCGCAAGATTGATCCGCATGAGCGGGGGATCGAATCTGGCGTTGTATATATTGCTTTTATCGGGATTTCAACATCTGTTGTATCGTTATTACGGACAGCAGAATGTGTTGCTGGGTATACCTTTGACGCCAGAACAAGTCGAGGATTTTCGAAGTTCCCATTTGCTCGCGATTCGTGGAAAAGTTGACGAAGCAGCATCGTTCAGACAATTGGTATTAGATACCAAAGCTGAAGTCATGTCAGCCCGAACGTACTGGCATTTTCCTTACGATAAAATGGCAGAGAAGCTGGGACGACTTCCCGAGGAGTGCGAGTTGAAGACGGTTTTGTATATGAAAGGAATTCATGCGGAGCCTGTTCTGGATGGAGGAACCCATTGTTCACTGGAGTTTGATCGCGTAGATCAACGACTTCACATGACCCTCCGTTATGGTTCAGTCCCCCTTGAAGCCAGCCAACCCGAGCGTTTATGTTCCCACTACATAGGATTGCTGGAACAGACAACAGCCTTACCAGACCAACCCTTATCCATGAGTCAGCTCCTTTCTTCGGAAGAGGAGAATGAAATCATGGAAAGGTGGAACAGAAGTCCACGTTCTTGTCTACCAGAGGAACGATCTGTTTGTACTTTATTTCAAGAACAAGTGAACAGGACACCCAACCAGACTGCGGTTATAGAGGGGGATCGCCAGATTTCGTATCAGTCTCTAGAGGAGCAATCCAATCAACTTGCCCGTCTCTTGATGGCCTCTGGAGTGACTGCCGAAAGTCCAGTACCCGTTATGATGGCAGGTTCCATGGAATTAATCATTACGATCCTGGCGGTATTCAAGGCAGGAGGAACCTATATTCCTCTTCATCCTGAATATCCTCTTGAGCGTATACGCCATATTTTAATGGAATCCGATGCACGTATTTTCCTTACGGGACAGTTGGAATCGGATGTACAACAGGCTCTGGAGGGGATGACATTGGCTATGCCTTCAGGCTCAGGCATAGAAATGATTAAGCTGGATGATGCCCCATGGAGAGCAGAAGATGGAAGTGGTTTAAGTACCGTACCTGATATGAATGGTCTAGCCTACATTCTATATACGTCCGGATCAACGGGTCAGCCCAAAGGGGTCGGAGTAGAGCAACAAAATCTGAGTGCGTACGTGAACGCTTTTCAAGCCGAGTTTCAACTGAATTCAACAGACAAGGTGCTTCAACAAGCCGCGAGCACTTTTGATACCTATATGGAGGAAGTGTTTCCTGCACTAACTGCGGGGGCAACTCTTGTTGTGGTTCAGCGGGAACAACTGCTTGATATTCACGGGCTGGTGCAGTTACTGGACAAGCACAAGGTCACCCTTGTCAGTACTACACCTCACATTCTGAGGGAGCTTAACCGGATGCCCAGTCTTGCAAGTGTTCGCACCTTTATCAGCGGTGGGGATGTGTTGAAGATGGCGGACATTGGACATCTGCTCACCTATACAAATGTATACAATACGTATGGTCCCACCGAGACGACGGTATGTGCGCTTTATGAGAAGCTATCATCAGAGACTGTTGATCCGATTCCGGTAGGTCGCCCCATTCAGGGTTATTTCGTACATATTGGAGATCGGCATGGACGAATGTTACCCGTGGGCGTACCCGGAGAAATATGTATTTCAGGCAAAGGTGTATCCCGAGGGTATGTAGGGTTGCCGGAATTGACGGATCAGAAGTATGCCGAGTCGCCGTTTGTTGAAGGAGAGCGAATGTTCCGCACAGGGGATACGGGGATGTGGACAGCGGAAGGCCGCGTGCTGTTTCTGGGCAGGATGGACAAGCAGGTTAAGATCAGAGGCCATCGGATTGAATTGGCAGAAGTAGAGCGACATCTGAGTCGTTATGGTCCTATTGGTGAATGTGTTGTACTGACGACCGGAGTCGAAGGTGAAAAGGTGCTAACCGCTTATATCGTGGCAGATACGGAGCTGTATGTCATGGATGTTCGCCAATATCTGATGTCTTTGTTGCCCGAATATATGCTGCCTTCAAGATACATTCAGATTTCACATATGCCTCGGACGATCCACGGAAAGATAGATACAAGAGAGCTGTTGAACCAGCGGCAATCCTTACATTTTGGAATGAACTATGCACCGCCCAAAAGTGAGCTGGAACACCAATTGGTACACGTCTGGTGTACATTACTGGAAATGGAACGGATCGGTATTGACGACGACTTCTTTCAGCTTGGAGGGCACTCTCTGCTTGTGATCCGAATGGAGGTTGAACTGGAGAATCTCGGTATTCGGGTCTTGCCTTCCATTTTGTATGACAATCCCACCATAAGGATGCTTGCAGCGGTTCTGAAAGAGAATCCCGAGCTTGCAGATTCAGATGAAAGTGGAAATAACGGGCAGGCATCTGGCGTTGTACAGGTTAACAAGACGTCATCATCTATAGGCATGGAGCATTCATGGGGAGCCCATTCCGATGGGTATCATCCTTTTAACGATGTCTTTTTCAAATTATGTTTCTATAACTCTTTGTTCCCCATTGTACTGCAGCAGAAAAAAAGCATACATTCGTTCTTCATCCATCATGTGGACGAGTATCTATGGTCTGAGAATGAGCAATTTCTTGTGAATGGTTTCGTCTCCTGCCGCAAGGATACAGACATTCTGGACGATCTGGGCATTGGCTATGAAATGGTGAAGTCCAGCGAGGACATTATACAGGATGTCAGTCGAGCGGTTCTCAATTCCAGACCGGTTATTGTCTGGGTTGACGTCTATTACACATCCATACGCAACGATACGTATCTCAAAAAGCATATTCCACATACCTGGCTTGTATACGGCGCTGATCCGATCAACCAGACGTTTACCGTGATGGAACATAAGCATCATGATAACTTGTCCTATGCAGAACGAACCGTCAGTTACCAGGATATGATGGACAGTTATCGTGGCTATATCGATCATTTTAATATGGAAGTACACACCTTCTATACGTTCTACAACAAGCATAATCCGGCGATACATCGAAGAGATTCCAGTCCGGAACAGTTGGAGGCTTACTGGCAGATTTATGTGAATCACATTGATGAGCAACAGGAGCGGGTGGAGAACAGTCTGGCAAGACTGGAGGAGAGTGTGCCGCAGTTTGAGGCCGTTGTTCATGATCAACATCTGGTGTCCTCAATGGCTGAGGATTGGGTCATTTCGCTTCATAAATTGATTAGTGCCAAAAAGGCAGAGGTATACCGTTGTGCCAATCTAACAGGTGCGGATTCCAGAGTGACACATATTCGCGAGCGTATTGTCACGGAGTGGAGCGATATTCGTGCGGTTCTGGCCAAGTACGTGCTTACTTCTTCATATAAACCAACATCGTTTCATAAACTCCCGGAGATGTACAGGAACATAAGTGTACTTGAACGGGAGTATTACGATGAGTTAGCTAAATCGCACATGATGGGGAGGATCTGAATGAGTGAAATCATGACGTTGGAGACTCGAATAATACAGGTCATCGACAAGGTTATGGAGTGTGGAACGGATATTCAGATGGATCAACCCTGGGTGGAACTGGGTACGAATTCGCTCGATTACATTAAAATTGTGGTTGAGATGGAGAAAGAATTCGACATTGAAATAGACGATGACCGATTGACATTTGTGCAAACCGATACGATTGCCGATTTCAGGGACTACCTGGTCAGCCTCATTGAAGGAGATTCGGAACATGAACCGGACTAGACGAATAGGACAGATCTGGTTCCGGCTTTCTATTCAATTACCCGTGGCTGCACTTGTTATTATTGGATTAACCGTAACAGCACTAGTGACGTTAGCCATGCAATTCCATACAACCTCCTATCTGCGCAGTGAGACTGCAAGTGCAAGTGCAGTGGCTGAATCTCTGCAAGGGGAGGACATCAAAGTACACATTATAGCTGAATTTACAGAACAGCCTGCTTCCGGATTTCAGAAGGGCGACTCCTTGATCTGGTACACAGAAGAACAGGGTAAACGTTATGCTGCTCAGATTCTTGACGTTAACCAAGACCCCACATCAGCTACGACTCGCATTACAGCCGAAGGTGTATGGAATGAAGAACTGGGGGAGCGGATGAAGTCATCCCATACAACCGAGATCTCTATTGTTACGGAGGTACAGTCCCAGAGCCAGACCGTACTTGAGAGCTGGATATCTTAGAGGAGGATGGCATGGAGAATATTTCACTCAGCAAACGAATCCGTACATTCGCCAAACCCTACCGGATCAGCTTGATTACGATGCTGTTTTGCGAGCTGATCATGGTGGTGGTGGATCTGATTGGACCGCTTATTTTTGCCATTTTGATCGACGAAGTGTTCTATCACCGTAATCTTCATTTCTTCGGCTATGTTATTTTGACTTATATTGCTTTGTATGTAGGTGTAAGGGCTCTGAGTTGGATCATTAAATCCATCTGGATTTATTTGAATGTTAAATTTCTGTTTGATATTCGAAAAAGTTTATTTGATCGCATTCTTCATTTTAAAGCGTCTTATTTTCAAAAAGCCCAGACCGGTGATCTGGTCACACGTCTAACAAGAGACACGGATTCCGTCATGCAGTTAATAGAGTTAATCATTTTCCAGATGGCTGCTCCGTTCACGAAATTGCTGGTTTCGTTTGTTTTTTTATTTTACCTAAATCCTTATATCGCCTTAGCCATGATGGTGCTGGTTCCGGTTTCGGTTTGGGTATCACAGTATTTTAATCGCAAGATGACCAAGCAGCAGACGATTTTACGTGGCAAATACGGCCATTTTGTCAGCTGGATGCTGGAGATGCTTCAAGGCATGAGAGACATTCGTTTGTTGGGGAGTGGGAGACGGGTCACTACACTGTTCACGGGACAGAGCGCAGACGTGATTCGACTAGACAATCAGACGGAAGTCATGAAATGGATGTCGACCCGCTCTAATGCATTTATTTTTTTGCTATCGGATCTGTGTATCTACGCCATTGCTGGTGTGCTTATTGTTCAGGGACAGCTTACGGCAGGAGCCTTTGTTGCCATTATGTCGTATCTGACCAAGAATAATCAATCGATGATGATGATATACGAGGCGGTTGTGAATCTGCCTAAGCTGACGGTACAGTCACGCAAAGTTTTTGAACTTTTGGATGAAGAGACGGAAAGAAGCGGTGGTCACTCGGAAGTTGATATGGAGGATGGGGAGACGTCATTCGAACAAGTGCGGTTTCGGTATGAGGAACAGGGTCCATATGTACTGGACGGTCTCACCTTGGAGATCGGTGCCCATGAATCCGTTGCTCTTGTAGGAAAGAGTGGCTCGGGCAAAACAACGATTGTGAACATGTTGCTCGGTTTCTATACCCCGGAAGAAGGGCAGATTCGGATTGGCGGGAGGCATATGGATGACTATTCTCTGTCTCGACTGCGTAAGAGAGTAGGGATCGTGCAGCAGGAAGCCATTCTGTTCAATGAAACCATTCGTTACAACCTGATGCTTGGCAGCGCTCGTGCGGAGGATGATCAATTGCTGGAGGCATGTGATCAGGCCTTTATTGGAGACTTTATCCGTTCTCTTCCTCAGGGTCTGGACACCGTTATTGGCGCAGGGGGAATGGAGTTCTCCGGCGGACAAAAGCAGCGTCTGTCTATTGCGCGAATTTTTCTGAAGCAACCAAAATTGATTATATTCGACGAAGCCACTTCCGCTTTGGACTATGAAGCTGAACAAGCGGTCCAGCATTCCTGGCAGCAATTGAGCAAGGATCGGGCTTCGATTGTCATCGCTCACCGCTTATCCTCCATCCTGAATGCGGATCGGGTTGCTGTTGTGCACCAGGGACGCATTGTGGCTACAGGCACGCATGGATATCTGCTGGAGAATAGTGAGCACTACCGTGAGTTATTTGCAGAAGATTTTATCCGGAAGGAGGGACTGATGTCGTGACCAAGACACCGTCAACCTCCCGGTATGCACTGTTTAAGCAGATTAAGCCGTTTATCAAAAATGCGAACCGTCAAATCTTTATTCTAGGTACACTAAAATTGGCCTTGACTGCTATTGCGCTCATGATCCCTTATCTGTACAAGCTGCTCATTGATCATGTCATGGTTGGACGGGAGCTTGGAATGTTGCCTTATATCCTTGCCGGATATCTGGGCTTATTTGCGTTGGAGACAACCGCTCTGGGGCTACAAACCCTGTTCAGTAACCGGTTATTAGGTCGGACCAAGCTGGATTTACAGCTGAATATGTGGAAAAGATTAGTGCGCATGAAGCCGACTTTATATGAGCGCTATAGTGCGGGAGATCTGAAGAATAGGCTGGACGGAGACGTCACACTGGTCAAAGACTTTATCTTTTTGCATTTGATTGATTATACGTTCAAATGGATCAGCGTAGGGGCGTATGCGGTTATTCTGTTGTCGCTGAATTGGAAGATGGCTTTGCTGGGTTTTATCATGCTTCCTATTTCCTTTGTCATCAGTTCCCGATTGGGCAAAAAAGCCAAAGTGCTGGTCTCTGAATTCCGCCAGACTACCGGAGAATATGAGACATGGATATCGAACAGCTTCAGACACTGGAAGGAAATCAAGGCACTGAATATGCAGCGCAAAGAATCCATCAAGTTTGTGGGATATTGGAAGCGATTCGGCAAAATCAAGTTTCGGCATCTGGCGTACACCTATGCCAATGAGCTGTATTACACCTTCCAGGATGACTTTATTAATAAGATGAATCTTTATTTTATCGGTGGGTTGCTGATATTTCAGGGGGAATTAACGATCGGGGGACTGCTTGTCTTTCTGACATACTATCAACAGATGATTAACAACATTAATGAGATTAATGCCTCCAATGTTCAACTCCATGATGTGACACCCTCCATTGAACGGATTGTTGAATTGCTGGAACTTCCGGTTACACCACAGAGAAAGCTCGGATTACAGCCAGAGTTCCAAGGGCACCTCGAATTCAGGAATGTCTCCTTTCGTTATCAGGAGAATCAAAGTCATGTCTTGCATGAGATTAATCTGAACATTCAGCCTGGTGATTATACGGCTATCGTAGGCAGAAGTGGTTCGGGGAAAAGCACGTTAATCAAACTTATTCTGGGGCAGAACGAAACACAGCACGGGACCATTCTCGTTGACGGACAGCCCATTGGCGACTTGGGATCAGAATACCTTTATCAACATATTGGAGTCGTTATGCAGGAGAATGCCTTGTTCAGTATGTCCATCATGGATAATCTCAGACTCGTACAGCCTCGGGCTACAGAAGAGGAGATACGAGAGGTTTGCCGCATGGCTTTGCTGGATGATTTCATTGAAGGGTTGCCCGACCAGTATAATACGGTTCTGGGTGAGTCAAGTATTAAGCTGTCTGGAGGCCAGAAGCAACGTTTGGCGCTCGCCAGGGTGCTGTTAACAAGACCCCGAATGCTTATTCTGGATGAAGCAACATCTGCACTGGATAATGACTCGGAACGGAAAATAAATGAGGTGATCCGTGGGATTGCACAATATATGACGGTGCTTGTGATCGCGCACCGTTATTCCGCTATTCAGGATGCCGAGCAAGTCATTGTGCTCGATCAGGGAGAGATCGTTGCTACGGGCACTCATCTTGAACTGGCTGGACGACATGAGGTATATGACACCCTGTTCAAGGAGCAGCGACAAGGTATCGGGTCAGCGGTCACCAGAAGTAAGTAGAACGATCCTAGGAGGTTTATGACATGACCATCTATTGTCCACTACCTTTGGAAGAACACTATAACAATAATGGCTTCAGTTATCTTGCTGCAAACCAGATTGGGAATTTCACGACCTTTGGTTCCTCGTACCCTGGTGACGAACTGCCTGATCAGGAGAATGTGCAATGGCAGGATGTTCCGTTTCGTTTCCCTCTACCCAGACAGGCGTTTAATAATATAGAACTGGATAGCCAGTGCATTCCGGTACCTTTGGATCTATATTCGACATTATACATTCTGGGTGCGGCAGATAATGGTTCATACCATGAATTCATTTATTTTGAGCGAAATGGAGAGCGGATGGGGAGAGCATCATTGGATCTGACCAACTGGACCGAGACGTCTCCGCATTATAATGAAGAAATTATGTTTCAATGTAGTGGGGTGTGTACACAAAAGGGTGCCTTACTGACATCCAAACAGCCTATTATTTGGTTTCAGAAGATTACGCTGGAAGAACCCATTTCATTTGACATGATCCTATTGCCAGACAATCCATGCATGCATATCTTTGCACTAACCTTGGGGAAGGAGTGGAGTATATGAATATTCAGCCAAGAGAAGCACATACAGAAGGTGAAGATTGCTTTACCCTATGTGTAAGCAGCATTCTCAACTATAAACAAATCACGAATTTTCTGGCGGTGTGGAAGCAATGCGGGATGATGTACCATGAAGACCCGGAGAGGGGCACCCCGAAGCTTGTCCCCACTTATATGACCGTTGAAAACGAATTTCAACGTATTCATCATATTGATTTGAATATCGTTAGAAAAAATGAACGGACCGAGGTTATCCACGAGATCCTGATGTTACTTCAGCAAAAAGAAGTAGTCATTGTATGGGTTGATGTATTTTACATGCAATATAACTCACTCTATCAATTACTTCATTCGTCGCACTGTATCGTGTTGTCCGACTATGCTGATGGGCAATTTGAGTTTATTGATGATTTTTATCATTTGAAAGGCAATATGGATGAACAAACGTTAATTGAAGCTCTTGATCTAGGTCAGACGTCATTAATTCGTGAGGGCACGCGTTATCGTTATGCTACATTAGATGTCGGGAATGCCGTCCAACAGGTGAAAGAGAGAGAGTTCTACGATATGCTTCATCAAAATCATGAAATAATGGCTGGAAAATCCGGGAAACTGATCAAACAGGGTGAGTGGTATGAATTGGTTAATCCGCATGTAGGCCTGCCTGCAATTGAACGGTATATAGACTCTACACGTCAGCATATTCAAGACTCATCCGCGTTGACCGAAGAATATCTGGACAATATGTATGGCGACTTGGCTGGCATAAGCAATAACAGATATTTGTACGGCCATTTCCTAAGAGAAGGAATACCGTATAATCCAGATATTTACCAACTGGTGGAGACGTACGAATATGCTGCGCAACGATGGAATCTCGCCGCTAATATGACATTGAAAAGTCAGTACCTGGATATGGATCGTCGTCACCAAATGTTGAACCGGGTGCTGGGTAAAATTGGAGAAGTTATAGGTATAGAACAAGAGGCTCATGACATGGTAAAGATTCTTGTTGCGAGTTAGGGTGTCAGGAACCTTACGAAAATTATAAAAAGGCCCGTCAAGCGAACATCGCTTAACGGGCCTTTTTTGTGACTTGCTTCATATTAAGCAGCAGCTTTTTTACGTGCTTGCATCCTCAGATACACCTGAGAGAAAATAACAGATGCAAGTGCCACCACAGTCATACCCCAGAAAATATTACTGTAAGCCGAGGACAGTGGCAACTGCTGCATGGCTGTTAGGGCGACACCAGTAACGGCAACGCTGAAGGCGCCGCTGAAGAACTGACTTAACTGGAACAATCCCATGCCAGCACCCACCTGATCCATCGTCAGGTTATTGGACAACTCATTGGATACACTTGTTGTTAGTGCAGAGAAGCCTACACTGAGCAAGACATACACGGCCATAATGGCGTAGATGCTGTTGTCTGCGAACAGAGCGAACAATCCGGCGGCAGCGAGCAGCAGCCATGGTGCGAACTTGAGCAACTGTGTATTACCCTGTCGGTCAATCATTCGGCCGATCCGGTTGGACAGCAGCATAGACACGACTGCACCTGGAAAGATGACAAGTCCGGACTGGGCAGGTGTCAAGGCGTACAGATGCGCGAGAATTTGCGGCAGCAGGAACAGCGTTGAAAAGTTGTTGATATACGATACAATCCCCAGCGAGCTGAGCATCATATATTTTTTGTTTTTGAACAAGGCAGGCTGCACAAATGGATCAGCCGCACGACGAATTCGGACCCAGAACAGAAGCAGAGCTGCGATACCGACAAGAATGGTAATCCATTCCCGTGAGGTCAGGAATAACAGAACGCCGGTTGTACCGATTGCGAGAAGCAGTGCACCGAGCAAGTCGAACGAACCCTTTTTCGGCTTTTCACTGGGAAGCAATTTGAAAAATACAGGAATCAGAAACAGGGTCAACCCTGTAACGATAAACAGGTCATGCCATCCGAGGAATTGCGTAATACTTCCGCCGATGACAGGGCCAAGTCCAAGACCGAGCGAACTGGCGGACATAATGACGGCCATCGATTTACCCCGGCGATCACTCGGAATGTACCGGGTAATGAGCACAATGGCGAGTCCCGGAACCGAAGCCGCACCCGCTGCCTGGATCAGACGTGCAATGAGCAAAATGATAAAGTGGTCACTAAAGAACCCGAGAACGGATGCTGCACCAAGTAAGGTAAGCCCGGTCGTGAACAGTGTGTGAATCGGCACAAAATCCGATAGACGTGAGAACGTAATCGAGGAAATGGCAAATACAATGGAATACCCTGTAACAATCCAGGAAGAAGCGACGGATGTAAGCATAAATTCGGCTGCAATTTTGGGCAGGGCCAGATTAAACATCATTGTATTCATTACAACGAGTACAACGGTGAAGCCAAGCAAGCTAACAATAAGTCCTTCCTGTATTCCGGTCCGTTCCCCTGATGATGCGGTTGCGGTGTTGTTCATAAAAACCTCCTGGAGTGATGTGTATTTCGCAACATTTCAGAAACGGTGTGTAGCATTTTCAAAATGCGATATGATGTGAAGCCCGTGCCTGACAGCAGGGGTTACATGAACGAAATGTTTGAAGTTCGATTGGTGTCGAACATTAGAAATATATCATGGATCTGTGTTAAAATACAATGCATAGTCTGAAAAAAGGAGACTACAGTATGAAAATTTTACATCATCCGCAAGTAGCAGATATTGAACTTTCCTCCGTACTGTATGCGCTGAGTGACCCGACCCGCCTTGGGATCGTTGCGGAAGCAGCCAGAAGTGGGGAGCAGCCGTGCAGTCATTTTCATGCACCGGTTGTAAAGTCAACGATGTCGCACCACATTCGGACCCTGCGGGAAGCCGGAGTTATTCGGGTAAGAGTGCAGGGCACACAGCATTTTCTCACCCTGCGGTCCGATGATCTGGAAACACGCTTTCCCGGACTCCTGCAACCATTATTGCAGGCCGCAGCTCAGACGAGCACAGATCTTTCCTAAAAGTTGTCCTTTCTTCAGGTCGAAGAGGGGACATTTTTATTTTCTAATACTGCTGCGACATTCTGTGTCGTACCATGCCCTATATAATAACGGTGAACACACAAACCATATCGAAAAGAGGTTCACAACCGTTGGCAAAAACCAAAAGAGGACGCGTCCTGTGGAGTCTTCCTTCCAGGGGCCGGGGAACATGCCCGGTGTGCAGCAGTACCCGAATTAAATTGTTGTATATGCAAACGAAAACAGATGGTACGAGTCTGAAAGTATGCAAGAAATGCTTCAAAGCTGTGCAATCCAGAGTGGATATGGCACATGTCTGACATCACAGGCCTGTTCTTCGGAACGGGCTATGTCTTTGATATAATGGAATGAGTTAGGATTGGATGAGATCGGGGGCGGGAAGATGAGCAATATGCATCGGATTCACTGGTTTGACGAACAGATTCGGGGTGGGCGTTTTCCGAACAGCAGCTGGCTTGCTCGTGAATTTGAGATCTCCCGTCGTCAGGCTCAACGTGATATTGAATATATGGCAAGCTCCCTGCGTGCCCCCTTGGTATATATGGCGAAATATCGGGGCTATTGTTATGAGGATCAGACCTTCCGATTGCCCCATTTATATATGACGGAAGAAGAGCAGCGTGTGTTGAAATATTTGGCGCATCGTTATCGACATTATGATTATGATCAATCGGACGCGGTGAAACGTGTAGCGCATTTGCTGGAGCGTTTCACGTTGGAAGAACAACAGATGGGAAGTAGTGAGCTTCCAGTGTTTGCGGCACAACCGAAGCAGCTGCAATTCTTTGAATTGTTGTCCCATGCTATAACCGACTTGCGTAGAGTACATATTCATTACAGGGATTATGATGGAGAACGGCAGTTTTCCTTTTGTCCGTTGAGGATGATATCCCAGTTCAACGCCGATTATGTGGTTGGCTATGAAGCAGATCCTGTGCAGCAAACGGCGATTCGGCTGGAAGGCATTGTTCATGTATTGGTCTCGGATGAGAGGATCGAGTGCAGGTCTGACGCATTGCTCGGTGGATGGGAAGAACCATTGCCTGTGTGGAAACCGTTCGTAGCTGAGATTCGTTTGAAGGAAGTGCAGCAAATGGAACTGTGGCAAGGGTATCGTATTCGGGCTAGGCATGATCAGACCTATTCGATTGAATTTTATGACACAGATGCTTTTCTCCAGCATTTGTTTATTAGCGAGTGGGAAGAACTTTTATCGCCAGGTTGGCTCAAGAGCAAGCTTCAGCAAAATGCAGAAGGATTAATCGACAGGCTTGGAACAGTAGAATGAGTCTGTAGACAGGCAACAAACGAGCAGATGCAGAGCAAGCTACTGTTTCTCGTAAATACATCAGGAAACCACCATGGAGAGGAGATTTTTCTTGGCCGAAGTTGTGTTAAATAACCTCATCATGAAGCGGGAGTCCAAATCGTATGTGGATAGCCTGCATGCCATACTAACCCATACGGGCCAGTTTCAAGGTTCCAAGGATGTACTTGCCGGATATACAGGCATGGCGTTCAAGCTGGCGGTGCATCAACGATTACTTCCCATGTCGGTTACAGCGTACGGACAGTGGGGAGAAGCGCATCGCCCAGGGATTGATAACCTGGGGGTATTCACAATCTGGGACGGGGGACGTACACGCCATTCCACGTTTAGTTATTACCAGCAGGATGCAGTGAATTGGGTGAGACGGAGCCTTGATGAAGGCATCGGTGTGATCTACTGGATTCCTGAGTTCGGCGTCATTCATGGATATGATGACAGTGATCGCATCTTTTATGTGCAAGACGGGTGGAGCAAGGAACCTCAGATTTTGTTGTATGACAATTTTGGACTGAACTTCACGGGGTTCTGGTATTGTCAGATTTTTGGGGAGCAGGTCCATATCTCTGAAGTGGAGAGGGTATTGGAATCCTTGCGACTGGCGATTGAGGATTGGGATATCCCATATCGCCTGTTGCCTGATCGCAATATTGCTTCTGGCCGACTGGCCTATGATGTGTGGGTGAGTGCTCTCCAAAGTGGGGATTACGATGAAGCGGGTGCGGCTTATATTTTGGAATCCTATTGCCAGTCCCGCACTGAAATTCGGATGTATTTGCAGGATGTGCGAGGAATATGGAACGAACTGGACCAAGCCTACGCATGTTATGAACAGCTTGGGACGTTGATGCTACAGATGAGAGGATGTATGGTCCAAGAGCAGGAAAGATGGATGTTACGGCCAGATGCAACAGAGGAGCTGACACAGACGCTTATAAAGGCAAAGGCACTGGAAGAACAGGCCATCCATTATTTTCGCTTGATATCTCTGAAGTATGCTGATCGTAAACGTTCTACTGTACCACGATGGGGAGCACATTCAGCACGATAGAATGAGGGAGAAAGGGAGTGACGGATGATGGCAGCCAAAGTAGTATTGCAGGACTTGATTCGCTTCCCTCAAGCTCCAAATTCTGCTGATGCACACATATCAAGGAGCGGTGTGGGCTCGTATACAGATGCGATGTACCGCATTTTATTGCACACACAGTGGATGGATTTCCCGCGCCACATGATTGCAGGTATGACGGCAAGTGTCTTTCGATTGGTGGTGGATCGGCGTCTGACCGCAGAATCAATCTCGGCATACAACTGGATGGCAGAGAACTTTGTGGCGGCAGATTTTCTTGGCGTAACAACTGGACAACATGGTGGATTTTCATTTGAACCGACCTTTCCGCTCTACCAGAAGCAGGCCGTGCTGGACATCAAGGCGTCCATTGACCGGGGCGTAGGTGCGATTCTCTGGCACGACCAATTTGTCATTGCTGCCGGATATGATGATGAGGAGCAGGTGCTGTTTATTGGTGAAAGTGAAGGACATGAAGTCATTCGTCTGCCCTATGATTCATTTGGCAGGAACAGTACGCCGTACTGGTACTATCAGGTGCTTGAATCCCATGAATCCGTAGATCTATGGGAAGTCTGCAAGGAATCATTAATTCAGGCCGTATACAAATGGGAAACCCATGACTACATGCTGCCGCCCCAGGATTATGCCTGTGGAGCGGCTGCGTATACGGCCATTGCCGCTGCATTGCAGTCAGGAACGTATGAAACGGATCAAATGGCGACGGTACTGCGCTATTATGCGAAATCAAGATTGGATATTGCCTCTTATGTCGCAGGACTTGAGCATCTGTCCATTCAGATGGATCAAGTCATAGATGAGTATGAACTGCTCGCAAACCTGTATACAATGATCGTTGAGGTAATAGATGACCCCATCTCTTGGGATTCGAGAGAACCGGAATGTGTGCAAAGCATGATCGAGCTTATCCGGAAGGCAGGGACTACGGAACAACGTGCCATTGATGCCATTAAACATGCATTTCCCGAGACGATTGGCAATCGCTTTGATGACGTCGGTTTAAGATGAATGGAGCATGCAGTTTCTCTGATGTGGCACCCCGGCCCGAAGCGTCTCTTATGTTGCAGGACTTGAGCATTTTGTCCATTCAAATAGATCAAGTCCCAGTTCGATTAGCTCACTCTGAACGTGGCGGGGTAACCATTCTGACTACATTCTCAAACTCCACCTGCCAGTCGCCCTTGATGATGCTGCCGATGTAACCATCGGGTCGAATCAGTACTAGCGTGTCACCGCTGATGCCATAGATATCGGTCAGTTTTTTAGTGGTATCGTTGATAACATTCTGTTCGGCTTCATTACCGGTACTGACGATGTAGCGATGCAATTCGGCACCACTGGTTGGCCAGAGCAACTCTGGGAGAATATTAGCAGCATTGGCTCCAAAGGCAAGCAATGTGAATTGCGGTCCACGGAGGATGTCAAATAGTCGTCTTACCCCGCCTGGGCCGATGCATGGAGCATCAGGTGCTCGATCTCCGACCTGAAGTGACTTGGTCGCTGATGCATTCTGAGAACTAAGTGGTCCACCATGATACGATAGTGCGAGCTGTCGTTCTTCGTCACCGCGTTTGAGGCTGGCGAGACGTTTATTATCGAGCTTGGCGTACAACTCGTTGGATTTCCCAAGAACGCGTGCGGCAATAGGTTGACGTTCAGCTTCGTAGCTGTCAAGCAGGCGATCAGGTGCACCAGCAATGACCTGACCTATCTTCCAGCCGAGGTTGTAAGCGTCTTGTACACCAGTATTCAGTCCTTGCGCACCGGCTGGGGTATGGACGTGGGCCGCATCGCCTGCAAGGAAGACACGACCTGACCGATAATGCTCCGCAAGTCGTACGTTGGGCCGGAATACGGAACTCCAGGTAATGTCGTAGAGCCGTAAACCGGTAAGCTTGTAGAACTGAGCGGCCAGTACAGCCTCATTCAGGTCTGGATTCTCGTCTGCTCCCAACCTGATCATGACCTGGAACTGGTCGGAGTGTGGCAACGGGCACGCTCCGACAAATTTACCTTTTGTGCGTGGCCACATATGCCAACGGTTGTGGGATAACCCATCGATGGTGCCGTCAATGATATGCATACGGTCCGATTCGTTGGTCTCTCCGACAAACCGAATACCTGCACCTTTACGAACGGTGCTGGAACCGCCGTCTGCCCCCACCAGATATCTGCTGCGAATCTTCTCCCCTGAAGAGAGCATCACCGTCACCCCATCTGCATCCTGTTCAAAAGAATCCACCGCGTTGTTAAATTCAATATTCTGTCCCTGACGTTCGAGCAGGCGGTGTAGGATGGCATCCGTGCGGTGTTGAGCCAGCAGAAGAATATTCGGATAAGGTACATCCGGTGTATGCTTATTACGCTGCTGCATGCGCCACGGCACAGTGACCGGTCCTAGATGAATACCTGCGAGCGGGTAAGAACTTCCCTCCGCATGAGCTTCACTCAGCACGCCGAGGTCCTCCAAAACCTCCTGGGTTCGTGGCTGTACTCCCTTGGCTCGGGAGCCCTTAAAGGCATGGGGAGCCTTGTCGACCAGTCGGACACGAAGGCCGCGGCGCAAGAGATCTGCTGCCAATGTAGATCCGGTTGGACCAGCGCCTGCAACAAGTACGTCGATATCGTAATCTTCCCTCGATGGATTCACACTCGGTTGTTCCTTCTCTTGAGATGGATTGGATCGTATATCTGTCATTTGTAATGTTCCTCTCTATAATTGGATCTGAAAAAAATTTCTGTTTCTCATCAATAACGGACTACGAAGATTACAACTTATTGTTTCTAAGAAACAATAAGTTTCGTCGCAACAATAATAGTTTAAATTCTAATCTTTTGTCAATATTGTTTCCTAGGAAACTTTAATTGTGAACCTGTCCTTGCTATACTGGGATGAAGTTCATTAGTGTTGGAGGAAAAAGGATGATCAAACCATCAGATAATCACAATAAAGAGCACTTGATCAATGAAGTACTGGAAGCCGTGAAAGATATACAGATTAAATTCCAAACGGAAGACGATGAAGAGAAAGAATGGCTGCTCCAGAACAGCCCTGGTCCGGATGTTCAAGAGTTAATCGAAGAGATGACGGTTACCATGCTGCATGTGCTGGATGCCATTGGAACACTTGAGCCTGTAAATGGCATAACCATTTCGAAGCAATTCGGCTTTTCCAAAGGCACGGTTTCCAAAATCACCAAAAGGCTGGTGCAAAAAAATATCATCCTGCCTGAATACCTGCCGGATAATAAAAAAGAAGTTTTGTTTCGCATGACAGAACTGGGGAAAGACATCTATGGTTTGCATCAGGCCATGCATCAACAAATTGATCTTGGCGCGAATCGTTTTTTGCAGCGATATAGCGAAGATGAATTGCAGTTCTTAGTCCATGCTCTCCGTGACACCGCGCAGGCCTCCTGGTTCCATTCGGAAACAGATGGTTCATCTAGTGAGGGGATGTCGTATCCCGAAGAAGATCCAGACGGCAATAAGGCTACGGGGGCTTTAACCGTTAACGAGGAAATGAATGAAATTATGGGGATGCTTCATAAACTGAATTCTCGTGACCTGAAGAAGGCCAAGGCGGTTCTTGAGGATGTTTTCTTTACGGATTATGAGAATTAGCGTACGTAAGCTGTTGAGTATGCTCATAGCTCATATTTATCTCGGCATGTTACGTTGTTTTTGGAAAAGAAATAAACGCTATAAAACCGGACAGGCCGTGGCCTATCCGGTTAATTTGTATGTGAACGTAGATGCAGATCAGGTCATGTGAACCAAGCCAGTTATAACTTTTATAAGAGACGGATTGTCAAACTAAGTGCGACAGTTCCTCTGTGAAAGATTCGTGAGCGGTTCTCCAACCCAAGCATTTTCGTGGTCTGTGATTCATTAGATCGAGTGAATGGGCGAGATCTTCATCCTCCACTTGAGCGAGATCGGTACCTTTAGGGAAAAACTCTCGAAGCAACCCGTTTGCATTCTCGTTGGAACCGCGTTGCCAAGACGAATACGGATCAGCAAAATAAACGTGCAGGTTGTGGGTCGTTTCCAGATTGGCATAGCATGCAAACTCCTTTCCTCGATCAGCCGTAGCTGTGAGGAAGGTCCCAGTAGGGTACTGTGATATAGCTACACCGAGCGCAATCTCCATCGACAAAGCGGTACGGTCGGGCATGAGAACAGCGGTATATAAGCGTGTTTTGCGTTCAATCAACGTCGCTACGCATCCTTTACTTTTCCCACGACCCGATACGACGGTATCCAGTTCCCAGTGTCCAAACGTTTCACGGGAACGAACCTCTTTGGGGCGATCTGAAATGGATTGACCAATAGCGAATTTACCGCGAGTTTCTGCGGGTTTCTGGCGCTTCCCCTTGTGTCGAAGAACCTGTAATACACCTCGAACCAAGCGCCCAGCGTAGATCCAGCGGTAGATGGTTTTGAAAGAGACTGCACGCCGGCCTTCGGTGCGGAAACGTTCAGTGATTTGTTCCGGAGACCACGTTGCCTCAAGTTTTTCCTCCAGTGAAGCAGCCAAGGCGTCTGACCATTTACCTGGAGAGACAGAAACCTTACGACGCTCCTCATAAGCGTTCTGAGCTTGTTCTGCCTGATAGGGATGCGATGCAACAACACGAT
Organism: Paenibacillus hebaui; assembly: GCF_051934385.1. Classification (NCBI taxonomy): domain Bacteria; kingdom Bacillati; phylum Bacillota; class Bacilli; order Caryophanales; family Paenibacillaceae; genus Paenibacillus; species Paenibacillus hebaui. Next base: position 6,157,185 of record NZ_CP196836.1, on the reverse strand, counting down.
CTAGCTCACGGCAAATCGTGGAAGGATGTCTACCCAGTTCCTTTGCAATGGCTCGTGAACTTTGGCCTTGCTTGTGGAGGATTTCTAGCTTGCTACGTTCGATTATGCTAAGATGTGAATAACTCATGGACTGATTCTCCTTGTGTGAATGCTGGTGTGGTAACTTTCATTCTACACGAATCAGGCTATGAGCCATTTTTTTATTTTCAGTAGGTGTCGCACTTCATATTACAATCCGTCAAGAAAAAAAACAAAATTTTAATTTTGGGGTAATCCAAATCCCCTCTTGTTCCGAATATTATATTAGATGGTCTTTTTTGGATGATGATATTCAAGGATAACAGGGGGCGGGAGTATGATACATAATCCGGAAACCATTCAGGAATGTATCGAACATGCACGGAAAAGACTCTACCAGATTGCTGATCAATATCCGGAACTATGGCACCCGGAGGTTATTCGCCAATCCATGGTGCTGGATGAGTTGATTAATGAGTATAACAACGCTACTCGCGGGAGAACGATCTCGAATCAACTGAAATAATGTCCTTCCTGAACAAAGAATCCCTGAAGGGATTCCGTGTGTTTGCCTTACTCTTTTACCGCCCCGAGCACAATCCCCTTCACGAAGAAACGCTGCAAGAACGGATATACGAGCAGGATCGGCAGAGCGCCAATAAAGATCTGAGCCGCGTTCACCGTGCGCTGAGACATGTTCTGAAGCTGCGTTGCATCCACGTTCATATTAGAGAAATCCTGCTGGACGATAATGGTCTGCATTAACGTGGCGAGTGGATATTTGGAAGCATCATTCATATAGATCAACCCATCGAACCAGGAATTCCACTGACCTACCATGGTGAATAAAGAGATCGTGGCAATGGCCGGCATGGATACAGGCAGATAGATTTTGAACAGAGTCGTGATATGGTTGGCTCCATCAATAAATGAGGCTTCTTCCAGCTCTTTCGGAACGTTCCGGAAAAAGTTCATCATCAGAATCAAGTTCCAGACGGCCACGGCTCCCGGCAAAATCAGAGCCCACATCGAATTGATTAGTCCCAGCTTCTGGATTAAAATATAGGACGGAATTAATCCCCCGCTAAACAGCATCGTGAAGATGAAAAACCACGCATATAGCGAGCGCCCCTTGAAGTGCAGACTCTCCTTGGATAGCGGATAAGCCGTAAGAAAGACAAGTGTCATACTGAGTAGGGTACCCAGAACCGTACGTTGGACTGAAATCCAGAGCGCACTGAGGAAATTGCTGTTCCCAAATGTTTTGGTATAGGCGTCCACCGTAAAATCAATCGGCCAGAGTGTCACCAAATTGGCAGATGCTGCCGCTTTACCACTGAAGGATACCGCCAGAATATGGACCAGCGGCAGAATGCACAGGATCGAGACGGCCGCGATGAATATCAGGTTGAAGCCATTGAATATACGGTACCCGGTTGTTTTGTGATACACCTTGATTCCTCCTTAGCATTTTGCATAATTCGATTCGAATCGCTCGCGTGTACAAGAGTTGGACAGGAAGAAGCATCCTGATCCAACCAGCGTATAGACGAACTGAACCATTTCGATCTATATCTTGCTGATTGAAAGTCGCTGTCTGGATATATGCAAAATGCCCCTTAAAAAATACGGTAATTGGCGATTTTGTACGCCATCCGGTACGCAGAGATGACAAGGAACATCGCGACAAATGATTTGAATAGTCCAACGGCGGTCGCAAAGCTCATTTTGCCATTCAGAATCCCCATCCGGTAGACAAAGGTATCGATAATATCGCCTTTCTCATATACCAGCGGATTGTACAGGTTGAAGATCTGGTCAAAGCCTGCATTCAGGATATTGCCCAGCGATAACGTACCTACCACGATAATCATCGGCACGAGTGCAGGCAGGGTAATGTGCAATGTCTGTCTAAGTCGTGTTGCCCCATCGACCTCCGAAGCCTCATACAGTGCCGGGTTAATGCCCGCAAGTGCTGCCAGAAATACAATCGTTCCAAATCCAAACTCCTTCCACACATCACTGACAACCACCGTGACACGGAACCAGTCGCCATCCCCCAGAAAGAAGATCGGTTCAACACCTGCCGCTGCTAACACCTGGTTTACCAGACCGCCTTCCGGTGACAACATGTCGAGCAGAATGCCGCCCAGGACAACCCAAGACAGGAAATGGGGCAGATATACCAAGGTCTGTGAGAAACGTTTGAACGTGGAGTTCCGAACCTCATTCAGCAAAATGGCGAACACCACGGGGGCCACAAGTCCGGCCACAATCTTCATCGAAGCGATCAATACCGTGTTCCAGATGACCTGAACGCTGTCGGGATATTCGAACATGAACCGGAAGTTGTCCCAGCCCACCCATTTGGAGCCAGTAAACCCCAACCACGGTTTGAAGTCCTGAAAAGCAATAATAATGCCGCCCATGGGCACATAGGCGAACAGCAATGTGAGCAGTACAGCAGGCAGCAGCATCAGATGCAGCGGCCATGTGCGTTTGAAATTCCAGCGGGTACGTTTGCGTGGATGAGGCTCCATTTTTCGCACTGGCGTATTGGTCGTTAACGGTTGTTCCATAGCCATCAGGGTCCCTCCTTTATCTCGTCCAGCCCCGGCATAATGAGGCGAGTATGCCTCTGCACAGAGTGGAGCAACTGAATTATAGCAACGGAGAAGGGCGGACTATAGAACAACATTTCAATGCGGATGTTGAAATATTAACTTATTGATGGAAACAGCAAAAAGGAGCATTCGACTGTAAAGTCTAATGCCCCTGTTCGCAGGTTAACTTCGGTCACCTGCCACCTGCCGCCGATGTCCTTTATGCTGAACGTCCCTGTATCATTTCACAATGGAGCCATCATACTGCGAATCAACGGTAAGAACCGCTGACTTCACCTCGTTCACAAGACGTTCCCGTTCTTCATACAGAGGTGCTTCAGCTTCCTCAAAACCAAACTGATCGCCTGAACGCTGCCTTGTGTCAACGTTAATCCCTGAAGCTGCAATTCAAACAAGAATGAAGCATCGAAACCCATGCCATCCTGATCCTGGTAACAATACAAGCTGGAGATATCGTCTTCTTCAATGTGCAAAATGCCTTGTTCTGTCAGTTGCATCACAGGGCCCCCTCACGAAATGTTGATTCACTCCCAGTATAAGGGGACTTCAAGTCACAGGAAAGCCGGCGAACATAAAATCATATAGAAATGTAAGGGTTTTCAACATAAAATAGGACTTCGGTGTAGAAGGACTTCAAATTCAGGGACAGGGTGAAACGATGAAATTCACAGTATTTGCGAAGACGGTCATTCTCTTAATCTGCCTGCTGGTACCCATTCTGCTGCTCTATACATACGCGAACCAGGCAAATGTGGATATGGTCGTTGAAGAGAAACAGCAGTCGAGTCTGAACCAGTTCAATTATTTCAGTTCCCAGGTGGATAAAAATATCGAGCAGCTCTCGCTGTATGGCCTGACATTGCTGCGAGATCCCAGTATCCTGCACTACCGGTACATGACGGACTCAACCAGCCAATATGAGAAAAACAGCATCTATCTGGATATCCTCGACAAGTTATCATTGTACCAGTCCACCAGCCGCTGGAAGAACGATATTACCATTGTGCTGCCGCAGGCGGAACTTGTGTTATCCACCATGTCCAGCCGGACGGTTTACGATGAGAAGATGTTGACCTTTCCGCAACCTGGCCAATGGCAGCTGGAGCAGGGGAGTTTCACCTACTTTTTCACGGATAACTACGAGTGGAATGAAAAACCGGTGAACACAGGCGTGCGAACGGTGATGGAGATTAATTTTGACCCGATGAACATGGTTGCCATGCTGGATGATTTCAAAGAGACGCAGGGAGGAGATCCTTTCTTGCTCGTACCGGGCAATGAGCCGTTGCTGAACCGTACTGCGGACCCCGAACTGGTCGAAGCGATCATGCGGGATATCCCCTTTAACGGACCGGAGAGGGAAGGTAATCATCAGCTGGAGGTGGGCGACAAGCAATATCTGGTCAGTTACGTGCACTCCAAACAACTGCAAGCAGTATACGTGAACCCGGTGGTATTGGATGATCTGCTGAACCCAATGGACAAGAGCCGGAATATGTTTATTACATCCATTCTGTTACTGCTCGTGCTGAGTATCGGGGCTGCACTGCTCTTGTATAGAAAAGTTCAGGTGCCAATCCATCGCTTGATGAGAGGGCTGCAGCAGATTCGCAAAGGGCAGCTGTCCACACGAATTCCAGTCGATCATTCCCGTGATGAATTTGCGTACCTGACCCAGAGCTTCAACCATATGGCGGAGCAGATTCAGGAACTGATCGAGAAGGTATACGAGGAACGTATCCGCTCACGGGAAGCAACACTGAAGCATCTGCAATCACAGATCAATCCGCATTTCTTGTACAACTGCCTGTTTTATATCAAAAATATGACCCAGCTCGGCAACCGTGAAGCGGTTATTGCCATGTCGCTAAGCCTGGGTGACTACTATCGCTATATTACGCGAGGCGAGAATGACATGACGACAGTAGAAGAAGAGATCCGGCTGCTGAATCATTATCTGTCCATTCAACAGATGCGGACCAACCGGCTGACCTACGAGATTGCCGTACCGCAGCAACTGATGCAGCTCCACATTCCGCGGCTGCTCATTCAGCCAATCGTAGAGAATGCAGTGATCCATGGCATTGAGCCGATGGAGGGCAGTGGGCATGTCATCGTAACGGGTATGGCGGTACCCGAACATATTGAGGGTCGGACATATACAAGATATAGCCTGTTTGTTGACAATGACGGTGTCACGCTGACAGCGGAAGAGATTGCGGAATTGGAACGGGAGATCAATGAACCGATGGGTGAGGAGATTGGAACAGGCACATGGAATGTGCACCAGCGTCTCATTACGCGATATGGTCTGTCATCCGGTCTTCATTTTGGGGCGATTCCCTGCGGTGGACTTAGTGTAGAAATTCGATGGTTTGAGGAGGAACAACCGTATGATGAATCTGATGGTGGTAGATGATGAACATTCAGCAGTAGAATCAATTGCTGTCTCCATACCGTGGAGAGAACACGGAATTGGTCAGGTATTCAAAGCCTATTCGGTCAAAGAGGCCCTGGAACGTATGGCAGCATATCCAATTCATATTATTATCACGGATATCCGCATGCCGGGTCTGTCTGGTCTGGATCTGGTCAGTCATATCCGGCAAAAGTGGGAACAGACGAAATGTATTATTTTATCGGGGCATGCTTCCTTCGATTATGCGAAGCAGGCGCTCAAACATGGGACAGTCAGTTATCTGCTCAAACCGGTCCGGGATGAAGAACTGATCGAATCTGTACAGCAGGCCGCAGTACAGATTCGCCTGGAGGGTGAGAAACAATTGCTGCATCAGCGGGCCATGTATTCGGTAAGGGAACATCTGCCGGAGAGGCGGGCGGAGTTGATGAAGGATGTACTGTTAGGGCATAAATTTGCGGATGCCGAACTTGTAGGCAAGTTGGAGCAACTGGAGATTGGGTTCCGTCCACAGGATAAAATGCAGCTGCTCCTCATTCGATATGATGACCATCAACCTACACATAAAGCATTTCGACTGATGAAGTACGCCATCTCGAATGTGGTGGAGGAGATCTACGGCAGTACCTATCATCTCTGTCATACAGATGACGCCTACGATGATCTGGTTTTCATGGCTAGTCCAAAACAAACTCAAGCCGAACCTGAAATGCTAATGGGACGACTCGGAGAACGATTGCTTCACAGTGTGAGGCAGTATCTGAATGCGACCATTTCTCTGTCCGTTAGTCGCATGGGACGTTTTCCAGATCAGGTGCCCCAGCTATATCATCAAGCCGTGAGTGCGCTTCGCAAGCAAGCAGAGGCAGGCAATGGATTGCATCTGAATGCGGCAGCAGGCTCCAATGGGGCCACCTTGAAGTCACTTGCAGCGCTGTATGAACCGCCTGGTCTGACGACGTTACTGGAAGCCGGGCGCATGGAGGATGCACACCGTAAGATTGATCAGATCTTTGCCGAACTATCGAACAGTGTGTTCCCAGAGCATGTGTATGTGGCTTTTCATTATTTGGCGGCGGCATTCTCGTATATGGCTCATCGGGAAGGCAGACAGTTAGCTGAAGTGCTTGGTGAGCAGTATCAGCAGTTGCTCAAGGACGGCTATGGCATCTCACTGCGCAGTCTGGAAACGTGGACTCGATGTGTGATGCAGCAGTGGGCTGAGAGCGTGAGGGATGCGGGACAGGATGCCGGATCAACCCTCATCAGACAGGTGCAGCAATGGATCGACCATCATCTGGGCGAGGATCTATCGTTGCAGGTCATTGCCGGAGAGGTGCATCTGCACCCGGTATATCTGTCGAAAATGTACAAACAATCCACAGGTGAAGGCATTAGTGATTATATTATCCGTTCCAGAATGGAACGTGCAGTTCATTTGCTCAAGCATACGGCGATGAAGATCTATGAAGTCGGTCAGGAAGTGGGGTACAATAACACGCCTTATTTTATTCAGGTGTTCCGCAAACATTATGGACTGACCCCGCAGGATTTTCGGAACGGTTAACAAATCAATATGAACATTGAAATTGTGATATATGTTTGCCTCCCCGGCTGCACTATCCTTTTCATATAAGGTGCGTGATGTAATGCAGAAGGCGCATTTGGCACTGAAGGGTATCCAAGTTACCTGAGGAGGGGTTTGTTCATGTATAGAAAAATGATGACGGCATTGCTCGCAATCACGATGGTTGCTGTAACGGCATGCAGTTCGGGAACCAAGGAAGAACCGGCCAAGGAAGCGGCTGCACCACTTGCACTGCAAGACGGGAAGTATGAACCGGCGGTACAGATGAGCTATTTGCGGGCTTGGAATGATGATACGAAATTCAAGAACGGGGAAACGGCACAGAACAATGTGCATACGAAATGGGCCAAGGAACGACTTGGCATTGATCTGACCACACCGTGGGCTGTATCGGTAACTAATGATGCATTTTACACGAAATTGCGCTTGTCTCTGTCCGCTAACGAGGAACTGCCGGATATCGTCTCCATTCGGGGAGACTACAATCTGGTCCGGGAATTAATTGAGTCCGGCAAATTTGCCAATGCAGGCGAGTTGTTTGACCAATATGCTTCGGACACATGGAAACAGGCATCTGAATCGGCACCGGAGGAATGGTATCCGTACATGTATGAGGGAGAGCGTTACGGCATTCCGATCTTCGATTATGCGTACAATGGTGATTCGGTCATGTTTATCCGTGAAGACTGGCTGAAGAAGCTGGGACTGGAAGAACCTAAAACTATGGATGAGCTGGTTACGGTCATGGATGCTTTTACGAATCAAGACCCGGATGGGAACGGTAAGAAAGATACGTATGGTCTGACCGTGGGCATGAAGAATGCGCTCAATACCTGGATGACAGAATCGGGCTGGATCTTCGGCATGTACAACACAATGCCTGGACAGTGGAATGATACCGGAGACGGAACGCTGCAATATGGCTCCATCCAGCCAGGTGTGAAGGAAGGCCTTGCGACGATGAAAGATTGGTTGTCCAAAGGCTACCTGCCCAAAGAAGCGGGTGTCTATGACGAGATCAAGGCAGCAGAACTGTTCACCGCAGGCAAAGCTGGCATTATCGTGGGGCCACACTGGATGCCAAACTGGCCGATTGATGATGTGAAGAAAAATGTGGACGGTGCCACGTACAAGGCCATTGCTTTACCTACCGGGCCAACAGGCGAGAGCCACCAACATGGTTCTGGGGCAAGCAACGGGGTGGTGCTGATTAACAAGGACATGGCGAACCCGGAGATTTTCTTCACGTATCAGAATTATCTGTTCGACAACTTTGCCAACCCGGAAGTGGGCAGCGAGTTCGAACATGGCTTTGCGCAAGGATATGACTATGACATCGTGGACGGCAAAGTGGTTGGTGAAGCTGAGGTGAAGGATGGTGTATCACCACTCAAATATACGATTACGTATGATGGTGCACGGATTCCGAATCTCATGATGGATACGCTGGCGGAACTTGCGAAGGGCAAAGAGCCGGAGACCCCTTTTGAGAAAAATACGAAAATTGCCAACAAACCCGAAGTATTTGCGGCCGCTGAAGTGGTCGTTGCGAATAAAGATAACGCGATTAAGAACAAGTTCACGGGGGCACCGACCGAGACGATGAAAATGAAGAAGGACGCGATCGACAAGCTGGAGAAGGATACGTTTAGCAAGATCATCTATGGTCAAGTGGGCATTGAGGAATTTGATACGTTTGTGACGAAGTGGAAGTCCATGGGCGGGGATGATATTACAGCCGAAGTGAACGAATGGTATAAGACGGTCAATTAATAAACAAAAGCAGGTTAGAACTGATTTATTATCAGTCTACCCTGCTTTTTTAGTAGACATTTTTATTACAAAAAACAACAAGGATAAGAAAAATAGAGCCTTTGAAGTCGTAACCAATAATCGGATTCCTTCACCCGAATCCTTTATACCGAACAAAATATCTATTAAGGACACTGAACCTGAAATGACGAGTACCATCAGTGCAAGTAAGCACATGATCGACTATGACTCGCAGCGGACAAAAGTAACGTTCTTTCCTAAAATCACATTATCCACCTTCCATCCGGCATTTAACCAGGATAGTGCCTGTGTATGATTCATGGAATTATTCACCCACCATTGTTCGCGATTATACGCTGTAGGGGGTAACTTAAATCCGAGAATCTCCTCAAGCTCTGAGTATGTAAGGGTGATTGAAACCTGATTCAAATAGTTTTCCAAAGGGAAGTATTTACTGTAACTCATTGATTCACACCTCCTGAAAAGGAATAAAATTATTATACAACGTGGGAATGATGATGGCGAGAGAACATCGTAGAGGGAAGAAAACCTTCGTGAAAACACCGGATTTGGGCGGGGAAACGCCTGATTCCGGTGTTTTCTGTTTATATACAGGATACATAGATATGAAAGATAGCCGTAGATCTCTTTTACTGGTGAACAACCGTGCATAAGCCTTATTGTTCCGGGTGTACTTGAGAGAGTAAAATAATAGGTAATATACGAATGTCAATACGTATTTATACCATAGATGCCTCGGATTGATCCGGGAATCATAGAGGTTCAAGTGTGGTTGTTGAACATTAGATGTATGGGAAGGCAGGAAATCAGATGAGTACACTGTATGATCAGGCCATAGAAGAGATGATTACGGCGATCCATGGATGGTTTGATGAACAGGAAAAGCGGGATGACTTGGAAAGTGTTGTGAAGCGAACCAAGCTGCAAATGGGCATCTTCAATGATATTGTGCTGGATTACAGACCTGGACGGACCACGGTAGACAGTGTGGATCTTGGTTTGGATGACGGTTTGAATTCAAAGAAGGCAGGACCCTTTACCGAGGAACAGATACGTAACGAGATCGGGCCTAAGCTTGTAGAGGTTGTTCAGGGGAGAGTGGACAAGCTGGCTGACACACCGTTGATTGACTATCAATTTACTTTCCGCGGGAAATTCCCTACAACCGAAGGGAAGCTGCAACTGACATTGCTTGAATCTATCCATGAAGAGAAGAGGCAGCAGCTCCTTGAGCGTATTCATACCTATATAGACAAGAAGCTGGAACATGGTACATATCCAACGAAGCCACTGGAATCCTTCTTTTTGACGCATCATCTGCTTGATCCAAAGCTGTTCCCTGAGTTGGATGTAGCCTGGACTATAGCTCAATATGATCGGATTCAGGAGTTGAACAAAGGGCGGCAGGAGGCACTTGCGGAACATCGAGGTGATATCATCCATGCCTTGACGGCATGGGCAGAGGAGCAATTTTTGCCACAATATTATGATGTGCAGCCTTCCGCATACAGTGCGAATGAGTACATCCTCAAACCAGGTGCAGCACTGGAGCAAGGCGAGCCTCAGAACGGGAACGGGAACCAGGAGCAGTTGTCCCAGCCTATCGATCTGTTATTGTATGCAGCTGTCATGATCCTCCGCTTCGAGCCCAGTTATGGTAAACCGAGAGGACTTACTTTCATGGAACTGGCCAAACAATTGGGCAGTAGCCGTGCGGTACGCATGATGACGGAAGGTAGCGGAACCTATGCCAAGGAAGATATTCATGTGAAAAATGAGCTGGTGGAGTGCACAGCCAACGATGTGTTCTCCATCATGACAATCATCATCCGTAAGGAAGAAGCATCTGCCTATGAACAGGCTCTTACTTTTATTATTCGATTACTGAAGCAGGGTTTCCCGAAAAGCTACAAGATTAAGCTCAAATCCAGCGTGAAGCAGTATTTGCCTGTAAAAGGGCTTGCCAAGTCGGATACCCACCGATTTTTTGCCAACGCACTGGAGTACCCGGAGCTGCATTCACTTCTTGAAGAGTATGCACGTGAGGCTATCGAAGAGTACGAATTTTACGCAGATACCGAGGGCGAGAAGAACGGTATGCCGGGCAGTTATGCAACCTTTGGGCTAGGGCTCGTGGATGAGCGCTATTTTCCTCTGGTTGAATATTACATGGGCAAAGTGGATGATGAGCATCAGTTGATTCAGGATAAATTTACAGCTGCCTTCGTGGAAAAACAGGGTGTAACGGCGAGTGCTGTACCTGCGTTAGTGGCTTGCTTGCGCCGTTCTACGGATGGTCTAAAGCTGAAGATCCAACCGGAGTTGGAAAGTGATGAGAAGCTTGAACTTCTGACGAAACAAATTCAAGGACTCGAAAGCTATGAGGTGGAGCGTGTGTTGTATCCTATTTTTGGCAAGGTCGAGAAACTTGCAACACTGGCACGCAAGGCTGAGGGAAGACGGAAGGAATGGCTGCTCACGTTGTTGCAGGCCGCAGGGAAATAGGAGCAGGGTAGTGAGGGATTCAACAGAAAGGCATGGGAAAGGTGGAGGGGTGATGAAACAATTGAATCGTGGGATGTGGGAAGGTTTATCGGCTCAGGAAAAAGACGAATGGTTACGTAGCATAATCAGTCATTTACCAGCAGGTATGAATTATGAGGGATTGGAGACGTTTGAACGATTCGATCAGTGGATCGTGACAGGTGTATTTTCCTATGATGAGGAGAGATTTGTGTTTGTTCCTGGTGATCGTGTAACGCTCGGCTGGGATCGCTGGCAGAATGGAATGAACGAGGAAACTTCTGCGGACTTACTAGAGATTGTCAGTGAGTATGGTGTGGAGGATGTGGATTCTTTTTTAAGTAGCCAGATGTCTCCAGTTAGGGAAGTAGACATTGCTCCAATGTTGGTGGAGTGCAGCAACCATTCACTTGGCTGGATTGAAGTGACGGAAGCGGAAGCGATGGCGCAGGAAAATGCCTTTTTTGCAGAAGAGTTGGAGAAATTCAAGCTGTCCGATCTGAACCAATATGAACTGCATCAACAGTTTCGTCTGGTTCGCCAAGGTGAGGTAGTACAGATATTTTGGTTCAATGAAGATTTGACGCTGGAGTACTTAATTGACGAAGAAGCAAAAGTTGGTTTTAGCTTACTTACAGAAGATGAATGGGAGTACCTGTACGGCGGTGGCTGCCGCACGTTATTTCCCTGGGGGGACAGTTTTGACTACACGATGAAATTGAAGCATTTTGGAAGCCTTGAAGGGGTGGAGGGGATTGGGAATGAATCGACAGAGCCGGTCCCTTTTTTATTTGAGGAGGATGACCGTCCATATGATCTGGAGCAGCCTAACTTTTTTGGCATTCAGTTTGTCGGAGATCCATATAAGTATGAACTTACACTCAATCATGAACAAGAAATGATGCCGAAAGGTGGGGATGGTGGGGGAATGATCTGTGGTGGTATGGGGCCATTGGTCGGTTTTCTGCCCGCTGCTGCGGTCTATTATCGCGACGGAAATGCCGACGATATGGATTGGGAGGACATGATTGATTATATGTACTATAGGAGAATAATTCGTTTAACGGATCTGAAGGTGTGATGGAATGAGCGATCGAGGATCATCACGTAATACCGATATCTCTGCCAGATATGAAGGAACATCCTATCATCAGGATGCATTGGAGAAGTATTTAGTCTTCTATGCGGCGGACAGCATTCGCTTCAGTGCAGGTACGCTGGTGCTATTCTTTCTTAACCTATGTCTACTTATACCCATATTCAGTGTTCCATTTCAGCCTTTATATGCTTATATTCTCCTGCCAGTTCTGGCAGTTATGAACGTATGGGCCATAGTCCTCATCGTGGCGCCGCGTAGGCTGCAACTGAATTATGTCTTATTTCGCGGTGTATTTGGGGTCGTCTGTTCTTTGAGCTTTATCTTAATTGTTCAAAAGTTTGCCTATGGCATGTTGGCACTCACGACACCGTGGTATGCCATTGTTTCGGTTACCATGTATGGCTTTGCATTCTTTAAGTACTCGAAGTTTCATTTGCGTAAACTGGAACAGTCTCCCCATAGCAAAAAAAAGGGTGGAAACGCCAAAATGCCTGTCGTGGCATTAACTCTTCTGACCGGAGCAGGCTACATGCTGGCTAACATTTCTCTTTTTTTTGTCACGCAGCAGACGGTTGCTGTTGTATTGATGTGTGTGTATAGTATGCTGGCGTTTGTTGTATTTCATTTTATTATGGATCTGCATCGCTATTACTGGATGCTTCACCATCGTCTTGGATAGGACAAAACATACATCGAATCTGCCTTCATTAGGAAGGACAGAATGATGTGTGTTTCATATGTTTTTTTATGTTATTTCACTTTTTGTACAGATACAGCCATTTGCTCCAACTGTGTGTGAGTCAATGCGTTATTTGGCGAGCTGAGGGTAACATAGCGATCATCCATTTTGAATGTGAGCATGTCGGTTTGATCCGGTGTGTACCATTTGGCAGTTACGCCATTGGACAGTTTTACGTCTTTGCTATTGTAGCCGAACGAATAATCTCTCGGAGACACATCCACTTTCATATGGCTGAACATAAAGCTAACTCCGTCGCCGCCAGCGCCTACGCTTTTGAACGTATCACCTGCAATCATGTGCTGGGGAGCGTAAGCTGTCTCGAAACCATCAAACTGTGCAAATGCTTTTTGCATGGCTTCTTTTTGTGCTGCGCTGTAGGTTATGTTGGTTAGCGTGGAAGGAGTGGTGTTGGCATCGCCGATGATCACTTGTCCTTTTTTGCCGTCATACGATACAGGTACATGCAGCGCATCAGCAATGGCACGAACAGGCAGATAGGTTGAGTTGTTGTAGGTGATTGGCGCCAGTTTTTGGCCATTCCCATCGGTTGGTGAATAGGCGGCGCCATCTACTTTGAAGCTGATACCATGATTGAGGTACGCCGAGATCTTCTCCAGCTGAGTACCAGCGAATACACCCGTTGCTCCTGTTAATGTCATGCCCAGTACCATCATCGTTACTGCGGATTTCTTCAGGTTTTTTTTCATCGTATATCTCTCCTTCAAGTTGTGTATATAAGTTGACCTGGGGTATTTACACTAGCCACTCCGATTGCAGTACCATCTTCCGATCGCTCTTATCCCCAGATTTTCTTGAATCCTTATATAAGGGGGGAAATACGGGGATAGCGTATGCTTCCGATGAAGCTTTCTTGCAGAAAGCTTTTAGGCGAACGCTCCGCTTCTTCAGAGTGGTTCTGCCCTCTCTGTTATGGTGTAAAAGTCAGATTCAACTTATATCGTTTGTTATTTTGTAATGGGTTGCTGTCCTTATGGCTTTATATTACCCGCTGAACATATCCAGAATAATTCTGAATTATATCCAACTTGTAAACATGTGCGTGTCTGCGGCAAGATATTATGTTGTCCATTAAATAGATCATTAACAAGGGCTAGGAAAAGAGGGGAAGTCATGCCAAACATCGATTTTGTGGCAAAAGGTTACGACATTGGCACCATTCTAGGAGGCCATCCGATACAACAAGGCAATACGTCGAAGGCGATGCTGGTCGAGGCTAGATTCGGGAAGTTTGTGCTACGTAAACTGAGGAATGAACAACAGGCATGGGCTGAATATAAAATGTATGAGGCATTGGCACCCGTAAATATTACGCCAACCATGGTACTTGCGAAGGATAGCCTTCCATATATCACATACAAGGAAGAAATGTATAATTTGCAGGTTTACATCGAGAATGTGCTTCCGCGTAGCCCAATTAACGTGGACTTCGTTCGGTTAGGTCAAGTGCTCTCCCTTTTTCATCGTGTGACGAGTCATCTTGAGATTGCCAAACAGCCGGATCGCTTCGCTTTACCTACATTATGGAGTGAAGTGTCCAGAGAAGTTACGTCCTCATCATCTAAATGTATACATTCACTGGAAGAACATACAGAGCAATGCTTGGGATACAAGGCAGAGTCTATAGCAATCATTCATGGGGATCTTGGCATTTGGAATTGGTTATTCACAAAGGAGGACATTTACATTATCGATGTTGGAGAAGCAAGGAGGGGGGATATTCATTTTGATCTGGCAGCCGCACTGACTTCCTCGTTGTCCTCATCTGTTACAGAGAGCGAATTGGGAGAGATTGCAGATCAATTGGAGCAGGGGTATACACAGGAGAGTGTTTCATGGAGCAGGAAGAGCTTATACGAACAGATGCATGTGTGGGTGGTACGTGGCCTGTTAGCCTTAATAAGAGAGAGGGGAATGGTTAGCCAAACCATCCCATATGTACAACGAAACCTTGAATTACTGAAAAAGTTCATACATGTACTTTGCTGAGAGTTAGGCTAGGACTGCTCAGTTCACTAAATAGAGGACTAGGCCGCCCATGCCGAGAACGATGGCACCAACGTATACATATGTAAGTTTGCTCAGGTTTTGTTTTGTTCTGCGGTCGTATTCGGGGTTGCTGGTCTGATTGGCTCTGGAGTTCCCGATAATCATCGTAGCAATCCCACCGAACAGGGCAATACCAATAATTAAAATATAGGGTAGCAAAGTCATGAGTTGACCTCCTTAAATGAAATGAATGGTTCTATTCATTGTACTCCAGGATAACCTTGGATGTAAGCTTTTATTGATAAATATAGGAAAATAAAGCACTTATCTTACAGGATGTATATCGTTCTGAATGAGGAAAAAAATATTATTTTTTAAAATTTTTAATTCGAGATAAACCTTGATGTAACAGGCATTCGCGGCTTTCCTGAACGGAGGCAGCGAATTTTTTTTGCCCAAAGAGTGATCCAGAATGGAGAACCCTGCGTTACACCCTATGAAGACGACGAGGAAAGAAATGATACAAAAAACATAATCGAGGAGTGAACACGTAATGAAAATGAAGAAATTTATCGCACCCATGCTGAGCTTGACACTTCTGATGCCAGGAATCGCAGGAGCGGCTTCTGCACCACAGACACCGATGACGATGATGAAAGCTTCCGTGAACACACCTGCCGCTGACCTTAGAGCGAATCTGGACCACTTGTTGTCCGAACACTTTGCACTCGCAGTAACTGCAATGGCGAAAGCATATGACGGAGCACAGGATGCAGATGCAGCTTATAAAGCACTCGACCAAAATGCACTGGATATGCAGCCGGCGATCGCTTCCCTGTACGGTGATGCTGGTGCCAAAGAATTCGAACGCATCTTCCGCGCCCATAACAAATATACGGACGATCTCGTCAAAGCAACCAAAATGGGCAACCAAGCTGGTATCAAACAAGCACAGGCAAACATTAATGGTTTTGTGGAAGAGTTCGCCACATTCCTGAGCACAGCAACGGAAGGCAAACTGCCCAAAGCAGCAGCCAAACAGGCGCTTAAAATACATGAAGATCTGGTGCAAAAAGTATTCGATGAGTATGTAGCTGGAGATTATGCGGATGCATACAAAGCCTATCGTGAAGGCTTCAAAGAAATGTTCGATGTAAGTAAAGCACTCTCCACGGCAATCACCACACAAATGCCTGAGAAATTCAAGAACAGCAAAGCGGATACGAAAGCAGCTGATCTGAGATCTGCATTGAACCACTTGGCATCCGAACACTTTGCTCTCTCGGCTTTGCAGATGCAAGAGGAATTTGATGGACGTACAGCAGCTTCGAACGCACTGGTTACGGCCGAAGCTGGAAACACAGCTGATTTCAAAGCAGCGATTGCTTCCGTTTATGGTAACGATGGTGCCAATGTGTTCGAGAAAATCTGGGTAACCAACCATGTAAATGCACAAAGCGACTATGTAAAAGCTGTTAAAAACAATGATGCCACTGCTCGTGCAGCAGTAGAGAAACGTATTGATGGATTCACAACAGAGTTTGCTACATTCCTGGATTCGGCAACAGCAGGCAATCTGCCAAAAGCAGCAGGACGACAAGCGCTGACGACACATGAAAATCAAGTCCAAAATGTATTGGATCAATATGCAGCAGGTAACTATGATGCTTCGTACACAACAAACCGTGAAGGCTTCAAAGTGATGTTCGGTGTAGGTCAAGCCCTGGGTAATGCGATCGTGACTCAATTCAACGACAAATTCCAAGAGCCAACAACACCTGCACCAGCGCCAGAAATGACAACCGTATGGATGCAGTTGAACAGCAAAAAGCTGAAAATTAACGATAAAACAACCCGCATGGACACCACACCTGTACTTTGGAAAAACACGACTTACATCCCATTGCATTTCCTGAGTGAAGGCATTGGTGCAACGGTGAAATGGGACAAAAAAGCACAACAGGTAACGGTAATGGCTGGCAAGGATACCCTGAAATTCTGGGTGAACAACAATGTGATGGAAGTTAACGGCGTGAAGAAAAACGTGGGTGCAACTGTATTTGTGAACAAAGATGGACGTACGCAAGTACCCCTGCGTTTCATTGCTGAACTTCTGAACTGGGACGTGAAATGGGCACAGAAGGATGGCTCTATCACACTGACCAAATCCATGAAATAAGAAGTAATTAATAACGTAAATCAAAAAGAAGCTGCCCCATACGGCAGCTTCTTTTTGTTATCATAAGGAGGTAATTGTGTTTCGATACATAATTTTATGCACAGGATGACGTACCGTTTGATGTCCATTTTTTGTACCTTTGCCAACAGCAATCAACATGACATCCAAGTATCTCTCGGAAATATTCAGACTGGCTTTTAATTGAGCGGAATCATAACCTGACATGGTGATGGTTTCGAAACCGGCTTCATTTGCGAGCAGAATGAATGACATCGAAGCGAGGCTCACATCTCGGGTTAATTCCAACTTCAGCTCTTCATCGGATTTATTTGCATAGTATTGTATTGCAGCATTCGCCAGATAATCTCTGAGTGATTCATCAAAAAATCCCGACTGGAAGCCTTCTTCGTGAATGTTGATGATGTTATCTTGCTCAAATGCCTGATAATCTCCCAACATGACCACCAAAGCTGAAGCATCCATCACCTGTTGTTGATTATAGGCTATAGGCAGCAATGCGCTCCGCAATTCGGGATCATCAATAATAAGGTACCGGGTGGCTTGAATATTATTCCCGTTTGGGGATTTGCTTGCAGATTCAATGAGGGATGTCAGAATCACTGGGCTTATCGTATAACTTGAATCAAAATGACGAACGGAACGTCGTTTTTCCAAAATGGTTTGTACACTCACAAAATCATCTCCATCGTTGTTATTTATGGCTCCCTTGAATTATAGTAGGCAATAACAAATACGAAAATAACGCACAAAAAGGTGGTATAGCCACTTTAAAGTATCTATTGGGGAGTGACGGCACATTGGTTAAATATAATACCGGAATAAATATTTTCATGGATATCGCTGGCGGGAAGTGGAAGTGTCTTATCCTTTTTTTTCTGAGTCAACAATCGGTAAGAACCAAAGAATTTTATGAATTGATACCTGGGATCACGCAAAAGGTTTTAACCGATCAATTGAAACAGCTGGAGAGCGATGGACTTGTTCGTAGGGAAATATTCAAGGAGGTCCCGCCAAAAGTAGAATATAGTTTAACTGATCTCGGACGATCATTTGTTCCGGTTTTGAACACGATGTGTGACTGGGGAAATACGTACGCAAGGAAAAAAGGAATGAAAAAGGATGAACATATTCATTGTGACCATGAATGAACCCAAAAGTTCAAATATTTGGTATAATCATCGAGTGATGACTTACATAACAGCTTGAATAGCCGATGTAGTCCAGAATGATGTATGATCATTTGGTATGAGCAAAACGAAGAGGGGGACAGAGGAATGAGTACATCATCAAAAACGGAGCGTCCGGCGAGAAGTGTGGATACCCGGTTATTTGTTGCTTGGGCCGTTTCCGTGATTGCAACAGGTGGAAGTCTTTATTTTAGCGAAATTAAAGAATTCCTTCCATGTGATCTGTGCTGGTTCCAGCGCATATTCATGTATCCGCTAACGATCCTGCTGGGCATTGCCTACTTTAAAGATGACGCGGGCATCACCAAATATGTACTTCCGCTTAGTTTTATCGGTGGCGGTATTTCGTTATATCATGTAACAATCCAGCGCATTTTTTCGGCTACAGGCAATGCCGTGGCATGCGGCAAGGTTCCATGTTATACGGATTATTTGAACTGGTTTGGATTCATCACTATTCCGCTGCTGGCTCTGATTGCCTTTATTATCATCATCGTGATGCTGTGGGGTATTGGCAAAACACCAAAATCTTCTTCATAAGAAAGGACAGATGGTTGATGAGTGGACAAGCCCGTTGGTTCATGCCCTTCATCGTTCTGGTCCTCCTGACCGTGGGGTGCTCCTATGAGGAGCAGTCCCAGTCTGGTGAGATGCCGGAGATGATTAAAGTTGAGCTCCGTGTACCGGACAAGGTGTCTCTCCATAAGCCTGTGTCATTGGGGGTAAAACTTACACAGGGGGGTGCACCATTAAGCGATGCAGATCATGTTCAATTTCAGATCTGGAATAAGCTTGACGAACCCGCCCCGGTGTCACCGGAACAAGGCATGATGACAGCAGAGAAGCTGGAGGAACAGGGCGCCTTAACGGCAAACGAAGCGGATAAGGGGATCTATGAGGTACAGTACACCTTTGAACGGCCAGGTACTTATGTAATTCAGGCTCATGTAACACATGAAGCTATGCACAGTATGCCCAGAGCGACAGTTGAAGCGGAGTAAGGAGCCGCGGGTGGTATGGCGATTGGTTCGGGGGACTAAATAGGTTTATACTATATAATTAATGATATTAATATTTAAGAATGATGTAGGAAAAGAGGCTGTTATGGCAACAATTCATGATGTTGCACTCAGGGCAGGAGTTTCTGTAACTACCGTCTCACGTGTACTAAACAACCGGGGGTACATTAGTCAGAAGACTCGGGATAAAGTGTATCAAACCATGGACGAACTGAACTATCGCCCCAATGAAATCGCCCGTTCTCTTTTGCGCAAGCAGTCAAACGTTATAGGTTTGATTATTCCAGATGTGTCACATCCGTTTTTTGGAGAATTGGCCAACTATGTCGAGTATCATGCCTACCAGAACGGGTTTAAAATTATGCTATGCAACTCTCACATGGACCCTTCTAAAGAGCGTGAATATGTGGAAATGCTCAAGGGTAACCGCGTAGACGGCATTATTATGGGAAGTCACACGCTGGAAGTCGATGAGTATATGAATCTGCATTCCCCGATCGTGACCTTTGATCGCAAGATTGGTGAGGACATCCCGTTTATCTCGTCTGATAATTATCGCGGAGGGGTTATGGCGGCTGAATTGTTGCTGGCGAAGGGCAGACGGCATGTGGCTCATATCTGCGGTAATCTGGAACTGCAAATGCTGTCCAATCGCCGAACGACAGGTTTCGTTGATACATTGCAGACTCATGGAATTAAGCCGGTCATGATTCATGAAACCGATCTGAATGTGTTCGATCAGCATCAGTATACGGAATTGGTGGATAAGCTGCTTGCACAGCACCCGGAGGTGGATGGGCTGTTTGTAACGAGTGATCTGATGGCGGTACATGCGCTGAAGCAGATCGTGTTAGGCGGGCGCAAGGTACCCGAAGATATTGCCATTGTGGGCTATGATGACAGTCGCGCAGCATCGTATACCATGCCTGGCATTACAACGATCAGGCAGCCGGTGGAGGCCATGGCTGAACTCGCGATTGATCTGATTCGGCGTCAGATCACAGGTGAGCAGATCGGAATGGAACATATTTTGCCGGTTACAATAGTGGAGAGAGAGACGACCTGATTCAGGTCGTTTTTTCCTATCATAACTTTTGCAGCATAGGTGTTGAACTTCTCTCTTATGCCAGATGGAGAGGGGGAATGGGCTAAGGATTACCTGCTGCATTATTTTTTTTGATTTTTATGTCAAACGATTGACATGTCAAACCTTTGACATTATAATTCGTATTGTAAGCGTTTCCTTATATACTATCGATCAGGGGGCATGACAAGATGAAAAGAGAACGGAAATGGATGAAATTATCGGTATTGTCATTGATTATAATGCTTGTATTGTCAGCATGTGGAGGTAAAGCAGCGACGGAGTCCGACTCCTCCTCTGAGGGCAGCAGCAGTGAGAGTGTCAAAATTACCATGCTCAATTCCAAATCGGAAATTAACAGTCAGCTGGAGCAAGCTGCTAAGGACTTCAATGCCGAAAATCCAAATATCACACTCGAAATTGTACCTGTAGGAAGTGGACAGTCTCCGTTTGAAAAAGCGTCTGCCTTATATGCCTCCGGCAGCCCTACAACGATGATGATGCTGGATACAGGGGATGTCGAGAAATTCAAGGATCGTGTTCTAGATCTCACATCCGAGTCTTGGATGAAGGATGCTGTGGAGAACAGCACAGCGGCTACAACGTTTGATGGCAAAAACTATGCTTTCCCATTCTCTATTGAAGGATATGGATTCATCTATAACCAGAATGTATTAGATCAGGCGGTAGGGGGTACATTCGATCCGAAGTCTGTACAGACCACTGCACAGCTTGAGGATCTGTTCCAAAAAATTGCCGCTACTGGAAAATCACCTTTGATTGTATCTCCGATGGATTGGTCGCTTGGTGCGCATTATCTGGGGCTTGCATATGGTGGGCAGTCGCCGGACCGTACAAAGGTGGATCAATTCATTACTGATCTGAAGGCAGGTCAAGTGGACCTTGCTTCCAACACCGTGTTTAATGGCTTGTTAGATACATTTGATCTAATGAAAACCTACAATATTGACAAGGCTTCTCCACTGTCCGGAACCTATGAGCGTGGACCTGAGGTGCTTGGCAAGGGTGAGGTTGGCATCTGGTTCCAGGGTAACTGGGCTTGGCCGCAAATTTCCAGCTTTGATACAGCAGATGGAAAATACGGCTTCCTCCCGGTACCTGTGAGCAACAATCCGGATGATTTCGGTAATACGCAAATCTCTGCTGCCGTATCCAAACGAATATTGCTGGATAAGGAAAAGAGCACACCAGCGCAGCAGGAAGCTGCGAAGAAATTTTTGGATTGGATCGTTTATAACGAAAAAGGTCAGGATTTCCTGGTGAATCAAGCCAGTATTATTCCGGCATTCAGCAACATTACATTGGAGCCAACCGATCCGCTTGGCAAATCCATTAGCGAATATATCAAGGCAGGCAAAATCGAGGAATCAATGAGTACACTTCCTGCGGATCACTGGTCCAAACTGGGTGCATCCATGCAGAAGTATTTGGCTGACGTCATCGATCGCGCCGGACTTGCCAGCGAAATTCAGGCATACTGGAGCAACGTGAAATAAAGAATTAATGTTAGCCCTGTGCATCACATAGAGAGAAACTCGCGGTACGCCGGAGATGATGAACGGACAGCTTCCACACGAGGTCTGTCCGACATGTTTCCGGCATAACCGCCACGCTAATCATTTGGACAGAGTGGAGGATGACAATGCTGACCGAAAAAGGATTATGGGCACGTCTGCGCACTCGCCTGATCTTCACTGCCCCGACATTATTTGCGTTTGCTACGGTGATGATTATTCCGTTTTTGTATGGTATTTATTTGACGTTTACGAATTGGGATGGCATTGCAGTCGATCAAAATTTTGTTGGTTGGGATAATTACATCGGTGTGTTCAAGGACACCGTGTTCTGGAAATCGTTCGGGATGACGCTGAAGTATGTATTTATTACGGTTGTGCTGACCAATGCTGTAGCCTTCTTGCTGGCTTACGTAGTGACCCGGGGAATGAAGGCACAGGGCTGGTTCCGGGCTGGATTTTTCCTGCCGAATCTGGTGGGCGGGATCGTACTTGGTTTCATCTGGCAGTTTATTTTTAATCAGGTGCTTGTTTTTGCAGGACAAAAAATGAACCTCTCTCTGTTTTCTACCTCCTGGCTGGCTGATCCAGACAAGGCGTTCTGGGCGCTCATTGTGGTGACAGTCTGGCAGTATGCGGGTTATATGATGGTTATCTACATTGCAGGACTGATGAATGTACCGAAGGATGTTATGGAAGCAGCCAGCATTGATGGGGCAAGTAACCGCAAGATGTTAGCGCGAATCGTATTGCCGCTGATGGTTCCTTCGTTTATTGTGTGTATCTTTTTGTCACTGCAACGGGGATTCATGGTGTACGATCTGAACGTCTCCCTGACCAGCGGCGGACCCTTCAAGAGCACTGAGATGGTATCCATGCATGTATATGAGCAGGCATTCCTTGCTCGTGACTACGGATTGGGTCAGGCAGAAGCATTTGTCCTGTTTATCCTTGTAGCCACCATTACATTGCTCCAGGTCTATTTCAGCAAAAAACTGGAGGTCGAGGCATGATGGCTGGACAATCACGTATTCTGAACTGGGTGAAGTTTATTGTACTAATCGTCGTGATGATTTTGTTTGTATTTCCTTTTGTACTTCTGATCGTCAATTCGTTCAAAGCTAACCAGGCGATCACTTCCGATCCGCTCGGCTTACCGGGTTCATTTCAATTAGACAATTACGTCAATGCGTTTGACAAAATGGGTTATGTATCCGCCTTCAGCAATTCATTGCTGATTACCGTTGCAGGCGTATTACTGATTGCTCTCTTTGCGGCGATGACAGCACATTACTTTGTTCGTCACAACAGCAAGCTGAATCAATATCTCTTTTTCCTGATGGTAGCTGCGATGATTATTCCGTTCCAGGCCATTATGATCCCTCTGGTTAAAATATATGGCTCACTCAGCCTGCTGGATAATAAGTGGTCGCTGATCTACATGTATATTGGCTTTGGCAGTCCGCTCGCTGTATTTATCTACCATGGCTTTATCAAAAGTATTCCGCTAGAGCTTGAAGAAGCGGCTTTAATGGATGGCTGCGGCAGAGTGCAGACTTTTTTCCGCATCGTACTGCCCGTGCTGCTACCAACAACTGTGACGATTAGCGTACTGAATGTATTGTGGATATGGAATGACTTTTTGCTGCCTTCCCTGGTGCTGACTTCATCCGAGCAGCGGACGCTGCCACTATCCACGTTTTATTTTTATGGAACCTACACGGTGGATTACGGTCCATTGATGGCTGGTCTGGTGTTGACCCTGCTGCCTGTACTGATCGTTTACCTGTTTGCGCAGAAGTACATTATTCAGGGTGTAATGCAAGGGGCCATCAAATAAGTTCAGTTTGTGCGATATAGAGAGACAGGAGTGAAGGACATATGAACCAGAGACCATACGCGAAACAGGAAACAGACTCCAGGCAAGAGACAGACCTTGAACTTATGAATCCCTCGACTCAGACGAAGGGGAGTTACACGCTCGCCCGGGCCAATGCTTACATCAAAGAGCATCGACATAAGGTGGATCCAACCTATCGCATGGCCTATCATTTGATGCCAGAGGTAGGCTGGATGAATGATCCCAACGGCTTCATATACTTCAACGGGATGTATCATATGTTCTATCAGCATTATCCCTACGAACCGGTATGGGGGCCGATGCACTGGGGCCATGCGGTGAGCCGTGATCTGATTACGTGGTCTTACTTGCCCGTTGCACTGGCGCCTGATCAGAGCTACGACAGTGGAGGCTGCTTCTCCGGGAGTGCAATCGTTCAGGATGGCAAGCTGGTGCTGATGTACACGGGGCATGTCGTAACTGGACCGGACAAGGATAACGATTACCGGCAGACACAGAATATCGCTGTATCGGACAACGGGATTGATTTTGTCAAAAGCGCGCTGAATCCGGTCATTCGACTGGATCAGATTCCGGAGCATACGAGTACGAAGGACTTCCGTGATCCTAAGGTGTTTGAACGAAACGGGGTGTACTATTGCGTCCTTGGATCGAATGATGCTGCGGGCAAAGGAGTCATTCTGCTTTACCGTTCAACGGACTTGCTGGATTGGAGTTATGTTAACATTTTGGCCCAGAGTGACGGGACTCTGGGAGACAATTGGGAATGTCCCGATCTGTTTGCACTGGATGGCCGAGATGTGCTGATCATGTCCCCGCAGCGCATGCCTGCTCAGGGAGATAACTACCGCAACTTGCATTCCACCGTTTATATGATGGGAACTTTGGATGAAGGTCAGGGTGTGCTGGAGTACGGGCAATATGTTCCGCTGGACTGTGGCTTCGACTTTTATGCACCTCAAACGATGGAGGATGCACAGGGGCGCCGGATTATGGTGGCCTGGATGGATACGTGGGAAACTGAAATCCCAACACAACAGTCCCATGCCTGGGCTGGTGCGATGACTTTGCCAAGACAACTGATCCGGAGGGGAGAGCGATTGATATTCCAGCCTCTTCCCGAACTTAGACAGTACAGGTCGGAAGGCACCGAGTATTATGGTACACGTTTAAACGGTGGTGAACATGATCTTGGAGTCAGCGGAGACCGTTATGAACTGCATGCTTTATTTGAAGCGGAGCAGGCACAGCACTTCGGGTTGAAACTGCGCACGGGTGAGGATGAAGAGACAGTGATTTCCTATGATGTAGAGCAGCGCCGTCTATGCCTGAATCGCGAGCATGCGGGGCAAGGGCCGGGCGGCGAACGAGCTACGGCAGTGGAACTGCGTGACGGGAAGCTGGAGCTTCATATTTTTGTGGATGTCAGCTCGGTTGAAGTTTTCATTCAGCAGGGAGAGCAGGTGATGACAGGGCGGATATACCCTGGGCCGAACTCGACAGGTATTAAGGCTTTCTCGTCGGGAACATGCACATTGACCGAGTTTCGCAAATGGGATTTACGAGTTCCGCATTAAAAAATTAAAAATAAACGACCTTGACCTTGAAGTATACTTCAAGGTTTATTCTTGATTTATCAAGAATATTGGAGGTTAAATGATGAGAATTTTGGAATGGATTTTAGTAATCATGACAGTTATTAGTGCAGTGGTCATGTTGGTGGCTCCCAAACGCCGGGTAGTGGGGGGCGGTACGTTGTCGGCACTGGCGCTGGCTATCCTTTTGCATGGGGTAATTGATCATTTTCGTGTGCAGTTGCTGCCTACCTATATCGTGGCCCTTGTTTTACTGATTGTATTGTCCGTTCAATTATGGAAGTCCGGGCGCAATATTCAGAATACACAGAAACAGAAACGTCGATCGTGGTTCAAAATCATTTTGGCATCCATTCTGGTGCTGGCTCTTAGTGCAGGTACAATTGTGCTGACGTCGTTTTTCCCTGCATTCACGATGCCCGAATCGACGGGTTCATTTGCCATAGGAACCTTTTCGCAGCAGTTAACGGATGATTCCCGGGAAGAGACCAAATCGGATGAAGTGGGAGATAAGCGGGAACTCATGATCAACGTCTGGTATCCTGTAGATCAGGAAACAGCCAAAGGATTGCCGCTAGAGCATTATCCTGCCGAGTTGGGAGAGGCGATCAGTCTGGTATTTGGCATTCCACCAGTGGTATTCAGTTACCTTGACACGATTCCGACACATGTTGTTAAAGGTGCTGAGGTATCTGCCGCTCAGAGCAAGTATCCTGTATTACTGTTTTCACCAGGGATACGTTCTACTCGCTTTCAAAGTATGACCGCGATCGAGGAACTCGTGAGCCACGGCTACATTGTGGTTGGTATCGACCATCCGTATACATCCGCACAAGTTACATTCTCGGATGGCCATGTCGCTTCTTATCAGCCGGACCCTGACTTCCCAACCTCCAAAGAACTATATCAATATAATATAAAAGGTATAGGTATTCGTGCAGAGGATGCAAGCTTTGTACTGGACACTCTCACGCAGTGGAATTCACATGATCCGAATCAATTGCTCGAAGGCAAGCTTGATCTGGATTCTGTCGGTATCTTTGGTCACTCCTACGGCGGTGCAACCACGGCGGAAGCGCTGGCTCAGGATGACCGTTTCAAAGCAGGACTTAGTTTGGAAGGCGGATTCTGGGGTAAAGTATCCACGACAGCCTTGAAACAGCCGTTTATGTATATCATGTCGGGTGGGACAGCCAAAAGTCTGGACCCGGACGCCACTGCCAAGGATAAAGTATTTTATCCCGAGTTTGAGCCGGATTTGTATCGAGTGATGACAAGCAGTCTCAATGACACCTATTATCTGACAGTGGAGAATTTCTTTCATCAAAGCTTTACGGATATTTCGTTAATTTCACCGAAAATGTTTGCCAGAGGCATAACAGCGGAACATAATGTAGATATCACCAGATCATATACGCTGGCATTCTTTGATCGTTACCTCAAAGGAGAAGAGCAGCCATTGTTAGAAGGCTCTTCATCCCAATTTCCTGAGGCCACTTATGACACCAAGTATACCAAGCTACATCACAAAAAAGCGGAATAACCCCGCAGAAGGATGGAGGGTATCTATGGAAACCATGACAAGAGGAGAGCTGGCTAAGCGTACCGGTGTAAGTATGGCAACCCTCCGTTATTATGAGGACAGCGGGATTCTGCCCGCTCCCCGTCGTTCCTCCAATGGATACCGGGTGTATACTGAGGATTATCTGGTCAAAATTAAATTCATTAAGGATGCCCAGTCGCTGGGCTACTCTTTAAAGGAAATACAAGAGACCCTGCAGCTGCTTAGCCAGGAGGACATGGAAAGTGATACGTTAAAAATACGGGTCCGTGACCGAATCGCTGACATTCAAAAGCATATTGATCACCTCGAACAGATGCAGATCCATCTTGCCAGATTGCTCAAAACGCCAGAAGATGATATCCACAACTACATTCAGTCTTTCAGAATCAATAAGGGAGATACGGAGGCTTAGTGCAGTCTGTATCCAATAAACACCTTCGAAGTTAACCCTCAACGCATAAGCGTGAGTGTTTTCTCTTGAAGGTGTTTTTTAGGTTCCAACTCATTTAGTACAAACCTGCTTCTCGCAGAAAATAGTGTATGATTTCCGTCTGATACTTGATGCGCACCGAGCGCTTCAGACTCCAGCAGGTCTCTACCGTAACCGAGCGAGACTGAAGCAGGCGTGCAGCAGTTGTGCGAGCAGATCCCGGCAGTTCGTGCTGCTTCAGGTTGAAGTGCTGGTCACGTATGGGGATTGATCGGTTCATCCGCTCAATAACTCTTCTGCATACGGGCACAGCTTTGCTGCCTGGATTGGTGATTAAGGTTTGTCCTAACACCCGCGAACTGCGTTGAGATAATCCGTTAGCTTCATGCAGATCCAGCCACCAGTCGGGTTCATATTGACGGGCAAGCTGAAAGACGGCTGAGGCAAGGGGGTGTTTGGCTTTGCCAGAGAGACGACGAGGGAACGTACGGTTCAAGTCAGGTTTGCCCCGGCTTTTGCTTCGATAAGCCTTCTGATTAACCAGTGGAATAATGATGAGCAGTCCACGAGTCATGTTCCGCCGTCCTGTGGCACAGTCATCTGCAAGCTTCTTTGCAGCTGCTATGCTCGCCGTTTCGTTACCATGGACGCCGGATGTCACGAATACCACAGGTCCAGGCATCATGCCACGTACCATGTAATAGGGGGTGGCGTGTGCGCTGGATGCAGCGAGGTTGTGCTTTGTGACAAGCATAATACTTCACCTCCGTTACTACAGTACGTCAAGTCCTTACCGCTTGTAACGGCAACCGAACAGGCCCTCATCCAGATCGGAGTAAAATAGGCGAATCAGTACACCCGGTGAATAATATCTTCGAAATCCGGTTCTTTCATCTCCACATCTTCAATCTCGCCCCAGTGTTCCAGCTGTTTCAGAATGTCCATCGTACTCCATTCCTTTCGATTCACCTCGACCGTAACGACCTGGCCTTCGACACTTGTAATGTGAATAGCGGACGACACAACGTTGGGGATATGAAACGTCCCCCGGTATGTAACCCGGATCAGCGTAGGCAGTCCAATCGTTTCGCGAAGCGATGAGATGGTTCCGTCATACGTCAGTTGACCGTGATTAATAACCATCACCCGACTGCATAACTGTTCAATATCATCCATATCATGCGTAGTCAGCAAAATCGTTTTGCCAAACTCTTCATTTAATGTGCGCAAAAACTGACGAATGTTCCGCTTGGCGTTCACATCCAGTCCAATGGTCGGTTCATCGAGAAAAAGCAATTCCGGATCATGCAGCATGGAAGCTGCGAGATCGGCACGCATTCGCTGTCCAAGTGAGAGCTTGCGAACAGGCGTGGCCCAGAAGGATTCAAGATCCAGCAGCTCGGCGAACTGGGCCAACCGTTTCTTTTTGTCCTCGGCACGGACCCCGTACATCTCGGCCAGAATATCATATGAATCCTTCACGGGCAGATCCCACCAGAGTTGACTCCGCTGTCCAAACACGACACCGAGACGTCCCACGGCTCGACGTCTATTCTGGTGTGGATTCATGCCACCAAGCAGTACTTCGCCCGAAGTAGGGTGCAGGATGCCTGTCAGCATTTTAATGGTGGTCGATTTGCCGGCTCCGTTTGGACCGATATATCCCACAAACTCCCCCTCATCAATGTCAAAGCTAATATCTCGCACTGCTTCTTTGGACAGATACTCGCGTGAAAATAACGTACGCAGCCCGGAAAATCGTCCTTTGTGTACAACCGGGGTTTTGAATTCCTTTTGCAGATGTCTTGCTGTAATCATATTCATGACCTACTTGCCTCCTTAACTCCCTGTACTTTGATATTTGGTGATACCGAATTTCCAGAAGCGCAGGCTGGCGGCAAGACAGAGGGCAGCTACAGCAGCAACCGCAACAAGAACCCACGCTCCTCCTTGACCCCGCAGCAGATAGAGTGACGGAATATAGTTGACAAATCCCATCGGGATTACCGTTAACAGAATGCCAGACATCCATTTGGGATATAATGTTAGCGGATATTGGGCAGCCGTTCGTGCTGCATCTTCAGTGATCGTCTGTAATTCCTCTATGCGTGTGGTCCAGAATCCGAGTGTGGCTGTAGCAAGTCCGATGGAAAAGAGAATGACTGCCCCAGTCAGGATAATATACAGGGAGAATGGAATGGCTATCCAGCCAATCTGTCCGCTCTGCATCATGCCTGCCAGAGACCAGCAGAGAATGAAGCCGCCTTGCAGAACTTCCCCAGCCATAATGCGGAAGTTCTGCGGCAACAGAGCGAGCAGTACAGGCATCGGGCGGGTCAACAGTTGATCCAGCTCACCGCCAACCAGATATTTTTCCAGATGATGCACTTCATTGCCGAATGTCCGGTATACGGTTTTGGATAACGTCATGATGGCGAAAAGATAACCAATCTCATGAAGTGACCAGCCTTTAATTGCTCCGAATTTATGCAGCACAAGAGCAACCATAAGAAACTCGGAGATTTGAATCAATGCGGCCAGAACGGACGCCAGTATGAAATTGAACTTGTACTGCATCCGGCTGCGGATGCTTGTTCGAATGAGCATTTTATATATGGTGAACCAGGAAGTTCGTTTCATCCACCCTGCACCTCCACTTTACGTCGCATCACTTGGGTGATAGCGAGACAGATCAAGGTCATGAAAAAGCACCAAAGCAAGGTTCCCCATAATAAGGAGCCATCTTCGTAACCAAGGTAGATGCGAGTGGGAACATAGAGCAGGAAAGGATAGGGTGATAGCCAGGCAAGTTGTTCTAACCAGTCAGGAAGCCATTCCAGTGGAATGAAAAAGCCAGCGAGCAGATTGACCATGGCATGATTGCCCCAGTGAAGCCAGGAGGATTCCGTCGTCCAGATCGCGGTGACACCAATGATGTAATTCATACAGATGGATAAGTAGGATGCGCCGGCAAGACCAATTGCGGCAAATAGCAGGGTCGAAGCTTCCGAGGGCCATTGCAGGGAAAAAACAATGGAGAAGAGCAGGTAGATCGGAATACTTTTGTACACGAACTGGTAGGCGATCTGCCCCCATTCGCGCGCCATTAGGTGGGGGAACAGATGAACCGGCCTCATCAGATCTAACGCGATCTGCCCTGTCCTGACGGTTAAGGGAATACCCAGTCCGTTGGTGAGAAAACCTGAGATCCAGAGAGAGGCTTGCGTAAACGCAATGTAACTGATCATCCCCTGTGTTCCGTATTCCCCAAGAGAGTGGTCGGCCCCGATGCCGATCCATAGACAGGCATACATGTAACCGAATATGGCGCTTGCCAGGTTATGTACCATGTGGGCCCCGCGGTATTGCAGGTTCCGGGAGTAGGCTTTGGAAGCCAGAGTGAAATAAAGCATGTGACACCTCCGATAAGTGGTTTGAACGGCGTTTCCGTTCACTTCAGCCAAGGCGAAAAAAGAGAGAAGGACAACAGCATACCAATTTATTCCTTCACAGGCAAGACATTTTTTTAGCAAATAACGGGATTTATAAGGCTGTTCATCAATGCGCCACAAGACAGTGGTCTGTCCGTTCATTTATAATTGGAGTGTAAGGTTACAAACGTTTACAAAATGAAATATTTAAATTTTAACTATACCGCCGGGCTTGTACCTGACGCTTGAGGAAATAGAACGAACACAATCCGGCAAGAGAGAAGGATGTCATGAAGAAAATTGCATGGGTCACTGATAGTACGAGTACACTTGATCCCGATTTTGCGAAGCAGAATCATGTCTACATCGTGCCGTTGCGCATCGTATTTGGAGAAGAATGTTACCGGGAAACGGAAGACATGTCATCTGAATTTTTCTACGAGAAACTGGGGAAGGCATCGCGTGCGAGCAGCTCGCAGCCGCCCATTGGCGAGTTCATTGAACTGTATGAGTCGTTGAAAGACCAGTACGATGAGGTCATCACGATTCATTGCTCTACTGCACTTAGTGGAACGCTGCATACATCGATGCAGGCTGCAGAGATTGCAGGGGTGGCGGTGACCGCAATTGATTCAAGGGCAGGCGCCTATCCTCTTCGCGAGATGATTTTACAAGGATTGGAATGGCAGAAGCAAGGCTGTACGGTTGCCGAGATCAAAGTGAATATTGAACAGATGATTGATAACATGTCCTTTTACCTCATACCGGCCAGCCTCCAGCATCTTCATCGGAGTGGTCGTGTATCGGGCACGCAGCTTATTATTAGTCAACTGTTGAAGATTCATCTGTTGCTCAGATTCGAAGAGGGCAAAGTGGTCGTGAATGAGAAAATTCGTACCTTCAAGCGCACGAAGCAGCGTATGCTGGATATGCTCAAGCTGGACATGGGGAAAGTAAAACACGTATGCATCATGCATGCCAACAATCAGGAAGAAGCGGTCACCATCAAACAACAGATTGCGGATCTGCTCCCTCGATTGAAGACCGAAATTATGCCCTTCATCCCTGTGGTAAGTATTCATGCTGGTGCAGGAACCATTGGACTGTGCTGGATACGAAGCGAGAACGTATAGAGATAGATATAGGATAGAGATACATCCATCTTATAGACCTGGCAGGAAGACCACTTTATAATGAAGTGGCAATTCCGCCGGGTTTTTCGTATTTCATTGCCAATTCTAGCAAACTGTGAGGTAATAAAGAAAAATGTTCATGTTTGGAGGAGAACCCTGTGTCAAGTCACCGCTTGTTGATTGTTGAAGATGATCGCTCAATTAGTGAAATGGTCGGGCCTTATTTGGAAAAAGAGGGATACGACGTCACTTACGCATATGACGGCATGGAGGCAGAACGTCAGTTCAGCCAATCACAACCTGGCTATGATCTGGTTATTCTGGATTTGATGCTCCCCCGCAAAAGTGGGATGGATGTGCTGCAAACCATTCGGGCAGTCAGCTTGGTGCCTGTGCTCATTCTGTCTGCAAAGGATGGGGAGGTGGACAAAGCACTGGGTCTGGGCTTCGGCGCAGACGATTACTTGAGCAAACCGTTCTCATTAATCGAGCTAACTGCCCGCATCAAGGCTGCGATTCGCCGCGCCAATTATACCGCTCAGCCCGTGGCTGAAGTAGCCAGAGATCAGCGCATTCAGATCGGAGGGCTTGTGGTGGATATGGAGACGTACGAGGTGGAGCGTGAAGGGACACCCGTAAGGCTCACTTCCAAGGAATTTGGCATTTTAAAGCTTTTTGTTACTCATCCTGGCAAAGTATTTACCAAGGCTCAGATCTACGCTTCGGTCTGGAACGATCATTATTATGGTGACGAGAATATCATTAACGTACATATGCGTCGTCTGCGTGAGAAACTGGAGGCTGATCCTTCGGCTCCCCAGTACATCAAGACACTGTGGGGCATCGGATATAAGCTGGAGGCGGAGCAGTCATGACACTGATTTTTGCCGTCTCTACAGGTATTCTGGCCATTGCAGTCATCGTATTGGGAGTAAGGCTACACAAACGCAGCAAACACCTGTCTTACATTCATCAAAAAATAACCACTATTTTGGACAAGGAAACCTTTGAACGGGTGCTCGTATTCAACAGCGATGCCCAAATCAGTCAGCTGCTGAAGGACATGAATCAACTGCTGGATCACGCACATCGTGCTGAAGCGGGATATGCGAATCAGGAGAAAGAGATGCGCAATATGCTCTCGAACATCTCACATGATTTGAAGACCCCCCTCACAGTCGTACTTGGCTATAGTGAGACCTTGCTGCACAGCCCATCATTGACCGGTCAGGAACGGGAGGTTATGACGGAGAAAATACAGGATAAGGCGCAGGAAGTGCTACGTTTGATTCATTCCTTTTTTGACCTGGCGAAGCTGGAATCCGGAGACACGGAATTGATACTGACAAGGGTGAATCTAAGCGAATTGTGCCGATTGAAGATGCTCTCTTTTTATGAAATGTTGACCCATCTGGAATTGCAGGTG
Source organism: Paenibacillus hebaui (assembly GCF_051934385.1). Lineage (NCBI taxonomy): Bacteria > Bacillati > Bacillota > Bacilli > Caryophanales > Paenibacillaceae > Paenibacillus > Paenibacillus hebaui. The sequence goes on along the minus strand of NZ_CP196836.1, from coordinate 6,123,906 downwards.
GAGCTGGCGATTCCGGCAGACGATGTCTTCGTGCAAGGGAATGAAGAAGCACTGGATCGTGTGCTGGATAATCTGATTACCAATGCAATGAAGTATGGAGCAGAGGGTAAGGTGCTGGGTCTTTCACTTGATCATTCGCTAGGTGGACCCGTGACGTTACAGATCTGGGACCAAGGAAAGGGTATTCCCGAAAGTGAGCACAGTCGTGTGTTCGAACGCATGTATACGCTGGAGGATTCCCGCAATCGTCTCTATCAGGGCAGCGGTCTGGGTCTGACCATTACGAAGCGGCTGGTGGAGCGGATGGGTGGAAGGATTGAGTTACATAGTGTGCCCTATAAACGAACTATATTTTCAGTATCATTAAAAGCTTGTTAGCTGATTATGGAGTGTCTCCTATCAAACTTAAGATTTTTGTAAGATTTGATTAATAAAAAAGAAGACTTTTCTCTTTACAATACAGATATAAGAACCCGTCAGGAAGGGTAAAGGAGAACAGGAACGATGGCTTATATCGCACGAACCATAGGTGTCACCAAAGTATATAAAGGCGCAGAGGTTGTATCTAACGTCAACATGAATATCAAGCAAGGGGAGATTTATGGGTTTCTTGGTCCGAATGGGGCAGGAAAAACAACACTCATGAAAATGCTGACCAACCTGGTCAAACCGACGGCAGGCGAGATTGAATTATTCGGAGAAAAACTGACTCCTGCGTCCTATGAACTGCTGAAGCGAATGGGTAGCATCATTGAATATCCTTTTTTCTACGATAAGCTGTCCGCTAAGGAAAATCTGGATCTTCATTGTGAATACATGGGATTCCATAACAAAAAGGTCATCAACGACATGATGGAAAATGTAGGTCTGAAGGACACAGGTAAGAAGCCTGTACGTGATTTTTCTCTGGGGATGAAACAGCGTCTGGGTATTGCTCGCGCATTAATCACAACACCGGAATTGCTCATTTTGGATGAACCGATTAATGGGCTTGATCCTGTAGGGATCAAAGAGATGCGCGACCTGTTCAAACGTCTCAGTTCCCAGTATCGAATGACCTTGTTAATCTCCAGCCACATCCTTGGCGAAATTGAACAGGTTGCGGACACGATTGGGGTTATTCGAAGCGGACGTCTGGTCGAAGAAGTATCAATGGACAGCATCCGTGGAAGCCAAAGTGAATATATTGAGCTGCAGGCGATAGATATTCGTAAAGCAACCTATGTCATGGAACATCAACTTGGGTTGAAAAATTATAAAATAATCGATGACCGCACTGTACGTGTCTATGATTCGGGAATCGCTGCATCGGAATTAACAACCAAGCTGATCCAGCATGGCGTTGAGATCGAATCGATCTCCAAGCGGGCACATTCATTGGAAGAACACTTCATGAACCTGATGAAAGGGGATGGAGAGGTTGCTTAAACTGATCAAGCTTGAATTGCGGAAGCAACAGTTTGCACGATATCTGACAGGCGCAGGTATTGCCAATCTAGCCCTTCTTCTGTTTCTGCTTCTACTCGGGTTTACAGATAGGGGTGCAGAAGATTATGCCTTTGCCGATTATCAGTCCTCCTTCATGATTATTGATACATTCGCCAGAGCCACCTTTATCATATTTGCAGGAGCACTATTATCCAAGCTAGTCATCAGTGAGTATAAAAATAAAACGATGAACGTCATGTTCACCTATCCCATCAAACGGCATAAAATCATTGCTGCCAAACTGATTATCGTGTTTGTTTTTACATTTGTGATGATTATGTTCAGCGATCTGTTGATGGGGGCACTCCTGCTGACCTTAAACCATGTCTACTCCTTCATCCCTGGTTCATTGACATTTATTGATATATCGGGATTTCTGGTAAAATACACCATGAGTTCACTATCTGCTGCGAGTATGGCTCTGATTCCATTATTCTTCGGTATGCGTAAACATTCAGTCACGACTACATTGGTCTCATCCATTCTGCTTGTTCTGGTTGTATGTTCAAATTTCAATGGACCTGTTGTGTCGATTAACACGATAATCGTGATTCCTCTGACACTCAGTGCAATCGGTCTGTGGATTGCTTCACTGTCGATGGTTCGTCTGGAGACGAAAGATGTGAACTGAATTCGCCGGGAAACCATACTTCGTATGGCTTCAGATGCCATTGACATCCGCTCGTACAAGGGATAGGATAATGTCAACTGAAAGACGAAGGAGAATGCAACTACCATGACGATTCCAAAAACATTAACAATAGCCGGCTCGGACACAAGCGGTGGTGCAGGGATTCAAGCCGATTTGAAGACTTTTCAGGAGCTTGGTGTGTACGGCATGACTGTGCTGACCACTGTTGTGGCGATGGAGCCTGATACGTGGGATCACCAGGTCTTCCCTGTGGAATTGAATGTAGTGGAGGCTCAACTGCGCACGGTTCTGGACGGTATCGGTTTCGATGCCATGAAGACGGGGATGCTGGGTTCTGTAGACATCATTGAGCTGGTGGCGAAGCACATCCGCCGTAGCGGCCTGCCACAGATCGTTATCGATCCGGTTATGGTCTGCAAAGGTACGGACGAAGTACTGCAACCTGAAAATACGGAAGCGATGATTGAATTCCTATTGCCAGGTGCCGATCTGGTTACACCTAATCTGTTCGAAGCATCCCAACTGGCGAAGAGCGGACCGATCCGCTCCAAGGAGCAGATGGAAGCTGCGGCAGCTACAATTCATGGTCACGGGGCGAAGCATGTCCTGATTAAGGACAGAGGCGTGATTAATCCAGGCAAAGCGATGGATCTTCTCTATGACGGAACAAACTATGAATGGTTTGAAGTTGATGTTGTCGGCTCCGGGTATACGCATGGTGCGGGCTGCACAACTTCTGCGGCCATTACCGCAGGTTTGGCGCGCGGTCTTACCGTGAAAGAGGCTGTTCGTGAAGGCAAAGCCTTCGTGACCAAAGCGATTGCCGGCGGATTCCCGCTGAACCGCTTTGTTGGCCCAACGCTGCATCTGGCACACCGTCTGGAACATCAACGTTAAGTGATGTGTGCATGTAGCGCATGATCCCGGAGAAAACTTGGGATTCAGCCTGAAGTAGCTGTCAATAGAGCAGAAGCTTGCTCATGGACAGCTATTTTTTTACGGAAAATTATAGAATTTAGTAACTTTTGGTATATATTGATAGTATATAAGGTGGGGTTCGTTCCAGAAAATAGATGGACACATGAACGACACACAAAATCGTTATGTTAACAACAGAATGCTAAAAGGAGAGTCGGCCATGGTCAGAACAGTGCTCCTGGTGGAAGACGAAAGCCGCATTCGTGAGATTGTGGCCGATTATTTCATAAAAGAACAATGGAACGTGATCGAAGCAGAACATGGGGTAGAGGCGTTAGAATTACTGGATCTGCATGAAGTTGATCTGGTCATTCTGGATGTTTTGATGCCCGAAATGGACGGATGGACGTTATGCGGGCATATTCGTTCCCGGTCCACCGTACCTATTATAATGCTGACTGCCAGATCGGAAGATGATGATAAGATTCATGGCTTCCAACTTGGCGTGGATGACTATGTGACGAAGCCGTTCAGTCCTCGTGTACTGGTGGCACGCGCAGAAACATTAATGAAGCGTGTTGAAGGTGCAGTTGGAAGAGAGCAGGGTGTGATCCGCTTTGGACAGGTAACCCTTGATCCGTGGGCACGGCGGCTGGAGAAAGATGGAGCCGAAGTAGAACTTGCTCCCAAAGAATATGATCTGTTGTTATATATGGCACGGAATGCGGGCATTGTATTGTCCCGGGAAGCGATTTTGAATCGGATCTGGGGATATGATTTTGATGGTGATTCTCGTGTCGTGGATACACATATTAAGAAACTGCGCAGCAAACTGGGCGATGAAGCCAAGTGTATCCGGACAGTTATCGGCACCGGATATCGATTCGAGGCTGAAGCATGAGACGAAATGGCGTAACGATGAAGCTGTTTCTGGTGATGGCGGGATTCCTGATCCTTCTGTATGGGACGACGATGTTTGCTCAGTTGATCTGGTTTCCTGACTTCTATCAGCATCAGAAGATTAGTAGCATCAAGAAAAAATTGTCCAACTTCGAGCAACAGTATTCAACCGAGCAGTGGAATGATGTGCAACTCGCCAAGGAAACCGGGAAATTTATGCGTCAGAATCAGTCACATCTGGTGATCCTGACGAACACAGGTAAGCTGGTTAATGATCCGTTTCACATTACGCTGCTCCAAAAGGACGGTAGTCGGGTGAAGGTGTCCCTTTCCCTGTTTATCAATAGTGAGAATGCGGGTTGGATTACATCCCATATGAAATACGGGCAGGAACTGACAGTGACGGGCCCCGCCAGCGGCTTGAAAGAACCCATGGTCTATCCATTCGAGATCAAAGACGCGAGCTCTTCCGCATGGGGGACAGAAAGCTTTCAGGAATTGACTGAACCGGTACAGGAATGGTCGGGTGTATTAACCGAAGTTGTTCTTCCCAATCTGGCGACGTGGAGTCAGAGGCAAGGCTTGCTGGTGCAGGCATTGGGCAGTCGGTTTCCGCTCTCTACAGAAGACCAGCTCAGTCTGGCGAACGGTAAAATGCTCAATGAAGAATGGACGGACAGCTGGAGTGGGGTACGCAATGTCATTACTATTGCTCCGGTACACAGCAGCGGATCCCAGCAGCAACTGATCTTTACGCTTACGTCCCTGCAGGAAATGAGGGAGGCAAGTGATGCAACGCGGTTATTCTATGCGTATTTTGGTATCGGGGCATTTATTTTGATTGTGTTCCTGTCGCTGCTTCTGTCCCGAATTGTTACGAAGCCCTTGCTGGCGTTGAATCATGTTGCCAAAAAGATGTCTACACTTGACTTTACTGTGAAATCGCCGATTCGGCGCAATGATGAAATTGGCAGTCTGTCCGATAGTCTGAATGCTCTGTCTGGCACATTGGGTCAGACACTGGAAGAGTTAAGGCAGGCGAACAATCAGATGCGTACGGATATGGAAATGAAACAGCAGATCGAGCAGCGACAGCGTAAATTCTTTGCCGATGCTTCGCATGAACTTAAGACGCCTATTAGCATCATTAAGGGATATTCTGAAGGACTGAAGGATGGTGTAAGTGAGAGCAAACGAGAGCGCTATATTGAGATCATTGCCGATGAAACAGTCAAAATGGAAACCATGGTAGAAGAAATGCTGGATTTGGTCCGGCTGGAGTCCCAAGCAGTCAAGCTGAACAAAGGTGCTGTGCCGCTTGGAGACATGATTGAAGATATTGCTGGACGACTGGGTCCGCAGCTGAAGGGAAAAGAGCTGGAAGTTGTGCTTGTCTCCACAACAGAGCAGACCGTTGAGGGAGATCGCAGCAAGCTGGAACAAGTTATATATAACATGATGATGAATGCTATACGTCATGCCGTTCCAAAGACCGATATAATGATTGAGATCACCAGACCGGAAGGTCGGGTTCGGATCTCGATTGAGAACAAGGGTGAGCAGATATCGGAAGCCGAACGCCAGTTTATTTGGGAGAGGTTCTACCGGGTGGAGCGCTCGCGCAATCGCAAAATGGGGGGGACCGGGCTGGGCCTGGCCATTGCGAAACAAATTCTCGATCTGCATGAATGTAGCTATGGGGTGGAGAACACGCCGGACGGAGTCCGTTTTTATATTATTTTTCCTAATGCTTAGTATGAAGGGGAGTCAAGTCTATGAAATCTTTACCGTCTATTCTTACCTTAGGTAATCTAACCTCAGGCATGCTGGCTATCGTTATGGCTATTCATGGTGAGTTTGCTCTAGCCGTAACGTTGATATGGGTAGCGATGTTCTTTGATCTGTTTGATGGATACGCAGCCCGTAAATTGCATTGTGAGGGTGAATTCGGCAAAGCGCTGGATTCGCTGGCTGATGTTATTTCGTTCGGAACAGCACCAGTACTGATCCTGTATCTGAATTCTATGACCGAAGTAAGTACGCTGGGTATGGCGCTGACGGCATTGTTCCCGGTTTGTGGGGCATTGCGTCTCGCTCGTTACAATTGTCAGAAGACAGCAAGTCATGGTTTTGTTGGCATGCCCATTACGTTTGCGGGTGGTCTAATGTCCTTTTTCGCGCTATGGAGTCCTTATTTCACTCATGGTGTAGCCTATCTTGTCATTGTTGTATTATCCGTTCTAATGGTTAGTCAAATCCGATTCCCCTCTCTAAAACAAGTGCTTGCCCCTCATGAGAAGGATATTGTGGAACCGAAATAAGGAGCGAGTCAGTATGGAATTAGCAAAAGAATTTATTGGTCAATATGGATATTTCGCAATCTACGGATTACTGGCTCTTGGCGTTATAGGTATGCCTATTCCGGATGAGGTGATGATGACCTTTGTCGGTTATCTCGCTTCCATCTCGGTGCTGGACTATTCAGTGTCCATTGCCGTCAGTTTTGGAGGAGCATTTACCGGAGGACTACTCAGTTATACGATTGGCAAGAGGGCAGGTAGGCCGCTTGTGGAGAAGTATGGAAAATGGGTCGGGGTCAACGCCAAACGACTGGCCAGGGTCGAGTCCTGGTTCCAGAAATACGGGTACTGGTCCATCATTCTGGGCTATTTCATTCCAGGCATTCGCCATCTGATGTGCTGCTTCTCCGGGATTAGCCGCATGGCTATGGGGAGATATGTGATATTCTCTGGAATCGGTGCATTTATATGGTGTGTTGTCTTTATATCGATCGGTTTTTACGTCGGTGTGTTAACTTAGAATGGGACAGCCTGTGATGAAACAGGCGAAGATAAAGACCTCTTGTTATACGGAGCGGTCTTTTTTGTATGTATCGAACTTTAAAGAATAACCTAGCAGATAAGCCAAACCAAGATAACGATCGAACGTTATGAAAGTCTTGAACCTTCCACTCTGGATGTAAATGGTTGAGATTTCTCACGGATTTATAAAACGCAAAAAGCCGCTCCGACCATTTCCGACCTTCATGAATAGAAGGCGAAAAAGTGTCAAAGCGGCGTGTGCTTCACGACCTAGGTTTCTTTTCTAGAAACAAGTATAACGTTTTCCGTTAGCCATTTAAATGTGATTTCTCAATACCTTGTTCAACGCGGGTTTCCCCTTTTTTGCGTGCAAAGGTGATTTTGAGAAGCGGCGGTGTGACCAGCGTGGTAACGATGACCATAATGACGACGCTGGTAAAATACTCTGGATCAAGCAATCCGGCAGCAAGTCCGGTTGAAGCAATAATGAGCGCGACCTCACCTCTGGATATCATGCCTGCACCAATAGCCAGGGAAGAGGAACGGTCAAATCCGGTAAGTCTTGCACCGAGCCCGCCCCCAATTAACTTGGTTAGAATGGCGATGATACTAATCACCACGATCAGCCAGAGCTGTGAGCCTACCCCGTCAAAAGTCACATTCAAGCCGATACTTACAAAGAATACCGGAACAAAAATTCCGTATGCGATGGGTTCCACTTTGCTCTCCACCTCATGTTTGAAGGACGTTTGCGATACCGCAATTCCTGCGGCAAAGGCACCAATAATACCCGCAACGCCCATCCACTCTGCAAAATAGGAAAATCCGAAACAAATAATCAGGCCCGCCGTGATGACGGTCTCCGTTACCTTCAGTGGTGCCATCCATTTCATAATGCGTGGAACAGCTAACCAGCCCACGGCGATGATAACAACAAAGAATAACAGCTTTTTGCCAATCAGCAGAGAGATCGAAGTGTCTCCTCCACCCGTACCAAGCAAGCTCATCATAACAGCAAGGATGACGACGACCAGGACATCATCGACGACAGCTGCACCGAGTATCGTTGTACCTTCTCGAGAGCTGAGTTGATCCATGTCTTTCAGTGTCTGAACCGAAATGCTGACGGAAGTGGCACAGAACAATAGTCCAAAGAACAGTGCATGTGTCTGGGACATGCCGAAAGCAATGGAAGATCCATATCCTCCAATGAATGGTAAAATAATACCACCTACAGCAACAGCGAAGGCTGCCTTCCAATTTTTCTTCAATTGCTCCAAATCTGTCTCAAGTCCCGCAATGAACATAAGCAAAAGTACTCCAATTTCGGCCATATAATGGACAAAATCACTTTGTTGAACCCAGCCCAGCAGCGCAGGTCCGAGAATGACACCGACAATCAGCTTTCCTAATACTGAAGGTTGGCCCAATCTGACGGACAAATCACCAGCAAGTTTGGTGAAAATCAAAATAAGCGCAAGAACCAAAATAAATTCCATAGATGTACTCCTCTCCAGCAGTTGCGTTTATAGAATTACCTGTCCAAGGGCGTTTCATTCCAAGTCAAAAAACAACAAAAAAGGCATAAAACGACATTGGTTAACAGTGCCATTCTATGCCTAAAAAAAGACAAGGAGGGCCCTTGGTGACAGGCTCCTCCGGTTTCAACGCGTATGTGTTTAATTGTGTTAATTATATCACAAATACAGAAAAGGGTAAATGGGGGCAGCAATGAAATTCATGAAAATGGCCTTCAAGGGGCATTTTATAGTCACTGAGGTGGAGTTTTTGTTCAGAGTGTTGTCACTTAACAGTGGTGAAATGGCGAGATATAATGATATAGAACATAGAAGTTAGGATATGAGGAGGATTTTGCATTGGGCAAAAAGGACAAAGGGGAGCCGAACATTCAATCCCCGACCAGCAATAAAAATTTCGCAGGCATCATTATCACGATTTCCATTCTCGCTAATGTCATTATTTTATTATTGTTTTTCGCACCGTCCATCGGGTACAAAGGTGATGTAGCTTTTGATATCACGGTATTGCCGCGGTTCAATGCCGTGTTTAACAGCTTTACCTTCATCTTCCTGCTCGCAGCACTTATTGCGATTATCAAGCGAAATGTGAAGTTGCACAAACGATTTATTCTTGCTGCATTCTCAACGACACTGTTATTCCTTGTGACGTATCTGACATTTCATTATCTCTCACCAGAGACGTCCAAATTCGGTGGTGAAGGCATTGTTCGTTCCATCTACTTCTTCATTCTGATCACCCATAGCATACTGGCAGCCCTCATTGTTCCGTTGGCGTTGTTCACACTTGTGTGGGGCTGGACGAATCAATTGAAGAAACACCGTAAAATCGCACGTTGGACCATGCCAATCTGGCTGTATGTCAGCTCTACAGGTGTCGTGGTATACCTGATGATGGCACCCTATTATTAATATCGTTAAGCATATCTTGCGGGACTTAGGGGTAATGTTTCCATGGAAGGAGGATTCACGGTTATGTACAGAGTTGTTTTGATTCGCCATGGACAGAGTATGTGGAATGTGGAGAACCGATTTACCGGTTGGACCGATGTGGATCTGACGACCGATGGTTACGCAGAGGCCCGTAAAGCAGGGAAGATTTTGAAAGAACAAGGGTTTGATTTTGATTACGCCTATGCTTCTGTGCTGAAACGATCCATCCGAACACTGGATATTGCACTGGATGAGATGGACCTCATGTGGATTCCGATTACGAAAACATGGAAGCTGAATGAACGCCACTATGGTGCATTACAAGGGCTGAACAAACAGCAGACCGCCCTCAAGTTCGGGGAAGAGCAGGTGCAGGAATGGAGACGGTCCGTTAACGTATCTCCTCCGCCACTTGACGAAACCGATGACCGATATGTGCAGGATCTGGACAAGTACAAGCGGCTGGGTTGCACGATCCCGTCTACGGAGAATCTGATGGATACATCGAAGCGGGTACTGGAGTACTGGAATGCGGAGATTAAACCGATGGTATCGGCTGGCAAAAGAATATTGATCTCTGCGCATGGCAACACGCTCCGTTCACTCGTCATGCATCTGGACCAGCTGTCCGAGGCAGACGTGATGGCGCTCAACATCCCGACAGGCATTCCGCTTGTCTATGAACTGGATGAAGATCTGCATCCCATCGGACACTTTTATCTGACCGCGGATGGCTCGACGTACAAACATGAAGAGATGACCCATGTTGCAACGCCATCCGATTGAGCGGATGTGAACGTGTTGTTAATCGTACGTACGAAGTTTGCTTGATTAATCCTTTCCTGTTGATCCTCAACGAGCAAGTGGAAGATGGCCGCTGAATTTCATTCAGAGGTCATCTTTTTTTGCATGATCAAGCTTCAGCTTTGGTTTCGTTTTCCGCCCAGAGGGTAATTCTCAAACAAGGCACGATGTACATTGATCCTGAAGGAGGAGAAGCACATGTCTAAAAGAAGAGGAATACTCATGACGGCCGTTGGAGCAGGCGTAACCTACCTGATGAGGAACAAACAAGCACGGGATAAGCTGTTCACTACGGTTTCGGGACTGATGAAAAGCTCCAGTTCGTCTAATGGAAGCAAAACAAGACCTCGCGTTGAAGTGAAATAGATTACGACATATCCAATGAATGGATTTTATGTTTCTGAGAAACCTGGGGCTACAGTTCCAGGTTTTTTGGTGTTTCGTAACAACAACCCTTTGCTGTAGTCAGGCATGCGATTTTTGCCAGCAAGAATGATACAATGGATACTTGCAGAACGTAAGGAAGGAGATGCACATATGAAGAAAAATCGTCTGGGCACATCCGAATTGATGGTGTCTGAGATTGGACTGGGCTGTATGTCGCTCGGAACCGAGGTGGAGCCCGCCGTGGATCTGATTCACGAGGCTCTGGATCATGGCGTCAATCTGCTGGATACAGCCGATCTGTATGACGCAGGGCGTAATGAAGAAATTGTAGGACAAGCTATTAAGGGACGTCGGGAGCAAGTCATTGTGGCAACCAAAGTAGGCAATCGTCGTATTCCCGGCAAGGAGGGTTGGTCGTGGGACCCGTCCAAAGCCTATATCAAGCAGGCGGTACATGAAAGTCTGAAGCGACTGCAGACCGATTACATCGATCTGTATCAGCTGCATGGCGGGACCATGGATGACCCCGTCCACGAGACGATTGAAGCATTTGAGGAGCTGAAGAAGGAAGGGCTTATTCGGTATTACGGCATCTCTTCCATTCGCCCCAATGTGATTCGGGAATACGTGGAGAGGGCTTCCATTGTCAGTGTGATGAACCAGTATAGTGTTGCTGACCGCCGAGCGGAAGAGGAAGTGCTACCTTTATTGGAACAACAGGGGATCAGTGTAATCGCTCGTGGACCTGTAGCCAGCGGTGTGCTCGCCGATTCCGGAGCTGCCAAGGCAGACAAAGGCTATCTGGATTATACGCCAGAGCAACTGCATACCATTCGGCAAGGACTAAATCGACTGGTCACAGATGATCGTAGCATGGCTCAGACGGCTATTCGCTACGCGCTATCCCATCCTGCTGTTGCGGCTGTGGTCCCTGGAGCCAGCTCCAGACAACAATTGCTGCACAACATCGCAGCTTCGAAATCAGCACCGCTCACAGCTGCCGAGATCCAGGCCATACGGGAGCATAGCCCCGCTAATCTGTATAAGCAGCACCGCTGAACATAGCAGTCCTATTTTCAATTGTAACTATTCAAGGTACAATAGGGTGAGAAGTGTGATGAACCATACAAAAGTACGTGTTCAAAAAGTCTGGTTTTCAGTACCGAGAAGATGGAATGAAGCTAGAAATGGAGTAGCGGAGCGTAGGGAAAACGACGTGAGCAACGGACATTTCGGCTGAATTTCAACTTCGATGCTGATGATGCTGCTAGGCATGATTCGTAATCAAAAGCGGACTTTTTGAACAACCTATAAAAGGGAGTGATGACATTATGGAAAGAATTCAAAGTGAACAGCAATATCGCGATATGATTAAGTCCGACGGTCTGACCGTCATTAAATTTGATACAACGTGGTGTGTGGATTGCAAAAATATGGACCGCTTTATCGGTGATGTGATCGACCAACACGCGGACAAAACCTTCTATGCGATGGATGCAGAAGAGTTCCAGCCGCTGGCTGAAGAGAATGCTGTGCGCGGCATCCCGAGCCTGCTCGTCTTCCAGAACGGCAAGAAGATCGCACATCTGCATAGCAAATGGGCGAAAACACCTGCTCAAATCTCTGAGTATTTGGAGACGCTTGAATCCAAAGTTTAATTTCTGCTGCCGAACCTGGACGGTATAATCTGCTCTCCATCATCCGTTAAGGCTGCTGCGGATCGCCCGATTATAAACGCGAGCGCAATCCGGTAGTACTTCGGGATTCGTTCCCTGGCGCTCAGGCTGGTTGGAACCGATGAAATCCCGCCACACTACCCGACTTGACTTTTCTGAAATTACCATTGACGGACCTACTGACTATGATTTATGATAAGCACATAAAATTTAAGTATTACAAATGGCGTGTTACCGTAGAAGGGCATGAGCCAAGGGTTGTCTTCATTTAATATGAGGCGGTTCTTGGCTTTTTTTGATGCGGAAATTCCGAAAATTAGGGAAGGAGGGAGAACTTGTCTTGGGAAATCGAACAATTTCAAATTCTGCGTGTGATTGGGAATAATGTTGTTATGGTCCAGGGAAGCAAGAACGGCAAGGAATATGTCATTATCGGCAAAGGGATCGGTTTTGGGGTGAAGGATGCCGGGATCATTGAAGGCAATGATGAGCGGATTGAGAAGCTGTACCGTCTGGAAGACCGGGATGAATGGAGCCAGTTTCAGATTTTACTTGAAGATATTGAGCCTAAAGTTATGAAGATCACTGATGAAATTATCGGAGATATTACTTGTCAGTTTCCCGGCAAGTTAAACGACAAAATTTATTTGGCGCTCCCAAGCCACATCCAGTTTACCATTTACCGCCTGCGCAGCGGTATGGACATCATTAACCCCTTTTTGCAAGAAACGAAAATGACGTTTCCCAAAGAATATGAAATCGCTCTCAAAGCGGCGGAAAAGATCAGTGCCGAATTCAATGTGCAAATACCGGATGATGAAGTCGGCTTCCTGACCTATCACGTCTATTCTGCGGTCAGCAATGTGCCGGTCGGCAAGCTGATCAAGGTATCGAACATGGTCAGCGAGCTACTGGATCTGATCCGTGCCGAGCAGAAGATCAAGTTTGAGCATGGCAGTATGAATCATATAAGGCTGATGATCCATCTGCGCTTTTCACTGGAACGGATTTTGCAGGGATCGATGATCGATAATCCGTTCGTGAAGCACATCAAGAAAGAGTACAAGCCAGAATACAAGCTGGCGCAAAAACTTGGAGAGGTGATGCAGGATAAACTTGAGGTGGAGGTTCCGGAGGAGGAACTATGCTTTATGGCCATGCACTTGCACAGGCTGTTCAAAACTATAGAGAACAATAATAAATAGTAATAAGAGAGGAGTGATGCGGATGTTTTCCAAATGGAGATCCAAAAAAGAAGAGCGGCGGACTGTGAAAATGATAGAAATTACAGCCCCTTTAAGTGGACGGGCCGTGCCTCTAGCTCAAGTTCCGGATGATACTTTTGCTGGAGGATATATGGGTAGCGGGCTTGCCATAGAGCCGATCGAAGGCAGACTTTGTGCACCATTTGACGGCAAAATTGCCCATATCGTGAAATCGAATCATGCACTGATTCTTGAACACGCTTCCGGACTGCAACTTCTGTTACATATCGGTATCGATACAGTTAGTCTGAAAGGCAGCGGATTCCTTAGCCATGTTGCTACAGGCGACAGCGTGAAAGCCGGGCAATTACTGATTGAATTCGACATTGATTCCATCTGTGCTGCCGGATTTGCAACCATCTCGCCGATCATAGTAACCAGTATGGAGGAAAACCCTCCAGAGGTAGAATGTCTGTTCGGACAGGTCAAGGCGGGAGCAGATCTAATATTAAAAATAACATCACAGTAATAGTACACATGGCGTACCTATTATGAATTAAGGGAGATGATTGTATTATGTTGGCTTTTCTACAGAAGTTAGGCAAGTCGCTGATGCTTCCAGTTGCCACTATGCCGGCGGCAGCGATTTTACAGGGGTTAGGGCTCATTGACTATGAGAAGGATCTGCATATGGGCAGCGCGATTGGTGGATTCCTGAACCAGTATGTTGCACCGTTTTTGAACGCTGGTGCAGGCGCTATTTTTGGAAATCTGGCTCTTATCTTTGCCATTGGGGTTGCCATCGGTTTTGCCGGAGACGCCGTTGCCGCACTGTCAGCGCTCATTGCTTATATGGTGCTTACAAAGGTACTGGAGATTGTACCGCAGCAGTTTTCTTACATTAATGATGATGTAGTGCTGAACATGGGCGTTCTGGGCGGTATTTTTGCCGGTGCCTGGGCCGCGTTCCTGTACAAGAGATATCATAATATTAAAATGCCGGATTGGCTCGGCTTCTTCGCTGGCAAACGTTTCGTACCGATCATTACAGCAGCTACGACGATGGTACTGGCGGTATTCGTAGGAATGATCTGGAGCCCGGTACAGGATATTATCAGCGATTTTGGTAACTGGGTCGTTAGCCTTGGCGCATTTGGTGCATTTGTCTTTGGTACGGCCAACCGCCTGCTGATTCCGATCGGTCTGCATCATGTTATGAACACGATCGCCTGGTTCCAGATTGGAGACTTTACGAATGCGGCTGGAGAAGTAGTGCATGGGGATCTCACCCGCTTCTTCGCTGGAGACAAATCTGCGGGAATGTTCATGACAGGTTTCTTCCCAATTATGATGTTCGCATTGCCTGGTGCTGCTCTGGCGTTCATTCATACCGCCAAGCGGGAAAAACGCAAGCTTGTAGGCTCTATATTCATCGGTTCGGCAATTGCTTCCTTCCTGACAGGGATTACAGAGCCGCTTGAATTCTCCTTCATGTTCGTTGCCCCCGTACTCTACGTCGTGCATGCTATATTGACGGGTCTGGCGGGTCTACTGATGTATGTACTCGACGTCAAACTAGGGTTTGGCTTCTCCGCTGGGCTGATTGACTATCTTATAAACATGAAGCTGTCTACGAATGCGTGGATTCTTATTCCGGTCGGTCTGGGGTTCTTCGCACTATATTATGTACTGTTCCGCTTCATTATTGTAAAGTTCAACCTGAAGACACCGGGGCGTGAAGATGATACAGACGATGCAGTACAGGAGGTTGGTACAAAAACTACTGGATCTGCCTCTTCAAGAGCGGCAAAAATTTTGGAGAACATCGGAGGACCGTCGAATATCCGAACCATCGATGCCTGTATTACACGTCTGCGGCTCGACGTCAACGACGACAAGGCGGTAAAGGACGCTGCGCTGAAGCAGCTTGGCGCATCCGGCGTAATGCGGCTTGGTCAGGGTGCGGTGCAGATCGTATTCGGTCCGCAATCCGAGCAGATTAAGGATGATATCAAAAAGCTGATGTAATGGATAATATAAATATATGTGAGCAAGCGGACATCTTTGGATGTCCGCTTATTTAATGATTTAGGTATACCTGTTTTGAACATACGTCAACCGCGAAAGGGACGGAAGAGAAGATGGAAAGGGGTTGTTTAGAATTTGATCAGTGGCTCTCTGTATACTTAGAGAACATACTGAATATTGGAGTGAGAGGGATCATGTCGAACAAAGCCATTTTTGAAGAGATGCACCAACTGAGCCATAATGATGACCTAAGATACCGATTGTTAATGAGAGGAGTGAAGCAACTGCTGCAGGAACAAAAGCAGAATAGATATAATCTGCTTGAGAAATTAAAATATCGGAAGAAACAGCGCAGCATTCAAGCGAAAGAGTGGTACTGAGTCAGAACTTTTCCTGGAAGTGAGCACCAGTCTGGATGCCCATGTACATAGTTCGTTCGTTCAACTAGTCAGTGAAGCAACATTAGAACCATGAAGCCCCTAAACATAGCACAACAACTAAATATGGCGGCCTCATTCCGAAGGGAACGTGAGGCCGCCATTGGTTTTGCCTGTCTAATTACTTCAATTGCAGGGTTACATCAAAATAATAAAGAACACGGCTGCCAGCACGAAGCGATATACGGCGAAGACAGTTAGACTCAATTTTTTCAAAATAGACAGGAACGTCTTAATCGCAAGCATAGCGACGATGAAAGCAGCGATAAATCCGATTGCAAAGATGGGGAAATCACTGCCGTTCAGGTGATCGATACTTTTGTACAGGTCATATCCCGTGGCACCAATCATAATCGGTACAGACACGAGGAACGTAAACTCAGCTGCTGCTACGCGGCTTACCCCTGCGAAGAGACCCCCAGAGATCGTAGATCCCGAACGCGAGAAGCCTGGCCACAACGCCAAAATCTGAAATAGTCCCACAACGAATGCCTGTTTATACGTAATATCGTCGACATCATGGGTAGTAATACGCTCACTACGGTGGCTCCAGCGCTCAGCTACGATCATTAATATACCACCAATAACGAGGCTATATAGCACTGTCTCAGGACCAAATAAATGTGCCTTGATCCAATCCCGGAATACAAGTCCGATGACTACGGCAGGAACCATCGCCAGAAAGATATGTCCCAGATTGAGACGGCGGGAATAACGTTTTGTCCCCCCGGTGAAGCGGAACATATCAATAAACTTGTTCCAGTACAGTACAACGACAGCAAGTACAGCTCCAAGCTGCACAACAACCTCAAATGTTTTGACTGAATCGTTGTCCTCCGATAATCCCAGTAAGTGGGCAGTCAGAATCATGTGTCCGGTTGAGGACACGGGCAAAAACTCAGTTAAACCTTCGATGATGCCCATAATGATGGATGATATAAAGTCCAATTTCTCTTCCTCCTTGAAATACAGATGACAGTATACAGGCTGTCATGCGGTTGACAGTGCCCATTGTTAAAAAAAAGGCCATCATCTATTATGCTCACAAACGTATCCAACTTCAACTTATGCTTGTTAACGAATTGTTAAACACCATATTGACAAAAACCTAGTTATCCCATAGGATATATATTAACTGACTGACTGATCAATCGGGAGGATTATACAAATGTCCAAAATCAACCATATGGAACCCGGAGAAGAACGCCGGGATCAGATTATACGCATAGCCATGGAACGGTTCGCAACTCAAGGCTACCATCAGACGAAAATTTCCGATATCGTTCGAGAAGCCGGGGTAGCACAAGGAACCTTTTACTGGCACTTCAAGAGCAAAGAAGCCATTGCTTCGGAGATTGTATTAACGGGCAAGGAGGAATTGCTTGAAGCAATCGGGCAAGGATACCGCAAGGATGCTGGAACGGTCGAGGATATGGTGAAGGCTTCGGAAAGGCTGTTTACCGACTTGTTTTCTTTTGCTGCGAACAATCGTTACTTTATGGAATTGTTGCTCAGAGGCATTGTCTCGGAAGAGTCGGTACGTCGTATGGTTGAGGAAACAAGAAATGCCGTGGAACTTGCATTCCGTCACAACATGGAACGAGCCATTGAGCTTGGCATGCTGCCGCACTCCATGGATGTTCCACTAAGGGCCGCATTGCTGGTAAGCATGATTGAAGGTATGATTTCGCGCTGGCTATTCGGATCGGAGGAGCTGCACAGCGAGTTCTCATCCATGACGGC
The DNA here is from genome assembly GCF_051934385.1 of Paenibacillus hebaui. NCBI lineage: Bacteria > Bacillati > Bacillota > Bacilli > Caryophanales > Paenibacillaceae > Paenibacillus > Paenibacillus hebaui. Next base: position 6,106,375 of record NZ_CP196836.1, on the reverse strand, counting down.
TTCTTTGCTCGCAGCCGAGGCGGCAAGCTTTGAATTTTACGGACTGCTCGGCACATAGAGACGTGCTGGCTCCGCAGCTTTATTTTGAACAAAATGGATTGAATCTTCACATGATTAAACAAGCACCAGGGAATAATGGATATGACTACATGCATGAGAGGAAGTTAACGTAATGAACAAAACATATGGATCGAAAACTCGTAAAGGCTGGTCTCTAACAGCAGCTATTCTGCTGATGACCGTACTGGTACTTAGCGCTTGTGGCAGCAAAGCAACGGATAACGGAAGCACGAACGGAGCACAGGCAAGCAATGAACTGGAGCAGATCAAATCTGCCGGTGTCATAAAAGTAGGCATGATGGGTACATACCGCCCATACAACTTCCTGAACGACAAGAAAGAAATGGACGGCTTTGATGCGGATATTGCACGGGAGGTTGCGAAGCGCCTTGGTGTTAAGGTTGAATTTGTATCCCAGGAGTTCTCTGGTCTGACGCCGAGTCTGCAATCCAAAAAGCTCGATGCTATTATCAGCCAAATGACGATTACCGATGATCGGAAAAAGGTTTTGGATTTCAGTGATCCGTATATTACAAACGAAGTGAAGATTATCGTCAAAAAAGACAACAATGATATGACTAAGCTGGAAGACTTCAAAGGAAAAAACATCGGTGTAGGTCTCGGCACGAATGATGAAACGTACCTGCGTAATGAAGTACTGCCCAAAGTAGGCGACTTCACCATTAAAACGTATGACGATGTAATCTCATCACTTAAAGATCTCAATGCTGGACGGATCGATGCTACAATCAACAACCTCTATGCGCTGAAACCGATTGTGGATGCCAACGGATTCAACATCAAAGCGGTTGGTGAACCAATCAAGAGTGACCAAGCAGGTATTGCCGTACGCAAAGACAATCCGGAACTTGTAGCTGCACTGAATGATGCTCTCAAAGGTATGCAAGATGACGGTACGTACAACACCATCTTCAAAAAATGGTTTGGTGAAGAGCCTGCGCAATAATGAACCGGCAAGGCGAAGGGAAGTTTGATGCATGGAACTAATATTTGAAAATATCCCCTTCTTCCTGAAGGGGGCGTATTACACGCTTTATGTTACCGTAATTTCAATGTTTTTTGCCTTTCTGATCGGGGTGCTTGTCGCTATTGCCCGTTTGAAAGGCCCGATGTGGCTCAGGCTGATCGCCCGCTTCTACGTATCCATCATGCGGGGAACCCCGCTGCTGGTGCAATTATTCGTCATTTATTACGGGTTGGTTGATTATGGCGTGACCTTGGGCTCGCTTACAGCCGCCTGTCTTGGACTCAGTTTGAACGCAGGTGCGTTTCTATCTGAGACATTCCGAGGAGCCATTCAGGCAGTACCGAAGGGACAGACTGAGGCTGCATATGCTACGGGCATGACACCAGCTCAAACGATGAGACGAATCGTTTTCCCTCAGGCTGTGCGCATTGCTATCCCACCGATGGGAAACACGTTTATTGGCATGTTGAAGGAAACATCGCTTGTGGCGGCCATTGGAGTGACAGAATTGCTGCGTTCAGCACAGTTACTCGTATCACAATATGCTTTGAATATGCCGTTTTATCTCGCAATCGGTGTGATTTACTGGATTATGAGTATCGGCTTCTCGGCCATTCTGGAACAAGTGGAGCGCCGGCTGGCCCGGGCTTACTGATGGGAGGAGAGAAGCGATGATCACAACAACCGGACTTACGAAACGTTTTCAGAAAAATGAAGTGCTCACGAACATTAATTTGCATGTCGATGCCAAAGATATTGTTGTATTGCTGGGACCGAGTGGTTCAGGGAAAAGCACGTTGCTGCGCTGCTTGAATGGATTGGAAGAGCTGTCCGGAGGACAGATCGAAGTGAATGGCATTGTGGTAAATAGCGCAGATTCGCTGCGTGTCCAGCGTGCCCGGGTATTGGAGATTCGTCGCCAGACCGGCATGGTATTCCAGCAGTTCAATCTTTACCCGCACAAGACGGTGCTAGGCAACGTGGTGGAAGGTCTCGTTACGGTGAAAAAGATCAAACGAGATGAAGCGGCCGCGCGTGCCCAGATTCTGCTGGATCGGGTCGGCCTGTCGGACAAGCAGGATGCATATCCATCCCGATTATCTGGCGGGCAACAACAACGGGTGGCTATTGCCCGTGCACTGGCGATGGAGCCAGAGGTAATGCTGTTTGACGAGCCTACCTCAGCCCTGGACCCTGAGCTGGTTGGAGAAGTACTCTCTGTAATGAAGGAGCTGGCACAGGAGGGCATGACCATGATGGTTGTGACGCATGAATTGAAGTTTGCCCGTAATGTGGCTAATAAAATTATTTTCATGGCGGATGGCTCCATTGTTGAACAAGCGAGTCCGCAGGCTTTTTTTGAACATCCAGAGCAAGAGCGAACACGCCGTTTCTTACAGCAAATTACCGAATTCTAAGAAAGAAGGATAACATCATGAATGTAACAACCGTATGGCAAGGCAAACGCGCGTTTACTTCCGAAGGACCCTCTGGCTATGCTGTTGGCATGGATGCTACTGCGGCTTATGGTGGTGACAGCAAGGGGGCAACCCCGATGGAATTGTTACTGGCGGGTCTCGGAGGCTGTATGGGAATCGATATTACGATGATTCTGGACGCTTTTTTGGACAAAATTACAGGAATCGAGATTGAAGCTCAAGGCACACGTAGTGAAGATATGCCCAAAGGTTTCACCTCCATTGACCTGATCTTCAATGTGGATGGTGATATCCCGGATTATCGCATCTGGAAAGCGATCCAGATGGCAGAAGAGAAGTATTGTGCAGTCTCCGCTTCGTTGAGCGCCGATATTCATCCCAAGCTGATTCTGAATGGGGTAGACACTCCTCGTCCTTAACAGCACACGAGCAAATTTTAAACTGAGAAGGCACTTCCAATCGTGGGAGTGCCTTTTTTGGCTTTTCTAACACATCAACAGTTAGTATGTATAGTCAGGCTGAATGCTGAACAAGGTTCCAGATGCCCATGATTTCCGTGATAGCCTGATCGATCGTTGCAAAAGGAATGCCATCCCGGGCTTGTGTAGATATGCCTTGCATAAAGGTATCAAATACAGTGGTCAGCATGGCCACATTCGTGGAAGCAGGAATATCACCGATATCCACCGCACGCTGGATGCAATCCTGCAGGCGGCTGCGAGTCAGCTTTCTTTTCTCACCGGCAATGTCACGAATATGATTGTTTTTGGAAGAACATGTGCTGGCTGACAGTACAATTAAACAGCCAGATGGATGTGTGCTGTCTGTTTGCATTTTTGCGGTACTTCTTAAAGTGGTTTCAATCGCTTCTTTTGGAGACAATGTGAGATCTGAGAAGCTTTCTGTCACGCGTCCAAACGTACCCATATATCGATCTACCGCTTCTTTATACAGCGCTTCTTTGGATTCAAAGGCTGCATAGAAGCTGGCTGCTGAGATATCCCCCATGGCTGCTCGAAGCTGAAGTAATGAGGTGGCCTCGAATCCTTGCTCCCAAAAGAGCATCATCGCCTGCAACAGCGCTTCATCCCGATCGAAAATGCGTGGACGTCCAGTTCTTGCCATAAGAGATTCCCCCTTGTTTTTCTTAATTATATACTAATCGATCCAAAAGTCATTGACAAGGTGAGGCAGTCTGAATAATATAAGGATTGATCGATCCATAATTCGATTGCTTGTTCTATACTACCTTAAAAGGAGCTGCGCCGATGACTGATATATCTTCTCATCGTTTTCCATGGTTGGGGCTGCTGGCCTTGGCTATGGCGGGTTTCATAGCTATTATGACCGAAACACTTCCTGCGGGGTTACTGCCGCAAATTAGAGAAGGGCTGCAGATTTCTGAGGCAGGGGCAGGGCAGCTTGTCACCTTTTATGCTGTTGGGTCGCTGGTTGCTGCCATACCTGTGGCCGTGCTGACAAGGGGCTGGCGGCGGCGTCCGCTTTTACTTCTGTCGATTATCGGTTTTCTTGTCTTCAACACCATTACTGCCCTCTCGTCAAACTATGTACTGACACTATTCGCTCGTTTTTTGGCCGGTGTTGCAGCCGGTGTCTCCTGGGGTCTGATTGGCGGTTATGCATTACGCATGGTGCCTGATCATCTCAAGGGAAGGGGCATGGCTGTGGCTATGATTGGTACACCGATTGCCTTATCGTTCGGTGTTCCCGCAGGTACGCTGCTGGGTTCCTTTATGGGCTGGCACTCGGTATTCTGGCTGATGTCGTTGCTGGCGTTTGTGCTGATTTTCTGGGTGCTGTGGAAAGTACCCGATTATCCGGGGCAGTCAGCTGATAAGCGCATCTCTGTCATGCAAGTACTGTTCACCCCCGGTGTAATTCCCATTTTGACTGTCGTTTTGGCCTGGATGTTGGCTCATAATATTTTGTACACATATATTGCTCCTTTTCTCGCCGATGTCGGTTTGGAATCCAAAGTTGGACTCATTTTGCTTGTATTTGGCCTGATGGCATTGGTGGGCATCTGGGTTACAGGTATTCTCATTGATCGGTGGTTGCGTATGTTGGTTCTCATGAGCCTCGCCGGCTTTGCTTTGATTTCCCTTGTATTAGGTCTTTGGAGTGAGCACGTTGTTGTTGTCTTCGGTTCTGTTGCGCTGTGGGGTCTGACATTTGGCGGTGCGGCTACCCTGTTGCAGACCGCACTTGCTCAAGTTGCAGGGGAACAGGGTGTGGATATCGTAATGCCGATTAATACAACGGTTTGGAATCTGGCTATTGCCTTTGGCGGAATGGTGGGAGGCGTTCTTTTGAATCAATGGGGAGCTTCGTCCTTTACCTGGGCCATCTTGGCTTTATCACTGGTGGCTCTGATTGTTGCACTGCGTGCCAAAGGATATGGATTCCGCCCATCCCGGAGCCGTTAAGCATCATTCTCCGGTTCAAGCCGGAGGGCAGCGCCAAACCATTGCGATGCGATGGTGAAACAGATCCAGGCACACAGCTCACTGATCTGAGCCTCTGTGAAATGTTCCCGCAGAATGGGGAAGACGGCACGGTCCACATTGCCGCCTGTTTGTATAAATAAATCCGCAAGACCGGTCGCCATACTAATGGCGGCCTCTTCGGGTTTTGGGTCAGGCTGCCCTTTGGCCCGGCAATACATGCATCCGTTTCGCTGAGCGAGTGTTCGTCGTACTTCCTCCTTCAATCGGGCAGATAACAGGCGGTCACCTGCAAGCACATCGCCAAGTGCATTCCAGTGCTGCATAATAGCAGGCTGGTGACCAAGCAGGCGTTGGAATGGGGTTTCTCCGTGGAGTGAGAACGAAATGATGGGCATAATGGATTATCGCTCCTTCAACAAGATATCGATATAAGGATCAAGATACCTTAGATTCTACCGAATTCATGGGCTTCTTCTCCACTGCAAATGAATGCGAATCTATGCTAATCTATAGCATATGCGTCGAAAAAAGGAGCTTGGGAAGACAAATGGATCTGGATCGCACGGATTATCATATTTTGAGACAATTAAGGGAGGATGCGCGTCTGTCCATGCGTGAATTGGCAAGGAAGGTGAATCTTTCCCCATCTTCGGTTAGTGAACGGGTTCGCAGGATGGAGGATGCGGGTATCATTCAGGGCTACCATGTACATATTGATCGGTCCAGATTGGGTTGTGGTGTCCGGTGTATGATCGAGGTGACGCTGCGTAATGGAGAGCATGAGCGTTTTGCCGAGTATATCAGACAGCTGCCTTGGTCCGAATTTGCCTATCGTGTGGCAGGCAAAGCCTGCTTTATAGTGATGCTGTCTGCACCCGGGATGGCAGAAGTTGAAGCGTGTATTACCGAGCTGGCTCCATACGCGGTAACCGTGACTCATGTTGTTTTTTCTCAGGTAGAACTGCCAGATCTCATTCTGCATCCCGAGAATCTGCCGGAAGAATAGCTGTTATTGACAAGCTGTGCAATGGATAAACTGCGGCCTTTTTGGGAGTTCCTTCACAGGGCTTTTGCTGTTATGTGGTATGATAAATTGGAAGGCTTGGATGGCATGATCCTGCCCTTCATATGTAAGCGCTTATACAGACGACGGAAGGTGCAGACATGTTTAAAAGGTTGATACGAACCACCAACAATCTCAAATTAAAGCATAAATTGCTCATTTCCTATGTACTGGTCGTCATGATTCCAATCCTGATTATCGGTCTCGCCGTGACCAGCTATTTCCGCCAGCAAGCTCTGAACAATGCGATCGGGCAGACGATCATCAATGTCGACAAAATCAAAAGCCAGACGGCGACCATGCTGCGTGTGCCAACCGATATATCCAATATTCTAATGTTCAATACCGATCTCAAGGAGATCGTGAATACGCGTTATAAGAGCGTCGTAGAACTAACCTCGGCTTATCTCGCATACAAAGATTTTCAGGAGTACAGGCGTCTGTACCGTGAGATTGCCGGCATTCGGTTTTACTCAACCAACCCGACACTGATCAACAACCTCGAATTTATACCGGTAGACAAGCAGACCCAAGAGAGCTACTGGTACCAGAAGGCACTGAAAACGACCAGCATCGGGTGGTTTTACATTCCGGACAAGGGAGATAATCCTGTACACAAGCTCAGCCTGGTGCGCAAAGTGCCTTTTGCCGAATATCGAACCGAGGGCGTGCTGATGATTGTGATCAATCAGGATGAGCTGAACGGATTGCTGCGTCAAGAGCAGTTCGAGACGTTGATTACGGACGAGCAGGGCTATGTAGTTGCAGCCAAGAATACCGAACTGGTAGGTAAAACGCTGGACGAGCTTGATTTTGGCGTCGATCTGCAGAATCAGGCAAAAGGCACAATAGAAGCTGATTTTCAGGGGGAACCCTCCAACATTGTTATTGATGAGCTGGGCCCTGGATCGAGCATGAACAGTCTGAAGGTCATTTCGGTTTTTGCCACCAAAAATATAGTCAAAGACGCCAACACCGTCAGCATGATCGGCATGATTTTTATTATACTTGTGCTGGTGATCGCGCTATTATTCGTATATATTATCTCGTTCCTCACTTCGAACCGATTGCTCCGGCTGAGTAAACACCTCAATAAGCTTGCATTAGGAGACCTGAACGTGACTTCGCGAATTGACGGGAATGATGAGATCGGGCAACTGTCACGTCAGTTCAATTATATGGTGAAAAGTATTAATGAACTGATGGCTCAGGTGGTAGAAGCGACGGAACAGAACAATCAACTGGAAATCGCCCAAAAAGAGATTAAACTGAAAATGATGGCAAGTCAGATTAATCCTCATTTCCTGTTTAACACTTTGGAATCCATTCGCATGAAGGCCCATATCAAGGGGGAAGCAGAGATTGCCAATATCGTCAGGCTGTTGGGCAAGCTGATGCGCAAGAGTCTGGAGATTGGCAGTGGAAAAACAACCTTCAGGGCAGAGCTTGAAATGGTACGGTCCTATCTGGAGATTCAGAAATTTCGTTACGGTGAACGACTTGCGTTTAACATTTATATCGATCCCAAGGTGGAGAAGATGTACATTCCGCCTTTAATTATTCAACCTTTGGTTGAGAATGCGATTGTCCATGGTCTTGAGAACAAAGAGGGTACGGTCCGTGTTCATATCAGTATTCGTTTAGTAGAGAGCATGGTCCAGATACGAGTACTTGACGATGGTGCAGGCATAACGCCGGAACGACTGGCTGAGGTGATGCAGTTCATCTGTGGACCGGAGGAGCAGGAGAAGAGTCGGATCGGCATGCGCAATGTACATCAACGCTTAACACTGACATATGGGGAGCCATATGGATTGCAGATTACGAGTGTATATGGGGAAGGAACAGAGGTTTCTTTCATCTTGCCAGCAGGAGGGGACCAACATGTATAAAGTGCTTTTGGTAGATGATGAACCGAGCATTCGTGAGGGATTAACAACCATTATTGATTGGGAAAAATACGGATTTCAGGTTATAGGTACAGCTGCCAGCGGGCGTGAGGCTATTACCTGTTTTGAAGAGCTGGAACCTGATCTGACCATTATCGATATTCGGATGCCTGGCATGACCGGACTGGATGTGATCGAAGAAGTGCGACAGCATCATCCAAGTTCACACTTTCTGATATTAAGTGGATATGCCGATTTCGATTATGCCAAGAAGGCGATCAGTTTCGGTGTGGATGGGTATCTGCTTAAACCGGTGGATGAAGAGGAGATTATTGGTGAACTTGAGCGTATTGGTGTGGTGTTGAAGCGCGAGCAGGAGACCCTGGCGCGTTATGCAGGCGAGGATACGGCCTATCGTGAACATCAGCTCGAGGCGTTGCTCTTTGATAGTCTGGAGGGCTCGGTAACCATTGAAGAGGATAGTCTTGGATTGCACTGGCCGCAATATCAGATTGTGTTGCTTGAGATGCACGTATCTCCCGAGCTGCAACGAGGAAGTGTGGTGAAACGCAAATTGGTGGAAGCTTTCGACCAGAAAGATCGGGGCATCGTATTTTCGTTTCATTCCGGTCTGGGTCTATTAAGCAAGGAACCGATTAGATCCATACCATCTGCAAAGAACCTCTATGATGAGTTGCAACGACTTTTGAGTGAATGGAATATTCACATATATGCCGCGGCGGGTGAGCCTGTGGACTCCACAGCAGAAATCGCAAAATCCTATATGCAGGCCAACGGTATATTGGGGGAACGTTTTTTGTTCACAGAACAGCGCATTATGTTATGGAGTGAACACGTGACAGGGACAGCTGTTGCGACTGCGGACGAAAGTGTTGAGCCAGATGAACAGGAACTGGCGGACAGGCTGTATTATGCACTCGACATCCGTAGCAGTGAGTCGGTCATGCGTGTGCTGAGCGAGATGGAAGAGCGTTTGGTCCCCTATCACCGGACAGAACAGGCGATTAAGACAGCGTTCTCTCAGGTGTTTTCCCTGGCTATTAATAAACTTGTGGCCACCAATCAGCATATGCAATCCATTATGCAGGAACAGTCGGTTCTGATTAATGAGGTATACCATCAATTCACAATGCTGGATCTCAAGGTGATGGCTGCTGAACATCTGGACAGGCTCATTCAACGTATGGGTGGTGGCAGCAAGGATACAGTATTGAAACAGATCATTGAATTCATTCGACGTAATCCTGGAGAAAATCTCAAGCTGGAGGTACTTGCTGAAGTATTCAATTACAATAGCAGTTATCTGGGCAAGCTGTTTAAAAATCACACGGGCGAGTACTTCAATGTATTTTTGGATAAGGTTCGTATGGACAAGGCCAAGGCGTTGCTGGATGAAGGATTGAAGGTGCATCAGGTCGCAGCGAGAGTAGGCTACGCCAATGTGGATTACTTCCATGGCAAGTTCAAGAAATATGTAGGTGAATCCCCCTCAGCATACAAACATGCCAGAGAGCATGCGAGAGCACAGTCCAAAGAACAGCCCAGCGAAGCCAACGAATAGTAGAACTGAACTTGGTTTGGCACGTATTCATTGAGGCAGTCTAGTCATCCGTTACTTCACGTAGGTATTTCCATAATTATCAATCACTATAAAACGTTTTCGAGTCTTCCATGGTGCATGTATCCTGATATAGTCCATCGACTTCCCTTTATAAGCAATGGTCTATGTGTGCTTAACATCTTAAACTGGATGTACTCTATATCCAAATAAGGAGGGACAGAACGATGAATTCATCGGATGTGCATACTGTGCGTCATACGTTAAACCTGAATGGAACATGGCAGTTTCGTCTGGATTCAGGCTCGTTGGCGTCCTTACAAGAGCCATCACAACTTCCACAGGCAGATGATTCAGCGTGGGAAGAGATTCAGATTCCCGGTTCATGGGAAGAGCAGGGATACGGTGATGAGCCTGAATATCAAAGGATAGATACATGGACTAAAGAGCGCGAGTATGAGGGCACTGCATGGTATGCACAAAATGTGCAGGTTCCAGTGGATGACCTGGACTGCCAATATGTGTTTAGACTGAAAGGGGCAAGATGGACGACAGACCTCTGGATCAATGGACACTATGCAGGGCAGCAGGATAGCCTGGTGAATCAACAGAAATGGAATGTTACCTCTCTCATTAAGCATGGAGCCCTGAATCGGATTGAGCTGCGTGTGGATAATACGATGAAATTCCCTTTGGCTGGCAGCCATATTCATTCTTTGCATACAGCTACAGCCTGGGGCGGAATCACAGGGGGGGCCTTTTTGGACCGCTTGCCAGCGTACCGAATCCATAGATTACGGATACAGCCTGAGGTTACGAAAGGCACAATATCCGTTCAATGTGCTGTAAGCGCTCCCGTAAATAAGTCAGCTGAAGCACTGCAATTGTATATGGATATTCAGCATCCTGACGGTAGCTGGCTACCCCGTCAAAGTTACAAGATAGAACTGAATATTCAGAAGAGTTTCGAAGAAGTATCTGGAGATGTTTTGGAAGCAAGCTGTGAAATCGATTCATGGCAACTCAAGCTCAGCGAAGGTAACGGTATTGCATTGTGGTCGGATGAATCTCCCGATTTGTACAGGGCAATGATCTCTTTGCATGACGATGTGCAGGAGCTGGATCGAATGGAACAGACATTTGGTATGCGCTCTTTTGCTGCCAAGGGCAAACAGCTCGAATTAAATAGTATCCCTGTGTTTCTGCGTGGTTATGTAGATTGTTGTATCTTTCCGCTTACAGGTTATCCGGTATGGGACAAGGATCACTATGTTCAGCAGTTTCGAATCGCCCGATCCTATGGTTTTAACCATGTTCGTCTGCATGGCTGGAGCGCACCTGAGCCTTTCTGGGAAGCAGCGGATGAAGAGGGCATGCTGGTGCAGGCAGAACTTCCGCATTGGTCGCGATTGTTCGAGAACCGTGATCATTCTGCACCAGCTGAAGTGTTGTCTTATCTGACACAAGAACTGGATGGCTTGCTTCAATCGCTGCATAAACATCCGTCTTTTGTCATGTTTTCCATGGGTAATGAGCTCATTGGAGCGAATGGTCATCCTGAACTGAATGAGCTTGTAAACCGGGCCAGACAGTTGGATCCTACACGCCTATATACGGATAATACGGGTTTTGGACAACTCCCGGCTCAAGGTCGGGAAGGTGACTATCACATCCAATCCTTGAACTGGCATCCTCCGCTTACGTCCGAGCTGTCTGCGGTGCCGGATACAACGCTGGATTATCATGCCGTGACACGTCTTGCGAATTGTCCGGTTGTTGGACATGAGCATGCACAGTTCACCATGTATGTTCGTCCCGAGGAGCGACAGAAGTATACGGGGGTCCTACGTCCAAGCTGGTTGCAACCGATTGAGGATTCTTTAGCACGCAAAGGACTAACAGAAGATCTGGAGAATTTTCAGCAGGCAAGCGGTACCCATCTAGTTCGTTCCTTAAAAGAAGCGATGGAGCGAGTACGCCGAACGCCGGATGCTGCGGGCGTGCAACTGCTGGATATCCGTGATTTTCCGGGGCAGGGACATGCTACGACGGGCATTCTGGACGTATTCTGGGATAGCAAGGGGATTGCGGAGCCCGAAGAATTCAGACAGTTCAACGGCAATGTGGTCTTATTGCTGAGCTGCAGCCAACGTACATTTTATGCAGGAGAACCTATTCGTATTGAAGCACGCATATCTCACTATGGACAGAAACTGATTCAGGATGCAACGATTCATTGGCGGCTTGTCAGTGACGATGTAGTTCAGGACCAAGGGGAGTGGAGCTATGGAAACACGAGTCGTGGTTCGGTACACGAAGTAGGCAGCCTGATAACGAAAGCACCTCTGCAGAAGGCAGCATCCTTTCATATTGAAGCGCAGCTAAGGTCAGGGGATTCTAACATGATCGCCACCAATGTGTGGCATGGCTGGTCATTTCCATTCTATCAGGTCCACTCGCAATCGAATCGGATCTGGAATACGTTGCCGGAACTGCAGCCATTGCTGCCTGAAGCACATCATGATTGCGTAGATCATCTGGACGGATATCAGGTATTGAACCATCGTGAGAGAGATCTGGTCATCATACAAGCACTTACGCCTAACACACTGGATTATCTGGTGAATGGTGGCAGTGTCTGGCTTCAGACAAGTACAGAAGGGCTCTATGATCCGATAGTGACCAAGTACTTGCCTGTATTCTGGAATTATCTCATGTTTGCAACCCAGCCGGGAGCAACGATGGGTATGCATTTACAAGATCAGGTACCCTTACTCGGTTCCTTCCCTCATGATCGTGCCTCCAATTGGCAGTGGTATCATCTAGTGAATGGCACGCCTGCGATATGTCTGGATACATTGCATGGTGTGCGGCCCCTCATTGAGGTGATCGATCATTTTCACAGAGCGAAGCGTCTGGCTTATGCCTTTGAGGTCAAAGTGGGCAAGGGAAAATTGCTGGTTTCCTCACTTCCATTTGCTAACCCATCCATGATGAAACGACCCGAGGCAGCCTACTTGTTTCAGGAGATGATAACGTACTTGCTCGGCAATCATTTTGATCCCGATGCTTCCGTATCTGTAGGAGAGCTGTTAGGAATTGTGAAGTTAAACACCATACGTTTTGCATTATAGTTTGAAGGACCTTCGAGGTCCTTTTTTTGTTCGTATTTATTATGAAGTAAACGATTTCTAAAAAACGTTTTCGTATTATTCCATTTTCAAATTAAATACCCAATTTATCTCATTTGTGAGTAGAGAAAGGAATAATAATCACTGATTTTATAGAGATGATGTCTGATTGTATGGGGGAATATCTAATTTTCATATGATTTTGTCTAAAATGAAGCTGGTATTTTGAAAACGCTCTATCAGGTATGATTATTTTATAAAACAGAGAAGGGGGAACGGAGATGGAAACGCTAACAAAAAAATCCGCTTCCGCGAACAGAAGCAGTGATCCCAAGCCGCCAATCAAAAAACGGCGGAACGGAATTTGGGACAGCATGAAGCAACAAAAGTATCTCTATCTCATGTCATTGCCATTCGTGGTTTGGGTATTTGTATTCAACTATCTGCCACTATGGGGATGGACGATGGCATTCCAAAACTATAAACCAGCCAGGTCGTTCGGCGATCAACAGTGGGTAGGTTTTAAACACTTTGTCGAGTTGTTCAGTGATGATCGCTTCTATCTGGTACTTCGAAATACGCTTGCAATGAGCTTGATGGGACTGGTTGTTGGTTTTATCGTGCCTATTTTCTTCGCGATTCTCCTGAATGAGATGAAAGGCATGTTCTTCAAGCGTGCTGTGCAAACGGTATCCTATCTGCCTCACTTTGTATCATGGGTCGTTGTGGCAGGGATTATCACCAAGATGCTCTCCACCGATGGAGGGATTATCAATGACATTTTGGTAAACCTACACATTATCGATCAACCCATCCAATTCATGGCTAAGGGCAATCTGTTCTGGTACATTGTAACCGCTTCAGACTTGTGGAAGGAAACGGGCTGGAATGCCATCATTTATCTCGCGGCCATTACAGGGATTGATCAGGAGCTTTACGAGGCTTCCCGTGTAGACGGAGCAAACCGCTGGAGACAAATGTGGCATATTACGCTGCCAGGCATACGGACCACGATTTCCGTACTTTTCATCATGTCGATTGGACATCTGATCAGCATCGGTTTCGAGAAGCAGTTCTTGCTTGGCAACAGTCTGGTGACTGACTACTCGGAAGTACTTGATCTATACGCGCTCAATTATGGTCTGAACATGGGACGATTCTCATACGGTACAGCCATAGGCATATTCAACTCCGTTGTAAGTATCATCCTTCTGTTTACAGCGAACGGATTGTTCAAAAAATTCACCAAAGAAAGCATCATGTAGGGAGGGGACCACATTATGGCGAACAAAGCATTCAATGCTAGTCGGGGCGACAAGCTGTTCGATATATTTAACATCCTCGCGATGACCATGGTGCTGATTGTAACACTATATCCATTTCTTAACGTACTCGCCATCTCGCTCAATAACTCGACGGATACGGTACGTGGCGGAATTTATCTATGGCCTCGCGAATTTACATTGCAGAACTACAAAACCATTTTCCAGTATGAGGGATTGCTGCAAGGCTTGCAGATTTCCATTCTACGTACGATTGTAGGTACGGTGCTCGGCTTGATCAGTTCTTCCATGATCGCATTTACATTGAGTCGTCCTGACTTCAAGTTGAGAAAGTTTGTTTCCACTACGCTTGCACTCACGATGTATTTCTCCGGTGGTCTGATTCCGGTGTACATCCTGATGCGTGACCTGAACCTGATCGGTACATTCTGGGTATATGTATTGCCAGGCATGATCAGTGCGTTTAACGTGTTCATTATCCGTTCATTCATTGATGGTCTGCCTTATGCATTGCAGGAATCAGCGAAACTGGACGGTGCGAATGATTTCAAGATCTATTACAGAATCATTTTGCCACTGTGTAAACCGGTACTCGCAACGATTGCATTGTTCCTGGCTGTAGGTCAATGGAATGCATGGTTGGATACGTATCTGTACAATGGTTCAAAAGCACATCTGACCACACTCCAATACGAGCTGATGAAAGTGCTGCAAAGTACACAGCAAGGTTCTGGCGCTGGACGGAATGCCAATGATATGGCACAGCAGATGACACAGATTTCACCGGAATCGATCAAAATGGCGATTACGATCGTTGTAACGATTCCAATCCTGGTTGTATATCCGTTCCTTCAGAAATATTTTGTTGGTGGTATGACACTGGGCGCAGTAAAAGCCTAAGCAAGTCTGTACAGGCTGCCACATAGAGCGGCTGTACACCTCAAGATGAAGCATCAGGATACCCCGAAGTGCAACCATGTGGTCTGCGCTTCACCGTATAGGGCTGCGGCGTGGTTTCCATGAAGCTATAGACAGGGACAAAAAAAGTCTCTAATAAGACAGACATATGAAACGGGAGGATTACCATTATGGCTAGATTCAAAATGAAGATTGCACTGGCTCCAGTGCTTGCAATGTCTTTGCTCGCAGGTTGCGGTGGAGAAAATAGCGGCGATACGTCATTTAAGGACACGAGCGCGGATACAACGCCACTCACTTTTGACTTTTTCAGCGTCGATCCAAGTCCGAACTGGAATGGTATGAAGGATGAAGTGGGTAAAGTCCTTACAGAGAAAACAGGGATAACCCTTAATGGTGAATTCGCCGTTAGTGGTGGTCAGGATAAAGTATCCTTAATGGCGGCGAGCGGAGAATATCCGGATATCGTTTCACCCAAAGGAGAACTCAGCAAACTGGTGGATGCCGGGGCAATGGTTGATCTGACAGATCTGATCGAGCAATATGCTCCCAATCTGAAGAAACTGTATGGTAATTACATGGACCGGCTGAAATACAGTAATGAAGATCAAGCAATATATGTACTGCCGACCTATTATGCGGTAGACCAGAAGTACTTTGATGCAGGCGGTGGATTCGGTATTCAGCAGCGTGTGCTGAAAGAACTGGGTTACCCCGAAGTTCGTACACTCCAGGATTATGAAAATGTATTGAAAGCATACAAAGAGAAGCATCCAACGATTGATGGTCAGCCAACGATCCCGTTAACACTGGATGCGGATGACTGGAGAATCATGATTACGGTGACGAATCCGGCCTTCTTTGCCACAGGCGCTCCGGATGACGGTGAGTACTACATCGATCCAGAGACGTATGAAGCGATGCTTCACTATAAACGTCCAGAAGAGAAAGAGTATTTCCGTTGGTTAAACCATATGTATAGTGTAGGGTTGCTTGATCAGGATAGCTTTGTGCAGAAAACGGACCAGTATAAATCCAAGATTGCGAGTGGACGTGTACTTGGTGTCATTGACCAGGATTGGGGTTATTCCGATGCAGAGAATGCATTGAAGGCAGCGGGCAAGTACGAGGCAACGTATTCACACTTCCCAGTAACCTTGAATAAGGACATCAAAGATCACTCCTTTCAGGACCCTGGTTTTGTATCGGGCTGGGGCGTAGGGATTACCACATCGAATCCGGACCCGGTTCGTACGATCAAATTCTTTGACTACCTGGCTTCTGAAGAAGGGCAAATTCTGATGAACTGGGGAATTGAGGGCAAGCAGTATGAAGTAAAAGACGGCAAACGTGTTATACCTGCCGATATTCAGGATCAAAAAACGAATAATGCAGCCGTATTCCAGAAAGAGACTGGCATTGGGCTCTACACCAATATGTCGGGTCACTATGGAGATGGTGTCAAAGATTCAACAGGTAACTATTACACAACAAACTTCCCTGAACAGATTGTAGCGGCCTATTCCGATGCGGAGAAAGAGACACTCAAAGCATACGGAGCTACAACGTGGAAAGATCTGTTCCCAAGTGAAGATGAGTTCCCGATTAAACCATGGGGAGCAGCCTATAACATGCCGACACCTGGTGACTCGGATTACAATGTCATTTTCCAGAAAACACAGGATATTGTTCGCAAACGGATTCCAGAAGCCATCCTCAGTTCTCCTAAGCAATTCGATGCCATCTATGATGGGATGATTGCCGAGCTGAACAAAGCCGGAGCAGAACAGATGGAACAGCAGTACACGGAACTGGTGCAAAACCGTGTGCAATTGTGGAATGGTGAAGCAGGCAAATAATTTGTGATAGCAAGCTTGATTTTTGAAGAAAAAAGAACCTGATAACTCAGGTTCTTTTAAATATCGAAAACGTTTTCTAAAAATCGTTTTCGATTTAATAAACTCACTATTGACAAGGGATTTTCGAGGCATTAGAATTCAAATATGAAAGCACTTTCATTTGAGATATACCAAGCCTTGTACACCAACCCTTTACTTCAAAAGCGCAAGAATTTGTTCCTCCATGTACTGGAATGGAAAGTGTAATTTCACCTAAAAAAGAAAACGATTTTTATATGGTTTATTGTAAACGTTTTATATTCAGAATCATTTGATTACGGTATGTACAGGCGAGCCTGTTCTACAATAGATAGCTTCATATTATCCATAAGGGGGATTACACATGAAGGGCAAAACACCAAAAACATTTGCAATGCTTCTGTTAGCCAGTGCTCTTGCTATTACAGCAGGTTGCAGCGGCGGAGGAGGAAGTAAGGCTTCAGAGACACCAACGGACACAGGGGATACCACCAGTCCAATCACCTTTACGTTCTTTGGTGCTGACGCAAGTCCAAACTGGAACAACATGAAGGATGCAGTCGGCCAGGAGATTACCAAGCAAACAGGTGTTACAATTGAAGCCGAGTATGATGTGAATAATGGTGGCGACCAGAAGATACCTTTGATGGCTGCCAGCGGTGAATACCCTGATATTATCTATCCCAAAGGTAACTTGTCTAAGCTTGTAGATGCTGGTGCGATGCTTGACCTGACTGATCTGATTGATAAACATGCACCAAATCTAAAAAAAATATATGGGGACCAGATGAACCGTCTGAAATACAGCTTGGAGGATCAGGCCATTTACACAATCCCAACGAATATGGGTGTAGATAATGTGGCGTTTGATGCAACAGGCGGATTCGAGATCCAGCAAAAGGTATTAAAAGAACTCGGTTATCCAGAAGTAAAAACACTTGAGGATTACGAAAAAGTTCTGAAAGAATATTATGCAAAACATCCAACCATTGACGGTCAACCAACGATTCCTCTGACTTTGAATGCGGATGACTGGAAAATAATGATCACGGTAACCAATCCGGCTTTCCAGGCAACGGGTGGCCCGGATGACGGGGAATACTACATTAATCCTGAGACCTATGAAGCGAAGCTGCACTACAAGCGTCCAGAAGAAAAAGAATACTTCCGCTGGTTGAACAAAATGTACAATGAAGGAATTCTCGACAAAGACACCTTTGTACAAAAGGATGACCAATACAAATCCAAAATCGCCAGTGGTCGTGTACTGGGTCTGATTGACCAAGAATGGAACTATGGTGAAGCTGAAAATGCATTGAAATCAGTTAATAATGGCGAGAATACGTACGCTCACTTCTCCGTATCGCTGAACAAGGATATTGTGGATCATACGTTCCAGCCAACCGGATTTGATGGATATGGTATCGGGATCACGACTTCTGCGAAAGATCCAGTGCGGATTATCAAATTTATGGATTGGCTCGCATCGGACGAAGGCCAGGTATTGAGAAACTGGGGCATTGAAGGTAAACAATACAAAGTGGAAAATGGCAAACGTATCATTCCTCAGGATGTTCAGGACCGCAAAACAAATGAAAACTCAGCCTTCACCAAAGAAACAGGCGTTGGAATGTACAACATCTTTAGTGCAAGATACGGGGATGGTGTGAAAGATTCCACGGATAACTACTACACAACGAACTTCCCTGAGCAGATCCAAGCAGGCTACACTGCAGCTGAGAAGGAAACGTTGAAAGCATATGGGATTACAACATGGAAAGAGTTCTATCCTTCCGAAGAGGACCTGAAGCTCAAAGACTGGGGCGCAGCATATAACATGCCAGTTCCTTCGGATACGGATTATAACGTAACATTCCAGAAAACGCAGGATATCGTACGCAAACGGATACCGGAAGCCATCCTTGCTAAACCTGAGAACTTCGACAGAGTCTACGATGATCTTCTGGCTGAACTCGATAAAGCAGGGGCAGTAGAGATGGAGAAACAATATACGGTCTGGATCAAGGAACGTGTCTCGCTGTGGACAGGAAAAGACGTAAAATAACACGGATTGTCTGTAATTCAATGGTTACACAAGAAAGGGCCTTTAAATGGGCCTTTTTTTGTTGATCATGTGATGATTTACATTGACGTAATTTGGGAAATCCAATATAATCTCATTATTGTAAGCACTTCCAGTTTATTGCGTATATAATCTGGTTTTCAAAGCGGCCATAGACCTGGATAATCATCGTTCGCCCCCTGTTTTACGGTTTATCGAAAACGTTTTATATTTTAGTGGGCTCAACAGATATGAGAGGAACAGGAGCTATTTATGTCCCCATTTAATACGCAAATCAGGATTATTCGATTATGCAATGATTTTAATCATGACCGCAGGACAGACGATCCGCGTGTCACCATGAGACGGAGGAATCAACAATGACGATTTTTCAATTTCCGCAAGATTTTCGTTGGGGAACAGCAACGGCTTCCTACCAAATAGAGGGGGCGGCACAGGAAGGTGGACGCGGGATATCTATCTGGGATACGTTTGCCCGTACGCCAGGTAAAGTATTTAATGGAGATAATGGCGATGTGGCTTGTGACAGTTACCACCGATATGAGGAAGATATTGAACTGATGAAACAACTGGGTATTAACACCTATCGTTTCTCAATTGCATGGCCTCGCATCATTCCGGATGGAGATGGCGAGATCAATCGGGAAGGATTAGACTTCTATCACAGGTTCGTCGATAAGTTGCTTGAAGCTGGAATTGAACCTTTCTGCACATTGTATCACTGGGATCTGCCGCAGACCCTTGAGGATGTCGGCGGCTGGGGGAACCGGAGAACCGTGGATGCGTTTGTAAAGTATGCAGAAGTGATCTTCAAAGAATTCTCAGGCAAAATCAATTTCTGGCTGACCTTCAACGAACCATGGTGTATCGCTTTTCTGTCCAATCTACTTGGGATTCATGCACCAGGAAACAGGGATCTGCAAACGTCAATCAATGTTGCTCATGGATTATTGGTTGCGCACGGTAAAGCGGTCCAATCGTTCCGTCGCATGGGCATAACCGGACAGATTGGTATAGCCCCAAACGTATGCTGGGCTGAGCCATACAGCAAAACGCCTGAAGATCAAGCTGCCTGTGATCGGGCTATTGCCCTGAATACGGACTGGTTCCTTGATCCGATCTATAAGGGATCTTACCCGCAATTTCTGGTTGACTGGTTCGCCAAAGCGGGTGCTACAGTGCCGATTCAGGAAGGCGATATGGAGATCATCTCGCAACCGATTGATCTGCTCGGAATTAACTACTACACGATGGGCATTAATCGATTCAATCCAGAAGCGGGGGTATTGCAATCCGAAGAAGTCGACATGGGACTGACAAAAACGGATATCGGCTGGCCAGTAGAATCACGTGGATTGTATGAGTTTATGCACTATTTGCAAAAATACGGAAACGTGGATGTATATATTACTGAGAATGGTGCTTGTATTAATGATGATCTGGAGAACGGCAAAATCAATGATGACCGTCGTATCGCATATTTTCAGCAGCATCTGGCTCAGATCCATCGGATTATTAGTGACGGCATCAACCTGAAAGGGTATATGGCTTGGTCTCTGATGGACAATTTCGAGTGGGCGGAAGGATACCGCATGCGCTTTGGACTCGTGCATGTCGATTACCGTTCACTGGTCAGAACGCCGAAGGAAAGTTTCTATTGGTACAAGAGTGTGATCAAGAACAATTGGCTGGAAACACGGAATTAGCCATACCTGCAACGTTAGGTACAAGTACAGCTTGCACGAAGTAAGCTAAGCAAAAAGGATGGTGGCTTCGGAATATCCGTTGCCCCGTCCTTTTTTGTTTGTTGACAGATAAGACACAAGTTCAAGAAGGTTTAATAAGGTGGAGAATGTTTTTGTTATGAAGAGACGGTTTTTGGGTTATAAGAAGTAAGAAGAACTATTAAGGAACTTGTCAACAGTTAAAAAGTAAATAAAGTGTCCAAATTGCGAAATAAATTTGAACATTTGTTGACTAAAAATCATACTAATGTGGTATATTGGTATAAGGAAAGCACTTACAAAAAGGGAAAAGGAAGTGTTTACTATGGCATCGAAGACAGCAATGGTAAGCCAATTGGAAAGCAAGGACAAAAATATGCGGCGCGCAGTGTTGACGATGACCGTTCTGGCCTGGATCGCACTTATTACGGGAGTGGTTTTGTGCTTGATCAATTTGAATGATTTTAATGATCGTAACCTTGGCTTGATGGTGGGTATTGGATTTTTGGTGGGTAGTGTGTTTATTTACGTAATTGCCAAATCGATTGGACTCGTTCATACACGCCGGGAAGACGAAGGCGCCGATTAATGATAATCTTGCGTTAATTCGTTCATAATAAGACTGGATGAAATCCCGGAATCCCAGTCAATAAAGCCCTTTGCGGATTCGTTGATACTATTCAACGGGACTGCAAAGGGTTTTATTTTGTGTCTTGAAGTGTAAAGATTACAATGTACAAATATCAAGTGTGCAAGCGATTTGTGAGAAAAAATTCACATATTTAAGGTGCAAAATCGACAAATTTGTTAACATGAACAAAAAAGTTGCTCATTTCTGATATCTTTAGAACGAAGAGAGTAGTATACTGATTTTTCAGTATGAGCGAATTTAAGGAGAGGGGATCAAGATGAACAAGAAACCTAGGTCGCTTACCCGGATTATCATTCCGATTGTTCTGACGTTGGTTACAATTGCTTTGATTGTCTGGCCAATGCTGGCAGGTGGGCAGTACGTTGTTCTGGATCCGAAGGGGCCTATTGGCGCTTCGCAGAGAGACTTAATTGTAATCTCGACCATTTTATGTGCTGTCATCATTGTTCCAGTACTCATTTTGTCAGCTGTGATTGTATGGCGTTATCGCGATAAGCCAGACAATAAAGCTGCTTATGAGCCAAACTGGTCTCACAGCACTAAGGCTGAGGCTATCTGGTGGACAGTTCCAATTATTATCATTGGAATACTCGCAATTGTAACGATTCGTTACACTTATGTTCTGGAGCCTTCGAAGCCGCTGGCTTCCGAGAAAGCACCTGTTACCATTCAAGTGTCTTCACTAGACTGGAAATGGTTGTTTATGTATCCTGAGCAAGGGATTGCAACGGTCAATACGTTGAATATTCCGGCAGACCGGCCCGTGAAATTTGAACTTACAGCAGATTCACCAATGAATTCGTTCTGGATTCCGCAGCTTGGTGGACAGATTTACACGATGTCGGGTATGGCGATGACCTTGTACCTGCAGGCAGATCACGAAGGCAAATATTGGGGTTCAGGCGCGAACTTTACAGGTGAACATTTTGGAGAAATGCGTTTTGATGTGAATGCTACATCAGACGAAGATTTTGACAAATGGGTAGCTGAAGTGAAACAGAACTCCCAGCCGTTGACGACAGAAGGTTACAATGCACTGGCTGAACCAGGAACAAGTAATGTTGCTTATTATTCTGCCTTTCCTGAAGGGCTGTTCCAGAATATCGTGACCAAGTATGTTATTGACGGTCAAGGTGCTCACAGCAAACATGGCGGAAGTTCGGATGAAGCTTCAGGAACAAATCAAAATGTAACGGATATGTCCAATCAAGACGCGGACAAGAGTGCTAACTAAAGATTGGAAAGGAGGCCCCCAATGTTAGAGCGACTTAAAGAGTTTGCATCGGAGTTTTTCGTTACCGGTGATCCGCTTATTTATGGTGCGATGGTAGCTATCGGAATTACCATGATTACTATTGTAGCGGTGCTAACTTATTTCAAAAAATGGGGCTGGCTCTGGCGTAACTGGTTAACTACTGTCGATCACAAAAAGATCGGTATCATGTACATCATCGCTTCCATTATCATGTTATTCCGTGGTGGTGTGGATGCGCTAATGATGCGCCTTCAGCTGGCTATGCCTAACAATGAATTTCTAAATCCTGAACACTATAATCAGGTCTTCACAACTCACGGCACAATCATGATCCTGTTCATGGCGATGCCATTTATGTTTGGTCTATTTAACGTTATCGTACCACTACAGATCGGAGCAAGAGACGTTGCGTTCCCGTTCCTGAATTCACTCAGCTTCTGGCTGTTCTTCTTGGGCGCAATGCTGTTTAACCTGTCCTTCGTTATCGGTGGTTCACCGGATGCGGGATGGCTGAGTTATCCGCCTCTATCGGAGCTGTCGCACAGTCCGGGGGTAGGACAGAACTTCTATATATGGGGTATACAGATATCAGGTATCGGTTCCCTTGCTACCGGTATCAACTTCCTGGTTACCATCATTAAAATGCGTGCGCCAGGCATGAGATGGATGAAAATGCCGATGTTCACATGGTCGGTATTCGCTACTTCTATCATTATCTTGTTTGCTTTCCCGATCTTGGCCGTGACACTTGCATTGCTATTCCTCGACAGGTTTGCCGGGGCGCATTTCTTCACACTTGATCTGGGCGGTAACCCAATGATGTATATCAACTTGATCTGGATGTGGGGTCACCCTGAGGTATACATTGTCGTCTTGCCGGCATTCGGTGTCTTCTCCGAGATTGTAAGTACCTTCTCTCGGAAAAAACTGTTTGGTTACAAGTCAATGGTATTTGCAATGTTAATCATCAGCTTCCTGTCCTTCTTCACATGGGCGCATCACTTCTTCACGATGGGTTCAGGAGCAGACGTGAATGCATTCTTCGCCGTAACCACGATGTTAATTGCTATTCCAACAGGGGTTAAGATATTTAACTGGCTGTTTACCATGTATCGAGGAAGGATTCGCATGGCGACTCCGATGATGTGGACACTTGCCTTTATCCCGTGCTTTATTGTCGGTGGTATGACAGGCGTTCTGTTATCCGTTGCTCCTGCTGACTTCCAGTTCCACAACAGTTACTTCCTGATTGCCCACTTCCACCAAGTATTGATCGGTGGCGTTGTCTTCGGATACTTCGCTGGTCTGTATTACTGGTGGCCTAAAATGTTCGGTTTCCAACTCGAAGAGAAACTGGGCAAATGGGCATTCTGGACTTGGAATATTGGTTTCTATGTCTGCTTCATGCCGCAGTACGCTGTCGGTTTGATGGGTATGACACGTCGTCTGAGCACTTACGGCTGGGATACTGGCTGGTGGGAATTGAACCTCGTATCTACAATCGGGGCATTCCTGATGGGTGTCGGGTTCCTGTTCCAAGTTGCGCAAATCGCAGACGGTATTCGCAAATACAAATCACTCAAAGCTCCTGCCGATCCATGGGATGGCCGTACGCTGGAGTGGTCAATACCTTCACCAGCTCCTGAATATAACTTCGCCGTTACACCGCGCGGAGATGATATTGATGAGTGGTGGGAAGAGAAAGAACGTCGTGCCAAAGGTATCTATCCGCCTGAGCAACCGCTTGAGCCGATTCATATGCCGAAGAACTCTGGAATTCCGTTCATCATGTCTGTCTTCTGGTTCATCGCCGGTTTCGGCTTTGTCTTCGGATGGTTGTGGATGGCAATTCTCGGACTTGCTGGCGTAGGGATCTGCATGATCGCTCGTTCATTCTCATACGATACGGATTATTACATTCCGGTCGACGAAATTAAGCGTACCGAAGCGTCGTTAAGGGGGTCGGTATAGATGGCTCAAGCAGCCGCTAAGCACGGTGAGAATCATGCACATGGTCACGACCATGGACATCATGATCCACAGGAAATGAAAATTCTCGGATTCTGGTTTTTCCTGATTTCCGACGTAATCCTGTTCTCCGTATTGTTCGCAACCTTCATTGTGTTGCGTGACAATACGGCGGGCGGACCGATTTTGTCTGAATTGATTAAAATGCCAGGTGTTATCGCTGAGACGTTTATCTTGCTCACAAGTTCATTTACGAGCGGCCTCGCCGTTCTGGCAATGAACCAGGGTAAAGTAAAACAATTAATCAGTTGGCTGGCTGTTACAGCTGTTCTGGGTGCAAGCTTTATCGCATTGGAAGTATATGAGTTCATCGAGTTGATTCACGAAGGGTTTAGCTTCACAACGAGTGCTGCTTCTGGCGCGTTCTTCACCCTTGTGGGTACTCATGGACTTCACGTATCGCTCGGTCTGATCTGGATGATCGGACTTATGTTCCAACTGAAAAAACGTGGTATTACTGATGTTACCCGCGGTAAAATCAACGTTATCAGCTTGTACTGGCACTTCTTGGACGTCGTATGGATTTTCCTCCTGTCGATCGTCTATCTCATGGGGGTGATGTAGATGGCAGAGCACAACTCACATGATTCCCACGGCCACGAGCAACATGGTTCACTGAAGTCCTATGTCATAGGCTTCATTCTGTCCGTCGTTCTGACAATCATTCCACTTGTGGTGGTTCTCAATGATATGATGGGCAGAACAGGAACACTCGTTGTTGTTCTCGGAACAGCGGCACTTCAGTTCGTGGTTCAACTCTTCTTCTTCATGCATATTCGTGAAACGGAGAAACCACGCTGGAATGTCATGGCCCTGATTTTCGGTCTGCTGATTATGATGACCATCGTAATTGGTTCCATCTGGATCATGCTTAACAACGCTGTTGCGCATTGATTCAGAGCAAATAGGGTCTCCCGGTCTGTACTACAGACTGTGGAGCCCCTTTTTTTGTTCTATTTAAAATTAGCATTAAAAAGTCTAATCTTATAACAGTTGGAATATTTCGGGCGTCCATAAAACATGGCTTTTAACAAAGTCAAAGCCTTGTTCTAAAGATCAATCCCATATCTTAGGGCGCTCAATTCCCATTGTTCTCATATAGTCTAACAACTGACCTGTGTGAACGGCTTCGTGGTAAGCAATGCGTAATAACATATCCCCCAGTGTTCTAATATAACCACCTTCATCATAAAGGTCTATTTCTATATTTTCTAAGTCATTTATATGAATTGTTTTTATGTAGTTCAAGAATTCCTCGCGATAAGGCTGTGCAAATTCAAGTTCATCATCTACTGAAGTGAATTCTTTTGCTTCAAAGGGATTAAACAAATTCGATAGTGCTTTGCCACCTCTCCCTATCAGAACTTGGTGAAAAAGAAACTCACCTTGTAATAAATGTCTGATCATTCCAGCACAAGTAAGAGCATCTTCATCAGGTTTCCAATGTAACATTTCTTCAGGTATTGCTTTCCATATTTTTATACTTCTCCGTCTAACTTCTTCAAAATTGAATATTATTACATCCGTTGCATTCATCTAAATCTCCACCTATTCCCTTTTATTTACAGTGAGATTATACCAAGCTCATTTGTTAGAGACAAGAATATACTTTTAATAAATTACGCAAACAACAAAGCTACGAAAACAGTCCATCCAAAAACATTTTGAAAAATAAAGGTACACAAATAGTACTAAATGAACTAAAATGAACTTATATGAACGTAATCTCACTAATGAAAGGAATGGATTAATAATGGAAAACCGTTATGCTGCACACCCGAACGAAGTGAAAACCTATGATACGTCCCGACTGCGCGAGGAATTTCTGATGGAGCAATTGTTCGCAACCGATGAACTGGTGACGGTATATTCCCATGTGGATCGTTATATTGTAGGAACGGCTGTACCTCAGAGCAAGGATATTGCACTTGAAGTAAACCTGAAGGATATCGGAACGAACTTTTTCCTGGAGCGTCGTGAAATCGGTATCATTAACGTTGGCGGTCACGGAACAGTGACAGCTGATGGTCAAGGCTATGAGATTGGGGCGAAGGAATGCCTGTATATTGGTAAAGGCGTAAAGGAAGTCGTCTTCAAGAGCAGTGATAAGGATCAGTCTGCCCAGTTCTATTTTGTATCGACACCTGCACATCACACATATCCAGCGGTAAAAGCAACGCAAGAACAGGCTCAGCCGAATCATCTGGGCAGCATCGAAAGTTCAAATGAGCGTACAATCTATCGTTACATCCACCAGGGTGAGGGTGGAATTCAGAGCTGTCAGCTGGTGATGGGTATTACCGAACTCGACAAGGGCAACATGTGGAATACCATGCCTGCACATACCCATAATCGCCGTTCCGAAGTATACTTGTACTGGAATCTGCCGGAAGACGGCGTTGTGTTCCACATGATGGGCGAACCGAATGAGACACGGCATTTGGTTGTACGTGATCGTCAGGCAATCATCTCGCCAAGCTGGTCCATTCACAGTGGTGTAGGTACAAGCAATTATACCTTCTGTTGGGCGATGGCTGGTGAGAACCAGACGTTCGAGGATATGGACGGTGTAGCGATGAAGGACCTGAAATAATAAATTACAAATATCTTTTTTAAGTTGAACTCAAGAAGACATTAGAACAGAGGGGACAGAAAGGACCTGAAGAAGTGGAGCTAAAAGCTTTCTGGGAAGAAAGCTGCTTCGGAAGCATAAGCTTACCTTTATCACCGGATTTTCCCCTTGAAGAAGGGGATCAAAAAGTCTCTGGGGATAAGAGCGATCGGAAGGTTTTCTGTACCCGAAGTGTTACGTGTTAAACTTATTATTCACCTTAATAAAGATGTATAGGAAGTTGATTGTGATGAATCCATTGAAACGACATGAAAAAATTATGGAGGCTCTGCTGGAGAGGCAGGAAGTCACTGTCAGTGATTTGAGTGAACTGTTGCAAGTGACGGGCAAGACCGTGCGGGAGGATCTCGATAAGCTGGAGAGCATGGGATTGCTCGTACGTGTCCACGGGGGTGCCATGCTGGCTCAGAACAATCAGTATGGTATCCTCACGAGCCGCGGGGCTACGGAGAAGCATCATTCAGAGAAAACGGAGATTGCCGAGCGTGCACTCGCTTATATACGTCCTGGAGATATCGTTGCGCTGGACGGTGGGAGTACCACGCTGGAGATGGCGAAGCGTTTGGACAATCAGCCACTTACGGTGGTCACCAATGATCTGTTCATTATTGCAGAGCTGACCAAAAAGGAGCAGGTGCGCCTGGTTGTTCCGGGTGGGGCCCGAGTACGGAATATGCTGGTTGGAGACGACACGGCGGCTTTTATTTCCGATCTTAACATTCATAAAGCCTTTATATCCACGACAGCCCTTCATCCGGAATTTGGACTTTCCATCTACACAGGAGATCTGGTTCCTTTGAAAAAGGCAATGATTTCTGCCTCTCAGCAGGTATACGGCGTCGTGGATCATTATAAATTTGGGCAATTTGCGCTTCGTACCTTTGCGCACTGTTCAGAATTGGACTGCATTATCAGTGACAGCCGTCTGGATGAGGAGATGGCTGCCTTGTACAAGCAGAGCGGTGTCACAGTGGATTACCAGAGTTAACCTCATTCATATTTCATGGAATTAAAGAAACGGACAAATCTATTGTTTGCATATCAAACCATGCGGAGGAATCATTCATGAACCCATTTGATTTAAGCGGACAAGTAGCACTGGTGACAGGCACTTCGGGAGGACTTGGACAAGGGATGGCGATTGGTCTGGCAGAAGCGGGTGCTGATGTTGTGCTGGTCTCCTATTCCAAGCCTGCGGAAACGGCAAGTGCGATTGAGGCACTTGGGCGCAAAGCTTATGTGATTGAAGCGGATCTCAGTCGTGAAGATGAATTGCCAGCTGTGTTCGAACAGGCACTGGCATTCCAGGGCAGAATTGATATTCTGGTCAACAATGCGGGAATCATCCGCCGCACGCCTGCGGCTGATCATGGACAACAGGACTGGCACGATGTGATCGGACTGAATCTCAATACGGTATTTTTCTTAAGCCAATTGGCTGGCAGACATATGATTGAACGTGGAAGCGGCAAAATTATTAATATTGCATCGATGTTGTCCTATCAAGGTGGAATCAATGTGCCAGGGTATACAGCCAGTAAACATGGCGTTGCCGGTTTAACCAAAGCACTCGCCAATGAATGGGCAGGAAAAGGCATTCAGATTAACGGGATTGCTCCAGGTTACATGGAAACCGATAATACAACCCAGATCCGTGCGGATGAGAATCGTTACCGGGACATCACGGCCCGTATTCCTGCTGGACGTTGGGGTACACCGGAAGATCTGAAAGGTCCGGTTGTTTTTCTGGCATCGGCAGCTTCGGACTATCTGAATGGTCATGTGCTGAATGTCGATGGCGGCTGGATGGCACGTTAATCGCTTGATGACCGGATTTGCATAAGGAGGCAGTGACATGAAACTTGGTATTCTGGCACATACATTTGGCAAGCAGCCTACAGCCCAGCTTGCGCAGACGATTGCGGATAACGGATTCAATTCCGTACAGCTGGCGCTTGCCAAAGCATTATCAGATGTGGACTCATCGAATGGCAAGCTGAGCCCTGGGCTGGCGAATGAGATCGGAGATCAATTTGCACAGCGCGGGGTAAAGATCGCGGTACTCGGCTGTTATATTAATCCGATTGATCCTGATCCTGTGCGCCGACGTGCGGATATGGATCGATTCAAGGAGCATCTGCGTTATGCCCGGGATTTTGGTTGCAGCATGGTGGCCACGGAGACTGGGGATCTGGATACGTATCGCGATACTCATCCGGATGGATATGAAGAACAGGCTTGGACGGTGTTGCGGGAGACGGTTGAGGAACTGGCGGAAGAGGCAGAAAAGTGGGGCGTTCATGCGGCGATTGAGCCGGTGGCTACCCATACTCTTCATACGCATGAACACATGACACGTTTGTTTGAAGAGATTCCTTCATCCAATCTGGGTATGTTGTTCGATCCATGTAACCTGATCAAGCAGCCGCATGTGGCTGATCAGTCCGCATTCCTGCGTGAAGTGATGGAATCCCTATATCAGCGCATGATTGTCATTCATGCCAAAGACGTGGCTTTCAATGCACAGGGTGAGAAGTTCAATCCGGTGCCCGGCGAGGGCATTCTGGATTATCCGTTATTTTTTGAACTATTGAAAACCTACAAACCACACATCGATATTTCCCTGGAAGGGGTAACCGCTGAAGAAGCGGTGCCTGCAGCCAAGCATTTACGCGAAGTATGGAGTAGTGTTCGGGTGTAACTGGTAAAAAGCATTACCGATGCTCTGCGGAAATGATGGCAACAAACCCAAAAAACCTTTGCGGTGGAAGCAAAGGTTTTTTGGGTTATAACGGTCTTATCGTATACATCCTTAATATTTCTCATCGGAAAAATCGGAAATAGTTCTTTTCAAAAGCGACATCTTGTGAGAGAATATGGAAAACATACGCCACCATGACATGACATCCAGGAAAGTGACAACGTATAAGTTAAGGGAGGAAACAGATTTATGTCAAACGAACGTGAGCTTTCATTTGAAACATTGGCAATCCATGCAGGCCAGGAGATTGATCCGACTACCCACGCACGTGCTGTACCGTTGTACCAAACAACATCCTACGGATTCCGTGATACGGAGCATGCAGCCAATCTGTTTGGATTGAAAGAGTTTGGCAATATCTATACCCGTCTGATGAATCCAACATCGGATGTGTTCGAACAGCGTATTGCTGCATTGGAGGGAGGCGCTGGTGCATTGGCTACGGCTTCCGGTCAGGCAGCGATCACATTCTCCTTGCTAAATATAGCAGGTGCGGGTGACGAGATTGTTTCCTCAGCCAGTCTATATGGGGGGACATATAATTTGTTCTCGACTACACTCCCGAAATTGGGACTGGATGTGAAGTTTGTAGATTCCAGTGATCCTGAGAATTTCCGGGCCGCGATTACGGAGAAAACGAAAGCGTTATACGCCGAAACCATTGGTAATCCGCAAGGAAATGTACTGGATATTGAAGCGGTGGCAGCCATCGCTCATGAACATGGTATTCCTTTGATTGTAGACAATACGTTCCCGAGTCCATATTTGCTACGTCCAATAGAGCATGGAGCGGATATTGTTGTTCATTCGGCAACAAAGTTTATCGGTGGTCACGGTACATCCATCGGTGGTGTTATTGTGGATAGCGGCAAATTCGACTGGAAAGCCAGCGGCAAATTCCCGGGATTGACGGAACCGGATTCCAGTTATCATGGTGTGGTATATACAGAAGCCGTTGGGCCAATTGCTTACATTATCAAAGCACGGGTACAACTGATGCGTGACCTCGGTGCGCCGATCTCCCCATTTAATTCATGGTTGCTGATTCAAGGACTGGAGACGCTGCATCTGCGTGTGGAGCGTCACAGCACCAATGCACTGGCTGTCGCGCAATATCTGGAGAAGCATGAGGATGTGCAGTGGGTAAGCTATGCAGGGTTACCAAGCCACCCGTCCTATGAACTGGCACAGAAGTATTTGCCGAGAGGCCAGGGAGCGATTCTGACCTTTGGGATCAAAGGTGGAGTAGAAGCGGGACGCAAACTGATTGAAAATGTCAAACTGTTCTCTCACCTTGCGAATGTAGGTGACTCCAAGTCACTGATTATTCACCCGGCGAGTACAACGCACCAACAGTTGTCAGAGGAAGAGCAGATTGCAGCAGGCGTTAAGCCAGAGCTGATTCGTGTATCTGTAGGTACAGAGAATATTCAGGATATCCTCTATGATCTGGAGCAAGCGATTAAGGCCAGCCAACAGGCAAGCGTTGGGGTATAATCCGAAACGGGATAAGATGCACAACTAAAATAGATCGACAAAAAGCCGTTATCCTTAGGGATAGCGGCTTTTTGTCGATCTATCGAATACTGGGAAATACCCATTTACAAATGCACGACACAGGCATATAATAAAGCAGAAGTTGCATTGAGTAAAAATAATTGCATTAGTACAAAAATGATTATCATTCTCATTCAAAATGATTCAAAAATCATTCAATAACCATGCTGCTGCGGGATTCCCGCAGCAGCATGTGTCATTTTTAGGGCATTAACAATGGCTCTCATTCTCAATACGACTTCAATACAGGGCTATGGATACAGCAAAATGCAGTCCAAAACTAAAGACTCGACATTCAGAAAGGATAGTGATTCATATGCAAGCGATACATCAACCCATTCAAAATCAAGCGCAAGCTGAACAACGTCCAGCCAATACACCTGGTCCGGGCAGGGGACGCAAACCGGATTTTCGGGTCATGCTGCGCAACAAGGAGATGCAAGCTGCTCTGGGCAGTGGACTTTTAATGCTTATTGCCTGGGGTACAGCATCATGGTCCAATCCTTTATCCGTAATCTTGTATATTGTTGCTTATGCGATAGGTGGATGGACCAAGGCCAAAGAAGGCATAGAGACCCTGGTCAAGGACCGTGATCTTGATGTGAATCTGCTCATGATTGCAGCATCGCTGGGAGCGGCAGCCATTGGCTACTGGAATGAAGGAGCGATGCTAATCTTCATTTTTGCGTTAAGCGGGGCGTTGGAAAGCTATGCGACGGAGCGCAGTCATAAAGATATTTCCTCACTGCTGGCGCTTAAACCGGAAACGGCGCTGCGTATTGAAGAGGGTCAGATGAACGTGGTAGTCATTGATGATCTGAAACCCGGAGATTTGTTACTGGTCAAACCGGGCGAGTTGGTACCGGCAGATGGTGTAGTGTACCGTGGAAGTTCTTTTATCAATCAGGCCTCGATTACTGGAGAATCTCTGCCTGTAGACAAAACTGCTGGTGACGAAGTATATGCGGGGACTGTGAACGGCGAAGGGGCTCTGTATGTGGAGGTAACCAAATCAGCAGAAGGATCACTGTTTGGCAAAATCATTAAACTGGTGGAAGAGGCACAGGCGGAAGTACCGGACTCGCAGCGCTTCATAGAACGATTCGAGGGAATATATGCCCGTATCGTTGTGGCTGTGACGTTATTGGTTATCGGGGGTGCGCCGTTACTGCTTGGATGGACATGGGGCGAGGCATTTTACAAAGCCATGGTCTTTCTTGTTGTAGCTTCGCCCTGTGCTTTGGTTTCTTCCATTATGCCGGTGATGTTATCAACCATGTCCAGCAGTGCCCGCAGGGGTATCCTGTTCAAGGGAGGTGCACATGTGGAGAACATGGCTCAGACCCGGGTGGTTGCTTTTGATAAAACGGGAACGTTGACGATGGGCACACCACAGGTGACGGATATTGTAACTGCCGAAGGATATGACCGGACACAGCTGTTGGCTGCCGCAGCCTCCATTGAGAATCTATCGATGCATCCGTTGGCTCGTGCGATTGTGGAGCAGGCAACCCATGAGGACATTATATTTCCCGTGGCAGAGCAGGTACAGGCTGTGACAGGTTGGGGGATTGAGGGTACGATAGACAGTGTTCTCTGGAGAATTGGTAAAACGGATGAATTGGATTCAGCGGATGTCCGTGATAAAGGTAACGCCTACGATGCTGAGGATGGTTTGGACAACGACGAGATACAGGCTCCTTTCGTATGGCATGATAGAAGTGTTCAACTTCAGCGAGAAGGCAAGACTGTATCGGTTATTACAGCGAATGGGGAATATGCAGGTCTAATTGCCATGCGGGATACGGTTCGGCCGCAAGCCGTGGCAGCAGTGAAGAAGCTGGAAGCCATGGGTGTGAAGGTAGCCATGCTGACAGGTGATAGATCCGAATCGGCAGCAGTGATCGCTCGTGAGACAGGTGTAAGCTTGGTGTATGCAGGCCTGTTGCCAGAAGACAAAGTGAAGCAAGTGCATAGGCTGCGTGAACAGTACGGGCAAGTGCTGATGGTCGGAGATGGTGTTAATGATGCGCCTGCACTTGCGGCAGCAACGGTAGGCATGGGAATGGGCATGTCGGGAAGTGGTACGGCACTGGAAGTCGCTGATGTTGTACTGATGAACGATAATATTGAAGAAATAGCCTGGGTGATCATGCAGGCACGCCGAGCACAAAGAACAGTGAAACAAAATATGTTTTTTGCTATCACGGTTATTTTGGCACTCATCGCAGGGAATTTTCTACAAGACATTGCATTACCATTGGGTGTGGTAGGGCATGAAGGCAGCACGATTCTTGTCATTCTGAACGGACTTAGATTGCTTCGCTAATGAGACATAATGCAGTTTACGTTTGGGTGCGTCCTCACTCAATTGAACCAGCTCAAGCACACCCCATTGCAGCGTTTGAACCTCAAGTCAGCGGGTAATGATTCGAAGAGACGATTCCACCAGGCATTCTGAACGAAACAAACTTAGGGATCGTTATTATTAACCTAACCATGATCTTTACAGGCGATCCCTGTAATTTCATGGAATCTTCATTTGTGGCTAAAAAAAGAACCCGTTCGGCAGCTTCTGGCTGTCCGTTCGGGTTCTTTATGTTGTACTTATAAGGGATACCGCATCGTACTTTAAGTATTCATTCTTCATTAGAATAGTTCAGTCAGACTGATCATCGTGATGAGCCCGAGCAAAAAGGAGACCGTCGCGGCACGCGCATTACCATCGCCATGACTTTCGGGAATCAATTCCTTGTACACGATGAACATCATCGCACCCGCTGCAAAAGCCAGGCCATATGGGACTAAACCGGATACCAGACTGCTTAGTGTGTAACCAATCATGGCCGTAACAATTTCTACCGCTCCGGTCAGTGTGGCAATACCAAGGGCCTTGAAGCGGCCAATGTTCTGATTCACAAGGAAGAGAGCGACCAAGAATCCTTCAGGTGCATTCTGCAATCCAATGGAAAATGCAATGAGATTACCGAGGCTTGCATCTGTGCTTGCATAACTTACACCTACCGATAATCCTTCGGGCAGGTTATGCATCGTGATCGCTGCAATGATCATGAAGGCTTTGGCTTCAATTTTGAAAGGCATCTTCTCGGGATTCTCCAGATCCACATGTGGAATCTTCATCTCCAGCACCAGCAGGACCATGCTGCCAAGCATGATACCAACAGCGAGTACAAGCAGATTGGATTGGTCGAGCGCTTCGGGTATGAGATTGTATACCGAGGCTGAAGTCATGATGCCTGCTGCGTATGCCAGCAAAATATCACGCAGACGGTGTGATACTGTGCGCATAAATAGAATAGGTACGGCCCCGAGGCCAGTAGACATGGCTGAGATAAAGCTGCCAATGAGTGCATCGTTCATGCTTCCATTTTCCCTCCTGATGAAGACTTCTTCATAATCGCTGCCGAGCATTGACACTGTACATAAAAGAGATCATAATGAACAACAGATTAGAATAATTATAAATTAGAATTCCGTTTCTGCATAGGGCAATTATCATAACTGGCAGTTCATGTGGACATGATGTAGGCTTTTGTTTTAGTGTATGCAAAAGTATTTACTTTTGATGCCCGAGAGCCCAACCTTTTTGCAGAACCCGGGGGAGGAACTATACATGTATAAATCTATTATTATTGGAACAGGCCCAGCAGGGCTGACAGCAGCAATCTATCTGGCACGTGCCAACTTGAACCCACTCGTTATTGAAGGGCCACAACCTGGTGGTCAACTGACAACAACAACTGAGGTGGAGAACTTCCCAGGTTTCCCTGACGGCATCATGGGTCCTGAACTGATGGACAACATGCGCAAACAAGCAGAGCGTTTCGGTGCTGAATTCCGTACAGGCTGGGTGAACAACATCGATATGAGCGAGCGTCCATTCAAGATTCAGGTTGAAGGCATGGGTGAACTCGTAGCAGAAACCTTGATCCTGTCTACAGGTGCATCTGCCAAATACCTTGGTATTCCTGGCGAAGAAACGAATGTGGGTCGCGGTGTCAGCACATGTGCAACATGTGATGGATTTTTCTTCCGCAACAAAGAAATCATCGTTATCGGCGGTGGCGACTCTGCCCTTGAGGAAGCCAGTTTCCTGTCCCGTTTTGGTTCCAAAGTTACTCTTGTACACCGTCGTGAAGAACTGCGTGGCTCCAAAATCATGCAGGATCGTGCACGCAGCAACGAGAAAGTGGAAATGGCATTGAACCGTACCCCGCTTGAAGTAATCGCTGGTGATAATGGTGTAACTGGACTAAAAGTATTGAACAACGCAACGGGTGAAGAAGAAATCATTCCGGCTAGCGGTGTATTCGTAGCGATTGGTCACACGCCAAACACCGGATTCCTGGGCGGACAGATCACTACGGACGAACACGGTTATATCCTGACTACACCAGGCACATCCGAGACGAACATCCCAGGCGTATTCGCATGTGGTGACGTTCAGGATACACGTTACAAACAAGCGATTACAGCTGCGGGTAGCGGATGTATGGCTGCCATGGACACAGAGAAATACATTGAGAGTCTGGAGCATAGCACAGTCGTTCTGTAAGGGAAAGCTGCTTCTGATCAATAGACTATATAAATTGAAATATACATTTACACGAGAACAGAGAGGACAGAAATAACCTGAAGAAGCGGAGCGTTCGCCTTTATCCCCGGATTTTCCCTTTAAAAAAAGGGAATCAAAAAAATCTGGGGATAACAGCGATCAGAAGGTTGTTCTGTCATCGGAGTGGCAAGTATAAATATTCTTTAGTTCAATTTATATAGTATATAAAAACCATATGAGGTGAATTAAACATGGAAAACGTAATTGTATATACATCAACGAACTGCCCGAACTGTAAATCCGTAAAGAGCTTCCTAGCAGACAAAGGCATCTCTTATGAAGAGCGTAACATTGAGACAAGCGATGAATTCGCACAACAAGTATGGGACATGGGTGTACGTGCCGTGCCTCTGACTGTTATTGGTGAACACCGCATTTTGGGTATGAACAAAACCCAATTCGCCAAAGCACTGGACGCTTAAATCAGGCTGATCATCTGGAATATTTTTGCGATGAATGAGAGATTCGATTCAAATGCAATTCCGGTTTTCGCGAGCCGTTAGCATATAGAAAGAACCGTACCCGACCTAAACTGTACCCTATGTAAAGGACATTTCTAAAAAAGACCTACATGGCCCGAAGAAGGTGATCTCTGTATTCTACAGGGGTCATCCTTTTTAAGTTCCATTGGTATCTGTAGTGGTTGTAGTAGGTCATATATGATTTAATTTCTCGTTTGACTTCTTCCAGTGTGGTGCAGTCCTTCAGCAATACTTCATCCTTAAAATGACCAAAGAACGACTCCTGCGGAGCGTTATCCCAGCAGTTCCCTCGTCTGGACATGGATTGTCCAAAGCCCATACGTTTCACTTTCTTCTGAAAATCCGGATGGGTATAGTGGGTACCTTGATCCGAATGAATGAACGCGTCTTTGGTCTTCTTCCATCTTCGATTCTTCTGTAAGTGAAGCAACGTATTTGTCGCGAGATCCATGGTAATTCGTTCCGACACATGGTAAGCCAGAATTTCATTGGTGGAGCTGTCCTTGATGGTGGACAGGTAGGCTCGTTTCCCTTTTCCATAAGTTAAGTAGGTAATATCGGTTAGAAGCACTTTGCCCGGCACGCCCTGTTTGAAGTTACGTTGTAACAAGTTAGGCACGGTCCGATGTTCGTGGGTCGCCTTCATCATTCGCTTGTACGGATTGGCCTTTCGAATAGGACATACGATACTATATTTCTTCATGATTCTTCGGATTCGCTTGAGGTTCCAGACGATTTGAAACTTTCCCTCCAGTGTCATCTTGATGGAGCGTGCACCTTTGTAGCGCTTTTTAAAATGGAAGGCCCGGCTGACGTGAACGCGCAACTCTTCATCGGCCTGTTCGCTCCGATGGCGTCTGTGGATGGCTGGAGCGCTAAAGTAGCGGTAGTAGCCGCTTTTAGAGACACCTGCGACCTCGCACAAAACACTCACCATCCGCCTTAGATGGTATTTCTGAATCACGAATCGAATCAATCTGTATCGAAGACCAGGCACTAGTTTTACTCGTGGTTCCACCCCCGTTCGGCCATCCGAATCTTTTTTAAGAGTTCATTCTCTGCTTGGAGCAAACGAATCTGCGCTTCGAGTCTCGCGTTCTTCTCATCCAAGGTTAATTCTCGCTTTAAAGGTCTTCCTGAATGCTTGCCTCTTGCATCGTGTAAACCTAAATCGCCCTGCTCTCTGTATCTGGCTCTCCACCGTTTGGCAGCGGCTTCGATGCGAGTCATTCCAACGATCTCCGCATCCAACCCACAGGACTCAAAAATGTCTCTGGGCGGCTTTCCTTGCTGATTCGATGCAATAAAGAGTTGCTTGAACTCGTCTGTATACGTAATCCCTTTGGTCGATACGGACTTTACATATGGGTTTTTTGAAAGTTGTTTCATTTCTCGATCTGTAAACATTTTTTTACTCATCAGCTTATCTCCATCCTCGTCTCGTTCGTGGCATACAACAAAAATACCCCATAGAGAGACTTTTTTCAAAGTGTCTACTCTATAGGGTACAGTTTAACCGGGTACGGTTTTTTGTGCGTTTTCTCCGAGTGAATCGAACGGATCGGTAGCTAATGCGGGTATCCAAAAAAGGAGGCGCCAGTAGCGCCTCCTTTCTCATCTTTTCATCAAAGGTTGTCTAAACATAAGATTCACTGCACGTCTTCCATCTAAAAAAAGATACTCATAAAAGTCTGAAACACAACATACACCAGCAATCCTGACAGCATGTACATGAAACCAGCCTTCTTTTTGCTCTGAAACAATCGAAGTATGCCCAGGCTGAACAGCGGCGCAAGAACAATCAGGAATAGGAGTACGGTGACAAACATTTGCGCCGAGATATCTGAAGTATCCACGTAGGTCACGAATTTTCACTCCGTTTCGTTATCGGAATTAACACAGTGACATTCATGCCACCATGACAAAAATC
This sequence comes from Paenibacillus hebaui, assembly GCF_051934385.1. Lineage (NCBI taxonomy): Bacteria > Bacillati > Bacillota > Bacilli > Caryophanales > Paenibacillaceae > Paenibacillus > Paenibacillus hebaui. The sequence continues at coordinate 6,067,940 of NZ_CP196836.1, read as the reverse complement.
ACATAACCCCATTATACCTCTGGATTTCTTTAACAAAAAGGGAGGAAATGGGGCGAATTGATGTCAATTTTCATCCGTTTTTAGACTGAAACCCTTATTTTTCCTAGAAACTGGGAAATCGCAGAGTAAGCGGCACCAACACGCGTGGATCGACTGCCCAGAGCAGCCCATTCAATCTGCAAACTGCGGCGATGATATGGCAATGTCCGTTCTTCCACCACTTGTTTCAGAGCCGTTTCAATCCAAGGACCTGCTTCCGAGAGAGGCCCCCCAATAATGATCCGCTCAGGGTTGAAGCTGTTAACGATGTTGGTAATGCCAACACCCAGTTTGCGCCCGATTCCTTCGTACAGATCGAGTACGGCTTCATGACCTTGCTGTGCATAATCAATCAGTTCCTTAGTGGTATGAGCTGGCAGAAATAATTGATGATCCGGGTGCTCATAGGCTTTCTCCGAAGCATACAACTCCCAACAGCCACGATTACCACAGGAGCAAGGTCTGCCTTCCGCTTCAATGGACATATGACCTGTTTCTCCAGCATATCCCCAGGCCCCTTTATACAATTCACCATCCACCATAATGCCTGAACCAATTCCGATGCCAGCACTAATATAGATTAAGTGACGAACTCCGATGCCTGCACCAAAATTCAATTCCCCGTGAGCGCCTGCATTGGCTTCATTGTCGATCGTTACGGGCAGTTCAAACGCTTCTTCAAGCATGGAGCGCAGCGGGATCTTTTCCCATCCCAGATTGGGTGCAAACAGGACCGTTCCTGCCTCGTCCACCATGCCGGGTACCCCAATACCAATGCCAATCACACCGTGGGGGGACGGAGGAGCAGCCTGAATCAGATGTTCTGCCGCAAGTTTTAACTGTTTAAAGACAGAAGACACCTCATGATTCTCAAGCTGCACGGCGTATTCTGTGATGATATGACCTTCGAGGTCTGTCAGTACACCCTTCAAGTGGGTTACGCTGAGCTCCAGACCTACGGCATACCCCGATGTTCCTCGAAATAGCAACATTAATGGTTTGCGCCCACCACTGGATTCTCCAGGGCCAATCTCTTGTAGAAGTTCATCATTGATTAGATCGGAGACAAGGTTGGATACCGTCGCTTTGTTAAGTCCTGTTATTTCAGACACTCTCGCGCGGGAAAGAGGGGCATGACGTCGGATCGTATCCAGAACGATCGACTTGTTTATTTTTTTGACCAGCATCTGGTCTCCGGTAATTTTCATATCCATTAAGGCACTCCTATTCTTCTTATAAAAGGGGTTCTGCCCCGCTTAAATTGCTTAAGCTATTCGACTATTATAGCGTAAACAAACGCACAAAAAAAATTTTATTTTTACTTTGTTTAACCGATAGACAAAGTCGAAATGGTGTGTTAGGATAACGTTGTAAACGATTTCTTTAAAACTATTGAGGAGGCATTTTACATGGCCTATTTTGAATCCGTTAATAAAATTGCATTTGAAGGTAAAGATTCCAAGAATCCATTTGCTTTTAAACATTATAATCCCGAAGAGGTTGTCGCCGGCAAATCCATGGAAGAGCATTTCCGTTTCGGCATGGCTTACTGGCACACATTAACTGCAGGCGGCAGTGACCCGTTCGGTGCAGAGACAGCTGTTCGTTCTTGGGATAAATACTCGGGGCTGGACCTCGCGAAGGTGCGTGTGGAAGCGGCATTTGAATTTTTGGAAAAAATGAATCTTCCGTTCTTCTGTTTCCATGATGTAGACATCGCACCAGAAGGCAACAACCTGCGTGAATTCTACAGCAACATCGATACAATCGTTGATCTGATTGAAGATCACATGAAATCCAGCGGCAAAAAACTGCTCTGGAACACGGCGAACATGTTCTCTAACCCACGCTTTATGTTTGGTGCAGCTTCCACTTGCAACGCAGACGTGTATGCTCACGCTGCAGCACAAATCAAGAAAGGTCTGGAAGTCGGTAAACGTCTGGGCGCTGAAAACTATGTATTCTGGGGCGGTCGTGAAGGATACGACACGTTGCTGAACACAGACATGCAACTGGAGCAAGACAACATTGCCCGCATGTTCCACATGGCTGTAGACTACGCGAAGGAAATTGGCTTTGACGCACAATTCCTGATCGAGCCTAAACCGAAAGAGCCAACGAAACACCAATATGACTATGATGCAGCAACTTCCATTGCATTCTTGCAAAAATACGGTTTGGACAAACATTTCAAACTGAACCTGGAAGCCAACCATGCGACACTGGCTGGTCATACATTCGATCACGAAATCCGTGTAGCCCGCACAAACGGCATGCTCGGTTCCCTCGATGCAAACCAAGGCGACATGCTAATCGGTTGGGATACGGATGAGTTCCCGGTTGATATGTACGATGCGACATTGACCATGTACGAAGTACTGAAAAACGGAGGTATCGGCCGTGGTGGTGTGAACTTCGACGCTAAAGTACGCCGTGGTTCCTTCGAAGCTGACGATCTGTTCCTGGCACACATCGCAGGTATGGACACGTATGCTAAAGGTCTGAAAGTCGCTGCCAAATTGATCGAAGATCGCGTGTTCGATGAATTCATCGAAAAACGTTACAGCAGCTTCAGCGAAGGTATTGGTGCAGATGTGGTTGCAGGTAAAGCAACACTTTCTTCCCTTGCTGAGTATGCACTGAACAACGAAAACCCACGCAAAAACCAATCCGGACGTCAGGAATTGCTGAGAGCACAGCTTAATCAGTACATTCTGGCTGACTAATACAGGTTAGGCGGTATTTATGGATGTACACCATCCATAAGTTTCGCATGTAGTTACGCGTGTGTATGCGTATTAGTGAAGCATTCACACCAGCCTAGCCCAAGCTTGTACCACGGAACGCCTGAACAAGCATGACATTCGGACCGTCCCCGACTTTCCCATGGGAAGGCGGGGGCGGTTTTTTGACACCCGAGCCAATGATGCACGAGTGACCTACATGCGTATCAAGGTCATTGGATCAATCTTTCCGCTATAAAAACGAGTACGTTTTAACTGTTTTGATATAAATGTTTGTCTAAGATGTTGCAGGCAGAACGGAGTGAGCAGAAAGGACCCGAGGAAGCGGAGCGTGCGCATTTATCCCCGGATTTCTCCCTTGCTAAAGGGAATAAAGGAAATCCGGGGGTAACGGCGATCCAAGGGTTTTCTGATCACGGAGTGACCACATGAGCATCAAGGTTTCATTTATACAATCCTGTTACAAACGAGAGGAGTTAACACATGAGTTACGTAATTGGTGTCGATCTGGGAACAAGCGCGGTGAAGACAGTACTGGTTAACCGCGAAGGGAAAGTGGCGTTTGAAGCATCCGAGGCATACCCGCTGTACCAGCCCAAGGCAGGATACAGTGAACAGAATCCCGAGGACTGGGTAGAGCAGACCATTGTCTCCCTGCGCAAATTGCTGGAGGTGTCCGGCGTACAGCCTTCGGAAATCGAAGGTCTGAGCTTCTCCGGCCAAATGCATGGACTGGTGCTGGTAGATGCCGAGGGCAAACCGCTGCGTAACGCCATTCTGTGGAACGATACACGGACAACAGCCCAGTGCCGCCGCATTGAGAACGTGTTGGACGACAAATTGTTAAGCATTGCCCGCAACCGTGCGCTTGAAGGCTTTACACTGCCGAAGATTCTGTGGGTACAGGAGAACGAGCCGGAGCTGCTGCAACAAGCAGCCTTGTTCCTGTTGCCGAAGGACTATGTGCGTTATCGCCTGACAGGAGATTATGCCATGGATTACTCGGATGCAGCGGGCACCTTGCTGCTGGACGTTGCTGGCAAGCAGTGGAGCAAAGAGATTGCGGAAGCTTTTGAACTGCCGATCTCCCTTTGTCCACGTCTTGTGGAGTCATTTGAGGAAGTGGGAACGTTGCTGCCAGAGATTTCCGATCAAACAGGACTTGCAGCATCAACCAAAGTATATGCCGGCGGTGCGGACAATGCATGCGGAGCCATTGGCGCAGGTATTCTGAGTGAAGGACAGACGATGTGCAGCATCGGAACATCCGGGGTTGTGCTTTCCTATGAAGAGCGCAAAGATCTCGATTTTGAAGGCAAAGTTCACTTTTTTAACCATAGTGAGAAAGATGCCTTCTATATCATGGGGGTAACCCTTGCGGCAGGATACAGCTTGTCCTGGTTCAAGGATACGTTTGCTGCGGACAAATCATTTGTTGTGCTCTTGCAGGGTATTGATGCCATTCCGCCGGGTAGCAACGGATTGTTATTCACACCATACATCGTTGGCGAGCGTACACCGCACCCAGATGCGAATATCCGCGGCAGCTTTGTCGGTATGGATGCCGGACACAAGCTGGAGCACTTTGGACGTGCAGTGATGGAAGGAATCACATTCTCCCTGCGTGAGTCCATTGATATTCTGCGTGGAGCAGGCAAAACGGTCAATGAGGTCATCTCCATCGGTGGCGGTGCCAAAAATGAAGCCTGGCTGCAAATGCAGGCCGATGTTTTCAATGCAACCATTGTGAAGCTGGAAAGTGAGCAGGGCCCTGCGATGGGCGCGGCGATGCTGGCGGCATATGGATGTGGCTGGTTCCCAACTATGCAGGAGTGTGCAGCAGCGTTCATTCGTCCGGCCAAATCTTATGCGCCTAACCCCGAAGCGGTGGCGGTGTATGATGAATTGTTTGCCTTGTACCAAGAGGTGTATGGGCAAACACGCAGCCTGAATGACCGCTTGGCAGCGTATCGTTAATCTAAATATTTAGTCAGAGCCAAAGCATCCGCGAAAGCGGGTGCTTTTTTTTCATTGGCTAGGAGAAAATCGCAATGACAAGCTTTTCCTAATGAAAATGCGATGAAAGTCGTGAAATGAACGGGTGTCTGACATAACCATAATCCGGGCCTGCATACATTGAATATAGAGAATCGTAATCTATCAGAGCAGATGCTTCTATACAGATCGTTCAACGGATAAATGGTTCAACCCATTAAAGATCAGGCATATAAAGAAACCAGGGTATACATGTGCTGGGAAGGTTGTTTGGACTGCGTAGGAGGCCAATGGTGAACCATTTGTTCCATGAAGATAGACCGTAGTTGGAATGGGGGTGAAACTTTGGATGAACGAGAGGACAAGGAAAGACCGCATATCACTTTATCCATGATCGTTCGTAATGAGGAGCACAGGTATCTAAGACAGGCGCTGGAGACACATCGGCCCTGGATAGACCGTGCAGTAATCATTGATGACGGAAGCACGGATGGGACCGTAGCCCTGTGCCGCGAATTGCTGGGTAGCATTCCACTCGTATTGGTGGAGAACCCGGCTTCACGTTTTTCCGACGAGGTAAGTCTGCGGAAGCAGCAATGGGAAGAGACGGTAGCGACCGGACCGGAATGGATTCTGAATCTGGATGCCGATGAGATTCTGACGAAAGATTTTGGTGAAGAGCGAAATGAACTACTAAGTGGCAATGCGGACGCCATTTATTTCAGGCTGTTCGATATGTGGAGTGAGACGCATTATCGGGAAGACGAGTACTGGCAGGCTCATGCGTATTATCGACCATTTCTGGTCCGATATCGCCCGGAGTGGAGCTATGAGTGGAAGGAAACACCGCAGCATTGCGGCCGTTTTCCACTAACCATTCAACATTTTGGCTATGGATGCCATGCTCCTCGAGTGAAACATTATGGCTGGGCACGCTTGGAGGATCGGGTACGTAAGTTTGAGCGCTATCAGGTGCTTGACCCAGATGCCAGATACGGTTGGAAGGAACAGTATGAATCCATTCTGGATAGCGAGCCAAGATTGTTACCGTGGTCGGAATAAGGAGAGGGGGATGGAATACCGTTGAGAAAAGACCAGCTACGCAAACCAAGCCGGGAACCCAAGGAAACTCAGGAATCCTTAGAATCCCGTGAACATGAGGATCATCAGGAACCAAAGAAAGAACATATTCTGATTGCAAGTCCAGTTCGGCAGACGGCTCCTGTGCTCCGTGAGTTTCTTGACTCTCTAATTGCCCTTGAGCGAACAACGCTAGAGACCGATTATTTGTTTGTGGACGATAATGAAGAGGAAGCGGCATCCCATATGCTCGGAGAGTTTGTACTTCAGCATCAAGGGACCATTCTTGGAGCAGATGGCGATGACGAAGGTGGCAGCCCGGAGAAGGGAATATACAATAAGGATGAAGGAGGACATTATTGGCGGGATGAACAGATCTGGCGCGTTGCGGGGCTGAAAAATCGTATTCTGGCTTATGCCCGTGAACAGAAGTACGATGCCGTATTCCTGATTGATTCCGATCTTGTCCTGCATCCCCGCTCGCTGGAGCAACTTGTTTCCACCGGCAAGGAGATTGTATCCAATATCTTCTGGACACGCTGGCAGCCGGGTACAAGGGAGATGCCGCAAGTCTGGTTGCAGGATGAGTACGCCCTGTATCGTAAGAGAGGCAAAGCCATCACCGGGCAGGAGACAGAGGACGAAAATACACAGACGGATGCTTTCCTGAGGCAACTGCGCAACCCGGGCTGTTATGAGGTAGGCGGTCTGGGGGCATGTACCCTTATTCGCAGAAACGTATTGGATTCCAGAGTGTCCTTTGATCAGATTCCGAATGTATCCTTCTGGGGGGAGGATCGCCATTTTTGCATTCGTGCCCAAGCGCTGGGCTTCCAATTATACGTGGATACACACTTTCCCGCCTATCACATCTATCGACTATCCGAGTTGCCTGGCGTGGCTGCTTTTAATCGCAAGTCGAGACGTGGAGAAGAGACCATCAGTATTTCGTTATGTATGATCGTGAAAAATGAAGAGGCTTCCCTCGCCAGATGTCTGGATTCGGTTAACGGCATTGCAGATGAGATTGTGATTGTCGATACGGGCTCGACGGATCAGACTCGTCAGATCGCCGCTCGCTATACAGAACGCATTATCGACTTTGAGTGGGTGGATGATTTTGCAGCGGCACGGAACTTTGCTTTTGAACAAGCAACATGTGAATATATATTATGGCTGGATGCCGACGATGTGTTTGAACCGGATGACCGGGTGAAGTTCATTGAGCTGAAACGTTCCCTTGACCCAGCTGTGGACAGTGTAACAATGGATTATAATCTGTCCTTTACAGCGGAGGGCCGAGTGGCCTACAGTCTGCGGCGAAATCGGCTGGTCCGCCGGGATCGAAATTTTCGCTGGATTGGTGCAGTGCATGAATATTTGGAAGTGGCAGGACATCTGCTGCATAGTGACGTGGCAGTTACACATAAGAAGGATAAGGAATATACAGATCGCAATCTAAAGATTTACCGCAAACGGGAAAAGGCCGGAGAAGAATTCTCCCCGCGTGATTTATACTATTTTGGAAACGAGCTGAAAGATCACGCAGAGTATGCTGATGCGGTGAACTATTATGAGAAATTCCTGGACACCGGACTGGGATGGGTGGAGGATCAGATTGCAGCCTGCCAGAAAATGGCCGATTGTGAAGCCGCGCTTAAACGTTCGCAGCAGGAAGTCTCGGCGTTACTGCGATCATTCGCTTTTGATTTACCGAGGGCAGAGATCTGCTGCCGTTTGGGAGGGTATTTTGCCGACCGTGAAGATTATCGCAAAGCGATATTCTGGTATGAACTGGCGACCCGGGCTACACGCCCAACAGATCCAATGGTTGTACTGAATGAAGCCGCCTGGACGTGGATGCCACACCTACAGTTATGCGTGTGTTATGACCGGATGGGCAATCGGTTAAAAGCGAAGGAGCATAATGATATTGCTTTGACGTACCATCCCACACATCCGAGTATGCTGTATAATGAACGTTACTTTAAGGACCTGGAGAAGGAAAGTATTCTGGAAAACGCTTAGAGCAGGTATACATGTTTGGAACCGTAGGTATAGGCATTAGTAGTACAGTTAACTGTGACGGTAACCTCCTTTTATGAAGAAGGAGTGGGCGCAAAGTGCCACTTACATAAAAGGAGGTTATTGACGTCTTAGGACTATAAGGGTTATTATAGATACATTAAGTCTATTATAGAGGAGGAAATGACATGAAATATACCAAAGCTACCAACTACGCCCTGCACACGATGCTTTTTCTTGCGGCATCCAAATCAGATAAACCAGGGGGTGTGCAGCAGCTTGCAAAGTGGCAGAACGTTTCACCCACCTATCTGTCCAAAATTTTAACGATATTGACAAAGGAGGGCATGATTCATTCTTCATCTGGTGCCCATGGCGGATACACACTTCAGGAAAAGTGGGAGGAACTTACGTTTTTGGACATCATACAGGCCATTGAGGGTAAAACATCTTTATTTGATTGCTGTCGCCATCATAAACAGGGATGTTTGATTCAGGAAACGATGATTCTTGCGGAAGCGCAGATGGAAGAAGTGCTTCAAAATCAGAAATTATCTTCTATTGCCAGTAAAATATCAATGGTGCAATGAATATTTTTTTGTGTATATAATAGATATAGATTGTCTTTTATGTCTTCGAATAAACTTTGCTTACGATTGTAACCGGAAGATTTTGCACTCTACACTTTATAAATTAAGGAGACTGAAATGAATTCATTCATCATTTATTTATTGGCATTAGGAGCTTTTGTTGTAGGCACAGCCGAATTTGTCGTCTCTGGCGTCCTGGATATCATCGCCCGCGATCTGCAGGTATCCATCTCATTAGCGGGACAATTGGTCACCGCATATGCGTTATCTCATGCCTTAGGAGCATGGGCACTGGTCATGCTGACTTCCAAATTTCAACGTAAAAAAGTGCTTCTCTATTCGATGCTCATTTTTATCGTGGGAAATATCATTGCATTCTTTAGTATGAACTTCGGCATGCTTATGTTCTCTCGCATCGTATTGGCTATGAGTGGTGGTCTGTATTTTGTCATAGCCACGAACTATGCCGCAAGGCTGGCCCCTTCTGGTAAGCAGGGTAGCGCCATTGCAACTGTCATTACAGGATTTACCGTATCGTTGGTATTAGGTGTGCCGATCGGTACCTTCATTGCTGCCTATATGGATTGGCACTATGTTTATATCATGATTGCAATCATCGCATTTGTTAATTTCATGCTGTTGTATCGATTTATTCCGCGAATGGAGGGCAACCCGTCTCTCTCCCTGAAGCAACAATTGTTCATTATCAAAGATAAAAAGGTGATCACTGGATTATTAACGACTGTATTCTGGATTCTGGGCTACACCCTGGTATTTGCCTATATCGCTCCACTTTTAAGCTCGGTAGCCGATTTTTCGATAGAGATGATTAGTACCGCGTTACTTGTATTGGGGGTATTTGCATTCATAGGTTCTCGTCTTGGTGGTTATGCGGTGGATCGATGGGGACCTGTTCGCACGATTCCAATCAGTTTGATTATTCACGCTGGCGCCCTCTTTATTTTGCCAATCACAGCAGGCTCCACTATAGGTGTTCTTCTGACCATCATGATTTGGGGAACCGCTGCCTGGATCACAACTCCTGCAAATCAGTTTTATTTGATTACATTGAGACCGCAGTCTTCTGAAACAGTCCTCAGTTACAATACGGCAGTAATGAACATAGGTATGACTCTCGGTGCCGGATTGGGAGGTGTGATTGTGAAATACAATTCCGTGCAGAATTTGGGATGGATTGGCGGTGCGGTCCTGCTGCTGGCGCTGGCGATTGCCCTTGTTTCCTTCACGTTGACTACAAAGCCAAGTTCAAACTCACAACCTCTATAAAGGGAGAAGTGAATATTGGATCAATGTATTTCATCCAGGGGACGATATGCTTTACAATAGTAATTAACGGAAAAGCGGTGATAACGAATACTTGTCTTCGGCTGCCGAATCTATGAAATAAGGGGAAGTTGGCATGAATCTGACGGAAGTATTATTGGAATCGAGACTGGTGGCTATCGTTCGTGGTATTAGCCGGGAATCTGCTCTGGCGGCAGGGCAGGGAATGACAGATGGAGGAATCCGTCTGATGGAAGTGACACTTAACACACCGGGGGCACACGATATTATTGCAGACTGGCGTGAACGACATGAGGGGAAAGCTTATATCGGAGCAGGTACGGTACTGAATGTGCAGATGGCCAAAGAAGCGGTCACAGCGGGGGCTCAATTTCTGGTGTCTCCGAATGTCGATCTGTCCGTTATTGAATATGCTGTAGAACATGGCGTGGAGATCTGGCCTGGAGCGATGACGCCAACGGAGATTGTGGCTGCTTATGAAGCGGGAGCACGGGTGGTAAAGCTGTTCCCTATGGCGAGTCTGGGCATCCCATATTTACGGGAAATCAAGGCTCCACTGAATCATATTCCGCTTCTTGCAACAGGCGGAGCCACCCTGGATAACATTGCGGAATATTATGCTGCGGGTGCCGCGGCAGTGGGTCTTGGAAGTGCACTTTTGCCGCGTGAAGCACTTACAGCAGGAAATGATGAGCTGATTGCCGCTTGCACACGTGCATTTGTGGAAGTCGCACAAATCAAGAGTTGAATTAATGTTCTGTTAATCATGCTGCCGTATGATGGAGTTATGCCATACACCGGAGAGGAGTGACGCCCAGTGAAAGCTAAAACAATGATTGGCGGCATGATTGCTGTTGCAGCGGTTACGGCGGGCGGGTTATGGAAGGCAGCCGTAAAAAGTCAGACACCCAAAAAGATCCCGATTACGATCACACCACCGATGCCTTTTGAAGACGTAACCTTTGATAGTGGCGGTGGGCGGGTACACGGCTGGTTCATTCCGGCGGAGGCTAATGTCCCGAAACCTTGGCCGCTGATCATTATTGCACATGGCTGGGGTTCCAATCGTTCACGAGTTCTTCGCTATGCTCGCCCCATCTGGGAAGCAGGGTATGCCCTGTTCATGTATGATGTTCGCAGCCATGGTGCCAGTGATCCGGTCAAAGCGGCCTCAGCTTACCTGTTTCGTGACGATCTGTTAGCCGCTCTACAGTATACGTCGTCACGTCCGGAAATTGATCCTGCTGCGATTGGTGTGCTAGGGCACTCCCTGGGCGGGCTAGGGACGATTCTGGCGGTGACTGAAGGTATTCCTGTATCAGCGGTGATCACGGACTCAATGCCATCCCAATTCGAAGTTATTGTCAGTTCGGAACTCAGGCGCCGGCGTTTGCCGTTGTTTCCGCTTGCGCAGCTGATTCCGCGAATCTGGTTCTGGCGGCTTGGTGAATCGCTGAAGACGTATCGCCAGCGCGATCCGGTGATGTTGCTGAATGAACGGCGTAAGGGCATACAACTGCCGATGCTTATGGTTCATTCAACAGGAGACAACTTTATTCCCCCGAGTGAACTCGAATATTTTCTGTCCAAAGCTGATCCTCCTGTGGAACATCTGTGGGTCAATAGTGGAGGGCATAGCTGTTCCGAAGAAGATCCTGCATTTTGGGATACAGTCATTCCATTCTTGAAAAATGTTGTAAAGGTGCAGGCTCAGTCAAATGAACCCGTTGTGCCGAACGTCAAAATAGATTAAATTCAGCCAACTTCATGCGCAGATTGATCGTTGAAACGCCAACCCGGTTGGCGTTTTTTGCTGTTCAAGAGTGATTTGCAAAAATTCTCATTTGTAAAATTGTTGGGAAAACGACGATTAAAAAGGAAGCTTATGGTATCATGGAATAGACTGACCATATTCATGCGAGGTTTATTTGGCATGCATCTTTGTATGAAATTGAAGGGAGAGGTCCAGATTTGAGCTTTAATTGGAATATGAATGTACGATTCAAAATGTTTACAGCCAAAGTGGCTACAGCAGCCATGGCAACATTGCTTCTGGCATCGCAGACGCCAGGATTTGCAGGTAGTGCGTCGGCAGCGACAGCGGAACAGGTAATCAAAGTCGCAGCGGGGGAAACAGAACAACCACTTAACGTAACAGACAACGAGGTGCCTGAAGGAGCCAACATCTCCTCCAAGCAAGCCAGCGAGAATATACTGAACTTATTTCCATTGTTAAAAAAGGCGAAGATCTCATCTTCACGATTCGATTCACCCAACTCTTTTCCTCCACCGGATTATAAGGCGTGGGATATTGAATTTGAATTGCGTGAAGGAAACCGTTCCACTGGATTCAGCGCAACAGTACATGCGGGCACAGGGGAAGTGCTGAGTGTACATCTGCCTTCTGAATTGGTGGAAAAGCAGTCCTCCGATTCGCAGACGAAATTGACGAGAACCGAAGCGAAAAAGCAGGCTGATGAGTTTCTGTACAAGGCCATTCCGAATTTGAAAGAAGATGGTTTTGTTGCTGTTGATGAACTGTATGTAGACCAAGCGCAGCAATCCCTGTTTGGCCGCACAGAGTATACGTACAGCTACCAATTGAAGCATGAAGGCGTGTTATCCGATGCTGAAACAGCCTACATAAGTGTGGATCAGAGTGGCTTGGTGACTGGATATTCGCGCGGAACCATAGCAGCTGAATATCCATCCTCGAAGGCAGCCATCTCAGCAGATCAGGCTCAGCAGAAGTTCGAAGAAGAGTTCGATATTCAGCTTGCCTATATCAGTGAAGAACGCTTCTCTTCCCGCAAGGGCCAGAAGTATTACTTGGGATACATGCCGAAGAATTCCAGTGTTACAGCACTTGATGCAAATACACTGGAGCGGATCAACAATGTAACAGGTGAAGCCATTGCCCAGGATCTGGTCAAGGAGGACAAACCTTTGAAAGGCAGTGTGGCTGCTTTTACACCGAATACAGGACAGAGATTAAATGTACAGCAGGCAGAGAAGCTGGTCCAAAAGAATTTTAATATACCGGAAGGTTATCAATTGGATTATAGCCAGCTAAGCAAAGGCAATGTGGCGAGTCCGAACAATCAGGTCTGGAATCTGAGCTGGAGCAATCGCAATGCGAGTGCGTCCTACATGTTTATGAGAGATATCTCGGCACAGGTGGATGCAGCAACCGGACAGATTTACAGTGTACACATCTATCAGCGAATGATGCCGGGTATGGAGCAGGAGAAACAGGAGAAGCCCAATGCGGAAGCGAAAGGCAAATCCGTAACTAAATCTCAGGCCGAAAAGCTGGCTATCAACACCGTCATTGCACTTATCCCGGATGCGGGCAAACAATTCAGACTGTCAACGGTGCTTGAATTGGAAGGAGCACGTACGTTTGTGTTCCAGCGGTATCTGAATGGGATTGCAGTTAAGGATGATACGGTGCAAGTACAAGTATTACATGATGGGACGATCAATGAATTCTATACCATGATTGCTGCAACACCCGAGCAATTGCCGACGGATGTCGAACCAGCTATCCGTTATGAAAAGGCCAAAGCGACCTACCTTGAGGAACTCAAATTGATTCTCGTCTATTCACATTACGGAGGTTTTGGCATGGGCAACGGGGAATCCGTTCCTGTCGGGGTAAAACTTGCCTACATGCCTACCCTCACGGGTAGTCCGTTGGCTGGCCTGTATAAAGTACTTGATGCAAACACAGGTGAGTGGAAGTCAATGTACGGCAACACAGGTGGAGCCGTCCAGGTTCCAATCAGCGATATTACGGGACATGCCGATGAAACTGCTCTTCAGAACATGGTGGAGCATGGTGTGCTTCTTGCAGATGAACAGGGACGTGTCTTCCCGGACCGGGTCATTACCAAGGGTGACTGGTTCACTTATCTGGCCAGAGCCGTTAATCCCAATATGAATGTGTATTACAGCGGAGATGGGGAAGGCAATCTGTATGCTGACATTACCCCGGAAAGCCCTTATTATCAAGCGGTGCGTACATTAATCGATCAGCGCTGGTTAGCGGACGCCGATCCCGAATCGAAATTGAATCCAGAAGAGGAGATGACTCGTGAAGAGTTGGCCGTATTGCTCGTGCGCATATTACGTTATGAGAAATTAGCCGGGTTTTACACGCTGCCATCCGATCTTCCCAATTTGGCAGATGCAGGTGCCATCAACAATAAGGGAGCCGTCTCCTTAAGTCTGAAATTGGGATTGTTGCCTTCAATTGAAGGACGTTTTATGCCTGCACGAAAAGTGACTGTTGCCGAAGCGGCACAAGTATTGGAACGACTGGCCAAGCTTCAGGGCAAGACGGATACCTTCATGAACGGAAATCGCTTGTATTGATTGAAGTGAGTTGAGTTGAGTTGTCATAAATGCCCGGAACAATCATAAGCTGAGGATAACGGGTAGATTTCGTTTTAATTTGCTAAGACAGGGGACCTTCTGTGGAAGGTCTCTTTTGATTCTTTTCGACAAAACTAGAAGGCTGATGTCAGACCCATTTGTGATACAATGAGGCATGAGATATTTGCGAAGAGAGGTGGTATCCTTTCATGGGCAAGAACGGGAAACGAGTCATTACCATATTGCTGACGGGCTGTCTGATTGCTGTAGCGTTACCACGTACGGTTGATCTGGATCAGCTTTATGCTGCATCGGGAACATCAGATAGATCCACCACTACGTTAACCACGACTACGGAATTGCGTCAGACCTTGCTTACCGCAATGTCACAGCGAACGGCGGAACTTGTTTTTACATACAAAGGCAATGTGAAAGGCCTAAAAAAACAGTTGCAGATTTCCATCGATGAAGCAATGACCAGTGATCCCTATATCCAATATACCGTCAAAAGTTATGCGTTTAATTATAAAGGTTCCAATGTATCGGCCGAAGTACATGTGAATCTCTCCTATCGGGAGACGAAGGAGCAGACCGATGTTGTGAATCGTAAAGTAACAAACGTATTGAAGGAAATTATCACACCTGGCATGACGAATCATGAGAAGGTCAAAGCCATCCACGACTGGATTGTGCTGAACCTTTCCTACGATACCTCTCTGCAAAAATATACGGCGTACGACGGTCTTGTTACAGGCAGTACCGTATGTCAAGGATACTCACTGCTGGCTTACCGGATGCTGGAGCGGGTGGGCATAGACAACCGAATTATCGAAGGCACGGCTGGGGAACAGCTGCACGCGTGGAATATCGTCAAACTGGATGGCAAGTGGTACCACATGGACACGACCTGGGATGATCCTACTCCTGACCGCAAAGGAAAGGTTAGCCATAGTTATTATTTGCTGAGCGACGTTGAAATGGCGCGAGACCATGTTTGGACAGGCAAAGGCAAATATCCTGCCTCGCCAGACCCGTATCGGGATGCACTGCTCAAGCTGGTGAAGACCAGTGGTAGCAAGGCCGCAGCATACCAGAAGCTCTACCACTCCCTGGATTATTCCTTGTACGATGAACAGGATGCGGTCAAGGGTCATGCTGCGCTAAAGACCAAGGTTCAAAGCGTGCTGAAGGAAGGTGGGACCTCGCTAACGTTCAGATACAAGGGTACAGAGGCAGGACTGATTGAAGATTTACAGGATTTGTATGAGCTTGGCATGAAATCGATATCGTATTATGTGTCCAACATGGAAAACACAGCCGATTTGCGTGTGAAAATAAATTGGACATTATGATGTTAGAATGTACTTACATTTTATAAATGTGACACCCCTTATGGTGATCAAGGACGCTCATTGGATGAGCGTTCTTTTTTTTGAAGACTGATAGATATGCCGACAATGCATTGTCTATTTTCTGTATATGTTGGTTTGATATTGTTAATTTGGTGTTTGCCAATGAACAATGAGGAGGACATAGCAAAAAATGAACAAAAAAGTGAGCATCGTGGTCATTATGCTGTTGTTGATCACGCAATTGATGCAAGGATGGGTATTTACAGCGAACATATATGCTGAGGATATGGCTACAGAACATACCCTTACAGAACCCTTGTCAGAAGATGTGGGAGTAGAGCCGGTCACGGATGGTGGGGAGGCAACTTCAACTCTGGATTCTGAGGCGTCAAGCGAATCGGCTGAGTCGATCGAGACGAATGAGCAGGACGAGACCGATACCACTGCGGACAACATGGCTGCGGCTAATGCTGCAGCGATAGAAATAAAAGAAAATTTAATCACGGCTGTACAAATGTACGATCAAATTCCTGAATACGATGGCAATGGCCATATTACTGTAAAAGGCAATAAAATCGAGGACACTCGGCCTAGCGTCAAGGATGAGGTTGCTGTCGTATTTAAATGGGGTCTTGCGAATGAAACACATGCTTATACAGACGGCTCCACCTTTACATTCCGGTTGCCAGACAAGTTTAGCATCGGTTCCCAGCTAAAAGGTGTTTTGGATGGCGGAGTGGGGGATTATATCGTTAACCCGGACGGAGAAATCACGTTTATTTTCAACGATGCCATCAGAGGCGCCAAACTGGAAGGTAATTTCTATGTGTGGATCAAATTTGATGAAAGCAAGCTGGAGGATGGACTGAAACAGCAGATTGACTTTGGTAATGTGGGCCAAGGCAGCATTCCTGTGCATTTTGCCAATACAGCGATTGATAAATTAACAAAATCGGGAAGTGCCAATAAAAACAATTTTAACTCGGATGAAATGGTATGGTGCCGTTGATTTTAACCAAGGCGAGAAAGAAATCAAAAATGCACTGTTGACGGATGTCTTTCCGGCAGATCTGGAACTCAAGGGAGATATCGAGATTCGTGAGTTAGAGGTGCAAATCGACGGATCAGTAAAGGAAGGCAATGTCGTTCGTACTGAATCTCAATTTCCAATCAACCTGGGCGATATGGAGAAACCGTACCGGGTGACGTACAAAACGAGCGTCAAAGCACCGGTAACCGCTCCTTTTATCAACCGTGAGTATGAAAACCAGGTTGCACTTACAGCGGATGATGCTCAACAAAATGAGACAGCCACTGGCAAAGTGACGGTGAGCTTTAATGAGCCTTTGAACAAATCGGGGCAAAGCAGTGCCTATGATCCGGTTACACAGACGATTACATGGAAAGTTCAATACAATTATAACCAACAAGCAATCACGCAGACGAATGCCTGGATTGAAGATCATTTTGATACAACGAGGTATGCACTGGTTGATGATTCGCTAAAAGTATTTCAAGTGGACATCGATGCTAGCGGAAAGCCTACGGGAACTCATTCAGTAAATCCGAATGAATATACACTCACCGGAGTGAGTACAGGCTTCAATGATGGATTGAAATTACAATTTAACAATAACATCAACAAGGCTTATGAGATTGAATATCAAACAAAGTCTATTGATCGTGTGTATACAGACACTACCGTATCCAATACGGTGAAGATGTATGATGGAACACAAAAGGATACAACAAGGGATATCAAGGAAGTTATTTTTGCGAAAAGTGTACAGAAGGAAGACTTCAATAAAAAAGAGATTGAATGGAAGCTGGTCATCAACCGTGATCTGAAGGATATGACGGACATCGTCATTACGGACCATTACGCAGGAAGACATATGAAGCTCATCCCGGACAGTCTCCAGATCACCGGATTGAATAAGGACGATTTCGATCTCATAGCAGATCCGACTGACCCGGAATACGAGAGTGGCTTCTCCATCCGGTTGAAGGGCGGGGTCACGGTTAACACACTGCATGAAATCACCTATACAACAAGCTTTGATCCAACTGCAGGTATGCCAACCAACAATGAATATCGGAACACGGCAACGCTGGATTGGACAGAGGCAGGGGTACCGCAGTCTTCGATTACCAAATCGGCTGTGGTGAAACCGCAAAGTTATACGATTGAAAACGGTAATAAAAAAGGCGAATACAGTGCCAAGGATAAAACAATCACCTGGACTATTGATACTAACTACAATTTGTATGATATCAAGGATGCCATTATCAAGGATACGTATACAGGGAATCAGACGTTTGTAGACGGTTCGTTGAAAGTGAATGAGCTGGTGTTGGAGGGACAGAACAATGTTACGGACGTTGGTAACGAGCTTCTGCTAAATCCTGGACAATTCGAGCTGAATTCGGACGGTAAAGGCTTTGTTCTGAAGCTTGGCCAGATTGGCAAAACGGCTTACCGTATTGAGTATAAAACAAGTCTGGATGGACCCTATGCCGTTGAAGGCACGTACTCCAATGATGCAACGCTAAACGATGGTGAAGGCGGTCCATTGCGATTCGCAAAAAAAGCCAATGTTACACCTGCTCATGGTGGCGTATATGTAAACAAAACAGGTAAGCAGGAAGGCACAAGTGATATTGCTTCCTGGACGGTTCATATCAATCCGAGCCAATCTTATATTGCCGCAAACTCCATATTGACGGATACATTATCAGACAACCAGATTTTACTGGCAGATACATTGAAGCTGTATACAACCAATTTGCCTGCGAACAACTCTGGGAATGTTTCTATCAAAGCCGGTCTGGTTGATCCCGAGGATTATGAATTGCTCGTTAAGGACAATACCTTTACGTTCACCTTTAAGAAGGCGTTGAACACGGCGTTCATTCTAGAGTACAAGTCCTTTATTAATGCGGATAGTGGTGAAAGAATTAAAAATAACGTTGAATTTGCAGGTCAATCTTCCTCGGTAACAGGGGAAGGAAATCAGGCGGGTATTAAAATTCTACGTGCCGACGCAGGTGGAGGAGCATCTTCAGGTGTGGACAAAATCAAGATCATCAAAATGGATGATTCCGGTATGCCACTGGAAGGTGTGGTCTTCCAAATCTATAATGCGTCAGGAACAACATTGCTCGAAACATTACAACCGACAGATGCGAACGGAGAGGTTGTAACTTCCAGAAATTATAGATTTAATGATCAAACCAATGGTCTGCCGTACAAGTTAAAAGAAACGTCTGCACCGGCAGGTTACTTGATAGATTCGGCGTATGGTGCGGCTACGGGTAAAACCATTGAGTTTAAGGACCCCGCTGCGCCGTTTGAAATCATTAATCACAAGATTCGTCAGGGATTCGAACTGACCAAGGTGGATGCTGTGGATTCTAATCATAAATTGAAAGACGCCGTCTTCGAGTTGTATTTGAACAATGGTTCCGTTAAAGAGTTAGTTGCTACATTGACGACAGACGATAATGGCAGAATGGCCAGAGGGGACCTGGTACCAGGAAGCTATGAGCTAGTCGAAGTAACGGCTCCCGAGTATTACAAACTGGATGCAACACCAATTCCGTTTACCATTGTACCAAACCAAACCCAGATCATCACGCTCTCCCATGCCAATGTTCAGGGTTCGGATGGAAAGTTGGTCGTCACCAAAGTGAACGCCAAGGATCAGTCGGTGTTAAGCGGAATCGAATTTGAACTTCGTGACAGTACAAATACCGTAATTGCTACGAAGCTTACGGACATCAACGGTGTGATTGAGTTTGACAGCTTGCCTTATGGCCCATACACCTTGGTTGAGACCAAGGCAGCAGGATTTGTAATCGAAAAGCCTGAAACTCAAGTCAACATTACAAAGCCAGATACACAGTTAACGATTGAGAACAAAGAAAATGATCGTTCTGTAAGATTGATTAAATTCAATGCTGGCAAAACGCAGCATCTGCAAGGCGCTGTATTTGAATTACGTGCTCAAACGGCCTTGATGGATGCTGACGGCAATTGGAAATTCGACGTGGTAACAGGTGTGGATGAAGCTAAATTGACAACCAATCAACAGGGTGAAATCGTTCTGAAGGACTTGGAGCCCAATAAATATCAGTTGGTTGAAATCAAAGCGCCTACCGGATACCAGTTAGACCAGACACCGGTTGAATTTGAAATTACAGATAAACAAACGGAAGCCGTCGTTGTGGAGAAAACGAACAACGCGATTCCGGTACCAGGTGTTCCAAGTGAACCTTATAATCCAGGAACACCTGTGGAAACACCGACACCGGTTACGCCAACACCAGGCCCGGTGAATCCGGTAACACCAACTCCTGGCATTGAGGTTCCAGGCACGGTGGTCACACCTGGAACCTCAGTCCCTGAGCCGAAACCGGAACCAGGAACTGAGCCTCCAACAAGCCCGGAGCCAGGAGAAACACCTTCCACACCAGATGATCCAGCGGTTGATGTGGGTGATGATCCAAGTGTTGCTAACATCGATGATACGACTCCTCCAGGTGGGGAGGTTACAGCATCTCCTGGAGATACAGACGTCGCTGGAGCGGGTGAAGGGAAGAACGATGGTACTCAAGGCATGTTGCCCAAGACTGGAGAAGAGAGCAAGGCAGGGTATACCTTTGCTGGAGCACTTATGATTCTTTTGGGTAGTGCGGGGTACGTATACACCCGTCGTAGAAACAAGCTGAGTATGTAGAGTAGTGCAAGCTACGAATGCAGGTATGATAGAATAAAAAACACCCTCTGGTATGCGCTTCGGAGACATAGTCTCTGGCGATACCAAGGGGTGTTTTTTTTGCTTACTCAGGGCAGATCACGTTCGCTACTAGAGTCCGCAACTTGGATGGCTCTAACAATAAGTCGATGGGTGGGATTAATTAGCGGGTCACAGGTGATTAAGGTAAGTACCTGTCCTAGATTCGGGTCCTTAAGTACAGACAGGTCGTTGGGCTCTACGACAGATATTTGATCAACCTTATAGTGGACCTCTGTTCCACTCGCCAGTGTGACTTGAATGTGGTCGCCGATCTCTAATTCTCCCAGTCGGTTGAACAGGCGTCCTTTTTTGTGGGCACGATGAGCTGCGATCGCCGCATTCCCTTCGCTTCCGAGTGAGGCCGTCTCCACAAGATGTGTGGCCGCCACTTTCATGTTATCCTCGGTCGCATCTTCCAGAATGGGCAACCTGACATCAATCTTTTCGATAACGAGAACGCCCAATGTATTGATGTTATCCCCCTGATTTTCGTCTATTGTCGCGGTATCTATGGAGTTCTGATCCTGTCTCGCTTGTTCAAAAGAATGATTGATTTTGGTTAAGTCGAGTTGCAGCTGTTCCAGCTCACCCATCACTTTGGCCTGTTGCCAGTCATAATATTTTTCCTGTAGAAAGGGCAGGAGTATAAGGAGAATGCCTAGAAAGACAAGCATGGAAAAGAAAAATTTCATTGTACGAATACCCCTTTGTCCAAAGATAGATTAGTTAACTGTCCTATTGTAAACATACGGACATATACAAAACCTGGACAAACGAAACAGGCAACCTTCTCTCCGGTGGAAAGAAGGTTGCCTGTTTGCATGGAGTAACACAATGTTGATCGATGCTTACCGTTGTATGAAATCGTTTATTCTGCTGATGTTGTAAAATCACATTCCTGCAACGGCACAACTTTTGTTTTCTTGATCCATTTGTAGCCCAGCCATAACACCAGGAATAACGGTACGCTCAAGTAAGCAACGAGGGCTCCGCTCCAGTCAATCTGATCCCCAGTGAATGCCTGATAATTCTGTCCGATAATGACAATGACACAGAGGACAAAAGCAAAGATCGGGCCGAATGGGAACCAGCGTGCACGGTATGGCAGATCGTTCAGATCACGTCCCTGGGCCACATAGGCACGGCGGAAGCGATAATGACTTATGGCGATGCCAAGCCAGGTAATAAAACCGCACATACCGGATGCATTTAGCAGCCAGGTATACACGATGCCATCACCAAAAAGGGAGGCAAGAAACGCCAACATGCCGACGGCTGTCGTTAGAAGAAGGGCATTCATTGGAATGCCTTTTTTATTCAGCTTGCCGAGGAAACGGGGGGCTTTACCGTCTCGGGCAAGGGCATAGAGAACCCGGCTCGAAGCATACATGCCTGAGTTACCGGCAGAGAGTACAGAAGTTAGAATAACGGCATTCATGACGGAAGCCGCAATGGCGAGTCCAGCTTTTTCAAATACAAGAGTGAACGGGCTGACGCCGATATTATTCAGGTCACCTTTGAGCAAGTTCGGATGTGTATACGGGATGATCAGACTAATCACGGTAATCGCCAAAATGTAAAAGATCAGAATTCTCCAGAATACCTGCCGAATGGCACGAGGTACATTTTCACGCGGATTTTCGCTCTCACCGGCTGCGACACCGATCAGCTCTGTACCCTGGAAAGAGAACCCCGCCGCCATGAATACGCCAAGCACTGCAAAGAATCCGCCATGGAAGGGCGCATCACCCATGGTGAAATTACTGAACCCAACGGCTTCCCCGCCCATAATACCAAAAATCATGAGTACACCAACGGCTAGGAAGATGATAACGGTAGCTACTTTGATAATGGCGAACCAGTATTCCGACTCTCCGTATCCTTTCACTGACAGTACATTCAGGGAGAAGATCAACACGAGAAACAGCAGACTCCACAGCATGGATGAACTATCAGGGAACCAGTATTTGATGAGTACGGTAGCGGCGGCAAGCTCAGCGGCAATGGTAACCGCCCAGTTGTACCAAAAGTTCCATCCCATGGCGAATCCGAGGGCAGGGTCAACAAAACGCGCCGCATACGTATTGAACGAACCAGAGTCTGGCATAAAAGTAGCCAGTTCTCCGAGACTAGTCATTAGAAAGTAGACCATGATACCAACGGCAGCATAGGCAATCAGTGCGCCGCCGGGACCAGCCGTGGAGATAGCGGTACCGCTTGCGAGGAACAGCCCTGTACCAATGGAGCCACCGAGGGCAATCATGGTCATATGCCGTGCGCGTAGTCCTTTTTTCAGTGTAGGCTCTGTTGGTGTTGTTTGATTGTTGCGGTTTTGCATGGAAACACTCCTTCATTCAGCGTACTGATGTTATCAGATAAATGGCGAAAAACACAAAAGACCACAGGCATCAGCCTGCGGTCTTCATATGAATGGTCCGCACCATGTCCCAGATGTTTAAGATAGCTCAACACAGAAGAATTCATACCTCCATTAGACGGTATAATGTACTTCCATGACAGTTCTGCGCCTTTCGACAGCAGCCCCAGCCACATCGGACAAGGAAAGGAACGTCCAGTGGGCTTCGGCGGGTGCACCTTTCGGCTGAACTCATAAGCGGCTCCTTAGCGCCTCCTTCAGCGTACTGATCGCACCCGCGACCTCTACCTCATCATCAATGGATGAGGTGTATCTATTGTCTATGCAATTATAAATAACAGAACGTAACAGTAGATGTTCTGTTTACTAAACAGACAATTAGTATAACGCTCATGGTTTTCCAGTGCAATAACAATTGTTGGATGTTACTCCACAGGGCTATTCCTGGTTCTTGTTGCGGCCAGCCATTTGCTGCCATACCGTTCCAGCGGCCTGTTCACCGGATTCAATCCGTTCCAGTGCCATTTTGGCTTGCAGGCTGACTTCAAATTCAGGATCATCGGCTGCCTTACGTAAAGCATCCTCTGCTTCTTCCGTACCTACTTCGTAAAGGAAGCGAGCTGCTCGCCAGCGTACAATTTTGCTTTTGTCGAATAACGTTGCTGTCATGGCTGCTGTTGCCGCAGGATCACCGATATCGGAGAGTGTATCTCCAGCCGTTCGGCGTACAGCTGGTGAGCCATCCTGCAAAGCCTCATACAGCAGTTCCATTGCTTCGGGTGTACGGATATCGCCGAGATATACAACAGCCAAACGGCGAATCTGCATTTTATTGTCATGCAGAGCATGGGCAACAAGTGGTAATCTTTCCGGGGTAGGCTCCATACCATCGAATGCCGCGTAGCGAACATTCCAGTCCTCACTGTTCAGCGCCTCTTCCAGCTCAGCTCCGTCTAGTTGGCGGCGAAGCTCCACGAACTCTTCCGATTTGGCACCATGCTCGATCGCTTGTTGTATCACACGTTCCAACCGTTCGGGAGGGTAAGCCGCTTCCAGTTCCTGTTCGACTTCCCGTGCAATATCCGGTAATTCCCCGTAGCGAACGCCGTAATCACTTAATTTTCGTTCTTTAATCATTGTTGCACTAGCGACTTGGGTTACGGCGTTTACGAATCGATCCGAGAGCGAGATTCGCTCTTCCTTGGCGCCGGCCTTGACCCGAATCTGCATGGGTACGCCTCTGAAATACTGCACGAATACCTGGGCTTCACCGAAGTGCTCACCAGATGCGTCTTCTGATTCAATCCAGTCCAGATCCATACCTTGCTGTCCAAGGCGACTCTGGACTTCGCCAAGAATGAGGGACCAGTCCGCATTCCCCTTGCGATCCAGCGCTACGAAGTCGGTGGTATGGAATACACTTTTTACTCCAGGAATATGAAGCATCTGGCGAATAAAGGCGGGAGCTGATCGTTCATTGTCCAGCGTATATGTTCTGCGAATTCCGTCTTCCAGACGTTCATCCAGATGCAACATCATCGTATTTGGACTCGGTGTTGGCTCAATGGTAATAATATTCATTGGTTTATATCCTCCTGTAATACCGGATTCATCAAAAACTTCCCGTGAATGATACGGGTATTTCTCTATTTTACATGATTGTGTTGAAACTACGAAATATTTGGACAACATTGACACCTTATGTGAAGAAGTACGAAGATTATTAACACTTCTTTCATGTTCACGCACAAACATTTTTAAATGAAAGTTGGCACAATAAGAAAAATGAAACAACTGGAGGTTATACCTATGGAACCAATTACAGTGCTTTCGGATGGAAGTCGTCGTATTGCATATGAAAATATGATTCCATTATTCGAGGAATGGATTGCCGATTTGCCATCAGATTCAGAGAGAGAATACCGGGAAGACCAGGAGAGCTGGGGCCATTCCCGGTATTGTATTGTTGATTATCAGGAAGCCCAACAAGCGGTATCAGCAGCGAACGCGATTCGAGCATTTATGCCACAGATTCCTTTACTGATCCTTACGGATTTTCAATCGCTTATTCGTAAACGGCACTTGCAGCAAATTACGGGTACAGGTCTGATAAAGATGATTCTTTGGAACGAACAAGAATCACAAAAACTGGTCATGGACATACAGAAGTATCTGCATCCCTCTGTGTATCAAACAGCAATAGCCATGCCTTCCACCTTATCCATACGATAAAAACAGGAGAGAGCATGACCATCGAATTCAAATTCAATATGTGCTAAATGACGTATTTGTATCCCGTTCCCCAGACGGTCTTGATATAGCGAGGATTTTTGGGGTCGGGTTCAATTTTTTTGCGCAAGCTGGAAATATGCACATCGATTGTACGATCCAGATATGCCCGTTCGGAGCCTTTAATTCGATCCATCAGTTCATTGCGGGTGAATACTTTGCCGGGATTCCGGTACAATTCCTTCATAATTTCAAACTCTATATGAGTAACCTCAATTTCAGTGCCATCCACAAACAGGGTCCTTCTGTACTCATTCACACTAACATGCCCAGCGACCTCAGTCGATTTGTCTTCTTTTACGGGTTTATCCGTATAGGAGATGGTGGATCTCCGCAATAATGCCCTGATTCGGGCATCAAGCTCTTTCAAACTGAAAGGTTTACACAGAAAATCATCAGCACCATTGTGTAATGCTCTAAGTCGATCATTCAGCATCGTACTTGCCGAGATCATCAGAATGGGTACGGTAGAGTGCTGACGAAACGCGTCAACCAGATCATTGCCATCCATTTCGGGTAACATCAAGTCAGTAACAACAATATCCGGCTGGAATCGGGGGAAAAGTTGAAGTGCTTCACGGGCATGATGAACTCGTTCGGTTATGTAACCCTCCTCCTCAAGAAAGAAAGCAATCATATCAGCCAGATTTTTCTCATCTTCTATAAGAAGCACTTTGATAGACATTGAGGTCACACTCCTGATGAAATGAATTTATTAAGAAAATACTAAAAAAATGCCCTGATTTGTTTAGAAATACTGCAAAAATTTTAATGTTTCTATTCCAATATATAGGGTGTATATGTAGGCGGAGCAACAGACTTTTAGTTGGGATTCAGTATTTTACCATAGCTTTAGTTTATTTGCCGATCAATCAAAATTTTCCAAAGCTACATTGAATACTAATTACAGTATAATGGATCAGAACGATTTGAGGGAAAAAAAGTAGTTGTATCAGCTTGAGTTATAGGAGGAACCAACGTTGTTGTTGAATACAGAACAAAGAATCAACTACGAGGATAGCTTGTTATGATCAGTGTAAAGGCAAGCAAAGTGCTGAAGTGGATGGTGCTGAAGCTTCGGATCGCTTGGATTGGAACGATCATTCTGATCACTCTTGGCACGCTGGGAAGCCTTTTTCCACTAACTTTATTCTATGGTGTGCAGCTCATGTTTGGCAGCGCCGCTGCACTTATTGCTCTTCGCTTACATGGGACCACCTATGGATTTGTGACCATTATCGCTATCGGTTTGTTGAATATAGTATTTATCGGTTTTGAGCCAAACCATATCAATATGATGGGTGCTCAATTCATTGAATTTTTATGGATGCTGGGATGGCAGATCCGTTGGAAAAATGGCAGTTTAATTAAGGCAAATGCAGTCTTCTGGGTGGTCATGCTACCTGTTACATACTACGGACATTTTATTTTGGGCCTGGATTCGGAAGATGTGAAGTATGAGTTTATGTATATCGCTGTGATTAGTATGGTTAACGCACTGATAGCGGGAATTGTAGTTGATTTTTGGATTACCAATGGCGAGGATAAATCAAAGCGCACGGAAACCATTCCATTAACAAGAATTGCATTTAAATACGTGGTAGCCTTTGTGGTATTTGTTTCACTTATGCTGTTATCCGTAGACAGTCGCAGACAGTTGAGCCAAATTAATGAAACCATATTATATAATCTGAAGCATGCAGCGAGTGCTGTCGTCCAGGAGTTGGATGAACAATATTTAACCTCGGAGAACATAGAGCAAAGTATGGTGCGTTATCATCATCTTCTGGATGTGAATGTTATCATTTTGAGTCGAAATAACACGGTTATAGCTTCCGGATTGCAGACACTTCAGGTTGGCGATTACTTGGACATGAACCAATATCGCCTTTTGAAATCGGGAGGTATGCCCCTTCTGTTTAGTTCCGAAGATACACATTATAGCGATGTGTTGGACCACTGGAAACAGGCCACATTCATCTATGAAGCGAATATGGCAACTGCAGCACCTTATCGGGTATTTGTTGAGACAAGTTCAGCCAATTATTATTCCCGAATTGAGTCGATTTATCTTACTACGCTTCAATCCCTGTTTGTGATCATAGTTGCTTCCATGATTGTGGCAGCTCCCCTCAGCAGGAAGGTGGTGAGCCCGTTGAAACGGTTAACACGGATGACAGGGTCACTTCCAAGGTTACTGTTCCGCAATGGGAAAATGGAGTGGCCGACCAGTCACGTAACAGAAGTACAGATTTTGATAGGGAATCTGCGCAAAATGGCCGATGTTCTGTTAGAGCAATTCGAACAGATTCGTCAGGACAAGGTTACGCTGGAGGATAGGGTCAGAGAACGGACCAAGGAGCTGAAGAATAGTGAAGAGATCAAACGCGCTATTATTGATTCATCCATTGATGCAATTATCGCTGTGGATTCAAACGGTCTGATCATGGAGTTCAATCCAGAAGCCGAAAGGATGTTTGGACTGCAACGAAAAGAAGTCCTTCATAGCAAGAGTGCTCCATCCCTTTTTCAAGGAGCCAGTTGTCCCGCAATCAAAGAAATGCTAGAGCAGTTCGAATATATCCATGGGAAGCGATCTGCTAATGTAGAAGAAATTTCAGGGATTCGCAGAGACGGTTCCGTATTCCCGATTGAATACAAAATTGTAGAAATTCAGTTGGGAAACAATGAAACGTTATACAATTTGTTTATTAAGGATATTACGGAGCGGACAAGGGCGGAAGAAGATCGGGTGCGTCATGCCCTCGCTCTGGAGAAGTTGAACACCGAATTGTTCAATGAAAAGATAGCTATTCAGGAACAACGTGATATCAGTGAGCAATTCATTGAATCTGTTCGGGAAGGCTTGGTCATGTCTAATCGTGCAGGCACCATAACCATCGTCAACAGAAGAGTGGAGGAGATGTTTGGCCTGGGTGATTTCTTGGGCAGGTCCATTGAAGATTTGGCTCAAGCTATTGATACGATGCTATTGACAGATAACTTCAATCTGATGGAGCAGACGAGAGCATTTTTAAATGGGGAAAGTGCGTTTATTGAGACTGAATTTATATTCAACAATGTGGAGAAAAGTGTGTTCTCCTTGTACATGAAGCAGATGGATGTTCCGGGTAAAAATCATGGATTTCTCCTTGTATTCCGCGATCGCACGGAGGAAGAGCGTTTGAATCGGATGAAAAATGAACTCGTCAGTGTTGTATCCCATGAGCTGCGCACACCTGTAGCAACCATTATGGGTTACGTGGAATTAATGATGATGTACGATCTGCCGACATCGCAGCGCCAGGAGTTTATGGAAACCATCTCTTCAGAAGGCAAGCGACTAAGTAGTCTGTTGGATGATGTGCTGGATATTCAACGTCTGGAAAACGAAGGCATGACCTACCACATGACGTACGTACCGCTACTTGAACTGGTTGAGTGTGTAGCTGAACAATGGAATATGAAAGCCATTCAGCGCATTTATGTGCATGCGTTTAATGGGGACTTTTTTGCTTATGCTGACCAGAACCGGATGGTTCAGGTCCTTCATAACCTGATTGGCAATGCGGTCAAGTATTCACCCGGAGCGGATCGAATCGACATTACGCTGTGGGAAGAACAAGAATGGATATGCATTGATGTGCGTGATTATGGGATAGGGATTGCCGAGGGTGTACAAGACATGCTGTTTACCAAGTTTTATCGAGTGGATAATTCGGATCATCGTCAGATTGGTGGAACGGGGCTGGGGCTTTATATTTCGCGTGAAATTGTAGAGGATCACCAAGGGACGCTCACCCTTATGTCTGCTCCTGACAAGGGAAGTACATTCAAGATTCGATTACCCAAGCAGAACGAAATGATATAAGGCAAGAAAAGTCTTGATCTGAAAGGATGCTTTTATCCTTGAACAGGTCAAGGCTTTTTTTGTTTTTCATTTTTTTTGGATAAAAAAACAACTTGTTTTGCAAACTGTCTATAGAGCCATAATTTGCATTGCATGCAAAAGGAGGATGGCAAGAAGATGTTCCGTAAACAAGAGAAAACGCTCATTATCGTCTGCCTGGTTGCAGCCGTGGTTGTGCTGTATGCCGTTGTGAAAAGTATTATCCGGATCATGAGTTATTGACACACACGTTCAAGCAGAGTGATCTGCTGTCGTACATAACGATTATGTGAAAGAGGAGTGTAACCATGTCATCCCTGGACCCTGTTTTGCTCAGCCGGATACTGACCGGTCTTACCCTGTTTGTGCACATTATCTTTGCCTCCATCGGTGTAGGCGTTCCACTCATGATTGCCTTGGCTGAATGGCGCGGACTGCGCACAAATGATATTCATTACACCTTGCTGGCACGCCGGTGGGCACGAGGTTTTGTCATCACTGTTGCGGTTGGTGTCGTTACGGGCACCTCAATCGGATTGCAGCTTAGTTTGTTGTGGCCCATGTTTATGCGGGTAGCAGGTCAGGCGATTGCCTTGCCCCTATTCATGGAGACATTCGCTTTTTTTGTAGAAGCGATCTTTCTGGGAATCTACCTCTATACGTGGGATCGTTTCAAAAAAAAATATACGCATATGCTGCTGCTGATTCCGGTAGCGCTGGGATCATCCGCCTCTGCGATTTTTATTACAACGGTGAATTCCTTCATGAACCAGCCCCAGGGCTTTACGCTGATTAATGGCATCATGAAGGATATCCATCCCATTGCTGCCATGTTGAACCCCGCGACTCCAACCAAGGTGTCGCATGTACTCGCTTCATCGTACACCTTGAGTGCGGGTGTTTTGGCGGGCATAGCCGCCTTCAGTTTGTTACGGGGACGGGATCATGTGTATTACAAAAAAGCACTGAAACTCACCACCGTATGTGCGCTCGTATTTGCCATCAGCACCGTCATGATTGGTGACTCCTCCGGTAAATTTCTGGCGAAGTATCAGCCGGAGAAGCTGGCTGCCGCAGAATGGCATTTCAAGACGATGAAGAATGCACCGCTTGTCTATGGAGGAATTCTGGATGAGAACAACGAGGTGAAATACGCCATTGAAATTCCGTATGCCCTTAGCATTTTGGCAGGCAATCGGCCGGATACGGAGGTGAAGGGGCTGGAGGAATTTCCGGCGGATCTGAGACCGCCGTTGTCCATTCATTATATGTTTGACCTGAAAGTAACGACTGGCGTGATCATCCTGCTGATCCCCGTTCTCTATGTGTTCCGCCGCTGGTTGCCAGGACGCAAGCCTTATCCCAAATGGCTATTACTCAGCATCGTTCTCCTTGGACCGCTCGCCATGATTGCGATTGAGCTCGGTTGGATGTTCGCCGAGGTCGGCAGGCAGCCCTGGATCTTACGCGGGTACATGAAGGTATCGGAGGCCGCAACAACGTCAACTTCGGTAGGGTGGATGCTGGTGTTGTTCATCTTGCTGTATCTAATCCTGTGTTTCTCGTGCATTCGAGTACTCAGCAAGCTGTTCCGTAACAAGGAAGCAGAGAAGGAGCTGGAGTCGCTGGGGCTTGAAGGAGGGATCGTGCATTGAGTTTCGAAATTGCAGGCATCGCGATATTGTGGACCTTTTTGTTCGGATATCTGATCGTGGCTTCGATTGATTTTGGCGCTGGTTTTTTCAGCTTTTACAGCATATTGACCGGGCATGAGAACAAAATTCATAACATCATTCAGCGCTACCTGTCTCCTGTGTGGGAAGTAACGAATGTGTTCCTGATCTTTTTTGTGGTTGGCCTGGTCGGATTTTACCCGGATAGCGCGTTCTATTACGGGACAGCCTTGTTGGTTCCAGGTTCCCTAGCGATTGTTCTGCTTGCCATCAGAGGGGTGTATTACGCCTACAATACCTATGGGAACCATGGACAGAACAGCCGGATCTATATGGCACTGTACGGAGCCACGGGATTGCTGATTCCAGCGGTGTTCTCCACCATTTTGGCGATATCCGAGGGCGGGATCATTGAACAGGTAGGCGATCAGGTATTTTTCCGCTGGCGTGAATTTTTGACGAATCCCTATACCTGGTCGGTTGTGTTGCTTGCACTGGTCAGTGTGCTGTATATCTCGGCGATGTTTCTTTCCTACTATGCCAAGCGGGCGGGGGATGAGCCGGCCTTTGAAGTGCTTCGAGAGTATGCACTGCTGTGGAGTTTGCCCACCATTTTTGCGAGCTTTCTGGCTTTTCTGCAGATTAACAAACAGAACCCCGCACACTTTGAACAGATGGTGAATATGTCGTGGATGTTCATTGCTTCGTTTATTTGTTTTGTCATTGCGGTATCCCTGGTGTGGAAACGTAAGTATCTGGGCTGGTGCTTTATCGCCGTCATGCTTCAGTTTGCGTTTGCCTGGTATGGTTATGGGCGGTCACACCTTCCATATATCCTGTATCCCTACATTAATATTTACGATAGCTTTACGAATCGCACGATGGGAATTGCTCTCATTACGGCATTCAGTCTGGGGCTGCTTGTGCTCATTCCTTCACTTGTGCTGATTATGAAGCTGTTCCTATTTGATGCCAATTATGTGCGCGGTAATTCGGGTAAAAAGAAAGGATGAGTCCGTTGATGCTTCCGAACATGTTCTTGTTTATGTCTCCCTTATTGCATTCATTATCTGCTGAGGGAGTCACGGGAATACCTGGTATAACAGGGCTGAGCTTCTTTGAAACGTTTACCATTATGTACGCCCCACCCTTAATTATTGTAGCTGCCGTTGCGTTTCTGTTCATTTATTTGGCGAAGTGCCAAAATCCAAAGGATTGATCGGCTGATACGTCCATTCCCATTTGGGGTAATCTCTTGTTAAGAAATGAGGAAGGGAGGAGGGCCCTTTCATGCCGAAAATCCGTTATAACAACATTGATAATGTAAGTACGGACAAAACGCTGAAGGAATTCAAACAATGGAGGGAGCAGCGGCGCAGAAAAGTGAAGGACTATTCCTACACCGTGCCCAAACACCCGCCTGAACTGGATTATCTGCATGCCAACCGGGACGAAACCACCATTACCTGGATTGGTCACTCCACGTTTTTTATTCAATATTATGGTTTGAACATCGTGACTGACCCGGTGTGGGCCGAAAAAATGGGATTTCAACGTAGGCTCGGTGCCCCTGGCATTCCGATTCAGGATATTCCACCGTTGGATGTGATTCTGATATCCCATTCCCACTATGATCATCTGCATCTGGCATCCTTGCGTAAGCTGGTTACAGCCAAGACATTACTCATCGTTCCGGATGGTCTGAAGCGTAAAATGATACGCAAAGGGTTCCATCGATGCCAGGAGATGAAGTGGTGGGATCATATTACACTTGGCGGAGTCAAAATAACCTTTGTACCTGCACAGCACTGGACGCGCCGAACGCTGTTTGATACCAATACGTCCCATTGGGGCGGTTATGTGTTGGAACCGGGCCATCAGATAGCGGCTTCGGCAGGTGAGAGTGCCGCGACAAGGCAGCAGAATGAACCATCCACGGAACCCCGAAATACGGAAGTATCCGAGCCATCAGGCGACCCGCCTGTGTTGTATTTTGTGGGGGATACAGGGTACTTCCAGGGTTTCAAAACGATTGGAGAGCGCTTTGACATCGGTGTTACCCTGATGCCAATTGGTGCCTATGACCCGGAATGGTTCATGACTTCTCAGCATGTGACACCTGAAGAAGCACTGCAGGGATTTGTTGAATCCGGTTCCCAGCTCATGGTGCCCATGCATTACGGCGCGTTCAAGCTGGCGGACGATACGCCCAAGGAAGCACTGGATCGCCTGGAATTCGAACGTGAGCGGCTTGGCATTCGTAAAGAGCGGATTCGGGTGCTTGGACATGGCGAGACGCTCCGCATTCGGCACGAGAAAGGTAAACAGGACTAACAAAGGCGAGCCAAATATGTTAATGTAGGAGTATGCCTGCATGAACAGTATATTTACCAAATCTTTAATAAGTAAAAAGCGGCCAATTTTCGAATTAGCCGTTTTTTTGTGTTATAATATGGTGCCAGAATAGGCATCGGGATATTGAATCCATGATTTTATGCAAGTGAGCATTTTGCCTAAATCCAAAGAGCGTCGAATTATGCAAAATGCTTGCAAGTTGCTATTCATGCAGTATGCAGATTAACCAATAAAGGATGGTATGCTTAATGATCAGTACAAGCGGCATCACGCTTCGCTACGGCAAACGTGCACTTTTTGAAGATGTGAATATCAAATTCACACCAGGCAACTGTTACGGCCTGATTGGCGCCAATGGAGCCGGGAAATCAACATTTTTGAAAATTTTGTCCGGTGAAATTGAATCGAACTCGGGAGAGGTGCACATCACCCCGGGCGAACGTATGGCCGTTTTGAAGCAAAACCACTTCGAATATGATGAATTTCAAGTGCTCGAAACGGTAATTATGGGCCACAGTCGCCTTTATGCGATTATGAAAGAGAAAGATACTTTGTATGCCAAAACAGATTTCACGGAAGCGGACGGCCTGCGTGCCGGCGAGCTTGAAGGTGAATTCGCGGAGTTGAACGGTTGGGATGCAGAGCCGGATGCAGCGGCACTCTTAATCGGTCTGGGTATCGATCGTGACATGCATGAGAAGAAAATGGTGGAACTGAGCGGTAATGAAAAAGTTCGTGTCCTGCTTGCACAAGCACTGTTTGGTCGTCCAAACAACCTGCTGCTCGATGAGCCTACCAACCACTTGGATCTCGAATCCATTCAATGGCTGGAGAACTTCTTGATGGACTATGAAGGTACTGTTATTGTCGTATCCCATGACCGTCACTTCCTGAACAAAGTATGTACACACATTGCGGATATTGATTTTGGTAAAATCCAGCTGTATGTAGGTAACTATGACTTCTGGTATGAGTCCAGCCAATTGGCACTTGCTTTGCAGCGTGATGCCAACAAGAAAAAAGAAGAGAAGATTAAAGAGCTGCAAGCCTTTATTCAACGCTTCTCGGCGAATGCCTCGAAATCGAAGCAAGCAACTTCCCGGAAGAAACAGCTCGACAAAATTACACTGGACGACCTTCGTCCATCGAACCGTAAATATCCGTTCATCAACTTCAAACCAGAGCGTGAAGCGGGTAAACAATTGTTGACCGTAGATCGGATCAGCAAGTCGATTGATGGTGTGAGCATGCTGAATGATATCAGCTTTGTGGTGAACAAAGGGGATAAAATTGCGTTTGTTGGCCCGAATGGTAATGCGAAATCGCTGTTGTTTGATATCCTTATGGGTGAAACGGAAGCGGATAGCGGTGAATACACTTGGGGAATTACGACAACTCAGGCTTATTTCCCGAAAGACAACTCCAAATATTTTGACGGTGTAGACATGAGTCTCGTGGATTGGTTGCGTCAATATTCCAAAGATCAGGATGAGACGTACCTGCGTGGATTCCTGGGTCGCATGCTCTTCTCAGGCGAGGAATCCTTGAAGAAAGCAAGTGTCCTCTCCGGGGGCGAGAAGGTTCGTTGTATGCTGGCGAAAATGATGCAAACCGGTGCTAACGCATTGATCCTGGATGAGCCAACGAATCACTTGGATCTGGAGTCCATTACTGCACTGAACAACGGTATGATTGATTTTGATGGTACGATGCTGTTCACATCCCATGACCATCAGTTCATCCAAACCATTTCTAACCGGATTATCGAAATTACGCCAACAGGCATCATTGATCGCCAAATGAGCTATGATGAATATCTGGAAAGTGATGAAATTAAAGAACTGCGCAAAAAAATGTACCCGGTAGAAGCTTAAGATAAGCCAAATCAGCGCTCGCTGTGGATTATAGAGCTATTCACATAAGCAGTACCAAAAAAGAACCGCAAGCCTCTGTTGGAGAGCTTGCGGTTCTTTTTTTGCGATACAGGGGGGACTTAAATTTTTAAGACCCGCCAGTACGGCGGCGCTGATTGTTAGGCTTTTTGTTGTTTTGGCTCTTCATCGCTTTTGGTCCGCCTTCAAAATAGGCACTAGATTGTGTACTAGAATTAGCCTGTTCTTTCTTCTGCGCCAGTTTCTGACGTATGGCATCCTGCAAACTTACCTTTTTCGGTTCGTTATTATCGCTCATCGTTATTTCCCTCCCGGTCTTACAGTGAGCCGTCCAGATTGGACGGGATATACTCATTTTATACGTTTTACAAATGCGCCACAAGGGCAACCTGATAAAATGCTGGAATCCTTCACTTTTTTGACTAGGCCAACATTCTTTCTCTTCACCTACAGCCCTGCGGTCTGGCAACTTTGTTTCGGCTTCCCTACAGCAATGCAGCTTGGCAACACTGTTTCTGTAGACCCACACGGTGCGCATTTGATAACATGGGAAAACCGTAATACGAAACGTTAAAGGAGTGTCGCCCGGTTTGAACGCTTATGAAGAAATACGCAAAGGGGAGCGCGGGGCCTGGGTCAGTATCATAGCCTATCTCGTCTTGTCCGCTTTTAAATTGATCTGCGGATATTTATTCGCTTCCAGCGCCTTGCTGGCGGATGGTTTTAATAACCTTACGGATATTGTTGCTTCCGTTGCCGTGTTGATCGGGCTTCGGATATCCCAGAAACCACCCGATTCGGATCATGCCTATGGTCATTTTAGAGCGGAGACGGTTGCTGCTCTGATTGCTTCTTTTATTATGGCTATGGTCGGACTGCAGGTGATGGTTGAAGCTGTTCAATCCTGGTATGAAGGCGATTTTGCTGCTCCCAATCTGTGGGCCGCCGCAGTTGCTGTTGTCTGTGCAGTAGTGATGTTAGGTGTGTATCGTTACAATCATCGTCTAGCTAAACAAATTAATAGTCAGGCTCTGATGGCTGCGGCCAAAGATAATCGTTCGGATGCCTGGGTCAGCATCGGCGCTGCTGTCGGAATCATCGGTGCACAATTCGGACTTCCTTGGCTGGACAAAGTAGCTGCGATTGCTGTAGGTCTGTTGATCTGCAAGACAGCTTGGGAGATTTTCCGAGATTCAACACATCTTCTGACGGACGGGTTTGATCAGAAGGAACTGACGGACCTCAGATCATCCGTTGCCCGGGTTCCGGGAGTGGAGATGATCAAGGACGTGAAGGCGCGTGTGCATGGCAGTCATGTACTTGTCGATGTGGTAATTGAAGTGGACGGAGGCCTAAGCCTGATTGAAGGTCATCAGATCTGTGACAGAGTGGAAGAGCGGTTGAAGCGATCCCATAACATTATGCATGTGCACGTGCATGTGGAGCCTAAGATGGATGGCATTACAGAAAGTTCTTAAACCGGAAGAAGGATAGGTTAAACCCCATTCATACTGAAAAAAAGAGGACAGCCGCTGTATCGCGTGCTGTCCTCTTTAATTATGTTAGAAAGAAAGATTATAGGATACTATTGAATAGCAACGTGGATCCAAGCTTTCCCTTTCCATGTGTAAACTTCTACCCATTCGCCACCGTCGAAACCATCGACAACTTCACCTGTTGTATCGATGATTTGGGAACCCAGTGCACCGATTGGTTTACCGTTAGGTGCGTCATAGAACCAAGTGCGCTCCAACAAGTTCAGCAACATCGTTGGTGCCAGTACTTCATCACCTGGTTTTACAAGGGGCACATCAAACATTTTGTCATCTGTGCCGTAGGTTGCTCCTGTTACAGTCTCAGCTTTACCTTCTACCGTTTCTACAGCAGGTTTGTTCACCTCAACAGCTGGAGCAGTTGTTGCTGGAGCGTTTGTCGTTGTAGCCTTAGTTCCCGTTTCTGGAGTGACCGTTCCAGTAACCGCTTCCTCAGCACCTGCAGCGGCAGCCATCGAACCCATCAAAGTTAAAGCAGCGGCAAAACTTACGATTTTTTTCATTTTGTTTTTCCTCCTCGGTAGGTATGTAAATTGTTGTCCTGCTTAAAAGTAACCAAGCAAGCACCCCTATGAATCACAAATTATAACATTATTTTCTTTGATTCTCCAGAGTCAACTGGCACAAATATGGGTATATATAGAAAATCTTTAAATTATGATACTTTAGTGGGATAAAACCGGGTTGGCTATGTCATATGGTCCTGTTTTTTTAGGATATTATGAGAGAGAGGAATGGAATAAAGCGGGAAGGAGGGTAATACATAATAGATAAAAGCAAGAATTTTGCCCTAAACGCACAAAAGCCTAACGGCTTTTGCAAGCTCGATAGGCTTTTGTGTATTCGCTGATAACCACTGTGGCTTTCGCCGGGTTATCGCATTCGGCTACGTCCCGTAATAAGGGAGATGACGAACAGTACAACAAAGATGAAGAAGAGTACTTTGGCAATGGAGGCAGCTGCCTCAACAATTCCGAAGAATCCGAAAATACCTGCGACAAGTGCAATAATCAGAAATAGTACAGACCATTTCAACATGAGTATTCATCCTTTCGTTTTTTAAAGGTTAGGGTGGGGTGTGTTCACCTCACCGCCGTGTGTAGTTTTACTTTAACCGAGGCCTACCCGGTTGAAACATTGTGCTTTTTTACCAGTGAAGGGTATATTAGAAGCGGTTATTCTATTTGTTTCGTCTGGGAAATGCCCGGGTAACTATAGCAATAACAAAACTGATGCATATTCAGAAAGAGAGGTTCTTCTATGATCTATCAAATTAGTGTGGCCCTGATTGCAGTGGCATTTGCAGTACTCGTTTTCTTTTTGATTCGTACGTTAAAGTCCGCACAGGGTTCACTGGACAATGTGTCACAGACCCTACAGGAAGTTCAGAAGACCATTGATGAACTGAGCTATGAAGTGAAGCAGACGGTAAGGCATGCCAATGATATTACTGTTGATGTGCAGCACAAGATGAAACAAATCGATCCTGTAATGGAATCTGTACAAAATCTGGGGGAAGTGCTGAATGAAGTGACGGAAGCAGCAAAGCAGGTGTCATCGACCCTGATGGCTAAATTCCAGACAAAACGAAGCAACTCTGAACAGACTAAACGCACTGAAACAGTCCGTGTACCTACACAGCCTGCTACATCCGCAGATCGGACCCTGCAATCCTATGAAGCTACATATAATGATGGAGCCAAGGATAGGAAGAACTGGATGAAATATGTTGATGTTGCTGCTAATGTTTGGCAACGTATGCGTAAATAACATGACTGCTTTGTAATCCATGAAGCCTTCAGAGCGGTGATGAACCTGATGAAAGGGTGAGAATCATGATGAAACTACTGCTTGTAATGTTTAGCGTAATTTCTCCCTTTTCCGTTCAAC
Organism: Paenibacillus hebaui; assembly: GCF_051934385.1. Taxonomy (NCBI): domain Bacteria; kingdom Bacillati; phylum Bacillota; class Bacilli; order Caryophanales; family Paenibacillaceae; genus Paenibacillus; species Paenibacillus hebaui. The sequence continues at coordinate 6,029,716 of NZ_CP196836.1, read as the reverse complement.
CGGCAGCGATACCCGCTGCTCATGATATGCAATGGACGGTAATCGAAGAGGAGAAGCCAGTAATTCTGGCTGTTGATCGATCCGAACCCGTCCAGCATTTTCGGACTCTGAATGGTATTTCACTGGATGACAGCGTGGACGATATTCTCGCCAAGAAGGGCCAGCCGATTCATAAGGAGGAAGATCCTTATCTGGGCTGTCCAGAATATGAATTCAATGATGTGAAAGTTGGATTGTGTGAGGATACGGGCGTCATTAATTATGTGCATATCGATGCAACTCAGGATCATGTCCAGATAAATGGAGAAAGAATGGATATGGATATTGAATCCATCCGTGATGCTCTCGGCAAACCCTATTTTGTGGCTGAGGATGGAGAAGTGTATCTAAGGGGAACACAGGCTTTAAAAGTATATATGAAGCAGGGTTCCCGTCATATTGAAGGAATTGATCTCTTTGATGAATCGGTATCCTAGGATTGTTAATGTAGTTGTGTTTCAACCCTAGATAGTATGGTTAAATATTATAAGTAGCTCGATAATAAAAAGATATAAATCAGAGGAGAGTGGAAACGATGAATTCAACCAATGCGCACGCATATGCAAAAGTGGTAGAAAACGGAGTCCAAGCGGTAGAAGCGGTGAAAGAGTTGCAGATTACCGGATACCTTGCTGATCATATCTTTGTTCTCGCCCATGAAAAGGATCGAACAGATCGAATTGCCGATACGGCAGATGCCAAAGAAATTGGTATGAAGGAAGAAGGCGTATTTGATTCCTTAGCGAATCTGTTCCGCTCACGTGGGGATGAACTCCGAGCCAAAATTGTATCCATGGGCTTTACCGAAGCTGAGGCAGACTTTTACGAGAGTGAACTCGATAAAGGCAAAGTGCTTGTTATTGCCAAGAAAAAAGATTAAAAGATATAAAGAGTCAAATGAAGCCCCTGCATAGGGACAAGCTTTAGAGTCAAAAACATAGATAAGGAATGGGGTTTTCCCCATTCCTTATCTATGTTTTTGCAAGTTTAGAAGCGGGATCAGAGCGCAGCAAAAACAGGGTAACAAGCGGGCTATTTCTCCTGCGTTGGTGCCATTTACTGATAGAAGTTTTTTGATTTTATGATTATAGTTATACTAGGAATTATTATGTCTACCGCTTTCTTGAACGCGAAAATTGTATAATTAAGGTTGTTATCTGACCTGTAAAAATCGACAAACCCGGACGCCACAGATAAGGAGATTGAGATGAGAATACTTATTGTTGACGATAATCCGACGAATGTCATTATCATTCGAGAAATTCTGAAAAAAGAGAACTATCGTGACATTTTAACGGCAAGTTCTGCCATGGAAATGTTTGAGGTCCTTGGGATTGGTGACGAAAATAACGATCTTCGTCCCAGACTGTCGGATATTGACCTAATTTTGCTAGATATGATGATGCCGGAGATGGATGGAATCGAAGCTTGCAGCATTGTGCAGAAATTCGAAAATCTCAAGGATATCCCTATTATTATGGTTACTGCGATCGGGGATTCCAAGAAATTGGCCGAAGCGCTGGATGCGGGTGCATCCGATTATGTAACCAAACCGATTAATAAAGTGGAGCTGATGGCCAGAATCCGGCTCGCACTTCGTCTAAAACAGGAAAAAGATTGGCATAAAGAACGCGACCAGCGGATTCAGGATGAGCTGAAACTCGCAGCAATGGTACAGAATGCGGTACTAAGTCCGGCTATTGAAGATCCGTTGTTTCACGTCAATGCGATATACAAACCTTCATTTGAACTTGCGGGCGACCTGTATTCCTGGTATCCGCTAGGCGAAGGCAGATATGGGGTCCTCCTGCTGGATATGATGGGGCATGGGATATCTTCATCGCTGTTCACGATGTTTATCGCTTCTGTGCTCAAAGATACCGTGACAACTTATGTGGACCCGGAGAAGGTTATTCAGGAGTTGAACCGACGGTTTAATCAGTTGCATCTTGAAAAACAGCTGGTGCAGTACTACTTTACCGCGATTTATCTGGTAGTAGATACCCGGATGAAGCGGATTGATTATGTTAATGCGGGCCATCCGCCAGCTCTATTTTTCCGTAATGACGGCAGTGTAACTACATTCGACAGCGTATGTTGCCCTGTAGGCCTGTTCGACAAAATGGATATCGAACCACAGACGATTTACTACGAAGGTGAAGGTCACATTGCGATTTATACGGATGGATTGCTTGAAGCTGTTCCAGGAGATCAGGAAGAACAGCACGAATTCCTCATTGAGCAGCTGAAAGGCACACATCAATGGAATGAACCAGCAATGCAAGCCTTGTTCTTTGACGATGAGATTCCACAGGAACGCGATGACGATAAATGCTTGGTGTGGATTACCTTAAATAAAGGGGCGGAAGCTGAATGAAGATCAGGAATAAATTGCTGATCGGCTTTACTGCTCTAATGGCGATCATGATCGTGCTCACGTTTGTGAGCTATGACCGGCTGAACAGCAGCAATCAACAGCTGGATCAGATGTACCAGGAGCGTTATCTCAAAGTGAGATATACCTCTGCAGCACGTGGAGAGGTCAATGATATTGCTAAAGCACTGGCTAACTTGTTATTGAACCCTACGAATTCGATTAGTACCGCAGAAGGTGATCTTAAGAATATGCGGGAAAAAGGTGATCGCTACCTGAAAGAAGTGCGTGAACGAGCAGATAGTGCTCCGGAACATCAACTGGTCGATCGTGTGAACACAGCGTGGCAAGCTTACGTTGCTTATGCTACAAAACAAGTCAGCTTTATGTCTCAGAATGACTTAGAAGGTGCAAATAACTTCCGAAATACAACCGGGCTCGCGGTACAAAAAGAAACAGTGGATAGCTTAAATGCTCTCTCCCGTTATCAGGATCAGGAAATCGATACCGAAATCAAGGATGCGAATTCAGCTTATACACGAGCTGTTCAGATTACCGTAGGCATCATGATTGCCGGGTTGCTTTTTGCCCTTGGTGTCATCATGTGGGTGCTGCCAAGTATTACACGTGGTCTGAGTACCGTGTCCATGATGATTACAAGTTTCGGAAAAGGACGTTATCGTACCATTCGTCGAATACAGATTAAGTCGAAAGATGAGATCGGTCAAATTGCCAGTGTGTTCAAAAATGTGTCCAGCGATCTGGAAGAGAAACTTGAAATTGAGAAAGCTTATATGCAGGCGCAACAGGATCAGAACTGGATGAGTTCGAATATCGCCAGAGTCCCGGAATTGCTACGGGGAATTGGTTCGATTCGTCAGATTTCGCAAATGTTTATCAGCGAATTCACTCCGGTTCTCGGAGCTCAGCTGGGTGTAGTATATCTGATTGATGAAGAGAAACATCCGGATGAATTGAGACGTTACGGTGCCTATGCCTTTGAAGAGAACGAAGACGTTGGCAAAGAAGTATATCGCATCGGCGAAGGATTAATTGGTCAGGCAGCGCTGGATATGACTCCGATTATATTAGAGAAAACACCCGAAGACTATATTCATATCGGATCAGCTTCAGGCTCATCACGCGCTTCCGGCATTATGATCTACCCTGTCGTTTTTGAGGATGAACTGATTGGTATTGTCGAGCTGGCTTCATTTGAGGGATTTAATGAATTGCAAAAGCAGTTGTTCTCTCAGCTGATTATGAATCTGGGCGTTATTCTCAACAACGTTCGCCGCCGTTTGCGGGTGGAGGAATTGCTGCGCGAATCCCAAGCGCTTACCGAGGAATTACAGGTTCAATCTGAAGAATTACAGACACAGCAAGAGGAATTGCGTCGCTCCAATGAAAATCTGGAAGAACAGGCGGAGGCTCTTAAACGCTCTGAGGAATTACTGCAACGTCAGCAGGAAGAGCTGGAGCATTTCAATACCGAATTAATTGCCAAGACACGTGCTCTTGAAGAACAGGTTCGAGAAGTGGAAGAGAAGAACGACGAAATTGAAACAACGAAAACGCAGCTGGAGCAGCAAGCGATGCAATTATCAATGACCAGCAAGTACAAGTCCGAATTCTTGGCGAATATGTCGCATGAACTGCGTACACCGCTCAACAGTCTTCTTATTTTGTCCCAATTGTTATCTGAGAACAAGGGTGGGAATTTGAGTGACAAACAGCAGGAATATGCCCAGACCATCTATATGTCCGGTGCAGATCTGCTGAAAATGATTGATGAGATTTTGGATCTATCCAAGGTAGATGCAGGCAAGATGGATATCAACTATGAAACAGTTCGAATGGAAGATCTGACCACCTTTATTCAACAAAATTTTGGACCGATGGCGAACAAAAAAGAACTGAATCTGAATATAGATTTCGACAGTAATCTCCCAGAATGGGTGTATACGGACAGCCATCGTGTCAAACAGATTCTGCGAAATTTGTTATCCAATGCATTTAAATTCACTAACCGGGGATCTGTGAGTATTATTGGGCGGAAAATGAAAGTGGATGAACTTCCCGGTTATTTGAACACAAATCAGGAATATGTCGGCTTTACGGTGAAGGATACGGGAATCGGAATCCCTTCTGACAAGACGGATCTGATCTTTGAAGCATTCCAGCAAGTGGACGGCACAACCAGCCGCAAATATGGCGGCACCGGCCTTGGGCTTTCCATCAGTCGTGAACTTGCACGCTTGCTTAGTGGTGCGATCCATGTAGAGTCATCGGAAGGGGTGGGCAGTGCCTTCACCTTGTATCTGCCCGATAATCACAAAGAGGATATTCCAGTGGAAGAAGCAGCCCAAGAGGCTGCTGCCTCCTCCGAGTATGACCTGTCTGCAAGAGAGATGAGAACGATGCCTTCAAGTCTTCAGACAGTAATTACACCAGATCTTGTTCATAGTTCTATAATGGATTCGACGTTTTTCGATTCTTCTTCCACACCAACAGCAACACAAGTGGAAGATGATCAGCAAAATTTAGCGGAAGGCGACAAGATCCTTCTGATTATTGAAGATGATGTGAAATTTGCTCATATCTTGGTAGATATGGCGAGAGGCAGAGGATTCAAGGCAATAGTTGCACTTCAGGGAGATACAGGACTCGAAATGGCCCGTCAATATTTGCCGGATGCCATTATTCTCGACATTCAACTGCCTGTGATGGATGGTTGGACCATATTGGGCGAATTGAAAAGCAGCTCTGTTACACGTCACATACCCGTGCATGTCATCTCGGTGATTGATGATATGAAACAAGGTTTGATGATGGGAGCCATTGCTTATCTGAAAAAACCCTCCAGTAAAGATTCGCTGGATAAAGCTTTCTCGCATATCGAATCCTATACAGAAAATCAATTGAAACGTTTGTTGATTGTGGAAGATGATGAAATACAGCGGAAGGCGATCATTGAACTGATCGGCCATGATGATGTAGTCATTACGGCAGTATCCACCGGTAGCGAAGCTTTGACCGAATTGCATAGTCAACGATATGACTGCATGGTTCTGGACTTGATGCTGACGGATATGACCGGGTTCGAATTGTTGGACCAGATTCGGGACGATCAATATCTGAATGATCTGCCCATCATTATATATACAGGTAAAGAGCTGGACAGCAAGGAGGAGATGAAGCTGCGCAAATATGCGGAGTCCATCATCATCAAAGACGTGAAGTCTCCTGAACGTTTGCTCGACGAGACTACCTTGTTTCTGCACCGTGTAGAAGCCAACCTGCCGGAAGACAAACGCCGAATCTTGCAGAAGCTGCATAATAAGGAAACCTTATTTGAAGGGAAGAAAATATTGCTTGTGGATGACGATATCCGCAACGTATTTGCCCTTTCAAGCGTACTTGAGGGCTACCGTATGGATGTAACCTTTGCAGAAAATGGCCGTGAGGCTCTGGAAATTCTGGACAAGAACCCGGAGATTGACTTGGTATTAATGGACATGATGATGCCTGAAATGGACGGTTATGAAGCCATGACTCGGATCAGACAAATACCGAAATTCGAAAAATTGCCGATCATAGCGCTTACCGCAAAAGCAATGAAAGACGATCGTGGCAAATGTATAGAGGCTGGAGCATCCGATTATGTGAAAAAACCGATTCAAACGGATCAATTATTATCATTAATGCGAGTATGGCTGTATTCGTAAGGTCATTGTTTGGGTAATGAAGACAATACAACGAATACGTAAGTAACAAATGAAGAAGTGGAGAGAAATTATGACACCGTGGGAACCTACCGAGGCGGAAGCAAAATCGATCCGCATGCCGCAAGATGAAGAGCGTGAACTGATCGAGATCGAGTTGCTGTTGGAAGGTATGCACCGTTTATATGGATATGATTTCAGAAACTATGCGTTACCGTCATTAAGACGCAGAATCTGGCACTACGCACATGCCGAAGGTGTCAAAACCATATCCGGTTTACAAGAGAGAGTGCTGCATGACCGACCTGCATTTGATCGTTTTGTTCAGAACTTGTCCATCCCTGTGACGGAGATGTTTCGTGATCCAACGCTTTTCCGAATGTTTCGCGAACAGATTATCCCGATCCTAAGAACCTATCCGTATATTCGGATATGGCATGCAGGTTGTTCTACAGGTGAAGAAGTGTATTCCATGGCGATTATGTTGCATGAGGAAGGGCTCTACGACAAGGCGAGAATATACGCGACTGATATGAATGATCGCTCATTGCAGCAGGCCAAGGAAGGCGTATACGGCATTGAGAAAATGAAATTATATACTACAAATTATTTGGAGGCAGGGGGTACAAGAGCCTTCTCCGAGTACTATACAGCGAAATATAATTCCGTTATATTTCATCCTTACCTAAGGAAAAACATTATATTTGCCGAGCATAATCTGGCAACGGATCGGTCGTTTAACGAGTTTAATGTGATCTTATGTCGCAATGTAATGATTTATTTTAATGATGAACTGCGGAACCATGTGCATGGGCTATTTCATGAGAGTCTCAGCCACTTCGGTATCCTTGTTCTGGGGTCCAAAGAATCCATACATTTTACGGAATTCAGTGATGCCTACGAGCCGTTAGACCGGACTGAAAAAATATACCGGAAGATTAAATAGGGGGTTAGGCTTAGCCATGGGGCTCAATGAACCAATCCATATATTATTGGTAGATGACCGCCCCGAGAACCTGCTCGCTCTTGAAGCGGTTCTGGAATCGGAACGATATAAACTCGTCAAAGCAACCTCCGGAGAAGAGGCACTCCGTTGTCTGCTTAAAGACGAATTTGCGGTCATTGTGCTTGATGTGCAGATGCCTGGCTTGGACGGAATTGAGACTGCGAAATTAATCAAGGCACGGGACAAGTCCAAGGACGTGCCAATCATATTCATCTCTGCAAACAGCAGAGAGGCAGAGCACTTGTTTGCAGGTTATTCGGCAGGGGCCATTGATTACATGGTCAAGCCGTTTATTCCTCAGATTTTGAAATCTAAAATTGAGGGCTTCGTGGAAATGTTTATTACCAACAAAAGACTGAAGACTCAGACCATGTTGCTGCATCAGAAAACGCTGGAGCTGGAGAAGATGAATCAGCAGCTTGTGCAGGCGAAGGAAGAAGCCGAAATCGCTGCTAATGCAAAGACCGAATTTCTGGCCATGATGAGTCATGAAATTCGCACCCCGATGAATGGAGTCATCGGTATGGTTGATCTGCTAATGGAGACGGAGCTGAAGGAAGATCAGAAGGAATATGTGGACATTGTTCGTCGCAGTGCGGATGCACTTGTTACGGTGATTAACGATATTCTTGATTTTACCAAGATGGAGTCCGGCAAAATGGAGCTAGAAGAGCATCCGTTTGAACTCGTTTCCTGTATTCGGGAAGTGCTGAAATTGTTCACTGTAGAAGCGGGGAAAAAGAATCTTGAATTGGAGTATTTTCTGGAAGATTCAGTACCTGAATTGATCTACGGAGATATGGCCAGATTACGCCAGGTGTTGCTGAATCTGATTGCCAATGCGATTAAGTTTACCGACCATGGCGGGGTGTATCTGATCGTCTCTGTTAATGAGGAGAAAGATGGGCGAATGACACTTGAGTTTGCTGTAAAAGATACAGGCATAGGCATAGCGTCAGACAAAGTGGATCGCCTGTTTCAGCCATTTTCCCAACTGGATACATCCATGACACGCAAGTACGGTGGAACAGGCCTGGGGCTGGCTATATGCAGAACGCTGGTTGAAATGATGGGTGGGCAGATCTATCTAGATACGACGGAGCAGCGAGGGGCCACGTTTGTATTCACCATTCAGGCGCGACGTTATGTGGAAACCGAGTTGGTCATGGGGACAAGGGAAGAGCAGCTGACAGATGTGAAGACGGAAGATCAACATTCTACGGTGCTCATTGTCGATGATCATCCCATAAATCAAAAGCTGTTATCTATCATGTTGAGCAAGCTTGGATTGCTTGCGGATGTCGCTGAGGATGGGAAAAAAGCATTGGATATGGTGTTAACCAGTCCCCATGCATACGATTATGTGTTTATGGACTTACAGATGCCTGTGATGGATGGACTGGAATGCACTCGCAGAATAAGGGAGGGCCTGCCTCAGGAACGCCAGCCGGTAATTATAGCTATGACCGCTAACGTTATGGAAGGCATCCAGCAACGCTGTAGCGCCGTAGGAATGAATGACTATATCAGCAAACCGGTGAAGATGGGCAATGTGAAGCAGAAAATGTCCAGCCTTCAGGAGCAGCGTCAAGCGTTCAAATCAGGATCATCAGCTATAAATCATGCCAATTGAAATATTTGTTAATCCGCTTCATGTTTCATGTGTGCTGAAGATGGGTTATTAGGTAAGGAAACCATTGATCAGGAGAGAGATGTCTAATGAATACAAATAAAAATGAAAAATTCAATGCAAGAACCGAAACACTGGACGGTGTATGTACGGTGTATCTGACTGGCGAACTGGATTTGTCCGTTGCTCCTGAATTCCGATTGGTCATGGAGCCACTCGTGGACAATAAGGAACAAGATCTGATTATCAACATGAAAGACCTGAAGTATATCGATAGTACAGGGATTGGTATCCTGTTATCTGTTCTGAAGGCACGGCATGGAATGGAAGCCCGCTTTGAAGTACAGGAAGTTCCTGCGCAGATTCAGAAACTTTTTGACATGACGGGTATTGCCAAATTCTTTGTCTCACAGAAGAATTCCCAATAGGAAAGGATCGAAAAAGGAATGAATGCAGAAGTTCAAAGAGTCACCCTTAATTTACCGGCGACAGCTGATTACGTTGATATTGTAAGACTCAATCTATACGGTGTTGCGTCCAAAATGGGATTTTCTTATGAGGACATTGAAGATATGAAGGTTGCAGTATCCGAGGCCTGTAATAACTCTGTACTGTATGCTTACTCACACGAAGGTGGAATGGTTGAGGTCGTATTCGAGGTCGACAACGAAACTTTGGCGATTACAGTCAAAGACGAAGGGGCAAGCTTCGAGAACATTAACCCGGCAGTAACGCGTGCAGGCCTTCATGACAAAGAGCTTTCAGATGCCCAAATCGGTGGACTAGGATTTTACCTGATGCAAGCCCTGATGGATGATATCAGTGTGGAAAGTGAGACGGGCAAAGGTACGAAAGTAGTACTCGTAAAACGTCTTGCAAGAAGTGAGGAGAAAGTATGAATGAAAAAGTGACTCCCCCAGAGTCCATGTCTGAAGCTATAGGTTTGATCTGGGAATACCAGCAGACCCAGGATAATGAAATTGCAACAGTTCTTATCCGCAAATATGAACCGATGGTGAAGATGGCAGCAGGTAAAATTGCACGGAATCGCCCCGATCTGTACGAGGATTTGTATCAGACCGGGCAGATGGCTCTGATTCGATTGCTTAAGCAATACGATATCAGCCTGGGTATTCCGTTTGAGCCTTATGCCATGAAAAGTATGATCGGTCATATGAAAAACTATTTGCGGGACAAGTCCTGGTATATTCAGGTGCCCCGGAGAATTAAGGAAAAGGGAGCACTGGTTCAGCACGCCATCGACGAGTTGACAGTCAAGCTGGAACGCTCGCCAGGTGTGAACGAGATCGCTGAATACCTTGATCTGACCCCAGAGGAAACCATCGAAGTCTTAGCTGGTCGGGAATGTTATCACTATGTATCACTGGATTCTCCATTATCACAAGATGAGAGTGCAGCTACATTGGGTGAACTGATCAGTGCAGATGTGAACGACTTTGATTCAGTTGAGAAGCGGATGGACTTGCAGCAGGCATTGGGACAGTTGAAGGAACAGGAACAGAAAGTGCTTATCTTGGCATTTCAGGATGGGCAGTCTCAGCGGGCTATTGCTCAGAAGTTGGGTGTATCCCAAATGAGTGTATCCCGTATTCAGAAACGAGCTACCGAAAAGTTAAAACAGATTATGTCGAATACCTCCTTGTTATGAGATGTAAATCCCAAATGATGTTGAGCACGGCTTAGAGAAGGACACGTGATTCCATTGGAATGCATACGTGTCCTTTTTGGTAACAGTCATTTTAAATAACAGAATTGAATGCAGGAGTGGATATTATGATTGTGGATAAAGTCAAACTGGAAGCTCGTCGAGATAAGTTATCCTTCTCAGGTCAATGGCAATGGTGGGATTGGGTGGCACCTGACCCTGAGAGTATGGGGGACGCCCTGGAGGAATTAACGAACTTATTTCCAGAAATGCAGCACTGGCTTCGCAAAATCCCAGAGGTTCGATCCAATTACCTGTCCGTCCGCTTCATGAATGGCACGGAACCTGTGATATTCGGGTCCTTATTGTATGCCATCAAGAATGAAAGAGATGATAAACGCAAAGATAATCAGATGTTTTTTTACGTGGAACGTGGCACGCTGATTACCTTAAATATAGATGATAATACCAGAGGTATTATGAATACGGGCGAACGTGCTACCATGTTACAACACTGCAGTGATGCACGAGATGGCATGTTTGTGCTGTTTAGGGCCATTTTGCATTACTATCATGTGGGCATGGACCATTTCGAGATGAATCTGCGTGATCTGGAGCGGAAGATGGAATCCCGTAATGCACGTACATTAATGGATCAGATTCTTGCTGCCAGATTTGAGTTGCTGTACTGGAGCAATCTGTTTATTCCTTACTCCGAATTAATGGCGGCTGCCCGGGAAGCCTATCTGGATGAATTAAAAGAGAATCGCTTCTTTCAGCAATTGCAACATCGGATCGAACGGATGGAGCGTTTGTTCAATCATTATGAGAAGGAGATTGATACGCTTATTTCCATCGATAATGCAATCTCGGGAGTGCGTGGCAATGACATCATGAAGACTCTCACCCTCGTTACCTCGGTATTCACGCCCGCAACTGCTGCTGGAGCTATATGGGGAATGAACTTTGAGAACCTGCCTTGGATCGACAAAACATGGGGAGTTGTGCTAGTTATTTCCCTTATTATCATTAGCATGATCAGCATGTATGTATGGATGATGATGAAAGGCTGGACAGGGGATATACTCAAAGTGAAGTCCTCCCAGCCGTCGGTCAAAGAAACGGAGAACGGTTCTATAGTCAAAGGGAAACGATGACTTTGTAAGCTCCAAATCTCCAGCTTTATTTTTTGTAATCTTCAATATATCCCAGTAAATCAGCAATATATTGTCCAACGATCGGCATGTTCACGAATTGACTAAGAATGAAGGCCAGCAGACCGAGAACAACAAAGGTACCTACCGTTAAACCCAAACCACGAGCCATACCTGCTGTGAAATTGGTTATGATGCGTTTTTTGGGGCTACTGTAATTTTCAATGATATCCTTGATTTGCGCTTTCTCAAGGCTGTCTGCAATCTGATCCAGCCGGGTGTTTAGTCGTTTAACCTCATGGCGTAACTCAAAAGGGTGATCGGTTGTATCATACTGTTGGGCCGGTTTTCCTCCTGTAATGGGAGTATTGCCGTTCAATGTCACTTTACTCATGTTATTCCTCCTCTAATCGCAGTGTATAAAAAATAGCCAGCTGTGTTTCAGCTGGCTATTGTCACTCAATCTCACGCCTTACAGGCTGGTCGAGTTCAGTTCTTTACGTGTATCTTCCTTCGCTTCTACGGAAGCAGCAGCCACTTCGTTCGATGCCTTAGATGCTTCGTTAGCCACATCAGCGGAAGCTTTTCTTACCGAGTCCATCACGTCATTACGGCCTTGATTAACCGTTTTTGCAATATCGGAAGTTTTAGTAGAGACTGTTTTAGCCAGTTCGGAAGCTTTATCGCTTACAACGGATGCAACTTCTTTTGTGCGATCTGTAACGATGCCCACTTTCTCAGAAAGGTCACCACGTAATTCGCGTCCTGGTTTAGGAGCAAAGAGTAGTGCCGCAGCAGCTCCCAGCAATCCCCCGATAAAAATTCCTTTTGCGAAAGTCGAACCACTTTGTACAGGATATTGTTCTTCTGTTTTATTCATGTCTAATCACTCCTTCTTCAAATTAAAAAACGGGTACGAAACAACGAACACCTTGTTGACCGAATCAGGCAGCCTGTCTGAACAGTCTGGACACAAGCCCCAGCAAGAACACAAAGAGCGCTGTACCAATGATGGCGGGAATGACCGCAAAGTTACCGATAACGGGTCCCCAGTTACCAAGCAGGAGTGCACCTAGCCAGGCTCCGGCAAATCCGGCTATCATTGCACCGAGTATTCCTCCAGGCATGTTGTTGCCGGCAAGTGCATTGCCGATCACACCGATGACGACTGCCATCACAATACTGATAATGATACCCCACATAACAACCGCCTCCTTTTACTTGATGTAGGATGTTGTCTGTTCGCGTTTGCTTACTTCGTATATAAACCCCGTGAATACTTGTGAAACAACTAAAGTGAGGAAGAATGAACTGGAAATTTCAAAAGCATGCTCTTCAGACTGAACGTTTGATCCCCTTAAACATGCAGGCAATCCACACTAGCCCAGCGGCAAATCCAGTAAAAACATCGGTTGGGTAGTGTACGCCCAGCATGATCCTGCTAAGACCGATCAATAATATAAACAAGATTCCGCAGAGGACAGGAAGGGCAACCCGGGATGCTCGTTGTTGTCGTTCAATCGCCCAGATAACAAATAACATTCCATAAAAGCCCATCGAGATCATTGCATGACCACTGGGGAAACTATATCCATGAACCACCAGCAGATGCTCCAGTTCAGGTCTGCTTCGCTGGAAAAATTCTTTTAATAAGGTGTTGAGTATCCACATTATGGCAAAACTGCTCAATAACGCATATCCATATATGAGGAAACGGGATTGTCGCTGACACAAGAACAGGACAGAAAAACCGATAGCCGCCATGAGTGATATTTTGAAAGAACCAAGCGCAGTAATGAATGAAATAAACGGCAGCAGGTGAAGACGTGACTCCGAATTCAGATAGAACAACTGTTGAATCTGGTCATCCAAACGAATAATAAAATCTGCACCCAGCCAGGCCCCGAGAGCTGCCAGCATGAACACAAGCGCAGCGCAGGCTATCATTCCTACACCACTCCAGATGAGCAATGGACGTAACGAGATTTTGGGATAGGACCCGGATGAGGATGAATAGGTTTTGCGCAGCATAGATGAGTATCTCCTTTAGTGAAGGTAGTAGGTGGACTAAGATTGATAAAGGTTTAACCGAAAAGTCTGTCGAAAAAACTGTAAAAACGAAGCTTTTGTACTATACTATTTAAGATATCCCATGCGGCGTTGTGACGCAAAGCAGAGATGAATTCGGGAGTATAAAGGAGAGAACTCGCATGGAGAGTGCCCTGTTAATTAAAGAATACCGTGCAGGCGTTATGGAATGCGCCCATTACGGACACATAAGTATTACGGATGAGAATGGAAATATCGTATACGCTGCTGGTGATCCTCATTTTAGAGCGTTTACGCGTTCATCGGCCAAACCTTTTCAAGCGATTCCGGGAATTCGGGCAGGGATTGCCAGTCACTATGGTCTGACAACCCAGGAGATTGCCATCATGTCTTCTTCGCATCGATCAGAGCCCGTGCATATTCAGGTCTTGGAGCAACTGGCAGGCAAGATCGGATTGGGAGAAGAATGTCTGATCTGTGCTCCAAGTTATCCACTGAATGAAGAAAGCCGGAATCAATGGCTGCGTGGTCAGGGCGAGAAACGTCGTATTCTGCATAACTGTTCGGGTAAACATCTGGGTATCCTCGGATACAGTCAGATGAAACAGGTCGATCTGGGCAGTTATGCTGAACCTGACCATCCCGTGCAGCGTGAAATTCTCGAAACCATGGCCTATATGGCAGGTATTGAGGAGAAAGAGATTGAACTTGGGACGGATGGCTGCGGCTTTCCGGTATTTTCTCTGCCGTTGTCAGCATTGTCGAACGCGTATCTAAAGCTGGCTTGTCCGGATCTGATCGAAGATACTTCTACACGATCGGCTGTAGAGACGATTACTGCAGCCATGAACGAATACCCTCTAATGGTAGGAGGCACACATCGCGTGGATTCGGTGCTGCTTGAAGACAGCAATATCGTAGCCAAGGGCGGATTCAAGGGTGTGTTCGGTTTCGCCCTGAAAAAAGAGAGGCTTGGGATTGCGTTCAAGGTGCTTGACGGATCGGAAGAAGAATGGGCTTGGATCACCCAATCGATTCTGGAGCAGATCGGCTATGCTAACCGGAAAACCATTGAACGACTGGCAGAAGTCTACCCTCCAAATATTCGGAATGACGCGGGTACAGTCGTAGGGCGAGTAGGCAGTGAATTCGTATTATACTCACCTGAAGAAAGCGTATAACCATAAGCAAGGGGCGTGATTAGAATTCCCGGACCACGGGTAAAGATGACATACCAACTGGTATTTATCTATAGAATTCATATAAGCGCAAGACTGCTGTGATTGCAGCAGCCCTAAACCCTTGGAGGTGGATGAACATGATTAAAGTAGTGACATCGGAAGAAAGGCACACGTCGGATCGAGGTTGGATACACAGTGAATTCAGCTTTTCCTTTGCGGACTATGATGATCCAAGCAATGCCCATTTTGGTTGTCTGCTCGCTCATAATGACAACACACTGATGCCGCAGGAAGGCTTTAAGCGACATCCACATCATGACCTTGAGATTGTTAGTTATGTCATATCAGGTACATTGAAACATACGGACAACATGGGAACAGAGCAATTGCTGGAACCGGGAACAGTTCAGGTCATGAGTGCGGGTACGGGTGTAGAACACTCGGAAACCAATCCTTCAGCCGATGAACCTGTACGATTCCTACAGATGTGGTTTCTGCCGTCTCAGCGGATGCTGAAGCCTTCGTATACGAATCGTCGTGTGGAGGATCAGGAGCATCTGAACCGTCTTTGTCCGATTGTTTCGGGACAAGGGGGAGAAGAAACCGAGGGAGCATTGCCGATCTCGCAAGATGTGACTTGTTATCTATCTCATCTGGAATCCGGGAAAAAATTGATGTACCCTCAACATGAAGATCGGCGTACACATCTTTTTCTGATTAATGGTCATATCGAGATTGTCTGTTCGGATGGCAACTTCAATCTCAAACCAGGAGATGCGGCGCGAATTCGCAAAAGTTGTGATCTGCAAATTACAGCTACAGGTAGCGAGCCTGCGGAATTTGTTCTGATTGATTTGCCTTGATGATATGTGTAACGTAAAAAGGACCTGTTTCCACCTTGTTGTGGAGGACAGGTCCTTTTATGGCTTGCTTTTGAATAGGCCTTCATAGAAGTCACAAATGCCAAAAGCGATACTGGACTAGGATCTACGAAGGTTCCCCAGTTCGGAAGCAACAGCTTCCACTTCAGAGATACTTAAATGTTCCTTGCTCAAGATCATTTCATACAGGTCATGCAGGTCTTCATACTTGTCCAATGGGAAAGCTGAAGCCTGCATGGCGGCACCGCTCGCCATACGCAGCTTGGTTTTGATTGCTTCAATCATATATTCCATATTGGCTGCACTTGCTTGTGTTAAATCCATCGTTATGTCCATCCCTTCCGTATCGGAAACTGTTGTCATTGTATCATGATTGGACAGCCTCAGGCCAATGCTTTTGCGGAGAGGCAGGGCATCGGGTAAAATGATAAATACAACAAAGACTAATCGGTAGTCCTAAATGCTAGGAGGAGAAATAGATTTGGCAAGGTATAAGCGGGAATGGGTTCAGCATCAAAGTAGGGAAGCCCGCAAAAGTGTACCGGGTGAAGACTTGGTATTATTTTTCAAAAACATAGCTCAACTTCATTCACCGGATGAAATCACCTTTGTCTGTATCGGTACGGACCGTTCCACTGGGGATGCACTGGGTCCGCTGACTGGAACTTTGTTGCAGGAGCACGGAGTGAGCCATGTCGTGGGTACGTTGGCTTCCCCTTGTGATGCGGACACGCTGGAGAAGAGACTTGCACTTGTCCCGTCACATCATGCCATCATCGCCATTGATGCCTGTCTGGGTCCAAAGCATGCAACAGGAACATATTATCTCTCGAATCATTCGCTCATTCCGGCAAAATCAGTTGGGGGCAACCTTCCATCGGTGGGGCATTACAGTGTAGCCGCCGTAGTGAATGCCAATGGACCGAGGCCTTATTCCATATTACAGATGACCTCACTTCATTTCGTGATGGGCATGTCCCAAACGATTGCCAAGGCTGTTGCCCAAGCATTGGAATAGCGATAAACGTTTCATTAATGGTGTGCAGGCTTAATAATATACAACTCGATTTATTTAATTCGCGCAGAGAGAGGGATTTATATGGAAAAAGTGATGTGTGACGGAACGACAATTTGTTATGCCGAACAAGGCAAGGGAGAAGCACTCATTTTGCTCCACGGATACTGTGGCAGTTCTTCCTACTGGGATGAAGTTGTACCTGAGCTGTCGCGCAGCTATCGTTGTATTGTACCTGATCTGCGTGGACACGGGAAAACGGATGCACCTGTAGGGAGTTATACCATCGATCAGATGGGCAATGACGTGTTGCAACTGATGGATGAGCTGAAAGTGGAAAAGGCTTTTCTACTCGGGCACTCCATGGGGGGATATATTGCTCTCTCCATCGCACAACGCCACCCGGAACGGCTGAATGCCTTCGGCTTGATTCATTCCACAGCATATCCTGACAGTGAAGAAGCCAAGGAAAAGCGTCTTCGCACAGTGTCTACCATTCAAACCGAAGGCATCGTGAATTTTGTAGATGGACTGGTTCCTGGACTGTTCGCACCAGAACATGTGGAATCGTTATCGGCGCAAGTGACACGTGTCAAAGAAATCGGATATCAGACGGCTCCACAAGGAGCTTCTGGAGCTGCACTGGCTATGCGGGAACGCCCAGACCGTCGGGATGTATTGTCGGCTACACCACTGCCGGTACTGCTAGTTGCCGGAGAGAAGGATGCCGTTATTCCGCCGGAACGTACATTTACAAGTGACAAGCCACATATTACACAAGCCGTTATTCCAGGTGCAGGACATATGAGTATGTATGAAGCGCCTGAAGAGTTAATTCAGGTCATCAAGCAATTCTTGACTGAATTATCGGAGTAAATCTCTCTTTTGTAATAAATAAACAGTTATCCGATGATTTCACTGACTGTGGTGGATCATCGTGATATATCCTACAACCCCCCTGCATCGTCCGCTCAAGGATGCCAGGGGGTTGTTATGTTATGACTAGAGCCAGAACATGGGAGCCTATCTGTGTTTTGGCTTTTTGTCATGGCATGAATTAAACTAAAGACATAGGATGATGTAAATAAGACAGGGACGTTTATGATCGAACGATGAGGGGGCACATAGGATGTTCAGAAAAGATTATCTGCTCCGCATGATGGAGGAAATGACAGAAGCGATTGGCAAAGTATTTACACTCAAACAACAGCGAAAACACGCCGAGGCATTGTCCGAGCTAGACGAGCTGATGCGCAGGCAGTTTGGCATGAATTTATCTCTGCTAAACTCATTGCCGGCTGAGGATGTCATTGAAATGTTCCGTTTTCGTGGAGTCATCGAAGTGGACAACCTGCAGCAAGCCGCCCGACTGATTGAAGAAGAGGCGTACATTTATAAGGAGAAGGCCAAAGTAGAGGGCATAGATGATCAAGAGAAAATGGATTCGGAGGATGAATCACTTATTCGATTAATGAAATCACTTCATTTCTACCTGTATGCACTGAACAATGGAGGTAATCCGAAGTTACTGGATGCACCCGAGCGGGTGGAGGGGATATTGGAACAAACAAAAGAATACGAATTCCCTGCACGGACGGAAAAACAGCTTGCACTGTATCGTGAGCAACAAGGACGTTACGATCAGGCAGAGAACAGCTGGTACCGCCTGCTGAAGGTTGGTGATGAACATCCCGTTCATTATCGTGTCGATGTGCAGGCATTCTACGAAAGATTGAGTCATCTCGGCGATGAACAGCTGAAACAGGGCGGTCTGCCACGCGAGGAAGTCGAAGAGGGACTTTCTGAGTTGAGCCGTCAAGAGATGAACCAATCATTATAGGTTGGAGCTTATTGGATCAAGGCTTGTTACGTGCCTTAACTTGGAGAGGGAACGGAATTGTGGTATGGTAACGGATGACCAAACCAAACCGAAAGTGAGATGTACCCCGTGGATTCATTGCGAAAGCTTATACAAGACATCTTTGAACAGAATTCGCTGATTACAGCGACCTGGAGCCAGCTGCGCAGACGGGACAATGTCTCGTATACCAAAGTGCAAGTCAAGCCGGTAACGCTGAAGAATCAGCTGTATTATCAATTCGCATTTCATTATACCAATAAAGTGCTGCACGAGAATTTGACTCCGGCTGAAGCGGCAGAACGCATGACCCTACTGTGCGAAGAGACGTTTCGTCAAGGACTGTTCTGTACAGCAGAGGCAGACTATCAAATTTTGATCAGCAAAAAATATAAAGTGTCCATCCTGACCAAATCTGCTTCCAAAACTGCGGTGGATCTCTCGCATAATCGCAAAAAGCAATATGTACTGGAAGAGGGCGTTCCCGTCTCTTTCCTGGTTGAGCTCGGAATTATGAATGAAGAAGGTCGTGTACTCGCCCGCAAGTACGATAAGTTCAGACAGATTAATCGTTTCCTCGAAATGGTGCAGGACGTGATCCCGTATCTTCCAGAAGGACGCCCGCTCACCATTGTTGATTTTGGTTGTGGAAAGTCTTATCTGACCTTTGCGCTGTATCACTATTTGTCGATACAACAGCGCAGATCGCTCAAGATTATTGGCCTTGATCTGAAGGCGGATGTTATTGAACATTGCAATGATCTGGCAAACAAGTTGCACTATGGCGATCTGAAGTTTCTTGTCGGAGACATTGCGGACTATGACGAGCTGAACGAAGTGGATATGGTTGTTACGCTCCATGCCTGCGATACGGCGACCGATGCTGCTCTGGAGAAAGCGGTTCGTTGGGGCGCTTCGGTCATCCTTTCCGTACCATGTTGCCAACATGAGCTGTTTGATCAGATCGAATCTTCCGTGATGAACCCGATGTTGTCCCACGGTATTCTAAAGGAACGCTTCTCCGCACTCGCCACGGATGCCATTCGTGCCAAGCTGCTTGATCTGATGGGTTACAAAACACAATTGCTGGAATTTATTGATATGGAGCATACACCCAAAAATATATTGATCCGCGCAGTACGTGGCCAGGCAGGTCAACAGGCTGACATGTGGAAGGAATATACGGAATTCCGTGATTTCATTCACGCGGACCCATACTTGGAGCGGGCTTGTGCTGATCTGCTTCCGGGTGGTGCTCATCGGATAGAAGCAGAGCCGAACACGGAGACAGATTCGACTCAAGAGCAATCCACGGATGAATCCATTAAAGAGTCTAGCCATGATCCAAGCCATTGTGATCACTGCTGAATTTGAAGGGTTCCGAAGTGAACGCTTATGTGATTTCAAGAGTGATGTTTAGATGGATGGTAGATGGTAAAAAAACAGAGGTTTAATACATGGTTTGATCTATTGGATTGATGCAGCTCGTCTGCGACCATCCTTGACGGGACATACTGTTACGAGGGTCCCCGCGAATGACTATAAATCATAAATAGTGAACGTTACTTCATTATTGTTTCAAAGCAACATATCACGCCAAATGTATGAGAGCAGGCAGAAGACCCTATGAACGGGAGCTTCTGCCTTTTTTGTTTTCCTGATGTGTGAATTCGGAAGTGCTTAAAAAGACAAAAGGAGAAAGGAGGTAGGCGCGTGGAAAGCTCGAAATCAAAAAAAACCGCTGGATGGCTGAGGGGTAATGGTTTGGAAAATCCCAACAAATCTCTTACAGCGAAGGGATCGGGATTAGGACCAGGACTGACCGTTGTATTGGGTGCATTCTCGTGTAGCTTATTGCTGTTAGCCTGTCTGGGGAAAGGACTGTATTTTCCTGCGGATGTGTATCCAGCCGTTCTGGTGTCTTCCGGGGGACTATTGATAGTATGGATCATGTGGCTCCTTTTACAGAAGAGCCATGGCAGGGGCAAGGTGGGGTTGGTAGAGTCGAAAGACCGTGAAGGTAGAGTGCATTCGTCGCTTATGCCACACCACCATATTTACTTGTCCATCTGGCCGCTGGCGATGACGATATGGTTTGGTTGGCATGCATGGGCGGGCTCTGTAAGCCTGCAGGGCAGCATGGATGAGATGCTGCGCTGGAGCCTGCTGGCGATCTTTACACAGCTCACCGTAATGCTCGCTTCAAGCGCTCATGGGACGCGCTGGTTTGTCTGTGGCTGGCAGATGGCTGGCGGCTTGCTTGTACTCAGCGGCATTCTTGCCGTATGTGGTGTGCTGCCGCTGGCCTTCGGGGTCATGCGGACCGCTGACCCCGAGATCAGCTCCGCCGGAGCACGGCTCGGCGGATTGCTGCAGTACCCCAATGCGTACGGCGCCGTTGTCGGCATGTACGCATTGGAGCGGCTGGCTGCCGCCGCGCGCGCCATGGCCCGGCCACAGTCGGCCGGGCGGCTCATCGCGGCAGTGCTGCCGCTCTTGCCCGCGCAAGCCGCGCTCCTGCTGAGCGAGTCGCGCGGCGCCTGGCTGGCGACCGGCTGCGCGGCGGCCTGCGCCTTCGCTTGGCAGCGGCGCGGAGACCGCCTGCCGCTACTGCTTGCCACGGCCGCGCCACTGGCGTGCGCGGCCTGGCTGTACCGCCAGCTGGCTGCTGCCCAGCTGGCGCCTGCGCCCGTGCCCGGCCTGCTGGCACTGGCCGGGGCATGGGCAGCTGCGCTGCTCGGCACGCTGCTGCTGTGCCGCCTGTGGCACAGCGGCGCCAAGGCTCGCGCCGCTGCCCTGACGGCTACCGTGCTGGCGGGAGCCGCCGCAGCACTTATGGCCGTGGCCTCCACCGCCGATCGCCTCGCGGCCGGTGTCGGCACAGGGCTGTCCCGCCTCCAGATGTGGCGGGATGCCCTCAACCTTTGGACCGAGGCCGCATGGCTCGGCCACGGGGGAGAGACATGGCGCAACATGTTTCGCGCCATCCAATCCTCGCCTTATGTCGGAGGCGAGGTCCACAACGGCATTCTCGATCTTGCCCTTGATACGGGCGTGATCGGCCTGTTGCTGATTGCAGGCTGGTTCATTTTCACCCTGCGAATCATCTGCAGATTCGCAGCTCATCTGTTGCCTTGTGTTCTAGTCTTTGGGCTGCATGGAGCCATGGACTTTGACTGGAGCTTCACCATCCTTTGGATGATGTTCATCTGGCTGGGGGCTTGGGCACTTTCGTTGAAGACACCACAGGGAACTGTTGGTTACAAGGGATATTCTCACTTGTTTCGCAAGTTCAGCCTATGGCCTCAACGCATAGTGGCAGGTGCATTCATCCTGTTCTGGCTTAGCGGGACAGCTTGGCTGGCTGGGCATAACATGGTAGCTGAACATCAATACCGTCTGGCGATTTCAGCACCAGCCGGAACTGCAGAGCGAGAGGCATTCTTAACCGTGGCCTACAAGTTCAACCCCTATAGGCCGGATATCGTCATCGCGCTGTCCCGCGCTTTGCCAGCGCAAGAGGCAGAAACCATGTTGGGACAGATTTTGACCCTATCTCCATATAACCCGCAGCTCTACTGGGAGTTGGGTCGGTTAGAAGCTCAATTCGGTAGGGGGGAGCAGGCTGGGGAATATTTTGAACAATCCATAGCGCTGAACCGTTATGATGCATCCAGTCAGTCTTTGGCCTTATATTGGATGGAACAGGCAGCACGGCGGGAACTGGCGGCAGGATACACAGATCGGACAAGACAGACTGCCGCCATTGGAGTGAGGATCTATAAACGATATAAGTTACTGGCTGAGGAAGTGGCAGCAGGACACACACGGAATGATCGTCGTTTTACACTTGGAGAGGATGCCTCTGGTTATGGATATCGTTTGCGTATGCTTGCTTTCACTCCGCTTAGTTCGGAGTTTACAAGGCGGGACCCCTGAATATCTGATCTCACGAAACGCCGATGCTGGTTAGCACACTTGAAACATATAATCAGAGTTTAACGGGATTAACTTCTTACATCTATCCAACGAACATCCAACGAACGTATTCAATCCTCAACTCCATTCCAATTCATAATCTGCAAATATGTAGGCACCGTATGTTTTTTGGTCTACATATTCATAGCTTCACTTTACAGGCGATATCCGCCAAATGCATGTTGAAACGCATCCTGGAGTGGTTCGACTTCAACACTCCACAGTGCCGCGATATCTGCGCTGACATCCGCGTTCCACCATTCACATAATTTTTTGCGATTGTCCCGGTTTTCTCCGATCCAGAGCAGATTCGCAATGACTTTACCATAATACAACTCTTCCGCTTGCTTCATTAGGTCAGGGGAAATATACACCTTTAGCCGTTTGGCCGTTCGGTACAACTCCTTGCTGCATGCCCTGCGGATTCCTCGGGCGGAAGGCAGTTTCTGGCCTGGGGTGTTATGCTTCACTGGGGGAGTACCGGGTGTTGGCTTGGATGACATCCTCTCACGCTCCTCTCCCAATACCATATGCGAGCCTTTGCCTGCGGGACACTATCCCAGTCAGGTGAAGTAGCAACGTCTACAGGCCTGTGATAAAATAGGGACGAACATCCATGGTGCGGAAGGGCGCACCGCCAATCAGGATGAAGAAAGAGGGTCGAGATGGACGTTATTCATAACATTGTCGGTCAATTGTTCGACTGGATTCAGAGTCTTGGATACTTTGGGATTATGCTTGGATTAATGCTGGAAGTCATTCCAAGCGAAATTGTGCTGGCATATGGAGGTTTTCTCGTTTCGCAGGGCAATATTAATTTTTTTGGTGCAATGATTTTTGGTACAGTGGGTGGTGTGATAGCCCAGCTATTTATTTATTGGATTGGTCGCTATGGCGGCAGGCCTGTACTTGAACGCTACGGTAAATACATACTGATCCAGAAAAAACACATCGACCATTCGGAAGAGTGGTTCCGCAAGTATGGTACAGGTGTCATATTCACCGCTCGTTTTGTTCCGGTTGTAAGACATGCCATTTCCATTCCTGCTGGCATTACAAAAATGCACACAGGCAAATTCATTTTGCTTACAACACTCGCTGTTATACCTTGGACTGCATTGTTTATATATTTAGGGATGATTCTTGGAGATCAGTGGGAGCATATTGATGAGAAAGCGGCGCCTTATATTATGCCGATTTTGCTCGTTGCTCTGGCTCTTATGATTGTTTATGTGCTTATTAAATGGATGAATGTTCGCAAAAAGAAAGGAAGTGTCTAGTCATGGGTAAACCCAACTTGTCTCACAAATTCGGTAAAGGTCTGCCACCGAAGGATTTTATTGCGAGTATGACCAAGAACCAAAGTGAATTCCAGAAAAACTACGATAGTTTTGCATGGTCGAATGAGGAAGACCGCGAGTTTTTTGAAAGCCTGAACCACCGCGACGATCTGCGTGTGTTAATTCTGGCTGCTGACTGGTGTGGGGATGTTGTACGTAATATTCCGGTTGTGTTCCAGGCACTTGAAATCTCAGGAATACCGACAGAAGTTCTGATTATGGAGAATCATCCAGACGTGATGGATGAGTTCCTGACTATGGGCGGTCGCTCCGTGCCGGTAGTCATTTTTGCAGACACAGGTGGACATGTACTGGGTCAATGGGGACCTCGTCCACAGCACGTGCAGGAAGTTATGATTGAGTTCAAACGCCTCAATCCGGATCGTGAAGCGGCAGATTATCAGGATAATCTCGCTGTAGCACGTCAGGAAATAGGTAAACGTTATGGGGAAGGAACGGAGTCGCATGCAGCCATCATCAGTGAGTTGCGTGAACTGATTTCGGGTTACTAAGCCGATATGCTTAATATTCGTACATTTACACTGGGCCCACTTCAGACCAATGCGTACCTGTTACAGGGGAATGATCCGGGGAAAGCTGTGATCATTGATCCAGGTATGAATCCAGGTTCGCTGCTCAAGGCTATTCAAGACCTGGAGATTGAAGCCATTTTGTTGACTCATGCTCATTTCGATCATATGGGTGGGGTAGATGAGATCCGTAAATTGAAAGGTTGTCCCGTTTATTTGCATGATTTGGAGAGTGACTGGCTGACAACCCCAAAATTAAACGGATCATTGAACTGGCCGCAGGCGACACCACCACTTTCGACAGATCCTGCGGAGTATGCCATGGATGAAGGACAGAAGCTGAACTTGATCGGCCATACATTCCAGGTCTATCATACGCCGGGACATTCACCTGGCAGTGTGAGTCTGTTATGTGGTCAGGATTTGTTCGCTGGTGATGTCCTGTTCCGAATGGGTGTAGGCAGAACAGATCTGACGGGAGGTCGTGAACGAGATCTGATTGACTCCATCCAGAACAAGCTGTATACCTTTGCAGATGAGGTTAAAGTGTATCCAGGTCATGGACCCAAAACAACAATTGGTTATGAGAAGCAGAACAACCCTTACGTATCCGCAAGATAATCCGTCATTGTATATAGCTATTTGCGATCAATTGGGACAGCGACTTTCAACCATAGAGTGGTTATTAGCGAATGATGCAAAATGTTGATAGGAAGAAAGTCTGGACAAGTGACAACTTTTTCATTAGAATAGCAATTAGTTGTTACAAGCGTTAAAGCATCATCTAACTGAAGCAACAAAAAGAAACACCCTAACTTGCGAAGCACGCAGACTGTGGTCTATACCCGGTTTGCGTTCTTTTTTTGTTTTCAGCCCATTTTTCTCGAATAATCACCCCGTTTTACCCTACATAGAGATGCATAATGTGCATTTATAGAAGTCAGTTTGGTTCAATCAGCAAGTAGAAGAAAGTACAGATTTGAGAACAGACAGATCATGAAACATTAGCTAATGAGAGTGGGGAAATAGAAATGGAGAAAAAACGAGTCATTCAGCTGGGGAAACGTGTGGAGCAAGTAGTTACCGAAGAGAATCGTCGAACAATGGAAATGAGTAAAAAAGAATTAACTACTCAGCGTCCTTCAATACATAACCTTGGCAATAAGGATATGAATAGACCATTGGATTCACAGCAAAATATATGGAAAAGCCGTTTATTAAGCAGCGGAGCCCGCAATCAACCCTGGTTCGACAAGCTGCAAGATTACCGAAATGAAGTCTGATTGCCCGGGAAATTGTCGGCTCGGATTTTTTTTGGATTGTATTGAACGTTTCTGCAGAGCCTGTCGTAATAAGACTAGACTGAACGGGAAGCAGGTGATGATACAGATGGAGGCAGCCGAACTGGAAGAGGTGCAGAAGGCGATACAGGGAGATGACAGTGCATTGGCAGAGCTGCTGCAGCGTCATTATGCTTTTGTGTATAAATATCTTGTCAAAGTAACGATGGACCCCAACGTTGCAGAAGAGACGGTACAGGATACGATGATTCGATGTATGGAAAATATCCACCGATATGATGGCTCGTCTGCTTTCTCGTCATGGATGATTACAATTGCGACCCGTATATATATTGATAAAACAAGACGCAGGAGGAGAGAGCAGAGTTGGTTGGAGGTCATGCGCAGCCAGGCCGTAAGGCGATTACGTTGGCAATTTGAGAGTCGGAATGAAGAATGGACAGATGTCATGGACGCGATGACTAGGCTGACACCAGAGCATCGTATTGCTGTGCTGTTGAAGCATTATTATGGCTACGGATATGATGAAATCGGAGAAATGCTGGGTATTCCATCCGGAACGGCGAAGTCGCGAACGGCCTATGGACTTCGCCAATTAAGAAAGGAGCTGGGATGAGCATGAACAGATCTGACGAACAGGATGAACAAGAGATTGTGGCGCGTATACAGCAGCAGATGAACGTGCTGGATGATGCATATGAACCTGTAAGCATTCCTTCATTGGCTTCACTTGAATCCCAAGTCAGGGAACAAAGACGAATGAAACGGCGTGCCAATCGGCTTGAGATGATATTGTTCTGGGCGGTTGGGCTACTCGTTCTCACATGTGGAGTATTATTGTTTCAGTCAGCTCCAGCTCTATATTTGGGTATTCAGGCACTTAGCGTGGGAGCAGCGATCACTGTTGCAATCATCTGGGCTGGTCGACGCCAAAAGGAGACCTGGCATGAATAAAACACACTATGCATTACATGAAATATCTCCAATATGGCTTGTTGTGATTGCAGTCCTGCTTCTGATCCAGGGAACATGGATTTTTCAGGATGCACGAAGGCGTGGACATTTCCCCTGGATATGGGGTTTATGGGGAATCACCGGATTCCCAACCCCTTTGGTTATTTATTGGTTTGTTGTCATTCGGTCAGATCGCAGATTGTCTAAACGAACAACAGACAAAAAGTAGGAATTGCAGGACAGGAAAAAGATTTTGCACAAATGTTTTGTTTAATTCTAGTAATCGTAGACATCGCTATTCTTTTCTAGTAGACTATAGTAACAAAAGGATAGACTATCAGGAGGTTAGACGATGCTGCGATTAGGAGAAAAGGTTGTCATCGTCGCGGATGCATTTGAGCAGAATCTTCCTGTGGGGGAATATGGATTCATCATCGCTTATGACCGCAATCCGGACAATGCGTTCGATTACGTGCTTCGAGTGCCGCAAGTGAATCGGAACTTTTTTGTTCCATCCGGCGACGTCGATCTGGAAGAGGTCCTGCTGAAGCAGGAAGCTGAGCGGGTCGAGCGAGATGCGTTGATAGATTACGCCCTTGCGACACACAATGAGAAACTGTTTCATCATCTGATGAACGGAGATTTTCAAGCTGTGGAAGAGGAAGAGGAAACCGCGAACGATGTTATGTCACAGGCGGATTTTATAAAGCAGGTTAGTCTGCGTGCATGGATTTAGAGAGTCGGCTTATGCCGACTCTTTTTTGATATCTATAAGCTCCGGGAGCTTATGTAGGGTATATGGATTGAATTGTCGAACTAACTCACCTATAATAAAAAAAGTTATCTTGGGACTTTAGCCCGTTAAACGAGCGATTCGTTTCTGGCGGTTTCGGGAATTAGAACGAATGAAGGAGGCATCCGGAAATGAGTATTTCGAATAATGACGTTCAGCATGTGGCCAAGCTGGCCCGGCTCAACTTGACTTCTGAAGAAGAACAGACCCTGACAGGTCAGTTGAACGCGATTTTAAAATATGCAGAGAAGCTGAATGAGTTAGACACTGATGACATTGAACCTACGACTCACGTTCTGCACGTTAGCAATGTGATGCGTAATGATGAGACAAAGAAAAGTTTGTCGATTGAACAGGTGATGCGCAATGCACCGGAAGAAGAAGACGGGCAATTCAAAGTGCCTGCTGTAATGGAATAACGGATAACCGGAAGGAGGACGAATTACGTGAGTTTATTTGAACAATCGTTGCCGGAGATACATAACAAGCTGCACGCCAAAGAGCTGTCGGTCAGCGATCTGGTGGATCAGGCTTATCAGAACATTGGTGCACGCGAAGAGAAGGTTAAGGCATATCTGGCGCTGGATGAAGAACAAGCACGCGCTCGTGCACGTCAGTTGGATGACAGGCTCGTCAACGGTGAGGAGAAGGGGTTGCTCTTCGGTCTGCCCGTCGGCATCAAGGACAACATCGTTACGAATGGACTGCGCACAACATGTGGTAGCCAGTTTCTAAGTAACTTCGACCCGGTATATGATGCAACCGTTGTCGAGAAGCTGAAAGCTGCAGATACGGTGACGATCGGAAAATTGAACATGGATGAATTCGCTATGGGCGGCTCCAATGAAAATTCAAGTTTCTACCCTGTGCGTAACCCTTGGGCACTTGATCGTGTTCCAGGTGGCTCAAGTGGTGGATCGGCTGCGGCTGTTGCTGCAGGAGAAGCTTATTTCACGTTGGGTTCGGATACAGGAGGCTCTATCAGACAGCCGGCATCTTATTGCGGTGTGGTTGGTTTGAAGCCTACCTATGGACTCGTTTCCCGTTTTGGTCTGGTTGCATTTGCATCCTCATTGGACCAGATTGGACCTTTGACGAAAAACGTCGAGGATTCTGCTTATGTGCTGCAAGCCATTGCTGGATACGATGCCAAAGATTCGACATCCGCAAAAGTGGATATCCCGGATTACTTGAGTAGCCTGACAGGGGATGTCAAAGGACTTCGTATTGCTGTTCCTAAGGAATACATTGGTGAAGGCGTTGATCCTCAAGTTAAAGAGACCGTTCTGTCTGCCCTGAAAGTGCTGGAAGGCCTCGGCGCAACATGGGAAGAGGTATCACTTCCGCATACCGAATATGCGGTCGCTACGTATTACCTGCTTGCTTCTTCAGAAGCTTCTTCGAACCTGGCTCGATTTGACGGCGTGCGTTATGGCGTGCGTGCAGATAATCCTGAAAATCTGTTGGATCTGTACCATCAGTCCCGTAGTCAAGGCTTTGGTCCCGAAGTGAAACGACGCATCATGCTTGGTACGTATGCACTCAGCTCCGGTTATTATGATGCTTATTATCTGAAGGCTCAGAAAGTGCGTACACTGATCAAACAGGATTTCGACAACGTATTTGCCAAATATGATGTCATTATCGGACCAACTGCGCCAACAACGGCATTCAAACTGGGTTCCCAGGTGGATGATCCATTGACGATGTACCTCAACGATATTCTGACCATCCCGGTTAACCTGGCTGGTGTACCTGCTGTCAGCATTCCGTGTGGATTCTCAGATGGACTGCCTGTCGGCCTGCAGATTATCGGTAAAGCCTTTGATGAAACGACCGTACTGCGCGTAGCGCATGCGTTTGAACAAAATACGGAATTCCACAAGCAGCGTCCGCAGCTGTAGACTGCCTGGAACGGAGGAATATAGAAATGTCCGCATCTAAATATGAAACAGTCGTTGGACTTGAAGTCCATGTCGAGTTGCATACGAACTCCAAAATTTTTTGCGGCTGCTCCACTGCCTTTGGAGCCCCGCCGAACACCCATACATGTCCTGTCTGTCTTGGACACCCCGGCGTATTGCCTGTATTGAATCGCCAAGCTGTGGATTACGCGATGAAAGCAGCCATGGCCCTCAACTGTACCATTGCTGATGTCAGCAAGTTTGACCGTAAAAACTACTTCTATCCGGATTCTCCGAAAGCTTATCAGATCTCGCAATTCGATCAGCCGATCGGTGAGAACGGCTGGATCGATATTGAGGTAAACGGTGAAACAAAACGAATCGGCATTACTCGCCTTCATCTGGAAGAAGATGCCGGGAAGCTTACTCACGTTGATGGCGGTTATGCTTCCTTGGTCGATTTCAACCGTGTTGGTACACCGCTCGTGGAGATTGTATCCGAACCTGAAATTTCTTCTCCTGAAGAAGCTCGTGCATATCTTGAAAAAATGCGTGCCATCATGCAGTACTGTGATGTGTCCGACGTGAAGATGGAAGAAGGCTCACTTCGTTGTGACGCCAACATCAGTTTGCGCCCGCATGGACAGGAGAAGCTGGGAACCAGAGCTGAACTGAAAAACATGAACTCCTTCCGTGGCGTTCAGCGTGGTCTGGAATATGAGCAGTATCGTCAAGCGGAAATTCTGGACGATGGCGGTGAAGTCGTTCAGGAAACTCGTCGCTGGGACGAGTCTCAAGGGAAAACGTTGTCCATGCGTGGCAAAGAGCAGGCGCATGATTACCGTTATTTCCCCGACCCGGATCTGGTGAATCTGCATATTGATGAAGAATGGAAAGAACGGATCAGAGCTTCCATTCCTGAGCTTCCAGACGAACGTAAAGCGCGTTATACGGCTGATTATGGATTGCCTAATTATGATGCTGAGGTCATTACCTCATCCAAAGCGGTTGCTGATCTTTTTGAAGATAGTCTAAAATACACTCAGGATGCAAAATCCGTATCCAACTGGATTATGGGTGATTTGCTTGGTTACTTGAATGTCAGCAACCTCGAATTGACTCAGGTGCCACTAACGGGCCAAGGTCTGGGTGAGATGATCGGACTGCTTGAAAAAGGAACGATTAACAGTAAAATTGCCAAAACCGTATTTAAGGAAATGCTGGAGAGTGGCAAGCTTCCACAGCAAATCGTTGAGGAGAAGGGACTCGTCCAGATTAGTGACGAAGGAGCTATCCTTGCGATCGTGGAGCAGGTTGTTGCGAACAACCCTCAGTCTGTGGAAGATTATAAGGCTGGCAAACAGAAGGCGATTGGTTTCCTCGTTGGTCAGGTTATGAAAGAAAGTAAAGGCAAGGCCAATCCGGGCCTGGCCAATCAACTGCTTACAGATGTATTGAACCGCTAATCCATCCGGTGAGGCCGGACAGAAAGAGGCTCGTCCCTGTGACGGCCTCTTTTGGTGTTTAGGGGACACGAAGAGAGAATGTTAATCTTGGTGTCCCGAGTTCAGTTACGTACAAAGGAGATGAAGATGGGTATGGAGATTCGACCTTTGTCATTGGCTGATAGCGAGACGGTAGGTCAGCTATGGAGACTTCAACATGTGGCTTATCGGCTGGAAGCCGAAATCATCGGTTTTCAGGAAATTCCCCCTTTAATGGATACTATAGAAACCTTGCAGAATTGCGGAGAGACTTTCTATGGCTGCATGGACACCGATGGCGAACTTCTTGGTGCTGTCGCTGTCGCTGAGGAAGAGCAGAATACACTGACGATCACACGAATGATGGTGCACCCTGACCATTTTCGCAAAGGAATAGCTGCTGCATTGATGACGCATGTGTTTGAACAACATCCAGATTTTCCACGATACCTTGTTTCAACAGGAACGTTGAACCAACCAGCCGTGAAATTGTATACCAGATTTGGTTTCAAACCAGTGGAAGTCATAGAGATTGCGCCAGGAGTGGAATTAACGACATTTCATAAGGATTAGTTTCATAAATAATCTATAGGTATGATGAAATGAATTCGAGAATAAAGATTAAAGATTAAGGGTGTTAACAATTTGGAGGAGGAATACCGGTTTTGGGCGATCCCTGGTTTATAGATGAGTGGCACATTTTATTGCGTTTATTGCTGGCTATGCTGCTTGGAGGGCTTGTAGGACTGGAGCGGGAACGTTCCAATCATGCGGCAGGTTTGCGTACCCATATTCTGGTGTGTCTTGGATCTGCACTAATAATGATGTTATCTGTTTACGGATTTAAAGATTTCGCAAATGAATTAAACGTACGGATTGATCCGGCACGTCTGGCAACAGCTGTCATTACCGGCGTCGGATTTCTGGGAGCAGGTACAATTCTTTTTACTGGAAAATCCATTACCGGACTGACTACTGCAGCTTCGATCTGGGTCGTTGCAGCCATTGGGCTGGCAGCGGGCGCGGGCTTCTTTTTTGCCTCCATCGTGTCTACTGTTCTGGTATTGCTTAATCTCTGGGTGTTCAACAAGCTGGAGTTGAGGTATTTGCGAGGGAACAAATTGCATGTCGTCACACTACATACCTTGTCAGAACCCGGATTTCTGGAACAGGTGTCTTCAAGTATGGAGCAGGAGAAGATCAAAATCCGTAAAATTACAGTGAATGAGCAAGATTTTGCCTACGCAGAGATGATATCGGTTGAACGCAAAATCGAAATTGTGCTGCATGTGCAAGTGCCGCATGATTTTAATACGGTACAACTGGTATCCAAGTTAAGACAATGGGAGCATGTAACAAAAGTATCGATTGAATAAATGAATTGAACCCTCCCCAGGCCCGCAGTGCCGGAGGGTTTTTATTTATATCCATATTTCTTCCAGTTACTCTCATGGCTCTTTAGGGTACTATCTAACCAAATGCCTTAAGAGCGGGAACATCAGCCTAAAAGAAAGGAGTATGTTATGAAACGTAAACGTCAGTCGAACAGTAACATCAGAACAACTCAAGTAAAACCTGTTCGGAATCGCACTCACAAGTTTATTGCCGGCCTGTTAAGTGCGGTTATTCCGGGTCTGGGTCATATTTATCTTCGATTATACATGAGAGGTCTGACCTTCATGCTGCTTATACTTCTGGACCTGTCAGCACTTTTGTACTTTTCGTCCATTGGAATACAGATTAACGTACCGTTGCTCATTCTGCTGGCTTTGTGTATTCCGATCATTTACTTTTACAATGTATTTGATGTGTTACAATCCGCGGACTGGGTGATGATGCGCAGACGAAGAGCGGTTACCCACGGTAGTTCGGACAAGCCAGTGTCCAGTGAACGTTCTGCCGGGGATGCCATGATGGTGTGGGAGAGGGGCATATCGTTTGGGCTGCTTCTCATTGTAGGAGGATCACTAATGGTATTGTTCTTCCGCAAACCTCGTTGGTTTCAGGAAATTCTCGCTGTGTACGGCGGATACACTTTTGCTATTCTGATGATCGTAGGAGGCCTGCTTCTATTCGGACGTGAATTCTGGGTCATGCTGCGTAAAAAGAAAATATAGTGTTGAACAATCAAGGAGGGAAAGCGATGAACCGTAAAATCCGGGTTGGCCGCTATACGGCTGCCGCCTTAATCGTAGCGGTCGGTGTGCTGTTGATTTTGGATAAACGGTGGGGAACGGACTATGTATTTGAGATGGTTGACTGGTGGCCTGTCCTGCTCGTTGTGTTGGGTGTGGAATACATACTGTTGTTTCTATGGACACGCAGAAGAGTCAAAGTTCTGGATCACCCTGATGAGAAAGTGAAAATACGTTTCAGACCAGATGCCAAAGGTATCCTGACCTCACTGATCTTGGCGGCCTCCGTATTTATTGTTACAGAGCAGGATCACTACATGCATCTATGGAATCGGGTTAGCCTTAATTTGGGGGCGGCTTCCATGGATTATAGTCAAGCTGCGGGTTATATGGAGGATACGGGTACAATTGAGGTGCCCGTAGGCATGGATACTTCCGATATTGTGGTTGAGGGAGTGAATGGCGATATCTCGGTACAGCGCGGGGATACGGAAGGTATTGAAGTACGCACTGTAATCTGGGTAGATCAGGCAACGGAAGTGCAGGCCAAGGCAGTGGCGGATGCTTCCTTTGTTGAGACGGATGGAACAAAAGTGATTCATATCAAGGCTACAGGTAAAACGTATGGAGAGAATGAGAAAACCCAACCACGGATGAATATCACGATTACGATCCCGGATGATCGTCGTTTCAATCTGGATATTCGGACTTCCAATGGTGCCATATTGTTAAATCGTCCGGAAGCCATTAGTACTATTTTGGCCGAGACGGGCAATGGGCGAATACGAATTACGAATGCCGTAGGGGATATTTCAGGTAAAACGCTGAATGGTGATGTCATCGTGGCCAATGCAATCGGAAATGTGGATCTGGATAGCAACCGAGGTGACATGAAAGCCCGCGGAATTTCCGGTAATGTGAATCTCACCACACAAGTCGGAAGTATCAGTATTACGGACTCCGTGGGAGAGGTTAGCGCGGAGACCAGGAACGGTAGTATTAATGTGGATGGTGCAAGTTTGGCACTCAAAGCCCAATCGCTTAATGGCAGTATTAGCATAGTATCAGCCAAAGTAGGCGGTGATTGGGATGTATACAGCGCTGTGGGTGCAATCAACATTCTGCTTCCCGAACGGGGAGATTACAGTTTGACGGGTTCCAGCAGTTATGGAGATTTGAGAACGGATATGCCTTTTAAAGTGAAAAACAAAATGATTGAAGGGCAGTTTGGGGAGGGAGAATATACGGTTAAAGTTGAAGGGAACAGTGATCTTGCGATCAATCGTAATCCAGCTGTACCATCGCTCGAAGTGGCTACACCGGATTCGGAAGCGACAGGTGACAATCTGGAACAAATGAACGATGACGGACAGAATTCCCAAGACGATACGTCCGGATCTCCTTAACTGCCGCGTTGACAATAAACTTGCAATCGCCGTACAATAAATATAAACTGGCAAGGTTACATGGCAGGAAAGATAAGTTGCCGATGTTCTGGCCAAAGATTAACTCTGTATGAAGAGACGATATTGATGATACGATCATTCGTTTTGTCTCTGCAGAGAATGAAAGGTAAGGCGGTGGGTTTTATGGCAACACGTGTCCAACATGCGTTGGAGCATCTGAAAACGACCGGTGTCCGTATTACACCCCAGCGTCATGCCATATTGAACTACCTGATGGAATCCATGGGGCATCCGACAGCCGATGAAATTTACCGTGCGCTTGAACCCCAATTTCCCAGTATGAGCGTGGCGACTGTATATAACAATTTAAAGATGTTTCTTGAAGCCGGCATGGTCCGGGAGTTGACATACGGAGATAACTCAAGCCGCTTCGATGCCAATGTGACGGATCATTACCATGTTATTTGTGATAAATGTGGCAAAATTGAAGACTTTAGTTACCCTTCACTAAAAAGTGTGGAGCTTCAGGCGGAGTCAAGTACAGGATTTGAAGTGCATGGTCACCGACTGGAAGTATACGGGGTTTGTAAAAGTTGCAGGAATTAAGAGAATTGAATTACAATATTAACGTGCAGAATTCAGTATGGATTCTTCACGTTTTTTGTTTTATAACCATCTATGCTAACATTCTCATGATTCAGCAGGATTAACGGAGGTAGACTTTGAATAGAAAAAGTAGGTATACACGTCAGAAGCGACGCTCATTCTGGCCTGGTTTTCTCGGGGCTTGTCTAGTAGCGGGAGGGGCTTACTGGCTGATAACGAATGTGTGGTTGAACCAGACTCATGAAGACCCAGACTGGATAGGGAAAAATCAACCTATTTTTGTGGACGGGCAACTGATGGATGGCGAGGCATCGGGTACCGGTGATCAACTCAAGCTGCCTATAACGGTGTTGCAAGAGGCGATTGATCCGGGTATACGTTACGAATCAGATTCTGGAGATATGATTATTGCATCCCCTCAACGAGTGCTTCATATGAAAGAAGGCAGCACCAAGGCGGAGCTCAATCATCAGGATTTTCCGATGAACGTTCAACCTGAGGTGGTGGATGGAGTGGCTTATATTCCGCTTAAACCACTGAAAGAAGTCTATGGCATTGTCGTACAGGAAGATCCTACAACAGGAGCCGTATTGCTAATGCGCGGAGGAGATACGATCCAATATGCGGAGATCGACACCTTATCTTCGAAAGCGGATAAAACCGTCCCGTTATATAAACGCGGAGGAGAACGCTCTCCAATTATTGCGGATATGAAGCAGCAGGCGCGGGTGAGGGTGTGGCAAACGGGTGATGAGCAGAGTTTTGTCCAACTTGATAATGGTTATGCCGGATATGTGGATAATGATTATGTTAATCTCACGGACAAGAAGCAGTTGGATAAGCCTAAATATACGCTGACAGCAGCGGAGAAGAAGTGGCAGAATAAACCGGTGAACCTGGTTTGGGAAGCCGTCTATAATCGTCAGCCCGATATAGGCTCTATTGGCAAAATGCCTGGAGTAAACGTGGTCAGTCCAACGTGGTTCCATATTACGGATGGACAAGGCAACGTGAAAAGCAAAGGTGATAAAGCTTATGTCAATTGGGCCCATCGTTCGGGTATGGAAGTATGGGGACTGATGGATAACAGCTTCGACCCGGATATGACGAAGGAAGCCGTCGCCTCTTACGAGACACGTACTCATATTATTGAACAGATGTTAGAATATGCCCAAACGTATCAATTGGATGGCATTAATATTGACTTTGAGAACGTCTATACAGATGACGGACCGAATATTACTCAGTTTGTGCGCGAGATTAAGGCGATGGCGCGTATACACGGGTTGATGCTCTCAGTTGATGTGACTCCCAAATCCAATAGCGAGATGTGGTCTGCTTTTCTGGATCGTCGTTCACTCGGTGCTTATGCCGATTATATTATAGTCATGGCGTATGATGAGCACTGGGCAGCCAGTCCGAAGGCGGGCTCGGTAGCTTCGCTCCCATGGACGGAGTCATCCATGAGACGAATTCTTGATGAGGATGAAGTACCTTCGAACAAACTTATTATGGCTGTGCCACTCTATACACGAATTTGGACAGAAGAGACCAATGATCAAGGAGAAGTGAAAGTTTCTTCGAAAGCAGTGGGTATGAACACTGTTACAGATTTGATCAAAGAAAAGAAACTCAAACCTGTCTTGGATAAAAAAAGCGGCCAGAACTATGTGGAATATTCCGAGGATGGAGCCACCAAGAAAATCTGGATAGAGGATACTGTATCACTTCAGGCGCGTGTGGATTTGATTGCTTCCTTAAAGCTGGGCGGCGTTGCCGCATGGAATCGAAGCTTTGCCAATGCCTCGGCATGGGAGACCCTAAAACAAGCAGGGTACCCGAAATGAGTTTTTCCTTTCCTAATGAACTTATATTTAAACCTAACAGTTAATAGTCTTTAAATAAAAAAAGGTCCGGGATAGATACCGGGCCTTTTTTGCTGTGTCTGGGCTTCGTTGAAAAAAACATTTAGCTGTTGGAACCTACGCCTGGATCTGTTTCTGAAGGAGGTGTGGCAGTGGAATGCGCTTTCAGCTGAGAACTGGTTGTGTTGGCCTGATTAGGGTCCAGGGTAAGAATCGTGTGACAGAACATACAACGATCCGTCTTGCCGAGCAGTTTGGTTAACTTGCCACATTCCGGACAATCCACTTGTACAGCGCTAGTAGAGAGCATGCCAGCCCAAAAATAAATGCCCAGACTGGCCATCATGGCAATTAGGCCGATGACGAGCCCCACAGCAGCAAATACTTTGCCTGCATGTCCCCAGAACACAATTCCGGCAGTTCCTAGTACCATCAGGCCCATGCCTAACATGGTTAGCAGTAGCCCCCAAGTGCGAAAAGCATTAATTTTTGCTGATTTAAAAATCATGAAAAATGCTCCTATCGTATGAGTAGTATCGGACCTGGAAAAGAAGGAAACTTCAGTCTGGATGTAGAATTACATTATAACTGACTTGGTGCATATCTGCCATGAATTGTATGGAGGGAATCGTGGAACTAAAGAACCTTGCTTTTTTGTCCGAACAGTCGGAAGAGACAGGGGCAGTTGGGGCTATCGCTTATTCCCACCCGGGAGATCGATTCCACGGCTCCCTAATCCAGGATTTTGAATTGCTCGTACTTATTGTTCATAATACGGACCAGTTGATATCAAAAGTTGGGCATTACAGATATGGTGATCTTCGTTATCAAATGATCTATGTTGGCCGTCATGAGCTGCAGAGCAGTGTGATTACGGGGGATAACAATAATCTCATGCAGTGTCTGACTAAAGGTGAAATCATCTGGGAGACTGATAGTACCTTGAGTGATATGCGAGAGGAACTATCCGTTTTCGGAATGGAATTGCGTGAGCAGAAGTTGCTGCATGAATTCGCCAGCTTCTTAAGAAATTATGTAGAAGCCAAACTCTACATCCAGGAAGGGCATGTTGTAGATGCTTATTACAATGTGCTTGAGGCTCTTGGAAACTGGGCAAGAATTGTACTCATTGAACAAGGGATTTACCCGGATCATGCCGTTTGGACGCATGTGCAGAATTTGGACCGTGCTCTATGGAAGCTCTATCAGGAGCTCACAGTAAGCTCGGAGACATTAGAACAGCGAGTGGAGCTTGTGCTGCTTGCCTGTGAATTCTCGGTGATGTCCAAAATGAGTGATTGCTCTGGATTGCTTCTGCGTGTGCTAAGAAGTCGGAGGGAACCGTGGAGTATGGATGAACTTGTTCATCATCCACAGTTAAGATATGTACGTGAAGATCTGCCACTCGTACTTCGTAAATTGGTGTTCCGTTGTATTGTGAAAGAATCTGCAGGATGGCCATCCCTTATTGGAGGAGATGGTCGGGAAATACGTTACTGGATCGAGACGTAACCAACCCCGGAAGCCTGCATTATATGTATCGAAAGAAGGAGGGGAAACCTTCCTTTTTTGTTTGTTTAATAATTTATAAAAAGATATTGACTCCTATTCGCAAAATATGATACATTATATTTCGTTCCTCAAATGAACTAATCGTCAACAAGCGATTAATTCTGCAGAGGGAAAGTGAAGAACTAAAGCATTAAAAAAAGAAATAAAAAAAGTTCTTGACGAAAACGAACCGAATGTGATATATTATTTAAGTCGCCGCCGAAAACACGGTGATAACGAAAAACAGCAAGGAAAATTAAGTTTGATCTTTGAAAACTGAACAACGAGTGAGTAAACATTCTGCTTGCAGAATGAACGCGAAAGTTAGAGACAAGCCTTGGCTTGAATCAACTGGAGCACAAATGAGATTTTTTAATCTCGTCAGATTCAAAATGAGCTTATCGCTCTTTTCAATACTTTATTGGAGAGTTTGATCCTGGCTCAGGACGAACGCTGGCGGCATGCCTAATACATGCAAGTCGAGCGGAGTGGATAGGAAGCTTGCTTCCTTGATACTTAGCGGCGGACGGGTGAGTAACACGTAGGCAACCTGCCCTCAAGCTTGGGACAACTACCGGAAACGGTAGCTAATACCGAATACTTGTTTTCTTCTCCTGAAGGAAACTGGAAAGACGGAGCAATCTGTCACTTGGGGATGGGCCTGCGGCGCATTAGCTAGTTGGTGAGGTAACGGCTCACCAAGGCGACGATGCGTAGCCGACCTGAGAGGGTGATCGGCCACACTGGGACTGAGACACGGCCCAGACTCCTACGGGAGGCAGCAGTAGGGAATCTTCCGCAATGGGCGAAAGCCTGACGGAGCAATGCCGCGTGAGTGATGAAGGTTTTCGGATCGTAAAGCTCTGTTGCCAGGGAAGAACGTCCTTGAGAGTAACTGCTCAAGGAGTGACGGTACCTGAGAAGAAAGCCCCGGCTAACTACGTGCCAGCAGCCGCGGTAATACGTAGGGGGCAAGCGTTGTCCGGAATTATTGGGCGTAAAGCGCGCGCAGGCGGTCATTTAAGTCTGGTGTTTAATCCCGGGGCTCAACCCCGGATCGCACTGGAAACTGGGTGACTTGAGTGCAGAAGAGGAGAGTGGAATTCCACGTGTAGCGGTGAAATGCGTAGATATGTGGAGGAACACCAGTGGCGAAGGCGACTCTCTGGGCTGTAACTGACGCTGAGGCGCGAAAGCGTGGGGAGCAAACAGGATTAGATACCCTGGTAGTCCACGCCGTAAACGATGAGTGCTAGGTGTTAGGGGTTTCGATACCCTTGGTGCCGAAGTTAACACATTAAGCACTCCGCCTGGGGAGTACGGTCGCAAGACTGAAACTCAAAGGAATTGACGGGGACCCGCACAAGCAGTGGAGTATGTGGTTTAATTCGAAGCAACGCGAAGAACCTTACCAGGTCTTGACATCCCTCTGATCGATGCAGAGATGTATCTTTCCTTCGGGACAGAGGAGACAGGTGGTGCATGGTTGTCGTCAGCTCGTGTCGTGAGATGTTGGGTTAAGTCCCGCAACGAGCGCAACCCTTATATTTAGTTGCCAGCACTTCGGGTGGGCACTCTAGATAGACTGCCGGTGACAAACCGGAGGAAGGTGGGGATGACGTCAAATCATCATGCCCCTTATGACCTGGGCTACACACGTACTACAATGGCCGGTACAACGGGCTGCGAAATCGCGAGATGGAGCGAATCCCAACAAAGCCGGTCTCAGTTCGGATTGCAGGCTGCAACTCGCCTGCATGAAGTCGGAATTGCTAGTAATCGCGGATCAGCATGCCGCGGTGAATACGTTCCCGGGTCTTGTACACACCGCCCGTCACACCACGAGAGTTTATAACACCCGAAGTCGGTGGGGTAACCGCAAGGAGCCAGCCGCCGAAGGTGGGATAGATGATTGGGGTGAAGTCGTAACAAGGTAGCCGTATCGGAAGGTGCGGCTGGATCACCTCCTTTCTATGGAGAATCGTTTCCCGAGTGGAAACATTCAAAACCAAGTCTTCAGGAAGCATGCTTCCGAAGCGAGCTTTACTTCGTAAAGCTTTTAACTCACTCGTTGCTCAGTTTTGAGAGCTCAAACTCTCAAACAGCTTGCTTTTGCATGGAGCTTGTTCTTTGAAAACTAGATATCGAAACGAAATTTTGCGATTTAGAACATTCCTTTAAGCTGATCTTGTGTAAACAAGTGAAGTGTTTATAAGGTAGATTGCATGAGCGAGTGATCGAAATGGAGCGACTTTTGGCTTTGGACGTAGTCCAAAACAAGCGGAGCGACAGCTCGAACACGAGCGATATGGTTAAGCTACTAAGAGCACACGGAGGATGCCTAGGCGCTAGGAGCCGATGAAGGACGTGGCGAACAACGAAACTGCCTCGGGGAGCTGTAAGCAAGCTTTGATCCGGGGGTGTCCGAATGGGGAAACCCAGCTGGGGTAATTTCCAGTTACTCACAACTGAATACATAGGTTGTGCAGAGGCATACCAGGGGAACTGAAACATCTAAGTACCCTGAGGAAGAGAAAACAATAGTGATTCCGTCAGTAGCGGCGAGCGAACGCGGAGAAGCCCAAACCAGAGAGCTTGCTCTTTGGGGTTGTGGGACGTCTCACATGGAGTTACAAAGGAGCCGATTAAGCGAAGAGGTCTGGAAAGGCCCGCCAAAGAAGGTAAAAGCCCTGTAGTTGAAAGTCTGCTCTCTCCGAGACCAATCCCGAGTAGTGCGGGGCACGTGAAACCCCGTATGAATCCGGCAGGACCATCTGCCAAGGCTAAATACTTCCTAGCGACCGATAGTGAAGCAGTACCGTGAGGGAAAGGTGAAAAGCACCCCGGAAGGGGAGTGAAATAGAACCTGAAACCGTGTGCTTACAAAAAGTCAGAGCCCGTTTTAGGGGTGATGGCGTGCCTTTTGTAGAATGAACCGGCGAGTTACGTTCCCGTGCAAGGTTAAGGTGATGAGCCGGAGCCGCAGCGAAAGCGAGTCTGAATAGGGCGAGTTAGTACGTGGACGTAGACCCGAAACCGGGTGATCTACCCCTGTCCAGGGTGAAGGTGCGGTAACACGCACTGGAGGCCCGAACCCACGCATGTTGAAAAATGCGGGGATGAGGTGGGGGTAGCGGAGAAATTCCAATCGAACTCGGAGATAGCTGGTTCTCCCCGAAATAGCTTTAGGGCTAGCCTCGGAAAACAGAGTCGTGGAGGTAGAGCACTGATTGGGTGCGGGGCCCGCAAGGGTTACCAAGCTCAGTCAAACTCCGAATGCCATAGACTTACTTCCGGGAGTCAGACAGTGAGTGCTAAGATCCATTGTCAAAAGGGAAACAGCCCAGACCATCAGCTAAGGTCCCCAAGTGTGTGTTAAGTGGAAAAGGATGTGGAGTTGCCCAGACAACCAGGATGTTGGCTTAGAAGCAGCCACCATTGAAAGAGTGCGTAATAGCTCACTGGTCGAGTGACTCTGCGCCGAAAATGTAACGGGGCTAAACACACCACCGAAGCTATGGCTTGATGCTTTGCATCAGGGGTAGGGGAGCGTTGTATAAGGGTTGAAGGTGTACCGTAAGGAGCGCTGGACATTATACAAGTGAGAATGCCGGTATGAGTAACGAAAAGATCAGTGAGAATCTGATCCGCCGAAAGCCTAAGGGTTCCTGAGGAAGGCTCGTCCGCTCAGGGTAAGTCGGGACCTAAGGCGAGGCCGAAAGGCGTAGTCGAAGGACAACAGGTCGAAATTCCTGTACCACCGTAAGCCGTTATGAGCAATGGGGGGACGCAGCAGGGTAGTGACGCGGACTGATGGATGTCCGTCTAAGCAGTGAGGCTGATGTGTAGGCAAATCCGCACATCGATAAGGCTGGGCTGTG
Organism: Paenibacillus hebaui; assembly: GCF_051934385.1. Classification (NCBI taxonomy): domain Bacteria; kingdom Bacillati; phylum Bacillota; class Bacilli; order Caryophanales; family Paenibacillaceae; genus Paenibacillus; species Paenibacillus hebaui. The sequence continues at coordinate 5,987,410 of NZ_CP196836.1, read as the reverse complement.
ATGGGGAGCGAAAATTATAGTAGCGAAGGTCATGATCTCACACTGCCAAGAAAAGCCTCTAGCCAGGTGATGGTGCCCGTACCGCAAACCGACACAGGTAGGCGAGAAGAGTATTCTAAGGCGCGCGGAAGAACTCTCGTTAAGGAACTCGGCAAAATGACCCCGTAACTTCGGGAGAAGGGGTGCCCCGGTAGTGTGAATAGCACGAGGGGGCCGCAGTGAAAAGGCCCAAGCGACTGTTTAGCAAAAACACAGGTCTGTGCGAAGCCGTAAGGCGAAGTATACGGGCTGACGCCTGCCCGGTGCTGGAAGGTTAAGGGGAGTGGTTAGGAGCAATCCGAAGCTGTGAACCGAAGCCCCAGTAAACGGCGGCCGTAACTATAACGGTCCTAAGGTAGCGAAATTCCTTGTCAGGTAAATTCTGACCCGCACGAATGGCGTAACGACTTGGGCGCTGTCTCAACGAGAGATCCGGTGAAATTTTAATACCTGTGAAGATGCAGGTTACCCGCGACAAGACGGAAAGACCCCATGGAGCTTTACTGCAGCTTGATATTGAATTTGGGTACGATCTGTACAGGATAGGTGGGAGCCTTTGAAGCATGAGCGCCAGCTTGTGTGGAGGCACCGTTGGGATACCACCCTGATCGTATCTAGGTTCTAACCTGGTACCGTAATCCGGTGCGGGGACAGTGTCAGGTGGGCAGTTTGACTGGGGCGGTCGCCTCCTAAAGAGTAACGGAGGCGCCCAAAGGTTCCCTCAGAATGGTTGGAAATCATTCGAAGAGTGCAAAGGCATAAGGGAGCTTGACTGCGAGACCTACAAGTCGAGCAGGGACGAAAGTCGGGCTTAGTGATCCGGTGGTACCGCATGGAAGGGCCATCGCTCAACGGATAAAAGCTACCCTGGGGATAACAGGCTTATCTCCCCCAAGAGTCCACATCGACGGGGAGGTTTGGCACCTCGATGTCGGCTCATCGCATCCTGGGGCTGAAGTAGGTCCCAAGGGTTGGGCTGTTCGCCCATTAAAGCGGTACGCGAGCTGGGTTCAGAACGTCGTGAGACAGTTCGGTCCCTATCTGTCGTGGGCGTAGGAAATTTGAGAGGAGCTGTCCTTAGTACGAGAGGACCGGGATGGACGTACCGCTGGTGTACCAGTTGTTCCGCCAGGAGCACCGCTGGGTAGCTATGTACGGAAGGGATAAGCGCTGAAAGCATCTAAGCGTGAAGCCCCCCTCAAGATGAGATTTCCCAGTATGTAAGACCCCTTGAAGACGACGAGGTAGATAGGCTGGGGGTGGAAGTGCAGCAATGCATGGAGCTGACCAGTACTAATCGGTCGAGGGCTTATCCAATATGCAGGTTGTAAATCGCAAATTTCGTTTCGAATCTAGTTTTCAGAGAATGATCTCTGAAGCATATTCCCTGATAGCTCAGTTGGTAGAGCACTCGACTGTTAATCGAGTTGTCACAGGTTCGAGCCCTGTTCGGGGAGCCATATGGAGAGGTGTCCGAGCTGGCCGAAGGAGCACGATTGGAAATCGTGTAGGCGTCACAAGCGTCTCGAGGGTTCGAATCCCTCTCTCTCCGCCATAGTAAGGCCCGTTGGTCAAGGGGTTAAGACACCTCCCTTTCACGGAGGTAACAGGGGTTCGAATCCCCTACGGGTCATATTTTAACTTCAAAAAAAGAAGTTGATTTTCACAAGAGATTTATGTTAAACTCATAAATGTGTTGTTCGGAGGCTTAGCTCAGCTGGGAGAGCATCTGCCTTACAAGCAGAGGGTCGGGGGTTCGATCCCCTCAGCCTCCACCATATCTATTTTTGAATAACGACGCGGGGTGGAGCAGCCCGGTAGCTCGTCGGGCTCATAACCCGAAGGCCGCAGGTTCAAATCCTGCCCCCGCAATTAATCTTTCTTAATTGAAAGTAATCTGGAACCGTGGTGTAGTTGGCCTAACATGCCTGCCTGTCACGCAGGAGATCGCGGGTTCGAATCCCGTCGGTTCCGCCATTTTTATTCTTCATGAGGAAGCTGTTCACTAAATCTGCTATTAGGCATCGACGCCCTAGATAAAGTGTAACGTTTCAGGTTTAAACTTTATTATGGCTCGGTAGCTCAGTCGGTAGAGCAGAGGACTGAAAATCCTCGTGTCGGCGGTTCGATTCCGTCCCGAGCCACCATTTATCACAACTTAATACGCCGGTGTAGCTCAACTGGTAGAGCAACTGACTTGTAATCAGTAGGTTGGGGGTTCAAGTCCTCTCGCCGGCACCATTTAATCCTGGAGGATTAGCGAAGTGGCCAAACGCATCAGACTGTAAATCTGCTCCCGTACGGGTTCGGTGGTTCGAATCCATCATCCTCCACCAGTTTTATAGGGGCATAGTTTAAAGGTAGAACAACGGTCTCCAAAACCGTTGGTGTGGGTTCAATTCCTGCTGCCCCTGCCAATTAAATTTTTAAAGATATATTTTATTGTGGCGGTCGTGGCGAAGTGGTTAACGCACCGGTTTGTGGATCCGGCATTCGGGGGTTCAATTCCCCTCGATCGCCCTTTTGTTTTTTTGGGGATTAGCCAAGCGGTAAGGCAACGGACTTTGACTCCGTCATGCATAGGTTCAAATCCTATATCCCCAGCCATTTTGCGGACGTGGCTCAGCGGTAGAGCATCGCCTTGCCAAGGCGAGGGTCGCGGGTTCGATTCCCGTCGTCCGCTCCAAAATGTGGCGCCATAGCCAAGTGGTAAGGCACAGCTCTGCAAAAGCTTTATCCCCAGTTCGAATCTGGGTGGCGCCTCCAGTATATTTTTACAAACTATGCAACAAATCAAATGTGCCGGCGTGGCGGAATGGCAGACGCGCTCGACTCAAAATCGAGTGGGAAACCGTGGAGGTTCGAGTCCTCTCGCCGGTATACTTAATAGACCTATGAATTGCTTCGGCGATTTATAGGTCTATTTTTATGATATATTGTTTCTGTTTGAATTACAGCGTTGCATTCTTTTATGTATTGAGGTATATTTGATTAAATACATTGTAGATAAGTAAAGTCTTTTATTTTTTGTGTTAATAATAGATATTGAGGATCTATTAAGTTTGGATTTGTATTTATTTAAGTTATTTATTATGTAGTTCTATAGTTTATCAAAGGAAATGGAGTGAAGCAGCATGTCTAAGGAAATACACGTATCAAAGTACTCTGAGATTTTATTCGATCCATCTGTATGGGAAGAGGAGTGGAAGAATCAGTCGACAAGTTCAATATACAAACAGCAGAGTTTCTCACCTGATAAAGAAGAAGTATATGAACGATGGGCCAGGGAATATCATCAACAGTCGTTTACTGAACAAGGAAAACAAAGAACCGAACGCATCATAGGCTGGATTGAGAATCAGGGAGTGGATCTTAACGGTTTATCTATATTGGACATTGGAGCAGCCTCAGGCATCTTTACGATCCCTTTTGCGAACAGAGGAGCGTCCATTACAGCTGTAGAACCCTACAAGCTATTCAATTCATTAATGAAAGAGAAGATTCCTCTGTCCTTGCAATCCAGTATTGATGTCATATCAGAACGATTCGAAGACATATCGATTCAGGAGAAGGGCTGGGAAAAGAAATATGACTTCGCCTTTGCATCGATGTGCCCGGCAATGTCCAACTGGGAAACGATCGAACAGGCGATCAGCACTGCCCAAAAGTATGTTTACATCAGCACGATGGCTGGGCCCAAAGAACATACACTATTCGATGAGCTTAAAGAGGTATTAGGTGTTTATCCATCAGGCATCACTGGGGATATGGGGTTTATACAACAGTTGCTGTACTTGAAAGGTTATTCTTACACCACCTTGATCACTAAAGAAACAAGTTGTATTGAGATGTCTACTGAGGAGGTCGTCGATAAGCTTCAGGAATGGTTTCGCTCGCACGAACTGCCAACGGATGAAGGTTCACTTGCCTTGGCTGAAAAATATATTCGAGACACTTACAAAGATGGTGTGGTTAAGTTCTCGAGAGGTGGGAAGTTCGGCAAAATTCTGATTCAACTGGAACAACCGAACATGAAAGTGCTACGCAGCTAAGCGTAGTAATTGATATCAGTAACCATTCTTCCAGATATGATCGAAAGGGGATGTCCCATATGCCATGAACATGAATGGCATATGGGACATCTTTATTTAGCGTTGTTACTGTCTAATCAATGGAGCACACGCTATTCGCTCCATGTTCCATTGGTCTACGCTTTAACTATAGACATACCCGTCCTACTGTCCTCAAAAGAGCCGCTCAATATTTCGCTTGATCAGACTTCAGTTTACGTTCCCTATACTGTCCAGGCGTGATACCTTCCCATTTACGAAAAGAACGGATAAAGTTCTGCGGGTTATTGTAACAAAGCCGTGTAGCGATGTCCTTGACCGTTAGCTCGCTTTCGTCCAGCCACTTTTTAGCCATACTGAAACGATACTTCGTCAGATACTCACTGAATGCACAGCCTGTCTCTTTACGGAACACACTACTTAAATAGTTGGCATTATAGTGAAGTCTTGATGCGCATTCTTCCAGCGTCAGATCCTTATCGTATCCTTGCTGAATCATGGCAATCATTTTTTCCGAGATTTGCTGATACTGGGCATATTGTCTTTCCTTCAAGATCTGAATGATTGGTATGATTACCTTATTGTTAAACCACTGTTCAACCTCGGCAGCGTATTGTAGAGCATGCAGTTCATTGAAAATGGAACCATGACCTTGTGATATCTGTCCAAGTCGTATACCGGATTCCTGCATCATTTGCAAAATGTGACTTAGTAACCGGGTAAGTGCTACCTGATATTCTTCGGGTGTGCACTCCATGCCAAACAGTACTTCAAGCAATTGATGAAGATGGGAGGAGGCTTGAGCCTCTTCTGCATTTTGGACAGCCTGAATCAGTGCATATTCCAGAGCTTCCGGATAGGACAATGACCAAAGAGAAGCATGCGTATCGATCGTCTCAAATTGAATGATGATGCCTGTTCCCAACTTCATTCGATGCTTAAGTGCTTCAAGGGCCTCCTTATAAGCCTGAGGTATATGAAACAGAGAGGCATGAGGCTGGCTAAAGCCAATACTTACCTGAAGATTCAGAATTTCATCGATCTGATGTTGCAACTGCTCCGTTAGCGTGTATAGATCCTGGGAAAAAATCATTTTATCTTGTTCAGTCGTACCTACGATCAGGACGACAGCCTGTTCGTAAACAACAGGAAGCAGTTTTTGCTGGGAATTAACGGATTCCTCCAGTATATTCTGAATGGCGAATAGCAGAAGATCACGATCTTTCGTATTATATTTTGTATGGTTAACGAGATCTGTCTGCACGGTAACAACGGCTATTTGTTGCCATTCCTGAAGATGAAGAGCGTAGCCATGCTCCCTCAGAGTATCATGAAGAGTAGAGGGAGGATGTTTCCCCAGAAGTAGATTTATCAGAAAATGAGCATGAAGTTGCAGCATATATTGATTTAGTTTGCTTTCAAGTTGAGATTGAGATGCAGAGAGTTGTGAAACACCAGCCCTGATTTGTTCGAATTCATCTTTAGGAAGTGCAGACTTTTCTTCCAGGCTACCGTTGGACAAACGTTTGTCACCAAGTTGCATCAGAAGTCTACGAATGGGTTTATGCATTCTTTTCGAACCTATCCATGAGAGCAACAGTGAAAGAAGTAGCATCGCGATACTGATATACATGGTGTGCAGTCCAATTTGAATATATTCTCGGGTCAGGACATTCGTAGGAGAAATAAGAATATATGTCCACCCTTTTAAAGATGAATGTGTGTAAGACAGGGCGTAATGTGTATCTGCAATATGTACCTCGCGTTGCCCTGAAGCAGCAGCAAACCCAGGGCGGGGTAACAGCTCATTCAAATTAACGCCAGAAGTGCTATCCCTTATTCCCGCTGTAGCCAATGGCTGACCGATATATCGAGGATCGGGATGGACCATGATACGCTGTTCCCGATTCAAAATGATCAGTCCGGAAGCAGAGCTTCCTGGAGATTCTTCTTCAAGTGGTCTCTGTAGCGAACAGGCTGGAATTCCTCCAATCAGTGCAGCATCGGAAGAGGTATTTCCATTAGGAATGGATCTGGCAAGTGCAATATGATAGATGCAGCCTGAATTGACCTTACGTTCCTTATTGTTAAATAGAGATGAAGGTGTGAGTTGCCAACCAGAGGTAAGTGTATTAGATAATAATTCTTTCATCGGCAGCGCTAATGGGAAATCAGTATTAAGATACAGTCCTGCATGATCGATAAGCCAATTCTGAGTTTGATTCACGAGTGTAATATCCAGTAAAGGCTCCCATGACCTCATATTTTGAAACTCGGTCTGTAACTTCTCCGCAATTAAAGGTCTTGTCCCCTGGATGGGAACCGAAGAGGATGAAGATAGAGATAATGAGTTTAGCGCAACAGGTGAGCGAATGGTTTGATCCAGCATATAGCTTACTATGGCAAGTTTATGTTCCACGTTGGATTGCATTTGAGTAAGTAATTGTTTATTGGCTTGTGTTCGATGCAGCTCGGTTTGATTGGATGAATAGATAAATGCGGCAATTCCCGTCAATAGAATAGGAAGGGTACTTAACAGAATCCCGAAGCCTATCATTTTATGTAGATAGCTGAATGATCGCACAGCTCCACTCCTGACCAATAAATTAGTAACACATTCTATTTTAGTAAACGCTTACATATAGAACAATCTAAATTTTATTTATTTGGATAAAAAAGTAATAAAAAGAAGGGTGACAATAAGGTAGAAGGAATATTTGATATTCGTTTTGCTGTGGTTTGGCTGTTAATGAAGGAAATGATGGGGAACGGAAATCAGATGCAAACGTAGATAAGGGATATGGACGTGATTTTAGTACAGAGTGAGACGGGGAGCGAACAAGGGTAATAAGAGGTATCCAGGGCTGTTATGCAGTGATGAGCATCGATGGTCTGATATAGGGACAGTCATAGGTCCAACACGATCCCCGACCTGAGTCTAGGATGAAAAACCGTCCACGGTCTGTTTTGAAAAGCTTCAGTTTGCTCTAGAATAAGGACATAAGGTTAAACAAGAAACAAACGAACAAACAAACAAATCAAAATAAACGAATCGAAAGGGTGGTGAACAACAATATGAGATGGAATAAAGGAAATGGCTGGGCGGTTGTACTGATTGCGCTGGGCGCACTCATCCTCTTTGGAAAGTTAACCCCTCTCCTCGGACACTTAATGGGATATCTGATTCCGATCCTGATGATTGCACTTGGATACTACGGGGTAAAACGAGGAAATGTGCTGCTAGGATGGATTGTTCTCATCATCGGTATCATTTCACTGATGAGCAAAATGGCCTGGCTGATCGGACCGATCATCGCAATCGGGTTAATTATCTACGGAGTCTCCATGTTAAGTAATAATCGCAGTCGTCGTGGCCGTTACTAAGCTTTCACGATCATGAAAAGGAGGACAGAACAAAATGAGTGTATTTCGTCGAATGCGGGATATTACCGTAGCTACTTTAAACGAACATTTGGAGCAAAGTCAGGATCCAGTTAAGCTGATTGACCAGTTTCTGGTCTCGACCCGCCAAGACATTGGTGAAGCTGAGAAGCTTCGTCATCAATATGCAAGCCATACCAGACAAATGAAACAACAAGCCGATCAGGCAGCAGGTATGGTATACAAACGGGAAGAGCAAGCTTCCATGGCCCTAAAAGCAGGTGAGGAGCATCTCGCTAAACTTGCTTTGCAGGAAAAAATCCTCCATGAGGAAAAAATGGAACAATACAATGAATTGTATGCACAAAGCAATGCGGCTTTACAGGAGCTTGATGAACAGATCGACCAACTTAAATCAGAGTATCAAAATGTGTACAGCAAACGCCAATATTACTACGCTCGTATGCAGACGATTCAGTTGCAGCAACGAATGAATCAAAGAGGCAACCATAACGGACAGAATGTACCGCGTATGTTCAACCGATTGGATGATCAAGTCTCTGATCTCGAATATGAGGCCCAGAGTCTCCGGGATTTGCGAAGAATGACCCAGGATGGAAATGGAACTGCTGGTAGTATGTCTAGCTCAACGTTGGACAAAGAACTGGAACGACTGAAACAAAAGCTGAACAATGACAGAAAGGAGTAGTCAGATGAATAAACTTTACCGCTCATCGCGTAATCGTATGCTGACAGGTTTGATCGGCGGCATCTCTGAAAATCTTGAAATGAGCTCCAAGCTGCTGCGTATCATTTTTTTCATCAGCATTTTCGCTACGGGAGGTACATCATTGCTGATCTACTTCATCGCTGCATTGGTAGTGCCAAAAGAATCCAATCACGCTGATCCATACGCTTATGGTGCTGATCACGTAAGAGGATATAAGTAAACGAAAGGAGTAAGCACATGAGCAAATTATACCGCTCAACGCGTGACCGGATGCTGACAGGATTGTGTGGTGGGATATCCGAGTCGATCGGCATGGATTCAACCCTGCTGCGTATCATCTTTGTCATCAGTATTTTCGTAACTGGCGGCACGTCGTTGTTAATCTACTTTATCGCAGCACTGGTGGTGCCGAAAGAGCCATACCCACCTTATGATCCATACGGCTATGGTCCGAACAATGGTCCTGGTCCTGGCAGAGGATACAACAATTTTGATCATGAGCCACCAAGAGGCCCTTTCCAAAACAACCGTAATCAAGGTCCTGGAAACTTCGGTCCTGGCCCTGGATACAACAACAGACCTCAGTCGGGTCCGCGTTCTTATGACAACAACGCCTATGGAGCAGGAACGCCCCAAGAAAGTGAACTTGATTCCATGATGAAAGATATTGAGAAAAAAGCACTGAAAAAAGAAGTTGAAGAGCTTCGCCAAAAATTATCTCGTTACGAGAAGGGAGAAAAGTAAAATGGGAGTATTTAAACGGATTAAGGATATGACGAAAGCATCGGTAAATGATATGTTGGATAAAGTGGAAGACCCGATTGTAATGTTGAACCAGTATTTGCGTGACATGGAGGCTGAGATTCATGAGGCTGAGGTAACGGTTGCCAAACAAATGGCGAACGAGCGCCGCATGAAACAACGTCTGGATGAAGCTGAACGCACATCGGTACAACGTGAATCCCAAGCAGAAGCTGCACTGGCTAATGGTCAGGAAGAAGTGGCACGCAAGTTGCTGGAAGAGAAAATTTACTTTGATCAAAAAATTACCGAGTACAGTGAGCTGCATGCACAGTCCGAAGCACAGGCTAAAGATTTGCTGCAACAGCTGCATGACATGAAAGATGAGTTCTACAAAATGCGTAACAAACGCAATGAACTCGTATCCCGTGCTCAAATGGCCAAAGCCAAAAAACAAATGTCCTCAATTAACAGCTTGCATTCGATCGAGAGTGGTGGCGCATCCCTTGGATTCCACCGGATGGAAGAGAAGATCATGCAACTGGAAGCGGAAGCTGATGTGAGTCGTGCACCATACCGTAACACACAGTCTTCATACACGAATCCTGTGGATGTAGAGAAACAATTCAAAGTGGATCAACAATTGCAGGCGCTTAAGAACAAAATGGGTAATGGTGCGAAGAGTGAAACGGGCGGTACTTCAAAAGAATAACTGTTCGCTCAGCAGACAATATGATATTCTATAAATCGTGAATAAAGAACGGTTTGTAGAACAAAGGTTAAGCCATACAGGTGTTCATTGCCTGGTATGGCTTTTCCGTCGAATAGGGAAGATCAATCTACAGAGGAGGTGCGGCAGATGAATAGAAAAAGTCAATGGCTTGCAGGTATAATTATCGTCATCGGCATGTTGATGCTACTGAATCGAAATATAAATTTGCTGACCCTTGCCGCACTGATTCTGTTAACGATTGGTATGGTTCAAGTTCGTAAGGGTGATACACACAAAGGCTATAGATATCTGGGTATTGGCGCAGCTCTGCTGCTGCTGGATAATCTTATGATTGTATTTCTAATTGTACTGGCTTCATTAGCCTATTTTTACTCCAAAAACAAAAAGATTCATCTGCATGAAGATGTCATGCGCAAACAAAACTTCATGGCTCGTTATTATTGGGATCAAGCACCCTGGACGTTACGCAGTATGAGCCTGTGGCATGCCATAGGTGAGGTTAATGCTGATTTATCTCTTTCCATCCCTGAGGAGAAACAAACGATGGTCCTGCTGCAAGGGGTTATGGGAAATGTTCGTCTGACGCTGCCTGAAGATTATGGTGTGGAGATTGAAGCATCGGTCCTGTTCGGCCGAATTAATCTTCTGGGTGAACAAGATAGCGGCATGATGAACACATTGATATGGAGAACCCCTGGATATGAGTCCAGTGAACATAAAGTAAAATTTGTCATTTCTTATCTTGTTGGCGACCTAAGCATCAGTAATCCGTAATACCTTAATAGGTGAAGAAAGGAGGAGACCCGGATGAAGACAAAACGACATACTGACATGGTAACCCGAAGTATGGGTGAAGGGATCCTCCTGGTTTTCATTGTGCTTGCTGTTATTTTGTATGTATTGTATACATATGGTTATCTGGCCCCGTTTGCCGGATGGAGGCATCTGATTCAATCGGGGCTGGCTTTAGTGCTGCTCTTGGTCGGTATGGGTGCAGCCTTCGGCTTCTACCAGAGTTACCGGGTCAAACGAAGGCTTGAATTACTGCGAGAGACGCTGTTGCTATGGGAAAAAGGTTCACTTTCACGTACTGTACCAGATCTTGGTATAGATGATGTAGGCCGATTAAGTGAGCAACTTGGACGAATCGGCAAAAAGTGGGAAGATCAGATCTCGTCGCTGCAAAGACTGTCTACCAATAATGCACAGCTAGCTGAGCAAGCTAGAATCACGGCAATTGTGGAGGAGCGGCAACGGCTGGCAAGAGAACTGCATGATGCGGTATCACAGCAGTTGTTCGCGATTTCGATGACAGCAACGGCGGTTGGCCGGAAGATGGATACGGATTTTGAGCGTGCCAAGAGGCAGATCGCTCTGATTGAAGAGATGGCATCGGTAGCCCAGTCCGAGATGCGTGCATTGCTGTTGCATCTGCGGCCCGTCTATCTGGAGGGCAAACATCTTGAACAAGGTCTGCGTGATCTTGTGGTGGAACTGAAAACGAAGGTACCTATGGATATTGTGCTTGAAATGGATGAGGACATTCATCTGATCAAGGGCATTGAGAATCATCTGTTCCGTATTATTCAGGAAGCGATGTCCAATACATTACGACATGCTAAAGCAGAGAAAATGGAAATCAGGCTTCAACGCCGTACAGATGCGATTCGGGTACTCATTCGTGACGATGGCCAAGGCTTTGATCTGGATGAAAATAAGCAAGCTTCCTATGGCCTGGCTAATATGCGTGAACGTGTCACTGAAATTGGCGGAGCAATACAGTTTGTAACAGCGCCAGGTAAGGGAACGCGGATTGAGATAACGATACCTTTGATGAGCAATGAAAGCGAGGAAGAACATGTCAATGGAAACGGGAATAGAAACGGAGACGGAAACGGAAACGTCGATCAAAGTGTTGCTCGTGGATGATCATGAGATGGTGCGTATTGGACTCGCCGCGGTATTGGATACCGAAGATGGTATTGAAGTGGTCGGTGAAGCGGGAAGCGGTGAGGAAGGCATCCGTCTGGCTCAGGAATATAAGCCTGATGTTGTCTTAATGGATCTCGTCATGGAAGGCATGGATGGTATTGAAGCTACCAGGCAGTTGCTCAAAATGTATCCGGAGTGTAAGGTCATTGTGTTGACTAGCTATCTGGATGATGAAAAAATGTACCCGGTCATTGAAGCTGGAGCTTTCAGTTACTTATTGAAAACATCGAGAGCGAATGAAGTGGCAGACGCAATTCGCGCAGCAGCACGAGGGCAATCTGTGCTGGAGTCACAGGTGGCATCCAAAATGATGAATCGATTCAGACAGCCACAGGCGGCAGCTCCTTTACATGATGAATTGACGGATCGGGAAATGGATGTACTTCGGTTGGTGGCGAAAGGCAAGTCAAACCAGGACATCGCGGATGACCTAATTATCGGTATCAAAACAGTAAAATTCCATGTCACAAATATACTCGCAAAATTGGGTGTCGATGATCGTACACAGGCCGCCATCTATGCATATAAGAATGGACTTGCAGAATAAGACAGAAGTGTTATCAGATAGAAATGGGCTGTGTTCTTCATTACATGCGGACAGCAACATCATAATGGTTTTACATATTTGGTCCTATCAGCCATGAAGATGGTTGAAGGGGCTTTTTTTGTATGTAACAGAAGTTTAGCAAATGAGGAAAGGGGGCATGCTGTTGATAGATTCATAGATTTAGCGGAAGAGCGAGGGGATATGAATGTTGAATCGTTGGATAACAACAGGTCTATTGGTAATAGCCATTATTATTCTTATAGGTGTAACACAGGTGTATGCAGAGAAGACGGAGTCCGAAGCAGCCAAGCTGGATCAATTGAAGAACACCGCTGACATGGCGATGGATCAGGTGGATCGTCTGGTCATCAAATGGCAGGGAGAAGGCAAGGGAGATGCACAGAAGCAGGCAGAGGTGATGGCTCAACAATTGGGATTACACCAACCGGTATTGGTACGTCAAACGGGTCATGATGTGTATCGCAGTGAGGCGGATATAGATGCTGATGGTCTAAACGCAGGTAGGCGGGTTAATGTTGTCGTTACTGGCGAGAATACGTACTACACCATTGTACACTTATCGGGGAATGGGCGTACAGATTGGCATGGGTTAACGGCACTACATGAACAGGTAGGTCAGATGCTCAAAGACTCAGGTATGGAGGCTACGTGGAATTTCTCAGTGCAAGGCACAGGAGGAACCGAAAGTGAAGCAAGCATTCAAGTAGAACAGATTGAAGAAAACATGTCGGGAAAAATGGATGTGCAATCGGTGGAACGTTATACGGATGCCAACACGGCAAGTGTATCCTATAAGGTGCCTAATCTGCCAATCGCGATTCAGAGTGGTTCGCATATTTTGAATATGCAGCTGGCGGTTCACCAGGATAATGAAAAAGGAATCAATCGAATTACAGTCGGTTTTCCGGTAATTACGATTGAATATTAATACAGCAATAGTGTGTATTTATAAGTTTGATCACTTATACTTATAGATGAAATTTCGATGAATTTCGAAAAGGATATGGAGAAGGATTATCAGGAAAATTAGTGCAACTGCGCAGTCATTATGCTAAAATGGCATCACATCCAAGAAGAAACTTGCTGGTAATTGACGGTTGTATTCGATGCATATATAACACCATTACATAGCTCGGGGAGAGCGTGAAGATGTCTTCCCGGAAGAAAGAGGAGCCCATGGTTGAAAAACAATTGCAAGATGAAGTGCAAACACCAGGCGCAGTATTTTTCATTTTTGGAGCAACGGGCGATTTGGCTCGCCGGAAGCTGTTTCCGGCCATTTACAGTCTCTATCGCGAAGGCAAGTTAGCCGAAGATTTTGCGGTGATTGGTGTAGCACGTCGTCCGAGGTCACCAGAAGAATTCCGGGAAGATGTCCATGAATCCATTAAAGAGTTCTGCCGTTATCCGGCGGGGGAACCTGCTGATTGGAATGCTTTTGTCGAACATTTTGAGTATAAATCACTTGATATCAATAACGTTGACGGATTCAGGGAATTGCGTGAGCAGACGGAGACTCTTGAAGCGAAGTTTAATACACCGGGTAACCGCCTCTTCTATCTGGCACTGGCACCTGAGCTGTTTGGCAGTGTCTCGTACAGCTTGCGGGATGGGGGGATGCTGGAAGGCCAGGGTTGGAATCGACTCGTGATTGAGAAGCCTTTTGGTTATGACCTTCAATCTGCTGAACAACTGAATGAGCAAATTCGTGAAGTGTTCCGTGAAGAGGAGATCTACCGGATTGACCACTATCTGGGCAAGGAAATGGTACAGAATATCGAAGTGATTCGATTTGGCAATGCATTTTTCGAACCACTCTGGAATAACAAACATATCGCGAACGTTCAGATTACACTGGGTGAGACGGTAGGCGTGGAAGAACGTGGCGGTTATTACGATCATTCCGGCGCGCTGCGTGACATGGGGCAAAATCATATGCTGCAGATGTTGACCATGATTGCAATGGAGCCGCCAAGTCGTTTATTCCCGGAGGATATCCGCGATGAGAAGGTGAAGGTATTACGTTCTCTGCGAGCGTTCACTTCAGATGAAGAAGTGAGCAATAACGTTGTAAGGGGCCAGTATACCGAGGGGGAATCCCATGGGAAACAGCTTCCTGGCTATCGCCAAGAGGACAAGGTAGACCCAGAGTCGAATACGGAGACGTATTTTGCTGCCCGTGTATTTGTGGATAATTTCCGTTGGGCAGGTGTGCCATTCTATATTCGGACAGGCAAGCGCCTTCCAGTGAAAACGACCGAGATCGTGGTTGAATTCAAATCGATGCCCAACAACGTATATCTCGGGAAAAAATATAAACTGCAACCGAATCTGCTTGTCATTCGGGTGAATCCAATGGAAGGCATTTATATCAAAATCAATGCCAAGAAACCGGGCTCGGACTCCGAAATCCAGCCACTCGCGATGGATTTCTGCCAGAGCTGCATGATCGGAATTAACTCACCAGAAGCATATGAACGTCTGCTGCATGATGCGGCAGAAGGAGACTCCACGTACTTCACCCGTTGGGATGAAGTGGCGACAGCCTGGTCTTTTGTAGATCGGATTGCGGCGGCTTGGGCAGAGAACCATGGAGAACTTCATACGTATCCGGTAGGTACGTGGGGACCGGAAGCGACAGGCAAGCTCCTGGAACAGGATGGCTTCCACTGGTGGCCGGTGAATGGTCAAGATGAGGACAGTGTCATCTGGCAAGTGAATAATTAATAGAGTGGTACAGCATCTCGTTTAACTTTGCAGCCTGTTGGCAAGATAATTCAAATGAAACAGGAGGCCGAATGAGTGAATCTGTTATAAGCAAGATCGGATGAGATCAAGGCCGTTACATCGGTAAATGGAGCTGCTTTGTTATCAATGAGGCTTGGAAAGGACGCGGAACTGCGGACTTTCCGGGCTTCTTTTTGTGTGAAAAAAAGAGCTGCAGAAAGATACAAGGAAGAGGAAGATGGATATAATTAAATTAAGTTGTTGACAAAAAGTAAGTATATAACTTATACTCAACTCAAGAGATAAAGAGTTACGCAAAAGACAGACTTAACCCGAAGCGTTCGTCGGATAAGTGCATCATTCATGAGATTAAATTTCAACCAGTTGAAGGGGTTACGAAATCAGTTCATGAAAAAAAGTTTGGCATAATATCTTTAATCTAAGAATACTATTTTGTATATATTGAATGGAGGAAAAGAAAATGTTGGATGTAGGTTTGTTGTTGATTCGTTTGGTGATTGGATTGTCGTTCATGGCGCACGGGGCTCAGAAATTGTTTGGATGGTTCGGAGGTCACGGAATTAAGGGAACAGGTGGCTGGTTTGAATCTATGGGCATGAAACCCGGCGCTCTGGTTGCGCTGCTGGCTGGATTGGCTGAATTCGGTGGCGGATTGTTACTGGCTCTGGGTCTGCTGACTTCTGTAGGTGGCATTCTGATTGCTCTTACCATGGTCATAGCGATTGTGAAGGTTCATGGTGCAAACGGGTACTGGTCTACGCAAAACGGATTTGAATATAACCTCGCGATTTTGGTGATTGGTGTAGCGTTGGCTCTGACTGGTGGAGGACAATACGCACTGGATGCATTGATTTTCTAAGTTAGGCAACGATAATTGGATTAGGAGTACCTGGATGCCATGATCATGGCTGAAGGGTGCTTTTTTATGCAATCAGAAAAGAGAAGAAACTGCTGTACGTAATTCGGTTATTTTCGGTAAAAATTATGGTACAATAGGAGAGTTGAATTACAATTCAGGTTCACGGTATGAATGGAAGCACAACAATTAGGGGGATGAACTCCGTTGTAAATGTGTAAAATTAGCATAGGTGGCTGAAAGTCAGGAATATGAAATGCCCACATACTAAGTATACAATCAACCGGCTTAGCCGGATTGCATAAAGATTGAAATGTCGACCGGCTTCGCCGGACTAACGTGAATGAACGGATGAAAGGGATAGAATCTATGAGCAAAGATAGTAACAACATTCTTCAACAGGAAGTGGACAAACGCCGGACGTTTGCCATTATCTCTCACCCCGATGCGGGTAAAACGACTTTGACCGAGAAACTGTTGCTGTTCGGGGGCGCGATTCGCCTTGCGGGTACGGTAAAAGCTCGGAAAGCTAGCAAACATGCAACAAGTGACTGGATGGAAATTGAGAAGCAACGGGGGATCTCGGTTACTTCTTCCGTTATGCAGTTTGATTATCTGGATCATCGTGTGAATATTCTGGATACACCAGGTCACCAGGATTTCAGTGAAGATACGTATCGTACACTGACGGCTGCGGATAGCGCAGTGATGTTGATTGACGTGGCAAAGGGTGTCGAGGCACAGACGATCAAGTTGTTCCAAGTTTGTGCGAAGCGCGGCATTCCAATTTTTACGTTCATCAACAAGCTGGATCGTGAGGGACAAAGTCCGTTTGATCTGATGGAAGAACTCGAAAATGTACTGGGTATCCGCTCCGTGCCGATGAACTGGCCGATTGGTACAGGTCGCGAGCTGTGTGGTGTGTATGACCGGATGAAAAATCAGGTGGAGTTGTTCCAAGGGGACGATCATTCCACTATTAGAGTACAAAAAGTGGACGGCTACAAAGATCCAATTATTCGTGAGATGGCAGGAGAGTATCTGCATGATCAATTGTGTCAGGACCTGGAGCTGCTGGATATTGCGGGAGACCCGTTCGACATGGAGAAAGTGGAACGCGGCGAACTGACCCCTATTTTCTTCGGTAGTGCCATTAATAATTTCGGCGTGCAGACGTTCCTGGAGAACTTCCTGCAACTGGCACCGAAGCCTGAACCACGTCGCAGTACGGCAGGAGAGATCCAGCCGACGAATGATAAATTTAGTGGATATGTATTCAAGATCCAGGCGAATATGAATCCAGCACACCGCGATCGTATTGCGTTCCTGCGTATTGTGTCAGGCAAGTTCCAACGTGGAATGAGTGTGAAGCATAACCGTGTGGGCAAAGAGATCAAGCTGTCACAGCCACAACAATTCCTGGCACAAGATCGGGATATTGTTGAAGAGGCGTATGCAGGCGATATCATCGGTTTGTTCGATCCGGGTATTTTCCGGATTGGAGATTCACTGAGCCAAGGCAGCGAAATTATATTTGAGGAAATGCCAACGTTCTCGCCAGAGATTTTCGCCAAAGTAACGGTGAAAAATGCATTGAAACATAAACAGTATCAAAAAGGGATTGACCAGCTGACAGAGGAAGGCACGATTCAGGTGTTCAATACGGTGAGCTTCGACGAGACATTGCTCGGCGTAATTGGTCAGCTCCAGTTCGAGGTATTTGAATACCGGATGAAAGGCGAGTATGGGGTAGACGTGCAATTGCAGCGTATGCCTTATCAGTTCGCTCGCTGGATCGTGGACGAGAATCTGGACGCAAGTAAATTCCGGATTAACTCAACGTTGGTGAAGGATAAAAAGGGTAATTATGTTGTCTTGTTCGAGAATGAGTATGCGATGAGAACAGCAATGGATAAGAACCCGACAGCGAAATTCCTGGAGACTGCGCCTTAAGGTAAGGCAGACGTATTCCGTGGGAATCATTGAAGGGTTAGTTGAACGTGACAAGCTCATGCGATGAGATAGAGCTTGGTGAAAAAATAAGATCCCTCCGCCGGATGGCGGTGGGATCTATTGCTTTACACCTTACTTTAAGGATCGGTATGATCCGACCGAATAAGGGAAAGGCTTTCTTTGCAAGCAGAACAACGTGATGATGGTCCCTTTCCCTCCAAGGCTTCAGTTAACTGATAGGTTGAACGGGAATGGTGTGCAGATGCTCCTGCGCGATTTGGATCAATTCTTCCTGCTTCGCAGGTTCTGTGTTCTTCCATATCATTTCGAAAATGGCACCAAGTCCGGGTAATGCAGCTTCCGGTCCGTCCACTGAACCTTCAATCATCTCCCGGAGCTGATCATCACTTTTGTCATGAACTTTATGAACAATCGCCTCACGCAGGCTTAATGTAATTGGCATCGCAAGTCCCTCCTCGTATATTCGGCTGCTCTAATACTGTTCCCTGGGAAACGTGTGCGCATTCAAGTTTATCCGGCTTTGTGGTATACTACGAAGGATTATTTAATGGCAGCGGGAGGTTAGACCCTAATGGCAAAGAAGCAATATGCTGTAATTGGCATGGGACGGTTCGGATCAAGTGTAGCCAATGCATTGAGCGGTATGGGATTTGACGTACTGGCAATTGATGCGGACGAGCAGCGGACCCAGGAAATGTCGAATGTGGTAACTCATGCGGTATCGGCAGATTCAACGGATGAAGAAGCACTGCGGGCGCTGGGTATACGAAATTTTGATGTCGTCGTGGTGGCGATTGGTGAAGATATTCAGGCAAGTATCCTAACAACTCTTATTCTGAAGGATATGGGTGTACCTGTTCTGATCGTAAAGGCACAAAATGAGCTACATGGTAAAGTGCTGCAAAAAATCGGAGCGGACAAGGTTATTTATCCAGAGCGGGATATGGGACTGCGCGTTGCCCATCATCTTACATCACCAAACATACTCGATTACATCGAGTTGTCGGAGGATTATAGCATTTTGGAGATGAGAGCTTCCGAGCAAATGGTGGGTAAAAACCTGATGCAACTGAACATCCGGGCACGATTCGGTTGTAACGTGATGGCGATCCGCAGTGGGAATTCGATGAATATTTCCCCTTACGCAGAAGATCGAATTGAAGATGGGGATGTGCTGATCATCGTTGGTCATAGAGACCACTTGACGAAAATGGAGCTTGCATATCCGAAGTGATCTCTGTTGATAAATTGAGCCGCAGATGGGAAGGATAGTAATATGGATATTGTATCACCTCAAAATACACGTGTGAAAGAATGGGCACAGCTGCTGGAGAAAAAGCATCGTACCCGTCAGCATAAATATATAATTGAAGGTATTCATCTCGTTCAGGAGGCGCTGCGCGCCGGAGCGGATCTGGAGTGTATCGTATACGATGGAGAGCAGGGTGTACCTTCGGAACTGGCTGGGTTGGAGGCTCCGCTTCAGCGTGTGGAATGGATCAGTGTAACTCCTGCGGTGATCGCCAAATGTACAGATACGATGACTCCACAGCCTGTATTTGCCATTGTGCGCAAAGGTCGTGAGCCGCTGCAAAGCCTGTTGTCTTCGTCCAAAGGGCTGGTTGTGGTGCTGGACAATGTTCAAGACCCGGGCAATGTGGGGACGATCATTCGCAGTGCCGACGCAGCTGGAGCAGCTGGCGTGGTGCTCGGTGCTGGTTGTGCCGATGTATATAACCCGAAGACGATCCGTTCGACCATGGGGTCACTGTTTCATTTGCCCATCGTGGAAGGACAGTTGGAATCGTTGTTGCCTGAAGCAAAAGCCGCAGGCGTGAAGCTGGTGAGTACCTCTTTGCAGGCAGAGCATTCGTGTTACAGTTATGATTTTACGCAGTCCGTATGGCTTGTGATCGGCAATGAAGGCAAAGGTATCTCGGATTCCACAGCACGGCTGGTGGATGATGCGATTACGATTCCGATGCAGGGACAGGCGGAGTCGCTTAATGCGGCGATGGCTGCCACGATTCTGTTGTTTGAGGCGATGAGACAGCGGATGGTTTAGAAAAACATTTCCTGTTGTCCAATTTCCCAATAATTATCCCTAGACAAAAAAACGGTTCGCAAATATACCAAAGACTGGATGCTGGTTGACGATTTAAATCAACTAACCTTCCAGTCTTTTTTTTGATTTTATTCTCATAAAATCTTTCAGAATTATTATCTCAAAAACGGGGATAAAGCTTTCTAGGTTAAGGGATTGAGGGAATGTGCGCTACAAAGGCTACACTTGGGAGAATTCCCTCAATTCCCTCGTTTTACTGGGTCCTTCATCTTCCTTTTTACGACAGATATACACAAAAACAGGAGGGAAGTTGAAGGATGAAACCAGAACTGATAAGGACATGGAAACGAATACTATGTTTGCGATAAAACCAGTGGAAATCTGTCAAAGTTCATCTCACTCCAATCGAGTCGATTTAACACGGGATGAGAGAGAATAGAGGGTTGTTCCAGCCAATCGGAAACAAAGCTCTCCAACCAGAATGCCACCCGCAATATCTACGACGACATGTTGTTTCACCAGTACGGTAGACACCATAATAAGAATGGAGAGGGTGGGAGTCATCGCCCATACAGCTCGTCCAAATACACGCGTTCCTCTAAGGATCAGATAACTGGTGAGTACATGAATACTAGGAAAACAGTTGTAGGGTTGATCATGACGGTAGATGTAATCAACCATCGTGAAGAGAAAGCCTTTCTCACCCTGGATGTTCGGGCGCTCAATCGCTGTCTGGAACAGAGCGAAGAAGATGTAAGAGATCACTAGCCCGCTGCAAAGTGCAATTAGCGTTTGAAAATAAGTTCTCTTGTCCTTGAATGCAATTGCTATTAATGCACCTGTAATGAACGGGTACCATAATACATAAGGAATGATAAAGGCTGGAACAAAAGGGATCATGGAATCCGGGACTGTTGCAAGACTATAGACATGATCCCCAGCCCGATTTAGTACACCGTAGAAAATATTTAAGATCGGAACTGCTGCAAGCCAAAGCAGGGAAAGCCAGGCTGATTTAGTGGATGACTGACTGGAAAGGTTCAAGTGCTCAACTCCTATACGGATTTATCAATGTATCCATAATAGAGATAAACTCTGAAGAACTTGAGAGGGATTTTCTAAAGAATTTCTGAATATCGAGTTAAGTTTGTTTCGAAAAAGAACGGAATAAGCGAGCTCGGATTGATTACCAATACCTTCGTCTACACGGAACAGATAGCATAAAAGAAGAGCCGAGACGTCATAACGACGACTCAGCTCTTCTTTATGTCCCATGAGAACAGACTTTTTGAAATCAGTTTATTGTAGGAAGTAGAACCATTTGAATTTGGTACCAGTAATAAAAAACAAAACAATCCATCCCCACAGAAACAACAGACGTAGAGTTCGTGGAATCAGTAATTATTTTGAGTACAATTTGGAGAAAAGCTTTATCACAGTAATAATCACCCCTGCTAGGTTACTCCCTTACATCCGCTTTCGAAAGAAAAAGAAGTAAGCCGATAAGATAACCAAAATCCCAATAAGTCTATATACCGTGGCGTAGGCCTCAAGGTTGGTTCTGGCAATTACAAATCCAACGATCGAAATAAATAATATTAAAAGACCAAAGGTGATCTTATAATTCAGATGAAAAACCTCCAATTATATCAAAATTAGGTATATTATATCACGATAAACACTAGAGGACGTTTCTTTGTATCAGATTCAACTATACCAGTACTCATTCAGGACAACGGGATACCAACCGGACAAGATCAAGCGTAAGCATCGGAAGTGCCATCCCTGAAGGGTAAGCTAAGTATCTTGCGTGCCATTCCGGCGAGAATTTTTCTTTGTATCGGCGTAATCCTTCAAATCCATACCAGTACCCACCATATCGGAAGACAAGACGGGCTAGTTTTTCTTCACGATGAGAGTTCTGATTCTCACCGACACTGGAGAGTGGAGACATTCCGAGATTAAAGTAAGAATAACCCTGTTCTTTGGCCCATTTAATTAAGCGTACAAATAGCACATCCATCGTACCGTTCGGTGTATCATTCAGATGGCGCATCAGGTCAATGGAGATGACTTGATGATGACGAGAATAGAGAAGAACGTTGCATGAGTAAGAAAAATGGTAAGTATAATGCAACACCCCATACGCCGAGTCGAAGCCAAGGATGTTGCTCAAATAGGGGTTCTACAGAAAAAATACCGATTAGTGTAAGACAACCGAGCAAGGATAGGCCAACCAATAAAATAGGTGATAAAAAAAGTATGGCAGCCCCCATCGTTTTTATCGGAATACCGCTTTTTTATAAAGAAATGCACGTAATCCTACACCGGTAAGACCTGCGTATCCAACCATATTATTAAATGTATTAGCGATCCAGGCGTAACGATACGTGGTTAACCAATGAATATCGAGCTTAAACTGTTTGCGAATTAGAAAATCATATGTACTCATAACAGATACGGCCAGAAAAGAAGCCATGACCCATTGGATAATGACATGAACGGGCTTCATATGTATTTCATGAATAATGCTAGCTATATTAATACGCTGAATCTCATGTCTTCCGTATACATAGATGATGACCAGAATCGTTACAGGAATCATATTGAAAAAAACTAAGGATTACATGAGTATATTTCTAAAGAAAATCTGAAGAATTGGAGGAGTGGATTCAATAAATAAATCGAACGATATGATGCTGGCATGCCAATATATAGTGTAAGGAGGAAGGGGATGGCTAATGAGTGAGCAGGATGAGTACATAGAACTTGCAGAGCTAACGCGGGCTGGGGCGTATGAAGCCTACGGGGAGTTGTATGAGAAGACAGTTAAGGATGTGTATCGTACTGTGCGCTTTTTGATTAAGGACCCTTCGGACGCAGAAGATCTGGTACAAGAGATTTATATCCAGGCGTATCGGTCATTAGAGCGATATGATTCGAAATGTCCTTTTCGCCCCTGGTTAATGGGCGTGACAATGCGGCAGGTTCAGAATTATCGGCGCAGGAGATTGATGCAGTTTCGGTTTCGCAAGCGGATCGAAAAATCTGACGCTGGCATGGAGTATGATTTTTCGACTGAGCTGATCAACAAACTGGCGAATCGTCCTCTGCTGGAACAGGTGCGCCGCTTACCGTACAAGCTGCAGCAGGTGGTCACACTTCATTATTTGAATGAATACACGCAAGAAGAGATATCCTGCATATTGGAGATTCCGCTTGGGACAGTGAAATCGCGTATACATGCGGCGCTGGCCAAGTTGAGACAGAAAGAGAAAATGAATCCAAGCATTCGGGGAAAGGTGGAGAAATTGCATGAAACTCGATGAACAGTTGCGAACGGCCTACCAGGAAGAGACGCAAGACTGGTCGGTTTCTGTGAGAACAAAACATAAAATCATGAATGGCATTCGAAGTAATTCACCCCTCAGAAGGAATCGGAAAAAATGGCTGGTCACTGCGCTGTTGGCTGCTGTACTCATCATTCCTACGGGAGCCTACGCAGGGTACACCTATCTGGTGGATGGAGTATATGGTTCACAGGAGAATATCGCGGCTATGGGGGGGACAGCTGAGGATTATATGAGGTTGGAAGCGAAGCTGCAGATGGCCAAGGCACACTTTAGCAAAGAAGAATTTGTTCAATATATGGACCTGCTGAAGCAAATGGGACAAATGGCTTTGAGGTATGCAGATCAACAGGGAGAGATGCACCCCGAGCAATGGAATGCCGCAGAACATACCCAGTATAATCGTCTTTCTGCAGAACTGGAACCATTTTTCGAAAAGCTGGAAGCCGTAAGTGCAGCGTCTCCAAAGGAGCTTATGGATGAGCAACAATTTTGGAATAAACAGCTGGCGAGGGCAGAGAGTACTTTTTCCAAGGAGCAGTATTCCGAGTTCAAGTCGGTGTATGAACAGATGAAGACGTATGAAGCCATGGTGGTGGATCAGGATGGAATCATCCATGAGGAACGTTTGTCAGCGGTACAGAAGGAAGATTTACAGCACTTGAGAGAGCGTATTATTCCATTTCTGGAAATGTTGGAGTTAGATGTACGTTGAGTTAGGCAATAAAGGATAATCATGAGTTTATGATTATTCTTTTTGCATTGTGCGGAAATAGAAAAGAAAGTGAGGTTGATGACGAAGACTTAATAAGTACTTTAAATGTTTTTAGTTAAGAAAGACCAATTTATATTGGAGTAAAAAAATAAAGTATACAAATGAATGAAAATATTGTTAGTTTTGAATATCTATGATACCTTTTTAAGAGGTTTATGATACTAAAGTAGTAGGCCTATAGAATCAAAATTAATGGAGGCGAAATTGAGACGTGAAAAAGTGGGGAAGTCTATTTTTATCAGGAGTATTGTTATTTAGCGGTATGGCTACGTCAGTACAGGCTGAAGTAGCAAAAGATGTATGGACTGGGAATGAATCATCATTGAATGCAGCTCAACATTCTTTCAAAGATGTAGAGGGAAACTGGGCTCAGGAAGTAATTGAGAAGTGGGCTGACCGGGGAATCGTCCAAGGAAATGAACGGAATATGTTTGAGCCCAAAGGAGAAGTTACGCGTGCTGAGTGGGTCGCGATGATTAACCGAATTTTCCAGTATGAAGAGGTAGGCAATTCTACTTTTTCAGATGTGACACCATCGCATTGGTATGCTCAAGATGTTGCTAAAGGGTTACAAGCCGGATATGTCCAAGGATATGCAGATCACTCATTTCGGCCGACTGGCTCAGTGACAAGGCAAGAAGCAGCAGCTACGATCTCACGGATACTGCATTTGCAGGGAAGTGGGGAGTCTGATTTTACCGATGATAAGGATATTCAAAGTTGGAGTAGAGAAGCAGTAAGCGGAGTAGCTGACAAGAAGATTATTGTCGGGTATAGCAATGGCAGTTTTGTGCCGAACAAAGCCATTACTAGAGCTGAAGCAGTACAGATTTTGGACCGAGCCTTTAGTACATATGGCAGTTGGTTTAGTCAGGAAGGAACTAATGGTTCCACGGAAAATAGAGAAGAGATATCGGGGAATGTAGTGATTGGGGCCTCGGGTGTAACACTTCAAAACATGGATATTGCTGGCGACTTGATCATTAGTAAAGCTGTTGGCGATGGTGATGTTTTCCTTAAAAACGTAACTGTACACGGAAAAACATATGTGTATGGTGGTGGTGAAAACAGCGTACATCTGGAAGATTCTGTCCTGTTGACGGTTATTGTGAACAAACAGGATGGTACTGTGCGTTTGGTTGCGACCGGAAAAACACAGGTTCAGGAAATCACTGTTCAAACGGCGGCTAACATTGAGTCTGACATGGGGGCAAAGATCGACAAACTGACGTTGTCCGAAGCACTTCCGGAAAAATCGAGAGTATACCTTAAAGGTAATTTCGAAACAGTTAATGTGGTTGCCAAAAGCATTAACATTCAAATTCCATCTGGTACGATTAATCAACTGAACGTTGACGATTCTGCAGCAGGGACTGCGATTGAGATTAATCAGGAAGCCCAAATTATATCGGCTATTCTTAATGCAGCTGTAAGAATGTTAGGAACAGGAACAATAGAACAGGCCACAGTTAATGCTGCAGGCGTGACCATGGAGAAATCACCAAATAAGGTTAACTTGGGAGAGGGAATGCCTGCCGATACAACGTTACAAATTGGTGGGGCAAATAAACCCGTAACTTCAGTTACTCCTCCAGTTATGCCTGCTCCATCAGCTAGTGGAGGATCATCCTCAGGTTCATCAGGAAGCGGTGGCAGTACAACTCCAGTAAATCCGGGTACGGGCAATGGTGGAGGGACTACACCAACTACTCCTTTACCGGGAAATGAATATGGTAGTTACGAGGGTGGTTCATTCTTCTTGCTTGGTGTGGAGTCACCAAAAATTACAGTAACGGAATCAGTCTATCTATACAGTCCTCGAAGTGGTTTTGTATATGTGACTAGTCAAAATATTGATGGAAGTAATCTTATCCTTCTTGAAGAAGCAGTAAATGCTGGGGCAGCTACAAAGCTTCCTATTGTTGCAAACGAGAGAACTGAGATCCAAACCAAAACGCTAGTTACAAAATATGGACAACTGAGAATTTTCGTTCTTGATGCACAAAATAAGAATTCTCAAACTCAATATGTGACAGTGATGGATGGCCCAAATCAACGTTTAGTTCAAAATGGATCAAGTATGAGGGGAAGCTGGAGTGATAGCAAAGAAACGTATTCAATCAGCTTCAATCGTATGATTATGGAGTCAGAACTGGGAAGCCTAAGAGATCACATTCAGGTATCTACAAATTCCCAAACACCTGTATTCGTTTCTCTGGACCCAGAAGATGAGGTTTCAATAAAATACAATGTAATCGAAATAAACCCTAAAAAGCTGAACTTGGGGAAAAGCACTTATTTTAGAGTGTTAGAAGGGGCAGTTTCAACAACAGACAGCGTGTACAAAAATGAAGTATTCACGTCATCTAAATTTGTTTCATTTACTCGACCAGTGTTTGTAGATTATCCAACCAAATCAAGTATTCAAGTCCCAGTAGGAACTGTAATTAAATTCACAGTAAACTATGGTGGGGATACAGCATATTTGGTCTATGAGGATACCTATGGTTCATTAGCAAATTTTGATAAGGAAGTCACTGATGGCCATGGTATGAAATTAGTTATCCCACAGAGTTTTGAAGGAGAAATTTTCGAATTTGATACAAGTGATTTACAACCTGGGCAATTTAAATTAAGCCTTACAAAAGGATATACAATTAATGTGGATTTAAAATAGAATTGTTTTTAGAAGTGAGAGGAGTCCCAATTCCTCTCGCTCTTTTTTTACTTCATCCCCTGCATATTCAGCCGATACTGATGCGGCGTGGTACCTGTTGCTTTTCGAAATACTTTACAAAAGTAAGAGGTACTGGTCATACCGACACGGTGACCGATTTCGGGAACGGAAAGTGAGGAACGAGAGAGCAGCTCACATGCATGACGAATGCGGGTAGCTTGAGTATAAGCAACGATCGTAGTGCCGGTCGCTTTTTTGAATACACGAGACAGATGATAAGGGGATAGATGAAGTGCATTTGCGATATGCTGCAAACGGAAAGGCTCTTGGTAATGCTGTTCAATCCATTGCATGATGGCTTCGGTATGGGGGTGAAGAACACTTGCACTTGACGTGAGTACATCTTGAGGTAGGCGATGCTTTCCATCTTTGCAGAGGTAGCGAAGTTGTGCAAGCAGATCCAGCATAAAGAGACGTGTATCCTCCTCGGCTTCGTGGGGGAGCAAGCCTGCATACGTAACTGCATATTGTTCCATTCGTTGGACGAATGGGGCAGTACCAGCAAGACGGATCGGCTGAATAAGTGAATTTTCCCCGATAAGATTCTGCACAAAACTATGGGTCGCTATAAAATTTCGCCAATGCATTTTTAGCAAATCAAGCTCATACATGAGCACACTTCGAATGAAAGGTTGCTTCCCGGATACTTGCATCTGGATGTGGTGCAATTGAAAAGGTCGAAAAATCAGGAGCATACCAGGCTCAAGGTGGAAAGCCTGACCCTCAGTAATTAACTGTCCATATCCCTCATGGATATATGTTAATTCCATCTGCGAATGAGCATGGAATACCTCACAAAACGCACCGCTGGAAGTACGACGGCAGACCAGATTAAATTGTTCTCCGAGGATGATGGATATCATGAACGCCTCCCTTGTCAAGCGCAAGATAGTTTCATTTTAGCACAAGATGAATGCATAAAAGCGCTATATTATTGTGTATTGTGAAGGGAATAAGGGAGGTATGTAACGATGTTAAAAGTGGCGATTGTGGGAGCAGGGGCAATCAGTGGAGCACATATTACAGCGTATTTGTCATTTCCTGAGAAATTCCAGATTGTAGCTGTGGTCGACATGTATGTGGAAAAAGCTCAGAAGAGAATTAACGAATATGGACTGGAAGGTGCACAAGCTGTTACGGATTACACAGAGTTACTTGGACAAAATATTGATGTGGTCTCCATATGTACGCCACCGTATACGCATGCACCGATAACATGTGATTTTCTGCATGCAGGTACGCATGTGTTGGTCGAAAAACCGATGGCTTCTTCCCTTCAGGAAGCGGATCTGATGCTGAGAGCAGCGCAACAAAGTGGTAAGCTTCTGTC
Source organism: Paenibacillus hebaui (assembly GCF_051934385.1). Classification (NCBI taxonomy): domain Bacteria; kingdom Bacillati; phylum Bacillota; class Bacilli; order Caryophanales; family Paenibacillaceae; genus Paenibacillus; species Paenibacillus hebaui. The sequence continues at coordinate 5,959,321 of NZ_CP196836.1, read as the reverse complement.
GGTCGTAGCGCAGAATCGGTTTACGACACCGATGATGAAGCTGAAAGGTGTGCTGGATAGTAAACGGACGGGCCCCATTCTACATGTGCAGGTCGATTCGTTCTGGTGGCGGGGTCATAATTATTATGATCTGTGGTGGCGAGGGACATGGGAAAAAGAAGGCGGAGGCTGTACCCTCAATCATGCGGTTCATCATATTGATGCCATGCTCTGGATGATGGGGCCTCCAGTAGAATTGCAAGCGATGATGGCGAATACGGCACATGACAATGCCGAAGTGGAGGATGTATCCATGGCGATGCTTCGCTTCGGGCAAGGGGCACTTGGGTTGATCACCAGTTCCGTGGTACATCACGGAGAGGAGCAGCAGTTGATTTTTCAGGGCAAAGAAGCCAGGGTCTCTGCACCTTGGAGGGTGGTTGCTTCTACAGCACGGAGTAATGGATTTCCGGAATCCAACCAAGAGCTGGAACAACAGATTCAGAAACTTGCTGACGAATTGCCGGATGTTATTCATGTAGGTCACGTTGGGCAAGTTGAGAATGTACTAAACGCCATTGAAACGGGATCACCACTTCTGGTGGACGGGGTGAGTGGTCGGAACACGCTTGAACTGATCGTAGGAATTTATAAGTCGGCGAGCACAGGAGAGAAGGTTACTTTTCCTCTGAAGCCGGAGGATACATTCTATACAAGGGAAGGAATGATGCAAAATGCGGTACACTTCTATGAAAAGAAGACAACGGTGGAGAACTTCGAGGATTTGAGTATTACGCTTGGGAGGAAGTTGGATTCGTAGTGCATAACATTAAAAAGGATGCCGGCCTCACATTATTGTGAGAATTGGCATCTTTTCTCAACTTCAACTACACAATTAATATTAAAATCAATAGACCCGATGCTTCCATCCATTTGACTTCGCGATCGCTTTCCGCATTTTCCATCATGAAACAGGAAGCAGCATTGCGGACTACCTCACAGCCACTTCTCCGCCCAACGTTCCACCGCGCTTAGCGCCCGCCCCAGCTCCGTGCCTTTTCGTGACAACATATATTCTGTGCGAACTGGTCGTTCGGTAACCACATGGCGAACTACAAGCCCTTCTTCCTCCAATTCCTTCATTCGCTCATTTAACACACGTTTGCTCAAGTCGGGGATATAAGCGTGAATCTCACTGAAGCGTTTGGGTTCTTCCATCAAAGTATGAATAATGAGGGCTATCCATTTTCGGCCAATGATCTGATAAGATTGTTCCACTTTTTCGCATACTTGCTTGGCATTCTCATCATCGCTCATGATTGTACTCCTTCGAATTAGTTATGCTTATTATAGACTAGTATACTTATTGTAACCTGCCTGTCTATAAGCTATATGTATAAAATATCACATTCCAATTGTTTTTAGTATTACCACATAAAGCGTTAACATCAACTGGAAACCCTATAAACACTGGGGTTCACAGGTTCGACACGATTGTTGACGAATTGTGACGACAGGTGTAATATGGGTAACGTTAATTCAAATGGTTACAATTTATAACCTTGGTTTAAGGTTGTGGAGAGAAGGAATGTTCCATGGTTGAATTCAGGTGTGTTATATAAACGGAGGCAAGGCGGGCAACACACCCACTTATTCCGTCTTTTGTCATGCTTGGATTTGATCATTTTGCAACATCATATACTATACTGCACAGATCACAGGAGGCACTCCAATGGATGCTATGACATTTGTCCTATTCGGGGCAACAGGCGATTTAGCAAAACGCAAGATTTACCCTGCATTATATAACTTGTACATGGATCAGAAAATGCCGAAATCCTTCTCCGTTATTGGTCTTGGACGACGTGAATTGTCGGATACTGACTTCCAGGCGAATGTTGAAAAGTCACTGCATGAATTCTCACGCCAAACGCCTGAAGAAGCATCTCAGGTTCGTGATTTTATTGGAGCTTTCCGTTATTGTTCTTTAAATAATACGAAGCTTGAAGATTACACTAAATTGCTGGAACTGGTTCAACAGCGTGAACAAGAGCTTAATATTCCCGAAAATCGCATGTTCTACATGTCGGTAGCACCGGAATTCTTTGAGCCAATCGCACTGAATATTCAGGAAAGTGGCCTCGGTAACACCAAGGGCTGGAAAAAGCTGATTATTGAAAAACCATTTGGTCACGACCTGCAATCTGCACGTGAGTTGAATGATAAGCTGAGCAATACCTTTGCGGAAGAAGAAATCTATCGCATTGACCATTTCCTTGGCAAGCCGATGGTTCAAAACATCGAGACGCTAACCTATGCGAATCCGGTTATTCAGGCGTTGTGGTCTAACCGTTATATTGCCAATGTACAGATTACGGCAAGTGAAACGGTGGGTGTTGAAGAACGTGCCGCGTATTACGATCAAAGCGGTGCTCTTCGTGACATGTTCCAAAACCATATGCTTCAGGTGCTGATGATGATTGGTTTGCATTTACCAAAACGCTGCACACCGGAAGAAATTCAATTTAAAAAGCAAAAGATTGCTGAAGCACTTCGTCCACTGACGAAAGAGAATATCGCATCCGAAGTTGTTCGTGCTCAATATGGAGCAGGCGAGCTGCAAGGTGCTTCTGTTGTTGGATATCTGGACGAGCCTGGCATTCCAGCCGGTTCTCAGAATGAGACCTATGTAGCCGCAAGATTGTGGATCGATGATCCGTTCTGGAGCGAGGTTCCATTTTACATCCGTACAGGTAAACGTATGGCTGAGAAATCCACCAGAATCGTGGTTGAATTCAAGGCTCCATTGAAGACGGGGCATGAATCCGAAAATACAACGGAGCCTAACCTGCTGACGATTGAAATTGGTCCGGGAGAAAGCATCTCACTTCAAATAAATGCGAAGAATCCATTGAACCATGGTGAAGTGGAGCCAATGCATATGACCTTCAACTCAAGTGAACGTAACATTCCTGAAGCTTATGAGAATCTGATCTTTGATGCGATGCGTGGAGATTCCACCTTCTTCGCTCACTGGAACGAAGTGGAGCTGGCATGGCAATGGGTGCAACCCATTCAGGAAGCATTCGAAGCGGGTAGCGTGCCACTGGATACGTACAGTGCAGGTACGCAAGGACCAGAGTCAGCAGATCGCCTGACAGCAGAGAATGGCTACCGTTGGTGGTAAGTGAATCGAAAGAGTGAGCATCAGAGAAGACAACAGTACAATTCGTTTTGCTCACAAATGAACATTTTGCATAAATCCAAATCGCGCCTTTCAGTTAGCGAGATAGCGAGATATACAGCGTAACGCTTCTATTGGTTTAGAGCTTGTATCCGGGAGCGAGTTGGATCGAATAATGCAACTTGCTGAGATATACAGTATCCATTGTGAATTATACTGTTCCAATTTTGCGTAAGACCTTCCGGTTATGTTTGCCGGAAGGCCGTGAAAATTTTTGAATATAGATTAGCGGTTCAGTTTTGAAAATGGGTTGGTTTAAACGCTGAGAACGTAGTGTAGGGGACGAAATCGATTCTGAAGAAGCGAAGCTAAAAGCTTTCTGAAAGAAAGCTACTTCGTAAGCATACACTTCGCCTTTATCCCCGGATTTTCTCCTTTATAGGAGATTCAAAAAATCTGGGGATAACAGCGATCAAAAGAACGATTCGTAACCGGAACGGTTACTTCGCCAAACGTTAAGCACTTATTTTTAATTTTGAGCGCACATGAAATTTGAACATTGTTCATAACAGGAGGATTTTGAAATGAAACTTGGACTTATTGGATTGGGTAAAATGGGATTGAACCTGGGTAGAAACCTGATTGATCACAAACACGAAGTGGTTGCTTTTGACCTGAATGCTGAAGCAGTAAAAGAAATGAAAGAATACGGCGCTGAAGGCGTATCTTCTTATGCAGAGATGGTGGCTTCGCTCGAATCCCCGCGTGTACTGTGGATCATGGTCCCTCACAGCGTAGTAGACGCTGTACTGGCTGAAGTGAGTCCATTGCTCTCCAAAGGCGACATCATTATTGAAGCAGGTAATTCCCACTACAAAGAATCCATCCGTCGTTACGAAGAGATGAAACCTAAAGGCATTCACTACATGGATGCAGGTACATCTGGCGGTATGGAAGGCGCACGTAATGGCGCATGTTACATGATCGGTGGAGACCCGGAAGCTTGGGCAATTGTTGAGCCGGCATTCAAAGATACTGCTGTGGAGAACGGCTACCTGTATGCAGGTAAAGCGGGCAGCGGTCACTTCCTCAAAATGGTTCACAATGGTATCGAGTACGGTATGATGGCATCCATCGGTGAAGGTTTTGACGTATTGGAGAAAAGCGGATTTGATTTCGACTTTGAACAAGTGGCGCGCGTATGGAACAACGGTTCCGTTATCCGCTCTTGGTTGATGGAGCTGACAGAACGTGCCTTTTCCAAAGATGCGAACCTCGATGAAATTAAAGGCGTAATGCACTCTTCCGGCGAAGGACGTTGGACGGTGGAAACGGCATTTGACCTTCAAACAGCTACACCGGTTATCGCATTGTCCTTGCTAATGCGTTACCGTTCCCTCGAGACAGACACTTTCACAGGTAAAGTGGTAGCCGCACTGCGTAACGAATTTGGCGGCCACGCTGTAGAGAAAAATTAATTTTATATATAATTGTTAACATATGTGGATTATCGGGTAATGACTAGTATTCGTGTTTAACAATTCATCAAGTGGAGGGAACATATCATGAAATTTTTCTTAGATACAGGTAATGTGGAAGAAATCAAACGGATCGAACGTCTGGGTCTGGTGGATGGAGTCACGACAAATCCGTCTTTGATCGCCAAAGAAGGCCGTGTATTTAAAGAAGTCATTCAGGAGATCTGTAGCGTCGTTAAAGGCCCGGTTAGTGCTGAAGTGATCGGTCTCAAAGCTGAGGATATGTTGAAGGAAGCTTATGAAATTGCAGAATGGGCACCGAATGTAGTCATTAAACTGCCGATGACCGAAGATGGGCTCTACGCCTGTCACGAACTGACCCAAAAAGGCATTAAAACGAATGTAACGCTGATCTTTTCCGCAGCACAAGGATTGATGGCGGCAAAAGCCGGCGCAACCTACATCAGTCCATTCGTGGGCCGTTTGGATGATATTGCGGTGGATGGCATGAAATTGATTCGTGATCTGCGTCTCATTTTGGATATGTATGATCTGCCTTCCGAGATTATCGCAGCAAGCATTCGCAATATCAAACATGTGGAAGATGCAGCTCTTTCGGGTGCGCACATTGCAACCATCCCGGGTTCGCTCTTGCCAACACTGTGGAAACACCCGCTAACGGACAGTGGTATCGAACGTTTCCTGAAAGACTGGGAATCTGTTCCTAAATAAAATAGCAGGCATCGCCCGAACCTCTGGGCAGTCTGAAAATGAAGCCTTTCGCCTTTGCAGATTAATCTGCGGGCGGAAGGTTTTTTCATCTCTGTTTTCGTATTCTCTAATTAGCCAATGGTGACTGCTTGTCTCTTTAAACTTGGTATTACTTTCTGCCCAACGTCTAGGTACTGTCCTTCTTTTTCGGGACAACGGTGCATAAGGATAACATATAGCCTATAGCTCATCCCGTAGGGGAGGGACGCCTGATGATGAAAAGAAGATGGCGAAGCCAAAGACGCCGGAAGCCGCCAAGCGGCAAGCGCAGAATGTGGTTAATCATTGTATTGGTAACTGCATTTTGTTTGATGCAGGGTTTTGCCTATGTGGATAAGAAAATGAAGCCCCCCATTATGCATCTGGCCAAGATCAGAGTGAAGCAGATAGCGACCGAAGCGATCAACAAGGCGATTACAGCTCAGGTCGCGGAAGGCAAAGCCAATGAAGGGCTGATTGACTGGAAGACGGATACCGCCGGGAAAGTGTCCGGCTTCATGTTAAACTACAATGAGCATATGCGAATTACCGCAAGTACGATGAATATCGTGCAATCCACGCTGCAGAATGTGCACATGTTAAAAGAAAAAATACCGCTGGGTCAAGCGCTTGGCAGTCCGGTGCTGGCTTCATTTGGTCCGAGTATACCAGTTCGTATTGAGCCACAGGGCGCTGTCAAAGTGGATCTAAACACCCGTCAGCAGAATGCGGGTATTAACATGATTTTGGTGGAAGTGTATATTCACATCATTGCTGAGGTCGCAGTAGTGGTGCCCTTCGACATGGAGCCCGAGACGGTGGATACGGAAATACCGATTTCCTATCTTCTGGTGGTCGGGGATGTACCGATGTATTATTACGATAATCAGGGCAAACCGGTGGGCAGTAACGGCAGTAACGCCCCTGCTATTGCGCTGCCATCAGGTCAGACGGGGGTATCGAGTGGTAATGGAGTGACTTCCAATCCCCCTAGCCAGAACCAGCAACAGGCTCCGGCAGACAGTTTACATGGAAACGAACTTGAATTGGAGCTGGATCTGCCTGATCTTAATGAGGGGTTGCAGCCTAATAAGGATACACACCCGTGATCTCGCATAACGTCCAGACCCAAAACAAAAACGTCCAAAGAAAAGCGGAAAAGGGACCTCCATAACCAGAGGTCCTTTTTGAATATCGCTCTTACGTAAAGCCGATGACATCCATCCAAACTTACCTAAACCAATCCCATATCGATAAACCCTAGCTGATCACACTCGGTACCGCAAGTTTATCCGAGGTTCCTCGGAACCAAACTTTTTCATCTTCACTTGCTTTTCTTGTTCTTCTGTTTGTGTTCTTCCTGTTCCCAATGCTTTAGAAGCGGGTATGGATCGAACGACCACTCATGCAGACCGCTGTCCCGGTAGATTCCGTAGTGCAGATGCGGAGGGAACTTCCCTTGTGTGCCAGGTTTCCCGTAACCCGAACTGCCAACCCATCCCACGATCTGTCCAGGAGTAACCACTTCACCGATGCCTGCATTTTTGTCAAAGCCCGACAGGTGAGCGTAATAGTGATAATGGTTGTTCAAATCCCGAATCCCGATGCGCCAGCCGCCAAACGGGTTCCAGCCTTTGATTTCCACGACCCCATAACAGGTACTGCGCACAGGCAGACCATGAGGAGCAAAGATGTCGGTTCCTTCATGAATGCGATACCCACCCCAGCTTCGTTTGGTCCCCCAGGTGCTGCGATAGGAGTAGTTGTTTCCAAGAGGGACCGGAAAGGCATGTCCATACAGATCAAGGTTGTCAAAATGCTCATATAACTTCGCGAATTGTTGTATCCGCTGTACAGCACGGGAGTTGTGATAATATTCCCACAATGCAATGTTGAAGTCTTCCTGCCTGCCTCCGTAATTCTGTATAATCGATGCCATGCTGTATAGCACATCCAGATCATTGTTGGCATCTGCTACACCATCCCCTGAACCGTCACGCCCATATCCATTGAAAAAAAGAATGGAGTTCGGGTGTTGATCTGTCTCGTCAGGGTTAAGCCATCCTCTCCATGCCGGAGAGGTCATGAAGATCCCTGTGAGCCGCTCCGGATGCTTCCGATCCTTCGGGTGTGCGCGGGTAATCGTGCGTTCATACTGATCAATTGCGGCGAGTCTGTACCAGGGAATCTGAGTCATCTGACCAATGCTTTCATATAAATGGCGACGTGCTGTGTAAATTTCTGCCGGCTTTAACTCTGCGGCCTGTGGTTTGGAATCAGTCGGGACGGGTTCACCGTAAACATCAGCAGGCAAGAATGGGAGAAGCAGCGTACCTGCAAGTAATGTTTTGATCCAAAAGCGGTACGTAATCCAGAAGGTTGAGCGTTGTATCACAGGGAAACAGCCCCTTTCCATTGAGATGATGCACATGGTGCCCGATAAACCAAGCTACATCCTATCGTTCTTCAAAAGTCCTGATTTTATCCATAACAGGCTTGAATGCACAAGATGTGACAAATGGGGGTTTTTCCAGTGCTTTCATGGTATAATATGTTCCGAGCAACAGCCTAACTTCAGTAGAAAGAAGGTTTATGCATTGGCTAAACGTGTTAAAGAACCGAAGCCGGATTGGATTCGGATCAAATTGACAACCGGCGATAACTATCAGGAAATGAAAACGATGATGCGTTCCAAAACGCTGCATACAGTATGTGAGGAAGCGCGGTGTCCGAATATTTATGAATGCTGGGCCAATCGAACGGCCACTTTTATGATTTTGGGCGACATTTGCACCAGGGCATGCCGTTTTTGCGCGGTGAATACTGGTTTGCCAACGGAGCTTGATTTGCAGGAACCCGAACGTGTGGCAGAAGCAGCAGAGCAGATGAATCTGCAACACTGCGTTATTACAAGTGTAGCTCGTGATGATCTTAAGGACGGGGGCGCTACAATTTTTGCAGAGACGGTAAAGGCCGTACGGCGACGGTTGCCATTGTGCAGCGTTGAAGTACTCATTCCGGACTTTTTGGGCGATCGGGAATCGTTGCAGATTGTAATGGATGCCAAACCGGATATTCTGAATCACAACATTGAGACGGTTGAGCGGTTGTCAGACAAAGTACGTGCCAAGGCGAAATACAAACGTTCGCTGGAATTGCTTGCTCGTGCCAAAGAGATGCAACCAAACATCCCGACGAAATCAAGCATTATGCTTGGTGTAGGTGAGGAATATAATGAAATCTTATTAACCATGGATGATCTTCGTGCGGTGAACTGTGACATTATGACAATTGGTCAATATTTGCAGCCATCGGAGAAACATCTGTATGTTGAAAAGTATTATCCGCCAGAGGAGTTCGCTGCATTGAAGCAGGAAGGGTTGAAACGTGGATTCAGCCACGTCGAATCCGGCCCGATGGTACGCAGCTCCTACCATGCGCATGAACAGGTGAAATCGGCTACCAAACATGCTGAACAGGCGGCAACACACGCGTGATGGAGGATACCGGATTGGAAGAAGAGAAAATTAGAGAACAGATTCAGGAACCGGTTCAGGAGTCAGTTGAGGAAAAGCCCAAAGAACCGGTTATTGTACAAATCGGCGGGAAAAATTATGAAATCGTCCAGAATCATAAAGAGGGCTGGAATCCGGAAGTCTTCCGCGATCGTTACAGTGAGGTACTGGAGCGTTATGATTATATTATCGGGGACTGGGGTTACAGCCAGTTACGGTTAAAAGGTTTTTACCGTGACAACCATCCCAAAGCTACGAAGGATTCCACGATCTCAAGCATGGTGGATTATATCAATGAATATTGTAATTTTGGCTGTGCTTACTTTGTGCTTCAGAAGAGCAAGGATCAACCTCAAGCCAAAGCAAAAAGCGGTTCCTGAGAAGGACCGCTTTTTCGGGTTGTTTATGTTAGTCGAGAAATGCCGTGCGAACCCGGTTCCAAAATGGATAAGGACGGAAACGCGCGAAGCTGACCTTGTGACTGGATACCTGACAACGCACGGATATGAGGTCTTCCACCATAACGTTCACATGATCAATCGTCAGCAATAATCGCTGATCCTTGCGGGAGAAAATATCACAATGGTGGTGCTTGGGCAAAATAACCGGTGAACCGAGTGTCCGATAGACCCGGTTATTAATGGAAGCAATCTCCGCAATCTGAATCGCCTCGATGGTTGGATGTACCATGGCGCCGCCAAGGGCCTTGTTGTATGCCGTGCTGCCTGAAGGCGTAGATACACAGATCCCATCCCCACGGAACATTTCAAATGTCACGTCATTAATATCGACCTGAGCTACAACGGTACCGTCCACGCCTTTTAACGTAAATTCATTCAGTGCAATATACGAAGTGTTGCCCGACTTTTTGCGAATCTCAAGCTCCAGAAGTGGATATTGCACGATACGCGGTTTGAGACGCTCCGGATCTCCCTTGCCGCTCATCAGTCTAACTAATTCCCGTAATTCTTCCTTCTTCCAATCGGCGTAAAAGCCGAGATGGCCTGTATGAACCCCAACAAAAGCAATATCCGGTATGCGGTCGATGAAATTGTGAAATGCCTGTAGCATCGTGCCATCGCCTCCGATGGAGATGACAATTTCCGGCGACTCTGCATCCAGCTTGAACCCTTCTTCCTTTGCCAGCGCATGAAACTGCTGACTGAGATCAATCGATAACTGGTCTCCGCGGTCTTGAACATAGTATCTCAAGATGAAAGCTCCTTTGTGGTCATTATACTACCGATGATAATCAATTCCGCGGAAGAACACAACGCCCGATTCATATTCGGTTCAATATAGATGGAGGTAGGGACTCATTTTTGGGCATGTCTGGGCAAGAGAATAGAACTTAAACTTGCCAATATTAGCAATAATACGATGAGGCTTGCAAAAACAACGATTCCCGTTAAGAAAATCAGTCCCCAGTCCGGTGTATATGTCGATAACGATGGGATGAAACCGGGCTCCGCGAGTACGGGGGAAGAGAAACGGCCCATCATAGGTGTCCACAATAGCAGGACGAGCACAGGTGCAATTAGCGCATGAATCGCTCTGGAAAACAGGAAAGGCGCGTATCGCATTGTTGTATTGCTTAGCACACTCATAATCTGTGCATGGACGGATAATCCGCCCCAGGAGAGAACAAAAGCAGCAGCGGCAACTTTATATACCAGTGGAATGGATATGCCAGCAGCACCCGCTTCCTTGGCTCCCAACGTTACTTCGAATAATCCGCCGACCATGCTGCGAGATAAGGCTGGAGGTAACCCGCAATGCAGAAGCAGTTGCTCTGTCATCACATATAATCCGCGAAGCCATCCGGTCTGCACAAGTAACTCCATTATGACCGAGAAGAATACAACCAGCCCTCCTACGATAATAATAAGGCGAAGGGATGAGGAAACTGCCTGACGCAACAGTTCGCCAAATGCCCGCCCATCCGCCTGTCTGGCTTCATGCATCGCATAAATGGCGCGAACCAGTCTGTTTCTATGTACCTCTTCAGGTGGAGATGGAGATGAGAGGGCTGGCTGTGAGCCTTTCGCTGAACCCCCGTGAAAACGCATGAGTACACCCACCAGGAAGGCAGCGGCGTAATGGGATGCAACCAATACCGGAGCGATCGCGACATTGTGAAAAAAACCGACCGATACCGCCCCAATCATGAAGATGGGATCGGATGATGTGGTGAAGGCAACGAGGCGCTCACCTTCTTCTCGGGTAACCAGCTTCTGTTCCCATAACTGGGCGGTGAGCTTGGCCCCCGTGGGATAACCGGAAGCGCAGCTCACGGCAAATACAAAGCCGCCACTTCCAGGAACACGAAATAGTGGACGCATGAGTGGATTTAACAAGGTACCGAGAAAATGAACAATGCCGAAACCGAGCAGAAGCTCAGACAGCACCAGAAAGGGAAAAAGGGAGGGGAACAGTACATCCCACCAGATGGACAGTCCGCGTACACCTGCATGCCAGGTTTCCGCCGGAAACAGGACCATCAACACACAAAGGGTCAGGAGAGCGAGTGGGATCAGGACATAGATGAATCGTTGTCGAGCTGCCATGAATTCTTCTCCTTTATTTTGGGATGGTCGGTGTGCAGCAGATGGTTCAGTCTTTTGCCATCAATATATGAGGCCAAGCGGACAAACAGTACAAATTTATATAGGAAAGCGCTTGCAAAAGTGGCTGTATTTTTGAAAAATGTATGCTAAAATGAGAAAAACGCCTGAACGTCACCTAATCATCTAGGGTGGAATTAAATTGGATGGAGTGATGATTATGAGTCTTGTCACCGGAATCCTGGTTTGTGCTTTTGTATATGTTATACGTGCCTCGCTTGTTCGCTCTGAAGAAGAGGACTGGCGAAGTTATTAATGAAATATCTGGTGCGCCAAACCTTACGTTTGGCGCTTTTTTTGTGCCTTCAGCACGAGACAGACCTGTATACATTATAGCTGCGGGACCTATAACCGTTACATGTTATATAGGACTTTTGGTTTTTTTTTGATAGAATGAAGATAAAGGCGTTCTCGCCTGATTCTTGAATCACCTTTCATAATTAAGCATGGACGTGTTATATATGTCAAAATTCGACACCAGAAAGGGGGATTAGCTAATGAATCCTAGTTTGAGTATCTATGACAATCTTGGAGGTGAGGAAGGCGTTCGCGCATTGGTCGAAGCTTTCTATCCCATTGTCCAGCAAAATGAACTGCTGGCTCCTCTTTTTCCGGAAGATATTCAGCCGGTAATGGATAAGCAATATATGTTTTTGTCTCAATTTTTTGGTGGACCTGCTTTGTTTTCCGAGGCTTTTGGTCATCCAATGATGCGGGCCCGCCATATGCATTTTGAAGTTACGGTTGATCGTGCAGAAGCATGGCTCGCGTGTATGAGTCAGGCGTTGACACAGATTGGTGTGGAAGAGTCGTTGCATTCTTTTGTCTTGCAACGATTGTCAGGACCAGCACATCACTTTGTGAATACACCATAGTTCCGATTACAGGCTTATGGGAGAGGGATGGAACGAGTGGAATTAGAACCTCTGTATAAGGTAAAGGTGACGTGTCATTATTGCGAGACCGAGTTTGACACCTCACGAGTAAGACCTAGCTTGAAGCGACCCTATCGGACGGATTCCGATTTTTGCGCTTATTACAAGCTGGAGAACCCGGATTTTTATGTAGTACGAATCTGCCCGGGATGCGGGTTTGCCTCTACAGAGAATGCAACGGAGAATTTGAATGACGTTCAGCGCAAAGCTTTCAAGGAACAGATCGGCAATCGTTGGGTGAAACGGGATTATAGCGGAACTCGGACACTGGAACAAGCGCTGGCGACATACAAGCTTGGGTTGCTGTGCGCACAGGTTATTCAGGAGAAAGACCGTGTCGTTGCAGGACTGCTGCATCATATTGCCTGGTTGTATCGTTATAAGGAAGATCATGCACAAGAACACCGTTTCCTCGAATTCAGTCTTGAAGCTTATGTGAAGGTATTCGAACGGGAAGGGACTGGCGGTAATGAAGCCAAACTGTTATATCTGCTGGGGGAACTGAACCGCAGGGTTGGCAAATTCCACGAGGCTGTGAAATGGTTTGGCAAGGTCATTCATGACAAGCGAATCACGGATGCTGCGATGATCCGAGCCTCAAGGGAGCAGTGGGCATTGCTGCGTGAACAGATGATTTCGGGCAAGATAGAATTGCCGGCGGAGATGATGGAAGCAGACAAAGAGGCCACGAAACGCAGCCTCATCTGATAAGTGCAGTAATTCAATTTATTTGCGGACAGGACGACTGGCTAGCAGATAATCGCTATCATTGTCGACCAGAGTTATGCTGGCATTACAGCAAGGAAACACCAGTAATTTTTTTTTGCCTTCGCGGATAAGCACAAGCTCTTTGGGTTTGAGGGGCAGCAGCACATTGCTTGCATGGCAGTACGGACATTGCTGTACATAGATGTCCCCCATCACAATATCGTAAGGCCAGCTGTTCTCAAAAGGAATCATTCCTGTTCGCCTTCTGTAGCCGATGGCTTGGAAGCTTCTTCTTTAGCCAATTCGGCAATTTTCTGCATCAGAATATGCTGGGGCATGTGCATCAGATGTTCGAGGGGAACACCCAGAGATTTTGCTAATTTGACGGCTGTGTCAGCCGATACTTGTAAAGGTTTCATACGATGACCTCCTGAAAGTTGCTATAAGTGCGAGTTCAAAAAGTCTGGTTTTCATTACCGAGAAGATGGAATGAAGCTAGAAATGGAGTAGCGGAGCGTAGGAAAACTACGTGAGCAACTACAATGTTTCCGAAGGAAAAATACTTCGTAAGCATCCGCTTATTTCGGCTGAATTTCATATTCGATGCTGATGATGCCGCTAGGCATGATTCGTAATCAAAAGTGGACTTTTTGAACAACCTCTATAACTATTTCTCTAGTATAGAGATACGGCAGGCATAAAACCAGTTTTTAATTCAATAATGTATTTCCAAATCTATAGAGAGAGGTGCTTTAAGAAATGAAAACACCATTACAACCTGTATGGGATCTGGAATCCATCTTTAGTGGAGGTTCTTCCTCCGAATCGTTCGCCGCATATTTGATTGAGCTGGAGCAGGATGTACGCAAATTGCAAAATTTGTTGAAAGAAACACCTGCACCCAAATCATTGGAAGAGACAGCTGCCTTCATCCCCATTTTGGAATTGCTGCAAAGCTGTTATATCCGTATTTCCGAAGGATCTGCATTTGTATCCTGCCTTTCTGCGCAGAATCAAAATGATAAAAAGGCAGTTCAGCTTCAGGGAACTATGATTTCTCTTGGCGCGATGTTGAACAGTACCAAGTCCCAATTCGATAATACGCTCAGCCAGACGACAGATTCCGTGTGGGAAGCTTGGATTGCGCGGGAGGATATTCAGCCGCTTGTTTTTGCATTGAATGAGAGCCGCACACAAGCCCGTGAGAAACTGTCACCTGAGCTTGAAGGTCTTGCGCTTGATCTGGGCGTGGATGGTTATCATGGCTGGGGCAAATTCTATAACACCATCGTTAGCAAGGTCAACATTCCATTTGAACAAAATGGTGAAACGGTGATGCTGTCCGCAGGACAGGCGGCCAACAAATTAAGCGATAGCGACCGGAATATACGTGAGACGGTATTCGCTAACTGGGAACAGGCCTGGACCGATGTCGAAGACTTCTGTGCAGATACATTGAACCATCTCGCCGGCTTCCGCCTCAAGTTGTATGAGAAGCGTGGCTGGGATGACATTCTGAAAGAGCCATTGGCTATAAACCGGATGTCGCGTCAAACGCTCGATACGATGTGGAACGTCATTAACGGCGCCAAACCAGCATTGGTTCAATACCTGGAACGCAAAGCGAAACTGCTGGGTGTGGAGAAACTCAGCTGGAGTGACGTTGATGCACCTGTAGGCAAGTCGGGTGGGAAAGTGACTTATGATGAGGCAGCAACCAATATTGTTGAGCAGTTTGCCAAGTTCAGTCCCAAACTTTCCAAGTTTGCAGAGATGGCTTTCGAGAAAAGCTGGATTGAAGCAGAAGACCGTCCGGGTAAGCGTCCAGGGGGATTCTGTACTTCATTGCCACTCAGCAAAGCAACACGTATTTTCATGACGTTCTCCGGGACGCCGTCGAATGTGTCGACGCTTGCGCATGAGCTTGGTCATGGGTACCATCAGCACATCATGGAAGAGCTGCCGGCCTTGAATCAACGTTACGCCATGAATGTGGCGGAGACAGCTTCCACCTTTGCTGAACTGATTGTAGCAGATGCACTGGTTCAGGCAGCGACAGATGAACAGGAGAAGCTGGCCTTACTTGAAGATAAAATTCAACGAAGCGTTGCGTTTTTCATGAATATTCACGCTCGCTTCCTGTTCGAGAATCGCTTCTATGAACAACGCAAAAAAGGTTTGGTTAGTGCAGATGAGTTGTCCAAATTAATGGTGGAAGCACAGCAGGAAGCATTCTGTGGTGTCCTTGCTTCTGACCATCCGCATTTCTGGGCCTCCAAACTTCATTTCTATCTCACAGGTGTACCGTTCTACAACTTCCCATACACGTTCGGGTATATGTTCAGTGCAGGCATCTATGCCAGAGCGCAACAGGAAGGTACGGCATTTGCGGACAAATACGATGATTTGCTGCGGGATACAGGCCGAATGACAGTGGAAGAGCTTGCCCGGAAACATCTGGGTACCGACTTGACCCAACCTGATTTCTGGCAAAATGCAGCGAACCTGGTGATTGCCGATATAGAGCAATTTCTGGAGATGACCGAGCTGGCAAAATAGTATTCCTATATATGAAATGAGGCTGCAATCCCTGTGTAAATACACATCGGACTGCAGCCTTTTTTGGTCCATTTTAATTTTCAGGAATATGAATAAATTGTCGCAATTAAGAGAAAAAACTCGGTTGAAGAACGCAAAATGGCAACTAATTGTGCAAATTGTAGTTATAATTACCCAAGTTTGTTTTTCTTTGTTGAATGAGCACATTTGTTGTCATATAATGAGTCGTAAGTCCTTGTTTTGTGGGATGAAGTGCATAAAGGAGGAGCGTTATGGTAAAAATTGACCAGCTTTCATTAGCACGGCAGTTGGATCTGGTGTTCAAAGAGCTTGATCATGAGTTATCGGGATTAGATTCAGGTGTTGTTTTTGTGCAAATACGAAACAATGTAATTGGTAAGTTCGGAATTCGACATAATCCGATAACTGGACGTGATGGACAAATGGAAGTGGAGGATGGTGGATTAAATGAAACTCAGCGATCTTCTTTCCGGGCCATGGCACTGGAGACTTTGAAATTTAAGCGGAATTGGACTCATGGGGAAATTTCGTATGACTTTACAGTAAGGCAAGGTATGATTTTGGTTGATGCTACGATGGAGTCCAACTACAATATGGCGAATCTGATGATTCGTTACCCTAGAACCAATACATACAAGGATTCAGGCATGGAGTCGACTTCATAATAGGGAATTTTAGAGCAAAGGAAAAGCGGCACTTCCGAGGAAGGCCGCTTTTTGTACTTGCGTATACAGAGCATAAATTTACGAGCTTACGAACGACCCGATAATTGCTGCTCAGCGATTTGTACCAGACGTTTAGTGATGTACCCACCCAGAGAACCTGTCTCACGGGAAGTGTAGTTACCGTAGTAACCGTCTTGGGGAATTGTTACACCCAATTCTTGTGCAGCTTCCATTTTCAATTGTTGCAATGCTGCATTAGCTTGGGGAACAACCAGATTGTTGGAGCGGCTTCCGCCACCTTGGTTTTGACCTCCGTACATGTGTGTCACCTCCTTATAACTTGGTGATGTTAGTATGGTTTGAGAATGAGGAAATATGCATGATATGGTGTAAGGGAAAATTTGGACATAAGAGATGAGATATTGCATAGAAAAAGCCGACCCAGTATGGATCGGCTACGTAGAATAGAAGTTGAATATAGGGATTATATCCCATAGAAGTACTCTGAAAGTACAAGATTACTACTCGGTAGGCGGAACAATCTCAATGCGTGTAAAAAGCTCAACTGGCTGTGCGGGTTCCAGACGAATCAGTCCTGTTTGCTCGTCGGATAATTCCAAGTTAGGTGCATCTGGGAGCCAAGTATAAGGTTCGATGCAGAGAAACTGATCGGATTCACCTTTGGTATAGAGGACCCAATGTTTGAAATATGCTTCATCTGCTGAATATTTCAAGGTATATCCATCCTGCCGACGCAGATGAGCTATGGCTGGCAGTCCTTCGGTGGCTTTCAGAAGGGTATCCCAGTTTTGTCCTTCCATGTTCATGCCTTTGTTCAAGGCAGACCATTCACCAAGGGATTCAAGTTTACCTGTGGGCAATTGTTCTTCATTCTGACCGTAAATTCCTGAAACAGGAAGTTGTAGTGTCCATTCGGCGGGTTTGTCGTCAAGCAGAAACCATGTATGATATCCCATTCCAAAAGGGGCAGGAGTAGAGCTCAGATTAGTCACACGCAGACGCTGACTCAATACAGCATTTTGTAGTCTGAACGTCATCTCAAGCTTCAGAGGAATTGGGAATTGAGCCATCCAGTGCTCTTCATTCTCCGTCCATAATTCCGTTGTAATTGCACAGCCATCCTCATCTTCTTCGATGTCACTGACAACCCAGGACTGACTGCGGTGGAGACCGTGAATATGGTTGTCATTTGCCGTATTCTGATCGAACTGGTAGTGGACACCCTCATATTCGAATTGCCCGCGATGAATGCGCCCTGGCGGAACCAGAAGTGGAACGCCGAAATGATACGGCTTCTGCAGATAAAAGGCAAGTTCGTCTTCTTGCGGACTGCGAACAACATCACGGCCCTGTATCAGATCGCGAATCGAAATGATATTGTTTCCAAGACGCGGCAGCAGGGTAATCTCCAATTCACGGCTATGTAGGATATACGTGTCGTAACCATTCCATTGGCCTTTGGTCACTTGTTTCATATCGATGCTCCTTTTCCCACTTGAAATCTGTCTGCAATCGACCCGTTGTGTTCAGCCGTTGCAGGCGTGTCATTGTGTACATACCAGCTATCCTATTCTGTATTCGATTGGATACTTGTGATCTGGATAAGCAATTCCATCATAACAGATTTCGGTGGAGTGGGTAAAAAAAGCTCCCTATTTTGACATTCTGCTCCACGCGCATTAAGATGGAATTCTGAAAGCCATGTTTTTATAGTTTAACCCAATGAACATCAAATGAATTAAAAATCAAAGCGATGACAGGGACAAGTAAGCGAAGAGAACTCTCTCCAGAAAGCCGGTGGGTGATGTGAACCGGTGTGAACTCTTTACCGAATGGGCCTTTGAGTGCTGGTTTGAACAGGTGAAGTCCACTCATGGGCTATCCTTACTAGAGTCAGACGTCTACTCCACGTTACGGAGAAATGAAGGCATTTCTTCTACTTGAACTGATTATAGCTCAAGATGCTGAAGTCATGCGAATAAGGGTGGCACCACGGTCTCACGTCCCTTGCGGATGTGGGGCCTTTTTGCGTCCGCGGAGAATTAGAAATATAAGAAACAGGGAGGCGTTACGCGAAATGAAAACAGTACTTTCCGGCATTCAGCCAAGCGGTAAGCTCACATTGGGGAATTATATTGGTGCAATCAAAAATTTTGTGAAACTGCAGCATGACTATCAATGTCACTTCATGGTCGTGGACCTTCATGCGGTAACGGTGGCTCAGGAGCCCGCAGCATTACGAGAACAGTCAGAGGCGGTAGCTGCACTGTTTATCGCGTCTGGAATCGATCCATCCAAATCCAATGTATTTCTGCAATCCCATGTACCTCAGCACGCGGAATTAGGCTGGTTGATGACCACCCTGACATCGATGGGTGAGCTTGAACGCATGACTCAGTTCAAAGACAAATCATCCGGTAAAGATTCGGTTGGCGCCGGACTGTTTGTATATCCTTCATTAATGGCTGCAGATATACTGCTGTATAATGCTGACCTTGTGCCCGTGGGTGAGGATCAAAAGCAGCATTTGGAACTCACACGTGATCTGGCAGGTCGCTTTAATCACCGTTACGGTGAATACTTCACGATCCCAGACCCTTATATTCCACAGGTGGGTGCGCGTGTAATGTCGCTGGACGATGCTTCTTCGAAAATGAGCAAAAGTAACCCCAATCCAGGCAGCTACATCGCCTTATTGGATACACCAGATGTGATCCGCAAAAAGATCAGCCGTGCCACAACCGATTCTGGTCGTGAAGTTGTATATGATCCGGCAAACAAACCGGAGGTTAGCAACCTGATGAGTATCTATGCTGAATGTGCAGGTTTGACATTGAGTGAAGTTGCGGAGCGTTATGAAGGTAAAATGTATGGTCCGTTCAAAAAAGAATTGGCAGAAGTGGTTGTGTCCGTTATTGAACCTGTACAGCAACGGTATCATGAGATTCGTGAGTCTGGGGAATTGGCGGATATTCTGGATACATCGGCTCGTCGTGCAGAAGCGGTTGCTTCGCAAACGCTTAATGATGTGAAAGAGCGCATGGGTTTTGTTCCAAGACGTACGCTCTAGCAGCATAGTGCGCAGGCATGCCAGTAGCTGAATCGTTAACATGATGAAAGAGGAGCCCTCGGGCTCCTCTTTGGTTTGGTGTTTCATATTTAGAATAACAGATCAAGAAGCTGATTCTGGTGATGATGCGGAGGCAGCTTCCTGGCGTTCTTTCTTGGCACGAATGACAAATCCCCAACCGATGTTGGCTACGGACAGAACAAATAACAGCGCAGCAAACCAGCCAGAGTACGAGATCATAATCGCTGAAACCGTTAACAAAATAATGGAAGAGAATGCAAACCATAAGGATAAACCCTTGCTCATTGGGAAAAACCTCCAACTCAAAATTTAATGAAATTCCGTATAACCTGGAGCGTGCGAGCCATAATAATCTTGCAAGCTTGCAATACATTACAGACACAGATTGAAAGGAGATTTAAAATATGGCTCAAGGATCTCGTTCTAACAACTTGGTGGTACCTCAAGCAAATGCAGCACTGCAACAATTGAAAATGGAAGCTGCACAGGAACTGGGTGTAACTATCCCACAAGACGGTTACTACGGTAACTACACTTCCCGTGAGACAGGTTCTCTGGGTGGCTACATCACCAAACGTCTGGTGCAAATCGCTGAGCAGTCTCTGGCTGGGTCTGGCAAATAATTTATCATAACCAAGAAAGACAGTAACAAAACAGAAAGCCCGGAGCAGAAACGCTCCGGGCTTTTTTGCGCGTTTAGCTCCTATGTTTGATTGTGCGCTTCCATGCATGTTTTCGTCAAGAGCGTGCAGATAAAAGTTTTTTATCCAT
Organism: Paenibacillus hebaui; assembly: GCF_051934385.1. Lineage (NCBI taxonomy): Bacteria > Bacillati > Bacillota > Bacilli > Caryophanales > Paenibacillaceae > Paenibacillus > Paenibacillus hebaui. The sequence continues at coordinate 5,939,020 of NZ_CP196836.1, read as the reverse complement.
TTTCTCATCGCTTAACCAGCCAACATACGTATCAATGGTTTCAAAATTGCGGTCCATGATCACCACAGCGACAAATGGGTACTGTTTGCGGTGTCGATAACGAACATCTGCCCAACGTACCTTATAGCCTGCGGGCAATTCCTCAACCTCTGCGACGGCATAGGAAGTGAAGTATAAAAATGCATTCACTTCAGGTGATTTGCGTGAAGCAGAAACTGCAGCGTGAGTTGATGAGGAGGCGTGGAGATTCCATGTCAGGTCGGAACCGTCCATTTTACCAATCTCATAACTGCCATCCTCATACTTTTTCACCACATGCCAGCGATTCCAGGATATCGTCGGGATGACAATATAACGGGAGGAAGCATTGCTGTGGTCGAGTCGTTTTACTTTGCTAACAGCCTGAGCGCGAGCGATCGTCCGCCATACGTAATACAAGCCAATCACACTATAAAGCGTAACAAAGAGTGGAGCAGGGGCGATCAGATCGAAAGCCCATAGCAAAATAGCCAGCACATGTGTGGTAAATAGAAACGGATCGAAAATATGAATGATATTCCAGGCAATCCAGCGTTCTGTAAAGGGCCTTGCTGCTTGAGTTCCATAGGTATTGAACAGATCGGTAAAAACGTGAACGCCTACGGCGACAGCAGTCCATGCCGCTACGTGTCCAATGGCGACACCGGGGAAGATCAGTGCAATAACGCCAGTGATGAGCACAACCCATAACAGGAGAAACGGCAAGGAGTGAGACATACCCCGATGATTTCGGATGTAAAGCGAATTACTTTTGAGACGTAACGCAGTATCAATGTCAGGGGCCTGGGAGCCGACAATCGTGCCAACCATGACCGCAGCTGCCAGCATAGGACTCGTTGCGACAACAGGATCGACATAAGCCAGACCAGCCAGACCAATCCCCATGACAAAATGTGTAGAAGTATCCATAAACGTCTCCTTTGTGTGGTATATCATTTTATTGCGATTGGCTTCTCTATCTAGGTGATACCCATATATAGTGTATATTATCCGCATACCAGGAAGCAAAACATCCTACATTCCAAAGATATTGCAATAACTTGTGCATTTACCGGAAATTGTACGAGCATTGTCAAACTATTTCCGCTGCTCCTATGATAAACTTTATATCGGAGGCAAAAAAGAGAAACCTGCTTCTTCTTTTGTATTCAATACCTACCGGTAGTGGATTCTTCGTATACATATACAAGAGTTAGGACGTAATGAGTAGTATCAAGACAGGCAGGATACAGCAACATGATGCAGAACGCAGATCAATGAGAGTATTATGAAATGATCTTATGTATGCGTATTCACATGAACTGATATGGAAGGGACGAGAATGATGCTGAAAAAGTATAAATGGACATGGATGCTACTGGGACTCGCATTGATTATGGCTGTGTATCTGATGTGGGGTACCGTATTTGCCAGCAAGGCAAAATTACCCGAGATCCGGGAGATTCAATCCTTTTCCATGGAAAATGTAGATGGAAGTACAGTCACGCTTGATGATACCAAAGGAAAAGTTCGGTTGTTCTACTTTTATTTCACCAGTTGTCCAGATGTCTGCCCAATAACGACATTCACGTTATCCCAGGTGCAGGATCTGTTGAAAGAGGACGACACCTTTGGCAAGGATGTCTCGTTTGTGTCCATTTCGTTTGATCCGAAAGTAGATACAAAGGAGAAAATTAAGGAGTTCGCAGATCGATTCCACGCCGATTATTCCGGTTGGTATTTCCTGCGGGGGGATATGGATAAAACGAAGCAGCTCGCCAGGGAGTCATTCCAGATCCTAATCGAAGGGGAGAGCAAAGACGATTTTGCTCATATGAACTTGATCGGTCTGGTAGATCAGAACAACCAGCTGCGCAAAGTATATAGTGCGTCTAATACCGATGCTGCCGATCCTACTGTCATTGCCGAGGACATCCGTAACCTGATTAAAGAATAGATGTTTTTCCATCATCATCACGCAAAATAAAAGGCTACTTTCTGGTTGGTTGCATAACCTGGAAAGTAGCCTTTTTTAGTGTATTCCTAAAACGTAGGGAATTCAGGATACTGAATATACGATTCTAATCCTGCTTTTTCTAGCTGGGCGATGATGTATTCGTCGGGAGTTCCCTCCACACCCGCATAACCGCGCCGTGTATACATCTGCACTGCATCCGGGAAGGCGTCCCGAAGCACACCTCTGATTTTTTTGCCGGAACTGTCATTATCCATAAACAAATAAACTTCATCATAACCAACCTGTTTGCGCAGTGCTTCCAGTTTGAGTGAATTCAGTGTTCCGAACGTGCACAAAATGTTGATTTCGGGGCCTACGAGACGTTTCAGTTTACTGCGGTCATTTTTACCTTCCACAATGACATGAATAGGCATCATATTCACCTCTTGATCGAGAGCTTGTGTCGACATTCCCCGGGAAATGTTGGAGCGAAAATCGACTGGATTATATAAAATGGACTCCTTTTCTTTACACTGTTCACTATGCGGACAGAAGCACCTTTGACTTCTAAATTCTTTTTCACATACATCATGAAATGAATTTCTGATCAGGAGTGGCCGTTACGGTTACGGATCGTTCTTTCGATCGCTACCGCTTCTTCAAAATCGATTCCGTCCCCTTCACTACTTCCAATGATCGTCCATTCCTAATGATGATATTTAAGAAAAAGATTATGATCCAAAGGCTGCTCCGTTCGTGTGTAAAACATCAGTCCATTTTATATAGTGTAGCTGTAAATGGGTGAATGATGCAAAGCCAGTGAAAATACAGGCCTATCTGCTGTCACAAGGGTAAGGAAACAGAGCGTGAACAGTTAACCCAGTATACTTTTGGGATCGGACAGAGAAGCCTCGCGTCTGGATGTATAGTATGGAAGTAGCAGTATACCCACCATCAATAAAACAAATGCAATAAAATAGGGGGAGAGGCCCACGCGCAATTGTCCCGCAGTGATAGGTCCAACGAAAGAACCAATGGATGTAGCAATGGACTGCAATGAAAAGATACGTCCCAGCCTGCTTCCACCGCTTAATCGGATAAAGAGGGTTGCCATAGCAGGGAAGATAATGCCTTTGGACATCCCGAGCACGAATAACACACCTGATAAAGGGAGCTGTGGAAAAGCTGCCATAGCAAAAAAACAGAAGGACATCAGCAGCACTCCCGCAACCAAACGCAGTTTGGGGGAATAGCGATTAAGAAACAGCATGCTTAGGGTGAACAGAGCCCCGATACTGATGATGGAGAACAGGAGTCCGGTAGACATCATGGACGAATGTCCGCCTCCCCGCAGGGGCAGTTCAAAGAAGAGAATCCCTTGAGCACAGGCAATGACCAGTGGCAGGGCAAAATATCGCCAGGATACAGGCAGAAATATGCTTTTATCTCCGGCTGAATAGCTGGGCTTGGCGGGAACTGTCGCTTTTTCGTGTTGTACTTCTGTCAGGCCTTTGGGCATGGATAACCATGCGATAACGCCTGACAGAATGAGCAGATAACCCAGACTTGAGAAGGTAGCGGAGAATCCCAGGGAACCCACAATGATCGCACCAGCTGCTGGAGACACAACAGAGGCCAGGGTATGCACTACACCGTGACCCGACATATACTTCCCCTGCTTCACCGGATCGCTGGATAGCTGGGCCAGTAGGGCGAGACATGCCGGAGACAGGAAGGCTAGTACAAACCCGCTGATCGAGCGGAGGGCCAGCAGTTGCCACGGTGTATTAATATGCGCCTGCAAGAGCAGGATGAATCCTGCCCCAAGCAGGCTGAACACAATGTAGCGGCGACTACCGTGTTTGTCGATTTGCGATCCGGCAATCAGATTGCCGGGGAGATGCGTTAAGGAGTAGATGCCCATCATCCAGCCGATGAAGGTCGGAGCGGCTCCGAGTGAAATGGCAAAAGGAGTCAGAATGGGATACTGGGCGTGCAAATCAAATACGGCAATGAACAAAAACAGGTATAGCCAGATGGCCGTTTTCACATAAGCCCCTCCTTGTTAAGCGATGCATGTTCAATCTACAGGTCTTGAACGTGTTCCCGTTCGCCCGGCAGAACCTCATGGTACTACTTGTACGCCCGGCAGGACGAACTTAGACCGTTTATTTTTACAGGGGAGGGCTTAGCTGACAGCAGCTTCGGAAATCATGTATAATATTCGGGAAGTGTTATTACTAACTCTAATACGGAAGGTGTAGTCATGAACATAGAAGTAATCAAAGAGTTTTTGATGCAGAACTGGCTGGTGATCGTGGTTGCACTGATCATTTTGTTTTTTGTTCTGAATGTGGTCAAAACCGTGTTGAAATGGGCGATTGCCATCATCATTATTGCGGCTCTACTGATATACAGCGGCATCTCCATCGAACAGATCAAACAAACGGTTACTGACGTACAGTCAAGTACGATGGACACATTGAAGAAGGAAGCGACCAGCATGATGCTCAAGGAAGCTTCCAAAGCAACATACGCCAAGGGACAGGATGGGTCATTTACCATTACAAGCCCCAATGTGGAGATCAAGGGCAGAACGAGTTCGGATAAAGTCGACGTGACCTTCCGGGGCATATCGCTAGGTGAATGGAAGATCGACAATGAAACGATACGTTCTTTTGTCAAACAGGCACGAGAGAACGGGACAGCACCGGCTTCGTAGTAAAGGGGGAATGGATACATGCTGCAGAGTTGGCTGGACAGTCTGAAGGAATTCAATGGCATAACCATTATGCTGCTGCTGATTGTGGCCGCTTCATTGCTGCAGGGATGGTCCAGGGGCGCTTCGCGTTCAGCGGGAAGACTCTTTGGTTTCCTGATGGATGGCATTATGGCGGTCATCGGTATTCTGCTGTCCATTGGTTTAACGTTGTGGCTTGCGCCATATGTTCAGCAGTGGTTGTCTGTGCATGCCGCAAACATACCCAATCGCGAACTGAACCGATGGGAACAGATCTATTATACATTGATTACAGCCATTGCTGATTTTCCGCTGATGCGGTTTGCCGTGTTGTTTGTACTTAGTTATGGCTTCATCCGGTTGATTCTTGGATTGCTCTCTTCACTTATGTTTAGGAGAAGGTATGGATCAACGGAAGAAGGTGCTTCGAAAGGAATGTTTAGTCGCTTGACGGGAGCACTGATCGGCACGATTATAGGCTCAGTCCGCGGGATGATTGTCATTGCGGTGTTATTCATGATTGTCAGTCTCTATCCTGGCAGCATGTTTAGTCGATATGTAGAGGCTTCGCCGATCTATATGCAGGGGGCCAAATCCGTCATAGAGCCATTATCCGGCACGTTTATTAAGGACAAGCTTCCTGTATTTACGCAGGCGGTCCAGAAGGAACTGGGCGGAATCCTGCAACGCAAATATGAAGTCATTGACCACAATATCCCTGCGGATATTGAATCTGCAGCAGGTGAGATTGTGAAAGGTCAAACGACGGATGAAGCCAAGGCGCGGGCGCTGTATGACTGGGTAGGTTCACGGATACAGTATGATTACGGCAAAGTGGATGACTATGAGCAAAAGGGCATATGGCATGAACAGACGCCGCAGAACACAATTGATACACGTCAAGGTGTTTGTATTGATTATGCTCGCTTATATGCGGTTATGGCCCGTTCACAAGGTTTGAAAGTCAAGGTGGTCACAGGTCTGGGGTATAACGGGCAGGGAGGATATGGCCCGCATGCCTGGAATGAAATCTATTTAAGTGATTCGAAAAGCTGGATTCCGCTTGACCCCACTTGGGCGATCAGTGGTGATTGGTTTAATCCTGCGAACTTCGCCGACACCCATCTGAAAGATCAGTCAACTTAACATTACGCCGGACAGGGGTCTGGAATATGACGACGTTGCCAGGTTATCATGCCGGGACTGTACAGTCTGAGCGGTATGCATCAAGTCATGAAAGAGGTAGGACGGATGAAAAATCATTCAGATGAGAAGGATGAACTTACGGACAAACGACGTTTTAGTTATCGGATGAACGTATTTTTCTTCGCTTCCTTTATTATTTTTAGCGTTATTATTGTACGTTTGGCGTTTTTGCAATTTGTGGAAGGCCCTGAACTCAGTCAGGAAGAAGCGAGTAACATTACCAAGGATGTACCGCTCCCTCCAGTGAGAGGAACAATCTATGACTCTACAGGTAAGGTGAAGCTGGCTTACTCCAAGCCCATTCAGTCTCTGTACCTGACGCTGTATAAGAACTATGGGGATGTGGACGGGAAACCGAGTCCGAACATAGGGGAAGTGCAGGACATGGCAACCCGGTTGCATGATGTGTTTGAACAGTACAAGCTGAAGGATTCAGAGCCGCTTACGGTGGAGCAAATTATTGAAGAGATGGACTTGAATTCCCGCAAATCGAATGGCTTCATGCCCCGTCTGATCAAGAGTGACCTGTCAGAGGGAGAGGTAGCTTACTTCCTGCAGCATAAGGACGAGTTCAAAGGAATTCAGATTGTAGAGGAAAGTGTTCGATTTTACGATCCAGATACGGTCGCTGTGCAGACCATTGGTTATATGAAAAAATTCAAAAGCTCCAAAGCGGTGAACAAGTACGAAGAGATTGATAAGACCAATAAAAAGCAAACCGATCCGGGCCTTGTGTACACGGAGAATGAATTCGTTGGTTTTGATGGACTGGAATTGCAGTATCAGGATGTTCTGCGTGGCAAAAGTGGATATACGTCCGTTGACGTTGACTTGCGTAACTTGCCTGAGGGTGTAGCAGGTACTACTCCGCCGCAAAAAGGATATGACCTCATTTCCAGTATCAACAAGAACGTTCAGATGAAGACGGAACAGGCCATTGTGGATCAACTGAGCTGGCTTCATCGGAACCCGGTGTCAGGTAAATTGCACCTGAACGCCAAAACAGGCTTTGCGGTTGCTATGGAAGTGGATACAGGAAAAATTGTTTCCGCGGCCAGTATGCCGGATTATGATACCAATGTATGGAGAACTGGCGGTATCAGCACAGAAGATTACGATAAAATAAAATATATCTATCAGAATGGTACGATTCGGGGATTCCTTCCTAGTGAATCCAAACAAAGGGCTGAATCCGTCGTATTGCTCGGCTCAACGATTAAGCCACTCAGTGTATTGATCGGTTTGAAGGAAGGTTTCTTTACCACTGGCTCGGTGTACGTAGATAGAGGTTCCACTACGTTTGGTGGAGATAACCGCAGAGTACAGAACTCATCGGGGCATGTGTATGGTGCAATGTATCCTCGTGATGCTATTCGTCATTCTTCCAACGTATTCATGATTGACGAGATCGGGAAGAAACTATACTCGAAGTATGGCGCAAAGGGCATCGATAAATGGGATGAATACATGAAGCAGTTCGGGTTAGGTGTTTCGACTGGTGTTGACCTGCCTAATGAATATCCTGGTTATTTGGAATACATCAGAAGCGAAGAGAGTTCTCTCACTAAGCTTGTATACGCCTCTTTTGGACAACAGGGGAAATATACAACTATGCAGTTAGCTCAGTACACCACGATGCTGGCTAATAAAGGCAAACGGATGGAGCCGCAGTTGGTTAACGAGTTCCGTGATTCGGAAGGCAATGTGGTCAAGAAAGTAAAACCGAAGGTGCTCAGTACAGTAGAATTCAACGATGCCTACTGGAATGAAGTTCAACGAGGTATGGCAACCGAGGTTTCAGCATTTAGCGGTTTCCCTTACGATTTTGCTAGAAAAACAGGGACATCGACGCAACTCGTTGGAGGTAAATTGGTGGATAACGGGGTATTTATAGCCTATGCACCACGTAATAATCCGAAGCTTGCTGTAGCCGTGGTCATCCCTGAAGGGGGCTTTGGTTCGAGTAGTGCAGCACCAGTTGCACGTGCAATCTTTGATGCCTATGACGAGGAGTTTGGCCTCGACGGGGTACCGAAAAAAGATAAAAATAAAGATTTAGAATCAGGTACACAGTGATGTGAGGTGCTGATTCAGAGAGGGGACCCTTGGTGGGGTCCTCTTTTTTTATGTAACCAAATGATTTGTGTCACGTTAATATAAGGGAGTGGCAATTGTTTGCCAAAGTTTCCGGGATATCTCATATGTCAGTATTTACAATTGTCCAGGATAATTCATGAGATGACAGTTCTGATTACGAAAATGTAACCAAAAATTGAAGGACGTTACAGCTGGCCTTTGGTAAACTTGTATAGGGCAGGAATCATTTCTGGACTTGAGTGATGCAACATCACGGATAGATGAATCTATTTTAAACAGGGAACGGGAGAGGCTTAATGCATGTTTAACCGATCAAGGAAAAAGAAAATGTCTGAAGAAGATACACCCGTTAACAAACCTTCAACTGCAAGGCTGAATCTGTTTTTTTTCGCGGCATTTGTCATATTCAGTATCCTTATTTTCAGATTAGCCTTTGTGCAATTTGTGGAGGGTCCTGAACTGACGTATATGGAAACGAGTCGTAATACCAAAGATATTCCACTCGCACCTGTTCGTGGTCCCATCTATGATGCTACGGGAGAAATTGCGCTTGCTTACTCGGAACCTGTACAGTCCCTCTATGTGCTGTTATATGAGGATTATCGGAATGATGAACGCAGGCAGGAAGCAGAGGAACTGGCTCATGATCTGGCCGCTGTGTTTAAGCAGTTTAATCCAGGGGACAAGGAGCAGCCGGATGCAGAAGAAATCATCAAACGACTGGATCTCAAATCTCAGAAGACACATGGGTATACCCCTCGTCTAGTGAAATCGGATCTAAACACGAAAGAAATTGCTTATTTTATGGAGAAGAAGGCGGAGTATCCAGGCGCCATGGTACTCGAAGAAAACATACGGAAATATGATCCGGACGGGGTTGCCGTTCAGGTGATTGGATATACAAGAGAGTTCAAAGGTCAACAAAACAACCTGGATAAGTATAGACAAATCAGCAAGTCGGAAGCAACGCAACGCGACCCAGGACTTCGTTATACCCAACAAGAAAAAGTTGGAGTTGATGGCCTGGAATTTCAATATCAGGAAGAGCTTCGTGGACGTAGTGGTTACCAGTCCATTGATATTAATTCACGTAATTTGCCAGAGGGCACGATGAAACAGACTCCGCCAGAGAAAGGTTACAGTCTGGTTTCCACAATTAACAAGGAAATTCAGATGGCAGCACAAGAGGCGATAACGGATGAATTGCGCAGACTACCCAAGGCAATTACCGGATACGCAGTAGCCATGGAAGTCGACACGGGAAACGTGGTGGCCATGGCGAGCATGCCGGATTATGATCCGAATGATTGGGATTATGACAAAATTAAATATGTGTTCCGGAACGGAACCACCGAGTCGTTCCCACCGAATGATGATAAGCCTAGACGGGCAGAATCCGTTGTACTTCTTGGATCGGTTATCAAACCGCTAAGTGTGCTTATTGGATTGAAAGAGGGATTATTTACAGCAGGGCAGACCTATCATGATCAAGGATATGCGGTTTTGGGCAAAGACGGGCGACAAGTAAAGAACTCGCATTCTGCTTATAATGGTTCTATTACCGCAAGAAGGGCGATCGAGAAATCCTCCAATGCCTTCATGATCGATATGGTGGGCAAACGTTTGTTAAGCAAATACGGTCCAGAGGAAGGCATCAATGTCTGGGACAGATACATGAAGGAGTTCGGTTTGGGGGTGCCTACTGGTATTGATTTACGCAAAGAATACCTGGGCACGTTAGAATATACTAATGAGGAACAGGAATCAGCTCTAACACGTTTGGCATTTGCCTCCTTTGGACAGCAAGCCAAGTACACCACGATGCAACTCGCACAATACACGACCATGCTTGCCAATAAAGGCAAACGGATGGAACCACATCTGGTGAAGGAAATTCGTGACGCGGATGGCAATGTCGTCAAAAAATTCAAACCGAAAGTGCTGAATGAGATAGATTTTGCCGACGCACACTGGAACGAAGTGCATAAAGGGATGGTTACCAAAGTCAGCTCATTCGATGGTTTCCCCTACGATTATGCCCGGAAGACAGGAACCTCGGAGCAGGGAACAGGGCCGAACAAAAAAGAAAACGGTGTATTTATCGCATATGCGCCACGGGATAATCCGAAACTCGCTGTCGCTGTTGTTGTTCCAGAAGGTGGTTTTGGATCTGTCAGTGCCTCTCCGATTGCACGGAAAATCTTCGATGCATACGATGAAGTATATGGTCTGGATGGAACGCCGAAAGCAACGAAAGACAAAGGAAAAGATAAAGAGTAAAGCGAGAGAAACATGGGGTGAGTTAGCACCTTTAAGACTGTGTCCAATAGGTTAATGACGTGAATAAAATGAGCTTTAGGACAGGCAAGGGAAATTATCCCTTGCCTTTTTTTTGGGCTTCGGATAAAATTTGCACAAGGGAAACATTATTAGTCTTAATTAAAACTTAATACCTTATGCAACAAAATTAGATGTGGACAATTATTTTAAGTGATGAAAAGGGGATGTTTGGATTGTTAATGGTGAAAATGAGGAGTATTCAACGAGGATCTATTACGCTTGCGGCTCTGGTTCTGGTTGTGGTGCTTACGGCGTGTTCAAGCAATGCAGAGACAGGCAGCGAAGGGAAAATACAGGTAACGGCGACAACGGGTATGATTGCGGATGTAGCACGTGAGGTAGGGGGGGCATATGTTGATGTTACCGGGCTGATGGGCCCGGGAGTTGACCCCCACCTGTACAAGGCATCCCAAGGTGATATTCGCAAGCTGGAGCAAGCGGAAGTCATTTTCTATAATGGACTGCATCTGGAAGGAAAAATGACAGACATTTTGGAGAAAATGTCCTCAAGCAAGCTGGTTACAGCCGTTACAGAGACCATTCCAGTTGAGGAATTACACTCAGGTAAAGATACAGGCGGTACGGAATATGACCCACACGTATGGTTTGACGTCAGCCACTGGATGCATGCGGCAGAATCTGTACGCGATACACTGGTGGAGGCAGACCCGGACCATGCTGAAGAATACAAGGCTCAGGCAGAGACGTATTTAGCGAAGCTCGAAGCTCTGGATGCCGAGGTGCGCGAGAAGATTCAGGAAATTCCGGAAGCAAGCCGTGTGCTGGTCACGGCACATGATGCCTTTGGATACTTTGGTCAAGCTTATGGTATGAAAGTAATGGGACTTCAAGGGATCAGTACAGCAGCGGAGTACGGTGCAAAAGATGTTAGTGAACTGCGTGATTATCTCGTGGATAATCAGATCAAAGCTGTGTTTGTTGAATCGAGTGTACCTGCGAAAGCGATGGAAGCGATTATTGCCGGTGCATCTGAAAAAGGACATGCTGTTAGCATTGGCGGAGAATTGTTCTCCGATGCCATGGGGGCTGAGGGAACCGTAGAAGGCACTTACATCGGCATGATTCGTCACAATACAGAGACGATTGTAGAAGCCTTAAAGTGATTAACCACATGAAGAGAGGAGTTGCAGAATCATGAATGAATCCATCTTATCGGAACAAATTCCTAAGAACATGAACAATAGCCATTTGCAAGGAACGCAGCCTACATCGGCTCCTCTTAGTGTGAGGGATCTGGCGGTTGCTTACCACAAAAATCCGGTGCTAAGCAGTGTATCTTTTGATATCCCGGAGGGGCAGCTCATCGGCATACTAGGCCCAAATGGTGCAGGAAAATCAACCCTGATTAAAGCTGTTCTGGGACTTGTGCCAAAAATGCATGGCGAGGTACGGATTTTTGGTCAATCTTATCGTGAACAACGTCGCCGAATTGGATACGTGCCGCAACGGGAATCTGTGGATTGGGATTTTCCTACCCATGCACTCGATGTAGTCATGATGGGGCGTTATGGTCATCTGGGCTGGTTTCGCCGTCCAGGCAAGAAGGAGCGCGATCTGGCAGCGCACTGCCTGGAGCAAGTGGGCATGGGCGATTATATGCATCGTCAGATCAGCCAGTTGTCTGGAGGGCAGCAGCAGCGAGTCTTTCTGGCACGAGCATTGGTGCAGGAAGCGGATCTTTATTTCATGGATGAGCCGTTTGCCGGCGTAGATGCTACAACGGAGAAAGCCATCATTTTACTTCTGGAACAGCTGAAGAAACAAGGGAAGACCGTACTGGTTGTTCATCATGATCTGGCGACGGTGGAGGAATATTTCGACCATGTGTTGCTGCTCAATGGACGGCTGGTCGCAGGCGGACCCACGAGTGAAGTGTTTGTACCGGATACATTGCAAGAGACGTACGGAGGCCGGATTGCGATGATCGGAAGCCGGACGGAGAAAGGACAGGTGTAGTACATGTGGAACTGGATTGTATCTATCCTGTCCGATCCCAATACACGTTGGATATTGCTTGGTTGCCTGTTGCTTGGATTCAGCAGTGGAATTATCGGCTCCTTCACCTTTCTTCGTCGTCAGAGCCTCATGGGGGATACACTCGCTCATGCAGCTCTGCCAGGGATCTGTATCGCGTTTATGTTGACGGAAACCAAGTCGGTAGGTTTATTTCTGTTCGGTGCGCTTGTCGCCGGTATTGTGGCCACCTTCGGAATATCGTGGATAACACGCTACTCTCGTATTAAGCAGGATGCGGCAATGGGGATCGTACTGACCGTATTTTTCGGGGTTGGCGTAGTCATGCTGACGCGTATCCAGCATGGAGCGAGCGGAAGCCAGAGTGGTCTGGATAAATATTTGTTTGGACAGGCGGCATCCATGGTCATGACGGATGTATATGTCATGGGTGGTGTCTGTTTGGTGTTACTCATCGCTTGTCTTGCGTGGTTCAAGGAATTCAAGCTGGTGAGCTTTGATCCGGGATTTGCAAGGGGCATGGGATTACCAGTTGCTATGCTGGAACAGCTGATTCTGCTCTTGACCGTTATCGCGGTTGTTGCAGGGATACAGGCAGTTGGTGTGGTGCTTGTCGCCGCTTTGCTGGTGACTCCGGCAGCAGCAGCCCGTTGCTGGACCGACTCTCTTGCCCTCATGGTATTCTTAGCAGGTATTTTTGGTGCTCTGAGCGGTGCAACAGGTACGATCTTTAGCACATTTGTACCTAATCTGCCAACGGGGCCTGTAACGGTTCTTGCAGCTACAGTATTGTTTGCCGGTTCAGCCTTGCTGGCTCCACGTCGTGGATTACTGGCACGCCGTTTGCGAAGTATTCAGGCGAAGTCCGCCTATTTGCGAGAAGAGCGTGCCACGCTCCAGACACTCTCCGCACAGCGAAGACAACAGGAACGGGGGGAGATGTAATGGCCACGTTTTGGATTATTCTGACGGCAGTGCTGGTATCCTCCGCCTGTGCTATCCTAGGCTGTTTCCTGATTTTGCGGCGGATGGCTCTGGTCGGAGATGCGATCAGTCATGCTGTTCTCCCCGGTATTGCGATTGCTTTCCTGTGGAGCGGTTCCAGGGATTCGTTATGGATGCTGCTCGGCGCCACGGTATTTGGATTACTGACGGTGTTCTTTATTCAGAGCCTGCAGGCAGGGGGACTGTCGTCCGATGCATCGATCGGGATTGTGTTCACGGCGCTCTTCGCGGTAGGGGTCATTCTGATCAGTCTGAACGCCCAGCACATTGATCTGGATCTGGATTGTGTCCTGTTTGGTGAGATTGCCTATGTGCAGTGGGATACACTGACCCTTGGGGGTACAGATGTGGGACCGAGGGCGGTCTGGATGCTCGGCATCACCTTGCTGGTCATCCTCGTTGTCATCGGACTGTTCTACAAGCAGTTCAAGCTGTGTGCCTTCGATCCGGCGCTGGCTGCGGCCTGTGGTATTCCGGTAGTGTTGTTCCATTACCTGCTCATGGGGTTGGTTTCCATGACGTCTGTGGCTTCATTTGAAAGTGTAGGCTCCATTCTCGTTGTAGGCATGCTGATTGTACCTGCGGCGACAGCCTACCTGCTCACGGATCGATTGGGCAAAATGATTCTGTACAGCGTCCTGGTCGGAGCGGCTTCCTCGGTTGGCGGCTACATCATGGCTTATGCACTGGATGCTTCGATTGCAGGTTGCATGGTGGCAGTAGCTGGAATCCTGTTTGTTCTAGCACTGCTGCTGTCTCCAAAGCATGGCATTGTATTCCGCTATGCTCGTCGCAAATTTGCGGCACGTTAATTCATAGAGGTTGTCAGCCGCCTGCCTTGCAGGCGGTTTCTTTGATTGGACTGTAAACGAAGAAACACCCAATAGGAGCTCCTCCTGTTGGAGTGAGCTCCTATTGGGATCCCTAAAGGTGGCAATGAGGTAGATGAATATAACAATCCTTAGGGTTTCAAAAGCACTCGATGAACCCCTTGGCTTCCTCCCGGTGCGGTTCCGAGATATAAATATTTCCCCTGGCTTACGGCCGTGGTGATGCCATACAATGTTCCTTCAGGATCATGCCAGCTATTCACAAGGTCTCCTTCTGGTCCATATTCTGCGACAAGTCCATGTTTCACCGGAGCGCTGGCTCCATTTAACAAGGACTGTGGAACTTTGGACATCGTCGCTGCTAACCAAGGATGACTATGCATGTAATCGGCAAAAGACAGACGGGTTGTGAATATCCCTACCCAGAAGTGTCCCTGCGCGTCAAGGGTGATATTGTCCGGAAACCCAGCCAGATTCTCTGCAAAAATATCAGAGGTACCTTGTTTGGGCCCCTTCAGCCAGTAACGGGTCAACTGATAATGATACGATTCGGCTACAAGCACGAAATCTTCTTCGGCAGACAATACGACCCCATTGGCAAAATATAAATCCTTAAGCAGAACGGTCGTCTGCTTGGTCACCGGATCATATTTCAACAATCGTCCATGCGGTTTATTCTCGGCAATTTCTTTAAACATGACCTTGCCATAGTTAGAGGTATCGGAGAAATAAATCGATCCGTCTTGCGCAATGTCCAGCTCGTTTGCCAGGTAGATCGGCCCCCCATCTACTTCAGTGGTTAGTACTTCGACATTTCCGTTCGGGTCAATTGACAGCAGCCCTTTCTGAATATCCGCCACAATCAAATTCCCTGCAGCATCAAATTTCAGTCCGTTAGGTGTCCCGTGGGTATCGGCGAACATTTCGGCTGGCTGCGCTTTGCCCTCCGCGTCAAAGGCCACTCTGTAAATCTTGCCGTCGGAGTCACCCGTATACAGCCGCCCTTCTTTATCAAAAGTAATAAATTCCGGGAACTTCGCGCTGTCTGTAACCAGTTCTGCGGAGCTAAGTTTGTTGTTCTCTTTCCAGGGACCATCCTTCTCAAAAGAAGGAGCGGCAGGTGCAGACCATGCAGCAGGTTCTACCGGGGCTGGCATCAGCAGAAATACAGCGATTCCCAGCACAATTACCCCGAGCAGGGCCAGGCTCCATCTACGAATTTGTTGCCCAGTGGAACGTTTGCGTTGTTTTTGTTCTGTTGACATTATTAATCCTCCTAATATTGTTTGCGGGGGCGAAGCCTGCCCCCAACCAGGCGCAAACTTTGTCTACGTGGTTGCAGATTTTTTTTCATCAAACACAATGTTTTTAATCGGAAACCGTGTTACCGAACTTCCGAAAAAAACTTCAAATGTGGGCATGAAATCATTTTAGGTAACACTGTTTCCTATTAGAATCATAGTAACTAAAAGGATACACGTGTGTCAAACCTTTTTTTCAGCGTGATGGTTTCATTGACAACCTTTTTGCAAATGGTTAGAATGCCTGTTAGAAGCCGGCAACTCCGTTGCTGGTCAGTAACATGATAACCGAATGAAGGTGATCCTTATTAGTAACGAAGACAAGCCCTCACCATCCACGGAGCGGGCATTAAAAACATATCAGGAAGCCCGTCTGCAAAATACGGAAAATCTCCGTAAGCTTGTGGTTGATGCGGCTGCAGCCATTTTACAGGAAGAAGGGCCAGAGGCCGTCACTGTACGCAGAGTATCGCAAAGGATGGGCTGCTCCACCAAGATCATTTACAGTTTGTTTGTCAATAAAGAAGGTCTGGCCCAGCAGCTGTATCTGGAGGGCTGCAAATTGCTGGCTCGAAGTTTTGAAGAAGTGCCGCCCTCCTCTGACCTCTTGCAGCATTTGCTGGATTTGGGTGAAGCCTTCTGGCAGTTCGCGCAGGATTATAGCAGCTACTACAAGCTGATGTTCGGAGGGGCTTTTGCTGAGTTCAAGCCAGATGCAGAGAGTATGCAGGGAACGATGACCGCCATACACCGTTTGCTGATTCTAATTAGCACCGCCCAGCAGCAAGGACAGATTTCGAACCAGGAAGAGACAGGGACTCTTGTCAGCACCATATGGGCATCGCTGCATGGTGTAATCCACCTGTATATGGGCGGGTTCCTTGGTGATGTTAAGGCAGCTCATACCGTATACAAACAAACAATGGATTTGATGTCCCAATCCTTGTTTGCAGCTTCCAAGGCAGACAGAGGAGAAGACAGGGAATGATTGCATTAATCTTGGCTGCGGACTAGGCTGGGAAATAGGCAGAGTGACAATGGTTAAGCTAAAGCGGTTCATCCTGTAGGGGTGACCGTTTTTTTGTTTAGGAAATTATACATACAAAAAAATGCGGATAATTTTATTCACCCGCTAGGGTGATTTTGTTCTGGGTTCGGGCACCGATTGTGTCGTATGGGGGCGTATATGACTAGGAATAGACAACAACTGTAAATGGTGTGAAAGTTTCAACCGCGAGCGAGTTCTTTGTTGCAGGTTGACGATCTGTGGTAAAATATCGTTAGCTGTGACGTCCGGAGCTTCCGCATATGCGGATGCCGGGCGATCTTGTTGTGAGAGAATGTTGAAGTATATAAAAAGAACATTTAAGTTGAACTGGAGATACAATGGGGAACGGCAGAGAGGACCTAACAACTCGAAAGGTTTTCTGTCCACGTAGAGCCTATATGTATATCCATGAGTTCAGCTTGGAGAGAGACAACTGAGGAGGAAATACAGCATGAGTGAACTTAAATACAAATTGCTTGCACTCGATATGGATGGAACGTTGCTTAATGATAATCATGAGATCACACAAGAGACCGCCAAATGGATTCGGATCGCTATTCGTCGGGGTGTACATGTGTGCCTTTCCACAGGAAGAGCTGTATTCCACGCCATGCCTTATGCGGTACAGCTTGGGTTGGAAACACCAATGGTTACGGTGAATGGCAGTGAAGTCTGGAAAGCCCCGCATGATCTGCACATGCGTCATCTGATGGACCCGGCAATGATTCGCAAATTGCAGGAGCTTGGGGAGAAATATAACAGCTGGTACTGGGCATACTCCGTGGAAGAGCTGTTCAACCGTGACCGCTGGACAGATGATATTGAAGGCCGGGAATGGCTGAAATTTGGCTTTACTACCGAAGTGGATGAAGTCCGTCACCAGATCATGATGGAGCTGCAAAACATGGGCGGTCTGCAAATGACCAATTCCTCACCCGTCAATATCGAGATTAACCCTGGTGGTGTATCCAAGGCAAGCGGGGTAGCTGAAGTATGCAAGCTGTTAGGCATAGAGATGTCCGAAGTGGTTGCTGTCGGAGACAGCCTGAATGATCTGGCCGTGATTGAGGCGGTAGGTCTGGGTGTGGCTATGGGCAATGCCCAGGAGCAGGTGAAGGAAGCGGCTGACCTGATCGTAGGGAGTAACAATGAAGACGGCATCGTCGAAGTGATCCGTGAACATATTTTGAAGGGGGAGTAACCTTTGCTCGCAACCGTTGCCTGGATTTTAATTGTGCTGCTGTTTGCAGTGGGGATGGCTGGAACGGTATATCCGATACTGCCTGGTGCTGTAGCGATTTTCTTCGCGTTTCTGGTCTATGGATGGTTCTTCAGCTTTGATCCGTTCGGTGTGTGGTTCTGGATCATCCAGATTTTGATTGTCGTGGTGCTGTTCGTGGCTGATTATGTCGTCAGCGCATGGGGCGTGAAGAAGTTCGGCGGTTCCAAGTTATCAACAACGCTGAGTACGATTGGTGTCATCATTGGCCCATTTGTCATTCCGGCATTCGGACTGGTACTGGGGCCGTTTATCGGTGCTTTTATCGGGGAACTGATCGGAGGGTCTTCACCTTCCAAGGCGTCCAAAGTTGGATTTGGTTCCGTGGTGGGGCTGTTTACAAGCACCGTAATGAAAATTATTTTGCAAATCGTCATGATTGTTCTGTTTATTATCTGGGTGGTAAGATTCACATAGACGTTTGGGATTCAACTGAATGCACGTCCGTGTGGGGGAAAGAAGGGGAATTGGCTTGTCTAAGAAAGAAACATTCATTAAGGGTACGCTCATTCTGGCGGCAGCTGCGCTGATCGCGAGAGTTCTCGGATTGGTTCAACGGGTGCCGCTGGAGCATATCCTCGGGGATATCGGTAACGCATCGTTTACCATCTCCAATACGGTATATTTAATGCTGTTAACTGTAGCAACGGCGGGCATACCGAGTACACTTAGCAAAATGGTGTCGGAACGCTACGCACTCGGACGCGCGGGTGAAGCACAACAGATCTACCGTGCAGCCCTGATCTTTGCGGCTGTCGCCGGGGTAGTCATGTCTGCTTTATTGTGGTTCGCAGCACCTTATTATGCTACGTATGTCTCCAAAGTACCGGAATCGGTCAGTGCCATTCGCGCCTTGGCCCCAGCCTTGCTGCTCTTCCCGGCCATTGCGATGATGCGTGGATATTTCCAGGGACGCGGTAACATGACCGCAGGCGGTATTTCACAGATTGTGGAACAGTTCGCCCGAGTAGGTACAGCCATTATCGTGGCTTATGTCATGCTGCAATGGAACTACGATGACCAAACGATTGCTGCGGGTGCATCATTTGGTGGCGTGTTAGGAAGTGTTGGTGCCTTTGGCGTCATGCTGTACTTCACCTTGAAGCTTCGTAAAAATGACCGTGCTGCACAATTGAATGCTGAGCGTGTTGAGCAGTTGCCCATGTGGGGCATCTACAGTGATATCTTTAAGCTCTCCATTCCAATCGTATTGTCTTCACTCGCTGTTCCAGCGATTAACTTTATTGATTCTTCCCTTGTGGTTCCACTGCTTAGCGGACGGATCGGACTTGAAGAAGCAACAGGAGTGCTTGCGATCCTCGGTGCTAAGGCCCAAAGTATTGCTGGTATCCCGCCAATTCTGGCCATCGCTTTGAGTCAATCGCTTGTGCCCGTCATTTCGGCAGCATTTGTGCGCAAGGATGAAGTGCATCTGAAGAATCAGGTTACACTCGCTTTGCGCATTTCGATTCTGACAGGCATGCCGATTGTCATTGCACTGTGTGCGGCGGCGTATTCGGTTAATGGATTGTTGTTTACGGATCTGGATGGAACACCAATCATTACATTGCTAACTTTTGGTACCATTTTCCAGATTACGATGATGACCACCAATTCCATTCTGCTCGGAGTGGGTAAACCACGAATTACGATGATCAGTGTGGCAGCAGGTATTGTGGTCAAACTTGTAGCGAGTCTGATTCTGGCTCCGATGTTTGGCATTTATGGCATCATTATCGCGACCGCATTGTGTTTCCTGGTTATTACGTACTTGAATCTGCGAGTGCTGAGAAAAATTGTTGATTTCTCAATCATGGGTGATCGCTGGAAAGGGTTTATCATCACCGTGCTGCTTGCAGCAGGTGTCGGTTTTGCAGCAAACTGGACGGGGAATCAGATCTTTAGTTTATTCCTTCCAGCACGTGTATCCTTCTTGCTCACCTGTTTGTTTGTTGGTGCGCTTGTTGTTGTGGTGTATCTGGTCCTGATGGTTGTGCTGCGTGTGTTACGCAAGGACGAGCTGGGTAACTACCCCCGCATTCTGCAAAAAATACTTCGTCCACTCATGCGTCTTCAGCGTGGAGCTGGGCAAAGAGGATAACCCTGTGAGGTTTTAATCAAACCTCATCATTCTGTAAAAACACGGTACAAGCTCTGTCTGCTGCTGAAGCGGACAGGGCTTTTTGTTATTCAAGTCAACTGTTTTTTTGAATTACACTCATCAAGTCGATTACATGTATAATGCACCTCTTAGAATGGACATTGGCATAAACCGCTGTTTATCTGATGAAATTCTAGTAGATGCATTTTATTATGCCAGCAATTAACGGACAGAAGTCCAAACGAATATTTCTACGAAACGAAGCGGGGCAATATTCCTTCACGCAATCTGGTAACTTTAATGGATGATGGCTTTGGCATCATGGGCCAGTGCTGTTTTCAGCATGCCGTACCGGTGTTCGTGACTCATCTCGAACAGCCAGGGGCGGCGTGGTGCTGTCAGATGGCCGAGGCAATCGCGATTTTGTAGCCAATCCTGCCTTGTAATCGGTTCGTAGGGCGTATCGCCCCACACAGAAAGGAGCTCGGGACTATACAGTCGTTGACCTTCCGGCAGCCATTCCTGATCTAACAGCTCTTGACTATAAAATGCACGTTCTCCGGCTTCATCCTCATTAGCTGTGAACAGTCTTGGCCAATATTCAGCACGTGATCCACGATGGGGGACGGATTGTGCGAACTCCAGCACTTGTGTGTACACCTGCTCCACGCCAAACAACATGGCATATAAACCTTTGCCAAACATGATCCGCTCATCCAGCTTGCCAAAATGTTCAATCACTCGCCCTGCGAGTCCCGATCCACGTCCCAAAGGAAACACGATATGATTCAAGCCCGCCAGATTATGCAGATGGAATGCAGGTTTGGTCAGCACTTCTTTTTGAAAATAAGGATGCTGCACGACCCGGCTCTCAATATAATTCTGCTCATTAATAATTAATGCCACACTTAGCAAAGAACTGCTTCGTTCCAGCCAAAACCGCTCCCAGAAAGGAGTCATAAACACCGATACATGAAAATGGTCCAGCAAATGGAAGCAGCTCCGGCCAAGCCGGCGACTATGCATGTACAGTAAAAGCTGGGGATATGCATCCTGGAAAATGAGTGCATTGCAGCGCTCCAGCAACCGATACATATGCTCGCGATCCGTTTGATTTTGCAAATTGTGCATAAGATCACTCTGAAGATCGGTCATGTGATAACCGCCGTTGCGGGATACCATATGGGCAAGCAAAGCCCAATGCAGCTCGGGATATTGCTCGTAACATTCCAGATAAGCTGCTGTACGGGTAATGTTACTCCGATTGTTTTCCAGCGTTAATGTTTTGATCTCTTCCAGAATAATGCAATCCTCTTCACATACCAGTGCGCTGTGGGCATTTCGGACAGACGGGTTTTCACTCCCTGGCAATAAGCGCTCTATTTCAGATTGCAGGGTTGCCGCTGTATCGGAATCCCAAGCCATGTCACGCAAAGGGTGACGCAGCTGTGTGGAGGCTTGCCAAGCCGCCTGTTTCCCCCGCCACACTTCACGGGCCGCGCCGGGAATGGATCGAACAATCTGAAATATGGACCCATGATGGGGGGAATCGGATGAATCCGTTTTAACGGAAGTCATAACATGACATCCTTTCTTAATGTTCTGTATGTTTTATTTTCATATTTTTTACGCTGTTTATTCTAAGTATGTGCTGAATATTTGACTTCCACTCGGCAATTTGCTTCACTTAGGATAAGACAAGGTATAGAAAGGAAGATGCTGTAATGGAACAGATTACATCCAAACCGGAATTTGATGTAGCGATCCAATCTCCGCGTTTAACTGTAGCCATATTCAAGGCAGATTGGTGTGGGGATTGTAAGTACATCGATCCGTTTATGCCTGAGGTTGAAGAAAAGTATTCTCGTGAGATGACACTGATTGAGGTAGATGTGGATCAAGTGGGTACGGTTAGCGAAGAGCAGAACATTCTGGGCATCCCAAGCTTTGTAGCGTATACGGATGGACGGGAACTCGTTCGATATGTGAACAAGCTGCGCAAGTCGAGAGAAGAGATTGAGCAGTTCCTGGATCGGGCAGTTGAAGTGTATAAAACGATTCATAAATAAATGTTTAGCTGAAATATATAAAAGCATGACATGTTCATGTTGTAAAAGGGTATACTACAAACACGCCATTTCTCTTGAAGCAGGGGAATGGCGTTTGTATGTTCAGTCATTTTGGGAGAAACTAAATAGGGTACATATGTATTAATGACCTGTGGGTCAATATTTCGTCAGACGTTAACATTTTGTCACAAAGGGCGGCGTCAATGACACATTTATCCGTTATAATAAATTTAGTTGTGAAATAAGTGTCAAAGTACTGAATCAAGCGGAGAATATAGTTCTTCGCCATCTTAAACCAACAGCAGGTGAGAAAACATTGAAGCACTTAACCTTGTTTAAATGGTTAACCGTATTAACTTGTCTTGTCATGTTTCTGGCCACATTTGGCGGAGGCATCGTAACCAAAACGGAATCGGGTCTGGGTTGCGGCACGGAATGGCCTTTATGTAACGGGAAACTTGTGCCAGCACATACCGTTGCCTCACTTATTGAATATTCCCATCGCGCCGTAAGCGCACTGGCGGGGCTATTGTCCATCGCCTCTTTTGTTGCATTTCTGCGGTTTGGAAAATCACGCCGGGACCTGCAATTGTTTTCATTTTTAACACTAGTATTTGTTATTGTCCAGGGAATTATGGGGGCTTTTGCCGTCGTCTTCTCCCAATCCTCCGCGGTCATGGCACTGCATTTCGGCTTTGCACTGATCGCCTTTGCCAGTTCGCTTATGATGGCGCTGGGCATACGGCAGGAGGCTCGGGATGGTGGATTGGAACGTCTGAATAAGTACCCTCGGGTCAGTAAAAAATTCAGGAATCTGGTCTGGTTCTCCACGATCTATACGTACCTTGTGGTATACACAGGCGCTTTTGTGAGTCATACGAATTCTGCTGGAGGATGCTCTGGATTTCCGCTCTGTAACGGGCAGATTATCCCCGAGCTCTCGGGAGGGGTAGCTGTTGCTTTTGCTCACCGTGCAGCTGCTGCGTCGTTAGTGATTGTTATAGCCATTTTGGGTCACTTCGCCTATCGCAAACATCCGGATAACAAGGAAATGCAGACCCTTGGCGTGGTATCCGTTGTTCTAATCCTACTGCAAGTGGTTATTGGTATCTGTATGATGTTTACAATGAGTCGTCCGGAAGTATATATGTTTGTAGCACTGGCTCATATGTTGGATATTGCCATTTTGTTCGGTGTGTTAACGTATATGAGTTTCCTCGTGTACAAGCTGCATCGCCCGGTTAATCGTTTCTAACCTATTTGAACTCCAATAGCCCAGCTATAACCCAATGAAAAGTCCACCCCCATTGATGTAGATCATTGGACAGGTGGACTTTGTTTGATGTCAGGCATGTCAGGGCAACCTATTGTAAGCAGCAATTGCACGTTTACTCTAATTCCGAATTTGTTTAATATGATGAATGATTAGATTATGACTTTGTAGGGTGGAAAGAGGAGGTTATATATGCTGCGAACGTTGCTGGGGGAAAAGCCGCGTACAAACGAAGGACTACTGAAGGAAGCAATGAATGCAATGGCGGATACGCTTGAGCTATTTCAGCGGCAGATGCATGTGGATCATGATCCCACTCATGACTACCGGAAACTGTATGTGTGGACCCAGGGACTCATATCCTCGCTGGACGAACTGGAGCAAAGCTGCTTTGCTGCATCCCATTTTCGCAAAAAAGTCGTCGCGGGCTCCACAGACGATATGACGATAACAGAAAAAGCGGAATATGCCCGTTACGTCTATTTCTACAAGGATGGATTCATCCGCTGTTTTGCTATTCTGGATAAGTTGGGAACCGTGTTAAATGAAATATTTGAGTTGAATACATCTCATGCCAAAGCTCATTTTTCTTATTATACCGTGCTAAGACAGTTCGATTATGCCAGGGATCATCGTAATCTTGCCCTGCAATTGATTCAAATCAAGGACTCATACCGTGAACCGATGAGCAAACTGCGCAAACGACGTAATATGGAGATTCACTACATGAACTCCGAAATGCAGGATGATCTATGGCAGCTACACCAGACCATGCAAGGGAAAGTGAAACTGGAGGATCTGGATCAGCATCTACTGGAAATGCGTCAGGGTGTGGATATGGTTTGTGAAACGTTAACAACTTCTTACCGCTATATTAATAATATATGGCATAAGCAGGGTAAGAAAAAATTAACACAGTAAAAGATTGCAATAATTCCCTTTGACAAGTCGGAATACTTGGAATATACTGAGTTTCAATCAAGTTTTACACGAATATAACTGATATTTAAAAGTTCGTTTACATTATAAAGCATAAACTACATGAACTTATAGAATTCTACAACATCATATTTCTTATCGAGAGCGGCGGAGGGACAGGCCCGATGAAGCCCGGCAACCGATTTATAACTAGATGACAGCTGTGTCATTCGTTATAGATGTTAGGTGCTAATTCCTACAAAATGGTGCAAGACACGATTTTGGCAGATGAGAAGGTATTTTCTTTCACGTGAAGAGCCCTTTTTGTTTCTGCAAAAGGGGCTCTTTTTTATATGCCGAAGGGGAGTTTTCCCTTCTTTCGGGTAAAGATACATGTAGGCGTTGGGAAGGAGTAGTCATTTTGATTGAATTAAAAGGTTTAACGAAGACGTACGGCAAGGGTGGAAAATCTACAACGGCGTTATCCGACCTGGATCTGAGCATCCGTAAGGGTGAAATATATGGGGTAATCGGGCATTCCGGGGCAGGTAAGAGTACGTTGATCCGCTGCATTAATCTACTGGAACGTCCCACTGCGGGGGAAGTATGGGTCGATGGTGTCAATCTGACCACACTCAACAAGACCGAATTGCAGCAGCAAAGACGCAAGATCGGTATGATTTTTCAACACTTTAATCTGCTATCCTCTGCAACGGTATATGACAATGTGGCTTTTCCGTTAAAGCTCGTGAATACACCCAAGGAAGCGATGGATCGCAAAGTTAAGGAAATGCTCTCCCTGGTTGGTCTGGAGCACCATAGCAATAAATATCCGGCCCAATTATCAGGTGGACAGAAGCAACGTGTAGGAATTGCAAGAGCACTTGCGAGTGATCCGAATGTACTTCTCTGTGATGAGGCTACCTCAGCACTTGACCCGCAGACGACCAATTCGATCTTGAAATTGTTGCTCGACATTAACGAAAAGTACAACCTCACGATTGTTCTGATCACACATGAGATGCACGTAATCCAGAATATCTGTGACAAGGTGGCTGTCATTCATCAGGGTGGCATTGTGGAACAGGGGCCTGTCACAGACGTATTCCTGAAGCCACAGCATGCGATAACACGTGACTTCATGCTGCGTGACCACGAAGCTGGAATTGCATTGGAAGAAACCGCCCTGGCGAATTCAGATGTTCAATTGCAAGCAGATGGTTCTTCGAAACTTGTGAAAATATCGTTTTTGGGCAATAAAACGTATGAGGCGATTTTGTCTAGAACGGTACGTAAGACGGGTGTAGATTTCGCCATCCTGCAAGGCACCATTTCAACGATCAAGCAAGTTCCCTACGGACAGCTTACGGTTCGGTTTGAGGGTGATACGAATGCGATTAACCTTACGGTTACTGAATTGATATCGCAGGGACTTGATGTGGAGGTGCTTCGTTAACATGGATTTTTCAACCGTACGTTGGGAAGAGATTGGTACAGCTTCAATAGAGACATTGCAAATCCTGGGCGCTTCTGGCTTGTTCACCATTATTATTGGTTTGCCGCTTGGCGTATTACTTTTCATGACAGCAAAATCCGTCTCAACGCAGTCACGCGTGGTGTATTCTGTTCTGTCATTGATTGTAAATATTCTGCGTTCGATTCCGTTTATCATACTGATTGTAGCCCTTATTCCGTTCACTCGTTCACTGGTTGGTACGGCTACAGGGGTGCTGGGCGTTATACCGCCTCTCGTTATTGCAGCAGCTCCTTACTTCGCTCGATTAGTTGAAACGACTCTGCGTGAAGTCGATCGGGGTGTCATTGAAGCAGCACAGGCGATGGGAGCATCTACCGGACAGATTGTAAGACGGGTGTTGCTGCCTGAGGCTTTACCTGGTCTGCTTGCGGGTATTACGATCACCATCGTTACGCTTGTTTCTTATACGGCGATGGCGGGGATGGTTGGCGGTGGAGGGCTGGGGACACTGGCAATCAACTATGGATACTTCCGTTATCAGAATGAAATTATGATCATTTCCGTTGTATTTATGGTCATATTGGTGCAGATTCTGCAGATGGCTGGAGATCGCTTGGTTACATTGTTCACCAGGAAATAACACATAGACAGCAGGTGGCATCCAATTCAATCCTCAATCTTGAAAAAGGATGGAACTTGCAAAAAAAATGATTAGTGAAGGGGTTTTACACATGAAAAAATGGTCTTTTGCTCTACTTAGTCTTATGCTGATTGCAGTACTGGCTGCATGCGGAAACAACAAGGATTCCGACAGCGGGGCGGACAATGCTGGAGGCGCACCTCGCACCGTAGAATTGAAAGTAGGAGCTTCGCCTACGCCACATGCGGAGATTCTGGAGAGTATTAAACCTGAACTTGAAGCCCAGGGCATTCGCTTGCAAGTTGTAACGTTTAATGATTATGTACAGCCGAACCAGCAACTCGCTGACAAAAAACTGGATGCAAACTTCTTCCAACATCAGCCTTACCTGGATACGGAAAATAAAGAACGCGGATTTAACCTCGTTACTGTAACTCCTGTGCATGTTGAACCTTTTGGCGGATACTCCAAAAAGATCAAGTCTTTGGATGAATTGAAAGACGGTGCAAAAGTAGCAATTCCGAATGACCCATCCAACGGTGGACGTGCACTGTTGCTGCTTGCGAAGGAAGGCGTTATCACCCTGAAAGACAACACGAATATCACATCCACCATTCAGGACATTACAGCGAATCCGAAAAATCTGGATATCATTGAGCTGGATGCAGCCATGATGCCTCGTCAATTGGATGAAGCGGATCTGGTATTTATCAACGCCAACTACGCTCTGGAAGCCAACCTTAATCCTGAAAAAGATGCTTTGCTGATTGAAGACCTGCAAGGTAATCCATACGCGAACATCCTCGTTTCCCGTGAGGACAATAAAGATGCAGATGCAATCCAGAAACTTGCGGCTGCCCTGCATTCCGAAGAGGTTAAAACATTCATCAAGGAACGTTATAAAGGTGCAGTTGAACCTGCAACTGAATAATTCCTTAAGATGATATGAATCTTGTACAAAATAAGCCGTATATCTCTGTTACAGAGATATACGGCTTATTTTATGTTTTTTAATATGGACAGGTTAGTCGGAAATTTAACATATGTCATGGTTTGGCATCGTCGGATTGCTGTTCAGATTTGCGATAATAGGATAATTCATTCTGTTCTGCATACTGCTGCTCATCCGCATCTTGTAGATAGGCCTTTTCAGTAGGGGACAGCTTTTCATCATCGGTATTCGACGTTTTCATTTGGTATCTGATCCAGCCTAGCAAACCAGGAACTACAACAAGGATTATGGCCCATCCTTTTTTAAGCAGAAGGAGAAGACTGAATTTTAGACCAGCCGTGTAACCAATCCCGCCCAGAAGAAGGCTTTTGAGACCCACGGTGGATGTTTTGTCAGTTGAGGCATTATACTCCTCGTATGTGTACCCCGTATTGATGCTTAGGTTATTAAGAACCGTTTCTTCAAATGCTAGGCGACTCTGCTGGAAATTGGCCGTCTCTGTGACAAGAATAGCAGTGATGTATCCTTCGCGTGTCAGGATCTTTACATTGTAATTGACCATGGCTTGCTGAGAAGCATCCTTGAAACCAAGAGAATAAATCAAAAGATGCTTATTACTGTCATACGTCGGTTCAATTTCCCACCCCGTAACGTACATTTTATCTACATCTGCTGCATCTCTGTTTTCTTCTTCGATGCCCCGGATGTAGCTGCTTAACAGTTCTTCAGCATCAAGATTTTGGTCTTTATCATCGATATGACCTGTCCTTACGTACTCAAACACGACATACCATGAGCCGAATTGACCGGTGCTGTATAGACTTCCGATCTCATTCCCATTAGGTTTCGCATCACTGTTCAGCATAGAACGCTGGGTGTTAGCCTTATCCAGATAGGTGTGATCCTCGGTGATTTGCAGGGTTGCCTTATCATCCAGGGATACAGTTGCTGGTCCTTCAATCCAGTCATACTCATAGGGGGATTTGTCTGTATCGTTTGCTGCCAATACCTGTACGGCGAATAGGGATGGTAACAAACTGACGAGTATAACGAGTAGAATTATAAATGGAAACCGTAGGTGTCTTTTCTTCATTTCAATATCCTTTCTGAGTAGGTAAGAACGTATCGAACGTAACATATGTATCTAAAAGTAGGCTAGGTATTTTTGGATATATAGTATTATATTCCCTTTAAAGAACACTGTTGTTTCCGTTTATCAAAGGGATAAACGAATAGGATGTAGTTGTCAGTTTACACTTTTTGGCATACGAAACAGTTTGGTGGGATTCGTGAGTTGTGAGGGGCTGATAAATCTTTTATACTGGATGAGTGACTGTCTTTGAAGAGGGGGATGAACGTGAAGGGAAAGATTGCCCTCATAACGGGAAGTGCCAAAGGTCTTGGTAAAATGACGGCCCTCACTCTGGCAGATCAAGGGTGTCATATTGCGCTCAACTACGTACACAGCAGAACAGAAGCTGAGGCGTTAGAGGCTCAGATCATAGCCAAGGGTGTGCGATGTATTGCTATTCAGGCTGATATATCCAAGCCGAAAGAGATCACTAGTCTGGCTGCACAGGTGGAAGACAAGCTGGGGAGCATCGATATCTTGGTGAATAACGCCGGTCCTTTTGTCCGTGAACGCCGTTTATTTGCAGATTACACCGAAGCTGAGGTTCAGATGCTCGTGCAGGGCAACCTGCTCGGACCGATGCTGCTGGATCAGTTGGTGTTGCCGGAGATGCGCCGCAAGCAGTGGGGACGGATTATTCATTTTGGCTTCAGTCATGCGGGAGAAGCGAGGTCATGGCCTCATCGTGCGGTATATGCTGCTGCCAAGGTAGGTCTGGTTTCATTTACAAAGACACTTGCTGTGGAGGAAGCTCCTTACGGTATTACGGTTAACATGGTATGTCCAGGTGATATTCGCGGTGCCAACAAAGAGAAAACGATTGATGAGATGGCAGGCATAACCGACGAGGAAACGCCGAGAGGACGTCCTGGAAGTGGTGAAGATATTGCGCGAGTGATTACTTATCTGTGTCTGGATCATTCCGATTTTATAACAGGCAACATTATGGATGTATCGGGAGGACTTGATCCGATTCGGCCTACTATACAGCGTGAGGATGCATAAGTGTAGATGTTTGGGATGAGATATGACACACTACAGGGTAGAGTGGAGCAAAAATAATTCCTGCATATATGCAAAAAAAAAGAGCCCTCCGCTTCATGCGAAGCGAAAGGCTCTTGAGGTTTATTTCGTGAAGGATTGATTAGAATACTTGTACAACTTCTTGTACACCCTCAACTTCTTCGAGAAGGGCGCGTTCAATCCCGGCTTTCAAGGTAATGGTGGAGCTTGGGCAACTGCCGCAGGCACCGACCAGTTTCAGCTTAATGATGCCGTCCTCCACGTCGACCAGTTCCACGTCACCGCCATCGCGTTGCAGGAACGGACGAAGTTTATCAAGCACATCAAGTACTTCATCATACATGGTGCTTTGTGCGTTTTCGCTCATCTTTTTCAACTCCTTTCCTTACTATATTATATTACACTTGGCCATAAATTCAAATGGTCAAACAAAGCAGGTGAACCTACATGAGACCGATTATTGAATTTTGTGCCAATAATATGCATTTTGGTACAGATGAAGTCATGGAACAACTGGAAGAAAATCCAGACTATGATGTGATTGAATATGGCTGCCTCACCAACTGCGGTCAATGTTATATGACTCCTTTTGCCCTGGTGAATGGCGAAGTGGTCATCACCGACAAAGTGGAAGATTTATATAACGCCATATTGGCCAAAATTGCTGAAGCCGATGCCTGGAGCGAGCTGGATCTCGATTAACCGAGATGACGCTTGGACATCCAGAGCACGCCGCTTTTTAGAATACGTGGCACACGTCCCATCATGGACGTTTTGCCCATCAGCCCAAATCCAGCCTTCTTGCCAAGTGCACCAAGTGTGCCACGAAGCTTGAGAGGGTGCGGATTGGGCTTTTCGCCTTTCCAGAGGGCATGCTGAATATGGGCGATCTGTTCACCCTGTACTTCGGCAGCCTGACCACTTGGTGCATAAGGCACGCTGGCACAGTCTCCCACCACATAAACATCAGTATGTTCCGGAATTTGATAGTATTCATTCAAGACGACACGACCTTGAGGGTCTTTAGTCACATCGAGGTCCTGCACGACTTTTACGGGTTGAATGCCTGCGGTCCAGACGACGGCATCCGTCAGAATTTCTTCATCCCGGTTATAAATGGCGTTCGGTTCAACGCGTGAAATGGCGATATGCCCACGAGTCTCGACCTGATGTTCGTTGAACCATTCATGAACATAAACAGACAATCGTTGCGGGAAAGCAGATAATACACGCTCGCCTCGATCCAGGATGCTGATGTTCAGATCCGGTCTGCTCTCACGAAGCTCAGCAGCAATCTCGACGCCGCTTAATCCACCGCCAACAATATGCACGTTTCCATAGGCTTTGATTTCATTGAGACGCAGGTAGGTTTCCCGTGTTTTGCTGAAGCTTTGAATGGTACAGCTATATTCTTCGGCTCCTGGCGTGTTATGGAATCGGTCTGTGCATCCAAGTCCAATAACCAGCTTGTCATATTCCAGCGGGTCCTGGCCTTCAAACTCAATCTGGCGCTGCTCCAGGTCAATCGAAGTTACTTCTCCATAACGGTAAGTGACTTTGTCGCTGACTGGGAATTGAATACGCAGCTCATAATCCGAGACGGTCCCTGCTGCGAGTGCGTAATATTCGGTCTTTAATCCCTGAAAAGGGCTACGGTCCACCAGTACAATCTGTGTATCGGATGGAATTTTACCTTCCAGAAGTTCCTTAACGATCGTGAGGCCACCGTAGCCGCCTCCCAGAATTACGAAGTTTTTCATGACTCGGCTTCCTTTCTCATCAGTCCCGTGTGAACGGGGCTGTAACCTGTGAAGCAGCTATGTAATTACATAGCTGCTCCTTATGTTTTTATTTTAAATATTGAAAAAATGAAATTCAAAATTACAGATATATTTTAGCAATATGCCTCACTCCATTCCAAACGTCCCCGGGTAAAATGAAAGTCGTTGGTAGAGTGATGCAATGTGCTTATTCGTACACTTGGATCTCATTATAGAATGTATCGCGCTCAACCGGAATGCGGCCTGCACCTTTGACCAGCCAGATCAACTCTTTGCGAGTTAAACCTTCTGGCGTAAGTGCACCAGCAGCATGGCTGATCTTCTCGCGCACAATCGTACCGTGTACATCGGAAGCACCAAAGCTGAGTGCAACCTGAGTTAATTGTGGACCAATGTTAATGAAGTAGGCTTTAACATGTTGGATGTTATCCAGCATCAGACGGCTGATGGCAATGGTTTTGAGATCCTCGTAAGCCGAGTTACGGCGCATAATGCTTGCACTCTTGCTTTTTGGCTGCATGGAGAGTGGGATAAAGACCATGAATCCGTTAGTCTCGTCCTGCAGTTCGCGAATTTGTACCATATGGTTCACACGGTCCTCATAGGACTCGATTGATCCGTACAGCATCGTTGTGTGTGTACGCATGCCGAGCTTGTGAGCGGTGCGGTGAACTTCGAGATAACGATCCACGTTCGCTTTATCTACACGCATTTTTTTGCGGTATTCATCGGATAGAATCTCTGCTCCACCACCAGTGAGTGATTTCAAACCTGCTTTTTGCAGTTCCTGTAGTACTTCTTTGATGCTCAGTCCGCTGATGCGGGTGAAGAAATCGATCTCGGCTGCTGTGTAAGCTTTGAGCGTGACATCTGGATATTTCTCGTTTAAAGCACGCAGTGAATCGACATAATATTGAAATGGAACATGATTGTTATGTCCGCCTACGATATGGAATTCACGTACGCCTGGATGAATATGCTGTTCCACATATTCGATCATTTCCTCACCGGATAAGGTGTAAGAGCCATCTTCGCCCTGATCTTTACGGAAATTACAGAAAGCGCAGTGGGCTTCACATACGTTCGTAAAATAAAGGCTCATGTTTTCGATGAAATACACTTTCTTGCCATTCTTCCGCAGGTTAGCCTCATTGGCCAGTTGACCTAACGTCAGCAGATCATCCGTTTCATACAGATAAACGCCGTCTTCTACGCTCAGCCTTACGCCGTTCTGCACTTTCTCCACGATTTCAGCCATTCTTTTGTCTGTGAACGGTGTTACCAATGTAGACATGTTGTATCCTCCTGTTCTTTACCGGAATGAGTTGGTGTGTAGGACTTGCTTACAGAACTACATAGAAAAGATGCGGACAGCTGCCGCCTCTTATATGAACTAACTCTTCATTACCCGGTGCAGCGTGTGCTGCGTACGTAAAACTAATTTTTTCGTTAAAATGAGTCCTGAGACTCTATATGCATTGGGGACTGCGTGCAGTCTCGAAATGTGAAAAAAATTACAACTCCATATATGACCATCACCTGAATAAGTCATGACAAAATATCGACATTTCAGAACGATCACCTATTCATTATAAACCTCGTGTCCCGGGGGTTCAATACACTGGGAAGAAAAAGGAGTGCAAGCGGAACACGGAAACAGGCAAACATGACTTGAGACCCTTGACGGGGTGGAGTATAATTTAAGGAAGAGTTAACGAAAAGGAGAGTGACCTGGCATGATTAACATCAGCGAAACGGCTGCTGACAGATTGAAAGAAATGCTTGCACAGCAAGAGACACCTGGTATGTTCTTGCGTCTTGGCGTAGCACCGGGCGGTTGCACCGGATTTTCGTACGCCATGGGCTTTGACGATAAAGAGTCCGATGAGGACCTCTATATGGATATTCAGAGTATGAAGGTTGTTGTGGAGAAGGAGAACCTGAAATACCTGGATGGTCTCGAAATTGATTTTGAAGAGTCCGGTATGTCCGGCGGCTTCACTATTCATAATCCGAACGCAGTAGCAACATGCGGCTGTGGTTCATCCTTCCGTACGAAGGAAGATGCAGGCGTACCGGATAAGGATTGTTAAGATAGGTAATAGATCACGGCCTCTATGGTGTATTAGTCTTGTACTAATTATGCTGTGGGGGTCTTTTTGTTATGGGGTGAAGGAGCGTGTAGAGAATAAGTACATTAAGGAAATCCGATTGGGAAGCAAAAAAAGCTTCTTTAAGAAGATGCTCACAAATGATCCCCCTGCATCACGGAATTACTTTAAATCAGTGGCGTATTTCCCCCCAGGCGCGTATTCCCAAGACAAAAACCACCTAAAAAGAGCCGTATATTGAACGGCCCTCTTAGTCTTTCTCAATTATAATAAGCTCTGAAATGTCATCGATTTCAAGCGCGTCCGCAATCTTAATTAACGTCTTGAGGTTGATCTGTTCGCGGATATTCCGAGACATCTCCGAGATCGCGGCTTGTCTAACATTTGATAACTCTGCGAGTTGTGTTTGCGTTAATCCCCTCTCGCTCATGACCTCATTAAGGCGAATTCGTATCCTTCTCATATGTACACCTTCCCTTAAATGACATTATAACGAATATACAGATATGCGTAAATAAAGTGTTGATTATATACTAAAAGGCGTATATACTTAATTACGAATAAACGTATATAAGTATATTTTGATGGATTTAAAATTGCACGTTGTGCTCGAACGAAATACCTCTCTCATAAAACATTTGCAAAGGAGGGAATAAAGCGGGTTACATATCTATCAACAGAAGAGCACATAGGGTAAATATGGTCTAAATGCATATGACATTTCCCGAAATGATTCGTGATCTTGCAGATTGACTAACATGTACAAATCACTACCTAAATAATCTTCGGGTATCCATGGAAGCTGCCGGGCCTGGAATAGCATGTCCAGAATAGAAGGGAGAAATAGTCATGATTGTAGTCAATATTATATTTACTTCGCATAACAAAGGAAAAATGAAGTTTTCATGTTACTTCGAATGGTTAGAAATGAGCCAATTCATCTATGCTTTTATCATCATTACGAAAGCATGTGAATCATGAACAGCCATGACCACTTCAAACATGGCTCGGTTGCTTTCACACCATTTGATGATGAAGAGTATTATCATTACGAAGGATATGTACTGAACGAACGCTATATATTTTTCATCGACGAGAATGTATTATGGCTTCGCCAAGTCCAGCAGGACCCGAATGATCCCAATCAATACATGGATGGAGAGAGTGGAGGGATAGCGATTGGGAATAATGTTAAAGGGAATGTGCTTAATCTGACGACCGAGCTTGTTACTCACTTGCGCAGCATGGACGCTTTGGATTTCCTGACGCAAATTCTGCTATGGACGCCTGAGCGATGTGACTTTAACTTGCAATTGGACCGTCTTATCTTAGATCAGAGCCACCACCCACGTGGACAAACTGTACAGGCTGCACTTTTAAAAAACAAGGTCAAGAGCCCTTTTACTATCACAATAACTCTGGCAAAAGAGTCCGTATCTGAATACGTATCATTTTTGAAAAAGAGAAAGTTGACAATTCATATTGTAACTACTATAGTTACAATATGAAGTTTGGAACTGGAATATACATTAATCCAAAGGAGAGATTATGATGAAAATTGCAATCATTGGCGCAACAGGCAAAGCGGGAAGTTTGATTTTGAAAGAAGCAGTGGACAGAGGCCACGAGGTTACAGCCATCGTTCGCAACGCATCCAAATTGGAGGATAAAAGCTTAAACGTACTTGAAAAAGACGTATTCGACTTGACCTCTGAAGATGTGAAGGCGTTTGATGTCATTGTGAATGCGTTTGGTGCGCCAGCTGGTAAAGAGAACCTACATGTTGAGGTTGGACAAGCTCTAATCAGCATTCTGAAAGATGCACCGAATACTCGCCTAATCGTGGTGGGCGGAGCAGGTAGCCTGTTCACAGACGAGTCGAAGACTCTGCGTGTCGTAGATTCTCCGGGATTCCCTGATGCATACAAAGCAACAGCGACCAATCAAGGGCAAAACCTGCAGGATCTGCAAGCATCCTCCGGCATTCAATGGACGTTCCTGAGCCCGGCTGGATTCTTCAACCCGGAAGGCGTACGTACTGGCAAATACCAAGCAGGTCATGACGTGATGATCGTAAACAGTCAAGGTAACAGCTATATCAGCTATGCGGACTATGTCATTGCTTTGGTGGATGAGATAGAAAATCCACAACACATCAACGAGCGTTTTTCCGTCGTTGGCGAAGTGAAGTAATTTAACTTTATAAACACAATAAAAAACGGACGCCAATCGTTATTAGATTAGCGTCCGTTTTTTATGGCGTATACGGAAAGAATTATTTACGTTAAGACTTCATTAAGTGTTAACAAAAAGAGGGAACCCACCTAAACTGCTACCTAAACCGGAAAAGGCGCTGCTCCCGAATTGGAGCAGCGCCTTCTCCTCTTACCCAACCGTGTGACTAAACACGTTTTAGAAGTGTCTCGTAAGCAGTAGACGTAGTGGAGGGGACGGAGTCGATTCTGGAGAAGCGAAGCGTTCGCCTTTGTATCCTAATTTCAACTTATAAAAAGTTGTTCAAGAAATGAGGATACAACAGCGATCGAAAGAACGATCCGACCCCGGAACGGTCACCCGGCTGATTTATTAGACTCTTCGTTAAGTGAAGAGTCTCACCTTAGTCAATAAATCCTTCCATTACTGCCGTTGGCATCATATTGGACTGCCATGCGCCTTTGCCGTAGCCGCCGTTGTATCCTGGTGTAGCCTGAGGCTCCCAGTAGAATACACCTTTACCTTTGCCATTTGGCAGATTGCGGATTTGGTTTTTCATCGCAGCTACAAAACTTTTTCCAGCCGCAGCCTGATTATTATCCATGCCGATTTCGGAGATAATGATCTCTTTGCCATAGCGGTTGATCATATCCTTGGCGTTATTCACCGTATTTGTAACCGCCGTATTCCAGCCGGAAGCCGAAGGGTAGAGAGACATAGCGATCATGTCAAAGTTGGCTCCGTTATTGATCAGGCCACCGATGTTCCATACATAGAGGGCGTTATCATCTCCACCGGCGAGGTGCACAATCGTTTTGGTGCCAGTGCTGATCGATTTTACGGCATTATGACCTGTGTTCACCAGCCACGCATAGTTTTTCATGTTTGTGGATGCTTTCCCATCTTCCCATAACATGCCGTTGCTTGTTTCATTACCGACCTGTACCCAGTCAGGAGTTACGCCTTTACTTTGCATAGCCGTCATGACTTCACGTGTGTGATTCCATACGGCATCCATTAGCTGCTGGAACGTGTAGTTTTTCCAGGCGGCAGGCTTGGTTTGTTTACCCGGATCAGCCCAGGAATCGCTGTAGTGTAAGGTCAGCATCACACTCATGCCTGCATTTTTGGCACGCTGTGCTAGAGAGGCAGCACGATCCTTATTCATGTAACCGTTACCAAAATCATTCGAAGGGTTAACAAACACCCGAATACGAACAGAGTTAATCTGATAATCCTTTTTCAAAATATCAATAATATCACGCTGTACGCCGTTTTTGTCTTTCCATTTGTAGCCTTGCGCTTCCATGGCCGGAACCCAACTGATGTCGGCTCCTTTGGCGAAGCTGGGTGCTGCGCTGGCATGTTGGCCAGCGGGCAGCATGATGGAGGTGAATAACAAAACAAAAACCAGAGCAATTGATGTTTTGAAACCCCTTACATTTTTGAACATTATAATATTCCTCCTCGAATATGGGTTGAGTTGCCTCCTCATTATAGCGGTTTCGGTTTACTCCACTAAAGGGTCTATTTCCAATATTTTGGTTGTTTTTTCAACCTCTCCTCGAAAAAAGACAAAACAAAAAGCCGTCCGAAGACGGCTTTTCTACCCGTGGCGCTTTTTAAAACCTTGATCCGTATCCCGCGCCTCCACCAGACTCATTTAATTTGAGCTAGTGGATCGGGTAAGGGACACGTTCAACATGTCATTAGAAATGTTGACGCACCTCCTTTCCTTGTGGCAAGAGTATACAACATCCTGTTTCAGAAAGCTAGTCTTTTTTTCTTATTCAAGAGGTTGTTCAAGAAGTCCGCTTTTGATTACGAAGGATGCCTAGTGGCATCATCAGCATCGAAGTTGGAATTCAGCCGAAATGTCCGTTGCTCACGTCGTTTTCCCTACGCTCCGCTACTCCATTTCTAGCTTCATCCCATCTTCTCGGTACTGAAAACCGGTCTTTTTGAACACGCACTTCAAGCACAATTATTTCTCGGTCTGGAACATCGTGATATCGCGGTCATAATGACTCTTTGTACCGTTCTCGTTGAGGATACGCACGCTGTCTTCGCTGATCCGCTCCACGATGCCACGGCCCACTTCACAGTACACACCAGCAGGATCTTCTTGCCATGCCGATACCATACATTGGGATAATGCAGCTGTGAAAAATTCTATATTTTTTTGCAGCGTTCTAGGTTTATTGGATTTCATTATATACTCCTTTAACAGATACAATTTTGGAATGAGAACAACAATCGGACCATTTTACACTGTACATCACTTTACTCGGTCTACTGTTCTTTGTAAAGGGATGGAAAAAGTTATCGTCATGAGGTATCATTTACATAAATTTTACACAGCTTTTACATTGCGCTGACGCTTGAAGCCGATTACGAATAGTACAATTAAATTACAGCACCAATAAAAAATTGAACTAAACATTTACATGAGAACGGAGGGGACAGAAATAACCAGAAGAAGCGGAGCTAAAAGCTTTCTGAAAGAAAGCTGCATCGGAAGCATACGCTTCGCCTTTATCCCCGGATTTTCCCCTTTGAAAAAGGGAATCAATAAAATCTGGGGATAACAGCGATCGGAAGGTTGTTCTGTCATCGGAGTGGCAAGTGTAAATATCCTTTAGTTTAATTTTTCTAACAAGAAATGACACGCAACACATTCGGAGGCCATACATGCATAGAGATGTCAAAACAGGAAACTACGTTAACCGTGATTTAAGTTGGGTGGAGTTCAATCGTCGCGTGCTCCAAGAGGCTCAGGACCCCACAACACCTCTGCTGGAACGCATGAAATTTCTCGGCATTGTTGCCAGTAATCTGGACGAGTTCGTAAGTGTAAGAGTAGCAGAGACCAAAGAGAAGATTAAAGCAGGCTTTACACAAAAAGACTTTACAGGATACACCCCTTCCGGATTGTATCGCAGATTGATTAAACGAACCGGGACCATGGTCGCCGAGCAGTATAAAACCTATCGTGAACTCATTCGTCTTCTCGCCAAGAAAGGCGTGAATTTTCAGGAATATATGGATCTTAATGTGACGCAACAGCGAGCGATGGATCAGTATTTTCATGAGATTATTTTCCCAGTATTAACGCCCATGGCTATTGATTCGAGCCGTCCATTCCCATTGGTGCACAATAAGTCTGTATATCTGTCTGTGATGCTGCAGAAGGAAGAAGAGCAGGAGGACGAGCCGTTCCTGGCTATTGTTCAGGTACCTTCCAATCTGCCCCGGGTGATTCAGGTGCCCCTTCGGGCGAACAGTAAAAAGAAGACGTTCATTCTGATTGAGGATCTGATCAAACATCATATTCATACCCTCTTCAGCGGGTACGTTCCTCTGGCTGTACAGGAATTCCGGGTGACTCGTAATGCGGATCTTTTCATTAATGAAGAAGAAGCTGAGGATTTGCTCGAAGCCATTGAGAAGGAGCTACGGCGCAGACGTCGGGGAGCCCCGGTACGACTGGAAGTGTGCAAGGATTTCCGTCCGGATGCACTGCTTGAATTGCAGGAAGAGTTCGATATTCAGGACCCGGTGTACGAAATCGATGGACCACTGGATCTGAGCTTTCTGGCCGGGTTTGTGGATAGCCTGGAAGGGTTCACTCATCTGAAATATAGTCCGGTGCAGCCTGTATATCCGCTGGAGTTCCTTCCACGGGAGAGCCACTTCGAACTGCTTCGCAAACGGGACGTGCTCGTTCATCATCCATATGAATCGTTCGAACCGGTTACGGATTTTGTTGTCGAGGCTTCGGAAGATCCACGAGTGATGGCGATCAAAATGACGTTATACCGGGTGAACGGGGATTCCCGTCTCATTCCTGCCCTGGCTCATGCGGCGGAGAGTGGCAAGCAGGTAACGGTTGTTGTCGAATTGAAAGCTCGTTTTGATGAAGAACGCAATATTGCATGGGCCCGCAAGCTGGAGAAGGCAGGGTGTCACGTCGTATATGGATTGGTCGGATTGAAAACCCATGCGAAGATTATTCTCGTTGTACGCAGGGAACAGAATGGTCTGAGAAGGTATGTACACGTTGGGACAGGTAATTATAATGAAAGTACAGCCAAAGTGTATACCGATGTGGGACTGTTTACTTCCAACCCCATCATTGGCGAAGATGCATCGGAATTGTTCAATGAGATTACCGGATATTCCGGTCCAAAGGCACTGCAGGCATTCCGTGTGGCTCCAGATGGCATGAAGGAAGAGCTGTTCGCGCTCATTCGCCGGGAAACGGAGCATGCGCTGAAGGGGCAACGCTCCAGAATCATTGCCAAGATCAATTCTTTATCCCACCAGGATATCATTGATGAATTATATCTGGCGTCTCAAGCCGGAGTGCAGATCGATCTGATCGTGCGCGGCGTGTGCTGTCTACGTCCTGGTGTAGAGGGGCTTAGTGAGAATATTCGTGTGATCAGCATTGTAGATCGGTTTCTGGAACACTCCAGACTGTTTTATTTCGAAAATAGCGGGAACCCGGATGTGTATCTGTCCAGCGCAGACTGGATGACCCGTAATTTGAAGCGGAGAATTGAGCTGATGTGTCCTGTATTCGATCCCGAGCTGAAAAAGATGCTGGTCGACATTTTAAATCTGTCCCTCATGGATAATGTGAAGGCGAGAGAACTGATGCCTGGCGGCAATTATGTATTTGTGCAAAATGAAAAGCCCCCGCTGAGAAGCCAGACGGAGGCATTGGGCATTATTCCTTGGAAGCCTGCTGAATGGAGTGCGTTAACGTAACTCCCCAGGCTTCCTGCAAATCTTTGACGGCATCTTCCAGGCCGCTTAGTTCCAGTAACGGCTCTGCTGTACAGATCAATTGTATCTGCAGCGAGTCGTTTTCTTTTGCTGTTTTTATGGCGGTAATACTCTCTGAGCGATTAATGGCCTCGACCACGCGGAGCAGAGAGCCCAGACGATGGGCATGCCGGTCATCCGAAGCCTTCAGAACGTCCTTATGCTTATGAAGCAGCTGGGGCGTTCTTTTTTTTGGATGATACCCGGCTGCAATGGCACTTAGTATCGTTTCCCGGTGAGAGAGTCCGTAGATGCTGGCATTCATAATCCAATAGGCCGAGTGCTGTGGATACCGGAAATAGTTAATCTGTTTCCCAGCCATATGCAGCATGGAAGAAGCGTACAGAATTCGGGCATCCGCAGAATCAGGTTTCTCACCTTGAAGAGCAGTATAAATTGTAATTGCGTCCAGATGAATCCGGTTCAAACGTTTCTCCGGAATCGGTGGACCAAAATGGATGAAGTTGCGAATGCTGTCCTTCAGCGCGTCAGGAACGACCGGCTGACCTGAAGCCAGGAGATCGCGTAACAATCCATCTCGTAACCCTGCTCCACTAACCACATAACGATCCCCCTGGATCATTCGGAAGACGGTCCGCAGAATCAATACACCAGGAACAATAATGTCGGCCCGATCCTTGGCGAGTCCGGGTACTTTCTTGCGCTGTGCCGAGGTAAGGTGCGGCAGAGAACGAGCGATGTTTTCCATCGCTTCTGCACCGATCTCATAATGATGCGTGACCGGCAATGAATATTGGGTTCTCTTCTGTTCAACTTTGGCCAGTGTACGCATGGTGCCACCAAGTCCAATGAGAGGCAGACCAGGATGTTGTCTGATCCAATCCTGTTCACTTAATGCTTGAATGACTTCATTGCAAAGTGCAGTAGCATTAGCCTCAGACCACTGATCTTCACCCCCATAACGGGCATGTGAGTTTACAGCACCGATGGGAAGTGAAATGCTGTGCAGTCTTTTCCGATCCCGGAATACGGTGATCTCGGTACTGCCGCCTCCAATATCCACGACATAGCCATCTGCCAGATCAATCGATTGAGTGACGCCGAGGAAACCATAGTAGGCTTCCTGATCGCCGGATACACACTCGATCTTAAGCCCCGTCTCGGTTTCCAGCCAACCTATAATTTGTATAGCATTACCTGCATTCCGAATAGCTGCGGTAGCTGCCGCGCGGATGAGCTTGGTTTGATAAGCTTCGCAGGTAGCCCTGAATTGTCGCAAAATGGTTATGGACGTGTCCAGTGAATGCCGCAGGATGGTACCATCTGCTTCAACAACATTGCTTAGACGAGCGGCATATTTGTCTTCATGAATGATTCGATAGGCTCCGTCCAGATCAAGTTCATAAATAACCAGACGAATGGAGTTGGAGCCGATATCGATGATTCCGATTGTTTCATTACGTGTCATAAGCATCTCCTTCTACAGGGGTTGATCTACCCAAAGTGCAGCAAGGCAGTCATGGCTTCCGGTGAACCCGGAGGTGTGGAGGAGAAGGGCGTGGTTAGCATAACAACAATGATAAAGACAATGAAACAGGCGAATAGAATACAGCTTGTTGCAAACCCGCGATTACGTTTTTTAATAAACAGTCGGATACCTGTAACAAAGAGAAGTACCGTAACGGCTACCAGAACGATCGACATTGCAACATAGGCTACGCCATATAGTGATTTGAAAAATACTTCCATTTGTTCTGAACGCTCCTTAGATCCTCATATTTAAGCCCTTCCAAGCTATTCCTTAGTTAGCATACGACAGATTGATTGGTTTGAAAAGCAAACCGGGCGCATGTTCCTGTTCCACTCCATCACCTCGGACACATTCCATGGAAAAGGGGCCCCAGCCTTAGACAGACATCCAAGAAAGCACGGCTCCTGTTGAGTATGTATAAGGAAGGACCATTGTTCAGGAGAGGAGATTAACCCATGTCGAGACAGCTTGCAAGCAAATGGCTAAAGACAGCGGCACTGATGAAATATCCGGTAGCAGCTGTTCATATTCCACAGACGATGGCGTTCAACTCGGGGAATCTGCTACACATGCTAAGTCGCTACGGAATGGTGTACATCAAACCGGTTGTCGGAGGTGGCGGTTATGGTGTCATTAGGGTATCCGCAAGTGGAGGGGCGTACCGATACACTCATATGAAAACAACTCGCTCTTTTGCCAGCTACGCTCAAATGTATCGCTCTCTGATTCGTGTAAAAGTCAGAAGAAAATATATGATCCAACAAGGGATTCATCTCGCGACCATTCAAGGAAGACCTGTCGATTACAGAGTCAAAGTCGTCAAGACGGCAAGGGGCTGGGTATTCCGTTCTTTGGTGGG
Source organism: Paenibacillus hebaui (assembly GCF_051934385.1). Classification (NCBI taxonomy): domain Bacteria; kingdom Bacillati; phylum Bacillota; class Bacilli; order Caryophanales; family Paenibacillaceae; genus Paenibacillus; species Paenibacillus hebaui. Next base: position 5,896,332 of record NZ_CP196836.1, on the reverse strand, counting down.
ACGACTTGCGCGTCCGGGACTGTGTGTAACGAACCTCAGCAAGGGAGGCACGATGCTGTCCGGCAGGAGAGCACTCGGGATGTCGCTGCCTCATATCTCTGGAAGACACAAACGTCGGGAGATGCGTTCACTTACACTCACCTGTACTCGTATCATGGAAACTCAGTTTCCAGGGGTCGGACAGCTTGGTTTTGATTATGGATTGGATCATTCAGGCAAGATATGGATTCTGGAAGTGAACACCAGACCGCAATGAAAATGGATGGAAAAGCTAAAAAAATGCAATAAAAAGCCGATAATGATTATAGAGAAAACCAAATAGAAAAAGTTTAAATTTTAAATGTTTGGGGTAATTTAGTCGCAACAAGTCTTGAAACTATGAATTTATTCTAAAAAAAATGTTCTGATGATCGTTCTGAATCTGCACGCAACGATCCTGTGTATAAATACTGTCCACATAATCCCCGTTGATCAATCAACATTTTTACCAATTATCAACAAACTATACACAGGATTTCCACATATCGTTGTGGATAACAAGAACGCTTGTTCTCTATATAAATCTCTGATATGATAGTTTTGAGGAAAAAAAAGGAAAGGTTGTGGCGGGAAATGGCTATGTTATCCGATGAGATGTTGTTGGATTCCTACCATAAGGCGATTGAGTTGAATCTCGAACGAGATTTCATCGCACTGCTGTTGGCAGAAATCCATAAGCGCAAACTGGGTACCGACGTATCTGCCATTCTTCACTAGAGATCCTCATTGCAGGCAATGTTACAGGTTTCCGGACATGTCCCATAGATGGACAGGCCATAGCGTGCTTGTCTGGCAATGGTGACAGTACATCATATGATTACAAACGTCCTCAGCTTCGTCTGCCATGTCAGGGGAAGTTTGAAGTACGTATGGGCTGTACGGTCCGGTATAATCGTCCAATTTGCCGCATTCTGACAGTCCCTGAAGGCAGTGGGGACAAGCCTGCTCCGGTACAACCAGACCGTTACACAGCGGGCATATATAAGACAAGGGTATCCCTCCTGATATTGAATTCATTCAGGAGTAAGATACCCTTTTTTGTGTATTTTATGTTCTATAACATTCCAAAAAGGAATTAACGCTTCATGTTACTGCTGTGTCCCGGGGACAACTTCGCATCAGGGTCAAAGTAGACCTTGGCGTTGTTCACGGCGGTTGGTGCCTCACCGAAGCCGACAGCAATCAGTTTCAGCTTGCCTGGATAGGTTGTAATATCTCCTGCTGCATAAATCCCTGGGATGGACGTTTCCATACGGGAATCCACGACAATGGAGTTACTATCAATTTCAATGCCCCATTCGGCGATCGGTCCAAGGGAAGAGACAAATCCGAAGTTGACGATGACGTCATCCACTTCGATTTCCTGAGTTTCCTTGGTTTTGACATGAGAGAGAGTAACCTTGGTAATGGTGTCGTCCCCATGAAGTTCCGTAATCTCGGTCGGTGTAATCACATTGACCTTGGAATTCATCAGGTTCTCGACACTGTGCTCATGCGCACGGAATTTATCCCGGCGATGGATCAAGGTGACTTGCTCAGCGATGGGTTCCAGCATAAGCGCCCAGTCTACGGCGGAGTCACCGCCACCACTGATTAGCACTTTTTTACCAGCGAATGCGTTCAGATCACTGATAAAGTAGTGCAGGTTCGCTTTTTCAAACTTGGCCGCACCATCCAGTTCCAGACGACGTGGTTCAAAAGCACCTACACCAGCCGTAATAATAACCGCTTTGGCATGATATTCATTCACATCAGTTTTGACAACAAAGTGGCGTTCTTCTAACTTCTCTACCGATACAACCTTTTCCTCAAGACGGATATTCGGGTTGAAATGGTTCATTTGCTCCACCAGGTTATTCACCAGTTCCTGAGCGGTAACTTTCGGGAATCCGGCTACATCATAGATGTATTTCTCTGGGTAAAGAGCGGCAAGTTGTCCACCAAGTTGGGGCATACTTTCAACGAGAGTGACGGATGCCTGACGCATTCCTCCGTAAAACGCGGCGAACAGGCCCGCAGGGCCGCCACCAATAATAAGCAAATCGGTCATGTCATGACCGGCAGTTTGTGCAGTCAAGAATCAACAACACCTTTCTTATTTAATAGGTAGTTAACAGAAATAATAGAGCCGGTACTGATCGTAACCAGCATTTGTTGCTGAACTGTCTTTCTCATTATAAACGGTGTATGCAGGGTTGCAAGGTGGGTAGTTTGATGAATCTTGGAACAATAGATGAAGATCAGGTGATAATAGGATGAAATTGGAAATGAAAGGTTATGAAAGATAACAAAAAAAACCTTGATCTTTGCCAGAAATACAGATATCCTTGACCTGTACTATGTGTTTTTTTGTCTAATTTAGAGACCATTTGTAATGTGAAGACAACATCCGCGTTTTGTTAAATCTTGTGTATATTTTCACAATTTTAACCGATAACTTGCATGCAAAAAGTTCAAATAAATTCGCGAAGTTAACATTTGTCGTCATAATGGGCAAGACCTCATCAATATGGGTAAGTAAGAGCCTTTCTACAACAAAACAAACGAACGGTTGATGTGAGCGAAACCGGAAGGGGTATAGACATGAGCAGTATTCCCAAAATCGTCATCCTCGGCGCGGGCTATGGCGGGATTCTGACAGCCCAGCGGCTGCAGAAGGAATTAAACTATAACGAGGCCGACGTCACATTGGTGAACCGGCATGATTATCATTATATTACTACACATCTACATATGCCGGCAGCCGGCACAGATACCATTGAACACGCAAGAGTTCCCATTTCGAAGCTGATTGATGAGTTCAAGATTGATCTGGTCAAATCCTCCGTGAAGGAGATTCGTCTGCAGGATCGGAAGATTATTCTCGAGGACGGCACATTATCCTATGATTATCTGATTATTGGACTTGGCGGGGAACCCGAGACTTTCGGTATTCCGGGTATGCTTGACCACGCGATGACGATTCGCAGCATTAACTCGGTCCGACGGATTCGCGAGCACATCGAATATCAATTTGCGATGTACAAAAACGACAACAAACGAAACCGTATTCGGTTTGTCGTAGGTGGAGCTGGCTTCAGTGGTGTGGAATTCGTAGCTGAACTTGCGGATCGCATTCCCCAGTTGTGCAAGGAGTTCGACGTGAATCCCAAAGATGTGCATATCTACAATGTAGAGGCAGCGCCTTCGGCTTTGCCTGGATTTGACCCGGAACTGGTGGAACATGCGATGAACGTGCTGAAGAAGAAGGGAGTTACCTTCAAAATCGGTGTTCCAATCAAGCAATGTCTCCCGGATGGAGTTATTGTGGGTGAGGGTGAAAAGCTCGATGCAGCCACGGTGGTATGGACCGGCGGTATACGCGGTAACTCGCTGCTTGAACAGGCAGGTCTTGAAGTGATGCGGGGACGCGTGAAAGTGGACGATTATCTGCGTGCCCCGGGACACGAGCATGTCTATGTCATCGGTGACAATTCACTTGTCTTCAGCCCGGAAGGACGGCCATATCCGCCGACCGCCCAGATTGCGATGCAACAGGGTGTAAACTGCGCGAAGAACGTCGTGGCATCCATTCGCAAGAAACAGCCTCAACCTTTTGTATTTACGAGCAAAGGTACGGTTGCTTCTTTGGGGAGAGGTGAAGCCATTGCCGTTGTGGGTGACAAGAAATACAAGGGCTGGAAAGCGGCTCAGTTGAAGAAGCTGGTTGATCTGCGGTATTTGTTCATCATAGGTGGCATTCCGCTGGTACTGAAGAAAGGGCGGTTTTTTGGATGAGACATTGCAGTGTTCAGGTCCGGGGACTACTCACAAGGGATGAACTGGATCGATATAACGCCCTGATGCAGGTTGGCGGTTATCTGGAGGAACAGGATCAGTACGATCTGGCCTACATCGTTCAGAAAGAAGTCGATATTCTCATTTTGCCTGCAATCGAGCGGCTTAAGGAGAAGGGACGCGATCGTGACCGGGCCACAGCCGAGTTTCTGGAGTCTCTGAAAGCGGTTGATGAAGAGGATCAGGATTAAGAGTATCAGGTTCTACGAATGACCACGATTGATCTGTGGAACTCGAATAGTCTGTTCCACAAGTACCGAATAGGATGTATTTATAGAGGTTGTTCAAAAAGTCCGCTTTTGATTACGAATCATGCCTAGCGGCATCATCAGCATCGAAGTTGAAATTCAGCCGAAATGTCCGTTGCTCACGTCGTTTTCCCTACGCTCCGCTACTCCATTTCTAGCTTCATTTCATCTTCTCGGTACTGAAAAACAGACTTTTTGAACACGCACTTTTAGCATGACAAAAAGCACCGCCGACAGCATCCTTCACAGGAGGTGTCGCGGTGCTTTATTTTGCGTTGAGCTATTTTTACAGCTTGAGCATCTCTTCCAGTTTTTCCTCATTCAGCAGACTTCCCACATAGAAGGAGCCGAATTCGCCATAACGGGCGCTGACTTCATCAAAGCGCATCTCGTAAACGAGCTTTTTGAATTGCAGTGCATCATCCGCAAACAGCGTAACGCCCCATTCCCAATCATCGAAACCAACGGAACCGGTAATAATCTGTTTCACTTTGCCCGCATAGCTGCGGCCAATCATGCCATGGCTGCGCATCATCGTGCGGCGCTCGTCCATGGAGAGCATGTACCAGTTGTCGTTCAACTCACGTTTTTTGTTCATTGGATAGAAGCAAATGTATTGTCGCTGTGGCAGAACCGGCTTGAGACGGGCGATGATTTCGGGGTTCTGCATCGGGTCTTCGCCTTCTTTGCCCAGATAGTTACTCAGTTCCACGACACTAACGTAGGAATACGATTTGGTGGTGTACTGGGCAAACATCGTCTTGTTGAACGCATTCTCGACTGCCTTCAGATCTTCCAGCGTTTCACGCAGGTGCATCATGCAAAGGTCAGCCTTTTGTCCAACTACGGTATAAACGACCGTGCTTCCTTGGGATGAATTCTCGACTTCTTTCCATTCCTTCCAGAATTCCTCCAGCTCATCCAGTGCTACGGCACGCTCCTCATCATCGGCTGCTTTCCAGGCGGCCCAGTTAATCGAGCGGAAGTCATGCAGGGCGTACCAGCCCTCCAGTGTTGATGCGGCTTCGTTCATTGGTTGTGTTCCTCCTGCAAGGTATATTTCCAAATCCCTATAAGAGGTTGTTCAAAAAGTCCGCTTTTGATTACGAATCATGCCTGGTGGCATCATCAGCATCGAATATGGCATTCAGCCGAAATGTCCGTTGCTCACGTCGTTTTCCCTACGCTCCGCTACTCCATTTCTAGCTTCATTCCATCTTCTCGGTACTGAAAACCAGTCTTTTTGAACACGCACTATAAGGGACGGTTGAGTACTTTATCGTTTTCATTGTATCCCAATATGAAGCAGAAGGGCAAATGAACAGAGGGTGAATTTAGGGAAATTTGTCCAGAAAGTTCGTTGCTTCGCCACATTTTTTGCGGTACACTAACTACTAGCCGGAGGAGAAACCCGAGAGTGTGTTGAAAGAAGAGGTGAACGTTACCCGATGCAATTTATACCTGTGCTGGTATTGATGGTGTTATTTTTCGTTATGATGTTTGGTATCGGTTTCATTCTAAATATGTTGATGAAGACGACCTGGTTTCCGTCCTACCTGTTTATCATTGTCATCCTGCCTGTCGTTGTGTATTCCCTGTGGGATCATACGACATCTCTGATGTCACATCTGGGTTCTTTCCATATGGTAGACTATATGACCGGCATAGCCGGACTGGCGGGAGCGGTAATCAGTGGCTGGACGATCCAGAAGTTGCGTCTGGGTGGGTACAGAATGTTTTAGTCTGCCCGCCAAACAGAATGGTGCATTTGCTTGGCTGTGATTGTCGTCAAGGTCTTGCCTTTGTCGCAAACGCTTACGCGCACAGAGGGAAGGCTTTTTGCTATGCTTTCATTCAAGTGGGAATGAATATACGTCTGCACTTCATATACATATGGAGAACATTTTCTATATATCTTCACTTGTTTTATATGGCTGTAGCTTTTATAGTATTCTAGCAACTCTGCGAAAACGTGAATGATGTCGACCTAGGACGAAACGGAGCGAGAATGGGTTCGTTTTTTACCTGTTTTTGAACATTTGAGGATCAGACATTTATGATAGAATAGATAAACATACATTTGGGGAGAAGGAGATCAAGCTATGCGCATGAAGAATTTGCACCATTATACTGAACATCATCGCTACTGTGTGTACAGGGAGTTTGGACTCAGCGCCCTGGATGACCGCATGCTTACGGGAGCGTATCAGCCTATGGTAGGTGCCTTTGCGATTGGCTTGTATCGATTGTTATTTCAGCATCTTCCCGGTGAACAGGTCGGTTATTCGCCGCTTGAACAGCAACGGAGGCTGTTCATGACGCTTGGACTTGAGCCGAGCGAGAAGGGCCGCAAGTATTTGGTGGAGCAGGCATCCAAGCTGGAAGCCGTGGGATTGCTTCAGACTTCACGGCTATATATTCCGGAAAATGATGATTACATTTATGAATATGAGCTGCAGCCTCCGCTCTCTCCGTCCGAATTTTTCCGAACACAGCATTTGACACTGCTGCTTCGTGACAAGATCGGCAAGTTTGCCGTACTTTCACTGCGCTCCGGATTTTCGGCTATAGAGAGCGGTGAAGCGCCTTACCCGGCAGCCAATAAAGAGAATATTTCTGTTCCCTTTTACGATATATTTGAATTGAATACCCATGTGATTGATTATGAATTGGAGCAGGCATTGTCGGAAGTATCGACTTCGGCTCAGCGGACTGGCACAAATGATGCAGCGGAGGAAAATAGTCTAAACTATGCCGACATTATACTGCGTTTTCCGCGCGAGTCAGTTAATCGCCGCCATGTAGAGCAGCTTCGGTTCGACCATGAACAACTGGGCATTGTAAATTATGTGGTGAACAAGTTCGATCTCAGCGTACAGGATGTATGTCGCTTGCTGGATGAAGATGATATCTTCAGCCCGCAGGGCCAGCTCATTCTGGATGACCTCCAGCACAAGGCAAGCCTGCAGTTCAGGCAGACCAAGAAGCGCCATGAGCAGCAGACGGTACAGGCGGCGAAGGTAGTGGCATTGAGGCAGCATATGGAAGAACCTGAACGGAAAGAGGATTCTGGTGAACCACCGGTCGAGCATGGGGTACAGATGGAATACTACGTCGAAGTGCCTCCGCAATTTATGACCAAGTGTGATATTCATCAATACAATATGATGCTGCGTAATGAGCCGTATACCCGCCTGCTACAGACGTTTTTCCCTGGCGCAGTGCCGGACAACCTGATCGATATATTTGAGAAAATTGATCTGAGCTACAAGTTGCCAGGTGAAGTCATCAATGTATTGATCCATTATTTGATGGCATTACTAGTGTCCGGCGGTGAGCAGCGAATCAATCGTAACTTCGTTGAGGCGATTGCTTCCAACATGTTGTTGAAGCAGGTAAACTCATATGAGAAGGCCGTTCAATATATTCGTGATCAGGCCAAGGTTAAAGGCAAGCAGGCTGCTGGTGCAGCTGGAACCCGTACCCGTACATACGGCAAAGGAACCAAAGCCAAGCCCGAAATTCCGATTGTACAAGACATAGGCATCGAAGGCGACGCAGTATCTGAGGAAGAGTTCGAAGAGATGATGCGATTCGCTCAGCAGATGCAGGCGAGTAAGCAAAAAGGAACTTCTTAATTTTTTGAATAAAATCAAAAAGGCGAGTCCCCGTTTGAACGGAGACTCGTCCTTTTGCTATATAAGTTGAACTAAAGAAACGTAAGTTACGTTCAATCAAATCTTTTCATCATTTTGCAGGATATTTATCTAATTTAAACCACTGCTGAAAATCTTTCTGAGTAATCTTTTTTACAGGCTTAACTTTTTTGTTTTCTGTATCGTATCTGAAAAGAATCAATTGATCAGAAGGATACTCACTAATGTAATCAATACTTTTTCCGTTCTTATGCCATAAAATTAAACCTGTGCTAATATAGTTGGTTGCCCGAGGGAGATAAACAAAACTATCTTTCTTAGTATTGTATATTGCCAAAGTGCTTTTCTCCGTATTTCCGTAAGAAAATGCAATTTTATCTTCTTTTGGTGACCAATTATATGAGGCTATTGTTTCTACACCTTGCTTACCTGCTTTTTCAAGACGATCGTTTAAAATCGTGTGCTTTCCTGTTTTAAGGTTCACGAGAATGAGGTTGCTGCCGGCACTTTTTTCTGCTTGGATAGCAATCCATTCATTAGATGGAGATTCAACAACACTAGTGATGTCCAATAATTTAACTTCATAATCTCTCGTTTGTAGGGTGTGCTTTTCTTTACCATGAGTAACTACAATTGTGTCAATTATGTTTTGCTCAAAATCTGCAGCAGCATTTTGCTTTAAGGTGTTCGCGGTTATCGTGATGCTGTCACCTTTCCAGACAATTTTAGTTGAGCCTGTCGTTTTTTTAAACTCAGGTATGCTCTGATACGTCGAAGAGTTCACAGAAGTTGAATTAGCAGCAATTGGAGCTACTGACTTATCAAGAGTATGAAACGAAGCTGATGCAGTTGATAATGTGCCCATGCTTCCTAAGACAATGACGCTTGATAATAAAACATTGGTGTATTTCAATATTATTTCTCCTTCGGTTGGGGAGGCGGTTACGTGATGTTATTCCCTCCAGATCGTTGTGATAATCCAGAAAAAACTACCTAACTTAAGAGCATTGCTTCTCTCTGCATGCGGAAAATCAGAAGACACTGATACTCTTTCCAATAGAGAAGAATCTAGCAAGTCAACAAGATAAGCCCCACCAATCAACAATACACCAACAAACACAGAAAGACTTATAGAACCAGCAGAGAAAGAAAAAATTAAGGACATCACAGCCACGATTTTAAAGAAGCATGAGGATGGGGTATAGAAAATATAAATTAAAACCTAACTTTCAATAGCTTGGTTACTCCAAACAGTCCAATAGGACTCCCTCAGAGACAAGAAAAATCATAAATGCTTATGATGCCTCATTCAGCTCCTGATAAATCGTAAATGCAAATAAAATCATATCTTCAAGAGTTCCCTAATAAAGCTTGCTGCAATGCACTTCTTAGTTCCTCAATGATGTGCTCCACCGTTCTTTGCTTATCCGTCAATCCTCTATGCAAATGAAAAAAGGATCAACCAGAAAGAACTGGTTGATCTCATAATACGAACGGGCAGGTTAGTTTAAGGACAAAAGGGAACAACATACCTCATATAGAATACTTTATCTCTAAAAGGGAGGGGAACACATTGCATAATAGGATGAATAAGAGACAATTTATTGAGATGACTGTTTTTAAAGAACAACGTTCTGTAGTATTTAAAGTTAATAATCAAGATGAATTCTTCCGTGGTGTATCTAAAGAATTAAATGAGGGCTACCTATTTGTTGAAACAGAAAAAGGCATAATCTTTAAATTTAAAATGGATGACATCATTGAGATTTATGCTATCAAGTCTTCATCCCCAAACATGACGGCTGTATCCAGGATTTGATCGTAATAACTGAAATCGTTGACTGGAATGAGATCGATACCTTTTTCTTGCTGCTTGCGCAAATTCCCGGCCTGTTCGCTGTGCTGGTTTTCCATTTTCCGACCGGAGGATGGTATCTGTACTACATCGTGACGCACCATCTGGCAAGCATGACGGACTGGATCATTGTATCCGTGTATTTTGTGATTGCCGTATATGTTCTAATTATTAAAGGCAATATGTGGCTGAAGGATATCCATTCGCCGTTTAATTTCTCCGACAAACAGATGGGGCCTTATCTGACCAAATTACTGCACAAACAAAAAGTAGGACCTTCCCGGGTGAACTGTACGCTATATAACGGACATTTCTAAAAAAAGACCTACATGGCTTCAAGAGGGTGATCTCTGTATTCTAAAGGGGTCACCCTTTTTAAATTCCCAAGTGCTTGATTGGTAAACAAGAGTTACAAACCGGCCATATGATTTGTATAGTTTTTGTAGAGATTCGATTGTTAAAATATGATTTATAGTAAATGTGGGATTTGCCGACAACCACATAGCGATACTTAGATTTCTAAGGAGGTTGCTTAAAAAAGGGCAAACATTTGCCCTTATGTAAAAGTGACAAGAACAGAGTTTGTCTAAAAAATTGATTGGGGGAAAAGAACGTGTTTAAACAAAGCAACAAGTTTCTTAAGAAAAAGCATGGAGCGTTATTCCTCGCAGCAGCTCTGACCGTAGGTGGTTTACCGGTGGTTCCGACGGCTGTCAGCGCAGCTGATGCAGATCAGGCATTAATTACCACGTCAGGTGGCACATCCAGTTACGATTTTGTGGATGGACAGCAATCGTCTGGAGCAGTTATTGATCCTGGAATTGTAATTCAAGATTCCGCTTATACAACCAATTTGGACGCTGCCACCGTGCTGCTTGAAAATTTTCAAGCAGGGGATCAACTTTCATTTACCGCAGCGCCAGGAATTACAGGAACATATAATACTGCAAATGGTGTATTAACTTTCAAAGGAACTGCGTCAGCTGAAGCTTATATGCAGACATTGTCAACTGTTGCATTTTCGACAATCTCCAGCAATACGTCAGCCAGAACCGTTAGGTTTACCTTGGGTGATGCCCTTCCTTATGATGCCAACGGTCATTTTTATAAATATATCAATAAGGGAAGCAATATTTCCTGGACTGATGCAAAAAATGAGGCTGCAGCCGACGACTATTTCGGGCGCGAAGGATATCTGGTCACGATCACAGATGCTCAAGAGAATGCATTTGTCAAAGAAAAGACAGAGGGTGTAGGCTGGATTGGTGCACAAGATATCGAGCGCAAAAACGGCGGTGCTAAAGTCAATGGTGACTGGCGCTGGGTAACCGGGCCGGAGGGTCTGGAGGACAACGGGAATGGTCTGAAATTCTACCAAGGCTATCTAGGCGGTACGAAAATTGGGTATGCCAACTGGGCTGCCAGCGAGCCTAATGATTATAGTGGTCTGGAATACGTAGCGCATATTTTTGGGCCTGGCGCCAATGCAGGACAATGGAACGATTACCCTTTGAGCAACAATGTTGTAGGGTATGTCATTGAATACGGCGGCATGGAGGGTGACGAGGATTTTGGAATCATCGCCGAGAAAACCGTTTCTATTGTCAATATTACCGATCTTAAAGAAGCCGTTGAGGAAGGGAATCAACTGAACGAAGAAGATTATAAGGCTTCGGAATGGACAGCATATAAAAAAGCGCTGGAAGACGCCAAAGCAGTGCTTGATAACAAAAACAAAACACAAGAAGAAGTAAATAAAGCACTTGAGCAATTAAAAATAGCGCAAGAGCAGCTTAAACCTATGCTGATCACCGAGCCGAGTGGTGGTCTGGTCAACGTATCCAAGCCTGAACTCAAAGGTGTCGCAGACCAAGATTCGAAAATCACCGTTGAATTGAAGGATGAGAACGGAATTGTGCTTGAAAGAAGAGAAGTAGAAGCAGATAAAGATGGAAATTGGAGCTTTACCCCGTCGGCAGAATTGCCGGATGGAACATATACTGTTGATGTAACGGCAGTTAGAAATGGTAAAGTGGCCAAAGAATCCAAGACGCTCGTAGTAGAGTCTGCTCAAAAATCGCATCTCATCGGTCTAGAGCTGAGCGCTCACGATGGAACTTCGATTCCATTGTCTCCGGCTTTTGCCGAAAGTACGCATAATTACACTGCTACTACTGCAACGTACAGCGTATATTTCAAACCAACACTGGACTCCGTTGCAGGTCTGGATCCGAATGCCAAGATTGAGTTTTCGCTCAATAATGGTGCCTGGACAGACGCGACTAGCGGTACAGCAAGTGATCATTTGCCTTTGAATGAAGGCCCCAACACAATTGTTGTTAAGGTTACGGTTAACGGAAGGGAGACCCTGTATACGCTGAACATTTTCCGTACATTCAATAGTGGAAATAATGGCAGCAGCGGAGGCGGGGGTGGCGGAAGCACAACTCCAACAACAACGCCAAGTACTCCTGAAGCTCCAAAGGGCAATCTTGACATAACTGTCGATGGCAAAGACAATCCGTTTGCAACAGGCACAACCTCAACTTCAGACGGCCGTACGACAACTTCAGTTAAGGTAGATCCGGACAAGCTGGGTGAAGCTGTATCGGAAGGTTCAGGCCAGGATCTGACGGTTCACTCGCCAAATGAAGGAGATCTGACGGTTGACGGATTGACAGCGGACACCTTGAAGAAGTTGGGCGATAAGGGAGCAAGCCTGAAAATCAGCAACCCGCTGGCCATTTATCCGGTACCTGCCGGAAAAATGAACCTGAATTCTGTCGCTGGTCAATTGGGCAATGCAGCGCTTAGCGATATCGGGGTTCGCATCGACATCAAGCCTTCTGCGGAAGGATTGATCGCATCTGCGAAGAACAAAGCAGCTGCGGGTGGTTATGAACTGCTGGTTGATCCGGTTGATCTGAACCTGACGTTTAGCCATGGCGGGAAGACCGTAGAATCCGGTCAATTGAATGGCTATGCAGCCAAATACATCGCTCTGCCGGAAGGCATCGATCCAAACCGGATTACGACAGGCGTTGTAGTGAATCAAGACGGCAGCGTGTATCACCTGCCTACCGTTGTAACGAAGATCAATAATCGTTATTATGCACAAATTAATGACCTGCGTAGCAGTGGTACTTACTCAGTGATCTGGAATCCGGAGGATTTCACCGACGTGAGAACCCATTGGGGTCAAGCGGATGTGAATAACATCGCAGCACGACTGGATCTGAAGGGGAATGGGGATAACACGTTCTCGCCGGAACGCAGTGTAACACGTTCCGAGTTTGCGGAGATTGTGGTCCTCGGTCTGGGTCTGATGCGTCAGGAAGCATCGCTGGTTAACTTCCCGGATGTGTCGGCTTCCGTCTGGAATAAAAATGCTATCGCCATTGCAGATGAATTTGATATCGTTCGTGGTTATGACGATGGCTACTTCTACGGCGACAAACAAATTACGAGAGAGCAAGGCTTCGCTATGGTAGCCCGTGCGTATCGCCTGATTCAACCCGATGCGGCTGCTGGTAATACTTCTGCCTTGGCTCAATATCCAGATGGGGCAAAAGTAGCCAACTGGGCGAAAGCGGATGTAGCGCAACTAATCGAAGCAGGTATCATTCAGGGCGAGGGTACTCATCTCAACCCGAAAGCGCCGATGAAGCGTGCGGAAGTGACGGCATTAATTGCAAGAATGCTGAAGATGACCAATTTAATTGACAAGTAAGTAAGTTTATTTAAACAACCACTGACAGCCTTAAACTGTCAGTGGTTTGTTTTTTTAGAGGAGGATGTTAGGGGACCCGAACATGCACGCATAAGAAGTCGCCATATTAGTCATAACTCCGTCAAATAGACACAAAAAAGACGCCTTAAGCTGTGGCCGTTTCCCGGTATTCTAACGGGGAGCGGTCGTTTAATTTCTTTTGAAAACTTTCGTGGTTATAGAACGAGACGTATTCTTGGTTAGCTTGCTCCAAATCTGCAAGGCTTCGCAGCTTACTTCGATATATTACCTCGGTTTCGATCGTTTTACAGGGATTCTAACGGGAAACGATAGTTCAATAAAACCAAAGAAGCAGCCGACCATAGTGATCGGCTGCTTTTGTTCAAGTAACGTGCAGTTTAGTTTTGTTGAAAAAAGGTTTTATCTAAGTTTTATAGAAAGTAAAATAAAGTAAATTAACTTCTTGTGCAATTGCACTCCTTTTACGTTTAACAACACAATTAACAAGGAGGAATCAAGAAATGGTTAATGGTAAATCTAAGATAATTGGCCTTATTGGTTTAGTGATAATTTAACAGTAGTTTTTGTTTGTTCTTATCAGATTTATCTCAATGTAGGATATGTTTATAATTGACGGATTGTAATATGAAGTGCGACACCTACTGGAAATAAATAAAAAAAGGCCCAACCGGATTCGTGTAGAATGAAGGTTCCTACACCACATTCACACAAGGAGAATCCACCATGAGCTACACACATCTTAGCATAATTGAGCGCAGCAAGCTAGAAATCCTCCATCGACAGGGTCAAAGTTCAAAAGCCATCGCAAAGGAACTAGGAAGACATCCTTCGACGATTAGTCGTGAATTGGAACGTGCTACTTCATCGCAACCCTATCATGCAGAGCAGGCTCAGAGCGCTTATAAGGAGCGTCGTAAAGCTTCTATCTCACCTGGTAAATGGTCCGAAGCCATAGCTATTTCCTTGGAGGAAAAACTGCAGGCAACGTGGTCTCCGGAGCAAATCACGGAACGTTTCCGCTTCCAAGGCATGCCGTCGGTCTACTTTAAAACCATCTATCGCTGGCTCTACGCTGGGCGTCTGGTTCGAGGCACGTTACAGGTCCTTCGGCACAAAGGGAAGCGTCAGAAACCCACAGAAACTCGCGGTCGAATTCGCTATCGGCAAATCGATTTCGGATCGCCCCAAAGAGGTTCGTTCTCGTGAAACGTTTGGGCACTGGGAACTGGATACCGTCGTATCAGGTCGTGGGAAAAGTAAAGGTGCGTAGCGACGTTGATTGAACGCAAAACACGTCTGTATACTGCTGTTCTCATGCCCGACCGTACCGCTTTGTCGATGGAGATTGCGCTCGGTGTAGCAATTTCACAGTACCCTACAGGGAGCTTCCTCACAGCCACGGCTGATCGAGGAAAGGAGTTTGCATGCTATGCCAATCTGGAAACGGCCCATAGCCTGCACGTTTATTTTGCTGATCCGTATTCGTCTTGGCAACGCGGTTCCAACGAGAATGCAAACGGGTTGCTTCGAGAGTTTTCCCCTAAAGGTACCGATTTCGCTCAAGTGGAGGATGAAGATCTCGCCCGTTCACTCGATCTAATGAATCACAGACCACGAAAGCGCTTGGGTTGGAGAACCGCTCACGAATCTTTCACAGAGGAACTGTCGCACTTGGTTGACAATTCGTCACGTATAAAAATCAAGGCTTACATCGAATCATCTCAGGGCTCCTCTCTATGATTGGAATACTGTCGGCAGGGCATCAAAGTGATCAGTTGCTGATCTCAACTAGCGGACTGACAATAGGGATCGTTGCAGAAATGATAACGATCCTTTTTTGTACCTTTAAGGACGAGAATCATGATACCTAATTAAGCTAGCGAGTAGGTTAACGGCAAGGATCGTCTGTGGGCAACACTGTAATATCAGGAGAATTTATGAGTTTAATAGGGGATGATGATTACTTATTATTCCAGATATATGCTACCTTCTTCTTAAATCCACAGTTTTCTTAACGGAAAAAGTGGAAATTTAAATGTTGGGGGCGATTGCTTGCTTCTATCCGAACGCTTGCCTTTTGCAGCAAGTCTGTACCCTGAGGAATCAGCGTTAATGCGACACGGCCAAACGATGAGTTATGGGGAGCTTTACGGTCAAGTTGAGAGGCTGAGTCATGCCCTGTATGTTGAAGGTCATCGGGCGGGAGATCGGTTTGCCCTTTTAGGTGATCCAGATCCCCAACTCGTCGTGGCGTTCTATGCAGCAGTTGGAATCGGAGCCATACCGCTCGTTCCGTCTCCTTTGCTAACGGTGTCTGAACTCGCTGCCATATTCCAAGATGCAGAACCGCATATGGTTATTCATGATGAGCAACATGCTGAAGCAGCTATCGACACGGTAAAGCTTCTTGGGTATTGTCCAAAACTGTTCACGACAGACGAAGAAGAGCCGAATGCCAGTTCGCTCGCCGCTCTTTTACAGCAGGAACACGTGTCCCCTCCAAATGGCCATTTCAATCGAAGTGTAGACGATACGGCAGTCCTGATTTATACGGGCGGGACAACCGGTCGACCAAAAGGGGTAATGCATTCGCATCGAGGTATGGCTGCTTGGAATCAACTTACGCCTTCTGCAGGCTTCGGTCATGATCTCAGGCGTCGTGTGTTAGTGCTCAACCTATCCCATCTGGTTGGTCAGTTCCAGTTGTGGGCGACCATGGCTGCCGGAGGCTGTCTTGTATTTCTAGACGAATACCCGGCGGATGTACAACGCATTATAGACGCCGTTGAACGTGATCAGATTACACAACTCAGCACAGTAGGCCAACTGCTTCGTGATCTTACCCGCGAGGCATCCGTCGGGGGTAGAAACTTGAAGAGCCTAACGCTTATTGGGTGTGGAGGGTCCATTATTTCCCCGGATACACTTCAAGATGTCGTATCGCAATTCCCTGAAGCTTTAATTGTTAACAACTACTCACAAGCGGAATGTGGAATGTCCATAAGCCGCCTTTTTCCTGCTCAGCATATGGACGATCCTCTTCGCCTTCGATCCGTAGGTCGTCCTGCCGACCTGGCTGCCCAGGGTGAGCAGGCCTTCGAAGTTCGGATATTAAATACGGACGGAAGTGAGATAATGACGGGCGAGGCTGGAGAAATCGTTGTTCGAGGTGCACAGACCATGATGGGGTATTGGCGCCAGTTGGAGGCTTCTGCCGAGACCATGCCCGATGGCTGGATCCGAACTGGGGATGTCGGTTGCCTGGATGTCGAAGGTTACCTATATGTGTTTGATCGCTTGAAGGATATGGTTATTGTGGGCGGTTCCAATGTGTTCTGTGCCGAAGTGGAGCATGTTATTGTGACCCATGAGGCGGTAAGCGAGGCGGCCGTAATCGGTCATCCTCTTCCTGACGAAGGAGAGGAACTCGTCGCTTTCATAGTGTTACGTGACGGTGATAGTTTGGATCTGGCACGGTTGCGGGCGTTTTGTGAGCCACACCTTGCTCCGTACAAATGGCCGACTCAACTGTTCATTGTTGATACGTTGCCCAGAACAGCTGTGGATAAAATAGACAAAAAGCAATTGCGCAAGCATCTATGTTCAATTTTATCCGAAGGACTACGCTAACGGAAAATGGTGTTCAAAGAGCAGTTGAGATCAACAAATACAGCCCTTCAATCTTTCTTTTGGAAATGAAGGGCTGTACGTTATTCTAATGTTATATTTACCTCAAAATCGTAGTAGCCTGATTACCCGCATAATCCTCAATAACCAGCTTCAAAGAGCTGTTGCTGGACGCTGGTGTGAAGGTCAGTTCACTCAGCTTCGTTCTACCCCGAATGATATAAGGGAATTTCTGCGAAACGTAAGTGACTCCGAACTCGCGTGCGACTCCATTTTCATAAACATAGATCTTGTACCAGTCCTCCAGATCAGGCAGGGCAAGCGTGTAGTTTCCATCTTTTACCGTCACCTTTTCCTTGGCGTATGGTGTAGTCTGAAGATCTGCGAGCTGTCCGGTATGGGTAACCGGATTCTGCCCGCCAATAGCGATGTTCAGCACGTAATGTTCACCATTGGTCGGAAGTCCGGTCAAGACGGCAGATTGTTTTCCTTTTTTGACCTGAAGTGACTTGATAAAGGGTTCTTTCGTATATTCGGTTCGAAGAGTGAGCTGAATCGACTCGTTGCCTTTACCTCTGTTTTTATTTTTATCCTTGTCTTCATCCGTGCCCGTATTCTTATTTTTGTCTTTATCCGTATCTTTCGCTTTCTTCGGGTTTTTCCAGCTCACGATGGCATCGCCATTGTTTTTGAATATCACATCAATATTCTGAACGGCTGCATTCAGATCATAGGGCAGGACGGTTGCTGCACTCTTGGTACCATCTGCGCCTACAGCCCGAATGGACAGTTCACCAGACGGTTGTTTGAGCGATTTGATATAAAAGGTGGAATCATACACGCCGCCAACATAGGCACCATTTTCATACAAGTTGTATTGCTTGACCTCTGAATAGTCCTTCATGTCCCACGCTACAACCAGTTCATCGGTGTTGGTCAGCGCTTTGGCAATATGGAACCCGGTAGGTGCATCCGGCACAACGGCTGAACCGTCGAAAATACGGATCTCACCAATGTTCATCTGATATTTTTCAATCGCCTTGCCATTCGGGTCAAAGGATAGTCCCAAAGCAGCAATGGTCTTGCCTTGATATGCGCTCAAATCCAGTGAAGCGGTCTTCCAGCCTTTCGTTTGCTGGCCTGAATTAGGCACATTCACGTTGACCACGTTGGATGGGTCATCTTCAAAGATCAACCCAACATGCAGGGTAGAAACGTCGCTGCCAGACGGTTTGTTATACGTCAGCTCCAGTTTCGATTGTCCGTTGACGGACAGATCAGTCTTGTACAGTCGCAGGAAATTCTCGGCGTTCAGTGTACCGTTCACCACGAGAGAGCTGCCGCCATTGAAAGCGCCAATGGCGTCGTAGTTGTACCTTGCGCCTTTCTCGTAGGTTGGACCATAGTCAAAATCAACACTCAGCTTGTCATCTTCGCTATCCATCCACCATTGCCATGTCACAGGGATATCCTGAATGTTGATGTTGGACCATTCTTTATCATTCGAGACGGCGCCGTCTTCATAATATTTCAGACCATGGCCTGTATTGAAGTTGGTCGCAAAGTTGGAGCCATTAATGACGGAGCGTTCGGTGAGATATGCGGCGATCCCATCCCAGTTCGCACCGGAAGCATATACATCCGACAGGTCCACCGAGTTGTTACGGCGTGCATTCGTCGGGTCTTGATTCGGGCCTGACCACCACGCACGATCGCGTACAAAGGTCATCCACTGGTACTTGTCCTCAGCTCGGTGATTGGTGCTGCCATCGCCCATCTCTTCATCCAGGGCGTTGTGGGTGAAGTCGGCACCCAGTGTCGCGATACTGTTCATGGGTTGCCCGTTCTCATCCAGATTATGACGCAAGTCATATAACTGCTTCCAGCGGCCGAACTTGTCATGTCCACCTTCGACACCAGCAAATACGGTTTCCAGCGGATCGAGTCCGAGGCTGATCGCATGATCACGGGAATCGCGGAGCATCTTGTGGTTCCACACATAGTTCAGGAAGATGGAATCTGAGACTCTGCCGAGAGCGGAATCCTGGACAAAGGGACTGTTGATCCCATTGAATTCGTTCTGATACTGAATCTTGCCCGTTGTATTGACGGTGGAGTCATACCATTGGACGTATAATCCTTTGTCCCTGAGATATTTCATGAATTTCTTATAGGATGGGATATCCTCAGGGGCTACACCTCGGGCAACCTCTTCCTGATTGAAGAAGTATCCATCATAATTATAATACTTCGCCATCTCAGCCAATTTCTCAGCTACAGGGAAATGGCCGTTTTCATCCTGTATGAGCATTTGTTTGTACGTTTGTGGTCCACGGTCATTGTCTGAGAAAAAGATGTTGGCAATGGACTTGACGCCATTTTTGTGGGCTGCATTGGTGTAGGCTGGATTCGGAATGTTCAGAATGCCGAACTCGAAATACTTTTCCGTCCACTCCTTACTTGGGTCGTACAGCTCCTCGGGCACTCCCGCAGAGGCCATGCCGTGCCAATAGCTGTAGTAGTCTGTATATTGCCAATAATTAAACAGATACTGGCTGAATTCATTGGTATATGGTGTGCTATCGAAGAAGGCATTACCGTAATCACCACTCATTGTGAATAACCGGGTGTCTGGGCTAAGCTCAGGATAAGCCTGTGTCGCAGCGAACGCTTCATTACGGGGCTGCAAGGGAACGTGGGCACGAAGCAGATCACCATGGATATCACTTTCAGGTGTCCAGTTCAGAATCTGGGCCGAGGTGTATCCGTGCTGATAGGGCTGATTCATCCCTTTGGCGCTGTCACCTGTGTAAGGGAGCGTGTCTCCTGCATAAACGGATGATGCAACAACTTGTCCAAGCAGAGCCGTAGTCAGTATCATGGCGGTTACCTTGGGAATGAGGCCTTTTGGTTTGAGTTTGCGTGTCATGCTGTTCCTCCTTCAAAGTGGAATGACTGTAGGGTATTCTTTTACACAAAGCTAAACGTATGGTTAACGATAGTGGATGAAAGCATTTTCAAATAGGGCTAAATTAAAGAAAGGCAGGTATAAACTAAAGAAAAGTTCCAAGTGACAAGTTTATGTCAGAGGGCAAATGATATAATCCAAGTCAGGGAAACAGCATTGGAGGGAACATACAACTTGAAAATTGTTAGCGTTTACAATAATTTCTTCAAAAATAATATGTTTATGAAAATGCTGCTGATCTTCTCGATGATTTCGATTGTCACGATCATTACATTGTCTTATATCATCTTTCTGTCAGTGTCCGACTCCACGATTCGCCGGGAACTGGCGATCCAGAAAGCGGCAATGGAACATGTGGATCGAACCATTCATCAGCAGTATGAATCGGTGCAGAACATGGTCAGAGACATGCATCAGAATGAGGCACTGTCCGCCAATATTACCTATCTGATGAATCACACGTACGCTGAATATGTTCAGCATATGACAAATGGATACTACGCCAATCAGGACGACTATTCGGCTGACGTGTTGAAACATTTTCAGAACATTATGGATCGCAATTCGGATATCAATCAACTCATGTTATATAGCGCTGAGCAGCAGGATCTGTCCACCTTCAATCAACGCAAGCAGTTCCGCAAGCTGGACACCAATGTGGCTCACTCCTATATTCCGGATGTGATGGCGATGGAAACGCCCAATATTAGTGCACCCAATTATTGGATTCGCAAAGAGATTAATCAATGGGACCCTGCGCTCTATTCCATCCGCGTACCGATTAATAATACACAGACCCTTCGTAATCTGGGACAATTTCTTGTCTTCTTTGACTCGGCGGGAATCGGTAATGCTTTGGATAACTACGAGAGCAATCTGAAGGGAAACATCGTGGTGCTATCGGCAAATGGTACAGTATTATTCGACTCCAACAATCATTATTACGGGAAGAAGTATCCCTATGTGAATGTGTCCGAATCTCTGTTTGATCAGACGGATATGGATGCGATGAAAAAGGAGCAGAACATGTATGTGAACAAGTTTGTCTCCGCAGATCAGGGCTATGTGGTCATTGGCACCGTTCCTGTGGAAGAGATGACTGAAACCTATGCGGGCATTCGCAATACGATCATCTCCATCAGTACTGTATGTATTCTGTTTGCCGTGCTGGTTCCGGCGTTTTTCATTATTAACTTTGCCAAACGAACCCGTCGAATTATTCGCTTCACCCAAAAAGTGAAATACGGCAATCTGACGGCTCGCATCGACGATCCACGTGATGATGAACTGGGGCAAATCTCGCATAGCTTCAACGATATGCTGGATGAGCTGAACCTGTACATTGAACGGGTCTACAAAGCCGAGATCAAACAGAAGGAGACCGAACTGGTCGCACTACAGGCTCGGATCAACCCCCACTTTCTCTATAATACGCTTGAAGTGATTCGGATGAGGGCGATATCTCAGGGGGCGAGGGATGTCGGCGAGATGATCTATAGCCTATCCGTCTTGTTCAAGAGCCTGGTACAGCAAAAGAAAAACTATACGTTGAAGGACGAAATGGAAGCTTGCCGCTTGTATCTGGAGTTATTCCGAATTCGCTACAAGGATATTTTCATATATACGATCCAGATCGACGCTGCTTATTATCAACACCCTGTGGTCAAACTTTCGCTGCAACCCATCATA
Source organism: Paenibacillus hebaui (assembly GCF_051934385.1). Taxonomy (NCBI): domain Bacteria; kingdom Bacillati; phylum Bacillota; class Bacilli; order Caryophanales; family Paenibacillaceae; genus Paenibacillus; species Paenibacillus hebaui. The sequence goes on along the minus strand of NZ_CP196836.1, from coordinate 5,874,662 downwards.
GAGAATTATGTCGTGCATGGCATTCAGACGGAACGTCCGGATAACCGGTTATCCATTGTTGTGGAAGAGACGGATGATGTGGTGCAGGTGGAGGTCAGGGATAACGGTAAGGGCATTGAGCCTGCACGCCTGACTGAAATTCTGGAAGAACTGGAACGCCCTGAAGAGTCTGGTCAGATGTTCGGGCTACGCAGTGTTCATAGTCGATTACGTTTCCTGTACGGGCCAGAGTTCGGAATTACGATAGAGAGTACCCTTGGAGAAGGGACACGGATCAGGGTGCGTTATCCACATACAGAAGGGACAGGTGTGTAATATGTACAACGTGTTTATTGTGGACGATGAGCCGTTCATCATTGAAGGGTTATACGATATTGTGGAATGGTCTTCGTTAGGGATGGAAATTGTAGGTCATGCGGGTAATGGACAAGCGGCGTTAAAGGCTCTCTCTTCACAGCCTGTGGACATTCTGATTACGGATATATCCATGCCAATCATGAATGGTCTCGACCTGATACGGGAAGCGAGACGATTGCAGCCTGAGATGAAGGTGATTATTCTCAGTGGTTTCAATGAGTTCGAATATTTGAAGGAAGGCATGCAGCTGGGTATCGAGAATTATCTGCTCAAACCGATTAATGTGGAAGAACTGGAATCCACACTGAGCAACACGGCATCCAAGCTGGATCATACGATGTCACCTCAAGCCGATGATGCTTATGGCATCCAGATTCTGAAGGACAACATTCTTCATCGATGGCTTACCGGACAGATCGCAGCTACCGAATTTGAGGAACGTGCCCGGTTTATGAACCTTTCGCTGGATGCACCGGACGTTGCTGTGGCCGTCCTGCGTGCCAAAGGGCAAGCATCCGGCATGTTTGAACGCGTGGAGGGGATGCTGAGGGACAAGCCCCATCTGAACGTATTTCATGATATTGATGGAGACATCGTCATTGTTGCTAATGTGGACGGCAATGGAGATGAGGAACAGAAGTTGATGGATGGTCTTCAGGAATTATCTGACGCGATATCCGTAACACATCCTGTGATACGCATTGGAGCAGGTAGGTTGATGAAGGGGCTATATTATGCTCCGACCAGTTATGCCGAGGCGAAAAAAGCACTCCAGTATGTGATGATCTATCCCGATCTCAAAGTGATTGACCATGCCATACTGGAAAAGCGCGGAAGCTCAACAGCGTCCTTCTTCATCGATTGGAGGGAGTACGCCAAACTTATTCTGTCCCGGAATACAGAACAACTTGCCGACCGGATTCGCATGGATTTTGAACAGCATCGGGATGGACTTACGCCTGGGGAGCTTCAGAACACCGCACTGGAAGTTGTGATTCGCTTCAAGATGGAACTGGAGAGCATCAAACATTCGGATGAGTCCGCCATCTACCAACAAGGGCTTCGTCTGGTGCTGGACAGTGGAACTTTTGATGAGCTCGTGCGGGCGCTTCAGCAGGTGGGGTCGCAGACCATCCAATCTCTATTGCAGGATTTGAAAAATCCGATTGTTAACCAGGTGCTTCAGCATATAGACAAACATTACGCAGAAGAGCTCTCTCTGAAGCTGCTGGGTGCCCATTATCATCTGCATCCGGTGTATTTGGGACAATTGTTCCATAAGGAGACAGGGGAGACATTTGCCGAATACATCAACAAATACCGGATTGAACGTGCGAAGGAGCAGTTACGCAATTCCAATCTGAAGGTACATGAGATTGCCCGGAATGTAGGATACTGGGAGACGGGTTATTTCTATAAGCAATTCCGCAAATATGTGGGGATCTCACCGACCGATTTCAAGGTTTTTGGTTGATATAGTGGCTGGGGGATTAGTTCTGCGGATTGAAATACAAGAGACATACTGGGAACAGGAATGGCATGCCATGAGGTTCGTGCCATAGGTTACCCGGCATGTCTCTTTCATGTAAGCGATTTATTAAAACAGGGATGAAAAAAATGCCCAAGGACGATTTCCCTTTAATTTGTACCTCGAAAACTTAAGTTTATCTTCTTTTTGTAAATGCTTTCATTCGATAAGGTTAAAGCAGTTAGATTGTAGAGCCTAAGGGAACACGAAAAGGGAGGATCAAGGAAATGAATAAACAAAGAAAACGTTTCTCGCTCATTCTTGCATTGTTAATGGCCGTTATGCTTGTTCTAAGTGCGTGTGGAGGAAGCAAAAGTGCTTCAGAATCAGAATCCGGCGGAGCGGGAGATGACGCAGTCGAGTTGATTTGGTATACCATCGGTACCCCTCAGAAAGACGTTAACAAAGTGATGGAAGAAGTCAGCAAGTATACCAAAGAGAAAATTAACGCAACGGTGACGATGAAGATGGTTGACTGGGGTGACTACCCGCAGAAAATGCAGGTTAACGTAGCATCAGGTGAGCCAATGGACATTCTGTTTACCTCATCTGGTGGATTCGATTATGTACAAAATGCCAGAAAAGGTGCATTCCTTGAGCTGGATGACTTGCTTACTGAACACGGTAAGGATCTCACAAAAACCATTGATCCTGCATTCCTCAGCGGTTCGAAGGTAGACGGACACAATTACGGAATTCCAGCCAACAAAGAGCTGCCTCAACAAGAGGTATGGCGTTTTAACCAAATGCTGGTGGATAAACACAAGCTGGACATCACTGGCATCCGTACGTTAGACAGCCTGGAGCCTTTGCTCAAAACGATCAAGGAAAATGAGCCGAGTGTAACTCCTTTTGCCATGGATAAGAACTATGTTCCTTACGTGCCGTATGACTATGTTATTCAGAATCTGCCAATGGCGATTAAGCTGGATACAACGGACTATAAGCTCGTGAACATATTGGAAACGCCTGAAATGAAAGAAGCACTCACCACGATGCACAAATACTACAAGGCCGGTTATGTATCGGCAGAAGCGGCAACAACAGGTTCCACGAATGATCTGACGACATCAGGCAACTGGTTCCTGGATCGTGCACAGACCCAGCCGCTCGCGGACAATCAATGGTCTGCAAGCTACGGTTATCAAGTCGTTTCAACACCTGCAAGTGAAGCAATCATAACCAATACATCTGTACAAGGTTCCATTATGGCAATCTCGGCCAACTCGGAATATCCGGAGAAAGCGATGGAATTCCTGAACCTATTGAATACAGATCCGGTGCTGCGCAATATGGTGGATTCCGGTATCGAGGGCACACACTACAAAAAAGTGGATGACACGCATATGGAAAATCTGCCTGAATCGAAAAACTACGATATGCCTTCATATTCCCTTGGGAACAACATGCTGCTCTTCCTGAACAGCAATGACCCGGATAACAAATGGGATGAGTTCAAGAAGTTTAACGCTGAAGGTGTCAATTCCCCAATCCTCAGCTTCAACTTCGATGCAAGCAATGTATCTGCTGAACTGACGGCTGTACAGAACGTGAAAGAACAGTATTGGGCAGCACTGATGACAGGTACACTGGACCCGGCAGCCAATCTGGACCAAGTGATTGAGAAGTTCAATCAAGCGGGATTGGAGAAAGTTATGGCTGAAGCCCAAAGCCAGCTGGATGCCTGGAGAGCGGAAAACAAGTAACAGTACATCATAAGGATCGGGCGGCTGCTTATCGCGCCCGGTCCTTTTTCATTCAAAGCCTGAGGGAGGATATCCACAATGAGTACATTTTTGAAAAATCTGATCAGAAACCGAGTCATGCTGCTCATGGTGCTGCCAGGCGCCATCTGGTTTTTCTTCTTCTCTTACTTGCCACTCGTAGGCACCGTGGCTGCCTTTAAGGAATATCGATTCAGCCGTGAAGGCTTCTGGGCAAGCCTTATGAAGAGTGAATGGGTAGGATGGGACAATTTCAAATTCCTGTTCAGCACAAGTGACGCTTGGCTGATCACGCGTAATACCCTTTTTTATAACATCGCCATTATTTTCTTGGGACTGGTATTCGCTGTGGCTTTGGCCATCCTGCTCTCGGAACTGATCAATAAACGACTCGCCAAACTATATCAAACGGGCATGTTCCTGCCGTATTTTCTATCTTGGGTTATCGTTGGTTACTTCGCATTCAGCTTCCTGAGCATGGATCGGGGCATGTTGAATCAGATTATCGGCTGGTTTGGAATGGAACCAATTCAGTGGTACTCTGAGGCGAAATATTGGCCGTATATCCTAGTGTTCGTAGCGTTATGGAAAACCATTGGTTATAGCAGCGTTGTCTATCTGGCGTCCATTCTGGGGATTGATCGTTCGCTGTATGAAGCAGCGATGATTGATGGCGCAAGCAAATGGCAGCAGATTCGCAACATTACGATTCCATTGCTGTCACCCATCATTACGATTATGACCTTGCTGGCCGTGGGCCGCATTTTCTATGCCGACTTTGGACTCTTCTATCAGGTGCCAAGGGATTCGGGTACGTTGTATTCCGTTACAAATGTGATCGATACGTATGTATATCGTGGTTTGAAAACAAGCGGTGAAATTGGTATGAGTACAGCTGCGGGATTGTATCAATCCGTGGTGGGTTTTGTACTCGTCATTATCTCCAACTATGTTGTACGCAAAGTAGATAAAGACAGCAGCCTATTCTAGGACAAGAGAAAGGAGTGAACCACTGTGGCTCAACTCGTAAAAAAACGCGACTTCCATCACGTATCCAGCGGCTGGAACGTGATCATGAACATCATCGCCGGACTCTTCGCTTTAATCTGTGTATTCCCTTTTATATTTGTAGTTATCATCTCGTTTACGGACGAAAAAGCACTGGCCCGTGACGGGTATCGACTGATTCCAGCAGAATGGAGTCTCGCGGCATATCAGTTTGTCTGGCAGAGCGGAGACACGCTGCTGCGGGCGTACGGAGTTACCATTTTGGTAACGGTACTCGGTACCATTATCAGTCTGATTCTTATGTCCTTGTATGCCTATGCGATTTCCCGCAAGAGCTTCCGATATCGGAGATTTTTCTCCATTTTTGCGATCCTGACCATGTTGTTCAACGGCGGGATGATTCCGACCTATATGGTCGTATCCCAGTTACTTGGAATGAAAGATACGATATGGGCACTGATTCTGCCACTGGCGATGAATGCCTTCTATATTATGATTCTGCGTACATTCTACTCCACCAGTGTACCGGATGCGGTCATTGAATCGGCGAAAATTGATGGCGCCGGTGAGTTCTATACGTTTATGAAAATCGTGATTCCACTCTCCCTGCCGGGACTGGCAACCATCGGGTTGTTCAGTACACTTGGTTACTGGAACGATTGGTTTAATGCGCTGTTATACATCGATAATCCCAATCTGGTGCCCCTGCAATCCATGCTGATGCGGATTGAATCAAGCATCCAGTTTATCCAGCAGAACTCTGCTAACAGCTCGATGAGTCTGGCAGCCATGCAGTCCATTCCACAGGATACGTCCCGAATGGCGATGGTTGTGCTGGCAACGTTGCCTATTATATTCGCGTATCCATTCTTCCAGCGTTATTTCGTACAAGGTCTGACGGTGGGAGCAGTCAAAGAATAACCGGATGACTCTACAGGATTGGAGAGATGCAGATTGATGATTTATAAGGATAAAAGCAAATCCGTGGGCGAACGGGTAGAACATCTGCTGAGCCTGATGACTACGGAAGAGAAGGTGGGACAGCTTGTTCAACCCTTCGGCTGGCAGACCTATACGAATGATCAGGGGAACATCACGTTAAGTGAATCATTCAAAGAGCAAGTGGAGAATGGGGGCATCGGTTCCCTCTATGGTGCCCTTCGGGCAGACCCCTGGACTGGCGTTACGCTTGAAAATGGCCTATCGGCCAGAGAAGGTGCAGATGCAGTCAATCTTATTCAACGTTATGCGGTGGAACATTCCAGACTGGGGATTCCCATCCTAATCGGAGAGGAATGCTCGCATGGACATATGGCGATTGACGGAACGGTCTATCCTGTCCCCCTTTTACTGGGGAGTACCTGGAACGTGGATCTGTACCGTGATATGTGCCGGGCGGTCGCTCGCGAGACGCGTGCTCAGGGCGGTGCGGTCACGTATTCTCCTGTACTGGATGTTGTGCGTGATCCGCGCTGGGGACGGACCGAGGAATGCTTCGGTGAAGATCCGTATCTCATTGGGGAACTGGCTGTTGCTTCAGTGGAAGGACTTCAAGGTGAAAGCCTTGACCGGGAGGATGCGGTAGCTGCTACGCTGAAACATTTCGTCGGTTATGGCAGCTCGGAAGGTGGACGCAATGCTGGACCTGTGCATATGGGCTGGCGTGAACTGCTGGAAGTGGATCTGTATCCATTCCGCAAAGCGGTTGAAGCAGGTGCCCAATCCATTATGCCGGCGTATAACGAAATTGATGGCACACCTTGTACCGTGAATACGGAATTGTTGGAAGATGTTTTGCGTAAGGATTGGGGCTTTGACGGTCTGGTCATTACGGATTGTGGTGCGATCAATATGCTGGCAAGTGGGCATGATGTGGCGGCAGATGGACTGGAAGCTTCCGTACAGGCGATTAAGGCAGGCATCGATATGGAGATGTCCGGTGAGATGTTCGGGCAATATCTGGTGCAGGCGGTGGCAGAAGGCAAGCTTGATGTGCAGGTTCTGAATCAGGCTGTCTCTCGCGTGCTGGCGTTGAAGTTCAGACTGGGATTATTCGAACAGCCTTACGTGGATGCCGATCGGGCAGCAGAAGTGATTGGCAGTGAGCAGCATGTTCAGCTGGCACGCCAGTTGGCTGCGGAAGGTGTGGTTTTGCTCAAAAATGAGGCTGATGCGCTCCCGCTATCCACAGCAACGGCTGGGCGAATTGCCATAATCGGCCCGAATGCGGATCAAGCCTACAATCAACTTGGCGATTACACATCTCCCCAACCGAAGTCGAAGGTAGCGACGATGCTGGATGGGATTCGCAGTAAGTTGGCTAATCGTGTGCTTGGGCACGCGAATGAGGTCGCTGATCGTCATGGGATGCATGAAGAGGATGGTCATCCGACTGGATATGGGGATAACCATGCTGCGAAGAATGTGGCAAGCGATATAGAGCGTGAAACTTCCGAGGCGCTCTATGCACCGGGGTGTCGGATCAAAGGTGACTCCAGAGAAGGATTTCAGCATGCCATAGAAACTGCGCGTTTGGCGGATACGGTCATTATGGTGGTTGGCGGCTCCAGTGCGCGTGACTTTGGAGAAGGAACGATTGATCTGAAAACGGGTGCTTCCAATGTGTCAGATCACTCATGGAATGATATGGAGTGCGGGGAAGGGATCGACCGCATGACGCTGGGGCTTGCCGGAGTACAACTGGAACTTATTCAGGAGATTCACAAGCTCGGCAAAACACTTGTTGTTGTTTACATCAATGGTCGTCCCATCACTGAACCTTGGGTGGATGAGCATGCCGATGCCATTTTGGAAGCGTGGTACCCGGGGCAAGAAGGCGGGCATGCGATTGCAGACATTCTATTTGGTGACGTGAACCCATCAGGCAAATTGACGATCTCCATTCCGAAGCATGTCGGTCAGTTACCGATTTACTATAACGGCAAACGTTCCCGGGGCAAGCGATACCTGGAAGAGGATCTGGAGCCACGTTATGCATTTGGATACGGACTGAGTTATACCACATTTGAGTACAGTGAACCGAAGCTGAGCGCTGCGTCCATGACAGCTGGTGAATCCGTTACGGTATCGGTGAATGTGACCAATACAGGGGAATGTGCAGGTGCGGAGGTAGTGCAAATGTATATATCCGATGTGGTTAGCTCACTAACTCGTCCCGCCAAGGAACTGAAGGGATTTGCGAAAGTAAACCTGGAGCCTGGAGAGACACAGACTGTGGAATTCCGTATCGGGGCAGAGCAGCTGCAATATATAGGACGTCACCTGAAGCCTGTCGTTGAACCGGGACAATTCCATATTCATATCGGCAGCAGCGTAAACGATACGCAAATGGCCGAACTGACCGTAAGGGAGGCGTAAGACGTGGAACGTATCAGACGATTTATTCGCGAGTTGTCCGAACATCAGTGGCTGGAGCAATTGCAGCTGCGAAGCTGGGACATCACCCGCGCTTATTATAACGTGCCGGGACAGTATGAGGATCAGGGTGAATACCCGGAAGGCCAGGACTTCGAACGATTTCCGAGCAAACAGGGAACAACCTATTTCTTTAGAACACGGTTGGAGATCCCTGCTACATGGCAGCAAGCACCATACGGACTTGTTTTTGAAACAGGGGGAGAAGGTTTACTGCGGGTGAATGGACACGCTTATCAGGGTCTGGACCGTAACCACACTTACGTCACGCTTGATCCGTCCAAGATTGGAACCCAGCCGGAGCTTGAAATTGAGATGTTTGATCCGGTACCTGAACCCGTGGACCCCTTGAATCAACAGGCGGTTATTCAGCCGCCGATCACATCGATTACCAGTCTGCTGGTGAGACCAAACGAAGCGGTTCGCAGTCTGATGTATACGGTCATTATTGTGCGTGATTCGGCCGTATTATTGCCGGAAAGTGACTTCCGGCGGGTTCGCCTGTTAGAGGTGCTATATCGTGCGATGGATCAATTTGTAGGCATGACAGCGGAAGAGATCCAGCAGGGCGAAGGCATTCGCCAAATTGAGGATAGCCTGAGGCATCACGTACGTGAAATCGGCGGCAACACAGAAGGTCTGGAGCATATGGTGGGGCAATCCCATATCGATATTGCCTGGCTGTGGCCTGTGCGTGAGACGGTGCGCAAAACGAGTCGTACCTTCTCCACCGTGGATGCACTTATGGATGAATATCCAGATTATATCTATTCTCAAAGCCAGCCCTTGCTATATGCGTTTCTGAAGGAACATGATCCCGAGTTGTATGCACGGGTGAAGCAGCGGATTGCAGAAGGACGCTGGGAACTGGTTGGTGGCATGTGGGTGGAGCCGGATCTGAACATCCCGAGCGGGGAATCCCTAATTCGTCAAATGTTATATGGTCAGCGTTTCTATATGGAGGAGTTTGGAAAGACATCCCAGATCGAATGGCTACCGGATACATTTGGGTACTGCGCCTCCCTGCCCCAGATTTTGAAGCATGGCAATGTGGAGTATTTCATGACAACGAAGCTCGGATGGAATGACACGAATGTGTTTCCATATGATCTGTTTCACTGGGTGGGCATTGATGGCACACCAATTCTGTCTTACCTCAATCATGGTGTCAACGAACATACCTTGCCGAAGGACATTCACGATCACTGGCAGTCCTACCGTGAGAAAGCGGCGCATCCGGAGCACATGCTTCTGTACGGACATGGAGATGGCGGCGGCGGGGTCACGCGCGAGATGTTGGAGTATGTGGATCGCGCAGACTTGATGGTAGGACAGCCGGCAAGTCGTTATAGCACGGCGGGAGCTTTTTTTGCCGGAATTGAGAAGGAACAGCCTGTACTGCCGAAATGGCATGGCGATCTGTACCTGGAACTACACCGAGGAACCTACACGACACATGCACGCAACAAGCGCAGCAACCGGAAAGCGGAGGTTCTGTATCGTGAAGCCGAGTTGTGGAATACACTCGCTCAACCGGATATGGATGCACAGGCGGAAGCTGAAGTGCGTTCGAATCTGCATGAGGGCTGGAAACTGATTTTGTTGAATCAATTTCACGATATCATCCCTGGCTCGGCGATTACGGAATCGTATGTGACCTCGGGTGAAGAATATGCGCGAGTGTTCGAGCTGGGCCGAACAGGACTGAATCAGGGCGTTGCCACATTGACAGCAGGCATTAACACGCAAGGTCCAGCAGGGTCAGCAGCCTATATTGTATTCAACAGCTTGGGGTGGAAGCGAAGTGCAGTGATTCAACTGCCGTTGCATGATGGCCTAGATCGCTACGGGATCGATGAAGAAGGTCAGCGCCTGCGGATGGATCGGGAGGATGGCAGCATGTCTATTCTCGTGACGGACATTCCGGCGTTTGGATATAAGACGATATGGCTGGTACCGGAAAATACAAGGGAAACGAATGTATGGGAAATCACAAACCTTGCTGCGCAACCAACCTTTAATGATACATGGGATACCGCCTTTTATCATGTACAGTTCAACGAACGTGGGGAGATCACTCGTCTGTGGGATAAGACCGCAGAGCGAGAGATGCTGAAGCCGGGTGAACGAGGCAATCAACTTCACTTCTTCCACGATCGTCCAACGCTCTGGGATGCATGGGATATCGACAGCCGTTATGAAGAACAGATTGCTGGCGAAGTGCAGTTGTTGGAGAAAAAGCTGGTGTTGGCGGGTACAACGAAGGATGTCCTGCGCTTCTGCTGGAAGCTTCATCAATCGATGATTACGCAAGATATTGTCTTTTATCATGACTCACGGCGGATCGACTTCCAGACACAGGTGAACTGGAATGAAGATCACAAACTTCTGAAAGTCGGTTTCCCGATTGATGTGGTGACCTCCAAGGCAACATTCGAGATTCCATTTGGTGCACTGGAACGTCCGACGCATCGCAACACAAGCTGGGAACAAGCCCAGTATGAAGTCTGTGGACATCGCTTTGCAGACGTATCCGAATATGGATACGGCGTGAGCCTGCTCAATGACTGCAAATACGGGTACGACGTACAGGGAAGCACCATTCGTTTGTCCTTATTGCGTGCACCCAAATGGCCTGATCGCACCGCTGATCTGGGAGAACATGAATTCACGTATTCCCTATATCCACACGATGGAGACTGGAGAACTGCACACACCGTACGTCAGGCCGCCGAGTTAAATCATGAAGTGGTTGTGCAACAAGTAGAGCAAGTACAACAGTCGCAGCAAGTGCAACAGATGGGGCAGGTACAACAGAAGGATCAGGTACAACAGATAGATCAAGTACACCAAAGCGCAGGGACTGGAGTAGATCCAACTGCACCTGCCGCACCTGTACGCCCGTCAACCGGCTCCTGGATTAATTTCAACAGCAACCATGTCATTTTGGATACAGTCAAAATGGCCGAGGATGGACAGGGTACCGTCCTGCGCTTCTATGAATCTTCAGGCAAACGTGAAAGCATCACGTTGCAATGGCCACATGCGTTTGAGCAAGCATATCACTCCAACGCATTGGAAGAACCGGTTGAACCATTGGCCCATACGAATGGCCAGATTACATTATCTTTTAAACCTTACGAAGTACAAACCGTGCTACTGCGGTAAACCTTTTTGAAATATTTTTGAGCTATGTAAGATGAACTACAACATGTACACGATAACGGAGAATGCAGAACCAGATGGAGAAGCGAAGCGTTCGCCTAAAAGCTTTCTGAAAGAAAGCTACATCGGAAGCATACGCTATCCCCGGATTTTACCCTTTAGAAAAGGGAATCAAAAAATCTGGGATAACAGCGATCGGAAGGTTATTCTGTCATCGTAGTGGCTAGTGTGAATGTTCTCAGCTGATCTTTTATAGCTACACCATTCAATTTGTTTAAGGAGTTGCACTCATCCATGGAACAATTCAAATTACCCAAAATACCGATGCCGCCTGTGTCTTTGCCACATTCCATTCAGGCTGTGCTCGAAGAAGCGGAACAGAAGCTGGCGCACAGATCTAAACTGCTTCAGTTATTCAAGAACTGTTTCCCCAATACCATCGAAACGACAACGAAACTAATGGAGGATGGCACCACTTTTGTCATCACGGGAGATATTCCGGCTTCCTGGCTGCGCGATTCGGTAGAGCAGGTCGTACACTACATTCCGTTTGCCAAGGAAGACGAGGACCTGCAGCGCATTATTGGCGGGCTGATCAAGCGTCATATCCAGTATGTTCATATAGATCCGTATGCCAATGCCTTTAATGAGACAGCCAACGACTGGCACTGGAACACCACGGACGAAACCGACATGTCACCTTGGGTGTGGGAACGTAAATTCGAGATCGATTCATTATGTTTCGTTGTGCGGCTGGCCTATTTATATTGGAAGGAAACCGAGCTGACCGATATTTTCGATTCGAGCTTCAAGGCAGCGATGCGTAAAATCGTGGACCTGTTCAAAGTCGAACAGCATCACATGGAACAGTCTCCGTATCGCTTCACTCGCAATAACGGCATTCCGACAGATTCTCTCCGCAATCACGGGCAGGGGATGCCAGTCAATTATACGGGCATGATCTGGTCCGGCTTCCGTTCCAGTGATGATGCATGCGATTTTCACTACAACATTCCAGGAAACATGTTCGCGGTTGTAGCTCTGCGTCAGATGCAGGAGTTCGCCGAGTGGGTGTTCCGGGATATGGAACTTTTGCAGGAATTGAAGGACCTGGAGCAGGACGTGGATCATGGCATTCAACTGTATGGCATTTATCGTCATCCCGAATTTGGACCGATCTACGCGTACGAGACGGACGGTTATGGCAACCACTGTCTCATGGACGATGCAGGTACACCGGGACTCATGTCCATTCCGTATCTCGGTTATGTCACAGCGGATGATCCGATCTACCAGAATACGCGCCGTTTTGCCCTGAGCAAAGAGAACCCGTTCTATTATGAGGGCAAGGTTGCCAAAGGGATTGGAAGCCCGCACACACCACCGGATTACATCTGGCATATGGGGTTGTCCATGCAAGGACTGACGGCACAGTCTGCCGAGGAGAAGCTGGAAATCATTCGCATGCTCGAAGCGACGGATGCAGATACCGGTTATATGCATGAAGGCTTCCACGCGGATGATCCAACGATTTTTACACGAAAATGGTTTGCATGGTCCAACAGCCTATTCTCCCAGTTGGTCTATAGATCCATGAAGGATGGCCTGTTATGAGCAGTGCACATGTCAATGGAACAAAGCTGATTATCTTCGCTGATCCTACGTTTCCAGTGGAAGGCACGTTGCCAACTCAGCAGGCTCTGAATACATGGAAAGCAGTCGAAGAGATCATTGTAGTAAGCGTCGATGAACTGGCAGATGCTTTGAATGCTACAGCAGGTGAAGGATGTCTGGTCAATCTGCATGCACCCTATTTTCCCAAATCTGCTTGGATGGAAATTGCAGCTTATCTGCATCAGGGCGGAAGCCTAATTAGTGTTGGTGGAGCACCCTTCAAGCGCCCGGTTCGCCAAGAGGATAGTGCATGGGTTATAGAGTCGGAACAGACCGCGTATCACCAGGAACTGTACATTCACGAGGCGCTGAACGTATCTTCTGCGGGCGTGCAATCGTACACTTCATCCGAGTCCATTCCGCTCCTTTCTGGCAAAGAAGGACTGTTCGAGATTGCAGATACGTGGAATCTGGTTCCACATACGACCAAAACAAGTGATCTGCCCCACCAGATGGGTTCATCAGGACCCATGAGTACACAGATCTATCCGTTACTTCGTGGAATGAGCCAAGATGGACGCAGCATCGCCGCTCCGGTCGTTCTGTGGGAAAACTCCCGTAGTACATTCAGCGGTTCACGCTGGATGTTTGTGCATCTGCCGCTGACCACTTCATTCTGGGAGCAGGATGGCGCTGCCGAAATGGTGAAGTGGGCACAATTCTGTGTGCAAGGTGTAACCGAGTTATCCCTGAAGTCGAATTACGCTTCGTATGAGCCAGATGAACGGGCTGTACTCACACTTCAAGGCCAGATATTGCAGCGTGCAGGAAACAGGCGTACAGCGTCTGAGTTGTGGACCTTTGATCTGACGGTTGAACGAGAGAATCGCACAAGTGGCACGACTGAGAAGGTATGGAACCATCGACTGGAGATGGAACTTTCGGGTGAGCAGCGTTTCGAACGCATACTTCTCCCGGTCTCCATTGAAAGTGGGTTATACCGAATTGTATGCCGCGCACAGGCACCTGACGGGGAGATTCGAATCTTGCGTCAAGGCTTCTGGGGACAGGATGCTGGATTGCTGGCAGAAGGGGAAGTGATTACGCGCAGCCGGGACTATTTTGTAAAAGACGGACGCCCTCTGCCTGTTGTGGGCATGACCTACATGACCTCAGATGTGGCACGCAAATTTCTGTTTCTGCCGAATGCGGATGTCTGGGATCGGGACATGGCTCAGATGGCGAAAGCCGGAATTAACTGGATTCGGACCGGAATCTGGACCGCCTATCGCAACATGATGCAGGTGGACGGACATATGGCAGAGGATGTGCTTCGTGCCATTGATGCATTTATTTTAACGGCGAAACGCCACGACTTGCAGGTCACGTTCACCTTTTTCTCTTTTACACCAGAGACATGGGAAGGAACGAATCCGTATTTGGACCCGCAGAATGTTGAAGCACAGAAACGTTTCATTCGCAGCATCGTCAGTCGGCACACGCATACGACGCATGTGGATTGGGATCTGATTAATGAGCCATCCATGTTCGATCCGGTGCGCATTTTCTCGGCTGGACCGCGTTCGGCGAGGGATTCGCATGAACAAAAGGCTTTTATCGATTGGCTTCAGAAGCGTCATGAGACGATTGAAGCATTGCAGGAGGCATGGAATATGTCACCGAAGCAGCTTCCCAACTTTGCAGCTGCGGTCATCCCGGAGCCGGAAGAGATTAACTTTGATGTACAGGATATGCACAAGGCCAAGAAAGGAACGCGCTGGCTCGATTACTGTCTCTTCTCTATGGAGATGCACAATGTATGGGCTAGAGAGCTTGTTGGTACGATCAAGGATCTGGTTCCCGATCATCTGGTCACCGTGGGGCAGGACGAAGCTCTTGGCGCACAGCGTCCTTCGCCGTTCTTCTATGAACGTGAAGTGGATTATACAACCGTGCATTCATGGTGGTTGAACGATGATCTGATCTGGGACGGTATTTTTGCCAAAACACCACATAAACCGAATCTCATTCAGGAGACGGGCATCATGTATGTGGAAACCCCGGATGGTCGAGCCAAGCGTACGGAAGCCGAACTTCACAGCATATTGGAACGCAAATATGCGTATGCATTCGCCACGGGTGGTGCAGGAGCGGTGCAATGGATCTGGAACACCAACTTTTATATGGATAACGCCAATGAGTCTCATATTGGGGCCCTTCGTGCAGATGGTACGGAGAAGCCGGAGACGGATGTGTCTTATGATTTTGGCCGATTCATGCATGAGATTCGTGATCTCTTCGAAGACCGCGAGCTGGAGGATATTGCAGTGGTGTTCCCATATTCCAATGACTTCTCCAACCGTGCCCTGGCCTATGATGCCACAACGAAGCTTACTCGTGTGATGTCTTATGATCTAAAACTGCCGTTCCGTGCGTTATCCGAATATCATTTGGAATCACTGGAACAGCAGCCACCGAAGCTGATTATCGTGCCAAGTCCGCACAATATGGACAGCGATGCACTGCATCAATTGCTCACGTTCACAGAGAAGGAAGGCGCAAGTCTGCTCATTACTGGACCACTGGGGCTGGATGCATACTGGAAAACAAGTGACCGGGCAGATCATATCGTAGGCAAACGCAGTCTGGGGAACGTGCAGCGGGAAGAACTGCTGAATATTAATGGAGTGAATCACCGGGTAACGTATGGACGGCGTCGTATCGCCGAGGTGGCGAAGGAGACGTTGCTTCATGGGGATAATGGTACACCAGATGAAGTAACCGTTTTGCTTTTGGGTAAAGGAAAATTTATCTGGACCCCACTGCCGTTGGAGTTAAACGGACGGGATGAGCCACTTGCTGAACTATATCGTTACGCCACTGAGATTGCTGGTATCGAACAGGAGTTGGAATGGATATCTGGCGGGGATATCGCAGGGATCTATGGCCGGAAGCTGAGTTTTCCAAAAGGGAATCTGTATGTATTTGTATCCGAGTTTGCCTTGAATCATGAGGTTCACGTGAGAGATCAACGTAGAGGTGTATCGTATGCGTTCGAATTGGAGAAAAATCGTTCCGTGTTGTTTGCCACAGATGCTTCCGGAAAGCTGACTGCCGTGTATCGCCCTGATGAGGTTGAGATTGTACAACAAGACAAAAGAGGTGGGATAACACGATGACCAAGACGAAGAGAGCACATATTATTTCGCATACCCACTGGGATCGGGAATGGTATTTGCCGTATGAGAAGCATCATATGCGACTCATTCAGCTCGTCGATTCACTGTTAGATCAGCTGGATGAAGGATCGGATTACAAAAGCTTCTATTTGGATGGACAAACGATCATCATCGATGATTATCTTCAGGTTCGCCCCGAGCAGAAGGAACGACTGGAGAAGCATATCCGCAATGGACGGATTGTGATTGGACCATGGTACATTTTGCAGGATGCGTTTCTGACGAGCGGAGAAGCCAATGTGCGCAACATGCAGGTTGGGCATAAAGATGCCAAGCGTTACGGCACGCCTTCCAAGATCGGCTATTTTCCCGATACATTCGGACTGGTCGGACAGACCCCGCAATTGATGCAGCAATCGGGCATTGATAATGTGTTCTTTGGCCGTGGTGTGAAGCCGACAGGCTTCAATAATACGGTCTCGGATGCTGGATATGAATCAAGCTTCTCGGAGCTGATGTGGGAAGGACCAGACGGATCGAAAGTGCTCGGCGTATTGTTCGCAAACTGGTACTCCAACGGGAATGAAGTTCCGGTAGACGAGGCTTCGGCTCGCAAGTTCTGGGAAACCAAGCTGGCTGACGCGGAGAAATATGCATCAACGAATGAGCTGCTCTACATGAACGGATGTGACCACCAACCAATTCAGCGTGATCTGCCAGAAGCCATCCGTATGGCTGAGCAATTACATCCTGATATCGAGTTCGTTCACTCGAACTTTCCGGATTATCTGACCGCCCTGAGAGCATCGTCTGAACATGAGCTGTCCACGGTCAAAGGCGAACTGCGCAGCCAGCGTACCGATGGTTGGGGAACTCTGGTGAACACGGCCTCGGCTCGTGTGTATCTGAAACAGATGAACCAGCTGGGCCAGACCATGCTGGAAAAAGTGGCTGAACCCCTGGCATCCTATGCCTATCTGCTTGGTCATGCTTATCCACATGATCAACTGACATATGCCTGGAAAACGCTGATGCAAAATCACCCGCATGATAGCATCTGTGGATGCAGTGTGGATGAGGTGCACCGCGAGATGGTGACACGGTTTGATAAGAGCCGTCATGTGGCAGAGGCGCTGATTGAAGAGAGCACAAGCCAGATTGCTTCAGCCGTAGATACCTCCATATTTACCCGTTATGGAGAGCATGCTCGACCTGTTGTGGTGTTTAATACAACGGGTTGGGAACGCAGCGGTGTAGTTCAGATGGAACTGGACGCGGCTCGGCTGTATTTCCGAGAAGGGTATACGTTGGAAGAGATGGCGGCACAGATGAACGCCGTTGACCTGTCAGGTCGCATACTGGTAGATGAAGAAGGTACACAGATTCAATGTACGGTTGAGGATATGGGTCTGCAATTCGGCTATGATCTGCCGGATGATCGCTTCCGTCAGCCGTATAGCTGTCGGCGAGTTCGTATTCGTTTTGAAGCAGAGAACGTAGATGCACTTGGTCTGAAGACCTATGCGTTGGTCAGCATTGCGGACAATGCTATGCGTGGCACGGATACCAACGGAGATTCCAGCATTTCCTGTCTGACGGGGACTTCTGACGACAGTGATACTACCCAGGTGACTCCATCGAAAACGACTACGCTGTTGCGTGGTGATCGCAGCATGGAGAATAAATATTTGATTGTCACGATTACAGACAACGGTTCATTCACACTCACGGATAAACGCACAGGCCGAACTTATAAGGACCTTGGCGTGTACGAGAATGTGGGCGATATCGGCAATGAATACATGTTCAAACAGCCAGAGAATGAAGTGGAGCGGACAACTCAAGCGCTTCAGGCCGAGATTCGAGTCCTTGAGGATACATCTTACGGTGCCTCGTTCGAAGTGATTCATCATTGGGAAATACCGGAGTCAGCAGATGAGATGCTGGATCGGGAACAGCGGGAACTGATTTATTATCCACATCGCAAAGCCCAGCGTTCAGCGAAGTTGATCCCATTCCAGATCCGCACGGTGGTATCGCTCAGTCGTAGTGGAAAAGGAGTCGAACTGGAAACAACCTTCAACAATCAGGCGAAGGATCATCGGGTGCGCGTACTTTTCCCAACGGATCTCGTATCCAGTGTTCATCATGTGGATTCCATGTTCGAAATTGCAACGCGTGATAACAAACCTGCGCCGGAATGGCAAAATCCAAGCAATACACAGCATCAACAGAGTTTTGTGGATGTGAGCGAAAACGATGCGGGATTAATCGTTGCCAATCTGGGTCTGAATGAATATGAAGTTCTTCAGGATGGACGCAACACGATCGCCGTCACGCTGCTTCGTGCTGTTGGAGAACTCGGAGACTGGGGATTGTTCCCGACCCCGGAAGCACAATGCCTTGGTGAACATTCATTTCAGATCGAGATCATTCCCCACGATGGAAATGGTGCAGCGTCAGGTGCATACATTGAGGCTTATCAGTTCCAGGTTCCGTGGACACTGGTACAAACCGAAGTACACCCGGGTTATCTGACACCTAGCAACACACCGTTTGCGTGGCAAGGGATCGGTTTGGCGTTTTCTTCACTCAAGGTGAATGAGGATTCCGGAGATGTCATGCTTCGCTGGTACAACATGACCACTGATTCTGCCACATTGAAGCTCGCTGCATCGCAGGCAAATCCACAGCCATTCGAAACGGCATATAAGAGCAACATCCTGGAGGGAGAGGGCGAAAGACTTGATTCCCACAGCATAGAAGAGGCACCTACTTTATCATTTGCCAACAAGGAATGGACCATACAGACAGGATCATGTGAAATCGTAACGGTTGGCTTGCGTCGCTAATAGAGGTTGTTCAAAAAATCAGCTTTTGATTACGAATCATGCCTAGCAGCATCATCAGCATCGAAGTTGAAATTCAGCCGAAATGTCCGTTGCTCACGTAGTTCCCTACGCTCCGCTACTCCATTTCTAGCTTCATTCCATCTTCTCGGTACTGAAAACCAGACTTTTTGAACACGCACTAATAGGTACAGGATTGCAAGTGTAATATCGGTGATAGACATTACGCATGTTGGTGAAGGGGTTACGCTATTTACCAGATGTATCAGTTGAGTTATTGGTTGTTTTTCTATAGAATGAACAGTAGAATTGCAAGTGATCGAAAGTTACTATGCCATCATGATGGTCACAGGTAAACTTCAATTGTTCATTCTATATTGAAACCAATAAGGGGGCTTGAAGCCATGGAATCCTTGGGAGGACTGCTTCAGCAGCTGAACCCTGCCTTTCGTGAGCAATCGCGGCGGATTGCGGCGGAATTGATGGAAGATCCGTACGTACGCGAATTCCGCGCAGGTCATCCTGAACTGAAAGATGCACAGCTCATGACCGATCTGAGCAAGCTATATCAGTATGCCAAAGATTCGAAGAACTGTGCGAATTGCCCGGGACTCGACAACTGTCCTAACGATTTCCAGGGTCACTTTTGCAAACTGGAAGTAGAGCATTTTAACGGTAAACCCGAAATTATAGATAAAAAAGCACCTTGTTCCAAACATATCGCCCGGCAAAATGAGCATGTGATCAAACAGAGAATTCGCAGTTTCTATGTGGACGAGCGTGCCCTCAGTGCGGGATACAACGATGTGGAGATTATGGGCAAGGATCGGATGCGTGCTCCGGCAGTGAATCAGGTGCTTCGGTATATTAGGGAGACTAAGGAGAATGGACTGTCTCCGCAAGGGCTGTTTCTGGAAGGGACATTCGGGACAGGCAAGACGTTTCTGATGTGTTATCTGCTGCATGAACTGGCGGTTGCAGGCCACACGGGTGTCATTATTTATATGCCTGACTTTGTGGAAGATCTGAAATCCATGATCAGTGAAGGAAATAAGCTGAAGGAAATGACGGATATTCTAAAAAGCTGTGATCTGCTCATCTTTGATGATATCGGGGCAGAGAATCTGAATCCTTGGGTACGAGATCATGTGATGGGGTCCATTCTGAACTATCGGATGAATCGCAAACCAACGTTCTATACGTCCAATTACAATCTGGATGGGCTGGAGAAACATCTTAGCTTTACCAACCGGGACGGCGAGGAAATGAATAAAGGCCAGCGTTTAATGGACCGGATTCGCCCATTTGTGGATGTCATCTCTGTTCGGGGTGAGAATCAGCGGGGCAAGCGTTAGTCTGCAAATAGCACTTTATAATTTAAAATTGTCCCAAAAAAAGCCTGGCTTTCGCAATTTCGCGAAAACCGGGCTTTTCTGGCCTGCGTGCAGCCTGAGCATTCTATTCGGTCAGGAATTTGAAGATGACCATACCGAAAAAGATCACTGTCATTAGGCCAGCCATGCCGGCAACACCCGCGATTAGATCAAACAGATCATTGCGGGGTTCCTCATTCACATGTTCACGCGGGTCGCTAATTCGTACATTTGCGTCCATGGTAGTGCCTCCTTTGGGGAATGACAGCTTACCCATATTGGGGGCTGAAACCCGGAGTAATTTTAGTATACTTGGAAAAGAAAGCGTTTGTAAAGATTTTGCAGCTATCCTGCCAAGTTCTTCAATTGTGAAGATTTGATGTTGGGAAGATGAACATTGAAGCGTTCAATTCACAAGTTTATTAAACCTGTGTTATACTGGAAGTGTCGTTCACGACGTTACAGGTTAAAATAAACCGTAAGTATATATAAGGAGGACAATTTCATGGCTATTGTTAACGTATCCGATCAATCCTTCAACACAGAAGTAGAAGGCGAAGGAACGGTTCTTGTTGATTTCTGGGCGCCTTGGTGTGGTCCTTGTAAAATGCTCGCTCCAATCCTGGAAGAGCTGTCCGCAGAAGTTGGCGATGCAGTGAAAATTGCTAAAGTTAATGTGGATGAAAATCCGGAGTCCGCTTCCCGCTTCGGCGTAATGAGCATTCCGACATTGATCTTCTTCAAAGATGGTCAACCGGTAGATAAAGTGGTTGGTCTGAATTCGAAAGATGCGCTCAAAGGAATTATTGCAAAACACCAATAATTTACCAGGCTTACACATACGCCTCCGGTTATATGCCGGGGGCGTTTTGCGTCGAAACCCTTTTTATAGGACAATATAAAGTATACTATTTATTATAAAATGAAACTGGAAATTTACATGTTAACGGAGAGCACAGAAATGAGCTTGAAAAGCGTAGCCGTTGCATTTTATCACCCGAATTTCACCTTTAATATGTATTGGACTAATGATTCACACAATAGCGGAGAGAACAGAAAAAACCTGAAAAAGCGAAGCGTTCGCCTTTATCCCCGGATTTCCCCCTCGTAAAAGGGAATCAAAAAAATCTGGGGATAACAGCGATCGAAAGGTCATTCTGTCATCGGAGTAGCTCATGTAAGGTGAAGATTTCAGCTTTTTCGGGAAGGAGGATTCACCGAACTATGGACCAATTCATTAATGATTTGCAGGATCAAGAGAAGGCACTGGAGCAGATTCGCCACAAGCTGGCTTTGCTGCCGGATATGTCGGGTTGTTACCTGATGAAGAACAGTGAAGGCACCATTATCTACGTAGGTAAGGCCAAGGTGCTGAAGAACCGCGTACGCTCTTATTTTATTGGCAGTCATAACGCAAAGACCCAACGTCTGGTGTCCGAAATCCGTGATTTCGAATATATCGTGACAGGCAGTAACATGGAGGCACTCATTCTGGAGTGTAACCTGATCAAAAAACATATGCCACGATACAACGTGTTGCTCAAGGATGACAAGACATTCCCGTATCTTAAAATTACGAATGAAAAGCACCCCCGGCTGGAAGTAACCCGGCGCGTGCTGAAAGATAAAGCCAAATACTTCGGACCTTATCCGAACTCGTATGCGGCACACCAAACCAAAAAACTGCTCGACCGTATGTATCCACTGCGCAAATGTGGTGTGATGCCAAAAGAAGTATGCCTGTATTATCATATGGGCCAATGCCTTGCTCCCTGTGTGAAGGAAGTAGATAAAGCGCAGTATGATGAGATCTCCCAAGAGATTGGTTCATTTCTGAGTGGTGGACAAGAAGAGATTAAGAAGGACTTACAGCGCAAAATGCAGGAAGCTGCGGAGGATCTTTATTTTGAACGTGCCAAGGAACTGCGTGATCAGGTGATTGCGATTGACGCGATGATGGAAAAACAGAAAATTACGATGGCCGATGCCAGAGACCGCGATGTGTTTGGTTTTGCCATTGATAAAGGCTGGATGTGTGTCCAGATCCTATATATGCGTCAGGGGAAAATGATTGAACGGCATGTATCCACCTTCCCTTTTTACGGTGAGGCTTATAGCGATTTTATGTCCTACGTGACGCAGTATTACAGTGATAACCCTGCATTGCCACAAGAGATCTTACTGCCAGAAATGCCAAAAGATCTGGCAATGGATGATGACGGTACAGATACGCTATCTAATGCGGATGGAACGGTACCTGTTGCTGTAACCGGGGAGTCCGAACAGGCGGTACAATGGGGACAGCGTACTGCCTCCGAGCCGCTTGTTGCCGAGACTCGTTCAGCATATGGAGAAAATCCAACTGCAGAAGATGTGGATGGACCTGTGGTTACGCAAGAAAATGCTATCTCTGGGGATTCAACGGCGGATAAACAACCCTCAGGGTTGGAAGATCCATCACAGGTAGCTGCTGCTTTGCAGGAATGGTTGGAAGTCAAAGTACTCATTCCGCAACGCGGATTGAAACGACAGATGATCACGATGGCAGTGGACAACGCGCGTGTAGCACTGGAAGAGAAGTTCCGTCTGATTGAGCGAAACGAAGAGCGGACATCGAAGGCTGCGGAAGGCCTGGGACGCTTTATTGGGCTGGATCAGCTGCGCCGGATTGAAGCATTCGATAACTCGAACATCCAGGGAACCAACCCGGTATCTGCCATGATCGTATTTACCGATGGTAAACCGGATAAAAAGGAGTATCGGAAATACAAGGTCCGTTCGGTTGAAGGACCGGATGATTATGAAACAATGAGAGAAGTTATCCGTCGTCGTTATGAGCGGGTATTGAAAGAAAACCTGATCCAGCCTGACCTGATTGTTGTCGATGGCGGTAAAGGACAGATCTCGGCTGCGGTCGATATTCTGGAAAATGAGCTGGGGCTGTTTATTCCGGTATGTGGTCTGGTGAAGGATGCCAAGCATAAGACTTCACAGTTGATGATCGGTAATCCACCAGAAGTAATATCCCTGCCTCGGGATAGTCAGGAATTTTATCTGTTGCAGCGGATACAGGAAGAGGTTCACCGTTTTGCTATCTCGTTCCATCGTGAACAGCGTGGCAAATCGATGGTGACGTCACGTTTGGATGCCATTCCGGGTATTGGAGAGAAGCGGCGCAAGCTGCTGTTGAAGCATTTTGGCTCTTTGCGCAAAATAAAAGAGGCCAGCGTCGAAGACTTCCGGCCTCTATCTATTGGTGACAAACTGGCAAACCAGATTATTGCAGCACTTCGGGATGAGGAGTCGTAACATACGGCTTCTCTTTTTGTTTTGGATTGAATTTGTAGACCACATATCCAACGATGGCCGGGAGTACAATCCAGAAGAGTCCAGCAGCCATATTCAGGGCATCCCCCATAAAGACCAGGCTGAGTCCCATTAGCAAGCTGTCGAAGATCACATGGGCGAATACAACGGCAATGAAGCCGTGACGCAGCATGATCAGACTGAACAGCAATCCGATAACCATCAGCTCAATCGGACGAGTGATAACCGGGTAGATCGGATACAACGTATGCCCAAGAGCCCAGATTAGTGTTGGGATGAGGCAGGCGATGAACGTGTTGCGTACAATCTTCTGCATCATGCGAATTCCGAACAGTCGATAGACGGTTTCTTCACCGATGCCGGCCATCCAAGCCATGATCGGGAAGAGCCAAGCATAGGTCATGTTGTACGTGGATTGATCAGCCGATGTCGTAGACCAAGTGCCAATACTTCGTTCCAGAATGAAGAACAGTACAGATTGCACGCCTAGCAGAATCAACGCCCACAAGTAACCTGTGTACATACTGTGCAATACATATTTCCCGTATCCCGGTTCTTTGGCACGAGGCCAGGGATTGAGGCCGATTTTGCGCCACATGCCGTCACCGGCAACGAGTGACAGATAGATGGTTGCACTCATAACCAAGGTTATCCCCACTTGCATCACCATCAGGAAGGTGAGCATGAAGCTGGACAAGCCCTGCGCTTGTAAGAGCGGAATCATGTTCAGTGTGCCAATCACGGAAGCTAAGAAGTATACCAGTGAGAGAATGATACCCCGTTTAAATGACGTATGTGCTCGAGTCAGAATGCTGTAGATGATTGCCAGCACACCAAGAACCAAGGTCAGTAAAGCGTAGCCGCCGTAGGTCATCCAGTTGGCCTGGCGAGTCTGATTCTCCACATAGGTCGTGTGAGATTCAGGGACCGAGAAGACAGGATCGAAGGAGCGAACCGCGCCATTTTCGAAGGTGAAGTTCAGCTCCAGCTTGGAATCTCCAACTTGCTTTGTATTATCCGTATATTTCAGACCCGCTTCTTCATCACGAGTATCCAGTTGAAGTTTCGGTACGTTATACCCGAATTCGTTAAGAACTCCAGCGGCAAGCTGCTTCTTCTCAGTTAGAGAAAGATGATCCTCAGCTAATCGTTGGCTAACATTCACCTTGCTTTTATCCTTCTCTGCATCAATGGATGTGTACAGTGAAGAAGGGAGTTCACGCTTGAAACCGACGACTTTTCCTGTTCTCATATGTACGTCAACATTCAAGTAACCGCCTTTGTCCTCATCAGGCAAACGAACGCGGTACACATCGTAAGGATAGGTTGCTTCCCATTTCTGATTATAGGTTTGTAGTTGTTTGGTTTTGGCCATATACCCGTAGATATCGGAATGGGTCTGGTACGTCACCAGCGTATTTCCCGTATCCTCCGGAAGGGTATAATCAGCTATAGAAGCTGCAAATGAACGTGCAGACTGCGTCGCTTTTTCCTTGCTTATGAAGGAAGTCGATTGGATATCCGTCGTTTGCGATGAAGTGGCAGGGAAGATTTGAAAAACAAAGAACAGAATCAGGCCCATTGCCGCAAGCAACCCTAAACGCTTGAAGTTAGCTTTGAGTAGCAAAGGCTGCCCTAAGGGATTCATTTAATCGTGTTCCTCCTTTATTAATATGGATATTAAAGTAAAGATAGCACAGGCCCACCCCCGAATGCCAATGACAAAACGAGAAGTCGTGCAAATGCTTGAAAACGAATGAAAATGATCGAAACAATCTGATCTCTCTGTCGCCATATCTGAGTTTTTCCCTTTTTGACGGAATTCGATGTTATTTACTCAAAAATCGTTTTGTTTACAAACGCCGCAGCGCTTATAATTTTGAAACAAATGTGTAACCAGCCGCATGTCTTTCGCTCAACAAGGGAACGAATAGAAGTATTCCGCCCTCATTATATATGTTCTTTTATTACAAATCATTCATAAGCGGACTTTAGAACGGCGTTTGTCTAAGTTTAACGGCTTCTCCGCACAGTTATAGAGAAGGGTTTCAGAGAAATGCTCCACTGGGTGGGGTTCTTTTCATTTAAGCAGAGGTGGATGATACACAAGTGAGACTGAATGTTCAATGGATGCGCCTATCGCCACCCCGGATTCTGGTATTGGGGTTTGCAGGTATTATATTGCTGGGAACGCTCCTGTTGATGCTCCCGGCATCTAGTCGAAGCGGAATGAGTCTGTCCTTTATTGATGCACTCTTCACTGCGACTTCGGCAGTCTGTGTAACCGGTCTGGTTGTGGTGGACACGGGGACTCATTTCTCGGTGCTGGGTCAGGTCGTAATTGCCATCCTGATCCAGATTGGCGGACTTGGATTTATGACGATGTCGACGCTGGTGGCAATTGCGTTCAAACGGCGAATCTCGCTCCGGGAGCGATTGATTCTACAGGAAGCGATGAATCAGAGCACGATGGAGGGCATCGTTCGGCTTATACGTAAAGTCGTTGCCTACTCGCTTATTCTGGAAGGCATATGTGGTACGCTGTTTGCCATTCGCTGGTCATTCGACATGCCGATTGGGCAAGCAATCTATTATGGATACTGGCACGCCATCTCCCTGTTTAACAATGCGGGCTTCGATATGTTTGGGGATTTCCGCAGTCTGACTGGGTATGTATATGACCCGCTGGTGAATTTTACGGCGATGTTCCTGATTGTCGCTGGCGGCATCGGTTTTGTGGTGTTGTCTGATCTGGTGGATTACCGCAAAACGCGGAAGCTGTCCTTGCACTCCAAGGTTGTACTGCTGATGACCGGGTTGTTGATCGTTTTTGGTGCACTTATTATTTTCGTATTTGAATTCAGCAACCCCCGGACGCTGGGTAGCCTGAACTGGGGTGGCAAGATTCTCGGTTCATTCTTCCAGTCGGTTACCCCGCGAACAGCAGGGGCGAATACGCTAGACATTGCCGGGCTCAGGCAGGCAACACAGTTCTTCATGATCATTTTAATGTTCATCGGTGCTTCACCGGGCTCTACCGGGGGCGGCATTAAAACGACCACATTTATGATTATGGCTGGAGCAGTCATCGCCATGGTACGTGGACGGGAAGATATCGTGTTCTTCCGCTACCGGCTCGTACAGGAACGGATTTACAAGGCGCTTACCATAACATTGCTGGCGCTGTTATTCATCGTTGTCGTAACAATGGTGCTGAGCACCACAGAAGATAGCAGTTTTTTGATGATATTATTTGAAACGACATCGGCCTTTAGTACCGTGGGATTATCGCTCGGACTGACGCTGAAGCTGACTACATTCGGGAAACTCCTGATTTGCTTTACGATGTTTGCGGGAAGGCTTGGACCCATCACACTGGCGTATGCACTCGGGCAGAAAAAGGGTAAAGAGTTATACAGGTATCCGGAAGGCAAAATGATTATTGGATAAGGGGTTCGTGAGAACAATGAAAACACAGCAGTTTGCGGTGATAGGCCTCGGACGGTTTGGCTCCAGTCTGGCACAGGAATTAATGGAACTCGGCTACGAGGTGCTCGGGATCGATAAAAATGAAGAAGTCGTCGAAGACATAAGTGAACTGGTCACTCATGCCGTCGTAGCCGATGCCACAGATGAGGAAGTATTGCGCTCCCTGGGTATTCGTAATTTTGACTGTTGTATCGTAGCCATTGGGGATGATATCCAGACGAGTATTCTCACCGCGATCCTATTAAAAGAGCTGGGCGTCAAGACGGTCGTGGCCAAGGCCATATCCGTTCTTCATGGACGCGCACTGGATAAGCTGGGGATTGACCGAGTGGTCTATCCTGAGCGTGATATGGGCATTCGGGTGGCTCATCAGCTGGTCACGCCAAATCTGCTGGATTATATCGAACTATCCAATGATTACAGTATTGTCGAGATGAAGGTTCCCGCCTGCCTGCATAACAAAACGCTTTCGACCCTGAATGCGCGCGTACGTTTTGGTTGCAGCATTGTGGCGTTACAGAAAGAAGCCGGAGTCATTATTGCCCCTACGGCACTGGATTCGCTTCAGATGGGGGATATCATGGTCATTATTGGTAATAATGCAGATATCGACCGGTTTGAGGAAGAGGTGATCAGCCAAGAGAGCTGATAAGTTCATATAGAAGCCAGGCCTTGTACCCTGGCTCGTTTAGATAAAGTCTAAGGCGTCGTGGTCCTCCGTGAGGGCAACGGCGCCTTAGCTGAAAAGAGTGCAGCCGTCTCTTTGACCCATTGTCTGGAGGTCTCGCTGAGGTCTTCCTTTTCCCCATAGATCATGCAGGTTGTTCTTCGGGTCTGCTGTAATTGAGGCAAATGAACAGAAACAAGATCATTGTCCGCGAGCAATTGTGGACGAAGATAAGACTTGGGCAATAGAGCAGCGGCTTTGGCGGAAGGCAGAAGTCGGATAATCGCTTCGAAGGAATCGATCTCCATGCGAATGTCCGGCATCACGGCACAGCGCTGAAAGAGGTCGTCCGTTAATTTGCGGTACCAGGTGCCTTTGGAGAACGTGATCATCGGCAGATCCTGCAAATGCTCCATCCCGGCTTCCTTGCCGGACAAGGGGTGCGTGAGCGGCACAACCAGCTCCAGATGATCGTCAAAGAGCGGCACACAGTTAAGTCCCACTTCGCTGATGGAGGAGGCGACAATGCCCACATCGGCTTTTTTGTCACGCACAAAAGAGACAATCTCATGCGTTTTTCCCGTCAACAGTTTCAGTTCGGCATTCGGATGTTTCTCCATAAAGGCATTGACTAGAGGTGGCAAGGTGGTTTGAAGGGTCGTCAGGCTGGCACCGAGTGTAATGGTGCTCTGTTCTTCATCCTTATACTGGGCCAGCATGGTCAGGAACTTCTGTTGCTGCTGCTTCTGTTCTACGGCGAACGTATAGGCGAACTGGCCCACACTGGTTAACTCCAGCCGTTTACCCCGACGATGAAAGAGGGCTACCCCGAGTTCGTCCTCCAATTTGGCAATTTTGCGAGAAAGTGCGGGTTGGGACAAGTTCAGTAACTTGGATGCACGGTTCAGACTAGACTGCTCCACGACCGCTGCAAATGCGTTTAACTCCTCGAACATGAACAACAACCTCTTTTCCATGAGTGTGATTCTTGCCCTTGATTAATCGTTTTCCATGTTGTATGGCCTGTAAACCCAATGTTTTACTGCTTATACCTATAGGTTATAACATTTAATAATTATATTGCAATTCCCTTATAAGAAAAAAAGGAGTAACATGAATCGTGACACAAGTTGTTCACACCTGGCGAAAACGGAACAATTTGTCGAACCTTTTCATGGAAAAGGATTCGTGTCATGATAAGTAAAATCATTTATGAAAACGTTGTATTTAGCGAAAGGGGATCACATTTTATGAAAGGGTTCTACTCCAGAAAGCTGCACTCCTTGCTTGGCGTCATACCGCTCAGTCTGTTTTTTATTGAGCACTTGGTGACGAACTTCACGGCAGTTGAAGGCGGCAAAGAAGCGTTTTATGGTGCCGTTGCATTCCTGAACGGTTTGCCTCTTGTTATTGTTATCGAGGCGTTACTCATCTGGTTGCCGTTGTTCTATCACGGTGTTTACGGTCTTTACATTGCTTACCAGGCCAAGCCTAACGTGGGCCGTTACGGTAATGAGCGCAACTGGCGCTACACGTTGCAGAGGATAAGCGGTGTCATTACGTTTGTATTCGTAATTTGGCACGTATGGGAGACTCGTGTACAAATTGCGCTAGGTAATGTTTCACATGAAGAGATCGGCGGCGTCATTCATGATGCTGTGACGAATCCGGCAACCTTTACGATATATATGGTCAGTGTGGTTGCGGCGTCATATCACTTTGCCAATGGCTTGTGGTCGTTCCTCGTTAGCTGGGGAATTACAGTTGGTCCGCGTGCGCAGCGTGTATCCTCTTACGTATGTATGAGCTTGTTCGCTATTATTTCCATTATGTTTATTGCTTCATTATTTGCTTTCCGGAGCATTGATTTCCAGACAGCTACTTCGATGATTGACACGGTAAAAACAGTTCTGATCTAAGCATTTAGTGACTAAATGCTGACTTATTAAGGGAGTGAACAGCAATGGCATCAACGAATGTAATTATTGTGGGCGGCGGTCTCGCAGGATTGATGGCGGCGATCAAATCGGCTGAAGCCGGAGTCCATGTTCATTTATTTTCACTGGTTCCTGTTAAAAGATCTCACTCCGTATGCGCCCAAGGTGGCATTAACGGAGCGGTAAATACCAAGGGTGAGGGTGACTCCCCATGGGTACACTTTGATGATACGGTATATGGCGGCGACTTCCTGGCGAATCAGCCTCCCGTTAAAGCGATGTGCGAGGCTGCACCAGGTATCATTCACCTGATGGACCGGATGGGCGTTATGTTCAACCGGACACCGGAAGGATTGCTTGATTTCCGCCGTTTTGGTGGAACGAAACATCACCGTACCGCATTCGCCGGTGCGACAACAGGACAACAGTTGCTCTATGCGTTAGACGAGCAGGTACGTCGCTGGGAAGCAGCGGGTCTTGTAACGAAGTATGAGAACTGGGAGTTCCTGCAAGCGGTTATCGATGACGAAGGCACCTGCCGCGGAATTGTAGCCCAAGATCTGAAAACGATGAAGGTACAGACGTTCCCGGCAGAAGCTGTTATTCTGGCGAGCGGTGGCCCTGGTATTATTTTCGGCAAAACGACCAACTCGGTTATCAATACAGGTACAGCGGCAAGTGCGGTGTATCAGCAAGGTGTTAATTATGCAAACGGTGAGTTCATTCAGATTCACCCGACAGCCATTCCAGGCGATGACAAGCTGCGCCTGATGTCTGAATCGGCTCGTGGTGAGGGTGGACGGATCTGGACTTACAAAGACGGCAAGCCGTGGTACTTCCTTGAAGAGAAGTATCCTTCCTACGGTAACCTTGTTCCGCGTGATATCGCGACGCGTGAAATTTTCAGCGTTTGCGTGGATATGGGCCTCGGCGTGAACGGCGAGAACATGGTTTACCTTGACCTGTCGCATAAAGATCCGAAGGAGCTGGATGTGAAGCTTGGCGGTATCATTGAGATCTACGAGAAGTTCATGGGCGATGACCCACGCAAAATACCGATGAAAATCTTCCCGGCAGTCCATTATTCCATGGGCGGCATGTGGGTCGACTATAACCAAATGACCAACATTCCGGGGCTGTTCGCAGCTGGTGAATGTGAATATCAATACCATGGCGCGAACCGCCTGGGTGCGAACTCTCTGGTATCTGCAATCTACGGGGGCATGGTAGCTGGACCGAAAGCGGTTGAATATATCAAAGGACTCAAAAAATCGTCCGCCGATATCAGTTCCTCCGTATTTGATGGTTATACCAAACGTCAAAGTGATAAATACGAAGGCATCATGAAAATGCAAGGGAATGAAAATGCCTATGTTATTCACAAAGAGCTTGGTGAGTGGATGACGGCGAACATGACAGTTGTACGCTACAACGATAAACTTGAAGCCACCATCGGCAAAATCAAGGAATTGAAAGAGCGCTACGGCAAAATCAACATGTACGACACTTCCGGTTGGAATAACCCGGGCGCAGCGTTTACCCGTCAACTGTGGAACATGATTGAACTGGCGGAAGCGATGACCCTGGGCGCACTGTTGCGTAACGAAAGCCGCGGCGCGCATTACAAACCGGAATTCACGGAACGGAACGATGAGGAATTCCTGAAAACAACGATTGCAAGCTGGTCGAAGGAAGGTCCACAAATCTCGTACGAGCCTATAGACGTTTCGCTCATCCCGCCACGAATCCGGGATTACTCGAAGGACTAAGAATTACACTATTCATGCAATGAATAGTTAAATATCTGATCGAAGCAGCAATGACCTGTAAAGAAGCATAGCGTCTTGCGATGCTTCTGAATTATTGCTACTTTCATCAAAGTGACTCCACGTGTACAACGTAGCGGAGGAAGCGGAAATGACCAGAAGAAGCGAAGCGCTCGCCTTTGCTCCCCCATTTTATCGAAAAAAGGTTTATTCAATAAAAATGGGGGAGCAACAGCGATCGGAAGGACATTCCGCTGACGAAGCGTCTCCCGTGCACAAAACGTCACTTTACGCATCAGCAATACAATCATCGTCACCAAAGGAGGGGACAACGATATGGCGGAACCAGCTACAGCCAACAAAACCGTCAAGTTTATCATCACCCGTCAGGACAGCCCGGAGTCATCTTCGTACAACGAAGAATTTGAGCTTCCGTACCGTCCCAACATGAATGTGATCAGCGCCCTGATGGAGATTCAGCGGAACCCGGTCAATACAGATGGCAAATCCATTGCTCCCGTTTGCTGGGATTCCAACTGTCTCGAAGAAGTCTGTGGTGCTTGCTCCATGGTCATCAACGGCAAGCCTCGTCAAGCGTGTGCTGCCCTGATCGACAAGCTCGAACAGCCGGTTCGCATTGAACCAATGAAGACATTCCCGGTGGTACGTGACCTGGTCATCGACCGTACCCGTATGTTTAGCGCCCTGAAACGCGTAAAAGCATGGATTCCGATTGATGGTACCTATGACCTCGGTCCAGGTCCGCGGATGCCTGAGAAGAAGCGTCAGTGGGCATATGAGCTGTCCAAATGCATGACATGTGGTGTATGTCTGGAGGCATGTCCGAACGTCAATGAGAAAACAGACTTTATCGGTCCAGCAGCACTCTCCCAAGTGCGCCTGTTCAACGCTCACCCAACAGGGGAGATGAACGCTGACGATCGTCTGGAAGCGTTGATGGAAGACGGGGGCATTGAGGGCTGTGGTAACTCACAGAACTGTGTGCAATCCTGTCCCAAAGGCATTCCACTGACCACCTCCATTGCCGAAATGAACAAACAAACGACCAAACATATGTTTAAACGCTGGTTGGGCGTATAATATCGTCATATGACATGTAGATCTTTGCGTCTGCAACTTAGAAGAAGTCGTGATCCAAGGCAGAATGTGGCCTTAGATCCCGGCTTCTTTTTCTGAATTAGCAGAGGAACCGGGCTTGTCATGCAGAATATGGTATACTAAGGGGATGGATTTGGAGCGGAAGAAGGAGGGGGAAGCATGGTAGAGACACCGCGTGAGGGCAGCAAGATTACGCAGCCCCGGCGCTCAAGCAATGGATCTGTTCCAGAGAAGCCCATTTTCCCTGGAGAAGAAAAGGACCACGATCCCTCCCGGCGCAGTTTTCTGCTGCGCATGATCTTGATGACGGCAGGCGCAGGTTTGCTCACAGGAGGATATGCCTGGTTGTGGGAGCCGCGTCATCTGGAGATTAAGCAAGTGGAGTTAAAACTGCCCAGATTTCCAGAAGCATTCGAGGGACTGCGTGTGGTTCAGTTCAGCGATGCGCATCTCGGCTTCCATACGGGGCTGAAACAGATGGAAAAGCTGGCTGAAACGATACAGGAACAGCAGCCAGATGTGATTTGTTTTACCGGAGATATGGTTGAACGGGAAGCAGAACCGATGCGCGAATGTATTCCTGTGCTGGCTTCCATGCAAGCGAAGTATGGTAAATTTGCCGTATTGGGGAACCATGATTATCGGGGAAGGCAGCAGAATGAAGTCGAAGCCATGTTCCACGAGGCCGGATTTACGTTGCTTCGAAACAGCCATGCTCTGATCAAGCAAGGGAACTCAAGTATCGCTATAGTGGGGCTGGATGACGCGCTTACGGGTTGGCCTAATCCTCTTGCGGCAATCAAGGGACTGGATGATTCGGTCTGGAAATTGCTACTCATGCATGAACCGGATTATGCCGACATTGCGGCTCCATTTGGTTTCGGGTTGCAGCTTTCTGGTCATAGCCATGGTGGACAGGTGCGCTTTCCCTGGATTGGGGCGTTGACCACTCCGCGAGGATCACATAAGTATATTCAGGGATTATATTACACTACCAAAATGCAGATGCCCGTTTATGTGAATCGGGGCTTTGGCATGACCCAACTGCCCATTCGTTTTCTGTGCAGGCCTGAATTAACCGTTTTTAAACTACGCGGATCATTACAACATAAATGATATTTAAAATAAAGGGAGGTTGGCCGGATGGAACGAATTGCGATTGTATCCGATATTCATGGGAACATGACTGCTTGGGAAGCGGTATTACAAGATATTCGGAGTCGCGGATTGAAGCGAATCTTTTGTCTTGGCGACCTCGTTGGCAAGGGGCCTGACCCGGTACAGGTTGTTGATTCAGTGAGTGAGACATGTGAGCGAGTCATCCGGGGGAACTGGGATGAATTGGTTGCCGTGAATCAGGACAACGAGAATTTTACTTGGCAAGCCAAACGACTAGGTAAGGAACGCGTGGCGTATTTGGCGACCCTGCCATTCAGCCACCAATTGAAGCTGAGCGGTCGTACCATCCGCCTGGTGCACGCATCTCCGATAAGTGTATATCATCGCGTACAGCCTTGGGACGAAATCGAGAAGCGGTTAGTGATGTTCGATCCTCCGGCGGATGAACCTGAGCAGGGTGTGGCAGATGTGGTAGGGTATGGGGATGTGCATAACGCATACTTGCAGTATATGAATGGCAAAATGCTATTTAATGTAGGCAGTGTAGGCAATCCGCTTGATCTTCCCCAGGCTTCGTACTGTATCCTTGAGGGCGAAGATAACAACGATAGAAATACACCTTTCAATATTCAATTTGTACGGGTACCTTATGATATTGAGCGGGAAGTAGAGGTTGCCCAGAAGGCCAATGTTCCTTCACTCGATTTCTATATTCGTGAGCTTCGTACTGGAATATATCGAGGGTTGCAAGAGTGACAATCCATGAAGGTATAAACTCGGGTAATGAAATGACATACGAGCATTTGCATAAATCTCTAAAGCGTCTTCCAATCAGCAAGATATAGATCGAAATGATCCTGTTCGTTTATATCTTGTACCCTCTAGCGTTAGGAATCGAATTATGCAATATGCTAATACTAAACTTTGGGGTACTGACCGGAGCATGGTTGCACATATCGATGTTTCATCATCTATCCATTGATGTATTGAGCCGGATCATCTTCAGAGCATGCTTGTCTTACCGGACTAGAGCCCGTTTAGGCAAAAGGAGCGATTGTCATGCTGACCCGAAAAATGCTGGACCAAGGATTGCCTGTTTTATGGACAGAGCGCTTTGTTCTTCGATCATTACGTCAGAGTGATTACAGCACATTATCGGAATTCTTTTCTGATCCCGAGGTGATTCGATATGTGAACAGGGGGAGACAGCCGACGCCGATTCGGGCTCGGCGGTTATTAAATCAGATTCGCAGCAGCAGTGCCAAGCTGGATTCGTTGCATTATGGCATCTGTTGGAAAGGCAGCGAAGAGATCATCGGCATAACCTCATTCCAGCATTGGAATGATCAGAACGGTACTGCACAGATCGGCTACATCCTGAACAGATCCAGCTGGGGTAAAGGGGTGGCAACCGAGGCAGTACAGCGATTGCTGCAGTTTGGTTTTGACGAGCTTAATCTGCGGAAAGTGGAAGCACGTTGTTATGAGGCCAATGTATCGTCCGAGCGGGTTCTTTGCAAAATCGGCATGTTCTATGAACGTACACTAGCCTCTTTTGATTTGAACTACGATGAGGGTGAGTCACCTGATACCATGTTGGATGTTAGAGTATATAGTTTGTATCGTGAGCAGC
Source organism: Paenibacillus hebaui (assembly GCF_051934385.1). Lineage (NCBI taxonomy): Bacteria > Bacillati > Bacillota > Bacilli > Caryophanales > Paenibacillaceae > Paenibacillus > Paenibacillus hebaui. The sequence goes on along the minus strand of NZ_CP196836.1, from coordinate 5,839,373 downwards.
ATATCCGTCCGCTGAAGGAAAGTTGCCTGCAAACGTTGGTATCCGACAAGCTCGAATAACATAGAATAAGAGTAGTAGAACGTACATGAATCGAACTTCAATCATTTGTTACACAATTGAAATATAGCTGCAATTGAACTCTAACAGACAGCGGGTAAACTTATCTCATGACCCCCTTTTTGATAAATAGATTATGCTGTTGGGACCCGCGCGAGCGGGTTCATTTTTTTTGTCTTTAAAATTTCAACATATAAAAACCCCGCTGCTCGGCTTGTTCCAGCAATGGGGTTTTCGTTGATATTCTCTATGTTTACAGGGGCACAATCTGCATTTGTTTTTGCTTGAAGTATACCCAGTCAGTGAATCCAATCTCCAGCAGACGTGTGCAAACTTCATCCAGCTCATCAGCAACCCGTTGCGGTTTGTGGGCATCCGATCCGAAGGTCACCTTCACCCCGTAATGGTGCGCACGTTCCAGAATGGCATCCGAGGGATACCAGCCACCACTAAGTTTTGTCTTGCCTGAAGTATTAATTTCGATAGCCACGTTGGCTTCTGCAATGACCTGCAACGTTTCATCAATAGCCTGATCTGCGATAATCTCCGAGAAGGGTGGATAATTGCCTTTCATAGCATCAATGTGTCCAAGGATCTGGAACATACCACTGCGAGCGGATTGCTGAATCAACGAATAATAACTCTCTTTCACTTCGATCTTGCGAGCGTCACTGAGTCCATTCCAGCGGGTTTTGTTGAAGATGCTAACATCTTCAGTATGATGAACCGAACCAATAATATAGTCAAAAGGATACTGTCCCAGCGTGTTGCGATACAATTCTGCATGAACAGGGAAGTAATCGGATTCAATACCAAGGAGCACATCAATTTTCCCAGCGTATTCTTCCTTCAGGGCGAGTACTTCGTCCACGTAATGACGCAACTCCGATTTAGCCATTGCAATACGTGGAAAAGCCTGCTCCACTTCACTGCCAAAGTAAGGGGTATGATCCGAGATACCAATGGCCTGAAGTCCAGCCTCAATACCTGCATCGATGTAATCCCGTATGTTGCCGTCTGCATGACCACAGCGAAAATGATGCGTATGAAGATCAAATTTCATATGGAAATCCTTCCTTTCTCCTGGGTTCATTCTAATTGAATGTTGTCATTCATTCTGAACTGATGAACTGGGTCTCCGGCATGCCTTTGAGATCACTTATGAATTGCTGCATCGCCGAATTGAGATACCTGCTGGATTTGTAGATGACTCCTACAGGATGGCTCACTTCAAGTTCACTTAGCGGAATCATCCGCAGTGTGCCTTGCCGTAACTCGTGTGCAACGGATTGTTTCGATATGACAGCCGCTCCGAGATTGATCTCGACCATTCGTTTGACTTCCTCACTGCTTGACAACTCCATCACGATATTGGGCTCAATACTATGTTTTTTGAAAATGGCTTCCGTAAAACGCCGCCCCACCGTATCCGGGGATAGCAGAATCAAGGGTGTACTCCGCAATACGTCCACCGCAGCATGTTTTTTCTTCGCCAGGGGGTGGGCAGGAGACACCACAAGTTCGAACGTATCATAGTACAACACGGACGTATTCAGGTTGGGATTACGTTCCGTAAGATACCCGATTCCGATATCAACTAGACCGTTCTCCACCCGATTATAGATCTGGGACGAGGGCAGGGACTGAATACTGGTTTTAATAAGAGGGAATTGATCCTGGAAATAGGATAAAACCCGTGGCAAAATCTGAATGGCGATGGAGGTGGTTGTACCCAGCACGATATGCCCCTGAGGTGTTTCGTCCAGATCAGACAGCTTCTGTTTGAGTTCATCCACGATGTCTAGCATGCGCTCAGCATGTTCCAGAAATACCTGGCCGCGATCTGTAAGCGTTACAGGCTGATTACGATCGACAAGTACGGTGCTGAATTCATCCTCCAGACTTTTGATCTGAGCTGAGACAGCAGGCTGGGTCAGATTCAGAAGTTCTCCTGCTTTGCGAAAACTCATTGTTTTGGAGATGGTAATCAGTGTCTCCAGTTGGCTTATATTCATAGATGGCCTCCTTGCAGGCAAAATATCTTGTGTCATTCAATATGTATGAAATCCGTAACTGGTCATTGTTCCGTTATTTTAAATTATAGGTGATTCAGGACAACAGGGCAATGAAGGGGAGATTAAGATCTTTGGAAGGTGCAATAGAACGAAAATTAACTTTAAATAAAGAATTTTATTTTTTTGTATTTGTACAAAAACAGTAAAAAAGTCCTAAACCCCTTTTATAATGCATCTCTATTGAAAATCTTCCTGCACGAGAAGCGAAAAGCCCTGTTTTTTCGCTAGAATCAGCTATAAACATTTGCCCCGTAGATGACGATAAATTAAAGTACACAAGGTTTATCGAATTCTTAATGAATTCTTGTACGTGATAAAGTATAATAAATTTATTGAATATGGGACTTTTGGTGTGTGACCAATAACCCAGTGTGAGGGGGACATAGACAGTGAAAGCGGAAGTGATTAATCCTTTCCTGGAATCGGCACGGAACGTATTCGAACAGCTCATCCAGGTTTCGCCTTCCACCGGGAGTCTTGGCGTGAAAAATGTAGAGTACATTGCAGACCATGTCTGGATCGTGATCGGGATGACCGGCCAACTTAGCGGAAACATTGTGTTTGGAATAAACGAAAAAGTTGCACTGAAAATTGTATCTGCGATGATGGGCGGTTTTGTCATTACAGAAATGGATGAAATGAGCAAAAGTGCTATTTCGGAACTTGGTAATATGATCAGTGGCAATGCCAGCACAATTCTGTCGAACCAGGGTGTTGTAGTCGATATTACACCTCCACAAGTGATGAAGTCTGAACATTTGACTACATTTACTGCAACGAAAGCACTGAGCATCCCATTGCTGATGGACGGTATTGGTGAGATGGATATTCAGGTCATGATCTCGTAGAATAGGACCATACGCCTCAAGAGGCAATATGTGTTCAAATACGGGAGGACATCGGGAATGTTGAAAGATCAGGTTGTTTTTATCACAGGTGCATCGAGCGGAATCGGTGCACTCTGTGCGCAGATGCTGATTGAAGAAGGAGCCATCCCGATTCTGGCTGCCCGTTCACGGGACAAGCTGGAAGAGATTGGTGCTTCGCTGAAAGGGCAACATGAACTGCTCACATTGGATGTTACGAATGACGATCAAGTTCAGGCAGCCGTGGATGCGATATTGCATAAGTACGGACGAATTGATATTCTGCTGAATAACGCGGGGTATGGCACATTTGCGGCGATAACGGATATGTCTGTGCAGGAATTCGATGACATGATGGACGTTAACTACATGGGAATTGTTCGCTGCACGAAGGCGGTGTTGCCGCAAATGCTTGAACGTGGCAGGGGACAGATCGTGAACGTGGCTTCCATGGCTGGCAAAATCGGAACTGCCAAATCTGCATCATACACGGCCACCAAACATGCCGTACTTGGATTCAGCAATGCCCTGCGCCAGGAGCTGCGCAAGACTGGAGTAATGGTTACGACCATCAATCCGGGACCCATCGATACGCCGTTCTTCCATCGGGCAGATCCTTCCGGTAATTATGTGAATAATGTACGCTGGATGATGTTGAAGCCGGAAAAGGTAGCAGGGCATATGATCCGGGCGATGAAGAAGCGTAAGGAAGAAGTGAACCTGCCGAGGCTGGCTTCGGCTGGAATGTGGCTGTATCAGCTGTTTCCACGTCTTGCCGATCGATTGTCGCACGGTGTAATGAATCAGAAGTAATATGCAACTAGGGCATCAATACCGGATGAAAGAAAGGCTCCGCCGAGGGGCTTTTCTTTTTTTTGTGTGCAAATAAACAATTCCTGAATAAGATTTGGTTCACAGGCTTTTTTCGCATATAATGAAAGGTAATGTGATGACAGGCTTCGGTTTTATCAGTACAAGCAGGGCTAACATCGAAATGAATAAATTTAAAGGATGGACATACATGACGAATCAAACATTTGCTTCAATTGGCGTGGAACAGGATCTGGAGGCGGTCTTGGCGAAACATGGCATCAACGAGCCTTCACCTGTGCAGGCACAGACGATACCGGTTATTTTGGAAGGTCGCGATGTGGTCTCGAAATCCCAGACGGGAACAGGCAAAACGCTTGCTTATTTACTACCCCTTATACAATCCATCAAAAGTGATGTAAAGGGTACACAGAAGCTCATTCTGGCACCAACTCAAGAGTTGGCGATGCAGATTGTACGCGAAGCACAGCGGTATGCGGAAGAACGCAAGATTGGTGTACTGGGTCTAATTGGAGGCGCAGCGGTAAAACGTCAGATCGAGAAGCTGCGTGAGCACCCGGAACTGGTTGTGGGAACGCCGGGACGACTTAAGGAATTGATTACGCTGAAAAAGTTGAAAATGCACAACGTCTCCACGATCGTTATTGACGAGGCAGACCAGGTATTCCAGCTCGGCGGAGTGAGCGACGTGGACTTTGTATTGCGTAGTGCAATGCGTGACCGTCAATTGATTTTCCTGTCAGCAACCATTGATGAGCATACGGCTGGACTCGCGAAGCGGGAGATGAAAGAGCCGGTACAGATCGGTATTGAGCCGGATCGGGCTACGGCTGCAGGACTGGAACATTTTTATTTTGTAGAAGAAAACCGGAACAAAATTGATATGCTGCGTCGTCTGGTTCGACAGTATAAGCCGGATCGCGCCCTTGTCTTTGTGAATGCTACTGAAGATATCGGCGAGGTTGAAGCGAAAATGAACCATCTGGGCTTGTCCGCAGCGGCGTTGTATGGAGATGCGGATAAGGTAACTCGCAGCAATGTATTGTCTGCCTTCCGTAATGGCAAAATTCAATTGCTGATCGCCAGCGAAGTTGCTGCCAGAGGACTGGATATTGAAGGTTTGCCGATGGTTATTAACTATGACCCTGCATTTGACTCGGAACACTATGTTCACCGCGCAGGCAGAACAGGTCGTATGGGGCGCAGTGGTATCGTGCTGTCCATCGTGGATGAAACGCAAATTTTCATCATGCGCAAGTTTGCGCGTGAACTTGGAATTGAGCTGCCGGAACGTGTGTTGTTCGGTGGTAAAGTGTTGGAGGCTGATCCACGTCCAGATACACGTCCGGAAGGACATTCTTTCTTCAGAAAACCAGGTCAATCCAGAGATCGTAAACCAGGTCAGGCCAGCCGCAATGGTGGTGCCAAAGCTACGGTTTCGAATCAGCGTCCAGCGGGTGGAAAGCCAGCCAGCAACGGAGGCAGAACAGAACGGGACCAAGACCGTAAGAACAAGGGCGCTCCTAAATGGAGCAAAGGCAAAGAGCCGCGCTCTGAAGAATAAAACCTGACGAAAGAGGTGCAGGGATTGATGGATAACGTTCAACCGCCCGTATTGCAAATCAGCGGGCTAAGCGGAGGATATAGTGCCAAGCGGCCGGTCCTCCACGGCATCGATCTGGAAGTTGGACGTGGAGAGATGGTCGGACTGATCGGTTTAAACGGTGCTGGAAAAAGTACAACCATGAAACATATCCTCGGCTTGATGACCCCTCAGCAGGGCGAAGTGCGAGTGATGGGCAAGAAACGGGACGAGGATGCGCAGGTCTACCAATCTGCCATGGCATTCGTGCCGGAATCTCCCGAACTGTATGATGAGATGACGGTTATGGAACACCTCGAGTTTACGGCAAGGGCGTATAATGTGTCGGAGGCCGATTTCAAACAGCGTACGGAGAAATTGCTGGACCTGTTCCGTATGAATGAGAAAAGTACAAGTCTGTCGACTCACCTGTCCAAAGGCATGCGACAGAAGGTCATGATCATGTGTGCTTTTGTGGCAGGACCGCCACTTTACATCATTGATGAGCCTTTCCTGGGGCTGGACCCGCTGGGAATCCGCTCCTTACTTGATTTTATGCTTGAGATGAAAGCTTCTGGATCTTCCATCCTGCTGAGTTCACACATTCTGTCGACCATTGAGAATTACTGTGACCGTTTTATCGTTCTGCACCGTGGACAGGTCATCGCTCAAGGGACACTGAATGAGTTGCGTCTTCAATTCGGGGAATCGAATGCCACGCTGGAGCATATGTTCTATTCCCTTGTACAAGGCAGGGACTGAGCATGGATCTCAAGCAGCTGTGGAAGCAAAGACGCACAGGATTCTGGAATGGAATTCTTCCTTATCTGGGTTATGTCATTCAGAGCGGTGTAGCCATGGTCTTCTTATTTCTTGTCATAGCGTTCTCAGCCTGGTACACGTCGTTTGTGCAGAATATTCCGGCAGGATTCCCGATTCGCTGGATCACTTTGCTGCTACTGGCTCCGCTGGTGCTGTTTAGCAGTTATCGTACATATCTGCACTCAGCAGACATCGTATTTTTGAGGCCGCAGGAATATAGAATGCAGGAATATCTCAAAAATAGCTTCGCTCGTGGGATCATCTATAAAACGCTGGGCATGCTGCTCGTATTTGTTACGCTGTGGCCGCTCTATGTGCGCGCTGATCAGGATGCAAGGCCGTTTGGCTGGTTTATCCTGCTTCTGCTCTTGTGGAAAGGGTTGTCCAGCTATGGAGCCTGGCAAGAACTGCGCATGGTGCAGATCGGAGCCACAAGAGGATATCGTTTGCTGCGTTGGGCACTGGCCGTGCTGGCCGTTGCCGCCTGGTTATGGCAGCCTCCGCAACGCAGTGTTTGGTTCCTGCTGCTGTTGGCTGTCGTGTATATCGTTGCCCTACGTATACCACTGAAGCACCGGGTTGCATGGGAACGTCTCATTCAGGTAGAACAGGGGCAGGCTGGACGGGTGATGAGAACACTGGGATGGTTTGTGGATGTGCCGTCATCGGGGCAGAAGGTAAGTTCACGACGTTGGCTGAGCAAGTGGGGTAGCAAGCTCCCGTGGAATGCAGGGAAAGCCTACCGTTATCTCATCACCAAAACGTTTATTCGAACCGAAGTGTTCTCTATAGTTGTACGCTTAATTGTACTTGGCATGCTGTTGTCCTGGTGGACGGCAGGCAGTTATTTCGGTATTGGCGTATATCTATTCTTCCTGCTGCTTACTGGTGTACAGTTGGGTGCGCTGCGCCGCAGTCATAGTGAATCGTTCTGGATCATGATCTATCCCATCTCGGGAGAGAGTCGTCGTTCCCAAGTGTTGGGATTTATCTCCAATCTGCATGCGCTAGCTGCATTGCTGATGTGGTTGCCCATGCTCGTTGCCGGCGTGAATGGTTTGAGCATGACTGGAGTGGCACTAATTCTGGGCGTGCTCGTTATTGTCATCATGCGACGTTCACAGGGCAATAAATGGTTAAAGGAAGAAGAAGACGAGTAAACGATCAAGCGTTTGAACATTTAGCATGGACGGACAGAGTCGATGACTATGACTTATATGCAAGACAACACAAAAAGGGTAATCCGGGCTGTATCCCGGATCACCCTTTTTTGTACTGTAGTCAGATCGTGTTGCTCCGACTCATGGTGAGGAAGGATGGACTAACAGAGGAACGATTTAGTGATAATTACCAGCAAAATGAACAGAACGAGAATGGCACCTGTATTTGTAAATCCTCCGTAACCGCCGCATCCATAACCGCTTCTAGTATCTTCAACAACTCCAGACATGGTCATTCCCCTTTCAAGTGGTTGTTTGGCACGCCCTTGCGTACATCGTATATTATGTGCCATGAGGGGAGGCTGATTGGGCCGATGCCCGGTACAGTACGGAAATGATGGTTTTGGGCGAAAGCCCGGTAACTGAAGGGGATCGTTAAAAACACCAAACAACCCTCTGTATGGCGGACACTTTCGCCGTTATACAAAGGGTTGCTCATATCATGCAGGGCCCAAGCACGAGCTTGATCCTCTGACTTATTTATTGGTTTGTGCATTTGTTGAGCATAGTGCTGTGAATATCTAGGTTGTCTGTAGATCTAAAACCCCACGGTAGATGGTATCAAACAAATCTTCCAGTCCGGATTCTTCAATACAGGAGAAGGCGATTCGTAGATCGGACTCACCCAGCGCGATGGTACCAACGCCGTAATGGTGCAACAAATGGGTGCGCAGTGCCTCGGCGCCCACTTCTTTCAGCTTCAGGCACATGAAGTAACCGGAGTTGAACGGATAATAATCCCACACATCTCCATACTTACCGCTATCGAGAAGAGCCTTCACCTTGTTGGCACGGCCTTTCATAATTTCAAACTTCTCCTGTTTCTGTGCTTCAAACTCAGGTGCTTTTAGCGCATCCAGTACAAACGTTTGGGAAGGATGCGGGCCGCTGGAGATGGTCGCCCGGATAATCCCAAGTGTTTTCTGCTCCAGTGCATGCAGAACCGCAGCATCTTCATGAGCATACGTGATGAACCCAACGCGGAATCCCCATACGAATTCTTCCTTAGTCGCACCGTCTATTTTAACCGTCAGCACACGTGGATGAATGTTGGCAAGTTTGCCAAACAGAGACTCATGAATCGAATCTTCGAAGAAGAGACCGAAGTAGGCATCATCTGTCACAGCAACTACGTTTACGCCGGCTTCTGCTGCTTGACGAATCGTGTCTACGATGGCGTCTGCTTCTTTGGCTCCAGGCGTATAGCCTGTCGGGTTATTCGGGAAGTTGAGCAGCACGATGGCTTTGCCTTTGTTCTTCTGTGCAAGCAGTGCTTCGAGCAGGCCGGCACTGTTGAAGTTCAATTGATCATCGAACAGGGGATAATGAACCAACTGGCCGTGACGACGAATTCCGAAGGTCAGCTCGTAATTTTCCCAGTTTTTATCCGGATATATAACAGCGTCCCCTTCATCGGCGAACAGGTCAGCTACAATACTGAGTCCATGGGTTAATGCATTGGTCACAATCGGGTTACCGAACGTTTTTCCTGCAAGTGAAGGGGTTTCCTTCAGCATCTTATCTCTCCAGACAGTCCGCAGTTCAGGCTTGCCTGCAGGCGGAGCGTAAGGGTAGAGATCCTTCGGTTGGAATGCAGACAGCTTCTCCTGAATAACAGAAAGGTGCATCGGCACACCGCCCTCCAGAGCGATACCGATCGTAGCATTATAGGTTTTGGCCAGACTTGCTGCTTCAGCAGACTGACTCAAGATACCTTCTTTTGGAAAATAGATTTCTTTGCCGAGCTGCGACAGCATGGAGTAGACGTGACTGCTGCCTGCCTGAATACTTTCGTTCAACTGTTCAGCCAGTGGATTCATTCTTTTCATCCTTCCAAGTCTTTGGGATTCAACTGCCTAACATTATATCACCTTGCCATCCCCCCGTCACGGAAATTGCGTATAATGACAGTTATAACACTTTACCGCGTTGTTGCAAGGTGTTTTAAGTTAGGATGATATCACTTTTCCCGCTTGATTTAACATGGAAAATGATTGTTATTTCTGATGAAAAGGACAGTATTTTCGCATCATTTCAGCCGTTTCCGCATCTCTTCCCTCATTGCGCTGTTGCAGTTCACCGCTGATGTGATCAAAGTGCTCGGTAGACAGGTTTTGTCCAAATTTAAACTTGGCGCTGATCCGTTCCGGGACAATTCGAATGACGGCTACAGCCTTGAGGTTTCCTGTGTAACGCGAGTCGGCAGCGTCAATGGGAACATATCCGCCTTGCGGCTGAAGTTTCTCCATAAACCGTTGCAGCACTTTGCCCTTGGTATCCAGATCCTGAACCCGTTCTGCCTGACCGAATGCCATCACACTCTTGAAGAAAGAAGTGGCTGGACATGCCAGCTCAGGATCGCTGAAATAGGAGGGAATCAGGGAGAACTCTTCAGCCACGGTGAAGCTGACCGACGAATCCTGTTTGATCTGTTTCATTTTCTCTCCGGCTAAACTGCCATGAAAATAAAAGAAACCATCCATATATACGAAATTGAGCGGCGTAACCCGCGGTTGACCCTCCGGGCTAACTGTCCCCAGAAAACCAAAGGAGCATTGGTCCAGAAATGCTGTGATTTCCTGCTCTTCCTCTACTGTAAATTCTTTTCTTCTCATTGATGCTCCCCCTTAAATGATATAAGAATGAAATCGTTGTACCTTAGCCATAACATTAGAACCTATATTGACATATAAAAAGATCCAATTTACATTCACTTTAATAGACCAATTTGGGAAATGAGTTACGAAGCTAAATGCATGAACGTTGTAAAGCTAGATGTGTGAATGATGACAAATGGAAGGAGTTGCAAGATGGAATTTTGGCTGCATATGGATTCATATGAGCTTCAGCACCGCTACAAATACGAGGCACTATACCATGCCCTGCGTGATGCGATTCATGCCGGGACGCTGGTCGGAGGAACAAGACTGCCCTCCACCCGAGAGCTGGCGAAACAATATCATATGTCACGTGGCTCCGTGGCACAGGTATATGACATGCTGCTCGCCGATGGATACGTATGGGCACATCGAGGAAGAGGGACCTTTGTTACGGACACCTTAACTGCAAAGGAACATAAAGAACACGAAGCGATCCTGCCACTCTCTCCATGGGGGGAGCGGGTGAAGGTACTGAATACCCAAAAGGAAGCCCCGCTTGCTCAGGAACATCAACAGGAACATCAACAGAGACAGAAACAAGAACCGACAAAGATTAATTTTCAAGTACAGCGCATGCCTGCCGAACATTTCCCGCAAACGGAGTGGAAAAGCGCACTGGCTGCTGTTCATCGCAGCGGTTGGCGTGAACAATGCGGCACAGCAGGAGACCCCGAACTTCGTGAGGCGATCGCGTCACATCTGAGATGGACACGTGGCATTCAGGCGGATGCATCTCAGATTGTATTGTTTAGTGGTTCCATGCAGGGCATCACCTTACTATCCCAGTTGCTTATTCCAGAAGGAGCATCAGTCGTATTGGAAAATCCGGGCTATCCAGGCATTGCCCATGCTGTGAATGCCTGTGGTGGACAGATTATTCCAGCGGATGTGGATGCCCAGGGAATCATTCCGCAATCCTGGGAATCACAGACGCTATTTGTCACACCAACCCGCCAGTTTCCAACAGGAGCAGTGCTTGGGCTGGACAGACGCCGGGCTATACTTGCCTGGGCTTCGAAGCGTAATGCTGTCATTATAGAAGATGATTATGACAGTGAGTTTCGGTGGGGTGGCAGACCGATTGAACCCCTCAAAGTGCTTGATCGTGAACAACGGGTAATCTATGTTGGTTCATTCTCACAGACGATGATTGCCTCCTTCCGGCTTGGCTATGCGGTGCTTCCACCAAGTCTGGTAGAGCCGCTGCTCGCTGCAAAAGCGCTGTATGAACCGGTGCCACCTGCACTTATGGAACAGCGCGCACTCGCGAAGTTTATGGCCAGGGGAGGGTATCTGCGCCATCTAAGACGATTAACCCGGCTGTACGGGGAACGACATGCTTTTTTTGTGAGCGAGATGGAACGGGAATTACCGGAAGCGTTCACCATGCAGCCTGGAGATGCTGGACTACATATCTATGCCACTTGGAAGGGGGACACGGATAGTTATCAACGATTCAAAATGATGGCTCAGGAGGACGGCATATTGTTCCGTGATGCGGTGCGATATCGACTGACTCCAGGAGACCCCGCTGTCTGTTTTGGCTTTGCACATCTGGAGAAAGAGGAGATTACAGAGGGAATCCGACGAATGCGGTTAGCTTGGGAGAAGTGCACATTTTCGTTTCGGTGAATTCCGCTGTATAATAGGAAAAGGCATTTCGCTCTAGCAGGAGCAGGAATCATATAAAAGTACAGATTGCATCCATTCCAGAAGTGAAGTTTAGATTGAAGGATGCAAAATGTGGAGAGATTAACTATCAAGGGGGAGTGGCGACATGCTGCAGGCATCGCCGTCATCTTTTGTTATCTTGCCCGCTGTCGCCAAAATTGTCTGCGAACCGGGATGGAAGTGGCAGAAGCGGGAAAAACCGATGCAAAACTATGACTTATTTTATGTATGGAGCGGTGAGGGAACCGTTGTGCTGAATGACGAGCCGTATGAAGTTGGTAAAGGCAGCTGTTTCCTGTTCCGGCCAGGAGACCATACAAGTGCAACCCATAACAGGCAGAAGCCGCTGGTGCTGACGTATATCCATTTCGATGTGGATGTGCCCGTTATTGATGTGCCTCAATCGTATCGTGAGGTACAGGAAACAGTGGAATTTGAACATTTGCTGGCAAGGTATGTAAGACTGTTTTTATCCGATGTATATGGACGGGATGAGGAGAGTCTGATGATTCTGAAACAGCTGATGATTCATTTGCTGCGTGCGGATACGGAAGCCCCTGTGGAGAAAAAGGTAAGCAACCAGTTGTCCGATGTCATTCAGGAGGTTGCCAATTATGTGCGCCAGCATCCGGGGATCACGCATCGGGTAGAAGACCTGGCTGCACGGGCAGGATTGTCGCCCCGATACTTCTCGATCAAGTTCAAGGAATTGATTGGTTCGTCTGTTCAATCCTATATTATTCGTATGCGTATTGAGCGGGCCGAGCATCTGCTGGTGCACACCGGCATGAATGTGACCGAAGTGGCGGATGCTCTCGGATACCGGGATATCTTTTTCTTCAGTCGTCAGTTCAAGCAGTACACTGGCAAAAGTCCGTCCGAAATTCGATAGCATGTCTACCGCCGTTAAGAAAATGGAAACGTTTCAAGTCTGGGATGCGGGGGTAAGTATGTAGAATTCCAGATGATCGAAAGGGGGAACTTGTCATGAACGGAAAACGGCGGGTCCGCAACCGGGGATGTTCTATGAAGGGATGTAATATTTTCCGGAACCGCCTGCGCCGCTTCAAACCGGTGGAGGAATTGCAGCACGTATGGTTTTGAGGAATGGTCATACAATCAATTTGACGAAGCGCAGCTTCGTATTGCATGCATATATGGAGTTTAGAAGAGGTGTCCCCAAACCAGAAACATGGTGGGACACCTCTTTTGATCGTTTGAGGCGTGGACAAGTCGGACGAGCCACAGGGTTTTCTCGAAAGGGAATGTCCTTTCACTCCAAGCGTTAACGAATCTACCGCATCCTATTAAGGCGATAATCAAGAATACTAATTTTAACGGATCCCAGTAACGTTATTCCATTAAAAAAAGGCTTCTGAACCTGAGAATCGCCCAATGGACGAAATAACGTCTCTGTGATTCGTTAAAATCCAGACCTGTGCAAATGGAAGCGAGTAGCATGTGCTCGATTCGGTAGAACAAATGAACGCTAATAAGGGGTGTTCCCTGTCAGCCTCATGACTTATGGGACAACCCCATTAGCGAGCATGTACGAAAAAAAGCGCGAGTGAAAGAGGAGAAATACCTCTCTAACTCACGCTTTTTTCTTTTCTTATTCCATCGGACACGGTCCTAGCCCGTAGAAAATCTACGTATGAGAATTTCACCTACGTAGGGACTGATTAGTGAATCGGCTTCAACCGCCCAAGTAATTCTCCCATTTTGACGGAATCACCTGGCTGCAAACCAGGGTTTGGTTCGAATGTGCCACTCTGCGTCAGCAGAACTACAGTGGAACCGAATTCAAAATAGGCCAGATCATCGCCTTGTGCCCAGGTACTCACATCGGTATCGGCGTACTGTATGCTGCTCACATTCATTGCGCCTACCTTCACGACAGCAACTTCACCAAAATCATGAGCAATATACGTAATGAGCCGTTCGTTCCGACTAAGCACCGATCTCATATGGGTCAGACCAAAATCATTCACGGGATAAACCTTGCCCTTGATATGTTCACTCTCAATTCTGCGACCACTAACAGGTGCATGAATGCGGTGATAGTCGCGAGGACTGAGATAGAGGACAAATGCATAGCCGTGCTTGTACTTCTCCAGATGCGGTGAATGGTTTAATAATTCAGCAAGTGTATAATTTTGTCCCTTAACATTCAGGAGCGTTCCAGCAGATACTGGACCGGCTGCCGTAATTTTGGCATCTACCGGACTGATCAGTGCATGTTCTGAAAGTTCAAGCGGGCGCATGCCCGGTTTCAATTTACGGGTAAAGAAATCATTCAATGAACGATATTCCTTCCAGTCCTTCTCAGCTTCCTGAACAGGGATGTCGTAGGTCCGGACAAAATAAGGGATAAATGCCTTGCTTCCCCGGCTCTTGGAGAAGGCTCCCACAGTCCGGGAGATCCATTTGCGAGAAGAAAGCTCGGTCATTAACCGCAACAGCGTTTTTGCCATGAATATCCCCCTTAGGGTTAGTGCGAACTTCAAGGCCGGCAGGACCGACCGTTCTGCATAATATTGACACAGAATGCCCACGAAATCAATACGGAGCCCTATGGTAAGTCTGCGGTTGACGTGGTATTCGCGAATTCTGCTCCAGCAGAAGCCGGCCGTAGGCCATCGGTTGCTGGTAGCTTGCTTTCCAATGTTCGCTCATTCCGGCTTTGCGGAAACCGTAGCGCTGATCCCTTCCGTTGCATTCGATAAAATATATCTGCCCCTTCCCGGTTATCCCTAAGTCAAGTCCCAGATCCGCGAGATGTGGCAGGCTCGAAGCCAATGTCCGTGCGATTTGGAGCACGACAGACCGGATTCTGGTTTCCAGTTCGCGTAAATGAAATTTGGCTTCCACCGTACCCAGCGCTTCAGCCAGTGTCATGACTTTACCACCTTGGGCGATATTCGTGACAAACGTATGAGCCGGTGCCGCCTTGGCGAATATGCCAGTGATGCCCCATAGGCCGTCGCTTCCACGTTGCACAGACACCCGTAGATCTACGGGTCTTCCTTCATAACGTACGAGTGGAATACGCTCTTCAATGAGATAGGCATGACGGAAAATGCGACGCAGGGTGGAGGATGGCAGTTGTCCCTTACTTAGTCGAAAGGTAGCCCATCCTTTGCGTGAAGCCCTGGTCTCACATGTCAATTTCCACTGACCCTCTCTTTGGACAATCCGCATGATGCCGTGTCCAATACTTCCGCTGCATGGTTTGATAATCAGATCATCATAACGTTCCATCATGTATGCCAAAGACTCAGGCGTGGCCTTAACGGCATGGGGGAGATGTTCCCAGAGACTGGGCTGCTGATGCAGCATCTCATGAATATGGTCCTTGCGGTATCGATTACGTACGTTGTAGACCTGTATGCCCTGCAACAGCAGTTTGGTCACCTGATGCTGCTCTGTCCGACGAAGCTGGAGAGCCCGGTTATGAATGACGGAAGGCAATGGTATCCTTTGGCGCACGTATACGCCCTCTTTTTTCACATAAGCAAGACAGGTTTTCGTGTCTGAATCTATATCTTCCAGCCGCAAAAAACAAGGGGTTAATCCATAACTGGTTGCCGCCTGTTCATAATTCGCGAGTGATTCCTGACCGGTCCTTCCGGCCGGTATCCCCCGGTACATGCGTGAATCGAACAAAATACCGATCGTTTCTTGTAGCATGACCGTTCCTCCTTCAATGTTATCGTGACCATGGATCATCCATTCATGAAAAGCCAGCTTGTCACCGCATGGTTGGACATCACGATAACGCAGACCGGAATCATGATGCATCGATATGCACCACCGTGTACTTATAAGCCTTCCGCTTCCATTCAATCCAGGTAGAGGTGGGTTGCAGTGCGTATTTATACAAAATGCGTATGGAGTATCGTATGACATTGCTGGATCAGAGGCGTGGACAGCCGCCTTTCATCTATAGCAGGACACAGCCTATTTCGCCATGGACAGGTACATCACTCGTATGTGACTCCTACATTCATCCAATGTTATCGGCAAAAGTCGTGATTTGAAGTGGCAGATGCCTATATGGAAGCATATGATGCCGGAGACGAACGTTAGAGGAAGGAGCTAGCTGCATGAGTAAAAAAGGCAATAAGAAGGTTCCTACGCCGAAACTGCGGCATGTGAGTCCCAAATTTAAGGAGCTGGATCTGACCAATCGACGGTCAGACACAATGAACTCAGGTTTCACTTCGAATAAGGGAGAACGCTTGAATACAAATAAACGGGATTCGAGAGCCATTCAGGCATCGGAAGAATTCCTATCCGAATCAACGGAGCTACCTGCTACAACGAACGAGCTGGAAGACCTGGAGATCGTAGAGATCGTAGAAAAAACCACCATGTCGGAACCCGGAGAGTCTGATAGCCAGGAAGTCGAGACGCAAGATAACCCGGAAAAGCAGATTCAGGTCAGCAGCGTGGCTCCTCTTGTTCTGGATGAAGAGCAAGGCATCAACAAGCAGGAAACAGCAAGCAGGGATCGGCTGCAGATTCTGAACCAGAACCAGATGCCGGGTCATACCGGACACTATATCTACACGGATGACTTGAGTGAATTTGCTGTTACGGAGAGCAAACTGGCTCCTTTCTCTGTGGATGCCTCCAAGCTGAAACCGGATGCGGTCGGCAGTGAAGCATTGCAGGATTATGCGGTGACCAGCATTCACATTGCAGACGGGGCAATTGTTTCCGCGAAACTTGCGGAAGCGTCTGTATCCGAGGAGCACCTGATTGACGGCTCCGTGTCCGGTCACAAAATACGCAATGCTTCTATTGCTGGTGAGAAAATCAGAGATGGCAGCATTACTTCCCAGAAGCTTGGCAACCAGGTAATCGATTCAGCCAAAATTGCTGACGGTTCCATCAGCACAAGACATCTTAGCCGCATGCTGGTTACGGAAGAATTAATCAAGAATCATGCTGTAACTGGAGACAAGATCGCGATTAGCGGCGTGGATACAAGGCATCTCACGGGAGGAGCTGTGCATACCTCCAAACTGGCTGACGATGCGGTGACTACATCCAAAATTCGTGAAGGTGCTGTCACAGGCAGCAAAATCGAAGAACAATCCATTGAGTCTCACCATATTCAGGCAGGTGCTGTTAAACAGGCACATCTGGCAGAAGGGGCTGTTGGTCGTTCACAACTATCTATTGGCAGTATTGGAAGTGACCAGATTGAAGATGGTTCCATACAAACAAGACATTTAGCTGAGGCTTCGCTAAGCGGAAGACATCTGCTGGACGGTTCAATCGGTTCAAGGCAGATTCGCGCTTATGCAGTTGGCAAGGAGCAGATTGGCAATGGAGAAGTGGGCAGTGAGCATTTGACGGATGGTGCCGTAACCAGCAGCAAACTGGCAGACCAGTCTGTTGGAACAGCAAAATTGCTGGAACAGTCGATTACGGCCTCCAAGATTTCTGATCAGAGTGTCCTTTCTTCCAAAATTGCGGATGAAGCTGTCCAGGGCAAACATCTGGCTAAAGGAGCCATTCATGCAGAACATATTGCGAATCGAGGAATAACACCGGTACATGTGGACAATTCTGCAATTCACTCCATTCACATTGCAAGTGGAAGCATCGAGGCAACTCATCTGTCTGCCGGAAGTGTGTCCGGAGATGCTCTCGCAGATGGCGTGGTGTCTGAGCGGCACCTGGCAGAGTCAGCTGTAGGTACGTATGAATTGCAGGATGCCGCAGTAACAGACGTCAAGCTCGCGGATGGAAGTGTGACAACAGAAAAACTTGGAACGGCTTCGGTTAGCAGCAGAGCGCTTGCCCCGGGGAGTGTCGTATCCTCGCATCTTGCGAGCGGTTGTGTCACAGGTACACATCTGGCTCCAGGCAGTGTGGGTTCCGAGGCCCTAAGACCTTATGCAGTGAAATCGGAGCACTTGACAGAACATGCCGTAGGTGTACCTCATCTTCAGCCGGGCAGTGTTGAAACGGATGCTATTGCACGGGCGGCGGTCACAACAGACAAATTGGCTCCTGGTAGTGTAACTTCAGCCCAGTTGGCTGGCGGTTCCATTTTTCCGCCTCATCTGACGGATCATGCGATTACCTCCCCCAAGCTCTCACCAGAGAGTGTTGCCACGGATAAACTGGCGGATTTTGCTGTCACGTCAGCTAAACTGGCAGACGGCAGCGTGACTTCTTCCAAGATTATGGCAGAAAGCATTAACGCCAAACATATTCCAGCAGGAACTATTCGCGGTTATCACCTGAAGCAGCATGCCGTTTCACTGGAACATTTGTCGGAGGAAGTACGTTCACCGGAATTATTCGCTGATGGGAGTATTACTGGCAACAAACTGCGGCATGGGTCCGTAACTGTGGACCATTTGATAGCAGACTCAGTATCCGGGACAGAATTACAACAGGAGGCTGTAGGTAGCGAGCACTTAAAGCCATCCGTTGTACAATCCGTCCATCTGGCTGAAGGAAGCGTGAAGTCTGACCATTTGGGAACTCATGTAGTAAACTCAGAGCATCTGAAGGCAGACATCATTCATGAGGAGCATATTGCTGAACATGTGGTCACATCCCATCACTTGGCACCTGGATCTGTCGAAACAGACCATCTGGCACCTTTATCCATTACAGCGGCTCATCTTCAGCCAGGTTTGATCAGTGGTTTGCATCTTCAGGCAGAGTCGACAAGTGCCGTTCACTTGCAACAAGGATCTGTTCATTCCCGTCATATTCAAGATGGTGAGATTTTTCCTCATCATATCCATGAACGCAGCATCGGAACGTCTCATCTGGAAGAAGAAGCGGTAAGTACGATTATATTACAGGATGAATCTGTAACATGCTCCAAACTGGCGAGAGGTAGTGTTGATGGCAGCAAATTAACAGCAGGGGCAGTATCGGCTACCCACATTGCAGACGAAAGTGTGCAAACCCGCCATATCCAAGAAGGAGCAATCCTTGCTGATCATATTCAAGAGCGCAGCATTGGTTCAACTCATCTGGATGAGGAGTCAGTAAGTGCGGTTCATTTGCAAAATGGATCTGTAACGAGTGACAAACTGGCGGATGGCAGTATAAACAGCAGCAAATTGCTCGAAGGTACGGTATCGGGTTATCATATCGCCGACGGAAGTGTTGAATCCCGCCACATCCGAGAAGGATCGATCCTTGCGAATCACATTCAGGAGCGGAGCATAGGCACATTTCATCTGGAAGAGGAAGCAGTAAGTGCAATTCATTTGCAGAATGGGTCCGTCACGAGTGGGAAATTAGCCGACGGCAGTGTAAACGGCAGCAAGTTGCTCGAAGATACGGTGTCGGGGATCCATATCGCGTCCGAAAGCGTACAGTCCCGGCATATCCAGGAAGGAGCGATCCTTGCTGACCATATTCAGGAGCGGAGCATAGGCACATTTCACTTGGAAGAGGAAGCAGTAAGTGCGATTCATCTGCAAAATGGATCTGTAACAACTGCCAAGTTGGCCGACGACAGTATAAACGGCAGCAAGTTGATTGAAGGAGCGGTATTGGATATCCACATTGCAGACGATAGTGTGCAATCCCGTCATATTCAGGAGGGAGCAATCCTTGCTGATCATATTCAAGAGCGCAGCATAGGCACAGTCCATTTGGAAGAGGAGTCGGTAAGTGCAGTCCATTTGCAAAATGGATCTGTTACGAGTGCTAAACTGGCGGACGGCAGTATAAACGGCAGCAAGTTACTCGAAGATACGGTATCCGGGATTCATATCGCATCGGAAAGTGTGCAATCCGGGCATATTCAGGCAGGTGCCATTCATTCTGGTCTTATTCAGGAGCGGAGCATAGGCACATCCCATCTGGAAGAGGAAGCAGTAAGTGCGGTTCATTTGCAAAATGGGTCCGTAACAAGTGCTAAACTGGCCGACGGCAGCATAAACGGCAGCAAATTGCTCGAAGATGCGGTATCGGGGATTCATATCGCTTCCGAAAGTGTGGAGTCTCGCCATATCCAGGAAGGAGTGATCCTTGCTGACCATATTCAGGAGCACAGCATAGGCACGTCCCATCTGGAAGAGGAAGCAATAAGTGCGGTTCATCTGCAAAATGGGTCTGTAACGAGTGCCAAACTGGCCGATGGCAGTGTGAGCGGCAGCAAATTGCTTGAAGAAGCGGTGTCGGATGTCCATATTGCAAATGGAAGTGTGCAATCCCGACATATCCAAGAGAGAGCGATTCATGCTGACCATATTCAAGAGCGCAGCATTGGGATCTCCCACCTGAAAGCGGAATCGGTAAGTGCGATTCACCTACACAATGGTTCCATAACAAGTGCCAAACTGGCCGACGGCAGTGTAAACGGCAGCAAGTTGATTGAAGGAGCGGTAACGGCTGTCCACATGGCAGACAAAAGTGTGCAATCTCGGCATATTCAGGATGGAACGATCCTTGCTGATCATATTCAAGAACGCAGTATTCGCACAACCCATCTGGAAGAGGAAGTAGTAAG
The DNA here is from genome assembly GCF_051934385.1 of Paenibacillus hebaui. NCBI lineage: Bacteria > Bacillati > Bacillota > Bacilli > Caryophanales > Paenibacillaceae > Paenibacillus > Paenibacillus hebaui. The sequence continues at coordinate 5,819,089 of NZ_CP196836.1, read as the reverse complement.
CGGGGTCCATCTGCAAAATGGGTCCGTGACGAGTGCTAAATTGGCCGACGGCAGCGTAAACGGCAGCAAACTAAGTGAACAAAGCATTACATCCAATCACTTGAATGCGGGAATTGTCGGTCCGGCGCATTTGAGCGAAGAGATATGGAACGCGATTCGCCAGTTCAGTGGAGAAACGCTGGAGCAGCTGGCAGCGATCAAAAGACAAGAGGCATTTCTTCAGACAGAGAGCGAAGCTGTACAGCCATCACAGCAGGCAATTGTCGAGGCACTGCCGGGTGCCGGTCTAGAGGAAACACAAATTCACCAGGCATTGAATCAGGAGTTGGGGGAACAACAAGAGCAGGTATCCCAAACGCACCAGCTTGGAGAACCAGTGGCAGCTTCATTGACGACAGAGGAGACAATTCAGGCTCAGCAGCGACAGTCTGAACGGTTACAGGAGAACGTTGGAACTACGGAGTTTATATTGAAGGAACAATCGGTTACGCAGGAACATCTGTGTGATGATTCGGTGGGCAGCAGTCAGCTGCAAGCTGGTTCGGTTCAGGTCAAACATCTGGCATTCCAGCCTGTGCGCAGTGTGAGCCGTCAGCCTGTTGCGCAGCAGTTCGGCATGGAGGCATTTGTACTGCCAGAGCATGAAGCCTGTGTGGAAGTGACCGTCGGATTTGAGGAATCCTTTGCATCAGAACATTATGTGATTGTTGCCATGTGTAATGATCGGGGATTTCAGGTGTCACTCCTCACCCAGAGTGAGGATGAGGCGGTATTGGAAGTTTCGCGCTGTGCGGGATGCAGTCACACGTATGGATTATTGTCATGGATTGCCGCTGGGCCTTCCATTTAGAAAACAAGTGATTTTCATTCTGAATAAGCAAAAGCGGTTCCCAGATTTGTCCGGGACACCGCTTTTGTTCATATATATAAGCTTAATCCGTTCGGACAGTGAGGGTGTGTCTGAACGATTTACTATGAGTGCAAAATGCTGGAATGAAACTTACAAGCCGACAGCTTGATAAGCTTTAGTAATGGTAGTAGCTTCAGCGGAATTCGCACCATATAAATCTTTAGCTGCTTGGATGGTCGCTGTTTTGGCAGCGGCAAATTTGGATGTAGGCGTCAGGTAGTTCACAAGTGTGCTGTAGAAAATCTGAATGGCTTTATCACGTCCGATTCCAGTTACAGTCACACCATTATGTGTGCCGCCTTGAGCTGCAAGATAATATGCTTTGTTGATGATACCGCTGTTGATATGAACACCGCCGTTGTCGGATGATCCGGTATAGCGGTCACTGTATTTGTCAGGCTGTCCATAGAGTGTAGGATTGGACAGGGAGCGCAGTGCATCACCTGCAATGTTAGGGGTATAGATATCGTCACCAAGCAGCCAGTTTTTGCTTTGGACGGTATTTCCGAAAATATCCGCGAAGGCTTCATTTAATGCGCCCGGCTCATTGCGATATTCCAGATTGGCTGTGTACTCAATGACACCATGAGTCAATTCGTGACCCACCACATCCAGATCACCAGACAGGGAGCGGAAAGTCGTACCATCACCGTCACCAAAAACAATCTGTACTCCGTTCCAGAAGGCATTATTATAGTTGGAGCCGTAATGTACAGTGGATTTGATTAACAAACCGTTGCCATTAATACCGTTGCGGTTGAATTTGCTTTTGTAGAAATCATACGTGGCAGCAGCATGGGCGTGAGCATCTACGCCTGCACGATCCGTCCATACGTTATCGGAATCGGTCAGGAGCGTGCCTGGAATGGAGGAGCCATTGTTTGCGGTGAAGGTCTGAATCCCATTGCCGCGAGTGGTATCTTTCAGCTGGAATGTATTGCCGGATTGAGTTGTGGTAAGGGTTTTGGTATCACCAGTTACACCCGTACCCGTTCCTGTCGCGAAGTTGATGAGGTCATATTGGGAAACGATACTGCCATCAACGGCATTCACGAAATATTTCGTCCGCAAAGGGGCTGGTTCAAGCACATTGACTTCGGTAATGTACACGAGGTACGTTTGGTTGTCTTCCTCATTGTGGTAAATGTTCAATTCGGCTTCAGAGGCTTTTTGGGGTTCACCAAGCTCTCCAATACGGGAAGTTGCTTCCACTGATGCAATTTTGATCGCATCTTCTGCGCTGATTTCAGCTACGCCGTCATTGGGGATCGCCTGTTCTTCAACCGGTGGGAGATCTCCAAGTGCGGATGAGACTTGACCTGTCTTGTCCAGATGGATCGTCTGCTCAGCACCGTAGACCGGGATTCCCTTAATATACTGCTTCAAGCGGAAGTGTCTTACGCCAGATGTGTCTGTGGTTCTTTTGATAATTTTGAGTTGGGACTTCACATCGGAATCCAGGAATTGTTCCTGTTGTCCAAGGAAATTAAAGATTGTTTCGTCGGAGCCGCTGTTCAATTCGATTCCTTCCTCAGAGGCATAAGGGGCCTGCAATGGAATGGACTGATCAGACAATGGAGCTGCAGCAGAAGATACGGAAGCGAGCAAAAGTGCTCCTCCAAGAATTGTTGGCATAACTTTGGCAAATTTCATAGTAAACTCTCCCATTCTAGATATAATTTTTTTGGAAAATAGATAATCATGCCAATCTTGGTTGGAGTTCCGTCTGCAACTTGGGCAGCGCGGAGCGTGGGGCTGAACCTGAAGCGTGGAATGTGACAAAAAACGATAAGAACAAACTCGGCAGAGCCTGTGTCCAGAATAGAAAAGGAATACCGCTCGTTTATTCGGTTCAGCCACGAGGCTTAATCGTCCATTGTGGTTCCTCTTCCAGAAGCCGGGGTCTTGTCCAATTGCGAAGCAGAAAATGATGTTATGAAGCAGGGGTGTACGTACCAGGTTCACATCATAATAAAAGGATCACGTATCGAACGGCATCACTCCTTTCAAGTCACATGTTACGAACCAAAAGCAGTTTTCCATGATCACCCTGCACTCTATAATTAACCTAAGGTTAATTAAAAGGCGCGAAAAGGCTGGGAAGGAACTAATGTTCCTATTAAGGATTTTTTTGTAAATAACTGCTTGCAACGTATAGTATCACATTGTAAAAGGTTGGAAAAGATGCAATTTTAAATTTCTCTCGAAATTGTGTCTGAAGTAGGGGATCTATAGCGTTTTACGAAAATTTTGACGTATTTTGTCCGAAGGGATGGGATATAGGACTCCGATTGCAGACAGAACCTGCTTGGTTCAAGGACATACGCCGTTTCCACTGCTCCACGAATACATAGAATAATGTGTACTCCCTTTGCATGCCGATGATGTACACCCGGGAGGTGAACGTATTGCAAAAACGCCGTACTACAGCTTTATATGCAGCCCAATCGGATTTGAAACGAAGAAAAGCATATCCGAAGAAACGGCGAATGAAATCTGTCTACAAAAAGGGTACAAAGGCCTATAAATACGTGATTCCACCAATGGAAGAGATGAAACGGGAAGAAGCCGGGGCAGAGTTCCGCAGGAGGGATATACCAACTCATGATCCCAAAAGCTCGCGTGTGCCCATGCTTTCGGTTATCATACCTGCGATGAATGAAGAGAGGACCATTGGTGCAGTTGTCCGTCAGGCACTACGTATATATCGGGATTCTGAAGTGCTTGTTGTTGTGAATGGTTCAACGGATGGTACTGCGGCTGTGGCAAAGAAGGCAGGAGCTCAAGTACTTCGTTACACCGAAGCTTTGGGGCATGATGGAGGACGACGAATCGGTGCAGCGGCAGCTCGTGGCAAGGTGTTGTTGTTTACGGATGCAGACATTCCCATTCCGGCAGAACATCTTGCACCTTATGTGCGAGCGATCCTCGATGGAACAGATGTGGCACTCAACGATTATGACGGTCCTGTTACGCGTATTCCTGTTCACCCTGTGGTGGAGGCGAAACATGTCCTGAACAGTATGCTCGCCAGACCTGATCTGCGAGGGGCTTCCATGACAGCTATTCCGCATGCATTAAGTCGCAAGGCGCTGGAAGTTATTGGTGATGCTGCACTGGAGATTCCACCACTGGCGCAGGCGAAGGCGGTAACCGGTGGACTGGAAGTACGTGCCGTCCATCATGTGCCTGTAGGCAAAATGAACGCAGTTCGAGTCAAAAAACGAAGGGGTCCCGATCCGCTCAGTCAAGTTGTATGGAATGATCATCTGACAGCGATCAGGTGGATAACCGACACGCTCGGCCCACGCGGAGGACATTCCGATCTGCAGCGTGCTCGCAGCCTGACGAGGTGAGAATGCTGGAGGTGAGGAAATGAGGAAGCGTTCAGCTGGTGTCCTCCGTGAGCGGACAGCAAGCAAACGAACAACCACAAGGAACAGGCGTATAGGCAAGAGAAGCTTGAATAGATCCAAACCCAAGCGTATCACAACGAACAGGTCGAAGTTGCAATCGGTCTGGAAAGCGGGACAACTGGCTGGATGCAATGCCCCCATTGAGATTCAATTGGTTGAAAAACATGCACGTATGGCTTGGCACGAACATGGGCTTAAGATTTCGGCGGAGCTTAGGAGCTATAGTGCTGTAATGCAGGCGGGGAAAGCATTTATGCAAGGATATGCCCAATCTGCGGGACGTTCATTGCATATCGTACCCCTCCATCTTAATCGATCGGCCGCTGCAGTTGTCTGTGCCTGTAACGAGGAACAAACACTCGGGCAAGTGCTGGTACAATTGAAACGATTGCCACTGACAGATATCGTTGTGGTATTGAACGGAACAACGGACAATAGTCTAACACAGGTGCTTGAACAGTCTGACATCACACTGGTGTATGAACCAGATCGAGCAGGACATGATGTGGGCCGAGCGTTGGGGGCCAAGATGACGCAGGCGGAGACAATTCTCTTTGTGGATGGAGATATGGTGGTTTCGGCAGAAAAGCTGGCACCGTACCTGTATGCTGTCGACCGGGGTGATGATGTGGCATTGAACAATCTTTCATCGTTGTTACCGCCATTTGCCCGACAGGATGAGGTGAGTCGGATCAAAGCTTATCTTAATCGGGTGCTGGGCAGATCTGATTTGGGTTCCAACTCCTTGACAGCGGTACCTCATGCCTTGTCGCGCAACATGATCCAGACCGTGAAACCGGAGGCTCTGGCTGTTCCTCCCAAGGCGCAAAGTCTTGCCATCCTGCGTGGACTAAGAGTGACAGCACCCAGTCAGGTGGATGTTATTCGCTCCAATCGTCTGCGTTCCACAAACATGGGGAGGGGTAATGAAGTCGCCGGATTGATCATCGGGGACCACCTGGAGGCGATTGCAGCCTGGCTGGATATGGGCGGGAATAAGGCGCAAGCCCTGGCGCTCACCCGTGCCGAAGTGGCCTACAGGAGGAACGCCAGATGACAATGACGAGTATTATTATTCCAACGTACAACGGGCTGGATCTATTGGGGCCATGCGTTGATGCTATTCGAAAATATACCGGCAACCATACGCCGTATGAAATTATCGTTGTGGATAATGGTTCGGTGGATGGAACTGCTGCTTACTGTGCCCGGGAACGAATTCGTTTTGTCCGATTCCCGGATAATCGCGGATTTCCGGCAGCGTGCAATGCTGGGCTTCGCGCAGCATGTGGTGATGAGCTGTTGCTGCTGAATAATGATGTCACGGTCACGCCTCGCTGGCTTGAAAATCTGCTAGCCGCTCTCTACAGTGATGCAAGCATTGGGATTACAGGCCCTGTTACTAATTATGCGAGCGGAATCCAGCAGGTGAAGCTGGACTTCCGGAACATGGATCATTTTCAGGAATTGGCCGAGTCCAACAATAGACTTGATCCTTCCAGATGGAAGGAAGTCAGGCGTATTGTCGGTTTATGCATGCTCATGCGGCGAAGTGTAATGGAGCGCATTGGTCTATTGGACGAAGCCTATTCGCCGGGACACTATGAAGATGACGATTATTGCTATAGGGCCTGTATGGAGGGATATCGTCTGCTGGTGTGTGGGGATGTTCTCGTACATCATCGTGGCAGTGCGAGTTTCCTGAAGACAGATCCGGTGGCGTGGAAACAGATGCTTGAGCGCAATCGATCCATTTTTATCAACAAATGGCATGTCGATCCCCTTGAATATATTGAGAAATCCGATGAAGGAGGGAATGTGGAATGAAAGGTGTAATTCTTGCTGGCGGAACAGGAACAAGGCTGTACCCTCTGACTCGGCTGATTAACAAACATCTGATTCCAGTCGGCAAACATCCGATGATTATGTATGGTATCGACAGACTCCGCCAGGCAGGTATCGAAGATATATTGATTATCATAAACAAACATTCCGCTGGCCTATACACGGATTATCTGGGCGGCGGAGCAGATCATGGCGTCAAGATCACTTATCGGATTCAGGAGAAGGCAGGTGGAATCGCCGAAGCCTTGGATCTGGCGAAATCCTTTATTCTTCCTGGAGAGAAATTCGTTGTGCTGCTGGGTGATAACCTGTTTAGCGACGATCTGAAGCCATATGTGGATCGGTATATGCAGCAGTCTGCTGGTACGGCCCGTGTCTTATTGAAAGAGGTGGACGATGCACGGAGGTATGGGGTGCCGGTGTTTGATCCACAACATCCGGAACGAATCTCATACATTGAGGAAAAACCGAGTCAACCGAAGACCTCTTATTGTGTCACCGGAATATATATGTACGATGATCATGTATTCAATCTTATTCAGAACATTGTGCCGTCTGCACGCGGAGAACTCGAAATTACGGACGTGAACAATCACTACGCGTCTGCTGGAGGACTGGAATACGATATTTTGCAAAAATACTGGAGTGATGCAGGGACGTTCCAATCGTTACAGGAAGCAGCAGTTCGCATGAAGGGACAACTGCCCTAAAATAAATGCGCCTGATGTTACCGCTGTGAGGTGACCCATGAAAGAAGAAGAACCTGCGCCGGAGCTGGAAGAATGCTCCGGCGCTTTGCGCAGCGGTGGCACTCCTCGTGCATGTCAAGGGAGGGAAGGCCGTGAGAGTAGCGAAACGAAGTCATGTGGTCAGGAGCAGAAGCACGATAATGGGTAGAAACACAGATGCTTGGCATGGAACCGTGAGCGTTGAACCCCAAGCGAGTGTAGGCCGCGAACCAAAAACCGTTGGGCACATAAGTGCTAGACATGGTGGGAGCGTGGGAACGAGAGCTAGGACCAGAGCAGGAAAAGGTGAAGCGTGGGGAAGCGTTCGCACACGAGTGAGGGCAGAGCGTGCAGGTGCGAAGCGTGGCAAAGCCAAGAAGCGAGCCAATGCAGGCAAGCGTGCAGGGGTAAGGCAAGGCCGTGCGGGGGCGCAAGCCAGAGCGGGCAAGCTTGCGGGAGCGAAGCGTCGTCGTGCAGGCGAGCGAAGCGCCGCCCGCAGCAAACAGCGCACGGCTGCGCAGCGTGCGCCTGCACCTGGGCCAGCACCGCTGCACGCGAAGCGCGCGCACGGTGCCGCGGCGGCGGGGCGGGGAGGCGTTGCCGCGAATGCAGGCAGCGCAGGGGCACTTGCGCCTGCGAAGCCGGCTGCAGTGCCCGAAGGCGGCTACGCCGAGGGCTTCCGCGACGGCGTGTTCGCGGGCGGGGAAGCGCTGGTGGCGCAGCACATCCCGCCGGACCACATTCTGCCAGCCGTTGCGGCGGCAGATCTGATCGAGGCGGGATTCCGCCAATACGCGCCCAGCCTCACCCGACTGGCCAGCCCTCATGAGATGGCTGACCATGTCCAAGGGGCGCTGGATGCGCAGCGCCCCCTGTCTGTTGTTCGCCTCGGAGATGGCGAACTGCTGACCCTGGCAGCAGATACGGTGCTGCCAGGCGAGCAAGTGCAGGAGCTGGCGCCGTTTCTGCCCTATGCAGGGGTGCCGCGCTCCAATGCAGACATCCGCGCTGCACTTGCGGAAGCAATCCAGGGCGCCGATTGGGTAGGCGTTCCGATCTCGCGTGCTCCTACGTTTCAAGGCTTGTTATTCCCGGTATTGCGCCACTTCGGTATCGACTGGGCCCGTTTAAAGTTGACCAGCTCCACGATTAATTATAGCTTGCATCAATCCGGTCTGTTGTTGCCCATGCTGCAAGGACGTCGGGTGCTGCTGATTGGAAGCCGTGCTGCCGAACTCGGCGCACTTTTGCACAGCCGAGGTGTTCATGTGACCGGCATTATAGGCGCAGTGGCGGGGGTTTCGGATATCCCGATAGTGATGCAACAAACAGCGGAGCATTCGTTTGATATCGCTCTTGTGGCAGCAGGAATCCCGGCCGTTATTCTGTGCCGCCGAATTGCTGGTGAGTTGGGCCGGGTTGCCATAGATTTTGGACATTTGGCTGACAAATTGGTCACAGGAGAGCTTCATCTTTAGGTTATGGTCTGGAGCAGCGTCACCTGTAACGTTATTGCTTTTGGACGATGGGAAATGGAGGGAGCAAGATGAACAAATCAAACAGCCGTTCAAGACAACGCCATGCTTTGGGTAACGCAGAAGTGGGTTTGCATTCAGCTGGAAGCCGCTCGCCCCGGAGGTCGAGACGCCAAGGTAAAGGCAAGCGGGCAGCCAGAGGTGCCAAGCTTTTCAAACAGGGTTATCACAGAGGCTACGATGAAGGATTACGGCAGGGACAGAGTTCATTTGGACTGGTGTTTGAAGGGGTAAGCATTATTATTCCGACTTACAATCAGCGGGAATATGTCCTGCAATGTGTATCGAGTATTGAAAAGCACACGCCTGCTCCTTACGAAATCATTGTCGTGGACAACGCCTCCAAGGATGGCACAGCAGAAGCCCTGCTTCGCAAAGGCGGCATGGTGAGGGTAGCGGCGTTGGACGTAAACCGTGGTTTCGCCGGGGGGGTTAATTATGGATTGATGATGGCAAGAGGCAAACATATCGTGGTGCTGAACAATGATACACTGGTCACCCCTGGCTGGTTGGAGAACATGATGACATGCCTTGCGAGTGATCCGCAAATAGGGGTGGTGGGGCCAGTTACGAATTACATTGGCGGAGATCAGCAGATTGAAGTGCCGTACAGTGAAGTGAATGACATGTGGTCCTTTGCTGCCAGACATAATCGTCCAGATGCGGGGAAACATCGGGAAACGGAAAGACTGGTTGGATTTTGCTGGCTCTTCTCAAGGGAACTGCTGGGCCGGGTAGGTTATCTGGATGAAGGTTACACCGTGGGCAATTTTGAAGATGACGACTGGATCATTCGGGTGAAGCTGGCGGGGTACAGGCTTGCGGTAGCTGGGGATGCCTTCATCCATCATTACGGAAGTGTGAGTATGAAGGCGCTTGGAGAACAGGATTTGAACACAGTGAACAAGGACAATGAACAGTTTTATTCTCAAAAATGGGGCGATTCGCATGAGCTGGTTACCGAAATCTCCCGATTAGGGGTGTATGCTGATACCTCTGTCAGTCAGCAGGAAATCGCGTCCCCTGGACAGATGGACCCGCCTGATGCTCGGCAACGTATATCCACCAAGGGGAGTAGCGACATCGCTAATAAGCTGAGACACAGCACGGATTTTTACCCGGATGGCTGTTTCATCTCTGATCTCAAGGGCGATGTGTATCGCTTAGTTCGTGGACAGCGGCGCAAGTTGAACATCCCCGTGCCACGGGGCATTTCGCCCGTTCAGGTCGCCAAACCGGATCTGCTCGGCGTACCAACAGGAGAAACGCTGGTATCGGCAGGTGAATTGAAGGGGTGGCCGCTGGAAAAAGGTCATGTTCATGAACCAGTGGTCCAGAACAGCCGCGATGCCTTGGTGGAAGGTATGATTGTGGCCGCAGTGAATTCGCCAGAACGATGGTACCAGATCAGCGGGGGGAAACGCAGAAGGTTTGTAACTCCATATGCTGCGGAACGCTGGGGCGTAAAACAGGGACAGATCGTCAGTGTAACTGCGGACCAACTGTGCTCAATCGAAGAAGGTTGGCCGATCATTTCCCCGCCGCAACTCTTGAACGAAGATCTGTAATGACGAGGCAGCCTGTAAGCCGGAACAGCAGCATGGTGCGGAATGTAATGTGTGGGGTATCACTCTACTCCATTCCGCATCCGAACTTTACATATGGAGCATACCGATTGAAAGATTAGCGATTTCATTTTACACTATGACCAACTCAGTCATCACTAAGTGTAGCTTAGGATAACGATATAGGGATGGTGCATTATGAAAAACGCTGTGGTCATGCAAGCTGAACGAATTGTCAGCCATTTTCTGCCTGGACAAGTGAAATCCTCACATCATATTCTCGGTAAAGGCTTCGTTAATCAGGTCTGCCTGGTTGAGACGGAAAGTGAGAAAGTGGTTGTCCGCATGAACAATAAAGATAATTTCCCCACCTTTATGAAGGAAAAATGGTGCATCGAGCAAGCAACGGCAGCGGGTATCCCTGGGCCACAGACATTGTCCGTTGGGATTACGGATGAAGTCGCATATATGATTCAAACGTTTGTGGAAGGAGATAACGGATTGGATAGCTCTGTATTCGAGTCCGAGATCTGGAGGAAGCTCGGTGCATATGCACAACGCATTCATTCGATCCAAGTGACCGGTTTTGGAGGAGATCTAATTGATCCTGTTCAAGGGACGTTCCACTCACCACCTCATCCAGGATCAGATGGCAGTTGGGACGGGTATGTGCAATATAATATTAATAGTCTGACGGAGCATGATCGGCTAATTGAGCTTGGCGTAATTACAAAGATGGAATCGGAGACCATAAGGCATTGGTTCGAACAGTTGAAAATGGAAAAGTTCCGATTTGGTTTATGCCATGGCGACCTCTCATTAAAGAATACAATTGTCAATGAGACAGGTCAGGTTATACTACTGGATTGGGGAAGTGCGGAGGTAACCGTGGTGCCCCATGGGGATATTATTCATCTGCTGCGATGCCAGCTCCGGGGCGAGGGTCCTGATGCCGAACAATTGAGAGCGTTCTTTGAAGGGTACGGGATCAGTAAACAAGAGCTGGATCAAATGAGACATGTATTGTTATTGCAAGCCTTTGATACACTGCGTTGGGCTATCGATCAAAGTCCAGGCGAAATCGAGTCCTATGCCGCATTTGCTAAACAAGCTTTGAACATGGCCAGGGAGGCCGGTAAAGATTAACTCGTGTGTATAGTTGTTCTTTCAAATTTTAAATTTAATCTTTCTATTCTGTTATAGATTTATTCTATTAGTAGATCCATTGACGCTTGAAGCACTCAGGAGTACATTTATAGCCATAATTCTTATTTAACAGATAGGAATTTAAGGTATAGGGATTGATCGTTTAGATTTTAACCTTGAATCCAATCAGGAGGTATGTCGATGTCTTCATCATCCAAAAAAGTAGTGCTGTGGAGTAAAACAGGCTGTCATTTCTGCGGGGAAGTCAAAGCATTTCTGACGGCTCGAAACCAGCCTTTTGAGAACATCGAAGTGCAGGGTAATGATGTGCTGAGGGATGTGCTTGAAGCCAAATACGGCATTCGACATGTACCTGTTGTTGAAGTGTTAGGAGACGGTAAGTTTGAAGCATTGCTGGAGCCTGATCTGGAGAAACTGGCTGAGCTTCTTGCACGGTGGGACGAAGTTGCAGCGATTTGACGGGATGTTTATAAACCTCTTATCAAGCAGTTCCGGTTGCTGTATGAAGCAATGGCATTATGCAGTAACTGGAACCACCATAAACCGGGAATTTAGTTGGGTGGAAGAGTGTCTAAGCGATAACACTCGAATGATGCAAAATGCTGATTCAGATATCCAATCCTTATATAGAAAAGTTCTATAAGTCACGCTGTTGACCCTTTTGCGGGGCAGTGATAAGATTTGTGGAATTAAAACAAACCAAACTCATAGGAATAGTTAACTTTTAGGTTTTGCTCATACGTAATCCATATCAGATGAGACTTCAACGTCTCTTCAATATCTTAATAATCTAATCCCAAGGAAGGCGGAATGCAGATGACAGCAAAACGCAGTTTGAAATTTGGAGCCATTGTACACGGGGTTGGGGGCAGCAATACCACATGGAGACATCCGGAGGTTCAGGCGGATGCCAGCGTTAATTTCGAGTTTTACAAACGTCAGACGCTCAAAGCGGAGGAAGGTAAATTCGATCTTGTTTTTATCGCGGACGGTCTGTACATTACTGAGAAATCCATTCCCCATTTCCTTAATCGCTTCGAACCAATCAGTCTCTTGTCCGCTCTGGCTGCGATTACTTCACGCATTGGACTGGTGGGCACACTCTCCACTTCGTATAGTGATCCCTTCACCGTAGCCAGACAGTTCGGCTCCCTCGATCTGATCAGTAACGGTCGTGCAGGCTGGAATGTGGTCACATCTCCGCTTGAAGGATCGGCGAAAAACTACAGCAAGAGCAATCACCCTACCCACCCGGAACGTTACCGGATTGCAACGGAATATTTGCAGGTGACCAAGGGTTTGTGGGATTCATGGGAAGATGATGCTTTCGTAAGAGATAAGGAGAACGGAGTATTCTTCGACCCTTCCAAGCTGCACACTCTTAATCATGAAGGAGAATTCTTCTCCGTAAAGGGTCCACTCAACATTGCCCGTTCACGACAAGGACAGCCGGTCATTTTCCAGGCAGGTTCATCAGAAGATGGCAAAAACCTGGCTGCACAAGAAGCGGATGCCGTCTTCACCGGACATGACACCATTGAAGATGCGCAGGCATTCTATAAGGATGTCAAAACACGGGCGGCTTCCTATGGACGTTCTGCACAGGATATTGTCATTTTGCCAGGCATCAATCCCATTGTTGGACGGACAGAAGAGAAAGCTGAACAGAAATATCAGGAAATCGCAAGCCTGGTCACGATTGACAAAGCGCTGGACTACCTGGGACGTTTCTTCGAACATCATGATTTCTCCCAATATCCGTTGGATGAACCTTTCCCGGAGCTGAATGGCATTGGAAGCAACAGTTTCCGCAGTGGCACGGACAAAATCAAGAAGGATGCGAAGGAGCAGGGATTGACCTTGCGTGAAGTGGCTCTGCGCGCAGCAACACCCCGCAGCAAATTCCTGGGCACACCGGAGCAGGTCGCTGACAAGATTCAGGAATGGTTTGAGACGGAAGCGGCGGATGGCTTCATTATTGCTTCCGAGCTGCCAAGTGGACTGTCTGATTTCGTGGAACTGGTTGTTCCGATTCTGCAAGAGCGCGGCATCTATCGTACCGATTATGAACACGATACACTGCGAGGTAATCTTGGGGTGCAAATTCCGGTTAACCGTTATACGGCAGCCAGAGAGCAAGTGAAGATCTAAGCTGGTATAACTTCGTGGGAGTGAACGAGCATCCGATTTTGTCTGACTGTTTGTTCTAACTAGTAATGAAGTCATGATCAAAATCATTCGCTACACGTTTTGTACTATCTTAAAACCGACTTATCTCATAGGATATATAGAAGTATTGGATTAACTAACATTAATGGCACCTGTATACACAGAGGGGGAAGCGATATGAACAGGTCTACTTCATGGATGAAATATATGGCATTGGCAGCCGTATTGGTGATGGTATTATCCGGTTGCGGAGCGGCGGCAGGAGGCAACACTAGCGGTACGGCTCAGGCTTCCGGCGGGGATCAGGCCGGGCAAGCGGAGGGTGGAGATTTAACCTTTGCACTTGCCACATCGCCGGATACACTGGACCCTCACCGGAGTGGGCTTGCCGTAACCGTACGAGCAATCCGAACGATCTATGACAATCTGGTGGTACAGCTGCCGAACAGTTCCATCAAACCTTGGCTCGCCAAGGAATGGAGTGTATCGGAGGATGGCAAGAGTTATACCTTCAAGCTGCGCAAAGACGTGAAGTTCCATGACGGAACACCGTTTAATGCAGAAGCCGTGAAATACAATCTGGATCGGGTGATTGACCCGGCCACCAGAGCTGCCAATTCCCTTGCCCTGATCAGACCCTATAGCTCCTCCGAGGTCATTGATGAATATACCATCAAGGTGAATCTGGATTCCCCTTCGCAATCCTTTCTAGGCAACTTGAGCCAAGCGCTGCTGGGAATCGTATCCCCAACGGCTGCCAAAAAATATGGCGACCAGCTGGGTAAAAATCCGGTGGGCACAGGCCCGTATACGTTCGTGAAATGGGATGAAAATGCGGATATCGTCGTTGCCAAAAACAAGGATTACAACTGGAGCCCTGACACGGTTGTAAATAAAGGGGCACCACATGTGGATACGATCAAATTCAAAATTGTACCGGAAGAAGCGACCCGCATCGGAAGTGTACAGAGTGGTCAGGTACTCGCCGCGGAGACCGTTCCGCCGCAAAATATCGCTGCATTGAAGAACGATCCGAACCAGCAATTGTTGCAGGCCAATACGGTTGGACTGCCGTATACACTCTTTTTCAATCTGCGCAAAGCGCCTTGGGATGATGTGAAAGTAAGGCAGGCGGTACAATCCGCTGTAGATGTGGAATCGATTGTCAAAACATTGTATCTGGGCAACTACGAACGTGCGTGGTCTGCATTGTCTCCAGGCATCCTGGGGTATGATGCCTCCCTGGAAAGAAGCATTAACCCGGATATTAACAAAGCTAATCAACTGCTGGATGAACAAGGATGGGTGAAAGGTGCTGACGGCATTCGTGCCAAAGACGGCCAGAAGCTGACCTTACGTTATGTCGATGGTTCGCCCAATCGGGAGAAACGCAATGACATCGCCGCGATTATTCAGCAACAGCTGAAACAGGTGGGTATTGCCGTTGAAGTCGAAATTACGAAAGACATCGCAACGGTCATCTATCAGAACTGGGATTATGATCTCTATGGCAACAGCCAGGTCAACTCCGATCCAAATGCATTGTATGCCTTCTATCATACAAGTGCAGAGGGTGAACGTCCGACACTGTCAGGGTTGTCTGATCCGAAGATCGATAAACTGCTGGAGCAGGGAGCGGTGGAGACTGATCCAGATAAACGGGTGGATATCTATAATCAGATCCAGCAATACCTGATTGAGCAGGCGGTCATCCTGCCGATCTATGTATTCCCTTATACGGTGGCAGCATCCAAAAAGGTCGAAGGCATCAAGTTCGATTCGCTGGGGTACCCACTCTTTAACGATGTTCGCATTCAGCCCTAACATGAACGGCCAATCCCGATTCAGGAAGGAGATATCCCGGTATGGTTCAAACGATACTGTCACGACTTGCAACATCGCTTCTGGTTATATTCGGAGCTTCGGTGCTGGTGTACTGCATCATGTATCTTCTGCCGGGTGATCCGGTTCTGCTCATGCTGGACCCGTCCTCGGCTACCCCGGAGATGATCGAGAATCTGCGGGTTCAGCTTGGACTGGATCAGCCGTTTTACATCCAGTTTGCCAACTATTTTGGCGATATGCTGCGCGGGGATTTTGGTGAATCCATGATCAATTCCGATCCGGTCCTGCCCAAAATATGGGAACATTTCCCGGCGACACTGGCATTGACTGCGCTAAGCTCGATCATTGCCATAACAATCGGCATTACACTCGGTGTACTGTCCGCCATTCATCGTAATGGCGTGATTGATTTCGTCGCACGGCTCGTTGGACTGTTCGGCATCTCCATGCCAACCTTCTGGACGGGGATCCTGTTGATTCTGTTATTCTCGGTTCAACTCGGATGGTTTCCCGCAATGGGTTCGGATGGCTTCAGTTCATTGGTTCTTCCGGCAGCCACACTGGGTCTCGTCGGTGCGGGCTTCATTGTGCGAATGGTGCGTAACAGCATGCTGGAAGTGATCAATGAACCGTTTATCGTAGCGTTACGGGCGAAAGGGCTCTCCGAAAGCGCCATAATGTATGGTCATGCACTGCGTAATGCGCTGATCCCTGCGGTAACGGTCATCGGCATGTTGATCGGTGATCTGCTCGCGGGAACCGTCGTGGTGGAGACCGTCTTCTCCAGGCAGGGAATCGGCCGAATTATTGCAGATGCCTTAATGGCCAAAGACTTGCCTGTCGTGCAGGGAGTTGTCTTTTTTACAGCGATTATTTATGTCGTTCTGAATGTGGTAGTGGACATTTCGTATGCGTACATTGATCCCAGAGTTAGGCGTGCGGCCCGAACGTGATCACGGTGGAAGCAGCTTGTAACGTCAGGAGCGTCTGAAATATCTGAACACGGAGTGATGGAAGGGGGCGTCAATTCGCATGAGCATGAAACCGTTGGTTGGTAATAAAAAAGGTTGGACCGGCAGCATGGGGCGAATACGCCTGTGGAATCGATGTCCGTGGCGTCACCGCATATCATTCGCGGTATCCCGATTATTCTTATGCAGCGTTGCTGGTGGTGGTGTTTACCGTCACCTGTGCCATTGTACCGGGCTGGATTGCTCCCTATGATCCAACTCAGATGATGACGGACGCCATCCTTCAGGCTCCCTCTACTGCACACCTGTTCGGGACCGATTATTTTGGCAGGGATATATTCAGCGTAGTTGTGCATGGCAGCAGGGATTCACTGCTTATTGGCTTCGCCTCGGTACTTGTGGGCGGCATTGTCGGCAGTGCCCTTGGCATTATTGCTGGCTATGCAGGAGGTATCGTGGATACCATCACCATGCGGGCTGTTGATATTCTGATGGCTGTACCGGGTGTGTTACTGGCGTTGTCTGTTGCGGCCGCACTTGGGCCGGGACTCATGAATATTGCCCTGGCTGTCGCGGTCTCTTCCATACCGGGGTATGCACGGGTGATGCGTGGGCAGGTCATGTCTGTCAAAGGTTTGCCTTTCATTACAGCGACACGTTCACTGGGCGGTTCAAATAGCCGTATTTTCTGGAAACATGTACTGCCACATTCGTTGTCACCGCTGCTTGTCATGGCGACGCTGGGCGTGGGTACCTCCATCCTGACTGGCTCTGGTCTCAGTTTTCTGGGACTTGGTGTGTTGAAGGAAATACCGGATTGGGGAGCGCTGCTCTCCCAAGGAAGATCATATTTGACAGTTGCCTGGTGGATTTGTACGTTCCCGGGGCTGGCCATCACCTTGTTTGTACTGGCAGTTAATCTGATTGGAGACGATATTCGCGACCTTTTGGACCCCAAAGTAAAAGGAGCGGCTTGACCGCTATTCCAAGGAGGAATCATGATGTCACATGTCGTTATTATTGCTGGATCACCTTCCAAACGTTCGCGTTTGACAGGCCTTACGGATTACAGCAGCAACAAATTAAGTGAGGCGGGCATTACGGTTGAAGTGATTCACGTCGTGGATCTGCCAGCGGAAGATCTGGTGCAGGCCCGGTTTGATAGCTCGTCCATTCAGGATGCACTTGCTGTCGTTGAAGCCGCTGATGCAGTTATTGTGGCTACGCCGGTATATAAGGCATCATACTCGGGTGTACTGAAGCTGTTTCTGGATCTGATCCCGCAGGAAGGGTTACGGGGCAAGTTGTCTCTGCCATTGGTCATTGGCGGTTCAATCGCCCATCTGCTCGCCATTGATTATGCATTGAAGCCTGTTCTTGCAGCACTTGGAGGCCGACATATCCTTGGTGGGGTATATGCTGTTGATCAGGGAATTGAACGACTGGATGACGGGAAATTTGTACTTCCAGCCGACATCACATCACGTTTGGATCGTTCCTTGGAGGAATTGATATTGAATCTGGAAAAGAATGGGTTTACGATACATTAAAACCAAGTAAATTTATTGGATAAATAGAGATACGGTAAACGTCTACAGACGTGGATTTAGGGGGGGCGCTTATGAATATTGAGAACATTGAAGCATTTGTATATATCAATCATTACGGAAGCTTCAATAAGGCTGCCGAGGTACTCTTTCTGTCCCAACCTTCTGTCACCGCTCGTATTCAGTCCCTTGAACGTGAATTGGGCTGCAAGTTATTCGACCGCCTTGGTAAGCAGATTGTACTTACGGAGGAGGGACGAAAATTTCTTCCCTATGCGCAGCAGGTGTTACAGGTCATTCAAAAGGGCAAGCAGAAGATTCAGCAGCGTCGAACAACGCCTGAAGCGCTGCGTCTTGGCAGTACGGTATCGGTATCCAACTACGTCATTCCCGACTTTCTGCCCAAAATCAAGGAAGCTTACCCCGAGGTGAGCATCAAACTGACTACAGCAACGACGGATCAGCTCGTTGCCAAGCTGCTGGGTCAGGAAATCGATCTTGCTTTTGTGCGAAAGGTGATGCATCCTGCGATCCGTACGGTTGCTTTTTATGAAGATCCAATCCAGTTGTACGTGTACAAAGGCCATCCATTTATTGAACGCGGGCATGTCAGCATAGAGGCGATTCGGAATGAGCGGCTGGTCTTTTTTGAATGTGGCTCATTGGACTGGCTGCGCATTCACCGGGCTTTCGACTCGCTGGAACACCCGCCGGATATTACATATCATGTTGATCATTCGGAAACGGCGAAGAAACTGGTTAAACAGGGGGCAGGCATTGCATTTCTCCCGGGTCTGACAGTACAGCAGGAAGTTCAGGACCAGGAACTGTTCCCTATACAGGTACATGAGGTGGCAGGTGTATCGCTACAGATCAGCGTCGTGACGTTAAAAGAAGAACATTCGCCTTTTGCAGAGCCCTTCGGGGAACTGCTGCGGCAGTTATAGAGAGCTATATAAGTTGAATCTGACTTTTACACCAAAACGGAGAGTGCAGAACCAATCTGAAGAAGCGAAGCGTGCGCATTTATCAGCGGATTATTCCCTTGGACCAAGGGAATAAAGAAAATCTGGGGATAAGAGCGATCGGAAGATGGTACTGCAATCGGAGTGACAAGGTGTAACATCTCTAGTTCAACTTATATAGTGAAGATTCATGAGCACAGATTCAGCATGATTGAAGGAGGAGAATGAGATGGGTATTCGTATTGGCATATTGGATCAGACCCCAATCTATGAAGGGCAGACGCCGATTGATGCTTTTCGGCATACGATTGAGCTTGCACAGCGGGCAGAACAGCTTGGATTTCATCGGTTCTGGGTATCGGAGCATCATGATTCGGGGCATGTCGCAGGTTCTTCCCCGGAGGTACTCATCTCCCACTTGCTGGCGCATACGAAACGGATTCGTCTAGGCTCTGGAGGCGTAATGTTGCAGCATTACAGTCCTTACAAAGTCGCCGAGAATTTCAATGTGCTCGCTGCACTTGGACCGGGGAGGATTGATCTTGGTATTGGACGCGCACCGGGGGGACTGCCCCGTTCAACACAGGCACTACAGCAAGGCATTCAAGAGGCAGCTACCCTCAAGGAGAAAATCATTCAGGTGAAACAGTTCATTCATAATGAACCACATGAAGATGAAACGCATCCTTTGGCAGGCTTAAGCGCTGCACCAGTATCCGAGATTCCGGCGGAACTGTATGTGCTCGGGGCAAGTGTTGATAGTGCTGGCATGGCTGCGGAACTGGGGCTCCCGTATGTATTTTCCCAATTTATCAATAGCAATACTGAGGTGGCTCATGAGGCCTTTCGTGTTTACCGGGAGCAATTCGACCATTCGCATGGGCGGCAACCCTATGCTGTACTAGCCATATCGTTAATTGTAGCCGAGAGCGAGGAGGAAGCGGAAGGGCTTGCGAGTGAACATATGCTGGTCAAGATCCATCTGGAGAGTGGCAAAGTGTTGACCGTTGGTTCGGTGGAACAGGCCGAGGAATTCGGACGGCAATCGAACGAGAACTATCGGATTGAGGTTCTGGAGCCAAGCGTTACCAGGGGTACAAAAGAAACGGTGGGTCAGGCACTGCTGCAATTCCAGCAGGATTATGCCGTGGATGAATTAATTGTCACAACAGCTACGCGTGATTTTACCAAGCGTATCCGTTCATTTGAATTGTTGCGTGAGACGTTGGATGATCAAGGGATCGGCGAATTCACGAATGAATCGACACCTGCTCAAGCGGTGATTGGTTAGGAATGCGTACGCTCGCGCTCGCACATCACATACGATGAGGAAAGGAGGCAATGTCATGAAGAGTGATCTAGAACAGCCTGAGCAGCAGGCAGATCAAGTAGCACAAGAAGCACAGGGCACTAAGCATGAGCTTAACGTTGAGCAGGATGAAGAATTTGCAGAGCACTTAACGACGATTCGGCGACATTTGCATCGCAACCCGGAGTTGTCAGGTGAGGAAAAGGAAACAACGGCAGCCATTCGCAGCTGGCTGGAAGAGGAAGGCGTACGTATTGCAGACGAATATTCACTGCGTACGGGTCTCATTGCCGAAATTGGCCAGGCTGACGGCCCTGTGGTTGCGTTGCGAGCAGACATTGATGCCCTGCCCATTCAGGAAGAGACGAAGCTGGAGTATGCCTCGCAGGTTGCAGGCAAGATGCATGCTTGCGGTCATGACGCACACACCGCCATTCTGATTGGTGCTGCACGATTGTTGAAACAGCGCGAGTCCCGGCTTCAGGGCAAGGTCCGGTTATTGTTCCAGCCTGCGGAAGAGAAAGCAACGGGGGCACGACAGGTCATTCAGAGTGGGGCTTTATCGGATGTGCGTGCTGTATTTGGTCTGCATAACAAACCTGATCTGCAAGTGGGTACAGTGGGTATCCGTGAAGGAGCGCTACTGGCAGCAGCGGACGGCTTTGTTGTGAAAGTAGAAGGCGTAGGTACGCATGCGGCGGTGCCTGAAGCGGGCATTGACCCGATTGTAGTTGCTTCCCATATCGTAACCGCACTGCAAGCCATCATTAGCCGGAACGTCGGGGCACAAGAGAGTGCAGTAATCAGTGTGACCAAAATTCACAGTGGCACGGCCTGGAATGTCATTCCGAATGAAGCCATATTGGATGGCACCGTACGTACTTTTGATGAGAAAGTTCGTGCCCGCATTCGGGAACGCTTCAACCAGGTGGTTGCAGGTGTTGCTGCAGCGTATGGAACACGCGCTACGGTACGCTGGATTCAGGGACCGCCAGCCGTGGTGAACGATGCATCTTTGGCTTCCGCAGCTGAGCAGGTCGTGAGTGAAATTGGACTGAACAGCATCAGACCGGTGCCCTCTCCAGCAGGTGAGGATTTCTCCTTTTATCAAAAAGAGGTTCCGGGTCTATTCCTCTTCCTCGGGACTTCCGGTCCGCACGAGTGGCATCATCCTGCATTCGATGTGGACGAACGGGCGCTGCCACTTGGCGCACATCTCCTGGCCGCACTGGCTGAACGAGCACTGCAAAACTTGCAGTAACATCACGATTAATGAATAAAAATGAGTTTTCAACGGTAATCAAGACCAAAGCGGTCGCCATTAAATGGTGACCGTTTTTTTTGTTATTTAACGATGTGAAAGGACAGAAGTACACACAAATCTTGTGAGCAATATAATTTTTTTATATGGAAAATATTGTTGACGACCTCAAATTTGTATGCTATATTTTTCCTCGGAATGTTAATCGTAATTATTACTATTATTTAACGGAGTAAAGTGAAGTTGAACTCATCCAAATTCCAATGTTCAAGAATAGAGGTAGCTGGGATGAAACAGGAGATCGATTTTGTCAAGTTCAATCCAACACAGAATATGACCGTTTTGGTGAAAACCAGTCATCCAGCTGAGGAATACAGACACATCGCTTCAAGGATCATGTCCTACGATAATGTGTATGCCGAACAAGTTGGATTTATCGAACCTTCCTTCCAAAGTGGGGCTGCAGCACACTTACGTATGGCTGGCGGGGAGTTCTGCGGCAATGCCTGCATGGCTCTGGCTGCATACATCGTGTCGGAACAAGATATTGAGCATCCGGATTTCACCGAATTGCTGCTGGAGGTTTCGGGGACAGAGCACTTGATCGCATGCCAAGTAAAGAAACAGTTGAATGAGTATTACTGCCAGGTGACGATGCCGATTCCCAAACAGATCGAGCAGCGAACCATAAAGTATGAGGGGATCGACTTGGATATGGTTATCGTCCGCTATCAGGAGTTCATTCACATCATCATGGAAGTGGATGAATTCAATGATGTCATCAAGAAAAGAGCCCAAGCTCTTGCCCGTTTGCTCGGTTTAACACTGGGAGACAAATTGATTGGCATTTTGCTATTCATACCCGAATTAGAAGAGTTGGCCCCACTAATCTATATTCCCGGGCTCGACAGCCTCATTTGGGAAAGGGGATGTGGTTCGGGTACGGCTTCTCTGGGCGCCTATCTGGCGTGGAAGAACAGAAAAGAGATCGGTGCCCGGATTAAGCAGCCTGGAGGTGCAATTAAAGTAGTCGCCCATTTTCATGAAGAGAAGCTGGAACGTAT
This sequence comes from Paenibacillus hebaui, assembly GCF_051934385.1. NCBI lineage: Bacteria > Bacillati > Bacillota > Bacilli > Caryophanales > Paenibacillaceae > Paenibacillus > Paenibacillus hebaui. Next base: position 5,796,792 of record NZ_CP196836.1, on the reverse strand, counting down.
CCACATTGAAGGATCTGTCGGTATTGTGGCACAGGGCAAAGCGTTTATAGATGCTTAACAACCATATAACAAGGGGGAAAATTCATGATTACGATAGTGGATTTTACCAAACAGTTGAATGAGTTTTTATCGAATTTTGAACAATTGGCGGATAGATATGATCAGTCTGTCCGTCATGCTGAAGAGATGGAACTTGTAATCAATGCCTATTCCAACTGGATCACCGATAAGGATCATGAGCAGTTTTGGGAAATGATGGTGCAGGAAAGGGACGCTGATTTCGAACAGCTTGTGCTGGATTTAAGGCGACAGTCTGCACTTTGTGTAGCGATCATGGAGAAGTATCGGGCAATGAAGCTGCACCACGGAGAAGTTGAGATTGCGGATTATTTCAAAAATATTGAGGAGTGCATTGATAAGGAATTTGGCAGCTTTCATGTTACATCCGACTCGAAGGTACTACTGGTAGGCTCAGGTTCATTTCCGATGACTCCTCTGCTTATTGCCAGGAAAACGGGAGCACAGGTGGTTGGGATCGATATTGATGATGAAGCCATTCGGCTCGGTCAGACGGTGGTCGAAAAGCTGGGGGCTGGCTTGAATATCCATTTGGAGAAGGCCTTTGTTGAGAAGCTCGATTTTACTAAAGAGGCCACACATATCATTTTCAGCTCCACGGTAGCAAACAAATATGACATCCTCGATCAATTACATCCATTAACGAACGAACATGTCGTTGTCGCCATGAGATATGGAAATGGATTGAAGTCTTTATTCAATTATCCAATGCAAGAGACAGACACTCTTAAATGGAAAATGGCAGATAACATATTGCGTCCACACGATGTGTTTGATATCGCGTTGTATCAGAAAGCTCCACTTGTCGGATGATCCATGAAGGAGGGGCATATATGCGTAATTTTGAACGAGTCCTGATGATGGGAACGGGGCCAGCGTCGATTCAACTAGTCGTAACATTCAAGAAACAACGTGGCTGCTACACCGGAATCGTGGGAAGGCAATCAGTTCGGTCCGATTATTTCTTTGAATCACTGGAACAGCATGGGCAGCAAATCCGTGCCAGCATTCAGAATGAGAAGCATCGAAAACTGGAAGGCGAATGCGTTGTTGATGAAGTCTTTAAAGGATATGGAAATGTTCAAGGCGATTGGGACACGCTTATTCTGTCTGTCACCACGGATGCATATATCGAAGCGTTGAGCCAGATGAAGACTTCTGTCCTGAAGAATGTGCAATGTATCGTACTGGTCTCACCCACGTTTGGTTCGAACCATCTTGTTGACCATTATATGCGCGGACTGGGGTGCAGCACCGAAGTAATCAGTTTCTCAACCTACTATGGGGATACACGATGGATGCATAATCAGCCCTCCAATCATGTCGTGACGACAGGCGTCAAGAAGAAGCTGTACATCGGTTCCATGCAATACCCGTCAGAACGGGTCAGCAGATTATGCCAAATCTATGGGCAGCTGGGGATTGAGATGCAAGTCATGCACTCACCGTTGGAAGCGGAGACGCGAAATATTTCCTTATACGTGCATCCACCGCTGTTTATGAATAAGTTTTCCCTCGGTGCAATCTTTGGAGAGTCGGAGATCCAGACCTATGTATACAAGATTTACCCGGAAGGGCCTATCACCCCATATTTAATTCGGGATATGCTCGCAGCCTGGAAAGAAATCATGAGGATTACAGACCAATTGAATATACTACCGATCAATCTGCTGCAATTCATGACAGATGATAACTATCCAGTCCATTTGGAGAGTTTATCACGCCATGATATCGAGGAATTTAATCATAAGCAGGACATTCATCAGGAGTACTTATTGTACATAAGGTATACCTCTTTACTGATTGATCCTTTCTCGGAGCCGGATAGAGATGGAAAGTATTTCGACTTTTCGGCCGTTCCTTTCAGAAAAATGTTCGTGAACCGGGAAGGTCAGCTGGATATCCCGAGAATGCCCAAAGAAGATTATTACCGCATCAAAATCATTCAGGGCATTGCAAGGCATCTCCATGTGAGCTGTCCAACGATAGACAAATTCATTACAACTTACGAGAACCAACTCGTGCAAGTGGCTCAAAAACATGCAGACTCGTCATTGTCCAACGCTTTCGCGGTTCAGACGTTTGCTGAAGACTTGAAGATGATTTGTGATGAACTGGAAATAAGCAATCAGGGGGAAATGTTGTGAAAAAGAGAAAATCAATGTGCGGTTTAGGTATGCTGCTCGCAATGGCCGTGATGGTAATGGCAGGTTGCAGTGATGGGAAGGATGCCCCATTAGCGGCTGAAAACGGGGAGAAGAGAACCGAATTAATCTATGCTTCTGCCAAAGATATTAATGATATGAATCCTCATCTGTACACAGGTTCCATGCCAGCACAAGGGATGGTCTATGAATCCCTGGTGGAGAACACGGTTGATGGGATCAAGCCACTGCTAGCCGAATCATGGGATATTTCCGAAGATGGGAAAACCTATACGTTTCATTTACGAAAAGATGTGAAGTTTCAGGATGGGGAACCTTTTGACGCAGAGGCTGTCAAAGCGAATTTTGATGCGGTTCAGGCCAATGCGGACAAACATGCATGGATTAAACTATCCACCAAATTGGTGAGTACAAATGTCATTGATGAATATACCGTCGAATTGGTTTTATCCAGTACCTACTATCCCACATTGGTTGAGCTGTCCATGACCAGACCGTACGTGTTCCTTTCACCCAAGGATATGATCAACGGTGGAACCAAAGATGGAGTGAATGGTTACCACGGAACAGGACCCTACATGCTCACAGAGCACCATGTGGAAGAGAATGCGACGTTCTCGGCGAACGAGAACTACTGGGGCGGCAAGCCACAGATCAAGAATATTGTTGCCAAAGTTCTCCCGGCAGGAGAGACCACTTTCCTGGCATTGCAAAAAGGCGAAATTGACTTTGTGTTCACTGATGATCGGGGCGCCGATAGCATCGACGTTGAAGCGATGAATCAATTGGCGGAGTCCGGGAACTATCAGGTTGTTCGAAGTGAACCCATGAACACCAGTATCATTGCGGCAAATAGCAGCAAAAAGGATAACCCGGTCCATGAGACGGCAGTTCGGGAAGCGATCTGGTACGCCATAGACCGCGATACGATTAGCCAAGATATTTTTGACGGGACACAAACCGCAGCCCATACCCTGTTTTCTTCCAATGTGAATTATGCCAATGTGGAGTTGAAGCCGCGTAACTATGATGTGGAAACATCCCGGAAAAGGCTGGACGAAGCAGGCTGGACTATGGAGAGCGGTGCCTCTGTCAGAACCAAAGGCGGACAAGAGCTGGCCATGGAGTTGTATTATGACAGCAATTCTTCCAGTCAGAAAACGCAGGCCGAATATATTCAGAACGCGTTGAAGGGAATTGGCATGCAGTTGAACATTATTGGGGAGGAGTCTTCCTCGATCGCAAACCGAAGATCCACGGGTGAATATGATCTGCTGTTCAATCAGACCTGGGGACTGGCTTATGATCCTCAAAGTACGATTTCCGCTTTTGCTTCCAGCTCTGCTTACTTGCACACAACAAGTGGAATAGCTCAGGCAGTTGAGCTGTATGCCAAGATCGAAGATGTTATGGTGTCCACCGATGAGCAGACTCGAAAATCGCTATACACGGACATTATGACAATCGTCCATGATGAAGCGGTGTTCATTCCAATCACGAATGGCAGTGTCACCGTAGTGGCTCCGAAAAACCTGAAGGGCATTTCGTTCAAACAAACTCAATATGAGCTGCCGTTCGAGCAAATGAGTTATCAATAGAACACGCAGTAGAACCAAATGGAATCTCACGTTAAAAGGAGATTGATATGGGAAGTTATATCATCAAACGCGTTTTGCTTGCAATACCCCTGCTGCTGATTATTTCGTTTCTAACCTTTGTTCTTATTAATCTCTCACCGCTGGACCCTGCTGTCGTTGTGCTACAGGCGCAGGATGTTCCGCAGATTACCGATGAGTTAATTGCCAAGACCAAGGTGGAGCTTGGCATGGACCAGCCCTTCCTGATCCAGTATTGGAACTGGCTGATGGCCTGCCTGCAACTGGATTTCGGAGATTCCTATGTGACAGGGCAATCGGTCTGGTCTCTAATAGGTCCGGCTTTTGTGAACACACTCAAACTGACACTCATTTCATCGGTATTCATTATTCTGTTCTCCATCCTATTAGGAGTCCTATGTGCTATGAGGGAAGGGAAGATGATGGATAGGTTCGTAAGAGGGTTCTCCTTTTTGCTGACAGCCATCCCTTCCTATTGGCTTGCGGCAATCTTGATCTGGTATTTCTCGGTCAAGCTTGATTTGCTGCCGACAAGCGGAATGGTGTCGTATCAAAGTTATATTCTCCCGGTAGTCGTAATCACGGTAAGTTATGTAGGCATCTATTTTAGGAGCGTAAGGAGTTCCATGTTAAGCAATTTGAATGAAGACTACGTGCTGTATGCGCGAGCTAGCGGCATCCCAGAGCGAAAAGTGACCCTGCATATTTTGCGGAATTCGTTGCAGGTTTCAGTTTCCATCTTTTGCATGGCGATACCGATTGTACTTGGGAGTACGGTCGTGATTGAAAATGTATTTGCCTGGCCAGGGCTGGGAAGGTTAAGCGTCAAATCGATCCTTAGCAGGGATTTTCCGATTATCCAGGCTTATGTGCTAATTTTGGCGGTCACGTTTGTCTTGTTTAACACGCTCTCCGATATCATTAATGCGGCGATGAATCCCAAATTGAGAAAGGGTATGTAATGAAAATACTCCGGAATTTAAGCCAGGATAAGCTGGCAATGACGTCTCTGATCGTGATTGTGGTGATGATGGTTGTTGGCATACTTGCTCCTTTATTTGCACCGCATGATCCTGAGGCAGTAAACATGAAGCTTAGGTATGCGTCGGCATCCTGGCAGTATCTTTTAGGAAATGATCACCTGGGGCGATGTGTTTTGTCGAGACTGATTTACGGCATTCGTCCCAGCGTTCTGTGGGTATTGGTTGCCTTGATGGCATCGGTTCTTCTGGGGGCTGTGATCGGTTTTATCTCGGGTTACTTCAAAGGGAAAATGGATGCGCTCATCATGAGAATCTGTGATATCATGCTCTCCTTTCCGGGATATGTCATGACGCTGGCTGTTGTTGGCATTTTGGGTGCAGGTCTGGAAAATATTCTGATTGCTTTTGTTGTCATGAAGTGGGCATGGTTTGCCCGAGTCATTCGCACATCTGTGATGCAATATACCGAGATGGACTACGTAAAATTCGCCAGAGCGTCCGGAGTCGGTCATCTGCAGATCATTTACAAACATATTGTGCCTGTAACTTTCTCGGATATCGCGGTTATCGCCAGCGGCTCCATTTGCTCCATGATTTTGCAAATCTCAGGTCTGTCCTTTCTTGGACTTGGAATCCAGGCTCCACATGCCGAGTGGGGCATGATGCTGAACGAGGCAAGAGGAGTCATGTTCTCCAGACCGGAACTGATGCTCGCTCCAGGACTGGCGATCGTTATTGTTGTATCGGCATTTAACTTTTTATCCGATTCGCTGCAAGTGGCTCTTGATCCCAAGCTCATGACCTCTAAAAGCAAAATCAAGCCTCGGAGAAGGAAGAGGGGTGAACCGGTTTCCTATGAATATATTGGAAGTTGAAAATCTGAAAGTGTGGGACAACCACACGGAAGAAGTGATCGTACACAACAGTTCATTTCAATTGAGGCAAGGCCGGTGTCTGGCCATTGTTGGCGAGAGTGGAAGCGGCAAGTCGCTAACATGCAGGTCCATCATGGGGTTGAACAAACCTGTGATCCGCCAATCCGGTCGGATTCTGTTCCAAGGGGAAGACCTGAATAAGCTTAGTAAACAGGACATGCGAAAGAAAAGAGGACGAAACCTGTGCATGATTCCGCAAAACGGCATGAGTGCATTTGATCCGTCCTGTGTCATAGGTGTTCATTTAAGAGAAACTTTATACGAGCATTACAGATGGAGTAATAAAGAGATTGAGCAACGTATGAAGCAGGCGATGGAAAGTGTGATGCTCACCAATCCGGTGGAAATCATGAACGAATACCCTCACCAGCTGTCAGGTGGGATGCTGCAGCGCATCATGATCGCGCTTGCTCTCGTCTTGGAACCGGATGTGATCATCGCTGATGAGCCAACTACGGCACTGGATACCATCTCCCAATATGAAGTGATTGAACAGCTCATTCAATTACGGGAACAGATGGGGTGTTCCATGATCTTCATCTCTCATGATCTGGGGGTTGTTCAAAAAATCGCCGATGATGTACTGGTCATGAAAAATGGGAGCATTGTCGAGAAAGGCAAGATCCAATCCGTCTTCTCGAAACCACAGCATCCGTATACACAATACCTGGTGTCCACCCGATTGAAACTAAGCAATCATTTCAGGCAGCTGATGCAGGAGGAACAGTTCATTGCTAAAAGTTGATCATATTCATAAGTCTTATCAACAAGGTGGTTTGTTTTCCAGAAGCATAAAAGCAGTTCTGCATGATGTCAGTTTCGAATGTTTGCAAGGGGAATGTCTTGGAATTATCGGCGAGAGCGGAAGTGGAAAATCTACCTTGGGTCGACTGATTCTGGGGATGGAGAGACCGGATCAGGGGACGATTACGTTTGAGGGAAAATCAGTAGCGGATAGAAAGGTGAGACGTGGCAATATCAGTGCGGTCTTTCAAGATTACAAATCTTCGATCAATCCGTTTTTTACCGTGGAAGAAGCGATCATGGAACCATTGAGGATGCAAAAAAAGGTTGAAAAAGAACATTCACTCAAAATCGATATACTGCTTGCTCAGGTCGGACTGGATTCATCGTATCGAGGCAGGTATCCACATGAACTATCAGGCGGGGAAGTGCAGCGGGTTTGCATCGCAAGAGCAATTTCTACAGAGCCTCAGTGTATTCTGCTGGATGAAGCTATCAGCTCGCTGGATGTATCGGTTCAGATCCAGGTGCTTCATGTGCTTAAGGAATTGAAGGAAATGTACAATATGAGTTATGTGTTTATAACCCATGATATCCAGGCAGCTGCCTATATTTGTGACAGGGTGGTCATTTTTCGAGAGGGTCAGATTGAAGAAACGGTACCCATTGGACAATTGAAGGACGTGAAGTCCGAGTATGCAAGGAAACTGCTGGATCATTTAATCACATTCTAAAGGGGAACTCAGAGTGAGTGGAGCAATGTCGTGGCCTTTCCTGCGTTTATATCTATTGGCTCTCTTCTATTTCAGTGCCAATGCCATACTCAATGTGATTATTCCCTTGCGGGGTGAATCATTGGGGGCAAGCAGCACAACGATTGGTCTGGTCATGGGAGCTTACATGTTTACGACGATGTTTTTTAGACCGTGGGCAGGTCAGATCATTCAGAAATATGGACCGATCAAAATATTGCGGCTGATCCTGATCATCAATGGTTTTGCCCTCATTTTATATACATTTACCGGATTGGGCGGATATGTCTTGGCCCGTACGCTGCAAGGGGTATCCACGGCCTTCTTCTCGATGGCACTGCAGATTGGCATCATTGATGCATTGCCAGAGAAGGATCGTTCGCAAGGGATCTCATACTATTCGCTCTTTTCCTATATCCCTGGCATTCTGGGCCCTGTTGTTGCACTGGGACTCTGGAATACTGGAGGGATGGATTACTTCTCCGTATTTATGGTTGGCATTGCCATTGTAACTGGGGTTTTTGGTTACAGTGTCAAGATGGACCAGCCCAATGACGGGAAGACAGAGACGCCTTCGGACAAGGTGGAACCGAAGTCCAACATGCTGCAATCCTTTGGGGAGCTCATCAGAAATCCATTTCTGTTCAAATGCAGTGTAATCATGTTAATCTCTTCCATTGTATTTGGAGCTATTACGGCATTTCTTCCTTTGTATGGTTCCCAGTTGGATAATGGAAATGCCGGAGTTTTTCTGATGATTCAGGCGGCAGTTGTGGTGATCGCCCGAATTCTGCTCAGAAAGAGGATCCCTTCAGATGGGAAGTGGCATTCCTCCTTCATGATGGGAACGATGCTGCTTCTGACATTGGCTGCGGGGTGCGTTGGTTTCTCCAATCAGGCAGGTGCAGGAGTCTTTTATATAGGCGCCGGGCTGATGGGAATTGCGCAGGCCATCGTATATCCGACACTGACGACCTATCTGTCCTTTGTCCTGCCACAGTCCAACCGTAATGTGTTAATCGGATTGTTTATTGCAACCGCCGATCTGGGCGTTTCGCTGGGGGGGGTTATCATGGGCCCCGTTGCTGATGTACTCTCCTTTTCCTGGATGTATATCATCTGTGCGATATTGGGAGCAGCCATGATTGTTTTTGCTTACGATCGAAGGGGATTAATACGAGGTACGAGATAAAAGAAAGGCTGACGCAGAGTTATTATCCTCTTCAAGTAGACACTTTAAAAAAACTTCATGTTATCATGGGGGAAGTGAAACTTGGAGGGGATATTTTCATGGCGAAAAAAGGACAAATAGTTATCTGGGCATCAGCTATATTTTTATATCCTATGATATTGCTTCCGTTGCTTCCATAAGCCACCGTATAATGGTCATGAAACACGGAGAGGTCGTCGATCTGTTTGACACGGATGAGATACATGAAGCGCAGCGGCATGAATATACCCAGCTGCTCGTATCAAAAGTTCATTAATTGGACTGGATAGCCTGCCCGCTATGCCTTCGGTTTTCATCACAACAGGATCAGCGTGCTCCGGTAATAGACAGAAAGTAGGGACTATATAGTGGATTCTTCCGTGAATGCCAACGGCAAATTAAACCCGGTGTCTTTTTCGTTTATCCGGTTTTATATGTTGGCCTTTTTATTTTTTGCCGCGAATTCGGCCTTGACGATTATTCTCCCTCTGCGGAGTGAGGCTGCCGGATTGAATCAGGCCGAGATTGGCCTGATGATGGGAGCGTACATGTTTACCTGTATGCTCCTAAGACCCTTTGCGGCGCAGCTCCTTGGGAAGTACGGGCCGCTTCGTGTGATGAAATGGCTGCTGATTTTGCATGCCGTTACGTTATTGCTGTTCATCGTTTTTGGTGTGGAAACATACCTGTGGCTGCGGGCACTGCAAGGTGTGGCTACTGCTTTTTTCTCCATGACGATGCAGGCAGGGATTGTGGAAAAGCTGGAGGACAAGGACCGGGCACAGGGTCTGTCCATGTACACCCTTTTTACGATGGTTCCGTCTCTGGTCATTCCGATATTGGCTATCCAAATCTGGGAAAATGCCAGTGATATCTGGTTTACCGTATTGATCATTGGTTTGGCGGCTTTCCCGCTCTTGATCGGGTATAACGTGGATTTACCCCGGAGTACGGTGCAGAATAAATCGTATACGCTGGGAGATATGGGACGTTCCTTCGGTGGTATCTGGCGCAGCACGCCTTTGTTGATCAGCAGTGTGGTTATGCTGTTTGCTTCGTGTGTATTTGGTGCAACAGCGACCTTTCTTCCGTTGTACATGGTATCAACCGGGATGGCGAGTGCAGGATTATTTCTAACGATTCAGGGATTGGTTGTTATTCTGTGCAGATTCATTCTGCGCAAAAAAATCCCGTCAGACGGCAGCTGGAATACCTGGCTGATGGCGGGACTGATGTTGTGTGCAGCCCTGGGAACGCAGCTACTTGCGATGCTGGAAATCATTGGTCCGCTGGTTTATCTGTCTGCGGTATTCAGTGGTTTTGCCGTGGCGTTGCTATACCCGACATTAACTACGTACCTGTCTTTTGTGCTTCCAGCCGATTCCAGATATGTGCTTATGGGTATTTTCATGTCTTCGTATGATCTGGGTTTCTCTCTGGGCGGACTAGCCATGGGACTGATTGTACAGAGTAGCTCTTATTCAACCATGTTCACGATCTGCACGGCTCTATCCGTTACAGCTATGATTCTGGTTGTGGCTTTCAAACAACGGATGGAAGCGGGAAATAGGGCCAGATCTGCGGCTGCCAACTGAGGGGCATCTGTGTGACCCCATTGGAGTGCGTATCCAAAGTAAGATATTAAAGGCGTATGGACTGACTTTTCCGGGATCGTATTGTCATGATGCGAAGCTACAGGAAACAGGCCATAGGCCTTTTTATGTTGGGAAATAGGAAGTCCACTCGCACGAAAACATAAAAAATGATTTGACAACAGAAGGCAACAGGAATATAGTCAATGTTGTTAATCGTAATAATTACTAATAAGGCTGAAACTGTTGGCCGCAACTATAAGGAGTAGATACCAATGATACAAAAGCAAGTTCCGGTAACAGTTCTGAGCGGTTACCTGGGATCGGGCAAAACGACCGTACTTAATCACGTATTACACAATCGGCAAGGCCTCAAGGTCGCGGTCATCGTAAATGATATGAGTGAAGTGAATATTGATGCCGCACTGGTGAAGGGAGAGGCAATGCTGTCGCGTACCGAAGAAAAACTGGTGGAGCTGTCCAACGGGTGCATCTGCTGTACCTTGCGGGATGACCTGATGCAGGAGATTGAGAAGCTGGTAAACGAAGGCAAGTTTGATTACATCCTAATTGAATCCACGGGGATCAGTGAACCCGTTCCGGTGGCGCAGACCTTTACATATGCCGATGAGGAATCCGGTATTGATCTGACGAGCCTGGCGAAGCTGGATTGTTTGGTAACCGTTGTGGATGCCCATCGGTTCTGGCATGATTTTGCCTCAGGACAGAGTCTTCTGGATCGTAACCAGGCAACAGGGGATGAGGATACCCGTGACGTCGTGGATTTGCTAATAGATCAGATTGAGACCTGTGATGTCCTGCTGCTGAACAAATGTGATCTGGTCGATGACGTGGAGCTGAACAAGCTTGAAGGTGTCATCCGCAAGCTTCAGCCCCATGCCAACATCATTCGAACTGTGAACGGACAGGTTAATCCGTCCGAAATTTTGAATACAGGTCGCTTTGACTTCGACAAAGTAAGCATGTCCGCTGGATGGATTCAGGAACTGGAGAAAGAGTCACATACACCCGAGACGGAAGAGTACGGTATCGGTTCCTTCGTTTACCGTCGGAGAAAACCATTCCATCCTTCCCGCCTGGCTGAATTCATGAGCTACTGGCCGGAAGAAGTGGTACGGGCCAAAGGGTTGGTCTGGCTCGCGGCTGAAGGGGATGTGGCTGCAAGTCTTAGCCAGGCAGGGACATCCATTCAGTTTGGGCCTGCCGGACATTGGGTCGCAGCGTTGCCGGAAGCGGACAGGGAAGAGATTTTACGGACCGAGCCGGATGTCAGAGAAAAGTGGGATGCGGAGTGGGGAGACCGCCAGACCGAGTTAGTCATGATCGGAATTGAAATGGAACGTACAGTGATTGAGGACGAGCTGGACCAGTGCCTGCTTAGTGACGAAGAAATGCTGGCCGACTGGGGCCATTTCGACAATCCACTGCCATGGCCGGTGGAGGCAGTATAATAGCAGCGCGAAAGAGGATAATGATCCACGTGTGAGATTGAAAACGGCAGTACCCGGTACCCGTATTCATTTGAAGATAGCTGTGTAATCGGGTGGTGAAGGTGTATCTTTTACAATAATAAATACAAAGGAGATTCCTGGCGTAACCAAGTCCAGCTGGTAGATGTAAATGAAGAATTCCTTCAAGGTCATGTGAGGAAAGAACGTTCTAAAAAAGCTCCTTTTCGCCAAAATGGTGAAAAGGAGCTTTTTTTGTACCCAGAAATAACTGAAATGAAAGGACACTTCACCTGAAGGGCGCAGTGGAGATGATTAGTTGAACATGATGTGATGAATTCAAATCACTTAAAACAAGTGAGATGCTTTTTGTGAAGCGACCCCGGCCTCATTATCATCGGCATGGTTCCTATTTTTTCTTCACTGGTTATTGCAGTATTTTTCGCTGTTCTCCAAATGATCAATGAACATGTTCACGCCTGTCTACAACCGGATTAATTGTCGCAGCATATGCCCTTCTATGGTTTAGAATAAGTGGACTCCATGAAGTGCTGCCGCTGCAAATTATGATCTGCCTATAACGTATGATTGTGCATCATTCGAAATTGCATAGGCGTTACGTTTTCCTGGGTTTTAAAACATCGGATGAAGTAGCTTGACTGTGAAAACCCCGTTTCCAGTGTGATTTGCTTAATGGAAAGGTTGGTTGTAGCCAACAGCTGTTTTGCATGTAATAACCTGGATTCCAACAGGAATTCCGGGAAGGAGATTCCAAACGTTTGACTGAACTTGCGGCTGAAGTATGTTGTACTGTAACCGGCAATTCCGGCAGCGTGGTCAAGTGTAATGTGCTCGTTACTGTGGGAACGAATATAATTCCCTGCTTCACGAATTCTCTCTGAAGTGTGATTCAAGGAAACATTAATTCGGCTCGCTGCGGATTGCAATCTGGTCAGAAGCTCATATAGTGTTGCTGCCATGCTGTGCTCGTCCTCCACTTGATAGCCTCTTCCTAGCTCCAGTAATCTATCCATCAGTGCGGTAAGCATTGGAAAGTTGGAGCATTGAAACAGCCATGGCTCGTCAAGGCCTTTTCCATTCAATAGTTCTTCGAGACGAATTCCGTAGAAGTGAATCCACCGAATACTCCAAGGATCATCCGAATCTGAATAGTACGTTTGTTTGAGACCGGGACCATAGAGGAATCCCTGTCCACGCGTTAACTCATAACAAGCGGTTCCAGTGTGCAGGAATCCTTTACCGTTAAGTACAAGGTGCAAATTGTAGCATTGATCCAAATTAATTTCTTTAGTTCGATATTCTCGATTCACACGATGCTTCGGAAAGTCACTGTAACCTCCAATAAAATCAGGAAAGCACACATGTCTGGGGAAAACCGGTTTTGGGAGAAAGATGTGTTCTTTCACGTGTATCCTCCATTTGAACGCAATATTTTTATGTGATCAATCAAAATAGATCCATCCAACTGTTGTTTGAAACTATAATAATGACAATATTTTATTATAAGTCGCATAATCTTGTCATTTATTATATGTGAAGTATCCAATAGAATAGAGGCAATATGGCAGGTTAAGGGGGCATTTGAAGGTGGCAAAATCAATACAAATGGATGAATTGAAACTGGGGGTCTGTTATTACCCTGAGCATTGGTCGGAACAGTTGTGGGAGGACGATTTCCGTAGAATGCGAGAGATGAATATTACGGTTATTCGGATGGCTGAATTCGCATGGTCCATATTTGAACCGGAAGAAGGCCAGTTCGATTTTAGTTTTTTCGGGAAGGCACTGGATCTGGCACATCAATATGGCTTGAGTGTTATTTTGGGAACACCTACTGCAACTCCACCAGCGTGGTTGACATCCAAATATCCCGAAGTATTGAATGCAAATAAGGATGGGGTATTGTATCAACACGGCATGCGACGCCATAACAATTACAGCAGCCCAATCTACAGACAGCAATGTGAAAAAATCGTGCGCAATATGGTGATTGCATATAAAGATCATCCGGCTGTCATTGGCTGGCAAATCGATAACGAATTCAATTGCCATATGGATGTTTTCTATGCTGAGGCAGATCATGTCGCCTTCCGTGAATGGCTAAAGAATCGTTATGAATCGTTGGAGAATCTGAACCAGGCTTGGGGAACTGTTTTTTGGAGTCAGATCTATACCGACTGGGAACAAATTCATCTTACCCGAAATATGGTCAGTCCATCGCCAAATCCTCACTTGGCATTGGATGAAAAGAGATTCATATCAGCCAATACCATTTCTTTTGCCAAGCTTCAGGTGGACATCATTCGGGAATTGGACCGGGAACATTGGATCACGACGAACGGTACGTTTGGACACTTGGATAATCATGAAATGACAGAGGAGCTATTGGATTTCTTCTCTTATGATTCGTATCCGCAGTTTGCCACGATCTTCCCAGGGACAGACGACAATGCATTACAAGATCGGGCATGGAGCATGAAATTGTCCAACGTACGCAATATGTCACCGAACTTCTGCGTCATGGAACAGCAGTCTGGGCCAGGAGGCTGGGTCGATAGTATAGGCATGGGTACTCCGAGACCCGGACAGATCCGATTATGGTCGTATCAATCTGTTCTTCATGGTACGGATTTGCTTGTCTACTTCCGCTGGCGGACGGCAACGTTCGGAACCGAAATGTACTGGCATGGCATCAATGATTACCACAATCAACCCAACAGAAGGGTACGCGAGGTTGCACAAGTAGGTGAAGAGTTTGCCTCCATAGGGCGCGTTATTGCGGGTACTACATATCAAGCCGATGTTGCCATCTTGCAGGACTACGATAACTTGTGGGACGGAGAGTTGGACGAGTGGCACGGTCCGCTTCATCAACAGAGCGTACGCTCCTGGTATAAGCAGCTGCAGTATCGTCATATTCCGACCGATCTGGTTACACTGCAACCAACGACAACACTGGAGAAACTATCCATATATAAGGTGATCATCTACGCTCACCCGGCAATCATGACAGACGAAACAGCAGAACTTTTGCAAGCCTATGTCAGTCAAGGTGGAACCCTGTTTTTCGGTGCGCGCACCGGTTATAAGGATCTCAAGGGGCATTGTTATATGAGACCTTTCCCAGGGGCTGTCGCTGAGCTGTGTGGTATTACCGTGGAGGATTTTACATTGATCAAAGGAACCATTTCCGCAGCCGAGCTGCAATGGAATGGGACGAGTGAGCGACTTCAGGAGGGAACGCCAACGGCCGGATTTAACGAAGTTCTTCATGTGGAGCATCCCGAAGTGCAGGTCATAGCCGAGTATGCGTCCGAATACTATGCAGGTAGCCCTGCTATGACCAAACGTGTTGTAGGTCAGGGGGAGGTATGGTATTATGGGGCGGCTTACAATGAACCGGTTGTAGATGCACTCCTGGATGAAATAGGGCTGTCTTCGCCTGTGGATGACCTGATAGAGGTACCGTCCGAAGTTGAACTCGGTATCCGTTCTGCTCAGGATAAAGCGTATTTATTCTTGCTCAACTACTCGGATCAACAAGTGGTCATCAAGCTCAAGAAGGAAGCAAAAGAGTTACTATCGGGTACAACATATCAGGATGAAATCAAGATGACTGCGTATGGGGTATTCATTTTTGAGATCGATTTCCCGCAATGAGGAGTCTATTCATCAACAGATGTGTTTGCCCATATTGTGTATGACAAATCCAGATAGCAACCACAGGATGCCAAGACATCTGGTTCTATATCGGAACACCAAAAACGCCTTGCAGCAATTGTAAGGCGTTTTGTTATTTGCATGATGTGTAACATTCGTTTTGTATTGGCTTTCATTGGCCGTATTTCGTATGACTATACCTCGTACAAAATGTCCCCTGTCCGTGACACGTCATATCCCTCAAATGATTGCAGTTCCTGCCTGAACTCCGGTGATTGGAGAATACGCAGTACAGAAGCGATCCAGGCTTCATTGCCTTGCTTCTTCAGCATGACGAGATCGTAGCGTTCCTGAACAAGCGGGATAAAATCGACCTGGCCAACCAGACGCGCAGCCTTCTCGATGCCGATTCCCACATCCGCATCACCTGAACTGACTTTGGCCGCCACACCCATATGACTGCTTTCCTCCACAGCATACCCGAGCAGCCGGGTAGAAGGGATACCGTGCAGACGCAGTTGTTCATCCAGCAATACACGTGCTCCAGAACCCTTCTCCCGGTTAGCCAATCGGAGTTCAGGCTGGTTCAGATCTGTCCAGTTCTGGAGGCCACGCGGATTCCCGCGTTGCACATACAGTCCGGCAGGGCGTGACAGCAGGTTCACCACGACATAGGACCAGCCAATCAGAATCTTGCGGATGTATGGCAGATTATATTCACCGGTATCTCCGTCGAGCAGATGGGTACTGACAAGATCAGACTCACCGCGGTACATGGAGATCAATCCGTCCAGACTTCCCATGAAAGAGCGCAGTGGTCGAATATCTCGAGTTTGTTTTTCCATATATCGCATGAGGATATCCAGACTGACATCCTGACCGGTAATGACCACATGGCGAGCTGATTGGATCACCGAAGTGTTGCCAGGTGGGAATGAAGCCGCAGGGGTTTCCCTGGGGGGAACTGAATGATCTGGTTCCGCAGCCCGATGGCTTGGCGATTGAAGCAGCTTGGAGCGCCGTTTGTATGCTTCCAGATCGGTTGCATCAATACGCATTTGTTTGCCGACGCGGTAAGCGACGAGGTCTCCCTTTTTGATCAGGTCGTAGACGGTCAGTTTGGATATTTTGAGCAGCTTGGATATTTCTTCGGTTGTATAGGATTGCTCCTCCGTCATCAGTGAAGATCCTCCTTCAAGGTACAGACATAACTAGTTTATTTCATCAACATCCGTCGTCTCAGACCAATGCTGTAGTCTCTTGTACTATACCATTAACCGCTGGCTGGTATAAACATAGGGTGCACAACTCGTCGATTCGTTGCAGTAGCTCCCACAGGTACCTGAAACGCGATCTTCCCATTTTATCGATCTTATGTATAATGAAATATAATTAATTATATCTATTTATAACTAAACATAACATTGAGGGAGGATTAGATGAGAAGGAGTATCGGATATGTTTTGGGAAGTATGTCACTGGTCGTGGTCCTGATATTGGCTGGTTGTGGTACAAGCACCGACAGCACGGATACATCCACCGCTGTTGGACAAACGACCTCAACGCCAGCGACATCAGGCGAGAGTTCATCATCAGAGAATGTCGATCCGCAGGAAACGGTAGAACTGACTATCTCGGCAGCTGCCAGTCTGACGGACGTCATGAAAGAGATTGAGACTAACTATGAGCTGGCTCATCCATATATTGAATTGAATTTCAACTTTGGTGCTTCGGGTGCATTACAACAGCAGATTGAACAAGGTGCGCCCGCGGATGTTTTCATATCGGCTGCGACCAAAAATATGAATGCTCTGGTCGAGGAGAAGTTGATTGCATCTGACGATCAGAAGAATTTGCTTCAAAATTCACTCGTGGCTATCATTCCGGCGGATAGCAAGAACGAAGTGACAAGCGAGAAGGACCTCACAGCCGATTCCATCAAGACGGTAGCGATTGGGATTCCGGAAAGTGTACCGGCAGGAACCTATGCCAAAGAAGCACTGACAAATGCCAAGCTGTGGGACCAACTGGAAAGCAAGCTTGTACAGGGCAAGGATGTCAGACAAGTTCTGCAATATGTAGAGACAGGTAATGCAGACGCAGGTTTTGTGTACAAAACCGATGCACTCACTTCGAACAAGGTGAAAATAGCGTTTGATGTGGACAAGAACAGGTATACACCAGCTAATTATCCAGTAGGGATTATCGAAGGCACGAAGCATCGGACAGAAGCAGAACAATTTTATACGTATTTGCAATCACCTGAAGTGCTGGATGTATTCGCCAAATACGGGTTCTCCATCCCCGAATGAATGGGAGCGCGATCGATTGGGAGGTATTTTGGCCACCGGTTCGTCTTTCTCTTCAGGTTGCTCTTCTGTCCAGCGTTATTGCAGCGGTGCTTGGCATTGCTGTGGCCTGGAAGATGTTGCGTGCGTCGTTTCGGGGAAAAATTTTTCTAGAAACGGCTTTTATGCTTCCGCTGGTGCTCCCGCCGACAGTGGTCGGATTTATACTGCTCGTATCACTGGGGCGTAAAAGCTTACTGGGACGCTGGATCGAAGCCATCTTCTCGGCACCTGTCATTTTCTCCTGGTGGGCGGCCGTGATTGCCTCTGTGGTCGTGGCTTTCCCGCTGGTATATCAGACAATGAAATCGGGATTCAGCGGTGTGGATCGTGATCTGGAAAATGCAGGTCGTTCAATTGGTGCGAATGAGTGGCAGGTATTTCGTTATATTTCCCTGCCGCTCGCGGGCAGAGCATTGATGACCGCCTTCATTCTGGGCTTTGCCAGAGCACTCGGGGAATTCGGAGCGACATTGATGATTGCAGGTAATATTCCAGGCAAAACGCAAACGGTACCCACGGCAATCTATGTGGCAGTGGATTCAGGCAATCAGACGATGGCTTGGGCATGGACCATTTCCATTATTATCATCTCGTTTATCATGTTGCTGATGACCAGACAGCAGAGAGATGGCAAAAACGACTGATTTTATACGTTCCCATATTATATATAACATGATGAAAAACCCGTTCTAAGGAAAGAACTGGTCATACCCCTGTCAAGTAGACAGATGAAAAAAGCTATGCTGCCAGTGCGCATCGATATTCAATCGGTGCGCGCTGTTTGAGTTTGGCTTGAAAGCGTCGGTAGTTGTAATTGTAAATGTAATCTTCCACAGCTTGTCGAATCTCTGCTTCTGAATTACACTGGTTAAGGTACAGCTTCTCTGTTTTGAGATGCGAAAAGAAAGATTCGATGCATGCGTTATCCAGGCAGGTTGCTTTGCGAGAGTGGCTGCCCTTGACGCCGAATGCTTCTAATCGTGAGTTGTACGCCTGAGACGTGTACTGGAAGCCCTGATCCGAATGGAGCACGGCTTCCGAAACGTCTCTTTTTTGTGTCCATTGTTCTACCGTATCCAATACGAGCTGAACATCGTTCCGTTTAGATAACTGCCAAGCTACAATCTCGTTGTTGAACAAGTCTTGAATCACAGACAGGTAAACGAATGCGCTCCCATCCGAAATATAGGTAATATCCGTCACCATTTTTTGCTGGGGTGCTGTGGCATGAAATTGGCGCTTCAGGCGATTCGGATAGATAACAGATGGCGTATAGCTGGACTTCTTCCGCTTCTTGCGAATCACCGATTGGATCGATAGTTCCCGCATGATTCGCCATACTTTCTTGTGATTGACGTTCAGACCGGCCTCCCACAACGCCGTTGTCATGCGAGGATAACCAAACTCTCGGTTTGCAAAATGAATAGCCATCATGTGTTCTTTGATCTCACGATCACGGTCTTGTCTTGCGTCTCGCTGCGGCTGGGTTGCTCGCCATTTGTAGTAACTGGATCGGGGTATTCCTGCAATTGTTAATAGGCGTGTAATGCCATGCAAGCAGCGCAATTCATCTAGGATATCGTAGTTCTCCCGTTGGCTCAGCGCTTCTCCTTTGCTAGATTGGGATACCGCTTTTTTAAATAATCCACCTGTGCTTGAAGATAATCTCGTTCTTCCTCCACGCTGCCAAAGGTTGTACGGGGACGTCCCTTCAGTGGATTCGGGACACTGTTTTTTCGCTCATCGAAAGCTTCCCCGTTTATCCACTTTTTCACCCACACCTTCAATTGTGAACAGTTTCGAATCCCCTCGCGCTCAGCAACCACCTTGTAACTTGAAGAACCTTCGACATATGATCTAACTGCATTCAATTTGAATTCTTCGGTATACGTCTGAAATGTTTGCCCTTTTTTCGCCATAAAAATATCCCCTCCAAGTGTCACTTGAACCCCCATGATAACATGAAGGTTTTTTTAAGTGTCTACTTAAAGGGGATAATACCAAACTTCTTCCTTAAAGCGGGTTTTTCATCATTGATTTCATATGAACCCATACCAAACGTTAACCAAATTCGACCTCATGGAAATGTAAAGCTGTTTTAACATAAAAAAATAAAACTTTTTCCAAAATTTAATCGTTCAGCACTCGCTTTAGGTGGGCTGCTTCCTGTAAAATAGAAGTGATTGATTCCAGCCAAAAACTGAAATAAGGGAGAGACGACTATGAATACTAAACCTGATTGCCGCGTAACGTTGCAAATCGACGATTATCTGGATCTTTTGCATTTTGCTATCCAAATTCAGGATCAGGATTGGCAGCAGTCCCTTATCCAAAAGCTCAAGATATTTCAGCCGGAGGCGGAACAGCAACGTTCACCTGAAGAAGAATTATGGATGAGATTCGACCATATCAATAGTAAACTAACAGGTCTTTGCCACCAGATTCACGCAGCTCATTCCAAAGATGAACGTGAGAAATTTGAGGAACGAATCGAACTCTTGCAACTGCAGCGATTGGAAGTGGCACGTAAAATTAAATGGGCCAGTCGCAGATAGATGAGAGTGGGCATATTTTAATCCAATAGGGATATGTCCAAAAGGGATTCAAGCAAGAAGAAGCCATTATCCAATTCAGTTTGGGGATGGCTTTTTTGGTGTGCTATGTGCTCGGCGTCAGCATAGAAAGCGTACAAATAGAGAAGTTCTATAACGATATCAGGATGTCCTATTGGTTAAGTTATTGTCTGAGGATGACTTGTGATGATATTCTGTGTTCAACCTAATTCCGACTATACAAGTAAGAATGATTAGTTAAGTGGTGGAGAGGAATGGGAAGACACATTATACTTGCTGGAGTAACAGCTTATGGAGGAGATTGGGAATGGTTAAAAAACGGGGGATTCAGAGATTGCGGACAGCGCTGCTGTTCATTACGATGCTGGTGGTACTGGCTGGATGCAGTACAGGGACAGCAGGGAATGAGTCAGGATCTGCTTCGGCAGCAGGGGATACTAAAGTTAAAAAGATCATTGTAGGCACAGGTACACAGTTTCCTAATGTCTGCTTTATTGATGAGAATGGTAAATTAACAGGTTACGATGTGGAACTGATCCGTGAGATCGACAAACGTTTGCCAGAGTATGAATTTGAGTTCAGTACCATGGAATTCAAGAACCTGCTGCTTAGTCTGGAAACGAAAAAGATAGACATTATTGCTCACCAAATGGAAGTGAATGAAGAGAGACAGGCGAAGTTTCTCTTTAATGATGAAGCCTATAATATTTTTCCCAATAAAATTGTTGTAAGTGAGAAAAATCAGGAAGTAAAGTCCATTGAGGATCTGAAAGGTAAAAAACTGATTGTTGGCGCAACGAGCAATGCGGCTGTATTGGCTGAGAAGTGGAATGCTACCAACAACAACGGAATTGATATCGTTTATTCCGGAGCAGGTGAAGACACGAATACTCAGATCAAAACAGGACGGGTGGATGCAACCATCAGTACACCATTTGCCATCGATTATCAGAACAAGGTGGTTGATGCCCAATTGAAAACGGTAGGTAATGCCCTCTCCAACTCCAAAGTGTACTTCATTCTGAACAAAGATGAGCAGGAACTCAAAACGAAATTGGACGAAGCGCTCAAATCAATTAAAGAAGACGGAACATTGAGCAAACTGAGCACCGAGTGGCTTGGAGCGGACTATACGGTTGAGGAGTAGTTCTAGAAAGGTGAGCTGGCGATTATGGGAAAATCATTCGATCTGTCATTAGTTCTGGATTTCATCCCGGAGCTGCTGCGGTATCTGCATATTACACTCATTGTTCTGAGTGGTTCGATTGTGCTCGGACTGGTAGGCGGTGTGCTTCTGGCGGTTCCAAGACTGTACCGGATTCCGGTACTGAGCCAGCTTGCTACCCTGTTTATATCCTTTATGCGGGGTACACCGATTCTCATCAAGCTATTTCTGGTCTATTATGGTCTGCCTGAATTGCTTAAGCCAATGGGCATCGACCTGTCGAGAACCGATCCGCTGTTGTTTGTTATTGTCACGTACGCTCTGAGTGATGCAGCCTCCTTTGCCGAAATATTTCGGGGAGCCGTCCGCAGTGTAGACAAGGGACAGACCGAAGCAGCTTATGCAGTGGGGATGACCACCTTCCAGTCTTTTCGGCGCATCGTTGTACCCCAGGCGCTCATTGTCGCCTTTCCTAATATGGCCAACACGTTAATCGGTTCCTTGAAGGATACATCACTGGCTTTTTCGATTGGTGTGATGGATATGGTGGGCAGAGGACAGACGCTAATCTCGGCCACTTCCCATGCACTTGAGGTATATATCAGTTTGTCCGTGGTCTATTATGTCATTGTTATTGTACTTGAAAAAGGCTTCACTCTTGTTGAACGCAGACTCCAGCGTCATGAACGCAAGAGAGTGGTACACAAGCCGGCGGTTCGAGCCGAACGCCTGAAACAAATAGCGGGGTGAGCACATGTCTATTGATCTTCAATTTATCTACACATCCTTTTTCCAAATCCTGAAGGCATTGCCACTGACACTCGTGATTACGATTGTTCCGTTGATTGCAGGCTTCGGGATCGGTCTGGCTACGGCTCTGATCCGTATTTATCGAGTACGATGGATTCACCGCATCGCTGCCTTCTATGTCTCTTTCTTGCGTGGAACACCGATGTTGATGCATCTGTTTCTCATCTATTACGGTATTCCGATGATTATCGATAAACTGGCGGAACGATACGGTTGGGCCTTCCAATCATCATCCATTCCAATTCTCGTATTTGTGCTAATTGCGTTCTCGCTGACTGCGGGGGCCTATATGTCCGAGATTATCCGGTCAGGCATTCTGGCCGTGGATATCGGACAGATGGAAGCGGCACATGCCGTCGGCATGAGCACGTTTCAGGCTTTAATGCGTATTATCATCCCGCAGGCTATTGGGGCCGTGTTACCCAATCTGTGCAGTATGTTTGTCGGGTTCCTGCACGGGTCAACGCTGGCCTTCACCGTATCCCAAATGGATATTCTCGGCAAAGCCGATGTCGTTGCTTCGGTCAGCCTGAAATTTCTGGAGGCTTTCATTGCCGCCGCATTCATCTATTGGGGACTTACGGTCATTGCCGAGCGGATTACAGCTTTGCTGGAACGTAGAGTAGCTGTGTACAGCAAAGGAGGCGTGTCATGATTACACTGACGAATATACACAAATCGTTTGGCAAGCAGGAAGTGTTGAAAGGCATTGATTTAACTGTGGAGCAAGGGGATGTTGTAGCGATTCTGGGACCGAGTGGCTCGGGTAAAACGACACTGCTGCGTTGTGTGAATTTTCTCGAACGTGCGGATGAGGGCGAGGTTAAGATCAGCGGATTAGCAGTGGACTGCAAGCATGCACGCAAACATGACATTGTGCAGTTGAGACGGAAAACGGCGATGGTTTTCCAGCATTATAATCTGTTCAAACATAAGACCGTGCTGGATAACGTCACGGAAGGGTTAATCGTAGCCCAAAAAATGTCCAAAGCGGACGCCCGTACACGAGCCTTGCGTGTGCTTGAACAAGTCGGACTGTCTGCCAAAATCAATGAGTATCCGAGTATGTTGTCAGGTGGACAACAGCAACGGGTGGGGATTGCCAGGGCACTGGCACTGAATCCCGAAGTGATTCTGTTTGATGAACCAACCTCGGCGCTGGACCCCGAGCTTGTGGGTGAGGTATTGTCTGTCATCCGCTCCATTGCTCAAGAGGGGATTACCATGATTGTGGTCACCCATGAAATGGGTTTTGCCCGTGAGGTGGCGAATCGGGTTGTTTTCATGGATGGAGGGTCCATGGTGGAGGAAGGAACACCGGAAGAGGTGTTTGTGCGTCCCAAACAGGAACGTACCCGTCAATTCCTCAGTCGATATTCTTCTGACTGGAGTTACGTCATCTGACGATATAGGCGCAAGCTGGAGTAACTGACGATCCCGGCCCGGCATATGCTGTAACAGGCAAATGCTGATAGGCCGGATTTTTCTATGGGTGAAGCAGGCCGTGACGGTAAGGAGGAGGACCATGCAGAGCAAAATCGATGAAATCATCACACATATTGCACATTCTCACCAGCAGATAGCACGTGTACTGGATGCCAAACGCCAAGTCGCTGTACGCATGTCTGAAATCATCAATCATTTGCCAGATATCGAACCGGAGCTTGATGGCGTTGACGGTCTGCTGGATAGCTCGGGACAAATCAACAAAAGCATTATCTCTTACTTGGGAGGCCTTGCAGATCTGGAAGAAGCTGTAGCCGAAACGCTGACCCAGGTTATGCGGGAGATCGCGGTTCAAGAGGAAGAATAAGCCCGAAAGGCGGGTGAAGGAACATGAGCAGAGAACAGAGCCTCATTCTGATGCTGGATGCAGCAGCCAAGATGCAGTGGAATATTGCCCTGATTTTGGAGGCGAAGGCGATTGAAGCCGAGAAGGTACGGAACTGGACGCTGAACCATCTGAATGGGGATACCTTTTTGACGCATGGTGATCAGGTGGGGGAGCCACTCAAAATGCATGATCAGCTGGTGGAATTGCTGGAAGGATTGACCCGGATGGAAACCGGACTGTGCAACAATCTTAAAGCGGTGATGGTTCAGAACGATAGTGAAGAGGGCGGCGGCGGTATGGACGGTGGCATGTTTGGCGGCACGGATATGGGAGACTTGGGAAAATGAGTCTGTTGCGGCGTGAGCAGGAAGCGAAACTGGCCCTCATTGAATCCATTGCACACAGTCAGCATGCGCTGGCTCGCATTCTGGACAGTGTAGCTAGCGTATCCGCTCATTCGGAAGTATCCGCCCGCAGTCTGGCCGAGAACATTCGTTTGCTGAGTCGCTATCAGGAAGAGATGTCTCGTATGGTTACTGGAATCCGGCTGGCCCGGATTCAGCATGGGGAGCCTGGTTTGCCATGGCTCAAAGACCCTGAATATGCGATACGCATGGTTCGGGACACACAGGAGGAATGTTGACATGTTAAAAAAGAAAAAAATACGTCTGAGAACGAAAAGAGCTTTGCTTTTGCGCGGAGCACGCTTACGTAGAATCCGTAAGCTGCGTGCGCTCAAGGGCAGACGTGTACTGCATAAACGTACGCTCAAAGGACGCAGTGCGTGGCTCAAAAAAAAGAAACGTACGGTACGACGGCACCGGAGTCCAAAGCCCGTACAACCGTTCGTCCCGGCTACCCCTACCGATCCGAATCCGGACAATGCGTACAGCCAGGGCTACAAAGAGGCGTACAACGAGGGATTCAACGCGGGTTTCGCCAAGGGATTCGAGGACGGACATCAGTTGGCGTACAAAGCGCAATAACAGAATAGTTGTACATTTTCCAGATCGTAATAGATGCATGTCCGGTGTATGACATTTGCCCGGGGGGACAGTTCCCTCCGGGTTATTTGGTTTGCCGCAGAAGCGGACATGCCCGTGCAGGCGAATGTGGAGGGCAAACGCCAATTTTGCGCCTTGCAGGACACCCGTCCATGATGCATCTGACCCCGGGGCATATCCTTTAGAGGGAACACCAATCTCGGGGAGAGTCTGGAATGGCATCTCCTGAAGGAAGACAGGGTGAAGGATGTGGCGAAACGACGACACCGACCGCCTACAGAAGCGGAGACGGCTTACCGCGGCGGATATGCAGAAGGCCGCAGATTTGGCGGCTGTCAGGCCATGATGGAGCGAGTGGGAATGTTTGAGCCTCCCGTGCGGAATCTGAAAGTGCTGTACATTCCTCAGGGATTTGATGCTATTGATGAAGGCGTCATTGGAGCATTGCAGCTAACTGTACGTGAGTGTGTTGTCGGATCGTCGGCAACCATGTTGCAAGAAGCCAGTCAGCACAGACCGGATGTCGTGCTGGTCATGAACGGTCTACATGTATTTCCCGCCGATCATCTTGAACAGGTGAACGGAATAAGGGCATTGGATATTCGAACGGCGGTATGGTTTGTCGATGACCCGTATTTTACCGAAGATACGGCAACAATCTGTCAGCACTATGATGTCGTGTTCACTCATGAGGAAGCGGCGGTGCCCTTTTATAAGGCACATGGAGCAAGTCAGGTCATCTATATGCCGCTGGCAGTGAACCCGGGGATGTTTCAACCACGGCGCACTGTACCGCAGCAACAGTTCGACATTTGTTTTATCGGTACCGGGTTCTGGAACCGGATTGCCCTGTTCGACGAGTTGGCTCCGTACCTGGCGGACAAAAAGGTATTCATCGCTGGCAGCCAATGGAATCGGCTTACACGCTCCGATGTACTGGGTCGTTTCATCCATGAAGGCTGGATTGATCCTGGAGCAACCGTCGATTATTACAACGGGTCCAAGATCGTTATTAACGTGCACCGGACTTGTGAAAATGGAGAAGACAATCGGAATACCCACCAACTCCAAGGTCATTCCATTAATCCTCGTACGTATGAGATCAGCGCCTGCGGCACGATGCAGATTACGGATGCACGTGAAGATCTGTCACGTTACTATCGGCCCGGATATGACATCGAGACCTTCACGACAGCGAGCGAACTTCAGCGCAAGATCCAATATTATCTGCACCATGAAGAAGAGCGACGGGCCATGGCTTGGCGGGGGCTACTTACCACGCTGAACCGACATACGTTTCCCCGTCGTATCGCTCAGCTTCTGGAGCACCTCTAACATTGAACGGTAGTACAGCAGTACAGCGAATCCTATTCCAAAAATAAAAGGAGTGGCGGTATGTCTATCAAACACCGTAAAACTAAAAAGTCTCACGCGCCAGTGCTCAGTCTGGTCGACCAAGCACGCAAAAACGGGCAGCATGCCGGATATGACGCGGGTAAGGAAGAAGGATATCTTCGCGGTCGTGCCAACTATATTGTGAATTGTGCAAAGGAACCGTTGCCTTTTCGGCAGATTCACGTTCTGTACGTATCTTCGGGTAAAGGCTTTCCGTATTCCCCGCTGGACGAGGCGATCATGGCTACATTGCAGGGCATGGTTGCTCAAGTAACACTCTCCGATCCGCGTCAGCCGGTTTCTGAAATTGCGCTGCAAACGCGTCCTGACCTTGTTCTTGTGCTGGATGGCATGGATATTCCGATTGAACATATCGATGCGATTCGCCAAGCAGGTATTCAGACGGCGATCTGGCTCACGGATGACCCGTACTACACAGATATGACACTGGAGATCGTGAAGCATTTTGATCATGTCTTCACACTGGAGCTGAATTGTATCGATCTGTATCGACAAAGTGGTTGCGCCTCGGTTCACTACCTTCCTTTTGCGGCCTTCACGAATCATTACTTCCCGATCACGACGCCATCCACGCTACACCGGGAAATCAGCTTTATCGGCTCGGCTTACTGGAACCGGGTGTATTTCTTCAATCCGATTATGGCACAGCTGATGTCTCACAATACCGTATTTAATGGCATCTGGTGGGACCGCATGCCTGACTATGCTGCTTACGGTGAAAAGATTGAACTGGGCCGCTGGATGAGTCCTCAGGAAACCAATGATGTCTATAACGGTACCAAAATTGTCATTAACCTTCATCGCTCCCACGAAGACGATTCTGTCAATAACAATCATCTCAAAATTCCGCCGGCCTCACCGAATCCGAGAACATTTGAAATTGCGGCTTCTACTACACTTCAATTGACCGATGCACGGGATGACCTGGCACGTTTCTATAAACCGGGTGTGGAAATCGAGACCTACTCTTCCCCTCAGGAGCTGCTCGAGAAGGTTGAATACTATCTGACTCATGAGAAAGAGCGCCGTGAGATTGCACTTCGGGGACTTGAACGCACACTGAAAGACCACACGTATGGTTCAAGAATCAATGAACTGTTAACCATTATCTTCTCTTAATTTTGGCCGGAAGGAGGTGTGCACAGAACCCTGTATGCTTGCATGCAGGGCCCGTGCTGCCATGGCGACTAAGCCCAAACTGATGTTGTTTTCACATGTGTGCAACACCCGCAGTATTACAGGTGCGGAGAAGCTGCTGCTTCATTTTATGAGAGAGAGTGGCTCCATCTTCAATTGTGTACTCGTTGTCCCCCAGGAAGGTAAGCTCGCTGGACTTGCACGAAAATTTGGTATTCAGGTCAGAATATGCTTCCTGCCGATGCTTCACGGTGTGTACACACCTTACCGGGGCATCGCAAACGATGCCGAGCAACTTCGCCACACACCAGCTTACCAGGAGGTGGTCTCCCTCATCCGGGAGACTGCACCCGATCTTGTGTTAACGAATACTTGTGTCAATGTGATGCCAGCTGTAGCCGCAAAGTCTCTGCAGATTCCGGTCATTTGGAAGATAACCGAAATTATCCATTCGAATGAACATACCAGTGAGGCTGTACAGATGATTGGGCATTATGCGGACTGGATTATGAGCATATCTGAAACAGCAGCAGCTCCCTTCAAACAAGCTGACATGAGCGACAAACTCACCGTGATCCCTCCAACCTGGGACCCATCTCTGCCTGACCCGGAACGATGGGTTCACTTGAGGGAGCGCAAACGTAAGGAGCTTGGTTTCAAGCCATCCCAGATCTGCATCGGTTATATCTCCTCATTTATATATGATGCTAAAGGGCTCAAACCGTTTGTTGAGATGGCCCTGCAGTTGTGTGAAAGCCATTCACGCTGCCGCTTCTGGATCATTGGTACACCAGCGGATAAAAAGTACTATGACGAGTGTGTGGCACGGGTGAAAAAATCCGGCTATTCCCGCCGATTCACCTTCACAACATTTGAAGAAAACGTATCTCTCGCGTATACAGCCATGGATGTTGTAGTCATCCCAAGCATGGTTAAAGAAGGATTTGGCATGACCGCTCTGGAGGGTCTCTATTTTGCTAAACCGGTGATTGCCTTTGCTCAAGGAGGACTCAAGGAATTGCTGGAATCGGTAGGCAGTGGTTCATTTTTGGCCCCGCCAGGGGACACTCATGCGCTTGTCACGCTGGCAGCTACCATACTGAATGATCCGGAGCTGGCCTCCGACACCGGTTGGCGCAATAGGACAGAAGCGGAAAAGCTGTACGGTATTGAAACCTACAGAGCTAAATTGCATACGATGGTGACACAGTGGTTGATACGTTTTCCCGGATGGTTTCCGTATATTCAGCCTCCGAATGGTCCCGTGTACACATGGGGTGAGGATGGTTTGCGCGCGGTCCTGGTTCTGGAACCGGCTACGGTTCGGGCCTTGTTATTCCCACTGGCTGTGACCCAAGCGTTACCACTCTCGTCGTTGCCTCCGCTTGCTATAAGTCACGATGCACATGGGGCAACAGACACTCGCTCAGCTCAATCCCTGATCAAGAAGAGACGTTCACCGAACGACAGAACGAGGGGGAGTCGACGCCAGCGTTCACCCCACCGTAACCGAGCTCGTGACGGGATGAAACGAGAGATGGGAACAGGCAGGAGGAAGCCAAAAATAAATAAAAAGAAGAGACAGCGTGTGCGCGTGGTGCAACCGGCTGGTCGCAAACGTATGCCTGCTAAAACAAGGCGCGGCCGGGTTCGCCGGAGATTATCGAATACACGATGAAGGCAGGGATTGCGATGAAGATCATGACGGTGCTGGGCACACGACCTGAAATTATAAGGCTCAGCCTGATCATTCCCAAGTTGGACCAATATGCGTCCAAACATATTCTGGTACACACCGGGCAGAACTTCACGGAAAGTCTCAGCGGTCTTTTTTTCAAGGAAATGGGTCTGCGTGCACCTGACTATGTTCTTCAGGATGAAGCGGCCTCGTTGGGTCGACAGTTATCCTCGATGTTTACACAGATGGAAGATTTATTGCATCAGGAGAAGCCTGACAAAGTGCTGCTGCTCGGGGATACCAATAGTGCATTATGTGCAGTACTTGCTGAACGGATGGGTATACCCGTCATTCATATGGAAGCAGGCAATCGATGCTTTGACCTGGATGTGCCGGAGGAGAAAAACCGCAAGGTGATCGACGCTATTTCCACCATTAATATGCCCTATACCGAACAGAGCAAGAAACATCTGATTAGCGAAGGGGTTCCCAGTCGTCGAATCGTGTTAACGGGAAATCCGATCTATGAAGTCATGCGTCACTATGATAAGCAGGTAAGTTCCAGCAAAATACTGAAAAAGTTAAAGCTAAAGTCCGGTCAATACTTCTTGGTTACAGCCCATCGGGCGGAGAATGTCGATCATCCCCCTCATTTGCTGGAGATTATGAAAGGCTTGAATCAGGTCGCAGAGGAACACGCCATGCGAGTGATATGCAGTATTCACCCTCGAACAGCCATTCGGATTGCCGAGCATTTGCAGCTGGAGATGAACCCACTGGTGGAATTTCACGAGCCATTCGGATTTTTCGACTTCGTGATGCTCGAACGTCATGCACGTTGTGCGCTTACAGATAGCGGGACCGTTCAGGAAGAATGTTGCATTATGGGTGTACCTACGGTAACCATGCGACGCACGACGGAACGTCCGGAAACGGTGGATTGCGGGAGCAACGTGGTCTCGGGTCTGGATGCCGCTCGTATTGTGGGCTGTGTAAAGGTGATGACCGAAATGTCTAATGACTGGGATTGCCCGCAAGGTTATAAAGCCACAGATGTATCCAGTAAAGTGGTCAAATTTCTGCTTGGAGGGAAAATGCATGTTTGAAAATAAGCGTATACTCGTGACTGGCGGTACTGGATCATGGGGTTATGAACTTGTAGCTCAACTGCTGCCCCAGCAGCCCAAAGAGATTATCGTATACTCCCGGAATGAGTCCAGCCAAGTGGCGATGAGCCGTGAATTCGAAGACCCGCGTCTTCATTTTCGCATTGGTGATATTCGAGACAAGGAAGCATTAAGCGCTGCGTGCCAGCAGGTGGACTACGTGTTTCATCTCGCTGCGCTCAAGCATGTTCCAGTATGTGAAGATCAGCCTTACGAGGCACTCAAAACGAATGTGATTGGTACACAAAATGTCATCGAAGCTGCGATTGAAAACCATGTGGAAAAAGTCATTTATATCTCGACTGACAAGGCCGCTAATCCATCCAACTTTTACGGTATGACAAAGGCCATCGGCGAGAAATTGATCGTTTATGCGAATTTGTTACACAGCAATACAAGGTTTGTTACGGTACGGGGCGGCAATGTACTCGGAACGAACGGCAGTGTGGTACATCTGTTCAAGAATCAGATTCGCCAGAAGGGTCAGGTATCCATTACAGACATGAATATGACCCGTTTCTTCCTTACGCTGAAGGATGCGATCACATTGCTGTTCAAAGCTTCGGTGGAAAGTGTCGGCGGTGAGATTTTTGTCATGACGATGCCTACATGCAAAATTGTGGATCTCGCTGAAGTACTGATTGAGGATTCGGGTGTGGAAAATGTATCCGTTGTAGAGCGGGGGATTCGTCCAGGGGAGAAAATCCATGAGATTCTGATGAGTGAATTCGAGAGCATGACCACCGTAGTCTATGATGAGCAATATCTGGTCATTCTGCCTACGCTCGGTATACCAGGACTGAAAGAGCACTATACGAACTGTCCTCCGGTTTCTTTCAGCAGCTTTAGTTCCGAACATCAGTTGATGACAAAAGAGGAGATTCGTGAAATTTTGGAGCGCGGAGGTTTCTTGTCATGAAACTTCTGATACTTGGGGGGAACGGAATGGCCGGCCATGTTCTGGTCGACTATTTCCGCCGTCAAGGCGTGCATAGTGTCTTCTACACCACTCGGGATGTGTCGGACCCGAACGGTCTGTTGTTAGATGTCAACGACAGCTTCATGGTCGATCGGCTGGTAGAGTCGGTGCATCCAAATGTCATCATTAACGCCGTAGGTGTGTTAAACAGCTTTGCAGATGTAGACAAAATTACCGCTTATCATATTAACGGATTTTTGCCGCATCGTCTGCAGCGGGTTGCGGATACCATTGGTGCACGTCTGATTCATATCAGTACCGATTGTGTGTTCAGTGGGAACAGGGGGGCTTATCGGGAGGATGATGTCCCCGATGGGACTTCTGCCTATGCGATCACGAAGGCCCTTGGTGAAGTCCAGGATGCGGGTCATCTAACGATCCGCACATCCATTATTGGACCTGAAATTCGGAAGGGCGGCATTGGTCTGATGTACTGGTTCATGTCCTGTACAGGCGAGGTTGGCGGATATACCCGTGTCTTCTGGAATGGGGTGACTACCCTTGAACTGGCAAAATGGGTAGATCATTATCTGTCGTCACCCGTCAGTGGACTGATTCACCTCGCCCATCCGGTACCTGTCAGTAAGCATGACCTGCTTGTGCTGTTTAAACAGGTATGGGATAAGCAGGATGTTGTTATCGTACCCGATGATAGCGTTGTGCAGGATCGTACACTGGTTTCCACACGCGAGGATGTGAAGACAGACCTTCCGGATTATTCTACAATGCTGAAGGAGCTGGCATTATGGATGGAACAGAGCTAACAGGTAAGAAGGTGTTAATCACAGGTGCCTCCGGTTTTACCGGAAGGCACGCGGTCGCCTATTTTAAGGCGGTTGGTGCAGGGGTTGCAGCGGTGGTCAGACGTACAGGTGTGTATACATTCGGTGAAGGCGTAACCGTACATGTCTGTGATCTTAACGATAAACAGCAAGTACGTCATCTGATTGACGAGGTGAAACCGGACTATGTGCTGCATCTCGCAGGCAAAAACTCTGTGCCCGATTCTTGGGCTGACCCGCTGCTGGTACTGGAAACGAATGTAATGGCTGTCCTGTATTTGCTGGATGCTCTGCGAAGTTGTCCAGCAGCACGGACCGTTATTGTAGGTTCCCGGTTAAAATATACGCCTGAACCCGGACGTAATCCTCAGCCCCCGCATCCATACAGTCTCAGCAAAGCACTGGAAGAAATGGTATCCCTCTCGTGGATGTCTCTCTTCGGACAGCAGATTATGCTGGCTGAACCAGGCAATCTGATCGGTGCAGGTCCGTCTACAGGCATATGTTCGCTTCTGGCACGTCATATCGTTGCCTGCGAGCAGGAGGGAAAGACCGAGGCATTCCGTCTATCTGGCCGGGAGAATACCCGTGATTTTCTGGATGTGAGGGATGCGGTCAGGGCCTATGCAACCCTTCTTGTTCAAGGAACGACAGGCACAATCTATCCGATTGTATCAGGTACAGAGCGCAGCCTGGGCGAGATTGCGGATACGCTGTTAATGATGACTGAAGTTGAGGTGCCTGTACGTTGGGATGGCGCTTCGTCTGGTCCGGACGGGGCTGGAGAACAGGAGCAGTTGGCACTGTTAAGTCATCTGGGCTGGCAGCCGCTGATTCCATTTGCAACATCCCTACAGGATATTTTGAATGATGTTCGTGCCCAGCAAGGGAGGACGACACGTTGAATCCGAGAGTGTCCATTGTGATTCCGTTCTACAACTGTCCATACGTGCCACAAGCCATCCAGAGTGCCATGGATCAGACATATGCCAATGTGGAGATCATTGTTGTAGACGATGGCTCTACTCGGCATGCTGATCTTCTAGGGCCGTATCTTCCTTATATTAATGTTCTTGGCAAAAGCAACGGCGGTACAGCTTCTGCACTGAATCACGGCATCCGCCACGCCTCTGGGGATTATGTGGCCTGGCTCAGTTCGGATGATCATCTATATCCGGATAAAATACGTCATCAGCTTCAGTTTATACAGCAGGAAAATGTACTCGTCTCACACACGAACTTCCATTACATCAATGAACATTCGGCAGTTACCAAGCTGAACGGAGGGGCTGAACCGATGGCCGATCTGGATTGGCTTCGTCTCTTCGTAAACGCTAATCCGGTGAACGGCTGTACGGTCATGATCCGCAAGGATCTGTTCAGTGCAGTGGGTCTGTTTAATGAGCTGCTGCCCTATACACATGATCTGGACCTCTGGATGCGTATTCTGCTGAATGGGTATCGATTCCCATATCTGAATGAATCCCTTACGGCCTATCGGTGGCATGGAGGTATGGGTTCGGTACGTCATGCGGATGCCATTGGCCGGGAAGCTTCTATGGTATGGTCACGATATCGGGACCCGTTGTTGCAGCGTATCGCAGCCATGGGGGGCTGAATACGGTTCGTAATTTATACAGTAGCTGTGTTACAGATGCCTGATACCTAATGGAACGATCTTCATATAATAGGTAATAGGTAGAAAGGTGATTTTTACGCGGTGAAGGGGGAGGCCCGGATGGAGCCAAAAGTATCGATTGTCATTCCTTTTTATAATTGCGCGTACATCGAGCAGGCGGTTCACAGTGCCATTCACCAAACGTACCCGCATATTGAGGTCATTGTTGTGGACGATGGCTCTACACAGTATGTGGAGCGGTTAGAACCATTCATGGATCGTATTCGTTATGTACGAAAAGAGAATGGCGGAACAGCCACAGCTTTGAACGAGGGTATTAAGCAGGCGACAGGGGATTACTTTGTCTGGCTCAGCTCGGATGATGTGATGCTGCTGGACCGGGTGGAGAAACAACTGAAGTTTATGCTTGAGGTTAAGGCTTCGTTCTGTCATGGGGCTTATCATTATGTGAATGCGTACAGTGAGTGGATGGACACGGTGCGGCCTGAAGTAGGGAGCCGTCTTGAAGTGCTGCAAGTGCTGATGGAAGGATGCCCGATCAACGGCTGTACTGTCATGCTGGAGATGGATGCGTTTCAAAGGTTTGGCATGTTCGACACCGATTTTCGCTACACCCATGACTATGAGATGTGGATGAGGCTGTTTCCGGTCTATGAGCTGTTCTATTATAATGAACCATTGCTGTGTTACCGGGTTCATGAATCGATGGGAACCAAGCGACACTTTGAGGCGCTGAAAGCCGAGATGGAGCTTGTTCAAGCCAAGCATCGGCCCATACTGCTCAATCTGCTGCAGGTTGGTGGGTATTGGAAGTAGATTGATCACGATTAATGGAATCATAGGTTTAAATTGGGAAGAAAGTACCTTTATGTTACTACTTCGTAAGGGTTCTTTTTCCTTTCTTTTTTTTGTATAAATATTCAATTAATTTAAAATTTTTACTAGGATTATATTGATAATAAAATGTTGATATACTAGTATTTTACTTATAGAAGAATGGAATCCATATTTTGGGGAGGTAAAATGTTGAAAAATTTCAAACATGGTCTGACTGCTTTATTTGCGGTAGCAGTCTTTGCATTAACATCTGTAACTGTATTTGCTGGAGCAGTTGCAGGAGGGGACTTATGGTATGATGGCGGTCAAACAGGAACTCGTGTGTTCTCTGATATCTATGACAATAATACGATGTTAAAGCTAGTGTGATGGTATGTTCAAGTGTAACTACTTCAGGTTGGCTTCCAGATAAAGCGTATATAACTGCTGAGAGAAGTCTTTGGTGTAATGAATCATCCTATTATGATTATCGACTTCTTTCTAGTGGTGGTAAATAATTCACATAATCACTGATTAACTATACTTAAGGTACATCAAGGATGCCATTCTTCTTGTTTCACAAATGATTGCTTAAAGGTGGTAAAACATGGTTAGGGCAATTTTTATTTTTATACTGGGTCAACTATTGCTA
Organism: Paenibacillus hebaui; assembly: GCF_051934385.1. Taxonomy (NCBI): domain Bacteria; kingdom Bacillati; phylum Bacillota; class Bacilli; order Caryophanales; family Paenibacillaceae; genus Paenibacillus; species Paenibacillus hebaui. Next base: position 5,761,565 of record NZ_CP196836.1, on the reverse strand, counting down.
TTATCGATCATATTTAATCAGACGATCTATCCAATTTTCGAACTCAACCATCTTGGAGATGATTCGTTAAGTTCCTATAGTGTGGAAAATTACAACGGGGATAATCTCAGAAAATTATATAAGAGTTTGAATGAGCAATGTGAAAACGATAACAAGTGCAAAGTTCAATTGATAAAAACTCCTGTATCTAACGATAATAAAATGATTTATGAGATATATCATAGTGATTTGGCAAATTTAAATAGGCTGAACTCAACTTCACCTAATAAAACATTCAGTTATTATGCATTAACAGAAGAAGAATTCATAGATAGTGATGGGTCTTTTTCCACCAATCTCAATAAAGATGTATTAGATAGAATCTCAAATGATGTTGGAATCACTTTAAAATCTGATTCAGTTATGATCGGATATCAGCAGATATTTCAATATAATTCAATTAATTTTGGGATACTTTTAATATTATCTCAACTTATCTTTTTTATTTATACCTTTACAAGAGTAAAGGTGAATGCAGTAAAAAAGGTTCTTGGATTCTCAGCTTTACGTATGATTACGATCTCTTTAAAAAAACTTGCATTGTTACAGAGTATAATTATTCCAACCATATTTTGTTTACACATTGTATATTACTTAAGTCTAGGTAACATTGTGCCACGGTACTTTTACCTGTTATTTGATTATTTATTGATTATTGGAATTATGAATTTAATTATGCTGCTTATCACCCAGGTCAGCCTCAAATATATCGATATCAGTCTAATGATTAAAAATAAAGTTTATTCTAACCGATTAAATCTAAGCTTATATGCTGTGAAAATTTTATTGATTTTATCTATATAAGTTGAAATAATCATTTACACAGAAACGGAGAGGACAGAAAAAACCTGAAAAAGCGAAGCGTTCGCCTTTATCACCGGATTTTTCCCTTGAGAAAAGGAAATCAAAAAAATCTGGGGATAACAGCGATTGGAAGGTTATTCTGTCATCGGAGTGTACGTGTGAATATATCTTTAGTTCAACTTATATATCACAGTATCTGCCTCTATTTTTTCGCAAAATTTCATTAAATACAAAGAAGCATTACATACTTATGATAAGTTTGCTGATTTAGGAAACTATTATACGTCCATTGGATACAATTCAGACGAGTATGAAAAGGCCCTTCAAAATAAAGATCTGCTTGTTCAGTATGGGGATTCTGTAAAAAAAATATCACAACATTTTAGTGATTCGGATCAGTTATATGTTCACAATCTTTCCAATGTATTATCTCAGCTCTCTTTTAGTTTATTAGAACGCAGAGGAACTACACGAGAAAAAGTTCTATCCGATTTCAGAGAAAATCATATTATTGTAAATGATACCTATTTAAATGCTTTTGTTGATCTTCTGGACCCTCAGGGCAGGCCAATCAACTTGAACAGTATCAACGAACCTACAATACTGGTTCCTGAGAAGCAAAAGCAATATGAACAAAAAATCATTGAATACTATACGCAAAGATATAATGCTTTGTTAAGTTATAATGAAAATTATGAAATCGAGAACGCCAATTCTAAGTTTATAAAGTCAGTGCAAATTCGATATATCGCGAACGGTTTGAAACCTGAATTGCTGGGTAAAGGTGACAGGGGGGAGCTTTCAGGGGAAGAGATTGAAGATCCTATTATAATATTGGATCAGGGTGAATTTGATGATCTTTATTATTATGACCAGCTGAACCAAGGGAACATAATTATTAAAGCAGGCAGTAGAGAGGAATTTTCGACTCAAGTCAAAAGATTTAATTTATCAAACTTAATTATTGAAGGTTCATTGATTACACCTTTTCAAAGTCAAATAAGTTCTACGGAATTTTACATGCAACAATCCTTTATATTTGTTATCCTGTTTTTAATTACGTTAGTCTTTGTAATTTATATATCTAACTATATTGATATAATGTTCAACAGAAAAAATTTGGCTAATAAGTACGGTTTGGGTTTTAGTAATTTCAGAATACTGAGATCTCGTTTGCTAATTACACTCATTTTGTTAACTGCTGCCTTTTTCAAGTTCTTCATCCCATTTAATCTAATAGTATATTTATTAATTTTATTGGTAGACATCATTATTTTATTTGTGCTATATAGGTTGGTTATTGTGAGAAATATTCATAAGATATTACGGGGAGGATCATGATGCATGAAATTGAGCTTGTTAATATTGGAAAAAGCTTTGAAGGTTCGGCCGTATTATCTAAGATGAATCTAACCATAAATACAGGTGAAATGGTCGCAATTACGGGTGAAAGCGGAAAAGGAAAAACAACTTTATTAAATATAATTGGTTTGATTACGAGTAAAGATGAAGGAAACTTGCATGTATTTGGACACCGGAATCCTAAAATACATTCCAAAGAAGCGATGCTGCTGAGGAGGAAGAGAATAGGGTATTTATTTCAGAATTATGGTTTGGTGGATGATGAAACTGTACTTTGGAATTTGGGCTTGGCTCTGGAATATAAGAAGATGAATAAAAAAGCCAAGAATGAAATGATTGATCATTACCTGGATAAATTTGCGCTCACCGCCTTGAAAAAGAAAATGGTGTATCAGCTAAGTGGGGGGGAGCAACAAAGAATTGCCGTTATACGACTTATACTGCAAGATAGTGATTTGATTCTTGCTGATGAGCCGACCGCAAGCTTGGATGAGCAAAATGAAAAATATATTTTAGATAATTTAAAAGAATTAAACAGAAAAGGAAAAACTATTGTGGTTGTTACGCATAATACAAACATACTTACTTACTTTAATAGAGTCATTCGTATTGAAGAATTATAAAAATATAATGCAATGAAATAAAACGAGAGTTAAGATGTTTACCATAAAGTCTGGCGAAGTATAGTTGGATTGAAATAGGCAGGCTCCCTGTAGAGTAGGGGCCTGCCTTCTTTGTTATTCCTCATCTCACTTACCATTCAATATCGCCATGGATACGGGATCAGGGAATACGTACCCTTTGGGCAACTTCCTCATTAATTCATTCATTACAGCGTAATCCACCTCGATATGAGTCGTTGATACAGGGGTGGAAAACAAACGATTATACAGATCACTAGGTACAAGCAGTGTCATTATCGGTGACCTCCCCTTTGAATGGCTTCATGGTAGACCTGTAACGTACGCAAACCCATCTCTTCCAGAGAACGATGTTGTTCAGCCCAGGCTTTGGCCTGTGCACCTACTCGTGCTCGGGCGGCACCATCGTGCAGGAGGGCATTTAACAGTGCGCTGAGAGCATCTGCATCCTGCGGCGGAACTACCCAGCCGGTACGTTCAGGGTCAATCATTTCGGGCATACCTGCCGTGCCGCTGACGATGACGGGTACACCGGCAAGCTGTGCCTCGGTAACAGAGAACGGTTGTGTATCCTGCAGGCTGGGTTGTACATAGATATGGGCACGTTGCAGGAATGAAGGAATATTATCCAGCTTGCCCCAGAAGACGACATCATTCCCCACACCAGCCTCTATGGCCTGCGAACGCAGTTCATGGATCAGATTCCCATCACCTGCTATCCAACAGACCCAATCAGAGCGACTTTTTTTCAAGCTGGAGAGTGCCTTGATCAGAACATGGACCCCTTTGATATACTCCAGCCTTCCTGTAAAGGCAATGACCTTCTTGCCAGCAGGTGGTCGCTGTCGGAACTTGACCGATGCAGATGCACGATAGGCAGGCAGATCAACAGCATAGGGGATTAACCGGAATTTTGATTCGGGTACCCTTAGCTCCGTTAGTGTGCTTTTAATCCAGTGGCTGGAGACCAGAATCAGCTCGGATTGTTCAGCACTTCGCTCTTCCAATGAGAGGAAATAGCGTCCGCGTTTGGATTGTAAGTATGCAGCAAGGGTTAGCTGCGGGTTGGTGTTTTGGGCATCGTAGAAGGCTTCACGTGCAAGTGCCCCGTGATAGCTGGTGACCAGCGGTGTGTTGTGATTCAATATGCGTTTCATCGCCACGGCGGCTACAGGATCTTGGGCGTGGATGACGTCATAGTGATCTACGCCCAGATATGCGGCAGCCATCTCGAAGGCATATCTGTTCAATTCATAATAAGCCAGAAGAGAGTCGGCTGTGAATTGGGGCAAATCGGTCGGATTAAGCTTGGCTTGCAGCATGGGCCATACTTTATCCTTTGAGAATGCACGGTTCAGATTTCGGACATAAACTTCATTATTGGCCCCATTTGTGCCCATGATATCGACCTCTACACCGAGTGCCATCAGCCTTTCGGCAAGCTGTTTTACATATGTCCATATGCCACCCATATGTGTAAGCTCCCAGTACGTAACGAGCAGAACTCTCATAGCTACCTCCTTGTCACGGCCTGCACAGGCCGAGCTTCTATCCTTTTATTCTATGAAAAAAGAGGACCGGAAGGTCGGGCATTTCCGTGTAAATACTTAAAAATGGGTGAATGCGAATGGCAATGGATGAGAGGTAGCATAACATATGTAATAGGAAGGTTTAGGCTCCGAAGGAGGAATATACATTGGCCGCATATTTGCTTGAGATTCATGAGAACTTGCTAAAGCTTCAGGTTCCAGTGAAGTACATGGACATTGAGTTAGCTTATGTAGGCGAGGAAGGTACGGATGTATTTGTTGGTGGAGCAAGCACTGCCGGGGAGCTGTATCGCCATCTTTTTTATGTTGGATCGAGTCCTGGCGGAATGGGCGGTAACCGGATCATTCATAATCTGGATGTGTCGTCTGAGCCTTATGAACTGAGGATTATCAGTAATAGCTCTTCTCCTAATCATCTGGTTATTCGTATGTATTGCAGGAGTGCTCACGGTCAGACGCTGGGCATACTGTCGGAGCATCAGATGATCAAGCTGGCGGATTAATACGGTCACATCTGAAAAGAGTAAGTTGAACCCAATGGGTGGAGCAGGGAAGAGACCTGGTCCATTTTTTGGTGTGCTACCTATTCCATATTTTCTAAAAATATAGCTTGACAGCAAAGGTATTTTCATTAGAATTAAAACATGATTTAAAACAAAGGTTTAAAACGACGGTTTAAAACAAAAGTTTGAAAAAGTCGTCAATATAAGGCTAATGGAGAGGCTGATAATGCCTCTATGCCGGAAAAGAGTGTGGAGAGAGTGAAAGACCAAACAGCAGTTCCTCAGGAAGCGGCAGAGTTTTCGATCAAAACGATTATTTTGCCACTCCTGTCTATTATCGTTGGGATGATCATGGTCATTCTGGATAGTACGGTGGTTAACGTTGCGATTCCGAATCTGGTCCAGTATTTTGAAACAGATCTGAAGACAATTCAATGGACCGTAACGGGTTATACGTTAGCTTTATCAGCCGTCATTCCACTGGCGGGATGGTTAACCGATCGATTCGGTGCCAAAAGAGTATTTTTGTTCACGATTGCGATGTTTACGCTGGGGTCGGTATTATGCTCGATTGCACAGTCGCCTGAACAACTGATCATTTACCGTATCATTCAAGGACTTGGTGGGGGCATGGTTGCTCCCATCGGTATGGCGATGGTTTTCCGTCTGGCTCCTCCTGAGAGACGAGGCTCGATCATGGGTATGCTTGGGATTCCAATGCTTCTGGCTCCTGCAATGGGTCCAGTATTATCAGGATGGTTCATTGAGTCTTTAAGCTGGCACTGGATCTTCCTGATCAATCTGCCGATCGGTATTGCTGCGTTCATTTTATGTATCAAATTCCTGCCCGATACGGATCGAGGACGCACGCCTGCGCTTGATCTGCTGGGTATCATTCTGGCGCCAATCGCGTTCTCGATGCTCGCCTATGGCGTGAGTGAAGGCGGAACAAGCTGGACGTCTGCATCCACACTGACAGGTGTGACTGTAGGGGGAGTAGCGCTTATTCTGTTCGTTATTGTGGAGCTTCGTCACAAAAATCCATTGCTGGAGCTTCGTGTGTTTAAATCATCTGATTTCACACGGGGAATTATTCTGGCATGGGTATCGCAAATTGCCCTGTTCGGAGCGATGATTCTGATCCCGCTCTATCTGCAACAGATCAAAGGATATACCGCGCTGGAAACAGGACTGATTCTGCTTCCGCAGGCTCTGGCCTCGGGTGTGGGAATGCCGATTGGTGGTCGATTGTTTGATAAAATTGGGGCGAGACCTCTGGCCTTCGTGGGTCTGGGTATCATCTCGGGTGCCCTGTTTATTCTGTCTTCCATTACAGCAGAGACAGGTCTTGGCCTGATCATTATTAGTCTAGTCATGATGGGACTTGGTATGGGTCTGTCCATGATGCCACTTAATACTCATGTTCTGAATGCTGCGCCGCGTAAGTTGGTAGGACGGGTTACACCGCTTACTGCTGCTGCACAACAAGTGGTTGTGTCTTTTGCAGTTGCTGGCCTGACCGGATTCCTGACTTCCCATATTGCAAGCAACACAACGGGCACGGAGGGCGCAGCGATTGTAAAAGGAATGGTAGCTGGCTTTAACGATACTTTCTTCCTGACAGCTTGCATTGCATTGTTTGGATGTCTGCTCAGTCTAATTCTGCGTAAACCGAAAAAGATGCAGGAAGATACACTTCAAACCGGCGATCAGCCTGATCCCGCAATGATGATGGGGCACTAATTCATTGAGCAAGCCAATCTCATGAATTTACACTGTAGTTGGGTGCATACACAATAATTGGTCGACAAAAGAATTCCAACCAGGCAAGGCAGTTCAGAGAATCTTTCTGAACTGCCTTTTTGCTGTACTCATTGGAAAATGCTCAAGGCTGTCATCATTTCTCTGAAAGATGTGGCATACCGATCCGGCGAGAAAGACAAGCTCATATGCTGTCTGCCCTGGATACGAATATATTCACGCAGCTCCGTGTTGTTCATCAAGTCCAGTGCTTCGGCGACTGCTGCGTTTACATTGCCAATGGGATAGAATTTTCCTGTCTTATTATGTGTGATAAATGAACGTACACCGTCCGAGTCCGTGCTGAGTACCGGGCAGCCACAACTGATGGCTTCAGCTACCGCATAGCCAAATCCCTCAAGCAGGGAAGTGGACAGCATGATGCCTCCAGAAGCAGCAATCATGGAATAGAACGTAGGCATCTGGAAATGGGGTACATTAATGAAAATGCCAATCCGATCTTCAAGCCCGTATTCTGCAAGCATGTGCCGGAACATCACTTCATCTTCAGGATGTGCCAGGGTTGGATCGTGGAACAACCATAGTCTGGCTTTAGAATTTTTTTTAATGATTTCATTGGATATATCTAAATATTCCCGCCAATTTTTGTTGTGTTCCAAGCGTCCGACCCATGCCAAAACGGGATAGGGTGGGGTTTCCACTGAGATTGGGGCAAACGTATGGGTGTCCAGCATATTGGGAATCACGAACCGATGAAGCCAAGGGCAGATATGAATGAACATTTCCAGCAAATGATCGGTAGGAGGAATAACTGCAGCGTTGCAGTGGGCTTGCAGGTAAGGCACTCCCATTTGGATCGTCTCCAGAGCTTGATCACGCGTCCCGAGTCCCTGAGCTTCAAATATAATTCGGCCGTTATACCCGAGACCTCTCAAACGGCCGGGCATGGCAATGTCCGAAGTGGCAATAATGGCATCATAGTGTTGAGTGTGAAGTAAATGATGGATATCCTCATCACTGGATGCGGTGTAGATAGGCGTGTCGCTGTTATTCTGCAATCCAGCGCCTGCGCTGAGATACAGTACATGCGCTTCAATGCCATGACGTTTCAGAACGGCGGTGCGCAATCGATTTAACGTATCCACGCCACCGCTTGGTACATAAAATGTGAATAATACTTTCACACGGCTCACCCTCTGACTTTTGTTCAGGATCTCATACTCCTACTACTGTATGGTACGTTGCCCCAAAGCACACGGTGTGGGTGAATGAAGGTTTGTTCACGTTTTAGACATATTTTTTTAAGGTTTCTTTTAAGTGACTTTAAGCTGTATTTAGGTTATGTCACGTAAGATACAATAAGCTTCCCGTGTTGACCATCTGAAGAAATGAATGATGGCACACGGGTATTTTAACGGGAAAGGATGAATGTTGTGCTCGAAGTGAAACAGGTAAGCAAAGTATTTGATGCACGCCGCGGCGTACATCAACTGGATTTCACAATGGAGCGCGGTGAGATTGTTGGATTTCTGGGACCGAATGGTGCGGGAAAAACAACAACGATGCGCATGATAACCGGCTACCTGCATCCAACGGAAGGTTCGATCACAGTGGATGGTATATCGGTGCATGATCAGGGCCGGAGCGTTCGTTCCAAGATCGGCTATCTACCAGAGACACCACCGCTTTACCTGGATATGACGGTGCAGTCGTATCTTAAATTTGTGGCTAATCTAAGAGATGTCCCGGCACGTGAAGTAAAATTGCGAATCAGTGAGATGGTTAGCAGGCTTGGTCTTCAGGGGCGGGAAAAACAACTGATTCGTGGGCTGTCCAAAGGGTACAAGCAGCGCCTTGGGCTTGCTGGAGCCATAATTCACAAACCGGATCTGCTGGTGCTGGACGAGCCGACTTCTGGACTTGATCCAAACCAAATTATTGAAATACGGGATCTGATCCGTGAATTGGGTGAGAATCATACGGTGCTGCTCAGCACACATATTTTGCCTGAAGTGAGTACGCTTTGTACTCGCATGTTGATTATCAATCAGGGACAACTCGTGCTGGATGGTTCGCCGCAGCATTTTGGATCAGCAATGGGGGATAACTTCAAGGTCTCCATTGAGGTGAAGGCAACGGAGCAGCAATTACATAACGTGCTAACACCATGGGAAAAGGTGCGGAGTGAAGTCATTCAGGCGTCGGATGCAAATACCGCCAAAGATACTTCACATACGTCAGAGTCTTCGGATACGGTCAAAATGTTACTTACCGGAAATTCTTCGGTTGATTTCAGGGAAGAGCTGTTCTACCTTTTGTCCGGTGCGGGGTTGCCTATATTGGAGATGAAGAAGGAAAATCTCAGTCTGGAGCAGGTCTTCATGAAGCTCACGACGACGGAAACGGATTCGACGAATATCGCTGACATCGATACAGGGCTTGCTGAACAGACAACAGATGCTGTTGCCAATCAGGATATAAGTACAACTTCAAATACAAGCACAAAAACAGATACAACAAGTACGGGGGCAGATACAGATGTTGACGTGGATCAGTCAACGTTGTCTGGGACAGACTCGACCGATTCCAGCTCAGGGGAGGGTTCCAAATGAGGCGTATGATGGCCGTTTGCAATAAGGAACTGCAGGCATACTTCCTGTCACCCACGTCGTATTTTGTGTTTGCTGTTTATGTACTGATGACAAGTTTGCTGTTCTATTCCAGTTTTGTGTATTACCAACCCAGTATTGTGGATTATCGCCTTGTGCTTGGAGACACACTCTCCATGCTGCTGTTTGTAGTACCGTTGTTAACCATGAGACTGGTGGCAGAGGAATTCAGGCAGGGAACGGATGAGCTGCTGCTGACTTCTCCTGTACGGGTTACTGAGATTATTTTCGGTAAATATTTGGCTTCTCTCGCCATTCTTGTCGTCCTTATTCTGTGCAGCCTGGTTTACCCGTTCATCATGTCCTTCTTCGGTGAATTGGATCTGACATCCGTTTGGCTGTCGGCCCTGGGTCTCTTCTTCCTGGGCGCAAGCATGATGGCGATTGGACTGTTTGCTTCATCGCTATCCCAGCACCAGATGGTATCTGCGGTCGCTGGTTTTATTATATTGCTCGTATTGTGGATGCTTGATTCATTTGCAGGCAATACCGGGTCGGCTTTACAGCAATGGCTGGACCCATTTGCGCTGACGAATCGGTTTGACAGCTTTACCAAGGGCGTGCTGAGTGGTCCAGATATATTGTATTATGTAACGCTTTCAGGTGTGTTTCTGCTGTTAAGCATTCAAATTGTGGAACGGAAGCGGTGGAGGTGAGAAGATGAAAAAATGGTTAAGTCATACCAACAGTACCGTGTTGTCTGTAGCGGTGATTGGCATCTTTATTTTGCTGACCCTGTTCCTGAATTCGCTTGGCGGCTTCCAACTGGATCTGACCTCAAACAAACAATATACTTTATCAGACCAGTCCCTTACCGCGATCAAAAACGTAAAGGAAGACGTCAACATTCTGGTGTTAACCGTTGAAAATGCCAACAACACGGTCTTGAACCGCGAAGTAACGGATATGGTTCAGGAATATACAAAACGTAATAGCAAACTGACGATGAAGCAGTATAATTTGACGCAGGAGCCTGCACTTGCTTCGAAATACGGCATCACAGGCAGCTCCATCGTATTGGAACAGGGGGATCAGCACAAAGTCATTGATATCGCCAGTCTGTTCACGGCTGTTGATGGAAGTGATGGAAGTGATGGATCGCACCAGTTCACAGGTGAGGAAAAACTGACACAAGCCTTAATGAATATGTCTTCGACGGAAACGCATAAAATGGTGTTCCTGACAGGACATGAGGAACTTGGGATGGATCAGTTAACTACCCTGCGATCATCTCTGGAACAGAACAATATTACGACGGAAGAATTACAACTGAATCAGGCAGGTCAGGTTCCCGAAGAGGCGGACGTACTCGCCATCATCGGGCCGCAGCGCGACATCAGTGATACCGAATTGAAAGCCATTCGGACTTATCTGAGCAACGGTGGCAAAATGCTGCTGTCCCTTGGTTTCCATGAAGATATGAAAGTAAATTGGAAAAATATTGATTCACTCATGACAGATTATGGCGTAGTTGATGAACATGCTGTCATGGTGGATAACCAGCAGGCCAGCACAATGGGGCCACTCTGGGTTGTACCGGAGTATGGCTCACATGCCATTACAGAGAAGCTTGCGGCGAGCAAGTTGTATCCAATGCTGTCACTGTCGATTGCCTTGACCAGCAAGGAGCAGGATAACTACAAGCTGTCGCCCCTGATTCATTCATCGAATGACAGTTATGGTGAGACGAACATTGCAGGACTCTTGCAAAATGAGACATCCAATGATCCGGATCAGGATGTACAAGGTCCTGTCGAGCTGGGATATGCGGCGGATACGACCGATGGCAAACCGAAGGCCGTGATCCTGGGATCATCCATTTTCATGCAGGACTCCGAAATTGCGAGTGGCGGCAATCGAGACTTTATTCTAAATGCCGTTAATTATCTGAGTGAAAAAGAGGATGGGGTGACCATCCGGCCACGTATACAATCCGGTTATCAGATGGCTTACCTGGATGGTAAGCAGGCCAGAACCATTTTCTTTGTGGCCATTGTGGCCTTCCCGCTCATCTTTGTTATGATAGGTGTATTCTTATGGTGGAGGCGCAGACGAGTATGAGAAAATGGGTCCCAACGATTCTGGTCGTATTGGTACTGATTATCGGTTGGGTTTATGCGGCCAGTCAGAATTATTTTCGTGAAGAAGAAGCGGAGAAGACAAAGCTGCTTGGCATTCAGTCTGGCGACATACAGTCCATCACGATTCATGACATCCATGCAGACGCATCAGGCACAGCAGAGTCTTCAACATCGCAATTAGAATTGAAGAACGGCGTATGGAGCATGGTGGAACCAAAAGCTTACCCTCTTAACGGTTATACCGTGAGTAGTTGGCTGGATGTTTTGAGCAGTGCAGATCAGGAGTTGATTGTAGAGGCAGAGCCGACAGATCTGGATAAGTATGGGTTGGGCAGTAATGCAGCTACGTTAAACATCAAGCTCAAGGATAATCGTGAGATCACATTGGTTATTGGTGGTCAGCTGCCAGCAGATGATGCACGCTATGTACGGGTAGATTCAGGACCTGTGGTTGCTGTGAAGACAGAAACCATAAGCGGCATAGAATTGTCACGCCATGATCTACTGGATACAACACCGTTTACGATGGATGAGACGAATGTCGAGTCCTTGGATTGGGAAGGTGAAGCAGCCACCTGGATGCTCAAATCGGCTTCGGAAGACGGTACAGCAGATAAATCATGGACGTTGAATGGCAAGACTATTGAACCCACAGATGCCATATCCCTTATTGGCAAAATTAAAAACCTGTCTACAGCGGATGAAGTCCGCAAAGCTTCCGAGTTGAAAGGGACGGTACCGCGGTTCACCCTGTCTGTTGAGCAGACGGTTAACGGGGAGGCTGTAACCGATGTTTACCGGGGACTTATCGTTCCATCGGAACCGGACCGGATCTGGGTCATCACACCAGACGGTCAATGGGCTTATGCAATGGATGCAAATGCTTTGACGGAAGCACAGAAATTTCCGGATACGATAAAAGAATCAGGCGCACCTTCTTCAACCGGAGATGCTGCTACTGACTCAACTTCATCTTCCAAGTAAGGGATGATGAGATGCAGCGAGAGCTTCCGTTAAGAAGACAATTGAAAGAGGCTGAAATGTTGTTATATAAAGACGGTGCTGTGCTTTGTGCAAGCATCGTCTTTTTGTTGGCCTTATCCCGCCATAAATAGAGGTTTATGTTCCATATCCTTTCAGCATATCGGTGAGTGTAGAAGAGCATCCTATCCTTGTGACCAAAACCAACAACATTGGAGGATGAGACATGCCAGCAGCGAAAAAGGCGAAAGCAATCAGCTTATCTTTGTCTACTGCAATCTTCGTCATGGCAGGATTAACGGGATGTGGAACCAATACAAAAGATAATAATATGAACACTCAAAATGTTCGTCATGAAGCGAAAGGCATTAACCGTTATGGTGTTGAGTCCAATGGAATGGATGGAATTCGCGCCAACAATTATCGGATGCACAACGTCAAGGACATGAAGGTCAGTGAGGATTTGGCGAAACGCATTTCCGAAATGAAGGAAGTAGAATCGGCAAATGTCCTTTTAACGGATCGTAATGCATATGTTGCTGTTCGTTTGGCAGACGGTCACACAGGTAAAATGGATAGCAAGATGAACCATAATAGGAATGGTGCTCCCAATGGGACGATGCGAAATCGCGCGAACGGAACCATGCGAAGTGAAAGCATGAGTCAGGACATGGGTGGTATGCGTGTACATGGTGGAACTGGAACGATGTCGCCATACAGCACAAGTGGTATCGCTCCAGGATTGAACACAGATGCGGCAACCGATCGCAGCCATATGGGCAATGACCGCAGCATCTATGGAACAATGGGCACCGGATCTTATGGCATGATGCGCGGTTTGACGAACAGCGGCAAAGCCCGCACCATGAGCGATGGCCATTATGGAATGAAGAGTGAAGGACAGCGTGTAGATAGCTCGGATGATAACACATCCGATGAGATTAAGGGCAAAATCTCGGCGAAAATCAAACAGTTTGCGCCAAACGTTGAGAACGTATATGTGTCTGCCAACCCCGAATTTGTCCAACATGCGGAAACGTATGCCAAAGACATTCGCAATGGTAACCCGGTTAGTGGCATGATCGATACGTTCCAATCGATGGTTGAGCGAATTTTCCCAACCAATGCCATGAATTCGAATCACCGTGATGGTGTACTTGGTGATGGCATGCTGAACCGTAACAACAACGATGGCATGATGAATCGCATGAATCGGTAAATACAAGTTGAACAAGTATGCCTCTGCGCTGATGGTTAACATGAGTTGCAGGGGCATGTTTGTTTTGTAGGGGGATGGTGGTACTCGAAATAATGATTTTCAGTAAAAGATAAACAGCACGTTTTCATGGGACTACATTCAAATTAACAATAACCGTTCTACTTCTTTTGTACCTACATAGCCATTATTCCTCCAAACTGCAATTCACTGCCCATTTTTCTTATAAAACTGAACCAACGCCCTTGACCTGACATAAGATGAGTTGACTGTATCCCCTTAACCTTGTTACACCAACAAAACCCGAGCAAGGAGGGGTGAACATTGAAGGGTATCGATCATAAAAGTAAATTTCTGTTGACCCACCGTGAACGCGAAGTATTCGAATTACTGGTTCAGGACAAAACGACGCGTGACATCGCAGGGCAGTTATTCATCAGCGAGAAAACGGTGCGTAACCATATTTCGAATGTGATGCAGTTTGAAATTAATCATAAATAGACGTTACTCGGGGTGAAGTGGAAGGTGAATTCTCATACATGGTATAATATCCCTATAATAATCAAGGAGATGAATAACATACGCGTAATTAAATTTGATGCAACTCAGTTACCGAAAATTATTACCATCGCTATCATTATAGGGTCACTAATTTACGCAATCCCAAATGTATCTGCACACAAACTATTCGCAAATGGTTTCACTGGTGTCCTTGAAACGACATGGAATCAGTTAATGAATATTACACCGCCTGACTTCTCAAATACAGCCCCTTAGAGGGCTTTTTTTGTTGTATTATGATGTAAAAACTTGGGTTATTATGTCGAAACGTGTTACAATAGAAAGAATCAAAATGTAAGGAGTTGGTTCTTTTAGTGAGGTTTAAACCAAACAATCATCGTAAAAAGCAGCGAGTTAAAGAAGGATACACTAATGGAAAGACATTAGCCCTTTGTTAAGAAATATGATGAGCTGAGAAACGGGCTTGTGAAGTGTAAATGTAGCAGATGTCGAAAGACAATTCGTTTAAATCAAACTGAAGTCGGGTCATATTGTGGTGAATGTATGAGGCAGGGTATATACTCTAAATATGTACTTGCTGATGTGAAAATAGATCGAATCAATCGTAGATACAAAAATGCATAATCTTATATTGGACACCTAGGCAGCCCTCACAAGGCTGTTTTTCTTTTACCCTCTTATGCCCTTGTTCCACTCCTATAGCCCAAACACAGCCAATCCAAGCCCTCATGTAATCGTGTCACTGAGTGACATGCCTTTATTTGTTTCTCACTCGAAAATTTTAATGCCTCCCATATTATTTTTACGTAATTGTGATATCATACTATATGTATGGAGGGAGGATACACATGAAATTAGACAGGTCAGACATTGAAAAATTAATTAACATTCAACTAGAAGAAATCAGTGGTTCAAAGAAACTCAAGTATCAATTCAAATATCAACTCATCGAACTCAATATCCCTGTTGATGTGATTGAGTCGCTTCTAACGGAGGTAGATTACATTGCCCAAGTGGATAGTGCGATTCTGTACGGAGTGTGCGAAGCTCTATTCGCTGTGACGGGAAATGAGGATATAGAACCGGATCAGTTGTTTGGTAAACGTGAGATTAGGGACTCTCAGGGTATCCTTAAATCAATTGTTCCGAGAAGAATGGAATTACCTATTTCATTTTCAGACACTACAAAGATTAAATATGACAGCTACATAACCAAGATTGCGATTGCCGATTTAGTGAAGATGTCTGAAAGCCAACTTATTGTTTACGATTACGAAACTCAACGGGGCGCAAAGTATGAAATGAATCAAGCTGGAGGAATAGTTAAAACTCCAATTGTTAACAAGGCAAGTGTGAAGAGAATCGCATCTAAAATGGCTGACAATCAATACTTTGAAGATATGATTACCCTGAATGTATATTCTATAGAAGTTGATCCTGTGACGTACCACGAGGAGTCCAGTACGCTGACTATAAATGATGGGGTAGTGGTATCTATACTGGATGGTTTCCACCGTTTACAGGGTGCTGTATTAGCTCTACAGATGAATCCTAACCTAGATTTGGATATGATACTCTCTATTCGGTCATATGACCATGAGACAGCTCAAAAGTATTTTGGTCAAATTAATACAATTAATGTGTTGAAGAAGGAAAGAAGAGATGAGCTTGCACAGGAGAGAATGTCAGATAAGGTAGTTGCCAATCTTCAGAGAAAGTCAGAGATAGGGAAACAGATTGCTTCATCTTCAACTGTTAATGATTTGGCTGGAGAGTTAACCACGTTTGATATTATGTCTTATTCAATTGATCGAATTTATAAATTCGAAAGACAATTAGACGTTATTAAAACTTCAAATTACCTCAATGATTTCTTTACTTATCTGGTTGGAAGCTATCCAGATGAGTTCTCAATTAATGCAAATAAACGTCAGAATCGAGTTATGAGCCATCCATTGATATTTATTGGCTACATTGTATTGTCAAAGTTCATGAAAGATAATGAGATTGGCTTAGACCAGATAGAACAGTATGTGAATAGCATCATTATTGATGTCGATAAACTGGAGTCTCTTTTCAACGCGAAGAAATCACTTACAGGAAATAAGCGTATCAGGAATGAACTAATTGGTTACTTTGAATCTAAGCTTAGAGGAGAATAACATTGAATAAGATATATGAAGATAGTTTCTATAATGAATTACAAAAGGAACGCTATTTAAAAGGTCTAAATGAGAACAATACAAAGGATGCATACTCCAGA
This sequence comes from Paenibacillus hebaui, assembly GCF_051934385.1. Lineage (NCBI taxonomy): Bacteria > Bacillati > Bacillota > Bacilli > Caryophanales > Paenibacillaceae > Paenibacillus > Paenibacillus hebaui. The sequence continues at coordinate 5,745,173 of NZ_CP196836.1, read as the reverse complement.
GTGCTACGTAGAGCATCAGTCATTGAGAAGCGCTTAGACATGGACTTGTATGACTTTAACCTAAGCGAAATCAAACAAGTGTTGCTTCTATTGCAATCTACTAAGCTTGCTACAACTAAAAGTACGGGAAGTATCATACAGAATTATATCCGATGGGCTATTGAACAGGATTTGCGTAAGGACAATATCAATCCCCTTGATGCAGTCTCATCATCTGCCTTTTACAGTCAATTTGTAGACGATAGCCAGCAAACATTATTTAGCGAGGATGATATTGCAAATATAGTAGATGGCTGTCTTAACTTTCAGGATAAAGTAGTGGTACAAGCATTGTTTGAAGGCATAATGGGGAAAGCAAATAGCGAATTGCTTAACATGAAAATGGAACACATTACTCAAATCTCAGATAGAGAATACAAAATTAAACTCTTCAATGAGTTGGGCGATGGAGAAATTGAAACAAGAGAGATTCCCATATCAAATTATCTGTATGACATATTGAGATTAGCGGATAAGGAAGAAGTTTACACTAAGAATAATGGAATACTGAAGGAGAAGATAAAGAAACGATCCAATCAATTGATTGAGAATGACTATATATTGAGATCGGCAATCAATTCTAGAGTTAAGCAGGATATCAACGATCCCGCTCCAACTCATGCGGTAAATCGCAGAGTGGGGAAAATATCAAAGTGGAATAACTTGCCCTTGTTGACTGCCATTAATATTAGAAACAGTGGGATGCTTAATATGGGAAGAGAATTATACTTGAAGTATGGGAAGTTAGAGAGAGAAGAGTATTTTATCATTTGTGAGCATTATAATGTGGGTAAACACCCGGATGGATCATATGTTTATTCAAAGTATAGAGTGGGTTTTCTAAATTTGGACAATTTACGGTTGATTTACGATATAGAGTGAGTTTTGTACGGGTTGACATTGCGTCAACCTTTTTGCTTTGTCTGTTCAACCACCAATTTTGGCTAGTCTGATTGTATTCAACGCAAAATTGCATTCAGTGTTTAAAAGGAGAGTCCCAAATTGGACTGTCTAATCTTGTTCAGGACGAAATTCCGTCCCATATCTATGAGAAGAGGATCGTCAAATTTGACGCACCTTTTAAAGTCATAGTTTTTCTCGGTTTCGAGAATAAGTCTATGCAAAACGCACATTCATTCAGACATTCTGAACCGGAAGGCTAGAATTAAATTATCGTTTCGGGGAATTGCGAAGCAAGTCCTTTAGTGTCAGCCACTTTACACACTATCCATATGACCAGTCTGGCAAGGTTAACTGTGTACTCTATATATGCAACCTATCCTTCAAATTTGAGGGGCAGCTTCCACGGAAATTTCGGGGAACCCTTGATATATACCAAGTTAGTGTCTGATGTTGAACATCCCCACATATAACAGTGGACAAACAAAAAGCACCCCAAAAGGAGTGCGGATGTAATTAGTCACCTAGTTCAATGATCAAATTTGAAAAATATATTAGTTTCTTAAGATATTCTCTTTCTTTCTTAAGGCTCGCTATGTATTCAGGAGAACTTTTAGCAAGTTTAGCTCTTTGCTTTTTCAAATTAGCAATCGAACCTTTAATTTTCTTAATTTGTTTTTGGTAATATGCCAACTTTTCTAGTGCGGTGCTCTCCTTTTTAGCAGCAGCTTCTACTTTAGGTTGAAGAACAGGCACAGAAACTACAGTAGATATCACGGAGAAACAGAGTAGGGCGCTTAGGATCTTGTTTAAGTTATTTTTTTTCACAAGCTATTCCATCTCCGTCTCTATCTAGGGCTTTGCGGTAACCTGGCTCACCTTTATATAGAGGTGCTTTACCAGCCTTCCTTACAGCAGTACAGTTCTTGTAATACACTTTTTTTGCTTCAGCTTTAGGTACAGCTATTACTGATACGTTTGCAACCAAAATCGCGGCTAACACAGTAAAAACTAATTTCTTTTTCATGTTTGGATAACTCCTTCACTTTTTATGTAAGTTGCAAAGATAGTTTACCAAAAATATATGTGTAGTACTACATATTTCCTTTGATTGAACCAATAAAAAGAACCCTTATTTAGGAGTTCTTAATTTGATTTAGATCATCGTGTTGTGTATCGGGCACTTCTTCTAGTCCAATCAATTCGGATAAGTCGGTAATATTTAAAGCAGCAGCTATTTTTTCAATCATAACAAGGTTAATTTCTTGTCTATCATCACGAATCAGTTTAGATATTCGAGCTTGATGTACACCAGACATTTTTTCTAATTGTTTTTGTGTAATATTGCGTTCTTTGAGTACATCTTTGAGTTTAATTTTAACCTTAAACAATTATTTACCTCCAGACTGTTGACATAATATGACCATAAGAGTATATTTTAAATATGACCGTAAGAGTATAATTGGCTGTGCGTCACATACAACCCTAATTGATCTGATTATACACTATCTGCAACTTTTCATCATCAACAGTGTACCGTAACTTACATGTATAAAATAGTATTTATAGTAAAATGAAATTGCACGTAACAAGAGTAAATAAACATTGATAAAAATTTTACGGTATATAAACTCAGTCAGACGGGAGCGTATGCACATGTACAAACATGGCAAGTTGATCAAAGGGCAGTTATGCGTTCGTACACGTTATGGTAAGTGGGTAGCATTGAAATTCGTTGCATTCAATTAAACAAATCCAAACTTTAAAGGAGACGTATACATATGACAACCGAGTATATCAGACCAACTTGGACAATTGAAGAGGTTATCGCTGATTGCAACGTAAGCAAGAAAGCAGGGGCTCTTATTGCCAACATTAAAGCTGTCCTAACCACAGAAGAATTACGGTATGATTTCATGATGCGAGTCTCACTTGATCCAACAGGAGTGGAAATCAATAGACTTTTATACGACATGCGTAAGGAGCAACTTGAATTGAACCCAATGTCTGTAGAGTTGTTTATGGATATATACTTGCTCAATCCAGTGAAGGCGCTAACGTTGTACTTCAAGGAAAATATTGTCCCTCATCAAGTTGAACGTATGAAACAGTGGGGCGTTAATGCAAACGATCTGATTTCCATGAAACAAAATGACCGTAATATCCGATTTGAACGTGCAGTAATGCAACTGCTTTAAGCCAATCAATACATAAACATTATATCCGAACGAAGTAACACTATACTGTAAAGAAGTCTTAAAATTCACGTAACAACTATTGAAAGTTCTCCCCTTCGAAGGGGAATACATAAGGAGACAATACCATGACAACTATTGCTGAAAAATTCAATTTTATTGATACCAAGGTAACTCAAATTGATGTTCATTGTGCTGGTGTAAATAATCGTGTTTCATTTGTTATCGAAAGCAATAGCAACATTGTTCACTATGAAGTAAGAGAACTGAACAGTGTCGAGAAAGAAAGAACCTCTGAACCTGCGTTTCTTCAAATCTTAGCAGTGAATATGGCTATGGATCATCTTCTAAAAAGCAACATTAACCACTTCAACCTAATGATTTCTGAAAATGGACTTAAAAACTACTTATCTGATAGTGGTAAGGCTCCAAACAAATCAACAACCTCAATGAATGATCTGAAGGAAAGACTATCTAACTTTGAAAAGGTACAGGTTAATATGATCGACACAAGATTGAATCTGGCTCGCATTGCTATTAAAGAACATAATCTGAAAGTGAATGGAGCAGTTTTTAGGGGAATTGTAATTCGATGAAATGACACTTTCATTCCCATGTTTATAGAGCTGATTGACGAACAGAAGTTGAAACTGTAAACTGATCTTCAAATTTTATGAGGTGCCAAATCGTTATCCCCTTATAAACCGAGGTGTATGCAGACTGCATCCCCTTTTATGATGGAGAGAGGAACAGAAAATGATATCTGAAGGATCATTATTCGATGAGATCATGAGCTTGAATCATACGGAAATTCCGTATAGGTCACCTAGTAGTAAACGGAGAGCCAATCGCATTAAGCCAAAGAAACAACGTAGACCCAAGCTTACAACACTTGAGTCAAGGTATATTCATTTAGTTGCTGAAGGATCTAGGTTAGACATAACAATTGAACGTAGGATGGAAATACGTGAAGAGTTAACATTGATTAGGCAACAGAAACGAATGATGGTGAAAACTGAATACTACATGTGAGGATGGCACAAATCGGTGCTGTCTTCTTTTTTTATGCGAACTTTCAATATAGGATTTTTGTACTACACTGAAAACCGGATTCGAGTCGGACTTTGTATATGCACATTTTTGTGCACATTGGATTATGTATCATTAAGACGTGTGAATAGGTAAATACACGAACAATACTTATCCGCGAAATCGCGGAAAACCCAATTACCCCCAGTTTGAGGGGTACTCAGTCTCCGTCAATTTGACGGTAAGCTGAGCAAGGCGACCAATGATCGTGTTGAAGTTGTTGTACGTTGTGTACAACCGTATAACGCTGTGTGAAACCATATCGAGTATCTCCACGTTGATACCAGTAGGCCAAGTTGGCCTTGTGCTAACCTTCAGCCTAACCATCGGAAATATTCCGTAAGTCCACTATTTTCGGATGTCGCGATTCACGACAACCAATCCAACCTGCACGAAATTCGGATAGGTTGTAAAGTCGGGATTCACGACATTAGAATTTGCTACCTTATAATATGATACTCAACGAACGGTAAATATGATGGATTGTCATTGTTGAGTCAGTATATCGAATCCCGAGGTTCGGTTTGCTTAGTCAAGGCAATTATCTAAGACACATCAGAACAGATCATAGTCTCCTTGTACTGTTGTTAGTGGTATAATATTCCCATCATACATAAGGAGTGATATAGATGAATGAAGCAACACTATCTAGCTTAATTGATATGATTCAGGATATGAGAACGAAGGAGAAGAAATATGAGGATGCATTAGAGATGACTTGGGGTGTATATGATAAATATATTGAAGATCTTGAGGAGATTGTCTTAGATGCGGTAGGGATGCCTAGGGATAATTCGGTTGAAATGGTTAAAATCCTTGGTGAGGAAGCAGCATACGATCATAAAGATATGTTCTGTAGAGATTCTGCTACTGAATGGTTCTTTGCATATGGTAATGGAGAATTGAGTAAGGAACAGTTAATCTACAATATTAGGAATTGGCGTGAATTGTTTGGCGTCAAGAGTGAATGGATTGATTTATAATAAAAGGAGTGAGTAGATATGGTTAAGATTACTTTCTTAGATGGTTCCAGTATTATGATCGAGAAAGACACTGTACTAAATGGATATAAGAATTACTCTGATAATCCAGAAAGAGAATACTATCTTCGGCAAGTTTTCTCAAATTCTATCGATGGAATGGAAGGTTATGAAGCTTCTCGATTGGTAACAGTTGACGAGAAAATCGGTATAATGGGATTCATCCTTTCAGTTGATTGCTTCTCAATCGGACAATACGAGGAGAGTAATACGCTCTATCGTTCATCAGCAGTTAAATCAGTAGAAAATTCTAACTTTAGCTTCGGCTAACATAAAGCATCCTTCGGGGTGCCTTTTTTATGCAGACAGTATGATTGAGTAGTGCCCAAACTGACCACCACTGAATACTTGTACTCCGCGAGTATTGTTACCAAATTCCACGACTCGACTATAATTATGATGGTGAAAATGTGTATCGTAAATCAGTCATGGAGGTAAGGAAAATTTTCCTACCCCTGAGAAAACGTTGATATATCAATGATAATGAGTAAATGAGATGCGTAAATAAGTGTGAAAAGTTGCGTAAATAAGTCATCATTTTAGATAATCCTGTTACTCATACGATACAACTTTTGTAAAACGCTGAAATCCCTTGCCCCGTCTAGCTTTTTTGGCATTTCAATCGTAAATTTATAAATTTTACCAATATGGATAAATCCGTTGGTACGACTACCTTTTTGGGCTATTTTCGATCACTCCACGATTGTACTTACGATATAGGGTAGTATTCGAGAGGTGTAAAGGTAAAAACCCTTACAAACACTGGATTTCTTACACTTCAGGTAGCCAATTTGTATCGTTAACGATTGGAATTATGATTTACATATCGAGGGACAAGAAAATGTTCACATTGATGTTTAGATCTATATCTAATGGTTTTTTGCATGTTAATTCATTCAACTAACGGGTAGGATAGTTTAAATCATAATGTGGCTGTTGATTACTGAAGAGTGCTCCATTTGTTTTATACAATCGAGGAGTATGGCTTATTTAGAAGACAATTACAGTGGTTAGAACAGAGGGGCATTCCTTATGCTTTATTTGCTGTGCAATTTTTTTAATAAACCGGAAAAACAAACGGCATGGGACCACTCCCATACCGTTCTGGTTTCCATTTTTGTTCCCAATCATGTCTTTGTACTAAACTTAATGACATTGCCCGGTTAGGGTGCCTTTGGGAAATGCTATATTAAAGACCTAATTCCTCATACGTAGAAGCAATTCGGGTAGATGCTGCACCTTTTAAAGTGCCCGTCGATGTAAAGTTAACATAATACGTTGCTCCATAAGGCATCTGACCCCATAGGTTATCTGACTTTCCAGGGTCAACAGTAAGACTTCCCATTACTTTTCCCGTAGGAGAGAATTGTGTGATAGTAACTATCATTTTTGTTGTTCCTGAATTTTTTATTTGCAATTTAAGCCAAGGTAAATCATCTGACATTACAAGCGTTTTTGAATCACTTGTTCTACTTCCATCAAAATTTATGGACCATGGCTTTTCAGAAGCGAAAGGAATAATAACGCCTGTTTCATTTCCAGGTCGCTCGATCAACACTGGTGGTGTTGTGGGTATGGATACTTCTTCAGCAAATGCAGAAGATGCCACACCAAAGATACTTGCAGCAGAAATTGTAGTTGCCAAAATACGTTTGATTGCTTTATTCATCTAAATCCCTCCAAAATTATATGTTTTGTATGATATGTATTTAACATACATCTTTTACAATAATCATTGTACAATATTTTGGAATGAATCAAAAGGTAAAGTTTTACATTTTAATATGAAACTTTCACTTCATTCAAACTGCAAACATACATCTGCATATTCATATTGTGGTAATTTGAATCTATCTGAATTAATCGATTTGAATTAGGTAACTACTAAGATATAAACAACTTGTAAGTCTTTTAAGTTACAGATTTTTTGAGATAAACATTAGAATAGTCAAAGTATAAATTAAGCTTAAAAAAGGGTTAGATGGTGGCTGGCAACATGTGGTATAAAAAATATTCGAAATTTATATAAAGTAGTTAAGAATCAGAGAGAATGGATATCACCCTTATATGTATGGCTAAAAGTATACTTTTTGAAATACTGCTTTACTGTGTGTCAAAAGTAGTTATGGTACATTTCAAATAGTTAATAAATATATATGGTACATTTCAAAAGTATTGATATACATTTTGAAATACATTTGGTATAATATCCTTAACGACATAGTAAAGGATGATCAGTATGAGCGAGATTCGGAAATATGGATACATAAGAGTTTCATCTAAAGATCAGAATGAAGCGAGACAGTTAGAAGCAATGAAGGACTTAGGTATAATGGATCGTGATTATTTTATAGATAAGCAGAGCGGAAAGAATTTTGACAGACCATATTATCAAGCCATGAAGAATGTGCTTCGTAAAGGTGACATTCTGTTCGTTAAAGAATTGGACAGACTTGGAAGGAATGCACAGGAGATTAAAAAGGAATGGGAAGATATTACCCAGAACATAGGTGCTCACATTGTAATTCTTGATATGCCACTTTTGGATACACGACAGTACAAGAACGGATTGGAGAAGGTTATAAGCAGTATTGTATTAGAGCTGTTATCCTATATGGCTGAGCGTGAACGTGAAAAGATTAACGGTAGACAAGCAGAGGGAATAGCAGCAGCTAAGAATGACGGTGTGGTGTTCGGGAGACCAAAGCAAGCAATCAACGAGGAGTTTAAGCAAGCATACACGGAATGGAAACAAGGTGGTATTACAGCCGTTGAAGCCATGCGTAGGGTAGGCATGAAGCCTAACAGTTGGTATCGCAGAGTAAAGGAATATGAACAAACATTAGCCTAGAGTTATAATTGTTTTGTTATTAATTTACTAATGTCAGGACTTTAGTATATGAAGATTCTTGTAATATGCACTATATAATAGGACATTAATGTGCCCTATTATATTTCATTTATCTTGTAGGTGCGTTTTCTAACTCTAGGCTAAGCTGCTCACCAAATTGATTAAGAGCATCGCTCGTAACTTTAATTGCATGTAGAGTGCCAACATCACTGAGAATTAGCATATAATTACCGGTATTCGATTCCTTAATCCATTGAAATTCAAAGTGTTTTTCAAAATGTCCAAAGGAATCACTGTCCATAACATTTGGGAAACGGGATAAATGATCAAAGAAATCTTTTATAATCATGTTTGTCCAGCCGATCCGCTGTTCCCTAATAAGTTTATTATTTCTAAAGTATTTAAGATTAAAGGCGCTACCTTCATATTCACCAGGTATAGTGTAAAGAAATGAGATTTCAATGTAATTACTGTTATCATCGCATTCAAATAACTTAGCCATTTGTGCCCCCGAGTCATGATATTTTTAAATGAATTTGATTTACTGTATTTATATTGCTTACTAGAGCAGGAAAATCTTTTTCATATCTTTTTTCATGCTCTAGTAAGTTCAACTTTACTTTTTATTGAATTTCCAATCCGAGGGTTTCCAAACATCATCGTTAGGACGATTTATGATTGAACTACCGGAATCTTTATAGATTGTTAGGATTGTATTTGAATCTCTCGCTAATATTACTACAACTTTATTATTTGGATCAACTGCAATACGAGATAATCCTTTCCCTTTTCTAATATCATCAAAGTGTGCAATAGCCCACATTCCAGATGACTTTCCTGATAATACATTATCTACCATGAGAGATGTTATTCCATCTTTCACTGCTTCTTCCATAGCGTGTTTTGTTAGATTGGCACCAATGTTTTTAGATGTTGCAAGAACTTTAGTTGCGCCCCCTGGTCTTTTGAAGACTACTTCAATTAATCTTCTTATAATTGCATTTTGTGTTGTAACTTGATCTTCTTGTTCTTTTAGTTCTTTATAATATTCAATATAAGCCCTGTCGATTCGTTGTGAAAGTTCATCATTATAAACAACTGGTGATTCAATGTTGATTTCAGTGCTGTTATCTAATACAGCGCTTCTGTCGTCCTCCATTGCGTATGTACTAGTGATTACAGATGTGCTTACAATGGCAACAGCAGAGAGTGAGGCTAGAAATTTCTTTAATATTTCTTTCAAAGTGTATTTCCTCCTAATATTTTCTTATTTACAAGAAATAATATTACACTATTATCTTTGGGAATGGAAGAAAAATTTTCCATATATAATTTTTTATATGTAATTAGTGATACAAGTTAGATATGAAGTTAAAATCCATTCATATTGCTTAGGAAAGAAATCACACTAGTTAGATGATATACTGTCATTAAATGTATATGTTTAAAATTTGAAGGTACAAAAGAAATAAGCCCAACCGTTATGGTTAGGCTTTATGTGCATATAACTTTATGTTTGTTTAGGATTAGGTTGCATGTGGGGGTATATTTACACCTGAAACTAGCTCGTATTTCCCAGATATTGCTTCAGCACTTCTAGCCACAGCATAATGTTGGATTAAGTGACGATGCATACTGGCGCGCCACGCTGATCATCAGATAAGGTGGGGGCTATTTTAAATCCAAATTCGAGTCACAATCGGAAAATAGTGTCCTAGCACTTCCACCTCGACACGAAGGTTAAAAATTCATGATTAGAATACTTCTGGATAATTTGTTCACTATGTTGCCATCCCATCTACACAAAATAACCCTCCATATGTAGGAGGGGAATACAACCATCTCTCTCAAGAGGGCTAAAGAAAGGTGTTCTTTTCATTTTTTTAACTTGCTCATGTTTTCTTCAAGCACCTGTTTACAGTAAGTCGGACTCAAGCCATGTTCCTTATATATCTTAGTGAAGGCTAGTCCATCCTCATAGTGTAATTTATATATCCACTCAAAGTCACGAGCACGTCTTTTTACTCCTCTTTCTTTAGTTGTAAGTAAGATGGCTCCCTTAGCCTTAAACATTTGCTTAATAGTCCACCAATCTGTTTCAGTTGATTCAGCGATTTGTTCAAAGCTGAGTAAGTCTTCGTTATACATTTTTAGCATTTGGGGGTAAAGGTGTTCAATATTCTCCCATTTAGCAGGAGGGGATTCAACTACCCACTTAAGCTTATTTAAGTTGACTGAATCAGAGACGTAGGGATCATTTCTAACTAATTTACTTTCAGCGGTGAATTTATAAAGTATCTCGATGCGTTTATCGTCATGTAAGACTACTTTATCGACAAGGAAGCCCACGATTTTCCTGATGTCTTTAATTTGTAATTCGTTATTAATGATATTTTGATATTTTTTAAGCAATGCCATCTTTAATGATATATTATTATTTTGTCCACTGTTCAGATCTAAATTTTCGCTTATGGCAGATAATTTAATAGTTAATTCGTTGATTTGTTCATCTACTGGATTTAGCTTATCAGAGAGTTCTTCTTTTGATTTAATGATTCCTTCAGCGTAAAGATCGATGTATCTTGCCTTAGAAGACTCCTTGTCTTTAATCATTTTAATAATATCATCCCTGTTTCTTTCCATATCTCTAACTTTAGATACATCAGATGTTCTCTCAAGTATTTTATCGATTAATGTTTTAGGATTGTCTATAAGTTTCAACACCTCGTTCCAAACTAAGGAGTCTACCACATCAACTCGCCAATTCTCTCCCAAGCAAATCTTATTAGCTTCTCCTGTTCCAACATCGTAATATTTTCTAGTTTTTCTGGTGCAAACGTAATATTTCAATATGCCGCTTTGTGTCTTGGTTGTAATACCCGACGAAACAGCCGCTCCACATCTTCCACATCGTGTAATTCCTCTCAATAGATAATCCTCTGAAGGACGACCACCATTCTTAATATTACCATCTAGACACTTTTGAACACGAACAAAAGTAACTTCATCGATATAACTTGGTATGGTTATCTTCTGCCATTGATCTCTAGGCTTAGGTACTTGAGTTTTCTTGCCGTTGGATTGAACAACTTCAGTTTTACCATAATAGAAGGTTCCCATATAGGATTCATTTCTAAGTATTCGACTGATTGTTGCTTGATACCACTTGTCTCCCTTGGGCGCAGGATACTTCTTTTTAGCTAAATAGGCTGCAACTTCAGAACAGGTGGAACCTTCCAATATCATATCTACCATAGTCTGATATCTTTCTTTTTCAAACTCATTCTCAACGAGCGTATTCAATTCTTTATCGTATGTGTATCCATATATTCTATTCATTCCCGGTATTTTATTGTTTGAGACCATTGTATTTCTACCACGTTTTGTATTGGCTAGAATCTTGGCTTTGTTATATTGAGCAATAGATCCTTGAATGTTGTAGTTCAACATCGACTCAGCGTTGTCTTTTTGTAAATCAAACTCTACAAAATGAAGTTCACACCCCAATTCCCAAATCTTATGTGTAATCTGTTGTTGTAAGTGAAGGTGTCTACTCAATCTGTCAGGATGCAAGAATATTACTTTATTACCCAATCCCTTTTCAAGTAGGAACAGAATATAGTTCAACATCGGACGGTTAGGATTATCTCCTGACTCCGCTTCCTCTCTTAACACAATAATCTCTTCTTCATTAATATCAAACTTCGCTTTCGCTTCACTTACACATATCTCAATCTGTGATTTTAGTGAATAGTTATCAATTTGAATGTCAGATGATACACGAGTATAAACAATAGCCCTGATCTTACCGATCAAGGCTGTAATTTGAGCTGTATTTAGTTTTTGCATGTCTTTTAGGACAATCATTTTAATCGATCCTCCGAATTTTGTTTGTTTTCTAGTTTGTTCTCAAAGGAATAATTCAAAAGAATAAACTCCATCCAATTTAGAATCTGCGCTTCCATAATTTCTACTGCGACTGCATCGTTTTCGTTTGGGTAACGAGAAATAATCTTATATTCTTCTCTTTTCTTATATTTCATAATGACCACCTTAATTAAGATCAATTACAACTTGCTTTGATGACGTACATAAGCTGTGTACCATGAGTTGGATTCTATCCAAACATAAACTGTGGGTTATCCCTGGGAATTGCTGAATCATGAAAGAAGAAGCATAGTAGATGACTACTATATCTGAAAAAGTGATTAGCCATCCACTTGAAAATACTGGAGCGTTTTTTACATTACAGTAGGAAAAGCTATACTATACTATATAGTTATTATCTTTAAGGAAATCATTAGGAAAACTTGATATGGGTATATGTTAATGGAATCCTTTATGTGGGATCACACCTACAACAAGAGTGTGGGGATTTGTATATGGGAGTATGAAATGGATCAGATATTTGGTAGGATCTCTATACTGGCACATTATTACTGGATTTTTATTATGAAGTAATTTGGGAAGGTGGAGAAACAACACCGGATGGTCATTTTCTGCTAAGACTAATGTATTGGATATTAAGGAATTGAGTGAGATTACGAGGATTCATGATGTGGACGATGAATGAGGGGACTTCTATGATTGATGAAAGATTGCTAACTGAATTGAGTGAGGAGTTTGAAAGGTTAATTCCAAATTTTTTAACAGACTTTAACGTTCATCGGCTAGATGAATCTAAATTTGTGTTTGAACATGGAGAAACTAAAGTTACAGTAGCAGTGGATTATTCTAACATTATTTCAGGTCATAATATGTATTCATCAATTGGAAGAGTACTTATTTCCTTTAAAAAAGAAATTATTGAACGTGAGAACAACGCTCTTACTCTATACAGAAATTGTGGTTTTCATGATAAAAAACAAGATTATTCAGAATTTCTCTTAACCTATGATTCATTATTTTATTTTGACTCCAGTTTTGTTGAGCATTATATGATAGGAGATATTATTGTTGAAGTGTCTGAACCAAGTTCTTTATACAGGCTGATTTTTAATTCGTTTGCTAAAGATAAGGGATTTGGTGATCAATGGGAGAGTCATAAAACAGTCAAGTTGAGAGGCTGTAAATTCGCAGATCAGGAAAAAACACTTCAACAAATCTTATTTTTAATTGCTAAATATCATGCTCCTGAATATGAGTTTATCGCTGATTACCCTACAATTATTCCTTATACACCCCATGGTGAGGATGCTAAATGGAATGATCCTGAGGATAAATTAGATAGTAGAGAATTTGATAAATTTTTGTATACTCCAGTGAAATATTCAGAACCACTTTCTCTATACAATAAGGCAAAGAAACTTGAAGATCCTATCCTATATTATAGAGTTCTTGAGTACTTCTTTATAATTAATAAGAAACTCGAAGAGAGCGTAAAATATATTGTGTAAATAGAAAAAGGAAGACCTTTTCTAGTAGAATTGAGTTACCACACAACAATTCAGAGAGAGGTCTTCCCTATGAATCATTTTACAACAGATTTAGTTCAAGCTCTAGTCACCAAACAAGATATTACAGAAGTATTTCGCAATCATTTAGAGTCTGCCATGAACCACTTGCTCGAAACGGAGCTTACAGCGTTTCTGGATTATGAAAAATACGACCGTGCTGGCGTGAATTCAGGCAACTCTCGTAACGGATCGTACACTCGTACGCTTCATACCGAGTATGGCGACTTGCAGCTTAGTATGCCTCGGGATCGGAATGGAGTGTTCAAACAGCAGACGGTAGCGCCGTATAAACGTTCCAATGACACCCTGGAATCCTTTGTCATTCACCTGTTTCAAAAGGGGGTCACCATGACGGAAATCGCTGACCTCATCGAGAAAATGTATGGCCATCACTACACGCCTCAAACGGTTTCCAACATGACCAAAGTCATGACCCAGCATGTCGATGCATTTATGAAACGACCGCTGGAGAAGCGTTATGTCTGCGTCTATATTGATGCGACGTACATCCCTGTGAAGCGTGAAACGGTAGCCAAGGAAGCGGTCTATATTGCCGTAGGCATTCGTGAGGATGGCTCCAAAGAGGTACTTACGTACGCGATTGCACCGACCGAATCCGCTTATATCTGGAAAGAACTACTTCAGGACGTCAAACAGCGTGGCACCGAACAAATCCTTCTGTTTATCTCTGACGGACTGACCGGGATTGTGAATGCAATCCAAGAGGTATATCCCCAAGCGAAGTACCAAACCTGTTGCGTTCATTTATCTCGTAACATCGCCCACAAAGTTCGGGTGACGGATCGAGCAGAGATCTGTGAAGATTTCAAGTCCGTGTATCGTGCTGAGGATGAAGAAGCAGGTAAGGCTGCTCTGACTACCTTCTGTGACAAATGGAAAGCCACCTATCCCAAAGTGGTTCAATCGTTGAGAGAGAATCCCTATATTTTCACGTTTTACAGCTTTCCCAAACCCATCTGGAGAAGCCTGTATTCGACGAATCTGATCGAATCGTTTAACAAGCAAATCAAGAAATACACGAATCGGAAAGAACAATTCCCTCATGAAGAGGCATTAGAAAAATTCCTGGTTTCCCAGTTTGAAAGCTATAACCAACGTTTTGCTACCCGTTGTCATATTGGCTTCGATCAAGCACGAGCAGAACTGCTAGCCATGTTCACCACAAAAGAGTAACATCACCCTACATAAGAAAAGGTTATTTCATTTACACAAAAATCTTGACGCTGCCAACTCGAAATTAAAAAGTCAATTGAAAGCTATAATAATGCTGATAATTTAGATACGTTCATTATCGAAATGAGTGCTCTATATAGGAAAGAGGAATCGGAACTGTTAAAAAATCTTCTTATTAACATTGAGGATATTGAACATCTGATTGGCTATGCCAAACAAAAGGGGCTTGTTGACAGCATTGATGTTCCAACTTTCTCAAAAAAACTTTATGAATATAGAAACAGTATAGTTCACAGCAAATTTGATACAAAATTTAAAATCAACGTACCAACTATTGAGATATTCCATCCGGAATCTAAAGATAGATATTGGATTGAGATACTTAGAAAACTAGCTGAGAAGATTATTGTACAATTTTGCTGAATTATATCCCCCTTCCGCTAATGGTTGGGGGATTTTTATCGTCTATTTTATTGTAAAATAAACAACTGGATAACTTGGATTGCCATTCTCATTGTAATGTAGGGGGATATCTCTTTCTTCCATTAACTTGTTATTGAGTTTCTGTTTACTTAAACCATGAGTAAGGATCAGTCCGCCAATAATTTTCTTAAGTTGTCTACGTTTTAATTCATACAACCATTTTGATTTGTCTTCTTCTGTAACAATGGAATCCTTAATTCGTGTATCACGCTTTCTCATTTCTGCTTCAACATCTTCAATTTCTAAGTATGTATTTTCTATGATTCTATGTTCAGTTACCCATCCGTACTCTGTTATGTATTTCAGGCAAGTTTTTTCTAATTGTTCGCATACGTGCTCATTTAATTTAGATAATTGTTCATTCTTCCTCATGGGGAATATTCGGTTTGCTTCTTCTTCTCCCAACGTTTTTAAAACCATCTGTCGATCAAAGTTTCCTACCGTCATACCCAGGTCTTTAAATTGCTTGGCTAGAAGTTCAACCTCATTCATATGTGTAGCTGCCATAGATGGAACTGTCCAAAACGTGATCATGTTCTGATAATGCTTTTTCTGTGCTTCTAATTTGGCTCTATTTACATATTCAAATGGCAATCGTTCTATGTCGATTCGATTTAGTAACTGTAAGTAAACCAACAATGACAAGATAGTTTTGATTCGGCGTTCCTTGCTGTTCTTGAACCGATCAAAATCACACCATCTATCCAAGCGCTTCATAATGTAACTAACTGATGCAAAAAAGACAGCTTCTTCTGAATCTTTGATATGAATCAGTGTAGAAATATTCTCTAGAGCAATAAGGTGAATCTCTCTTAACACTGAATAGTATAGTGGCGTTCGAAGTAATGAATTCAAATGGGGATATGCTTCTTTTATGAATTCCTCATCGCTCAGTAACTCTAGATTCTGCTGAATCAAGTTCTCCATTTCAACTTGCCATTCTGACTTTTGGATTGTGATGTTAAAGCATTCCATCAGGTATCGGAGTGATTTGGGCTTGTTTAGTTTAGTCAATCTTTCTGTTACTTCAATGATAGTACCTGTAAATGGATGACTACTACTCCAACACTTATACCACCAGTAACCTGTATTGGGATCTTGATATATATTTGCTGATGGTGATGACTCATTGTGGAATATGTCATGGAACTGTTTACTTGCTATTCCTATATACTCATGTAGATTAATTTTCTTTAGATAATCATATACCTCCTTACGTGATGATACAGTTATAGGCTTGTATGTAGTTTTCATTCTTTCTATTATATTTACATTTATATTCTGAATCATATCTATATTGCTTATGTACTTATTTACTGTATCTGATGTTGTAAGGGGGGATACTGTGACACCAATTATATCTATATTATTACTATAGTAATTGGGGCTATAATATCCCCCCTCTGTAACTATGTCATGGTCAGTCTGAAGCCTATTTTCATAATCGAATACATAAAGGTCAGTTCCACCAAAGAATAGTCTTTCAGCTTGGAATGTAGATTCATCAGCATACGGATACTTTTCAAATAATTGATCAGTATGAGCATTCAACAAGTTAATGTCTGTAATTGGCTCATTGAATGCGAAAACTACTCTAAACTTAGGCCAATCCTCTGTGTGACTAAACGTTTTGTACATAAACATGGCAGACCTTTTAAACTCTTCCTGTGCATCTTCCCATGTGATAGATATATCCTTAACCTTTTGTTTAAGTGTTCGATCATAATATCCATTATCGAAATCCATACAGATAACTTGCTGAGAAGTCCAACAATCCTTGGTACGTGATAGTAATCCATTTGCTTTTGTCGTTATGTATGCTGGAACGAATGACTTGCCTTCTATAATCTCATTTGCTAATTGTGAGGGTTCAACATCAACCGGATTCTGTAGTAGTCGGTTATTAATGCTCCCGATCTCTTTGAAACTTGGCTTACAACTAAACTTCGTTTGGTCAATCAGTAATTTGATAATATACACTCCTCTATGTTTTTTTGTTAATCGAACAATCAATCAACTCTGAATCATATGCGTTCCTCCTTATAATGGTAGTGGTGGTTGGGACATTCGAAAGGGATGAGTGTGAATTTTATTATGATAAAATAATACTTATAAATGGATGTTATCACATGGATTTTGATATGGCAAGTTGAATTTGTAAGTAATATTGATTGGTAACCATACGTGTTTGTAGGGAGAACGAAATTTCGTCCCCTTTACTAATGGAGAGTATCGCAAAACTGGCGAAGTCAAAGGAGGTGACAATTCATCACCCCCTTATTAAGCAGGACGTAGGCGAGTGGCAAGCAGAGTACCTTCTAATTGCTGAGAACACAGAGCGCAGAGGGGAAGCAGAATTAGATCCAATTAAAAAAGGGAGACAAGCGGCGTTTCTGAAAGAGTACTGGGGAATAACGAATGGTGGAAATAAACGATTTAAAACTGATGGTATGAAGTCGATGAAAGACGTAGCAGAAGCGATTGGTGAAAAGTCCGAACGTACCACTCAACGCCTTATTAAACTTAATGACTTGATTCCTGAAATACAATCACTTGTTTCATCTGGTGTATTGGGTGTTAGAGCAGCAGAACAACTTTTGCACTTCCGAAATTGGGAATGACAAAATGGAGATAGTTGATGTTGCTCTAAATCACAATAAATCTATAGGAGGAATCAGCCTTCCATTGTTTGGGGTCACTTTATACCTCCATGGGGAGTTGTGTTCCAAGTTCCTATCAATTAATCAATGAAATGAGGAAGAGAATCGAAATGGAGATGTCACTATAGTAGAAGAGAAAATAACTTTTCAATGATGTAAAGATAATACTTGACGATTGTGAAGCTATGAAATATACTGAGTATACAAGGTTAACGAATTCCAAGATAAACCCTTGGAGCCTTAAATACAGTGGAACGGGAGGGATGAGATACGTGGAAGGTTAGATATGCGTGGTACAAGTTAATGAGTTGGCTAGGCTTGGCTAAAAAGTGATCCAAGGAGAATTAGCAAGGGTAACAGGGATGAAGAAGAGTAGGGAATGAGTTCAATATATAGCTTCAAGTAAGGAAAAGAGTTACATATAAGCATATATAATAAAATAATATAAAACGAATGGAGATTATAAAACATGACTAATCAAACAATTGAACGAGCTTTTGTAACATTTAAATTTGAGGGAGAAAACATCAAGTATCCAGTGGATGCAGTATTCGGGAACGAGGATTTCTTTAAGGAGATTATCGAAAGAAAGACTGATGGGGGAACTCTTGAACATGGTGGAAAAGTCTATGACATGCTTGAAATGAAAGCAGTAGAAATTAGCTTCGAGTAATTAGAATAGAGAGGATGATAACATGAGTCATTGTTCTATTCTAATGAATGAACAAAAAGTGTTCATAGCGGCAGATTCAAGAAAGAGTAACAAGATTGGCGAAGATTATTATTGGATTGATGACGATGCTGTTAAATTATACAAGGTAGATAATGATAAGGTGATTTTTGTATCAGGACATGCTGTGTTCTGTGATCATGTAATCAACACCTATCTAGACTCAGATGACCACAGCATTAATAATTTACAGACAGTTATACGGGAAATGGAGATGCTCTTTAAAGAGCATTTCCCTAGCACCATCTTTCCTGAAAAAGATTATTTTGATTGCACTATGGTTGCAATGAGCAGGGATACAAAAGGAAACAGTCAATTAAAACTGTATAGTCTTAACCAGTCTTCTTACTATAATCCTTATGAATATCTGATTGAGAATAAAAAAGGATATACATATGCAACAGCAGGAGTATTCGGAGTTAAGGCAACGGCATTATGGAAACAGATTAGAGGAAAGTATAAGGAAAAAGAGACGTTCAAAAAAATATACGATCACATTACATGTGAAGCGGTAGGGGGAAAAGTTTCAGTGGTAGGAATTGATAAAGATAATGGTATTTTTCACGAAAGTTCATTTAACATTGAGGATAAGAAACAACTTCGGAAGTTATCCGACTATGAAAGTATGTTGGGTCATTATATTTTGGGGAATAAGCTGATGATTTCAGATGACAAAGGTAATTTGACTATTGAGGGAAGCCTTATCAGCATCAAGGATGACAAAGGTCAGCTACGTGCACAGTTCGGTGAGTATAAAGATAAGACTTTTGGCTTCCGATTGTTCGGATCAAATGGAACAGTCGTTGTTGATGAGAACGGGATCGTTCAAACTGACACAATCCAAATTGCAGACAACGTAGACAGCACACATACATTGAAACTTAAATTCCATCTCTCACCAAAAACGATTCAGTTCCGTGATTTCCAATTGAACTTTTCATTAGAGCGGTTCAGAGCGTACAGCAAGGGTGCTGCTAGTGCAAATATCGATTTGTATACTACAGAGTCCGAGCGGATTCTGTTGACAACGACTGAGGAGAAGAGTTTTAATTCAACTACTACAGAACCACAGAATGTTTCTGGTACAACTCAAACTGAAGGAGTCTACATTGGTCAGGGTGGTCATAACCATGGATGGCCTGATAATCTACAATTTAAAGATGTTAATGGCATAACAAGAACATGGAAGTCTTCTGGAAATCATCAACATTTTGTATCATTACAACCTCATAATCATGAATTCACTGTTCCTAAACATGCCCACAATATAGATATGCCTTCACATAGACATAGAATTGATGTCCCACCACATTCACATCCAATTGAATATGGAATCTTTGAGGGAACAATGGCAACAGGAGTACGGATAATCATTGATGGAATCACCAGAGGTGGTGTGTACTCTTCAACTGAGAATAACGTTGACGTGACACCATGGATTCAAACACCGGGATGGCATACTATAGAATTGTCATCTCAGCAATTGGGTCGAATCAATGCAAGCCTATATATGAAGACTTTTGTAGGAGCATAACAAAAAGAGACTGTATCTTAAATGATACGGTCTCAATAACCTCAATTATTCAAATGTCCATTCACCAATGTATTCGTGACTTGTGTAGCCAGCAACAGAAGGTGCATATTTGATAGTTTTTATATTTACATCTTGATTGAATTGTGAGTAAATGAATCCTCTAGCTGTTTGTCCTTTAGAAATCGTTGATCCCAAATATTCCTTACCATCAACTTCAACGAATACAATGTTACCAAGCGAGTTTATGTTTTTGTTCTGAAGTAGTTTTCCAGTATCGTAATAATAAGTACTACCCAATCTAATTAGATCATCTGAATTGTTGGTTAAAGTAATATATGCTTTGAAGCCTTTTGGTAGAAAGATTCCATCAATCTCTTCTTCATCAGTTACATACTCAATCTTATCAATGCTAACGGTTACACCTTTAGCAGTAATGGACTCACCAGCTTTAACAGTTGGAATGGTTGATTGTGCTGATGTCTCTGTTACAGGTGTTGTTGTATTACCATTGCCAGTATTACCTGTATTCCCACTATCAACTGTCGCACTTTTTTTACTTTCAATACTAATCACATTCTTACTCTTATCAAAACTCACATCAGCGTCCAATGCTCTACCAATTTCACCAACAGGTAAATAGTTTAAGTTTTGATAATTGATCGGTTGTGTACTCATCTTTTTACCGTCTACAACAACAGATACAGAACTATTGATCTTTGCTTGAATAGTCTTCGCTGTAGCTGCTATTGCTGGAACTGATACAGTCAAAGATGCACCAAGTAAAACACCCAAACTTACATAGCCTATTTTCTTCAATTTGCTCATTTTATCACTTCTCTCATTGTATTTTATGCACATAAAGTACTTACGTTTAATTCTACTATGGTAGCATTTTTATTTCCAGATATTTCATTATAAGAATAGTCGATAAAAAGTCTAGTCTATGATTAGTTAGTTTTTGATATCAACTGAAACAACAAAAATGAAATTTTCGTTGGATATGTGAGGGAATTGGGCTATCAGAAGGGCAGACAAAGAGTGAGCGCAAAAAAATCAATGAAGATATTGTCCTCAAAAAAGGAGGACGAAATTTCGTCCTCCCTACAGGTGGTGGAAGTCAGGACATACTAGCCCTAGATGTTGATTTTCTTCCTTTGTGGCTTGCTAAGATTAATATTACTCCAAACATGAAGGAGAATAATCCCGAAGTGGTTGGAAAATTAATTGAATATCAACTCAAAGCCAAAGATGTTCTCGCTGAAGTATTTGTACACAATCCTGCAAGCCAGTATTTGATTTTGTCTGAAGAAGATCGGGCTATTGCCTATTTCACTCAAATGAAAGAGAAGAAACTGCTTGAGCAAAGAATTGAAGAAAACAGACCGCTCGTTACATTTGCAGAAACGGTTTTAAAATCAAACGACAACATTCTTGTTAGAGAATTGAGTAAAATTATCCAAGACGAAGGTATTAATGTTGGAGAAAAGAAACTTTATCAAAAGCTCCGCGATTGGAAATTGATTTTAAGTAGTCAACGTGAGCCATCTCAATATGCAATGAACCTGAACTTGTTTGTAGTAGAAGAAAGATCAGCGAACACACCATATGGAGTAAAGTTCAATACGACTATTAAAGTTACTCCAAAAGGACAAGTGTATATTATTGAGAAGTTGAAAAAGGAATTTTCTAAACAACTCACAACTATTTAGAAAATATATTGATTGATCATGAGTGTAAAACTTGTAAATTAGCAACGACACTCATGATCAATCAATAAAAAACTACTCATCTTTCATCTTATCCGAATACATGTCTTCCTGTGTTACAGTAACCTTGCTTCCATCTCCAAACGTGTATACGTACTGGCTGCCAACTTTTTCAATACTTCCTTTCCATCGTTTCTCTTCTTCTCGATCTCTTCTTCTCTTATCTATTTTGACTAAGAAGACAATGGAGACTATATGTATCACCACAAATATTACAGTCCACTTAACAATACTAAATGTCAATCCATCGAGTAATCCTTTGTGATAAATTATTCTGCAATATTGCACAGCCAACATATATAGCCATGCAGAGGAAGCATATAATGCAGAGGCATCAACTAATATCTTTTCACTCACTGCGGCTATACCAACAATTGCTCCAAGAATAAACATTGTGCATAGACAAAACATCATACCAAAACTAGCCTTTTCAGTTGTATAAAAGTTTCCTTTGTGTTCAACTGGTATGCTAATATCTGAAAAAAGTACCAATGATAAATTTAATAGTGTCAATATGACTACAACAATAATCATCTTATAAACAGATCTCATGTCTACCTCCTTTCCATTTTGGAAATATCAATAACATCATTATCGGACATTTTCTCTTTTATTTGAATATACCGACAAAAAGTTATAACCAAATGAAAGCTAGTACTTTATTCAGCTTTAGCAAGTTAAGAACTTCCGCTGTTATGTTGGTAAAAGTGGGTATATTCTAGATATTGGGGCATACTTTTACTAAATAACTGTGTGAAGGAGTGTGTAATATGTGTCAGGAGGACGAGGATATGAACTTAACATTACGAAGAAAAGTGTCTTTACCTAATAACATTTTAGCGTCTAAGGTTAAGCAGAATGACGAAGGTGCTACTGTTAGCGAAATGCGGAAAGCTCTTGATTTAAACACAATTCAGCCAGTTAGTATAACTGAGAACGATGCTTATGATATGCAAGATGATCAAGATTATTTCAAAGGTTGGTATGAGGATGAACTCAGAAAACTCTTCAATGAGAAATAGGCTTAATCAAATGAGGAAGTCTGCAAAACACGGGGATTTTATCTTTGCTACGTATAGTGCAATAGGTCAACCAGACAGACAAGCTCCTGTGTTCATCGTAGGGGATCAAGATAGGGAAGATGTTGTTGTTTGTAGTTGTACTAAGACTCCTCCTAGACCCCCTTACGATGTTCAGGTTAATCTAAAAGTCAAAACTAGCGTGAGAAAAAACAAACTGTATACTATGAGTCGTAACCAACTAGAGTTTAAAATACCTCAAACAGCTACTCCTACGGAATACATAAAGATTATGGAGATGTTAGCTAAAGCATTACATATGTAGTAACAAACACAAAGAATTGGGCTAACTAAGCCTGATCCATTCTTTATGAAATACCAAATTTACATAGAAATTTGCTACTAAAAAGCCTTATAAATAGGTTTTTTTTACAAAATTTATTATAACCAAAGGATTGGGCAAATAAGCCTGATCCTATTTTTTTATCCTCAATTATGTAAAGATAATACTTGTAATTTTAAATTATAGGATATATAATAACAACTATAAAGAAAACGACAAATGGAGTGAAACGAAATGTTGACTGCTCAAAAGACTGAATATAGACGTTACGAGCTGTGGTTCGCACAATTGTGTAATTCTAGCAGTGGAAGCGTTCAGAGAGGGAAGCGACCTGTTTTGATCGTACAGAATGATGTCGGCAACAAATACAGCCCAACAATACAAGTGGCGACAATAACTAAAGCGCGGAAAAAGGACATGCCTACACATGTAAATCTAGATGCTACCGAATGTGGTTTACGAGACGATAGTATAGTTCTCTTCGAGACTATGACTACGATTGAAAAGGATCAGCTATTGTGGAGGATTGGTGAAGTTCCCTCGACCTACATACCTCAACTGGATCGAGCTGGACAGATACAGATGGGCTATATCAGTGCATGGGATTAGTTTACATACGATTTACTAAGTGTTTCATATATTTAGACACCATTGACGCTACAATGAGGGTGGTGATGCGATTGATTTGATTTAATTTCCCGTCAATTGTGTCTATCAAATATATAAAAACACGGAGGAAAGCAAAATGCGGCCTGAGTTGAGAGAAGTTGCAGACATCAATGAAGCAGATTTTATTGAATTGGTGAACGGTGAGACGAGTGATTTTACAGTTGGGAAGTTATATGAAGTTTTAGTTGATAACGGTTCAATATTTACAGTGGGGGAACTCTATGTGATTGACAATACATATACAAACAACACCGAGATGTTCTATAACCCGCATCTTCATCTGAAATATTACAAGGAAGTTAGCAAGTAGCAATTATACAGTTAGAGAGGTCGGGCAAAGGATGTCCGACTTCTATTTTAAAGTTATAAACGATAAAATAATATATGTATAGAAAGGTTGTTGAAATTAGTGGCAGATAAGAAGAAGGGGAGACCACGTATCATTCCTCCATCAGAGATTAAGGAGTGGACTAGAAAGTACGGTGGTGACAATACATATTTAGCAAGAGGAATTTTATGTGTGCAGAGTCTAATTGAGAATGAAATTATCGAGGAAGAGCATGAATATGCGGCATATCTCCTTTTTAAATCGTTTGAATCACGAATTCACAGTTGTCGGTATTCGCAGGGTATATACGAGGGAGTATTCTGTGAGTGGGATGTGCCTTTGAATGGGGTAATGGACATCATCAGACATAAGCCAGATATGTGGTTACAGTGGATTGAGCAGACCAACATTTTTCTAGAGAATGATCAACAGCAATCATATCGTCCGACCATAGACCGTATTAAAACTGATCCACATGTTGGATATCGACTTGACAACATTCAATTGCTTTCCTTCAGAGAGAATACTCAGAGAGCGGTAAACAAACCAGTTTATGCCTTTGAGATAGGAAACAATCAATCCAATGCTCTCGGGACATTTAGAAGATATGATTCGATAACAGATGCAAAGAAAGAAATGGGTTTACCTAAGCTAGATAACGACACTGGGGTATTTACAAATACACCTGATGGAAGGACGGTTCTTTTGCAGTCAAGTGATTCAACTGGAACAGGTCTTAGGATTGATTCTGGATAGTCTCGTGGAGTGTCATCAGGTGACACCTACTGTCACCTCGGATAAAGAGTTAAGGAGGTGAATAGATATCCAAAGTACAGCAAAAACATTGTCTGTCATTCGTCCAAGCAGCATTCGCATACATTATCCGTATGAAAGTCAAACGGGTGGTGTAGGGATGAAGGAAACGAATAAGCAGAAACTTTCCAACTCATTCAACTTTATTTTTATAGATGATAACCGTAGCGAAAAAGAAGCAAAAGAAGCAATTCAATTTTTAATTGATACTGTAGTACAAAGAGCAATCAAAAATTTCCCTACAACAGACTATAATATCACAATTGAATCCAAAGACTGAGGGGAAAGCCATATGAGATATGAGGATGCAGCAATATATGTTAGGGTATCCACAACGAAGGAATCCCAAAAGTTCAGTCCAGAACACCAACGAATGGATTGTGAAGAGAAAGCAAGACAGTTAAGTTTAAAGGTTTGCGAAGAGTACATATATGTAGACAGGGATAGTGGTACATCCATTGTTGGAAGACCATCTATCCAGACACTAATTGGGGATGCAAGTAGAGGTTACTTTAAGACCATCCTCTTTTCTTCTTTATCTAGATTTTCTCGTGACACTTACGACTCGCTTGGATTGAAAAGAATTCTCGTAGATAAGCTAGGCTTGAGAGTAATTTCATTGGACGAGAACTATGATTCGCAAGTTGATCATGATGAGTTTAAGTTTCAGATTTTTTCAGCGGTTAACCAAAAACTAAGTGAGCAAATCAGCATCTCATCACGAAGAGGAATCAGGCAATCTGGTATGAAAGGGAATTATCTGGGCACTATTGCTCCTCTTGGCTATGACAAAGTGAACATTGATGACAGGAAAACAATTGTACCTAACGATAGAGCAAGCCTTGTACAGTTGATTTTTGATATGTATGTCAACCAGAAAATGGGCGAGAAGGCTATAACAAAATATCTTAATCAAGAGAACATTCCCTCTTACAGAGGAGGGAAATGGGGAGTAACGTCTGTAGAGCGGATATTAACGAATGAGATATATACAGGTAAAAACATATTTAATAAGTTCACAGTTGTAAAGGTTTATAACGATATCAACAACATATCGGATAAATCTAGAAAGCTGGTAAAGCGTGATAAGGAGTTATGGGAAGATAGTGGCAAGCAAACTCATGAAGCCATTATTAGTGAAGAATTATTTAGAAAAGCACAGGATATACGCTTAGAACGTGGTGGAGGTAAGCGTGGAGGGGTAAGAAACAAGGTTAATGTATTTGCTGGAATAATCAAATGTAAGCATTGTGGATCATCATTAAACATTGTTACATCCAAAGGTAAGAAGAACGATTATCGTTACTTAGTTTGTTCTAAGAGGAGAAGACAAGGCGAAACTGGATGTGACAATCACAATAGGATTCCATACGATGATTTTAAAGATGCTCTTATAGAAAGCTTGAACGAGAAACTGAAAGCTAAGATTAAATCAGGGAAAGCGATAACTATCACCAAAAAAGCAAGGGAAGACACCGGAAAGTTAGTTGTTAAATTAGAAAAGCAGATACAGAATGCACGTAAATTGCTTTTTGAAATCCGAAAGCAAATGTTAAACGATGAGATTGATGATGAGCAATATGAGTTTGAGAAGGAACAGTATGAACAAGAGATCAAACAGAAACAAGAACAGTTATTCAAGATGAAAACTGATTTAGAACGAGCTTTGAATGACAATGAGCAATTTAAGGAAATAAACATTTCGCTTGATGAATTATCGAATCTGAGTCAATTTACTGAAGTAGACCAAGTAAACCTGATTCTGCGAAAGTTAGTTTCAAATATCACTGTTGATAAAGCAAACAATGTTGAGATCCATTCCGTATTGGGTAGGCTATAGTTTTTTGTGTGTTTCAAACCATATTTCGAATGTGATGCAGAAACTCAATGTTAAGGGTCGTTCGCAGGCAGTTGTAGAGCTGATTAAGCTCGGAGAACTGAAGATCTGACGCGATACTACACAGTTGAAATGAAGCAGCATGAAAGTCTTTTTCTATTCTTCATCATGAAGAATGGGGAAAGACTTTTTTGTTGTTTGTTAAGTAACTAATCGATCTATAAATTGTTGTTCCCTCCAACCTCAAAATAATTATGTTTTGTTCTGCATTTGTGTGTAAGTGCAGGGGTGCAGGGGTTATCACAGAGACTACTTGTATACCTTAAGGAATACGAAATACCTGAACATAAATGAGTGGTGGGACACGTATGAACGAGCAAATTGTAATGATGGCAATAAGAGTTTTGAGACAAAATCATGGTTTTACTCGAACGAAAGATTTTATAGATGTTAACGACAAATGATTTTGATGGTCGTATTCTTTACGAGGCAGTGTTCGAAACCTTCCAACGCCGTGGCACAGCATTAGAAAAGGAGCATCCTCTGTTTCAGCGAGATTTCGCTAATGACGAAGGTCGGTCAAAACAATGGCTAGCTTTCATGCGTCGCTTAAGAGATCAAAGAACAGGTTGCATTCCAAGATGTACTAGCTTCTCTAGCTGGTTTTCTCGAAGCTGTTTATAAATCCATACCTTTACAGAAAGTAGAGAACAGGAAAATTATATTAGGATGATGAGTTCCTCATTAAGCTAACGGGCAGTATAGTGGC
Organism: Paenibacillus hebaui; assembly: GCF_051934385.1. Lineage (NCBI taxonomy): Bacteria > Bacillati > Bacillota > Bacilli > Caryophanales > Paenibacillaceae > Paenibacillus > Paenibacillus hebaui. Next base: position 5,717,458 of record NZ_CP196836.1, on the reverse strand, counting down.
AAGGTAGCTCTTTGATACGGCTCATCGTAAATCATTCTATAACTTATTGAAATTGCTTGCAGATTTAATATTGACGGTAATTGCAATTTAGCCTCACGTAATGTAAAATTACTTAACGGAAAAACATGGAAGGGGTGGGGGTATGAGGTGGAATCGTAAGACTTATATTCAGTCGGCTTGTGTAATTTCATATTTCCATTCCATTAGGACACTAAAGCATTTATTGCTTTAGTGTTTTTATTTTATGGGGGTGTAATAATTGTCAAGGTATAAAAGAGTTCTCGTCAAGCTAAGTGGCGGAGCAGTCGCCGGAAACTCTGAATTTGGTTTTGAGCCGGAAAGATTGGACCATATCGCTGATGAAATTATGTCAATAGTAAACTTAGGAGTTGAAGTATCATTAGTTATTGGTGGGGGTAATATTTTTCGAGGTAATATGGCGGAAAGCTGGGGGATAGAAAGGGCAGAAGCTGACAACATTGGAACACTTGCGACTGTAGTAAATAGTTTAATGCTTCGTGGAGTACTTAAAGCCAAGACCAAAAAGGAAGTACGGGTAATGACCGCTATACCTATTACTTCAGTTGCAGAACCATACATCCGTCTAAAAGCAATTCACCATCTAGAAAAAGGCTATATTGTAATTTTTGCAGGAGGGAACGGTCAACCTTACGTTACAACAGACTATCCTTCAGTACAAAGAGCCATCGAGGTTAATTGTGACGCTTTATTAGTTGCAAAGCAAGGTGTTGATGGTGTTCTTAGTGCAGACCCTAAATTTGATAAAAATGCAAAGAAATTTCGTTCGCTTCATTACAACGACGTTTTAGAACACAACTTAAAGGTAATGGACCAATCAGCTTTCATTTTGGCAAGAGACTACAATTTGCCAATGCATGTGTTTAACTTCGATAAACCAGGTTCGATGAAAGAAATCTGTGAGGGTAAGAATAATGGTACGATAATTAGTGGCGAATCAATTTTAGAGTTGGAATGAAGTATGTTAGAAATACTACTCTCCCTTGATTTAGCGGAACGATAGTTCCACAAAAGAGAAGTTCTATTCAAAATCCAACTCGGTCATGGAGTGGGATTTTGTTTATATTGATATGTATATCTTGTGATCAAAAGATACTTTATGTTTTGATTCATTACGGTGATCCGTATCATAGGTAGAAGTACAGAACATTACGCTAACGGGAAACGTTAGCTTAATGCTCAAAGAATCAACGTGATCAACTGCGGTTTACAACTAACGGATGACAATAGGGATCGTTGCAGAAATGTTAACGATCCTTTTTTGTATACCTTTAGAGATGGGTTTTCGTACTTAGTATGTGGAATTTGTTTCTATGGTGTGTCGTCCATATAGGTGGTTTTCTGTATTTTTTTGGACTATATTACAAAATGATGGATGTAAAAAGTAACTATTTTCCTTTTTGAGTGTCTATATATGTGAGGGAAATCCTCAAAACTTGTTATAAGGAGCGTGAATGTTATTGAAATTTAAGAAGACTTGGTTAATTGTGGGTACGTTTGCCCTAAGCTTCAGCTTAATGGGCAACGTGTCAGGAGACCAACTCAGGGCAGGAAAAGAAATCCAAATCCAGGCCTAGCAGCATTCAGTTCTATAATACACTCCCAGGTACGCCGGAAAACGAGAAAGAAAAAGCCCTCATTGAACATGCAGATGCTATCGAACTGGTATCTAAGCAATTGCGTACAGACGGTATCAATCTTGAAGAGGAAATGTTATGACGAAATATTAAAAAATAGGAGGTTTTACTATGTTAAAGGCGAAAAAGGTCTTTTTGCCAGTATTAATGATTTTGTCTATTTTCTGTTTAAGTTTATCTCCAAATTTGAGTGTTACAGCACAAGCGGATAACAGCCAAAATATTGCTGTAGTTATAGGTAATGAAGCCAAGGAATTGATCGATGCAACGCTACATGGAGTAGAAGAAGGTGAAATTGAGAATATCGCCCCTGTGTCTGCTTTTGATTTGGAAAAATCGAGTGTGTACACGGTTGGCGGTGGAGTTACGGTTGTTACAGTTCCTTTGCATGGGGATTATAGCCTTCCTAGTAACGTAACAGTATTTTTCGATGAGGATAATACCGTATTGCAGACAAATGAAATGTTGGTGACCAAGAATGAAGCAGGAAACTTCCGAGTTGAGACGTATTTGAATGGATCAGTTGTTAAATCCGTGGACACTGACAGACCTTATATCACAGATGAAGAAATACTTGCAGAAGAGCCAGTTAACTCTGGAATTCAACCGCAGAGTGTAGGCGCAGTGGCAGGTTGTCTTGGAGCAGTGCTTGGCATTGGTGGTACGGCGGCTTATATTATTGCGGTTGCGTGCGGTGGTTCGTGTGCAGTACCGACACCAGTGACTGCTCCGATATGTGCTGCATGTATTGGTGCATATGCAGTTCTTGGTGCTGGTGGTATCGCTGGAGCAGTAGCTTGTTTCAATTACTTGTGAGGTGATTTGATGAACAAGATTTTAGCGATCTCGATTTTGGGAATGGGTTTAACAGGTGCCGTTTTAATCATCTCAATTGCTCTGTTGTTTAACCCCCCAATAGGAAATGTGTTGAAGATGGTTACTGCTGCTTCAACATTATCTTTTATTATATTTGCTGTCTCGGCTTTGGTATTTCGTCGGCGATTAGATGATGAAGAAAGAGAGTAATATATGTATACTTCCTCAATTTAGGACGAATGATTCCCAGTAGCAATCATACAATGTTTCTACTCAAGAAAAGCATCTCCTTCAGGAGATGCCTTTTTTTTCTGCTTATCTTCAGAAAATAATGAAATATATCCCCTCTAACATGCATTCTCCCCTACAAGCATCCATGCCAGAAAATAGAATCTTCTGTTTTAAAATATATAGAGTTTGTTTCTATTGAGCTGTGTCCGGCTCTAACCTCAAATATCTTACTAATGCCCTTGATCATCTCATAAATCTGATCGATTCGCCTAACATTCTCCGGTTCATTTTCTTCAAGCTCCCTGGCTTTACGCCCACACCCACTGTTTTCCCTTCATATCCAGGTACGTGATCGCTGACCCGCACTTGGGGCGTCCTGGACTACGGGAGGAGCCCTTTTTAGTGATTTAAATACTCCATACGTAAACATATATTTAACGAAGATGAATTTATTGGGTATTGGAGTTGTACCGACAGGACGTGGATGAACAAGCAACTACCTGATGAATGAGAGCTTCATCTATCCAGAAGAATAAAATTGAGAAAATACTTCAACAGGAATTAATACAAATATGACAGCAAAAGAACAGCTTAGAATAGCACAATTGAGGAAGCACCAATCAACTTACGTTTTTCAGTAGACCGTAAAATAAAATTAGATACGTACGGACGTTGGTCCACTGTGACCCCTACATAAATTAATTGAGAAATGTACTTCAAATCTCCCCAATGAGCGGCCAACTGTAACTGAATTTATTTTCACTATGTTTAATGGCAATAATCCAGGTGGAAGGAATCCATTTTTGACGCTGTCGTTGATTCAATCGAAGGCACTCCTTCATTCATACCGGAAATCCCATTTCATTCTATAAGCGTCGAAATCCCTCTTGATTAACATCATGGTCTTGATTAAAATGAAACTATAAAAATTATTTTCTTAGAATATTATAAAATTATAAAAATAATTTTCAGATAAGGGGCATGTCCATGGCAGCCATATTACATGCGTTGCAGCAGGAACTGAATAATCTTCCATCTCAGGAGCGATGTATTGCAGAACTCATCTTGCAGTCCCCGTCCGATATTCCGGGCTGGACTATTAACCATCTTGCGCAGCAGAGCGGAACGAGTGCGGCTACGGTAACCCGCTTTTGCAAGTCATTCCATTTCAAGGGATTTCCCGATTTCAAAATGAAGCTTGCGGCAGAATTGTCCCACTCTTCCAATGAAACTGCGTATCAGGACATTGTGGCAGGCAATCCTTTATCCAAAATTGTGGAAGCCATTGAAGCCAACCACCTTGCCTCCATTGCAGATACTACCCGCTTGCTGGATTTGGGCCGACTGGAACATGCGGTTCAATTATTGTGTGACGCTCGTCGAATCGATCTGTACGGTGTCGCAACCTCATCGATTGTCACGCAGGATTTCTATCAGAAACTGGTGCGGATCGGCAAAAGCTGTACAGCCTTCTCGGATTCACATATGCAAATCACATCGGCCTCCTCACTGGGTGAGGGGGATGTGGCTATGGCTGTATCCTATTCGGGAGAAACGCCCGAGACCATTGATGCGCTGCATTGTGCCAAACAGACGGGAGCCTCTACCATTTCGCTGACTTCTTATGGGAATAACAAACTTGCTGCGGTGTCAGATATTCCGCTGTTTACGTCTTCACTTGAGGAAGGCATGAGGCGTGGAGATATGGCTTCACGCATAGCATTGCTGCATGTGGTGGATATTTTGTTCACAGGCATGGTGAGTGCCAACTTCGACCGTTTTATCCCCAAACTGGAACAATCGTATCACAATGTACAGTCCTATCGCGTTCAACATAACGGAGGTGCCTAACAAGATGAAGATGAACATACGTATTTTTGAAAATGAAGAAGATTTGAATGCCACGGGTGCCGGGATGATCGCCAGTTTATTACAGACGAAACCACGTGCAGTACTGGGTCTGGCAACGGGAAGTTCTCCAGTGGGCATATATACACAGCTTATTGCCTTGTATCGCAAAGGTTTAGTTAGCTTCGCGCATGCCTCTTCCTTCAACTTGGATGAGTATGTCGGTCTTCCGGTAGAACATCGGGAAAGCTATCGTAGTTTCATGAATGAACAATTGTTTCATCACATTGATATGGATCTCGCCAAAACCCATGTACCGGATGGACAGGCAGTAGATCTGGAACAAGAATGTATTTCCTATGAACAACGTCTGGATGACCGTGGACCTGTAGACCTTCAATTGCTGGGCATCGGACATAATGGGCACATTGGCTTCAATGAACCTGGGACTGAGCTTACAGGACGGACACATGTCGTGGATCTGAAAGAAGAGACAAGAAAGGCGAACGCACGCTTCTTCGACAGCATCGATGAAGTTCCGGCTCAGGCCATTACGATGGGTGTAGGTACAATTCTGAAAGCCAAACAAATCTTGCTGATCGCTCGTGGTGAGGCAAAAGCGGAGATTATTCGCGAAGCCTTTATGGGACCGATTACAACAGCCTGTCCTGCATCGCTTTTGCAATGTCATCCCAATGTGGTGGTATTGCTCGACCGTGCTGCAGGGAGGTTGGTGAAGTGAATGCATCGGATATAAACGTTACTATCAAGGAGAGTGACCGAACCGTTTCTCTTCTTCGGGGCAAAATGGTGCTGCCTGAAGGCATCGTGGAAGATGCCGTTCTTGCCTGGAGACAGGAGAAAATTCTCTATGCGGGGTCACCCGAGGGACTGCCCCAACATATTCGACATGAAGCGGTATCGCTGCCTGTACCTGAACAGGGTGTCATCGTGCCTGGATTTATTGACATCCATGTGCATGGCGGTAATGGAGAAGACTTCATGGACGCAAATCCGGAAGTGCTTGATAAGATCACCTCATTCCATAGTACACAAGGGACCACAGCGATGCTGGCAACATCCATGACGGCTCCGAAAGAGCGCCTGGATAGCGTTCTTGTTGAAGTCGACCGCTATCGTTCCGGTTCAATGCAATATGCACAGTTGGAAGGTGTACATCTGGAGGGACCTTTTTTTAGCCCAAAATGGCCTGGTGCGCAGAACCCGGATCATATCGTATTGCCTAATGTGTCCTGGCTCGAAGCATGGGAGAAACAATATCCTGGTCTGATTCGTCAGGTTACACTGGCACCAGAACGTGAAGGCGCGCTGGAAGTCATTGCGTGGTTACGCGAGCAGCGTATTACGGCAGCGTTAGGTCACACCGATGCGACCTATGAAGAGGTTCAGCAGGCGGTTGAAGCGGGGTTGCACCATGCGGTGCATACATTCAATGCCATGACACCCCTACATCATCGGAATCCCGGCGCTGCCGGAGCGGTGTTGAGTGATCCAAGAATTAGTGCAGAGGTAATTGCCGACGGTATCCATGTGCATCCTGCGGCGATATCCATCCTGGCTCAACTGAAGCAACCTGTCGATCAGCTTGTGCTGATCACGGATGCGATGTCCGCTGCGGGACTGGATGACGGAGAATACAAGATTGGCGATCTTCCGGTAATCGTAAAGCATGGTGAGGCCAGACTGAAAGACGGTGGTGCACTGGCTGGAAGCACACTGACAATGATTCGCGGTTTCCGCTATCTCGTGCAGGAGGTAGGCTTGAGTCTGAATGCAGCTTCACGGGCAGCCAGCCTGACCCCGGCGCGGTTACTCGGTATTGATCATCGGACGGGTTCCTTTGCTCAAGGGAAACAGGCGGATATTGTTTTGCTGAATGCGGAGCTGGATATTGAAGGTGTGTGGGTGAAGGGCAAAAAACTTGAAATTTCTGTGGAATTATCCGATAAATAAATATCAGGATCGAACTTATAAGGAACGGTTAACCAGTATATAGGTTAGCCGTTTTGCTATGACTAGATGGAGAATAAAACGGAGGAGTATATATTCAAAAGTTAAGAGATTTTTATGATTTTAAATTGGAATCTTTATTCTTGGGTTCGTATTAGAGCGTGTCTTCAAACCTAATTTAACCATAGCAAAATAGAAGCCAGGGTTAAAAAGACTCCAAACATCCAGGATAACTTATCATATCGTGTAGCCAGCCTGCGATAGTGCTTCAATTTGTTAAATAAACATTCCACGAGATGGCGTTCTTTGTACAACCACCAATCGCACTCACGCTGAATTTTGCGATGTTTTCGGTTTGGAATGACCGCCTTAGCTTGCTTCTCATCGAGGAGGTTTAGAATGTTATTCATGTCGTATCCTCGGTCAGCAATCACGTTCATCCCTTGAAGTTCCATCGACCTAAGCATTTGATACCCTGTTACGCAGTCATGACGGTGACCGCTGGTTAACTTGTAACGAAGCGGGTTACCAAGACCGTCGACAATGGCATGTATTTTTGTCGTTATTCCGCCTCGGGATCGCCCGATCGCCTGGAATTGCTGCCCCATTTTGCGCCCGCTCCATGTTGGTGGATGCGAACGGTCGTTGCATCGATCATGATGTTTTCAAAGTCAGGTGTGATGGAAACATGTTTCAATATTCCACCCCAAATTCCGGCAATCTACCAACGTCTGAAACGCGTGTACACGGTTTTTCATGAACCGTAATGTACAGGCAATTCACGCCATGGTGCTCCAGATCTGGCAACCCAAAGCATGGCGTTCAGCATCGTTCGATTATCTTTGGCAATTCGCCCTCCCTGAGGTTTTCGTTCAGGAGGTGGCAGATGTTTAATTTGATCCCATTGGTCGTCTCGAATTTCGTATCGTCTTTTCATACACGCTCTAGTTGCTTTTCTTACGAAGTAATATAGTTATCTTTTGGGTAACTGAGAACCTCAATTGGAATTAGCAAGTTATAATGTCACAATATACATTAATTAAAGAACCTAACTTAATTAATCTTGTGCTGGAAGATAAAATTTTTTTCGTTTTTGCTTATATTGATTTCTTATTATATTCTTGGATTATTACTATCTTATTTATAAGCTAAGTATCTTTAAAGAGAAAAACAAAAAACTGATATTCGAGAATATAATATACTTGGAAAGGTTGAAAAATCTTCCAACGATTTATGAGGTTTTTTGGAAGTTTGGACTGAGGAGTGTATATACAGGTGTGCTAAATTATAAGTAGTTTCAGAGAAGGATACATCCTAAAAATTTGTTGATTTAAAACGATTATGCTACTTTCTCCTTGTTTGACCAGTTTAACTGTAATCATTAATGTAGTAGGGATACTTGAGATGAGATGAATACTGATTTGCTTATTCAACTTTTCCTGATTTTTCAACTAGTAATATACTGTGTTTTTCCTCAATGAATTGAGGAAAAAAGATATTGCCAACAAACGTAAATTGAGTATGAATCTTAATTTTACAGTACAATATTTTTGTGCAACATAATTGAGTTATTTAAGAAGTTATAATTAGAAGGGGAGTATTTCTTATGTTAACAAATAAGGATAAGAAAGAAAAAGATGTGGAAGTATATATAGGGGCTCGTGACCTTAAAGATCAGATAGATTTAATTATGCCTACGTATGAGCTAATGAAAGAACATATTGAAACGATCAGAATTGCTACAGTAAAAAATGTTGAAACTTTAAAGGGGAAAAATGATTATCAGTTAGATGATTTAAGTTCAAAAAAGGAAATCAACAATACCATAGGCATTTTTGGAGCAAGGGGAACAGGCAAAACCTCTGCAATTCATACTCTCAGAGCCCACTTATCTGATGAGAACCAGAGAATGTTTAATATTATTTTACCGATCATAGAACCTGACAATTTTGGTGACAATACAAAAATTATGGGTTCAATTGTTGGATTATTGGAGAAAGAAGTGGACAAGTTATTAAAGAAGATAGAGAAACAAATGAGTAATGCAGGGAAAGAAGGAAAGTTCTCTAAATATTTCAATAATTGTGTATTCAAGCTTAATAACCCATTACGCCTTAAAATGAACGAATTAATTGAGTATCATCTGTATACGGAGAGCGAATATAGAATGTTACTTACCCAAAATTATGACGACTTAGCCACGCATATTAAAAAATCTTCTCGGATGTTAATTCCTGATATAGAATTCAAACATAAACTACGGAGCCTTGTAGATACACTTATACATACACAACAAGAATATAATGAGCAACAAGCTTTTAGTGATGTACAAGGAATTCTTCTATTTATTTTTATTGATGATATCGATTTGAAAACGACCAAGACACGGGAGGTGGTTGATTCTATTTTACAATACGCCAATCACCCTAATATAGTGACTGTACTTTCAGGTGATTACGATATTTTAACAGAATCTTTGACGACCGCGCTTCTCCAAGATGAAAATTTGCATCTTAGTAACTTGTATCCTAATGCTAAATTCAGAGCTAAAGCACAGCTAACTTTAGACAAAGGTGAAAATAAGTATACAGATATAGATATTAATAACATGACTATATTACAACGGAAATGGAACCTGTCACATGAATATTTAAAAAAAATTATCCCGCCTGCTCGTCGTCATCAATTGGTGAATTGGAATACAAGCACAATTCCTTATTTTTCATTCGGTGAATTCACATTAATGTCTCAGTTAAGTAAACTGATGGGAAATGAAAGTATATTTTCATATGTAGAAGAATCGAAAAATGATAGGGAGGGCGAAGAATTACCGGTAAAAAACAGTTATGTTATATTTGATAAAAAACCTAGAGGCTTGGTGAATGTGTATTATCACGTTCATCAGATTAATGAATTTACATCAGGCAGTTTATATAAAGAGTTGTCAAAAGAGGAGCAGGAACGAAGACTTTTTCAGATGGTCAAAGCTTTAGTAGACACCATTATACTATCCTCTACTGAATTGGCCGTTAAACAGCGTGAATTTATGGATAAGTTTTTCCGTTGGGGAGATCAAGTTGAAAGTACTTTTATTGATTATGAAGCAGCAACTGGAAATGATCAAGACATCATGCTGGCAGTAACGTTAATTGGAGAATTGGTTCGTTCTTTGTTACCGAAAATACGTTTCAATGAGACTTCATATAACGATTTAAAGAGGGCCGTATTTGAACGACTCGGAAAGATTAAAATTAATGAAGAAATACCATTACCTTATAGTAATTATCTATATTATTCACGGAAATACTATTTATACTACGTTGTACTAGGTATTACCGCACATACTAAAATAAAAACAGGAATGCTTTTGATAGATGAATTATTAACTCAAACGAAGATGGAATCTTATTACTATAAAGATTATTTCTCAGATGAACGAATTGAAAAAGAAAGATTTGTCTTTATGTGTATATTTAGAATAACTCAAAAGGATAATACTTTTTTACACGAATTGTATTACAAGTCATATAACGAAGATATTAATGAAATAACTGTAAGCTTAAATTTTCTGAATGATGTATGCTCAACTTCTTCTAGGTATTCCTTTGTTGAAAAACTATTCCAACCAGTCTTATCACAAGTGGAAACAGGAATAAAGTTACTTGGTGAACTTTATAGCAATTTTGATACAACAGAAATTTCCGATATGTATATGGATGTTGATGCAACAAAAATATTAATCATTAACACGTTGGTAAGAGTGATGTATGAGCCGGAAATATTTAAATTTTTGGATGATATTAAGTTCAAATCCAACAAAGATTACAATACGCTGATAAAGATTAACAAAGAGAACAGTGAAATCGATTATTATAATAGAACTATTAAGCAATTAATAGATAAAATAATTAAGAAAATAGGAACGGATTTTGTACAGAAATTAAAACAGGGGAATTATAATCTGCAGTTTTCACCGAACTTTGCTTCTGGATATAAAAAATTCCAAAATAGTATAAGTGGCGGAGATAAGACAATATACAGTATAGCAAAAGAAAAAATCAAAAAAATAACAAATTTTGGTAATGAAATGAGTGTAAATAATTATAAGGCTATATTCTCTCAAGTTCAACAATTATCACAGAACAATCGAGTGTGGTATGGCCGAATGGAGGCAAGCAGTTTTCTAAGTACCTTAAGGAATGAAGTCTACTTTAATCCTCGCATGTTATTCATGAATGAGCCTGAACAGTACTATCTATTAAGGGAGCTTGCCGTACATTTACAGAGAGTTAACCCATCTATACAGGAAGATCAGGAATATCAAGTAGCCAAAGAGATTCTACAAAAACAACTTGAACAGGCCTTTGAAGATGTTAAGTCCGGTGTTCAGCGAGATTTAGAGCAAATTGGACAAGATTTAACAGCTATTGAGCCATCTGGAGAAGAAGATGTTGAGAAAAATTAATCTTTTACTTAATGTGGCTCTGTTTCCCTTTAAAGATTTAGCGTTTTATGTACAAAAAGAAAATCATGTATTGAAACTTGCAGAAGGAATTAATACAGAGAGGGGTTTACTTGAAAGCAAAATTTTAAGGAAGAGTCAGGAGCAGCTGTACAGAATACTTCATACCAACATGCTGTTAAAATGTAAGCCGGGCAGTCTGGATGAGATCAACCTCATGCTTGAGTCATTCTATCCATTCTTCTCAAATATCCATTGTGGACTGGACATAAGTATCTACAAATACTATTTTAAAATTTTAGATTCCTTTGCCAAGGCTTTTATCTCTCATCGTGATGGAGAAATTGTGTTCAAGTACTGGAAGAATGGTCGGAATGAGAGAAGCAATACAATATATGATGGATTCTGGTCAGAATATAAGGAATTAGACAAAGTCCACTTTTTTCATACTCTTAGCCGTCTAATTCCAATGGATCTTTTGGTTGCAATCCATTATTCAGTTAATAAGATTGAGGATTCTGAACAGCTGACTGGAGTGTATCAGCACATTAATCTCGCAGATGCCTCGCTGCATGATGTTATGCAAAGAGGTGTCTCTGAGAATCACGTACATGCATCAGCAGCATTTAATTTTTCTTACTTATGGCAATTGGTGATGAATAATAAAGAGACTGAACAGTTCTTAGCACGCTTTGAAACAAATCATTTGGCTGTTTCGACGGAAGTTCATACTTATATCCTTATAGCTCAGATTCTTAGAATGATTTTAGCCCAGTATTTATCTGAGGTTGAGAGTTATCAAAATCCAATAGGTTTATTGGAATGGCTTGAGGGATACCAAGATTTAGATGATTTAGGGACACTGAGAGCGATTTTATCAGAACAGACAGTTGTATTCGAGGAGACAAATGAACTGGCCCAAATAATTGAGCAACTAAAAAAACATTTTGGCTTAGATGACGGAGATAGGAAACATGATATACTATTTTCTATCTTCAATTCACACCAACATATTAAGACCTATGCAGAGAACATTTTTTTACAACAGGTCATGATATTTAAAGATAGGATTTATAGCGATACTCGTATATTTGATCAGTTTTTCTCTCCATTCTTTAAATACATTGCAATCAAGAATGAATTTTATCAGCAAATTACACAATCGACCTCGATCAAGGGGCTTGATTTTTTTAGATCATATTTTGCTAGGGCTACTCGTGGGATTAATAGAAAGGAAGATTATTATTCCAGTCTCCTTAGGACTTTGTTTCAGAATGCTTATTTAAAGAAAGTTGAAATACGGATATCTATCCATGATAAAGAGCAGAAAATTAAGCAGGAAATCATGCAGGTACTTAAAGCTTATAAATCCATTCTCGAGGAGGATTATAATGTTAGAAGTGATATTGCTGCTGAATTCCCTAAGATAGGTATTGTTTACCATCTACTAAAAAAATCTGATGATACGGATAAGTGTTGGAGTAGCTTTGTTTTTAGTAACGAAAATACCATTAAGCATCTTCATTATGGTAAGGTGCAACAAGCTTATCTTCATCAAGTTAAATTAATGACTGATTTGCGCAAACGAATCCCTCATTTGTCCAATTTTATTGTTGGACTTGATGCAGCAAGTTTGGAAAATAGTACACCTGTTCAAGTATTTGCCCCTGTGTTTGAAAAAGCGAGAAATAGTGATCATGATTCAATTAGAGTTGTTGATCAGAATGGATTTCTTTTGAAAAATCAGAGTCTATTCTTTACATTTCATGCTGGAGAAGATTTTAGGCATTTGAATTCTGGTTTAAGGCGGATTGATGAGGTTATCGATTATTGCAAGCTTCATTCTGGCGATAGAATCGGTCATGGTATTGCCCTAGGAGTGGATGTATCAAGCTGGGTGCATAAAAATAAAGTTGTAATTTTACCTCGAGGGGAATATTTAGATAATCTGTTATGGATTTGGGGTGTTTACAGTAAGTTGGCAGATCTCGATTCTAAAACATATGTTTATTTAGAGCAAAAGATTTATACACTTGCCAAATCAGTTTTCCGAGTAACGGCAGGATTAACTGTTCATTTACTATATGAGGTTTATCAGAAGAGATTTAACGATGTATGTTTTTCAGTCGATGAAGCGAGAAAAAGTGCTTATCCTATAACACAAGAGAAACAAATCACTCATCAATCTACTGTGTGTGTTCATGAGATGCATATGGTCAATTTATGGAATAGTGATACGTTACTGTTAGCTTACCACTGTCAGAGCTATTTGAAAACGATGATGGAGCCTGTCCACATGAACACCACGGGAGTTGAGGGAAAAATGACTGAGGATATGCAAGATTACCTAGTACAAAAGATCGCTAGACAGGGTATCATAGTAGAGGTTAATCCTTCATCTAACGAAGCCATCGGTGAGATGGATTCCATATTTGGCAACCAACTATTTAAATTGCAATCTCCCACAAATGACGATCTTTCCAATATTCAGATAAATATCAATTCGGACGATCCAATGGTTTTTAATACCAATGTGAGTAATGAAATTGCTTATCTGTATTATGGAATGCTGGAGAGAGGTATTGGTAGAGAGGCTGCGTTGACTTGGATCGAAAAGTTGAGAAAGTCTGGAATGGACACCTCATTTATCCGGGGAAATATTAGTAACGTAGATTATATCCGTGCACTGGATTCTGTTATAGACGCATTAGATGCCCCTAGTTACTCAAATTAAAATTCAATATTTCAAATTACAAACACTGTATTATTCTTGGCCCCTGTAATGTGTTAAAATAGATCTCAAAAAAGACGGGATCTGCGGATCACGCGTAACGGAGGCGTGAAACATGGAACGTAACGCTATGCTCGAATTCGACCCATTCATCACAGAGCTGGCGGAGAAGCTGCAAGTGCACGGGTATTATGCCTTTTATGGCGAGCACTATAATGAGACCGATATGGAGCAGTACCGCAGACACCTGTTCACATCATTCAGTAATATCGTATGGGTAGAGCTGGATGCGCGCAAAAAATATATGATTGTTGATCATCGTGGACGCAACACGGTCTTGAAACTGATCGATGGTATGCTGAATACCCGCAGAACGCTGCGGGCCAATCAGGCGATGGCCGGATCAGACACCTCCGAAGTTCAGCAGGAGATCACACATATGATGCAGCTTGTGCACATGCTGAATTTCACAACTTTCCGCACCTAAGAAGAGTATGAGATGTAAATGTAATAAGGTAATAAGAGCTTGGTAACAAGAAGCGTTTCGAGGAGTCGTGACTGTTAACGCTCCAACGTGTCACACATGCTCGGCCAATACTGGTTTCAAAGAGGGAGCCCCGTCATTAAGAACGGAGCTCTCTCTTTTGAGTTGTGTACACATATTCACTACATTATGCTCTACTCACTGAAAGGATTATCTAAACGAAGTCACAAAGCTGCTGAACAGCGTCCGGACATCATACTGATACTGGTTGATCGGCTCAATCGGACGGTTCTCACCAAGCAGGGTATAGACGGCGATACGTGCTGCCCGGACTGAATATTCTTCTGTGAATACCACGTCATCGGGAATCTCGCAGAATTGGCTGATAAAGGCCAGGTTGGTGGAGCCTTCAGGTACAACCTTTGGTCTGTCGCTGTTCAGTCTGGGCATAAATTGCGCTGTAATGTAAGGCATCATGCACGGAATGCAGTTGGCGGTAGCCATGATCGCCTCTTGATGTTCCTGAAAATGAAGATGACCGATCAGCTCCTGCATAATCTCTTCCCCGGTACAATCGCACATTCTTTTCTTCACGTAGTCGCCAACATTATCCGGGTACAACCCGTAACCCCAGAACACCTTGACATGCTCCGGTTGACCGCGGAAATGCGGCTGGAAGGCTAGAACTACAGACATGAACCAGCTGGAATCCTTAAAAGTAACCAGAGCACCGGTACCCGCACGGTTGCGCGTGAATTTCTCCATCAGATCGAAGAAGATCGAATCCTGGAAGGTGACGGTGAACGATTCCCATTTGGACTCATCCACATGATCGTTAAAAGATGAAGGGTTGCCCAGCAACGGTTTCTTGGCGGCAATGTTCTCCCACAGCTTCCATGAACTGCCCTTGCCGTTCAGTTTTGGGGCAGAAGTCATGGAGCCGATGTCGGCCCCTTCAGTCATCGAACCGTTCGTGACAATGACCAGATCGCCCTCGTGGATGTCAATGACTTCCTCTTCACCGTCTCTGAGCACATGCATCCGACTTACTGTAATGCCATCGCCGTCTTTAAAGTCCAGATCAGTGACCGTGCATTTCAGCGTGAAGTCTACGCCGAACGGTTCCAAGTAGTTATGCAGTGGCAGGATGATCGAGTCATACTGGTTGAAGGGTGTGCGGGTGACACCTTCCAGGGTCTGAATTCTCGGGAATTCGTGAAAAAATCGGAGCATGTATCTTTTGAATTCCACAGCGCTGTGCCAAGGCTGGAAGGCAAAGGTGGTTGCCCACATATACCAGAAGTTGGTTTTGAAAAAATGAGGGCCAAACCAGTCGTTAATTCGCAGTTTACCCAGCGTGTCTTCAGGAGTAATGATTAGCTTGCCCATCGCCAGCCGGTCGGCCATATCAAAACCCATGGATAATACATCTTCGACCTTGCCATCACGGTTGATGAGCCGCGCATTGGAATGCGTGGGATTGGCATCGTCAAATTCGGTGATTTCCTGTCTGACAGATTTGCCGGGATTCTCGATGGAAGGGATGGAAGCCAGCAGCTCCCAGAGATTCTCATAGGCCTCGTCATTGAGCATCCGCCCGCCGCGGATGATATATCCTTGCTCGGGATTACCGGCGCCGTCATTGCTGCCACCGAGAATGGACATTTCTTCGATAATGTGAATGTGTTGTCCGGGGAAGCCGCAATCTCTGACAAGATAAGCTGCACCCGCCAAAGATGCAATGCCGCCGCCTACAAAATAGACCTGTTTATTACCGTGTTCTTTCTTCACGATCATTCGCCTCCAAAAGGTACTGTAGTCACATCCCTAATGTAAACCCTGCGGGTGCAGTAAGGTATGGTCAAAAGAACGGGAGTGTCTATTTTTTGGTCACTTTTGGAAGAGTGTCTACTAATTCCAAGGCTTAGATCACATGCGAAAAAAAGCTGCACATCCTTAAGCGGATGGCAGCTTATTCTCGTACCTGTGCAGTGCCCTCAGGACATTGCCTTCGATCAGCTCACTGAGCTTCTCAATAATCTTTTTCGGCGGTTCCTTCATATCGTCTCTCATCCACTGAATAATCAGTCCAGTGAAAGCCAGCGTATAGAAGTTGGCAACGAATTGTCTGTCCTCGCTGCGAACTTTTATCCCGCAGGCCAACTCATCAATGACACCCATGACCAAATCATAGGTTACGTCATAGAGATATACATCCAGGTGAGTCCGTCCAAGCGAATCGAGTGTATTGCAGCAGAACGCTTTGTTGTTCTCGATGTAACAGAAGATTTTGTAGAATCCGTCCGTCCATGTGCTGTAGCTTCGGTACTCCGTAAGGCTCTCCACCGCTTCAGTCTGATAGATCCACCCAAGCAGCGCGTAAATATCCTGAAAATGATAATAAAAGGTTTGCCGATTCACTCCGCAATGGTCAACCAAATGTTTGACAGTAATCTTGTTCAACGGCGTGTGCTCCATCAGTGATTTGAGCGAGTGAGCCAGCGCATTTTTAGTCAGGTGAGAAGCAGACACATCATTCACCTCATCATTTGGATTAGGCTTGCTAGGGTGCAATAGCAGGTATATAACCTGCTAGCAGAATTCCCGCGGCGAAATCGCTGAGTATAAGCAAGTCAACAAGTAGGCGGCTCTTCGAAAAGATCCTCCCATCGAGACATATCCTGAAGTTATTGACTATCATCGTATACGATACGTAGCATGAGTCCATCAGGGTCGATTCTAGATATCAATCGATTCAAACAGACGGCCCGATAAGTCGTCGTTTTGTTATCGCTATTACATGATCCCATTAAAAGTGAGACTCCGTCTATAAAATCAGTCATAGGAAGAGCTATAACGAAGTGATGGAGACAAAAAACAGCCCAAAGGCCATGGTTTTTGTTCTCTCTATTATACTAACGCGTTAAAAGTAAGACTCCATCTAAAAAAACAGTCATGGCGAAAGCTACAACTTAATGATCGAGACAAAATAAATTCAAAAAAACGACCCGAAGGCCGTCGTTTTGTGATCTCTATTACACTAACCCATTAAAAGTTAGGCTCAATCTTAAAATCAGTCTGCGAGAAGCTGCAACGTAGTGAAGGGGACGAAATCGATTCTGAAGAAGCGGAGCGTTCGCCTAAAAGCTTTCTGCAAGAAAGCTACTTCGGAAGCATAAACTATCACTGGGATTTCTCCCTTTAGAAAAGGGAATCAAGGAAATCCGGGGATAACAGCGATCGAAAGAACGATTCGGCACCGGAACGTCTACTCCGTCCGCGCAAGCTTGTTAGTAATCCTATCTCTACTCTTATGAAATTGAATAAATAATTTACACGTTAAACGGAGTGTGGAGAAAAAAAGCTGAAGAAGCGGAGCGTTCGCCTTTATCCCCGGATTTCTTCCTTTAGAAAAGGGAATCAAAGAAATCGGGGGATAACAGCGATCGGAAGCTTATTCTCCCCGCGTAGTGACCTCCGTGTAAGCGTGTTTTTTAACTTTTATAAACTCTTCAAAAACTCAACAATCGTCAACAACCCTTTATCAAAGTTCTCCAGGTTGAAGTGCTCGTTCGGTGCATGCAGATTTTCGTCCGGCAAACCAAAGCCCATCATCACGGCTGGTACACCGATTACGCGTGAGAGCTTCTCGACAATTGGAATGGAGCCGCCATCCTTGGTAAAGAGGGCACGCACACCATACACCTTCTCATACGCATCCGCTGCTTTTTGCAGAATCGGATCGGTAGGGTCGGTATTGAATGCAAAAGCCTTCTCGATCTGTTTCACATGCAGCGTTGCACCCGGTTGAACATGAGCACGCAAGTGGGCCTCAATGCGATCCAGCACATGCTGTGGATCTTGGTCCGCCACAAGGCGGCATGTAATTTTGGCATGAGCTTCCTTCGGAATAACGGTTTTGCTGCCTTCACCCTGGAAACCACCCCATACGCCGTTTAGTTCCAGCGTTGGACGAGCGCCAACACGTTCCACGAACGAGTAGCCTTCTTCGCCGTACAATTGCTCCAGCCCGAGGTCTTGACGAAGCTGTTCTTCATTGAATCCCTGCTTCACGAATTCTTCTCTCATCTCAGGAGATAGTGGCAGAACGCCGTCATAGAAACCGTCTACACTCACACGGCCTTGCTCATCATGCAGTGAAGCAAGCAGGGACACGAGTGCATGCAGTGCGTTTGGTACACCGCCGCCGAATGAACCGGAGTGCAAGTCGGTATTGGCTGTGTTCAGATCTACATGAAGCGAGCATAGGCCGCGCAGGCCTGTGGAGATTGCAGGTTTTCCTTTTTCAAGCAAGGACGTATCCGAGATCAGTACCATGTCTGCACGCAGCTTGTCTGTATTTTCATTCAGATAGATGGGCAGGTTCGGGCTGGAGATTTCCTCTTCGCCTTCGATACAGAACTTGACGTTAACCGGAAGTTCCTTGTTTTCGGCAAGCATCGCTTCTACTGCCTTGATATGTATGAAGATCTGTCCTTTGTCATCCGTTGCACCACGGGCATACAGCTTGCCATCACGAACGGTTGGTTCGAAAGGGGGTGTGTCCCACAGGTTAAGCGGATCGACAGGTTGTACATCATAGTGTCCATAGATCAGAGCCGTCGGTTTGCCGGGTGCGTGCAGGTGATCTGCATAGACAATCGGATGTCCGGCCGTTGGAATGACCTCTACGTTTTCCATGCCTGCACGGGTGAGCGCATCTGCTGCCCATTGTGCTGCACGATTAATATCCTCTTTATGCGCTGAAATGGCGGAAATACTCGGAATGGATAACCATTCATTCAGTTCTGCCAGGTTTTTTTCTCTATTTTGTTCGAAATAAGTCTGTTCTTTCATTAAAAAGGCCTCCTTCATGTTTGCTTTCTCTCATTGTAATCCATTTTGCCATGTTAATAAAACATTGGTTAAAAAATGATCGCTAACGCACCGTTTCATTCACCTGAAGATTGTGCGTATAATACAGGAAAAGGATTTCATCCTTATATTCTCATATGTATTTTGTATCCCATCCAAATGTTGCAAAATGCTGCAATGTCCACTATCCAACAGGGGAGTTGAGGAAGTTTCCATGACAGTCAGACCCTATGCAAGCAGGCAGGTGAGCACCGATGGAACCGACTAGGCGAGATCGAATATCTGGCAGACTCAAGCGGTTATCCAGGTTAAGAGCAGGAAGACATAAAGGACGATTTTATCGAAACAGCTTAATGCTTATTTTACTCATTGCCAGCATTCCTGGGCTAATCACAGGGATCGTCATGTATCAACAGGTCGTTGGCCGGATGGAGACTGAATTCAATCGGATGCATCAGAACCAGATCGAGAACCGGGCAAGCAATGTGGATGACCAACTGGCTTATCTGGAGATGAACCTATCCCATTGGGCTTTTGAACCCAGGTTTGGCAATACATTGCGAACGCTGGATTTTGTGTATTATTTCAATGAAACGCAGGAGATTGTGACTACATTATATGTGTTGCAAGGTTCTCACCCGCTGATTAAGTCAGCGCAGCTATATTTGCAGGAACCGAAGCCGATCTTGTTTAATCGGGACTACACCGAATTGAAAGATGAAGAGAAGGTACAGGCATACGATCGTTATCTGTCCATGGGTAACCACGTCTACTGGACGGATTGGAGACCTGATATAAGCAGTGCTGCTGCGTCATCCAGGTGGAACGACAGTTTGCTGCATACGGATGCGAGTGATGCACTGGTTCTTGTACATAAGATCCCAGGTGAGAGCATCAATCCATTTGGTGCACTAATGATTACGTTGGATAACGAGAAAGTCGCCAGTTTATTGAAAACGCTTACTCCTTATGACGAAGGGTTAACGTTCCTTATGGATCAGGAAGGAAACACACTGGTTACCGGTAATCCGGGAACGGCGGGAGAGAATCCTGCTTTTGAACAGCAGCTAAAAGAAGAAGTGGCCCTGCATGCGGACAGCCGCTCATTCCTGTTCCGGTATGAAGACCAGACCTATTCCGTCTCGTACGGCTCATTAAGTCGGATCGATTCGGACTGGACCTACGTCTCCGCAGCGCCTTTGACATCGGTTACTTCGCCGGTCAAGCTGGTATCCAAAATTATCGTCTTTGCAAGTGCAGGCAGTCTCATCCTGGGGTTACTGTTATCCTGGTTTGCCTCCCGCCGAATCTATTCGCCTGTAGCGCGGATGCTGCATCTGCTTACGCCTGGCAGAAACGAAGCAGCACCAACCCATGCGAAGCTGGACGAGTTTGAGCTGCTGGAGCAGCAGTGGAACGAACTGACCTCCCGGAGTCTCACGGCACATCGCCAATTACAGGAGCAGCTTCCCCATCTGCGCGACAGCTTTGTATTACAGCTCGTACAGGGGCATCTGTACGCCTATAACGAGCAGGATCTCCAGCAGCGGATGCGTAATCTGGGATTCGAGCTGGAGGGCCAGCAGTTTTTGCTGGTGCAGATGTATTTTACGGGATATGAGCAGCTGCAAGGCAGATTTGGCAGCCAGGACACGGGGCTGGTTACCTTTGCGGCCGTGAATATCACCCAGGAAGTAGCCAAAAATTATTTCAGGCAAATTAGCGTCATGAACTTCCACGACCTGTCTTCAGCCATGCTTGTGATCGCTCCCCAGGACGAACCTGTGAAGTCACAAGCGTTGTTATGGGGGCAGGAGCTGGTGGAGGTCATTGGACGAACACTCAAAATGAAGGTGACCTTGATGGTCAGCCGCCCGGCAGCTTCACTTCAGGAACTACCCGGACGATTCGTCGAGATGGAACAGGCCGTGGCCTATCGCAGTGTAGAGGAAGGAAGCCAGATTCTCGATCTGGAGGATGAGCAATGCTTCCGTAGAAACGAGGGAGCATCCTATCCGCTGGGGCTGGAACGCGAGTTGATTCAGGCGGTCAGGCTGGGCAAGCAAGCCGAATCGGAACGTGTGCTGGAGCAATTCATGAGGGAGATTACGCGGACGGGCAGTACCGAATTCCAGGTGCAGCAGATGATGCTTCAATTACTGGGGAGTGTTCAGCATATGATGCTGCAAACGGGGGTCACACCCTATAAGCTGTTTGGTGGTTGCAATATGTATGAGCGACTATCCGGTATTCGCGAATCTGCACAGATGCGGCAATGGATGATCCATGAGGTATTTCTGCCCTATGTACAAGAGATCGAGGTGCGATCTCAGGAACCGCTGAAGCTGGTGGTGGAGCGTACGATGATGTATATCAATAGGCATTACCGAAACGATATTTCGCTGGAAAACTGCGCTGACGCGGAGCAGATGACACCTTATGCACTGAGCAAGGCATTCAAACAGGTAGCAGGCATCAATTTTATAGATTATTTGACGAGTGCGAGAATGGATGCGGCGAAGCAACTGCTACGTGAGACAACGATGAAGATCAATGATGTTGCAGCGGCTGTAGGATATCAGCACAGTTATTTTAATCGGATTTTCAAAAAACAGGAGGGGGTAACGCCAAGTCAGTATCGGGACCAGTGGTATGCACAATAACATTAGACGATAGACGTTTATGCGTCTGCCAGCTTGGATCGGTATCTGCATTAGCGGATGCCGTTTTTTTTCTTTTTTTCCTCCAAAACAAAGAAGGATAAACCTGCAAAAATGTGCAATTCTGCCTGCTACATTAAGTTCAATATTTTGTGAAAATGGCGTTATAGCGGGCTTTCCGGCCATCGTGCCGGGGTGATGCAAAAAATGAAGGTTGCCGGAAAAAGATCGACTGTATAGTCTGAGTATCAGATTAATTGATAACGCTTACATCATTAGAGGAGGGGAGACATGATGAACGGGAAGACGAATTGGAATGGAAACGCCACAGCCACTGCTCAAGCGGATATAGCAACAAGGACAAGGAAACGAGAGTCCAACTGGAAAAGGCAGATCAAGCGAAACAAATGGTTATATGTGCTTGTACTTCCCGGTTTTTTGTACTTTGTGATCTTTAAATACTTGCCCATGTGGGGGATCGTCATTGCCTTTCAGGACTACCAGCCTTTTCTGGGTATCCGTGAGAGCGAGTGGGTCGGGCTGGAGAACTTTACGAACTTCTTCTCTAATCCGGACTTCTTCCGATTATTACGCAATACACTGGTCCTTGCCCTGTATGATCTTATATTCTTTTTCCCGGCACCGATCATTATCGCCTTGTTATTAAATGAAATTCGGGTCGCTTTCTTCAAAAGAACGATTCAAACACTGGTCTATGTACCCCATTTTGTATCCATGGTTATTATCGCCAGTATTACGTACGTGTTTCTGACCCCGCAAGGCGGGGTGTTGCACGACCTGATCGCCTGGATTACAGGCAAACCCATTGATGTACTGGCAAGTCCGGGTTCCTTCCGTCCGCTCATTATTATTCAGATGATGTGGAAGGAGATGGGTTGGGGAACGATCATTTTCCTGGCTGCACTGGCGGGTGTGGATACCGAGCAATATGAAGCTTCCATTGTGGATGGCGCAGGACGCTTGCGGCGGATGTGGCATATCACGCTTCCAGCCATTCGTACGACCATAGTCATTTTGCTCATTCTCAGACTGGGGAACTTTCTGGATACCGGATTTGAGCAGATCTACCTGATGACGAACTCTCTCAACCGGGATGTGGCAGATGTATTTGATACGTATGTGTACACGGTAGGGATTACGCAAGGTGCATTCAGTTATAGTACCGCTGTTGGACTATTCAAGTCGGTGGTGGGCATCATTCTGGTGCTCGGCAGTAACAAACTTGCAAAAAAGTTTGGTCATCCCGGTATTTATTAAGGAGGAGCGCCCAATGAACAGCCGTCTATACAACAGCCCTGCCGGCAAGGTATTTGATATCTTCAATTACGTCATGCTGGGCATTCTGGGCATATTAACTGTCCTTCCTTTCCTGTATATTATAGGGAATTCTTTCGCAACGGAAGCCGAGATTACCGAACGCAGTTTTTTCCTCATCCCGAAAGTGTTTTCCTTCAGCGCATATGAGTATATTTTCTCTTCGTCCACGATTTTCCGCAGCATTGGTGTTTCCATCTTCATTACGGTGGCAGGTACACTGGTCAATCTGTTTTTCACACTGACGATGGCCTATCCACTGTCCAGAAGCGACTTCTGGGGCCGTAACGTCATGATGAACATGGTGATCTTCTCCATGCTGTTCGGCGGCGGCATGATTCCGACGTATCTCGTTATTCGTGGACTTGGACTGCTTGATTCTTACTGGGCCCTTATGCTTCCTGGCGCGATCAGCGCTTTTAACTTAATAGTGGTCAAAAACTTTTTTCAGCAAATGCCGCCCGGGCTGGAGGAAGCGGCCCGGATCGACGGCTGTTCGGATCTCGGGGTACTCTGGCGAATTGTCCTGCCCTTATCCAAGCCGGTGATTGCCACGTTTGCCTTGTTCTACGCCGTTGGACACTGGAACAACTTTTTCTCGGCACTCCTGTACATTTCCGACAGTGACAAATGGCCGCTGCAAGTCATGCTGAGACAGATTGTATTGCTCTCGCAGGCCAGTGTCGGAGATATGGCGAACATGGACCCCAATTTTGTACAGCCACCAGAGCAGTCGATCAAGATGGCGGTCATCGTCGTGGGTACCATTCCGATTTTGCTGGTTTATCCGTTTTTGCAGAAGCATTTTGCCAAAGGTGTCATGTTAGGTTCAATCAAAGGCTAAAGCCAAGGGGGAGAACGTATGGGACAAAAAACGGGATTCAAAAAAGGTGCATTGCTACTCTCTGCGTCACTGGTACTTAGTACGATTCTGGGAGCATGCTCGACAGGCGAAAAAGGCTCGGGAGAAGCAGCCGGAGGGGGAACGGATCAGATTACCATCATGCTTCCGAACTTTGAAGCGGAGAATCCGCCGGATAATAGCCCTGTCATCCAGAAGCTGGAGGAATTAACCAAGGTGGACGTCAATCTGCAGTGGGTACCGAGCAGCTCCTATGAGGATAAATTTAATATCACACTGGCCTCAGGCAAGCTTCCTCAGATTATGGTGGTATTGGGAAAATCACCGAGTTTCATCAATGCAGCCCGAACAGGGGCATTCTGGGAACTTGACCCTTATCTGAAAGACTATCCGAACCTGAGTCAGATGAATGACATCATCACCAACAATGCTTCCATCGATGGCAAAACGTATGGCATCTACCGGGCACGCCCACTGGGACGTAATGGCGTGACCATCCGCAAAGACTGGCTGGAAAAGCTGGGGCTGGAAGAGCCAAAGACCATTGATGAGTTCTACAATGTGTTAAAAGCGTTCACGAAGGACGACCCGGACGGGAATGGCAAGGATGATACGTACGGTCTGGTCGCGAGCAAATTCACCGGTCCATGGGATAACATGCAGGTCTGGTTCGGTGCCCCCAACAAATGGGGAGATGACGCTCAAGGCGGTCTGATTCCTGCCCATGAGACACCAGAGTACATGGAAGCGCTGAAATTTTTCCGCCAAATCTATAGCGAAGGTCTGGTAAACAAGGACTTCGCGGTAATGGATGCGACCAAACTGCCTGATCCTTTTGTGAACGGGCAGGCGGGTGTCATGGTCGATGTGGCAGATAACGCGCAACGTATGGACCAGAAGATCCTTGAGAAAGATCCAGCGGCCACAGGACGTGTGGACGTGCTGCAAGCGATGGAAGGTCCGAAGGGGCTGCGTGACATGCCAACGTCAGGATATTCCGGAATGATTGCGATCTCCAAAGGCAGTGTCAAAACCGAAGAAGAACTGAAGAAGGTGCTGAGCTTCCTGGATCAACTCAATGAACCTGAATTGCAGGCGTTGCTGGGCAATGGTCTGGAAGGCAAGCAGTATGAGAAAAAAGGGGATTACATCGTTCCGACCACCGACAAGCTGGCGCTGCGAGACGTGCAGGGGCTGAACCAGATCCTGATGTTTATTCCGGAGGACAAAACGCTTCGCGTGGAACAGACACCTGTCCGGGAGAAGGTTGCACAGGTACAAAAAGCCAATGAGGAGATTGTTGTCGCCAATCCTGGCGAACCACTGATCTCCGATGTATATGCCCAGAAGGGGCCGCAGCTGGACAACATCATTAATGATGCGCGGATCAAATATATCGTGGGCCAGATTGACGAGAAAGGATTCGCAGATGCTGTTGCACTGTGGAAGAGCAATGGTGGAGATGATTACGTCAACGAAGTGAATGAGCTGTACGCTGCGCTGAAGTAGATCAATGTTCTATTGGAAGGGAGGAAGGCAACATGTGGAACAGGGATGCATTTGAAAATCCCGGGGCGCAGTACAGGGTCCATCCCTTTTGGTTTTGGAACGGGGATATGGAAGAAGTGCAGATCATACGGCAAGTGGCGGAGATGGCCGCGCAAGGTGTAGGCGGATTCTTCATCTGTCCGCGTCAAGGACTACAGATTCCCTATCTCTCCGAAGCATGGTTTGACAAGGTACGGATTGCAGTGGAGGCAGCGTCTGCCCACGACATGCAGGTATGGTTATATGACGAGTATCCCTATCCCAGTGGAATGGCTGGTGGGGAAGTCACGCTTGATTTTCCTGAAGCAAAGCAGCGTGAGCTTGTACATCAGCAGATGTGTGTTGAGGGCGGAGAAGCTGTGGATCTGGAGTTGCCATGGGGACGAGTCCTGGTTGCCAAGGCAGTTCCCAAAGATGCACAGGGCAAGCGCCTGTGGCATGAATCCATCGATCTGCGCAGCAAAATCGGCAATATCCAGACCGATCAGGTCTATCAGGAGACAGGACTCACCTCGTATAACCGCAAGCGGTTCTTCACCTACCGAACAGTGTTTCGTCTGTTGTGGGATGTTCCCGCAGGTGATTGGGAGTTGGTTATATTCCAGGAAAAGGAGATCGATGATTTCAAATATTACGGAAACTTTGTTGATCCCTGCCACAAGGAAGCAATGAGTCGTTTTATTGAACTAACACATGAGCGTTATAAGTCAGCAGTTGGAGAACAATTTGAAAGCGTAATTAAGGGCATGTTCTCGGATGAGATCGCACCACTGGGCCGTATCCCCTGGTCACCACGGCTTCCCCGTTATTTCAGTGAACGTTGTGGGTATAGTCTGATCGATTCGCTACCGGCCCTGCTATATGGTGATATTCCGAACGCGCATCGCATTCGGTATGACTATTACCAGTCCCTGCATCTGCTTCTCAGGGAGTCTTATCATAAACAGGTGCATGACTGGTGTGAAGCAGCAGGAATTCAATATGCGGCTGAGGTGCCTGGCGTACGGATGACCACCCAGTTGTTCAGCCATATGCCAGGCGGTGATTCGGCACATGAGAAAATCGGCCGCCCTCTATCCTGGATTCTGGAACGTTACGGCAAAAAAATGCGTGATAATCCAAAGATGGTCAGTTCACTTGCCCGGCAGCTGGGCCGAAGCCGTAATCTGATGGAGTGTTTTCACAGTGTAGGCTGGTCCATGACGCTGCAGGATGCCAAGTGGATGATCGACCGGATGGCCGCCATGGGCACCAACTTTTATAACTTTCACGCCTTTTTTTATACGATTGGCGGACTGGCGAAGCATGATGCACCGCCATCCCAATTTTTGCAAAACCCCTACTGGAAGCATTTCCGGCAGCTGGGGGATTACACCGGACGTTTGAGCTATCTGATGAGCACCGGGGCAGCAGACATTCGTATTGCTGTGCTTGACCCAACGACGACGTTCTGGAGTCTGATGGGCAACCCGCTGCATGGATTTGAGTACAGCGGCGAGGATGAATCAGAACGGGCGCAACTGGATCGCCTGACGAATGACTGGATGCGGATCACCACGCATCTGCTCGAAAATAGGCGTGACTACGATCACCTTGATCCGGAATTGTTGGCTGAAGCTGACTTGACGGACGGCATCATTCAGATCGGTGTAGCCCGTTATGACGTGTTGATCCTGCCACCGATGCTGAACCTGGAGGCCGCGGCCTGGAAACAGGTGAAGAGATTCGTTGAGCAGGGAGGAACCGTCATATCTGTAGGCATGCCTCCGCATATCGCCATACAGTCGGGAAGCCCAGAGGGAGATGAAGCCGCCCAGTTCTTTGGAGCGGGCGAACAGCCGCAAGAGGTGTACTGGGGGCATAGCGAGGAAACAGGTCACGACAACCGTGAATCCATGTGGCATCAGGGGGAGGGCAATGCCTATTTTCTACCCGCAGGAACAGGCCAAGGAGATGATTTTTCACTGGAGCTGATCTCTCTCCTGCTCGATCAGGTATTGCCGGAACCGATCTGCTGGATCATGGAGGAAGAGAGTGCGTCTCTGCTGATGCAGACTCGTCAATTGTCGGCTGGAGAGCATATGATCTTCTTGACCAATCAGGAGGGGCAGCAACTAAAGGGTCAATTGAAGCTGGTCGCCAGACGGCTGTGGGATGCAGCAGATCTGTCAGAGGATGCGGGTCTGGTGGCAGAACGCCTCGATCTGGAGACAGGGCAGCTTAAGCCATTGCCGTATACGAGCAGTGGCGGGGAATGGTGCATTTCGCTAACATTAGCTCCTTACGACGCGCATGCTGTACGCCTTACTTTACAACCTGCGAAGGGAGAAGCATCAACAGCGAAGGTGGATGTCACAGATCAAATAGGTTTGAAGCTCGGAACGGATTCTTCAGCAGGAGTGACTCAAGCCTGTAAGATCAGAATTCCTGCAGAAGGGCCATGGAGACTGGAAACGGTGCAGCCCAATACACTTCGAATGGGACAATTCCATCTTCAAGCTTCCAATGCTAACGGTGTAATTCTGGAAAACCAGTATGCAGCTGTCAAACCGTTTATTGATCAGGCGGCAGAATTATCAGAGCAGCATCCTCTGCCACTCCAGTTCAACCAGGTATTTGGCACACCCAAGAAAGCATCCGTTGCTTACCCGATTGAGTGCCGATATACGACCACATTTGAGCTGAGAACGGCATTGCCTGCATGCCTGTTATTCATGGACAAGGCAGCGATCTCTGGCATCTGGTGCATGGAAATTAATGGTCAACCGATTGAAAAGGAACAATTCGATCCCATTGAAATAACCGATCACAACAATATTGCTTGTGATATCTCGGATCTGTTGCGCAACGGTCTCAACGAAATGACTGTAATGGTACAGATAACGAAAGATGAGGATGGCATCATTGATCCCTTATATTTGCAGGGGAGATTCGGTGTGGAGTTCCATCATGAAGGCATGGCTTCCCTCGTACGGGAGCCGGACACGGCCATTCGCATCGGAGCTGAACCTCAGCCGCTGTATCCCCATTTTGCCGGGGAAATGATTTATAAACGCACGTTCTGGCTGGGTGAGCCAGGAGAAGACGTCTCCTCCTTTGAACTGGAATTTGGCGATTGGCGGGTACAGGATGTGACGAAAGTGCGGGTGAACGGACATAGTCTCGGTGTACGATGCTGGTCTCCGTATCGCTGGAAGGGAGAAACCTCCTGGCTGCGTCCGGGAGACAACGACATTGAAGTGCGTGTCACCAACACGTTGATTGGCCTGCTGGAAGGTACGTATTTTGATTCAGAACATCATCAGTTGCAGGACGCAGGGAGTTTGACACACAACAGAGCTTCTCATTCTGCATTCAAACGAAATTCAGAGTAGGAATCAGGGGAGGAACAAGATGGGACATCGTATTCAGTTTGACCGCTATCCAGGCGGAGTGATGAAAGCGCTGACGCTTAGCTATGACGATGGTGTGGTGCATGACCGCAGACTGGTGGATATCTGTAATCGGTATGGATTACGGGGGACATTCAATCTGAACTCGGGCACGCTCGGCAATCCAGGCCGCATCGATCCGGGTGAAGTGGCAGAGCTGTACGCTGGGCATGAAGTAGCCGTTCATACCGTTACTCACCCTACGCTGCCTTATGTTCCGAATGA
Organism: Paenibacillus hebaui; assembly: GCF_051934385.1. Taxonomy (NCBI): domain Bacteria; kingdom Bacillati; phylum Bacillota; class Bacilli; order Caryophanales; family Paenibacillaceae; genus Paenibacillus; species Paenibacillus hebaui. The sequence goes on along the minus strand of NZ_CP196836.1, from coordinate 5,688,303 downwards.
ATTGCTGACCGAAGAGATTATCGAGGACCGAAAGGCCTTGGAGCAGCTTGTCCATTATCCAGTACGAGGCATGGCTTACCCCAATGGAGGGTATGACCGTGCGCTAAGTACGAAGCTGGAGTGGCTTGGCATCGATTATGCCCGTACCGTTGAATCTCATGGCAGATACACACTGCCTGAACGGCCGCTTGAATGGCATCCAACCTGTCATCATAACTATGATCTGGCGGCTCATGCCGAACGTTTTATCCAACACACCAAAACAGGCACACCACTATTGTTCTATGTCTGGGGGCACAGTTATGAATTCAATGACAATGACAATTGGGAGATCATGGAACAGTTCGGTGAGCAGATCGGCGGCAGGGATGACATCTGGTACGCGACGAACATCGAAGTGATTGCCTATTGGAAAGCCGTGCAACGACTGGAGTGTTCAGCCGATCGATCGATGATCCATAATCCGTCTGCCATCCCGGTTTGGTTCACAGCAGATCAGCAGGTTGTTGAAGTGCAGGGCGGAGAGACATTGCGGCTCAGCGAACGAATCAAGGTATAAGGAAGGGAGCTGACGATCATTCGTTATTTTCATGAGAACGAGGCGATTGCAGGCAAGGTGTACGATTCAATTCCGGATATATTGACAACGGTGGCTCAGCGTTATATCGGCGATCATCCGAAACATTCATTTTTGTTCAGAGCCTGTCATCAGGGAGGTTTTCGCAGGCTTGGGGATTATCGCTACGACCTGAATTTGAATGAGAAATGTGAAGAAGCGTGCGCAGGGCAGTACGTATATGTATGGGGCAAGTTATGGAGCGAGCAGAATGCAACGTTAAATACAGGCTTGAACTGTTATAGTCCGGTGACGATCTACGTGAACGGTGAAGAGGTGTTCAAGTCCGAGTTGCTGCAGGAGTTATTTCCCGAGCGAAGAACCCAGATTCCGATTTCCGTTAACTATGGCTGGAACGATGTATTGTTGTGTTTTGTCAAAACAGACGTGGGATTCGGCGGTATCTACGGAACAGCCTCTTTCAAAAATTTCCCGCTTCACTTCCTCACCCCGGGGGCAGATCGTCAGGGTCAGGAGGGCTGGTTATATTCGGAACCCGTCGATGAACCTGTATCGTCACTTCCTCGTGACGGCATGACGGAAGAAGAAACGGGTCTTTCCTGGTATCCACGCAGGCACTGGACGGAGGCAGAAAAGAGCAGGGGCTGCTTCGCCAGAATTCTGGCAGCTGCATCGGGCACAACAGATTCAGCAGAATTATCTGGTACTAAACAACCCGCTGTTGCCTATGCATGGTCCAAACTGGATGTAACTCAACCGGGATATTCACCTGTTCATCTGCAAGGAAAACATGAAGGGGCTCTCACCCTGTATGTGGATGGCACAGAAGTATACTCTGCTGGAAGTAGCGGTGACTTTCACCTTGAACTCCCGCGCCGTTATGGTTCTTCGAATCTGGTTGCGAAAGGTGAAACGCAAGCGCTGGATGGCTCCTGGGGATTCACGTTGGAAGATGACGAGAGTTCTGGTTCCATAGGCTGGAGACTGAGACCTCCGCATCCTGTTGCGGGGTGCTCTGACCCTTGGCTGTACACAGGTGTGTTTGCTCCCGGCGCTGAACCATCTCACACTGAAATTGTGCTAACCGATACCGTATTTGATAATGGCGCACAAGGTGTGTATTGGCGCGTAGATCTTCCCGACACCCATGTTCGTCCCTACCTGGAAAATACACATTACGGGAAGTGGAATTATCCGCTCGGCGTTACCCTGCTTGGACTTCTCCAGACAGGACAGGAATTGGGACGTGATGATTACATTCAGTATGTGCGGCAACATATTGGATTGAGTACTTCATTTGACCGCTATGGTCTGTGGGATCGGGAAGAGTACGGTGCAGCGGGGATCAACAATCAGCTGTCTGCCATCGACAGTCTGGATGATTGCGGTTCGTTCGGATCTACGCTACTGGCTGCGATGGAATTTGGCGATATTCGCGGGGGAAGAGACACGGCGAATCGTATTGCGGGCTACATTACGGATGAGCAGGAACGTTTGGAGGATGGTGCCTTTTACCGGGTGCGTGGCAGTGGGGAGATGCGTCAGGAGACGATGTGGTGTGATGACTTGTACATGAGTACACCCTTTCTGATGCGTTATGGTCAGTTAACAGGAGATACGGCTTATTGGGATGATGCGATCCATCAGTTCCTGATGTTCCGTAAGTACCTCTATCTTCCTGAACAACAGATCATGTCCCATGTGTATGATTTTGTGCGTGGACGGGCGACAGGCATTCCATGGGGACGCGGGAACGGCTGGGTGCTCTTTTCATTAACCGAACTGTTATCCATCCTGCCGCATGATCATGCGAAACGGCCGGAACTTCTGGGCTTTTACCGTGATTTAAGTCAAGGTTATCTGGCGCTGCAAGGGGAAAATGGACTCTGGCATCAGGTGCTGAACCGCCCGGATTCGTATGAAGAAACCTCCTGCACATCCATGTTCATCTATTCCTATGCCCGTGGCATTCGGGAAGGCTGGCTGGAACAGCCAGAGCCTTATCTGGAAGCGGTACGTAAAGGCTGGGAAGGCCTGACCCGCCTGTCCATTGACTACAAAGGCAATGTATACGGGGTATGCCGGGGTTCGGGGTACTCGTTTACCGCCTTGTATTATCGTGATGATCTGGGATGGAACCTGAACGATACCCATGGGATTGGCATTGTGCTCTTGGCAGGCATTGAAGCACATAAAATGAACCAGCAGCTCCGCGATGCGTCTCTCCATTCTTGGGGTACAGCCGCGCAGCGCTGATGTTTGACACATCCTATATGTGGTCAGCTTTTGTATGCGGATAATGAGATGACGAAAGCGGCAAAGCCCTCGGGGCTTGCCGCTTTTCGTTGAGTACAATTCCGGTCTGCATAATAGCAATGACAACTACACTCTACCTATAATGTGAATAACGACATCGTTGACACCGATTAAAATAATTCTAGCTGCTCGGGTCCTTCTTCCTTCTCCGGTTCCGTACGATCAGGAAAAGGCTTCACCGGCAGGTCCAGCAGGTCCATCATCATCTGTGCATTGGCCGCTGCATCGCCACCCGAGTTATTGTTGAAAATAACATAGACATCCTTGCGCTGCTCCTGCAGTTGCTCCAGATAACCTTTCCACTCCAATAACTCTTCCCGGTTGTATCGATACAAATAACGGGTCTCTCGCCAATTCGGTGCACCATTCTGATGCCAAGCAGACACATTGCGTCCGTGCATTCGCACCAGTGTCATCTCCGAGTCCGTAGCTTGGGGCACAATGGGAATGGAACCGAGCCCCGCCTGAGGTTCATCACAGACGCTGTGAATCCAGCCTTGCTCCTTCATGAACGCAAGTGTCCGCTCACGCATGCCATCTTCATACCAGCTGCGATGACGGAATTCGAGGGCACACGGAATACCCTCCATGCGAAGCTTCACTTCACGCAATTCATTCACATTCTCCCGATTACATTCAAACCACGGCGGGTATTGGAACAAGGCGGCTTGCATCTTGCCAGCTTCGATGACGGGCTCCAATGATTCTCGAAAAGCCTTGTACATCTCCGAAGTGCTGCTGAAATAAGGTTTTCCGCGCAGATGCCCGGTCATCCCCTGGTAGGCTTTGATGATAAAAGCAAAGGATTCTGGTGTTTCCGCAGCCCACCGTGCCATTCGATCCCGCGGCTGCACAGCGTAGAAGGAACTGTCGACCTCCACGGTTGAGAAATATTGTCCGTACAGACTGAGCTTGTCTTTGGCTTTGGTACGATTGGGGTAGAGATCCTCCTGATCTCCCCATCCGGTGAGTCCAATCTGAATCATGAATAACACCTCCTGCTGCTGCATCTGATGTCAGCATGTTGCGTCCGACGATTTCTAGCATTCATTGATTTGACACCAGCATGCCTGTATATAAAGCTTCTACATATAGTTAACCGGTTCACAAGAGTGTGACTATGTTTAACATTATATCGTGTGGTTTCTGTGCGTTCAATGCAGGGTAAGCGGGAGCAATCTTTGAGTTTCATGGGTAAAGACGATACAATCATTCTAAGATTAAGGGAATTATCAGTAATGAATCAGACCTTTACAACAAGGGATTCCCTATAGTAGGGTCAGCGACCATGTGGAGGGCGAGATGTAATGACGGAATGGTATAAAAAGAGTTTTGGAGAAGACTATCTTCTCGTATACAAACATCGGGATGTGCAAGGGGCATATCAGGAAGTACATAAAATGATCAATTGGTTGAAGCTGGAGCCCAACGCTAAAGTATTGGATCTGTGCTGTGGCATGGGTCGACACTCCCTGGCACTTGCTGATGCAGGATACCAAGTGACCGGAATCGACCTGTCGGATGTGCTTTTGCGTGAAGCGGAACAAATGGATACCGAACACCGAGTATCGTGGTGCCATGCCGACATGCGCGAACTCCCGCTCAAAGGTGGTTTTGACGCCGTAGTCAATCTGTTTACCTCGTTTGGCTATTTCCTTGAGGACGGAGAACAACTCAAAGTATTATGCGCCATTCATCGCATGCTTCGGCCGGGTGGCAGTTATATTATTGATTTTATGAACACCGCTTACGTGACTCGCCATTTGGTGCCGCACTCTGTTCGGGAGGATGAAGGGCAGCGTATTGAAGAGTTCCGCAAGATTGAGGATGGATTTGTGCAAAAAGGAATTCGAATTACGGATACCACATCGGGATGTGAACCACGGATATATCAGGAATGTGTCAAGCTGTACACACGGGAACAATTGGGCCAGATGTTAAGTGAAGCCGGACTCCGGGTAGATCAAGTCTATGGCGGCTATGATGAAGAAAAATATGACGAGCAGGATTCGCCACGTATGATCTTTGTTGGTCATCGGCCTGTGAAGTAGAGTATGAATTATAGTATGAAGGAGAATACAATGAAACGAACGGAAGCCATTTCTATGCCAGAGGGCATTCACCGGATTCAAATTACCATGTCATTTCCTCTCCGCTGGGTGAACAGCTATATGTTGTCTGCACCTGACGGAACCCTAACGATTGTAGACCCGGGACCGCGCAGTCCTGAAACGGAACAGGAGTGGCATGAAGCGCTGGCAAGTTTCGGTTTAACCTTACAGGATATCAGTCAAATTGTGCTGACTCACCATCATCCGGATCATCTGGGTTTGTCCGGTTGGATGCAGCAGAAGACGGGGGCGCCTGTTCGAATGTCCACACGATCTCAGCTTGAGGCCGATTATATGTGGGGTCCTGAGGCGACGATTAACACGGTACTACCGGCATATTATAGTAGTCATGGAATGCCAGAAGACAAGACAGAGCAGATTCGCGAACATATGGAAGGGTTTGATTCGCAGATTACACCACTTCCTGATGTGACACCTATTGAAGATGGTGAGTGGCTGGAGATGGGCGGGAAAAAGTGGGTTGCCGTGGAGACAGGTGGACACGCACCAGGACATTTATCTTTTTATGCGCCTGAATCCATGGAGATCCTGTGCGGAGATGCTGTTTTGCCTCAGATCTCTCCCAATATCAGTCTGCAACCGGGAAGTGACGCGCAGCCTTTATTATTGTATATGGAGGGGTTACATCGCCTAGGCGGACTTGAAGTCAATCTGGCATATCCAGGGCATCGCAATCCGTTTGCTCATTTTAATGAACGAACGGTCCATCTGCTCGCTCACCACGAAGAACGCCTTCAGAAGATGGTTGAGCGCATTCGCGAGGCACCAGCAAGCGGGTATGACATCTGTGTATTTATGTTTGGCAATCGGCTTGGTACACATCAACTTCGCTTCGCGATGAGTGAGACGCTGGCTCATCTGCAGGAGTTAAAACGGCGGGAACTTGTGCAGCAGGAGCAACAGGCGGACGGAACTTTTTTCTTCAGGCAACGAAACTAAAAGAAGATCGTGCTATTCATTTCAATGACAAGGCTCTGAATCAGGAAATCCTCCTGTTCAGGGCCTTTTTTTGTTGTTTTTAACCGCTTCCAACAAAATAAAGCTTTAGCTTCTTTTAACCGTTCATTCATCTGCTTTTAAGCCAGCACTTCTATGATGAATCTATGAACTTCGCCAAAGAAAGTAGGGAAGAGCGATGACGAGGCGTAAACGAAACCAATGGAGAAAATGGCAAGCCTCAGCGGCAGCAACGTTGACTGTGGCTGCACTCTTTCAATATGTAAGAACCTCGGAAGCCTTTGATGTAACTTATGCAGCAGCGAATGGCACGGATACAAGCATTGCATCTTCCAGCCAGGTGGATGCCAGTGACGATGTAACGGACGAATGGATCAGCAGTACAATGGGCATGAACAGATCAAACACGCAGGACAATGACAATGATAGTCAAGATAATGGGACAACCGATGGAACAAACGCTATTGCGTCGGATCAGGGAGCGTTACCACTCGCATCATTTAATTGATCTACGAACCGTGAAGTCGATAGTAGCGGATATTGTACAGTGTAATATAAACGACAAGTCTAACAGATACGGGGGAGCCGTTTATGGCACAATGGATTGTAGATTACCTGCCTACGTGGAATATGATTCGAATCAGTGGTGTAGCCGCTTATCTGCTGTTGTTTGCCGGTGTGTTTCTGGGGATCGCTCAGGGGATGCCTGCTGCCAAGGGCACATCGAAAGCTGCTATGTTCAAATGGCATACCCGAACAACCTGGCTTGCCTTCGGACTTGGACTTGTACATGTGTTAACTTTATATATTGACCATTATAGCTCGTTCACCTGGAGTGAACTTCTCATCCCGTTTACAGCTTCGGAACATCCCATTGGCAGCGGATTGGGCACATTATCCTTTTACAGCTTACTGATTGTGCTGCTGTCCAGTGACCTGCGTAACAAATTGATCCGCAAAGGGTGGTTTATATTCCACATGTTGTCTTATCCTGTATTCATCGGCCTGCTGATTCAAGGCATGGTTACGGGAACGGATTCCGTTAACGTCATGATGCGCCTGATGCATGTATTCACCGGATTAAGCATACTGGGTATGACGGTGCTGCGAGGCTTGCTGCGAGAACGTAAAGGCCCGGAAATTACGATTGGGCCCAAATGTGTACAACCTAAGCCGGCAACGGGACAGAAGTGGGCTGAAGTATACGGTTTGGCCGGAGTAGGGAGACAGGAGCATTTGAAATAAAGGTGTCTACTAGATAGATATGCATGAACGTAAAAGAAGCGGCCTGGCGGCCGCTTTTTTCATGATCTGTCTTGCATAGGCTTGTCCTATTATCTTTTTATCGTCCATGACCGTCCATGACCGTTTTGGATCAGACAACGTCATCACTGGCAGGCTTTTCACCCAGTGCTTCTTCCAATTCCGATTGTTTGCGGTGAGCGATCCGGCTGCTGGCTGCCGATGCAATAGCTCCTACAATATCATCCAGAAACGTATGCACTGGCCCAAGGCTCTTGTCGTTCAGACGTTCGAGCACGCCGGGTTTTAGCTTGTCCACATAGCCAAAATTCGTAAATCCGATACTTCCGTATACATTGACGATGGAGAATGCCAGAATCTCATCCACCCCATATAATCCTTCATCATTCTCAATCATCTCCTGCAAAGGAGAAATGAGTTGGCCCTGTTCTGCCAGCATATCCAGTTGGATACCTGTCAGAACAGCGTTCTGTACCTCTCGTTTGCGAAGAACCTTCTCCACATTGTCAATACAATCTTCCATCGTAAGATCCGGGTAATACTTTTTCTGTAGCATCATGACCAGTTCTGCGATCTCAGGGATCGTGACGCCCCGCTTGTGCAGCCATTCCCTCGTTGCCTCTGCCACTTTGCGGCTGTTCAGGCTATAAGGGATTTTTTCTTGCTCAGGATGTTCCATGGGCGATTTCCTCCTCTGATATTAGCAATGTCCCTACTCTTGTTTCCTAATACGTTATTAACCGTTTTAGGTTTCTTTGTTATCCTCTGGCGGGGAGGGGGAGCCTGTTTTTAGCAAGGCGAAGCGCGGGCTTGTTTAAAAAGTAGTTATTTTTTGGACAAAGGCTCGTATACATGGTAGTACAAACTGTAAAAATGATGAGGGGGAACGTGATCATGAGTAAGATCCGATATTTGCGCACGGCATCTGCGGCTGCGCTGTTGAGTATTCCGATGGTGTTGTCAGGCTGTGGCATGTTTGGAGCACAGTCATCCGAGGCAGTCGATCCACCGCCACCCATTCAGGAAGCGGCCATGATTCAGGCGGCCGAGGGTAATGGGGCACTCGCCACCCTTCCGCTTACGACGGTATATCTGCAAGATCAGCAGGGTTTACTTGCTCCGGTATCCATGACACTTCCGTCAGGAACGGATGTCAGCAGTCCAAAGACGGCCCTGGATACACTCGTGACGGGTGGAGCGTATGCAGGTATGCTGCCTGAAGGCTTTCAGGGCGTTCTCCCACAGGGAACCGTGGTTCAGAATGTAACCATTCATGCGGATGACAAGCTGGCGGTCGTGGAATTTACGGGTAATTTTTCGAAGTACGATGCCAAGGATGAACGCAAAATGCTGGAGGCGGTTACGTGGACTTTAACGGGTACACCCGATGTAGAGAATGTACAGATCTGGGTAGATGGCAAAAAACTGACGCAAATGCCGGTGAACAGCACGCCGCTGCCTGAACCGCTGAATCGGGCGGTAGGAATCAACTTGGATCTGGGCGATACGTTTACGACCAACAGTAGTCCGGTAACGGTATATTTCTCAGCTGCTTCACCAGCAGGCATCCAATATTATGTTCCGGTTACGCGTCTCGTTACACCCGGTGGAGACCGTGTGCAAGCGGCATTGAACGAATTGATTAAGGGGCCAGCCAAAGGTGGCGAACTGGAAGAGGTTATGACCGGTGGAACGCAGCTGCAATCGGTCAAAATGTCTAAGGATGGAACGGTAACGGTTGCGCTGAAAGACGACATGTTCACTGAAGGCGATGTCGTGCCAAGTGAACTGCTGCAATCCGTCGTGTTGACCACTACGGAGAATACTGCAGGGAAAGATGCGAAAGTCCAGATTGAATGGAACGGCCAAAAGACGGTCATGGGTGATGATAACCGGGATTACAGCGAACCCGTATCGAAGCCTGAATATATCAATGAAATTCCGATTTAACTCCAAAAGAATGCTTTAGGGTGCTTTTGCCATAACTCTTTGGTAAAATAAAAGGGATTAGTGAAAGTGTGAATCAGTTGACATTACAGGATGCTTAAGTCGTAGGAGGCAGAAATGATGAGATCTAACGGACGAACTAGCGAACAGCTGCGCCCGATGAATTTAACAATTAACACGAATAAATACGCCGAAGGTTCTGTACTGATTGAAGTCGGAGATACAAAGGTGATCTGTACAGCTACGGTGGAGGAACGTGTTCCTCCCTTTATGAAAGGACAGGGTAAAGGCTGGGTAACCGCTGAATATTCTATGCTGCCACGGGCAACACATACCCGGAATCATCGGGAAGCGAATCGCGGCAAATTGACTGGACGCACGATGGAAATTCAACGTCTGATTGGCCGTGCATTGCGCTCTGTCGTGAACTTGCAGGCTCTTGGTGAGCGTACGATTACGCTGGACTGTGACGTAATACAAGCGGATGGAGGCACACGCACAACGTCCATTACCGGTTCGTTTGTGGCGCTGTCGCTAGCTGTGAACAAGATTGCCCAACAGCACAAACTGCAAGTGTTCCCGATCACGGATTTCATTGCAGCTGTAAGTGTTGGTGTTGTAGGAGAACAACCAGTGTTGGATCTGAATTATGATGAAGATTCCAAAGCTAAGGTAGACATGAACCTGGTGATGACAGGTGGCGGGAAATATGTAGAGCTGCAGGGCACAGGCGAAGAAGCACCATTTGATCGCCGTGAGCTGAACGCTATGCTGGAGCTGGGTGAACAGGGAATTCTGGAGATGATCGAGCGGCAAAAAGAAGTGCTTGGACCGATTGCACTCAAGATCGGTGCTCGTGGACTAGGGGAAGCCTAAGATGAGTCTGGATAGCCCCATCATCATTGTCGCAACCCGCAATGCAGGGAAAGTGCGGGAATTTGCCCATGCATTTGCTCCGCTAGGCAAAGAGGTTAAGAGCATGTTTGACTATCCGGAACTGCCGGATGTTGTTGAAGATGGCGTAACCTTTGCGGAGAATGCATGGAAGAAAGCTAAGGCGGTTGGCGATGCCCTTGGATTGCCGGTACTGGCAGACGATTCAGGGCTCTGCGTGGATCTGCTGGATGGAGCGCCGGGGGTATATTCTGCGAGATATGCAGGCGAAGAAGCAACCGACGCGGAGAATAATGCCAAGTTGCTTGAGACGCTGGAATCACTGAAATCCGGTGAGGACACCGAGCAACCGCTATTGAGTCCGGCTCGTTTCGTCTGTGCACTGGTGCTGTATGATCCAACAACCGGGGATAAGTTCGAAGCCGAAGGCACTGCTGAAGGCTGGATTACCGCTGTAGCAGCTGGTGCTGGCGGTTTTGGATATGATCCACTTTTCTATGTGCCTGAATACGAGTTGACCATGGCGGAGCTTACGCTCGAACAAAAGCAGGGGATTAGCCACCGTGGCCATGCACTGCGAGCGCTCGTATCCAGACTTGAAGGCTGAGCCTGAACGGACGGTTTCGTTTCACATGATGTACAGCCATACATGAATATCAAGCGTTAATGGAAGGAAAGAAGCATTCTGTGGAATGGTTCGCCTGCCATTAACGTTTTTTTCATTTACTCAAGTGTTTGAGCAGGGTGGAGCAAGCTCCATCCATGTACCTAAAATGAATCCCGCTTTTCTCATCATTTTAACGGAACATACGTTCCTGTACCTACAAAGATATTCGTTAGCATTGCATGTTTGGGAACCGGATTGGGACTGGGGTTGGAAGAAGTTGCAAGCCTTGGGCTGTATGGGTTAACATTCAAGTTAACGAATCAATAATGAACTCAAAACGGAGGGGATTTACACATGCAGGAAGTGAAGCTTACAGTGTCCTATGATGAATATGAGGACGGTATTCGTATGGATCAAATGATTAAGGAATTAGCTGCCAAACCGGAATCAAGTTCGCTGGAAAGCCTGATTATCGGAGATTGGGGACAAGCTTATGAAAATTCACCGGATGAATTCATGGACACACTTGTTGCATTGGCTCCAAGTTTTCCATCATTGAAGAAACTGTTCATCGGCGATATGGGATTTGAAGAGTGTGAAGTATCATGGATTATTCAGACGAATCTGACACCTCTATTAGGCGCTTTTCCTGAATTGAAATCATTTTCGGTGAAAGGTAGCAGTGGACTGAGTCTGGAACCGATCCAGCATGCCAAACTTGAAGAATTGATTATTATTTGCGGTGGTCTGCCGAAAGAGGTTCTATCCTCAATTGCCCGGGCTAAGTTGCCTGAACTGCGCAAGCTCGAATTGTATCTGGGTGTGGAGGATTACGGGTTCGATGGTTCACTTGAGGATGTGCGTCCACTCTTGGAACAAGGGTTATTTCCAAAGCTGGTTTACTTGGGTCTGAAAGACAGTGGAATTCAGGATGAGGTTGCAAAAGCAGTAGCTGAGGCGCCGATTCTGGATCAACTGGAAGTTCTGGATTTGTCAATGGGTACGTTGTCTGATGAAGGGGCTGAGGCGTTGCTTGCCAGTGACAAGATCAAAAAACTCAAACATCTTGATCTTAGTTACCACTATATGACGGACGAAATGCTCATTCGCTGGAAGCGTTCAGGTATTTCTGTCGACGTTAGCGAGCAACAGGAGAGTGATGAAGATGACTGGCGTTATCCATCATTAACGGAATAAATGATGTCAGGCGTTACGGAAATGGATAAAAGTGTGCACCGACCAGCTGATGTTCCTGATATGGCTCGGGAGCAGCCGTTATTGTTGATCGGAAATCCGAATAATCGCCGAACCCAGGGGCTACAGGAGGCCAGATATAGATTAGGCTTAAAACCTGCGGTTGTACTACCGTATGACAAGTTGCTGAAGACCTGGAGACAGGGCGGGACTATGGCGGACGCCATACCTCAATGTCAACATGGGGAAGAGGGAACGTTCTCGTACGGAGCACCATGGAACTTGTCGCGAGCGTCTGTAGCCTTCGGAAATCTGGATTCGATTCAGGAGGTGAAGAGCGTACCTCTGATTCGCATTGATGCTCCTGGGGAGGATTGGGAAGTAGAGCGTGAGTTGCTGTTTCTTGGAGCTAGGAATGATACGCCACAGGTATTGGATGAACTTATGGCAGAAACGATTTCCGCAGAACAGGCGCTTACGCTGGAACAGGAGTGGGGAAGAATTCATGCTCCCGGGCAATGGTTCCGTGGCTGGAGAGCATGCTTGGAACGAATGGGCCACGAAGCTCGCGAATATTGGCCTACTGTCCGATTCATGAATGATCCGGATGACATTTGGTTGATGTTTGACAAAAGACAGTGTCAGAAGCATTTATCCTCACATGGCGTTCAGGTCCCTTCAATGCTCCAATCTTCGGTGCCGATCAGAAATTATGTAGACCTGCGTGCTGCAATGCAGGCTGCTGAGATGAATCGTGTGTTTGTAAAGCTTGCTTGTGGCTCCGGGGCTTCAGGCGTTGTTGCCTATCAAGTCAATCCCCGAACGGGTGCCGAAATCGCTATAACCACTGTGGGAATGGAACAGGTCCAGGGAAAGACCATTTTCTATAATGAAGGCCGTATGCGCAGGTATACCCGTAGTGAAGAGATCGCCATACTCATGGACTGGCTCTGTGCGGAAGGTGCACAGATCGAACGTTGGATGGCTAAAGCAACTCTTGGTCGATGTGTATTTGATATTCGTCAGATCATGGCGGGTGGACATGCGGGTCATGCCATCGTGAGGCTTAGTCGGACACCTATAACCAATCTGCATTTACGTAATGAGCGCATGCTACCTGCTGAAGCGGGGTTGGATAAACAACGGATGTTTCTGGCTCAAACAGCAGCCAAAGCAGCCATGTCTGCATTTCCGAAATCGTGGTCTGCGGGTATTGATGTGATGCTTACCGGTGGCACTGAACCACGCGCTTATGTCCTGGACGTGAATCCGTTCGGAGATTTGTTGTATAAGGTGCAGCATAACGGCCTTGGAACCTATGAATGGGAAATGGAACTTTTGCGAAAGGAGCCTTACAATCATGCCTGATATGAACACCATCGTAGGCTCTCATGATCTCTTGATGATCACCTTGGACACGTTAAGGTATGACGTAGCCAAGCTGGAAGAACAGAATTGTCCCAATCTGTGTGGTTCGGGTCCTTGGGAGAAACGTCATACTCCAGGCAGTTTTACATATGCAGCGCATCATGCCTTTTTTGGTGGCTTCATGCCTACACCTGCAAATACAGACAAGGCATCTCATGTAAGGCTGTTTCATTCCCGGAACACCGGATTGAAGACTCATCCCCACACCTGGCTGTTTGACACGCCAGATATCGTATCCGGGTTCGCTGCTGAAGGATACCGTACGATCTGCATTGGCGGGGTGATTTTCTTTACCAAGAAAAATCCGCTAGCCAAAGTGCTGCCCGGCTATTTCCAACAGAGCTACTGGCGAATGAATTTTGGGGTAACAAACCCCAAATCGACAGAGTATCAGGTGCAGCATGCTTTGAAGCTGCTGGAGCAGACAGCACCGGATGAGAAACTGTTTCTATTTCTCAATGTGTCCGCCATTCATGGCCCCAATCGCTATTTTGTAGAGGGGGCAAGAGAGGACTCGGTGGAAACCCAACGAGCTGCTCTTCGGTATGTAGACGAGGCTCTGGGGCCATTGTTTGACGCAATGAGGAAGCGTGTCCGGCCTGCGTTTTGTCTTGCTTTTTCCGATCATGGCACGGCTTATGGTGAAGACGGATATCAGGGTCACAGGCTTGCGCATGATGTCGTCTGGAATGTGCCTTACCGTGAATTTATTTTATAGAACGTACTGCTCTTATTACGAAAATGATAACAACCGGAGCCAAGGAGGAAACCGATGGACGATCAATCTCAACATACGACAGCAGGTCATTCCGCACAGTCCGGATCCAATACAGCTACAGGTCTCAGAGAAGTGCTTGCTTCACCCTATCGCTCCTATCTGTACTCGTACCCCCACAAGACCGCATATCGGGAGTTGGACCCTCCGCTGCCGCTGGAATCATTGTGGGAACGGGAGAATACGGACACGTATTTCTTATATATGCACATCCCCTTTTGCGCTGCCCGCTGCGGGTTCTGTAACCTGTTCACTTTGCCGGATCGGCGTGATGATACCCATGAGCGCTATGTCGATGCGCTGGAACGTCAGGCGAAGCAGTGGGCACCCATTACCTCACGCAGGCCGTATTCAAGGTTTGCCATCGGTGGTGGAACGCCCACATTATTGAATGAAGTACAGTTGAACCGTCTGTTTGATATTGGGGAAAATATAATGGGGCTGGACCCCGCGCAAGCTTCGATCTCGGTGGAGACGTCACCGGATACGGTAACGGAAGCCAAGCTGGCTATCATGAAGGAGCGAAGTGTGGATCGTGTCAGTATGGGGATTCAAAGCTTTATTGAAGCTGAAGCCTCAGCGATTTACCGTCCACAGAAACCGCTGGAAGTGGAACGGGCGCTTGAGAAGCTGACCCGTTACGATTTTCCTTTGTTGAATCTGGATCTTATCTATGGTCTGCCAGGACAAACGGTGGAGTCGTGGACCTATTCATTGGAAAGAGTTCTAGCGTATGATCCGGGTGAGATTTTTATCTATCCGTTGTACACACGTGAGAATACGATCGTGAAGCCGGATGACATTCAGCGTCAGGGACCTGATATTCGGATGGAGCTGTACACGGCCGCGCGTGAGATATTAAAAAGTAAAGGTTACGTGCAGTATTCCATGCGCAGATTTTCGAAAGAACAATCGTCTTCCAACAGCAAAGTGCTTCTGCCCTACAGCTGTCAGGAGGAAGGTATGGTTGGTTTGGGATGCGGCGCACGTTCTTATACGAGTGAAGTGCACTATGCTTCCAAGTATGGTGTGAGTTATAAGGCTACACAGAGCATCATTGCCGATTATGTGGCAACCGAGCGATATGATGTGGCGGATTACGGCATCGTACTGAGCATGGAGGAACAGAAGCGCCGCTTTATTCTGAAAGCCCTCCTACACCGTGAAGGCTTGCTGCTGTCTGATTATTACGATCGATTCGGTACGCAAGTTATGTCAGACTACGTTTGGTTGGGTGAGTTGTTAACAGAAGGCATGGCCGAGCTTGAGCTGGAGCAAGACAAACAAGTGCTACATCTGACAGAAGAGGGCTTGGGGTACTCGGATGCCATTGGAGATTGGCTTATCTCTGCCGAGGTTCGTGAACAAATGGAAGGGTTTGTGTTCTCATGAGAGCGACCTTGTATTATCGGGGCAAGTTATCTTCCTGTAATTATGACTGCCCCTATTGTCCGTTTAGCAAAACGGTGGATTCCAAAGAGACGTTGAAAGTGGATGAACAACAATTGCGTCAATTTGTGGATTGGGTGAGGGAGCAGGAGAGCGCTGGGCATCAATTTTCAATTTTTTTCAATCCATATGGTGAAGCTTTGGTGCGTCGCTGGTACCGGGAAGCCATGGTGGAGCTGTCACATATGCCACATGTGGATAAAGTTGCCATACAGACGAACCTGTCTGTCAAACTGGACTGGGCTCGTGATCTGGATACCAGTAAGGCGGCTTTCTGGGCGACATATCATCCCCGTGAGACAAAAGAGACTTCTTTCGTGAAGCAATGTCTGACTTTGCGTGAGATGGGACTTGCTTTTAGTGTGGGAACGGTTGGGTTACGCAGTGCATTCCCGGCTATTGAATCGATAAGGCAGGCTCTGCCGGACGATATATACATGTGGGTCAATGCATTTAAAGATCGATCTAATTATTACGCTCCCGGAGAGATACAATTTTTGCGGGCAATTGACCCACTTTTCGAAGGAAATTTGCAGGATTACGAAAGTTTGGGCAGACGCTGTGCAGCTGGTTCGGAAGTGTTTTACGTACAAGGATCAGGGCATGTGAAGAGGTGTTACAAGGATCGCCGAATCATTGGGCATCTGTATCGTGATGGGTTGCAAGCTTTGGCCGCAGATCGACCTTGTGGCATGAAAAAGTGTGGTTGTTACATCGGTTATATTCATATGGAGGATTCCCCGTTCAGAGAAATTTTCGGCAGTGGATTGCTTGAACGGAATCCGGTTCTGATCCGTCAATAGGATTGTTATCAGATGTGACATGCTGCTTATATTAGAATGTGGTGAGAAGGCTTTATCCCAGGTTTCATCAGGGGTAAGGTCTTTATTTTTTATTTTTAAGACAAAATGATTCAATTTTCGCTAGAAAAGGTTATTATGAATAGGTTAAAAGTCTCTGTTTTGGATAATGTGTGTACGTATTAAAAAGATATTAGGTCTAAAGTTGTTCGTTTTTATGAAAGGGGTGGTGGAGTTCATCGGGATTTATTGTCTTTTTCGAAAGTACATAATGGTCAAAATCTAACAAACTAAACACAAGGGGGAAATGTCATGAAAGGAATATCCATTAGCCGCAAACTACTTTTAGGTTTTTTAGCAGTGTTGATTTTATTGGCAAGTGTCGTTGCGATCTCCTATACTCAATTTATCTCGGTTGAGAAAACGTTCACAGATATTGTAAATAATCGTACTGCCAAACTGCTCACCATCAAAAACATGGTGATTAATGTGAAGTCGCAGCAGGTCGCATTGCGAAATTTTATAACAGAAGCAACTGATCAAAGTGAGCAGGCATTCCAAACTTTCAATGAGGATTATCGGAAATTAAGTGCGGAATTAAGATCAGAGCTGGCTACGCAAACCATGATTGATCTTCTGGATCGTTCTGACCAAAGTGTGGACGATTATTTTGCTTTTGGACAGAATATCATTTCCTTGAAAAAAGAAGGCCAAGATAGTGAGATATCCACGTTGTTGAATACCACTGGGCCTGCCCTTATCTCTGATTTTGAAGAGACGATGACGGCGATGGAACAGTATCAGCAGAGTTCGCTGGACACCGGCGTTGTGAATGCTTCTAGTATGATTGAGAATGTAATCAATTTGATGATCATCATCGGAATCGTTTCCGTTATTCTAGGAACAGCTATTGCGTTGCTAATGGGCAGAGTCATCTCCAAGCCAGTAACCTCAGTTGCAAAAGCAGCAAAACAAATTGCTGAGGGAGATTTGACCGGAGAGGCTATCGTTGTTCGAAATAAAGATGAGATTGGGGAGTTGGCCCACTCATTCAACACGATGGCGGTGAACCTGCGGTCTCTCATTCACCAGGTAGGAGACAATGCACAGCGGGTGGCGGCTTCGTCTGAAGAATTGACGGCGAGTACGGAACAGACGGCTACTGCAACGGAACAGGTAGCAACTACAATGGAAGAGATCGCGGGCGGTATGGATACACAGGTAAGAATGGTTAGTGACGGGTTCCAAACAATGAATGAGCTATCCACAGGTTTTCAGCAGATTACGGAGAATACGCAAAATATGTCGGATGAAGCAACGAATGCTTCGGCCAAAACCTTGTCCGGCAGCGAGTCGGTGCAATCTGCTGTGGAACAAATGAATTCTATTCATCAGACTGTCCGTGTGCTTGCCACAGTAATTGAAGAGCTGGGGACTCATTCCAAGGAGATTGGATCAATGGTGGAGAGTATCTCTGAAATATCTGCTCAAACGAATCTGCTCTCTCTTAATGCTGCGATTGAAGCTGCAAGAGCTGGCGAACATGGACGAGGCTTTGAGGTGGTTGCTACCGAGGTGCGTAAGCTGTCTGTGCAATCAGCAAAATCGGCTGAACACATAGGTACACTGGTAGCATCCATAAATAAAGGCATGACCGATGCAGCACAATCCATGGGAGAAGTGACCACAGAGGTACAAGAGGGAATAGAACTTGTCCATAAAGCAGGGGGGACTTTTGAAGAAATTCGTGAAGCCGTCAGCAATGTAGCTGGTCAGACTCAGGAAGTATCTGCTTCCATTGAACAGATGGCTGCGGGTGTGGAGCAGATCCATATGTCCATGAAAACGATTATGGAAGTCACGGAGAATGCAGCTGCCGGAACAGAAGAGGTCAGCGCAACCTCAGAAGAGCAACTGTCTGCCATGCAGGAAATATCTTCGGCGGCAAACGATCTTTCGTCCATGGCAGAGGAGTTACAGCAGTCACTTAGTCATTTTAAAGTTAGATAATTGGTATATAAAACGTAAATTTAAACGTATAGGATTTGGTCTAATATTTTGTGAAGGGTACCTGGTGAACAACAGTTATGCTGTTTCCCAGGTACCCTTTTTGTATTGATTTGAAGAATGGAGCGTGCACCTATAAGCTTTCTGAAAGAAAGCCGAATCGGAAACGAAGCCTACGCTTTCCCCGGATGTTCACATAGAGATTAACGAATAGCCACTTTATACGTGCGCAACCATGTGTTGATCTGAGTCAGATAAGCGAATAGCTGCGGACCCGACATTAACTGTCCAAACCAAGGCAGATTGGATGCTGCATCAGGTGAAGAAGCCAGTTTGCGAATCTGGGCCTTGTCGATTAAAGGCAAGATTGGAGAAGTGGCATCGTCGAGAATATCAAGTACCTGTTGTTTGACAGCAGCCAGATACTCAGGGTTATGTGTTTTGGGATACGGACTCTTTTTACGGTACAACACATCGTCAGGCAGTACACCTTCCAGCGCCTTGCGCAGAATACCCTTCTCTCTTCCACCGGTCATTTTCATTTCCCAGGGAATGTTAAACACGTATTGGATCAGGCGATGATCACAGTAAGGAACCCGTACCTCCAATCCTGCACCCATACTCATCCGGTCTTTGCGATCCAGAAGGGTAGGCATGAAACGAGTGATGTTCAGATAGGACATTACCCGCATCTGGGCGGCCTTACCGGTTTCACCATCCAGCAAAGGTACTTCAGCCACTGCATCGGAATAGCGGTCCGCCAAATAGTCGAGTGGCCGAATCCATTCCCGAATCTCTGGAGATAACAGCCCAGCCCGCATGTCGGGGGCAACAGACCACGGAAACGTACCCGAGTTCAACATCTCTTCCCGATGGAACCAAGGGTAACCGCCAAATACTTCATCCGCTGCTTCGCCCGAAATGGCGACCGTGGCTCCTTTTTTAATTTCTTTACAGAACAGATAGAGAGAGGAGTCTACATCCGCCATACCCGGCAAATCCCGTACAAGCATGGCCTGAGTCAAGGCATGAACCAGTTCTCCATTTTCGATCTCAATCCAGTGATGATCCGTCTTCAGTTCATCGACCATCCGCTTAATCCAGGGTCCATCAGCACCGGGCTGGAAGGAATGGGCCTGAAAATGCTTGGCGTTATCCACATAATCGACGGAATACGTGCTGACTTGACCTTGACCGGTACGATTGTAATAATCCACGGCTAAAGCGGACAACGCGCTGGAATCCAGTCCGCCTGATAAAAGAGAGCAGACAGGCACATCGGATGCCAACTGCCGCTCTAGTGTGTCCTGTAACAGACTGCGGACCTCGGCAGCCGTTTCTTCCAGGTTATGTTCGTGCTTCTGACTTTCCAGTTTCCAGTATGCATAGGTTCGAATCCCGTTTCGGTTGTAGATCAACGCATGCGCAGGCTTAAGTTCGTTGAGAGAAGAGTATACGCCGTGCCCAGGTGTGCGTGCAGGACCGACAATGAAGACTTCTGCCAACCCCTCAGGCCCAACAGCGGCTTCCACATCCGGGTGAATGAGCAGTGCTTTGGGTTCTGAGCCAAATACGAATGTATCTTTGGTATTGCTGTAGAACAACGGTTTGACACCGAGTCGATCACGTGCGATAAAAACCTGTTCGCGTCCGCCATCCCATATGGCAAAAGCAAAAATACCGTTAAACCGGTCAACACAGGCCGGTCCCCACTCCATATAAGAGGCGAGCAGCACTTCCGTATCACATTGAGTACGGAAATGGTGTCCCCGCTGAAGCAATTCCTTTTTTAACTCGGGTGCATTGTATAGTTCTCCGTTATACACGACGGTATAGGAGGTGTCTCCCCGTAACGCATGCATGGGTTGTGCCCCGTTCTCCGGGTCCATAACACTGAGCCGTCGATGTCCAAAGGCACAAGGATTGGAGATCCATGTACCTGAAGCATCAGGCCCCCGGTTCGACAAGCTGTCCGTCATCCGGACCAGTAGCTCTGATTCCTGGGTCAAATCCCGATTCCACTGTATGAAGCCGGTTATACCGCACATGGTTTGTTCATCCTTTCTTGGTCGAGTCATTCATCCGTATGGCCGCTTGAGTCGCGGACAGCCAGCAAATGTTGTCTTTTCGTCAGAGGTCGTAACAAATATATGCCGAAAGCAGGCATAAAATGTCTGTCCTCTTCGGAAACTAGTTCTAGAGACAACAGCCTCAACATGTCTGTGAAGGAGAGAACATGCGATGGACAGTATGAACTATTATGTATCTGTCATGGGGCGCTCCGTTATTCCGGATCCATACGCAACCTCGTATGAATGGGTTATTCAGGCAACGCCCCAAGAGGCAGAGCAATTACTGGGATTGCTTAATCTGATGCAGGAAAAAGAGGAAGAGGCCTTTCCAGGAATGGTATTTCCTTGGCCGGATACCCCGGAAGAGTCAGTAAACCGTGCGTATGAAACTGTATTACAACAGGTGTATCGGGAGATATACCGCTTGGGAACAGCAGAGACTCGACAGCAGATTAAACAAGTACATGAAGAGGATAAAGGAGCGCGATAAATAATGTATGCCATTCAGGATGCCAAAATACGCAGATTAACCGAAGTGGATGGATTGTCTTGTGCAGAAGTAGAAGTACAGCCTGGAAATGCCGGAGATCCCTCATTACTTGTGTACGTTGCGTCAACACAGCCAGGGAACTCGCTGGAAGTCGTACGAATTGTACGTAATCATTCCGATTCAGCGATCGACTGGTACAACAATAATATGCATACTGCATTTGAAGATGCGACGGAAACGGCGTTCGAAAATAGCGAAGGGATTACAGCAGGGGAGGATAAAGCCCGGTTCCAGAGTGAACTTTTTGCCTTTGGATTACTTGGTCCTACACTTCAACGTTATTTAATTGGGCAGGCTTAAAAGATCGTACCAATAACTGACATAACAGCCTGGGGATAGCGGAATCCTCTAAAGGAAGCCTTTACGAGCATATCGGGTCTGCCGTGAAAATGCTTCTCATCAACGGCGAGTATCCTGCCCATAGAAAAGCATGTTGTCAGAGAAACAGGTAACTAGAATGCAAAAACCCGCCCTTCGTTGGAAAGGCGGGTTTTTGAAGTTAAAATATAACTTGATTGCAATGCTTCTGATCAAGCATATTCACGCAGTACTTGAATACCTTTGACCACGTTGTACACAAAACTGAATGCATAAATGACAAAGAACAGGATCACAAACCCGATGGCTGAACCCAGGCTATGTGCTGTAACGAAGAAATAAAGGAGCGGAATTGCAGCAAGAAAAGGGAATACGTGTGAAAATAAGGCCCGTTTGGCATGCCCCTCAATATAGTCATCCTTAGCAACAATCCACACAATGATGGGAAACAGAAAAGGGGCAAAGAAAATGCTGAAATAGGATAGTGCTGATAAAAGTTGTCTCATGATTGTACTCTCCTTCAATTAAATCATTAAAATGTATGTATGCAAAAGATTACCCAGCAAGTCAGACAATGAATATATCTTATATGATTGACTGCTGTTTAAGAACCCATCCTTTCAATATTACCTGGTTATAGCTATCATATTCTAGATGTGACTTGGGTATGAGAATAATACGGTGAGCAGCAATTTAGGATGCAATTATTAATTTTTTATAAAAGTATTGAAAAATCTAGAAATCGGAGTATAATAAGAACCGCGCCGAATTTTTATTATACATATTTGTCTCAGTAGCTCAGCTGGATAGAGCAACGCCCTTCTAAGGCGTCGGTCGGGGGTTCGAATCCCTCCTGGGACGTAAGAAAATGCTTCCTTCGGGAAGCATTTTTGCGTTCTGGGGATAAGAACCCCAATGGTTCGTCGGAGCATCCGCTTCATAGCTATTATTTGTGTATAGGTTGTTCCTATTAACAATATAGATTTTATATATTTTTATAATAAGCTGTATTATGTCACAATAACGATACTTATTATATCAAGTGAATGGAGAGAGCGCCCGTGACATCGATTAACCAATGGCAAGCGGAGGATTACGACAATAAACTGGCTTTTGTATCTGGCTATGGCAAAAGTCTAATTTCATGGCTTCAACCATCGAAGGGAGAACGGATTCTTGATTTAGGGTGTGGAACAGGTGACCTGACTCATGAAATCTCAATATCCCAAGCCGAGGTCGAGGTCGTTGGAATGGACGCCTCTCCCGATATGATCCAACGTGCTCGAACCAAATTTCCAGAGATTGAGTTTATACAGGGGGATGCACATTACTTTCAGAGCGATCTTCTATATGATGCCGTATTCTCAAATGCAGCGCTGCACTGGATGCGAAATCCGCAGCTTGTCGTGGATAACATCTGGAAGTCATTGAAGCCCGGAGGGCGTTTTGTGGCGGAGTTTGGCGGCAAAGGGAATGTGCAGATCATTGTAGATGCATTAGAGGACGTGCTTGGACGAAGAGTCGGCATTCGTGCATCGGAACGCAATCCTTGGTATTTTCCAACGATCGGCGAATACAGCAACGTTTTGGAACAAAAAGGTTTTTTAGTTCGGCAGGCCTACCACTATGACCGTCCTACCAAACTTGAGGATGGAAAATTAGGCATACAAGGCTGGTTGGCTCATTTTGGTGGAGATTATTTTGATGGATTAAGCCAACAGCAGATACAGGAAATATGTCTTGAAACCAGTGAAATTGTTGTACCGAAACTATGGCAAGAGGATGCGATTTATGCCGATTATAAGCGTTTGCGTATTGAAGCCGTAAAGCTATAACATCAAAATTTGAATGAGGTATACTCTTGTTAAATGAATGACTGTCATTTGTTTCGAACACTTAAGTTTTTCCTATATAGGCTGAGGACCTCTTTCCGAGAAAGAGATTCTTAGTCTTTTTTTGTACTCAAGAACCATATAAGTAACTTTTATATCAATTTTGTAATTATTTAGAAGGGAATTTCGATATTTTAGTAGAATATTTTACCAAGGGTCAATCTTCTTGCAGATCGGACGGTGAAATTGTCGCAAGTAATGCAGTACTTGTTAGCGCAGGGCCCATACCATTAGTGAGGTATTCACATTTGAGAAGGAGGGCATAGCCTTGAGTAAACGAATGATATCTATTTTTCTAAGTGTCCTAATGATTTTTTCCATTATCATGCCAGCGGCTGGAGCCGCTCCTGCAGATGTTCAGCTTGAGAATTTGCCAAGCAAGGCCGAAGCCACGCAATGGAGAGAGATTCTTGCAGGGCGAGAAGAGAAACTTGCCGCAGATCCATTTTTGGATAAAAGCTTGGAAGGCCTTGGCGGAGAGAAAACACGAGTTATTGTTGAGCTTTCCAACAAACCAGTTGCTGTAGCGCAAGGTGAATCAACCCTCTCAGGTAAATCTTTTACCTCCTCTATGGAAACAAAGGCTGTGACTCAAGTTGAACAACAACAACAGTCATTTGTACATAGCCTCAATCAGAATAAAATCAAACATGAAGTGTTGGAAAATTACGCATATGCCCTGAATGGTGTGGCCATTGAGCTGAAAGGGAACCAATTGGGACAATTGCTTCGTATACCGGGCGTTGTCAGCGTATATCCTGACCTTGAAGTTACAATAGCTCCCGAGACAGATGAAGTGAACCCGTATATGAAAGACACAGCACCTTTTATTGGTGCACCTGAAGTATGGGATTTGGGTTACAAAGGGAATGGCATTAAAGTTGGCGTCATTGATACAGGCATTGACTATGAACATCCTAATTTGAAAGATGCCTACAAAGGTGGATGGGATTTTGTTGGAAACGACAATGATCCGTATGAAACAACATTTCAAGAATGGAAAGGATCGGGCGAGCCTGAGCTTAACTCGAAAGGAAGCGCCTATTACACGTCCCACGGTACGCACGTAGCGGGTACCGTTGCTGCTCGCGAAGCAGGGGATTACGGTATTGTTGGCGTTGCTCCTGAAGCGGATATCTACGCCTACCGCGTACTTGGGCCGTATGGAAGTGGACAAACCTCCTGGGTACTGGGTGGAATTGACCGTTCCGTTGCCGATGACATGGACGTGATCAATCTGTCCCTAGGAAATGAAGCCAATGATCCAAGTTATATCACGTCGGTTGCCCTTAACAATGCCATGCTGTCTGGCGTGACAGCGGTTGTCGCAAGTGGTAACAGCGGTCCTAACCGCTATACACTTGGTTCCCCGGGAGCATCCGCTATGGCAATCACTGTAGGTAACTCTACAGGACCTAGCCAGGTCATTACAGCCAACACTCATTTCTGGATTGGAGAGGAAGGCAAAGGCACACTGCCTGAACAACAACCTGTACCTGAGGTTGAACAATCTCCTGAACTGGGGGCAGCACGGGGAACGGAAACTCCTGAAATGCCAGAGCAAGGGGTACCAGCAATAACACTGGATAACAACACACCTGTAACTGCTCCCGAAATCACATCTGAATCGCCTGCCAATGATACAGCTCCAGATACAGAGCTTAGTGTATCAGAGGAGGATACTCAACCATCCTCACCTTCTGCACCAGTTGAAACTTCTCCGGAAGTTGCACCTGTGGAAGAAAAGTCTGCAGTTGCTCCAACTGAAACGGAACAAAATCCAACTCCACTGGCTGTTACAGAGTCGGTCTACCGCCTTGACGTGATGGGATGGAACCTTTCAGCTGATCCCGAATCGGTATTGACTGGGCAATATGAACTTGAATTTGCAGGTCTCGGCAAGCCAACCGATTTTGAAGGCAAGGATTTCACGGGCAAAATTGCATTTGTACAGCGTGGTGAATTGGCATTTGTGGAGAAAGTAGCCAATGCAAAAGCGGCTGGTGCTGTGGCTGTTATTGTATACAACAATATTCCAGGTCCGATCGGCGTAAGTTTGGGGGATAACTTTGAACTGATTTCGACCCTGAGTATGTCCAAGGAAGATGGAGAATTGATCAAGGCAGAACTGGATGCGGGACAACCCGTTAAAGTGAGCTTTTCTGACTTTCTCCGTGATCAAACGGCAGGAGATGAAATGAGTACGACCAGTTCCCGTGGACCAGCCAAAGTAACTCTGGATATTAAACCCGATGTGGTTGCGCCAGGTAGCAGTATTCTGTCTACAATTCCGGCCTATGGCAAGGATGAGCCTGGAGCGGACTACACGCAAGCCTATGATCGCAAATCAGGTACAAGTATGGCGTCACCGCATGTTGCTGGACTGGTTGCCCTGCTGATTGAGAAGCATCCAGACTGGACGCCTTTTGATATTAAGGTTGCGCTCATGAACAATGGTAAAGTGCTCGATACAACCAAGTTTGATGTATTTGATCAAGGTGCGGGCCGCATTCAGGCTGTGAACACCATCGATCCTTCTGCTCTGGTTAAAGTTATGGATGTTACACAATACACGGAAAGTGGCTCCGTTGTGGAAAAGGAGAATATCACGGGCAGCATCAACTACGGTAATTTCCTG
Source organism: Paenibacillus hebaui (assembly GCF_051934385.1). Taxonomy (NCBI): domain Bacteria; kingdom Bacillati; phylum Bacillota; class Bacilli; order Caryophanales; family Paenibacillaceae; genus Paenibacillus; species Paenibacillus hebaui. The sequence continues at coordinate 5,662,487 of NZ_CP196836.1, read as the reverse complement.
AGCACAGACGAAAAAACGGTCACCAAAACGATCAAGGTTGAAGCGCTGAATGGCAGCGGTGGGGACTACACAGTAAATGTGAATCCGACTCGCACGGTGGCAGGTGTATCCGTTGCTGTAGACAAGAGTTCATTCACACTGAATGGTGAGGAAGAACTTGCAGTGACAATCACTGTTCCACGAGGGGTTACTGCGTTAACAGAAGCACAAGGATATATTGAGTTGTCTAACGGAACCAATACCTTTACCGTGCCATATGTTGCCCATTTCAACGTTACGTTGAATGGAGTCAAATATATTGAAACCGTGGCAGGTACAGAAAAAAATCCGTTCCATTATCCGTTGAAAGCTGATGGTACATTGGATACGCTAAATGTAGCGATGGAATTCTATAATCCGATGACATTTGCACTTATTGAAATTTACGATGGTCTTAACCCGGAAGGTGGATATTACCAAGACGGCTACATCGGCTCCATTTTTGGTAACTATTATAGCTTTAATGCGAATAGTCGATACAATCTTGCATGGGATGGTCAATATGCCGATTACACTACCGATGAAGTGACTGAGATTCCGGATGGATTATACACGGTTGATATCACTACGATTGGTGCTGACGGCAAAACCTATAAGGAAGACACGTCTCCATTTTTGGTTAAAAAGACAGCCCCAGCTGTAACAGCGCCAGAAAAGCTGGAATTCAAGCAGGATGAATCTGTTGTCATTAACGGTAGCGTGGATGACTTGTACTTCCGAGTCGCTCCTGCGCTTGCAAGCGGCTGGAGTATTGCATTTGACCCATCGGCTTCCTTGGAAGCAACGTACGTTGTGAAAAAAGCGGATGGTTCGGTTCATAAAGAGGGTGTTTTTGAAGTACAACCTGATGGAAGCTTCAGCCTTTCTTTGGAGGGAATCGAAGCGGGTGAATATGTCGTTGAACTTACAGTAAAAGACCAACAGGGGCTCTCCAGTACAGCCAATACGATACTGAAATTGGAAGCCAAAGAGACTGAGCCAGAAACTCCGGCTACCAAGGCTCCTGGAACGCCTGTATTGTCTCACAATAACGGGCATGCAAATGGCCTGCTCGAAGGCTCGTATACCGTCACGATGAATCTGTGGTGGGGCGAGAACGCCACTAGCTATAAGCTGTATGAGAACGGGGTATTGATTGATACGCAGAAGTTGACATACAACGCGCCTTGGGCGCAGTTTGCTCAAACGAAGATCACGGGCAAAACCAACGGCACCTATACGTACGTAGCCGAGCTAACGAACGACAAGGGGACAACGCGTAGTCAGACGCTGACTGTTCGGGTTACCCACGCAACGCCAGGCAAAGCGGTTCTCTTTCAAGATAACTGGGATGGCGACGGCAATTATAAGGTGACTATGAACTTGTGGTGGGGAACCAATGCCACGGAGTACCGCCTCTACGAAAATGATGAGTTGATTGACACGCAAGAACTCCGTGCGGTTACACCTTTTGCGCAAAGTGCTGTGACTAAACTGTCCGGGCAAACTTCGGGCACGTATACGTACCGGGCCGAACTAATCAACGCAGCCGGGGTTACCAGCACGGACAAGATCGTGGTAAAGGTGAAGTGAACGCTGAGACATGGAATTGTTAAACGCTTCATGTGTTAGAAAGATCTAGTGAAGGAAGTGTTCATGCATAAGTGGTCTTCATCCGGATTCCGCCGGATGGAGGCCTTTTATGTTTGCATAAAAGGCCGTTGATAATAAAATGCTCCACTTAGGCGACAGGGTTTATTGTCAGCCTGTCGCCATCCTTTTTTTCTAGAAATCTAACCGATCACTCGATTCTTGCTGGCCTTGAGACCTATGATCAACAAAACAATGGCGAGGATAACCTGTACCAGCAATGGAAGAGTCCATTCCTTTGTCCATTCATGAAGCAACCCGAACAGCAAAGGTCCGCCAGCCGCCAGCATATATCCAAAGGATTGGGCCATTCCTGACAGTCCGGCGGCTTGTCTGGCATTAGCGGTACGAAGTACAAAGAACATCGTGACTAGACCAAATGAAGCCCCGCCGCCAACGCCTGCAAGGGCGACGCCAATAGTTACGAGTGATGAGACACCGCTTAACAAAAAAGCATATCCCAGGATCAGAATTGTGCAAGTCATCGCGGTGAGCACTCGTTGATCCTTCATACGTCCAGCCAGAATCGGAACGATAAATGTTGCAGGAACGCTAGCCATTTGCATCATTGATAACATCCAGCCTGCCGAAGACGCACTGAATCCCTGATCAGACAGAATCTCGGGAAGCCAGGTAATGGTGGTGTAAAAGATCAAAGACTGCAATCCCATAAAAAACGTGACATACCAGGCTAAGGAAGAGGAGCGAAGACGAACCGGTTTGGCATCTGTTCTGGAAACCGCGTAAACTTCTCCGCGCCGGCTTGAACGGACGTTAGGCAGCCACAGGATCAGAGCCAGAATGGACAAGACAGCCCACATTCCCAATGAAGCATGCCATCCCATAGCGGTTAACCCAGCCGCAGGTACGCTGATCCCTGAGGCTATGGCGGCCCATATATTCATGGAGACGGAGTAAAGTCCAGTAACCAATCCTACTCGCAGCGGAAAATCTCGTTTAATCAGACTGGGTAGCAGTACATTGCTCAGAGCGATGCCGCATCCTAATATCGCCGTTCCTGCAAAGAGAGCAGGGACAGAAGGCAGAAACCGCAGGGCTACACCTATGGTTACAATAATAAGGGCCGTGAACAATGCTTTTTCCAGTCCGAATCTTCGGGCCATTTGCGGTGCGAACGGAGATATGGCTGCAAAGGCAAGCAACGGTAATGAGGTGAGCAGTCCTGCCATCGCATGGCTTATTCCTGTATCGGCGCGGATCAGCTCCACGATGGGACCTGTTGCTGTAATTGGTGAACGCATCGTAGCTGCGATAACGATAATTCCTGCGAGCAGCAATCCAAGCTTCATGGATGTGGATGAACCTTCCGCAGGAGTAGAAGGGCTTGGTGAGTGATGATGTAAAGAAGGGGGCATAAGCAGATCTCCTGTTGTTTATTTGTCTAATATGTATACATTGGCACATACATATACACAGTCAGCATAACATCTGATGTCAACATGGGCAACGAAGTTCATAGGAACGGTATGCAGAATGCAAAAAAAAGCTCCCCGAGGGAAGCTCTCAGTGAATACGTCCCAGGAGGAATACTCTCCTTGCAGTCGAGACTACGAAGTAACGCTAATGAAGCGTATGCTCCGACGAACCGTTGAAGGTTTTCATCCCCAGAACGCAAAAAAACTTCCCGAGGGAAGTTTTCATTTTTACGTCCCAGGAGGGATTCGAACCCCCGACCGACGCCTTAGAAGGGCGTTGCTCTATCCAGCTGAGCTACTGAGACATGAAATTTTTCAAGCAAAATTGATTTTATCATAAATAAATAAGAATATCAATCATTTTGTTTTAATATGTTTTTCGTATATGATATTTGGCGGCAGTAACGTTTTTTTCATTATATTTAAGGTTATGTTAGAATATCAGAAGAACTCAGAAAATAGATCGACTTTCGTTTAATATACATCTATTTATGTTGATTCCAACTGGAGATTCAGGATACAGAGGAGGTGCTCCTATCAAGGAATCCACGACCCCGGAAACTGAACACAGTAACAATATTGTGCTGTTTCCTAAGACGCTGGACTATTACCAGATTCAATTGACGGTCATGCTTGAAAATGAACGTTATGGCGAAGCGATGGACCTGTTAAACTTCCTGTTACAATGTCAGGGACAGGAGGAACGTCATTATGATGAATGGCGTGCATTGCTTGAATGGCTTCAGGCTGCTTTTCCTCATTATGCCGAAGAATCGTCTGATCCCCGTGAAGAACGGGAAAAAGAGGAAATTAGTGAAGAGGACATGGCACGTCAACATGCAAGGACCAAGCTTGAACAGGACGATGGGTATGCCGATAAGCTGCTACGAACTGTAATGGAAGAACCTCTTACCGAAAAAACGACGCTGGCGTTGGAACAGCTGGCCTATCTTGATCTTCCTATAATCGATGATGCACTCACGGGATGGCTTAAAGAGAGGCCACTTCATCCATTGCTTCAGTTCAGAGTTCTGCAAACTCTACATCGCCGAGGGACTCAAGGCATCATTAAATTTACTCGGGGTGAAGAAGAGGTTGAAGTGGAGATTGATACCGTACCTCTTAGACCAGAGGATTTCCCGCTTCAGATCATTCAAATTCTGGAACGGGTGGCAGACCAGACGGAGGTTCATGAACCTACGCTCTTTTATTTTGCCCAGGAACTGTGGATCCAATATGTCATGGCGGTGTACGGAACCCGTGATTATATGTCCATGTTGGAAGAAAATGATTCCATGACAGATATATGGGCGGCTGCTCTACATATGACCGTTGCAGACAGTTTGGGTGGTTCGCATGATGAGGAAGATACTCGTTCAATGTATGCTGTGACAGGCGCGATGCGCTTTCGTCTGGAGCAGGCATATCGCTCGATGAAACAATTTGTTTCAGCCGGTTTGGACGGTGAATAGGAGCCGGAAACGTTTTCCTTAAACCGTATCAAGGGATTGCCCTTGAAAAAGAATCTAATCTTGTTTATACTAAAATGGTTATTTTGTACGTGATTGCCTACGTGAACATGTGAATTTTGGAGGGGAAAGTATACAATGAAAGCAACTTGGGAAAAGATAGAGAAGAACCTTGGGGTTCTTGAGGTTGAAGTAGCCGCAGATCGTGTAACTGCAGCACTCGACAAAGCTTTTAATAAAGTGGTAAAACAAGCAAATGTACCTGGATTCCGTAAAGGTAAAGTTCCACGTCCAATCTTTGAAGCTCGTTTCGGTGTGGAAAGCCTGTATCAAGAAGCAATTGATATTTTGCTTCCTGAAGCTTACACAGAAGCAATCGACCAAACGGAAATTTTCCCGGTTGATCGTCCTGATGTAGATATCGAACAATTCGCTAAAGGACAAGTGTTTAAGTTCAAAGCGAAAGTTACGGTTAAACCTGAAGTTACTTTGGGCGAATACAAAGGAATTGAAGTTGCTGTAGCCAAAAACGAAGTAACGGACGAAGAAGTGGCTGAAGAGCTCGAGCGTCTTCAACAACGTCACGCAGAACTCGTTGTTATCGACGAAGGAGCTGCAGAGAACGGCGACGTTGCTGTAATCGACTTTGACGGTTCCGTTGATGGTGTTCCATTCGAAGGTGGACAAGCGGAGCGTTATTCCCTTGAACTGGGTTCCAACACATTCATTCCTGGCTTTGAAGAGCAAGTTTTGGGTCTGTCCACAGGCGATCTCAAAGACGTTGAAGTAACTTTCCCAGAGAGCTACCATGCAGCTGAACTGGCCGGCAAACAAGCGGTATTCAAAGTGAAAGTACACGAAATCAAACGCAAACAGCTTCCTGAATTGGATGATGAGTTTGCAAAAGATGTCAGCGAATTCGACACGCTTGAAGAGTACAAAGCTGATCTAAAAACGCAATTGGAATCCCGTAAAGCAGACGAAGCCAAAGCAGCTCAAGAAAATGCAGTTGTAGAAAAAGTGGCTGAAAATGCTGAAGTGGACATTCCTTCTGCAATGGTTGACAGCGAAGTACAAAACATGATGCGTGATTTCGACAACCGTCTGCGGAATCAAGGTATGAACCTGGAAATGTTCCTGAGCTTCTCTGGCCAGACGCAAGCTGACCTTAAAGGACAAATGCAGGAAGATGCTTCCAAACGTGTTCGCAATAACCTGGTTCTTGAAGCAGTTGGCGTAGCGGAAAACATCGAAGTTTCTGATGAAGAAGTGAACCAAGAACTTGAAAAAATGGCTGAGTCTTATAAACGTCCTGTTGATGAGATTCGTGGCATTCTTGAGGGTAATGGTTCCCTGGACAGCCTTCGTGATGAAGTGAAACTGCGTAAAACGATCGATGTTCTCGTTGAGAACAGCAAAGTCGTTGAAGCTGTTGAAGCTCCAGCTGAAGAAGTAGCTGCAGAAGCTGACGAAAAATAAGACAAGCTGTTATGAAATGAACAGCTGAATAAACGATAAGGCACGTGAATTATTGCGTGCCTTATTTTTAAATTATGGGATCCATTTTATAGAGGGTTCAGTTATTAAATGGATGGATTATAATGTGATAAGGTCATACCTGTTTACCGTCCTGTGTGTTTCCTATAAATAAAAAAAGGTTAAACGGCATAGGATTGCTCCGATTTGCACATACATAGAAAACATGGTTAAATATGATCAGGCTAAATAGCAAACTAACTCATGTATGACACCTCTTGTGAAAAATGACATTGTCACAGGAAAGTGTTAGAATGAATTTGGGTTTGCTTTACAGGTAGCCTATGTCTAATTACATGTAGAAAAGAGGTTGGTCTCATGAGTCTGGTGCCAATGGTTGTAGAACAAACCAATCGAGGCGAGCGGTCTTACGATATATATTCGCGTTTGCTGAAGGATCGCATTATCTTTCTAACCAGTGCGATTGATGACGATGTAGCCAATCTTGTCATAGCACAGCTTTTGTTTTTGGCAGCCGACGATCCTGAGAAGGATATCAGCTTGTACATTAATTCACCTGGTGGTTCTGTTACCGCAGGGATGGGTATATACGATACGATGCAATATATCAAGCCGGATGTATCTACCATTTGCGTAGGCATGGCTGCAAGCATGGGCTCGTTGTTGCTGACAGCCGGTGCTCCTGGTAAAAGATATGCGCTGACCAACAGCGAAGTCATGATCCATCAGCCGCTTGGCGGCGTTCAAGGACAGGCTGCGGATATCAAAATCCACGCAGAATGGATTATTAAAACACGTCAGAAACTGAATCAAATATACGTCGAGCGTACAGGTCAGCCCCTTGAGAAAATTGAGCGGGATACAGACCGTGACTTTTTCATGAGTGCTGAAGAAGCCAAAACGTACGGCATTATTGACCAGGTGCTCAGTAGACCGATCAATTCCTAAAGGGGTGGTTTCATGTTTAAATTTAACGATGAGAAAGGGCAACTGAAATGCTCTTTTTGCGGTAAATCTCAGGAACAGGTGCGCAAGCTGGTCGCTGGACCAGGCGTTTACATTTGTGATGAATGTATCGAACTTTGCACCGAAATCGTTGAGGAAGAGCTCGGTCATGACGAAGAACTGGACCTCAAAGATATTCCAAAACCGAAAGAAATCCGCGATATTCTGGACCAATATGTAATTGGACAGGATCAGGCCAAGAAGTCTTTGTCTGTAGCGGTTTACAATCACTATAAACGGATCAATACACAAAACAAGATTGAGGACGTTGAATTGCAAAAGAGTAATATTTTGCTGTTAGGACCTACGGGTTCAGGTAAAACGTTGCTTGCACAAACAATGGCTAAAATTTTGAATGTTCCATTTGCTATTGCTGATGCGACTTCATTGACTGAGGCAGGTTATGTCGGCGAGGATGTAGAGAACATTCTGCTCAAGCTGATTCAAGCTGCTGATTATGATGTGGAAAAAGCAGAGCGCGGCATTATTTATATTGATGAAATTGATAAAGTAGCGCGTAAATCCGAAAACCCATCCATCACACGTGATGTATCGGGTGAGGGTGTACAACAGGCGCTCTTGAAAATTCTGGAGGGAACTGTGGCATCTGTACCACCACAAGGCGGTCGCAAACACCCACATCAAGAGTTCATCCAGATTGATACAACGAACATTTTGTTCATTTGCGGCGGTGCCTTTGATGGTCTGGAGCAAATGATCAAACGCCGGATCGGTAAAAAAGTCATTGGCTTTAACACCGTTGCGGAACAAAAAGATTTGAAACCAGGCGAATACCTGGGTATGGTCCTGCCGGAAGACTTGCTGAAATTCGGTCTGATTCCGGAATTTGTAGGCCGTCTGCCAGTCATCTCCACATTGGAGCCACTGGATGAAGAGACGTTGGTACGGATTCTGTCCGAGCCAAGAAATGCGCTTACGAAACAATACCAAAAATTACTTGAGCTGGATAATGTGAATCTGGTATTTGAACCAGGCGCTTTGCTCGCGATTGCGAAGGAAGCCATCAAACGTAACACGGGTGCACGTGGATTGCGCGCCATCATCGAGGGCATTATGCTTGAGATCATGTACGAAGTGCCTTCCCGTGATGATGTTACGAACTGTGTCATTACCGAGGAAGTCGTTGAGAAAAGAGTCGTGCCGGAACTGAGTCAGGCGAAGGACGACAAACAGGAAGAAAGTGCCTAACTTGAAGGACAGCATTCCATTCAGCTCTGAAATATAGACTTGTCAGTTCTCCACTCCTGGCAGAAGGCGAATTCATGTCTCTGCCAGGGTGGAGCTTTGACGTTGTGGGGAGAGAAATCACTCATGTTTTTAAGACAAGATACACGTCCTGTTAAAGTGGGGAACTTAACGATCGGTGGTAGCAACGAAGTTATCATCCAGAGCATGTGTACAACCAAAACGGCAGACGTTGAGGCAACCGTGGCAGAGATTTTGCGCTTGGAAGAAGCGGGCTGTCAGTTGGTTCGTGTAACGGTTAACAATGAGGAAGCTGCTGCAGCCATTAAGGAAATTAAGAAACGGATCAATATCCCGCTTGTAGCGGATATCCATTTTAATTATAAATTGGCTCTTCTTGCGATTGAGAATGGTATCGATAAAGTACGGATCAACCCCGGAAATATCGGTAAACGTGCCAAAGTGGAAGAAGTCGTCAAAGCGTGCAAAGAGCGGGGAATCCCGATTCGTATCGGGGTAAACGCAGGTTCTCTGGAAAACCATTTGCTCGAAAAATATGGTTATCCTACCGCTGATGCTATGGTGGAAAGTGCACTTTATCACATTGGTATTTTGGAAGAGCTTGATTTCCACGATATCATCGTGTCTCTCAAAGCTTCCGATGTGCCAATGGCGATTGAAGCGTATACCAAAGCCGCTCAGATCATCAAATACCCCTTGCACCTTGGGATTACCGAGGCGGGCACACTGTTCTCGGGTACAATCAAAAGCTCCGCAGGTATGGGTGCCTTGTTATCCATGGGCATTGGTTCAACGATGCGGATCTCGCTTAGTGCGGACCCGGTCGAAGAAATCAAGGTTGCGCGTGACCTGCTGAAAACCTTTGGTCTGATCACGAATGCTGCTACGCTGATTTCCTGTCCAACCTGTGGCCGTTTGGATATCGATTTGTTCTCCATTGCGAATGAAGTGGAAGAGTATATCTCCAAACTCAAGGTGCCAATTAAGGTATCCGTGCTGGGTTGTGCTGTTAACGGCCCTGGTGAGGCAAAGGAAGCGGATATCGGTATTGCCGGTGCACGCGGAGAGGGACTGCTGTTCCGTCACGGAAAAATGATTCGTAAAGTGCCGGAAGAGATCATGGTTGAGGAATTGAAAAAAGAAATCGACAAAATCGTTGAATCTTATGAAGCGACAGGGATTATTCCTGGACGTTCGCACTAATTGATTCATATACAGTTTCTGCAACAGTCCGTCAGCAATGACGGGCTGTTTTTTTGTCCTCTGGTACACAAATTCTGTATGTCCCGTTTACGTCTCGGTGAAAAGGCTATACTACCAAGTATTAGCATGACACATATGAGAATAAGGACAGAACAGGAGGATGTTGAGACATGGAATTTGGTATGGTCATAATGTTGATTCAGTTATTTTTTGGAGTGGTGATCGGTTTGTATTTCTGGAATTTGCTTCGTGGCCAGAAAACGAACCGCAGTGCTATTGAGCGCGAATCCCGTAAGGAACTGGAGAAGCTACGCAAGTTGCGTTCCATCTCCCTCACCAAGCCGCTGTCGGAGAAGACACGTCCGGCTACTATTAACGATATTGTTGGACAAAAAGATGGACTACGCGCTCTGAAGGCTGCTTTGTGCAGCGCTAATCCACAGCATGTCATTATATACGGGCCTCCCGGTGTGGGGAAAACGGCTGCCGCGAGGGTGGTATTAGAAGAAGCCAAAAAGAATCCATCATCGCCCTTCAAGGCCGATGCCAAATTTACGGAATTGGACGCCACTACTGCGCGTTTTGACGAACGAGGTATTGCTGACCCCTTAATTGGATCGGTGCATGATCCGATATATCAAGGAGCAGGAGCGATGGGCGTCGCGGGGATTCCCCAACCGAAACCCGGAGCAATTACGAAGGCACATGGCGGAATGCTTTTCATCGACGAGATCGGGGAGTTGCATTCCATCCAGATGAATAAACTGCTGAAAGTACTGGAGGACCGCAAGGTCTTTTTGGAGAGTGCGTACTATAACTCGGAAGACACGCATACTCCTGCTTATATCCACGATATTTTTCAAAATGGCCTGCCTGCTGATTTTCGCCTGGTCGGGGCAACGACACGTTCGCCCCATGAACTGCCTCCAGCCTTGCGGTCGCGGTGCATGGAGGTTTATTTCCGTCCATTGCTGCCCGAAGAGATCGGACGTATTGCAGAAGATGCTGTGCAGAAAATTGGGTTCAATCCGTGTCCAGATGCCGTCGATGTGGTCAAGCGATATGCCACCAATGGACGTGAGGCAGTGAATATCATTCAGCTGGCAGCGGGGCTGGCCTTAACTGAAAAACGCGAAACACTTCAGGCATCTGATGTAGAGTGGGTGGCTGGAAGCAGCCAGATTCAGCCTAGGCCAGATCACAAGGTACCTCAGCAGCCACAGATCGGTTTCGTAAATGGATTGGCGGTATATGGACCGAATATGGGTACCATTCTAGAGATTGAAGTATCTGCTGTTCCGGCTCTTAGAGATCAGGGTCGGATCAACATCACGGGTGTCGTGGATGAGGAAGAGATTGGAGGCGGTTCACGTACACTCCGGCGAAAAAGCATGGCTAAAGGGTCGGTTGAAAATGTGTTAACCGTATTAAAAGCCATGGGTATTCGTCCGAATGACTACGACTTGCATGTCAATTTCCCTGGCGGAACGCCGATTGATGGTCCTTCGGCCGGGATTGCTATGGCGACTGCCATTACATCAGCCATCCAGAGGCGCCCCATTGATCACGAGACTGCGATGACTGGAGAGGTTAGTATTCACGGTCGGGTGAAGCCAATCGGTGGTGTGCTGGCCAAGGTGGAGGCTGCATTCCAGGCTGGAGCGAAGACGGTCATTATTCCGGCGGAGAACTGGCAGTCCATTTTTGAAAATTTAGATGGATTACGTGTCATTCCGGTAGATACGGTTCAGGATGTATTCCGAGAAGTATTTGGTTGGGTTCCTGATGCGGAGCAAACAAAACAAGCAGAGCTTGTAGAAGAGACTGCAATACCCGCACCGGAGATTTTCCCACCGGCATCTGCTTCTTATTTACGTGCTGACTTGCCCCGTCCGGGTCAGGTTACGGATTCGGGAAGCTGCTAAGCGCTTCCCTTCATTGGTTTTTTATGTGAACATTTGATAGAATAATGAATGACTACAACCTGAGAGCCATTGGAGGTGCGAAAGCGATGGGACCGAGCAAAGCGAAAGGTCGTCGTTTTCCTTTACTGCCTTTAAGAGGACTTCTCGTCTACCCGAGTATGGTACTGCATCTCGATGTGGGCCGGGAGAAATCGGTCAAGGCTTTAGAAAAAGCGATGGTAGAAGAACATTTGATTCTCCTATGTTCCCAAGCCGAGGTAAATATTGAAGAACCAACACAAGAGGATATATTCAGAATCGGAACCGTAGCCAAAGTCAGACAGATGCTGAAGCTTCCTAACGGCACGATTCGTGTACTTGTGGAAGGCTTGGAACGGGCTGAAATCATTCAATATACGGACAATGAAGAATATTACGAAGTACTGGCACAAGAACTTCCTGAAGAGGAGAACAGCCATCCGGAGACGGATGCACTGATGCGAACAGTTCTGAACCAGTTCGAGAATTATATTAATCTGTCCAAAAAAGTTACACCAGAGACACTTGCGGCCGTGTCTGACATCGAAGAACCGGGTCGTCTGGCTGATGTAATTACAAGTCACCTGTCCCTTAAAATCAAGGACAAACAGGAGATTCTGGAAACCATCGACGTACGTGAGCGGCTGGAGAAGTTACTGGACATCCTGAACAATGAGCGGGAAGTGCTGGAACTTGAACGCAAAATCAGCCAGCGTGTGAAAAAACAGATGGAGAAGACCCAGAAGGAATATTATCTGCGTGAGCAGATGAAGGCGATTCAGAAAGAACTCGGTGAGAAAGAGGGCCGTGCGGGTGAGGTCGAGGAACTTCGCAATCAGATGGAGGCCCTTGGCTTGCCGGACAAGGTTAAGGAAAAAGTCGAGAAAGAAATTGATCGACTGGAGAAAATGCCATCAAGCTCTGCCGAAGGCGGAGTGATTCGCAACTATGTGGATTGGCTGCTTGGGCTGCCTTGGAGCCAGATGACAACGGATGATCTGGATATCCAGAAGGCTGAAGATGTGCTTAATGCCGATCATTACGGTTTGGAAAAGCCGAAAGAACGTGTGTTAGAATATCTGGCTGTTCAGAAGCTGGTGAAAAAGCTCAAAGGACCAATATTGTGCCTTGTAGGACCTCCGGGAGTCGGCAAAACGTCCCTTGCTCGTTCCATTGCCAGATCACTTGGACGGGAATTTGTAAGAATTTCCTTGGGTGGTGTGCGGGATGAAGCAGAGATTCGGGGACATCGTCGTACCTATGTTGGCGCCATGCCTGGTCGTATCATTCAGGGCATGAAAACGGCAGGTTCACTGAACCCTGTTTTCTTGTTGGATGAGATCGACAAGATGGCCGCAGACTTCCGCGGAGATCCTTCAGCAGCGTTACTGGAGGTTCTTGATCCAGAACAAAACAATACGTTTAGCGATCACTTTGTAGAGTTGCCGTTTGACTTATCCAACGTGATGTTTGTTACAACAGCCAACACTGTGCATAACATTCCACGTCCGCTACTGGACCGGATGGAGATGCTCAATATTCCAGGATATACGGAGCTGGAGAAGCAGCAAATCGCCAAAAATTATTTGTTACCAAAGCAAAAGAAGGATCATGGCTTGGAAGAGGATCAACTGCAAATTCCAGATGACAGCTTGCTGCGTGTCATTCGTGAATATACACGAGAGTCTGGTGTGCGGAATCTGGAACAGCAGATGGCATCCTTGTGCCGGAAAGCGGCGAAGAACATCGTGTCTGGTCTGGAAGGTCAGATCATTATTACAACGGATGAAGTCAAAGATTACCTTGGACCGGGTAAGTTCCGCTACGGCATGGCCGAATTGGAAGATCAGATTGGTACCGTTACGGGCCTTGCATGGACTGAAGTCGGTGGAGACACGCTCGTTATTGAAGTTACCGTTGTACCAGGAACGGGCAAGCTGACGTTGACAGGTAAATTGGGAGATGTCATGAAGGAGTCGGCTCAGGCGGCATTCAGCTACACCCGCTCCAAAGCTACACAGCTGGGGATTGCGACCGACTTCCACGAGAAGAACGATATCCATATCCACGTTCCGGAAGGAGCCATTCCGAAGGATGGACCCTCTGCTGGAATTACGATGGCAACGGCGTTGATCTCTGCATTGACGAACAAACGTGTGTCTAAGGACGTTGCCATGACGGGCGAAATAACGCTGCGTGGACGTGTGCTGCCTATCGGTGGTCTAAAGGAAAAGTCGCTGGCGGCCCACCGTGCCGGTTACAAAAAAATATTATTGCCCAAGGATAACGAACGGGACCTGGGGGATATTCCGGACAGCATCAAGGAAGATGTGGAATTTGTCCCCGTAGCCCATATGGATCAGGTGCTGGAACATGCACTTGTTGAGCAGGTAGGAATTCGCCTGTAGCCCATGTAGCCGAGGGATCGTATGAAGAGTAAACCGTTCTGCGGCAGCTTCGGCGTCCGTTGGAACGGTTTTTTTGGTATGATAGAACAATCCATGGCATAATACGATCAACAGCTTCAGTAAGAGCATAGGAGTTAAGAGAGGAAAGATACATTATGAAAGTAAATCAATCTGAATTTATTATCAGCGCCGTCCGGCCTGAACAATACCCCGAGGACGGCCTGCCGGAGATTGCCTTGGCGGGACGCTCCAATGTGGGGAAATCTTCCCTGATCAACCGCTTGATTAACCGCAAAAATCTGGCACGCACAAGTTCAACCCCCGGTAAGACGCAGCAATTGAACTATTACAAGATCAATCAGGATCTCTACTTCGTGGATTTCCCGGGCTATGGTTACGCTAAAGTTTCGAAAGAGCAACGCTTCGCCTGGGGCAAAATGATGGAAAAATACTTGCTGGGTCGCGAGGAATTGAAACTGGTCATGCAGATGGTGGATATGAGACACGAACCGTCCAAAGAGGACAAGATGATGAATGAATGGCTTCGTCATAAAGGACTACCACTAGTTGTAGTTGCAACCAAGATGGACAAGATCCCCAAAACACGCAGAGCCAAACATCTTAAAGTGATCAAGGAAGCTCTGGATATTCGTTCCGGGGATCTGTTTGTACCCTTTTCATCCGAAGAAGGATTGGGGAAGGAAGAGTTATGGGACATCATCACCCGCCATGCCCGCATAGATAAGTATGCACCAGAAGCACTTAATGCAGAGGGTACTCCTGTAGAGGAAGAAAACAACGAAATTAACGGATGAGCAAGGGATTACGCCTTTTTTATACAGGAAAGTGAGCAACCCGGGTGAATCTTTGATGAGATCAGGGATGAATCCGTTTTTTATGGATTTTCGTCAGAATTCATCGTTTCCGTCTGGAGCGAAATAGGGTTGCGGTGGTGTATAATGATCACAGGGCATTTGTGCCAACAGTACCAAAAATACCGGCCTTGCCGGCCTGAAGAATTTTGAGATCACTGCCACATGTGCAGGAAGGCAAAACAATCGGGAAAGAATTGAGGAGATTTGTATGGCTCAGCGGTTAGCCACAGAGTATGTTAAAGCCACTTTAAAATTGTCAGAACCCCAGATGCATCAGTTTTTGCGCATGACAGAGGATGGCCGAATTCATCATCGTGTGAAGGTGCTGGAGAATGGCTGCCAAGAGATTGTGCTGGCGGATGTGAGTGGAGAAGAAGTTCATTTCCCTTTTGACCGGCTTGAAGGGTTTTATATCTGTGAGTTATCTTGCCGCCTGGTAAACCATCATCTGACCAACGTAGTCCGGAAGCTCTTTACGGCCTTCAAGGGAGACGGCGCAGTTCATCGCATTTATGAAGAGTTCACGATGATGTATGTTTACGCTCAAGGCTCTGTCCGTAAAATTGTGGAGCAGACCGGGGAGAATACCCGTGTCATCTACGAATACAAAAATACATTGCTCGAATTGCAGCGTTTGTTCCAGGCTCGGGATGTAGAGCGCGAGATTAACCGTGCATACGCCGAGATTGATGCACTACTGGATGCAAGAAAAGATGTTTCTATTCCTGAACAAATCCATCAGATCGATGTGAAGCTTGCTCACCACCAAAAACGGCTGTTTGAGCTTGAAGCTTATTAATTTGAAGGTGAAGTCATACAGGTGTTATCCTAATAAAAACCTTTACTGCTTCTGGACGGTGGCGCTTGCCAACGCTGAAGCAGTAAGGGTTTTTATAGTTTGAGGGAGTTTATTTCGCTATAAAATTATTTATTTTTTAAACTTCTGAAAAAGGGTTGCATTACTTTTGGATCAATGTTATTTTTAATCTCGTTGAAAAGAATATAGGAACCAGGATTCACTCAGGACATTATATGTTGCGAGAGATTATTCCCTCGGGAAGTGAATGACGTAGGTCCTAGCGGATGAAATTTTTTCAAACATTTTATTCCTAGGAAGGGGGAACCGAAGGATGGAATATTCAACTTTCGGAAGACACGTTGCTGTTGATGCTTGGGGTGTCGACTTTGATCTACTGAACAGTGCGGAGTATTTGCAAGCCCAAATGGTTGAAGCAGCGGAGGCATGTGGCGCGACAGTAATGTCCGTACAATCCAAGCAGTTTGATCCACAAGGAGCGACAGTGCTTGTACTACTGTCTGAGAGCCATCTCTCGATTCACACATATCCTGAGAGAGGGTTTGCGGCGATTGATTGTTACACTTGCGGGGAGACGGTAGACCCACAACTGGCCATTGACTACCTGGTATCCGTATTGAAACCGGAAAAAACGTATGCAAAGAAACTCGTACGTGGATTGGGCGAATTGCAAGTTGAAACACCTGAAATGAAACAGATCGAAATGGTATAATGAGCTAAACACAAGACATGAACAATGTTCACATATCGGGATGGAACGCATGATCATCTCAAACCCTATATAGTCATGGAATTCTCCATGGCTATTTGTTTTATATTCGATTGTTCATGAATCTTCATTTTTAAACAAGTGTATAACGCATAACGGTGAACTTTGGTGAGACACTACCATAAATGACAATGCATAAGATAATGTACACCGGAATTTCATAAACATTTCATAAAAATGGCCCGGTCACCGTATGGATGTGTGATATAATTAACCATGTCAATCATAAATGGATAGACATATGTAGTAAGCACTTTGATTGGAAATTTATTAGGCAGGTGAACTTGCAATGCACATCGTTGTCGTTGGTTTGAATTATCGCACGGCGCCTGTAGAGGTTAGGGAACGATTCACATTTGCAGAAAAGGACTTGTCTGAAGCGCTGCAGCAGCTCAAGCTGACCAAGAGTGTATTGGAAGGTGTAATCGTAGCCACATGTAACCGTACCGAGTTGTATGTTGTGGTAGACCGTCTTCACATGTGTGGTTATTTTATTCGGACATTCATGGAACAATGGTTTAATGTACCACGGGAAGAATTTACGCAACACTTATATATATATGAAGATGATCAAGCTATGCGCCATTTATTCCGTGTCATTTGCGGACTGGACTCTATGGTCATTGGTGAGACTCAGATTCTTGGACAGGTGAAGCAGGCTTTTTTCAAAGCTCAGGAAGAGAAGTCGACAGGCACTTGGTTTAACATGCTGTTTAAGCAGGCTGTTACTTTAGGTAAACGAGCTCATTCGGAAACTTCGATCGGTGAAAGTGCCGTATCCGTCA
The DNA here is from genome assembly GCF_051934385.1 of Paenibacillus hebaui. Taxonomy (NCBI): domain Bacteria; kingdom Bacillati; phylum Bacillota; class Bacilli; order Caryophanales; family Paenibacillaceae; genus Paenibacillus; species Paenibacillus hebaui. The sequence continues at coordinate 5,645,385 of NZ_CP196836.1, read as the reverse complement.
GTTATGCTGCTGTTGAGTTGGGTAAGCGCATCTTTGGTATGTTCACAGACAAGAAGGTACTGATTCTGGGTGCTGGCAAGATGAGTGAACTTACAGTGAAACATCTCTATGCCAATGGAGCTTCTGAAGTGATCGTAGCGAATCGTACGCTTGCACGAGCCGAGGAATTGGCTGCCAAGTTCCGGGGCACGCCTTGTACAATGGAACAGGCATTAGAACGATTAAACGAAGTTGATATTGTTATCAGTTCGACTGGGGCTGAACGGTATGTGCTTGATGCCACCGTTGTTCGTGAGAGCATGAAGCGTCGTCAATCGCGTCCATTGTTCCTGATTGATATTGCTGTTCCAAGGGATATTGATCCGGCGATTGGGGAGATATCCAACGTATTCCTTTATGATATTGATGATCTGGAGGGAATCGTAGAGAGCAATCTGGAGATGCGTAAGGTGGAGGCAGCCAAGATTGAGAAAATGATTGAGCTTGAGATGCAAGATTATTATCAATGGCTCAAAACATTGGGCGTTCGTCCCGTCATTCGGGCTTTGCAGGAGAAAGGTGCTTCCATTCATGAAGAAACGATGGATAGTCTGTTCAACAAGTTGCCTGATCTGGATGAACACCAACGTAAAGTCATCCGTCGTCTGACCAAGAGCATCGTGAATCAAATGACGACAGATCCGATTAATCGGATCAAGGAAATGGCAGGTACGAAGCACGGTGATGAAGCTCTGCGCATGTTTACTCAGATTTTTGCTCTGGAGGATACAGTAGAGATTGCCGCTGAGAAGGTAAATCAGAGTGATGCTACGGCTCTGCGCAAATCATCCGCCGTTCATCTGAACGATACCCGGCAAGACCCCGTGCCGGCTTATGCTCCGGCAGGCGTATAAGGCGGGTGGGCAGCTTGACCCTTGCTGAACAAATCTATGAGGTTCTGATCTATATGTATGCCCTGAGCCTACTGTTCTATTTCTCGGACTGCATTCGACGCAATGCGGGGGCGAAGCGGACAGGCACAGGGTTTCTTGTTGTTGTGTGGGTGCTTCAAGTCATTCATGTCATCTTGCGCATGTGGATTGAAGGACACTTCCCCATCTACACCACATTTGATTTCTTGTTTATATTTACATTTAGTATTGTAATGATGTCATTGGTGATGACGCGCATCCAGCGTTCAGAATTTGTCATCTTGTTGCTCAACGTTGTCGGTTTCTCGGTTACGGTATTAAACCGGTTATGGTTCACAGCAGGAGAGATATCACTGCACAATTGGCAAACCGTTCATGGACTGCTGATTATGCATATCACACTTGCTAATCTCGGTTTTGCGGCCCTGACCGTGGCTGCTGTATTTGCGATGTTGTATCTGTTCCTGCATCGAAAACTGAAGAACAAGAACTGGAACGATACGGTCCGGCGTCTGCCAAGTCTAGAGGTGATCGGGAAGTATATGGATGGTGCTACACTGATCGGCACACCTCTGCTTGGTGTTTCTATTATGCTTGCGGTATTATCCATTGTGGCGGAAACGCGCTGGATTCTGCTGTTGGATCTTAAAGTTATGGCAACGGGACTGGCTATAGCGATCTATATTGGCTACTTCGTCTCTACGAGAAAAAAACAGTTCTCAACCATCATTATGGCAAGATGGACATTGATTGGATATGGCTTTGTCATTATGAGTTTTTTATCCAATGCGTATTCTGCGTTTCATCGTTGGACAGGAGAGTGAAGGTATGGACCGCTACACGCCAATCTTTGTAAATACATCGGGTAAGACGTGTTGCGTGGTTGGAGGCGGACGTGTTGCCGAACGTAAAATAAAGGGATTACTACATGCCGAGGCACAGATTACGGTTATTAGTCCGGAGCTTACTCCTGTATTGAAACAACTGCATCATGAATCCCGAATTCAATGGATAGCCCGGTCCTACCGCAATGGAGATTTGCGGGGGGCCTTTCTCGTATATGCAGTGACTGACCGCTCAGAGGTTAATACAACCGTGGTTCGGGATGCTGAGACTGCGGGCATACTGGTGAATGATGCCATGTCTTCGGAACAAAGTAGCTTTATAACACCAAGCGTTGTCAGACGAGGGAGATTAAGCATAGCCATCTCGACAGCTGGAGCAGGACCTGCGGCGGCTGCTGAGATACGTGCCACACTCGAACAACAGTTCGGAGATGAATATGAGATGTATCTTGAGTTTTTGCACCAGATGAGGTCTGAGGTGAAATTACGCGTATCCTCTCCGAGTCTCAGAAGGACTTTACTCCGGCGTTTAACTGAAATGCACATATTAGAAGATATTCGCACAGGCCATTTCCAGTGGTGGACAGAAGAAGAAATCGGGGACTGGATATCCCGTAATCAGGAGGAAGTGTAGATATGCGTACAATTAAAGTTGGAAGCAGACAGAGCGCACTTGCGCTAACCCAGACAGGCCATGTCATTCAGGATTTGCGCGACATTTGTGAGCGAGAAGGATTAGCATTTGACTTTGAAGTACATAAGATTGTTACAAAGGGAGATCTCATTCTGGATGTAACGTTGTCCAAAGTTGGAGGCAAAGGATTGTTTGTCAAAGAGATTGAACAGGCGATGCTTGATTGCACCATAGATATGGCTGTCCATAGCATGAAGGATATGCCTTCCGAGTTACCAGAAGGATTAATCAATGGCGCTGTTCCTCGCCGTGCGGATCCACGGGATGCACTGATTTCCAATGGTGGACTTACTTTGGATCAGTTGCCTGAGGGTGCCAGAGTCGGGACAAGCAGCCTGCGTCGCTCCAGTCAATTGAAGGCCTATCGCCCAGATTTGCAATTGGAATCTCTTCGCGGCAATATCGATTCCCGTCTGCGGAAGCTGGAGACCGAAGGGCTGGATGCGATTATTCTGGCTGCTGCAGGATTGTACCGAATGGGCTGGGAAGACCGGATTACAGAGTACCTGACCGAGACCGCTTGTCTTCCGGCAGTGGGGCAGGGCGCGCTTGGTATCGAATGTCGTGAAGACGATGAGGAACTGTTGCACTTGTTGCAGCTGTATAACGATCCGGAGACAGCATTTCCTGTACAGGCGGAACGCCGTTTTCTCAGTGTATTAAATGGAGGCTGTCAGGTTCCGATTGGTGCTCATGCCGTATGGGTGCCTCAGCAGGATGCAGATTCCCTGAATGGAGAAAACACGTTACAATTAACAGGTATGGTCGGTACGCCGGATGGTGGACTGATTCTGAAGGAAGCTCTGACTGGCAAAGATCCGGTTCGTCTGGGAGAAGAAGTGGCCTGGAGACTTATTGAACGGGGAGCAGAACAGATATTGGCAGAAGTTAGGGGATGAAGACATGGTGGGAAAGGTCTTTTTGGTAGGGGCAGGTCCTGGGGATGCAAAGCTGATTACGGTAAAAGGTTGGGAATCCATTGGTAAGGCCGATGCTGTAGTTTATGATCGATTGGCAAGTCCGAGATTGTTGAAACAAATGAAGCCCGGTGCAGTCAAAATTTACGTGGGCAAGCGACCGGATCGGCATACAATGAAGCAGGAAGAAATCAATCAACTGTTGGTTGATCTGGCACTTGAAGGCAAGGTTGTGGTTCGGCTCAAGGGTGGCGATCCAACCATCTTTGGACGCGTGGGCGAAGAGGCGGACTTGCTGCACAAAAACGGTATTCCTTTTGAGATAGTACCTGGAGTAACAGCTGCAATAAGTGTACCTGCTTATGCCGGAATTCCCGTGACTCACCGCGATTATGCGTCCTCCATTTCTATCATTACGGGGCATGAAAGTCCGGACAAGCTTGATCGCAGCATCCATTGGGATAAAGTGACGAATGCAACGGGCACACTTGTATTTATGATGGGGGTTGCCAAAATTGGATATATCAGTGAACAGTTGATTCGTCATGGTCGTCCAGCGCAAACACCGGTAGCTCTAATTCGTTGGGGAACACGAGCGGAACAGGAAACCATTACAGGTACCCTTGAAGATATAGAAGGGAAAGTGATCGCGGCCAATTTCCAACCGCCAGCTGTTATTGTGGTGGGTGATGTCGTGAATCAACGAGAACAGCTGAAATGGGCAGAAGCGCTGCCGCTGTTTGGCAAACGAATTCTGGTGACACGTGCTCGCAGTCAGGCGAGTGAACTGGTGAATCGCATTGAGGAACTCGGCGGAGAGCCGTATGAGTTTCCAGTCATTGAAACGGTCATGCCGTCTAGTGAATCTGCGCAACAAAGTGTCAAAGACGCCTTCGGTGTTTTAAATACCTTTGATTGGGTGTTTTTCACAAGTGTAAACGGAGTGGAGTTTTTCTTCCGCCACCTGGAACAGGAAGGCAAGGACATTCGCTCCATTCATCAAGCGAGAATTGCTGCCGTGGGACCTTCTACAGCAGATGCTTTGCGTAAACATGGCATCGTTGCGGAGGTCGTCAAAGGTCCTTTCCAGGCTGAAGGTATGCTTGAGGCTTTTGAAAGTGAGTTGAAGGCAGGCCAGAAAGTATTGCTTCCACACGGAAATCTGGCACGTACTTGGTTACCTGAGCAGTTGAGAGAAAGAGGAGTTCATGTCACTGAAGCCATCATCTACGATACGATCCTGGCTGGTGAGGATGATGATGAACTGCTCAAGCTGCTTGAAGAAGGCGGCATTCATGCGATGACATTTACAAGTTCATCGACGGTCACCAACTTCATGAGCATGTTGAAACGTATGGGATTGCAAGATCCTCTTCCTTTACTGAAAGGTGTGGAGGTTGCCTGTATTGGACCTGTTACAGCCAAGACGGCAGAGGCGGCTGGACTACATGTCACATTAATGGCAGAGGAAGCTACGATAGATAGCATGATCACTGTTCTGTGTAATTGGAAACGGACAGGCACCAGAGAGGGCGCTCTTCCGCATTAAGTGCCAGATCAACGAATAGCGATTGGAACAAATAGCATCCATAGTGCTTAACGGATTAATCCATATGCAATATGCCGACATATGAAGCGTGCTGAATTCGTTATGATACCAGCGCGCTTCCCTTTTTGCTCTATTTAATTTACAGGGAGGTTTTACACGCATGAGTTTTCCTATTGTACGGCATCGCCGCTTACGTCAATCTACAGGTATTCGCAATATGGTCAGAGAGACCCATTTAACAGTAGATGACTTTATTCAACCGATTTATGTGACTTATGGTGAAAATGTAAAATCTGAAATCAAGTCCATGCCCGGGGTGTTCCGCTTCTCGTTGGATCGTCTTCAGGAAGAAGTGACGGAAATTGCCGAGCTGGGAATTCCAGCCGTGCTATTGTTCGGTATTCCTGAGACCAAAGACAGTGTGGGTTCGTCTGGTTTTGCAGAAGATGGTATTGTGCAGGAAGCCACGAGATTGATCAAATCCTGGTATCCAGAGCTGTTGGTTATTGCAGATACTTGTCTGTGTGAATTCACGGATCACGGTCACTGTGGTATGGTACACACCATTGAAATTGACGGACACATCTGCGGGGATGTACTGAATGATGAATCACTGGATCTGCTCGTGCAAACCGCGGTGTCCCAAGCCAAGGCAGGAGCAGATATCATTGCACCATCCAACATGATGGATGGATTTGTACAAGCGATCCGTGCGGGGCTGGATGAGAATGGATTCAGTCACATTCCGATTATGTCCTATTCCGTGAAATACGCGTCGGCATTCTATGGCCCATTCCGTGAAGCGGCGGATTCAACACCACAATTCGGGGACCGCAAGTCATATCAGATGGACCCTGCCAATGCACGTGAAGCCTTGCGCGAAGCCGAAACGGATGTGCTGGAAGGAGCGGATATGTTGATGGTGAAACCATCACTTTCCTATCTGGATGTCATGCGTACAATCAAGGATCAATTCGATCTTCCGCTTGTCGCCTATAACGTAAGTGGCGAGTATGCCATGGTGAAGGCTGCGGCGATTCAAGGCTGGATTGATGAGAAGAAAGTCGCCATGGAGATTCTGCTCAGCATGAAACGCGCGGGTGCGGATATGATCATTACGTACTATGGCAAAGATGCCTCACGCTGGTTAGCTGAGAAATAAGCTCGTTGTAATCAAATGTCTGGTCAAGAGTTGAGACTTATTGGTTCAAACATATACCAAGGCCCCGCCTGACTTGAAAATGTGGCGGTATGGATGAAGTCCATGTACCTCATCTTCCATATCCTAGATGCAAGCGGGGCCTTTACATTAAGGAGGATATTCATGACTGTACAACAAGGCAATCGTCGCAATGATGAGCGCTCACGCAGCGCATTTGAAGAAGCGAAGCAGTACATACCAGGAGGTGTGAACAGTCCGGTTCGGGCGTTCAAATCCGTAGGACTTACCCCGATCTACGCAGAGCGCGGAGAAGGCTGCAAAATCTATGATATTGATGGCAATGTTTTTATCGACTACGTGGGATCGTGGGGTCCGCTTATCATGGGACATGCGCATCCTGAAGTTGTAGAAGCTTTGCGTGAGACAGCCCTTAAAGGAACAAGCTTTGGTGCACCGACTTTGCTGGAGACCGAGATGGCGAAACTGGTCTGCGAGCGTGTACCTTCCATCGATGTCGTGCGAATGGTGAATTCCGGTACGGAAGCAACGATGAGTGCCATTCGACTGGCACGCGGGGTAACAGGACGCAGTAAAATTCTGAAGTTTGAAGGATCATATCATGGACATGCAGACAGCCTGCTGATCAAGGCTGGATCAGGTGTTGCAACGCTGGGTCTGCCGGACAGTCCGGGAGTACCCGAAGGCGTAGCAGTGAATACGATCACGGTGCCTTATAATGATCTGGAGTCCGTAAGATTGGCTTTTGAACGTTACGGTGAAGAACTGGCAGCCATCATTGTAGAGCCAGTTGCTGGTAATATGGGCGTTGTCCCTCCGGCTTCCGGTTTTCTTGAAGGCTTGCGCAACTTGACGACTCAATATGGCAGCCTGCTCATTTTTGACGAAGTCATGACCGGTTTCCGCGTAGGGTTGAACTGTGCTCAGGGAAGGTACGGGGTTACGCCTGACCTGACTTGCCTGGGTAAAGTTATCGGTGGTGGACTTCCGGTAGGTGCGTATGGTGGCAGACGTGATCTGATGGAGCAGATTGCACCGACAGGACCGATCTATCAGGCAGGTACATTGAGCGGCAATCCGCTGGCTATGGCGGCAGGATATACCACACTCAAATTGTTAACACCGGAGGTCTACGACCGTCTAGAGACACTGTCCGCACGTCTACAAGCCGGCTTTGAAAAGAATGCTGCAGAGGCGGGAGTCGCGGTAACGATTAACCGTGTTGGCTCCATGGTTTGTCCATTTTTCAGTGCGGTTCCGGTGACCAACTATGATATTGCCAAAGAAAGCAATCTGGATCAATTCCGTCGTTACTTTGCAGCGATGATTGATCATGGTGTCAGTGTGGCTCCTTCCCAATACGAAGGCATGTTTGTCTCCGGTGTGCATACGGAACAGGATATTGACGATACGATTGAAGCAAACCGTAAGTCTCTTCAGTCGCTATGACGATAAAAAGTTGGAAGCGTCGTGGTGAATGGCTTGAGCTGATGCCAGGCAAAGCCGTAACAGGCAGTTCGGACAAACAGATGGCTGCAGAGCAATGGCTGCTGTCTGAGCTTCAGTTTCCCGAAAAATTGTTGCGTCAGCTCAAAGTAAACCATGGTATACAACTCGCAGGGGACCGGCTTCGGCTGGCCCTTTTTGCGTCCCAACCGATCGATGTTGAGCCTCGTTGGGCTGATATAGTTGTTCTGTATGAGGACGATTTTTGCCTGGTTATGCACAAACCGGCAGGCATGAAGTTACATCCGGATGGAAGCCGGTTGGATCATACGATTACGCTGGATCATGCGGTTGCCGCATACTATGAAATGAACGACATTCAGGCGAGTGTACGCCATGTTCATCGACTGGATGAGGATACAACGGGACCTGTCTTATATGCTAAAAATGCTTTTGCTCTAGCCAAGCTGGATGAAGCGATGCGCCGGAAAGAGATTGGCCGGCATTATGTAGCCATCACTGGCGGGCAGGTATCCCCTGAACTCAAGGTGATTGATGCCCCAATTGGCAAAGACAGACATCACAAGCAACGCAGACGTGTCTCGGAAGGCGGGCAGGAAGCCGTTACCCATGTAGAGATCGTGGAGGTCTGGGGGAGAGCTACCCTTGTTCGACTGACGCTGGATACAGGACGCACACACCAGATCCGTGTACATCTGAGTTATACTGGACATCCTCTCATTGGTGATAAGCTATATGGAGGCAGAGCGGATGTTATCAGGCGGCAGGCGCTGCATGGTGAACTCCTTGTTTTTAGTCATCCACTAACCGGAGCAAAAATTGAGGTGAACGACCCTTGGCCGTCCGATTTTGTACAATTGGCAGAGCGCGAAGGGACGTACTAATACACTATATAAGTTCAACTACATATTTACACGATAACAGCGATCAGAAGGTTGTTCTGTCATTGGAGTGACAGTGTAAATAATCATGAGGTGAACATATATAGCAAGGTTTCTCAAAAGATGGCATGCTCATCTCATTCAAGGCATATAGATGGGGTAACGAAGGATTTGGACCATGGATCTGCCCCATGAAAAGAATCATGGTGAACATATGCCGAAAGGAGGACGCTACCTTTGTTGAATCAACCTTATGGTTTGCGGTTCGATATTTATGAGCGCGTTCATTTGTCTGAGGGAGTCCCTGCTATTGAGGAATTGGAGGAAATTGAACTATACCCGCGTATTCAAGTCATTGGTCAGGATGATCATGCCACGTTAAGAGGGCATCTTTTGCTTACAGGTGCGTACCGGGGAGAGAACGAGATCTCGGAGGAACTTAAACATTTTATTCCGGTGGAGATCACGGTGCCCCTGAACCGGGTAAGATCGATAGAGGATATTTCCATTGAGATCGAAAATTTTGACGTGGATCTGTTATCCAGTCGCAGTCTGAACATTACAGGCGTGTTATCGCTTCGCGGTATTGAAGGCTTTCCGGTGGAAGAACCACAGGTATGGTCAGCAGATGAATTTACCGTCGTTCATTCACCTGACCCTCAACAGGGCAACCGTTCCGATGAAGCACAGCAGACAGGCAGCGATTCCAATGCATTTGCACAAGAGTATCTGCTCCAGCGGAGTGAGGAAGAAAGACTTGCGAATGCAGCAGAACTTGCATATGGTGCCCCGGAATTTGCTAATCATAATCATCTTTCGGCGGAAGAGACGTTGCGTGCCGCGGATGAGTTACAGCCTGATCAATGGGCTCAGACCGTGCCCGAACAGGTGCAGTCACCGGAGCAGGGAGCCGAATACGCAGAACAAGGCAGGATACCGGCTTCAAACGAAGAAATCTCGTCCTTGACCGCCAATGAGGATGAATCGGCATCGAATGAGCTGTACAATACGCCTTCCCCCATTTCATCATTTATGGCCGAGACGGCTGACAGATTAGCTTCTTACCCTGAATCTGAACCTTTGCTGCCTCTCGAAGAAGAGTCGTCTGTATGGTCCGAGCCATCCGTGGAGAGCTTACAGGCGAACACGTCAAATTCAGGTCAAGCACGTCCTGATCAAATGGCACAATCAGGGGATGGGGCGTTAGCACCCAACGTATGGAACTTTGAGTCTGCGAGATCTGTACCCCAGCAGGAAGATCAGACCGTTGCTGATCATCCGGTGAGTTCACAGGCAGAGAACTGGCAGGATGTATTCGCTGCATCTGAACCAGGGAGTTCGGAGGAAGAGCGGCCGCCCCTTGAAGCAACAGGTATAGACGAGTTGGCACACACCGAAGCCTTCATCCCTGAACCTGTGGCCGAGACGGAAGACAAGCCGGAGCTTAAGGTTGCTTTTGGCAGCAAAAGAGAATCCGCACCAAGACAGGAAGAAGGAGTGGGTATCTCCTCCTTGTTATCTTCCGGCAAAGCGGCACGTGATGCCGAAGCGGAACGGGAGGAAGTAGCGCTTGCTGGTGTACTTCAGGATGAAGCGTATCGGCCCGATGATGTGGAATGGAAGAACCTGTTTCTCGGTACCATTGTAGACCAGACACCGTTCCGAAAGGTGAAATTGTGTATTGTACAGCGTGAAGAGACGCTTGATACGATTGCAGATCGCTACCAATTGAGCACAAGAGAGCTTCAGTTGTATAACCGATTATCCGAGCAGATTGTTGAAGAAGGACAGATTTTATATATCCCTTAATCCTTTGAATGAACCTACTATTTTGGCCCGCTCTCCCCTGAGGATTGTGGGTTTTTGCTTTTAACGCCCCTAACCTGCATTGCAGCGCTCTTTTTCCGCTGTTGTCAGGTTGACTATCGCGCACGGGCAGGGTATGATGTGTTTAGGTTTTTTGAAGAACAACGTGGAACGGGAGTAGTAGACAGTATGACCTTTCAGAGAGTGGAATTGCAGCGCTGTGAAATTCCGCAGGAACCAACTGATCGAAGTCGCCCGGGAGTTGCCTGTTTGAATACAAGGAATGAATCGGATTCATTGTTATCTATTCCTGAGGTAGGATAGGCCGGTAGCAGCCGTTATCTGCTTGAAGTGTCACGTAAGTGCAAAGGCTGTAGTCTATCCTTTTGTCTGCGTGAAACAAAGGTGGTACCGCGAAAGCTAACCTTTCGTCCTTTGATGGATGAAAGGTTTTTTTGTTTTTTTGGCGATGATGATTAAGTAACGGAGGAATGACACATGTCTGAACAAAAAAATCCAGCTGCAACAGAAATGCCAACCACATATGATCCGAAAGCTGCGGAGCAGAAATGGTACTCCACCTGGATGGAGCGTGGATACTTCAAGGCCGGTCAACGCAAAGATGCTGAACCTTATACAATTGTAATTCCACCGCCAAACGTAACCGGGATGCTTCACATCGGGCATGCGCTCGACTTCACACTGCAGGATATCCTGATTCGTACGAAACGGATGCAAGGTTATGATGCACTCTGGCTGCCGGGTTCCGACCATGCAGGGATCGCTACCCAAACCAAGGTGGAGCAGAAGCTGCGTGAAGAAGGCCTGACTCGCTATGATCTGGGTCGCGAGAAGTTTTTGGAGAAGGTGTGGGATTGGAAAGAGCAATATGCCACAACCATTCGTCAGCAATGGGGCAAAATGGGCCTGTCGCTCGATTACTCGCGTGAGCGTTTTACGCTGGACGAAGGTTTGTCCAAAGCTGTACGCAAAGTGTTTGTTCAATTGTATGAAAAAGGCCTCATTTACCGCGGTAAACGGATCATTAACTGGGACCCGGTGAACCGGACGGCGCTGTCCGATATTGAGGTTGAATATAAAGAAGTTCAGGGTCACTTGTACCATCTGCGTTATCCGCTCAAAGACGGAAGTGGTCACATCACCGTGGCAACCACTCGCCCAGAGACGATGCTGGGTGATACGGCAGTTGCTGTTCATCCGAAGGATGAGCGCTACGCAGACATGATTGGTAAAACACTTGTCTTGCCTGTCATTGGACGGGAAATACCTGTCATTGCAGATGAGTATGTAGACAAAGATTTTGGTAGTGGTGCGGTGAAAATTACGCCTGCACATGATCCGAATGACTTCGAAGTGGGTCTTCGTCATGATCTGCCTCAGATTACGGTAATGGATGAGAGCGGCACAATGAATGCCGAAGCTGGCAAGTATCAGGGACTGGATCGCAGTGACTGCCGCAAGCAGATTGTCGCTGATTTGCAGGAGCTGGGTGTACTGATCAACATCGAGGATCATATGCACCAAGTTGGACACAGCGAACGGACAGGAGCTGTCGTGGAGCCGTATTTGTCCACCCAATGGTTTGTTGAGATGAAGCCACTTGCGGAGAGAGCGATTCAGAAGCAACAGAGCGGCGAAGGGGTTAATTTTGTTCCCGATCGTTTTGAGAAAACCTATTTGAACTGGATAGAGAATGTTCGTGACTGGTGTATTTCCCGTCAACTGTGGTGGGGTCACCGTATTCCTGCCTGGTATGATGAGGAGACTGGTGAAATCATCGTATCTGCTGAAGATCCGACGACGTTGCCAGAGAACGCTGGACGCAAGCTCAGACAGGATGAAGACGTTCTGGATACATGGTTCAGTTCCGGATTATGGCCGTTTTCCACGTTAGGCTGGCCTGAAGATACGGAGGATCTGAAACGTTATTACCCAACAAGTGTACTTGTGACAGGTTATGACATCATCTATTTCTGGGTTGCACGCATGATTTTCACTGCGTTGGAATTTACCGATGAAATTCCGTTCAAGGATGTGCTGATGCATGGTCTTGTTCGTGATGCTGATGGACGCAAAATGTCCAAATCGCTTGGTAATGGTGTAGATCCGCTGGATGTGATTGAGAAATACGGCGCAGATGCGATGCGTTACATGATTTCGACCAGCAGTACGCCGGGACAGGATCTTCGTTTCCGCTGGGAGCGGGTGGAGCAGGCTCGTAACTTTGCCAATAAAATTTGGAATGCATCACGCTTTGCTCTGATGAATCTGGAAGGGTTCACCTATGAGGAGCGTGATATTAGTGGAGAGCTTGGAACAGCGGATTATTGGATTTTGCACCGTCTGAACGAAACTTCCCGTGATATTACGCGTCTAATCGAAGCGTATGAATTTGGGGAAACAGGCCGTGTACTGTATAACTTTATCTGGGATGACCTGTGCGACTGGTATATTGAATTTGCGAAGTTGTCCTTCTATGGGGAAGATCCGGTTGCCAAAAAGAAAACACAATCCGTGCTTGCATACGTACTGGATCAGACAATGCGCCTAATTCATCCGTTCATGCCATACATCTCCGAAGAGATCTGGCAGCATCTGCCGCATGAAGGAGAGACGATCACATTGGCATCCTGGCCGGTATATGATCCTGCGCTGGAGAACCCTGAGGCCGTTGCCGAGATGAACCTGCTTATGGATACCATTCGGGCTGTTCGAAACATTCGTGCAGAAGTAAACGTACCTATGAGCAAGAAAATCGAATTGATGGTCAAAGCGAATAGTGCTGAGACTTCCAGCATCATTGAACGTAACAGCCACTATATCAAGCGTTTCTGTAATACGTCCGAGTTCGACAGTGGATTGGATCTAAGTTCACCGGATAAGGCAATGACTGCAATTATTACAGGTGCAGAGCTGTACTTGCCGCTGGCAGGTCTTATTGATATCGAACAGGAAGTGGCTCGCCTGGAGAAAGAGTTGCAGAACCTTGAGGGCGAAGTACTCCGTGTGGAGAAAAAGCTGGCGAACGAGGGCTTTGTTGCCAAAGCTCCTGCCAAAGTTATTGAGGAAGAGCGCGCCAAGCAAGCAGATTATTCCGATAAACGGGATAAGGTGATTGCACGAATCAAGGAACTGAAAGGTTAATATATTTGGGTCGGATGGAGTGTTTTTACACCATCCGGCCGCTTTTTCAATCAAACTCTGGACCGAAGGTGAATCATATGACGGAACTTAACGAGACAGATATTGCAGCTCCTTTACTTAGCTATGAAGAGGCTGTGAACTGGATTAATGGCCTTATTCCTTTTGGCATCCGCCCAGGATTGGAACGAATCGCGGGATTGATGTCACTGCTCGGCAATCCTCACCAGCGTCTCAAATTTATTCATGTCGCGGGAACGAACGGCAAAGGTTCGACTTGCGCTTTTTTGACGTCAGTGCTTCTTCAGGCAGGATATGATGTCGGCACGTTTACATCGCCTTATATCACTAAATTCACGAACCGTTTTCAATACAACGGTGTGGATATCCCGGAAGAGACATTGCTTAAACTCTCAAACCGTCTGCATCCCCTGGTCGAAGAGATGGCTTCCACACCTCTTGGATCGCCTACCATGTTTGAGGTATCCACCGCACTCGCACTTCTATATTACGCGGAAGAGTGCTACCCTGACGTTGTGGTATGGGAGACGGGGCTCGGGGGAAGGATGGACGTAACGAATATTGTTACACCCGTGGTGTCGATCATTACCAATATCGGCATGGATCATACGGATGTGCTGGGCGATACGATTGAGGCCATTGCGGGAGAGAAGGCAGGTATTATCAAGCCGGGAGTACCCGTCGTTACCTGTGCCACTCAGCCAGAAGCTGTAAAGGTGATTCAGGAGACGGCACAGCGGCTTCGATCAACCGTTTATCTGACGGGAGATCAATTCTCTTATCATAGATTGGATAGTGATGAGAACGGACAATCTTTTCATTTTACAGGGCCGTTCCGTGATCTGAACGCTCGCATACGCATGCAAGGCATACATCAATGCGATAATGCAGCGGGTGCGCTTATGGTACTTGAGTTACTTCGGCAATACATGGCATTTATGCTGGATGACGAAGATATTACGCTTGGACTGGAGAATGCCTTCTGGGCAGGCCGGTTTGAGAAAGTTGTCGATGAACCCCGAATTGTACTGGATGGAGCACATAATCCGGAAGGGGCTGAATCATTGGCCAAGAGCATTATCGACGTATATCCTCACAACAAGTTAATTTTGATGATGGGCATGCTGGCAAATAAGCATCACGAAGCGTATTTGCAGCATATACTGCCACTAGTGGATACGCTGATCCTGACCGAGCCAGATTTCCGACGCAAAATGGATGCAGCCGAATTGCTGCAGATTGTCGAACGGGTGCGACCCGCCATTGCGAAGCAGGAGCTGGAAATCATCGTCGAGCCCGATTGGGCAAAGGCACTTGATCAATTGAAGTCACGGACGGAAGCGGAAGATCTGGGGGTGGTGTCCGGCACACTGTATCTTATTGCGGATGTGCGGGCAGCCCTTTTGCATCAAACCGATTCTGAAAAAGGTTGGTGAAAGTTTTGTTAAATACATCGGAACACGTTCATTTTATAGGGATTGGCGGATATGGCATGAGTGCCATCGCGAGAGTTATGCTGGAAATGGGGTATACCGTTACCGGATCGGATGTCGTTTCACAGGAGTTGACCGAGAAGCTGGCAGCCAAGGGAGCGAAAATATATATCGGACATACGGCGGAGCACGTAAATGGAGCGGACCTGGTGGTCTACTCCACGGCTGCGCCTGCGGATAATGTGGAGCGGGTTGCTGCAGAGCAGCTCAATATTCCCATTCTGCACCGTGCCCAGATGCTCGGAAGGCTGATGAATGAACGCAAGGGCATTGCGGTGGCCGGAGCCCACGGCAAAACGACGACTTCGTCCATGATTGCGCTTGTGATGGACAAATGTGGCACCGATCCGACATATATCATTGGCGGAGAGATCATGAATCTGGGAACCAACGCCAAAGCTGGTCAAAGCGACTGGGTGGTTGCTGAGGCTGACGAGAGTGATGGCTCATTTTTGCAGTATCATCCATGGTTTGGGATTGTTACCAATATTGAGGCCGATCACCTCGAAAATTACAACAGTGATTTTGAGGAACTGAAAAAAGCTTATGTGCAGTTTCTGAGTCAGATTCGTCCGGGAGGCACGGCAATTGTCTGTGCAGATGACGAAAATATCCAGAGCATTTTGCCGCAGCTTCAATCACGCGTAACGACGTACGGTATCGACCGTCCGGCAGATTACACTGCAACGGATATCGTGCTTGGCGACCGCCTGATCTCCTTCACGATGAATCATCAAGGCACGGCTCTTGGAACAGTTGAATTGTCGGTGCCGGGCAAACATAATTTGTACAATGCCATGGCTACGGTCATTACATGTCTGGAAGCAGGCATCCCATTTGATAAGGTTACAGAGGCCATCATCCAGTTCCACGGGGCAAAACGCAGATTCCAGGTGCTGGGCGAGACGAATGGTATGCTGATTATTGATGACTATGCTCATCACCCTACGGAGATCGAAGCTACCATCAGTGCAGCCAAAGCGACGGGCAAGCGCATTATTGCGGTATTCCAGCCGCAGCGTTATACACGTACGTTCTTCCTGCTGGATGCGTTCAGCCGGGCCTTCGCAGAAGCGGATGAGGTTCTCATTACCGATATCTATTCTCCTGCAGGTGAAAAACAGATTGAAGGGGTTCACTCGGCCAAACTGGTGGAACTGATCGTTCAAAACAGTAATGCTTCTGCACGCTATCTTCCAACGAAAGAAGATGTTGTGGCTGATCTGCAGCATCGTCTTCAACCAGGTGATCTTGTGATTACGATGGGTGCAGGCGATATCTGGAAAGTCGGCGATACACTCGCCAAAGGTTTGAAATAAATGCATCCCGAAAAGCGCCTGTCTTCGATAAGAAGCAGGCGTTTTTTGCGTTATATGGAATATTTCCTTTGTTCTCTGCATATAGCTGTTATAAATGGGACAAAGGAGAGGGTACGGGGTGAGCAATGCTAGAATGACGTTTCGCTTTGGGGATAACGAGTCGGACAAGCCTGAAAACAAGGGGATATCCACATCCAGCACATTTACCGCTTTGAGTGAAGAGATTCCGAAGAGTCCAACGTCAACGCGGTTGGATGCAACCCCTTCATGGACGCCAGAGGATATTCCCGGAGACTGGGGAGAGACGATGCTGACAGGCTCCACTGTACCTGAACCTTATCTAAGGTCGGACAACGATTCGTCACGCGATGAGCCGAAATACATCTATTCCAATCATGCTGTGTATCCGGAGGATGAGGATAAGGACCTGTCTAACAAAAACGATGGGGATCACGACTGGCTTGCAGATCGAGACAACTATTCTTATAAGCGGAATCGTCCTCCAAGGGGCTGGAAAATGATTGGTTCAGTTACGGGAGCACTTGTTACCGGGGCCCTCTTTGGCATGGTTATACTTTCGTTTTTTAATAGAGAAGGAGCAGTTGATCCAGGGGGGAGCCTTCCCGTCAATCAGATGGTTGCCACGGTGACGGGCCAGAAAGGAGTCGCTGGTACCGAGCAGCAGCTTCAAACAGCTACGACGGGGGGCAGCTATTATGCGCTTCAATATGGTGTATTTAGTTCCCCTGAACGCGCTGAACAGGCGAAGGTGGGACTGTCCCAGGCAGGCATTGCGGCAGGCTCAGACCCCGAAGACGGCAATCGGGTTTATGCAGGAATTTCGGCTGACCGTGAAGAGGCCAAGCTGCTCAGTACCAGACTGAAGGCCGAAGGTGTGGAGCTGTATGTCAAGGAAATCATCAATCCAGAAGTGGATCCTGCCGTATTTGGTGGGAAGGCTGAGGATGTCCAACGATTCTTCACGAGCAGTTCTGCTCTGGTTGAGCAACTATCTACCTTGTCAATCCAGCAGCTTGGTCAGTCGACGCCTGAAGCGGTCTCAAGTGAAACGATGAGTGCACTCCAGAACCAGCATCAACTCTGGTTGGCCGGTCTCAAAAGCTTTGCGCCAGGTCTGAGTGCTGATGTACAACCGTATGTTTCCGCGATGGACAAATCAATGAACAATGCGGTCACAGCAATTGCCGAATACAACAAAAACCCAGCTAATGTGCATATGTGGACTGTACAATCTGATCTGATGGATTATGTATTACAGCAAAAAAAATGGCTTGAGGCGATAAAACAATAATCAATGCTTTCCCTTAACACAGCCTTGAAATACCTATCCGGCAAGGAACTGGAAATAGTTCCCCTTGCCGGATTTGTGTTTGTATTGACGTACAAAACCCCGTATAATAATGGGGGTGTCAAAAAATGGCGAGGGAAGATCACCGATGAAAAAAAACTTCGGCATGTTATTGCTGTTTCTACTGCTCGGCTGGTTGGCTGGAGCGTGGATCGCCAAGGCACTACAACCTGTGAAGGCTGTAGCCTTTCTAACGAAAGCCACGACCATTCGTTGGTCGCCGCAGGCTGATCTGGATATTATCAGTTATGACATTTCACTTCATTTTCAAATGAGCCTTCTAAGTCTGATCGGTATTATTGTTGCTGTATGGCTGTATCGCAGACTGTAGGAGAATGACGGATTTTGACAAAGAAAATTCAAAAAAATGATATCTACTAGCGTGATCCGGCAGGATGTCGCGTAGCATAAGGAGCCGTTTATTTTGGATAAAACATCACAGCGCCCTATTATTCTGGCTTCGACTTCGCCGCGGCGTAAAGAACTGATCGCTTCACTCCATCTAGCTTTTGATGTAATACCGAGCCATGCGAATGAAGATACACCTCAGGAATGGACTCCTGAACAGACGGTACAGGAGCTTGCTATGCGTAAGGCACTTGCCGTTTATCGGGGGCTGGAAGGCCGCGAACAAGATGCTGTTATTGTTGGCAGCGACACCGTTGTCGTTCTGGATGGTGAAATTCTTGGCAAACCCGTAGACGAAGAGGACGCTGAACGTATGTTATCTCGTCTACAGGGACGTACGCACCGTGTGTTCACGGGAGTAGCTTGTATCGATGCTGGCAACGGGCAATCTGTGGTTCATTATCGGCAGACCGATGTAACGATGAAGGAGCTGTCTGAAGCTACGATTCGTGCATATGTTCAGACCGGTGAGCCCTCAGACAAAGCTGGATCATATGCGATTCAGGGCATTGGTGCTTCACTGATAGACCATATTGAAGGATGTTATTTCAATGTGGTGGGCCTGCCATTGTCCTTGCTGAGCGATATGTTGCATGGATTCGGCGTGCATGTATTACCGCAAACATGAAATTTGGCAATTGACGATGTGAAAAGAGGGAACATATGGAGTCGCCTCAATACATGATGCGCGACATCCCCCAGGAAGAACGCCCGAGAGAACGCATGATGGAATATGGGGCGGGCGCCTTAAGCCATGCTGAATTGCTGGCAATCTTACTTCGGACAGGCACAAGACAGGAATCCGCAGTCCACATGGCACAGCGCATTCTGACGGAAGCGGGTGGAATTCGCCCGTTGATGGATTTGAGTCTGGAAGAACTGACTGCAATGAAAGGAATCGGTATGGCCAAAGCTGTACAGCTGAAAGCCGGTATTGAGCTTGGTCATCGGATTGCCAAGAGCAGACTGACACAGTCGCCTTCGATCCGTACTCCACGCGATGCAGCTGATATCCTTACCGAACAATTACGTTACTTGCAGAAAGAACACTTTGTGTGTCTTTTCCTGAATAGCAAAAATCATATTATTGCCCAGGAAACACTCTCCATGGGTAGCCTTAACGCTTCGATTGTACATCCGCGTGAAGTGTTCCGGGCTGCCATCAAATGCAGCAGTGCCTCTATTGTGTGCGCACACAACCATCCGAGTGGTGATCCTACGCCTAGTCCAGAGGATATCCAAATAACCAAGAGACTGATTGAAGCTGGCGCAATTGTCGGCATAGATGTGCTGGATCACATTATTATCGGAGATGGAACGTACGTAAGTTTGAAGGAGAAGGGCTTAGTATAATATAATGGTTGGCGTTGATGTTTTCCTATGAATATTGACGGCGTTGTCCGTAGAAGATAGGTTCACTTTACAGATGCAAAACAAAACAAATGCAAATATTAGCTCCACGATTTTGGTGGGAATGAAAATGAAACGCTCTTGATCTTAACGGGGGCGGGCTATATGAGGCAGAAAAGGAGATTACGTCATGTTTGGTGGTTTTACGAAAGATTTGGGTATTGATTTGGGGACAGCGAATACGTTGGTTTATGTACGAGGAAAAGGAATTGTGGTGCGCGAACCTTCGGTAGTCGCTTTGCGGACAGATACGAACAGCATTGAGGCGGTAGGGGAATCTGCCAAAAAAATGATTGGACGTACACCAGGTAACATTCGTGCCATTCGTCCAATGAAAGATGGTGTTATTGCTGATTTCGACATCACGGCAACGATGCTCAAATACTTTATTCGTCAAGCGCAAAAACAACGCTCGATGTTCCAGCGTCATCCTAACGTTATGGTATGTGTACCATCCGGAATTACTGCTGTAGAACAGCGTGCTGTTGAAGATGCAACGAAACAGGCTGGCGCTCGTGAAGCCTATACGATTGAAGAGCCTTTTGCAGCAGCAATAGGCGCCGATCTTCCCGTATGGGAGCCGACAGGAAGCATGGTTGTTGATATTGGTGGCGGTACAACGGAAGTGGCCGTAATTTCCCTTGGCGGAATTGTAACAAGTCGCTCGGTTCGTGTAGCGGGTGACGAAATGGACGAGTCCATTATCCAGTACATTAAACGTCAGTATAACCTGATGATTGGTGAGCGCACATCCGAGCAATTGAAAATGGATATTGGCTCCGCAATGCCGCTTGAGCAAGTGGAAACGATGGAAATTCGTGGACGCGATCTCGTTACAGGTCTGCCGAAGACGATTACCATCACATCCGATGAAATCAGTGAAGCTCTGGCGGATACGGTGAATGCCATTGTTGAAGCAGTGAAAGTAACGTTGGAAAAATGTCCTCCTGAACTTGCAGCGGATATCATGGACCGCGGTATTGTTCTCACAGGTGGCGGCGCATTGCTTCGTAATCTGGACAAGTTGCTTGCAGGTGAAACTGGAATGCCTGTGATCGTGGCAGAGAACCCGCTCGATTGCGTAGCTATCGGAACAGGTAAAGCGCTTGAGAATATTCATTTGTTCAAAAGCAGAAGCAGTTCGGCAGTTCGATCCAAACGTTAATTGATATTGATCTTGCTTGGTATGAACCAAGTGGCCGTATATCAACGAAGAGGACCCGGCTAATGCCGGGAGAGCTATTACCCGCATACCTGGGGAGAATCAGCTGATATTCTCGAAGGGACTATAAGTCTGACAGTCTCCCCGCCGGGCATAGCTCGGAAGAGAATAATGGATGTTAGAGGGTGTTCGAACTGTTTAAGCTGCTGGGTAACAAAAGACTTTTTGTTTTGCTGGTGGGCCTTGTTACATTTATCGCGTTAATGGGCTTTACGCTCGGTCCGCGAACCGCTCTATCCTGGCCGGAGAAATTCCTGAAGGATTCAGTCGGATTTGTACAATACGTATTTTACAAGCCCGCTTCTTCTGTAGCGGGCTTTTTCAAAGATGTAGCGAACATGCGTACGGTATATCAAGAAAATGAAGAGCTTCGTATTGCGGTGGGGCATTATACCCGTGACCGACTGAAGTACAATGACATGGAGCAGGTCAATGAACAACTTCAGAAAGCACTAAATTTCACAGAAGAACAGAAGAATCGTTATAATTACGGTTCACGAATTGCTCAGGTAATCAGTGCCAATTCCGATCCTAACAGCAGAACCATCAATATTGATATCGGTGAAAATGCGGGGATTAAGCCGGGGATGGCAGTTACTTCACAGGAAGGGCTGGTTGGCGTAATCAGTCATGTCAGCTCCTATACGTCAACGGTTAACCTGTTAACCTCCATGGACGCCAATGATCCGACATCCAATGCCATTGCAGCTACGGCAGTGGGTAAAGAGAAAGTGTTTGGCATGATTGAGAGCTACGATCCGAAGACAGGCATGCTCAAAATGACCAAGATTTCAGAGGATTCCAACATTGCTGAAAAAGATGAAATCATCTCCTCCGGGATCATCAATAACTTTCCGAAATACATGCGGATCGGGGAAGTGAAGAGTGTCGAGAAAAGTGAATATGGTTTAACAAAAACAGCAACGATTGAACCATATGCTAGCTTTCTTGACTGGAAAGAGCTGATTGTCATTATTCCGCCTGAGGTGAAAAAATAGTGGTGACACGCAAACAAGTATTGTTTTTGTTGCTGTGCGTGTTGTTCATTGCTGAAGGAACGATTCTTCCGCTGCTCATTCCTTCCGCTTGGCAGATGCGAATTTCCGCCAATCTGGTCTATATTGTGATTTTGTTTATTGCAGTATATCATCATCGTCACACGGCACTGGTGCTCGGTATATTTTTGGGATTGTTGCACGATGTTGTGTTTTACGGCCAAATGATTGGGCCATACGGATTCTCCATGGGATTATCCGCATATATGATGGGACTCATTTTTCAAGCGCCGCGTGCACCACTGCCGGTTATGGTTTCCGTAGTCATTTTGGGGAGCCTGCTCAATGATACCGTGTTATTCTTTCTGTACAAGCTCTTTCGTCTGAATCATGTGACATTCGACTGGGCGTTACTTGAATACATGATTCCTAATCTGTTCATTCATTTTGTGTTCGCCCTGATGATTTATGTCCCACTTCGGAAACAATTGGAGCGTATTGGCAAGAGACGAAGTAAAACAGAAGAGGCTTCATAAAATACATTTATGGA
The DNA here is from genome assembly GCF_051934385.1 of Paenibacillus hebaui. NCBI lineage: Bacteria > Bacillati > Bacillota > Bacilli > Caryophanales > Paenibacillaceae > Paenibacillus > Paenibacillus hebaui. The sequence continues at coordinate 5,623,186 of NZ_CP196836.1, read as the reverse complement.
GTAAGAAGCAGGAACTTGGGGGCCGGGGCACGAAATGTAATGAGATGGGAGGGACAGGCTTATGACGGTAAAATCGAATCACGTAACGATTAAAGGCATCCGAGACGGCCTGGTTTTCCTGTTGGACGATCAATGTGAATTCGAGGAATTGCTCTATGAGCTCCGCTATAAGCTGGAACACAGCCATCAAAATATTTTGACCGGACCCATTGTTCATGTAGATATCAAGCTGGGCAGCCGGGAAGTGACAGAGGACCAGAAAGAAGCAATTCTTGATATATTGAAGCAAAAAGGGAATTTGCTCATTCGTTCCATCGACTCACCGGCCCTTAAACCAGAGGTTAAAGGACCGCCGCCGATTGTGACCATGTGCGGTATGGTTCGTTCAGGCCAGGTGCTTCATCATGAAGGAAATCTTCTGTTTCTTGGAGATATCAATCCGGGGGGCACGGTGACGTGTACCGGAGATATATACGTTTTGGGTTCACTCAGAGGCATGGCTCATGCTGGAATTGGTGGGGACGAAGAATCGATCATTGCCGCTTCGGTGTTTGCACCAACTCAGCTGCGGATCGCTGATATTATAAGCCGTCCTCCTGATGAATGGGAGAGCCGAGATACCGGAATGGAATTTGCTTATTTACAGGACAATCAAATGCAGATCGACAAGATGAGCAATATCGTTCGGTTACGCCGAGATTTTAATGTGTTTAAAGGAGTGTAGCTCATGGGAGAGGCGATCGTAATCACTTCGGGTAAAGGCGGCGTGGGTAAAACAACCACCTCGGCAAACATCGGGACAGCGCTGGCGCTGCTCGGTAAAAAGGTTTGTCTGGTAGATACCGATATCGGCCTTCGTAATCTGGATGTCGTGATGGGACTCGAAAACCGGATCATTTATGATCTGTGTGACGTTGCAGACGGCCGCTGCCGTCTGAATCAGGCTTTGGTCAAAGACAAACGTTTCGAAGAATTATATATGCTGCCTGCAGCGCAAACAAGAGACAAGAACTCTGTGTCGCCAGAACAGGTGAAGGACATCATTCTCGAGTTAAAAAAAGATTTTGAATACGTCATTATTGATTGTCCAGCCGGAATTGAGCAGGGGTTCAAAAATGCAGTTGCCGGAGCCGATCAGGCTATTGTGGTCACTACACCAGAAAATGCGGCTGTACGTGATGCCGATCGTGTCATCGGTCTGCTGGAAAGTTCACATATTAAATCACCAAAACTGGTTGTGAACCGTATCCGTAACAATATGGTCAAATCAGGCGATATGCTAGATATTGATGGCATTTTACAAGTACTTAATATCGATCTGATCGGTATCGTTCCCGATGATGAACTGGTCATTAAGGCGGCCAACTCGGGAGAGCCCACAGTAATGAATCCGGATTCACTTGCGGCTATTGCCTATCGCAACATCGCACGTCGTATCCTGGGAGATACCGTTCCTTTGATGCAATTGGAGCAGAAAAAAGGTGCCTTCTCACGCTTTAAAAAGTTTATAGGGATGGGTTAACTCGCACTTCTCATAATGATAACTTTCTGGTATGACAGCCGCGGCCCCCAAGCCCGGCTTTTTGAACATTCTGGAGCGTTAAGATGTGTTTTCTACAAGAGCAACAGAATATACTTCACAGGAAGACTCCACGCTGTGGGGTTATTTTTGCTTCCAGCCAAGAGCTTGTTCATATTATGAAGGAGCCCTTCATAGGATGTAGTAAACAAGCCTCGGCAGGAGGACATTCCATGAATACGAAACTCAGAATCAAGCAGAGAAGAGAAGAACGCATTCGGCGGCTAATGGATGGTGCTACGGAAGAAATTAGGCAACAGCGAGAATCGGGCACTTTGTCCAGTAAGCATGCATTGATGCAGCGAAAGACACTTTCGTCTGTTGATATACAAGAGAATTTACGAAATACAAATTCTTCGCTGCCAGAACAGGAAAGAGATCCAGAATGGCTATGGAAAAAAGAAAATGGGCATTACGGTCCTGGCGGTCATCCACGTTTTAACTTGATCAAGTCATTCGTGCGGCGGACTGTAGTTAGTGCTCTATTGTTTGGCAGTGTTTGGGGATTGTTTCAGTTGAATACATCGTGGACAACACCCGCCAAAACTATGATTGCCGATGTGTTGCATCGTGATATGGACTTTGCGTCTGCAGCGGCTTGGTATGAACGGCATTTTGGCGGTACACCCTCATTTTTGCCTGTACTCGGTCATACCACCGATCCTGTGAATGGATCAAGGACACGACATCTTCTAGGCAAGCCGATCTCGGGTACAGTCGTTCAGCCTTTTGCGCTGAGTATGAAGGGGATTGAGATTGTTCCCGAAGCTGGTGGTGCAGGACTGATTCAGGTGGTTAGCTCAGACGCTGGGCGGGTACTTCAAGTATTGGATGATCCGGAAAATGGAACAACCGTTGTAATACAGCATACTGGCAATGTAACGGCCATATATGGACGATTGAATGAAAGCGAAGTTCAGGTGAGCGATTGGGTGGAAGCAGGTGATGCAGTAGGCAGTCTGAAGGAGAGTGTGAACCAGCAACCTGCCACGCTATATTTTGCAGTAAAAGAAGGCGAGGAGTACGTAGACCCTGCGGAAGTGGTTGCTCTTGATTAGGTTGTGGGGTGTGCGTATTTCGCTTCATCCCTTTTTTGTGATCATCATGATGGCTTCCCTGTTGACCGGACATTTTATTGAACTGATCACACTGTTTGCCATCGTATTTATACATGAATGTGGACATGCTGCAGCGGCAGCCCTTCTGGGCTGCCGTGTCCTATCGATACAGCTGCTTCCTTTTGGTGGGGTGGCAGTGATTGAGGATGCCGGTAATATGACAGCGCGCCGTGAAATCATTATTGCTTTAGCAGGACCCCTGCAAAATATACTGATGGTTGGGGTTGTTTTATTATTGAAATATGGCAATTTTGGAGACCCCGTTTTCTTAGACTACATTATTCAGGGAAACCTGCTGATTGCCCTATTTAATCTGTTGCCTGTTCTGCCCCTGGATGGGGGTAAAATTGTACAGGCCCTCGTCAGTCTGTTTGCTCCCTACTATACGACACTAATGTGGACTTACAGAATAAGCATCCTGTGCAGCGCAGGCGTTATTTTATTTGCCATCAGCAAGTGGGTTGCTGGAGACTATGGGCTACCCTTAAACATACTTTTAATCGGTCTTTTTTTGTTCTATTCCAATGTGACTGATTATCGAAATATTCCATACCGGTTTATCCGATTTCTGATGCATCGCGAAGTGGTGTTTACCCGCCATGCGGCTACAGGTAGTTTGGCGCAGCCGATAATCTCATTTCCGGCGAAACCTTTGGACACTATTTTGCGTCTATTAAAGAGAGAAAAATACCACATGATATATGTGATGAATAGACAGGGACGAATCATGGCCGTTTTGCCTGAGCAGCGAATTATCGGTTCGTATTTCAAACAAAATACCGAAAAGTTGTAGCATCTTGATGGACCTGTCCTGAATTGGGTTAATACATGTACAATGAGTATTGCAAAGATATAGAAATGGATGTGGATGAATTGAATTGTCTTCTAGAGGTGAAGCCATGAAACAAATGATTGTACATAATGAACATAACCTCATGCAAATGGCGCTCCTGGAAGAAGGCAAAGCTGTAGAATTCACGGCAGAGCGTACACGCGAGCGTGGACTGCTGGGCTCCTTTTTCAAAGGACGGGTAGTGAACGTGTTACCAGGTATGCAAGCTGCTTTTGTGGATATTGGACAGAAAAAGAATGCTTTTCTGTATGTGGACGATGTATTACATCCTAATCTGGAGAAACAACCCAAAGTGAAGCCTTCGATCTCGGAGTTGCTGCGTCCGGGTCAGGAGGTTATCGTCCAAGTCCTAAAAGAACCAGTAGGTAGCAAGGGAGCCCGGGTGACGACTCATTATTCACTGCCGGGCCGCTGGCTTGTCTACATGCCTGTTGCCGACTACATAGCCGTCTCCAAGAAAATTGCTCGTGAGGGAGATCGTTCCCGCCTCAAGGCACTGGGTGAACAATTGAGACGAGACGAAGAGGGACTGATCATACGAACCGTATCCGCAGAAGAACGGCGTGAATCCATTCAGGCTGACTTGGAAACATTACGTGAGCAGTGGCGTCTTATTCGTGAAAAAGCGGATAGCTTGCCTTCGCCAAACCTGCTGCATCGGGATCACAGCATGGTGCAGCGAATCATCCGGGATGTGTACACGCCTGGAAGTGATGAAGTTATTACCGATAATGAGGGGCAAGCTCGGGAAGTGATTGCTTTGCTGGAGGAAATCTGCCCAAGGCATCAACCCAAAGTACAGGTGTACCGGGGAACAGAGTCTATTTTTACTGCCTATGGTGTGCAGGAGCAGTTGAAGAAGGATTTTGCCCGCAAAGTGTGGTTGCCTGGAGGCGGGTATATTGTCATTGACCATACGGAGGCACTCACTGTAGTCGATGTTAATACAGGCAAGTATACAGGAGCAGGCGGTGACAGTCTGGAAGAGACCGTAACGGAGACCAATATGCAGGCAGCCGTTGAGATCGCCCGTTTAATGCGTCTGCGGGATATCGGGGGCATGATTATTGTGGACTTCATTGACATGGAGGAAGCGATGAATCGTCAGGAGGTTGCGGCGATGCTGGAAAGCGAGCTTAAGAAAGACAGAACCAAGGCGTTTGTCATGGGCTGGACCAAATTAGGACTGCTGGAACTCACTCGTAAGAAAGTGCGCGAAGAGAGCACGTTGCCATACGAGGAGCCTTGTTCATCCTGTCATGGGACGGGCAAAAGATATATTTCGCCATTGCATTGATTTTTAGTTCAGTCGGTGATATAATCTTCAGGTATGTGTTTAGCCTATTGGTCTTGCACATGCTGTAACCGCACTGGCCGGGTACAAGAACAGTTCCGCAAGGAGGCTGTCACCTGAGACCGGGCGAGTCTGAGACATGAGGAGGTGCAAGGCAAATGTACGCAATTATTGAAACAGGCGGCAAACAGTACAAAGTCCAAGAGGGCGATGTTCTGTTCATCGAGAAATTGACTGCGAACGATGGCGAAAGCGTAACGTTCGACCGTGTCCTGGCTGTATCTAACGATCAAGGTTTGACAGCAGGTACACCATTGGTTTCCGGAGCTACTGTAACGGCTAAAGTGGAGAAACATGGCAAAGGTCAAAAGGTTGTAGTTTATAAATACAAACCTAAAAAGAATTACCATGTGAAGCAAGGTCACCGTCAACCGTATACTAAAGTAACTATCGAAACGATCAAAGCGTAAGAAGGTGCGATAAGTGATTATCGTTCAAGTCTTTCGTAATGATGACGGGAGCATCGAGCGATTCTCCATCAAAGGGCATGCTAATTTTGCCAAGCGAGGAGAAGACATCGTATGTGCCGGGGTATCCGCTGTTACAGTGGGTACGGTGAACTCAATCGAAACATTGACTGGTATCGAAATGGATACCGAGATGAAGAATGGCTTTTTAAGCGCTTCTTTACCTGTGTTAGAGGGAGATGAATCCTCGCCTAAGGTACAATTGCTACTCGAATCCATGGTGCTTATGCTCACTGACATTGCAGATTCATACGGAAAGTATATTAAGATAGAGCAAGTCAAATAAATAAAGAAGGAGGTCGACCATTCATGTTGAAATTAAATCTTCAGTTGTTCGCATCGAAAAAAGGTGTAGGTTCCACGAAGAACGGACGTGACAGTAATGCTCAACGTCTTGGTGTTAAACGTGCTGACGGTCAAACAGTAACTGGCGGTAGCATTCTCGTTCGCCAACGCGGAACGAAAATTCACCCAGGTACTAACGTGGGTATCGGTAAAGATGACACTTTGTTTGCGAAAGTTGACGGCGTTGTGAAATTCGAACGTTGGGGACGCGATCGTAAAAAAGTAAGCATCTATCCTGTGAACGTTGCTCCAGTAGCAGCTGCAACAGTAGAAGCATAATATCGGCATTCCGCCTAAGGAGCCTTCGGCATTTTTGCCGGAGGCTTTTTGTATTTTAAGGTTAATCAATAATGAACTGACAGAAAAGACATGTTATACTTGGTTACGGTGGGGATTAAACCAACCGAGTTTTGTAGAACGGGGAGAAGCCATGAAATCTTGGAAAAGAGTGCCGTGGATTGCGGCATGTTCACTTCTGATTCCTTTGGTTTTCGTTATGCTGTATCCAGCGGCCATTTTGAGTGCTGTATACGCATTGTGGTCCGTCGTGGTGCTTTTTGTTTGTGTGAATGTGATGAAGCGACAGGCAGAGGCGGAACGCAGAACCATCATACAATCTATGGAAAAAACAGCAATTGCATCATTGAATCATCATAGGCATGATTGGATGAACGATCTTCAGGTGTTATATGGATATCTTCGGTTGGGCAAACTTGATAAATCAGTGCAATGTGTGGAAAGAATAAAAGAACGGGTTACCGAAGAAAGCCGAATCTCCAGATTGGGTATTCCCTCACTCGTTTTTTATCTTCAATCTTTCCGGGCCAGTGGAGTCGCTCTGGAATTGCATGTGGAAGTAGAGGAAGAGTTGCAACTTAGTGCTCTGGTCTCTCCCGAGGATGGCGAGTCGCTTACGGGGGCGATTGCGGATGCAATCAGGGCCTATCAATACGGCGGCGGCCGGTCGTCTTGGGGAGAGGTAGGCAAACTGACCTTGAACTTCGGACAGGACCAAGGAGATGTGGTTGTCCGGCTGGATGGGGATCAAACACCCGATCCGGAAACACTGCGGCAGCTCACTGCGGTACTCAAAGGAAAAAAAGTCAGAACGGAGCAACTTCCGTCTGAGGATACGTTTATACAATTCAGAATGCCTTGTGGAATATAGGAAGAAGGGGTAACCAATGTTTGTAGATAAAGCGAAGATTTATGTAAAAGCCGGAGACGGAGGGGACGGAATTATTTCGTTCCGTCGTGAGAAGTATGTACCAAACGGCGGACCTGCCGGGGGCGATGGAGGCAGAGGAGCTGACATCATTTTCCGTGTGGATGAAGGTCTGCGGACGTTGATGGATTTCCGTTACCAGCGTCACTTCAAGGCCCCACGTGGTGAGAAGGGACGTAACAAAAGTCAGCATGGTGCAAACGCTGAGAACATGATCGTGCGCATTCCACCAGGAACTGTAATTTTGGATGAAGACAGCGGAGAAGTGTTGGCAGATTTGACACGCCATGGTCAACAGGTTGTTGTTGCTCGTGGTGGTCGGGGCGGACGGGGGAATATCCGGTTTGCTACACCTAACAATCCTGCGCCTGAACTTGCTGAGAACGGTGAAGAAGGCCAAGAGCGTTACATCGTGCTTGAATTGAAAGTTATGGCAGATGTAGGTTTGGTTGGCTTCCCGAGTGTTGGGAAATCCACGCTGCTTTCTGTCGTTTCGGCAGCCAAGCCGAAGATTGGTGCATATCACTTCACGACCATCACTCCTAATCTGGGTGTAGTCGGTGTAGGAGAAGGCCGTAGCTTCGTTATGGCCGATTTGCCTGGATTGATTGAAGGCGCGCATGAAGGGATCGGACTGGGACATGAGTTTTTACGTCATGTCGAGCGTACTCGTATTATTGTTCATGTTGTGGACATGTCGGGTTCGGAAGGACGCGATCCGTTTGAAGATTGGCAGAAAATCAATGATGAGTTGAAACTATACAATCCGCTTCTCGCTGAGAGACCGCAGATTGTAGCGGCCAACAAAATGGACATGCCAGACTCCGAAGCGAATCTGGAGCAGTTCTTGCTGCAAGTTCGTGAGGTGCAACCAGATATTGAAGTGATGCCTATTTCATCTCTGACACGAAAAGGAATTCAAGAACTCTTGTATCGTGCGAATGATCTATTGGATCAACTTCCGTCTGAGCCGGTAGTGGAAGAAGTAGCGGACTTATCGGAACGCAAAGTATACAGTCTGGACAAAAAAGAGGACGATGGTTTCCGTATTGTGCGGGAGAATGAGATCTTCGTTGTTGAAAGTGCCAAGATTGATCGTATGATGAAACGGATGCAGCTGAACTCGCATGAGGCTATTCTCAAACTGGCGCGTACACTACGCCACATGGGTGTGGATGCTGAATTGCGTAAACGGGGAGCTGAAGAAGGAACCATTGTGCGTATTGGCGACTTTGAGTTTGAATTTGTTGAAGGTAGCAGCTACTATTAAGAACGGCATGTATGCCAATATAGATTATTGACACACATACGCAGAGAAGTGGGGAAGAAAACCCGCTGCTCTGCGTTTTTTTGTTTTTCCTTACATGTGCGCCAGATAAACTTGTATACTGTGAGGAACGTATTTTTAAAAATAGTCATGTGATGTATTGCCCTTTTGCCATAGATCCTTTATAATGTCCACTATATGAATACATGAGTCTTTGAGGAGAGGACGTTCTGTGAATGAACGCTATTATTTAGTACGGGAAGACATTTTGCCGGAGGCTGTGGTAAAGACCATGCAGGTGAAAGAGCTACTGGCTTCTGGAGATGTCAAAACAGTACATGAGGCGGTTGAACAGGTCGGATTAAGCCGAAGTGCTTTTTATAAGTACAAGGACGGAATCCATTTAATCAATCAGCTTGAGCGCGAGAGAATTGTAACGATCTCCATTGATCTGGAGCATCAGTCGGGAATATTGTCTCGTGTGCTTGGACATGTCGCTGGCTATGGTGCCAACGTACTTACCATTAACCAAAGTATTCCACTTCAAGGAAGAGCTAATGTTGTCATTTCGGTAGAGACAACACATCTTCATGGAGAAATTGGAGAAATGCTTGAGCGGATGCAGGATATGCCAGGGGTTCGGCGCACGCGTATTGTAGGGCAAGGGTGATGAGACGAAGAAAGACTTTAGGGGGTAGGTTGTTAGTGAAACCGGTGAAAGTTGGATTATTGGGTCTGGGTACTGTGGGTATTGGCGTCGTTCGTATTGTGGAAGGAAATCAGGAGGATCTGAGCAGTCAGGTTGGATCACCAATCATCATTGAGAAGATCGCGGTGAAGAATACGGAGAAGGAACGCGTCATTGCTGTAGATCGTTCGAAGCTCACTGAAGATCCATGGGAAGTCATTCGCCACCCGGATATTGACGTTATCGTTGAGGTAATGGGCGGTATTGATCAGACGAAGGAGTACATCCTTGAAGCACTCGAGCGTGGCAAACATATCGTAACCGCAAACAAGGATCTGATGGCTCTGCATGGTTCGGAGATTTTGGCCAAGGCACAGGAAAAGCAATGTGATGTATTCTATGAAGCCAGTGTGGCTGGGGGAATTCCGATCATCCGTACACTGATTGAGGGTTTCTCTTCTGACCGAATTACTCGCATTATGGGCATTGTGAATGGAACAACGAACTTTATTTTGACCAAAATGAGCCAGGAAGGCGCCTCGTATGAAGAGGTTCTGGCTGAGGCACAAGCGCTCGGGTACGCAGAAACTGATCCAACTTCGGATGTCGAAGGACTTGATGCAGCTCGCAAAATGGCAATTTTGGGTACCTTGGGCTTCCGCACCAACGTTGAACTGCAAGATGTAACCGTGCGTGGTATCTCGTCCGTAACCCGTGAAGACATCACGTATGCCAAAAGACTTGGGTATGAGATGAAGCTGCTTGGTATCGCTGATCGTCAGGATGACGAAATCACGATTAGTGTTCAACCCACTATGGTAAGACAAAATCATCCGATTGCCTCTGTGAACGGCGTGTTCAATGCAGTGTATGTACATGGCGAAGCCGTAGGCGAGACGATGTTTTACGGTGCAGGTGCGGGTGAACTTCCAACAGCAACTTCTGTAGTGGCTGACATTGTGGCCGTGATCAAAAACCTGAAGTTAGGTGTGAATGGTCTCAAAGCGATTGTGCCTTATAAACAAAAACGTCTGCAGAGCGACGAGCAGATTATGTCGAAAAACTTTATTTTGCTGCACGTAGATGACAAGGCAGGTGTGCTGGCGCAAATTACACAAATCTTCGCTGAATACGATGTCAGTCTGGCTTCGGTTGTTCAACAGCCCAATGAACATAACCCGGATGCCGAGATCATTATCGTTACGCATAATGCAAGCAAGGCAAGCATGGATAAAGTGTTGAAACACTTTGAATCCCTTAACGTCATCCGTCGAATCAAAAGTGTATACCGGGTGGAAGGATAACTTCAGATGTCCCGGTTTGAATCTTAAGTTTAATGTAAAGGTTTAATCATAATAGATACATGGAATCATATTTCGGATTATTTAATCACAAAGGAGTTTACCCACAATGAGATATCAAGGACTACTGCAAACATATAGAGAGCACCTTCCAGTTAATGAAAATACACCCTTGCTTACACTACAGGAAGGTAACACACCCCTGATTCATGCAGAGAATCTGTCCAAGGAACTCGGATTGAATTTGTATTTCAAATATGAAGGCTTGAACCCTACGGGTTCTTTTAAAGACCGTGGAATGGTTATGGCTGTGGCCAAAGCAATGGAAGAAGGCAGCCGCACCATCATGTGCGCATCGACAGGCAACACTTCAGCGGCGGCAGCTGCCTATGCGGCTCGTGGTGGACTGAATTGTATCGTGCTGATTCCGAACAACAATATTGCGCTGGGTAAACTTGCCCAAGCCATGATCTACGGAGCCAAAGTTATCGCGATTAATGGTAACTTTGACCGTGCATTGGAAATTGTTCGCGAGATCACAGCCAAACATCCAATTACGCTTGTTAACTCTGTGAATCCGTTCCGGATTGAAGGACAGAAAACGGCTGCTTTTGAAGTCATTGAGCAACTTGGTCATGCTCCTGATGTACTCGCAATTCCGGTGGGTAACGCAGGGAACATCTCGGCTTACTGGAAAGGGTTCAAAGAATATAAAGAAGCAGGCAAATCCAACTCCCTGCCACGCATGGTCGGTTTTGAAGCGGAAGGCGCCATGGCTATTGTCAAAGGTGAACCGATCCTTGAGCCTGAAACAGTGGCTACCGCTATTCGGATTGGTAACCCTGCAAGCTGGAAGACCGCTGTAGCGGCAGCCGAGGAATCTGGCGGACAGATTAACTATGTTACAGACGAAGAAATCCTGACAGCTTATCGTACGCTTGCCGCTCGGGAAGGGGTTTTTGCTGAACCTGCTTCTGCAGCATCTCTTGCCGGTGTATACAAACTGAAGAGTGAAGGGTACTTTAAAGGCGGAGAAACTGTGGTTTGTGTATTGACAGGGAATGGTCTGAAAGATCCTAACATTGCAATCAAGACTGTAGCTACCGAGCCGCTTGTTGTAGAGGATTCCGAAGAAGCGGTAATGGCCGCGATTGCACAACTGGAGCAGCAATCTGTATGAGTTTGCGGGAAAAGGTAACAGTCAAAGTACCTGCAAGTACAGCCAATCTGGGCCCGGGGTTCGATACTCTGGGTATGGCATTGTCTTTGTATGTCTGGCTGGAGATGAAACCAGCGGAGCAGACGACATTCCATCTCCATGGTGATCATCTCACGGGTCTACCGACTGATAAATCCAATTTGATATATGAAGTTGCACAGATGGTTTTCAATGAAGCTGGGGTCTCTGTACCTGAATTGGAGATATCGATGTACTCGGAGATTCCACTTACACGTGGACTTGGAAGCAGTGCGTCAGCCATTGTTGGTGCATTAGCCGCAGCTAACGCATTAATCGGGAGTCCGTTATCTGATAGCAAACTCATGGACATGGCTACTTCCTTGGAGAAACATCCCGACAATGTGGGGGCTTCTCTATTTGGAGGTATTATCACAGCAGCTTGGGATGGCAGTCATGCAGATTATATACGTATTGAGCCACATCAGGATTTGCAGACGTTGGTCATTGTGCCGGACTTCGAGTTGTCCACTTCCAAAGCTAGAAATGTGATCCCACAGCAGTTTGACAAGTCCGATGTCGTGCATAATATAAGCAGATCTTCCCTGCTGGTTGCGGCGTTGGCAAGTGGGCGGTTGGATATGATTCAGAAGGCGATGTCTGATCGTATTCATCAACCCTACCGCTCATCACTGGTACCAGGCATGGCTGAAATTCTAGAACATGCTGTCCGTCATGGAGCCCTAGGGGCTGCATTGAGTGGAGCTGGTCCAACTGTTTTGACATTGGTAGACCGTCATGACACCCGGAAGGCAGAATTGGAGCAATATTTGATCGACACGATGAGTCGTGAAGGCATTACCGCTTCGGCACTGTGGCTCGATCCGGATCTGGACGGTGCTACCGTATTGCCTGATCAAGAGGAAAATCCTTTTTTGGACAGAGTTAAAGGGGAAGTTAACGCATGAAACGAATTGCAGTATTACCTGAGGGTTCAGTTTCCCATGAAGCGGTAGATTTTCTGTTTGATGGGGAACCTTTGGAATTGCTTCATTCCAAACTGATTTCTGATGTTTTCAGAGCTACGGATAGTGGAAAGGCACAGTACAGTGTCATTCCAATCGAAAATACGATTGAAGGCTCCGTTAGTCTTCACATGGACTGGCTCGTTAATGAAGTGGATATTCCGATGCAAGCGGAGTGGGTCTATCCATCCATCCAGAATGTCATCGGACATGGCTCCGAGTTTGTGACAGAGAGCGGCGAGTATGACTTTGGGAAAATCACCAAGCTCATGTCTCATCCTGTGGCGATCCCGCAGTGCCAGAATTTTATTCGTCTGCATTCGCCTGGAGCTGAGCTTGAAGGTGTGAACAGTACAGCAGAAGCTGTAGAGTTGGTGAAAAAAAACCCAGGCAAAGGCTGGGCTGCGATTGGTACAAGACTTGCTGCACAAAAGCATGGCTTGGACATCATGGCTGAGCGGGTAACTGACCATGACAATAACTATACTCGTTTTGTGTTGATAGGCCATGAGCCTGTACAGATATCTCGTGAACCTGATCATGTAAAAACCAGTTTGCTCGTAACGTTGCCTGAAGATGCGCCGGGTGCATTACATCAGGTTTTATCGGCTTTTGCCTGGCGGAAGCTGAACTTGACCCGATTGGAATCTCGTCCAACGAAGAAACGATTGGGGAGTTACTATTTTTACATTGATGTCGTGGAAACAGTAGATTCGGTATTGCTTACAGCAGCCATGGCTGAGATTGAGGCTTTGAATTGTCAGGTGCGGGTTCTTGGTAGTTATCCTTGTTATACATACCCTTTGATGAAAACGACTTGAAGTTGGTTGTGAATTGTTGAAGGTTATCGTAGGACTGGGTACAATGGACAAGTAACTGCTCGTCATTGGTTATACAATAAACGGGCCAACTATAGTTTCGGGTTTAGGGAATGGACATTTTATGGAGGTGCAGTCATCCGTGTCAGAACAGTGGATTTATTTGGATGGTCAATATGTGACCAAGGAGAACGCAACCGTTTCGGTATATGATCATGGATTTTTGTATGGAGATGGTATTTTCGAAGGGATTCGGATCTATAACGGTAATATTTTCAGGTGTAAGGCTCACTTGGATCGTCTGTATGATTCCGCTAAATCCATCAGTTTGAACATTCCGTTGTCCTATGATGAGATGCTGGAAGTATTGGCTGAAACAGTACGTCGCAATGATATGCGTAACGGCTATATTCGTCTGATCGTATCGCGTGGACCTGGTAATCTGGGTCTCGATCCGACACGTTGTCCTAAGGCGTCCGTTATCGTTATTGTGGAACAACTGGCAATCTATCCAGAGGAAGCGTATCTTACTGGTTTGAAAGCAGTGTCCGTATCCCAACGTCGCAACATCCCAGATGCGCTCAACCCCAAAATCAAATCTTTGAACTATCTGAATAACGTATTGGTTAAAATTCAGTCAAACTATGCAGGTGCTGGTGAAGCAATCATGCTGAATTCCCAAGGTTATGTTACTGAAGGTTCAAGTGATAACATCTTTATTATTAAAAATGGTGTAGTTTATACGCCGCCTTGTTATCTGGGTGCACTCGAAGGAATCACACGTCAGGCGATCATTGATCTGTGTGGTGAGTTGGATCTTGAACTGAAAGAAATTCCATTTACCCTGCATGATGTGTATATTGCAGACGAAGTCTTTTTCACCGGAACTGCTGCGGAAGTCATCGCCGCATATGAGGTTGACGGTAGAACGATTGGGACAGGTGTAGCAGGACCTGTAACACTGAGATTACTTGAAGCTTTCCGTGGGATCGTTGATAAAGACGGTTACAAAGTGTGGGAAGTTTAGACTGAACATATCAAATAGTGAAGCAAGAAGTCCTTCTTGTTCCAGAAATTCAGCATACCTGAAGTATGCGGTTTTTGGAGCGTGAAGGATTTTTTTTGCGTAGTTGATGTCATTAGCCCAATTTCTGCATAGGATGTAGTAACGGTATGGGCGAATGTACTGCCCAAGTATCACGTCTAGGAGGTTAGTTCCAAGTGAAAATACACATGGTGAAAAAAGGCGACACATTATATCTGCTGTCCCAAAAATATAATGTTGCGTTAGAGAAAATTATTGCAGCCAATCCGCAAATCGCAAATCCCGACAAGCTGGAGATCGGCATGAAGGTCAAAATTCCAGCGGAGCCAGTAACGCCAAAGCCAGAAGGCATGTTGCACAGTCACAAAGTCCAGCAAGGTGATTCATTGTGGAAGTTGTCGCAGGCTTGGGGAGTTCCGTTGAAGGATATGGTTAATGCTAACCCGCAATTAAAGAATCCAAATGCTCTTCTTGTGGGAGAGACCGTGTACATTCCATCTATGCATGCGCAAGGGAATTTCACTTCAGAGAGTGGCGCAACTAATCATGCTGCTCAAGAGAAGCTTTCTCCAGAAGGGAAGGAATACACGGGGGTTAAAGAAGAAGCTGCTCCACCTGTTCCGGTAATGCCAGCCCCGGCACCAGCACCGGAAGTCTCCACTCCGGCTCCCGCTCCTCCTGTATCGGCTAATCCAGTTGTACCTAATGTGAAACCAGAACTGGAAGTGTTGCCGCAGCTTCCTGAAATTCCTGAAGTGAAGCCTGAGAAGGAAGTTCCAAAAAAAGAACAAACTAAATCTGAAGTTCATGTAAAGCCGTTGCCTGAATCGCCGACGTATACGATGCCTAATATTTCTCCTGAGATTATGCCTTTACCGGTAATGCCCAACACAAAATCGCCTGCTAATCTGGCACCAGCAACTAAAGCACCGTGCGGTTGCGGAAGTAAATTGCACCATGCTCCTGCCGAGCACCCGTATGCTCAAATTCCTGTACCAGCACAAGAGGTATATACTGATCCGCAAAGTATGTATACGGCTGGTTCGAATAACAATTCGCCTTTCCCAGGCATCACTGAAGTAAGTCCGTACTCCGCTGGTAATCTACCTAATGTCCCATGGACGGGGAATGAACAAAATCATAACAACGTTATGCCTAACCTGTCTGCTGAAGTACAAAATAACACCTATCCCATAGCTCCAGCTGGTCAAGTGAACAGCCCATTTCCTCCATTTGCAGCCGCGGAGCATATGAACCATCAACCACCTACTATATCTCCATACTCGATGCTTCCTTACCCGCCATGCGGATGTGGTAGCCATCATATGCCTACGCATCACTATACTTATTCTTCACATGGATATCAGGACCCAGCATGGGCTATGTATAGTCCATATGGTATGCAGCATGATATGTCGACTTCCATGATGCCGAATCAGCCCATGGAGTATGCATATCAAAATCCATACCCAACACAGAATACGGTACCGCCGGCTCCACTTGGTGCATTTGGTGAACTTTATCCTCCCGAAGCCAAGGGTGGAGGTAAAAAGGGAGGACGCGACGAAGCAAACTTAAGTCACTCTCAGGGGGAAACTGAATTGGATCTTGAGGCGAAGCCCAAACAGGCCGCCAAAACAGGAACTGCAAAACGGAGAACAGGCAAACCTACCGTGAAGAGCAGCAAATCCAAAGTATCTGTATCGGGGCAAACGTCCAAAGAGCGTACTGGAATATCCAATACCCGAGGCTCCAATAAAAAACGCAGGAATCCCTGGATACAGAAGTAAACTCGATGAATGAACTGTAAAGTATTCAAACCCAAAAAGGCCATCTCCGAGAAGTGGAAGGTCTTTTTGGGTTTTGAATGAGCGGATTGGGTTCAAAATTGCAGAAGAATGCAATGGATACGTCGTTTGTAGAACGTAAGCAGCATTATGAAGAAAATTAGATTACATAGCTATAATAATCAGTAAGGTAATATGGTTAATTGACTAGTAGTCTAGTGGAATAGTCGGTTAGTTAAAAACTATTAATAATTTATATTCGAAAAAACTATTGCATTGGTTTCGTCAGTGTGATATATTATTTAAGTCGCCGCTGAAACACAGTGCTGACACACAGAACACAAGAGAATGACAAGTTTGATCTTTGAAAACTGAACAACGAGTGAGTAAACATTCTGCTTGCAGAATGAACGCGAAAGTTTGAGACAAGCCTTGGCTTGAATCGACTGGAGCACAAATGAGATTTTTAATCTCGTCAGATTCAAAATGAGCTTATCGCTCTTTTCAATACTTTATTGGAGAGTTTGATCCTGGCTCAGGACGAACGCTGGCGGCATGCCTAATACATGCAAGTCGAGCGGAGTGGATAGGAAGCTTGCTTCCTTGATACTTAGCGGCGGACGGGTGAGTAACACGTAGGCAACCTGCCCTCAAGCTTGGGACAACTACCGGAAACGGTAGCTAATACCGAATACTTGTTTTCTTCTCCTGAAGGAAACTGGAAAGACGGAGCAATCTGTCACTTGGGGATGGGCCTGCGGCGCATTAGCTAGTTGGTGAGGTAACGGCTCACCAAGGCGACGATGCGTAGCCGACCTGAGAGGGTGATCGGCCACACTGGGACTGAGACACGGCCCAGACTCCTACGGGAGGCAGCAGTAGGGAATCTTCCGCAATGGGCGAAAGCCTGACGGAGCAATGCCGCGTGAGTGATGAAGGTTTTCGGATCGTAAAGCTCTGTTGCCAGGGAAGAACGTCCTTGAGAGTAACTGCTCAAGGAGTGACGGTACCTGAGAAGAAAGCCCCGGCTAACTACGTGCCAGCAGCCGCGGTAATACGTAGGGGGCAAGCGTTGTCCGGAATTATTGGGCGTAAAGCGCGCGCAGGCGGTCATTTAAGTCTGGTGTTTAATCCCGGGGCTCAACCCCGGATCGCACTGGAAACTGGGTGACTTGAGTGCAGAAGAGGAGAGTGGAATTCCACGTGTAGCGGTGAAATGCGTAGATATGTGGAGGAACACCAGTGGCGAAGGCGACTCTCTGGGCTGTAACTGACGCTGAGGCGCGAAAGCGTGGGGAGCAAACAGGATTAGATACCCTGGTAGTCCACGCCGTAAACGATGAGTGCTAGGTGTTAGGGGTTTCGATACCCTTGGTGCCGAAGTTAACACATTAAGCACTCCGCCTGGGGAGTACGGTCGCAAGACTGAAACTCAAAGGAATTGACGGGGACCCGCACAAGCAGTGGAGTATGTGGTTTAATTCGAAGCAACGCGAAGAACCTTACCAGGTCTTGACATCCCTCTGATCGATGCAGAGATGTATCTTTCCTTCGGGACAGAGGAGACAGGTGGTGCATGGTTGTCGTCAGCTCGTGTCGTGAGATGTTGGGTTAAGTCCCGCAACGAGCGCAACCCTTATATTTAGTTGCCAGCACTTCGGGTGGGCACTCTAGATAGACTGCCGGTGACAAACCGGAGGAAGGTGGGGATGACGTCAAATCATCATGCCCCTTATGACCTGGGCTACACACGTACTACAATGGCCGGTACAACGGGCTGCGAAATCGCGAGATGGAGCGAATCCCAACAAAGCCGGTCTCAGTTCGGATTGCAGGCTGCAACTCGCCTGCATGAAGTCGGAATTGCTAGTAATCGCGGATCAGCATGCCGCGGTGAATACGTTCCCGGGTCTTGTACACACCGCCCGTCACACCACGAGAGTTTATAACACCCGAAGTCGGTGGGGTAACCGCAAGGAGCCAGCCGCCGAAGGTGGGATAGATGATTGGGGTGAAGTCGTAACAAGGTAGCCGTATCGGAAGGTGCGGCTGGATCACCTCCTTTCTATGGAGAATCGTTTCCCGAGTGGAAACATTCAAATAAGCAGGTTCTTAGAACCTGCGCAACTCACTCGTTGCTCAGTTTTGAGAGCTCAAACTCTCAAACAGCTTGCTTTTGCATGGAGCTTGTTCTTTGAAAACTAGATATCGAAACGAAATTTTGCGATTTAGAACATTCCTTTAAGCTGATCTTGTGTAAACAAGTGAAGTGTTTATAAGGTAGATTGCATGAGCGAGTGATCGAAATGGAGCGACTTTTGGCTTTGGACGTAGTCCAAAACAAGCGGAGCGACAGCTCGAACACGAGCGATATGGTTAAGCTACTAAGAGCACACGGAGGATGCCTAGGCGCTAGGAGCCGATGAAGGACGTGGCGAACAACGAAACTGCCTCGGGGAGCTGTAAGCAAGCTTTGATCCGGGGGTGTCCGAATGGGGAAACCCAGCTGGGGTAATTTCCAGTTACTCACAACTGAATACATAGGTTGTGCAGAGGCATACCAGGGGAACTGAAACATCTAAGTACCCTGAGGAAGAGAAAACAATAGTGATTCCGTCAGTAGCGGCGAGCGAACGCGGAGAAGCCCAAACCAGAGAGCTTGCTCTTTGGGGTTGTGGGACGTCTCACATGGAGTTACAAAGGAACCGATTAAGCGAAGAGGTCTGGAAAGGCCCGCCAAAGAAGGTAAAAGCCCTGTAGTTGAAAGTCTGTTCCCTCCGAGACGGATCCCGAGTAGTGCGGGGCACGTGAAACCCCGTATGAATCCGGCAGGACCATCTGCCAAGGCTAAATACTTCCTAGCGACCGATAGTGAAGCAGTACCGTGAGGGAAAGGTGAAAAGCACCCCGGAAGGGGAGTGAAATAGAACCTGAAACCGTGTGCTTACAAAAAGTCAGAGCCCGTTTTAGGGGTGATGGCGTGCCTTTTGTAGAATGAACCGGCGAGTTACGTTCCCGTGCAAGGTTAAGGTGATGAGCCGGAGCCGCAGCGAAAGCGAGTCTGAATAGGGCGAGTTAGTACGTGGACGTAGACCCGAAACCGGGTGATCTACCCCTGTCCAGGGTGAAGGTGCGGTAACACGCACTGGAGGCCCGAACCCACGCATGTTGAAAAATGCGGGGATGAGGTGGGGGTAGCGGAGAAATTCCAATCGAACTCGGAGATAGCTGGTTCTCCCCGAAATAGCTTTAGGGCTAGCCTCGGAAAACAGAGTCGTGGAGGTAGAGCACTGATTGGGTGCGGGGCCCGCAAGGGTTACCAAGCTCAGTCAAACTCCGAATGCCATAGACTTACTTCCGGGAGTCAGACAGTGAGTGCTAAGATCCATTGTCAAAAGGGAAACAGCCCAGACCATCAGCTAAGGTCCCCAAGTGTGTGTTAAGTGGAAAAGGATGTGGAGTTGCCCAGACAACCAGGATGTTGGCTTAGAAGCAGCCACCATTGAAAGAGTGCGTAATAGCTCACTGGTCGAGTGACTCTGCGCCGAAAATGTAACGGGGCTAAACACACCACCGAAGCTATGGCTTGATGCTTTGCATCAGGGGTAGGGGAGCGTTGTATAAGGGTTGAAGGTGTACCGTAAGGAGCGCTGGACATTATACAAGTGAGAATGCCGGTATGAGTAACGAAAAGATCAGTGAGAATCTGATCCGCCGAAAGCCTAAGGGTTCCTGAGGAAGGCTCGTCCGCTCAGGGTAAGTCGGGACCTAAGGCGAGGCCGAAAGGCGTAGTCGAAGGACAACAGGTCGAAATTCCTGTACCACCGTAAGCCGTTATGAGCAATGGGGGGACGCAGCAGGGTAGTGACGCGGACTGATGGATGTCCGTCTAAGCAGTGAGGCTGATGTGTAGGCAAATCCGCACATCGATAAGGCTGGGCTGTGATGGGGAGCGAAAATTATAGTAGCGAAGGTCATGATCTCACACTGCCAAGAAAAGCCTCTAGCCAGGTGATGGTGCCCGTACCGCAAACCGACACAGGTAGGCGAGAAGAGTATTCTAAGGCGCGCGGAAGAACTCTCGTTAAGGAACTCGGCAAAATGACCCCGTAACTTCGGGAGAAGGGGTGCCCCGGTAGTGTGAATAGCACGAGGGGGCCGCAGTGAAAAGGCCCAAGCGACTGTTTAGCAAAAACACAGGTCTGTGCGAAGCCGTAAGGCGAAGTATACGGGCTGACGCCTGCCCGGTGCTGGAAGGTTAAGGGGAGTGGTTAGGAGCAATCCGAAGCTGTGAACCGAAGCCCCAGTAAACGGCGGCCGTAACTATAACGGTCCTAAGGTAGCGAAATTCCTTGTCAGGTAAATTCTGACCCGCACGAATGGCGTAACGACTTGGGCGCTGTCTCAACGAGAGATCCGGTGAAATTTTAATACCTGTGAAGATGCAGGTTACCCGCGACAAGACGGAAAGACCCCATGGAGCTTTACTGCAGCTTGATATTGAATTTGGGTACGATCTGTACAGGATAGGTGGGAGCCTAAGAAACGTGAGCGCCAGCTTGCGTGGAGGCACCGTTGGGATACCACCCTGATCGTATCTAGGTTCTAACCTGGTACCGTAATCCGGTGCGGGGACAGTGTCAGGTGGGCAGTTTGACTGGGGCGGTCGCCTCCTAAAGAGTAACGGAGGCGCCCAAAGGTTCCCTCAGAATGGTTGGAAATCATTCGAAGAGTGCAAAGGCATAAGGGAGCTTGACTGCGAGACCTACAAGTCGAGCAGGGACGAAAGTCGGGCTTAGTGATCCGGTGGTACCGCATGGAAGGGCCATCGCTCAACGGATAAAAGCTACCCTGGGGATAACAGGCTTATCTCCCCCAAGAGTCCACATCGACGGGGAGGTTTGGCACCTCGATGTCGGCTCATCGCATCCTGGGGCTGAAGTAGGTCCCAAGGGTTGGGCTGTTCGCCCATTAAAGCGGTACGCGAGCTGGGTTCAGAACGTCGTGAGACAGTTCGGTCCCTATCTGTCGTGGGCGTAGGAAATTTGAGAGGAGCTGTCCTTAGTACGAGAGGACCGGGATGGACGTACCGCTGGTGTACCAGTTGTTCCGCCAGGAGCACCGCTGGGTAGCTATGTACGGAAGGGATAAGCGCTGAAAGCATCTAAGCGTGAAGCCCCCCTCAAGATGAGATTTCCCAGTATGTAAGACCCCTTGAAGACGACGAGGTAGATAGGCTGGGGGTGGAAGTGCAGCAATGCATGGAGCTGACCAGTACTAATCGGTCGAGGGCTTATCCAATATGCACGTTGTAAGGCGCAAATTTCGTTTCGAATCTAGTTTTCAGAGAACAAATACTCTGAAATGTAAGCTATAAGCTATGCGTTTGGTGGCGATGGCGGAGGGGTTCCACACGTACCCATCCCGAACACGACCGTTAAGCCCTCTAGCGCCGATGGTACTTGGACCGCAGGGTCCTGGGAGAGTAGGACGCCGCCAAGCGAACTCTTTCATCATACATAGAAAACAGGCTTTGCGTGTTGACGTTGTACGATGGATTTCATTTGCACTGCAAGTGCAAATTATTCCCTGATAGCTCAGTTGGTAGAGCACTCGACTGTTAATCGAGTTGTCACAGGTTCGAGCCCTGTTCGGGGAGCCATTATGGCCCGTTGGTCAAGGGGTTAAGACACCTCCCTTTCACGGAGGTAACAGGGGTTCGAATCCCCTACGGGTCATAACATATGGAGGCTTAGCTCAGCTGGGAGAGCATCTGCCTTACAAGCAGAGGGTCGGGGGTTCGATCCCCTCAGCCTCCACCATATAATTCTTGAATAACGACGCGGGGTGGAGCAGCCCGGTAGCTCGTCGGGCTCATAACCCGAAGGCCGCAGGTTCAAATCCTGCCCCCGCAATTATACTTTCCTAGGTGAAAGTAATCTGGAACCGTGGTGTAGTTGGCCTAACATGCCTGCCTGTCACGCAGGAGATCGCGGGTTCGAATCCCGTCGGTTCCGCCATTTTTTTCTATTATTACTGGTTTGCGGACGTGGCTCAGCGGTAGAGCATCGCCTTGCCAAGGCGAGGGTCGCGGGTTCGATTCCCGTCGTCCGCTCCAATATTTGCGCCCTTAGCTCAGCTGGATAGAGCGTTTGACTACGAATCAAAAGGCCGGGAGTTCGAATCTCTCAGGGCGCGCCATTATAACTTCATACGCCGGCGTGGCGGAATGGCAGACGCGCTCGACTCAAAATCGAGTGGGAAACCGTGGAGGTTCGAGTCCTCTCGCCGGTATAGATAACGGGATGTAGCTCAGCTTGGTAGAGCACCTGGTTTGGGACCAGGGGGTCGCATGTTCAAATCGTGTCATCCCGATCTCAAAAAACAGAGTATCTAATATTAGATACTCTGTTTTTGCATTTGGTTTATTAAAAGTTGTATCCAAAACCATCTAGTACCAGCTGGGTGGATTGTCGCACTAGGTTAATTTTGCATAAATCCCCGTTCTTTCGGTCACAATAGGTTTAAAAAGTGATAGAAGGGGTTCATGTGAACACGTTTAACTTCAAAAAACAATTCAAGAGACGCTGGCGACGGTGGAAACGAACCGTGTGGATGACGGCAGCATTGGTTGCGGTAACGATACTCGCTTACAGTGGATTGCCGATTTCTTCTTCAATAGAGCAATTATTAACGACCAATTTCAGTGAGGCTACAAGCGTAATGGGAACGGTTACGATAGAAAAAAGACCTGAGCAAGAAGTCCAGACGTTGATGCAACAACTCGGATCCGATCCGGACCAATTAACCAGTGTTGTTCTGGAGACCCAATACATCTGTGGAGTGGAAACGGAACAACTCGGAAAGATGGCGATTCCGCAAATGAAAATGTTGCTCACTCAACATCCCGATTGGGAAGCCAAAGTTGTATCAGCAGATGTATTGCACATGAAACAACATGTGGATGATCTTTCTCCTTTATGTAAAGAGCAGGCGTATATTAGCATTGATGCTGTGGGTAATCTCAACCTTTATGAAGGCCGACCTGGAGAAGAGAAAGTCATTCGTACTTTTTTTCAGATGGACGTAGGTACGTTGGAGACTTCATTACCTGAAGGCGTGTTAGAGCAACTACAGCAGGGCATCCGGATACAGGACAAAGATGAATACGACAGTGTGATCTCCACATTTAGCGATTATGCAGTGGATGAATCCAATAAGGAAAGCCGGAATGGCGGATAGGAAGATAGACTTCTTTATTCAATTGGATCGTTGTAATGTGAGATGAGAAGACATTTGTGGAGAAGGATCATTCAGAGTTTGAATGTATAAATATATACGAGTAATAAAGGACATCGAAAGATGTCCTTTTTGTCGTTGCATAACCAAAACAGACCTTGAGATGTGGATAGCCATTGCAGTTTATTCACGAATGAGGGCGAGTATATGGTATGGATAAAGTTTTTCCTGCCGGAGGGTCTATCTTTTGTTATAATGAAATGAACGATACATATGTTCGCTTTTGTAAGGGAGAGATGGTTTTGCGTTTTTTGGGAATTGACCCGGGGATTGCGATTGTTGGTTTTGGTTTTGTGGATAAAATCGGCAGCAAAGTGGTACCTGTGCAATATGGATGTATTCAGACGGAGGCTCACACCCCTGATGAGGAACGGCTGCTTCACGTATATGAGGGAATCGTACAGCTGATCGATAAATATAAACCGGACGCAGTAGCGCTGGAGAAACTTTTTTTCAACCGTAACGTTACAACAGCCATGTCTGTCAGTCAGGCCAGAGGGGTTATGATTCTTGCTGCAGCCCAGAAGGGTCTGCCTATTGCGGAGTATACTCCGATGCAGATTAAGCAAGCGATTGTTGGATACGGTAAAGCAGAGAAGCGGCAAGTACAGGAGATGGTTAAAATGTTTCTGCGTTTACAGGTCATTCCAAAGCCGGATGATGTAGCGGATGCTTTGGCTGTGGCTGTGTGTCACGCTCACTCATATACATTAAATTCCAAGTTGAATGAGGTATTGCGAAAATGATTGATTTTCTAAGAGGACAGTTCGTACATTTGGAGAATGAGTATATCGTACTTGATGTTCATGGTGTCGGTTATCGTGTGTTCTGTCCGAATCCATATGCATTTGCGAAGCAAGAGGGAGAAATTATTGTTTATACCCATCATCATGTGCGCGAAGATGCGATGTTGCTGTTTGGTTTTGCTACTCGGGACGAACAGAAGTTATTCCGCAAGCTGATTGAGGTATCGGGTATTGGCCCTAAGGTTGCTTTGGGTATACTGGCTGGCGGTACGCCGGATCATGTCGTGACGGCTATCTACCAAGAGAATCTGACGTTCTTGACCAAGCTGCCGGGAATAGGCAAGAAAACAGCGCAGCGTATGATTCTGGATCTTAAGGATAAATTGGATGGTTTCGGTGCTGCAACGTATGCAACAGGTTTGTTTGCCCCTCCTTCTGAAGAAGCAGGAAGCGGTTCTGCTTGGGACGAGGCACGTGAAGGTCTCAAGGCGTTGGGTTATACCGACAGTGAACTTGACAAAGTATGGCTCAAACTGAAGAAGGATGTTAATTCGTCCGATTCGGTTGATGTGTTGATGAAACGGGCACTGCAAATGCTGTTTACGGGATAATTTATTTTGCATATAGAATAGAGCAGTAACCCGCACAAAAAAGGTAGGGATGAACATGGATGACCGGATTATTTCCGCAAACCTGATGATGGAGGATCAAAATGTTGAATTGAGCCTTCGTCCCCGGTATTTGAATGAATATATCGGACAGAATCAGGTGAAGGAAAATTTGAAGATATATATTGAAGCTGCCAAATTGCGCAATGAAGCGCTGGATCATGTTTTGTTATATGGTCCACCTGGACTTGGTAAAACAACACTTGCCAATATCATTGCGAACGAATTGGGCGTTAACTTGCGTACAACATCGGGACCTGCGATTGAACGTCCAGGTGATCTGGCTGCTTTGCTCACGAATCTGCAGGAGGGCGATGTACTCTTTATTGACGAAATTCATCGTCTTCATCGTACAGTAGAGGAAGTCATGTACCCTGCGATGGAAGATTCTGCTCTGGATATTATGATCGGTAAAGGTCCGAGCGCACGTTCCGTTCGGCTTGATCTGCCGTCGTTTACTCTGATTGGGGCTACAACACGTGCTGGCTTACTCTCTGCTCCACTTCGGGACCGGTTTGGTGTCATAAGTCGTTTGGAGTTTTATACGGTGGACGAGCTGGCTTATATCGTTTCACGATCGACTGAAATTTTGGGCATTGAGATTGTTGGTGATGCTGCGGAAGAGATCGCATTGCGCTCTCGTGGGACACCAAGGATTGCCAACCGTTTGTTGAAAAGGGTGCGTGACTTTGCACAGGTGCGCGGTGATGGGATCATTACACAGTCACTGGCGGAGGAAGCGCTGAAACGTCTTCAGATTGACCCGCGTGGACTTGATGAGATTGATCACAAGATGCTCAAATCGATGATTAACAGTTTCAGGGGTGGCCCAGTGGGGCTGGATACAATCGCCGCTACGATTGGAGAAGAAAGTCAGACCATTGAGGATGTGTATGAGCCGTATTTGCTGCAAATTGGCATGCTTCAACGCACACCAAGAGGCAGAATAGTGACGGATCTGGCCTATCATCATTTGGGTCTGCCCATTCCACCGAGAGACGGGAAGTAATTCGTGACTGATGAAACATTCAAGTAGAATATGGTTGGGATTTACTCGATATAAAATAGAGCTAACGTATAGAGAGGAGTCTGATCGTGGGGAAAGCAGTACAAACGAAGAAGTGGAGTCGACGCTTAAAGGTGTTGGCCGCGGCTCTGTTGACGGTGGGATGCCTGCAAGTGCCTGCCTATGCCGCTGAAAATGATGGACAGACCATTCGCGTAGCCATGTTTGCGAATCTGGGAAGTACGTATAAAGCGACCACACCTCTCATTACACTTGAGTCCACTGGTACATGGAACATGGGCTCGGAAAATGGGGCAGGTGTGAGTCTTCCAGCAGGGCAGATCCGTTTCAGTGCGGATGGGTTTCGAGTAAAGGTGTTGGAGACAGGAGATTTCAAGACAGCGGCTACAGCTGCAAAATTGTTACAGGCAACCACGGATAAACCATTGTTGTTTACAACATCTCTGAGTGGCAAAGCTATCTACCAACTCTACACGGGCAACTATGCTACAGAAGCGTTAGCAGGACAAGCGGTAGCACGTGTACAAAAAGTGGCAGCAGCTGGGCTGGGTGGGCAAAAGCCCGCAGTGACAGGCACCAAACGTCTCTCTACGGGAACATACAGTTCGCTTCAAGAGGCTGAGGCAGCTCAGTCTTCCATAGCTGCAGCAGGCTTTAGCTCCTATACGGTACTGCAACTGAGTGGTGGTTCTCAGGGCTACACGGTATGGGTTGGAGAAGCTGCAAATGATGCCGATCTGGCAACTCTGAAACAGAATCTGGAAGCCAGCGTTCCGGGAGTGAATTTTTCTCCTGTTAACAGCAATAGTGGCGCACTTATAATCCGTCAGGATGCGGGCTTAAGCACAGATACACTCAAAACAGCTCCGCATTACATCATTGCAGGCAGTGAAGCCAAAGCATTTGTACAAGGGGATGGCAGTGGCATCAAAGTGGTGGAGAGATCACAGCGGACGTATCGAGGAGATATGGAGATCAGCATTGTAGGCGGAGATCTCGCATTGGTAAATGTGGTTCCGTTGGAGCAATATTTGTACTCGGTAGTAGGGGCTGAGGTGTATTCATCCTGGCCCGCTGAAGCTTTGAAAGTACAGGCAGTGGCTGCACGCTCTTACGCGCTTCAACAGGGGGAACGATTCAAAATTGCCAATGTCGTGGATACGACACTTAGTCAAGCCTATAACGGGATCAGTTCGGAGAATGCTAAAGTAACCAGTGCAGTGGATGCAACTGCTGGAGAAGTGGTCAAGAGCGGTGGTAAAATCGTCGAAGCAGTGTTTTCCTCCAATGCTGGCGGCCAGACTGCTCATCCTTCCGAAGTGTGGAACGGCGGAGCAGGTGTATTCACCAATGTGGTTAGCTCAGGGGATGCATCCGCTCAGGCAGGATTACATACGTGGTACCATGTGCTCCTGAGTTCAGGTGTCAGTGGATACATCCGTGAAGATAATGTCAAGGAATTGACGACTAAAACAGATGCAGGATTAGCCAAAGTGACGGTTACTGCACAAAATACAAATGTGCGTCCCGTTCCGTTAATTCAATCCAACGCTGAACCTGTAGCAAAAATGAATCCAGGCAACGAAGCTGTTGTACTGGCTAAAGTGGCTCAATCCAGTGACTACGCCTGGGTGAGAGGACCTTTCACATCAGCCCAGTTGGTTAAATCCCTTCAGGGCAAAACGACAGCCTCTATTCCAGCCTCTATCTCAACCTTGGAAGTAACCAAGCGTGGACCATCCGGAAGAGCACTCGAAGTCACTGCCAACGGACAGGCTATGACGGTGAAATATGCAGATACGTACCGCTCCGCGTTAGGCGGATTACCGAGTACTTTATTTGATATTGCAGGGACCGGAAGTTATACTGTATTAGGCGCTGACGGCAAAACAGCCAGCAAAACCGGCTCCCAGGGTGCCGCTGTACTATCTGCATCAGGCACAGGTACAGCATCCAGTAATGCTCTTGTGGTGATGAGTAGTGATGGTCAAGCTAGAGCTGTAACACAGGGCCAAACCTTCATGTTCATTGGTCAGGGCAATGGCCACGGATTGGGCTTGTCCCAATGGGGAGCTAAAGGCATGGCAGATGAAGGGTATGATTACCAGGCAATATTGAAACACTATTATCAAAATGCGACTATTGTTAAGGAATGAATCCAAGATGAATGTGAACTTATACGATTTTGAATTACCAGAGCAACTTATTGCGCAGACGCCACTGCTTGATCGCACGGCGTCCAGGTTACTTACATTGAACAAGGAGAGCGGTGAAGTTAACCATCACACGTTTCCTGATATTATCGATTTTCTTCAGTCTGGGGATACACTAGTACTGAATGATACTCGTGTTCTACCAGCCCGTCTGTTCGGAACCAAAGAGGATACCGGAGCCAAGGCGGAAGTGCTTTTGCTTAAAAATGTGGAAGGCGATCGCTGGGAAGCTCTCGTTAAACCGGGCAAAAAGCTAAAAGCCGGTTCAGTTATCGTATTCAGTGACGAGCTAAAGGCAATCATTGAAGAAGAGGGTGAGATGGGGGCACGCACACTTACCTTTACGTATGATGGAATCTTTCAAGAGATTCTCGATCGTCTGGGTGAGATGCCATTGCCTCCTTATATCAAAGAAACGTTGGATGACCGTGAAAGATATCAGACGGTGTATGCGAAGCATGAAGGATCAGCGGCTGCACCAACAGCGGGACTGCACTTTACAGATGAATTGCTGGATCGGATTCGGGCCAAAGAGGTCAACGTAGCCTTTATTACACTTCACGTGGGTCTTGGAACGTTCAGACCCATGTCAGTAGATGTGGTGGAAGATCATGTGATGCACGAGGAATATTACTCCATGTCACAAGAAACGGCTGATCTGATTAATGAGACGAAACAACGTGGCAACCGTGTATTTGCGGTAGGAACAACGAGCTGTCGTACACTCGAAACGGTGGGTAGTAAGTTTGAAGATGGTTTGCTGCAGGAGAGCAGCGGATGGACCAAAATTTTTATCTACCCGGGTTACACGTTCAAAGTTATTGATGGCATGCTCACAAACTTTCATCTGCCGAAATCCACACTGGTCATGTTGGTTAGTGCGCTTGCAGGCAGAGAACATATTATTCAGGCTTACCAAGAAGCCATTAACGAAGAGTATCGTTTCTTCAGTTTTGGTGATGCGATGTTGATTTATTGATTCGGGGACATGTCAGATAAATGGAAAATGGATACAAGCATTACGATTAATTTTTAGAGGATGATTAAAACTAATGGCAGCAATTACGTATGAACATATCAAAACTTGCAAACAATCCGGTGCCCGTCTGGGACGTGTACATACACCTCACGGTATTATTGAGACACCAACCTTCATGCCTGTAGGTACACAGGCAACGGTAAAAACGATGAGCCCTGAAGAGCTGAAAGAGATGGATGCTCAGATCATTCTGAGTAATACCTATCACTTGTTCTTGAGACCGGGACATGAGATTATACGCCAAGCTGGCGGTCTTCACAAGTTCATGAACTGGGATCGTCCGATTCTGACTGACAGCGGCGGATTTCAGGTGTTTTCCCTCAGTGAGATGCGTAAGATTACGGAGGAAGGCGTTCACTTCCGTTCCCATTTGAATGGAGACAAAAAGTTCTTGTCACCTGAAGTGGCAATGGAAATTCAGAATGCACTGGGCTCCGATATTATGATGGCATTTGATGAATGTCCACCATATCCGGCTGAGTATGAATATGTGAAAAAATCACTTGAAAGAACGAGCCGTTGGGCAGAACGTTGTCTGGAAAGTCATGCTCGACCGCATGATCAAGGACTGTTTGCCATCGTACAGGGAGGCATGCATGAAGATCTTCGCCGTCAGAGCGCGGCTGATTTGACTTCCATGGATTTCCCGGGGTATGCTATTGGTGGACTGAGTGTTGGAGAACCGAAACATTTAATGTACGGCGTATTGGATTACACGCTTCCATTGTTGCCTTCCAATAAACCACGTTATTTAATGGGTGTAGGTTCGCCCGATGCATTGATTGAGGGATCAATTCGTGGTGTGGACATGTTTGACTGTGTTCTGCCTACCCGGATTGCCCGTAACGGAACAACAATGACTAGCCAAGGACGTCTGGTCGTTCGAAATGCCAAGTTTGCAACTGATTTTGGGCCACTTGATCCTGAATGTGATTGCTACACTTGTCGGAACTATTCCAGAGCTTATCTGCGTCATTTAATCAAAGCGGATGAAACGTTTGGCTTGCGTTTGACGACGATCCATAATCTTCATTTCTTGCAAAATTTGATGCGCAATGTGCGCAAAGCCATAATGGAAGATCGTTTGCTTGATTTCCGGGATGAATTTTTCGATCAATATGGTCTTCATGACAATGACAGAGGTTTCTGATCAGGTTTTGCGGAGCCGAAGTAACGAGCAGTATTCGTACGTATAGTCGATAAGGGGGAGTTTTGAATGTTTCAGGCAATGACTGCAACAGGAACGCAAGCAGGCGGTGGAATTGTATCTTTGATCGTACCTTTGGTACTCATGGTTGCAATTTTTTACTTCTTGATGATTCGTCCACAGAATAAAAAGCAAAAGCAACGGAATGCCATGTTAGGTCAATTAAAAAAAGGCGATAAAATTGTTACCATCGGTGGTCTTCACGGAACGATTGCTGAAATCACAGATGATGTGGTTGTATTGCGCGTAAACGATGTAACCAAGCTTACATTCGATCGTAACGCCATTAGCAGTGCAGTTAATCGTGAAACGACGGTTGAGTAAATCATACATGTTCGAAAGCCTGTAAGGCTGTGAGTGCGTATGCAGCGTATTCTTCATTGTCAGAGAACTGGATCTCCTTGGAGACCCGGTTCTCTTTTTCTTGTGCGCCCGGCATGGGCGATAACTCGGGGGTGAAAGTCCGCTACAGGCTTGGCAGTAGGAACTGTTAGCTGAAGGCAAGGGTGTCCACCGCGAGGTGGAATCTGAAGGAAGCCGGAGGCAAACCCTCGGTCTGACGAACAGAAACCACATAGAAGGCAGGTTGGGACGGACGAGCTTGCAAGACAAAGCGAAGTCCAATACTGCCCGAATCCCATCCTGTAAATGTGGCAGATAGATGAGGGGAAGGTTATCGCTCTTACCCGCGGAGGTCCCACAGACGTGGAGTAGGAAAAAAATCTGAAAGACGGAGTAAAGCTTGTTGTGAGAAGTCAGCAGAGGGACAATGTGGAAGAGGAAGAGTATGCGGGAGCGCGGAGCGCCGGAACTCGGGAACGTAGGGAAAGAGACGGTGCAAATGACTTGTTGGAAGCGATTCTGGATCGGAACAACCTGAACAGAGCCTACAAACAGGTCAAACGAAATCACGGAGCACCGGGAATCGACGGAATGACGGTCGAGGCGGTGTTGCCGTGGCTGCGAGAGAACAGAGAGGAGATATTGCAAAGGATCCGGGATGGAGGATACAAGCCAAGCCCGGTAAGACGGAAGGAAATTCCCAAGCCAGATGGAAGTAGCATGCGAAAGCTTGGCATTCCGACAGTAGTCGACCGGACCATCCAACAAGCCATTGCTCAGCAACTGCAACCGCTGTTTGAGCCACTCTTTTCGGAGGGAAGCTATGGCTACCGGCCAGGACGAAGTGCCCAGCAAGCGATTCGAAAAGTGAAGACTTATGCGGAACAAGGATACAGCCATACGAAGGTGCAAAACTTGCGAAAGCTGGGAGTACCAGAGGAAAAGGCCTACCAATGGGGAAACACCCGCCTAGGGTACTGGCGTATTGCCGGAAGCGCAATCCTGCAACGCTCTGTTATAAACAAAAGGCTCATACAGGCAGGGTATTATGATTTCCCTGCGCAGTACGAGCGATTACGTCAATTGCACTTAAACGGTTGAACCGCCGTATACCGAACGGGTACGTACGGTGGTGTGAGAGGTCGGCTACTCAACTAATGGGTAGCCTCCTACTCGATTTTTCTCAACTACCGTCCCCCCGAACTTCTATGATCTGCGAGTGTTAACTCCGAATATACCGCCGAGTGCAGATATTAGGAATGCACTTGCAAGCTGCAGACTGTCTTTCCAATTGAATGAAGCATCGAGTGCCAGAAATCCAATTAACAATACAATCAGTCCATAGATGATTCCGGTAATCCCTCCATGGTACCAGCCTCGCTCGCCAGACCTTTTGCCAGATATAAATCCACCAACCAGTAAGGACAGAGCATGGACAACGTAAGTGTAGAGAGAAAGATCCTGCTCATGCATATCAGTCATCCAGAGAAAGAAGGACAGAATCAGTGCCCCCAGTAACATCCACACAAAGGCATGACAGAGGCCCGAGAGAATCGGGTTAGACATTCGAAACGAAACCATTCGGCGAATCATTTGCATAAAGCAACCCCCTTTTGTACAAGTTCGAAATTATTACAGTGTATGGTCAAGCCTTCAGACTTATGAACTGATTTTCCATTAAATAAACGGTTTACATTTGCATGATCATGTGAGGTTCAGGTCAAAATAGGGATTACGCTTCAGGTGCCTGTATAAAACTCAGAGCCAAAGGAGGAATCCTATTGTGAACTTCACAGATGTCGGAGCACATATCTTCCGAACCGTTCTCATGTATTTTATTGTTTACGGTGCAATTAGACTGATGGGCAAACGGGAGATTGGCAAGCTGTCCATGTTTGATCTGGTCGTGTCCATTATGCTTGCCGAGATGGCTGCATTTGTTATTGAAGATACCAATAAACCGTTGTTTCACGGTATCGTGCCCATGCTCACGTTACTTATTGTGCAAATTTTCATGGCTTTTCTCAGTCTCAAGAGCCGTAAGTTGCGGCTGATGATTGATGGAAAACCTACTGTGTTAATCTCCAAGGGAACATTGCATCGGGATGAGATGCGCAAGCAACGATATAATCTCGATGACCTTCTGCTTCAATTGCGCGAACAGAATATTGATAGCATTGGTGAAGTGGAGTTCGCCATTTTGGAGACAACAGGAAAGTTAACCGTTTTCCCGAAAAATCTGGCTTCCTCCAGTGGCAGTAGTGCCTCGGGCAAGGATGGAGCTACAAATAGCATACAGAAAGCAAGAAAAGAGAGAGTTGATGGTTTTCAAAATATTAAATATGAAGGATTGCCCCTGCCTCTGATTATGGACGGGAAAGTGCAGGATCAGAATCTGGAGCTGATTGAGAAAACAAGATTTTGGCTTAAAAATCAGATTCAGGGAAAAGGTGTTCTTGACTTCAAGGATGTATTTATCTGCTCCATTGATCATAATGGAAAAGTATTCGTAAGTTTGAAAGATGAAAAGTAAGTTTATTTACGGGAGCGGCGGTCAAACCAAGAACCGATGATGGGTATACGGGATAAATCATGAAAATCAATCATTTTCGTTAAGCCCATGACGATAAAATAAACGATTAGACCAACCAATAGAGCGAGCAGCATTCTCACCCAGAAAGGCAGTAGGATGACGGTATGCTCATACACGAGCAACGTTGCTGCACCCATGATGAACATGCCCGTTGCTGTTTTGATCCAATCCATGATTTTGAAACGGAACTGGAGCAAGATCCTCACACTTCGAGCATGTAAGAGGGTCACCACGGTTGAATTCACACAAATGGCAATTACAGCGCCAAATATGCCATATTCCGGCTGGGAAGCGAGCAGCAAAATCAACGTAATTTTGATAACGGCACCAATAAACGTATTGAGCAGAGCTTTCCCCGGACGGTCGAGTGCCTGAAGTGCAGCTTGAAGAGGTGCTTGAATATAGATAAACAGGGCAAAAGGAGCCATTAGCTTCAGCATGCTTCCAATCGATGCATCGTTATACAAAGCAAGGCACATCGGTTCGGCAAGCACATACATAAAAACAGAAAATGGAGCACCTGTTACGAGTGCCAGCCTAAGAGCCTGATGCATCCTTTTGTGAATAAGTGCACGGTCCCCCTGTGCAGAAGCTTCGGAAAGAGAAGGTACAAGTGACGTTGCCAAGGACGATGTTAAAGCCCCCGGCAGAAGTAGCAGCGGAATAATCATGCCCTGTAATGCGCCGTACTGTGCTGTGGCTAGACCTTTAGATATACCTGCCAGTGCGAGACTCTGTGCAGTCACGATGGTCTCAGCCAAATACGATAAGGAGCCAACCAATCGGCCTGCTGTGACGGGGACTGAGATGGCAAGCAAACGCCGGATTAATCCTGGCTGTGGAACTCCTGAATCTCTGACCACTGTAGGTTTAGGCTGGACCGGCAAATGGGACATATTCTGGTGATTAATAAGCTGTAATTCCTTTTTTTGTCTACCATATTTCCACAATAATACAAGCATGCCGGCGAATTCTCCGACGAGTGCTCCCAGCATGGCACCAGCTGCAGCTTGAGCAATACCTTGGGGTAAAAGGAGCCAGGAGAACCAAATGACACAGACAATACGAATGACCGTCTCAACAATGGATGAAATGGCGGTAGGCATCATGTTCTGCTTCCCTTGGAAATAACCCCTGTACACAGCAGATACTGCGATAATGGCAATCATGGGACTCATGCTGACAAACGTGTGATACACTCTCTCATCTGTTAGAACGTAACGTGTGACCCAGGGAGCGAAGATAATGCACAAAAACATAAAAACAACACCCAGGGTCAGCGTGAAGCTGAGGCTTATCTGCAAAATGCGCTGAGGTGAATAGCGGTTGGCTCCCGTATCCGCTTCAGCTACGAGCTTGGCTACGGCCAGCGGAATCCCACCCGTAATCAATGTAACGAGTACGATGAAAAAGGGATAGCTCAGTTGGTAGATGCCAACACCTTCTGCACCGATGATCCGCGGCAGGGCAATACGCGGGATAAAGCCGAGAATTCGATTAATAATACCTGCCGCGAGCAGGATCATGGCTCCCTGGATAAATGTCTGTTTCTTCAAGACTACCCCTCTTTCCCGGTTGAAAGTACAGGTTTCAATAAACGGGACAAAGCCGTTGTTCTTCATCCTATGCCAGTCCTTTATCTTCTCATGACAACTTGGACACGATTAACAAAAAGATCCATAACCAGCAAGAAGGAATATGATCGGGTGAAGTCGAATGATGTAATATTGATGCCGCATAAAGGCTTGTGTGTAAGAAGGGAGGCTCCCCGTTGGAGGAAATGAATGATGTGGAGTTGGAACAGTCTATAGAGATGCTCTGCCGCAGTAAAGCGGAGGAATTAAGGCTTGTCGGTTACGAATATGTCACCAGCAAAGATGTCTGGAATTGCGTCAGTCATAAATATGAAAAGCAGGGCATTCCACCGCTTCACCAGCTGGTGAACGACATATTGTCACTGAAAGCAACAAGCTTTATGAACTTTATGACTGTGTCTGCATACCGGGGGTCCTCTTTCTAAACGAAAGGGATCTTTTTTGTTGAAAATTGACTGCTTTTTACGGCATCGCTATAATAGGAATATTGAGAACGAAAGGGGATCTAGGAACGGCATGAAAAGAATTATCAGTTTCATTCTGGTCGTGCTTGTGACCGCAGGAGTAATGTTGGGCACAAGTCCGGGGCTGCTCAAAAATATACGCTTGGGCCTTGATTTAAAGGGAGGCTACGAGATCTTATATGAAGCGGAGCCGCTTGATGAGGGACAACAAGTCACCAAAGCATCTTTGGTGCAAACGGCCAAGAGTCTCGAAAGCCGTGCCAATGCGCTCGGAACAAGCGAGCCGGAAGTAACAACAGAGGGAACGAACCGGATACGCTTGAAGCTGGCAGGGGTTACAGACGAGGCTGAGGTTAGAGCCAAAATGAAAGAACCTGCCGTCTTGACCTTCCGCAGTAAAGCGGAG
The DNA here is from genome assembly GCF_051934385.1 of Paenibacillus hebaui. Taxonomy (NCBI): domain Bacteria; kingdom Bacillati; phylum Bacillota; class Bacilli; order Caryophanales; family Paenibacillaceae; genus Paenibacillus; species Paenibacillus hebaui. The sequence goes on along the minus strand of NZ_CP196836.1, from coordinate 5,587,538 downwards.
AAGGACAAGGAAGGCGTGTATACCAAAATTGAGCTTCGCGGAAATGAATTTGTTGAGAATGCTGCAAAAGTTGTATTCACTCAATTGAATGAGCCGATGATTGACATTCAAGTGAAAGACAAAGCGAAGTTTTCCGAGATTACCAAACGTTTGATTGGACAGCCTCTCGCTATTTATTTGGATGATGAGTTGCTCTCTGCACCAACCGTTAGACAACAGTTGACAGATGGTTCCGCTCAGATTTCGGGTGCCTATACACGTGAAGAAGCGAACCAGCTTCGTGACACCATTAATCTGGGTGCGTTGCCACTGAAACTTACAGAGAAGTATTCACAAAGTGTTGGTGCAACACTCGGTAAACTTTCTCTCGATCAGACCATTAAAGCTGGATTGATTGGTTCCATTATTATTCTAGTGTTTATGATTGGGCTTTATCGCATTCCTGGTATTATAGCGAGTTTTGCCCTGATCACACATACGTGGCTGGTACTTGCAATCTTCTATTTGGGAGAATTTGTACTTACCCTTCCAGGGATCGCGGCATTTATCCTCGGTATCGGGATGGCAGTTGATGCCAATATCATTACGTACGAACGGATCAAGGAAGAGATGCGTAGTGGCAAGTCAATACTGTCTTCCGTTAAAGCGGGAAGTAAACATTCCTTCCGGACCATTATTGACTCCAACGTTACAACGATCATTGCTGCTGCTGTGATGTTCTTCCTGGGTACAGGTGCGGTTAAAGGCTTTGCACTCGTGCTGATTTTTGACATTGTCACCAGTATTATCACGAATATTTTCTTCTCCCGCTTCCTGTTGTCCCTGCTCGTGCGGGCTAACTTGTTGAAGAAGCCTAAGTACTTCGGAGTGAAGGAGAGTGAAATTCGTGCGCTTTAATTGGAATTTCGATTATGTTAAGGGCAGTAAAATTGCCTATATGTTTTCCATCATTTTGACACTTGCCGGGATCATCAGTCTCGTCTCCTTAGGGTTGAACTATGCGGTTGACTTCCGTGCCGGTTCAAATGTGGATATTAGTGTATCCAAGGCGATTACAGCGGAGCAGATTAATCCTATTGTTAAGGACATCGGTGTTGATGAGGGTGAAGTTACCATTACACCGGGAGCTGACCGTGTAAATGTTCGTTTCTCCAATGAATTGGATGAGACCCAAGAGAGCAAATTTAAACAGGAATTTACCAAATTGGATGCTAAAGCATCTTATGAGGTGAATACGGTTGACCCGGAAATGGCTAAAGAACTTGAACGTAACGCCATATATGCGGTACTCATTGCAAGTGTAGGGATCATGATCTATGTAGCCATTCGCTTTGAGTGGCGCTTCGCTGTGGCAGCGGTGGTTTCACTGTTCCATGATGCGTTTGTCGTAATAAGCGTGTTCTCGATCTTCCGACTGGAAGTGGATCTAACCTTTATTACCGCGGTACTGACGATTGTCGGGTTCTCGATCAATGATACGATCGTTATTTTTGACCGTATCCGCGAGAATTTGCGTTTTGCCAAAAAGACTTCGAAAGCTGACTTGCGTGAAGTTGTAAATCACAGTTTGTCACAAACGATGACGCGTTCACTGAATACAACATTTACGGTATTTGCCGCTTCTCTCTGTTTGTTTATCTTTGGAGGAGAATCCATTCGCATGTTCTCACTTGCCATGGTAATTGGAACACTGTTTGGTGCCTACTCTTCAATCTTTATTGCAGCACCGTTATGGTTAACGCTTAAAGGTAAACAAACCGAGAAACCTAAAGCAGAAGTTAAACCATCCAACTAAACATTTTTTTGTAAAGCCGCGTCTGCCAGGCGCGGTTTTGCAACTTTAAGTACAGTAATAAGGGGGAATATTCATGACCAGAGAACATATCCCATCTGCTCAAGCTGCCACGTGGAGCGGCATTGCCGGGAGTATGACACTTGCAGTGATCAAGGCAGGAGTCGGTTATTTCGCAAACAGCAAATCGTTGCTTGCAGACGGCTTGTATTCTGCCTCTGAAGCTGCCTCTTCCCTGGCCAGTCTCTTTCCCTCGAAGTCTGTACAAAATAAGAACAAGGCTCGTAGGGAGCGGTCTAAGGAACATTCACGTGTTGCAAGACCAGGAATTTCGGTATTATTGTCTGTCCTCATCCTTATGGGAGGATTACAGATTGCCATTTCAGCATTGGGTAGTTTATCTGGAAATGAACCGGAAGCACCACGTATTCATGCCCTGGTTGCTGCTTTTGCGGCTCTGGGCGTGAAGGAAGCAATCTTCCAATTTCAATACAGATACTTCCGAAAAAAAAATCAATCACAGGCTGTGGCTTATGCACAGCAGCATCGCATCGCACTCTATTGTTCACTTACTGTATTAGTGGGGATTGTAGGTTCGATGGCAGGAGAGACGACAGGTTGGAGTGTTCTTCTATACCTTGACCCGGCTGCCGCCTTGGTTGCTTCCTGTTTCGTACTTTACAAAGGTTATCGAATGATAGTGGACACCGTGTATGGTTCTCTTGTTCAGGAACTGGAGCAGGAAGAAGCGACCGATTTCAAAGAGACGGTACAGCGGGTATATGGCATTATTACGATTGAACATTTGGTTGCACGTGAACAGGGACATGACGTTACAATCGAGCTAGTCATTAGTGTGAATCCGCGAATTTCCGTACTGGAAGCACAGGAAATTGCAAATCGGGCGAAGACACTGCTCTTGACCCGTTTCAGTCATGTGAAAGAAGTACAGATTCAAGCTATACCTTATGATCCTGGATATCCTTATAAATCCAATCATGAACTGCCCGATCACGAAGCGACATTAATTCAGTAATGAAGCGCGGGTCCAGTAGATCAGGAAAGGAGCGTTATCATTGCTTTATTCGCAATACCGGTGGAATACACCGAATATCGATTTGGAGGCGGCTGCGGGACTCTCGCAGGCGCTTTCCGTTTCACCTCTTGTTGGACGTTTGCTGGTGAGCCGAGGGGTGCACAATGAGATAGAGGCAGAACGTTTTTTGCATCCTGATCTGAATCAGATGCATGATCCATATCTGTTACTTGGCATGAATGAAGCTGTACCTCGAATCAGACAGGCCTTGGAACGGGGGGAGCATATTTTAATCTATGGAGACTATGATGCCGATGGTGTATCCAGCACATCGCTGATGATCCACCTGATGCGTCATCTCGGAGCTTCGTACGATATTTATATTCCTCATCGCTCCAATGAAGGGTATGGCTTGCACAACCATGCACTGGATTGGGCCCATCAACAAGGCGTTACACTGATTATTACTGTAGATACTGGTATCAGTGCCGTAGAACAGATTGCTTATGCTGCAACACTCGGAATTGAAGTCATTGTGACAGACCACCATGAACCGCCTGAAATTTTGCCTGAAGCCTATACGCTCATTAACCCCAAACTTCCGGGATGCCCTTATCCTTTTAAGGGATTGGCTGGTGCAGGTGTAGCCTTGAAGCTGGCTCAGGCATTAATCGGGGAAGTACCGGGTGAATGGATGGAGATTGCCGCCATCGGTACAGTTGCCGATCTGATGCCTCTGGAAGGTGAAAATCGGGTTATTGTGAGTTATGGTATAGAATCCATGCGAGGTTCGCGTCTGCCGGGTGTAAGTGCGCTGCTTGAAATAAGTGGAGTGGATCAGAGTCAGGTTACCTCGATCAATATTGCCTTTGCCATGGCTCCTCGTATTAATGCCAGTGGACGTTTGGATCATGCAGGCAGGGCGGTGTCTCTTCTGACAACCGAGAATTTGGACGAAGCCCATACGCTTGCTGGTCAACTTGACCTGCTCAATCGGGAACGACAACAGGTTGTAGAGGGCATACTACAGGAAGCGACAGCCCAGTTGGAGCAGAAAATTCAGCTTAACTCTGGAAATGTTCCGAATGTTATCGTATTGGCGGGAGAAGGTTGGAATGTTGGCGTTGTAGGTATCGTGGCATCGAAGTTGCTTGACCGGTATTATCGGCCAACGCTCATTCTGGGCATCAATCCGGAAAGCGGCGTCTGTAAAGGTTCGGCTCGCTCTATCGAAGGCTTGGATATCTATGAGGCTCTTACAGCGTATAAACATACCATGGACCATTATGGAGGACATCCGGCAGCAGCAGGTATGACTCTTCATCGTGATCAGCTGGAAGAGTTGGAGGCTGGGCTGAATGAGTTTGCTGCAACTGTGTTGAAGGAAGAGGACTTTGTGCCTCAGCGTCTTGCCGATGACGAATGCAGAATCAGTGATGTGCCGCTCCAAGTGATTCAAGAGATCGACAGACTGCAGCCGTTTGGCATGAGTAATCCATCCCCTCGTTTTGTATTGAGGAATGTGACTGTAAAAGAAACGAGAACGATGGGACGAGAGAAACGTCATCTGAAACTGGTTTTGGAGCAGGATGGTCAACAACTGGAGACAGTTGCTTTTGGTAAAGGCGCATTGGCTAAGTTTCTGTTGCCAGGTTCCATCATTGATGTGATGGGTGAACTGTCGATTAATGAATGGAATGGGATGAGGAAACCTCAATTGATGCTTCAGGACATTCATGTTCCGCAATCTCAGGTGTTTGATATGAGAGGCAATGGGGAGCCGATTCAAGCGATGAAGCAGTTCTTAAGTGCGCTTGAAGTGCATTTACGATATAAATCAGGTTCCATTGGTGCAATTGTTCGGCAAGAAACGAATGTTTCCGAAGGAAATTCATTGTATGAACCGTGCCTTTGGGTATATGATAGAAAGGTCGGGTTATTTCCGTTTAATGCTGCTGCGCAGCATTATGGACAGGAACAGGTCCGGACGTTATTTGTGTTTGATACGCCGGAAACCCCGGAACAACTTGATGCAATGCTGGCTTTGTTCAGCGGAGCCGAGAATATCATCCTTCTGCATGGATCAGGCAACCGCCGAGATCGCCTTCAGATGCCTTCCAGAGAACTCTTCAAGCGTATATATATGCTGGTGTCGAAATGGAAAGCTGAACCGGTGGAGGAACAAGAGATTACTCCTGTGCTCAGTCGTCAGTGTGGTTGCTCGCCGCGCATGATTACAATGATGCTGGATGTGTTTGAAGAGCTATCCTTCATTACCCGAGTCGCTGGGAAAATTGTGTTTGTAGATAATCCGCCCAAACGTGAGCTGACCGCCTCTCGTCATTATCAGGCGCTGGAAAGCATGGCCGAGACAGAGCAGGTGATGCTGGATGCATCCACCCCTCAGTTGACACAATGGATGATATCCCGGATGAAGGGCGTATCTTAGATGGAAGTTGTGCTATTTATTTTAGGAGGAGATTATTTTGGATTTTAAAGATTATATTCGTGTCATTCCTGACTTTCCACAACCGGGAATCAGCTTCAAGGATATTACGACATTGTTGAAGGATGGCGAAATGTACCGCAATGCGATCAATGAGTTGAAAGTAATGGTATCTGATCTCAAAATTGACGTGATTGCCGGACCTGAAGCACGTGGATTCGTTGTGGGCGCCCCTCTGGCGTACGCTCTTGGTGTCGGCTTTGCTCCGATCCGCAAAAGCGGAAAATTGCCTGGAAAGACCATTGAAGTCGGTTATGATCTTGAATATGGCAAGGATACGCTTGCGATGCACACAGATGCAATTGAAAAAGGACAAAATGTTCTTATTGCAGATGATTTGCTTGCGACAGGCGGAACGATTGCCACGTCCATTAACCTGATTGAGCAATTGGGTGGCAAGGTTGTAGGTGCAGCATTCCTGATTGAGCTTTCTGATCTGAATGGACGTGCCAAATTGCCGGACATGGAAGTCTTCACTTTGATGAACTACTAAATTCCAGCATTCCTTGCTGTAAACAAGTAAAATGGATCTCCCGTTTCCCGGGAAATAATTATACAGCATTAACTATTTGCAAAAAAGCCTGCTTTCTCAACCATAAAGGTTGGAGAGAGCAGGCTTTTTTGCGATGTAGATTATTTACATTAATGCGGACGATGCATCAAAGTGGGATATTGAATTTTAAGCCATTTAGCAAGATTCCAACATACTTAATCCGGAGTTTTTTCGGTTAAAGGCTGTTTCTCTAATGGGTCATTCGACCAACCCAACACTTCGAACAGTTTAAATAACAAGCTGAGCAGGATACCGACGATGGTCGCCAATGCCATGCCTTTCAAATGAACGCCATAGATGGATACCTCAGTACCACTGAGTCCAATAACGAGTACAAGTGAAGTAAGCAACAGGTTGGTCGGTTTGGCAAAATCGACTTTCTGTTCAACCAGAATACGGAGACCAGATGATGCGATAACACCAAACAGAAGCAGGGATACACCACCCATAACCGGCACCGGAATGTTGGCTACAAGCGCCGAGAATGTCCCTGAAAAGGAGAGCACGATCGCAATGACTGCTGCACCGCCAATAACATAGGTGGAGTATACTCGGGTCAGAGCCATGACACCAATATTCTCACCATACGTTGTATTGGGCGTTGATCCTACAAACCCGGACAGAATGGTGGAGACGCCGTTTCCAAGCAGGGAACGATGGAGGCCAGGGTCTTTGGACAGATCTTTACCCACAATACTGCTCGTTACAAGCAGATGTCCGATGTGCTCAACGATGACAACAAGTGCGACTGGCAAGATGGTGAGGATGACAGACCAGTCAAAGGTCGGTGTCGTTACCGTAGGTAGTGAGAGGAAGTCAGCACTCGCAATTTTTGCAGTCTCTACTTCTCCCATAAAATAACCGAGCACATAACCCGATACGATCCCGATCAGAATGTGAATGATTTTGGGGAACCCGCGAAACGTTACTGCTCCAAAGACAGTGATACCGAGCGTAACCATGGATAAAATAATCGGTTTGGCCTGAGGAACCCAGTTAGGGTACTTAAGAGGATCAGAATTGATCAGACCAGCCATTCCGGCAGCTACCGGTACAAGCTCAAGGCCAATCAGTGCTACAATTGCACCCATAACCGCTGGAGGGAATACCACGTTAATCCAACCTGTTCCTGCATATTTGATGACAAGAGCCACAAAGCAGAACACAGCACCTGTTACGATAAATGCACCTAGAGCCATGCTGTATCCATTACCTGGATGAGTAAGCAATACTGATTGTACAGGTGCGATAAAAGCAAAGCTGGAACCCAGATAGGCGGGGATCTTTCCTTTACACATAAGGATGTACAACAGTGTTCCAATCCCGTTCATTAGCAGGATCATACTTGGATCGACACCGAAGAGGTTCGGTACAAGCACTGTGCTGCCAAACATGGCGAACAAATGCTGGAGACTCAGAAGTGATCCTGAGCCAAGCGGCATCTTTTGATTAACTTGAATTTCACGTTGCAATGGATGTTCATCTCCTTTTTCCGAAACACAAACTTTCAATATATTACTGAGTTTATCTTAATTAAGCAATAACATTTTTCGCTGAGCAAAGGATATGAATTATAATTTCATGAATGTTTCCTTCTATTTCGGTAAATAACGGCAATAATGTATAGTAAATGAGGACGATCTCCAACCCATGTTGAGTATTTAAGAAGGAAATTTCAGGAGATGCGTGTAACTTTTAAAAAAATTGAATATGCGCTCTTATTCGTCAGTAGTTGACGGGAAACGGGTGAAGCGTCATAATTATAGGAAATTACTTTTACGGGGAACCTGTGTTGATACAATGTCACGGGTTCCATTTTGTATAGAAAGGACACGGAACAGATCAGAATGGGCATAGAGCAATTACTCGAGAAGGCCGGGGCATATATCAAAGAACCCGATCTGGTGCGCATACGTGAAGCTTACGAATTTGCTGATCAGGCCCACCATGGACAGACGCGAAAATCGGGAGAACCGTATATTCTGCATCCGCTTGCGGTTGCCGACATTGTTGTGAACATGCAGATGGATACCATTTCCATCATTGCAGCGCTTCTTCATGATGTAGTTGAAGACACTACGGTGTCACTTGAAGAGATCCGCAATCACTTCGGCAATACGTGTGCCATGCTGGTTGACGGCTTGACAAAGCTGGAACGTATTCAGTTCCGCTCCAAGGAAGAACAACAGAACGAGAACTATCGCAAAATGTTCATCGCAATGGCGCAGGATATCCGTGTTATCGTTATTAAATTAGCTGACCGTTTGCATAATATGCGGACACTCAAGTTTCAGTCGGAAGAAAGCCAGCGTCGGATTTCATATGAAACGCTGGAGATTTTCTGTCCGATCGCGAACCGTCTGGGTATCTCTGCAATCAAATGGGAAATGGAGGACATCGCCCTCCGTTATTTGAATCCGCAGCAATATTACCGAATTGCGAATTTGATGCACAAAAAGCGTGCAGAACGTGAGCAATACATTGATACGGTTATGGACGGAATTACGAGCAAGCTGGATGAGATGGGGATTCAGGCAGATCTTTCAGGTCGCCCGAAGCACATCTACAGCGTGTTCAAAAAAATGACAACGAAAAACAAGCAATTTAATGAGATTTATGATCTGCTTGCGATTCGTATTATTGTGGATAATATCAAGGATTGTTATGCTACCCTCGGTATCATACACACATTATGGAAACCAATGCCTGGGCGTTTCAAGGATTATATCGCGATGCCGAAGGCAAACATGTATCAATCGCTGCATACTACGGTAGTAGGCCCCAATGGTGAACCAACCGAAGTGCAGATCCGGACTTGGGATATGCATCGCACTGCTGAATTCGGGATCGCTGCTCACTGGGCCTACAAAGAAGGCGCTGCGAATGGTAATCATTTTGAAGATAAAATTACGTTCTTCCGCGAGATTCTTGAACTTCAAAATGAAGCACAGGATGCGTCAGAATTTGTAGAATCGCTCAAAATGGATTTCTTCTCGGATCTGGTATTTGTATTCACGCCAAAAGGAGAAGTCATCGAATTGCCTATTGGCTCTGTTCCGTTGGATTTTGCTTACCGAATTCATACGGAGGTTGGTAACCGCACCATTGGTGCCAAAGTGAACGGTCGAATTGTTCCACTCGATTACCATCTGAAGACAGGCGATATTATTGAAATTCTGACGTCCAAACATTCTTACGGACCGAGCCAGGACTGGATGAAAATTGCCAAATCTTCTCATGCACGAGCGAAGATCAAGCAATGGTTCAAGAAAGAGCGGCGGGAAGAAAACGTTGAAAAAGGGCGCGAGAGTTGTGAGCGTGAGCTGAAGCGTATGGGGCTTGACCCTTCGGCGTGGATGACGGATGACAAGTTGCAGGAAGCTGCCAAAAAATATGCCTTTAACGATATTGAGGACATGCTTGCCGCTGTTGGATTCGGCGGGATTACCGCTGCACAGATCGTAACCAAGGCAACCGAAAAACTGCGCAAAGAACAGGAAGAATCCAGCTTGCTGGAATTGAATTCCGAGATGCGCGAGATTAAGCCTGCACCAGAACGTAAAAACCGTCCGACCAATGGCATTCGTGTCAAAGGTATTGATAATTTGCTCGTCCGGTTTGCACGCTGCTGTAACCCTGTACCTGGAGATGAGATTATCGGTTATGTTACACGCGGACGCGGCGTTTCCGTGCACCGTAGTGACTGTCCGAATATTCCTTCAAGTGCAGATGGAGAAGAAGCAGCGCGTGTTATTGAGGTGGAGTGGGAAGAGAATATTGAAGCCAACTACAGTGTAGATATTGAGATCACAGGCCATGATCGTAATGGTTTGCTCAATGAGGTGCTTCAAGCTGTATCCGAAAGTAAAACGAATATATCTGCTGTCACGGGACGGACAGACAAAAATAAATTAGCATTGGTGCATGTCACCATTCTGATTCGCAACACGGATCATCTTCAGTCTGTTGTAGAACGGATCAAACGCGTGAAAGATGTCTATTCGGTGCATCGGATTATGCAGTAAGGAGCCTGTAAGATGAGGGTGCTTGTACAACGCTGTAAAGAGGCTCAGGTTACTGTAGGAGACGAGCTGACTGGTAAAATCGAATCTGGATTGATGTTACTCGTGGGGATTACCCACGAGGACACGGAGAAGGATGCCATATACCTCGCGGACAAAATTGCCGGACTTCGGATTTTCGAGGATGAACAGGAGAAGATGAACCTCAGCCTGCTTGATACAGGCGGTGCTGTATTGTCTGTATCCCAGTTCACTTTGTATGGAGATTGTCGCAAAGGAAAACGTCCGAGTTTTGCAGCTGCAGCTCGACCTGAAGCGGCAGAATTGTTATATGAATCGTTTAACCGACTGTTACGGGATAAAGGCATCCAGGTTGAAACGGGACGTTTCGGAGCGATGATGGATGTAACCTTTACGAATTGGGGACCTGTGACTTTAATGCTTGAAAGCCCTGTTCGGCAGTGAACACGTGCATAATTGGATGGAGATCAGGCCATAATGAGGGATAATTCGATTCATTAACATCTGATGAATAAAGGAGTATCCCACCCATTATGCGTCAATCTGTCAAAGAAACACGTTCCCGGACTGAACCCTTGCTTCTTCCTGGTAATCTGTATGAGTCGTTGAAGCTTGCTCAAGCGGCTGCTGAATGTGTAGCAACGGTCTGGGCACTTCAGGATTCGGACAAAGGGGAACAAAGTCGTCTTCCACGTGCTTGAATGATTTTGTGTTCTGAAAGCTTAGTGAATACCATATGTGTGATATAAAATGGATTAACATAAGTAGCACACCAAAAAAGTCGTGATTCGGTTATCGAATCACGACTTTTTTTGGTGTGTACCCATCCTCTCCTTGCGTCAGGAAATGAAATGATATAATGAGTGGCTTGTTATAAACGGCGCTGGTTAGGGTAATAACAAAACAAGGCACAACGATGTGCCTTATGTAATCCATATTACGGGCATTGGACATTAATTGTAGACATAAAGTGCTGCAAAACACCGATTTCAAAGAAATTTCGAACACGGAAAGGAGAACATACGTTATGAGTAAAGTTGCTTTTTTATTGGCGAGTGATTTTGAAGATTCGGAGATGCAGGTTCCCTACGATGAGGTGAAAAAAGCCGGACACGACGTGGAGATTATCGGTTTAAAAGCTGGTGAAACGCTTAAGGGTAAAGGAGGAAAAGCTTCCTATACTTCCGATAAAGCGATCTCCGAGGTATCTGCTTCAGATTATGACGCAGTCGTGATTCCTGGTGGATCCTCCCCTGAGAATTTGCGTAGTGATGCACACATTCTTAAATTCGTAACAGAGATTAACAGTGCGAAGAAACCAATTGCTGCGATCTGCCATGGTCCACAAATATTGGCAAGTGCCAATCTGTTAAAAGGCCGTACGATTACGTCCTACCCACCGCTTAAGGATGACATGGTGAACGCAGGCGCAGAGTTCAAGGATCATGAAGCAGTGGTGGATGGTAATTACATTACATCCCGAACGCCTGCGGATGAGCCGGCATTTGTCCGCGAGTTGCTGAAAGTCATTAATGGTGTGTAGTTGGCATACGATAAATAGTTTTTATTCCGATAAAGGAGGGTTTGACATGACAAAACATATTCAGGCTTATTTTCGGACCGAAGACGAGGCGGAGGGGGCAAGAACCTCACTTCTGACGTTCCGTACAGAGCATTTGGAAGTAGGGCAATTGGAAAGTGCGATTGGCAGAGACAAGCGGATTATGGTGCCACTGGTACCGTACAATACAGCGGGTGGTGTAGGAACCAATGGAGCCATGGGCGTGGGCGCAGCACCGGGTGTCCCTGCCAGTGAAAATGTAGTCCCGGTTGTCAGCAACGTGGATCGTGATGCTGAACGAAATTCTCGCGACCGGGTGAATGAGGATGGCGATTTGCTGGATGCCTCAGATGTGTCCTCGGCTGACTATGATGATCTGCATTATGTTTTGTCTGCCAAAGTAAGGGATGAGGATTATGAGGAAATCGTTCATAAACTTCGTTCCAACCATGCCTATGTGGAAGAATTGAATTAACGTGTAGAAGTATACAGCCCTTGCCCCACTTGACTTTAAAGTCAGGAGAACTTGCAGGGGCTCTTGTTAGTAAGTGAAGAAGAATTTATTTATAAAGCGCTATCATTTTTGTAATATTACTGTAATATTAGTTAAACAAGGCTTTAACATAGTGCGTTTATAATAACAGACATGACCCCCTTTTTTATATATCTTTTGAACCTGCACACCGTGTGCAGGTCTTTTTTTTTGCTATCTTTCATGTTATCCCTTGACTTTAGTACTGCGGTTCATTACAATCAGAAAATATATAACGATAAAATAATACTAATAACAATATAACTTGATGATTTGATGACGGGACCAAGTACTCCGTGCCCACATGACCAGAGAGGAATCCCCAGGCTGTAAGGATTCTCTTGATGAGCGGACGAATGACTTCCCCGAGAACAGACGGCGAACACATCAGAATTGCATCTGATGTTCACTAGCCGGCCTGCGCAGGACGTGCGTTATACGTAGAGCGGAATATCTGGCTTGATCAGGGTGTTATCAACAATCCTGAATCATTAGATGATTACCTGAACGGCTTAAGTGTCAGGGTTCCGGAATGTGGGTGGTACCACGGGTGAATGTGTAAACACAATCCCTCGTCCCTTGTTTGCTGTATATACAGCGACAGGGCGAGGGATTTTTTTGTTATATAGAGAAAATCAATGCTGGAGGGATGAAAGATGGCTTTTCAAAAACCGACTGGAACGCAGGACTTACTGCCTGGAGTTGTCGAGAAGTGGCAGTATGTAGAAGAAAAAGCGCGTGACTTGTGCCGACGCTTCAACTACCGCGAGATTCGTACACCGATCTTCGAACAGACTTCTTTGTTTGTAAGGGGGGTTGGGGAGACAACGGATATTGTCGAGAAAGAAATGTATACCTTTGACGACAAAGGTAACCGCAGCATGACCCTTCGTCCAGAGGGGACAGCGGGTGTTGTCCGTGCTTATGTGGAAAATAAAATCTATGGCGAGCCGGATGTGAGCAAACTGTATTACATCGGTCCGATGTTCCGGTATGAACGTCCGCAGGCAGGCCGTCAACGTCAATTTCACCAGTTCGGTGTAGAAGCCATCGGTGCCCTGGACCCGGCGATCGATGCGGAAGTAATCGCACTTGGCTATCAGCTGTGTGTAGAACTGGGATTGAAGGATGTTAAAGTGGAGATCAACTCGGTAGGTAATTCAACCAGCCGTGCAGAATACCGCGAGACGTTGCTTGGGTTCCTCAGACCGATGAAAGACAGCCTGTGCAAGGACTGTCAGTCCCGTATGGAGCGCAATCCGCTGCGTGTTCTCGACTGCAAAGTCGATCAGGACAAATTCGTAGGGGCACCGTCCATACTGGATAGCCTGGATGAAGAGTCTTTAAATCACTTCGCCAAGCTGAGAGGGTATCTGGATGATTTCGACGTAGATTACGCCGTAAACAATCGTCTGGTGCGCGGATTGGATTACTACACATTGACTGCTTTTGAATTGAAAGCACAAGGTATTGGTGCGATTGATACAGTCGGCGGCGGTGGCAGATACAACGGTCTCGTTGGAGATATCGGTGGACCTGATCAGCCGGGTATTGGTTTTGGGATTGGTCTGGAACGTATTCAATTGATCCTGGAGCACCAAAAGATTGATGTTAGTTCCTTGGCTCCGCTGGATGTGTACTTTGTCGCCCTGGGTGAAGCAGCCGATCGTGAAGTGAACCGTCAGTTGTTCACACTTCGTCAATCCGGTCTGTCTGGTGAACGTGACTATCTCGGCCGCAAGATGAAAGCCCAGATGAAATCTGCCGACCGCTTTAAAGCGCGTTATACCGCCATTCTTGGCGATGATGAACTAGAACGCGGTGAGATCTCACTCAAGTCGATGGATACGGGTGAACAACAAACCGTGAAGCTCGATGATTTGGTTGCTACTGTACGCGGAAGTGATTAAGCCAAAGGTATAACATTAAAGAGTAAAACATGATGAGTAAAACGATTGATCCGGCAAAATTGATGAGGTTCACAAACCATTCCGACTAAATCGGAGGTTGGCGAGCCAGAGGCAAAATGCCTTTTCGAATACATTGTCTTCACGTAACCGGACTGTTGAAGAGCAGGCTCAGCCTGCCCATACAGACGGAAATTCACATAATGAGGAGTTTGGTTATGAAAAGAAGTCATCATTGCGGCGCATTAACACCCGCACACATCGGTGAAACAGTAACATTGAACGGTTGGGTTCAGACCCGCCGTGACCTGGGGGGCGTACTGTTCATCGACCTGCGTGATCGTAGCGGGATTGTACAAGTTGTCTTTAACCCGGTTTACTCCGGGGAAGCTCTGCAAATCGCGGATCGTGTACGAAGTGAGTATGTTATCGCTGTATCCGGTAAAGTGGTTAAACGGGATGCTGAGACGGTAAACAAAAACCTGCCTACAGGTGAAATTGAAGTTCAAATTACAGAAATTGAAGTGCTGAATGCGGCGAAAACACCTCCATTCTTCATCGAAGATGGTGTCGAAGTCGACGAGTCGCTTCGTTTGAAATATCGTTATCTGGACCTGCGTCGTCCAGAAATGTATGAAACACTGAAACTGCGTTCCAAAGCATCCAAAGTGTTCCGTGACTACCTGGACGGTGAAGAATTCGTTGAAGTGGAAACACCGATCCTGACCAAGAGTTCCCCGGAAGGTGCGCGTGATTATCTCGTACCGAGCCGTGTGCATGAAGGTGAATTCTTCGCCCTGCCACAATCTCCACAAATCTACAAACAATTGTTGATGGTGGGTGGAGTTGAGCGTTATTATCAGATCGCTCGCTGTTTCCGGGATGAGGATCTGCGTGCAGACCGTCAACCAGAATTCACTCAAGTCGACATTGAGACTTCTTTCCTGCAACAGGATGACTTGCTGCCAATGATGGAAGAGCTGATGGCCAAATTGCTGCGTGAAACCAAAGGCATTGAGCTGGAACTGCCTTTCCAACGGATTACGTATGCAGATGCAATGGGGAAATACGGTTCAGACAAACCGGATCTGCGTTTTGGCATGGAACTGGTGGAAATGAACGATATCGTTGCGAACAGTGGTGTGAAGGTATTTGCTTCTGTCATCGAAAAAGGTGGAGAAGTGAAAGTGCTGAACGCCAAAGGCTGTGGCACATGGAGCCGTAAAGAGATCGATGACCTCGGACCATTCGCAGCACGTTATGGTGCAAAAGGATTGGCCTGGATTCAAGTGAAAGACGGCGAGTTCAAAGGGCCAATCGTGAAGTTCTTTACGCCGGAAGAGATCGAAGCAGTCAAAGAACGTACGGGTGCTGAAGAAGGGGACTTGCTGCTCTTCTCTGCTGACACCAAAAAAGTGGTTGCTGATGTACTGGGCGCACTTCGTCTGAAAATCGGCCGTCAACTTGGTCTGATCGATGACAGTAAATTCAAATTTGCCTGGGTTGTAGACTTCCCACTCCTCGGATATGATGAAGATGCGAAACGTTATGTGGCGGAACATCACCCATTCACACGTCCAAAAGACGAAGATGTGCATCTGTTTGACACAGATCCGGGTGCAATCCGTGCACAAGCTTATGACCTTGTTCTGAATGGTTATGAAGTAGGCGGCGGTTCGATGCGTATTTACAAACGTGATGTTCAAGAAAAAATGTTCAGTGCTCTGGGTCTCTCCCCGGAAGTGGCTAACGAGAAATTTGGTTATCTGCTCGAAGCATTCGAATACGGAACTCCACCGCATGGCGGAATCGCTTTTGGTCTTGACCGTCTCGTCATGTTGCTGGCAGGCCGCACCAATCTGCGTGAAACGATTGCCTTCCCGAAAACGGCAAGTGCAACGGATCTGCTCATGAATGCACCTTCAGAAGTGGATTTGGCTCAATTGGAACAGCTTCACATCCGTGTAGCCCGTAAACCGGTGGCGGAAAAGAAATAAAGGAGGCATCGATTCTTAATGCTCCATCAATTTTCAAGAACAGAACTGGCGATCGGACCTGAAGGTCTGAACGCCTTGCGAAATAGTACAGTAGCCGTGCTTGGCATCGGCGGCGTGGGCGGTATTGCAGTGGAAGCCCTCGCCCGCAGCGGTGTTGGACGCATTATCCTGATTGATAAAGATGTGGTGGACATCACCAACATTAACCGTCAGATTCATGCATTGACCACGACAGTTGGCCAGAAAAAAGCGGATCTGATGGTGGAACGTGTGAAACTGATCAATCCGGAATGTGATGCGATTGCGCTGAATATGTTTTACACGGAAGAAACGTATGAGGAATTGTTCAAATATGAACTGGATTATGTGCTGGATGCATCTGACACGATTATCTACAAAATCCATCTCATTAAAGAGTGCCTGAAACGTAAAATTCCGATGATTTCTAGTATGGGTGCGGCTAATAAAATGGACCCAACGAAATTTCAGGTTGCTGACATTTCGAAAACGTCCATGGACCCGATTGCTCGTGTTGTTCGTACAACACTACGCAAAGATGGGATCAAAAAAGGCGTGAAAGTGGTCTTTTCCACCGAAAAGCCGATGAAACCGCGTGCGGATGTTACAGAGAAAATCGTTCCCGAGAATGCTCCGGAAATCCGCAAGGCTAAACAGCCTCCTGCGAGTAATGCGTTTGTTCCGCCGGTAGCCGGACTGATTATGGTCAGTGTTGCCGTTAAGGAATTGATTGAAATTGCAGAGCAAAAACAGCAGTAACTTGCTGCGAACTGAAAGCGTGGATGCCGACAAGGCGTCTGCGCTTTTTTGTGTCCTTATAAGAGGTTGAACTTGGAGCGAACGTATGCTGAATCCCCATGATAGGCGGGGGTGTAGCCCTCAATAATGTTAGAGACGTCATGTACTTCAAAGTCAAAACCGTGTATGATATGGGGTGGCGCGCGAAATGATGATAATACATAGTGAAACGGTAGCTATAGTAGCTGAACATAAAATTTACACAAGAACGAAGAGGACAGAAGAAACCTGGAGAAGTGAAGCTAAAAGCTGTCTGAATGAAAGTTTCTACGGAACCTACGGGCTTATATGGAGAGAGAGGAATAGAACGAATGAAACAAGGATGGATGATTAGACGTCTTGGCCTGGAGCCAGAAGACCAGTGGAAGAAGGAAGTTGTGGCGGGAGCCATTTCCTATTTTGCCGTGGTCTATATTGTTATGGTCAATGCTACAATTCTTTCCGATGCCGGGATGCCCTTGCAAGCGGCCATGGTTGGCACTCTGCTGACATCCATTGCAGGTTGTTTGCTTATGGCGTTTGGCGGAAAGTCACCTATTGTGGTTGTGCCCGGAATGGGGATTAATGCATTTTTCACGTACACACTTGTACACTCTATGAAATTAAGCTGGCAAGAAGCGCTGGCCGTTGTAACGGTTACAGGTATACTGTTTGCGATTGTGGCGTTTACGTCACTCTACAAAATGATTAGCGAGGCGATCCCAAAAAATCTACAGCATGGGATTACGGTGGGGATTGGCTTGTTCCTGACATTCATTGGTTTGCAAAAAAGTGGAATCGTCATCGCACACCAGACCACGTTTGTAGCGATTGGGCACTTCAATGATCCGAATGTCATTACAGCCTGTGTTACGCTGGTGCTTGCTTTGATTTTGTTTATACGTAATGTGCAGGGCGGGCTTCTCATCAGTATTCTTATTGGGACAGGCCTTGCCTATGTACTCGGTGCAGTACATCCGGGTGAATCCGTATCAGCGATGGAAGCGCTGCGTCAATATGGCGGTCTGTTTGGCGAATTGTCTTTGATGAAGCTGGCTGATGTAGCGTTCTGGATTGCGGTATTTCTGTTGCTGCTGATTGTGGTGTTTGAGAATATCGGGCTGATCACGGCTCAGACGCAGATGATTGGTCGTCCAGAGCGGTTCAAAGGAAGTCTGCGCGCCCTATCCATTAGTACCGTGCTGGCAGGCCTATTCGGAAGCAGTCCTCCTGTAGCCGCAGCGGAGACAACTGCCGGAATTGCTGCAGGCGGACGCTCAGGATTAACCCCGCTCGTAACAGCCGTGTTATTTGGAGCTACTTTTTTCTTCATCCCACTGCTCGGTTACATTCCAGACAGTGCGATTGCTCCCATTTTGATCATTATTGGCGGCCTGATGGTACAAGGTGTGAAGGATATGGATTTTGGTGACTTTACAGAGGCGTTCCCAGCATTTCTGATCATGGTCATGATTCCATTTACATATAGCATCGTGGACGGTATGGCGTTTGGATTTATTGCCTATCCGTTAGCGAAGCTGGCAGCGGGTCAAGGTAAACAGGTACCTGTGGTCATGTATGGCATTTCCATCCTCTTTTTGGCCAATTTCGTGCTGCACGGGGTTTTGTAAAATGGCAAGAAACGTAATGTAAGTTTATACGTATGATCTCTGGTGAGCAGATGGAGAACGGGAGGAACAGGAATGGAAGAGCAGCAACAAGCAGGGCAGAATGAGACTAAGGTTGGAAAAAAAGGATTCAAGGATTTTGTGAAGCTGATTGCAACCACAGAGCCTCCGAAAGTAATCCTGATTATAGCGTTGATCCTGACACTCATCCAGACGACAGCAGGATTGATTGTGCCCCTGATGACCAAAGGTCTGATCGATGGGCTGACGATGTCGGCACTGAATAAATCCGTTATTTTCCTGCTGCTGGGTGCATTCGTTATTCAGGCGATTGCTTCTGGCATCAGCATCTACATGTTGAACTATGCGGGTCAAAAGGTAGTCGCAACGCTGCGAACCAAGCTGTGGAACAAAGTATTATCGTTGCCGATGCCTTATTTCGACCGAAACCGTACAGGTGACACGATGAGTCGGATTACGAATGATACGAGTCAGATTATGACGCTAATTGCGGATTATCTCGTTTCTTTTGTATCCAATATCGTTGCAGTTGTGGGTGGGGTAGCTTTGCTTTTCTATCTGGATTGGGTCATGTCACTCATTATCCTGAGTCTGGTTCCTCTGACGCTGCTGATTCTGTTGCCTGTGGGACGTAAAATGTACAAAATCTCCAAAAAGCAGCAGGATGAAATGGCCGGACTTACTTCTGTGCTCAGCCAGGTCATCGGTGAGATTCGATTGGTGAAGGCCTATGGTACCGAGAAACAGGAAGCAGACGCGGGGGATTCTCGTATTGGCAAAATGTTTGCTTTTGGATTACAGGAGGCTAGAATTCTGGCACTGATCGGTCCACTCTTTACTTTTGTCATGACCGCTGTACTGGTAGTCATCCTCGGTGTAGGTGGAATGCGGGTAGCTTCGGGATTGCTGTCTCCAGGGGAACTGGTTGCATTCATCCTGCTATTGTTTCAGGTGATTATGCCGATGGGGCAATTCACGACGCTGTATTCACGTTTGCAAAAAGTTGTGGGTGCGACAGAACGCATACAGGCTATTCTGGCGCATGAAGAAGAACCGCGTCACAGTACCAAGATTGCTCCAAAGGGCAATGATACGATTACATTCCACAACCTACACTTCTCTTATGTAACAGGGGAAGAAGTACTGCACGGGATCAATCTGACCGTTCCGGCTCGTAAAGTAACGGCCATCGTAGGTCCGAGCGGCAGCGGGAAATCGACATTGTTCTCCCTGATGGAACAGTTCTATCTTCCCGATTCTGGCGGTATTTCATATGGTGGACAGGCGGTAACCGATTATTCTTTATCCTCCTGGCGCAGCAAGATCGGATATGTTTCACAGGAGAGCCCGTTGATGGCTGGGACAATCAAGGACAATATCACATATGGACTGGGCCGTGAGGCAAGTATGGACGAGATCAGGCATGCGGCAGATATGGCGTATTCCTCGGCCTTTATTGACAAGTTGCCTCAGGGTTATGAGACAGAAGTGGGGGAACGCGGGATCAAGCTTTCCGGGGGTCAACGTCAGCGGATCGCTATTGCTCGTGCACTGTTGCGCAGCCCAGATATTCTGATGCTGGATGAAGCAACGTCCAGTCTGGATAGTACATCGGAACATGAGGTGCAGCAAGCTTTATCCAACCTGATGGAAGGAAGAACGACGGTTGTTATTGCGCATCGCTTGTCCACCGTCGTGGATTCCGATCAGATTGTTGTGCTTGAGCAAGGCCATGTAACAGGAACCGGAACACATGCAGAATTGATAAGCTCACATGCGGTTTACCGTGAGTTGGCACAGAAACAGTTTGTGGCACAGGAAGGCCATACTGCTACGATACAAAACGAAGAGTAATCTCCAATTCTGGAGGGTTTCCGCTGTATACCCAAGAGGTATCTCAACGGAGACTCTCTTTTTCTTTGTTTTTTGACAGTGAGACCAACATACTCTATATTATAGATACCGACCGTTGGTATCTATAAGGAGGTAATTATGGCCAGAAATAAATACCCTGAGCAGACACTGGACCTGATTCTGGCAGTCTCAACTCAAATGTTTACCGAAAAGGGATATGAAAAGACCAGTATTCAGGACATTATAGATAAATTGGGCATGTCCAAAGGTGCAATATATCACCATTTCAAGTCCAAGGAAGATATCCTCAGTGCAGTGATGGAGAAGGAGCTTGGACGGGCGGAGGACATGTTTATGGAACTTATCCAGAACACGCATGCCCCAAATGCAAGGCAAAAGCTCATCAACATTTTGGAAAATATCATTATTGATCCTGGAATCCAGTCCAATTCAATTGATCAGGTTCTTAGCACTCAGATCAAGAATCCGCAGTATGTTCTTGCTGGAATCAGAAAAGGCGTTCTGAAGGATGCCCGAATTATTGCCGGTATTATGGAACAGGGCAAGCAGGATGGGTCTATTTCGGTTGAATTTCCTTTGGAGTGTGCCGAAATATTCATGTTGCTCGTCAACATTTGGATTAACCCTCTTCTTTTTGGTCGAGATCAGGAACAGACATTGGAGAGACTCAAGTTTCTACAGCACATGATGAAGCTCTTGGGAGCGGATATCGTAAGCGAACAGCTCATTCAGCGAATTGCAAATCGGCATGCCAACACGGGAGGTTATGCGGAGGTGGAATAAGCATGCACATAATTGTTTGAAATGGAGAGGAAAAAGATGTTGAAAAGTAGTGAACTTGCCATATGCAAGAGCATAGACATTGATCAATCCATTCATGATATACAGCTAAATTGGTTGTCAGGAGATATCAGAGTTTTTCCGAGTGTGGATGAACTGATTCACGTCATACAATATGCGGATACGTGGTTTTCCAAGCGAAGGCTGATGCAAGTTAACATTCAAGGGGGTACCTTAAGCATTGTGGACGGGAGAAAAAGGAGAGGCCTCGTTGGAGTAAATGTCGGTAGAACAGCATTGGAGATTCATCTACCTGCTCGGGTTTTTGATAGTATTTTGCTAAACTCCACAGGAGGACAACTCCGGTTGAATCGGCTTCTGGCCACTCGCTGTCAATGCAAGATCACCTCAGGTAGTGTAGACCTATCAGGGAGGATGGAGGAGCTTCGGAGAGCTTGCATTCCGTATCCACGGGGGCAAAGGCAGTGATTTCCATTCCAGATAACGAAGGTTTCGAAATTTTGCTTAAAGAAAGATCAGGAGCGTTAAAAAGTGATTTTGATTTGACTCCCCTTCATGGGGACAACAGCTATCTAATATACAAAAGTGGAAAAAGTGAATTCCAAATGGATATTCGGGGAGGAGCTTTTCACCTAAAAGCTAAGAAATGTAAGACTGACCGTATGTACTGAAAACAAAGGGGGCAGATATAATGGCTGGTTGGATCGTAGGAATCAGCTTTTCCACTATCGTACTGCTGATCGGGATTTACGGCGCATTGAACAGCAGACGCAGGCGGGTCAGAAACAAGTGGGCCTGGTGGTTTATCTTGTTCGGTTGTTGTGCGCTTGTCAGTGCCATCATTAATTATCAATTCAGATAAGCTTTGCCTGAAAAAAACAAGCCTACAAAACGGATGTGGCTTTCAATTGCCCTATGTGATATAGTAAATATCCTTTTGTGTCGTCAGTGATTGGCTATGCAGAGCAAACATATTCTTAGGAGGTAACTGAAACATGTCAGACAGCTTTCAAAGTGCCTATCAAGAAGAAGAGTACAGGTTAGAGCGAACGATGGAGGAAGTGGACAGTCAGCTGGAACGACTGCAAAATACGCCGGTCTATACCGGTCACGACTTCACAGAACAAGTGCTGGAAGCCGGACGCGAAGAGCGCCGCACCGCCTTGTCCAAGAGCGCGCAGCAACCCTATTTCGGACGCTTGGATTTCGAAGAACAGGGCAGTGGTTCACGGAAGCCGCTGTATATTGGCAAAATCGGCGTAGACCGCGAAGAGGTGGGAGAGCATCCGCTCGTCATCGATTGGCGTGCTCCTGTCGCAAGCCTGTTTTACTCATTTACCGGAGGGGAAGCCTCCGCAACGTATGAAGCCCCGGAAGGGCTTATCGAAGGTCTGGTATACCTGAAACGAAACGTTGTCATTCGGCAACGGATCTTGGAACGTGTAGCGGATACATATAACCGTGACAGCGACCAGCCAGCGGTATCTGACGAGTTTCTCGTCTATCGTCTGGGAGAGAACAAGGATAACAAACTCCGCGACATCGTATCCACGATTCAGGCAGAGCAGGATCTGATTATTCGTGCGGCAAGAAACACCGCGTTGATCATTCAGGGTGTGGCCGGATCTGGGAAAACAACGGTTGCCCTGCATCGACTTGCCTTTTTGCTGTATCAGTACAAGGAGCAGGTATCTGCGGAGAAAATGGTTATTTTTGCACCCAACCACATGTTCCTGGATTACATCTCGGATGTGCTCCCGGAACTCGGTGTAGGGGACATTCAGCAGCGGACATTCCCGGATTGGGCGAAGAACCTGCTGGGGCTGGAGATGCCTTTGGCGGATACGTCGGAGACATTGAACACCTGGTTTGAAACACCCGATGCACGGCCTGAGTTGAATGACGATGTTCCTGGACGGTACAAAGGATCAATCCGCTTCATGGAGCTCATTCGGGAGTGGCTATCGGGTATGGAAAAGGAGTCTGTGCCAGATATGGACTTCAGTCCTTGGGATGGCGGAGTGCTCAGCAAGACGGAGATCGAGAGCTGGTTTGGTGAGGAATACAAACATTATCCGCTGGCTAAACGCAAAGAACGGGTCATGGCGCGTGTTCACCGCTGGATTGAGATGGAGCTCAAGAAGCCTATGCCTGAAGCTGTGCGCAAAGAACGCAAGAAAAAAGCAGCAACTCGTGAGAAAGCCTATGCCAAGAAATGGCCTCAATATGAACCGCTTACGCTGTACAAACAACTGTTCAAAGCGGTAAAGGGTGGCTCTGTACCAGCCTCGCTCAGCGGGCTTATTCCCAAAGGCGTCATGAAGCAAACAGCAGCGGATCTGAAGCAGGATATCGTCCGTGAAGAAGACTTGCCTGCATTAGTATACATTCATACACTGGTTCATGATATTGAGGGTTCGGAGCGATTCGATCATGTTGTCATTGATGAAGCGCAGGACTTCTCTCCTTTCCATGTGGCGTTATTAGATCAGTTCGTCAAAGGGCACTCCTTCACCATACTGGGTGATTTGTCCCAAGGGATTCATGAGTACCGTGGTGTTCATGCCTGGGAAGAGATGAGTTCTCTATTTCCTGAGGAACAGAATGCTTACTTTGCATTGACCCGGAGCTATCGCTCCACGATGGAAATTATCGATTATGCGAATACGACTCTGGAACGGGGTGTCAAGAGCGGGATTACGGCGATACCCGTTTTCCGGAGCGGTGATCCAGTTCGGACGTTGGCCTATGGGAAAGAAGGGCGCACAGCAAGCTTGGAACAAGCTTTAAAGCTGTTAACAGTCAAAGACTACCGAACCGTCTCCATTCTGACCCGTACGCTGCGTGAAGCAGAGGAACTGCATCGGGAACTGCAGGCCGCAGGCTGGGATCTGAATCTGATCGATGGTGGCAAAAAGCAGTACACGGGTGGGCATTCTGTTTTACCTGTCTACCTGTCCAAAGGATTGGAGTTCGATGCGGTCATTGTGGCAGATGTTGATCAGAAGCATTATTTGCCGAATGCAGGCGATGCGAAGCTGTTGTATGTTGGTTGTACACGGGCTTTGCACGAATTGTGGTTGTTCCATGACGGTGAACTGCCGTTCTATGCGGCTGCAACACATAATCCGGATGGTGAGCCCGTAACGATTCAGGGTTGGCCTGAGAGTGACATCAAGTAACCTGAGCGAAGCGTATGTAATATAAATAAGCATTATATAAAAATGAAAGGCATGACGTTCATGGGCAACTCCCATAAGCGCATGCCTTTTTCTGCTTTTGTGTGACAACTAATCCTCTTGAACAAGCAAATTGTACCTCTGACCAAGCATAGGTGGGGAATACCTGTTTAACTTGCCGACGAAGAACGCCGGGGAGTTCAGGATATACGGTCTTCTTTTGTCATTCTGGATGAGCGCCGGTTGACCAGGAAAATGCCGACACCAATGAGTAAGCCGCCTGCCAGAGCAAACCACTGGACATGCTCTCCCAGCAAAATCCAACTCGACAGCACACCAAAGAACGGTGCCAGAAATAGATAGGAACTGGTCTGGGCCGGATCACTATGCTGCAATACATAAAACCAGAGTGAGAACTGAATGATGGAGCAAACAAGCGTCAACCAGATCAGCACCAGAACTGAGGTGGTGTTCACCATAAAGTAAGGCTGTTCGGTCCATGTGCTCAGAAGGAGCAGCACAGCACCTCCGGCGAGCATCTGATAGGCAGTTAAAACAAAGGTATCGTAACCATCACCCCAGCGTTTAATGAGCAACGTGGATACCGCAAAGGAGATCGCCCCACCGAATCCAATCCAGGTTCCAGGACTAAAGCTCATATGCCATCCGAAGGTTAACATAATCCCCACGAAACCAAGGATAACACCAAACCACTGGCTGAAACGATAGGTTAACCGATATAAGAGAGCGCTGAGAATAATGACTAACAACGGATTGGTAAACGTAATAATGGCTGATTCACCGGATGTAATCCAGTTCATGCTATAGTAGGCGCAACCCATCACTCCTGCGGATTGGAACAGGCCGATCAGGAATATTTTCAACCATGCTCGCCACTCGCTAGGTAAAGGGCGTTTACGCAACATCAAAGCCATCAAGCCACCTGCCAGTACATAACGTATGCCCATGAGCAGGAAAGGTGGAGCATACAACATGCCGATCTTGCCAACCGGAAAAGAAGTGCCCATGATTAGCGTTGTCAAAATGATCAATAATGTATATTTCAATGGTTTTATTGTGTGGGTGCTTTTTTCATTACTGGAGCTCATAGCGTCTGTCCGCTATCTACAGTAATCAGCTGTCCGGTCATGGATTGCTGTTCAAGCGCAGCACATATCATGTGTGCGATATCCTCAGGGGAGGGTATTTTCTGCAATAACACTTCTCCACCGAGACGTTGCATTCGCTCCTCGTTCCCAGCCCACCACCGTGTGGCAACTGCGCCAGGAACGATGGCATTCACCCGAATATGTGGTGAGAGTGCGTGCGCAAGCGATAAGGTCAGGCCGTGAACTGCCGCTTTGGAGACGGCGTAAGGAAGGGAGGAGCCAGAGCCCGTACTGCCCGCTATGCTGCCCAGATTCACGATGGAACCACCCCCGGCCCGCTTCATTCCTTCCGTCACAGCACGAGCGCAATAAAACATGCCCTTCACATTCACATCATACAATTCATTCCAGACGTCATCCGTAACCGATTCCAGATCATGTAGGGGAATATGATGAGTAATACCGGCGTTATTTACAAGTGCAGTTATTGAGCCGTATGTCTCGGTTACTGTAGTAACCATCCGCCGGACGTCATGGTCATCGGCAACGTTAGCTTGAATGGCGAGGGCTTGGCCTCCTGCATGCAGAATATGTTGAACGGTCTCATTTGCTGCATCTCGTGAGCGGGAATAGTTGACGGCGACTAAGGCTCCACGCCCAGCCAGCAACAGACTTACAGCCCGGCCTATGCCTGTTCCACCACCTGTGATCAAAACTACTCTGTTGTTCCAGTATGTCATGCTGAACACTCCTTATCGTGATCCAGTTAGTTGACTATATAAATTAAACTATACAGTTATGGATTTACATGAATTGTAGTCCTGTTTACACATGAAGTATAATGATTGGTAATGAAGTGGATATCATTTTGAATGATGTCAGAGTGGAGGGGCTATGGAGAGCGGAGATCTGAGAATATTTCAATGTGTTGCACAGGAAGGGAACCTGACCAAGGCTGCTTCTAAATTGGGGTATGTTCAATCAAACGTAACGGCACGAATCAGACATTTGGAAGCAGAAGTAGGTACAACGTTGTTTATTCGCCACAACCGAGGCATGACGTTATCTCCAGCCGGAGAGATGCTACTGGCCTACGCGGATAAAATTATTGGTTTGCTGAATGATGCTTCTAAGGCGCTTCGGGCAACGAGCACGCCATCCGGTCCAATGCGAATAGGATCTACACAGACTGCGGCTGCAGTACGACTACCTGAACTTTTTGCCAGATATTATAAACAGTATCCGGGCGTCTCCTTGTCACTGGCTACTGGCAATTCGCAGATGCTTATGGATCAGGTTATTGGGTATGAATTGGAAGGAGCATTTATAGGCTGTTCCTGTGATCACCCCGATATTGCTTCTATTCCCATATTTGATGAGGAACTATTTGTAGTCTCTTCTGGTATGGGTCCTACGGATGAAGATCTTAAGAGTAAACCCATTCTTGTCTACAGCATGGGGTGTTCCTATCGTCAGGTTTTGGAGGAATGGTTAGTGATGGGTGGTGTTACCCGCCCAGTGATCATGGAATTCGGAACCCTTGAAGCGATTATTAGCGGGGTCACGTCCGGCATGGGAATTTCGTTGTTACCAGAGATTGTAATTCGGCATCAGATCGAAAATGGATTACTGCGCACGCATACACTCCCCGTAGGTATGAATCGCATGATGACTCATTTTATTACTCGCAAGGATGCCTTTGTCAGCAGTGCACTTCATGCGTTTATGGCTATGTTGCCACGGGAGTATGATATGATAGAGAGTAAAGATCCGTCAGAAGTGTAATATACAACAAGTCATGATTGAATAAAGTTTAATAGCAGGCACAAGCATGGGTGAGAACCTGGTGAATTGTGGCGAGTATATAGTATAGGCAATTCGTTAAGGAAGTGATGAGCAATGGATTTATTTTCGTTTCAACAGGATTCTAAACCACAAGCAAGACTGCTCGCGGACCGCATGCGGCCAGAGCATCTGGATGAATATATTGGACAGGAACACATTATTGGACCGGGGAAATTGCTTCGGCGTGCGATCGAGGCAGACCAGATTTCGTCCATTCTGTTATACGGCCCTCCCGGATGTGGCAAAACAACACTTGCTCATATCATTTCCCAGCAAACCCAAGGACAGTTCGTTCGCCTGAATGCAGTGGAAGCTTCCGTTAAGGATGTACGTGAAGTCATCGAGCAGGCGCAAACGAACAAGCAGTTATATGGCACCAAAACAATCTTGTTTCTCGACGAGGTACACCGGTTTAACAGTTCACGTCAGGATGCGTTGTTACCTGCTGTTGAGAAGGGCACGATTATTTTTATCGGCGCGACAACAGAGAATCCTTTTCATTATGTGAATGGGGCCCTGATGAGTCGTTCCACCCTGTTCCAGCTGGAATCTTTGAACAAAGAGCATTCCCTTATTGCGATGCGCAGAGCATTGAGCGATACTGACAAAGGGCTTGGATTTATGGAGTTGCAGGCAGACGATGAGGCGCTTGAGCACATTGCCACGATGGCCAACGGGGATATTCGGCGTGCACTTAACGCACTTGAACTAGCTGCGTTGACCACGCCACCGGAGAAGGATGGATCTATTCATATTACGCTTGATGTAGCTGAAGAGTCTATACGGCGACCCATTGTGAAGGCGGATGAATCAACACAGTATGATGTGCTGTCTGCATTTCACAAAAGTATTCGGGGTTCCAGTGATGCGGCCCTGTTCTGGTTTCTGTACGCGGTGGAGAAGCTAGGTATGGACCCGATGACCTTTATTCGTCGTCTGATTGCAGCGAGCAGTGAAGACATTGGACTTGCGAACCCGCAAGCCATGACCCAGGCAATTGGGGCGCTTGATGCGTACCGGAATAACGGCTGGCCTGAAGCCAAGCTGAACATTGCACAAGCGATTTTGTTCGCAGTCGAAAGTCCGAAATCCAATGCGGTTTACACCGCCATTTCCAAAGCCATGAACGCCATTGATGAGGTGAAATCGGCAGAAGTTCCGCTTCATCTGAGAGATACGCATTATTCAGGTGCCGTGAAGCTTGGACATGGGGGCTATCAATATCCACATAACTATCCCGGGCATTACGTGAAGCAGGAATATTTGCCAAAACAGCTTTCACGGAGAATATTCTATGAGGCCACGGAGCAAGGCAATGAATCGAAGATCAGGCTGAATCAACAGCGGCGCAGGGAATTGTAAGATCAGATAGATCACTCGGGAGATGCACACAATATGAAAGAGATGATATATATAGGGGCGGGCGGACTTCTCGGCACCTTGACCCGTTATACTATACAGTTAGGGATACCAGCTGCCAATGTAGGCTTTCCTTGGGCAGTGCTGCTGATCAATGCGATTGGTAGCCTTTTTTTGGGTTGGTTCTTTACTGTTGCTGTTCCAGGTAAAATAACATCACAACTTCGACTTGCGATTGGTACGGGGTTTACTGGCGCATTCACGACATTTTCCACGTTTACACTGGATATTGTTCGTTTATCCGAAGGGGGAGAATGGGTCAAGGCCGCTATTTATATGCTCGTAAGTCTGTTGGCAGGCTTGTTGCTCTGTGCGCTGGGAATCAGCTTTGGACAGCGTATGTTGGGAGCACGAAGACAAGAGGGTGATGCCTCATGATGATTCTATGGATTGGTTTGGCAGGTGCGCTGGGCGCGGTACTGCGTTATAGTTTGGGTAAAAGGGTCTCTGGCGTGCTCGGAACGGCTTTTCCGTGGGGAACATGGATCATCAACATTAGTGGTTCTATGCTGCTCGGGTTGTTATATGGATGGCATCAAGCTGCAATGATCTCTGACGGGACCTGGGTCATCTGGGGAACCGGATTCTGCGGTGCGTACACCACATTTTCCACCTTTGGCTATGAAACGTTAGGACTTATGGGTCAGCAACGATACGCCAGAGCGGCACTCTATGGGGTCAGTTCGGTTGTAGTTGGGGTGCTGGTCTCCTTGGTAGGAGTTTTGTTGACTGCATAACGAATTAATTTTATTTTTTTTGCAAAGAAAAGCAGGAAAAAAGCCATCCTTCATGGTATACATGAAAGACGGCTTTTTTAATAGGATTACAAGGTATTCATATGATCCATCGTTTAATAGATCTGCTACTCATTGCATTGCGGGTACAGGTACTTTTTGCACCTGATCTATCGTACCCCCACCCAGGCAGACCTCTCCGTCATAAAACACAACGGCTTGTCCAGGCGTAATGGCTTTTTGCTGCTGGTCAAATTGTACATCCACACTGCCATCTTCCTGCCAGGTCAGTGTAACGCCTTGATCCGGCTGACGATAGCGGAACTTGGCCATACAACGGAAGGGAACATTAGGTATGTGCTCTGCACCAGCGATCCAGTTCACACCCGTTGCGGTTAGACCTGTGGAGTACAGGCTCGCATGGGCATCGCCCTGAACGACAAGTAGCTGATTTTTCTCCAGATCCTTGTCTGCAACGAACCAGGGTTCACCATTGCCGGAACCACCAATGCCAAGACCTTGACGTTGTCCAAGTGTGTAGTACATCAGACCATCATGACGGCCTTTGACCTCACCAGTCGCGATGTCAACCATGTCTCCGCCTTTGGCGGGCAGATAGTTACTCAGGAACTCTTTAAAGTTACGTTCACCGATGAAGCAGACACCTGTACTGTCTTTTTTCTTAGCGGTGTACAAGCCAGCTGCTTCTGCAATTTTGCGTACTTCCGGTTTGGGCAGGTGACCAATCGGGAACATGGCTTTGGACAGCTGGTTTTGATTGAGTGCATTAAGGAAATAGGTTTGGTCCTTATTGCTATCCACACCACGCAGCAGCTTGAACGTACCATCTTCTTCAATCAGACGAGCATAGTGTCCTGTAGCTACATAATCTGCGCCGAGATCCATGGCCTTGTTCAGGAATTCACCGAATTTGATCTCACGATTACACATGACATCCGGATTTGGTGTGCGACCCGACTTATATTCATCAAGGAAATAGGTAAATACTTTATCAAAGTACTCTTTCTCGAAGTTGACAGTGTAGTAAGGAATGCCGATCTGTTCACAAACGCGGCGTACATCCTCTGAATCTTCTTCAGCGGTACAGTGGCCGAACTCGTCGGTGTCATCCCAGTTTTTCATGAAAATGCCGATGACATCGTAACCCTGCTCTTTCAGCAGCAATGCGGTAACAGAAGAATCGACACCCCCGGACATGCCAACGACGACCCGTGTATTTTCAATTGTTTTGGACATCGTTATCACCATTTCTATATATAAATGTGTTTCGTTTCTTATTCTAGCATAACCGGACTCAAGATACGATACACCCGGCCAACTTTGGATAGTGTCCACCACAGACGCACATTTTGGAATATCGTCAATCTTTCTTTTCCATAAAGCATACAGATATGTTAACATTACTTGAGGGTTATGATCGGAATACGGAGGATTAGAAGTTGGAGGCCGGATTCTATGATTCTCCGCTGGGGCGGATCGTGGAACAGACGGTCATGGACCACATGATGAACATAACAAAGTTTCCAATCGTTTTCTGAAAATTGAAAGAGGTGACTCCTTTGAAAATATCGACAAAAGGCCGTTACGGTCTCACAATCATGATGGAGCTGGCTGCCAGAACAGGCGAAGGCCCTACATCACTTAAAAGCATTGCCGAGCGCAACCAGCTCTCGGAGCATTACCTGGAGCAATTGATCGCTCCGCTGCGCAATGCAGGACTGGTCAAGAGCATTAGAGGTGCATACGGCGGTTACATTCTCGCAGGCGATCCTGCAACGATGACTGCAGGCGATGTAATCCGTGTACTGGAAGGGCCAATCTCTCCAGTAGACTTCACGGAGGAAGATGATCCGGCGAAGCGCGACCTGTGGTTGCGTATCCGTGACGGTATTGCAGATGTGCTGGATTCAACAACGTTGAAAGATCTGATTACTTTTCAGGATCAGGACAAAAAAGATAGCTACATGTTCTATATTTAAAAATCATAGTTGCTTCGCATCACAGAAGACACACTAAAGCCCCCAACTTGGGGGCTTTAGACATGCCAATACCATAAATACTTCGTCGTTCTAATTATTTTCTGCAGATAAATTAAATTCTTTATGCCTATGTATTCAAAGTCACAGATTCACAAGGTGGTCAAATGGAACTTAATGGGTTACCTTATGAGCCTAGCGACTTTTTAGCGTTTCTATATCAGCTTCCATACGCAATTGACGGCGATTCAAAATATCAATGCTGTGCTGATGGGTATTCAATTCGGCTGTCACTTTACGTTCAAAAGTGATTTGTGAAGACTCAAAACGTTTGGTGATTTCCAATGTCTCCAGAACAGCCTGTTGGAGTAGTGGTATATTTTTGGTTTGTTTCTCGATGTTATCAAGCCTGTCTTCGATCTTTTCAAGACGTCCATCGATGCTGTCGAAACGCTTGTCCATCTGTTGAAGCTGATTCAGAATTTGACTGAGAACCTCATCACTCATGCCGTACACCCCTTTTTGAATGGATACTAAACATTATACACGAAGATGCGACACAATAGCATTGGTTTAAATTTTCAATTACACATCATGAAAAGATAGAAGTCAAACATATAACGAGGTGAAAAAATGCAAAGAATTTATTTGGACCACGCCGCATCGACACCTATGCATCCGCAAGTCGCAGAAGCGATGATGAAAGTAATGACAGGACAATATGGCAATGCATCAAGTATTCATGCCTTTGGGCGTGAGGCCAAACGGACTGTTAGCGGAGCAAGAGATGTCATTGCGGTGTCTTTGGGCTGTTTCCCGGATGAACTGGTGTTCACCGGAGGAGGTACGGAAAGTGATAATCTGGCGATCTTTGGTGCAGTCACAACGAGACAAGACAAAGGAAGACATGTCATTACAACTGCCATAGAACATCATGCCGTACTTCACACCTGCCAGGAGTTGGAGCGTCAAGGCTATGAAGTGACCTATTTGCCTGTCGACGAATATGGACGGATAAGTCTGGATGAGCTGCGAGAGGCCATTCGACCGGATACGGTGCTGATCACCATGATGTTTGCCAATAATGAAGTGGGCACTATTCAGCCTATACACGAGGTGGGTGAGCTTGCCCGTCAGCATGATATTCTGTTCCATACGGATGCGGTTCAGGCTCTTGGCAGCCAGAACATTTCCTGTAAGGAACTGCCTGTGGATCTGATCAGCTTTTCTGCCCATAAAATCAATGGACCTCAGGGCATGGGTGCACTCTATGTACGGCGTGGTGTTGTACTGGAGGCAAGAGCGCATGGTGGGCTGCAGGAGCGTCAGCGGCGCGCAGGTACGGAAAATATAGCGGGAATTGTCGGATTCGCTGAGGCCCTCAAAATCGCATCAGAACAAGCAGAGACGCATCGTCAGCATGATCTGGAATTAAGGAAGCTTTTGTTAGAACAGCTTGAAATTCATGTGGGGACGGAGCACTTTCATGTGAATGGACACCCTCAACATACGCTGCCAAACATCCTGAATATCAGCTTTCCAGCAGTGTCTACAGAAACGATGTTAATGAATCTGGATATGGAAGGAATCGCTGTTGCAAGCGGTTCGGCCTGTACTTCCGGTTCACTTGAAGTATCTCATGTGCTCAAAGCAATGAAGTTGTCGGAGACATTTTTGCACTCTGCGATTCGATTTAGCTGGGGATTGGGTAATACTATGGAAGAAATCATGATAACCGCCGAAAAAATTGGAACCATTCTTGGGCGACTGCGTAATAGACCCTGAGGGGCTCTTTACACATGGAACAGAAGGAGGGAAGAAGTTCCATTTCATCGGTTGGATAGAAGCGGTTTTGATGATCGGCGTCTGATTGCCACTCATCAACATTGGGCATACCTAGCAATAGCGCCGCGCCTATTTAATGATAAGAAGATGAGGGGGACCCAGCGATGAAGCTTCAGGAAATGATCGGACTTGCCGTTTTTGATGTGGAGGACGGGAAGCAGGTCGGTAAAATCCAGGATTTCATTGTGAATGATGATTGGGAGATTGAAGGCATTGAGCTTGAGAATAAAGGCCTGTTTACCAATCATGTCAAAATCGTGCAGTGGCAAGATATCGTTGCCTACGGCGAGGATGCCGTCATGATCCGTAATCAACAGGCTGTCCGCAAGACGGGAGCCGACGACATAAAATACACGTACCTCCTCGGTCGGTCGAAATTGAAGGAGATGTCCGTGCTCACCGAAGAAGGTTTGCTGCTTGGACGTGTCTCCGATGTTTATTTTGACCAAGAGTTGGGAAATACAATAATAGGGATTGAAATTACGGACGGTTTTGTGTCCGATCTGATCGAGGGCCGTAAATGGCTGCCATGTACAAGCGATATGTCCATCGGGGAAAGTGCCATTATGGTGCCGTCGCTGAGTGAACAACGCTTGGAAAATGCCATTCATTCTGTTAATGGATAGGTGAATGAATATGAAATGTCCAAATTGTAGTTCCAAAGATATCGGGAAAATTGGTTCCCATCAGTTTTATTGCTGGGGATGCTTTATTGAATTAACGGTGAACGGTGAGAAAATGTCTGTATATCAGGTGGAAGAAGACGGTACGCTGAGCTCTCTGGATGATCTGTTTTTCGGAGACGAGATGCCCCAAGACTTCCCTCCTCTTCATGCTTCTTCTTAAAAAGCAGTACAACTTCCTCTATATGCGGTTTTATGACAATTGTTGTCATCGGACGCTGTCGCTGTATGTTGACAGATGTATATAGATGCGGTTACATACTGGTCCAGTGGACATGTATGATTATATGCTTGCCCGGGTCACAAGATGCGCCGCCTTCCATGATGAAGGTGGCGTTTTTTATTTGTTAAATTTCCACTTCTACTCTTTGTTAATAAATATTCCCTTCCCTACATATACTGACTCTCAGAGCCAGTCCAAAGGGGAGAGATGCAAGTGGAGCAATTAACCAAAAACAAGCTGTTCCGTTACGCCATCTGGCTGCTACTTGGATTGATTATCATGTATTTTATCTGGCTGCTGCGGCCGTTACTGCTTCACATATATGGTTTCCTGAAAACCGTGTTGGCCCCTTTTATCGTAGCCCTCATCATATCTTATGTACTCAATCCGATCGTCAGCATGCTGGGAGGGCGCAAGGTACCGCGCACCATTGCTGTGTTGCTCATCTATGCTTTTTTCCTGACCTGTATCGGTGTTATTCTGATGAATGTGATTCCGGTGTTGATTGAACAGCTGGATGAACTCAACGAGCATATGCCGGAGCTGTCGATGCGTGCCCAGAGCTTGATGAACAATATGGATCACAAATTAATGCCGCCTAGTGTGCGCACAGGCATGAATAGCTGGTTTTTTCAGATGGAGGATCGGCTTACTCAAGGCATTACAGTGCTTATGGATAACATTGGGGCAACGATTAATGTGCTGTTTAACGTGTTTATTGTGCCGTTTCTCATTTTCTATATGTTAAAAGACTTTGAGGTGTTTGAACGCACCGTTGTGGCGTACCTTCCGCGTTCACGCCGAAAGGCCATTGTTTCGGTGATGAAAGAGATCGACACGGCTCTGGGAAACTACATTCGCGGACAATTTATTGTTTGTGTAATCGTAGGTATCTTTGCCTATATCGGTTACATCGTCATTGATATGCCTTATGCATTGCTGCTCGCGAGCATTGTCGCTGTATTTAACATCGTGCCTTATCTGGGCCCGTTTCTTGGCGCGGCTCCGGCCGTGGTGATGGCATCGACGGTATCATTCAAAATGGTACTGCTTGTCGTCATCGTCAATACGTTATGCCAGGTGCTGGAGAGCAACGTTATCTCTCCACAAGTGGTGGGACGGACATTGCATCTGCATCCCTTGTCGATTATTTTTGCTTTGCTCGTTGGGGGCGAACTGGCAGGCATTGTGGGTCTCATTCTGGCGGTGCCGGTCTTTGCAGTTCTGAAGGTAATTGTGCAGCACTTTTTCGCCTATTACATTAAACGACGAATTGACTGACCAAGCCTCATGATCTCCCGAGAGGTCGCGTTGACACTCGCTTGGCATACCGATATAATAAGAGGGTATATCTAGTACATGAAATCGATGATGAAATAAAGTACACCGAGGTTCCTTTTCTCAGAGAATAGACTTCTTCGGATCAGCATTAATCTGAACCGATGGCTGGAAGAGTCTTGAAAGTTGAAGCGGTGGAAAGCTAATTTCGGAGTGCAGGACAACCCTGCCGGGAGCGACCGTTATTTCGCATCAACGAGGAGATTGTTTGTTTATCTTGGCAGCAAGGGATGAACAGCAATAACCAGGGTGGTACCGCGATAACATCGTCCCTGATTAATCAGGGGCGTTTTTTGTGTTTATTTTTACAAAAGCAATGTTAACCAACCGGAGCGAATACGCAACGGACTATTATAAATTTAATTGGGGGCATCCAGTATGAAAGCCAGTGAAATCCGGTCCAAATGGATAGAATTTTTTGCAAGTAAAGGTCACAAAATCGAGCCGAGCGCATCGCTCGTACCTCACAATGATCCTTCTCTTCTGTGGATCAATGCGGGTATGGCACCGCTCAAAGCCTATTTTGACGGACGTGAGAAGCCGGAGAACCCGCGTCTTGCGAACTCCCAGAAGTGTATCCGTACGAACGATATCGAAAATGTCGGCAAAACGCGTCGTCACCATACGTTCTTCGAAATGCTCGGCAACTTCTCCATTGGAGACTACTTCAAGGAAGAGACGGTTACTTGGGCATGGGAATTTCTTACAAGTAAAGAATGGATTGGTTTTGATCCGGAACGTCTGTCTGTAACGGTATACCCTGAAGACGAAGAGGCCTTCAAACTGTGGAACGAAAAAGTAGGTTTGCCTGCTGAGCGTATCATTAAATTGGATGAGAACTTCTGGGATATCGGCGAAGGCCCATGTGGACCTTGTACTGAGATCTTCTATGACCGCGGCGAAGCTTACGGAAACGACATGAGTGATCCCGAGATGTACCCGGGTGGCGAAAACGAACGTTATCTGGAAGTATGGAATCTGGTATTCTCCCAGTTCAACCATAACAAGGACGGTAGCTACACACCGCTTCCTAACAAAAATATTGATACAGGTGCTGGTTTGGAGCGTTTTGCTTCCATTCTGCAAAATGTGGATTCCAACTTCGACACAGACCTGTTCCAACCGATGATTCAGAGAACAGCCGCTCTTGCGGGTGTGAAATATAACGACAGCGTCGAGATTGATGTGGCGCTGAAAGTCATTGCCGATCACATTCGTACCGTTGCCTTTGCAGTAGGTGACGGTGTTCTGCCAAGTAATGAAGGACGTGGATATGTTATCCGCCGCCTGCTCCGTCGTGCGGTTCGTTATGGAAAAGTGCTTGGACTTGACCGTCCATTCCTGTATGAACTGACAACTACGGTTGGTGAAGTTATGGGCATGTACTACCCGGAAGTGGTGGACAAACAGGAGTTTATCGCTAAAGTGATTAAAACCGAGGAAGAACGTTTCCACGAAACACTTACGGATGGCTTGGCTATTTTGGCTGACATCAGCGGCGCAGCCAAATCTGAAGGACGCTCCGTTATTAGCGGACCTGAGGCATTCAAGCTGTATGATACGTATGGTTTCCCGTTTGACTTGACCGAAGATTATGCCGCGGAGCATGGTCTAACTGTCGATCGTGAAGGTTTCGATGCTTCTATGCAGAAACAACGTGAGCTTGGACGTGCTGGGCGTCAAGAGAACGAAAGCATGAAGGTTCAAGGCGGACCACTTGCTGATCTGGAGGTTAAAAGTGAGTTTGTTGGATATACTGACCTGTTGACGGAAGCAAAAGTGGTGGCCATCGTTGCCGGTGACTCCCTTGTAGACGCTGTAGGCGAAGGACAGACGTGTCAGGTTGTTCTGGATAAAACTCCGTTCTATGCGGAAAGTGGCGGTCAGGTAAGTGACCAGGGCTTGCTGCGTGGAGGCAGTGTGACGGCCAAAGTACAAGGCTTGTTTAAAGCCCCACTCGGACAACATGTACATCTGGTGACGGTAGAGTCTGGTGAACTGCGTGTAGGTGAAGTGATTAAAGCGGAAGTAGATGCAGCCAAACGTGGCGATATTATCAAAAACCATACGGCAACCCACTTGCTACACAAAGCACTCAAAGATGTGCTCGGCACTCACGTTAACCAGGCGGGATCGCTCGTAGAGCCACAGCGTTTGCGGTTTGACTTTTCTCACTTCGGCAGCATTACGCCGGAAGAATTAACAGAAATCGAACGTCAGGTGAACAAACAGATCTGGAATCGTCTGAATGTGAACATCGAGCTGAAAGCCATTGATGAAGCCAAAGAAATGGGTGCAATGGCACTATTTGGTGAAAAATATGGAGATATTGTACGTGTGGTACAAGTCGGAGACTATAGTTTGGAACTTTGTGGCGGCTGTCACGTAAACAATACTTCAGAGATCGGAATCTTCAAACTGGTGAGCGAGAGCGGAATCGGCTCCGGTGTACGTCGGATCGAAGCTGTAACTGGCCGCGGTGCGTATCTGTATGTGGAAAGCCAGTTGGACCTGCTCAAGCAATCAGCGTCGCTACTTAAAGCGAATGTGGCTGATGTGCCTAAACGGATTGAAGGTCTGAACCAACAGCTGAAAGAAGCAGCCAGAGAGACCGAATCCCTGCAAAGCAAGCTGAGTGCAATGGAAGCAGGCGCATTGACAGATCAAGTGGTACAAGCAGGAAACACACAATTGCTGGCAGCACGTGTAGATGCTCCGAACATGGACGCACTTCGCACTGTGGCAGATGAGTTGAAACTCAAATTGCCTGACGCGGTACTCGTATTGGGTGCTCCAGCCGATGGCAAAGTGAATTTCGTTGTAGCTGTCCCGGCTGAACAGGTGAAACAAGGACTGCACGCAGGTAATATCGTCAAGGAAGTCGCAGCAGTATGTGGCGGTGGCGGTGGCGGACGCCCAGACATGGCGCAAGCTGGAGGCAAGGATGCAACCAAGCTGGATGAAGCGCTGAAACTGGCGGTTTCGCTGGTTAGTGGGCATAATGCATAGATCCAATGAGCGGCTTTTAAACGCCAGGATATAGCTTGAAATGGTTCTGTTCGTCTTATACGTTGGTTGGATCGGGAAGCTTCTTCCTGTCCAACTTTTGTACCCGAGAGTGAGTGGAATCGAATGATGCAACATGCCGAAGCCAGTAAAGTACAAGTAAAAAACACAATTGGCTTATCCTTTGTTTACTTGTGGCAGTCAGAATATGTTATTATATAAGCAGAAATCAATTCGGCAGGACATGGTCCCCATGTTTATGCAGGAGCGAGGTGTCATCAATGGACTCCATGGATAAGACGGTTAAATTTAATGTGAAAGGTGACGAGCAGGAAGCATCCTCCAAAGAGATTCTTCTCACGGTATATGATGCACTGGTGGATAAGGAGTATAATCCTATTAACCAGATTGTTGGGTATCTGATTTCTGGAGACCCCGCATACATTCCTCGTCACAACAATGCACGCAGTCTGGTCCGTAAAAAGGAACGCGATGAGCTGATTGAAGAGCTTGTTCGTTCTTATCTGGCCAATCACCGGTAACGTACATCGCTTCCGCTGTGTTGCAGCCATGCAGACAGCGGGAAAAATGAACCGACAGAAGACAGCCTGAAGCTTGAGAAGGAGATTACAATCGACCTGAGCAGGCTTGAGGATGGGAGAGCATGGATGAAAATATTAGGCTTGGACTATGGGGATCGAAGAATCGGGGTTGCTGCTAGTGACGCCTTCGGTTGGACTGCCCAGGGATTGGAAGTACTTGAACGCCGCCGGGATGAAGGTGAGTTCGCTCGGATTGCCGAGCTTGTGCGTGAGCATGAGATCAGCGAGATTGTTGTCGGACTTCCCAAAAACATGAACGGCACCGTAGGGCCGCGCGGTGAAATATGCATCGCTTTTGCCGAACGCCTGCGGGGCGAACTGAATTTACCTGTTCACCTTTGGGATGAACGGCTGACAACCATAGCAGCAGAACGAACGTTGCTTGAAGCGGATGTCAGCCGGAAAAAACGCAAACAGGTTGTGGACAAATTGGCCGCAAGCTTGATTTTGCAAAATTATTTGGACGCCAATAGTAAAAGGTGAGGGGGAATCAACAATGGCTGAAGATCAACTGGGTATGGAAGAAGAAGCTGAGATTATTTACATTGCGGATGACGAGGGTAATGAAGAGGAATTTGAAGTCATCATGAAGTTTGAAGTGGATGGTTCGGAGGCCAAGTACATGATGGTTGCTCCGGTTGAGCCTGAAGATGGCGAAACGGATGTGTATGCTTTCCGTTACGAAGAAGAGGACGACGATATTAAACTTTTCGTCATCCAAGATGATGCCGAGTGGGATATCGTCGAGGAGACGTTTAATACATTTCTTGCTGAAGAAGATGAAGATGAAGAGGAAACAAACTAAATGACCGAATACAGCCGCGAAGACCTGAAATGGACAGAATCGTTGCGTCTGGCTTTTGGTGCTCATGTCGAACTCGAAGAAGAGAACGGTAAATCGAAACCCTATGATTTGCTGGCTGAATTCGAAGTGAAAGGTCAGCAGTATGCGGTTCTCCGCAGTTCACTGCGTCCTTACGACGAGGTTGAACTTCTACGGGTTTTACCTGGAAGTGAAGGCCAGATCATGCCAGAGTTGGTTACGATAGACGATGATGATGAGTGGGAGAACATTTCTGAACTATATGATGAATGTACACTTCCCATTGATGAAGATTGATCAGCTTCAAATTGAAGAAACCGGAAGGGCGGAGAAGTCCGCTCTTTTTGGTTGTGTAAAGGAGTTGTGTCTTTTTTGAAAGGAAAAGCGATACTAGTCATCCTGCTTGTGATTGTGATTGCTGCCGGAGGAGCAGGTGCATACGCCTGGAGCATGATGCGTCCGGTGGAAGCTTCAACAGAACCAGTAGTGTTTGAAATCAAGAGTGGATCAGGAACTTCCCACATTGCAGATCAACTTCAACAAGAAGGTCTCATTCGAAGCGGGTTAACCTTTAAAGCATATTTAAAGTGGAAAAAACTAGGTTCTAATTTCATGGCGGGTACATATTCTATGAATCCTGGCGTGACATATGATGAGATTGTTAGCAAGCTGAGTAGTGGCGAGGTTATGCCTGAAGCCATGGTCAAGTTTACGATTCCCGAAGGTTATACCGTTCTGCAAATGGCGGGTAAGCTTTCTTATGAGCATGTTGTAGATCGGGATGAATTCATCAAGCTGGCCAATGATCCTTCGGCCTTCGATCTGGATATCATTAAGGATATCCCAGTGGATGAAGAACTTCGCTACGTATTGGAAGGGTATCTATTCCCGGAGACGTATGAGCTGAAAAAAGGAAGTTCCACGCATGATGTCATGCAGCGGATGCTTGAAGAGTTTCAGACCAAGATCAATTCCATTCCTGATTTGGAAGCCAAGCTCCAAGAAAAGAACCTTTCACTGCATGAGTTGCTGACCATTGCATCATTGGTGGAGAAAGAAGTGGTAGTGGATGAGGAACGTGCTCTGGTTGCAGGTGTGATCTACAATCGGATCAATCAGGATATGAAGCTGGAGATCGATGCTACCGTGCAATATCTGCTCGACAAGCCGAAGGAGCGATTGTTTTTCAAGGATCTGAAGGTGCAAAGTCCCTATAATACGTACCTGAATAAAGGCTTGCCACCAGGGCCGATTGCAAGTCCAAGTCTTCCGTCCATTGAGGCGGCCTTGAATCCGAAAGCTTCGGATTATTTGTTCTATGTTACGAAGAAGGATGGTTCGTCTGGACATCTGTTTGCCAAAACGTATAAGGAACATCAGCAAAATATAGCCAAAAGTAAGGCTGCGCAATAAGCGGAGGGGATTATATGAGTAAGAAACATGAACTGCTCGTTACAGCAGCGAATGTGAAAGAGGCAGAAGTGTTGCTCCAGGCTGGAGCAGATGCTTTGTTAATTGGAGATGACCGCTTTGGCATGCGTCTTCCAGGAAGCTTCAGTCTGGAAGAGACAGCGGAGGTAGCTGCCATTGCAGCCAAGCATCAAGCTCGTGTCTATGTTTCCATGACTAATCTGATGTCCAACGAGTTGCTGAAAGAATTGCCTGAGTACGTTCAGGCACTGGGGAAAATCGCTGTTCATGGAGTGGAGTATAATGATCCATCTGTGCTCGCTGCGATTAAGGAGTATGCTCCACATATCCAGTTACACTGGAACGCAGAGATGACCTCGACCAACTATGCAACGGCTAACTACTGGGGAACCAAAGGCGCGAGTCGTGTCGTTTTGGCCCGAGAGTTGAATATGGATGAGCTCACGGAGATGGTTCCTTTTCTGAAGGTAGAGGCTCAGGTTCAGGTGCATGGTATGACGAATATTTATCATTCCAAACGAAGTCTGGTGCAAAGTTATATGGCTCATCAGGGGCGACCAGTGGATGGACATCTGGGCAAAGAACGTGGATTGTTCCTGATCGAAGCTGAACGCCGGGATGAGAAATTCCCGATATATGAAGACATCAACGGAACTCACATTATGAGTTCAGAGGACATATGTATCCTCGAGGACCTTCATCTGTTGATGGAGGCAGGAGTGCATAGTTTCAAGATTGAAGGCATGTTAAAATCACTTGCCTACAATGAAGCTGTTGTGCGTGCCTATCGGACAGCTATAGACCTTTATTTGGCTGATGCGGATGCCTATGCTTTCTCGGAAGAGTGGCTGGATGAGGTCCGGGAATTACAGGACCCTGAACGGGAATTGTCGTTCGGATTTTTCTACAAAGAACAAGTGTATTAATAGACGAGGTGAACAGAATGGAAACAGTGGCGGTACAGCGAAAGTTCTCGGGTAAACGTAACCGTCTGGACAAACCGGAGCTGTTAGCTCCGGCGGGTAATTTGGAAAAACTTAAATTTGCGATCCATTACGGTGCAGATGCCGTGTATATCGGCGGACAAGCATACGGACTCCGTTCCAACGCAGATAACTTCAGCTTTGAAGAAATGCGTGAAGGTGTGGAATTTGCCAAAAAATATGGTGCCAAGGTCTTTGTGGCGACCAATATTTACGCTCATAATGAAGATGTTGAAGGTATTCAAGCCTATTTGCAAAACCTCTATGATGCAGGAATCGCAGCTATTATCGTAGCCGATCCAGCGATTATTGAAGTAGCTCAGCGTGCTGTCCCGGGGTTGGAAGTACATTTGAGCACACAACAGTCAACACTTAACTGGCAAGCTGTGAAGTTTTGGAAAGAAGAAGGTCTTCCCCGTGTCGTACTCGGGCGTGAGACTAGCTTTGAAGAGATTGAGGAAATTAAGGCGAATGTAGATATCGAAATCGAAGCCTTTATTCACGGGGCCATGTGTTCTTCGTATTCTGGACGCTGTGTATTGTCCAATCATTTTACGGATCGGGATTCCAACCGTGGTGGCTGTTGCCAGTCGTGTCGCTGGAAGTATGATCTATTCGAGGATGCCAGAGAAGATACAGTCTGGGTCAGCGAAGAAGATATGCAGATGCAGGCACCTGTGCCATTTAAGCTGGGAGAGAATCAGTTACCCCTGTTC
The DNA here is from genome assembly GCF_051934385.1 of Paenibacillus hebaui. Lineage (NCBI taxonomy): Bacteria > Bacillati > Bacillota > Bacilli > Caryophanales > Paenibacillaceae > Paenibacillus > Paenibacillus hebaui. The sequence continues at coordinate 5,544,558 of NZ_CP196836.1, read as the reverse complement.
CAAGAGCAGGACAATTCGTTTTCCATGGGATCCAAGGATCTGTGCATGATCGGTCATATTCCCGAGTTGATTGATGTAGGTGTGGATAGTTTCAAAATTGAAGGGCGCATGAAGTCGATTCATTATGTGGCAACCGTGGTTAATGTATACCGCCAAGCCATTGACGCTTACATGGCTGACCCGGAAAACTACGTATTGAAGCCTGAATGGGTGGAAGAAATGAACAAGGCGGCGAATCGTCCGCTGAATACCGGGTTTTTCTATGACACACCAGATCATGAAGATCACATCTATGAACCGGAAGAAAAAGCGGTACCTTTTGACTTTGCCGGATTGGTTATGGATTATGATGCGGATACAGGAATGGCGACCATTCAACAACGCAATCATTTCAAACCAGGACAGGAGATCGAATTTTTCGGTCCGGGAGGCCACTTTTTCAAACAGGTTGTAGGAGAATTACAGGATGAGGAAGGCAATGTATTGGATGCTGCCCGTCACCCGTTGCAACGTATCAAAATGAAGGTGGATCAACCCGTTTCCTATTTTGACATGATGAGAAAAAAGAAATAGGTTCAAATACCTATGTCATTAACAATATAATGTTATCATTTAACAAAAAAGTGTTATAAAATTTACATTTTAGGCCTCCGTCTATCGGCATATGGGGGTCTTTTTTTTATAGAAAAATAGGAAAAAAGTTGTAATAAATTTCTGGGGAATGAAAGGGGAAAGAAGAAAACTGTCGAATACTACATATTTATAGGGGAGAGAAAGAAAAATCTAACAAGTAAATAATTGGTAGGTGAATGGGATTGGTTCAAAAGAAGCAGAAGGACAGTGGGGAACACATGACAAAACCCGAGAAGGTTCAGAAAATGAAGAAAGAAAAACGAGTAAAAAGCACCAAGGGCACGTCGAACAAAAGAACGTTTAAGATGGATCGTAGCAAGTTCAAACTAGGTTGGATCAAAGAGCAATGGAAAAAACGAGATTGGAAAAACGTTGGGGGAACTTCATTAAAACAGTTGAAGAAGACAAATCCGGTTAAATCCGTAGGGGTTAAACTGTTCTTGATCTTTTTTGCGGGAATCATGATTTTTGTAGTAAGTCTGGGTCTATTATCCTATGCTAAAGCCAAGGGTACAATTGAGAAAAATGCATCACGGGCAAATCAGGAGACAATTGATCAAACGAAGCAGAAAATGGATATTATTTTGGAGAGATTCGTGGATACGTCCACACAGATTTTCTTTGATCCGGAAATGCAGTCCTTGCTGCAAAAGATGTCAGATACGAATTTGTCTGCGTATGATACGTTTGTGAATTCAAGTTCGATCAACAAACAACTGTCTAACATTGCATTTACAAATAAATCTATGGAAGCGATTTATCTGGTACCTACAGATGAAACAAAGTCCATTATGGGCACTGGAAGCAATAGTTCATCCATGGGCAGTATCCGTGAGGAAGCCTGGTATAGTGAACTTGTTAAAGCAGGTGGATACCGCTGGATTCCAACAGAGATCAAGGAAAGTGGATCAGCCCCAACGTTTAAAATTGCACGTTCGATGAAGAACCTGCAGGGGACAACCCAGTCTTATGTCCTTATTATTGAATTGAAACTGGAAGTTCTGGAACAGCAACTCAAATCACTTGATCTTGGACCGGGTGCTGTTCTTCAACTGATTGCTCCAGATAATAAAGTGGTTGCTTCAACCATTGCAGATCGCACTGGGAAAGATACGGAACTTGCATTTGTCAAAGAGCTAACCGAAAAAGCGGGTAGTACGAATACAGAGTATGCGGTGGATGGAAAATCTACGGACATGCTTGCGGTATACAGCACGATGGATACGTCCGATTGGAAATTGGTTGGGATGATCCCTACCTCAATACTGGTCCAGGATGCAAAAGGTATTCTGACCTTGACCCTGTGGATGGCGTTGGTCGATGCGGGTATTGCTGTATCGATTGGCATCTGGATGGTACGCATCATTGCTCGTCCACTCGGCAACTTGAAAGACCTGATGCAGGAAGGTGCGAAAGGTAATCTTAAAGTACGTACACCGTTTACATCACAGGATGAAATTGGCCAATTATCGGCTGCATTCAATCTTATGATGGAACAGATTACAAAGTTGGTGGAGCAAACCAACCGTTCTGCACAGGAAGTGCTTGATACCGCTTCTGAGCTGAGCAGTGCATCTAAGAAAACAGCAGTCTCCGCTTCTGAGATCGCAGTAGCCACAGAAGAAATTGCAGGGGGTGCGAGCAGTCTTGCAACAGAAGCTGAGCGTGGCAATGAATTGACCGACAATATCTCCCGCCAGATGGAGAGTGTGATCACCGCCAATGAACAGATGGGTGATTCGGCCCGTCATGTAGAGAAGTCCAGTGAGAAAGGCACACAGCATCTGAATCAGTTAATGACCAAAACACAAAAGACGGAAGAAATGATCGGTGCTCTCGTCAATAAGGTGGATTCATTGAAAGAAAGTACGTCCTCCGTTCTGAAAGTGCTTGATGTCATGCAAAATATTACGAAACAGACCAACATCTTGTCACTAAATGCAACGATTGAAGCAGCTCGTGCGGGTGTTGCCGGTCGCGGATTTATGGTGGTGGCGAATGAGGTTCGTCAGTTGGCTGAACAGTCCAGACAATCCATTGATATGGTCGGTGATATCACCGACAAGATTATGACCGAAATGAATGAGACGGTTGATCAGTTATCTGCAGCGTATCCGTTATTCAAGGAACAGATGGATGCCGTGAAAGATACAAATGTCATATTTGCTTCAGTACAACAACAAATGGGTGCATTTGTTGAGAGCCTGGGCATGGTTACCGGATCAATCGGAGATTTGAATAAATCTCAAGGAACGTTGTCCGAGGCAATGAGCAATGTCAGCGCAGTAGCTGAAGAATCTTCGGCAACCTCCCAGGAAGTTGCTTCCTTGAGCAGTGAGCAGCAAAATATCAGTAACCAACTGGTTAATTTGTCTGCAAAACTGGAGAATGTGTCGACAGAATTGAAAGAGACATTGTCTCGCTTCACGGTCTAAATCAGACTCATCTGACTATTCGAGAAACCTGTCCCCTCTGTGGGACAGGTTTCTTGGCGTTACCGGATAATCCCAATCGGAATGAAGAATACTATGCCAAAACGTTGAAGGGTGAAGAGCGATGCATGTTCAACTGAAACGGCGCATTTATATGGTATGTATTCTTCTGACAAGTATTTTTAGTTTACTTATATTTCGTTTGGGTTGGGTTCAGATGGTTCAGGTGAACCGTACAATGCCAGGATTTCAGCGGACGGTTCGTGAAATGTCCGTGTTGCAGCGTGAACGAGGAGTCATGCTTGATACAGGACGAGGGCAGTTTACGGATCGAAAGGGTCAGCCGTTAACGGGGAAGCTGCAATGGGGTTTAGTGCTTTTTCCACATCAAGATCATTCAGGCGAGTTAGACAATGCTACAGTGACAGACACAGGAACTGGAACTGGAATTAACCGACTGGCGGCCATATTACATACAGATGTGAAATCATTAATTGCGGAATGGAATCAGGGCAATGCACCCCACTTCTGGAAAGCAGGTGGACAGCAACCTGTAACGTTGACTGCTTCTCAAGTTACCCTCCTGCGTGAATTGCAGGAAACGGGAGCAAGTGTATATCCTATGATGACCCGATATGGGCAGACCAATACGGGGATGCAATGGCTGGGTTATCTGGCTGAAAAGCCCAAATCCCTGAATAGACATGTAGGTCATAAGGATGAGGTGAAACAACCTTTTGCCATGAAGTCAGGAGCAGCTGGGCTAGAGAAAACATTAGAACCTTTACTGATGGGGATTGGGCCCACCCTTGTAACACATACGGTATCAGGAACAGGCGAGGTCATCCATCATATGCAGCCACACGTCATTGCGCCTACCAACACACACTATCCATTGCGTGCAGAGACGACGATTGATGCGGATCTGCAGCGGGGTATGGAGCAGATTGTGGAAAAGGCGGGTATGCAAGAGGGAGCGGTCGTTGTGCTGGATGTTGCCAACGCGGATGTGCGCGCCATGGTATCTCGGCCTTTTTATAACCCACAGCATGTGGAACCCAAACAATCTGCTTGGGCGAACCGTGCTGTGCAGGGCGCAGTGCCGGGTTCCATATTTAAAATCGTTACTGCAGCAGCGGCATTGGAATATCATGCTGTTTCCAGAGGGGAGACTTTCCATTGTGGTGGCGAGTGGGGAAAATATGGCCTGTCCTGCTGGAAGGAGCATGGTCATGGGACATTAAATTTGGAGCAAGGATTCGCCGAGTCCTGCAATATTGTATTTGCTGAAACAGCCCGCCGACTCAGTATGGAGCAACTGGAGCGTACGGCAGATGCTTTGGGGCTGGCACGTCCTATTGGCTGGGAGGGAAAGCAGATCGTCGGAATGCCAGTGCTGCATCATTTCGATCATGAGCAGGCAGGACGAGTGAGAATATCGTCAGTTTCTATTCAGGATGAAGGGGCAAAGATTCAGACGGCTATTGGTCAGCGGGATACCTTGGTGACACCACTCCAAGCTGCCAATCTGATCGTTACGTTGCTGCATGAGGGAAAGGTCAGTGCCCCCCGACTCGTTCAGCGTATCCGATATGCTGATGGTGATACGATGCTGGAGATGCCTTTGCATTATTCCCCCTCGGCAGCAGGCCAGATCTCTCCAGCTACTGCTCACCAGCTGTTGTCTTGGATGAGGAAGGTAGTCAGTGATGGAACAGGAAAATCCCTGCAACATGCACGGTGGCAGGTGGCAGGGAAGTCAGGTACAGCGCAGGTACAGCAGCACGGAAAGAAACGTAATCATCAATGGTTTATCGGATATGGACCTATCGACCAACCGAAGTATGCTGTGGCTGTCCTGGTCCAAAATGTTGCTCCCGATAGCCGACATCAAGCAACGGCCATCTTCAGGAAAGTGATGGATTACTTGGCTGAATCCTTATGACTCTCTCTATAACCAGGCTCCTGTACCGGAGCCTGGTTCTTCCTATTGGAGGCAGAGGCAGTACTAACCGGAGTATCCATAACCAATGGGGATGATTCGAATTCATCTTTCGGCAAATGAATCCATTGCTGCAGGTATCCTTGTTGTAGCAACTCTTTGAGCAGAATCAACAGGATCGGAGACAGGACAACACCAGCCAAGCCAAAGACCGAGAGTGAAATCAGCATAAATGAAAGCATCAAGTATGCAGAAGATACCCCGATGGAGTTACCCGATATTTTGGGTTCCAGAAGCTGGCGTGTCAGCATGGTTACAGCCATGACTACAATCAGACCAATCGCAAGACTGCTGTTCCCTACGATGAACAGATAGACAATCCACGGAAGGAATATGACAGGAACGCCGAGTAAAGGCACTAGATCAAACACAGCGCAGATTGCTGCAATGGTGAAAGCATTGGAGGTTCCAAGAATCAACAATCCTGCATAAATCAATACAAATGTAATCAACATCATAATCAGCTGTGCCTTCAAATACGAACGTATGGTTTTGAACACATGATTACGCATGAATTCAAGAGCCAGCTTCAACGTTTTTGGCGTTTTGGCACGGGCAAATTTGCGCCAGGATTCAATCTCAATGCTAAGAAAGAACGCAAGAATAATCGCAATTCCGAAGTTTGTAATAAAAGAAGAAAAGGAACTCAGGAACCCGATTACGATTTGTGCCCCACTGGTCACCCAAGTAGAGAGAAAACCGGTTAGTGTAGCAAAATAATCGTTGACCTTCTCGGTTATTCCCTCAGGTAAAGCATCCGACTTGTCCTGAATGAAATAAACCAGATTGGTGAATTCACGCTGGACCATCTCGATATAAGAGGGGAAATTGTCCTGCAGATTGGAGATTTGGGAGATGATGATCAATCCCAATCCAAAAAAGGCAGCTATAATCGTTCCAAGAAACAATAAAACCGAAATGGCGGCTCCAAGCGTTTTGGGTAGCCCTTTACGATGTAGAAATCTTGCCAGAGGTTCGATCATCCAATACACTATAAATGAAAGAAAAACGGGCGCAGCCAAATGATATAAACGACTGAATCCATACATGATAAAGTACACAGTTAACACGAGCAACGCAATGTCAAAGACGGTGCGTCCGTATTTTTTGTAAAGCGGTAGCATGGGCAAGGCTCCTTTAGACGTCATTAAGGTAAAATTAGGTTGTATTAATTGTACACGATAGCTCTGTGTTTGGGAAAACAGGATTTAAGAAAAGTTTGAATTGTGATAAAATTAAAGGCGGTTTATTTTAGTTAGTTGTATTGGCAAGGTATTTCAGCAAGAGAAGCGGGGAATTTGCTGCATGACAAATATACTTCAGAGCATATTACTGTGGTTACTGTACATTTCATCTTTTTACGCCTTTATTCCGAGTTTGATCAGCAGGCTTTTAGGCTTTCGTGTGTTTAGGCGCGGGAGGAGTGAGACGGATTTTGCCTTAACGTTCGATGACGGGCCAGATCCGAAATACACACCAAGATTACTCGATTTGCTCCATCAGTATAATGCGAAGGCAACATTTTTTGTGGTAGGGGAACACGCAGCCAACCATCCTGATCTAATTCAACGTATACATGAGGAAGGTCATCTCATCGGAATTCATAATTACATTCATAAAACCAATTGGCTCATGAGACCGCGCACGGTCCGAAACCAGATTGAGCGAACAGGTCAGATTATTCAGCAAGTGACGGGAATGAAGACTTGTTATTATCGTCCACCCTGGGGGATTATGAATCTGTTTGATTTTTTTAGTAAGAAAGATCGCCGGATCATACTGTGGTCCTCCATGTTTGAGGACTGGAGAAGCCATGTGGGTGCAGCGGAATTGACGGAACGAATGTTGAAGAAACTTAGGGGCGGAGAGGTCATGTTACTGCATGATCGAGGGACCACCCTTGGCGCTGATGCACACGCGCCGGAACAGATGCTTCAGGCGCTGGAAGTCGTATTGCAAGAAGCACACCGGCAGGGGTTACAAAGTGTGCGTGTCGATACGTTAATGGGAGGTACTACGTTGAGCGAACCTGAGCGTGCGAGTCAAACTCGAACACATCTGACACCATGGAAGCGGATGGTTGTTGCATTATGGCTGGGTTGGGAACAGTTGTTCCATTGGGTATATCATCTTCGAACAGCTTCACCAGAGGACCCGATGCTGCATTTCCGATCCCGTGTATATCACGGAGCCTTGGTAGAAATGAATGATGGATACATGATCCGGAACGGAGATCCTGTTATTGAACTTCATTTTGATAATAAAAAGCTATTCGAACTTGGAATGACCTCGCGTTCGAGCATGCATCTGGCCATTCGCATGATCCGCGCCATGGAACAGCAATTGCCCGATTTGGCCCGTATGGTCGCGATGGAGCCTGAACTGCGTTCAGCCAAGGCTATATACGGTGTAAGCATGATTAACCGGGGACCGGAGAAATTCGGATTTACGGTTCGAGAACTGGCTCCTGGGCCATTCAGTTTTGCGTCCAAACAATATCTGAAAATTTTGCTGAGTGTGATTCATCCGGCAGGAACAAAACGTTTGAAGCAGCGATCGGAACAGTTGGTTCCCAAAATGATTGCCATGCCGCTAGAAGTTCTGCTGGAGCGTTATGGCCATCATGCACTTGTAGCAGCGTCGGCAGAACAGACCCATGAGGAAATGATAGCGCAGGATAAAGATCTGATCCCGGAGCGAAACTGAAATCATATCTTTCTATAGACAGCGATCGTGTAGAGTGAAAGGCTTTTCGCTGAATGTGCAATAAAAATAAAGCAAGAAAAGGGTTGTGCTTCGCCAAATTGGCAGAAGCACAACCCTTTATTTATTCGCATGTTTCCGTTATATGAAATAACGAAATCATGAATTAGATACTCAGTACGCCACCGTTGCTTGCATTCGTAACCAGTTTGGAATAACGAGCCAAGTAACCCGTTTTTACTTTCGGTTCAAAGCCTTTCCAACCTGCGCGACGACGTTCAAACTCTTCGTCACTGATGTGCAATTCGATGATACGGTTGTTCAGATCCAGCTCGATGATGTCCCCTTCTTCAACAAAGGCAATTGGACCGCCTTCGGCAGCTTCCGGAGAGATATGTCCGATACTGATTCCACGGGATGCTCCAGAGAAGCGTCCATCGGTGATCAGACCGACTTTGGCACCAAGACCCATACCTACGATCTGGGAAGTTGGAGCCAGCATCTCAGGCATACCTGGTCCGCCTTTTGGTCCTTCATAACGGATAACGACAACATGTCCTTCTTTTACTTTGCCGTTAGCAATGCCTTCGAGTGCTTGTTCCTGGGAGTCAAAGCAGATGGCAGGGCCTTTGTGGTATCCGCCAACCGAAGCATCAACTGCACCAACTTTGATGATGGCGCCTTGTGGTGCAAGGTTACCAAACAATACAGCCAGGCCGCCTTTTTCGGAATGCGGGTTATCCAGATGGTGAATGACATTTGTATCCTGGATTTCTTTTCCTTCAACGTTCTCACGGATCGTTTTACCCGTTACAGTAATGCAGTCCCCATGAATCGCGCCTGGTTTCTTGAGCAATTCGTTCAGAACTGCACTTACGCCGCCTGCATTGTGAACGTCTTCGATGTGAAGATCGGAAGCAGGTGCAAGTTTCGCCAGATGCGGAACGCGGTTGGCTACTTCATTGATACGTTCGATTGGATACTCGATGCCTGCTTCATGAGCCAGTGCCAGCGTGTGCAGTACCGTATTGGTAGAGCCGCCCATCGCCATATCCAGTGCAAATGCGTTATCGATGGCTTCTACAGTAACGATATCACGTGGTTTCAGATCCATTTTGATGAGTTCCATCAATTGGGTAGCGGATTGTTTTACAAACTCACGACGCTCAGGAGCAACGGCAAGGATGGTTCCGTTACCCGGCATAGCCAGTCCCATCGCTTCAGCCAGACAGTTCATGGAGTTTGCAGTAAACATACCAGAACATGATCCACATGTTGGACAGCCGAACTGTTCAAGTTCAAGCAAGCTCTTATCATCGATTTTACCTGCTTGGTAAGCACCTACACCTTCAAATACGGAAGTCAGGGAAAGGGCTTTACCATTGCTGTCACGACCGGCTTTCATCGGTCCACCACTTACGAACAGGGTAGGGATGTTTACGCGAAGCGCACCCATCATCATACCTGGTGTAATTTTGTCACAGTTCGGGATACATACCATGCCGTCGAACCAGTGTGCAGATACAACCGTTTCCACGGAATCAGCGATGATGTCACGGCTTGGTAATGAGTAACGCATACCGATATGTCCCATAGCAATTCCGTCATCCACTCCGATGGTGTTGAATTCGAATGGAACGCCACCGGCTTCACGAATAGCATCTTTTACAATTTTACCGAATTCCTGAAGGTGAACGTGGCCGGGTACGATATCGATGTAAGAGTTACATACGGCAATGAATGGTTTGCCAAAATCCTCTTCTTTAACGCCCGCTGCGCGGAGCAAACTGCGGTGCGGTGCACGGTCAAAACCTTTTTTGATCATATCGGAACGCATCTTCTTGGCTGACATGGTGTATTTCCCCCCAGATATATAATATTGAGCAACATGAATGGAAATAAAATGGCAGTGAATCTGTCGTTTAATTTCATCCGTACTCTAAAAAAATAAACCAGAACTCTGGTTTCGAGCTTCCCGTAGTTTGTGAAGTTCTTTGCTGCTTTAAACCCGTGAACAACCCGGTTTTTCTATAGAGTCTATCACAACCGTGGTCATATTTCTACATTCAATAGAAAGAAGCCTCAATCCATTTTGATGGAGTTGGGCTTCTCGGTTTGATGCATTCTATAAAGTGATCCTTGATACTGGGAACGGAGATGTGCTAATTGCTTCCGCCTTTGCGTCCGATCTCACGGTAGAATTCCTTATTATGCGTTTCGGAGGTCGCTACTCCACCCTTGCGCCCAATCTCCTTATAAAAATGAGAATCGTGTGCATCTGAAGTCGCCACTCCACCTTTTTTACCTATCATTTGGTAGAAGCTTCGATCATGATTTTTGGAGGTAGCCTTGCCACCTAACCTGCCTGCTTCCTCGCGACTCATTTTGTGTTCAGACGTCTGTGGACGTGCCATTACAAATCACTCCTTACATTATAAGTTGTTTTTTGTAGCGCGTATTCCTATTTACCACATCTTTTCCAGCCTGAAACAAATTAATGTCAATGAGAAGAGAAGGCTTTAACTTATCGGAACCAGGATGCTGAGCGTTTAAATATTCCTTGGGACCTGAAGTGGAAGTACGAGATATCGGGCTCAATGAGAGGCCGAAAGGCATGTCGGATGGCTGGATGAGCCAATGCTACAGCAAATATTAGCGCAATGGAGACAATCACCGGGATATACAAGCTGGTCTCCATATAATTGTAAACCCCAGACCAGACAGCCAAACGAACGAGAAATCCATGCAAAAGAAAGACATAAAGTGTGCGTCTCCCCAGATCGGTCAATCTGGATGTTAACGAAGGAACCCAGGCGAGAAATAACGCTGCTGATCCGATTTCAAGTGCATAGATGCCGAGTCGATAAATCCCGGCGTACCATTCATGGTGTCCAAGCTCTGCATAAGTCATGCTGCCCAGCAACCAACCTGATGCAATATCGATTCCGCCCAGTCCAATCCCTGCGAGCAAGGCGACAGACAACGTAGCGGCAATTCTACGGCCCCAGCCGGGCAGCAAACGAGAACGGATGGATGCCCCATAATCATAACCAATGACAAAGAAAGGAAGAAATACAAACGTCCGACTGAAGCTCAGCCAGAAACCATTAAGAGGTAAATATCCGGCGCATACTCCCAACAATATGGAGCCGAGTAGTCGATAAATCGGTTTCCAAGAGAGGGTGAGACGAAGCAATAACCTCCAACAGAAATGACTCGCCAGAAACCATAACAGTAAATAAGGTGCAAAGAAAGACAAACGCATATGGGGTGTGTGGAATACGGTGAAATCGGTTAGCGCGTACAAGGACTGGAACAGAAGGTACTGTAACGCAATCTGCTTAAGCACATTTCGTCCAGCTGCTCCTTCGAGTGAATGTCTGGCAAAATATCCGGTTACCCATACGAAGAGTGGCATGTGAAACGTATATATCCACAGGAACAGAGCTTCTGCTCCTGCAAAACGTGTAATAACTGGTTCAAGAGCGTTGCCTGCAAGTACACAGACAATGAGCATAAAGCGCAAGTTGTAAAAAAAAGACTCCTGATTTTCATGAATGGTTATCGGTTTGTTCATGTTGTTGTCCTCCCTGTTAACCCTTGGCGATTGCATTGTGGTTCTGTAATAAGGGTAATATGGATGTGCATTATTCATTGTGATATAATTCACAATAGAAAGCGCTATCCTTTCTCAAAGCTGTGACAACAAAATGAACGCTTCGGGATTGACAACGGTTGCATAGAGGATGACAATGGATAAAGAAGATGAGAAATTGTTAATAAGGAGAGAAGAATCCATGTCCACGAATACCAGCCAAAGCCCTGAAATTGTTACGTTTGGGGAAAGCATGGGTCTGCTGACAGCAAAGGATACAAGAGGTCTCGAATACGCGGCGACATTAGACAAGTCATTTGGCGGTGCAGAGAGTAATCTGGCGATTGGCGTAGCCCGTTTAGGGCACACTAGTGGCTGGTTTGGGCGCTTGGGTAATGATCCGATGGGAAACATGATCATGAAGGCAATCCGTGGTGAGGGTGTCGATGTATCCCGAGCAAGTTGGAGCGACACAGAGCCGACAGGTTTAATGATTCGTGAGAACGCTTCCGGGAAAGCCTCGGTACATTATTATAGGAAGCTATCCGCGGCAAGTGCGATGACTCCAACAGACTTGGACCCGGATTATATTGCAGGTGCAAAAATATTGCACATTACAGGCATAACCGCAGCAATAAGTCCGTCAGGGCTTTCTACTGTTGAAGCTGCTATACATATAGCTAAGCAGGCTGGCGTGAAGGTGAGTTTTGATCCGAATCTGCGTCTTAAACTGTGGTCAGTTGACGAAGCACGTCCGGTTTTGCTGCGTTTGGCGGAGCAGGCTGATTATTTCTTACCGGGACTGGACGAGATGAAGCTTCTGTACAAGGAAGAAAATGATCAAAAAGTGCTTGAACGTTTATCCGCCTTGAATGCGGTATGTATCGTGAAGGGCGGCCCTGATTTGACCTACGTATTGGTGAATGGTACCCTAACGGAAGTTCCGTATTTCAAGGTCGATCATGTCCTGGATACCGTAGGAGCGGGGGATGGATTCTGTGCAGGATTTCTGTCTGGTCTGATCAAAGGATATACACCTCAAGAGGCGACCCGACTTGGAAATTTGACTGGTTCCATGGTTATACAGGCTGTTGGTGATTGGGAGGCTCTCCCAACGTGGGAGCAGGTCGAGGCCAAGCTGAACAACGTAGCCCATGTTGAGCGCTAGTCGCTGCTGAAATCATATATGTCTCATCTTCGTTCATAAATGTAAGGCTTGTAATACACAACCACATTGATAAGGGAGAGAATGAAATGAAGAAGCTTCAGCTGCTGCAAAAAATAACGGATAATGGGGTTGTTGCGGTTCTGCGTGCAGATTCCGCTGACCAGGTTATTGCTATGGCCGAGCAAGCCATCGCAGGGGGCATCAAGGTCATTGAAATTACAATGACGGTGCCAAGTGCCCTTAAAGCCATTGAGAAATTAAGCCGTGTCTACCACTGGAACACACAGGACCCAGAGAAATTTGCTATTATTGGAGCTGGAACCGTACTCGAACCTCAAACAGCACGCGCTGCGATTATGTCAGGTGCCGAGTTTGTTGTTGGTCCTTCCCTGAATCCGGATACTGTAAAGATCTGCAACCTGTATCGCATTCCAATTCTGCCAGGAGTAATGACCATTGCCGATGTACAACAAGCACTGGAACTTGGCGTGGATATTGTGAAGTTGTTCCCAGGTAATCTCTACGATCCTTCCATTATCAAAACGATGAAGGGACCTATGCCGCAAGCGAATTTTATGCCAACCGGCGGGGTTTCGTTATCTAATCTGGGTGATTGGATCAAGGGAGGCGCAGTCGCTGTGGGAATCGGTTCTGACTTGACAACGGAAGCAGTGAAGACGGGGGACTTGAGTTATGTCCGCCGAAAAGCAGAACAATACATGGATGCTTACCGCAGAGCCAAGGCTGAATAGCGATGATGTATTGCAGAAGGGAAGCCTGCTAACGAAGCTTCCCTTTCTGCGAGCCGCGGCACCTGCGGGGGTGAAGAAAGGTGATCAAGTTGAGAAACAGGTATAATACTGGGCGCAAGAAGAGGGGCATCGGGAAATTCCTGCTCGTTCTTCTGGCGCTCATTGTCATTGGTTGTGGATTTGTTGCTTGGAAATTGTTCACTCCTTATGGTCCACAGGAGATGGCTCAGACAGCCATGGAAACAGCGGATCATGTGACCGTGAATGAACAAGAGAACTGGATTGATTTTGTACCAGACAAACCTGTTGGTAAGAGTGTTATTTTCTATCCGGGTGGGTTGGTGAAACCGGAAAGTTATGCACCACTTGCTCATGAGCTGGCTGCTGCTGGACATCATACCATTATTGCCAAAATGCCGGTCAATTTGGCGGTACTCAAGCCAAACCTGGCAGATGACATTCGTAACACTTATCCTGAAGAACAGTTTGTGATGGGAGGGCACTCTCTCGGTGGATCGATGGCTGCACGTTATGCAGCTGCCAATCCGGATGCATTTAAGGGTATCTTCTTCCTGGCATCCTACCCGGATGAAAAGGGAAGTGTGAAGTCGCTGGGAATTCCTGCGTTATCCATTCTCGGTACGAAGGACGAGGTTGTAGATGCAACCAAGTACCAGAATGGACGCATGTATTTGCCGGAAGGAACAGTATATTACACCATTGAGGGTGGAAATCACTCCCAGTTTGGTGATTATGGTCACCAGAGTGGTGATGGTGAAGCTGGAGTCAGTGATGAGGAACAGTTGTCCCAAACGGTCAAGACAATTCTGGGCTGGCTGAATACGATCAAGTAAGCAGCAGATTCAACGCCTGAATGTATCCATTGATTAGCATATCTGATGCTGGAGGCGATAGGTATGGCTATACTTCAAGTCCGTGATGAACAGGTTCCGTGCAGGGGCATCCTGTTTGATAAGGATGGAACACTGCTGGAGTTCCTACAGCTATGGGGTCCTTGGGCGGAGTCTTTACTGAATCAGTTGCAAGCCCGACTTACAGATCTGGGGGCTTCATTCACGGTGGAGCGTGGGCAGGTTCTCGGAACGGTCCATAACCCTGAGGGTCACCTCGTTGGATATGATCTTCAGGGGCCGCTGGCCATTGGCACAGTTGATGAGAGTAACGGATTACTGGCAGGACAATTGTATGCAGCAGGAATGCCGTGGAATGAAGCGATCACTACGATCCGCGATCTTTCCAGTGTAGCCATGCGTGAGATAAGGCAGCGAAAGCTTGCCGAACCGATGCCCGGGTTGAGAACCTTTTTGCAGAGCTGTCAGGAAGCCGGTATTCCAATGGCAATCGTTACTTCAGACAGCACGACTGCTGCGGAAGAACATCTGGAATGGATGGGGATTCGATCCTATTTCACATCTATTATAGGTTGTGACCAGGTGACTCTGGGTAAACCCGACGGTGAATCAGCGCTGATGGCTTGCCGTGAATTACATATTCATCCTGGGGAGGCTGTTGTCATTGGTGACAGCAATGGGGATATGCAGATGGGACGGAACGCAGGAGCTTCATATATGATTGGTTTCTGTCCACAAGGCGAAGAAGACTATTTACATGATGCAGACGCCATTATTCGGGACTATCATGAGCTGAAGATCATCAGTTGAAGGTTCCTGACATGGTTGATCTCACAAAAGGAGGAGAGAGGATGAACGCTACAGAACAACTGGCTGCCTGGATTCAGGAAAGTTCCAACATTGTTTTTTTTGGAGGGGCCGGAACTTCAACGGAAAGCGGAATTCCCGACTTCCGCTCTGCCGCAGGGTTGTATCAGACGGAGCAGCATTCACCTTATCCACCGGAAGAACTGCTGAGCCGGCATTTTTTTGATCAACATGCTGATATTTTTTATGATTTTTATCGGGGCAAAATGCTTCATCCTAATGCGGTACCTAATGGATGCCATCGATTGCTCGCTCGGTTGGAGCACGAAGGAAGACTTAAGGCCGTCATTACGCAAAATATCGACGGATTGCATCAGAAAGCAGGCAGCAGCAATGTGCTTGAACTTCATGGTTCGGTACATCGAAACGTTTGTATGAACTGTAAGCAGTTCTATGCGCTGGATGATATTATTCAGTCAAAAGATATGGTTCCTCGTTGCAGTGCATGCGGGGGTGTGATCAAGCCTGATGTGGTACTGTATGAAGAGGAATTGGATCAGACGACATTATATCACTCTGTTGACGTCCTGTCCTCAGCAGATCTGTTGCTAGTGGGAGGGACTTCACTTACCGTGCATCCTGCCGCTCAGTTGATTACGTATTTTCAGGGAAAACATACCGTGTTGCTTAACGCTACACCTACAGCCTACGACCGACAAGCTGATTTGTTGATTACAGAACCGATCGGTGAGGTAATGGATAGAGTGGACCAGCTTCTTGGTTAAAATGGAGCGTACACGTATGTCTGAATAACCGCATTCTCCGGCATACATACCGGATACAAGAGGCGGAACCTGGGGAAAGAAGGGATTCATGATGGTCTACGTAGCCAGCGATTCACGTTACGAAACGATGAAATACA
This sequence comes from Paenibacillus hebaui, assembly GCF_051934385.1. Classification (NCBI taxonomy): domain Bacteria; kingdom Bacillati; phylum Bacillota; class Bacilli; order Caryophanales; family Paenibacillaceae; genus Paenibacillus; species Paenibacillus hebaui. The sequence goes on along the minus strand of NZ_CP196836.1, from coordinate 5,528,672 downwards.
ACCGCGTTGGGCGTTCAGGTTTAAAACTTCCAGCGATTTCACTTGGGTTATGGCATAATTTTGGTGGTATTAATAACGCAGAGAACGGCCGAAACATGATTACCCGTTCATTTGATTTGGGCATTACACATTTTGATCTTGCCAATAATTATGGTCCGCCGGCAGGCTCAGCAGAGCAGTTATTCGGTCAGGTGCTGGCACAGGATCTCAAACCATATCGGGATGAACTTATCATTTCCACCAAAGCTGGGTACTATATGTGGCCTGGACCTTATGGTGAATGGGGCTCCCGCAAAAACCTTGTTTCCAGTCTCAATCAGAGCTTGAAGCGCATGGGTCTGGATTATGTAGATATTTTCTACTCTCATCGCTATGATCCCGAAACCCCTTTGGAAGAAACGATGATGGCGTTAGACCACATTGTACGTTCCGGCAAAGCATTGTATGTAGGCATCTCCAACTATCCTGCGGAACAGACGAAGCAGGCGGCGGAAATTCTCAAAGGCCTGGGTACACCTCTGCTGATCCATCAGCCGAAGTATTCGATGTTGGACCGCTGGATTGAAGAGGGGCTACAAGATGTGCTGGATGATTATGGAACAGGTAGCATCGCATTCTGTCCATTGGCTCAGGGTGTGCTCACTAACAAATATCTGAACGGTATCCCGGAAGATTCACGTGCCAAGGGACCATCTGTCTTCCTGAATGAGAACAATATCTCGCCAGAGACGTTGCGCAAAGTGCGTGCCCTGAACCAGGTTGCAGCATCGCGCGGCCAGAGTCTGGCCCAGTTTGCACTCGCTTGGGTACTGCGTAATGGCAAGGTAACTTCTGCATTAATTGGGGCGAGCCGTCCTGCACAGATTGAAGAGAATGTCGCTGCACTCAGTCAGTTGGATTTCTCGACAGAAGAACTGGAGCGCATTGAATCCATTCTTAGCCCCGAGTCGGCTGATAAATAATGTTATTTCTCATCACATCATGAAAATACCCAAATAAATAAAGTTCAAAAGGTGCATCTTAGCCATGATGGCAGGATGCACCTTTTTGCTCTCTCTATTCTACATTTCCTCATGCAGGTACAGCATGTTAAGGAGATCAACCTTTGTTGGATGGGGCTCTACGTGCTCCCTGATGTAGTGGTCTGGACAGGATATTTTCCCGATATAGGCTTGGGGCTTCTCCATGAAATCGTTTGAACTGTTTGGAGAAATACAGGGCATCTGGCAACCCTACCGAGGCAGATACCTGTTCGATGGACAGATCTGGCCGTTCTCGCAGTAGCTGTCTTGATTTGTCGATCCGCAGTTTAAGCAAATATGTGACGGGTGAGAGCCCGGTTTCCTGTTTGAAAATACGGGACAGGTATGCCCGGTTATACCCCAGGCTGGCCGACATCTGCTCTATGGAGACAGGATAGGCATATTGGGTAGACATGTATTGGATCATTTGTTTGACGGTCCGTCGGATTGAAGATTCGCCGGGAATTAAAGTAGCACCTTGAGAAAGGTGATTTTGTGCTTCGGCTAGAATCATATATAACGTACCCAGTGATGTGAAATGAGAGCTTTCTTTTCGCTCGGCAAAAGCATTCTGCATTACGGACAGCCAATCCGAAATGGACGGTCCAGCATGAAAGACAGACTTCTCTGGTCGGAAACCCGCTTTTTCCGTATGCTGCGCAGCCTGACTGCCGGTAAAGGCCATCCAACGGTACTGCCATGGATTACGGGAATGGGATTGATAGCTGACAAGCTGTCCTGGATGAATAAGAAAACAATCCCCTGCGGATAACTCGTAGGTATGTAGTTCGGTACGGAACGTACCTGCGCCTTTCTCTACATAATGCAACAGATAATAATCGAAGAGTTTTGGCCCCAGGGCATGACCGGGAAGTGTCTGGCTTGCACCTGCAAAGAGGACATGCAATGCTCCTTTTTCATAATAAACGGGATTGGAGGCAACCGAGTAACTGAGAGCTCCGCTTTTACCCGAAGTTTCCTGTGTTCTTTCGATCGGATGATCTGCTGGATCTTCCAGATGTGGTTCAGTCATAATGACATTCCTTTCCTTCCTTACGCGATGTTCCATTCATTATATGTTTAAAGGTCACATTTATCCATATGGAACACACATGGTTGCATTTCAAGAGGTATCGCTTTCTTGTATAATAACATTAAGAAAACCACAACAACGAGGCGAGGTGCAGCAGCAATGAACATAAATGATTTGAAACAAAAGTTTATTGAGAAGTACGGAGAGAGTGGAGCGGACATCCGTGTATTCCATGCCCCGGGGCGTGTGAATCTGATCGGTGAGCACATCGACTATAACGGTGGGTACGTGCTTCCGGCAGCACTTGAATTCGGTACTACATTAATCATCCGGGAGCGTAAGGACGACAAGCTGCAGTTGGCTTCCACGAACATGTCCTATGAAGGAACACTCCATACTTCCTCGATTGGCAAGGAGAAAACGGGGGAATGGACAGACTATCCAGTCGGCGTCATGGTTGAACTGCAAGGTAAAGGCGTAAACGTAACCAAAGGTTATGACTTCCTGTACCACGGGGAAATTCCGAATGGCGCAGGACTTTCATCTTCTGCATCGCTGGAGGTTCTTACCGGATTTGCAATCCAGTCGCTGGAAGGCGTAACGGATATTGATACGGTTCAGCTGGCGCTTCTGTCCCAGAAGGCGGAGAACGAGTTCGTTGGTGTCAACTGTGGCATTATGGATCAGTTCGCTGTAGCTAACGGAGCCGAGGATCATGCAATCCTGCTGATGTGTGACACGCTTGAGTATGAAAAGGTACCTTTCCGTACAGGTGCTTACAAATTGGTCATCGGCAACACGAACAAACGCCGTGGTTTGGTGGACTCGGCATACAACGAACGCCGCTCCCAGTGCGAGCAGGCACTTGCCATTCTGAAGGAACAGCTGCCTGCGCTGAACTATCTGGCACAATTGACGCCGGAGCAGTTCGTAACGCTCCAGGATCACATTAAGGATGAGAAAGTAAGACAGCGTGCTCAGCACGTAGTCGAAGAGAATGCACGTGTACTTGCATCGGTGGATGCATTGCGTGATAACGATCTCGAAACCTTCGGCAAGCTGATGAATGCTTCTCATGAATCCCTTCGTTACCTATATGAAGTGAGCTGTGAAGAACTGGACGTAATGGTGGAGGAAGCACAGCGAATTCCGGGGACACTTGGTGCACGCATGACCGGAGCGGGATTTGGCGGATGTACAGTATCGCTTGTACATGAAGATGATGTAGAGCGTTTTGTAAGCGAAGTGGGTGCAGCGTATGAAGCGCGTACCAGTCTCAAAGGCGAGTTCTATGTGTGTGGAGTAGGCGACGGTGTTAAAGAATTGAAGGAGGCGAAGTAAGATGGCAATTTTGGTGACAGGTGGAGCAGGATATATTGGTTCTCATACGGTAGCGGCTTTGTTGGAGCGTGGCGAAGAGGTAGTTGTACTGGATAACTTGCAGACAGGGCATCGTGAAGCTCTGCTGGGCGGGAAATTATATGAAGGTGACTTGCGTGACAAGGAATTTCTGGCGAAGTTGTTTGCTGAAAATTCCATTGATGCAGTTATTCATTTTGCAGCGAACTCACTGGTTGGCGAGAGCATGAAAGATCCTGTGAAATACTATGACAACAACGTATTTGGCACACTCTGTTTGCTGGAAGCAATGAACGCTGCGAATGTACGTCGCATTGTCTTCTCCTCAACGGCTGCCACCTATGGCGAGCCGGAGAAAGTGCCAATCGAAGAGAGTGATCGTACGGAGCCCACGAATGTATACGGTGAAACGAAGCTGATGATGGAGCGCATGATGTCCTGGTTCGATAAAGTACAGGAGATCAAATACGTGTCCCTGCGTTACTTTAATGCAGCCGGAGCTCACGACAGCGGCAAAATTGGCGAAGATCACCAGCCAGAGAGTCACCTGATTCCGCTTGTGCTGCAAACGGCGTTAAAACAACGTCCTCACATCGCCGTGTTTGGTGACGACTATGCTACAGAAGATGGAACTTGTGTCCGTGATTACATCCACGTAAGCGATTTGGCTGATGCGCATCTGCGGGCTGTTGACTATCTCCGCAAAGGCGAGAACAGCAATGTGTTCAACCTAGGTAATGGTCAAGGCTTCTCTGTTAAACAGGTGATTGAGACAGCGAAGAAAGTAACCGGTCTTGAGATTCCGGTTGTACAGGAACCACGTCGTGCGGGTGACCCGGCTGTATTGGTCGCATCTTCTGCCAAAGCGAGATCTGTACTGGGCTGGAATCCGAAGTGGACGAATCTCGAAGATGTTATTCAAAGCGCATGGAGCTGGCATCAGTCTCACCCTGACGGCTACGGAAAAAACTAGGAGGCGAACATCGATATGTCACAGACTCATATTGCAGCAGGTGCAACAGAGCGGACACCGGAGCAGCAGGAAGCACTGCATGCCATTGAACGTCTGGTAGCATTTGCCTTGCACAACAAACTGGTCGAAGAAGCGGATCGGGATTACAGCCGTAATCTGCTGCTGGAACAGTTCGGATTCTCCGAGCCTTATGCAGGAGTATTGAACGAGACGATATTGGACGGACCACAATCGTTGTTGGATACCCTGATTGATTACGGATTTGAAATTGGACTTATCCCTGAAAATACAGATACGTACCGCGATCTGCTCGATGCGAAAATTATGGGCCAATTGATGGCTCGTCCATCCGAGGTGGTACGCGCATTCCGCCATACCGAGCAGACCGAAGGCATTGAGGCGGCTACTTCCCAATTTTATGAGCTTTCGATTCACTCTAACTACATTCGGATGGACCGTATCTCCAAAAATGTGTACTGGACACAGGATACAGCTTATGGCGATATGGAGATCACAATCAACCTGTCCAAGCCGGAGAAAAGTCCGAAGGAAATCGCCATGGCGAAACTGCTGCCTCCTCCGGTGTATCCGAAATGCCAACTCTGTCGTGAAAATGTGGGCTATGCCGGTCGGGTGAATCACCCGGCCCGTCAAAACTTGCGTGTCATTCCGTTGCAACTGAACGGTGAGCCCTGGTTCTTCCAATACTCGCCGTATGTGTACTACAACGAGCACTGCATTATTTTCCATCATGATCATATACCCATGAAATTAACCAAGGACACGTTGCGCAGACTGCTCGCCTTTGTAGGGGAATTCCCACATTACTTTATCGGTTCCAATGCCGATCTACCCATTGTGGGCGGGTCGATCCTGACACATGACCATTTCCAGGGCGGACGTCATACCTTTGCCATTCAAAATGCAAAGCCAGAGGCGATATTCCGCCACGCTGGTTCGCCGGGACTTACGCTCAGTCTCGTAAAATGGCCGATGTCCGTTATGCGACTGGCTTCACATGATCCGGCTGAGTTGCTCGAAGCGGGCAACGCCGTTTATGAAGCGTGGAAGGTCTATAGTGATGCTGCTGTGGAGATCGAGGCATTCAGTGAGGTGGATGGAGAGCAGATTCCACACAACACGGTTACCCCGATCGTACGTCGCAGTGCAAATGGTGGTTATGAGATGGATCTCGTTCTGCGGAATAATCGCACAAATGATGAACATCCCGAAGGCATTTTCCACCCGCATCGCGAAATGCACCATCTGAAGAAGGAGAACATTGGACTCATCGAAGTGATGGGGCTTGCAATCCTGCCAGGCCGTTTAAAAGAAGAGCTGGACAGCATCGCAGATATTCTCGCTGGAGATGCCAAACTTGCTGAAGCAGCCAAAGCTTCCGATCATGTGTTGAACAAACATCTGGACTGGACGGAAGAACTGATTGAACGTTTCGGCCCTAACCTGAACAAGGAACAAGCCGTTGCCCTTGTGCAACAGGAAGTCGGCTTGAAGTTTGCCGAGATTCTGGAACATGCAGGTGTCTACAAATATGATGAGGCAGGGCGTCAAGCCTTCCGTCGTTTTGTGACCAGCATGGGATATACGGAATAAACATGTAAAACAACGAACACCAGCCCGTACTTGGGCTGGTGTTTTTGTCGTTTTTGGTCTAGGGAATTGCAACGGAGTTGTGAATGAGTCGTTTATTCTGTTGGAATTGAACGATAGAGCGGGAGGGGCGAGAGGTGAGGTTTATCTTTCCTGAAAAAAGGTGAAATGGAAGAATACTACTTCTCTATGTATACATGTATAATGATAGAAAAGTCATTGATACTCCTTATCATTTGAAGAAACGGAGGATGTGAAAATGGAAAAAAAGCCTTTGAATTTACCGTTGATTACCAATGTAGAGGAATTGCAGAGCTTGGTGGGAGAGCCGAATGAACAAGTGCGCAACAAGGTAATTTCCTTTATGGATTCACATGTACAACACTTTCTGTCCATGTCGCCTTTATTCTTCCTGTCCACTTCAGACAGTGCAGATAAAAGTGATGTATCCCCTCGCGGCGATGAAGCAGGCTTTGTAAAAGTTCTAGATCAATACCGGCTTGTATATCCGGAACGTCCGGGTAATCGCCGGATTGATTCGTTGCTGAATATCTTGTCCAATCCGGCCATCGGCATGATCTTCCTGATTCCGGGTATGAATGAAGTGCTGCGGATTAATGGGAGAGCCTCTATTACGAAGGATGAGGAATTTGTCGCCAGCTTGGGGTGGACTGGTAAAACCATCGGTGCCGCCGTCATTGTGGATGTCGAGGAATGTTTCATTCATTGTCCAAGAGCATTTAAACAGGCCGGATTATGGTCGTCCGAGACATGGGTGGATAAGGAAAAATTGCCTTCGACCAGCGAAATGTTCCGTGCCCATCTGCAAATTAACGGGTTGTTATAAAGTGAGCGGCTATCGATTTGTTTTTGTATAAACGGGGTATTATAATGGGAGTTGACTAAAATATGAATCTCCCTTGGAGGCGACATAAGTATGAGATCTTTTCAATTTTATAATCCAACCCGATTAATTTTCGGTAAAGGTCAGGTGGAGGCACTTAAAACCGAAGTGCCGAAATACGGCAAACGGGTTCTGCTTGTATATGGTGGCGGTAGTATCAAACGCAGCGGTTTGTATGATCAGGTGATCGGATTGCTTAAGGAAGTTGGAGCTGAAGTTACGGAACTGGCGGGTGTTGAACCGAACCCACGTCTTTCCACTGTGCATAAAGGAGTAGACCTCTGTAAAACGAATAATATCGACCTGGTTCTCGCTGTAGGTGGCGGGAGTGTACTGGACTGTTCCAAAGCCATTGCTGTAGGCGCCAAGTATGATGGCGACATGTGGGATTTTGCTCAGCGCAAAGCCGTTGCACAAGATGCTCTTCCCCTAGGTACTGTATTGACGATGGCTGCGACTGGTTCGGAAATGAACTCCGGTTCGGTTATTACGAACCAGGATACCCAAGAGAAATTGGGCTGGGGCAGCGCATATTCATTCCCTGCATTCTCTATTCTTGATCCGGTAAATACATATACCGTTCCTCTGGATCAAACGGTGTACGGCATGGTTGATATGATGTCCCACGTATTGGAGCATTACTTCCATTTGGATGCTAACACACCGGTACAACTCGGGTTCTGTGAGACAATTCTGCGCACAGTCATGGATGCAGCCCCTCGTTTGGTTGAAGACCTGGAGAATTATGAACTGCGCGAAACCATTCTGTATTGTGGAACAATGGCACTGAATGGCGTGCTGAACATGGGTCTTGCAGGGGACTGGGCTACACACAACATTGAACACGCGGTATCCGCTGTGTACGACATTCCACATGGTGGAGGATTGGCGATTCTGTTCCCGCACTGGATGAAGCATAACCTGGACGTAAACGTAGATCGTTTCAAACGTCTGGCGATCAATGTGTTTGAGGTTAACCCTGAAGGTAAATCGGACAAACAGGTTGCAGAAGAAGGCATTGAAGCGCTGAGCCAATTCTGGACCTCCATTGGTGCACCTAATCGTTTGGCTGATTATGATATCGATGACAGTCAAATCGAAGTTATGGCTGACAAGGCCATGCTGTTTGGACCATTTGGTAATTTTAAAAAACTGCAACGTGAAGACGTTGTGTCGATCTACAAGGCCTCACTGTAAAAAAACAACGAGCACATTAAAGTTATTGTGTTACGGAACCGCAAGTCTCCTTCACCGGAGATTTGCGGTTTTTTTTGTTGTGAATGAGAGCCATTTCGAGCGTAGTGCAGCAAATGCTCCATATTGCCATGAAAATAACCATTATCGGGTTCAGATTACATTTGAGGAAACATTTTGAAACATTTTACCCTTTACTACGTATTTATTTACATGAAGAATGCCCAGTTAGGATGGAATTGCGGCAGAAGAGAGGAGGAACGGGGAATGGAGTCAATCTATTTGGGGTGTCTAATCGGAGGAGCAATATTTGCCGTCGTCAGCCTTGTGCTGGGTGACTTGATTGACGGCTTGTTAGACGGGGCCTTTGAATTGCCTGGCCTTGATTTTTTCAAACCCGTTGTGTTAGCTGGTTCCATTACAACCTTTGGTGGGGCTGGCATTATGCTGACACGTTATGGTTCTTTGAGTGCGATGTCCGCACTGATACTATCCCTGCTTATAGGTATTGCTGCAGCCATGCTGGTATTCTTCGCATATATCAAACCGATGCGTAACAGCGAGGTCTCGGTTGGATTTTCAATGAAAGAGTTATCGGGGAAAATTGGGGAAATTACCATTCCGGTGCCGGAGAAGGGTTTTGGCGAAGTGATGATCCGTTTTGCTTCCGGTAATACGATTCAAACAGCATCCAGCTTTGAACACCTCCCCATTGCGGCGGGAGCCCGTGTTGTCGTTGTGGATGTAGTAGATGGCGTACTGCGTGTGTCGGAATGGGAAGAAGATGTACTTAAAGATGTATAAGGTAGTCTAATTAGCTAAGCAGTTTATTGAGCACTCATCATGAATGAATAAGGGGAGAGATGTGGAATGAATTTAGATTGGGATGTGTTGTTGATTCCTGCCATTGTTGTTGGTGTGATTCTGATTCTGGGTTTGGCTTTCTGGGCGAGATACAAAACGGTTGGACCGGATGAAGCGATGATCGTTACGGGGTCTTTCCTGGGTAGCAAAAATATTGCTGATGATGACTCTGGTCGAAAAATTAAAATTGTTCGTGGTGGCGGCGCATTTATCCTGCCGGTATTCCAGCAATCCGAGTTTATCTCATTGTTGTCCCACAAGCTGGATGTCTCCACACCGGAAGTGTACACGGAACAAGGTGTTCCGGTGATTGCTGACGGTGTTGCTATTATCAAGGTTGGAGGCGCTGTAGAGGACGTTGCTACGGCTGCTGAGCAATTCATCGGTAAACCTGTAGAAGCGCTTAGAAGCGAAGCACAGGAGGTGCTGGAGGGGCATTTGCGGGCCATCCTCGGTACGATGACGGTGGAAGAAGTATACCGGAACCGGGATCGGTTCGCGCAAGAGGTTCAAGGGGTAGCGGCCAGAGATCTGAAGAAAATGGGTCTGCAGATTGTTTCATTCACCATCAAGGATGTTCGTGACAAACAGGGCTATCTGGATGCTCTCGGTAAACCGAGAATTGCCGCGGTGAAGCGGGATGCCGAGATTGCTGAAGCGGAAGCGATGCGTGATGCGCGTATTCAGAAGGCCAATGCGGAAGAGCAGGGTCAAAAAGCGGAGTTGCTGCGTGATACCAATATCGCCGAGGCTGCCAAAGAGAAGGAACTAAAGGTAGCGACGTTTAAGCGGGATCAGGATACAGCGAAAGCGGAAGCCGATCAGGCGTACCACATCCATGAAGCGCGTGCGAGACAGATCGTGGTGGAAGAAGAAATGAAGGTTGAACTCGTTCGTAAAGAACGTGAGATTGATCTGCAGGAGAAAGAAATTGTCGTACGTGAGAAGCAATATGATGCGGAAGTGAAGAAAAAGGCAGAAGCTGATCGTTATGCGGTGGAGCAGGCTGCCGAAGCGGATAAAGCCAAAAGAATGCGTGAAGCCGATGCGGTACAGTACTCGATTGAAACGCATGCCAAGGCAACAGCTGAACAGAAGCGGCTTGAAGGCCAGGCGATGGCGGATGCAGAACTTGCCAAAGGTACAGCGGATGCAGAGGTTATTCGTCTGAGAGGACTTGCAGAAGCAGAAGCGAAGGAAAAGCTGGCCGAAGCATTCCAGAAGTTTGGTGAAGCTGCCGTACTTGATATCATTGTCAAAATGCTGCCTGAACTTGCTGGCAAGATTGCTGAGCCGATCTCGGCCATTGATAAGCTTACCGTTGTGGACACGGGTAAGGGTGAAGGTGCAACGCGTGTAAGCAATTATGTAACAGAGCTTATGGCAACGGCTCCAGAGATGCTCAAAAGCGTCTCCGGTATTGATGTGGAGCAGTTAATCAAAGGACTGACGAAATCCAAAATAGCGGCACCCGTTTCCGTTCAACAGAGCCAGCCTGCAACATCATCGCCCATAATCGAGAAGATTTTGGAAAAAGCCGTCACAGACGAGTAAGAATCGGGATGGAGCAAGTGAATCTCTATTGACCTTAAGGCGAATTTTTGTTACGTTTTAAACGAGACGTCCGGCGTGGATTGCCCGCACCGGATGTCTTTTCGTTCGTAACTAGGGTGTGACTTATCACATCTAAGATGGTGTAAAAAAGAGGTGCAAACGTTGAGCAGCCTGCATGTAGCCAAAGCACTAAATAATAATGTAATTATTGCACAGCATCCTGAACATGGGGAAGTCGTGGTAATTGGTAAAGGCATTGGCTTTAACAGGAAAACCAATGACATTATTCCACTGATGGCTGTAGAGAAGATGTTCATTTTGAGAAACCAGCAGGAGCAAGAGCAATACAAGCAGCTTCTTCCACAGGTGGATGAAGCATTGATCGAGATTATTAACGAACTCATTATGTATATCGGAGAGCGTACGGATGTTCCTTTGAACGAACATATTCATATTGCATTGACAGATCATATTGCTTTTGCATTGAAACGTAAAGAACAAGGGATCATCATTCAGAATCCTTTCCTATATGAAACCCGTGAGATCTATCCTGAAGAGTATCGTATGGGAGAGTATGCGGTTCGTTTGATTAAGGAAAAATTAGGCGTAGATCTGGGAATGGATGAGATCGGTTTCATCGCACTTCACATTTATAGTGCCATGACCAATCAGAATATATCTCAAGTTCGAGAGCATTCACAATTGATTACAGACTTGGTGAGCCTTGTGTCTAACCAACTGGATTATTCATTTGAGACGGAGTCCCTGGATTATTCCCGGTTATTAACACATCTTCGATTCGCCCTTGAACGCGTGCGTCGGGGGGATAAAGTGGAAGAACTCCATAAATTAGATTCCTTGTTGAAGTTGGAGTATCCTGAAATGTACTCGCTTGCATGGAAACTCACGAAAGTGATGGAAAGACGACTAAATCTTCCTGTATATCCTGCCGAAGTGGGATACCTTACGATTCATTTACAGCGTTTGAACCAAAGGAAAGAAGAAGAGTAAGTGAAATATTTACTCAGGTTTAAATGTATTTTGAGATTTTAGCTGTAAAGGCTTGCACTGAGTTTGAAGTGGTGCTACAATGATTCCGTAATCAAGCAACTGAATAAACATAAGCGACGTGTTACTGACTCGATCAGGCATGAGTTATTTAGAGTGTGATTGTTCTTACCTTATATAGGGTATGCTATACCCCAAGGTTGGCACATTTCACTTTATTAATTCATGCCTTTTTTGTGTTCCATTGCTTGCATAACAACATATAAACTTAGACGAAAGGGTGAAAAAACGCGATGTTTAAAAAACTTTTTGGTGTATTGCAAAGAGTAGGTAAAGCACTCATGTTGCCAGTGGCCATTCTGCCAGCGGCAGGTTTGCTGCTCGGAATCGGTAACATGTTAGTTAATCCGGACTTCTTGCAATATGTTACTGCGCTAGACACCCCTTGGGTGAACTCGATCGCAACAATCATGATGAACGCAGGTCAGATCGTATTTGATAATCTGGCATTGTTGTTCGCCGTCGGCGTAGCTGTCGGATTGGCTGGTGGCGAAGGGGTTGCAGGACTTGCAGCGATCATCGGTTATCTGGTCATGAATGTTACATTAGGTTCTGCGGTAGGTGTTACTCCGGCCATGATCGGCAAAGTGCCTGGTTATGCCAGCATTCTGGGTATCCCTACATTGAGTACAGGCGTGTTCGGAGGTATTATTATAGGTATTGCCGCCGCGCTATGTTACAATCGGTTTTTCAAAATTGAACTGCCGTCTTATCTTGGTTTCTTTGCAGGTAAACGATTTGTCCCGATTGTCACATCGGTAGTATCCCTTGTAATCGGGCTGCTTCTTGTGGTTATCTGGCCTCCGATTCAAAATGGACTGAATTCTATATCTCACTTCATGGTAGATACAAGTCCGACCTTGTCGGCGTTCATCTTCGGAGTTGTAGAACGGTCACTTATTCCGTTCGGTTTGCATCACATTTTCTACTCCCCATTCTGGTTTGAGTTTGGTGAGTACGTGAATAAGGCCGGAGATGTTATTCGCGGGGATCAGAAGATCTTCTTCAGCCAGCTACGTGATGGCGTTGCTCTCACAGCGGGAACATTCCAAGTTGGTAAATTCCCGTTCATGATGTTCGGTTTGCCAGCAGCGGCACTTGCGATGTACCATGAAGCAAGACCGGAGCACAAAAAGTATGTTGCAGGGATCATGGGTTCAGCTGCGCTGACCTCGTTCCTGACAGGGATTACAGAGCCGCTTGAGTTCTCGTTCCTGTTCGTAGCACCAATCTTGTTTGCAGTACACTGTATCTTTGCTGGTTTATCTTTCATGACCATGCAGATTCTTGGTGTCAAAATCGGGATGACCTTCTCCGGTGGATTCATTGACTTCCTGATCTTCGGAATCATACCGAATCGCACACCTTGGTGGGATGTTATTATCGTGGGCTTGGTTCTTGCGGTAATCTACTACTTCGGATTCAGATTTATCATTCGCAAATTCAATCTGAAAACGCCAGGACGTGAAGATGCAACACCTGAAACAGCATCGGGTGGAGGTTCAGGCTCAACGGATGAACTGCCTCATAATATTCTGGCTGCCTTTGGTGGACAGGAAAATATCAAACATCTGGATGCATGTATTACTCGTTTGCGGATTGAAGTCAATGAGAAATCCAATGTAAATAAAGATCGTTTGAAACAATTGGGTGCATCTGGCGTGCTTGAAGTGGGTAATAATGTACAGGCCATCTTTGGTACACGTTCAGATACGATCAAATCTCAAATGCAGGACATCATTGCAGGCCGGACTCCAGCACCAACGCCAGCAGCTGTTAAACCGACTCCTGAAGAGGAGAAGGCGCAAGGTGAGCAAGGCGAACGTATTATTGCTGAGGACATCGTCATGCCAGTTAATGGTGAGTTGATGGATATCACTAACGTTCCTGATCCGGTCTTTGCAGAGAAAATGACAGGTGACGGTTTCGCTGTTCTGCCACATGATGGCAAAATTGCTTCGCCTGTGTATGGTAAAGTGTTTAATGTATTTCCGAGCAAACATGCCGTGGGCATTATGTCTGACGGTGGCAAAGAAATACTTGTTCATATAGGTGTTAATACGGTGAAGCTGAAAGGTCAAGGCTTTAACGTACTTGTGCAGGAAGGCGATCTGGTATCTGCGGGACAGCCGATTATGGAAGTGGATCTGGAGTATGTGAAAGCTAACGCTCCGTCGATCATTTCCCCGATCATTTTCACCAACCTGCCAGAAGGCTCCACAGTGACCTTGAAGAAGAGTGGAGTGCTGAAAGTTGGCGATCAGCCAATCATTGAGATAAAATAAGAAGTGTTACGTCGATGGCAAGCAAGTGTGTATATATGCAATGCCTAAACCAAATTACTGAAAGTGAGATGATTGTAATGCAACAAACATTCAGAATTACAGACGAAGATGGTATCCACGCACGTCCGGCGACAGCCCTGGTTAATACAGCTAACAAATTCAAAGGTGCAGAATCCTTTGCAGAAGCTAACGGTAAAAAAGTAACTTTGAAATCCATCCTGGGTGTTCTTTCTCTCGGTTTGGAACAAGGCGACATCATCAGCATCATCGTTGAAGGTGAAGGCGAAGCTGAAGCTCTTCAAGCTTTGACTGACGTTATGGTTAACGAAGGGTTGGGCGAAATTAATGCTTAATGTCTCCGGGATCGCGGCTTCGGCGGGTATTGCTATCGCCAAGGCGTTTATCTTGGAGCATCCTGATTACTCTGTAGAAAAACGCCAAATTAACGACGTTGACGCAGAGATCGCGAAACTCGACTCAGCTCTGGGCAAGTCCCAGGCTGAGCTTGAGGCGATCAAAGAGCGTACTTTACAAGAGCTTGGCGAGAAAAAAGCTGAGATTTTTGCTTCACATTTGCTCATCTTGAATGATCCGGAACTAATTGATCCGGTGAAAGCTAGAATTGCTGATGATATGATCAATGCCGAATTTGCTTTGAACGAAACGGCATCGCAATTTATCTCCATGTTCGAAAACATGAAGAGTGCTTACTTGCAGGAACGTGCTGCAGACATGCGCGATGTGACCAAACGTGTGCTAAATCACTTGCTTGGTATCGACTTCATGAGTCCGGCTGAGATCAATGAAGAAGTAATCGTGCTCGCGGAGGATCTGACGCCTTCCGACACGGCTCAACTGAACCGCCAATATGTTAAAGGTTTTGCGACCAACATCGGTGGACGTACTTCTCACTCGGCGATCATGGCTCGTTCCCTTGAAATCCCGGCTGTCGTTGGAACCAAGGACATTCTGGCTCAAGCGAAACAAGGCGATATGATTATCGTGGATGGTCTGGATGGTCATGTACTGGTTAACCCTACAGATGACGTTATTGCTGAATACCGTGCCAAACAGGAACAGTATGATGCACAACGTGCAGAGTGGAGAAAACTTCGCGATGAACCAACCGTAACCGTGGATAACGTTCATGTGGAACTGGCTGCCAACATCGGTACACCGAATGATGTAACAGGAGTCCTGGAGAACGGCGGCGAGGCTGTAGGCCTGTACCGTACTGAGTTCTTGTACATGGGCAGAGACAAGCTTCCTTCCGAAGACATTCAGTACAATGCATACAAAGCGGTACTGGAAAAAATGGAAGGCAAACCTGTGGTTGTCCGTACACTCGACATCGGTGGAGACAAAGAGCTTCCATACCTGGATCTGCCAAAAGAAATGAATCCATTCCTCGGCTTCCGCGCAGTTCGTCTGTGTCTGGACCGTCTGGATATCTTCCGTACACAATTGCGCGCATTGCTGCGTGCCAGCGTACACGGAAACCTGCGTGTCATGTTCCCAATGATCGCAACACTGGGTGAATTCCGTGAAGCGAAGGCTGTCCTGCTCGAAGAAAAGGAGAAGCTGGTTGCTGAAGGGATTGCTGTTTCTGACAGCATTCAACTCGGAATCATGGTCGAAATTCCTTCGACTGCAGTTCTGGCGGATCAGTTTGCTAAAGAAGTGGATTTCTTCAGTATCGGAACCAACGATCTGATTCAATACACGATGGCTGCTGACCGTATGAACGAACGAGTGGCTTATCTGTACCAACCTTATAACCCGGCCATTTTGCGTCTGGTTAAAATGGTTATCGATGCAGCGCATCGTGAAGGCAAATGGGTTGGCATGTGCGGTGAGATGGCCGGAGATGAAACAGCAATTCCATTGCTGCTCGGTCTTGGGCTGGATGAGTTCAGCATGAGCGCAACATCCATCTTGCCAGCTCGTAGTCAGATCACCAAGCTGTCCCGTGCGGATATGCAAGGACTGGCTGCCAAAGCTCTGGATATGCAAACGGCTGAACAAGTCGTTGAATTGGTTCAAAGCATTCAAGCGTAATTTTAAGGGGTTTCCACCCGATTTTAAGGGCCTTTCTTTTTCCGATAAAAGAACTGCAGTCATGCAGTGATTTTGCCGGTACCTGCTGTTACAGCGGGTACTGGCTTTTTTTATTTGGAGTCGATGTTCTTATGAAAAGAATACACAGCAGCAGTCGCTCTACGCGGTTGCTGCTGTGTATTTATGAACGACTGTATTGTCTCCTTATTTATCAATTCCAACATCCGACAACCGTACAGCTCTCAATTTAGAGTTGTACGGTTGTCGGAATTACGATACGAATGTAGACAGGTTTAACTGCAAGCGCAGTTCAGGATAGGTTTACGGGCAGCCGTTGTCTCGTCCAGACGGGTAACTGGCGTTCCATATGGGGCATTAAGTACCAGTTCCGGTGTCTCTTCCGCTTCCTTGGCAATTCGAATCATCGTATCAATGAAGCCATCCAGCGTTTCTTTGCTCTCGGTTTCTGTTGGTTCGATCATGATACACTCTTCGACGTTGAGCGGGAAGTATACAGTCGGCGGGTGATATCCAAAATCAAGCAAACGTTTGGCAACGTCGAGGGTGCGCACACCATACTGTTTCAGTCCCCGGCCAGACATAACAAATTCATGCTTACATATGCCCGGATATGGAATCTCGTAGTAAGGGGAGAGCCGGGCCATCATATAGTTGGCATTCAGTACTGCACATTCGGATACGCGGCGCAAGCCTTCGGGTCCATAGGTACGAATATACGCATAGGCACGTACCAGGATACCAAAGTTGCCGTAATAGGCTTTGACCCGACCAATGGATTGATCACCTTCACGGTCCAGTGCATAAATGCCCTGATCATTTTTGATGACCATCGGTTTGGGAAGGTACGGAATCAAACGGCTCTTCACACCAACCGGTCCGGCACCGGGGCCACCTCCGCCGTGTGGTGTACTCATCGTTTTGTGCAAGTTCAGATGCACCACATCGAAGCCCATGTCTCCTGGACGGGTAATGCCCATAATGGCATTGGAATTGGCTCCATCATAATAGAGCAGACCACCAGCCTGGTGCACAATGGATGCAATCTCCTGGATGTCTTTCTCAAACAGGCCGAGTGTATTCGGGTTGGTCAGCATCAGTGCAGCCGTATCCGAACCAACAGCTGCGCGGAGTGCTTCCAAATCCACCAGACCGTCAGTACGAGATGGAATCGTTATAGTCTCAAATCCTGCAACGGTTGCGCTTGCCGGGTTCGTACCATGAGAAGAGTCAGGCACGATCACTTTTGTACGCTGTTCACCGCGACCTTCATGGTAGGCACGAATCATCATGAGACCGGTCCATTCCCCATGTGCGCCAGCGGCCGGTTGCAGGGTCACCGCATCCATACCCGTCAGACCTGCAAGGTCATTTTGCAACGTGTATAACAGTTCAAGTGCGCCCTGAATGCTGGATTCATGCTGATAAGGATGGATTTTGGCGAATCCATTATACCGTGCAACATCCTCATTAATCTTCGGATTATATTTCATCGTACAGGATCCGAGTGGATAAAATCCGTTATCCACCCCGAAGTTACGACGGGACAGGGCAGTGTAGTGACGAATAACATCTACCTCGAACACTTCAGGCAGTGCTGCTGCTTCCGAACGGAGCATTTCCCGGGGAATCAACGTATCGGCAGCTTGACGAGGAACGTCACATTCTGGCAAGGAGTAAGCGACCCGACCCGGACTGCTAAGTTCAAAAATCAACGATTGTTCTGGTGCTGGAGTGGTAGCCTGAGCAGTGGTTGTTGTTGTGACTGCTTCAGGCTGGCCTGAAGTGGAGAGAGAGACAGTCGATTCGGTTTGAACTTGTGCGGATGTTGTTGTCGTTGTTGTTTTGGTTTCCTGAGTCACAGCGATCCCTCCAATACACGTGCGAATTCGTCGATCTCTTCCTTGCTGCGTCGTTCAGTAACGGCAATCAGCATATGTCCGGCGAGCTCGGGATAATCCCGTCCCAGCTCATACCCGCCAATGAAACCCGCTTCGAGCAATTTCAGTTGCAGGGTTTCTACATTCGTTCCCTCAGGCAGTTGGATGACAAACTCATTAAAAGTCGGTGCGGTGAATGTAAGCGAGACTCCCGAGATTGCGGAAAGTGTGTTAAGGGCATAATGACTCTTTTGCAGATTTAGATCCGCGACATCGATCATGCCCTGTTTACCCATAATGGACATATACACGGATGCGCTGAGCGCAAGCAAAGCCTGATTGGAACAGATGTTGGACGTGGCTTTTTCACGGCGGATATGCTGTTCACGAGCTTGCAGTGTAAGTACAAAACCGCGTTTGCCGTTACGGTCGGTGGTCTGGCCTACGATTCGGCCAGGCATCCGGCGCATATGAGCCTGGGATACAGCGAAATATCCGCATGTGGGGCCGCCGAGTGAAGCGGCGATGCCAAGGGGCTGCGCATCGCCAACTACGATGTCGGCACCCAGCTTGCCTGGGGCTTCCAGCAGACCCAGCGATAGCGGGTTAGCACTGACAACGAGCAGGCCCTTGTGCGCATGCACGAGGTCAGCAGCCTGCTTTACATTTTCCACAGCACCGAAGAAGTTTGGGCTCTGAATCATGACAGCTGCGGTATCGTCCGATAAGGCGGCTTGCAGGGCTTCCCAATCCGTCACTCCATTTTGATAACCGATCTCGACGATTTCCAGACTCAATCCGCGTGCGTAAGCCTGCAATACCTGACGAGCTTCCGGGTGAACGGTGCGGGATACGATGAGCTGTTTGCGACGAGTGGCCGCTGCGGCCAGATTGCCTGCTTCCGCGAATGCAGTCGCGCCATCATACATGCTGGCATTGGCTACGGCCATGCCTGTTAATTCACAGATGTACGATTGAAATTCAAAAATGGCCTGTAGTTCACCCTGGCTGATCTCAGGCTGATAAGGTGTGTAGGCGGTATAAAATTCGGAACGGGAAATGACATGATTGATGACGGAAGGAACGTGATGATCGTAAATGCCTGCGCCGAGAAAGCTGGCATGTGTTTCGAAGTTTGCATTGGCGTTAGCCTGTTTGGACATGTGACGTGTTAGCGCATATTCATCGAGTTTGGAGGAAACGGGCAGCTCGCCCTGATAACGAATCTCCTGTGGAATGTCCTGGAACAGATCCTCCATCGTTTCCACACCGACGGTTGCCAGCATGGCACGCTGATCCTGCTCGGTCATGGGAATGTAACGGTGCTTGCTCACGCTTGATCAGCTCCTTGAGTAGGTGTCTTTGACGTACGTGTCCGTTTATGAAAAGGGGTCTTCACGACCTCGGCTTTCAGTTTTTTGCCGCGGATCTCAATCTCAAGAGGGGTTCCCAGCGCAGCGTATTTGCTGTCGATGAGGGCAAGCCCCAGATTACGCTTCAATGTAGGGGATTGCGTGCCTGTCGTCACTTCACCAATCTGTACACCTTCGGCGTAAATCGGATAATGAGAGCGGGGAATACCGCGCTCCAGCACTTCGATGCCGACCAGCTTGCGGGCAGGCCCATCATTTTTTTGCTGCAATAAGGCTTCGTGTCCGATAAAAGGTCCGGCATTCAGCTTCACAAACATACCAACGCCAGCTTCCAACGGAGAGATGGTTGCGGACAATTCCTGCCCATACAGAGGCAGCTTGGCTTCAAAACGCAGGGTATCCCGTGCGCCAAGTCCGGCTGGCACCAGTCCGTTGCCTTCTCCAGCCTGCATCAATCCGTTCCAGACTACAGTGGCCTGATCCGCAGGTACATAGAGTTCAAATCCGTCTTCACCGGTATACCCGGTGCGGGACAGCAGCAATTTTACTCCGCATACTTCGGCATCCTGTACAAAACGAAAAGGCTCAATCGTGGATACATCGGCATCGGTAACCTTTCGGATAATATCAACAGCCAGTGGGCCTTGCAGGGCCAATAGGGCAGTATGCTCGGAATCATTCGTCATGCTCACACCAGGGATCAGGTGCTCTTGCAGCCACGTCCAATCCTTGTCGATGTTGGAGGCATTAACGACCAGCATATAATGCTGATCTTCCAGCTTATAAACGAGCAGATCATCCACCACGCCGCCATCGGGATAACACATCAGCGTGTATTGAGCCTGACCGGAAACAAGCGTGGTGACATCATTGGTGGTCATCTGCTGCAAAAAAGCTTCAGCCTGCTCCCCTTGTACCATGAATTCGCCCATGTGAGATACATCAAACAGTCCGGCACGTTCACGTACCGCTTCATGTTCTTTCTGAATCCCGCTGAATTGGACTGGAAGCTCCCAGCCGCCAAAGTCAATGCACCGTACACCTTCATATTGCTGATACAGTGGAAAGAGTGGAGTTCTAAGCAAATCGGACATCCAATCACCTCGTTATGGGCCGTAAAGGGCCGAGTATACAATCATGGATCAATGAACTAAGGTATTCTTAAATTTTCATTTAGAGATCTTCATTAGATAAGTTTGATAAGGCAGCTATGACAGCGCCGCTCTAAATCCTGTTTTTCATTTTTTGGGAAAAAGGAAAAGGACAGGCCAAAGAATCGGCATGCCAGAAGCACGCTGTATTCTTAGGCTCTGTCCTTGGTACCTGAGAGTTACCCCGCCGCCAATATGCAGCAGGTTTCCCCTTGGGTGATCATAACGCCGCATAGGGCGAATAGATGCTCTCCAGAGTTGCGTCCCGTAAAAGTCCTTTTGCCTGAGAGATTCACCTCCGCTTATCGGTGGCTTACTCCTTCGGCGTTACCGCATGTACATCCCAAATCGGGTGTCAGGGGTAAACTCTCCCTTTACATTCATCCGCGGGTATTACATAGTCCAATAAACACGTTTACTCCTCTCATTAAAACGTGAATCCACTATCGATGTCAAGAACGATATCATAGAACTGAATATAAAACCGAATATTATTTACATTGAAATTTATATTGTTCGTGTATTTTGAAAGAGTACGCTTACTATTCTAATATTCACCAGTATATGTAGAAAGAGTGTATTAAGTCACTGGTTTTTGCATGTATTCATTATATAAATTGTGAGGTATCTTGACATTTGATTCAAAAATATCATACGCTATATTCTGGGAAAAAGGTTAAGGTCAAAGAACGCATGCACTCATTAATGAAAAGCGAGGCGGATATCGATGAGCGAATTGAAAAGTGATTTCCTGTACAGTGAAGAGCACGAATGGGTGCAAACCGTAGGGGAGGATACCGTACGTATTGGCATTACCGAGTTCGCGCAGCATCAGCTGGGTGACATTGTGTTTGTGGAAGTGCCTGACCTTGAATTGAATGTAAAAGCGGAAGACAGCATTGGAACGATCGAATCCGTCAAGACGGTTTCGGACTTGTTCTCTCCGGTCAGTGGTACCATTATTGCTGTGAATGATGCATTGCAGGATTCGCCGGAACTCGTTAACAGCTCTCCATATGAGGAAGGCTGGATGATCGAGATTCGTGTTGAGGGTGATCTGACAGCAGCATTGTCCACATTGATGAATGCGGAAGCGTATCGTAAACATATCGAAGAATAGAATCAACTAATTTGTACTCCATAACATATGATGTATACTAAAATAAATATGATTAATGTTGTTACGACCTGTGTGAGCCTTGGTGCTTGCGCAGGTTTTTTTGTGCTTTCAGAGGTCTGCTCCAGCTCCTGGATCAAGCTGATCTGGAATGAAAACGGTCAAGTTGAATCAAGCTATAGCATTCAAATTCATTCTGGAAATGATAAAAGTCATATACAGAAAAAGCCTTGTATATCAATAGATACAGCCGATATGCATACATAAAAACGATTACATAACCTAATGTTGTCATCATTGTTCATGACGAAAGTACGCTTTCATTTTATTGAACAAGGGACCATTCTCGCTTAGGATTACAACAGGGGAGAAATGATACCCCTTTCATAATCATAATCACTTGATCCAAGGAGGATAATACAATGAGTAATTTGGACCAATCGTCCAATTCCAAAGGTGGAATGCGGGTAGGGGTGCAGCGATTTGGCCGGTTCCTGAGCGGTATGGTCATGCCGAATATGGGAGCGTTTATCGCCTGGGGATTAATTACTGCACTGTTCATTAAAACAGGCTGGTTCCCGAATGAATCTTTTGCACAACTTGTTGATCCAATGATTAAATATCTGCTCCCATTATTGATCGGTTACACGGGTGGTTCGATGATTCATGGCACGCGAGGTGGAGTCGTTGGTGCAGTGACAACCATGGGTGTCATCGTCGGAGCGGACATTCCGATGTTCCTGGGAGCAATGATTGTTGGTCCGCTCGGCGCCTGGGTGTTGAAACAGTTCGACAAGTCGATCGAGGGCAAAATCAAATCCGGATTCGAAATGTTGGTCAACAACTTCTCGTCAGGTATTATCGGTGGTATTTTGGCACTCTTGGCCCATATGGCCATTGGACCCTTCGTACAGGTTATCAGTGGTACACTGTCCGCTGGCGTTGAGTTCATGGTTGGACTCGGCCTGCTTCCGCTAACTAACTTGATTATTGAACCTGCCAAGGTGCTGTTCCTCAATAATGCGATCAACCATGGGGTACTGAGCCCAATTGCATTGGAACAGGCTTCGCAGACGGGCAAATCCATTCTGTTCATGCTGGAATCCAACCCGGGACCGGGACTGGGCATCTTGCTGGCTTACATGATTGTAGGTCGAGGATCGGCCAGACAATCCGCTCCGGGTGCAGCAATCATTCACTTCTTTGGTGGTATTCATGAAATTTACTTCCCGTATATTTTGATGAATCCACGCTTGATCCTTGCTGTAATGGCGGGAGGGGTCGTAGGTACATTTACATTTGTTCTCACGGGTGCAGGTCTTGTGGCAACCCCTTCACCAGGAAGTATCGTTGCTTATCTGGCGATGGCACCAAAAGGTGGACTGTTTGCGGCCCTTAGCGGCGTAGTGACCTCCACCATTGTATCCTTCCTTGTAGGTGCACTGCTTCTGAAAACATCCAAAAAGACGGAGGAATCCGATCTGGAAGAAGCAACGTCGAAAATGAAGGACATGAAAAATACAAGCAAAGGTGAATCGGGCGCGGTAGCGATGGATAACGCACAAGCTGATCACAAACCAAAAGAATCCGTGCGGAAAATTGTATTCTCCTGCGATGCGGGAATGGGTTCCAGTGCCATGGGCGCTTCCATTCTTCGGAAGAAGATGAAGGCAGAGGGAATTGACGTTGCCGTGACCAATACGGCCATCAGTGATATCCCGCAGGATGCAGATGTGGTTATCACCCAAAAAACATTAACCGATCGTGCACGAGGTGTTGCACCGGCGGCAGAACATATATCCATCGACAACTTCCTAAAAAGCCCGGAATACGATGCGCTGATTGAACGCCTGAAGTAATATGGTGCATTCGTCTTCCCTGAGCCGGAGGCTGAGATATGAGCATTACGAAAAGACAACGTGAGATCGTGGAGTTCCTGTTGGAGCATCCACATGAAGTAACTGCCGGCGAAATCGCTGTTGCTGTGAAAGTCAGCACCCGAACCGTTCACCGGGAGCTTCAAATGATAGAACAATGGCTTGAACCGCTGGGCATGAGGCTGGAAAAAAAATCAGGAACCGGTATCCGAATCGATTCCGGTTCCGATGATTTGGCTGTATTACGCCAGCAACTGGAGGGTAATGAATACGTTGAGTTTACGCCTGAAGAGCGTAAACTCTTCATGCTTTGCATCCTGCTTGATGAGTCGGAACCTGTGAAACTGCTTGCCTTGGCTTCGGATCTGAAAGTAACCGTATCAACGGTAAGTAATGATCTGGACGATCTGGAGACACGGATTCGTCAGGCTGGACTGAAACTGGTTCGCAGACGCGGGTATGGCGTCAAGATTAACGGAAGTGAGACGACTCATCGTACAGCCATAGCCGCACTTGCACTGGAATTTCTGGATGAGTCGGATCTGTTTGGAAGACAGCCCGAGCAAGGGGGCTCCATCGTAAATAACAAACTGTTGGAGATGATTGGGCACAGCGATGTTCTTACGGTCGAAAATGCGCTGTGGCAACCAGATATCGAGTGGTTGGAGAATATCCCGGAACGACAGTACATGAAGCTGCTGATTCAATTATCCGTAGCAGTTGTACGTATTCGCAAGGGTTTTGGCATTGACCGGACCACTCATCAAGAGAGAACTGGAGACGGATATGCACAACAGGGTGAGATGAAGGTACAACCATACATGGCTACCCGCTTGTGCAGCATTCTATCCACCCAGCTTGGACTGACATTTCCCCAAGATGAGCAGGATTATTTTCACAGGCTACTGATACAGACGGAAGAACGGAGTCACTCGTCACGCCTGTTGCCAGTAGACGACTTGATTTTACTGGACAGGGTATGTTCCCTGATGGATCAGATGCAGAAGAGAACCCATTACGCCTTCCATGAGGATCGTATGCTTCGTGAAGGTCTGATTGCCCATATGCAACCGGCGATGGAACGGATTGAGGGGCATCAAATGATCCGTAATCCGCTGCTTCAACAGATCCGTAAGGATTATGACTCGCTGTTCGAAGATGTAAAAAAAGCGGTGTATCAAGCTTGGCCCGGGGCGGGCGTACCGGATGAGGAAATTGGTTTTTTGGTTATGCATTTCGGTGCTTCCATCGAGAGGCTGCGCGCATTAAAGCGGGAGATCAGGGCCATCATTGTCTGCACGAGCGGGATTGGATCATCACGGATGCTCTCCAGTCGATTGTCCAAGGAAATTCCCGAGATTCGCATTATGGACAGTGTGTCGTGGTATGAGGCTGCACGCATTCCAACGAATGAATATGATCTGGTGTTATCCACAGTCGATCTGCCAATGGATAAGCATCAGTATTACAAAGTCAGTCCGCTGCTCACGGCAGAAGAGAGCGAACGTCTGCGCCATTTCATCCGAACAACAACGTTGCAGCGGGAACATAGCAAGTCATATGAAGCTGAGCTTCAAACGACAAGTCGTTATTCTGACTCCGCTGGCATGGAAGCGACACTGATTGAAATCGTCCGAATTATTGGGAAGTTTCAGGTGTTCCCGCTGGACAACAGAGATATCGGATTTTATGAAACCGTCTATGCGATGTGCAGGGTGCTTCACGGATCAGGTGTGCTGAAGGAGCCTGAGGAGATAGCGAGGCTGTTGGAGACACGTGAAGCGGTGGGAAGTCAGAAGATTCCCGGCACATCACTTGCGTTATTCCATACACGCAGCGATGGAATCTATAGGCCGTCCATCAGTCTGTTTCAATTGACAGAGCCGCTTCTGTGTACACCGGATGATCCCATAGGGGTCAGCCACATCCTGTTGATGCTCGGACCCAGAGAGTTATCCAAGGAAAGCCTGGAAGTTCTGAGTGAGATCAGTGCGCTTTTATTACAGGAAGAATTGATTATATTGCTGGAAAAGGGAATCAGGGATGATCTTATTCATTACCTGTCCCAGGAACTGGTTGGATTTTACCGCAGTAAAACCGAAATTGGAGGTCAACAAACATGAGTATGTTAACTACAGATAAAGTCATCATGAACGCGATGGCTCAGGACAAATACGAAGCGATTCGCATGGCAGGGCAGATTCTGAAGGATGCGGGACATATTACCGCTGATTATATTGACAAAATGCTTGAGCGCGAGGAAATTGTCTCCACATATGTAGGTAATGGGCTCGCTATTCCACACGGAACCAAGGAATCGAAATCATTTATCCTGTCCACAGGTATATCCGTGATTCAATTCCCGCAGGGTGTTGATTTTGGAGAAGAAAAAGCTTACATGGTGATTGGTATCGCGGCTCAAGGTGGGGAACATATGGAGATCCTGACCAGCATCGCGGTGATCTGTGCAGAGGATGAGAATATGGAGGCCCTGCGTCTGGCGAAGACAGCCGAGGAAGTTATCGCTATTCTGGAAAGTGAAATGGAGCTATGAAGGCCCTACACTTTGGCGCAGGCAACATTGGACGCGGGTTTATCGGATTGATTCTGTCCCGTGCAGGATATGAAGTAATCTTCTCTGACGTGAATCAGGAACTGGTTACTGCTCTCCGGCACCGTGGTCAGTATACGGTGGAACTGGCTAACGAGAGCAAGGATCAGGAGACCGTCACGGGCGTGAATGCAATCGATGGAACCCGTCTGGAGACCGTTGCTCAGAATGTCGCAGAAGCAGACCTGATTACAACTGCAGTCGGTGTAGGCATACTGAAACATATTGCCCCTGGAATCGCGAAGGGACTTACAGTGAGACTGGGAACAGGCAGTGTCCATAAACCTCTTCATATTATCGCCTGTGAGAATGCAATCGGAGCCAGCACTCAATTGAAAGAGCATGTGTATGGGCTGTTGGGTGAGAATGTCCGATTGCTTGCCGATCAATACGTTTATTTTCCTGATTCTGCAGTAGACCGGATTGTGCCGATTCAACATCACGAAGATACGTTGCTTGTGCAGGTTGAGCCTTTCTATGAATGGGTCGTTGATCGTTCACAGATGGCTCCAGCGTACCAACCGATCAAGGGTGTGCTCTACGTTGATGATCTGGAGCCGTATATCGAGCGGAAGCTGTTTACCGTAAACACGGGCCACTGCGTTGCCGCTTATATTGGCTATGTGAACGGGTACGACACGATTCAGAAGGCCATTGCCGATGAAAAGGTGAAATCCATTGTATATGGTGCCTTGCAGGAAACTGGGGATGTTTTGGTAAAGCGATTTGGATTTAATCCGGAAGAGCATCAGCAGTATATTTTTAAAATATTGGAGCGGTTCGTCAATCCATATCTCACGGATGAAGTAACTCGTGTAGGGCGCTCGCCGCTGCGGAAGCTGTCTGCGAATGACCGTCTTGTTCGTCCGGCGCTTCAGGCACACGAGTACGGAACAGCAACAACGTATCTGGCGATGGGGATGGCCGCTGCCTGTAAGTTCGATGTTCCAGAAGATCCCGAAGCAGCAGAACTGCAGGATATGATCCAGCAGAAGGGGATCGCTGCGGCACTCAGCCATTATACAACCATGGATGAGCAACATCCTGTGCTTCAGGAAGCTGTGGCTCAGTATCATCAAATGTAACAGTCAGCGGATTGGCTATCATATAATAAAAATAGATTGTGCTTAGCAAAAGAGCCACACAGTAGTTAACTGTGTGGTTCTTCTTCTTGCTTAAGCTTGCTTTTGTACGTGTCCAAACATCGCTGGCATATACAAGATTTTCGGCGTTGTTCCGCCGGAATGCGGTCAAATACCCCTTCAGGGAATTCAGCCTGATTACACCAGCATTCAGAATGGGGTCGTCCTGCGGCATAGGAACAGCCATTAGCCTCCCCGCATAATGGACATACAAGCACATTGGGTGCAATCAATTTCGTATCTTGTTCTGGGGACATGCTGGTCTTCCCTTCCCTGTGAATTTTCTAACATCGAACGAGAGAAATGTGCTGATCACAGTATATCAACAATATTCAATGGTTCGCAGTATACCACCTTACGATAGTATAGCAATTTCGAACTATTCTTCAGGCGGTAATTCAATGATGAGTCCTTCCACGTGTTTACGGCCCATGAGTTTACGCTTTTTCCGGTTTTCTTTGGTCTCCAGCACAATGTCGAGGTCGTAGTCGCCAGGATATAGTTCATTTGCGGATATATGAAGAGTCAGGCGTTTTTTATGAATTTTCACTTTGCGTCCACGTAGCATAACCCCGATCTGTCCACGACTGTCCTCCACATCACAGACGATTCCCGACTGATTCAGATAGGCTGCATACACGCGGTCCCCTTTACGGAATGTTTTGGGTTTCTGTTCTTGTCGTTCTGCCTTTGATGAGGAATTGCCGGGATTACTCTCCGTTGAGTGTGATGGCACTTGCACTTGTAATGGCTTTCCCGATGATTGATCCCATTTCGTTAGATTAGTAGGGGCAGGTTCGGATTGCTTCGGAGTTGATTCCGGCTTGAATTGGGAAACGTTGTTGGATATTTCCTGGCTAACCCCCTGTTCCGAAATGGACTTCGAGCGCTCTATAATCCGCTGTGGCATCCCGAGCTTCAGCGCGATGGAATAGGCATAACTGTCCCCGGCTTCTCCGATTCGCAGTCGATATAGTGGCTGGAGTGAAGCCGTATCAAATTCCATTCGTGCATTCTCAAATCCCGGCGTGGCGGCTGCAAAATGTTTAATTTCCCCGAAATGGGTTGTTGCAACAACGGTTGCTCCGCGGCTGTGTAGTTCCTCCAGCATGGCGATGGAAAGTCCGACCCCTTCACCAGGGTCCGTACCCGAAGCCATCTCATCAATAAGCACAAGTGTTGATGAATTGGCCTGTTCCAGGATGCCGATCATATTGCGAATATGTGCAGAGAAGGTGCTGAGTGCCTGCTCCAGGCTCTGTCCATCACCGATATCGACAGCCACTTCATGATAAACCGCCATTTCGCCACCTTCTCCTACGGGAACGAGCAAACCGGATTGCATCATCAGAGTGAGCAGGCCCAGTGTTTTGAGCGCCACCGTCTTGCCGCCCGTATTCGGCCCTGTAATAATAAGCGACGAGTAGGCTCTGCCAATTGCAAAATCAAGTGGAACCATGGAGGAATCCATTAACGGATGTCGTGCACCCTGAAGCTTGATTTGCCCGTTGGCATTTACTCGAACGGCACGTCCATCCATGGTGGCCGCATATTTTGCTTTGGCGAACAGAAAATCCAGAATGCCTACCGTTTCGGTATTCAGCGCGATTTCACGATGATATGAATCCGTCAGCGTGGTCAGGTCGCCAAGAATCTTCATTTCCTCGCGCGACTCCTCGGCCTGCAACGCAGCCAGTTCCATCTGCAAACCTACTAATTCAGCCGGCTCAATATATACGGTTTGCCCGCTTCCCGACTCATCCAGCACGCTGCCTTTAACCTGTTTGCGGAATTCCTTCTTGATGGGCAGTACCGTTCTTCCGCCCCGTTGACTAATGACGTTCTCCTGCATGATAGAGCGGTGTTTGTTCACGATAACATCCAGCTTGCGCTTCATGCGTTCCTCATTCACTGTCATTTTTTTGCGGATTCGAGTCAGTTCCTTGCTCGCCTGATCCTGAATGCGACCACTGTGGATACAGCGCTCAATTTCGCTCAGCAAGGATTCCATCACCATCATTGATGCTGCGTAACGGCTGACCGTGGGAGCAGCAGCAGACTTGCCCTCCATATATTTCATGAGCTGTGTGCAGCTGCGCAGAAATTGGGCGAGATGACTGAAGTCATGTTCGCTGAATAAGTAACCGGTGCCGAGCAGATCCATGATCGTTTCCATACCGTCCAAAGAAGGAATAGGCACGCTGGCTCCAAAACGGATCAATGCAGCTGCTTCAGCTGTTTCTTCCAGACGCATCTGAATCAGATGCGCATCTACCATGGGTTTCATGTCTCTTGCATAACGTTTGCCCAAATAGGATAGGGCACAGGCTGCAACATTTTTTTGAATTTGAGGATAGCCCAGACTGTTTAATGTGTTCTCATTCATTCGTAATCTCTCCTTGGGTTTAAAATAGAATTTCAGTTGAGGCGGGTAGAGCGTACTCCTGGAAAACGCAAAAAGGGCGGAGAATGAACAAACGTCATTCTCCGCCCTAAACGTATGGGAAAGCAGGGTCCCTTACAGGTCTATACAAAAAAAACCACGCTGAACACAGCGCGGAAATAGACCCGGACACGTACAATCCCGGAGGCGATTTATGATATCCGCTGTTCTTAACTAAGTACAGGGATCTGGCGCATCATGAAACACACGTATGCCAATGGGCACAAGCGCAGCTGAAGGGCCAAACTCCTGAATATGAAACTTGGTTAGTTAAGAACGCTCACCGACATCAAAATCTCTCCTTTGATTGAGGAATATGAAACCAATATAAACTGGAAATTGCATTGAAGTCAACCTCGAAGAATAAATATGTGGACTTGAATAAGAATGGGTTTTAAAATAACAATAGTAAATTAATCCAATGAAAGCGATTTTATTTAATGAACATATATAAAGGGGGCTGCTCTTTTTGCCTAAGTATTTGCTGCGTCTACTCTGTTTTACCATGATTCTTGGGGCCCTCCCGGTGATTGTTATTGGGTCAGTCTCCTATTCGATTGCTTCACGGGACATTGAACAGAAGGTGCGTGAGGGCAATCTGCAGATTCTGCATCAGACTCAAATGCGGGTAGAGCAAGTGCTGCGCAGTCTGCAATTATCGTCCATTCAATATGTGAATTCTCCATTGGTGTTACAAGCCATGAAAAAACCGCTGGACAGCAGCGAATTCCAGGAAATTCGTGATCTGACATCTGGATTTAATAATCTGCAGGCGGTTACCAATATCGATCAGGCCTATCTCGTTAATCTGGATGAAGATTGGGTTGTTTCGATGCGATCATTTGGAAAATTGGATGATTTCAGTATTCGAGACCGCATTGGCTCTTACCTGAAATATACGAACAGCCTGTTCTGGGTCACCCAGAATGTGAATTCAGCCAAAGAAAGTGTGCCCGTATCGGCCGGAATGGGCGAAGCAACACTAGAACAAGCGCCTACCCTTATCTCAGCCGATAATGTGGTTAGTATGGTGTTCAAAATTCCAATGATGCCAACCAATGTGAAACCTAAGGGATTTCTGGTGATCGATATCGCCGATACGGAGCTTAGTACATTTTTGAGCCGAAATACGAATTCAGGAGATATGTACGTGCTGGATCGGGAACAGAAGTATTTTCTGAACGATATGCAGCAAGGTGGGAAATATGACACGCTGAATAAGGAAATTCATGAAATGGTGCAAACGACGGGTGAGCCAGAGGGCTTCTTCAGTGCAGAGGTGGAAGGAAGTCAGGTGGCGGTCAGCTACAGACAGTCTCCACTCAATGGCTGGTTATATGTGTCTGTTGTATCCCTGGGGCAGATTACGGCTCAATCGCAGAAAATTGCCCTGGTCACAGGTGTGGCTACACTCGTCATGTTATGTGTGACGGGACTCGTCGCCATATATGGCAGTCGCCGGATGTATTCGCCCATTTCCAGACTGCTTCAGTTCACCAAGGGGCTGGATTCTCCAGTTGCTCCGTCTGGACGCCGTCAGGATGAATTCATCTACATCGAAGAGCGAGTGTCGACCTTGTTTAGCTCGGAGAAAACGATGCGTGAGCAGATGAAGGGCCAGCATGTTCATTTGCAGGAATTTTTCATGACCAAGCTGCTTACAGGCAAAATATCGGAAGATGATTTCAGATATCAGGGTGAGCTGTATGACTTTCCAACAGGTTGGTCGAGTCTTGGAGTGCTTACACTCCAGATCGACACCCTTGAAGGGACACGCTATGAAGAACAGGATCGGGATTTGCTGTTATTTGCCTTGAACAACATGGTGGGTGAACTGCTGCCTTCCGAGATCCGATTTGCACCTGTCATGATTGATGACGCACAGGTTACGGTGCTGGCATCGGTGCTGGATGATGAAGTACAGCTAAAAGAATGGATGCACACGCAAGCCGAGGAGTTACGTGAGCGGGTCGTCACTTATCTGGATCTGCCTGTAAGTATCGGTGTCAGCTGCTCGTATTCTTCAATCGGGGATACGCCAAGGGCTTATCAGGAGAGCCGAAAAGCGCTGCAAGGCAGGGTCAGTCTGGGAAGCCGTATTATCCTGCATTATGAAGACATTCAGCCGCGCGGTCAGACAGAGGCTGCGTTATATACACAGCTTCGGATGATCGAAGACCAATTGGCCTCTGCGCTCAAGCAAGGAGACGAGGACAAAACGGATACGTACTTCACACAATATCTGGGCCTGCTTGCCGACAAGAAGCTGCACTTCAGCGAGTATCCCGTCATTATGGTTCAGCTGTTATCCCGTGTGTATCAACTCGTTCAGGAGCAGGGCGGAGATGTAGCAGAAGTGTTGGGCGAAAAAGCTTCCATGACTCGACTATTGAAGTTGTCCACACTGGACGAAATGAAGAATTGGTTCCGCAACTGCTTGTTTCAACCGGTGATCCGATTCTGGCGGGAACAGGAAGAATCCCAGTATCTGAATATTGCCCGGCGCATGATTCGGCTGATCGAGGAACGTTATGATCGCGAATTGTCGCTGGAAGCCTGCGCAGAAGAACTGAATTTTCATCCCGTCTATCTGAGCCGTGTATTCAAGAAGGAGGCAGGAGTGAACTTTACCGAATACCTTGCCCAATACCGTATGGAAAAAGCCAAGACCTGGCTCCAGACGACCAACCTGAAGATTTCGGAAATTGCCGAGAAACTCAACTACACGAATCCCACCGCTTTTATCCGTACATTTCGTAAAATTACAGGAACGACCCCCGGAAAATACCGGGAGCAACAGCGATAAAAAGGACCTGCTCTGTGGTCATACCCCTGTCAAGTAGACAGATGAAAAAAGCTATGCTGCCAGTGCGCATCGATATTCAATCGGTGCGCGCTGTTTGAGTTTGGCTTGAAAGCGTCGGTAGTTGTAATTGTAAATGTAATCTTCCACAGCTTGTCGAATCTCTGCTTCTGAATTACACTGGTTAAGGTACAGCTTCTCTGTTTTGAGATGCGAAAAGAAAGATTCGATGCATGCGTTATCCAGGCAGGTTGCTTTGCGAGAGTGGCTGCCCTTGACGCCGAATGCTTCTAATCGTGAGTTGTACGCCTGAGACGTGTACTGGAAGCCCTGATCCGAATGGAGCACGGCTTCCGAAACGTCTCTTTTTTGTGTCCATTGTTCTACCGTATCCAATACGAGCTGAACATCGTTCCGTTTAGATAACTGCCAAGCTACAATCTCGTTGTTGAACAAGTCTTGAATCACAGACAGGTAAACGAATGCGCTCCCATCCGAAATATAGGTAATATCCGTCACCATTTTTTGCTGGGGTGCTGTGGCATGAAATTGGCGCTTCAGGCGATTCGGATAGATAACAGATGGCGTATAGCTGGACTTCTTCCGCTTCTTGCGAATCACCGATTGGATCGATAGTTCCCGCATGATTCGCCATACTTTCTTGTGATTGACGTTCAGACCGGCCTCCCACAACGCCGTTGTCATGCGAGGATAACCAAACTCTCGGTTTGCAAAATGAATAGCCATCATGTGTTCTTTGATCTCACGATCACGGTCTTGTCTTGCGTCTCGCTGCGGCTGGGTTGCTCGCCATTTGTAGTAACTGGATCGGGGTATTCCTGCAATTGTTAATAGGCGTGTAATGCCATGCAAGCAGCGCAATTCATCTAGGATATCGTAGTTCTCCCGTTGGCTCAGCGCTTCTCCTTTGCTAGATTGGGATACCGCTTTTTTAAATAATCCACCTGTGCTTGAAGATAATCTCGTTCTTCCTCCACGCTGCCAAAGGTTGTACGGGGACGTCCCTTCAGTGGATTCGGGACACTGTTTTTTCGCTCATCGAAAGCTTCCCCGTTTATCCACTTTTTCACCCACACC
Organism: Paenibacillus hebaui; assembly: GCF_051934385.1. Classification (NCBI taxonomy): domain Bacteria; kingdom Bacillati; phylum Bacillota; class Bacilli; order Caryophanales; family Paenibacillaceae; genus Paenibacillus; species Paenibacillus hebaui. Next base: position 5,495,234 of record NZ_CP196836.1, on the reverse strand, counting down.
TTCAATTGTGAACAGTTTCGAATCCCCTCGCGCTCAGCAACCACCTTGTAACTTGAAGAACCTTCGACATATGATCTAACTGCATTCAATTTGAATTCTTCGGTATACGTCTGAAATGTTTGCCCTTTTTTCGCCATAAAAATATCCCCTCCAAGTGTCACTTGAACCCCCATGATAACATGAAGGTTTTTTTAAGTGTCTACTTAAAGGGGATAATACCACTGCCTGCCATGGCGGGCAGGTTTTTCCTTCTTCTAAGGTTGGGTCCAGTGCTTCATTGGGGTCGGGTTAAGACAGGAATATCGAGGTTAAAAGCGGTTCATTGCGATCCATATCATTGTTTCGAAAACCTGCTAAACCCTTGCTGTACAAGGAAAAACAACAAGCTAAAACGAGACGATAGCCAGTTACCCATTTATCCTCCACAATGAAGACATGAATTCAGGAAGTGATATATTGTAATCGTTTCCAATGTGGGGAGGAAGACACTATGAAAGCCGAAACGGCGGCTCGGAAACAGCCCGCTACCCGCAGTGACAAAAACCTGCTGTGGAGGGACGTTATCAAAAACCGGTGGCTCTATATTATGTTGATACCGGGCGTGCTTTACTTTGTTATTTTTAAATACATACCCATGTATGGCATTACGATGGCTTTTCAGGATTACACACCTTACAAGGGCATTCTGGGTAGTGACTGGGTTGCTTTCAAGCACTTCCAGCGTTTCTTCGGGGAACCGCAGTTCTGGACGTTGTTTCGGAATACGTTTTTACTGGCGATTTATAACATGGTGTTTTTCTTCCCGTTGCCGATTGTGCTGGCACTGATGATGAATGAAGTTCGCCGTGAACGGTTCAAACGATTTGTACAAACGCTTGTATATGTTCCGCACTTTGTGTCCTGGGTTGTTGTGGTCGGTGTGTTCTACATGCTGTTCACAACCGAGGGTGGAGCTATTAACGAATTGCTTTATAATCTGACGGGGCAAAAAGTTGCTTTCTTGCTTGAACCAGGCTGGTTTCGGACGATGATTGTTGGACAATCCATCTGGAAAGAGGTTGGCTGGGGCACGATTATATTCCTGGCGGCACTCTCCGGAGTAGATACACAGCTCTATGAAGCTGCGCGGATTGATGGTGCCAACCGCTGGCGCCAGACTTGGCATATTACGCTGCCTGCCATTCGCAGTACGATCATCATTTTGCTTATTCTGCGTCTGGGGAACTTCCTGGATACAGGCTTTGAACAGATCTTCCTGATGCTGACTCCGACGAACCGGGATGTGGGTGAGGTATTTGATACCTATGTTTATACGAAGGGTCTGACACAGGCACAGTACAGCTATAGTGCTGCTGTTGGTTTGTTCAAGTCGGTTGTTGGGCTGGCGCTTGTACTCGGTGCCAATACGCTGGCCAAAAAATTCGGGGAGGAAGGCGTCTACTAACACTTGGGAGTAGACGTTCTTCACCAGACAGGAGTGAACTTTAAGATGCAACAGGATAAAACGTGGGGCAACCGGATCTTTGATATTCTCAATCACGGCTTTCTGCTGTTGATCGGGATTGTGACCGTCATCCCGTTCATTTATATTTTGGCAGTTTCGTTTACGAGCCCGCATGAAGTGGCTAAGGGAGGTTTTATCCTTTTTCCAAAAGAGTTCTCGCTAGCGGCCTATCGCTATATTTTCTCGACGGACACGTTGATTCGCAGTCTGGGTGTATCGATCTATATTACCGTGGTTGGTACATTGATTAACCTGCTGGTCACATCACTTATGGCTTATCCGCTCTCCAGAAGGTATTTGCATGGACGGCGGCCGATATTGTTGGGTGTTCTGTTCACGATGCTGTTCAGCGGTGGGATGATTCCAACGTATTTCGTGGTGAAATCGTTACACCTGACCGACACATTATGGTCATTAATGTTGCCTACGGCGATTAGTGCATTCAACCTGATTGTACTCAAAAATTTCTTCCAGGCCATCCCAGATGAACTGGAGGATGCAGCCAAAATCGATGGATGTAATGATGTGGGTGTATTGTTCCGTATTGTCCTGCCCTTGTCCATGCCAGCGATGGCGACATTCTCCTTATTTTACGCGGTGGCTCACTGGAACAGTTTCTTCAACGCCGTTATTTATATCAACGATAGTGAAAAGTGGCCTGTACAAGTCTGGCTGCGTGAGATTGTCATCCTGGCACAGAGCCGAATCGGGGATACGAGCATCGAAGAGACCGAGATTCAGCCGCTTACCATTCGCATGGCTGTCATCGTGTTCTCCACGATTCCAATCATGCTGGTGTATCCGTTCCTGCAAAAGCACTTTGCCAAAGGGGTAATGCTGGGTTCGGTAAAAGGGTGAGTTGTCACACGTTTGGAAGTCAGAACATTATAACGGTTGGAGCAGTATAAAAAGGGAGGTTTTCATGTTATGAAAGCAACAAAAAAGAAAGCCGTAGCTGTCTTGAGTACACTGGCACTAGTCACGGGTTTGTTGGCAGGATGCGGATCGGATGAAGGTCAGGCTGCCGAGGGCGGCGTACAGAATGTGTCCATTGCAGTTGCGCAGGTGGGCGATATGCCAAGCAAAGGCAACGAGATTCAGCAAAAGATCGAGGCATACACCAACACAAAACTGGATATCCAGTGGATTCCGGCTTCGGCCTACAATGACAAGATTAACGTCATGATCGCTTCCAGCGATATGCCCAAAATTGTGAAGGTGCAGTATAACCCAACGGTGACCAGCGCGATGCGTAACGATGTATTCTGGGAAGTTGGCCCATTGTTGAAAGATTATAAAAACCTGTCGGCACAGAACGAGCGTTTTTTTGACAATATCAAGGTTGAAGGCAAAATCTACGGGGTTCCGGTTTTCTCGGATATTGCCCGTGCGACCGTGATCTACCGCAAAGACTGGTTTGAGAAGCTGAATCTCAAGGTTCCAACAACGCCGGATGAATGGTATGAAACGATTAAAACCCTGTCTACCTCAGATCCCGATGGAGATGGTCAGGACAATACATTTGGACTGATGCTTTTCAAAAAGTATAACGAGGACCAATACTCCTTCACTACGCGTCTTGGTGTGAGTTTTGGTGCACCGAACAAGTGGAAAGTAGAGGATGATGGCAGTTTTACGCCGGAATTCATGACCCCGGAATATATGCAGGTACTGGACTTGCTCAAACGCTTATACAGCGAAAAACTGTTAAACCAGGACTTTGCCGTATTTGACTCTACGGAAGCGGAGAAGAAATATGATTCAGGCGTTGTCGGCATGCGTGTCGGTGTTGCCCAGAACGGAAAGAGCCAGCAGGAGCGCCTGTCCAAGAACGACCCGGATGGTGTGGTAGACATTGAAGGCTTGCTTGGAGCCAATGGGGATCGTGTTGCAGGACAGACGGGTAACTCCGGTATCCTGGCATTCCCTAAATCGACGGTGAAATCGGAAGAAGAGCTGAAAAACTTGCTGTCTTTCCTCGATAAGCTGATGGACCCTGAGATGGCGACCTTGCTGATGCGCGGCGTTGAAGACAAACACTACACGAAGGCTGGCGAAGATCAGGTGGAGATGAGTGATTTTGATGCATTCCAGCGTGAAGTGAAGCCTTATCGTGACAACCTTCCTTATGTGGAAGGATACAATGTGCCGAAATTGAAGGATACCGAGCTGGGTGAGAAGGGCACATCACTTGCTAAGGAACTGGCTGAACATGCTGTACCGAACCCTGCACTGACCCTGTACTCGCCAACTTACGGTGACCGTGGAGCAGATCTGGATCAGATGATCGCCGATGCACAGACGAAATACATTATGGGCAAAATCGATGAAAATGGCTGGAAAAAGGAAATCGAGAATTGGGCTAATGCAGGCGGTACCAAAATTCGTGAGGAATATGCCGAAGACTACAAAAAACAGGCTCAATAAAGAGCCGGAAGCGGAGGAACGCCATGAAAGAAACACTGCAATTCACACCGGTACGGATGGCCGAACAGTTCATGGAAAGTTATCGCAATCATGAGCTGTATCCCACCTGGCACTATGAGAATGGTTGTCTGCTGAAAGCGCTGGAGGAGCTGTACACCTATACGGGAGAACAGCGATATTTCGATTACATCCGTGAGTTGATGGACAACTTTATTCAGGAGGATGGCACGATCCGCTCCTATACGGTCGAAGAATATAATCTGGACCAGATTAACCAGGGTAAATCGTTATTCCTTCTGTTGGATCAAACAGGGGAAGAGAAGTATCGCAAAGCTGCAGACTTGCTTATGGTACAGCTTAAGGGGCAGCCCCGTACGAGTGAGGGCGGGTTCTGGCACAAGAAGATATATCCTTTCCAGATGTGGCTGGATGGATTGTATATGGCTACCCCGTTTCTAACGCAGTACGGTGCGGTTACCGGGGAGCAGAAGTGGTTTGACAAGGCGGCATTGCAATTGCTGCTTGTGGAGCAGCGTACGCGTGATCCACGCAGTGGTCTGTTGTATCATGCCTGGGATGAGAGCAAGGAGCAGCGGTGGAGCTCGGGTGAGACCGGTTGTTCTCCGCATGTCTGGAGCCGTGCCGTGGGCTGGTATGTGATGGCGGTTGTGGATACATTGGATCATCTGCCGTTGGATCATGAACAGCGCGGCCAGATTGTGGGTATCTTCGAACGTCTGGCGAATGCACTCGTGCATGTTCAGGATCAACAGACCGGATTATGGCCTCATCTGCTGGATCAGCCGGGACGTGAGCGGAATTATCTGGAGGCTTCGGGAAGCTCGATGTTTGTGTACGCGCTGGCTAAGGGTGTACGTAAAGGATATCTGAGTGGCAAGTTCAGAGCGGTTGCGGAAAAAGGTTACCAGGGGCTGTTGCAGCAATTGCTTCAAACCGACCGCGAAGGTGTGTTATCTCTCACCCAGTGTAACGGCGGGGCAGGTCTTGGGGGTAACCCATATCGTGACGGGTCCTACGAATATTATGTGACAGAATCCATTCGAGTCAATGATCCGAAATCGGTTGCTCCGTTTATTTTGGCAGGCGTGGAGATGGAACTGGCGATACGCTAGTTCTTTTCTTCAGACTCATTTATGATAGCGCATTCATTTTACGTAGCGATTCTAAACAAATGAGGCAATATGCTGAACAATATGGTTATCCAAAAGGAGAGATGGTTCATGAGCCCAAAAGGTCGGATGTCCCGTTTAGGCGGATTGGTTGTGGTTGGTGCAATGTCCGCTGGACTGTTAGCAGGCTGTGGGGGAGAGAAAGCGCCTGCTGCAGGGGAAGGCAAGTTTCCCATTTCCATCTCTTTGATGCAGGTCGGCGATGTGCCGGCCAAGGAGAACGGGATTGAACAAAAGATTGAGGAATATACGAATACGGATGTCAGTGTACAGTGGATTCCGCAGTCTGCTTTTGACGATAAAGTGAACGTTATGGTTGCCTCGGGCGAGATGCCTACCATTATGCGGGTGAATTATGTACCGACGACGTTCAATGCAGCCAAAACGGGGCTGTTCTGGGAAATTGGACCTTACCTGAAGGATTATAAAAACCTGTCTGCCCAATCCGAGGCTTATTTTAACAATATCAAGATTGAAGGAAAGATCTACGGCGTTCCCAACTTCCGGGATATCGGCCGTACGGCGATCGTGTATCGCAAAGACTGGTTTGATAAATTAAAGCTGGACGTACCCCAGACACTGGATGACTGGTATGAAGTGATGCGCTCCATGCGCAAGGATGATCCGGACGGAAACGGCAAAGAAGATACGTACGGTGCGTTACTGTTCAAAAAGTATAACGAAGGCGTCTCTTCCCCTCTGACACGTATTGCTGTGAGTATTGGCGGTGTCAACAAATGGGGAGTGGATGAAGCAGGTAAACTGACACCGGAGTTCATGACCACAGAATATGTGGACACCATGAAGCTGTTCAAGCGGTTGTTTAACGAGGGGTTAATTAACAGTGACTTCCCTGCACTCGATTCTTCGGATGCGGACAAAAAAATGGACTCTGGCCTGATTGGTATGAAACTCAACGGTGTGGCCCAGAACGGAAAGTCTTCCCAACAGCGGCTTACACCTAACGCTCCGGATGGAGAGATTGATGTGGCTCCGTTCCAGGGAACGGACGGTATTCGCATCGCCGGTGAGCCGGGGAACTACGGGATGCTTGTGATCCCGAAGGCATCGGTAACAGATGAGGAGCAGTTGAAGCAAGTGCTCACGTTCCTGGATCAGCTGATGGATGAGGAGCTCAGTACATTGCAGCTGCGCGGACTGTTGGATGTACATTACGTCAAGACCGCCGACGGCAAAACCGGACTCAAGGACTTCGACGCGTATCAGCGTGAGGTGAAGCCTTATCGTGACAATTTGATAAGCATTGAAGGATATAATGTGGCAGAACTTGTCGATGTAGCAATTGGTATGAAGGGCACAAAGATGGCGCGTGAGAATGAGCAGTATGCTATTTCAAATCCTGCGCTAACGCTGTCCTCGGCAATCTATACCGAGCGCGGGCAGGAGCTGGACCAGATGATCTGGGATGCTCAGACCAAGTACATTATGGGTAAAATCGATGATGCAGGATGGGAGCAGGAAGTGGCAAACTGGCAAAAATCCGGTGGGGATAAGCTCATTTCTGAATTTGAAGCATCCTATGCATCGTTGAATGGGAAATAAAATCCTCCCAAAAACAAGCTGTGTTTTGCGTGAGATCACGTGAAGCATGGCTTGTTTTGTGTTCTCTTTTTCCGTCACAAGATTATGGTTGGGCATAAGAAGGGGTATAAAGGGTAAGGAGCATGCTCTCCACATTTATTATTTTGCTCATCGAGAGGGGAATACACAGCATGATTGAAGATGATTACAAGCAGGATGCAATGAATTTGAAGGATACATATCAGGGAAGAGACCTGGGTGTCAAAATAGAATCACAGGCCTGTAGTTTCAAGGTGTGGACACCTGATGCCGTTCAGGTGGATGTGCTCCTGTATCCACCTTTGACGGGGGGCAGTCCTGATGAAGAGCCCAACCAACGGAAGCAGAAAGCAACACCCATGCATAGACAGCATCAGAGTATCTGGTCCCTGGAGCTAGAGGGAGATTGGAACGATTATCGTTATATGTATCGGGTCACCTTCAAGGATGGACGACAGGAGATTGCAGTGGACCCCTACGCAAGGGCCGTTACCATGAACGGAGAAATGGGCGTGCTGGTCAGATTGGAGCGAACCGATCCCGAAGGGTGGAGTCAGGATATTCGTCCAGAGCTGGTGAGCCCGGTGGATGCTGTGTTATATGAGCTGCATGTGCGAGACTTTTCGATTCATGAATCTTCTGGTATGGCGCACAAAGGCAAGTATCTGGCTTTTACCGAGACGGGTCTGTGTGATGCCGAAGGCAACCTGCTAGGAATTGATCATTTGGCTGAGCTTGGTGTTACCCATGTACATTTGCTTCCGGTGTTTGATTTTGCAACTGTGGATGAATCCAAGGTAGATGACTTGTCTTCGGACGTATCCAAGTATAATTGGGGCTATGACCCGCTTCATTTTAACGTACCCGAAGGCTCCTATGCTACACGTGCAGATGAGCCGGAGACACGAATCCGTGAATTCAAATCGATGGTGCTCGCACTCCACCAGAAGGGCATCGGTGTCATTATGGATGTGGTGTACAATCATACATTTGATACCGCAGGCAGCTCGTTTGAGAAGCTTGTTCCCGGGTATTATTACCGCCAGAATGCGGATGGCACATACAGTAATGGATCAGGTACAGGCAATGAAGTCGCTACAGAACGTCATATGGTTCGCAAGTTTATCATCGACTCGGTACGTTACTGGGCAGAGGAGTACCATGTGGATGGTTTTCGATTTGACTTGATGGGCCTGATTGATACTGCAACGATGAAACAGCTTGCAGCAGAAATGCATGCTGAGGTTTCTCCGTCCATTTTTCTCTATGGCGAGCCTTGGGGAGCGATGGAGTCGCCACTTGGGGATCAAATGACACTTAAGGGTGATCAACGTGAAGCCGGATATGCCGTATTTAACGATAACTTCCGCGGAGTGATCAAGGGTGACAGTGATGGAAAGGGTACAGGATTTGCTACTGGTGCGGAAGGCAAGGAAGAGGAGATTTGGACAGGCGTGCGGGGAGCGATAACCGATTTTGCGGCAGGCCCATCCGAAACAATTCATTATGTGACCGTACATGATAATCTCAACCTGTGGGACAAAGTTGCACGTACGCAAGGGTTGGATGATCAGCTGGGCTTTATCACATATGACGAGGATGGACGTGTCCAAGGCAGCGCAAGCGTGGAAGAGGCTGTACAGCAAGCCAAGCCGCACTTGTACGTGGACCCGACTCGCACACTGGAGAATGAAACGGTAAGGCGCTGTCTGCTGGCTGGTGGCATCGTGTTGACCTCCCAGGGGGTACCGCTGCTTGCGGCTGGAGACGAATTTCTCCGAAGCAAATATGGCGATGCAAACAGTCACGTAAGTGGTGATGCGGTCAACGCCATTCGTTGGTCACAGAAACAGCAGTTTAAGCCTGTATTTGATTATTATCGTGGACTCATCCGTCTCCGGCGCGAGCATCCTATCTTTCGTCTTCGCACCCGGGAAGAGATTGAGAAGCATGTTTGCTTGCTTGAAAAAGGTAATGGGATATTGGCCTATGAACTGGCGGGTAAGGCCGCAGGGGATACCTGGGGAAGGATCATCGTCATCTATAACGCGGCTAAAGAGACTCGTACAATCCCTGTTCCCTCAGATACATGGCATGTGGTTGTCGAGCAGGGACAAGCAGGCACTCAGACACTGCGTACAGTCAAGGAAGGTCAGATTAGCGTGTCCGCGATCTCCATGACGGTCATGTATTCAAATAAGTGAACCATACGTTGCATTTGTATCGTTATGTCGGTACAAACCTGCGGAAATTAGTACGAATAGCATGTGCTCGGTTCGTTACACAGGAGTAAGCCAAAAAGGGATGTCCTCCGTCATATCATGACTTGAGGGACATCCCCATTTTGTTTTTTTTCATCAGGACAGGTACAAATGCTGTCAATCTATGGCGCTTGTTTACATATGCTGTATCTTGAAAGCGATTGCTGTGTGTATGTGCAATACATTTAAAATACTAATTGAAAGCCTCTGTACAACCGATATGTTGGATACAGACAACCCCGGGTTGACAAATGACGTCCCTCTTCGTAACATCGGGACAACACGAAATCAATGGAACTAAAGGCGGTGGGAACGATGCCGGAATGGACATCTTTTCGTTACGAAGGCAACGATCTTGGCTTAACATATACTCGTGATGCAAGTACTTTCAAGGTGTGGGCACCTACAGCACAACAGGTTTCCATACTCATTTTTGATAATGAAGGCAACTACAATGATAGTGGAAAAGTAACGGCACATGATGACGGACAAGAACAGTCGATGACCCGTGATCCCGATGGAATATGGAGTATACAGCTTGAAGGGGATTGGGCAGGACATTATTATATGTATCACATTACGCATGATGACGAACATATTAAAGTGGCGCCAGACCCGTATGCTCATGCAGTATCAGCGAACGGACAACGAACAGCTATTATTGATCTAGGCACAACCAATCCGATGGATTGGGAAGAGGATACCAAGCCCGTATTTCTGCGTCCTGTGGATGCGGTTCTATATGAACTGCATGTGCGTGACTTCTCCTCCGACCCACATGCGGATATTCCGTACAAGGGCAAATATTTGGCATTTACCGCTTCGGGACTGACCGACAGGGGTGGTAATCGCATTGGCGTAGATCATCTTGCCGAACTCGGTATTACGCATGTTCATCTTCTTCCTGTAGCCGATTACCAGACGGTTAATGAGTTGGCAACAACGGAAGCAGGTTCAAACGCCAGAGTGCCATACAACTGGGGGTATGACCCACAGCATTATAACGTGCCAGAGGGTTCCTATGCTACAGATCCGCGTGATCCGGCGGTTCGGATCAAAGAGTTCAAAGCGCTTGTGCAGTCGTTGCACAGACAAGGCATTCGTGTAGTACTGGATGTGGTCTACAATCATACGTATAGCGTGGATGATGGGCCTTTTGAGCGGCTCGTACCGGGTTACTATTATCGATATCGTCAGGACGGTACACTGAGCAATGGATCGGGTGTAGGCAATGAACTGGCGACGGAACGTCCGATGGTGCGAAAATATATTGTGGATTCTCTCTTGTATTGGGCTGAGGAATATCATGTGGACGGATTTCGCTTCGACCTTATGGGACTGATCGATACTGAAACGATGAATGAACTGACTCGCGAACTGCGAGAACAGATTGATCCGGCTTTTCTGATCTATGGGGAACCTTGGACGGGCGGAGATTCACCATTGGAGCGGAAAGCGTTAAAAGGAACGCAGCGGGGGCAAGGATTTGCTGTATTTAACGATCATTTCCGTAGTGCCATCAAGGGAGATAGTGATTGCAGCGGCAAAGGGTTTGTTACCGGAGCGGATGGTAAGGAGTATGATATTGCCGTGGGTGTAGCCGGAGCACTGGATGATTTCACATCTTCACCTGTGGAATCTGTCAATTATGTGACAGCTCATGACAATCTCAATCTGTGGGATAAAATCGCAACAACGATGAATCTTAGACATGATCTTGGTTTCCCGGTATGGAAGGATGGTCAGCCTTTGGAAGGTGGCAGCGCAGAGTCAGCTGTAAAGGCAGCTGATCCCTATCGTTATATAGATGCGGATGATGTGCTTGATCATGAGATGGTTCGCCGTTCTGTACTATCATCGGGTATTTTGCTTACCTCTCAGGGGATTCCATTTCTGCATGCAGGTGATGAGATTCTGAGGTCCAAAGCCGGAGATCAGAACAGCTATCGCAGTGGAGATGCAGTCAATACGATTACATGGGCTAACAAGTCCCGTTTCAGACCCGTTTTTGACTATTATCGTGGTCTGATTCACCTGCGACGTACACATCCGGCCTTCCGCATGACCCATGCGGAGCAGGTACGGAACCATCTTCGCATTATGCGTGCGGAAGGAAATATGGTTGTATTTACTCTTCAGGATGGCGCGAATCAGGATTCCTGGAATCAGATCGTAGTCATCTACAACGCAACCGGACAGCAGCAGCAAGTGAGTCTACCGGAAGGTGACTGGCATGTCGTTGTGAATGACCATCAGGCAGGGACAGACCTGATTGAAACGGTTAACGGCGTAGCGTTGGTGGAGCGGTGGTCGTTGATGGTACTGTATGACACGGAGTATGGTAGCGGTGTTGAGCCGGCTGTGATCGAGATTAATTCTCCACGTCAGGTGTACAATTCCGGAGAGACGGCTGAGCTGCGAGCATTGGTGAGAGACAGCCTGGGTAACGTTGTGGAGAATGCACCTATATCCTGGAGCTCGTCGGAGCCGCACATCATCCAAATCCAACCGGATGGAACGATTGTTACGGATGAGACCGGAGAAGCAACCATCCGAGTTCAATGTGGCATGATTACCGCAGAGTGTATATTGCAGGTCGATCATCTCCGGCCCGAGCGGATTGAAATCGTAGGTGAACCTGTGATGTACACCACACGGATTAGCCGTTTTCGGGCACTGGTTCTCGATCAGTTTGGGCAGCCATTGCAAGGAATGAATGTACGCTGGAGCTCCTCACATCCAGGCACGGCAGCTGTTAGTGCAGCAGGTATCGTGCGAGCATTAACACCAGGGGGAACCCGAATTATGGCGGAAGCTGGAGGAATTCAGGCATCATTTACGATCAAGATCCATAAACAGAATTCGCGAATTGTTACCCTCCGATATGAGCGGGAAGACCACCATTACGCGGGATGGGATGTCTGGGTATGGGGCACAGGCATGGAGGATGGAGCTGTACCCCTGGAGCAAGTCGGAGAGGCAGCAGAGGCACGCTTCCGTGTGGCTCCAGGACTGCATCATCTAGGTTTAATCATTCGGCTGAATGAGTGGGAAGCCAAGGATACATGCGGAGATCGCTATGTGGATATTGGACCTGAAGATGGAGATGTACAGATTATTGTGCGCAGTGGGTCCGATCAGATGCAGGTCATTCGGGATAGCGATGAACAGGATGATCGTAACAGTGCATAAATCCATTGTAGAAAATCATATTTATGTGCTCGAAAAGTTCAGGATAGATACACAGTCGGAAGAGATTCCGGCTGTTTTTTATGCATTAAAACCGGACGATTTCGGTCAAAAAATAAAAAACTGTGCAACGGAGTGTTTGAGATCCTCTATCATTGGGGTAAATATAGATATGGCCCACGATTCGGCCACAGAAAAAAAGACCCTATTGGTCTACTTGATAAGCCTTACCGCTTCCAACAAATATAAAGTAGGGATCCCTTGAAGGAGGATGTTCAATCATGAAATCCAACGGAAAAATGGCTCAACTTACAGCAACACCAAGAACGGAAAAGAAAGGTGCAGCACTGCGCCTGTTAAGACAAGGCGGACGAGTTCCCGCTGTCGTTTACGGCCCGGGACTTGAAGGTGCCTCCATACATGTAGATGAAAAAGAGATGCTGAAAGTAGCACGTACAGGCCGCTCCGAGATGTTTAACCTCAATGTGGAGGGTGGCAAAACGGTTCCGGTGCTGATCAAGGATCAGCAGGAACGCAACGGACGTCTGCTGCACGTAGACTTTCTACAGATTTCCAAGAACAAACCGATCAGCGTAAGCGTATCGATCGATTTCCAAGGTACTGCAGCCGGCTCCAAAGCTGGCGGCGTATTCCAGACACAGGAAACACAACTCGAAGTTGAAGGACTTCCAGCTGATCTGCCAACCTCCATTGAGGTGGATGTTAGTGGACTGGAAATTGGTGATCGTCTGACTGCGGCTGATATCAAATTGGACAAGGGTCTGACTCTGGTAACATCAGCCGATTCCATCATCGCTTCCGTGATGCCGCCACAAGCGGCTGAGGCAGAGCCAACGGCTTCTGCAGAAGCCGCTGAACCAGCAGTTGAAGAAGAAAAAGCTTCAGAAGAATAAAGGATTGGAATCTTCAGATTCTGTTCCTTCAGCGAGCCCGGTCGTGATGACCGGGCTTTTTTTGTTGTATGGTCGTTTCTGCCGGTAGAAGAACGCCTGTGTGATATCTTTCGTTTAACTTGTTCCGGATTGTCTTACACGAGGATGGTTCGTTATGATGGTAAGGTTGAATGGATTGAATATGAAGTTAGAAGTGGTGTAGGGGCTAATTTAGAGAGAAAGCAGGTTTCATGATATGTTTGATCCAACCGTGTATGACAACCTGAAAGTAGGGTTTGAAAATCATCTCTATGATCTCGATAATTTGGATGAGATCATTCAGATCACAGATCGAAAAGATCGGCTGGAGATGGCGATCATGTCCAGAGAGTTCGTGCTACAGTTTTGCCTGAGGAATCACCCTGAAGTCACAGGAGAAGTCGTGTTAAGAGCTTCGCTGGTGGAACTTGCCGCTGAGATTCTGGAGATGCCTGGCGGTCATCCAGGCTGCAGCTTGGAACTTCGGTTTGGCATGCTTATCAAGGAGCCCGAGAATCAATGTCCAGTGATCCGTTCGATATTACAGCAAAGCTGGCCGGAACAGAGGACGCTGCAGAACATTCAGTATACATTTGAAGATCAGCCGATGGTGTACAGAGTCTCAGCAGAAGTCTATTTTGACCGCAGTGTGAATGAAGATCAGATGGGAGATATTCCTGATCTATGCGATCATATGGTCCATGTGCTGAACCAATTGGTGCAATTGTAGTATTATTAAGAACTAAAAAAGTCTTGTCTCTCCTTAAAGAGGCAGGGCTTTTTTTGCGTTTTATATATAGGCTATCAGGCGTGGGTATAAGGACTTGTGGTTAATAATTTACGCAAGCGAGTAAGAGAATGTATATTTAAAGAGCACAACAAGTGCGATTGAACTATATAAGAATGGTGAAACTGCGAAAATAAGATGGGACTAAAGATTTAGTACCCTACTAAAGGAACTAGTTTTCCTTGCCGATAAAATATCGAAGGGGAGAAACTACATGACAGAGAAATTAATTCGTCTGCTGCGTATACTTCAGGCTATACAAGCGAATCCCGGAATTTCAGCCAAGGAACTGGCATTGAAATGCGGTACAACTGTGCGCACGATTTATCGTGATCTCCGGATTTTGGACAGGGTTGCCCCGATTATGAACGAAGGCTATGGCAAAGGTTATCGGTTCATTGGTGAATTTGCAATGTATCCTCTGGATTTTACAGAACAGGAAGCGATGGTATTCTCCTTGCTTCCATCCGTAGTGGATACCTCCCAATTCCCGGCTGAATTTGATTCGGCTTTTGACAAAGTGATGACAGCACACACTAAATTAAAATCGAGAAACAGTGACATTGTAGAAAATATTGCAGGTATTATTCGAATGGGCACTCCTGCATATCGAGAAGAAGGGAAATATCCCAATCTGCTCATCCCAGTGATTGAAGCTATTCTGAATCAGCAAACGATTCGAACCCAGTACCACACCCTAGCAAATAATGAAATAACAGTTCAGGATATTGATCCCTATTACCTCATTCCACGTGATCAACGTTTTTATGTGATCGGTTACTGCCACTTGCTGCAGAAGGTCCGTTTGTTTCGGATGAGTCGCTTTCTCGACGTTATTCAAACTCATGACCATTTTGATAAAGGCGATTTCAACATCACGCAGTATATGAAAAATACGTGGTCCATTGACCGTGGTGACGAACATATCCATTTCAAGGTAAGATTCACTGAGAAAGTGGCCCCCTACATAAAAGAAGAAGAGATGTTTGTTCGTCCACGAATGACGGATATGCCGGATGGGGGGTTGTTATTTGAAGTCACCCTGAACAGTAGTCGTGAATTTCTGGAATGGTTGTATCAATTTGGTCCCCAAGCAGAGGTTCTTGAGCCCCGTGAATATCGCAAAGAAATTCGCAAACAACTCATTGAGTGGTTGGAGCATTACAAGGAAGATTAGTAGTTTCAATCCCTTTAAATTGAAAAAAACAGTAAAAGGAGCAGATGAAATGAGCAGCAAATTATTCACAGCTATGTATGGGATGGAACATTATCATGGAGTACAAGCTTTAAATGTGGGAGATACCTTATTTTTGGTCAAAGATCCTGATAATCGGTTGGATCATCGAGCGATTAAGGTGGTGATTCCTCCAATTGGGACGGTCGGCTATATCATTAATAATCCGCTCATCGTTCCTCATGGCTGCTGGACAGGCACTGGAATTTATGATGCTTTTCACCAACAGACCGGCGCCAAGGTGAGATTCACCATGAAGGATATGATTATTTTGGAGTTAATTGAAATGGTTCACGTCCCTGTCCCACATATGGATGCCTTTATTACAAGCTGGCAATCTCGTGAAAAAGCCTGACAAATCCTCCAGCCCGCATGGACTGAAGGGATTGTGAATGGGTTAACGGGAGACGCTCATCCACGGATCAGTCTGGTATAGATTGCTTCGAGATGTATGGCTGTCCGCGCCCAACTGAAGTTTTCAACCGCACTGGCTCGCCCGGCATCCCCCAGAGAATGAGCTAGCGCAGAATTACTTGCCAGTTTGTACAAGTAAGCAGCGAAACTTTGGGGTTTGTGATATAGCTTCACAAGGTATCCATTCCTGCCAGACTCTATGATTTCGCGGATGCCTCCATTGTCTGAAGCAATGACAGGCAGTCCAGAAGCCATAGCTTCAACATTAACCAGCCCGAAGGCTTCATGCTCCTGTGAAGGACAAACAAGACAGTCTACCGCCCGGTATAATCGGTCAATCTGTTCATGGGCGATCTGACCCATGAAGGATACATGAACTTTCAATTTTCGGGCAAGTTGTCGCAGTTTGCGGACGTAGACCTGAGGTCCTTTCCCTGCAATGATCAGCTGCACGGATACCTGCTGTTGTAGGAGAGCTACCGCTCGAATCAGGACATCCACACCCTTGCCGGGAATAAGTCTGCCTACATAGAGAATGGAGAAAGGTGCTAAGATACCGAGTTGTTTACGCAGAAGTGCCTGCTCTCCGGCAATTGAAGGCAGAAAGCGGCCTAGGTCGGCACCCAAGGGTACAACGCTCATACGACGTCTCAAGGATGGGAATCTGTGACTAAGCCTCTGTCTGAGGGATTGACTGTTCACGGCAATCCAATTGGCTTGCCTTAACACGGCTAAACTTGAAGGTCCTGGTTGTGCAAAAGTTAAAGAGTGAAGGTAGAGCACCACTGGCATATGGGGGAAATTACGCTTAATCGCAGCCATACTATGCGGCCTGTTATCCACCTGGATAACATCAAATGGTTGGCTTTTCAGTATACGGATCACCGCTCTTGTATATCCGGCTGGGCTACCTGCTGGGAGACGGCGGATCGTAATACCATCCATTTGTTCTGTCATGGGGAGGCCTTTCATCTCACGGCTTAGGATCGTCACCTGGTGACGGAGTGCCAGTTCACGAGCAATACCCAGGATACAAATCTCGACTGAACCATTACCAGGTAAAGGTAATTTTTCGGGTGCAATCATGGCTATTTTCATCAACGCGCTCCTCCTTGTCCGACATCCGTAACCATCATCGTCATATATCTTATGTGCACAAGAAGCATTTGGCTCCTCAGGAACGTAGGCAGGATGAAAAAATATCCATTCCTTTTTTGTGATATACTGTAGAGATTGCATTGGGTTTGTTATACGTATAGAAGCAGGAGGAAAATGATGTTACGTTCAACACTTGGCCGCTTTCGACTGATGATGTGGCTGCAGGGGCTTTCATATGTACTATTGTTGTTTGTTGCATTTCCATTGAGAGAGTCGGGCATTATGCCTCAGGCAGTCACATGGGCGGGCAACTTGTACGGTTTTTTGTTTCTGATGTATTTGTTATTTATGGTGAGTCTATATACCACACAAAAGTGGCGTTTACGTCGTCCGCTTGCTTTATTTTTTGTTTCATTTGTTCCACTGGGCAATTTCATATATGATCTGCTGGTTTTTCGCAAGCTGGATCGTGGAACAGCCAAATAAAGCTTGACTTTGTTTATCATTATGAATATGATGAGAACAGGTTATTAAATCAGTTTCAACTAAAACTACATATTCCTGTTAAAGGGGAGTAGCTTTTACAGTAAAGTCGTCAGTTCGGGATTAATCATCCCCGGCTTTATTGGCAGCAATTTTGTTGTTAGCGAGACCTTTACCAAGTTTTGATACTGGGTAAAGGTCTCTTTTTATGAATAAAAAGGACCTTGCCAGTTATGGTAAAGGTCCTTTTTTTTGTACATCATAAGGATACTAAGGAGGAGTCAATTTTGGAGTTGTCATTATTATTGGAGTATGGGTGGGTGCTAGCTGTCTTAGTAGTCCTGGAAGGATTGCTTGCGGCAGATAATGCATTGGTTCTGGCAATTATGGTTAAACACTTACCTGAAGATAAACGCAAAAAAGCGTTGTTCTATGGTCTTATGGGTGCATTTGTTTTCCGATTAGGTTCGTTGTTCCTGATCTCATTCCTTGTGGATGTGTGGCAGGTTCAAGCGATTGGTGCGTTGTATCTCCTGTATATTTCGATTAACCACATTGTTAAAAAATTGCTGAGTAACCGCAATAAAACAGACGAAGCAGCTGATTCGGCACCTGAAAAGAAGAAAAGACAATCCGGTTTCTGGATGACCGTATTCAAGGTAGAAGTAGCGGATATCGCGTTCGCGGTTGACTCCATTCTGGCCGCTGTTGCTCTTGCTGTGGCATTGCCACCAAGTGGATTGCCTGCAATTGGCGGACTTGACGGTGGACAGTTTATCGTCATTTTCCTCGGAGGATTTATCGGTCTTGTCATCATGAGATTTGCGGCTTCCTACTTCGTTAAATTGCTTCATTCCCGTCCGGGACTCGAAGTTGCAGCCTTCGTCATCGTAGGTTGGGTTGGGGTTAAGCTGGCAGTCATTACACTTGCTCACCCTTCACTGGCCGTTCTCGATGAGCATTTCCCAGAAAATAAAATTTGGAAAATCGGTTTCTATATCGTGCTGATTACGATTGCAGTATGCGGTTGGTTCCTTTCCTCCAAGGTGCCTGAGAAAGAAGAGGAGAACCCTGTGAAAGAACTGGAACAACAAACAGATAAATTGTAAAAAATGTAGTCACATTAATAACCATAGGTTATATGAGTAAACGATATCTAACATCATGATATGCATGAGCAAGCTGGGTCTGTTCCTTACAGATCCAGCTTTTTTTATATGAGAATTTGGCATGAAGGAAGTTCTAATGTGCAAGTAAGATTGGAATTTTTCCAAGATAAGGGTTGACACATCGAAACGAGTCCGCTTAATATAAACATAATATTCATGAAGGGAGGCCGAAAGACATGATGGTTGGTTATGTTTTGAAACTTACAATGACACAACGTGCTATACAGACAATTGCATATCCAGTTCATCGTCTCTTTGGCCTCATACGGGCGACATAGGGGAAGATGCATATCCTTAAGGGGGTAACCTTATTAATCGATATGCTACTCTCGGCTTATATAGCAACAGAGAACAGACAAGGCATGTTCATGCTGCACTGTTTTCCGTTATTGTCATGAAGGAGTCACGGGCGAACTGTCCCCGTGGCTTCTTTTTTTGTTCTACGGACTGGGTTGTGAAGTGAAAAAAACTTGAGCCATCTTAAAGTTAATTTTGGTTAAGTTGCAAAAGTAGTGAACGGGAAGGAATAATACACATTTATGAATACACAACCATATTTATTTACAAGTCAAAACGAAATCACAGATGGCTATCGGCATGAAGTCAAGCTACCTGCTGGCAATTTAACCGTATATGCAGCACAACAGCTGTTCTCCTCACTGGATTACAAGGTGTTCGAGATGGCAAACAACAACCTGCAAATTCCCGGCATATCGTACATGAGCTATACGCCGGACGTACACGTTGGCGTAGGAACCTGCATCGGGACCACCGCAGTATGGGACGCAACCAGTGGGTATGTGTCCCCTTCGATTGTAGGCAGTGACATTGGCTGTGGCATGCGGGTGCATATGACCAATCTGCATAAGGATGATCTGAAAGACGTGAAACTGCGTCGCAAGCTCGTGAAAGCCATTGAGAAGGTGCTGCCGATGGAAGCCAATCAGCGGGGGCATTATTCGGATATACGGCTGGAGCATATTGTATGCAAAGGATTGCATGGTCTACCCAAAAAATATATGGATAGTTATACACCCAAGAAATCAACATCCATTACTCATGTAGAGAGCAGCAAGTTCAGCTATGATGAGGAGGTATTGAATCTTGTGCCGGATAAGACGTGGCATCGTGCTCATCGTCAGTTGGGCACACTGGGTGGAGGGAATCACTTTGCCGAGATTCAAGCGATTGAGATTGCGGAAGAAAACCGCGAAATTGCGGAAGCTTGGGGTTTGTCCGATGGACAGATTGTAGTTATGATTCATTCCGGTTCCCGTGCCTGGGGCGGGCATGTGAGTCAGACAAGCTCTACAGCTATTGCAAAAGTCATGCAGCGAATGGGTCTGGGAACATCGGATCCAAGGCTGGTTTTTGCTCCGCTTGAGCATGCAGAAGGTCGCCATTACGTAAATATGATGTACTCTGCACTGAATTACGCCGTCGTGAATCGACATCTGATCGCCTATGCTATCCGTGAAGCATTCCGAGATGTGTTTGGCCCCAAATGCGAATTCCGTACACTATATGACCTGATGCACAACTATGCTTGGGAAGAATCCCATGCAGAACATGGATCGGTCTTTGTACACCGAAAAGGCGCTACACGTGCATTGCCTGCCAACCATCCGGATAATCCGAAGCCTTATCTGGCAACAGGGCATCCGGCTCTTATTCCGGGTTCCATGGGCACTGCTTCGTACATCATGGTTGGTCAGCCGCAGGGTGCGGACAATTATTATTCGATCTGTCATGGTGCGGGACGTATTCGCTCACGTACAGCAACAAAACGTTTGGTGACGGTGGATGATTTTGCTTCGGCGATGGGCGTTGGTACGGAAGATGAGATTGTGGTGAACCAGCGTTCACTTGAATCCATCATTGATGAATCGCCGCAAGCATACAAAAATGTTGATGAAATCATTGATAGTGTTACAGGCGCAGGTCTGGCTCAAGTTGTAGCCAAATGTAAGCCGCTTGCAGTCGTGAAGGGAGCAAAATAATGACAGTAGAGAAAGAACAAGCGAATCATAGCAGAGTCATCTATTCCTATGAGGAGCAACAAGATAGTCGCATACGGATTGAAGGCTATGCCATATATGCCCGCCTGATTCGAGGCATCATTGAAGCGCTGGGCAATCGATACGGAGTTCGTTATGAACTCTTCGCCAGCGATGATCCAAACAGTGAATACTGGGATCTGCTGAAGGAAGATCTGCAAAGCAACAGTGTTGAAGTGGAGCTGGTTGCCCGGATTTTCGAAGATCTTGAGCTACGTACGTTACACTATGATGACGACGGGGATGCACCAACGTATGGTGTGAACTATTCCATTCGCAATAATGTATTTGCCTATCCCCAGTGGGGCGTAGCCCTTGTACGGATTCCATTCTTCCGGGAAAATGGGATCTACAATGAGGACTTTGTTTTTGCTACAGGAGAAGAGGCATTGAAGCAGTTTCTGGGTAGTGTGCGAGAACGGGAACGGCAGCAAAATATGAAAAAGGTGACGGTATACACGGATGCTCGAAATGGCAGTGACCGTCATGTCGAATCCATCACCCGCTCTGTGGGAAGAGATGAGGTGGTGCTGTCGGCACAGATTAAACAAGACATTTTCCGTTCACTGGATCAGTTCTTCGAGGCAGATCGCTCTTTTTATCGAGATTATGACATTCCGTATAAACGAGGGATTTTGTTGTATGGGCATCCTGGGAACGGGAAGACTACACTGGTAAAATCGATTGCCGGGAGCATCCCTGGTCCTGCCGCATACTGGCAAATTACCGAATATACGAACAGTGAATCGGTACGTGAAGTATTTGAGGCCGCCAAGCGGCTGGCACCGATGGTGTTGATCATTGAGGATATCGATTCGATGCCGGATGAAGTCCGGTCATTTTTCCTGAATACACTGGATGGCGCTACGTCAAAAGAGGGCATTTTCCTGATTGGTACAACCAATTATCCGGAGAAAATAGACCCAGGCCTCATGAACCGTGCCGGACGGTTCGACCGTGCTTATGAAATACCGCTCCCCACGGAGCCGCTGCGGCTGCAATATTTGCAGCAACGGGGATTTTCCGTCTTTGCTGGTGAAGAAGGTACGGTGGAAGCAGCGCGCCTGACGGATTCATTCTCTCTGGCACAACTCGGAGAGCTGTATGTCAGTGCTGCACTCGAATGGCATCAGAATGGGCATACAGACATTGTGCAAGTCATCCAGTCCATGCGAAGCGAACTGGACAAGAGTCATAAGCATAACTGGCTGGCTCAGCCAGGACAGGGTCGTGCAGGCTTTTATTAATTGGCTCCAACCCTTCAATTGACGGATTGTCAAACTAAGTGCGACAGTTCCTCTGTGAAAGATTCGTGAGCGGTTCTCCAACCCAAGCATTTTCGTGGTCTGTGATTCATTAGATCGAGTGAATGGGCGAGATCTTCATCCTCCACTTGAGCGAGATCGGTACCTTTAGGGAAAAACTCTCGAAGCAACCCGTTTGCATTCTCGTTGGAACCGCGTTGCCAAGACGAATACGGATCAGCAAAATAAACGTGCAGGTTGTGGGTCGTTTCCAGATTGGCATAGCATGCAAACTCCTTTCCTCGATCAGCCGTAGCTGTGAGGAAGGTCCCAGTAGGGTACTGTGATATAGCTACACCGAGCGCAATCTCCATCGACAAAGCGGTACGGTCGGGCATGAGAACAGCGGTATATAAGCGTGTTTTGCGTTCAATCAACGTCGCTACGCATCCTTTACTTTTCCCACGACCCGATACGACGGTATCCAGTTCCCAGTGTCCAAACGTTTCACGGGAACGAACCTCTTTGGGGCGATCTGAAATGGATTGACCAATAGCGAATTTACCGCGAGTTTCTGCGGGTTTCTGGCGCTTCCCCTTGTGTCGAAGAACCTGTAATACACCTCGAACCAAGCGCCCAGCGTAGATCCAGCGGTAGATGGTTTTGAAAGAGACTGCACGCCGGCCTTCGGTGCGGAAACGTTCAGTGATTTGTTCCGGAGACCACGTTGCCTCAAGTTTTTCCTCCAGTGAAGCAGCCAAGGCGTCTGACCATTTACCTGGAGAGACAGAAACCTTACGACGCTCCTCATAAGCGTTCTGAGCTTGTTCTGCCTGATAGGGATGCGATGCAACAACACGATCTAGCTCACGGCAAATCGTGGAAGGATGTCTACCCAGTTCCTTTGCAATGGCTCGTGAACTTTGGCCTTGCTTGTGGAGGATTTCTAGCTTGCTACGTTCGATTATGCTAAGATGTGAATAACTCATGGACTGATTCTCCTTGTGTGAATGCTGGTGTGGTAACTTTCATTCTACACGAATCAGGCTATGAGCCATTTTTTTATTTTCAGTAGGTGTCGCACTTCATATTACAATCCGTCAATTCTAATAATATGGCGTAATCTTAAAATTAATTCTTGGACAGATGAGGACAATGTAGTGGAGGGTCCGAAATCGATTCTAAAGAAGCGGAGCTAAAGCTTTCTGCAAGAAATCCGGGGATAACAGCGATCGGAAGAACGATTCGTAACCGGAACGGCTACTTTGATGTACGTTAAATTTTAAAATGGACCAAAAATAATTTCACCTCAATTGGTTATACTAAGGCTGTCTGTTTCAACATACAATGACTTTCGGGAGGTACATAACGCAGCCCTGAGCTGTGAGATGCCGGAAGTGATGCGATCTGTTTTCAATGCCTTGTTAAGTGCTGTTTGGCAGAGAAGGGAGCATATAAACAAAAGGTGATATAAAAAAACTTTCATGCCAATTGTTTAAATGCTTCTGTAGCGGTTAATAGTAGACAGACAACAACAAAAACTTTAATTAGAGGTGAATGATATGGGTTGGTTATGGTCATTAATTATCGGTGGTATCATTGGATGGTTGGCAGGTTTGATCGTTGGTCGTGACATTCCGGGCGGTGTTATCGGTAACATCATAGCCGGTTTTATCGGTGGATGGTTAGGTGGAGTCATTCTGGGAGATATGGGTCCTGAAATGGGCGGATTCTACATAGTACCGGCATTAATCGGTGCCATCGTACTTGTAGCCATTGTAAGCTTGATCTTCCGTTCGATGGGTAGAAGTCGCGGGTAACGAATTCATGATATCTTGAATGTAGTTGTCAGCTATAAGCATTAAAGCGAAGAGGTTGATTGAGAGCCATCATGATGGCTTTCAATCAACCTCTTGTTGTTTTAAAATATAAGACATGTATCAGTATCAGAGATTTTGGTTTCTTATACTTTGTTTATATACAAGCATTTTGCATAAATCCAAAGAGCGTCTTTCAATCAGCAAGATATAGATCGAAATGCTTCTATTCGTCTAGATCTTGTACCCGGGAGCGAGTTGAATCGAATGATGCAAAATGCGGATACAAGAAGGGATGAGTGGGAATGGAAAAAGCTACATTTGCTGGCGGATGCTTCTGGTGTATGGTTACACCGTTTGAGGAGCAGCCAGGCATTCATGGTATCGTATCCGGCTATACCGGCGGTCACATCGATCATCCAACATATGAGCAGGTCAAAACCGGGGAAACGGGTCATGTGGAGGTCGTTGAAATTACATTTGATCCAGCAGTGTTCCCATATGAACGACTGCTGGAGCTGTACTGGCCTCAGATCGACCCCACCGATGATGGTGGACAATTTCAGGATCGTGGCACGCAGTACAGAACCGCCATCTTTGTGCAAAATGAACGTCAGCGTGAATTGGCTGAGCAATCCAAACAGGAGCTGGCAGCCAGCGGAAGATTCGATCAGCCGATTGTAACCGAGATTCGCGATATGGCAGTATTCTATCCAGCAGAAGATTACCATCAGGATTACCACAAGAAAAATCAGAAGCATTATAAAGAAGACCGTGCGTTATCCGGACGGGATGAATTTATCGAAGACAATTGGAAATAATCTGTTGCATTTCATCAATCCAGATGCCATATGCCAAAAAGAGCGCCCTGTTCGCCGATAGTCGGTCATACAGAGCGCTCTATTTCCTATTTAGCTGAGGCTGTCTTCAATACATACTTGGATAACGCATCCTTATTGAACTGATAGATGATATGATCGCTGTACGTTGAATATCCATCGAGCATTCCAGGGGATGAGGCAAATGCATATTCATGTACCGTATCCAATGTTTGTGGATCAAGGATATAACCTGTTTTGGCAAAGTTAAGCTTGTAATTCCCATCTTGGGTATGTTCAATATTCGTCAGTGCTGCCTGCTGATCCTTGAACATGCGTTCCGTTACTTTGCCTTTCATGGTGTACAGCTCCAGTTTCGGGCCTGTAAAGACAATATAACCATTGCCTGCCGTTTGGATATAGGCATCAGCTGCAATGGAGCGGCCCCAAGCAAGCTTGCCATCGGTACCAAAGCCCATGAGCTTATTGCCTGAGTTCAGCAAATTGGCACGCATGATGATGGAGCCATCGTCCAGAATGGATAGCGATTCACCGCCACCGTCGCCTAGGGTGTTGGCATTGCTTGGGAACTGATAGAAGGACAGACGATTCAGTGTGCGATCATAGATCTCCACTTTTGGATTAGCTGCAGGCTGCCAGAAGTCGCCGACTTTGATGCGTTTACTGGTATCGACTACGATCCGATTGTTGCCAGCCTTGAGCACAGAGCCGTTGATCGTTTTTTCGCTGATCAGTTTGCCTTTCTTGTCATACAGCGAGATGGCCGAACGAACGGAACCATTCGATTGAGCACCCGCACTTGAAGCAATCATCAACGTATCGTTATCCAGAAGGGATATAGATGATGAATTATTTACGGTTTTGATCCAGTTGGTTTTGCCGGACGTATTGAACGAGTATACTTTCTTGGTTCCATCGGAATATTCCATATATACGTAGGCAGTGCCGTAGCTGGTATACAGAGAATTGGAATAAGTCGTATAAGGCCCGCTTTTTTCATGGAAAATATAGTTCCATTTCAGTTTGCCAGTTGTTGCATCCAGCGCCTGAAGTGAATCCAGCTGCCAATCCAGCTTGGTGTTGCTGCTCGTTTTGGTCACGGGCTGGGAGGAATGCACGTATACCAGATTTTTGGCAGGCATGGCGTTCAATTTTTTGATGATGACGTCATTCTCCGTGTTCACTTCAGTAAGTGCCAGGGATGATGAGGTCCATGCAGCCTTGGGCAGTGGAGTATTGGACTCTGCTGCGTAGCCTGGTGTATGCAGGCTGAAGAGGAGCGTGCCACTGAGAATGAGGGCAGCCCAGGTTTTGGACTTTCGTTTGTTGGATGTATGCAAGTGATAAACCACCTTTCTTCGATTCAAAATAGAACCGATTGTTGAATTCTACCATTTAAACCAAGGAGAATTCAACCCGAGTATTTGTAACCTTCTATCAATAGGAGAAATTAATAGAACGAAGAAGTCCTTTGAGAAGAAAGGAACGAAACAAATGGGAAACCACAATGGGGAATTGGTTTGCTTAATGATGGAATTTGAATTATTTGTTTTATTTAGAATAAAATATATTAATTATGCTATGTT
The DNA here is from genome assembly GCF_051934385.1 of Paenibacillus hebaui. Lineage (NCBI taxonomy): Bacteria > Bacillati > Bacillota > Bacilli > Caryophanales > Paenibacillaceae > Paenibacillus > Paenibacillus hebaui. The sequence goes on along the minus strand of NZ_CP196836.1, from coordinate 5,469,422 downwards.
TATGTATATATAATATGGTAGATAAGTTATCCTTGCTATATATATTAAATATAGATATCAGGGATTACATGTAAATCACTCTTCGATGGCCATTAATAAAGTAGGTAATTATCAGCAATATGTATGCTTTAATGATGATTCAAAATTGATCGCGAAAAGGAGAAGATGTAAAATGTCATATGCCCCCAAAAAACTTCATACTAATCGGACAAAACGCTGGATAATCACGATTGGAATATTTATCCTTGTTCAATTGATCTTTATTGCTATTGATGGTACTTTCTTGGAGCCCCGCTTAAACGATAGTGGCTTATTTGCCGAGATAAAAAGAGAGGTTTTGGAATCAAGGTTACTTACAGAATGGGTTGCCCCTTATTCCTTTCCGTTGTTTAATTTAACTCTGATCATTTTTGTTGTTGCAATGCTGATTCAAGCAGTAGGAGACATGATATCAACAATGTTTGTAAAAAAATAAGGCAGAGGATTGGCAGTACTGATGTGTTCATTGAAAAAGATGCTAAGCTGGTTCCGGTACGATTGGAGTCAGCTTGTTTTATTTTAATTGAATACGCACGTGATTATGGATAAAAGTCTGAGTACGCATTTCCATTTTCTACTAAGACCTCCGATCAAAGATCTCCAACCACTTTTTTTAACATCCCATTCTCCAATTCAAGTCTCTTCACATACCCATTGTATTGGTTTCCAGACGGGATGTCGCTCCTCTGCGATCATAAACATAATCACTTACTTTGCTATAAAAATCCACTTCTACACACGGTCTACATCATACATCCAAGTGGTTCAGAGATTGCAGGATACGTCCATTTTCCCTCTATTCTTAGCCAGACCGCCTTGTTGCTTAAACTTTCTGGATCGTGTTTAAATGCTTGCTTCTTCTTCGCCATAAACAATGCATCTCCTATAATTACTTCGGATAAATTAGGGTAGATATTCCAAAGTTAATTCAAATGGAGGAATGTATGTTTACAAAAACAACAATCAAGGGTGATAATGTGCATAAAAAATTTTGGACATTCAATAGGGCAGTGGCGTAGCCCCTTCGTTGTTGATCTATATCATGCTCAGGTCCTATCATTACCGGATTCGCAAATTGTCGAGACATATGGAGAAGGTGCACAATGAGCGCTTTGACCTGATTGATATCCAGAAAGGATGGAACGAGATTGGTGACTTGATTCGAACTTTTAATATGATGATGGCAAAAAGCCATTCCTTTTAAACCAAGGAGAATTCAACCTGAGTGTCTGTAACCTTCTATCAATAGGAGTTATTGTTTGACGAAGTGTAACGGTTATAGGGCATTCATTTTCTTCCGCTTAAGAGAGAAGTCTGCTATATTTAGTCCGGTGATGGTGGCTATATCAGTTCAACAAAACGTTTACACAATAACGGAGAAGGCAGAAATAACCTGAAGAAGCGAAGCGTTCGCCTAAAAGCTTTCTGAAAGAAAGCTGCATCGGAAGCTTACGCTTATCCCCGGATTTCCCCTTTTCATAAAGGAATCAAAAAATCTGGGGATAACAGCGATCGGAAGGTTGTTCTGTCATCGAAGTGCCAGTGTAAAGATTCATTAGTTAAACTGATATAATACAGACAGCTGCCAGAATGAATAGAGAAGCGGACAAGGAGAACAGATATGAACTGGAATCAAAATATGAGCACGGTGGTTATTGGCGCTATCGTCTTATTATTGTTCGTGGCCTGGATTATTCGACGAGTCATTCGGCGAGGGCAGCGTATACGAAGTGAAGCAAACCCGCGCAAGATTACGATCAAGGATATTGATAAAATGCAGGATGGATCGGAATTCGAATTGTATTTGTATCATTTATTTCAGCAGCTTGGTTATAGCGAAGTACATAAAACTACAAGCAGCCGTGATTTTGGTGCCGATCTTGTGTTTGTGGATAGGTCCGGCAGACGGAGTGTCATTCAGGCGAAGCGTTACGGAGCGAATCATCCGGTAGGATTAAGTGCAGTACAGGAGATCTACACGTCCATGCGTTATTATGAGGCAGATCGATCCATTGTGCTGACCTCGGCCAGATATACGGAAGCATGTCGCACGCTGGCGGCTGTCAACGGGGTGAAGCTGCTGGACCGGGAAGATCTGATAGAATTAATGATTCTGTTTAAGTCCAGAAGAACGGAAGAGGCGCTGGAGTTGATCGAAGAGGACGATCATGAACCTGTGGAAACGTGGCAATCGCGGCGGAAAAGACTTCCTCGTTAATCACCTTCACTTGTCTGGCTGCACATGATATATTGAGTGCATACCAACCAAGGGAGAGTGTTCATTATAATGGCACGTACACAAACACAAAAAACCATGCGCAAAGCAGAACGATCGGGACAATGGTGCCCGGAACAAAGCCGAAGAGTAAACGGAGATTACGGAGCGTTATCCCAGCATGTTCGGATCATGCCCACAAAGCAGGAAAAATTGCAAAAGGTCAAACACAAGAAGCGGACCCTGGATGGTGGTGCTTCTTTTTATTTTGTCTCTGGTGTGCAGATGACCGCATAAATCCCGCGTACTCATAAAGATATTCCTTTGGTTGGAATGAACCCTTTGGACTGTTAAAATCAATATATCTTTTGAATTTGAATTTGGAATTATCCTGAATGAAAGGAAGAACCTATACATATGACAACCGCCCTGCGCATGAATAAGAAAATCGTTCGGCGTTTTTTGCTGCATACGCAAGCTTTACTGGGACGTTGGTCCGTAGTTTCCTTACCTTCGGGACCTGAACAGGTTATGAGTCTGATCCGCTCTCTTGGCTGCGTACAGATCGATCCTGTGGCTGCTGTAACCGGGAACCAGCATCTGGTGCTGGGCGCTCGTGACCCTGGATATACTTCTGATACCTTAAATGCGCTGCTGAGTGATCACAAGGTATTTGAATATTTTGCAAATGCTGCCTGTGTCATTCCGATTGAAGACTATGCTCTCTTTGAACCTGTGCGTGCCCGATTAAGGGAACGTCTCGCTCCGTCCTTGCAAGGTCTGGAGAAGACAGTGCAGCATGTGTTACAGCGTTTAAAGGAAGAAGGACCTTTACCTTCAAGAGCTTTCCGCGCTGTTGAACGGGTAAGTGGCTATTGGGACAGTGCGGATGTACCAAAGACCAAGGATACAACACTTGCTCTGAATTTACTGTTGGACTCGGCAGTGATTCGTGTGGTGGCAAGGCAGGGGAATGAACGTTATTTTCATATTACCGAATCCGGGTTGCAGCAACAGGGGTTTCCGATGAAAGAAGACATCGATGTGTTCGCCCAGAGACAGCCTCTGCTGGATAAGTACATTCATGCGTATCGGGTCGTAGATGCACGTGATCCCCGTCTGGGTTGGCTGAAATCTACAGCGGCTGAACGCCGAGCAGATATCGCTGCCCGTGTGTCAGATGGACGAATGATCCCGCTGGAGGTGGAGGATGTGGCGACGCCTTATTACATTCGTGCTGAAGATGAAGAGTTGCTGCTGCATATGGAAAGGGAAGAGCCGCATTATGATCCGTCAGGTCCGGTACGTTTCCTGCCACCGCTGGACAACCTGTTGTGGAGACGGGAACGTATTGTGGATTTATTCGATTTTCATTACAAATGGGAGATTTACACGCCAGAGGTGAAACGAACCTACGGTTATTATGCCATGCCTATACTTCATGGTGATCGGTTGATCGGACGTATGGACCCGAGACTTGATCGCAAAACAGGAGTGCTTACCGTTCGTTTGTTATCGATGGAAGAGACAGCTCCACCTGTGGAGGAATGGATCACGGATTTCCGCGAGGGACTTCAATCCTTTGCATCCATGCATGGAGCACATTCCATCATCATTGAGAAGGCGGTACCGAATGGGTTGAAAAAGCTGCTTAAATCAATTTGATTAGGGGATACAACATGAAGTAGTGTACGGATACAAGAATTGTACTGGGGATTTAAAAGGACAAAAAAGGGAGAGCCAAGTAGCTCCCCCTTCATTTATTTTATAAACACATTTTAACCATTGCATCGTAGCGCTAACGAAAACCTAAGTTCACGTCCACACCAAAAGTTCTTTAGTTAACCAGATGTGGAACTTCCACATTCGGATCAACGTCAGCCTCATAATCCACTCCGTCCATTTCAAAACCGAACAGTTGGAAAAACTCCCGCCGGTAACCTACCAGATCGGACAGATCGTAGATGTTTTCTGTGGTCAGTTCGTTCCAGATCTTAGCCACTTCTTCCTGGACGTCGGCTCTCATCTCCCAATCATCAATACGAATCCGGCCTTCCGCATCGGTTGGAACCTCTCCTCCTGCATACAGGCGATCCGCGAACAGACGTTGCAATTGCTCGATGCAGCCTTCATGTAGACCTTTTTCTTTCATGACTTTATATAATGCAGAGATGTACAGTGGCACCACTGGAATCGCGGAGCTGGATTGAGTCACCAGCGCTTTGGCTACAGTGACGTAAGCACGTCCACCTGTTGCACTCAGACGATCGTTCAGCTTGTGTGCAGTGGCTTCCAGATGATTCTTGGCCTGACCGATGGAGCCATCACGATAAATGGCATGGGTAAGTTCAGGACCGATGTAGGAGAAAGCAATCGTTGTTGCATCATTAGCAAGCACGCCGCCTTGTTGCAGGGCATCCATCCACAGTTCCCAATCGTCTCCGCCCATCACGGTTACCGTCTGACGAATTTCCTCTTCGGTTGCCTCCTCAAGGGTAACAGAGCTGATTTCTCCTGTGTGGAAATTGACGGTTTTGTTGGTATACGATTGTCCAATGGGTTTCAGTACAGAGTTGAATACTTCACCCGTGTTTGGATCGGTACGGCGTGCCGAGGCTACGCTGTATACAACCAGATCCACTTGACCGAGTTCACTGCGAATCAGTTCAACGGCTTTGTCTCGTGTTTCGTTCGCGAATGCATCACCTGTGATGCTGTACGATTTCAGTCCTGCTTCTTCAGCCGCCTTCTCAAATGCAGCGGAGTTGTACCAGCCTGCTGAAGCCGTGCGTTTGTCTGTGGCGCTGCTTGGTCGGTAAATGCCGATTGTATTCGCTCCGGCCCCAAATGCGGATACAACGCGCGAAGCGAGTCCATATCCGGTGGAAGCACCGATCACAAGCACGTTACGCGGTCCTTTCAGCTCCGGCTGGGATTTAACATAATCAATCTGTTCCTGCACTTGCGCAGCGCAACCTACAGGATGGGAAGTGGTACAAATAAAACCACGTGTTCTTGGTTTAATAATCATTTATTTGCATCCTTTCATATTCAGCTCATGTTTCAGCATTTAGGTGAAATGCTCTTATGCATACCTCCTTATTGTAAAACAATTATCTCGGAAACGGAAACCGTTTCGGTTGATTTCGCTGGAAGGGCGGTGTTTCTTCTCTGATTTTGCGATGATGTGGATAGAATGTATTCGCTCGTTAGGATAGAAAGGACAGGGATACCATGCTGAAGGAACGCATTGAACTTCTAAGCAAAAGAAAACAGATCTCCCGTAAAGACCTTGTGGAGGGTCTGGTCACGCAGGCCCACTTTGCGAATATTCTGGCGAATCGTTATCCGCTCCCTGAGGACTTGGCAGAGGCCATCGCAGGGCGTCTTGGGGTATCCCCTTCCTATATTGTAAAGGCTGCGGCTCAGGACGAGGAAACACTCGAACGGGCAGAGGCCATTTTCGAACAAATGTCGGTTCCAGCGTCGACCATACCAGAAGATACAGTGCATGCGCTGGCAGATCGGGATGACACGCTGACCGTAGAGCTGACAACAGCTCTGATGAAGGCGGTCTATTATCAGCAATTAAACGATGTAACGGCTCATGAGTACATACATACATACATACATACATACATACATACATACATACATACATGCGTCCTACCTCAATGTTTACCTAGAAAAATACGGTCGTCCAGACGATGTGGGTCTGCCACGTCCGTTAGTCAAGGCGCTCTTGTTTTATAAAGTGCAATATTATCGTTCCAAGCTGGCCTATGTGGACGTGTTGACTCATGCAACCAGACTCAGTGAATTGGCCCTTCCTGGCAGTGAATTCTGGCTGTCTGTGCCAAAATATCAAGATGGAAGCCTACATCCAGGTTAAACAGTATGAAGAAGCCAAATCCGTTTATGATTATGCAGGCATGGTGGTACACTCCGGCAATCTTTGCCGGGTTTGCACTGATCTTTGTTCCTGCGATTTTAAGCAATATTTTCGGCGTATGTCGAGTCAAGACAGGTTTGCCAGCAGTTGGGGTCATTAAGACTATACAGCAGACAGGTACGTATATTAATGAACAGCCGGAGGTTCGATTGGGTCTGACCGTTTCGTACAGAGGGCGTGAGAAATACGATACTGAGATGAAAACCGTCATCCCGCTGACATCCATGGCACAGTTTCAGCCGGGCAGTTTTTTCCATTAGTCGTCTCCGTAAAGGATGAGCGCAAGGTAGGGCTTGATCTGAGAGGGCGGCTGTCGCAGGAAGATATGCAGCAATTGCTGGATGAAAAGATGGTACAGCAAGGGGGATCGCCTGAAATGATGGATATTGCAAGAACAGGTGAAAAAGCGATGGCCAAGATTCTCGACGTAACCCCGCTTGGAGGCGGAAGCAATAATAAAATCAAAGCTTCAGCTCAAGCTCAGCATTACGAAGGCGAACGGTGAAACCTTCCATGTGACCACGCAAAAAGAGGTTTTATCATCTGCGCTATCTCAGGTGCAGCTAGGTCATATTATTAATGTCATTTATTCAAGGCAGGACCCAACGAAATTGGTGCTGGCATTAAATGTACGGGAAGAGCAGTTAAGTGACTTGTTCTCATCCTGATGATGTAGCCAACATAATAAATTCAACATCTCAGACTTCGTTGAAAGCAGCATAATGAAACGAGGTTGTCCTGAAAGTAATTTTTTCTCGGGTCAAAGTGAAAAAGGAGGTCCCGTTAGGCTCATGACTAATTTGACCTCCTCATTTCATTTAGCCTGGACGAGAGATGCAAGCATTGTATTGTTTTTAAACAATACCAAGGCGCATTCGATACGAAAAGAGTGCGGTTCTGGATTGTCCATCAAATATTTGGCTTGCGAGTGCTCTGAACTCGTCGGCAGCCGTTAATAGATCATCCGCTCCGAGCTTCAATGCGGTTTGCAGACCGCCTTGACTGAGGGCCAGATTCACATATCGGTCTGCATCAAATGTCTCATGGTGATGAAACACAATCTCACGGGCATAACGGAACAGGCCAGATTGCTGAATTTGCTGTAAATGACCTTCCTTATTCCATTTGTGAGCCTGATGTTCCTGATCCTCCAGAGTGAGTGCCCGCTGATCAGCTTGGGCAATCAATTGCATATAGGCTTGCTCCAGTTGCCAGTCCAGCATGGGTGGCCAGTCGCAGTCGTAGGCAGCAAATATGCCTCCTGGACGCAGTACACGCGCGAACTCCCGCAGTGTGGATACAGGCTCCATCCAGTGAAACGATTGGGAGCAGGTCAGCACATCCACACTGCCATCGGGAAGCCCGAGGTCGTGAGACAAGCCGGACACAAACCGGAGGTTATCTGGCTTGCCCGCGGATTCCCACTTGGACTCAGCTACAGCCCTCATGTCATCACTCGGCTCAAAGCCGATGATGCGTTCGGCCTGAAGAAGCCAGATCCACGAGGATAAGCCGGTACCACAGCCAACATCTGCGACCATACGCGGTGTGCTGCCAAGGTATGTCGTTAGAATATTCACCACTTCAGTGGGAGCAGCAGGCCGATTCTGATCATATAACGTACCGAACCCTTTGAAACGTTCCACATTGTTGCGTCTAATGTTTTGCATGGGGGAAAACCTCCTTCGGTCAGATGTATGGCTGAGAGTCAACTGTGGTCAAAAGTTGTATAGGTTTATATTATATCATTCATTGTGGAGTCCTTTGTTCATGACGTTCTGCAAATGATCAACAGCCTTCATATGACGCCTGAGTAATTCCTGTCCAACATGAGCAGGCTCTATTACAGTCAATTCGGAACCGAACGACAACAGGAAAGAGTATAGCCACTCTCCTACATTCAGTTCAAGGGAGACACGGAGCCTGCCATCAGGCTCTTTTTTAATGAGGGATGGTTCAAAAAAATCATGCACTCGGTATGCAATGGTGCTGGAGAACAAAAGTGTCAGAGAGGTTAGGGCAGGGGCTACCTCTGATTCAAGGCGGGGTGATCCCTCAGTAGCAGGATGATCGTGTTTTCTCGTCAGAAAAGTCAATTGGGTAATCCGTTTCATCTTGAATGTCTCGATTTCTCTCCGCTCAGGATCATCAAAAATATATCCTTTGAAGTACCATGTACTGTTTTTGAATATAAGCTTCTGTGGCTGGACGGTCGGAATGCTCTCCTCTCCATCCGAATTGAAATAATGAAACGTAATCAGCTGATTCGTTAATACGGCCTGTTTCACCTGATTGAACAGTTCTCTCTCCTGCAAAGGAATGCTGCCCCAGGGCGAGAAATTGAATTCGACCCAATCCAGCTTGTGATCAAACAGGGCAGTCAGTCGTTGCAGCATGTGGGCACTGTTGAGGTGGGGGATAGCACTGACACTATATAGGCCCATCAAAATTTCGTTCTGGTCTTCTTCCGACAGCAGGGACTTGTCCATGACATAACTGTCCATCAAATGAATACCGCCATGTTTACCAGTAGTGGTGTAAACCGGAATGCCCGCAGCGCTCAGTCTGTCGATATCGCGGTACACCGTGCGTACAGAAATCTCGAACAAACGGGCGAGTTCTGGTGCAGTAGCTTTCTTTTTCTCCAATAACAAAAGCAATATTCTAAATAGTCGGTTATTTTCCATGCCGTCATTATACCATGACAATAGGTGTCAGGGTATGGATGGTACACTGGTGTAAAAGTCTTAACAAGACATTTTGCCTCAATCTTATAATTAGTTCTTAATTTATTGCACAGTAGTGAAGGGGACGAGATCGATTCTGACGAAACGAAGTGTTCGCCTTTATCATCGGATTTTTCCATTTAGAAATGGGAATAAAAGAAATCCGAGGATAACAGCGATCAGAAGAACGATTCGTGACCGCAACGGCTACTCGCATAATATCAAGCACTTAATATTGGAATGAGTTAAATATGAAGGAGGAACTGGTCATGACAATGAAAGAAGGATTTTACTGGGGCGGTGCAACGGCTGCCAATCAATTCGAGGGTGGATGGAACCTAGGCGGCAAGGGGCCAAGCACGTCTGACATGATGACGGGGGGAACTCACACGATTCCACGCCGGATTACGCCTGTATTGGAAGAGGGCACGTATTATCCGAGCCATGAAGCGGTTGATTTTTACGGACATTACAAAGAAGATATTGCCATGATGGCAGAGATGGGCTTCAAAATGTTCCGCATGTCCATCAACTGGTCCCGCATCTATCCGAATGGTTACGATCTGGAGCCGAACGAAGAGGGATTGCAGTTCTACGATAATGTCTTTGCCGAGTTGAAAAAGTACAATATTGAGCCGCTCGTAACGATCTCCCATTACGAAACGCCATTTGGTCTGACACAGAAGTATAATGGCTGGGCTTCCCGTGAAGTCATCGACTGTTATATCCGGTATTGTACAACCCTCTTCAACCGGTACAAGGATCAGGTGAAATACTGGCTGACGTTCAACGAAATCAACATCCTGACGATGCCACTGGGCGCTTATATGGGTGCAGGTATTCTGTTCGAAGGCAAAGAGACGTTGACGGATGGTATCGATGATCCACAGACCCGCTTCCAGGCGTTGCATCATCAATTCATTGCCAGTGCCAAAGCGGTGAAGCTTGGACACGAGATCAACCCTGAGTTCAAGATTGGCTGTATGGTTGCGTTCATGACAACCTATCCAAATACATGTAATCCAGACGATATGCTGCTTGCACAGAAGAAAGACCAACTGTCCAACATGATCTGCGGTGATGTACAGGTTCGTGGTGCGTATCCTGGATTCGCGAAACGTTTCTTCGCCGAAGAAGGCATTCAGATCGAGATGCAACCGGGAGACGAACAGACCCTGCGTGAAGGCTGCGTAGACTTCTATTCCTTCAGTTATTATATGTCTTTGGTTGAAAGTGCGGACGAGTCTCTAGAGAGAGCAGAAGGTAATCTGCTGGGTGGTATCAAAAATCCATACCTGGAAGCCTCCGACTGGGGCTGGCAGATCGATCCGAAAGGATTGCGTTACACGCTGAATCATCTGTATGATCGTTATCAGATTCCATTGATGGTGGTGGAGAACGGTCTGGGTGCTGTCGATGTAGTAGAAGAAGACGGCTCCATTCAGGATGACTATCGGATTGATTATCTGAAAGGTCATATTGAACAAATGAAAGAAGCGGTAGCTGACGGCGTAGATCTCATTGCCTACACGATGTGGGGATGTATCGACCTGGTCAGCGCATCCACTGGAGAGATGAAGAAGCGGTATGGCTTCATTCATGTCAACAAGGACAATGATGGTAGTGGTGATCTGAGCAGAACACCAAAGAAGAGCTTTCACTGGTACAAAAAAGTTATTGAATCCAATGGTGAAGAGCTATAAATTGGCGTGAAAATACAAGACCCGTCTGTTCCCTTAAGTGGGACAGGCGGGTTCATGTGGTCCTGAACGAGTTCAGGATGTATTCAGGATCAGACATCAGAATGTAGAAATACCCGGCTATCCTTCAGTTAAGGAAAACCGGGTATTTTTTTATGCACGCAATAATGAGCGTCTATGCCAGTCCTCTGAAATGCAATTGGGACAAGCGTTCCAAATATCGCTGGTAAAACCATATGCAGGTGGCGAGCCAGCACCCACTTAGAAAGTATCCGCCGACAATATCACTTGGATAATGCACACCCAAGTATATACGACTTATACCAATGGTCAGGCTAAAGACGGCACTGGCAATGATCATAAGCACACGTCCGGTGACGGTAGGTATATGCTTCCAGATCAGAAAGGCCAGTCCACCGTACAGGCTGAACGCTGCCATTGAATGCCCGCTGGGGAAACTGTAGCCACTCACTTCGATAATCCGGTTAATGGTAGGTCGGGCACGCTGAAACACTAGTTTGAGTAGTGCATTTAACAATGTTGAACCCACAAGCACGCAAGCCAGGAAGAGCAGTTCACGTTTGTGTCTCAGAGAAACGTATAACACAAGCATGGCGATGATGGTAATGACAACCACGAGCTTCCCGCTGCCCATCCAGGTAAACAGCTGCATAAATCGTGTCATTCCAGGTGATTCCATACCCTGAATCCACCCAATCAGTGTATCATCGAATCGATGAATCTGGTTGTCGCTGATGGACAGGGCGATACTTACAAAAGCGATGAGACATAACACTGAAACGAGCGACGGGAATGAGATATTCTTTTTCCAGTTTTGTATCAAATGTTGAGTTCCTCCGCAGTGTAAGAATTCTTAGGCTGTGTCCTTGCGAATGTCAGGTCAAAGCGATATTTGTATTATGCTATAATTTCACAATATATATATCATGAATAAAAATATGAACGTTTACGATGGTTTTTCAAGCAGTGAATGTAGGAGGGGAGTGGGCGAAATGAAACGGTTGGTGATGTACATGTTGGTCTTGCTGTTGGTGGCGTCTGGGTTAGCTCTATTTCCGGGAGATAAAGTGCATGCTTGCAGTTGTGTCGAGAGTGATGCCCAAGAGAGATTGAAGACGTATACAGCGGTATTCACGGGAGAAGTGGTTAAGAAGGGCCTTTCTCAACAATCGCAGCATGATGGTTTATTAAGAGAGTATACCTTCGATGTAGATACCGGATGGAAGGGCGTTAATATGAAAAAGATGAAGGTCATCGGGAGTGACGGAGGATCTGACTCCTGTGGAGTTCAATTTGAAAAAAATCAGTCCTATCTGATCTTTGCTTATCAGTATGAAGAGGATCATAAGCTGCGTACAAATCTGTGCAGTGGCAATGTTTCTATTGAACAAGCCGGAGACGATTTGAAATTGCTGGGCGCAGGCAAGGTTGTAAGTAAAGAAGATTTTAGGGAAATCAACGATGGGCGAAATGGGTTGTTCTATCTCATCTTATACGGTGGAGTCATTCTATTGACAGGGTTGGCATTGGTCTGGATCTGGAGACGGAAAAAAAGAACCTGATTACAGGTCTGATGAAAGCTGGATTGTGAACATAAGGTTTGTCAGAGTGAAAAAGATGCGAATCCCCGTACAGAGTGTTAAGGTACATTGACGTTCCATACGGGGATTTTCAGGAGCAGGGTCAAAATTGCATTGAATTGGAGTCGATCCAACTAGAGAGTGTCTTCAAACTCAGGCCCTTCTCTAGCTTTCAGAGGTTTGAAGACACTCTCTAGTTTAGCTGCAACATGTATTCATAAGCCGTGACGCCGAACACCCGTTTGAAATGCCTGTTCAGATGGGTCAGATCGACAAATCCGCAATCGGCAACAGCGGCATAGACGTCCTTCTGCGTTTCGATAGATTGACGAGCACGCTCCACCTTGCAGTTCAGAAAGAACTGGTAGGGTGATATGCCGGTATGTGACTTGAACTCACGGATAAACTGAAACTTGGACATGCCAAATTCGGAGCACAGATTGTCCAGCTTCAGCACATCCTCGGTGCTGCAAAACATCATTTCCTTGGCTTGTCGGACCAGACTATCCTGAGGCAACCAGAGCTTGGTATCCATCTCCTTCCGAGCCAGAAGATGAACCAGATTGAAGAGCCGTTCGCTGCATTCGGCTTCGTCCTGTCTGTGCTGAACGGCATTGTTCAGCATCAGGATGTTACGTGCAAGCTCGGGATCATAGACGATGGGGCTTACGAAACGCAATTCCTTTTTGCCTATAATCTCCTCTACCAATTCCGGCTTCAAATACAGCATCACATAGTCAATGCCTTCTTTATCATAGGAGCTTCCGTCATGGGACTGTTCCCGGTTGAACAGCATAACGCCATTTTGGTGAGAAGCCTGATATTGTCCGTCCAGGTTGTATTGTTGAATGCCGCGCAGGGTTACGCCAACTGCATACTCTTCGTGGCAATGTTTTTTATATGCAAAATCGGTAAAGCTGGCGGATAGTGCCAGCACGTCTTGTGACTTTTTATAGTTAAAGCGTTCCATGCAGCACACCTCTCAAGCTTTAGATTACTCCGGATACTATAATGGCTGAGTATAACAAAAAAAGGGCCATGAGAATACTCAGTAATTTTTGGTGCCGATTCAGCAGCGTTCTGAAAACCGTGCCAAACACAACCCAACTGGAATAGGCGAGAAAGCCAATGAAGGTAATAAGCAACACGAACAAAAACGATGAAAATGTACTTGGATAATAGGGCAATACATAGCTTGGAATGACAGTGAAGGTGAACAAGACCACTTTTGGATTCACAAATTGCATGACCAGACCGTTCAAAAAGCCGGTAACCTGTTTGGGTGCAGCTTCTGTAGAACCCATTTTGTAGATCTGGTAGGCCAAATACACCATATACAGTCCCCCGACAATCTGCATCACCTTGAGAATTCCGGGCAACACTCCGGCAAGCAGTTGATTGAGGAAAGCGGAGGCAGTAAGCAGCAGGCTAAAGGCCAGTGTGGCTCCCCCGACATAGGGCATGGTTTTGCGCGGGCCCATCTTCTGTGTGGAAGATAGAATGACGATATTGCTGGGCCCGGGTGTGAAGGTAACGACGATGCAGTAGATCAAAAAGGATGTAATATTCATCTGAAATCTCCTCTGGAAGTCATTTGGTTTCATGATCATACGTCAGAGACGCTCCGGGCTATAGTACATTATTGCAGCTGATCCATGGACAGTAATAGCAGCTTCCTTCCGAAAAGGAAGAGTAGTTTCCTTTTTGATTGATTGCGTTTACAATTTAAAACGAAGTGTAAGGTGATCAGACCACTTGAGGAAGTGAATGAAATGAAGAAAATGCTGCTGGTTTATATTTTACTTATTTCAGCCTTTGCCCTATATGTGCTGAGATTTGAATACACTAGTCAGGTGAACAGCTCCTGGGAGGACCGGGGGCTGCGCGGCGATATCGGTGAGACGTACATCATGATTACGTTCCAGTCCGGGCTGGAGTACTGGAAGAGTCCGCTCAAAGGTTTCGAGGACGCCGGGGATGCGCTTGGTGTGACCGTGGAATATCGCGGAGCTACCCGGTATGATGCGAAGGAGCAGACAACGGTGATCGAGCAGGCCATCGCTCGTAAACCTGCGGGCATTGCCATATCTGCGATCGATCCTCAATCGCTGATCCCGGCGATTAACAAGGCAATCGACGCGGATATCCCCGTTGTACTGTTCGATGCGGATGCACCGGATAGCCGGGCGTATTCCTTTCTCGGGACAGATAATTACAAGTCGGGTGTAACGGCTGCCGATAAAATGGCTGAACTGCTGGGACGTGAGGGAGAGGTCGCCGTATTGACCCTGCCTGAACAGCAGAATCATGAAGAGCGGACGAAGGGTTTCCGCGATACGATTGAGGAGAGATACCCTTCCATGCAGGTGGTTGAAGTTGCAGATGGACACGGAGATGCGATGGTATCCAGAGATGAAACGATGAGAATAATGAAGGCTCACCCCAAGCTGGCGGGTATTTTTGTGACCGAGGCGACCGGAGGGGCTGGAGCGGGTGAAGCTGTTCAAAATGCAGGGGATGGTCATGCTTTGCAGATTATATCTTTTGATACAAATAAGGCTACATTGGATATGATCAAGAAGGGTACGATTTCGGCCACGATTGCACAGGGAACCTGGAACATGGGATATTGGTCGCTTCAATATTTGTTTCATCTGCATCATCAGTTGACGGTTCCTGCCCCGTCCTCTTCCGGTGAAAATGCACCGATCCCGGTAATGGTGGACACGGGGATCTCTGTGGTGACACGCTCGAATGTGGATGATTATTATGCCAAGTAACAAAGGGGGTTCCACAAGATCAAGGTTCTGGAGCCGGCGAGCCATTCGCTCAAACTTCAGAAACGGGATTCGACGTTTACGCTTGCGCAACATGCCGCTTCGCTATCAGCTGATGCTGCTGTTTCTGCTATTCGCCATCGTACCTTCCGTAGGACTCGGATTGCTCGTGAACTGGACAGTGGAGCGGGTGGTGGAGCGACAGGTTGAGGGGCATACCATGCAACTCATTGGCAAAGTGAATGAAGCCCTTAACAGCAAGATGGAGAATTTGCAAAACATGACATACCTGATTGCGTTTGACCCGGAAATTGGTGCATTTATGGACAACAAAACGCCACCGAATGATGATGCAGGCAGCGATACGGTGAAAAACAAGGACACAAATGCCGAGACGGAGCAAAATCGGCTGTATGGCATCAAGCAAACCTTGCAGGGCTTCACGACCCTGTATCCAGAAATTGCCGGGATTGTTCTCGTTAACGGAAGTGGTGACTATATCAGTAACGAGATGTACCCCCGAGCGGAGAAGAGCCTGACCCAGGAAGACTGGTACCAAAAAGCTTCGGTTAATCCGGGCATTTTCACGGTATTGGGTCAGCCGAAAGAGCGTAATCTCACGACACATGTACGGTACAAAAATGATGAGATCGTTTCGGTTGCACGCTCTATAACGGATGAAGCATCAGGACGTGTGCGAGGGGTCATTATGATTGATCTTAAGCTGAGATCCGTCTCTCAGGCTGCCCGAAATGTTACGTTGGGGAAATCCGGATATGTGATGGTGACGGATGCAGAGGGACGGAGCGTTTACAGGCCTGAGCATCCCCTGATTGAGCACATCCCTGCAGACTGGTTTCCCTCCGGGGACAGTGGGACGTTTACTGCCGAAGCAGATGGCGGAGAGTTATTATTCATGTATCAGTCGTCCACATTTACAGGGTGGAGAACGGTGGGGGTATTTCCGGCAAGGGAGTCCATAACCGAAGTACGCCAGATTCAGTTTTATGTGGTTAGCTTTGTGTTCGTGGTGTGTTTGTTCGGTCTAAGTGCCTCCTTATGGTTCTCACGTTCCATTGCCCAGCCCATTTTCCGGCTTATGTCGTATATGCGCAGGGCGGAGACCGGTAATCTCAGAACAGGCCGCTGGAGTGATCGTGCCGATGAGATTGGCATGCTCGGCGACAGCTTTAACCGAATGCTGGCACAGATTCGGCAGCTCATATCACTCAATGAACTGAGGGAGCGGCAGAAGCGCGATGCCGAAATGCGCAGTTTGCAGGAGCATATCAAACCCCATTTTTTATATAATACCCTGGATACCATTCATTGGATGGCGCGCAAAGAAGGCGCAGACGATGTATCCGACATGGTTGGCGCTCTATCTCGATTGTTTCGTATCGGGCTTAGTAAAGGACAGGATTATATTCCGCTGCATTCCGAGCTGGAGCATATCACCAGTTATTTGCAAATTCAGCAGACACGATACCGTGATCGTCTTCAGTATACGTTGAATATTCCCGAGGAACTGCGGGATTTGTTCGTGTTAAAGCTGCTGCTTCAGCCCCTGGTGGAAAATGCAATCTATCATGGAATCAAGGGCAGGCGTGGGCCAGGGCATATCCGTATGGAGGCCAAAACAGAACACGGCAGACTGCTGCTGACCGTTCAGGACGATGGGGCGGGTATGTCCAAAGAGCGGCTAGAGGAGATGGAGCGTCTGCTCGAAGCTCCTTTGGAAAGTTTGGAGGCGTCTTCGCCTGGCATGACCGGCAAAAGCTATGGCATGTTGAATGTGCAGGCCCGTCTCCGACTGTCCTTTGGGAATGAATACGGGATCGTACTGGAGAGCCGGGAAGGAGAAGGCACTTGTGTCACGATCATTCATCCGTTGATGCGAGAGCTTCCACCCGCACAGCAACTTGATCATGAAGAGAGGTAGGAGAGCGAATGAAGAAATCCATAGAATCGACAATGACGACTTGCATGGATGCAGATGAGACATCTGCACCGACCGCCGAAACGGAGATGACTTCAGATAGCCAGACGGTAAAGAAATACCGCGTGCTCATTGCGGATGATGAGCCGATTATTCGTGAGGGCATCCGGGATGCAATCGACTGGGCCACTCTTGGGATGGAGGTTGTGGCTGAAGCGGAGGACGGCGAAGAAGCACTGGAACGGGCTGCCAACTTGGGTGTGGATATCGTTCTGGTTGATATGAATATGCCATTCCTGAACGGAATTGAACTGATCCGTGCCCTTCAGCAGAAGTGCCCAGGCTGTCGCTACCTGATCATTTCGGGACATGATGAATTTGCGTATGCCCAGGAGGCGGTTCGTCTTGGTGTAGAGGATTATATCTTGAAGCCTGTACAAGCTGAACAACTGTATTCCGCGCTTCAACGATTGCGTCAGCGGCTTACTGAAGAACACCAACGGACGGCATATGTAAGACAGGCAGCCCATCAGATTGAACGCAATATCCCGCTGCTGCGTCAGCGATTCTGTCTGGAATGGCTGGAAGGGCAGGCTGAGGGGAGAGATCTGACGGAGCAGCTTGCGTTTTTGAGTTTGCCTTCCGCCGCACCTGTGCAGATCGGGGTCGTGCGCTGGCCTGCCGCGGAAGCACGTCAGACGATTATGCGGGAGAACGATCGGCAGTTGTTTCTTTTTGCCGTGGAAAATATTATAAGTGAACTACTGGAAGAGCTGCCGCATGTCCTGTTTCGGGACGCGAGCGGGTTGATCGGCATGTGTCTGTGGCAGGCAGCTCCGGAGGAGATAGAGTCCCTCTTGGAGCAGCAGATCAGTTCCTGCCTGAATATAGCGATTCATGCCCATGTGGAGACCCATGCAGGCACATTGGAGGAAACGCCGGATACGTACCGTCATTGTCGTGAGCTTATCCATGGAGAAGCTCGCCTGTCTCCTCTGGTCCGCCGGGCAAGACAGCTTATTCAGGAAGAGTATACTGAGCGGGAACTGACCTTGGAATCGCTCGCTTCCCGCCTGCAAGTGTCCGCCGTATATCTTAGTCGGGTGCTGAAGAAAGAGCTGAATGATTCCTTCGTTACGCTCGTCACGCATGCCCGGATTCGCAAAGCGGTACAGCTGCTGGACTCGACAACACTACCGATCCACACCATAGCGGAGCGTGTAGGTTATGATACGCAACATTATTTCAGCACCGCGTTCAAGAAAACGATGGGCATTTCACCTGCACAGTATCGAAAAGATGGGGGGACGGGTGATCGTCCTTCAGCGAATCGAATATAGCATCATTAAATATAATGAATAAATACAATTAATATATAAGTTGAACTAAAGATATATTCACACGTACACTCCGATGACAGAATAACCTTCCAATCGCTGTTATCCCCAGATTTTTTTGATTTCCTTTTCTCAAGGGAAAAATCCGGTGATAAAGGCGAACGCTTCGCTTTTTCAGTTTTTTTCTGTCCTCTCCGTTTCTGTGTAAATGATTATTTCAACTTATATAGATGAGATGGATGTGTTCTACTTCTGCGAAACGAAGTGGAGCATGTCCTTTTTTGATTCTAAAATGGTTTTTCCTGAAGTCAAACCTGTGCACATATTCCCCATCAAAAGTTAAATTTTTATAAAAAAGGTTCAAAACCTGCAAAGACCTCGCTGCTGCGGAAATGCTACGATTGGACTCAGACAGGAACAGCAAGCAACATGCTGAACTCCATATGTTGTAAGCGTTGTCTTATGACTCATTCAGAACCGTATGATGTGAGGAAAGGGGAACTTCATATGAAAAAAGGAGCAATGCTCATCTGGCTTCTGGTCATGACCTTAATGCTCTCCGCCTGCAATCTGGCTGAGAGTGGCCCGGGCAGCAAGGAAAAGGGATATGTCGGCATATCGATGCCAACCAAATCATCGGAACGATGGGTGGGCGACGGGGAGAACATGGTCCGTCTGTTTCAGGAGCAGGGCTACAAGACTGATCTTCAGTATGCTGAGGATGTGGTCGAAAATCAGATTTCACAGATTGAGAACATGATCACCAAAGGTGTGGATGTGATGGTTATCGCGTCTGTGGATGGCAATACACTGACGGATGTAATCAAGAAGGCGCATGACGAAGGGATCCAGGTTATCTCGTATGATCGGCTCATCCGCAATACTCCTTATTTGACCTATTACGCCACGTTCGACAATTTTAAGGTAGGGGTGCTTCAAGCTTCCTACATCGAGCAAAAGCTTGGGCTTAAGGAAGGAAAAGGACCTTATAATATTGAGCTGTTTGGTGGATCTCCGGACGATAATAATGCCTATTTCTTCTTTGATGGCGCGATGTCCGTGCTGAAGCCGTACATGGATTCAGGCAAGCTGGTCGTACGCAGCAAGCAGATGACGATGGCTCAGATTGCAACCTTGCGCTGGGACGGTGCGCTGGCCCAGTCACGGATGGATAATCTGCTTAGTGCCTATTACTCGGGAGACAACCTGGATGCGGTCTTATCTCCGTATGATGGAATTAGTATCGGTATTATCTCATCCTTGAAGGGGATCGGTTACGGAAAAGCGAACAAGCCGCTGCCCGTCATTACAGGACAGGATGCTGAACTTGCTTCGATCAAGTCCATTGTTGCCGGGGAGCAGACGCAGACCGTCTTCAAGGATACGCGGAAGCTGGCCGAGCAGACGGTAGAGATGGCCAATAGCATTCTGCAAGGAAAACAGGCGGAAGTGAATGATACAAAATCATATAACAACGGAATTGAAGTTGTTCCAGCTTATCTCTTGGACCCGATCTCCGTGGACCGAACGAATGTGGAGCAGGATATTGTCGGCAGCAAGTATTACACGAAGGAAGAAATCGGGTTGCAATAATGAATGAAAGGAGCACATCCCATGGCCGGAATCATTCTGGAAATGAAGGGTATTACCAAAACGTTCCCTGGCGTCAAAGCGTTAGAAAATGTCAATCTGCAAGTCCGGGAAGGTGAAATTCATTCCATATGTGGTGAAAATGGTGCAGGCAAATCTACGCTGATGAAGGTGCTTAGTGGTGTATATCCACATGGCACATATGAAGGAGATATTTTATTTCAAGGCAAAAAAAGTGAGTTTAAGGATATCAAGCAGAGCGAGGATCTGGGAATCGTCATTATCCATCAGGAGTTGGCCCTGATTCCCTACCTTTCAATCGCGGAGAATATATATCTGGGCAATGAGCGTGCCAACAGAGGCATTGTTGACTGGAAAGAGACGTTTGTAGGTACACGAGAACTGCTCTCAAAGGTGGGACTGAACGAAAATCCGAACACACTGGTATCCAGCATCGGGGTAGGCAAGCAGCAATTGGTTGAAATTGCGAAAGCGCTCTCCAAAAAGGTGCGGCTGCTCATTCTGGATGAGCCAACCGCTGCGCTGAACGAGGATGACAGTGAGAATCTGCTGCAATTGATGCTGGAATTCAAGAAGCAGGGCATTGCCTGTATCCTGATTTCGCACAAGCTGAATGAGGTATCCAAGGTGTCGGATTCCGTGACCATTTTACGGGACGGCAAGACGATTGAGACGCTGGATATGAAGAAGGACAACGTGACGGAGGAACGGATTATTAGCGGAATGGTAGGACGTGATCTTACCAGCCGTTATCCGGAGCGTCATGCCACTATCGGCGAAGTCATCCTTGAGGTGAAGGACTGGACGGTATATCACGAGCATCATGCCGAGCGAAAGGTACTGGATCAGATTCATATGAATATCAGACGTGGTGAGATTGTAGGAATCGCCGGACTGATGGGTGCCGGGCGTACCGAGCTTGCCATGAGTATATTTGGCAAATCGTATGGACGGAATATTACGGGCCAGCTCATCAAGGACGGCAGACCTATCCAAAACAATAGCGTCACGGAGGCCATTCAGAATGGCTTCGCTTATGTGACGGAGGATCGCAAGGAATACGGGCTCATCCTGATGGATGATATCAAGCGCAATATTTCACTGACTGGCCTGGGCAAGCTGACGCGGAATGCGGTTGTGAACGAGCACGAAGAAGTGCTGGTGGCGGAAAAGATGAAGAAAAGCATGAACATCAAAGCACCAAGTATTTTGCAGAAGACCGGAAATCTGAGTGGTGGTAACCAGCAGAAGGTAGTGCTCAGCAAATGGATTTTTGCCGGACCGGATATTCTCATTCTGGATGAACCAACACGCGGTATTGATGTGGGAGCGAAATTTGAAATCTATACGATCATTCATCGTCTTGCCGCTGAGGGCAAGGGCGTACTGGTAATCTCATCTGAGCTGCCGGAGGTTCTTGGCCTGTGTGACCGGATCTATGTGATGAATGCCGGGCGAATCACCGGGGAAGTCAGCCGGGAACAAGCATCGCAGGAAACGTTGATGAGATATATGACCAAGTCTGGAGGCGGTAAGCATGGAAATGATAACGAAACTGTTCAAAAATAACATTCGTCAATACGGCATGATCATTGCCCTGGTTGTGATTATGCTCTTGTTCGAGGTATTGACGGGCGGGCTGTTGCTCAAGCCGATTAATATTACGAATCTGATCTTGCAGAACAGCTACATCCTGGTGCTGGCGATCGGAATGGTGCTGGTCATCATTACCGGGCATATTGATCTGTCTGTTGGTTCCATTGCAGCCTTTGTCGGTGCAGTGGCTGCGATCATGATGGTTGATTGGCAGCTTCCGACCTGGCTTGCGGTTATCGCGTCTTTGCTGGTGGGTGCTCTGATCGGTGCGTGGCAGGGCTTCTGGATCGCCTATGTGCGGATTCCGGCCTTTATCGTGACCCTGGCGGGCATGCTGCTGTTCCGAGGCTTGACGATGATCGTGCTGGAGGGGCAATCGATCTCTCCTTTTCCGGGTGGATTCCAGAAAATAAGTTCAGGTTTCCTGCCAGATATTCAATTCTCAGGCCTTGGCCTGGTGTCCATTATCGTGGGTCTTGTGCTCACTGTCTGGTACATCGTCAATGAATTGCGGGAGCGCCGTTCCCAGCGCAAATATGGATTCGAGGTGGTGTCCCAGGGACTCTTCCTACTCAAACTGATTGTGGTGGCTGCTGTGACGAATCTGTTTACGTTTGTACTCGCGAGTTACGCAGGTATTCCAAATATCCTGGTTCTGCTGTTTGTACTGATCGTTGTTTACTCTTTCGTCATGAACCGCACCGTTATGGGACGGCATGTGTATGCACTTGGAGGCAATGAGAAGGCTGCCGGGCTGTCCGGGGTGAAAACGAAAAAAGTCACCTTTTGGGTGTTCGTAAACATGGGTACGCTTGCCGCGGTATCCGGGTTGATCTTCGCTGCACGTCTGAATGCGGCTACGCCAAGAGCCGGTACCAACTTTGAGCTGGATGCCATCGCTGCCTGCTTCATCGGTGGAGCTTCAGCTTCCGGGGGTATTGGAACCGTATTTGGTGCCATCATCGGTGGTTTGGTCATGGGTGTGCTGAATAACGGGATGTCCCTGATTGGTTTGGGCATTGACTGGCAGCAGGGAATCAAGGGATTGGTACTGCTGCTCGCCGTAGCGTTCGATATTTATAATAAAAATAAAAGATCGGCGTAGCGCAGTGTAGTTGGGATAGTTAGTTAAAAAGAGAGATAGATGAAGGGATATACACACTTCACTTTGCAAGCAAAACAGACCTTGATCGCAGGATCAGGTCTGTTTTTGCTGTATACGCGGCTTGTTTACATCAAGGCATCAAGGAAACGTGTTGCGATTCCAAAATAGATAAACAGGGACAAAATATCATTTAATGTGGTGATTAATGGGCCGGAGGCGACGGCAGGGTCAACTTTGAAACGACTGAGCAGAAGTGGAATGCAGGTACCTGTCAATGTGCCGATCACCAGAGTTAAGAATAGAGACACGCCAATAATGGCGCCCAGCAGCCAGTCCCCTTGCCAGAAATAAGCAATGACGGTAATCAGCAATCCACATACCAATAGTCAACTTCATATTTTTAAACGGAATGGGTTGGAAGTCAAACAACGAAGGGAAAAAAAGGGAGCGCTGAAGGTAGCAAAGGTGAAGAGAAACTTTTAATATATATAAATTGAAATAAACATTTACACGGGAACGTATAGGACAGAAATAACTTGAAGAAGCGGAGCGTTCGCCTAAAAGCTTTCTGAAAGAAAGCTGCATCGGAAGCATACGCTTGTCCCCGAATTTTCCCCTTTAAAAATAGGGAATGCCAAAAACCTGGGGATAACAGCAACCTTAAGGTTGTTCTGTCATCGGAGTGGCAAGTGTAAATATTCATTAGTTCAATTTATATAGAAGGCATGGGGAATGATATTGTAATCTTGCTCACCTATTCGATATGGGCTTACAAACGAGCGCTGCAAGGCTATACTTGTTGTACAGGAACGGACGAGGAGGACATGGGCTAGTGGAAGCAGATATTAGAACACAATTACTCAGCTTGGCCGAGCCAGGATATCAGAAATTCTCGGCTGCTCTTATTCCCAATATAACAAATGTGCTGGGTGTGAGATTGCCGGCCTTACGAAAGATTGCCAAGCAACTTGCTGTCGGGGACTGGCGCACGTATCTGGATACAGCAGATGATGAATATTTTGAAGAAGTGATGCTGCAAGCGATGGTGATTGGACATGTACAGGCCGATCTGGACGAACTGCTGAAGGCCATTGCCGCATTTGTGCCAAAGATCGATAATTGGTCAGTGTGCGACAGCTTCTGTGCCGGACTGAAATATACGAAAGTCCATTCAGAACCGATGTGGGAGTTTTTGCAGCCCTATCTAAAATCAGAACAGGAATATGAGATCCGGTTTGGCGTAGTTATGTTGTTGAATTTTTATCTGGATGAGAGACATATCGATCAGGTTCTATCTGTATTGGATCAGATCAGGCACGAGGCTTATTATGTGAAAATGGCGGTTGCCTGGGCCATCTCAATGGCTTATGTGAAACAGTCTGAGGTGACCATGCGTTATCTGAAGCATAATACCCTGGACGATTTTACGTATAATAAGGCACTCCAGAAAATCACGGAATCCTATCGCGTAGATCCAGAGAGCAAGCAGATGATCCGCAGCATGAAACGAAAGGTGAAGAAATCTGTTCGTATATAGCGTACGTGTGGGTCAACATAAACCCTATCATGCCACAGGGGAGAGGACAATAAACGGATGAGGAAAAAGTTGATGTTCACCACCATGAAGCTGGACGGTCGTCCATGGGTGCTGCTCGCTACTGAGAAGGGCCTGTGCCGAGTAGTCATGCCCAATGAAACACTGGAGGACTGGAATGGCTGGATACAGAAAATTGCACCTGGAGTGGGACTGGAAGAGAACGAGGATGCTCTGAAACGGACAGGCATGATGGACTGGTTGCAGTCCTATTTTGTCGGGGAACAGATGGATTTTACAGATGAAATCCCGTTGGATTTGATCGGTACCCCGTTCCAGCAACAGGTATGGAGAGAGCTGGGGCGTGTGCCCTATGGTGAAATTCGGACCTATGGAGATATTGCTGCTGCGATTGGAAGACCATCCGCTGTGCGGGCTGTTGGGGCTGCGAATGGAGCCAATCCCATCCCGGTTCTGTTACCATGTCACCGCATTATTGGGGCCAATCGCAAGCTGACCGGGTTCCGTGGAGGTTTGGAGATGAAGCGCAGACTGCTGGATATCGAACAGATTGAAGGCGTGACCGATGGAGGGCATGCGCGGTTTTATTTTTAATGGAAGAAAGAACGTTGGATGAATAGATGAAATAGATGAAAGGATTAGGGAAAAAACCTCTGGTTAAAGGGGATCGAGCTGACATGGGCAGGCACTTCATTGTGCCTTTTTTGGCGTTTCTTCAGGAGGGGCGATCCAAACGATTGACGTATGGAGCACCAACGTTTTACATATTTTTGCCCGGTGAAACCGTATGGTACCATAGACCATAGCACTTAAAATAGAACTTAAATCGGTATCCGGCTGACGAAATGCCGGGTGAGAAAAGAGGGATGATATATGAATCAGGCCTACTGGTTAACGAATGTAGCTTTGGAGCAAAGTTATCTTAGGGAAGAGGAACAGGTGACGGGCACACGGACGAGCCTTGCTCATCTGCGAATTGAAGACGGAGTCATTGCGGCGATTGTGGAGGGAAATGATCCACTGACAAACGATCTGCCACAAGTGGATGGTAAAGGGCTGCTGCTGTTGCCTTCGTTCGAGGAGGCACATATTCATCTGGACAAAACCTACTATGATGGACCTTGGACAGCGGTCAAGCCAATCTCCAGCATTTTTGATCGTATAGAAGAAGAGAAGGTACTATTGCCACGGATTTTGCCTGAGGCGAAGCGTCAAGCAGAGAGCATACTGTCCTTGATTCAGGGGTATGGCTCCACCCATGTGCGTAGTCATTGTAACATTGAACCGGTCAGCGGGCTGAAACGACTGGAAGCGACGCGGCAGGCACTGGATACATTTTCGGGTAAAATCTCTTCGGAGATTGTGGCTTTCCCGCAGCATGGGCTGCTTCGCTCCAGCTCGGTAGAGTTGATGGATCAAGCGATGAAGGAAGGCTCCACCCATGTGGGTGGACTTGATCCTCATACGGTGGACGAGCATATCGAGAAATCACTGAACGCGATGGTCGAGCTGGCTGTTCAGCATCAGGCGGGTATAGACATTCATCTGCATGATGGCGGGGAGGCCGGCAAACAAACACTGCTGGAACTGGCTAATCTGACCGAAGCAGCAGGGCTTCAGGGCAAAGTCACCGTGAGTCATGCGTTCTGGTTCGCATGCGCAGAGCAGCAGGAAGCGGAAAATATGGCGAAGCGGATGGCCTCGCTGGGTATGAGTATTGCTTCAACGGTGCCTATCGGCAGAATGATGATGCCTCTTCCCATGCTTCAACGTATGGGCGTGAACGTGAAGCTGGCAACAGATAGTTTGACGGATCATTGGTCTCCTTTTGGCAATGGGGATCTGCTTGAGAAAGCAGGACGCTTTGCAGAATTGTATGGATATAGCGATGAGTTGTCCTTGTCTCAATCTCTTGCATTTGTAACAGGCGGCATCACACCGCTGAATTCACAAGGGGAACAGGTATGGCCGAAGGTGGGAGACACAGCGAGTTTTGTACTGGTACATGCAAGTTGTTCGGCGGAAGCCGTTGCAAGGCGATCTGCGCGGCAGTCGGTATGGTACAAGGGGCAATTGGTGAGCGAATTAACGTAGGGTTGAGGAAAATAGAAGCGGAGAAGCCACGGGAAACCGTGGCTCTTTACGTTGGGAGAAAAGAGGAAGGAACTGTTCGCATATACCACATTCTGGGTTATGATAGAGGTAGTTTAATGGAAGGAGTAATCCAGATGAAGATTGAATATGCAACGATGGCCGATTACGAATATATCCTTGAAAGAGATCGGCATATCCATCAGGCACTTGTGGAACCAAAGATCAAGGAGAAGGAAATATTCATCCTATGGGACGAAGGGTCAAGAATTGGATGGATGAGATACGGTTACTTCTGGGACAACATTCCCTTCATGAATATGATCTGGATTGATGAACCCTATCGGAACGGTGGGAACGGCAAAAAAGTCGTGCAGCACTGGGAAATTTTAACGAAGCAAAAAGGCTTCGATACTGTGATGACTTCAACTCAATCGGACGAACATGCCCAACATTTCTATCGAAAACTGGGGTATGTTGATGCAGGGGCTTTGTTGCTGGATACACAACCTTTGGAGGTCATATTGATCAAGAAAATCTAGTGAATAAGCCTCAAGGAGAGATTACTGTGAAGGTGAATCAAGTGACGCTGCAACGTATAACCAAGGAGAACGAATTCGAGTGCATTCAACTTAAACCGCGTGAAGACCAGCTAAATTTGGTCGCAAGCAATGCGGATTCATTAATCCATGCGACGAAGGAGATTACGTCCAAGCCATACGGCATTTTTGCAGAGGAGCGCATGGTGGGTTTTATTTTATTTGATAATGAGATGTACAATGACGGGTATTACTGGATTCTTCGGTTCATGATTGATGAGAAATACCAGGGTAAGGGCTACGGTAAACAGGCTATCAAAGAAGTGATTCGCACGTTACAAGAGAGAAGTGATTGCCAGCAAATCAGGGTATCACATGTTCCGCATAACATTACGGCAAACGCGCTATATAAGCATTGTGGGTTTCAAGACACGGGTGAGTTCGAGGACAATGGGGATATCATATTAAGTTTCCAGATGAAGAATTAGGGGGTACCTGATGATTAGAGAGGCGGAAGCTAGTGATGCAGCGGTTATAGAAAGGCTTTATAAAGAATTGTTGCCGAACAACTTAAACACGAAGGTACTGGCAGAGCGCATTGAAGAAATTAGGAATAATCCAGACAGTTTCTTGTTCGTTTATGAAGTGGTTGATCAGGTGATCGGAACTGCCCATTTACATATTTGTCTGGATGCTTTGGTAGAAAATAGACCATTTGGCGTAGTTGAGCGGGTCATCATTACGGAGCATGTGCAGAGCAAGGGATATGGATCTGAACTAATGAAGTATATTGAGGATGTGTGCCTACAGAGAAACTGTGTAAAGGTGTTTCTCACCAGTGGATCGTCCAGAAACGAGGCACACCGCTTCTATACGAAGCTAGGATACAATGGGGAGTCCAGCAAGGCATTCAAAAAGTATTTATAAATCCACCAGGGAAAGGGAAATAGAAACAACAAAATGAATCATAACAAACATCCAATTCAAGATTTTCGATTTGTCGTTACCTTGGTCGTGGCAACTTTATGTTGTTTAGGTATGGCTATGTATTTACGTGCCAAAACAGGTGCGAATATGTATCAATTTCTAAGCTGGGATATTTTCCTGGCATGGGTACCATTCATCATCTCATCTTGCATTAGATACATATCCAATAAGAAAGTAACGAAAACGAGCGTTATATTTATGGGGCTGATGTGTGCAGGCTGGCTCTTTTTTCTGCCGAATTCGGCCTATCTTTTTACAGAGATCCTGCATTCATTTAGGTACTTCGATGCTCAAGAGGGAAGCAAATTCTGGGTCCATATTGATTTTTGGTATCACCTCACCCTGACGTTTGCCGTAGCCATCCTAGGTTTACTTCTCTCCTTTTGCTCGATAGTCCAAATCCATGGAATGTTAAACAAATTAGTAAATAAGTACATTAGCATGATGGTTGTAGGCATCATTTTGCTTTTAAGCAGTATAGGCGTATACATTGGTAGATTCAATCGGTGGAATTCGTGGGATATACTGTCCCGACCTGGAAAGATCTTTATGGATCTTGTGAATGATTTCAATGCGGCGAACAGCATTATGCTTGAATTTGTGGTCATCATATTTACGGTTCAAGTTTTTGGATACGTTATCTTATCCTTGCTAACCGCAAGGTCTGGCAACGAAACACTCCATTCGAAAGGCTAAGAGTACAGCCATTGCACATTTATTTATAAAAATGACATCAAGGAGGAATTATCACACGATGGGTATTCCTAATCTTATTGATAAACTTCCTCAAATTAGTGAATGTAGACAGATTCTAAAGGCGGCAGCTATGATAGATGCTATTCTGATGCCAGAGTGGGAGTACAGGTATTACTCATATAATTCCCAGTGGGACACGAATGAGCAGATGGCGTCAATGAGAGATGGGCAAGGAGATCATTACTTTGCATTATTTAGTTCGAACGGACTTATTATTAAAGGCTTTGATAAAGAATATGCATTTCAGCATAAGGGTGACATGAGTGATGTGGTAAAGGGCGTTCCAGAAGTATTTAATACTTTTTTGGTAGAGCCGGCATTTGTTATGGATCAGACGACTTTCTGTATCTGGAATGTGGCGGATCAGGAAGGGTGGTCGGCGGGTGCGGAGCTTGCGGATCATGTTTACGAACTGTTAGGAATTTTAGTAGGCGGCGCGAAGTACTATCATGCTTGGGCACAGGACTACTATGAGATAGAGTTGGATTTCACATTAGTTGAGCAGATATTTGATATGAAGCCGATCGATGAGACGTTTCTCCAGCAATTGAATGAAGAACTGGAATTTAGTGATATCGAAGGTGAACTTGCAGAAATAGGATACCCGGATAAGGATCTGAAAAAAAATATTTAATTGCTGTTCATTTAATTAGAATTGAGGAGGAATTACGTATGGGTTTAACCGAGTGGTCCACAGATATTCTTCAATATGATCTGTCGGATGAATATTCGATACGGAAAGCTGATTTTGCTGAATGGGGATTATATTGCTCTGTTTATTATGATATGCGTTATATCGGATTTTTTAGGGAAGAAGAATTCCGTTCCTCCAAGTGTACCGCGTACTGGATCTACAAGGGAGAAAGCAAAATAGGTGGCGTGAGGATGGAGCCTAACCGGATGTATCATTTGTTTTTTATCCCGCCATTCCAGCAGCTCTTTGAGGTATTGAAGCTTCTGAAGCATAAATTAATACAATGGTCGGATCGCACCAAACGTATTCTGACCTTTGAGATTCTTCCAGACCAAGTCGATCTATATGCAAGAGCTGGATTCTGGCCGGTGGAGTTCAGATGTCGCTGGATGCAGCGACCTACAGATCATTTTGAAATTGATTGGGACAGTAGGGTTACGATTCAAAGTCCCGAGATCATTGAAAGTGAAGCGGGTACCCGAAAGTATGTGAATGAAGATGAGATTGCTCAATGTGACCTGGACAGTTTTGCAGGAAGTCTTGAAGCTGTAAGAAGAAAACAGACATCCCTTGCAGATTTCATACCTGACGAAGACCCCAATTATACAAATGAGATTCTAACTCAGGCATCTACACTTGTATACGATAAGGAGACGGGGCAGCTTATTGCCAACTGTCGTCTCTGTTTGCAAGATAATCAGGCTGCCGTGTATAGCATAGGGGTTCGCCCGGCATATAGAGGAAGAGGGCTTGCTACACTGATGTTACAGAGAGCATTGAATGCGCTTAAGGGTAAGTATCCCGTTCTACGATTGTATGTGATGGAAGGAAATGATGCCGAGTCCGTGTATCTGAACATGGGCTTTGTACCAGGCGTACAAGAGATACAGACGATGTATATTCCTGAGGAGAAATCATAATAAACATTGCTAACATAACAGATATTCATGGTAATGTCCTGCTCTTGAATCGGTATTGGCTGATATGGATTCAAGAGGGGCCATAGTACATTTGTTATTCCGGAATATTGCTTTGGGGTAGAACTCGACGAAATGCTGGCGATGTAGTGTGATTTTGTCAATGGAAAAGGAGGAGTATTTGAATGAACTCAATTTCGATAATACCTATTGATAAAAATAATTGGGACGAGGCTTTCGATCCATTTATATTACGTGAGGGGGATAAAACATTTGGTTTCTTCTAATTATCCTACACACCTAACAGTGCGGATAATTATTGGATTGGAGGTTTTCAAATAGATAAGGAATATCAAGGTAAGGGATTAGGAAGGCAGGCACTTCATACCATATTGGAGTTCATTCAGGAAAACCATTACGAGTGCCGAATCATTTCTTTGACTGTAGAAAAAAGTAACACGCATGCCAGAAAACTATACGAGAAAATGGGATTTATAAATCAAGAAATAGATAACGACGATGGTGAATTGATATACAAAATAAGATTACATGAATAAATAATGATCATTTTTAGTTTTTGGATTATATCCTTATTGCATCATTAATTAATCGAAATGTAACAAAAGGTTAAAAGAACTTGTTGTTAATTATATAGCTTGATTGTATACATAAGGGGGAAACGCATGGAAGATCAATGGAGAATTGCACCGTATGATCCTGCCTGGAGAAATTTGTTTCTCGAAACGGGGTCGAAATTAAGAGAAGCATTGGGAGAAAAGGCCGTACGGATTGATCATGTCGGATCAACTTCCATCATCGGCATGGATGCCAAACCCATTATAGATATACAAATCTCAGTTTTTGAGTATGAGAATTTGGCGGACTACAAACATGAGATCGAAGCAGTTGGCTTCGTATTCAGAGAAGAAAATCCGGATAAAACCAAACGGTATTTTCGCGAAGTACCCGGAAACAGAAGAACACATGTACACGTAAGGAGAGCAGGGAGTTTCTCTGAGCAGATGAACTTGCTGTTCCGAGACTATTTGAGGGAACATCCAGAGGATCGATTAAAATATGGGGAAGACAAGCACAGACTTATGGGATTATATAAGCAACAGCGGCACAAATATGTGGAAGGTAAAGGACCGATGGTGTGGAGCATAGTACAGAAAGCTCATATATGGTCCCAAGAAATCGGATGGCAACCGGCAAAATCTGACGTATAGGAACATCCAAATAAATACAGATAACTTTATTGGAGTGGTGAGATGAACATTGGAAGAAAGCTGCTGACGACCATTTTAACCATCATTTGTTTTACTTTGGCTGCAAGTATACTATCCATGAATGAATCTTACAGCTTTGATTTTTATATTATCGCATATCTTGTATATTCCACTCCCCTGATTGTATTAATTGGACTGCCGTTATCCCTATTGCTGGACTATCTGCTGAGCCGAATCCCATTCGTTAATCATGTGTTGTACCTGATTGTGAGGATACTGGGCTATGCATGTGCTGGAGTCCTAGGTATGTATATCTATTATTTGATCATGGGCGCTGGAGAAGCCATTTTGGATTTTAGAGAGACGTTAGTCCTGACCTTATTTGGCGTCATGGCTGCTGTATTATTTGTACTGATCGATATGGGATTGGAGTTCTTGTTAAAGGTTCGAAAGCGGAAGGCATAGGCTTAACAAGCGCAGAATAAACGCAATTGTCAGGAGGAATGAAGGATGCCAACTCATTATGCACTTCTTGTGATCGATGTTCAGGTAGCCATGTTCGATGAAGCAGATCCTGTACATCAAGGGGACGTACTGCTTGAGAGAATACAAAACCTGATCTCCAAAGCTCGGCAAAAAGGTTACCCCATCATCTATATTCAGCACAGTGAAGGAGCGGGAAGTCCGCTTGAACGAGGAACGCCGGGGTGGGCGATTCATCCGTCTATTGCGCCGATTGCTGGTGATCTTGTTGTTGAAAAGAAAACACCTGATTCGTTTCACGAAACGGATCTACATCTGAAGCTGCAAGAAAACGAAGTAACGGACCTTATTCTCGCTGGCATGCAGACAGAAGTATGCGTGGACACAACCTGCCGCAGAGCGTCCAGTCTTGGCTACGCCGTAACCTTGGTGGGTGATGCGCATAGTACATGGCATTCCAACAGTCTTAAGGCTGATCAAATTATAGAACATCACAATACGGTTCTGCGCATGTTTGCTACTGTCGTGGATTCCGAAAATGTGCTGAATGAATGATATATTTTAAAAGAATTATTTAGATGAAAGGAGGAGATGAATTGATATTTAATAAAAGAATATTTAATCTTTCAGCCTGGCTTGCTGTGTTGGCTATGATGTTTATTCCTGGAACAGCCTATACGGAGGGGCCTTTACGAACAGAGTATGGTTTTCCTTTGCGATTCTATACTGATTATCACTATGAAAAACCTGATGATACGATCTGGTTCCTTTCCAATGTACATGTGAATGCGCTCCTTTATCTGCTGAATGTTCTATTCATATACGCTGGAATCCATGTTTTACTCTATGTGAAAAAGAGATTGACCTCGCCGAAAGAGTAGAGGGTTGTGAATATCATAGTTCTTTAGGACTGCTGCATTAGACAAGGAGGATGGTTATATGGAAACTTTTTTTCGTTATAACTGGATCGTTCGTGAGCAATGGTTTGAGTGGTGTGAGGACGTACCGCTTGAAGAGTTGCTTCGGCCTCGAACGGGTGGAGTAGGGAATATATTACAAACATTCTTTCATATCATTGATGTGGAGTGGAGCTGGCTTCAATTATTACAGGGAAAACCGGATGGTATGGAGAATTTTGAAAACTATAAAACGTTGGAAGCCGTGAGAGAATTCGATCGTAAGCTGCGGCTTGATGTAGAGGCATTTGTTATAGCCTGGGACCCCAGTGTGGAAAAGAGACCCTACATCGATCCTGAACTAGATAGTACCACAGTCAAGGAATCGTGGGGAGAAGTGATGCGTCATGTGATTGCCCATGAGATTCACCATATGGGACAATTATCGGTATGGGCCAGAGAACTGGACAAGAAGCCCGTGTCTGCCAATTTCATTGGTAAAAGCCTCATTACGCCTGATAACTAGTGCGGGAATTATTTTGGAGAAGGAGACAAGATCCAAAATAAACAAAGATTAATCTAAGGAGAGACAGATGATGATTCATTGCAGAGCAGCTATGCTTGAGGATGGCGAAGTGATTAGCCAATTATCCCATCAACTGGGTTACACCAGCACAACAGCAGAGATCATCGAAAGATTGAATCTTCTAAGTCCATTAACGGATCATTATGTTTGTGTGGCTGAGCACGATTCCGTCATTGTGGGATGGGGCCATGTGCAGGGAAGACATTCCATTGAGAGTGCTTCTTTTGCCGAGATCGGTGGCTTGGTTGTAGATGAACATCATAGAGGTGCAGGAATTGGAAAAAAGATCATGAACGACTGTGAAGAATGGGCACGGGCGAAGGGCTTTAATAAAATTCGGGTACGCTCCAATGGGAAAAGGGAATCTGCGCATCAATTTTATATGGCCATCGGATATGAAGAGATGAAGTCGCAGAAAGTTTTTGATAAACCATTGTAAGCTGGCCGGAGTATGAAGTGCCGTTATCCCCTGAGCTCACGGAGAAAGGTAGGAAAATATGATTGTAACTCTGGATAATATCCACTGGGTCACGTTGGATGAAGGAACTCGAAGTTTAATGAAGCAACACCACAAGCTGGTTCCCCTGTCACCAGGGCTTGAAGCGGACGTGGTGAAGATTGATTTTGATGGCCAATCTTATGTGCTAAAGGTATGGAATAAAGAATCCAAGCCCAATATCCGTAACCAGTTTCAACTGTTGTCTGAACTCTATCAAAGTGGAATTCCAGTTTCCAAACCTTATGGTTGGGGAACGGATAATGATGAGAATCAGGTATTGCTAACAAGCTATGACGGAGAGCCAATCACTAAGCTAAATAAATCCAAACTGAATATTTTGGCTGAAATGCTAATAAAGGTGCATGCTTATAACGTAAATGATGCGGACATCGTGGACGTAGACTTCATAGCACAGTACGACTTCATTGAGTATTTCTTTCCCTCTATCGAATTACATAAGGATATCCAACAGATATTAGAGAGTTTACTTCAACGTATCGAGTATAGACAAGACAAGTTGATTCATGGGGATTATAACCTGGGAAATATTCTGGAGGCACAAGACCACTATGCCGTTATCGATTGGACAAATGGACAGCTGGGTGATCCCAGATATGATATCGCTTGGTCCATATTTCTAATGAACATATATGTTGGGGAAAGAAACGGGAAGATCTACCTTGCTCAATTCCAGAGTCTCACGTTGTACACACCGGAAGATGCCGAGGTTTTTGAAGCCATAGCTTGTTTGCGCTGGATTCTGTTGAAACGGGTTGCACATGTGCCTGATGGACCCAATGTAATGAAGCGAATTGGAACGATCGTCCAAAACAATCCCTACTTAAACGAGACTCTATTGTGATCATAATCAATGTAGACATCCTTGGCAAATAATCATATACAGCCTGTCCTAAACCGTACTTTCCTGCATACCTATGGTATAGAGGAGCGTGATAAGGTATGGAACAGAAGGTACAAACCTATTTTGAATTGAAGAAGCAACAAAAGGAAATTGAACAGCGACTCTCTGTGCTGCGCGATGAGATTGTAGGATATTGCGCAGAGCAAGGAGTCTATGAGACACAGGTCGGAGGATACGCCGTAAAAACGGTGCTTCAGCACCGAAAAGAATACGATGATCAGAAGTTGTATGCTTCCCTTCCCGATCCCGATATTTGGCGGCTGCTGTCCAAGGTGGACAGCCATAAGCTGAAAAGCCTGATCAAGCTGAACGTGCTAACCGAGGAGCAGATTAGCCCAGCGTGTACCGTGAAGCAGGTTACATTACTACAGGTGGACAAGATATAAGCTCTTTTATACTATCGTACATTATCTATCTTAAATGGCCATGGCAAAGCACCTTCCGTGATATATTGTTTTGTTGCTGCAAGCGACAGAGCGCGAAGGTGTTTTTGCATTGTATAGATTTTGCAGGAGCATAAATAGTTAAATATGAGGGGGTAAGAGATTTAATTTATTCGTAGTAAGCGCATTCATAAAACGGTATGATGAAGGAAAACCTGCGGGGAGGAATCAGAATATGGCCAAGGAAATCCCGTCTCTACATTCTGCTTATGCGAGTCAATTCAAAATAGGTGCAGCGGTACATACGAAAATGTTGCAGTCCGAAGGGGAATTTATCACAAAGCACTTCAATAGCATTACGGCTGAAAATCAGATGAAATTCGAAGAAATTCACCCGGAAGAGGATCGTTATACATTCAAGGCAGCAGATGAAATAGTTGATTTTGCAGTCAATAAAGGAATAGCTGTTCGCGGACATACGCTGGTATGGCACAATCAGACATCGAAATGGGTCTTCCAAGATGCTTCAGGAAATCCGGCATCCAGAGAGCTGCTGCTGTCCAGGTTGAAACAGCATATTGACACGGTGGTGGGCCGATACCAAGGACAAATTTATGCGTGGGATGTCGTAAACGAAGCCATAGAAGACAAGACGGACCTCATCATGCGTGATACACCATGGCTCCAGTTGATAGGGGAGGACTACTTGCTTCAAGCTTTTAACATGGCCCACGAGGCAGATTCCGAGGCGCTGCTTTTCTATAATGATTACAACGAGACTGATCCGATCAAACGTGAGAAGATTTACAATCTGGTCCGGTCATTGCTGGATCAAGGAGCGCCTGTACATGGTATTGGTATGCAAGGTCACTGGAATATTCATGGCCCCTCCATTGAGGAAATCCGGCTCGCCATCGAACGATATGCTTCATTGGATGTACAGTTGCATGTTACAGAGCTGGACTTGTCCGTGTTCCGCTATGAGGATCGACGAACGGACCTCACAGCACCTACTTCGGAAATGGCTGAGCTGCAGGAGCAGCGTTATGAGGAAATTTTCCGATTGTTCCGGGAATATAAATCGTCGATCACGTCTGTGACGTTCTGGGGGGGAGCAGACAATTATACCTG
This sequence comes from Paenibacillus hebaui, assembly GCF_051934385.1. NCBI lineage: Bacteria > Bacillati > Bacillota > Bacilli > Caryophanales > Paenibacillaceae > Paenibacillus > Paenibacillus hebaui. The sequence continues at coordinate 5,433,156 of NZ_CP196836.1, read as the reverse complement.
GCTGGACAATTTCCCTGTACGTGGACGCAAAAACTGGCCTTTTGTGTTCGATCAACAACGACAGCCGAAGGGATCGTTCTGGCGTATTATTGACGGAATATAGTTGCAGCCAGCCCCTGAAATATGCGAAGCAGTCTATGAGGAAAATGGGAGAATAGACAAAGTTCTTTTCTGGATTTATATGGTAAAATATGCTAAGATAAAGCGATAGGATATTTTGAGTCGAAATTTGATCCCGAAATGAGATGAGCAGATGGATTCCATCCGCAACTACCTGTTTGTTTTTACAGGCAATTTTGCAGCTGCCTATTTTATCTTTTCTGAAGGGACCCTTCGCGAGCCCTTGATGTTTGCTGTATGCATGCTGCTGCTAATGCTAGGGATCGATTACATGAAAAGCAAAACTTCACACGCACTGGATGAGCGTCGATTATAGAGAAACAGATCAGAACCAAGTTGTTTGTGTTCAATGAATAGAGCCGATTCTCGACAGAGGATCGGTTTTTTGTGTACACTTGATGTATAGCAACTTTTTACCAAACTTAGATTATCAGGAGGAATATACTTATGCACCAATCCGAACATATTCAGGAAGCCAAAGACTACATATTAAGCAGAATTCATTCCAAGCCAGTAGTGGGCATGATTTTGGGATCTGGGCTGGGCCCGCTCGCGGACGAAATCGAGAATGCTACCATCATTCCCTATAGTGAAATTCCGTACTTCGCCAAATCAGAGGCTATTGGTCATGCAAACGAATTGGTTATTGGAGAGCTGATGGGCAAGACCGTTGTTGCCATGAAGGGACGTCTTCATTATTATGAGGGCTTTACGCTGGATGAAGTGACCTTCCCGGTTCGGATCATGAAAGCTCTGGGTGTGGAGCAACTGATCATTACCAATGCCTGCGGGGCGATTAATACAAGCTTCGAACCAGGACAGCTCATGATCATTACGGATCATATCAATCTGGTGGGCAATAATCCGCTGATTGGCCCTAATAACGATGCATTGGGTGTGCGCTTCCCGGACGTGTCACAGGTATACAACCGCGAATTGCGCAGTATTGCCTCACGGGTAGCTTCTGAGCAGAATGTTAGTCTGCAGGAAGGTGTCTATGCCTGGTGGAGTGGTCCTGCGTATGAGACACCCGCCGAGATTCGCATGATTCGTACTATGGGTGCGGATGCGGTGGGCATGTCGACGGTTCCCGAGGCGATTGTAGCCATTCATGGCGGAATGAAAGTACTGGGTATCTCGTGTCTGACAAATATGGCTTGTGGTATTCTGGATCAGCCGTTAAGCCATGATGAAGTAATCGAAGTGGCTGCAAAAGTGAAAACGACCTTCATTGGATTGGTCAAAGGTATTTTGCAAGAGATGTAATCACGAGATTATTTTGAATTTGGGTTGTCAGTTCAATTCGACCTAACAAAGTTATATGATCACAGAAGAAAATTTGTTGAAGTATAAGCTGCTTGGTTTGAATTCATTTACGGTTTCATTCGGTATGTTTTTAGCAACACTAGTTTTTCAGATCATTGCTACCCTTTTACTAATCATATTTGCAGTTACAACTAAAGGGGTTTCAATACCCTATGATAATATTATTTCTGTCATATTAATGGTAATGCTTATTAACCTGTATCAGTTTTCAATCGTAATCTTGTTGACAGCTCTTGTGGACAAGAGCACTACGTATCAATCAATTGCCCTAATTATATTCTATATTCAGATTTTTTTGGGTGGTTTAACATTCCCACCAGAGATGTTTCCTCAAGTCGTAAGAAATATTGTATATGTCTTTAATCCGATCATTTATGGTTTAGAAGCCATGCGGGGAATATGGACGGACGGTCACAGCATTTTTGTTTATGCGAAGGAGTTTCTGATTTTGTTACTTGTCTCAACCTTTTTGATAAGCATAGGCTTGTTGTTAGCGAAGAAAAGGGAGAAAATTCAGTATCAATAACCGGGTAGAATAGAGTGGAGTATCTTTGTTGTAGTAACTTTTACATGCCGTTGGTTTCCTATTTTTTATGGGAACCCAACGGCAGTGTTATTTTAGGAAGGCAAAACGTGTATGTGTTGTGTAATGGTATGGGCTAATTCCTAAAAGGTACCCAACAAGTTGAGGAACTTTAGAAAAATAGAATTCTATTTTCTAAAATTCCTTTAAATGGACTACATATTTGGTTTTAATTAACTTAGATTAAACAACAAAAAAATGGTGGTGAGCAAATGACGAAGAATATATTGAGTGAAAAGTTAAAACAGTATCGTGAACAAAAAGAAATCACACAACAGGAACTTGCAGAGTTATTAGATGTTAGCGATAAGTCCATCTCAAAGTGGGAATTAGGAAATGGTTATCCAAGCAAAAAAAACATGATGAAAATTGCAGATCTACTTGACGTGTCTTTGGAGGTTATGTTAATTGAGGAGAAGCATGAGGGAAATAAATTTAAAAAAAGTTTGAAATATGGATTAATTAGTTACTGTGTTATTTTTGCGGTTACAATATTGATTAAAGGGTGGAGAGAACAAGAGCGCTATCAAGATTTGTGGAGTGAGAATTTAAGTGAAGTGATTAAATTAGTGTTTATTACGTTTGGACAAAACATATTTACTGCTTTAATTCCAGCTATGATAATTGGTTTAGTTTTTTATTTTTATATCATTCCACGACAGGAAGTCGATTGAATTTGGAATGTAGATGGACTGATATGTACTTGTGTTTATCCAGAAACAGTCACAGTGAAGGAGTAGCGGGTGTCTATGCCTGGTGGAGTGGTTCTGCATATGAGACACCCGCCGAGATTCGCATGATTCGTACTATGGGTGCGGATGCGGTGGGCATGTCGACGGTTCCCGAGGCGATTGTAGCCATTCATGGCGGAATGAAAGTACTGGGTATCTCGTGTCTGACAAACATGGCTTGTGGTATTCTGGATCAGCCGTTAAGCCATGATGAAGTAATCGAAGTGGCTGCAAAAGTGAAAACGACCTTCATTGGATTGGTCAAAGGTATTTTGCAAGAGATGTAATAGAGCGGAGATCGTTTCTTACCTATAAGCTTTAGCGTAAAAAGCATTGTCCATGACGGAATGATTCCGGTGGGCCATGCTTTTTTTGGAGTTGTCTGACAGCTTGTTCTGCGGAGCAACGTTTATTGAACGTTAGTGGATTATAGGGTAACAAGCATTGCTTGGATCAGTGAAACTATGATAGTATCGAAATAAGAAAATATATGAAATGTTTACAAAAAGTAGATAATGATAGGTGAACTACGGGTTAGAGAAGCATACTTTTAATAAAATGCTTAAGAACGGAGACCGATTATGATTAAAACTCTCAAAGTCAATGAACCTTTAATGACAACGTATCCGCATCATGCCAATTTGTTTTCGATGCTAGATCTGGATCAGCGTTCACTCAGCTGGGTCTATCATAATTATCTGTTGGTGATGTTGCATCATAATGATGAAGGCGGGTATGGGCTGGATGTATGCTCCCAATATTACCCATGGCACCAATTCAAAATGGCCACATGTCCTATGATTATTACGAGGGTATATGAGAGCGAGATGGTTCTCAGCCAATGGAAGCTTCAAGATTTTCTTGTAGAGCTGCTTCAGAAGGATAATTACATTTATTTTCTAAGGAAGAGACCTAACGGGATGAATCATGAATTGTTCATATCCGGATTCGATTCGGATCAGGAGCTGTTTCTATGCCATGATTTTTGGGATGGAGTATACCAGACGAGATGGCTGCCTTATGATGAGATCAGATTGATTGAAGACTCGGCTTTTTACGCAGAGTGGTCTGCAGATTATTTGAACGGCATATGGGCGATCGAGAAGACGGATAAATATAAAGCGAAGAGCGAGTTTTACTATGAAACCGTACTGAATTTTACCAAAGAGGATCTACTGGACGTGTTAAACGAGTATATGGGCATAAGCAATCAGGTGCGCAGTGTACTCAGAAAAGACAATCGGTATGTCGGCATTGAAATATACGATATGATGACCGATTTATTGGATATACAAAAAGAGCGGTTGAAGAATCAAGCCTTTGCCATTCATCCCTTTCAATTACTTTACGAGCATAAGAAGCTGCTCATGCAAGCCATTCAGGAGTTTTTTCCCGAGTTACAGCTTCGTGACAAGCTGGAGGAGATGGTCAATGATACATTGAAGCTTCGTAATCTGGTCATGTATTCAAATGTTTTCATAGCAGAGCATGGGATATATAAGAAGTATGATACGATCCTTCAGAAGATTAGGGACTTGAAAGTGCTGGAATCCGAGATCATGACTAGTATACTAAATAACCATATTCCTTCAACTATCAATTGATTGCGCTTACCTCACGAAGCGATTGAATCCATGATGATTCAATTGCTTTTTTTGTTGACGTGACGCTGAATGATATGGAAGTATGGATAAAAAGGAGATGAGGGTGTAATGAACCAACAGGCAGAACTATTGTGGCAACGTATTATGGATAAAGCGGTGAGTATTAATGCAGACACTGAGGCTGCGCTCAATCTCCAGCCGGGTGCGACGGATGAAGATTTTCAATCCGTGGAAAAAGCGTTGGGCGTTTCCTTGCCTGAAGAGATGAAGGCACTCTATCGCGTGCATAACGGGCAAGTCTGGGATATTGGGGTGAACTCCTTTGTCCGAAATTTAACTTTGTCTCCCCTCTCGCAGATTAAGGAGAACTGGACATTTCTACAAGAGGAATTCGATCCAGATGAGATGGAACCTGAGATTGGGGATGCCATCAAGCCCATGCTGTGGAACTGCAAATGGATTCCGATTGCGGAGAATGGTGGAGGTGATTATCTATGCCTGGACACAGACCCATCAAGTAAGGGAAGCGTAGGGCAGGTGTTAACCTTTTGGCATGATTGGGGACATCGGTCGGTTGAGGCTACGGGGTTATTTGAATTTATTCAGAAGTGTTTAGAGGAAGAGGATGAGGATGATGAAACTTAGATCCTCAGAACATTTTATTATGGAAGGCATTCCGGATAATTTATTCAGTTATTGTTCGAATTGAAAGGAGTCAATCCAATGATCCAGATTACGATGCGCCAATCTATACAGAAAGACCAAGAGCAGTTGGCAGATTTGCGAGCCCTGGCCCTATATGATGATCTAACCAGGCTAGGAAGGTACGATGATGTGAAAGTGCGTGATCGTTTCCGTAATACGTTCGACGCTGTACATACATGGATTATTGAGGTGGAGGGTTCGTTAGTGGGTTGTGTAGCGCTGAAGCCCAAGTCCGAGTCCGAGGAGGTTTTGTTAGAACACTTCTACATCCATCCCGATTATCAAGGCCAGAAAATAGGAACTCAAGTGCTGAACATACTTCTGGAACAGGATGAAGTTCAGGGGAAACGTGTTATTTTAAATGTGTTGCAGGGAAGCCCTGCTCGGCGATTGTATGAACGATTTGGATTTATCTTGGACAGTGAAGATGATGTGGATGTGTTTATGTCTGTCCAATTGCCGCAATAGTATGTCACGCTACGTAGTAAAGTTAACTTCATAGTTACACGACAACGGAGAGGACAGAAAAAATCTGTAGAAGCGGAGCGTTCGCCTTTATCCCCGGAGTTCCCCCATTGAAAAAGAGTATTAGAAAAATCCGGGGATAACAGTGATCGGAAGATTGTTCTGTCATCGAAGTGATCAGTGGATTGTGTGCCCCTTCTACGGATCACTTTCTGATAAATATGGCACAGTAAACTGATGTTTCTCCGTTCAGGAATTAGGCTAGGCATTGCGCATCTGACTAACTATTTTGTTCATGATCCGTATACATCTATTGAGGTAAGTGTCACTCTTTATCCAACAAGCCACGTTCTTTCATTAATTGTGTCGTAACCTTCCAAAGTTTGTTTTGCATCGCCTCATCTCCGCCCGGATGTACAGGAACAAGCGCAGCTCCATTTCCCACATTAAAATATCCTCCCGATACCTCACCAAACTTCGGTTCCACAGCCAAACGAGTCATGATGTCTGCACCCCGGCGTGGGTCGCCGATATGCAAAAACGTTAAAATGCGCTCAAGCACACTCGCAAACCAAAGCTCTCGTCCAAGGCCTGTGACATTAAAGCCCGGATTTAAGGCATTTACGTGGATTCCAGTTCCATCCCATTGACGGGCAAGTTCACCTGTAAACATGATATTGAGCAGTTTGGTTTTGCCATAGATTGGGGAGGAACCGCGGGCAGTAAAGGAAGACGTATCCGTCAAGTCATCCGGCAGCACCAGTGTGCCATGATTTCGCGAAGCTTCGGATGCAACATTGACAACTCGGGCATGGCCTGCCTGAATCAGGGAAGGTTGCAATGTGTGCGTTAACAGCCAAGGTGCCAAATAATTTACGGCGATCATCTCAGCAAATCCTTCGGATGTGACTCTCTGTTCAAAAGCATGAAGACCCGCATTATTCAGCAGTACGTCTATACGTGGATAAGCGGCTGCAATCTCAAGGCCAACACGTTTTACATTGCTCAGTAAGGACAAGTCTCCAAAGAAAAAGTCGATCTTGGCGGATGGCATGATTTCCTTGATTTTGTAGCTGGTCGCCTCGGCGCGTTCCTTGCTTCGGGCTGTGAGTACAAGATGTGCACCGCGTTTGGCGAGTTCCAGGGCAGCCAGCTGCCCTAATCCACTTGTTGCTCCGGTAATTACAATAACGGGATGTGTGGTGTGCATGATGATATCTCCTTTTGACACGAATAGGGTTAAATTATATAATGGACATAAATCAACTATAAGTATTAATTGATATTTGTCAACTATATATTTAAAAGCCTGCTTCAGTGTATCAAGGAGGGAGTAACCATAATGAGTGAAAATCCAGTCAATACCAAAGATAGAGAAACCCTGGAGCTGGCGCTTGGTGAGCAGATCCATGCGCTGATTAGTGCTTCACATGCGCTTAATGTCCGATCTGCCGAACGTTTTGATGCAACCCTGCAACCTGCCGCTTTTCATCTGGTCCGGTGGTTATACTCCTACGGCCCTATAAGCGCCGCAGCTTTGGCAGAAGCGACTGCCATGGACCGCAGTTCGGTAAGCCGTTTGATTAAACAACTTGAGAAGGCGGGGTATGTAAGCAAGGAGCCGGACCCTGAAGATCGGCGCGGCGTTTTGCTGTCTCTTACTGAGGCTGGTCAACAATCGACGGTGAGTGCGCTCAAGGAGAAGGAATCAGTTTTTTATGCTCGTATATCTGGATGGGATGATAAGGAACTGGAGCGTTTCACCACCATGCTTCGGCAGTTTAACGGATTTGATAGTGAGTGAGAGGTTCTCCAAATGATTTCATAGTTTCCAAGGAATCTTTGGGAGCTTATATCGGAAACCCTGATGGTTTTCTTTTTTTACATAAATCCAAGGTGGTGGGACAGGGGTGCCTTTTGCTTTATACAAGACCGTTCCTTCATCGCTTATCGAATATTGTTCGACAATGCTTTGGAAGTCCTCCCAATTAACCTTACCTTGGTAAGATAGTGTCTGCCCTTGAACGACAACATGAGGTGCACCTGAAATGACTCTCTGTGTTATGTTGAGAACTCCAACCTTTCCAGAACACCAAATCGCAAGCTCGCTTATTAAAAGTATGCTAATCAAAATAACTATGCTCACAATCCATCGCTTTTTTCTCATTTCGTGACCTCCGATAAATATTTGTAACCCTATCCGTAAAAGACTTGAAGATCTCTTGATGGACCCGGCATAGTCTGCCTTAAAGAGGTTCCATTTCGGTAAGAAGCTTGAGGAAGTAATGATAAAAGTTGAATTTGGGAATGAAGAAAGGCCCACAGGTTATCCATGGGCCTTGTTGAATAATTAAGGATAATCAAATCCTCCACCGGTGATATTGCATTTCCGAAGACGCTGGATACCAAGGGAAAGGCCCTTTACCGCGCCATATTTCTCAATAGCTTGTATCATATACACGGAACAGCTTGGTTCAAAACGACATTTGTTTCTCAACTCAATGGGTGCCAAACGTTGATACATTTTAATAATCCAAATTAGAATCGCTCTAGCACGTATCAGAACCATAAAGAACATACTTGCTATAAAAACAATCCGGGCACTCAGCAAGGCATACACTGGAATGAACTGATTTGAAAAATAGAAAATGACTATAGAGATCATTAGACCAACGAATAGTGAAAGCACAACGTTACCCAAAGACTTCAACACATTAATTTCTGGAATAACATGAGTTCTTATATAGAGATTGCTTCGAGGATCGTTTTCTTCGTGATGTGTATGTAAGAGTCTGATCAATTCTTCTTCGGATGGCATGTTATTATAAATCAGTTCCTCGGATTCTGAGTTTTTCATGATTCTTGAGCTATTAGTGAATCTCTCTGTAAAAGATCAACATGTAGTGATGCGTTGTAACGGGTTGCTGAAGACAACCGGGCTTCTCGGTAACCGCGAGCGACTCCATCGATTGATAGATCCATCCAGATTGTGCTTTGTAATTGATGATATCAGAAAACAAATTAACAGCGGCCTGGGTATCCCCTCGGTTTACTTGAACATTTTTGGGACCTGGAACGACAGTGTACTCTCTCATTTGAATCATCCTTTCATATATTGAAATTATAGCCATGGGCATTCCATTATTTTACTATGGGTACAGTAAACTGTCGATTGAAACTTATTAAATCATTGAGGCAACACACTCTGCTGGAATGTACTACATGTATTATCTATAAGGATTAGTTAGGGAGGTCTATAATCATGAAGTATATGAGAATTGTAATGATGATATGGATTGGTCTAATGGTCAGTTCCCTGATGGCGCCAAGTAGTTATGCCAGCAATGTACCTGAAGATGTACAGACCTTTGCCAAAGGACAAGGATTGGATGAATTCAAAAAAATGGTATTAGATGATCCTGTGGGATACGGTTATGAGAATGATGAAGAAGTTAAAGGTGTTACTTTGGGCCATGGTTTTGAAGTACATTTATTTGACTCTGACAAGTTTAAACATGTATCTGACAGTCTGATTGATGTGTCAAAGCCGACAGGACAGTATGACTTTATTGTGCAATCGGGCAGCGTTGGGAAATCATTTCTTAGTGTAGAACGATTTGAAGGTAAGTTCAGGGTAGTTCTTGCAGGAGGAGATGCATCCAGGTTGGATGCATCCTTAAGTATGATGACAAAATCCGTATCTACTGACGTAGATACGCTTAATCCGGTGTTAATCAAAGACGGTAATATCCGTTATCTGGCCGTTAAGATCGATGGTAAAGAAGTAAATATTCCAGATGTACCTACAGAGAAACAATCGCTCATGGGAGGCATGGATAATAATCAGCTATGGGATTCCGCCAAGACGATTGATTTCTTGAAAGATGTGCAATCCCAAGGAGTTGATCCAGAAGTAGACGGGGCGGGTGGCTATCCGGTCATCAACTCCGGTACGTCTACCAATAATTATATGAGCATAACAATAATAAGTTTGGTCATTGCTTTAGTAGGTTCAATAGCAGTGTATATGTGGGTAAGAAAAAGACAAAACATAAAATGATCGAATAGTAAGAGCAAGCAAGCTAGCTAGTCCATAGTGGCCCGCATTTCACAACCCGTTAACTCTAATTTCACAAAAGTAAACATGTAAAAGCTAAATCAAAATCCAGTCAAACCCAGCGTACCTGCGGATTCAGGGCGCATTGCTCCTGTGCATTCGTGGGTTCTTTTTTCTATATTCGGCAAATACTCCATCCCTAGATATTTACAAAGTCCTTCATTTCTCTCCCTTCGCTACCCCTGTTACGCCAGTTCTCTTCCTAATAGCCCACTAGCTGTGGTGGAACTTTCCTGAATAGTGAACAAAATCTGAATTTTGATTCACCCTCATGCAACCGCTCTCTAGCACATCTCCATACCTCAATATGAAGGAAAACAGAGCATGTTCTTTATAGACACAGCAAAAAAAATCGTTAGCGGTATATGAAGGAATGTAGGCATATGTAAAATTTTAAGTACATGCTTCCAAGTTATTGACCCTGCTCTCAAAGTCTCTTATATTTACTCCCGACACAACAACTTAGAACGGGTGGTGGGATGATCTTGTTCATCAATAAAGGAAAGAAAATGATAACTATGCTTACACTTATACCCTTGGCTACTGGCCTTGTTATGAGCGCTTTTCCTACGGCGGTAACGTATGCAGATACGGGAAATAATGCGCCACTCCATAGTTCGAATACAGGGTCATGGCAAACGGGAGATTTGCATGTACATACCTTTGAGTCCGATGATGCACAGGTTTCACTGGAGAACGTTCTCGATGCAGGTTTAACGAAATATGGGCTGGATTGGATCGCACTCACGGATCATTTGCGGTTATCGAAGCGAGATCACAACGGCGTAGACATTCCAGGTGGACCAATACCGATGTCCCAAGGGATGAATGAATATCAGGTACCACAGATCAAGGCACTTCAGGATGCAGGCAAATACGCAGGTAAAACGATCTTCTCCGGTTTCGAATGGGACATGCCGACACATGAACACGTTGGGGTGGGGATTCTCACGGATGAGCCGAACTCAACCGAAGCGCTGAACGCTGCCAAGGAATTCGAATACCGCTTTACGAATCGGGCAGCGAACCTGTTTAATGCGCCGGACGTAACGAAATGGGAACAGAGCGGAGAGCGTGCGTACACGACTCATCAGGATGCGCTGACCGCCATCAATTGGCTGGCAACCAACTATCCATCGACAAGTTATGCGATGATCAACCATCCTTCACGCGGTAAAAACAAATATACTATCGCGGATTTCCGCGATTTCAATGATCTGGCCCCACAAGTGGTATTCGGCATCGAGGGCATGTTGGGTAACCAGATGGAACCGGATCGCGGGGGGTACAACACAAGCTACAACGTAGCCAATCCGACCGCAGATGATGGATACAAATACCGTACATATGGCGGTGTGGACTATATGGTTGCCAAAGTGGGCGGTCTGTGGGATGCATTGCTGGGAGAAGGACGTCACTTCTGGAACTATGGCAATTCGGATTATCATTTCAAGACGATTGGCACGAATTCCAGCGGTTATTTTCCGGGCGAATATGCCAAGACCTATTCCTGGGTTGAGGGCACAGGCATGCAGGCGGTGCTGGATGGACTGCGTTCGGGTAAATCATATTCCGTGTTTGGTGACCTGATCAATGCCCTGGATTTCACGGCTTCGGGAGCGGGTACTCAGGCTGAAATGGGCGGAGACCTTAATGTGACCCAAGGCGACGAAGTAGAACTGAAAATCCGTTTCAAGAGCCCGGCCAGCAACAACTATGAAACACCAATCAACAGCGGCACGTCCGCTGGACAAGTACCGGTGGTAGATCACGTCGATCTAATTGCCGGAGATGTGACGGGCAAGGCCGAGAAGGGCACAGCCGCATATACCAAAGACACCAACGACTCTACCAAAGTGCTGGCTACCTTCACGTCCAACGATTGGACAACAGACGCCGAAGGCTACAATGTCATCACGTACAAGATCAAAGCCACAGACCAGGATCAGTATTTCCGCCTGCGTGGTACGAATCTGGGCATGAATGTGACAGGTGAAACTGTAGATGGTGAGCCACAGCTTGATCCGAAAATTACAACAGCTGATGCAACAACCCGCTTTAATCAAATTAATGACAGTAACTATCGCGATCTGTGGTTCTACTCCAATCCGATCTTTGTGAGTGCGACACCATACAGTGATACACAGGCAGTAACCGATACTCTCCAAGCCATTGATCTAGGTGATCTGAATTCGGTTACTTCCGACCTTACTTTGCCTGTAGAAGGAAAACATGGCGCGACCATTAGCTGGTCCAGCTCCAAACCGGAACTAATGAATAACGAGGGCAAGCTGCTAACGCAACCGGACAATAATGAACGACTCGAACTGACGGCAACGGTGCAACGTGGCAACGAAACCAGAACCAAAACATTCACTGTCATTGTGGAAGGAACGAATAATCAGGTGCTGGTGTTAAAAAGTAACATGGCCACCGCTGACGGTCAGCCGTATCATACGGACACATGGACGAACCAGTCCGTAACGGTTAGTGTAACCAGCGCAGTATACGCGCCTGCTACTTCCGCAATCATTGAGCTATCCCGCGACGGAGGCCAGACGTACGAACCTTATACGGAGAATACGCCTATGGAGGTAACGGAGCCGGGAGAGCACAACCTTGTATTCAAAGCAACAGACGATCTGGGTGAAACGTATACTTTGCCTCTCGTCATTAAAATAGACTCTGAGATTCCCGTCATCACCCTGCAAGGTAGAAACCAGATGACGCTGAACATGGGAGATACGTACAACGAGCCTGGAGCACAGGCTTCCGATAATGTCGGCATCCGTGGTTCAGTGCAGATGGATGGCACGGTGAACACACAAATAGCAGGGATCTACACCCTTCGTTATAACGTGAAGGATATCGCTGGCAATGCAGCACAGGAAGTCACACGTACGGTTACCGTACAAGCCCGTTCGGGCAATGGTGGTGGTGGTTCAGATGGTGGTAATGGAGGCAACTCTGGCGGGAATTCGGGAGGAAGTACACCAAGCGTACCGACAACGCCTACCGTTCCAACCACACCAAACATTCCAACTACACCAACCAATCCGGAAACGGGACCAGGTTCTTCTACTGAAGTAAAGGTAGAGGTAGAAGCAAATCAGCCTGTGCAAACGGGTTTGAAAGACATCGTGCAATTCAATGTTCCTTCGGGAGCCATTGGTTCCAAGGATACGTTGCAAGTGTCTGTTGTTGCGAAGGACAAGTTGCAGAATGCAGCTGCCCTGAATGTACTTGGACAAGCAGTACAGATCAGCCGCAGTGGCGGAAGAACGTTGAATGATCAGGCGGCATTGAGCATGAATGTGGATTCGGCAGATCTGCCGAATGGCACCCAACCTGCAATCTACTATTATAATGAAGCTCGTCAGAGCTGGGTATTTATCGGTGGCAAGACGAATGCTGCAGGAAGCGTGACGGCCAATGTAAATCATCTGGGTACATTCGTTGTGTCCAGTTACACAGCAGTTATTCTATCTGATCTGAATGGACACTGGGCTTCCGACTACGCGGATCGCTTGATAGGAATGAACGTGATTCAAGGTTACACAGATGGTACATTCCAACCATCGAAGAAGATCACACGGGCAGAGTTTGTTACGTTGCTTAGCAAGGCGCTGGCATTGAAGTCAGTGGAGTCGGATCTGACATTTGCAGATCAAGGCAGTCTGCCAGACTGGGCAAAAGGTGATGTTGCCGCAGCCGTGCAAGCAGGAATCGTGAAAGGCTACGGTGATAACACATTCAAGCCCGATCGGACGATTACCCGTGCCGAGATGGCTGTCATGATGGCGAATGCGCTGAAAGTAAGTTCAGATGCACAAGCCGGAATGTCTGGCAATACATCCGTTAAACCAAGCTTCACCGATGCATCGCAGACGCCATCTTGGGCACAAGAAGCACTGGATGCAGCGGTGCAGGCCAAGATTGTGAGCGGATATACAGACCATACGGTTCGTGCAGGAAGTGAAACGACCCGAGCGGAAGCTGCGACGATGATCTATAAATTGTTGCTGGCGATGTATGTGTAAGAAGTAAAGAAAGACCTTAACCAAATACGTAATGCCATTTTGGAGCAGCGTAAAATCAGCTTTATGTACCTGGAAAAAATGCCAGGAACGGATGGCAATCGGTATAACATGCGTGAGGTTTCTCCATATGGACTCTCACTTGTTCAGGAGAATTGGGTGTTGATTGCACGTTGTGATATGCGACAAGACATTCGTCATTTCCGCTTGTCACGCATGACTGAACTTTCCGTGCTGGAGGAGCCTTTCCTCTTGCCGTCTGGCTTTGATCTCAACAATTATCGACCTCCTGACGACTGAACCGAACAGGTATTAATTAGGGCGAAACCCGAAATTGCTGACAAAATTTTGGAGGCAATTCATTTTTATATGGATGCATTTGAGGAGCGAGAGGAAGGTATGATTTATCATTTGCGTGTCCGCTATCCCGAGGGAATATTGCATTATTTACTAGGCTGGGGTGGAGATATCGAGGTCTTGGAGCCGGAGTCTTTACGCTTCCGAATTCAGGAAGTAGCCAAAGATATCTTAAAACACTACTGACATACACTTGTCAGTAGTGTTTTTTTATACTGTGGTATATCACAGATAAAGAGGGTTGGTTGAAGGATGAGAAGTACAACGGAAGTATTGAAATCATTTGAAACGACAGTAGAACGATATTTGGCAGAACTGAAAAAATTGGATATGGGTAGCTTACATAGAAAACAGAGTGAGGAGGAATGGTCCATTGGACAGATGTATGTGCATTTGATTCAATCCGCGCTTTTCATGCATCTGCGTAATATTGAGCAGTGTTTGAGCAGCAATGATTCGACGCTAAACTCCGATGAGGAAAAAACAGAACTGGGTAGGCAAGTGTTCGAATTAGGACAATTCCTTGCCGTTCCTATTAAGGTCCCTGCTTCCCCGCAGTATACCCCGCAACCACCCGAGAGCATGGAGTCCTTGATCGATGGGCTTCACATGGTCGTGGAACGGATGAGGAGTACGGAATCCCTGTTACACCAAGCGTCCGTAAGCAACAAAATACTTCATCCAGCGCTTGGAGCTCTAAACGCTCAGGAGTGGTTTTTGTTAATAGAGATGCACTACAGACATCATTTTTTGCAATTGGATCGATTGGAAACGAATCTGGAAATGTAAACGAGAGTTAGACCAACTCTTTACGCGCGGAAATCGCGATTGATGATAGCTTGCTCGATGTTAGAAGACGAGACACAGTTACTACTGGATTTAACTTAAGCCAGAAATGTTAACCCAACCAAAAGGCCCAAAGATCGTCTATGGGCCTTTTGGATTTACGGATAATCAAATCCTCCACCGGTGATATTCATTTCCGAAGACGCTGGTGTTTGTTGCTGTGAAGGTTTAATTCGCAGTGGAAAAGTCAATGAAAGCTCTGTAAGCAACGCTGTACAATCCCTTGAAAACCAGTACAATTGATCCTATAAACCATGAGATAAAGAGGGGTGCTTCTCTATGACAGATACGAGTGGAAATCGCAAAGTTGACGGCTATCTAAAGAAATTAAAAACGTGGAAGGAAGAGTCCACGAAGCTGAGAGAGATCATTCGGAATTTTGAACTGACAGAAGATATGAAATGGATGCATCCTTGGTTACATGCTGGATGGGAAAAACATCGTTTTAATCCATGGATTCAAAGAGTACGTCGCCATTCTGTTTATCAAAGGCGCTTTGTTGAAAGACACCCACGGCATTTTGGTCCAGCAAACGGAGAATGTACAGGCAGGGCGTCAGATCCGATTCACCAATGTTGAGCAAATCGTGGAGCAGGAAGCCATTCTGAAAGCCTACATCCAAGAAGCTATTGAGGTGGAACAAGCCGGATTACAAGTGGAAATGAAAAAGACTGCCGAGTATAGCGTTCCAGAGGAACTTCAACAGTTATTCGATGAGAATCCTGCTTTCAAAGATGCATTTGAAGCACTGACACCCGGACGGCAGCGGGCATATCTCTATTATTTCTCACAACCAAAGCAATCCAAAACGAAAGTGTCACGAATTGAGAAGTCCATGCAGCCGATCCTGGATGGCAAAGGATTGAACGATTAATTTTATAACGACAAGGTCGGAACGAATATACGGGCAACAGGTCAAGTCTTTCGGATATCATCTGAAAGACTTTTTGCTGCTTCTCACGGCATTCGAGGCAAGAAGAAGCTAGACGAGATTGAGAGCCTGCGTTCCGCCGTTCTGTGGGACGAGGTGAAAGACAACCTGAAGCGCTCCGCGTTAAGCCTGTCCGGTGGGCAGCAGCAACGTCTCTGTATCGCTCGTGCACTCGCAGTGGAACCGGATATTCTGCTGATGGATGAGGCGACCCCTTCGCTTGATCCCGTCTCAACCTTCAAGATTGAGGAGCATGTGTATGAACTGAAGGAAAGTTATATTCCGCTACCCAGAGCTTGTTCGCCGAGCCTGTGGATGCGCGTACGCAGGATTATATTAGCGGCCGATTTGGGTGATTGTTTTTTCTTTGAGAAATGTGGGTGTCTTTCAGATATGATCTGAAAGGCTTGTTGCCCACTCATGATTTTGTGCTCCGAACTTTATTGTCTTGCAACTCGTGTTAATCATCCTGATTCCATTTTTTCAAAAATGTTGAAGTAATTTTTTTCGTGCCCTTGCCAACCGTTGAGTAAGGACAGACTCAGTCAAATGCAGTTCTTGACGGATTTCTCTATAAGATTTTTCTTTCATATAGAAAAGAATTAAAACTGCTCGATATTCTGGTTTTAATTCTTCAATTGATTGATGGAGCAATTTACTTTTTTCTTTAGCTTCTACCTCACTTGCTACACAATTTTTTTCAGAAAAAGCCTTATGTATATCAACATAATTGTGCGGGTGATTTACCATCTGATGCTCACGTTTTAATTTCCGTAAATGATCGAGAGCAGTATTGCGAGTAATTTGTTTGATCCAAGCTAGGATGTTTGTCTGAGAACGTATTTCAGAACCTTTGGTGATGATCTTTATAAAGGCGTCATGAATTATATCTTCTGTAATTGAGTGGTCATGAGTTATTAAATAAACATCCCAATAAACAAAGCGGTGGAATGAAAGATATATCATCTTTTGTTTGCTAATATCTAATTCATAGAGCGATTTGCATAATAATAAATGGAACCATTGTAACCAGCTGCATTGTGTTACTTGCCATCACTTTGCTTATTTTCTTTTTTGTAAAAGGCAGTGTCGGAAAAAAGTTATGGATGACAATCTTTTTTTCCATCATTATTTTCACCATTTCAGCAGTATACTTTTACTCTAATTTACCGCAATACACCTATGAAGAAGCTGCTAAGAAAGTGGCGGATGCCGAGAAGCAGGAAGGAAAATCAGTTCAGATTCAGATTCCCATGTATAGAGAAGATAAGCTGGGGGTAGGGAAAGATTCATTTTTTCAAATGACGAACCACACTTATTATATTTACTTGAATGTTGATGAGAAGCCTCTTGTATTTAAGTTCAATCCTCTAGGTGGTCAGTTTGAAGAAGTTCCATGATAATCAGATCGGCATGTTTTCCGATATCGACCGTCCCTGTAACATCGTCAACACCCAGGATCTTCGCATTGGTTCGGGTCACCATGTCGATGACCTGTTTGTTGTTCAGGTTGGCCTGTCTCATGTAGTGGTCCATCTCTCTCCACATATCATAGTGAGTCACGTAAGGCATGGCGGCATCGGTGCCTATACCAATGGTGATGTCGTTTTCGATCGCTTGCTTCACGCCTGTGAGCATGGAATCGTAGACTAGTCTGGAATTCTCTTTTACCGTTGCACTTACCTTCGTTACGCTAGTATCCAGTGAAGCGGATGGATAAGTGGCTTGCAGGGTGGGGATGAGTGCGGTATAGCCATTCAGGGCATTGGGATTATTTTTGTACAAACGAATGATTTCGTCATCCATCTCCGAACCGTGCTCAATAATATCGACGCCACCTTGTAACGCGACTCTAACGCCTTCCGTGCTTTCCACATGGGCTGCCACCCGCAGGTCAATCTTATGCGCTTCATCGCAGATCGCCGGAACTTCGTCCACCGTCATATGCAAACGGCCAGCTTCGCCCACCATTTTCGCATCTGTCAAGCCACTCGTCACACAGATTTTGATCAGATCCACGCCGTGTTTCACATTGATGCGTACATTTCTTCGTGCTTCCCACGGGGAATCGCCCACCAGAGCCAGGAATGGAGCACCATGTCCGCCCGTTACACTTAGGAAAAACCCGGAGACAAGCAGATTAGGGCCGACAAAGTCACCATTATTAATCTCATCTCGCAGCTGGACATCGGTGTAAAAGAATTCCCCCACACTGCGCATCGTTGTCACACCCGCATGAAGTGCGGTCAGCGCGTTGCGTTTCATTCGTTTTTTCAAAACGTTTCTACCAAACTTGGTGTTCAATATCCGATCATAGGCAAACTGTAGCAACCCTTCACTGACCGAGAGACTGAACGGTTTACCATCTGCAAAGAGGTGCACGTGGGCATTGATCAGTCCTGGCATTACGTATTTGCCGGTGAGGTCGATCGTTGTGTAGTGACTAGGGGTATGCAGGTCATTTTCTTTGCCGATATCCTGAATAAGTCCTTGTTCATTGACGAGAATGGTCATGTTTTTTTGCAGATTACGGCTTGAGTCGCCGTAAATCAGATTGACGTTTTTCAATGCGTAAGCGGTGTTCATGTTGTGTTCCTCCTTTGGATATGGGTGAAGCGAGTAGTTAGGGTAATGAAGATACCTGGTTAAATAATGAATAATTAATTCATTTTTAGATCAAAAAAATAGGTTGATCTATGATGAAGTTTTTTGCGTGCAAACCAAGTGAAGTTGGTATGATCTGCACGCTTTGTCTAACCGGCATAAGTGTTGAGACGGAGCATTACTCGTTGAGACTCTTCATACCGTACAGTCTGTATACATACAACGCTTCGAAAATTTGCTTCCGGCTGTCCTCACTCATATCCCTCTTCAATAGATCCAGGTTCATGTCGATCACGTTGTGCGCGAGGATGTTCAGTAAGATCAAGTTCTCCTCGGTGCCAATCTCATACCGTTTATATTGATTCTTCAGATAGGCCTTCTTGGTTTCGATCATCAGCTCAACAAGCTCGTTCTTGGCGTTGGTGTAGATCGTACCTTTATTCTTTTCGAAGATGATGACGATCTGATTACGGTACTTCCGTAATACATCTACCTGTTCCTGCAACAGTGCGGACTTTCGCTCGGTATTCGTTTCCTCGAACAGAGTCTGGTTATCAAAGTGAATCGTCTCCACCAACACATTTTTCAAATAATCTACCAGATCCGATGGCACGACGGCGTAGAATAGTTCTTTCTTGTTCTTAAAATAAGTATAGATGTTGCCCACGGAAATATTGATCTCATCCGCGATATCGCTCATCTTGGCATCCACATAGCCTTTTTCAAAAAAGACCTTGAGCGCCGCATATTCAATCTCTTTCCTGACTTCGTCTTTCTTGGCTTGCACCATCGGGAACGACTCCTTAATAATGAATGAATGATTCGTTATTAGGATAGACCTTTTTGAGGGGGGTGTCAAATAGGGGGAGGCTGAACTAAATCTTGGCATATAGAAGATCTAGTGCTTATTCGTATGTTTATTTAAAATAAGCCACTAGGACAGGAACAGTATGGATGAAGACATTGAAATACATATTATTCATTTGGGGAAAAGTGACACTAATAGATTTAATCAATAATTAGTGGAGGAATTTGAAGCTTTATGCGAGAGCGGCGTGATGAATTATGTTGTATATGGGAAGATATAGAGGTAATGAACAAGGAGCACTTAAACATGTGCTCCTTGTTTTAATATTAGATAGTCTTATTTCGAATTTAAAAGTTCAATTATGTCAGAATTTTCTTTCTTTATGGCGAGTGTTTTTTTTTCATTGTTCGGTAATAGTTGCTCGAATGTTACGTTATATAGTTCCAAAGCTTTTTTCCAATCGCCTGTATTTGTAACCTCAGAAGCTTTAGAAAGAAATTTTTCATAAATAGCCTTTTGTTGTTCATTAGAAGGGACTTCGTCATTGTTAAATTGTAGACCTAAATAAAACATCTGTTTTTCTGGATTATATGCATAGTGGGTTGAGGCGACTTCAGCTTCATCTGTTTCAATGTTTAGACTTGATTCTTTCATAGTCTTAATTAAGTCATCGAGAGATGCTTCTTTTTTCTCATTACACGAAATAAGCAATACAGAGATAAGGGCAATTAGGCTTATTATTATAGTAAAACGTAACTTGGCCATTATTTATCCTCCCGAGACTTTAATGTTAAGAAGCATTTTAATTTTATTTATTATTTTAAAAAATATAACAGTTATTTGGCTTGATTCACATATTTAATTATACTTTTAAAATCGATAAGTCCAAATCCATAGTGATCATCTCTTCCTTTTTTGCCTAAATCGAGCGAGGTTTCTTTAAAAGTTTCGACAAGCTTTTTTCCATCCATTTCAGGATCAATTGTTTTCAAGAGTACTGCCAAGCTTGATACTAAAATACTTGAGGCAGATGTACCAGATATAATCTGATTTTTACCCTGTTCGTCCATTAAAGATGTGGGAATATCAATCCCTGGGGCACTCAAAGTTATGTCAATATTAAAATTATTTGTTTGCACATAGTTATTTTTTTGGTCAATCGCCGCAACTGTGATAACTCCTTCATATGCAGATGGATATAATTTTTGACGTGTCATATCGTTACCTGCGGATGTGATAACCAATATGCCCCTATTAAGTGCTTCATTAATTAAATCCTTTAGTTTTGCATTGTTCTTATAGGTACCTATACTCAGATTAATAATATCAACGTTGTTTTCTAGTGCAGCGGATATTCCCTTATTTAAAGATTCAATTTCTATTTTTTGGTCTGTTCCAACATCAATTGAATATATTTTCAAATGGTTTCTTAGCAATTTTCCATCTAATGATGGGGTGTCTAAAAATTTACTTGTGCAAAATGCCGAGGTAATCAACGTACCATGTTTACTATCATTATCTTCTGATCCAGTTATTTTAATTTCTTCCATATCCATATTTTTCAAGCAAGAACTCGTTTTATCAGTGCCAGTGTCAATAATTGCAATGGATAAAGGTTTCATTGCAATTTCATCTTTTACTGGATAATAATTTAGATTACTGTATGGCCACTCTTTAATACTATCTGTCGCTAAAATTACCTCTATTTTATTATGAGGTTTCAAAATTAGAATAGCAAAACATATAATAATAGATATGATAATACAACTGTAAAAAATATGTTTAGATTTGATCATAAGTAACCCCACTTACAAAGTAATAAGTTATACGACAATATTCGTTGTCGTATAACTTATTATTGATTATTTAAATACCTACTCCATAAATACCAGCATAATAGTGCGAACCAATCAAAGAACAACGAATGCTTACATATTGTTCCCAAGTACTGTTCTGATTGACTGTGAAGGAGTATACTCCAGCCAAAGATACACTATGCGAAGCCGACAGCTTAAAGGAAGCTTTAGCCTCGTTTTGGGTCCAAATCTCTGGTTTTTTATAGTAATCGGTTTCAGTAATTTGTCCCTGTAAAGTGCAATCACCTACTTCAGAAATACCAACTGCTGCTCTTCCGCATGCTTCTCCAGTGAATTCAACGTGTTTTTGTCCGTTACTGACTTTAGTGATCTGAGTAACATAGATCTTTGAATAAGTTGTACCATCAAATTGCTTCAATTCAGCTGTGGCACTGAAATTACCATCTGAAGGCCAGTTTTTACTTGTCATCTCTTTTTGGTTAGGCAAAGCGTATACGTTTACATTATCCTCAGTAATCTCGTCAATTCTCTCTTGAGTTACTGTGAATTCAATCCAAGAGCCATCTTCAAATTCCAGCTTATCATTGGTAACTGTTGGATTCTTTTCTCTATACTCTTCAAACTCTTTCATACGTTCTTCATGAGTCAGAACGTTTAATTCTTTCTTTTCTTCGTAATCTTCTTGTAAGAAAGAAATATCTTCTTCTGGAAGTCCAACTGCTTTAGTTGAAGTCAGGCTTCTGATACTAGGATCTGTTGTAACAATAATTTGATCATTTCCATTCAGATCCAGGACTTGTCCAGTTTCAGCAAGTTGACTTTTAATTTTTTCATATTGTAATACTTTAGAGGCCTCAGACTCAGTTAAACCCTCGGTAATTAATTCATCGAGCTTTGTACTGGGGGAATTTAATTCTGTAGCGTTAGTAACAGGAGCTACTGACATAAGTAAAGAACATCCTAAAAGTATAGATATTATTTTCTTCAATATATTTCCTCCTATATTTGCAATAATTGCAAATGCGCATTTGCCGTTGTTAATCTTAACCCTGATACGTAAAAACTTAAATAGGTCAAAAAGTCTAAAAAATGTATTATTTTGTCGTTTTTTGATATTATACAAAAGGAGATCTTATTTATATTAAGATACATGCTATTTAATGGATTAAATCGCTGAGTCCAGTGTTATAATTATTTATTATTAATAGAAAATAAATATAGGAGGAATTTTATTTATGGATACACTCAAGACAAAGCTTGTTGAATTGCAACAACTTGCTAAAGAGAGGACTGTCAAAACCCAAAGTATAGAGTATGATTTAGAAACATTAGTCAAGAAAATAGAAAGAAAAACAATTAAACTCGATCCTGAATATCAAAGAAATCATAGATGGAGCGAAGAAACATCTTCTAAGTTAATTGAAAGTCTAATTTTAAATATACCGGTTCCTTTAGTTTACCTCTCTCAAGACATTGATGTTGATGATGAAGCAGATGATTTGGCAAGATACTCTGTAATAGATGGACAACAAAGGTTAACTGCAATTAATAAATTTATGACAAACGTTTTAGTATTAGAAGGAATGGAAGTGTTAAAGCCATTAAACGGATCTTTGTACAGAGACTTACCACCCTTTTTAATAAGAAGGCTGGAAGAACGGACAATCAAATGTCTAAGAATTGATTCAACACTTGATCCACAAGTTAAATATGACATATTTGAGAGGTTAAATTCCGGATCTGTTAAATTGGAAGCGCAAGAGTTGCGAAATGCAATTTATAGAGGTCCTTTTAATAAAATGATCAAGGAGTTAGCGGAAAATGAAGATTTTAGAATGCTAAACCAAGTTGATCTGGAAAGACCTGAATTAAGTAAAAAGGTTCAAAAAATGGAGGATGTTGAACTGGTTCTTCGCTTTTTTGCTTTACAGAATAATAATTATAAAAATTTAAGAGGAGGATTCAAATCATTTCTTTCAGAGTCAATGAGTGAGTTTAATAAACTATCTGAGGATCAACTAACTGGATTTAAAGATAAATTTTTGAGTACAATGAAATTAATAAGAGATCGATTTGGAGATCAGGCGTTTGCAAAGTATAGGTATGAAGATGGTAATTTTATTCAAATGTCTAAGTTTAATGCAGCTGTATATGACTCATTAGCTATAGCAGTAGCAGACATTATTGATCTTAATTCTCCTAACTTTTCATTGTTGAACAGGGAAACTTTCCGAAATTTGTTCAATGATAAGGATTATTTTGAAGCAGTTTCAGGAAGTGTTAATGACAAAGAAAAGGTCTCTACACGAATAGATGCAGTTAAGGAGTTACTAAAATGACTTCCGCGGAACATACCACAATTAATGATGGAGCGGAGGTTAGTACTTTCGCTTCCCTTTTTATTGAAGAATTAGAGGAACGATGGTCTGAAATAGATATATTAATAGAACAAATTAAATTACAAAGTAATGATGATGTAAAAGAATGTTCTTTGTAGATCGGCGGTAGCTCTGTTAGTTGCTCATATTGAAGGTTTTATGAAAGAAGCGGCATCAACATTAATAAGAGACTTAAACCAGTATTGTACTTTCTTGGACTTTCCAAAACGAATTCAAAAAACCTACTGCAGTTTGTTCTTGTCAACTATAAATGATAGTGGAGGCATCGATAATAGGATTCAGGGTAGGTTACTTGAGGAGTTTTCCAAATTAAATGCTCGTCTTACTGTCGAACCTTTTCTATTTGACAGAAATAAAAATCCATCACCGAGTGTAATTGAACTTATTCTTAATAATTTTGGTATCAAGGATTTTTTTAAGTTACTGCATAATTCAAAATTAGATGTTGTGTTTGAAAACAATATTTCTGAAACGAAAGAGCTTTTAACAGATTTAAAAGATTATACAAAGCAAGCAGTTGTAAGCTATCCATATAAAATTAATTTATTGGATTATCAAATCTTGATTAAAAATGGACAACTTTTAAGAGATGATTCATTGTGGGTAGTATTTATAGATGAGTTATTAAGAAAACGACATTCTATCGCACATGGAGCGAATTTTCAAAATGAGATAGCAGTAAAGGAACTAGAAGATGCAAGGATTAAAGTTCAGATACTGCAATACACAATTGCGTTAGTACTGTTTAACTCTTCGATTACGACTCTCTAAAGCTGCTCTTAACTTGATTTGTGAATGGTACGTCTTAGCGTACCGATTCAAGTTCATTTTTATGTTATCCTCTCCTTAACAAAGGAGTGGTGACATGACAAGTACCAACAGCGAAGAACTCTCTTCGCAGTACGCACAACTAGTCCAACAGGAAGACGATTACGTTAACCAACTGGTCACATGCAACAAACTCATTCTGGACGCCATGGACATCATTGCAAAGCGAGCAGGAGTGCTACACATGGACACGGTGAAACAGGCTGCGTACCATCTGCACGCCATGGAACAGGATCTAAACCGAAAGTTATTTGAAGTCCGACTGGAGAAGAGCATTTTGGCAAATCAAATGAGGCAGTCTACATAAAGTCACCTTAACAAAAGGACAGCGCAGGATCATATTAGATGATCTTGAACTGTCCTTTTGCCTTTCCATCCATACGTTTTTCGCTTCCAATTAAGCATTGACTTTCCTTCCAAATCCCCCTACACTTCAATTATTAAAATACTTTTAAAAACATTCATTGAATGGTTCGAAACGAACGAAAGGAGGCATACAACTAACCATGTTACCTACATCACACAACACCCAACAGGTGAAGCGTATCAACGTTGAACTTGTGAAGAACACACTCAGATCCATGGGCGTAGGCACGAAGGCTTCCATAGCGAACCTGACCAAACTAAGCGTAGCCACATGCGGCACAATCTTGAACGAGTTGCTTCAGACAGGCGAGATTATCGATCTGGGTCCAGACGAATCGAGCGGGGGAAGACCGGCGAGTCGGTATCAGTTTAATGCGGACTACGCAAGCGTACTATGCCTGATTATAAGAACGGAAGGAGGCATTCACTCGATCACACATACATATGCCAATCTGAACGGAGAGGTGGCAGACGAACAGACACTCTTTTTGGATGAGATTAATGTTACGGTGGTGGAGGAGTTAATTGCGGAACTGATCGAACGACATCACAATGTGCAGGCGATTGGTATCGGCATACCTGGGGTGGCACACAACGGCGTTATCGGGATTTGCGACGTACCGGAGCTGGCGGGTCAACCACTCGGGAAAAAGCTCAAGGAGAAATATGATGACGTGGAAGTGGTCATTGGCAACGACATGAACCTGACCGTCTACGGACTGTACAACCAGCAGCAATTTGAGGAAGAGAAGAACTTTGCGGTGGTGACTTTTCCGGAGAACCATTTTCCGGGTGCAGGCTTTATCATTGATGGTCGTCCGCTGACCGGGAATACGCAATTTGGGGGCGAGGTCTCCTTTTTACCTTTTGGCGTGTCACGGGAAGAGCAGCTGCGAATGTTAAAAACGCCGGAAGGGTTGCAGGAACTGGTCGTACAGACGCTGGTATCCATCATCGCGATCATCAATCCGGCTACGATTGTGGTTACAGGCGATACGATGGACCCGGCCATGCGAGATGGCCTGACGCAAGGTTGTCTGAATCGAATGATTCCACTGGAGCATATGCCGGAGTTGATCATTCAAAGAGATACTCGGCGCGAATATGTGACTGGGCTGGTCGCGGTGACGCTGGAGAGCCTGACCTACCGCATTCAGGTAATTGAGAAGCAATGGTAGACAACTACTTTTATAAAGTTAAGCAAAATATTTTACGCGATAACGGAGAGTGCGGAACCAATTTGAAGAACGCCTTTATCACTTTATTTTCCCCTTCAGGAAGGGAATCAGAAAAATACGGGGATAACAGCGGGCGGAAGATGGTACTGCAATCGTAGTAGTTATAGAGTGTAACAATCCTTTCTGAACACAATGGAGGAACTTATTTTGAATCAACAAGCAGGTACGCAAGGGAATAAGAAAAAGTTCAACAAGCTGTACGCCATGCAGCTGGCAACGATTTTTCTGGGATTTATCGTATTTGGCATATCGGAGAATATTAAGGGGCCAGCCATTCCGCGTATTCAATTCGACTTCAACCTGGATGAGAAACAGCTCGGGACGTTATTGTCCCTGAACGCACTGGGATACCTAATCGCCTGCTCGTTTACGGCTGTCCTGGTTCGCCTATGGGGGATCAAGGCGGTTAGCATTATCTCATTTGCATCCATGATCCTGTCGGGTGTACTTATTTATGTGTCTCATACCTATCCGCTCTTTGCTTCATCGTACTTTATCATGTACATCGGGAACGGCATGCTGGAGATTGCCTTGGCGATTCTGGGTGCGCGGATCTTTGTGAAAAACACTGGTACGATGATGAACCTGTCCCATTTCTTCTATGGGCTGAGTTCAACGGTGGCGCCTTTGCTGGCGACGGGTGTGATGTCCTTGACGGTATTTGGACACGAGCTGGACTGGCGCGGCATGTATGTCGTAATGTTGTCACTCTGTCTGCTGCCGATCATTGCGGCGTTGCGCAGCAAGTTTCCGGGGGATGATCTTGCTCATGAAGATCGGACCTCACTCAAGACGTTAACACGTGATCCAGCCATCTGGCTGATGGTGCTCATTCTTTCTTTTGGCGTGGTATCGGAACTTGCGGTTGGAGGTTGGCTCGTTAACTTTCTGGAGAAAGCCTATACGTGGGACACGGTCAAAGCATCCGGGCTGCTGTCTGCGTTCTTCCTCACGTTCTCGCTGGGGCGCTTGCTGCTTGGTCCGCTGACGGACCGGATCGGATTTGTATTGTCGCTGATTCTGTTCTCGGCCTTCTCGGGAGTGTGTACGTTCGTGGCGCTTGCAGGGGGAGAGCGTCTTGCGATTTTCTTTGCGATATCTGGCGCGGGAATAGCGATGATCTATCCAACAGTTATGGCGTTTATCGCACGCAGATATCCGAACGGCAGTGACACCGCGATTACGTTCACAGTTACCCTGATGGGGGTTGGTAGTGTCATCGGTAACTATGTGATTGGCTGGGTGATTGAAGGTGTGAAGAATCTGTACGGTTCAACGACTCAGTTGGGGCTGTTGCGCGGGCTTCAGGCGGGATATGGATTCATCGGTTTATGTGCGGTGATCTGTGCGGCATCGGGAGTAGTGTTGTATGTGTATTTGAAAAGACGACAGGAACTGATTTAGAAATCATTTGAAACGATTAAGCCCCGCCGATTTTCAAAATCGGCGGGGCTTTACATATAAATTAGATGAGTTTTATCATACGATTTCAAAAAATCAACATCAAACTGCGCATCTCATTTCCTTACTTAAACAAACCTATGACTCGCTTTGAGCCGTTCTTCTTTTCCAACGTTTCAGAAGCACATACAATCCAAAAGCGCCTAAGAAGATCGCCGCTGCTGGAATAATATAAGGCTTAACAATCTCGTCCACATGCTCCCATTGAGATCCCAATTTGAAGCCTAAGTAGATGTACAATGATGTGATCGGAAGCATGGCCAAGAATGTAAAGATACTGAATTTAAACACATTCATCTTCGCCATTCCACAAGGGATGGAGATCACGGTCCGAATGCCGGTACAAAACGTCCATAGAAAGCTACCCCGCTGCCATATTTCTCGAAGAACTTATCGGAAGCATCCAGATGGTGGGGGCGAATCAAGAAATACTTGCCGTATTTTTCGACCATTGGTCTGCCGCCGTATCGTTCCAGGGCATATAACGTCAGAGGTCCAAACGTTCCGCCTACGGTACCAGCCAGAATTGCCAGCCAAAGCTTCATATCCCCAAGATACACCCAGTATCCCGCCATGGGCAGCACAAGTTCAGCGGGTACAAATTCAAACGACAAGGCAATGACCAGACCTGCGTACGATAAATCTTTAAAAAAGAGTATAAATTGCGTGATCCATTCCGTCATGCTTTCCCTCCAAGAATCTACCTTCGTGGCAGTAATCGACCACACCTACAATACATTTGCAACCGAGTTTCCGGACGGTCGAATCACAAACAGCACAACCAACGACTTATTTTCGCACGACCAGGATTACCGGACGGGTAGAAGAATTCGCGACAAGTTGGGAGAAGTTTTAACCGACGATGTAACGTTTGCGCTTGACCAATTCGAGCTCATCCAATCCGGGCAGATTCTACACAGATGCAGAGCTTAACCGTATGGGCTCAACATGAGAGTGGGAGGATCAAGTAACGGAAGATAAAAAGTTGGAGCTTGAACGGATACGCGAAACGTTCGACGAAGGGGGACAAGTCCTCTATATCGAAAATACAGAGCATTTGAATTTTGCCGACGTACAGTTCATTTCTCCGATTTTCAACATGCTGGGCATTACAGGGAAGATTGCGCCCGAAAGAGCGAACTTCGCTATTAATGCATATATGCTGGATTTTTTCGATATGTATCTGAAAAATCAAGGCGGAATCTTAATGAAAGGACCGGATAGCCGCTTTCCGGAGGTGAAGTTCGTAACTCGCTATTATAAATACGGAACAGGCTACCGATTGTCGATTTTATGACGATCTAAACCCGCTCTTATAGATCAAACATTGAGAATGAAAATCAGGCATCGATTGAGTACACCAGCCAAAATAGCGAAAAAAAATTTGATTAATCGATTGGGTATTAGTCCTCGTCCACCTGGATCGATTCGTCTGCATTCGATGGTTGATTGGTCAGCGTTCCGGAGGCATTTCCGCGGAGAGAATGGCCAAACAACCATGAGCTTCGGTTATATCTTAAAAGTCTAGTGATCGTATCAATCGATGTAGGAAGTAGAGACCTCTTACCTGAAGATTAATCGTTTTGTTCAGGTAAGTTCGGATTTGTTCTGCAAGCTTGATCACCTGCTCAATGTTTTGGAATTCTAACAGTGCAATTGATTGCTTTAAGTGTACAGTCTCCTCGGAATAAACAGAACTTTGCAATATCTGGATCATCTTAATTTTAAGCAAGTGTGCTTCATTATATAGACGGTATTCGTTATCAGAGTTACGTTCAGTAGTGAACAGGCCACTTTTCTCCCAGTATCGAATCGCTGATTTAGGGACCCCCGTCCGTCTAGAGACCTCGTGGATGCGGAAGCGCTGGTTCAAGTCGAAAACTTGACCTTCGTCGGCATACGAATTCAACTCCTCTACCAGTTGTTCCAAACTTGCTTTTTCCTGATGCAGTTTGACCTCCCTTTCCCTAATGACCCACAATGCGTCATCCAACTCATTTCTTTGGAGACCATGTAGCACCTCAGTCGTCACGTCCATCCCGAATGCAGGGGCCATGGCTTGAATACATGCCAGATAGGCTTCATGCCTTCCCGTATACATGCGATAACCATTGGCAGAACGCTCAGCAGGAGGAATTAACCCCTTCGCTTCGTAGTTTCGCAACGTGCTAGCGCTTATCATAAATTTATTCGCCAGTTTTTTGGGTCGCATTCCCATGTTATCCCGCCTTTCTAATAAAAAGAACATTGAAACTATTGTAACGTTAACTCTACCCTTATGTTGATTTTATTTGAACTTTCCTAAAAAACCTTCCAATTGGCTTACATGTTGTATGATGAAGGCAATACAAATCAAGGAGGAATAAAAATGACCTTTAATCCAGTATTCCATTACGAGATGACAATCGAGGAGATTAGCCAGGTAGGCAATCGGTACATTGAATCGGCATGGAAGCCCTTGTATGACTCTATGCACGATCAACTAATGGTCGCTTTTCATGAGATCGAGGATGCTGTCTATGGGCTGTATTTAGACAAGCTGATGCCTCTTTTTTTTGATGGCCTTGAGGACGCGGGCTTTGAAGCAATGGAATCACTCGATGATCATGATTTCGTTATCGGAAAATGTTTACTATTTCGAAATTCGCTAGAAAAGTGGGGAACAGAGGAAAATAGGTCCAGGTTATTTTGGAATGTTGTACGTAGTAAAAAAAGCCAACAACCTATTGGAACTTTATTGACGGAAATACCTCATTCCCATCTGAAATTTGAGATTCCTACAGCACCTGTACTTTATTCGTTGAGGGAAATTGAGAGAGAACAGATCGTGCAAGGAATCCGACGTATTAAGGGATAGATCGAGATCGACGAACGCAGTGCCAGTATAAAATGATTCATTGGAAGGTGGGGTTGATTGAACGATGTATGGAAAACTAGAGCTAGTGAACGGAAAGTGGAAGTTAAGCGAAGTTCACCCGCATGTTGTAATTCGCTTGAAGCAGCTGTTTCCACGCGTTGCAATGAAACAAGCGGACACATTTTTGTTTTCGAACAGATCGAATATATGTGCGGATCTTGTCTGGTTTACTCAGCGTTTTCCGATGGAGATAACTTCTGAAGACAGGGCTAAGTTATTGCGTGGCCACGATAAGTTCTTTGAGAAGAAAGCGTACATGGAACAGATACTCACTCCTGATTATGACCCCATCTTACGCCCAGGCCTCAAACCTGGACAAAAGATTCGCCACTATCAATTACAGGCTATCGATCTGTGCTTGGAACGCCGTTCTCTGCTCCTCGGTGATGATCTTGGCCTCGGAAAGACGTACACAGCGGCTGGCATGTTGCTAGAACCGGATACACATCCCGCTGCCGTTGTCGTTCAGGCTCATCTCCAAGACCAATGGAAAGAGAAGATTGAATCCTTTACGGAGCTTATTGTTCATAAAATTGAAAGAACACGACCATATTCGCTTCCCGTTGCAGATGTTTATTTGTTCAAGTATAGCCAGCTTGCCGGTTGGAAGAACTTCTTTGCAGACGGGCACTTCCAATGTGTCATTTATGACGAAATCCAAGAACTTCGAACCGGTCTTACAAGTAATAAAGGAGAGGCCGCGAAAATTTTATCCGATGCAGCAGAATTCCGGTTGGGTCTTTCGGCAACACCGATTTACAACTACGGTACTGAGATTTGGAATGTCTTACAATTCCTCGACCCCGACCTATTGGGAACCTATTCAGAGTTTATTCGGGAATGGTGCAAGAATGATCGGAAAGTTCATGACCCGGTTGTACTAGGTAGCTTCCTTCGGGAGCATAATGTCATGCTCCGGCGGACGAAAAGAGAAGTTAGCCAACAGTTGCCCCCCCGTCAACCAGATCGTCGAGGTGGTCGAGCCCGATTTATCAAAGTTAAAATCGGTGAAAGCACAAGCAAAACAACTTGCCTTAAAAGCTTCCCAAGGGACATACCTGGAACGTGGTCCAGCAGCTCGTGAGCTGGACCTTTTGATGAGACAGGCAACGGGTGTGGCTAAGGCTGCAGGTGTTGCGCAGTATGCGAAACAGTTGTTGGAAGCAGGCACCCCCTGCTTCTTGTTGGATGGCATCGCGATGTTTATGAGATATGGCTTAAGGAATTGGCAGATTATCGCCCAGCTATGTATACGGGCAGTGAGTCAGATATTCAGAAGATCGAATCCGTTAGGCGGTTTGTTCAAGGGGAGACAAATGTATTCATATTATCGTTGCGTAGCGGTGCAGGGTTGGACGGTTTGCAGTATCGCTGCTCGACTATATTGTTCGGAGAGTTGGATTGGTCGCCTAAGGTACATGAACAAATCGTTGGTCGTTTAAATAGGGAAGGTCAAGAGGAAAAAATCACAGTAGTATACTTAAATTCAAAGGAAGGTTCCGATCCGGTAATGCTAGACGTATTAGGCTTGAAGCATGCCCAATCAGAAAAAATAATCGACCCTCACGACCTATCGAACACTAAGTCAATTCAAAAGCTAAACAAGACCCAAGCGCTTGCCAATCAGATTCGATAAAGGAATTGAATTGTACGAACACCCTTGTCGCTCCGGACAATGCAGACGAACTACCATAACGATTCTTCTCCGAATGACTTCCTACTGCTGGATACGAACAGGTCGATGGAATGGAATTTGAAATTACAGAGTTAAAGACGGACTTAATTTCGTTGAGCTATGGTTTGCAGATCAGGACAATAATTTAGGTGTGATTGTTAAAAACATCTTCTTTGATTATATTCAAATCAAATAGAGCAGTTTGCAAGTTGTCAACTGCTCTATTTTTCGTTTAGCCGTTAATGAACTGGATCAGCATAGTATGACGTATGAGCCACATAAGCCTTCCAAAAATGTTGGGAAGCATCATCCAATCTACAAGTGCTTTTTCAGTTTTTCATATGTGCTGAGTTCGGTACTATGAAGGATACCGTAGTTCCCCCACCAGGTGTACTTTGAATCGCTAAGCCTTGTCCATATATTTTTTTGAGACGACGATCCGTATTAATTATTCCCACCCCGGATGTCCCAGCTTTTTTCTTGCCATCCAATAGGGAAGAAAGTTTGGTCTCATCCATACCGACTCCATTGTCGTGTATGACGAATTTGATGCAGTTTTCTTCTTTCTTAGCTGTTATGGTTAGTTTTCCTCCGCTTGCCCGGTTCAATATTCCGTGACGAATTGCATTTTCAACGATAGGCTGTATCGTGAGTGGAGGAAGTTTAGCCTCCAGATGATCAGGCAGGTTCCATTCGACTTCCAAACGCTCTCCGAACCGTTCCTTTTCGATGTATAAATAGGTTCGTAGCAAATCAAGTTCATGGGAAAGGGGAACCAGACGCTCCAAATTTCTCGAATTAAAGCTTCCCTTCAGATAATCACCAAATGCTACGAGCAAGGCAATCATTCGATCTGGATCTAAGAGGCTGAGTGAAGCGATAGAATTGATCGTGTTGAATAAAAAGTGAGGCTGAATTTGAGCTTGGAGCCAGGCAGCTTCCATCCGCAGCTGCTCGTCAACAGATTGCTTGAAATGGATTAATGCACGGACTCTGGATTGTAGCTCTAACACTTCAACCGGTTTTGCCAAGTAATCATTAGCTCCTGATAGAAATCCAGTATGAATATCCTCAGGTCGGATTCTTGCCGTAAGCAGCAATACGGGCAGCTCGAAAATGGTGAATTTCTTACGGATCAACTCGGTAAGCTCATAACCGGACATCTCGGGCATCATGACATCCACAACAACCAGATCCCATTGGTTATGGCTAATTTGTTTGAGTGCCTTCTCAGCACTGTTCACAGTTGTAACTTCATAACTGTTCAGCTCCAGCAATGACTTTATAACCTTCAAATTGATGGCATCATCATCAACAATAAGGATAGACCCAGTGACACTCTCCATCTTGTATCCGTTCTCTGAAGAAACAGCTGCCTCACTATTTCCTTTCATCGTGTGTTGTATCTGAACGGGATGATCCTCTATGACGTTACCCTTATTTAAACCCTCTATAGATGTTGTTGTTGTTGTTGCCAGAGGAAGGTTAAAAGTGAAAATGGACCCTTTTCCCAAGACAGATTTCAGCTCCAATGTTCCGCCATGAAGTTCCACTAAATTTTTGCATATACTTAGCCCTAGACCTACACCGCTACCTTGAGAGGTGATACTCGAATCAGATTGTTCATAGGGGGAGAAGATTCTATGCTTCATCTCCTCGTTGATACCGATACCCGTATCCGCAATATGGATATAAACAGTCTCATTCAGGACTTCTGCACGAAGGGAAACACGGCCTTCCCTAGTATATTTCAGAGCATTATGCACTAAATTAAATATAATTTGAATAAGGCGGTTTTCATCTGCTGCCACGTTAGGCAGTGAATCGGGAATTTCATTCACCAGCTGCACGTTTTTATCCACCGTCATATAGTTAAGCATCTGGATTATGCCCCCTGACACAGCAGATAAAGAAACACTCGCTATATTTAGCGTGATCCGGCTGTCTTTGAGAAGAGTGATGTCTATCAGGTCATCGAGCAGATGTGACATACGTTGTCCAACTTTAGTGATCAGCATTAAATCTTCTTGGTCCATCGTATCCATCCTACTGTTCCTTCGAATGATAATGGATTGAGCTATATTAATGATCGCGTGTAGCGGATTTCGAAGTTCATGTGACGTATTAGCAAGAAATTCATCTTTCTGCTTGTCCACCTTTTTGAGCTCTGCGGCTTGTTTCTCAGCACGTATTGCCGTTTTGGTGAAGCGTACAAACCAGAAAGAGGCAAAAACAACAAAAGCCACAATAAGGTCGATGGCGTAGAAAGGTGGATCATTATCAAACCTAGACTTTAAAAATCCGCTGAATATCATATTGATTGAAACGGCAATTCCGGCAAGTAATATTGAAATTGCTGCTTCTTGGCCTGTCCTGACGGCTTGCCTTGAAATAATAGGGACAAGTAATATGGCCGAGAGCATAAAAATGGCAAGAATCTTAGATGTGTAATCTAACCAGGCAAGAGGGAAGAATAGGTTAATAGCTGCATAAGAATAAAAGAAAATAGAGAAGATAATGATCAGTTTCTTAAAACTATTAACAGACAGCAGATGCTTTGTACATAACACTAAACAGTATGAAAGGGCAGAATATCCAATGATTCTCATCCGTATTGCCCATTCAAAGTTTATAGGAAGCCATTGAAGCAGCATTCTGTCATCGTCCATCCACGTAACAATCAAGGCAAATATAATAATTCCGGCAAAATAAAAAAGCTCTTTCTTTCGATGGCCGACGAAAAGCAGGATAACGACATATAACATGTGGAGCAACAGAATAATGCCGACTAGCAGCTGCATGTTCTCACTATTATATTTTTCTTTCATGACTGCAGCTGAAGTTCCAAATTTGATGGATTGAATAATTCCGCCTTTGTTATGATAGTGGAAATTGCTGACGTGAATCACAATATCAATGTTTGACTGCTCCACTGTAAAGTTACCTGTATACGGTACGACCTTAGAGATCGTTCCAATTGAAGTTTCATCAGGGTGGCCTGATTCGTATAACAGGTTACCGTTAATATATAAGCGATAAGCAGTCTTAATTTCAGGAATATGAATGCCATAGGACGTATTCGATTTAGGCAAAGATACACGAAGTCGATAACTTCCAAAATTGGCTTCTGGACTCGTATCATTAAAAGTACCGGGAACCTTTGTTGGATTTGCAATACTAAGCCTGTCACTAAAGGATATACGGGGAGAAAGAAAGATATCGGGGTGAAAGTTCCATTGCCCGTTCAGTGTGATCGTCTGTCTATCATCAAATTGCCAACTAGATAAATCAAGTTCCCCTTGTACTGCATGAGGTTGACTTGGAGGAGAGTACTCCGTATACCACAACAGCCTCATTCCGATTAAAGCTGCTAAGTAAATTAGGATAAGCCATGTCAGCCTATGTTTTAATATGTTTTTCTTAATCTGAATGAATGATGGCAACATTAACAATCCTTTATCATACGGTATAGTGGACTAATAAAAAAACCAGACTCTCCTAAAGAATTGGCATAAGACAACAACTGCCTCAAAGTGCTGATTTTAAGCGGTTCTGTTTCTTCTCCCACCCCCTAAACCATTGTTGAATATCGTCTCCCGGGGGCATATCGTACTCCTCTTCTAGTACTGCTACGAGTTTTTGATAACACTCTAAAGCCTTTATTGGTTCGCCCATCTTGTCATAGAGCTTCATCAAAGCAAATGAAGACTTTTCCTCAGCCGGATTGAGACGGTTTATTTGTAAGTATGTTGTCAAGGCTTCGCTAAATTTCTGTTGATCTTCATACCACTGTCCTACACATAGAGCTGTATTAAGCCATAATTGTTTGAGTCTTTGTCGCTCTCCCTCTGCCCACCAGTAATCGTATTCTTGCAGATAATCACCTGTATAGCTGTTAATTTTCTTAAGGTAGGTTTCCAGATTGTTTTCCGAAATATCTTTAACGTCCGGAGAAGAATCCCACTCTGCTACATCCAGGATGACATTCTCTAGCTCCAATAAGTAGCCGTCATTCGCACTCTTGATCTGAAACCTTTTTTCATAAGGGGTGAGGCTTTTGCGAATATGGTAAATCGTTGTGTAAAGTTGTGAATATGCTTTATTTACATCTACATTAGTCCATAGCGAGTCCAAGATAAATGATTTGCGAACTAGCTGTCCTCTGTGCTGAAGTAGATACAAAAAAAGTTCCTGCGCTCTGGTGGTTCTCCATTGGATTAACGAGAAGTGGCCAGATGCTTGCGGCTCTTCAATCATGACTTGTTTGAACAACGTCATCTTAAGTGGTTTTAGAGAATCAGCGTGATTAAAGCTCACGGTATTACTACTGATTATCCGATTCATCGTTTTGGACAATCGATCAAAACGGACCGGTTTTAAAATATAATCAATGGCGTTCACTTCGAAGGCTTTTACAGCGTATTCTTGATAGGCCGTGACAAATACAACGTTCAAACCAGGTTCATGCTCCATTAATCTTTCGGCTAACTCAATACCATTCATCTCTGGTAATTCAATATCAATAAAAGCAATATCCACCCTTGTATGTTTTGTTATATCTATGGCGTCATAGGGGTTTGTAAATTTACCGATAATTTCAAGACTGAAGTTAGCCATCTTCATTAAATGATGCTCTAAATAAGACAAAGCTAAAAGTTCATCGTCAATAATAATAGCCTTCATCTTGGAATACTCCTTATTTAACTTGTGAGTTTATTTTACTATATTGATTTTATCACGGATGTTGAAAAATGGAATTAAAACTCGAAATATGTAGTCACCTATACATATTCTTATACAAAGAGATGATGAATAGAGATGATTTTGATAAAAGGACGTGGATTTTTAGGTGTTATTAGTAGCACAGTCTGTTAAGGATGGTGGATATCAGGATACATCACGCTAAGGGTTTCAGTATACAACACAGAGTTATGCCAAATTGCTTGAAGAGAAGAAGCAAACAGGAAGCCATTCTCGGCCTGGAAACTGCTATGACAATGCCTGTATTGAGTCGTTCTTCTCCCATTTGAAGACGGAGCAGTTGTATTTGGAGAAGCCTCAAAATCTGGAACAAGCAAGAACCAAAATTATGGAGTATATTTCGTTTTACAACAAGGAACGTTTCCAAAACAAACTCGGCGACCTCTCCCCGATTGAATTCCGGGAAAAAGTCGCCGCTTGATAATTTTCTTTTTTGATTGTCTACTTGATGGGGCTATGACCAATTCAGATGGTTGTATATATCTTTAATAATGATGATAATCTTAGTCACGGCGTGCACGAACCAAAAAAAGCAGGACATAAATGACTTAGAAGTTGTTTTTGGAAAATGGGACCTTGATTATCAAGGTGCTGTGGGAGATACATATCCTATAAACCTTTATTCTATTTCACCTAAGATAAAATACAGAGTAGGTGCTGAAACTAAAGAAACAGTGCTTCCTTCTTCATTATTCGGCTTAATGTCGATAACTCCAGAAAAATATAATCGATTCTGAATGAATCACTCAACATTTTAAAGTAGCTACCATGTACTTGGGTAACTAGTTTGAAATTCCATAAACTGATAAAGCCCCACTGATCGTCGTGATCGGTTGGGCTTTGCATATGAATAACCAAGTTAGATTAGTACGGTGTATCACCTATCGCAGTATCTTCAACAAATCATAACCACGGGCCATGTAGAGTAAGGTTTTTTTCAACATAAACCAGCTACTCTACTACACAGTCCGCATTTCCTCAACAAGCCTATGACTTGTTCAAAGCCGTTCTTCTTTTCCAACGTTTCAGAAGCACATACAAACCAAAAGCACCCAAGAAAATCACCGCTGCCGGAACGATATAAGGTTTAACAATCTCATCCACATGCTCCCATTGAGAGCCCAATTTGAATCCTAAGTAGATGTACAATGAGGTGATCGGAAGCATGGCCAAGAATGTAAAGATACTGAATTTAAACACATTCATCTTCGCCATACCACAAGGGATGGAGATCACGGTCCGAATGCCGGGTACAAAACGTCCATAGAAAGCTACCCCGCTCCCATATTTCTCGAAGAACTTATCGGAAGCGTCCAGATGGTGGGGGCGAATCAAGAAATACTTGCCGTATTTTTCGACCATCGGTCTGCCGCCGTATCGTCCCAGGGCATACAACGTCAGAGGTCCAAACGTTCCGCCTACGGTACCAGCCAGAATAGCCAGCCAAAGCTTCATATCCCCAAGATACACCCAATATCCCGCCATGGGCAGTACGAGTTCAGCGGGTACAAATTCGAACGACAAGGCAATGACGAGACCTGCGTACGATAAATCTTTGAAAAAAAGTATAAATTGCGTGATCCATTCAGTCATGCTTTCCCTCCAGAATCTACCTATTTTTTTATAAGAAGAAACGCTCCTGTATAAAGAGTAACAATAGCGAATAGAGCTTGTCAAAACTCACATGCATAGCCATTTCAGCAAACACTGTAGGGATATGTTAGCCCATACATAAGTTAGACAACGTTCGACATGGATGCAGCAGACGTCTGCGAGTGGAGGAATGATATTATCTCTCTGAAAATGTTTCCAGTTATAGTATGATAAGACTATCACCAGCCTCTTCACATATGGCCTGCATCCTCTCGTCGTCTAACAGTCATAGGCCATATCGAAAGTTCACGAAGACCATCCTATACATAAAGATAAGGAGATTCCAATATGACCGTAACATCAATCATCAGTCAGATTCGCATTATCGAATACGATCCCTCTTATGCTGCCGCACTCGCTGATATGTGGAACCGCAGCAATGAAAGCTGGGGAGGCGGTACCAGCCTCAGAACAGAGGATACGGTTCGCCAGGAGATGGAGAGTTCCTCTAATCTCCACGCATTTCTGGCCGTTCATGAGCAAGAGGTCGTAGGCTTCTGCAGCTTCGCCCACTACCGCTTTGACGAGAATGCACTATATGTACCGTTATTGAATGTGCGTCCTGACTATCACGGCTACAAGGTTGGACGTAACCTGATCCTGAATGCCGTGCGCAAGACTGTGGAGGCCGGATGGCCGCGCCTGGACCTGTTCACATGGGCAGGGAATACGAAGGCGGTACCGATGTACAAGAAATGCGGATTCTTCTGGGAGAAAAAAGATGAGAACGTGCATCTGATGAATTTCATTCCCACCATATTACAGACCGAAGCACTGTCTCCTTATTTCAAGGAGCTGGATTGGTATGCAGACAGCACGCGCGAACTCGTGATCGAGCCGGATGGCCGGCGGGAGCGTGGGTTTGATTTCTTTGACTATACCTGGAGCAAGGGAGATATCTCCCTGCGAGCCGAATTCGAGAAGTCCGGTCGCGGGCTGACGGCTCTTGAAACCCCGGATTATGAAATTTCCACAGAGATTGACGATCATGATCTGGTGTTTGGTTCTGCATACAAGGTACGCTATCGGATCAAGAACTGCTCAGCAGCGGAGCTGGCGGTCGAGATCAAGGGCCAGGACAATAAAAATATTCGTTTTGCGCTGGACGCTGCACAAGCAGTGGCTCCGGGAGAAACGGTTATCGTAGAGGGCGAGTTCCACCTTGATCCGGTTCAAGAGGAGCAAAGTAATAATAAGACCCATCCCGTTGTCACCAGCACATGGCTGATCGGCGGCAAGAAAGCCGAATTCCGTATGGGCGTTGCCCCGAAATTCCCGGCCAAAATTAACACGGCATTGCCCGTGAAGGAGCTATATACAGATGTCCCGGCCGAGTTGTATCTGAACGTGGAGAATAATTTTGATTCCGATGCAGAGTTCGCTTTTGATCTGCCAGAGGATGAATTCCTGAAGTGGGCAGAACGTTCGGTACGGATCACGGTTCCTTCCAAAGGTAAAGCATCTGTGCCGATATCCTTCACCTTGCGTTCGTATGGACTCTATTCACGAGAAGTAGAGGTAACTGCTGTTCCGGCGGATGGACAGGCGATCTCTTTCACAACCAAGCTGTCTGCTCTGATGAAGGGAACGGAGGGACGTTATGGTGGAGAAAACGGGGATCAGTGGGTGGCTGTAAACGGTGCATTCTCCCTCCACATGAGTAAATTCGATAACAACATGTGGATTGAATACCCTGGCTCCCATCACACGTTCTGGTGGACCTATCCGAAGCTGGGCAAGCCTTTTGCAGAAGAGTTATCCAAGAAACAAGCAAAAGAAGTGAATATCTTTCCCGAAGGGGAAATTCAGGTTCTTGAAGCGCTGTATGAGTCGCAAGCCTTTCCTGGTTTACAGATCAAGTCTGTTGTCAAGCTGTCTGCGAACGGAATTGCCGAATTCTATCAAGAGATTGAAAATACACGCAGCACAGCATGGGAAGAAGAATTATTCCTGATGAATAACTTCGGTTTCTACGGCAGCAAGTTAATTCTCCCGTACCAAGGCCGTTTTGTGGACATGGAGGATACTTACACAGGCGATCCTAACCATTGGGACAGCGCAAAAATTACGGAGAACTGGCTGTTCTGTAAGGAAGCGTACGGTGCATGCGGTATATACTGGCACCCTTCCCTGAAGCTGCTTCGTCCGGAATACACGCTGGGCTTGGAGCATGAGCTTGGCCGAATTCCGGCAGGAGCCGTGGTGCGAACAAAGCCGACTGTATTTGCTTTGAACACCTTTGCCAAATGGCAGGATTTCCGATCTTTTGCCCGAAAACAGCCGAGTGCGGTTATACCGACACTGGACAATCATCTTGAACTGGTATTGGGTGGTGGCAATCCGTTCACTCAGGACGTACTGACAGCAGAACTGATTGAACGGAAAATGGTTCCGCTCGCCGGAAATCTGGAACTGTATGTGCAGAATGGTGGTGCACCGGAGCGTTTAGCTGCTGATATGGAATTAAACCGCGAGCAGGATCTGCGCTCCGCTCCGTTGGAGTTCTCCCCTGAGGAAAAGTTTGCGACAGCAGAACGCGATTTCGGCTGGAAGGTTCGGGCGGTTTATCGTGGTGAGGATCGTATTCAGGAACGGACGGCTCTCTGGTTTCCACAGACAGGAACAACCGTTGATCGTGTAATTGAAGAAGGTCCGGCAGGACCCGATTACACGGTGAGCAATGGGGTTCTTTCGATGGCAGTTGCGCCTGGCTTCGGGAGTGTGGTGCATTCCTTGAAGCACCAAGGCGAGGAATGGCTGGATAGTTCATATCCGGAAGCAGCCCCGCGTTCTTGGTGGAATCCATGGTACGGTGGACTTGGCGTGGTTATCCCCGGTATGAACGGTTTTAGCCGCCAGCTGGAGCAGAGAAGTGCGGCTTGGACGGAGCAGAGGGATCAGTACGGTAACATCTGGAAAGGAATTCAGATCACAACCCGCATTGAGAAGCATGAAGCGAATCGGGGAATCACGATACACCAGCATTACCTCATGCTGCCGGGAGTTCCTGTCCTTTGTTCACTGCATTCGGTGACGAATGAAAGCGGATTGGCGCTGACGGATTACTCGCTAACAGAGGAAAAATTCTTTATACCTTCGTCTGTGTTTGCTGAAGGTTGGGTTGAACATCCCGAACAAGGGCGGTTCCCTCTCGGGAAGGTGGATGCAGGACTTCCATTGAAGGGGCTCTTGCGAATTGGTGCGGTTTCACGTAAGAACATGCTGCATGCCGTAGATGGTTACCCCAACCAGAACGCTTCTGCGTTTGCGAACAACCAGGTGGTCTGTCAAAATGTGAGTGAACATCTGAACATTCCCAATGGGGAAACCGTCTGGATGAAACCAACGTATCTGATCGTGGGGCAAGTCGCTCTGAATCCAGAGGATGTACGAAGCCTTCGACAGCTCACCTTTGCAACTACTAACGACGAAAAGGAGGCTTCACATGCCCATCATTGATATTCATATTCATCTGTCGGACATCGACAGCTTTCATCGAACGGCGATTGATCTGTCCAAAGTGGACTACACTGCCGCCGGCCTCAAGGCGGAATTTGATCAGAATGACGTCATTCTCGGCATCGGCATGGGGGTGACGGAGCAGACGAAGGGTGCATTCCCGGACTCCAGTTCTCCCAATCCGATGGGACTTGATTTGGAAGAAACAGTTCCGCCATTCCTTATGGAATGTGTGGGTATCAATCCAAACGCGCTGGATGGTAAACACGCTCAGGACGAGTTAGACCGGATTGAAGCACGATTGCAAGCGCCTGAGGTAGCTGGAATCAAACTTTATGCGGGGTACTATCACCACTACGTCTATGACAGGATCTACACACCGGTTTATGAGCTGGCAGCCAAATACAACCTGCCTGTGGTCATTCATACGGGGGATACGTACTCCATGAATGGATTGCTTAAGTATTCACATCCGCTGACGGTGGATGAGTTGGCCTTTCAGCAGCGCGGCGTGAACTTCATGATCTGTCATCTGGGTGATCCGTGGGTGATGGATGCTGCTGAGGTAGTGGCGAAGAACCCTAACGTGTACGCGGATTTGTCCGGTCTTGTGGTCGGGGATCGGCCGCACTTCGAACGGTTCATGAATGAACCCCTGTTCATGGATCATTTCCGCCGGGCTTTGGTCTATTCGGATCATTATGAGAAAATGCTGTTTGGAACCGACTGGCCGCTCGCGCCCATCGATCTATATGCCGAATTCGT
Organism: Paenibacillus hebaui; assembly: GCF_051934385.1. Lineage (NCBI taxonomy): Bacteria > Bacillati > Bacillota > Bacilli > Caryophanales > Paenibacillaceae > Paenibacillus > Paenibacillus hebaui. The sequence continues at coordinate 5,390,583 of NZ_CP196836.1, read as the reverse complement.
CCGTCGTCTTGTGCCGGAGCAGCATCATGAGAAGGTGTTCTATGAAAATGCTTTTGGGCTGTTCCCACGCATAGGACAGCGAATCGCGGATCTGGGTTAAAACCTAAGTAACCGAATTATTAATATCTGAGGGAATGTAAACCATGTATGTCATGGAAGCATGCGATGTTCATGCTGAATCCCCGTCATGTAAACTCCTGCCACATCTGCTGACAGGAGTTTTTTGTCCAGGAGAACAGTGAATTCATCTTACGCCTAATCTGGAATAAGGGGATTAGAAGAATAGAGGTTGAGTCACCATCTTCATGTATTTTTTTAAGTCATCTTTTGCATGCGATTGCTGTTCCCAAACCCCAAGGTTCCAACTCATATAACGGATACCCAGATAACGGGACGCCAGTGAGAAGTGTTTTTCGAATTGCTCTTGTGGAATATCGTATCCATGAGAACTTAGGGCCTCCCGATAAATCTCTACTTGTCTCAACTGGCTACAACGCAACGGGAGATCGAAGAACAGCGAACCATACCTTGCTTCCTCCCAATCGATAAAATAAACATCCTCATTGTTGTGTACCAATACATTGCCGGGGTTCAGATCATTATGGATCATCGTATGCATGTGTTCATCCCTAATTAGAACTTCAAGATCATTCACGATGCTACTGGCTACAGCTTCAATTTCCGATATAATCTGTGATCCAAATTCCTCAATGAATACCGGGTTTTCTAAGGCAGCGTTCCACGAAGGTCTCCAACGTTTTTCCATCATTTCGATGATATGAGTCCGATCCACAGCAGGTAACCAGGGGAGTTCTTTTTTTAACCCCATATTCGTTCCATGTATGTATGCTAGCGCTCGTAATTCTTTATGCTGAAGCAAGTCCATATCCAGATGACTATAATCGGTTTGGTAGTCCACATCCTGAATGCAGATCAAGCTGCGGTCTTCAGTATGAGGTTCATTTGATAGACTAAAGGGCACATTTGCGCCCTGTGAAAATAATCTGGACAAGGCAGAACGTTCAATAAACGTGGCCTTTTTCGTAACGAGAGAAACGTGCTTTTTCACTCCATTCATTAGGAGTTCAATATGATGTCGAAGCAATTCCACGGCCTGAGTTCCCGTACTGATAGGGTTCTTTTCCATGCTTAGGATGTGAACCTCCGTTGATACATATTGATTGATGGTTTGTTTTATTAATTGTTGTTCTGAGGTAGACTCCATACTCATCTGATGTCTCCTTTCTGTTCGTCAGTTCAGTAGCATTGTTAATATTATCATAGATAAGATGTATAGATTGTCGAAGAGAATGTAAGAATATCGTAGCTAAATACGTTACGCCAATGATCGTTCCATTTGTTTTTCCGAATAAAGAGAAATATAATGGTGGATGCACAAAATTTCAGAATTTTTTGGAGGAAACAACCGTTATGAGATCTTTTCAATTTTACAATCCGACCCGGCTGATTTTTGGTAAAGGACAACTTGAAGCACTACAAACAGAAGTTCCAAAATACGGAAAACGTATTTTGCTTGTATATGGTGGCGGCAGCATAAAACGAAGTGGACTGTACGATCAGGTGATCGCCCAGTTGAATGAAATCGGAGCAGAGGTAACGGAATTGGCTGGTGTAGAACCTAACCCGCGTCTTTCCACGGTTCATAAGGGCGTAGAGCTATGCAGAACCCATAACATTGATTTGGTTCTTGCGGTTGGTGGCGGCAGTGTGCTTGATTGTGGTAAAGCGATCGCAGTAGGGGCCAAATACGATGGAGATATGTGGGATGTTGTGGTGCGCGAAGCAACCCCGCAAGGTGGACTTCCGCTGGGAACGGTGCTGACCATGGCAGCGACAGGTTCCGAGATGAACAACGGTTCAGTGATTACCAACCAGGATACGCAGGAGAAATGGGCGTGGTTCAGCGAGTATTCCTTTCCGGCGTTTTCCATTCTTGATCCGGTAAACACAACTACCGTGCCTCTGGATCAGACCGTATACGGCATGGTGGATATGATGTCTCATGTGTTTGAACATTACTTCCATTTGGATACCAATACACCCGTTCAGCTTGGATTCTGTGAGACGATTCTCCGAACAGTCATTGAGACAGCGCCTCTGCTAATCAAAGACTTGGAAAACGATGAGCTACGCGAAACCATTCTCTATTGCGGGACAATGGCGCTTAACGATGTGCTGAATATGGGGCTTGCCGGGGACTGGGCATCTCACAATATTGAACATGCCGTGTCGGCCGTGTATGACATTCCTCATGGGGGAGGCCTTGCCATTCTGTTCCCGCACTGGATGAAGCATAATCTGGATGTGGATGTAGATCGATTCAAACGTTTGGCTATTAACGTATTCAATGTGAATCCTGCCGGAAAGTCGGACAAACAGGTTGCTGAGGAAGGCATTGAAGCGTTGCGTACATTCTGGACTTCCATTGGTGCCCCTAGCCGTCTGGCTGACTATGACATCGACGACAGTCAGATTGATGCGATGGCTGATAAAGCGATGCGCTTTGGTCCGTTCGGCTTTTTTAACCAATTGCAACGTGAAGATGTGGTGCAAATTTATCAAGCTTCGCTGTAATGCCAATAGCACATTCACTTTATAGGTGAACCTAATCAACAAGGACGTTCCTGTATTTCCAGGAGCGTCCTTGTTTTGGTATCGTTCTATGTAAGAGCCTGATAGTAATATCAGGTCTTCTGGAATTACACTTTTGGCTCAACTGGAGTTGCATCCTGCCGTTTCAAATACAACTTGCTTGGACGATGCAGAAGCACAATGAGCAAGGCGAAGAGATGAATAAGGATGAATAGCGTGCTCTCATTTGGAATGGAAATAATGAGGGCAAGACTCAGGAACGTCACAGTGAGCTTGAACTTTTTCTTCGTAATGAAAATAACAGCCAGTAAACTTGGCCCGATTATAAACAGCATCCTGCTTATAACTAGGCCAGAGAGGTAAGCCATGTCATTGCCTTTGCGTGATAAAGCAAAATATGCTTCCGTGTTCTGGTTGAAATCCATGAGGAAAATGATGAACGAAACCACCAGATAAATCAGTTTGACACTCAATAAAATGCGGACAACGTTTAATAGCGTGGGTAATGCTGCTTTTACCATATCACTTCTCCTATCTCCTGTATCATATCACATCTATAAACGAAGATTCCGCTGGTTGTATTCTCGTTCAAGGTCCTCCTGCTTCAGATACATCTTGGCCGGCTTGTGGAGCAGCAGACTGAGCAGCATGAAGATGTGCAGCAAGACGAGGAAATTCTGGAAAAACACAACGCTGAAAAAGAAGGTTAGGCTCATAAATGTGACGGTTAGCTTATATCTTCGCCTTGAGATAAATACGATGGTAAGGATCGGAGGTACCAGGATCATCAGAACACGTAGTCCTATGCTTGCAAAATAGGCGATCTGATCGGATAGCGGAAACGCGGAGTAATCCGCACTATTACGGAACAGGTCTACGATGAGGAAAGCCATGGAAATCCCGATGTAAATCGATTGCACCCCTAACAAAGCGCGAATGACATTTAATAATGTGGGCATTTTGGTAATCAATTGGATGGCTCTCTCCCTATGCGATATATAGTTCTTTAATTATAAGGTATGGATGTCAAATTTTGAATTAACCCAAAGTCTACATTTTCCACTCGTACACAGTGGCCTTTGACCTAGAAATAAAACTACTTAGGAGGCTGCTTGTTATAAGGTAATAAATGCTGTCTATGTTGGATCTAAATAAGGTGCAGTGATCTCTTTTTGGTGGAATTTGTAAGAGTAGTACAATGATGAATAAAAAAATTATTCGTAAGCGCTATCCTACTGGCGGATTATTTGATATTGACCGATATAAAGTAGATACATAGAATTTGGATTTCATTATGACGAAGATGGATGTGAATGTAATTATGGTATTTAGCAAGGCAAGAGAACGCATGATCAACATGTCGTTCAGAGTCAAATTGCCGTTGATGATCAGTCTGCTGGTATGTATCGTACTGGCGGTAACTGCGGTAGTATCCTACACTGTAGCGGCTGTCATTACGCTCGACAAAAGCAAAGATGAGATTAAAGCAACCTCTGACCGGATTGGTGCAGGCTTGTATGCCTCATTAAGTTTGGAAGAAAAATCCACATTTTTGATTACAACACATCGGACCTTCCAGGATCTGCTGGAGATTCGGAATACGGAAGGACAGGATGGCGAGGACTTTTTCTCGGAAAATAATGAACTTCTTGATAAGGCAAGTGGCATACTGGCGGACAGTCTGGCAGGCATGGAAGGCAACAACAGTCTAATTTTGTTGGATCGGAATGGCATTATTGTTGCAGCGAATGATCCGGCAGTTATCAAGGCGGAACGTGGAGACCGGGCGTATTTCCAGGAAGCGATTCAGGGTAAAGACGTGATTAGTGAAGGTATAGTAGCCAAGTCCTCGGGACAACTCGGTACTGCTTTTGCCATGCCGATCTACAATGAGAATCAAGAAGTACAGGGGGTGCTCGTATCTGCGGCATCCACTTCGTTCTTTGTTAATCAGCTACAGAATATTAATATTAATGATGAGGGAAAAGTCATCATTCTGGACCGTATAGGTACAGTCATCTACAATTCGACGGATGAGAAGATGGAGGGCCAGAAGATGGAGTCCGGCGAATATCAATCATTAATAGATCTTGCTCAAAGCACTGAACTTCAACAGGGGGAAGCCAGCACCGCTGAGAAGGTGGTGTATTATTCCAAAATCCCAAGATCCGACTGGACCGTCATTGTTGAAGATAAACTAAGTGATGTGCAGAAGCCTTTACGTGCAATGGCGAAGCAGATGTATATTGTTCTGTTTAGTGGAATCGCGGTTTCCATCGTGGCGGGTATTCTGATCTCGTTGCTGGTGACCAGACCCATTACTAGACTGACTGTGCTATTCAGACAGCTTGCAGGCGGGGATCTGACGGTGCAGGCCAAAGGTAAATATAGCGGAGAATTCAAACAACTGGTGGATAGCTTCAACACCATGGCTGCTGGCAACAAACAGCTGATCTCCAGCATGAACCATTCCATCAATGTACTGAAAACTAGTACATCGGAGTTGGAGAAGTCCACCCAGCAGACCTCAACTTCCATTGCCGAAACAACGACAACTGCATTTGAGATTTCACGAGCCATGGAATCCCAGGCGAACGACACGGAAGCCATTGTGGACAAATTCATGAACGTGGGCAACAAGATTGCAAACGTGAATGGAATGTCGCAGGCAGTGAAGTTCAAGGCAGACGGGATTACGGATGCATTTAAGAACAATCATGAAGTCATTGATGCGCTCATTGCGGTGAACGGGCGGAACGAGATTGAAGTTGGCAACATTTCCAAAATCACAGTGCAACTCGCCGAGAGTTCGACCGGCATTCACCAAATTACGGGTACGATTGCCGAAATTGCCAATCAGACGAAATTACTTGCGCTGAATGCTTCCATTGAGGCAGCAAGAGCAGGGGAACAAGGACGTGGCTTCGCCGTGGTCGCTTCAGAGATCCGCAAGCTGGCAGAGCAGACGACGGTGCAATCGGAGTACATCAACCGAATTGTGATGCAGACGATTGAGCATGTGGAGCAGAATAACCGAAGTGTACAGGCTATCGAAGCGATTGCGGAACAGCATAAGAGCAGCGTTGGCCAGACCAAGGAGACATTCAATTTTGTTACCGAGAATATGAATGAGATGATGAACCAGGTTCAGGCCATTGCCTCCGAGATCGAATCCATTGAACGGGACAAAGATGACGTCATTGGAGCTGCACAGAACTTGTCGGCTTCTGGTGAAGAGGTATCCGCATCTGTTGAGGAAGTAACAGCAACAATGCAGGAACAGTCTGGCATGACAGAACATTTGGCAGACATGGTACAGAGAATAGATGAACTGACCAAACAACTTGCCGAAGAATCATCAAGGTTCAAAACAAATTAGGCTAGCCTGAGTTTAAAGACAAATCCAGTAGCTATAAAAAAACCTCCCGTCCCGCAGAACATCTGGGATTGGGAGGTTTTGGCTATAACGAACGTTACTTGATTGAGACCATATGTGACTCAATCCATATATGAGATCAGTTATTTACCCATAAGTGGGACGTATATTGACCATATTTAGGTGTGTTCTATGTTTTCTATATCCTCATAAGGAAACCACATAGGACCTTTTGCCGTGCTTATCTTAGCTCGTACAGGATCGGTGGATACTTCTACTCCTGTAGGAGTTAGTTGTTCATCGCATGAATTGTCAACACGAACAAAAATGGGGCTTGCATCGAGTAATCCATTATCCAGATGATTTTTCTGGATTTATGAAGAATTTTGATGACGTTATAAGGTCACCTCGCCAGATATAAAGCGCCAAGACTGGATCGAGCTTCGATTCAGTTGTGTGAACCATCCCACTCTGATGAAGAATAAAAGATCCGGGTGCTCTTGGTGTTGGCTGTTCGCTGCCTTTTGTCCAAACCCCTGTCCCACCTATGGGTATGTATATTTCATTAGCAGGATGCACATGTGCTGGATAAAGCGTTTCAGGAGCTAATAAGGTAAGTCCCATGAGCAAGTGGTCAGCCCTTCCCAGATCTTCCGGTCCGATAATTTGCGCGAAAGATACATGTGATTCTAGGTTTGGATGTAGCGGATGTGGTGGATAACCGAAGGCCCAGTGGAGGAATGGTGCCAAAGGCCTGATAGCTGCCGCAAGGCTTGACTCCGCACCGGTATCACCAAGTGTCAATGCAATATCGAGATACTTAGCGACGGGTGATCCTTGTGGACTGGGAAGTTTTCCAGAGCTTGGCACCACAGGCCACACCTGCAAAATTTGGCTTATCTCGTCGAGTATGTCGGAATCGTTGGTCTCATAATGTTCGAGACGTCTGTGTAGCTGATTTAAGAATGTGTCTATCAACCTGTTTATCTCTTCCATGGTGTTATTCAACCTCCAATAAACAAAAGTGAAATCCGAATTTTCTTCTTGCTTGATCCCCAAGAACTTGGCGAAAAATGATCTTGACGATGCTACTCTAATTAAGACAAAGCTTGCTACTGAACCTGGAAACATCCGTTTAGAATTTCCGTACTCCTGGCCAAAGAAACTATTATTTCCAGTATAAACAATACAATCAAAGTGAAAAAAGATCATTATTCTCACAAACATTAACATTAACTAATCCTCTATATATTGTCATAATAAAGGACAATCAGGGTCTATTACCCTTAGGCATATACTACCACAAACATGCGATTTTGTTTGATTTTCCACTTGAATAAAGAACGATTGTTCGCATGTAATGCAAACAAATGATCTTATGAGGAGTGAATAAGATGCCAGCATCACCCTCAGTTATTGAAATGAGAACCTGACATTTAAGTCAGACTCTTCTTGGCGATGTACTTTGTCTCTAGATCATCTGAATCCTGACGTTTCAAGAATATCTTGCTTGGTCGATGTAACAGCACAACCAGCAAGGCGAATAGTTGAATAAGTCCTGTTAATAGTCCTTCATTCAATAGGCCGAGAAATAAAGCGATGCTCAGGAACGTCACAGTGGATCTAAACTTTCGTTTGGTGATGAAAATGACAGCAAGTAAGCTAGGACCGATCAAAAATATGATTCTGCCAGTAATTTCATTAGAGAGATTAATCAAATCATTTCCGTTAACTTGATAACCCGCAAAAGCTTCAGGATTTTGACTGAAAATATAGAGGAACACACTGAAAGCAACGATAAGGTATATAACTTTAACACTCAACAAAATGCGGACTACGTTCAGAATCGTGGGTAACTTCATCATAACATTCATTTCTCCTTTAATATGGTTAGAGAGGGATGCAACGAACTGCTGAAAAATTGTTGGAATTAGGGCGGCAGAGGTACAGAGGGACTGCACGAATATGAAATGTTCACAAAAAAATTCGCTAATGAATTTAATTGAAATGTTATAAAAAACCTTCCGCCCCATGACACATCTGGGGTAGGAAGGTTTTGACCGTATTGCTTATTCAACGTTTATCGTACGAACCATCCGGTGGGCTGAGGAGCCATGTCTGCCGTATCCCGAAGATCGTGAACCTTGACATTGCTGCCGTAGATCATGGAATCACTGCTTAGACGGAACGAAGGGAAACTGTTCTCGGATTGCAGACGCAGACATGGTTCAAAGTAAATCTGTTGCTGTTTATTGATGAGAAAAGGAAGCGAACCTGCTTCTACGGCAATATCATCGCTATCGGGATCGTTCAAGATCAGAAGTACCGCAATTCCGTCACAACCGCATCCATCGGTATCATAAAACAATTTGAAATAGCCTGGCCGATCTCCCAGCTTTTCAGTAAGTCTTGCTTCTGCCAGCGGACTGACTTGAATGATCATGACGTCGTTCACACTCCTCTAATCTCCATTAAATTCGCTTACATTTTAATATATGGACCATGAATGCAGATTAGAAGGTAAAATAAAGGAAAGGAGGCATGACCCATGAGAATATTAACGTTGGACGATCAGCCCATCGAACAGTTCACTTATCTGAATGCCATCCCCGGAGGGGAAGTGGTCGAGGCACAACTGCCGATCTATCATGGTACAGTCACGGGTCTGCCGGACGGTGTGGATGCGCTCATTGTGACCTCGGATCTGCAAGGGATTGTGCCTGCTACGGAGCGGAAGAATGATGCCACATTTGGCGGAGAGATGGGTTCTCATGAGGGGATGTACAACAGCGTTGGAAGGACTGCCGAACTTGACAACGACCATATGCACGATGCTTTTGAGGATCAACTTCTTGGCAAAGTTCTGCCCGCTTATGTCCGGTTGTTGCTGGAAGTGGAATGACCCCAGCTCGATCCGGAGCGGATAGGCGTGCTATTGTGTGGGGACCTGTATGCCCTGCGCGGGAAAAGGGGAGCCAGCGGCAATCCGGTTCCCGTCTGGCTCGCCTTCAGGGCAGCCTTCGGCTGGGTTGCCGGCGTGCACGGCAACCACGATCTCACCGATGAAGCAGATGCTCATCGGTTGCACAGCGGCGAGGGCATCCACTACATGGATGGCCCAGCCGCAATAATTAACGCAGGCCTCCCAACGGGTGGCCCTACGTCAAGTGCCGCCCAGCCCCGGCAGCTGCGCATCGCAGGCCTGGGCGGCATCATCGGCAGGCCGGACAAGCCGAACCGGCTGCCGGCAGAGCCGTACCTGCAATCCGTGAGCAAGCTGCTGAAACAGCAGCCGGATTGCCTGCTTTTGCACCAAAGCCCGGGCATCGCCGAGCTTGGGCTTATGGGCGAACCGCTCATCCGGCAGGCCTTGGAGGCCGGGCCGGAGACGGTGGTGTTCAGCGGACATACGCATTGGGATACGTCGTTGGTAGAGCTGAGCAACGGCACACAGATTGTGAATGCCGACAGCAAGCTGTTTATTTTGACACGTTAGGCAATGGTTGACGGAGGTGAGGTTTTCTTATTTTGCGGTGTCTTGGTGAAGTCTCTCCTCATGTCCTCGCAGCCTATATATGAAACCCATTTCATCACCATTCCTTATCTGGTATGATAAGCAGGGAAAATAGGGAAAATTAGAGAAAAAGGAAGGTTCCGCTTATGACACCGATCACCATATATGACATCGCCAAGGAAGCGAACGTATCTGTATCGACCGTCTCCCGAGTGCTGAATGATACAGCACCTGTGCGTGCAAGCACCAGGGAGAAGATTATATCCATCATTGAAAAACACCAGTTTCAGCCCAACGCACAGGCGCGCAGTCTGATCAAGAAAGAGACGGGCACCATCGCTATCATCCTGCCGGACATTACCAATCCTTTTTTCCCGGAAGTCTTCTGGGGCGCGGAGAACGAGGCGCGCGGATTGGGGTATACGTTCTTTCTGTGCAATACGGCAGGGGACTACAACAGGGAATCTGAATATTTGTCCATCCTGCGAGAGAAGCGGGTAGACGGCATTATTTTTCTCGGCGGACGAATCAACATGCAGGTCTGCCCGGATGACATGGCTCAGGAATTAATTGATATGGGCAAGCGTATGCCGATTGTGCTGGTCAATGGCAATATTGCCAAAGGCGGGTTCCACCGGGTGTACACGGATGAAGGGGCAGGGGCAGCCTTGGCTGCTGAGCATTTGCTTGAACTGGGGCACCGGGATATTGCCTTTGTAGGCGGTTTGAAAGAGTTATCCACCACCATGGTCAAGGTCAGAGCTGTACAAAAGAAACTTCGCGAGCATGGACTCGAAATTCCGAAAGAGCGGCAATTGCTCGGCAGTTTCTCCATCGACGATGGCAAACGCGAAATGTCCAAACTGCTGGATCGTGACAATCCGCCAACCGCCGTCATCTGCGTCAATGACAATACGGCGATTGGTGCGATCAAGTCCACGATTGAACATGGGCTGTCGATTCCGAAGGATATATCCATCGTGGGTTACGATGACACCCCTCTCGCCAGTGCCGTTATACCGGAACTGACAACCGTATCCCAGAATACGTATCAGCTTGGCAAACAGGCTGTGGATGTGCTGCATGAGCTGATTAATCAAGGTAAACCGAAGAAGCAGATCATTCTGCAACCGGAGCTAATTATTCGTCAAAGTACAGGACCTGCTGCAAGATAAAGGGCCTGTATTTGGAAAAGAAAGCGTTGACATTCTCTCGAAGAGTGAAATATAATGAGTGCGTGAATGAAACCCCTTTCATAAAGTGGAACGGGTTTTATGTTTCAGCTTAATGAAACCCATTTCATGAAACGGGTTTCATTGCGGATATCCATTCATTAGTTCAAGGGGGCGTAACGTATGAGAAGAAGTCTTAAGGTCATTTCGTTATTGATGCTGGTCATGGTAATGGGTCTGACAGCCTGTAGCAGCGGGAGTAACAGCGGTTCTTCCGATGAGTCCGGTGGCAAGGTTGATCTGAGCATGACGATCTGGGGCTCGGAGGATGAGAAGAAGATTTATCAGGAGCGACTCGACATTGTGAAGCAGACGTATCCCGATATTAACGTGAAGCTGAACGTGGTAGCCGGGGACTATGACCAGAAGGTACAAACGATGATCGCCGGGGGAACTGCACCGGACATTATGATGATTGCCGAGAACTATCAGGCGTACGCCTCCAAAAATCAGATTGTTCCACTGGATGACATGATCAAGGCGAACAATGTGAACATGTCCGAGCGCTATTCCGATGATATCGCGAACCTGATGAAATATGATGGCAAACAGTTCGGTATGCCGGATCGTGCAGGCGCGATGGTGCTCTTTTATAACAAGGATCTGTTCGACAAGGCCGGGGTGGAATATCCAACCAAGGATTGGACTCAGGAGGATTTGCTCGCCGCTGCTCAGAAGCTGACGGTGAAGGAGAATGGCAAGACGGTTCAATGGGGTTACTACCCAGGGAGCTGGTGGCCGCAATGGATGCAATTGATTTACCAAAACGGTGGTTCACTGTTCGATGAGAGCGGCAAACCAACTTTTAATACCGAACCTGTTCGTAAAGCGCTGCAATTCATGAATGACCTGACCTTCACGCATGGTGTTGGACCAACACCAACGGAAATAGCCGACATGGGAAATATCGGAGCTGACCCATTGTTCGCCCAAGGCAAGATTGCGATGGAGACGACAGGATTCTGGAATATTGGTTCACTTGCCAAGGTGGAAGGCATCAATTGGGATATCTCCCCGGTATGGGGCGAAACGAACGCATTTTTCAACGGCTTCACGATTACAAACGCGTCCAAACATAAAGAAGAGGCCTTCAAGATCATTGAAGCACTGACGACACCTGAAGCGCAGATGCCAATGATCAAAGCAGGTCAGGATGCTCCGGCAACGAAGGCGGGTCTGTCCAGCGATGAGTTCCTCAATGCAGAATATGGCGGCAAGAAAATCAACATGGCTGCTTTCAGCGAGTCTAAAATCTATGCTGAACCGTTCAATCCACAGTGGAATGAAATGATGAAGCTGATTAATGACAAGCTGGGTGTCTTCTTCAACAATAAAGCTTCATTGGATGATACATTGACCGAGATTCAGAGTGGACTGGAAAGACTCTACAAATAGAGGTTCTTTCTGAACATGCATAAATAGCATCGACAGGGGACAGACGGAATTCGGCATGAACCCGGGTTCCGTCTGCTCGCTTCGTCATGGGAGGGCTTAACGTGAGAAAAAAGGACGGGAAATGGTTCTACATCTTCATCTCGCCTTGGCTGATCGGGTTCCTTGGGCTTACTCTGGGTCCAATCCTGTTTTCCATCTACATGAGCTTCACCAATTGGGATCTGTTCCAGTCTCCTGAATTCATCGGCGTGGACAATTACAAAACGCTGTTGACCGATGATCCGATCTTCTGGAAGTCGGTGGGCAATACGTTCTTCTATGCCCTGATATCGATTCCGCTGGGGATGTCCATTTCCCTCTGGATCGCGTATTACCTGAACAAGAAGATCAAAGGGATTACCTTCTTCCGTATCCTGTTTTATCTGCCTTCCGTTGTGCCGGTGGTGGCGAGCTCATTGCTCTTCATTCATCTGCTGGCGCCAACCGAAGGGTTGATTAACCAGGCGCTTGCTCTATTCGGCATTCAAGGTCCTGCCTGGCTGCTGGACCCGAACTGGGTTAAGCCAGCGTTGATTCTCATGTCCTTATGGGGTGTTGGTGGTGGGGTCGTCCTGTTGCTCGCGGGTATGAAAGGCATTCCGCAGGAGCTGTACGAGGCCGCTGCCATCGATGGGGCGAAGAGTACACAATCCTTCTTCCATATTACATTTCCAATGCTGACGCCCGTCATCTTCTTCAATCTCGTGACCGGTATGATTGGAGCGCTCCAGACCTTCGCGCAGGTGTTCATCGTCACGGCCGGGGGGCCTGACAATTCAAGCCAGATGGTCGTTCCCTACTTGTTCCAGAATGCATTCCAATTCTACAAAATGGGATATGCATCGGCCATTGCCTGGGTGCTATTCATCATCATCATGGCGTTGACCCTGGTGGTATTCCGTTCATCGGCGCTATGGGTGCACTACGAGGAGGGAAAAGCCAATGAGTAATCCATCGACTGTGGAGAAGACGATATCCTATATTTTTCTGATTCTGGTCGGGGTGCTGCTAGCTTCGCCTTTCCTGTACATGATCTCCATTGCACTGGCAAGTGACGCAACAACCGTCAAGTCAGCTTTTACCTTCGTACCGCTGGAGTTCCAATGGTCGAACTTCTATACCATCTTCACGAATAACAATCTTGGAACGTATCTCAAAAATTCAGTCATCATTACCATATTCACCATCGTTGGTTCGGTATTGTCGGCTTCGATCGTATCCTACGGCTTCGCCCGAATCAAGGCGAAGGGCAGCCGTTTCCTGTTTATTGTGTTGCTCAGTACGATGATGATTCCGGGTGAGGTTACGATGGTACCGCAGTTCATCATCTTCCGTCATCTGGACTGGATTAATACATTCTACCCGCTGATCGTACCGAGCTTCTTCGCCGGGGCGTTCAACGTATTCCTGATTCGGCAGTTTGTCATGAGTATTCCAAAATCACTGGATGAAGCTGCCATGATCGACGGTATGGGACATCCGGGAATCTACTGGAAGATCATCATGCCGCTGACCTATCCAATTCTGGCTGCCATTGCAATTTTCTCGTTCTCCTATAACTGGGGGAACTTCATGGGGCCGCTCATCTATATCAATGATCCGGAGAAAATGCCACTGGCGCTCGGTGTGCAGCTGTTGACCACTGTTGGTGGCGGACAGATTCCGCCATGGAATCTGGTCATGATCGCTTCCCTGTTCCTCACCATTCCGATGGTGCTGGTGTATCTGTTCGGACAGCGTTATGTCTATGAGGCCAACATTAGCGGCGGAAGCAGCGGAATCAAGTAAACAGCTGGTGTATGCATGGATTGAAGCTGTTGTGAAGTTCAAAGGATGTAATCATCGTACATGGAGAAAGGATTGCATAGACCATGGCGCATATAGAAAAACGCAGCAGAGGCAAACGGAGTTATATCCTCATGGGTGTGGCCCTGATTGCCCTGCTGGCAGGAGGAGGAATTGTTATCAATCATTTTGCCAATGAATCATCCAAAACACTTGTATTTCAAGAGGAACCGGTACGTCTGATGATGGATCAGTCCTATGATCATTTTGAAGGCTGGGGTACGTCCCTTGCATGGTGGGCCAACGATCTGGGCGGATGGAAAGACCAGGCCAAGGTCAGTGAAGTGATGGATCTGGTCTTCGACCCGGAGAAAGGGCTGGGTCTGAACATCGTCCGCTACAATATTGGCGGTGAGGAAAATCCGGAGATGAAGGCCCTTCGACCCGGCGGTGATGTACCTGGCTTCCAGCCTGAACCGGGTGAGTGGGACTGGGATGCCGATGCAGGTCAGCGGGCTGTACTAAAGGGCTCGATGGAGCGCGGAGTTAACATTGCCGAAGCATTTTCCAATTCCCCACCCTACTGGATGACGATCAGTGGATCCGTTACAGGAGCCGTGGATGGGAGCAATAACCTGCGTGACGATCAGTATGATGCGTTTGCCGATTATCTCACAGAGGTTGTGAAGCATTATCGGGACGAGTGGGGGATCACTTTCCGCACACTGAATCCGCTGAATGAACCTTCCTCCGATTGGTGGAAGAAAGGCAATATGCAGGAAGGCAGTCATTTTACCAACGAGAAGCAGGCCGAGATTATTAAGAAAGTAGCAGCATCGTTGAAGAGTAAAGGATTGGACGGTACCGTCATCAGTGCCGCAGATGATAACAGCATTGACGAAACGGTGCTCAATTTCAGCCTCTATGATCAGGATACGCTGGACGTGATCCAGCAGATCAATACCCATTCCTATAATGGTAGCAAAATGGAAGAGCTGCGCACGCTGGCAGAGCGATATGGCAAGAAGCTGTGGATGTCCGAGTACGGAACAGGCGGCAGTGAGCCGCACAGTCATGAGGATATGACCTCGGTGCAGGAACTGGCAGAGCGGATCATGTTCGATCTGAAAATCATGCAGCCATCTGCCTGGGTATATTGGCAGGCCGTTGAAGATGAAGGCGCCAATAATAACTGGGGCTTCATTCATGCCAATTTTAACGGAGAAGAGCAGTATGAGATGACCAAGCAGTATTATGGCATGGCCCAGTTTACGAAGTACATTCGTCCGGGTGCAACAATTATTCCAACCGATGCAGGACGCACCTTGGCTGCTTATGATGCAGACGCGAAGAGACTGGTGCTGGTCATTCGCAATGAATTGTCAGCAGGGACTACGGCGTTTGAATTGGCAGGGTTTGAATATGGAAAATCATCCACCGCTCAGGTATACCAGACTTCACCTGATCGAAATATGGAACAGCTTGAAGACATTCCGGTGTATGCCAACGGACTTGAGGTGCCTACGGCAGACAATTCCATTACAACGGTTGTACTGGAAGGCGTGACATTGCAGGCGAACTGATAATAGCGACCTTTTAAAGTTATTCTGTCATCGTAGTGCCAGTGTAAATCTTCTTTAGTTCAACGGATACGGCTCACCTATATTGTAAATGAACCACAGGACATATGAACTTCAATACAGAGAAGGAGGGGGATTACAGTGACAGAGAAAACATCCCTTTTGCTCCAGGAACAGGAGAAGAACATCACAGGGGCTGAGAATGGTGTTCAATCCGAATTGACATACGATGCACGCAGCTTCTTCCTGAACGGTAGGCGTGTATTTCTGAACAGTGCCACGATCCATTATTTCCGCATGCCGAAGGAGGAATGGGGTGAGGTTCTGCTGAAGGCGAAGCTTGCCGGCATGAACTGCATCGACACCTACTTTGCGTGGAATGTGCATGAGCCGGAAGAAGGACAGTGGTCCTTCGAAGGGGATAATGATTGTGGAGCATTTCTGGATCTGTGCGCAGAACTGGGTATGTGGGTCATTGCGCGTCCGGGCCCGTTTATCTGTGCGGAATGGGATTTTGGCGGTTTTCCATACTGGCTCGGTACGAAAGACGGAGTGAAATTCCGGGAAAATAATGAGACGTATCTGCACTATGTGAACCTGTACTTTGATCGGCTCGTGCCGATCATTCGTGAGCGCCAGTTATCCGCCGGAGGAACGGTCATTCTCGTTCAGGTGGAGAATGAATACGGATATCTGATGGATGATGCCGCGGCAAGTTCTCATATGAATACGCTGAGGGATGGATTGCTGCAGCGGGGCATTGACGTGCCGCTGATCACTTGTGTTGGCGGGGCAGAAGGCACGATTGAAGGGGCCAATTTCTGGTCGGGTGCCGACGGACATTATGAGAAACTTCAAGCCAAACAGCCGGACACTCCCAAGATGGTCACGGAATTCTGGACCGGATGGTTCGAGAACTGGGGAGGGCCTTCGGCCATTCAGAAGACGGCGCCATTGCTGGAGAGACGCATCATGGAAATTCTGCGTGCCGGATATACCGGAATCAGCCATTACATGTTCTACGGCGGCACGAATTTCGGTGGATATGGCGGCAGAACGATGGGTAGCAGCGATATTTTCATGATTACGTCCTATGACTACGATGCACCCCTGAACGAGTATGGACGAGTGACACCGAAATATGCTGTCACGAAGAATCTGTCCTATTTCGTTCATGCATTTGGGGCGCTGATCATGGAAACAGAAGAAATCCCTGCTGAACAGAACCAGGTACGTCATCCTGAAGGGGTGTCTGTGCGAGGCAGGCTGGCTGGCAACCGGAAGATCTGGTTTCTAGAGAGTCACAAGGATGAACGCGAGACGATGCACATTACGCTGGAAGAAGGCAGAACTCTTCCTGTATCGCTGAATCCGGGTCAGATTGTTCTGTTGCTGGACCGGGTACCGATTGCTGAACACGTATATCTGACTGCGGGTACGATGATTACGGGCAATGAAATGATAAACGGAGAATTGACCTTGTTCATCGTGGCTACTGCAGGGCAGCGTTCTGTTGTTGAATTGGAAGCCGGGGTATTGAATGTCACGGGTAGTACGGTGCAAGTGCTGGTCGAACATGATTCAGCAAGGAACGTATACCGCTTCGATCTGTTCCATTTCCAAGAACCGGGAATGATCCAACTGGAAGCAAACGGCACACCGATCCGTTTCGTCATTCTGGATCAAGAGACGATGAATCGAACATGGCGATTGGAAGCAACAGATAAGAAGGGACTACGTTATGCAATTGGGTTCGATGACGTGGACGTGTTGCCATCTGGTCAGGTCAAGGGCATGATCACGGATCCGGATCGCACAATTACGCTACTTGGTGACTGGACCGATGGAGAACGAACGTTAACAGGTCGCGAGTTCTTTGCCAACGAGGAGAACAGTGTACAGTACGATAAGCTGAATCCAGAGGGGCGCAATACACCAACTCCATCCATTTCACCAGCTGTACCGAATGGGCCGATTCAGGAGTCTATTACAGGAATACAGCAGCAGCAGCAGCATCCATGGACTTCGCCGATTGCACCAACGTTGCCTGCTTCTCCGGAGCTGTCACGTGTTTCGTTAACCGCGAAGCAGCGCTCGACGAGTGCACAACCGGAGGACTTTTCCCAATATGGACAAGATTTTGGTTATCTGTTGTACGAATGTGATTTTGGAAGTCCAACCGAAGGAATCACCAGCCTTATTTTGCCGAATATCCAGGATACTGCCAGAATCATCGTTAATGGTGTTCAGCAGGCATTAGTGCGTCAGGTAGGTGCCGCAGGTGTGCAGTTACAGGTAGCGCAAGGGCAGAACACACTTCAGATTCTGGTGCAGCATATGGGCAGATTGAACTTCTCTCCGTATTTGGGTGAGAGTAAAGGTCTGGTTGGTGCTGTGTATTTGGATGGCAAAGTTCAGGATATTCGTCGGAATTGGCGTACGGAGAGTGGACTTGTGCATCTCGATGAGGTGAACTCTCTCCAAGGGTCTCCACTTCTGAGCAGAAGCTTTACGCTGGATGGCATGGATCGGGCGATTCTCGTGGGTGCTCTGAGTAAAGGACTTCTTATCAATGGCATCGAAGTTCCAATGGAAGGATATCAGGATTGGTTTGCGTTTCAGACGCTGGATATATCCCTCTATATCAGACCCGGAGAGACGAATACGCTGGAAATGCCGTATAGCCGCTCACCATTGAATCGACTGGAACTGATCACGTATCCGAGTCAGGGAGAACTGAAGGATTGGCGTATGGCAGGGACGGATGCATTGCTTCCGCAACAATGGGAGAGCTACGAGGCAGGACAAGGATCGGTCCATCCTGGAGCACAGGGGTCAATCCAGCGTGCAGCGCAGCATGGTATCGCCAAAGGTGGCAATTGTACTGCCAATCTGGTGACCCATACCTCGGGTGATGGGATCTCAAGTGCGTCGCTGAGCGAGAACTCTCACTCTACATCCAATCTCCTTCGGGAACAAGGCTTGTACGGTCAGCCGCTCTGGTACCGCTGGCGTTTCGCCAAGCCTGTAGTATCTGAGTATTATAAGGTGAACCTGATGCTTCGCCTGACCGGGATGAGCAAAGGAACCATTCACCTGAACGGGCATCATCTGGGCCGATATTGGCAGATTGGTCCGCAAGAGGATTACAAGATTCCAGTAGCCTGGCTACAGGAAGAGAATGAACTACTTTTATTCGACGAAGAAGGCAGAACGCCAGAACGAGTACGATTCCTGCTGGATGCGTTATCCCGTTATCCGTGGGTTGTGGTGGAGTAGATCATGTATTGACTGAACCTGTCTCACCGATTCAACTATGCTTGGGAACGATAACTAAATCGAGATAGTTCAAGTTAAGAGCAGCCTTTTGTAGAAATGAGTCCTAGTACAATTAATTCACATTAGCATGGCGGAGATAAATCAACGAGCAATGGATTAGGACTCAGAAATAGCATCACATAGCGCATAAACGTACCTTTTACCGCAGTCATACCACCTCATTTTCTTAGTCAAAATAACCCGGGTTCGTGAATCTTCGGAACCAGTCTTGTGAGTGAATTGGGCTAAGGGGATGGGGAAACTGTGGTGTTCAGGTCTGTACATTGAGCAAAGATGACACTGTAGCTTCATGTGTTGTAACCGTTTACATATAAGGGAAGTGTTCATCCATGATCTGTGAAGGGAGTGATGCTTCATGTAATTGGAATTTGAACAGATAGTCGTGAGGTGTGCTTACAGAGGGATGACTCCAAGATAACGTTTATTCAGCCATGTGGTATTTCTATTCTAATTAATCATTCCAATCACTCATGGATAAGGAGATGACCTGATGTTAACGAAGAGGAAAGACAGAGCAAGAGGATTCAGCGGCTTCAAGTCCGGAATGATTCTGCTGCTCGGAACATTGCTTCTATTAACTATGTTATTCCCCAATACAGCAAGAGCAGCAACAAGTGTCTATACGATATCCGCCTTTACGAACACAAGTGAGTCCAATATGTATATCTATGAATCGTATAATGCAACCCACTATGGTTTGCTGAAAGGGCCAGCCTATACACCTCCGGCCGATCTGATCCGCGATCCCAGCATCATGAAGCACACAGATGGCCTATACTACGTCGTCTACACCACGAATTGGTCAGGTAACACCATCGGCATCGCCTCCAGCCCGGATAAGGTAAACTGGACATTTGTCCGTAACATTACATTATCCACACCTACCACAATCGCACACACCTGGGCACCGGAATGGTTCAAAGACAGCAACGGCAGTCTGAATGTTATCGTGTCCCTCTCGCCAGGCAACTATGAGAATTTCAAACCTTATGTCATCACCGCTTCAGGCAGCAATCTGGCGTCTACCTCATGGTCTGCGCCTACTGAACTGGCAGGCATTGCTCCCAATTATATCGATATCTTTATCGTGAAGACGGGTTCAACCTATCATGCCTTTACCAAGAACGAGACAACCAAATACATTGAATATGCGACATCGACTTCGTTAACCGGCCCTTATACCTTTAAAGGGACAGGGGATTGGGCAGGCTGGGGCTCTTGGGTCGAAGGTCCGGCGCTTGTTCAGCTGGATAATGGTTCATGGCGAATCTACTTTGACGGTTATGCTACACAAAAATATTATTACAGCGACTCTGCTGACGGCTTCCAGACCTGGGGTGCCAAACAGGAGATTGCGGGTCTTACCGGACTCGTCCGGCATATGACCGTCTTGAAAGAGTCCGGACAGCCGGGTGATATCCGCAAGTTGGAGTCATTCAATGTGCCGGGCAGCTTCATTCGTCATTATAACTATCAGGCGCGAATGGATGCGAATGTTAGTCCAGCGGAAGATGCACAGTTCCGTATCGTTCCTGGACTGGCGAATGCAACGGGCATATCGTTTGAGTCCTTGAACTATCCAGGTTATTTCCTGCGGAACAGCAATGGCAACATAACACTGGTGAAAAATGACGGCAGCGCCGCGTTTCGTAATGATGCTACATTCAAACGCGTGAATGGACTTACTAATGCCAGTTGGACATCATATGCCTCGTTTAGTAACCCGAACCTGTATCTGAGACATTACAATAATGTGCTGCGATTGGAAGCTGTCGTTACCGCACTTGATAAGTCAGACGCGACCTTCCGAGAGATCGGGCAATAATGTATTTTCGTGTTCTGGAAAAATACAAATAAGTTAAACTATACATTTACACGATAACGGAGAGGGCAGAAATAACTTGAAGAAGCGAAGCGTGCGCCTATAAGCTTTCTGAAGAGAGCTGCATCGGAAGCATACGCTATCCCCGGATTTTCCCCTTTTAAAGAATAATTAAAAAATTAGGGGATAACAGCGATCGGAAAGTTGTTCTGACATCGGAGTGCTTGTGTAAATTCATAAGGAGTGAAGTGGATGAAATGGTTAAAACGAATGAGCTCGCTGCTGCTGGCAGGTAGTTTGATCACAGGTAGCCTCGGTATCGGTACGGAGGTATCTGCTGCAGGAGCTTACACGGCTGTGGCCGATCCATCGAAGCAATATCAGACGATGGAAGGATGGGGGACCTCCCTCGCATGGTGGGGCAAGGTAGTTGGAGAATATTCGAATCGGGATGAATACGTGGAAAAAATGTTCAATACGAATACCGGACTCGGTCTGAACATCCTGAGGTACAACATTGGAGGCGGGGATAATCCAACGTCCAATATTCTCGAATATCGCAAAGCCGTTCCAGGCTACCAGCCTTCTCCAGGGGTGTATGACTGGACTGCTGACGCGAATCAGCGCTATATGCTGCAAGCAGCCAAGGCACAAGGCGTGAACGTAATCGAAGCCTTTGCGAACTCTGCACCTTACTGGATGACGATCAGTGGAGGTGTGTCGGGTGCAGCCAATGGAGGTAACAACCTCAAGCCTGATTATGTTGATGATTTTGCTGATTATCTGACTGAGGTTGTGAAGCATTTCCGGGATAACTGGGGGATCACATTTGATAGCGTAACCCCGCTGAATGAACCGATCTCGACCTGGTGGAAGCAGGGCAATGATCAGGAGGGTATGCATTTTGACCGGGCGGATCAGAACACGATTCTGAGTCAGGTACAAGCTTCGCTGAATGCGAAAGGGCTGTCCACGAAGCTGAGTGCGCCGGAAGAATACAGTCTGGATGATACAAATGTGTCGTTCAACAGCTACAGCAGTGCGGTCAAATCAGCGATCAGTCAGATCAACACCCATACGTACGGCGGAAGCAATCGCACCTCTCTGCGCAACACAGCGACGTCTGCGGGTAAACATCTGTGGACCTCGGAATACGGGGATGGGGATGCAAGTGGACTTACCATGTCACGTACTATTCTCAAGGATATTCGTAATATGGGCGCGAGTGCGTGGGTATACTGGCAAGCTGTGGATAGCGCGGAAGGCTGGGGATTCTTCAAAAACGTGCTGAACAATACGCAAACGACCAGTTATACTGTGAATCAGAAATATTATGTGATGGGCAATTACAGCAAATTTATTCGTCCGGGATACAAGATTATCGGCATGAGTGATGCCAATACCCTTGCGGCTTATGATGCAGATTCCGGCAAAGTGGTGCTGGTCACGACCAATTCGGAATCAACGGATACAACCGTAACCTATGATCTGAGTCGCTTTACCAACGCAGGCACGTCTGCTCAAGTATATCGCACCTCTTCAACAGAGAATTTGCAACAGCTAACCAACATTCCGGTTCAAAACAAAACGTTTACGGCTACAGCCAAGGCCAATTCGGTCACAACCTACGTCATTTCCGGTGCAACTTACAATGGCAGCACAGGATATGAAGCCGGGGCTATCTACAAGCTGATCAATCGCAACAGCGAACTTGCACTGGATGTTAACGGAGCTTCTTCTGCCGGGGGTGCAACGATCATTCAGTGGAATGATAATGGAGCGGCCAACCAGCAATGGAAGCTGGAGTCTGCTGGCAATGGATATTATAAAATCCGCAATGTGGGCAGTGGGCTTTTGCTGGATGTGAATTCGAGTTCCACACAAGGTGGAGCCGCTCTGATCCAATGGCAGGAAAATGGGGACAACAATCAGCAATGGTTACCTGTAGATGTTGGGGGATATCTTGTACTCGTGAATCGCAACAGCGGTCTGACGGTAGATATCAATCAAGGGTCCCTGACCGCAGGTGCCTCCACGATCCAATGGGCTGATAATGGTGGAGCCAATCAGCAGTGGAGTCTTGTCAAGGTAAATTAATGTTGAATATACAGCCTGAGTGAGCGTACTTTCTTGCGTGGAAAATTTTCGTCATGGAGCTCCTTTCTTGAAATGCAGTATTCGGAACCAACACTGTACAGTTCAAGAAAGGAGCTTTACCCAGATCAATTAGCGTGAACCCGGGGAAGTGTGCTTCGCCATACAATGCTTCTGGTGCGTCAAACCAACCGTTTTACGCACAGCTTTCATAACAAGTCGCTAACTCCGTCAGAGTGTGCCAATTGGTTAAATATGGTTCAGCGTAGTAAAATAACTTAGGATACCCATAATGCGTAAGCAAGCAGGCTGTCGGGGTTATATTCCAGGAATAGGAGTGTAATGATAACGATAGGCAAATATCATAATGTATTATGGATGTGACAAAGGAGACGAAGTATGAGCAATCGATTTACGTTTGACAAATTTCCTGAATTGAAGACCGAACGTTATACTCTGCGCGCAGCAGAAGAACAGGATGGTCCAGATCTATTGGAACTATATTCGGACGAAGCTGTTGTTGAATTTATGCCGTTGACTCCCTTTGAATCTGTGGAGGATGCGCTGGGAGAGATGAGCTGGTATGCGAAGATTTTCAAGGAACGGTCTGGTTTGCGCTGGATGATTGAAGATGGTGAATCCGGGAAAGTGATTGGAACCTGTGGGTTTCTTAACTATGAAGATGTACATAACCGGGCTGAGATCGGATACGATCTGCACCCTGCCTTTTGGGGCAAAGGCGTCATGACGGAGGTGGCGCGTGTTATTCTGCACTTTGGATTCATGGACATGCAACTGAACAAGATCGAAGCGAGAGTGGAACCGGAGAATAAGGCGTCCATTCGACTGTTGCACAAGCTTGGTTTTCAGCAGGAAGGTGTACTGCGACAGCATGAGTTTGAGAAGGGCAGATACATTGATCTTGCGGTGTTCTCCAAGCTAAGAAGTGAGATGTAAGTCAGACGATGGAAGCGTCAGCCTTGTCCTTCTGAATTCGCTCATGCTATATTGGAGAGATGTGAGGAGATGAGGATATGAAGCTGGTGTCCTGGAATGTGAATGGATTACGGGCATGTGTTACCAAAGGATTCATGGATTATTATAACGAAAGTCAGGCAGATATTTTCTGTCTTCAGGAGACGAAGCTGCAGGCAGGACAGATCGAGATGGATCTGGGAGAAGACGTCTATCAATACTGGAATTATGCGGTGAAAAAAGGGTACTCTGGAACAGCTGTATTTACCCGAATCAAGCCGTTATCCGTCTGGTACGGGATTGAGGAGGACAGCGAGCCGGAAGGCCGGATGATTACGCTGGAGTTTGACCATTTTTACCTAATCAATGTATATACACCCAACGCGAAGCGGGATCTGACCCGGCTTCCTTATCGTCTGGAATGGGAGGATCGATTCCGGGGTTACGTGCTGGGACTGGAGCAGTCCAAGCCGGTTATCGTTTGCGGTGACCTGAATGTAGCTCATCAGGAAATCGACCTGAAGAATCCGAAGCCCAATATGGGGAACTCCGGATTTACGCTGGAAGAGCGTGGCAAGATGACCGATCTGCTCGCTGAGGGGTACGTGGATAGCTTCCGTCATATGTATCCAGACCGTACGGATGTGTATAGCTGGTGGTCCTATATGCCGAAGGTAAGAGAACGGAACGTGGGTTGGCGCATTGATTATTTTCTCGTGTCCAATCAACTGGCTCCGAAGGTGGCAGATGCGCATATCGACTGTCACGTTCTGGGCAGTGATCATTGCCCGGTGGGCCTCACCCTGCAACTGTAGCTATCTTGGCAAGTCAGGAAGAAGTCTATATTTTTAACCATTAAGACATAACAACCGTGAGTTTCCACTAGTGGAGATTTGCGGTTTTTTCGCGTGGTCTGTATCTGCCCAGAGGTACAGGCCGTCATTTTCTAAGCCACAGGTAGGGGAGAGAGACTGGACTTTGGTTGGGGAAAGAACTGGACCCTGGATGTTCCGTTTCCACCAGTTCTTGGGTAGGATTGAATAATACATATAGAAGATGACATTGGGGAGTAAGGGGAAGTGAACGATGAATAAGGGCTTACGGAGAGGATTAAAGGGTTTGGGCGGTCTGATGCTGGCAACGGGACTTCTACTGCTGGGTGGTACCGCGTATGAGGCTTATCAATCGGCAAAAGATATGAAGACTTACACTCCGCCAGGCAAGTTCTATGAGGTGAGTGGTCGCAATATGCATCTATACACAACGGGTAGAGGGGATGCAACCGTGGTTCTGGCTTCAGGTTGGGGTACGCCCAATCCCTATGTTGATTTTAGCTCGCTGTATGACAAGTTGAAATCACAGGTGAAAATTGCGGTGTATGATCGGTTCGGCTACGGTTACAGTGATTACACGGATCAACCTCGTGATATTGACACGATGGCAGAGGAAATCCATCAATTGCTGCGAACATCCGGTCAGCGCCCACCTTACATCATGGTAGGTCACTCTCTGGGCTCTCTGGAGACACTCCGATATGCACAGATGTATCCCGATGAGGTGGTTGGCATGATCATGATCGACGGAGGAAGTCCTGAATATTACAGCACCGTGGAGATGGGGAAATCGGAATGGTATTTTGATTCAGCCCGTTTTCTCGTGAAAACAGGAATCGCACGTACCTTGCTGCATTCGGATCGCATGATGGCATCTCTGGTCATTGACCCTGATCAGGTTACGGAACCGATGAAAAAGGCGGCAACCATATCTACGCTAAAACATGCCTACAATGAAAACATGATGGAAGAGATACGGAACGCCAAGATGAACGCAGCTTGTGTTCTTGATCATAAAAAAGAATTCTCCTTTCCGATAAGCATTTTGACGGCTAGTTCAGAGAAGCCTGATGAGAGCAGTCGGGCATGGCAGGCAGATCAAGCGGAGTTTGCTTCATGGTCAAGACAGGGAACACAGCGGACTGTGCTAAACGCCAAACATGATATACATAACAGTCAGCCGGACATTGTAGCCGCCGAAATTTTGAAAATGGTAAAGTCGTCCAGTGATTTATGACTAATATGACCCAACAAACAGATGGTCAACAGGATAAGGATAAGGAGGAGGGATGGATGAAGAAAATTAGAGTCGTCACCCGATTCCTGTCTATACTCGTGGCAAGCTGCCTGTTGTCTTTGACGGTATTAACGGTATCGGCTGTATGGGCCAAGAACACCGTTAATGCGGTACCTGTCATCCATTCGGTTGAGAAATAACAAGAAATATCACACACAAACCCATATGAAGGAGTGGTAATGATGGTTATTCCGAAGAAACATTTAATGGTATGTACAGCACTGGCGATGGCACTTGCACTGAGTGCTTGCAGCAGTTCAGCAGAACAACCTGGCGGTGAGACAGAGAAGGTCGATACCGAAGTTTCATCGGGCACATCCGAACAGGCGACGAATGATGCCGTGAATAAGGGAACGAGTGAAACAGCATCGAGTGGAGTCGTGGAGACGGAAGGTACAACTGCACCAGCAGGTACAGCATCAGGAAACAGTGGGGAAACGGCTACAGGAACGGAAGACATGCCGGAGTACTTGCCAAGTGATTTCCCACTCCCGGAAGATGCCACAATCCGTTTAGCCAACTCCGGTGAGAATGAGGGCAAGAAATCAGCCATGATGATCTTCTCCACCGAAGAAGATATGAAGACGGTAACCCAGCTGTATAAGGACTATTTCAAAGCCAAAAAGATGACGGATGCAGGTCAGACGATTGATGACAAAAACATCATTATTCAGGGAACTGACCCAGAAACACAGGAAACCTGGTCTTTGATTGGTGGACTTCTGGCGGGCCAGGATGGCGTCATTGAGTTAACGTTGACCTGGACGGAATCTGAGGTGAAATAAGATGATGGGTTCATCTAAAATACATGAAAAATAGATCAAACGCACCTTGCCTTGCATCAGAGTAGCGCTGTTGCTACTCTGATGCAAGGTATTTTTATTTGAAGCTGGAAACCTGACAAGTTACATGTTATGTTATATCATTATACTAGATAAAGTACGCAACTATAGAAGAAGACAGGAGAGATTGAACATGATTAAAGTTGGTATCGTAGGTTACGGAAATCTGGGAAAAGGTGTAGAGAAAGCCATTACCCAAAACCCGGATCTGGAGCTGGTTGCTGTATTTACACGTCGTAACCCGGAGCAGATGGTTGCAGAAGGTACAGAGGTTCGTTTTGAGCACATCTCTGCCGCTGAGCAATACATAGGCAAAATTGATGTCATGATTCTGTGCGGGGGTTCAGCAACGGATCTTCCAGAGCAAACACCTGCTATTGCACGTTTGTTCAACACGGTAGACAGCTTCGATACACATGCCAAAATCCCTGAATTCTATAAGGAAGTTAACGCTGCTGCAGAAGAAGGCGGCCATGTGAGCGTCATTTCCACAGGTTGGGACCCAGGGTTGTTCTCCATGAACCGACTGCTCGCCCAATCGATCCTGCCTGAAGGTAAAGAGTATACATTCTGGGGTAAAGGGGTCAGCCAAGGTCATTCGGATGCGATTCGTCGTGTTCCTGGCGTTAAGGCTGGTGTTCAGTACACCGTACCTGTTGAAGAAGTGATCAACCGGATTCGTGCAGGGGAAACGCCAGAATTGTCCACACGCGAGAAACATCTGCGTCAATGTTATGTTGTGGCTGAAGCTGGTGCGAATCAGGATGAAATTCGTGAAACAATTGTATCGATGCCGAATTATTTCGCCGATTACGATACAACGGTGACGTTCATTACTGAAGAGCAGCTGAAGGCTGAGCATGCAGGCATGCCGCATGGTGGGTTTGTTATTCGCAGCGGTGTTACAGGTGCAGGGCAGAAACAAATTGTTGAATTTGGTCTGAAGCTCGACAGCAACCCTGAGTTCACAGCAAGTGTGCTGGTGGCTTATGCAAGAGCCGCACAGCGTCTGAGCGTGGAAGGACATAAGGGTGCCAAGACCGTATTTGATATTCCACTCGGTCACCTGTCTCCCAAATCGGCTGAGGAACTCCGCCGCGACCTGCTGTAATCTATAATCCGTAGTCTATGACACATCATAAGCTATATAATAAACAGCCCGTCCTTCAAATAGAAGGACAGGCTGTTTGCTTTTGCTGTGAGTGAGAGCGTGTGTAGGGCTCGGCTCCTCTGAATGGAATCTACTTCACCCAGTGATCAGGCATGCTCAGATGAGCTGGCAGTTTGGTGCTTGCACTGCCTTTTGCCGAATTCATCTGGGATTGTGTCACGAAGATACTGTCTCTTAGATCCGCTCCGCCCAGATCCGCGTCCCGCATGTCGGCCCCGATCAGATCGGCACTTCTCAGGTCAGCATTTCGAAGGTCGGCAGCAATCATTAAGGTACCTCTGAAGCTTGCACCTCGCAGATCGGCTCCTTTTAGATTCGCCCCCAGAAAGTCTCTTCCGGTACGCATGTTTGATTTGGATTTCCCGTGTGCGGTGGGTTGAACCTTGGCACGAACCATTTCGCTTGCTTGTAACAAGAGCTCGTTCACGACTGCACGATGAGCAGGAATATCCAGAAGTATCATGGCAGATGGCTGCAAATTGCTGAGTCGCTCTGTGTCCTGGTACGCTTTCAGCAAATCGGAATGAATGGATTGTGTTTCTTGCCGCTGCAACATCTCGTTTACATAACTCATCATCTCATGAAGCTGCTTCATAACAGGCAAACAATCGAACATCTCTGTTGCGGATTCCGGATGATCCCGCCAATCTTTGCCCGCATATGTAATTTGCGATAGTTTCTGTCCGGCTCCAAAACAGTCATATACCGTGCAACCCTTAAACCCTTTCTGACGCAGCTGCGTGTGGATACCACAGCGGTTATCAGTACGTAGATTGGGACATGGTGTGCCACTGGATTTATCAAAAGCAAAGTCCGATGATTTGCCATAAGGCAAGGCGACACAGCATAGACCGAAACATTGCTCGCAGTCCGCGCTTAAATGAAGCGTAGCCTGGTGGCTACTGAATGGTTGGTTAGACATTTTTGAACACTTCCTTTAATTAAAAAACTTGCTATTTTAAGGTCAATACCACTTTACCATTACACTGGAATTCGATCAATTGTCATAGAGATGAATCATTTTTCAGCAGAAGCGGGGACAGGCATGCAGGATCTTAACGAGATGGACGGGGTGTGGGTACTACATCATACGCATGCCAAAATAAAGGGCAGTCCTCCGAATGAACGGGGAACTGCCCTTTATTCATCGTAGAGGATTGCTGTTCCTTAGGCATATCCCTACGATGGTGAATTAATCTGGATTAAACCACGCCTTGAGCAATCATAGCGTCAGCAACCTTGAGGAAACCTGCAATATTTGCTCCGGCAACGAGGTTGCCTGCACAGCCATACTCATCTGCTGCCTGAACACAGCTTTTGTAGATGTTCGACATAATGTCATGCAGCTTGGCGTCCACTTCTTCAAATGACCAGGACAACCGCATGCTGTTCTGTGACATTTCAAGCGCAGACACGGCTACACCGCCAGCATTGGCAGCTTTCGCTGGTCCGAACAGGACTCCTTCTTTCAGGAAAAGATCGATCGCAGCGAGGGTTGAAGGCATATTAGCTCCTTCACCAATGGCTTTGACTCCGCCATGCACCAGCAGGGCAGCAGCATGTTCATCGATTTCATTTTGCGTTGCACAAGGCAGGGCGATATCACAGGCAATGGACCAGATACCTTCACAGCCCTCGGTATACACCGCATGAGGATGTTCTTTGACATATTCACTGATCCGCAGTCGGTCCACTTCTTTTAACCGTTTCACGGTCTCCAGATCGATCCCTTCAGAATCGTAAATGTATCCGCCCGAGTCACTACATGCAACGACTTTTGCGCCAAGCTCCTGAGCCTTCTGGATGGCATAGATGGATACATTACCAGAGCCGGATACAACGACCGTGCTGTCCTTGAAGCTTAATCCTTTGGATTTCAGCATCTCGTTCACAAAGTACACACAACCAAATCCGGTGGCTTCCTTGCGTGTAAGGCTTCCTCCGTACAGCAGACCTTTGCCGGTTAATACACCCGCTTGATGTGCGCCGCTAATCCGTTTGTACTGCCCGAACATGTAACCGATTTCCCTTGCGCCTACACCAATATCGCCTGCAGGAACGTCCGTATCGGAACCGATATATTTATACAGTTCAGTCATGAAACTTTGGGTGAAACGCATGACTTCCAGATCTGATTTTCCTTTGGGATCGAAGTCGGAACCGCCTTTACCGCCGCCGATCGGCAGGCCAGTCAGTGCATTTTTGAAAATCTGCTCAAAGCCCAGAAACTTGACGATTCCCGAATAGACAGATGGATGGAAACGTAGTCCGCCTTTGTACGGACCAATGGCACTGTTGAATTGTACTCGAAATCCGCGGTTCACTTGTACCTTGCCTTGATCATCTACCCAAGGAACACGGAAGGTGATCACACGTTCAGGTTCAACAAGCTGTTCAAGCAGACTATTGTTCATATATTTGGGGTGTGCTGCAATGACGGGAATAAGGGAGTCCAGGATTTCTTTGACAGCCTGATGAAACTCATTTTCTTGCGGATTTCTGGCGACAACTGATTCATAAATGGAATGAACATATTCTGCAGCGGTTACTTGAGTTGGCTCTGTAGTTGCTCTTGTTATCGTGGACACTTTTTCGATGCACTCCTTTATTGTGTTAAAGTCTTCAGACACTTATTTGTATAAATTGATTAAAAGTTTGTAGTTAAATATACAGGAAACCAAATAAAAATACGAGATAAAAATCTATAAAAAGTTTTTTATGCAGTTATTAAAATGTTCTATGGATCTGTCATGACGTGTAAACATTAGCCGAATACACTGGATTAATAAATTAGTTTTGGTAAGATGGTAGTAGGACCTCGGTAAAGGGGCCCTTTTATTTATATGAAGGAGGAGAACAAGATGATGAAGAGATGCATAGACATCCACATGGAGAACAGGGCTTGTATAGGAGGTGAAATTTATTATGAACCATAGGACTCCCCGTACCAATTGCAGAGAGAAGCTGGTGAGCCAGCTATTTACATTAGGTGAAGAGAAAAGAACATTTCTCGACGCCTATTTCGACGTGCGCGAACCGGAACGGATAGAGTTGGAACGGCTGCTGATTGCTTACACGCAGTGCGTGGAGAAGCTGCTCCTTGGGCCTGATGAAGATTTGGACTCGGTTGTACTCATTGGCAGTTTTATTCAATTTGAATACGTTGACTTCCACACGTCGGACTCGTTCTGGATTGTCATGCCTGATGACGCTAATCTGGATGCAGGACGCATTTCCTTCCTTTCCCCTGTAGGGCGTCAATTGCTGCTTGGCAGCGTAGGGGAAATACGCTCGGTTAATACACCATCGGGCTCCATGAAGGTACGCATCACCAAGGTTGAGTTAAACAACGAATCCTTGGACCGGATGTCCCTGGGGGGTGCAGACCATGCACTTTAAAGAAACGGATTTGCCGGGAATTGGACGCAAGTATTGGTTGCATACCCGTAGTGGTGAGCATTTGGTGATTGTCATTCATAATGACGAAAGGCGTGATCTGTTTCACATGGAAGCAGGTGATACGCCTGAAGAGCTGGGGGACATGGTATCCCTTGTCACTCTAGATGATGATGAGGCAAGAGCGGTAGCGGCTATCGTGGGTGGCATGACATACAGACCCCAATTCCAAGATGAACGCGAAGTGATGTTGGAAGGTCTGTTAATTGAATGGCTCCGCATCGAACCTCACTCGGCAAGTATAGGGAAAGCGATCGGGGAACTGAATATTCGCCAAGCTACAGGGGCAGTGATTCTGGCTGTTGTGGAGAAGAGTAAGGAGAAGCAGTTTAATCCGGGTCCTGATTATGTCTTTACCGCTGGAGCTACGGTTGTTGTAGCTGGTGAACGGGATCAGATCAAACAGTTAAAACGGTTATTGTCTGATGGGCGGCTGTAGCCTATGGATATGCTCATATTCGAAGTGGGAATTGCCGTTGCGCTGATTACACTTACAGGGCTAATCTCTTCACGATTACGATTTTCGGTCATACCTTTCTATATTCTGATTGGTATGGCTGTAGGGCCGCATGCTCCACAGATTGGCATTGTGGATTTGCGTTTTATCGAAAGTTCGTCCTTTATCGAATTTATGGGCAGGCTTGGGATACTGTTTCTGCTATTTTACCTGGGACTGGAGTTCTCGGTCTCCCGTTTGCTGAAGTCCGGCAAAGCCATTCTGACCGGAGGCATGTTCTATGTAGGGCTTAATTTTGTTTCCGGTCTGCTGCTGGGCTGGTTTATGGAATTGCCGTTAAAAGAGACACTCGTTGTTTGCGGTATCATGACCAGTTCTTCTACAGCCATTGTGGCCAAAGTGCTTGTTGATCTGAAACGTACGGCGAACCCGGAGACCGAAATCATTATGGGCATGATCATGTTTGATGACTTGTTCATCGCCATCCATATCTCCATTCTGACCGGGCTCGTGCTTAGTGGGGCAACCTCATTCCTCAGCGTATTGCTGGTATCCTTAACTGCGCTGCTGTTTATTGTGCTGTTCCTAATTATTGGCAGGAAGTGCATCAAGTATATTGATAAGGCTCTAAATATCAAGTCATCCGAATTATTTTTGCTTACCGTCATGACGCTGCTCTTCCTGGTCGCGGGTTTCTCGGAGACGCTGCATGTAGCCGAGGCGATCGGGGCTTTAATGATGGGACTTGTGCTGGGGGAATCGAGACACGTCAGCCGAATTGAGCATCAGATCATGCCTTTCAAAGATTTCTTTGGAGCCATATTCTTCTTCAGTTTTGGTCTGACTATTGAACCATCGTCGCTTGGCGGCGCTGTGGGAATGACAATTATTGCGGTTATTCTGACCATTGCCAGCAACTATGGGGCTGGTATGATCGCTGGCAGATTGGCCGGTATGACTCCAAAAGCCTCGTTGAATGTGGGCTTTACGCTCGTCTCCCGAGGAGAGTTCTCCATCATCATGGCAAACATCGGCAAGGCTGGTGGGTTGATGGCCTCCATTCAGTCTTTTGCCGTATTATATGTATTGATTTTGGCGGTGCTGGGACCTATCCTGACGAAGGAATCTCCTTGGATCTATGCTCAATATGCTCGTTTGAGGAAAAGAATGAAACGAAGGGAAAACGGATAATGCTGTTCCAGCTGTTTCCATATCCGTTAAGCGGGAAGGCAGGATAGCCATAGCTGTGAATACGTATTGAAGTCCTGATCCTATGATTCTTTAGCGTCACGCTGCTTGGAGAAGTACCTTTTTCTCTTAGGCGTGGCGCTTTTTCCTTTTTTATAATCACAATTCTGTATTATAGCGGGACTAAACACCTGGCCTTCTCATGCAGTCTCTAACCGGGAACAGGACTTTCGATGTGATTTGACTGATTAGGATTGATAATAAGCTTGTTTAATGTAAAATAATGTTAGGTAATTATCTAGCAATTTATATCAGTTGAACTAATCATTTACACGACAACGGAGAGGACAGAAAAAACCTGAAAAGCGAAGCGTTCGCCTTTATTCCTGGATTTTTCCCTTCGGAAAAGGGAATCAAAAAAATCTGGGGATAACAGCGATTGGAAGGTTGTTCTGTCATTGTAAATAATCTTTAGTTCAACTTATATTGCATTGAAATGACGACAAGGAGGAATCCAGTATGACGCAGAACAATCATGTTCAACGGTTAAAATGGACAGGTATTACGTTATTGTTAGGTTTGGTGTTGTTTGCTTTACCCGCATCTGCTGCATGGAATGATACATACAAAGGTTATGCAACCTACACTGGTTCAGGATATTCGGGAGGGGCATTGTTGCTGGACCCCATTCCATCAGACATGAAAATTACGGCACTCAACCCCTATCAGCTTAATTATAACGGCGTCAAGGCGGCTCTGGCTGGAGCCTATCTGGAAGTACAAGGGCCCAAAGGCAAAACGACCGTGTATGTAACGGATCTATATCCCGAGGGCGCAAGCGGTGCACTGGACCTTTCACCGAATGCCTTTAACCTGATTGGTGACCCCAAGGCAGGGAAAATCGATATTAGCTGGAAGGTTGTCAAAGCTCCTGTCAAAGGTAACGTCTCCTATCGGATTAAGGAAGGCAGCAGCCAGTGGTGGGCGGCCATTCAGGTCCGCAATCACAAATATCCGGTGCTGAAGCTTGAAGTGAAGCAAAAGGATGGTACATGGCTCAATCTGGAGAAACAGGATTATAATCATTTTCTCGGAACCGGACTGGGTAAAGATAAACTCCATATTCGTATTACCGATATTCGTGGTCAGGTACGGAATGATACCATTCCAGCTCTACCTGAAAGCGGATCAGGCGGTGCGTATATGGTCCCAGGAAATGTACAGTTCCCGGATTGACAGAGGGATGAAGGTTGTTATACAAAGAAGTATGCCTTATAAACGCATGCTGAATGAAAAGTCGTGCAATGCACGGCTTTTTTTGGCTATATAGCATCATACTCA
Source organism: Paenibacillus hebaui (assembly GCF_051934385.1). Taxonomy (NCBI): domain Bacteria; kingdom Bacillati; phylum Bacillota; class Bacilli; order Caryophanales; family Paenibacillaceae; genus Paenibacillus; species Paenibacillus hebaui. Next base: position 5,356,234 of record NZ_CP196836.1, on the reverse strand, counting down.
TGGAGACTGAATGGGATGGATTCTGACAAGAGGAGATGCACCGCATGAAAAAGAATATGCCTTCATATCAGACAACACATCCGTATTGGAAACAGTATCAGGAATTTTTCCCAGAAGAAATCAGGCTGGGGGACGATACATTTCCCGAGGAAGAATGGTGGGAAACGAACGGGGTTCAACTGCATATCGATCGACTGCCCGTGCCAGAGTCGCCGATCAAAATCCTGTTCATTCACGGTGCGGGAGGCAATGGAAGGCTGCTTGCTCCCTATGCCCGTATGTTGCAGCTCCAAGGATATGAGGTAGTGTCACCTGACCTTCCCCCTTATGGACTAAGTTATGCACTGTCAGGGACATCAATCCATTATGAATTATGGATTGAACTGCTTGTTTCACTCGCTGATCGGGAATACAGTCAAGACGGCAAGCCAATCGTGGCTTTGGGAAGTAGCATTGGCGGCATGTTGGCCTATCACACCAGTGCACGCAGTGAACATGTCAAAGGTTTAATTGCAACTACATTTGTAGACACGAGTAATGCTGATATGCGTGACCAGCTTGCACCGAATCGTCTGGTGAGCCGTGGGGGGAAACGGATGATGGATCAGTTCCCCGGCCTGTTGGACCGTATACGTATCTCCGTCAAGCGTGTTTCACGGATGCAGCTTATCACCAATAACCCAGCATTAACCCATCTGATTATGAATGATCCACAGGCGGCAGCCACACGTATTCCGTTGGCCTTGTTAAGGACATTCCTTAGTAAGGAGCCGGAGGTAAGTCCAGAAGAGTTTGACCGATGTCCAGTCCTGTTGGTTCATCCGGAACTAGATCCCATGACACCCATGAAGTTCAGTAAATCTTTTTTTGATCGGCTGAAGGTAGACAAGGAATGCGTCGTGTTGAAAGGGGCAGGCCACTTCCCTATAGAGCAGCCGGGTTTGAACCAGTTGCAGGAAGCGGTATTGCGATTTTTACATAAGCATTTTGCATAAATCTTAAGGGAGATGGATGTGGATGTTCTCCAAATGAACCGCGCCACCGCCCACCTGAATCTGTGTAATTTCATTGGAACTGCCCAGCGTTAATCTGGCTAGGATCTCTGAGGGCCGGTTCATGGTATACCCTTGTCTGATCGTATAAGTCTGAAGATGAGGATCTGAAAGTTGGTTGTATTGATATAAATAACAGAGCATTGCACCATTAGATGTGCCCGTTGCGCTCTCTTCGTCAATATCGTAAAGTGGAGCGAAATTTCGACATTCTGCCAGAACGTCCTCCGCACCTGGTTCGAGTGTATACACGTGATAACCTATGACATGATGAGCCTTGCATATTTCGGTGATAAGCTGAAAGTCAGGAACGATTTTGGCCAGCACATCAACATGCTTCACGGCTATCATGATATCGCGTAGCCCGGTAGATACGATCTGTACAGGTAATTCGGCGTGTAAATCATGTAAAGGAATACGTAACGAATCGGCAATCTGCTGTCGGTCCACGATCTTCCCAAACTCCGGCAACGTCTGAGACAGATAGATTGTACCATTCGCTTCAATATCTACTTCAAGAATTCCGGCCAGTGTCTCCAGCGTATATGTACCGACATCAACGAGATGCTGTGTTTTCATTAGATAAAATAAAGCAATCGTGGCATGTCCGCATAGATCAACTTCATCACTTGGGGTGAAGTAACGTACTTTGAAATCAGCTTGATCTGACGGCATAACAAACGCAGTTTCTGAAAAATTAACTTGTCTGGCAATCTCCTGCATCTGGGATTCAGACAAATGCTCTGCTTGTAAAACAACTCCTGCGGGGTTTCCGCCAAGAGCCTTGTCCGAGAATGCATGTAATGTACTTACTTCAATATCCATATATTCATTACCTCGCTTGTTCGGTTATTCGGATTCAACATCATCGACATTATATCATGGTTCCTGGTCTGGATTGTGCACCCTACCTGCTGAAAATTCATAAATATAGGTCATGTGAACGTCGGGACAGGGTAATAATGAAGGAGAGCGCAACGATAATTCAATGGAAAGGCTGGGATTTCTAATGAAAGCCATTGTAATTGAACAGTTTGGTGGAGCGGAACAATTGAAGGAAATGGAAGTGACCATGCCATCATGTGGCGTAAATCAGGTGCTGATCCAAATTCATGCCACTTCTGTAAATCCGGTTGATTTCAAAATCAGACAAGGGCATCTGAAAGAGGCAGCAGGAGACTTTCCTCTGATCTTGGGTGGAGATGTAGCCGGTACGGTGGTTGAAGCAGGTTCGAATGTAACACGGTTCAGAGAGGGCGACCGGGTATTTGCCCGTCCTCGTCAATTCGGAACCTACGCAGAATATGTGGCTGTAGATGCGGACATTATAGCCCGTATTCCGGAAAGTTTGAGCTTCGAGGAAGCAGCAGCCATACCGCTGGCGGCCATGACGTCCTGGCAAGCACTGGTGGATCATGGGCGGCTTGGCAAAGGGCAGAAAGTATTAATTCATGCCGGAGCAGGCGGCGTAGGAACCTATGCTATTCAGATTGCCAAGTCCCTTGGTGCCGAAGTGGCCTCCACTGCAAGTGAAGCGAACGAAGAACTGCTTCGTTCGCTGGGTGTGGATCATTTTATCAACTATAAAAAAGAAGATTTCGCGGAGATTCTCTCCGATTATGATGTCGTGCTGGACACGATGGGCGGTGATATCCAGCGTAACAGCTTCAAGGTATTGAAATCAGGCGGGCATCTGGTGTCGCTTGTGGAACAACCGGATGAGAACCTTGCCAAGGAGGCTGGTGTAACGGCTAACGTGTTCATGATGGAGCCCAAAGGAGATCAACTTGATCAGCTGGCTGAGCTCGCTGCTGAGGGCCAATTGAAGTCTATCATTGATGAGACGTTTCCACTCACTGAACAAGGCGTGCGTGAAGCACACGAAAAAAGCGAAAGCCATCATACACGAGGTAAACTGGTTATTCGTGTACGATAGAATTCAGTAACTCGAAGAAGTATTTGGACTCATGAGTCTGATACAGATTGAACCAAGCCTGTAATGTGTCGGGTCCAATACATCCAGCTTCTTCAAAACATGCATCGCAAATTCCAGCGGAGCCAGCAGTAACTACATTCCCATCCGTTACTGCTGGCTCTGCTTCATCATATTTTTCTCCAGTATAGTGAGGACAAAGCATCTTCATATTCTCCAGCTTGTTACTCGTATTAGAGTTAGTAGATGCAAGACAGGATATGCTCCTCAAATGTGGTGGAATAAGATATAATAGGAGAAATTTATTCCACTTATACGTATGAGGTGATTCGATGTCCAATGAACTCATTCAAGCTATTCAATTGTTGAAAGAAAAGAAGTGGGTGGATCTGACCCATACATTCGGGCCTGAATCGCCGCATTTCTCTGCTTTTGATGCTGCGCAATTCGATACACTATTTAATCACGATCAAGGTTTCTTTGCCCAGAGCTTCAAGTTTCCCGGTCAATATGGGACACACCTGGATGCACCGATTCATTTCGTACGGGATACCCGGTACCTGGATGAATTGGGGTTGAAGGAACTGGTACTGCCGCTGGTAGTCATAGACCAGTCTGCCGCTGTGGAGAACGATTCGGATTTTACGTTGACTGTTGAGCATATTCTTGAGTTTGAAAAAGAGCATGGCATGATTGAAGCAGGCAGCTTTGTAGCACTGCGTACCGATTGGAGCAAACGCTGGCCCAGTCATGAAGCATTTGACAACAAGGACGTGGAAGGTAACAGCCATGCGCCGGGATGGTCAATCAGTTCACTAATGTTTTTGTTTGAGGAGAGAAAAATAAAAGCGATTGGCCATGAGACTTTCGATACCGATTCAGCTGTGGATTATCAGAAGAATGGTGCACTGCTGGCAGAGTATTATGTACTTGCCCAGGATACATATCAGGTAGAACTGTTAACGAACTTGGATCAGGTGCCAGCGAAAGGAGCGGTGATCTTCAACATCGTTCCTAAGGCGGAAAAGGCATCCGGATTCCCGGTCCGATCATTTGCCATCTTACCTTAATTTTGGTAAACCAAGAGCATATCTCAATTGACTCAACTGCCGTTCGTTCTAAATCGTTGACATAAAGAATTAAAAAAGGAGGCGGATTCCGCCTCCTTTTTTATGTGCTTACTTTTGATCCGAAGAGGGGTCTTGATTGAATCGTTGTGAAATTTTCTTCGCTGCCTTCTTACGCCGAATCCAACGCTTGAGCATACTTTCTTCTTTTCGTCCCTGCAATGTTTCCTTCATGCCTTGAATCATAAATTCGGATCTTCGTCTGTCGTCCCGACTAATCTCGCGTAGTTCCTTAATAAATTTGTCGTCCATATCTGCCTCTCGCTCATTAAGTATAATTTCATTATAGCGAACGTACGTTCTTTTATCAAGTTTTTCCATGATGAATGATTTTTAAGACCTATGTAGTGAAAAGAAGCACAGAAACAGCGCTTTGCATGTGAGAAAATTTTACTACAGCGTTCGGTAGTCATGCTCGGAGCTGTAGGGGATTGGAAGTGATTGTGAGTGAATGAGGGGAGCGGTTCATGATGACGCAAAGGGTAGAGAGATCGGTTTTGCTCGCGGTGATGAATGGAATGCTGGGGATTGGAGCAATCCTTGGGGGAATTATGCTAATTATCGATCCATCTGGAAATATGCTGAAAATGCCAGATTCTTTATTGGAGCATTCTCCGTTCGCCAATTTTCTAATCCCGGGAATCATCCTGTTGCTGGTTCTTGGTGTCCTGCCTGTACTGATTGGGGTGGCTCTGTTGCGTCGTTGGCAGTGCGCGTTAACTGAGAAACTGAACCTTTATCCTGACCGCTACTGGGCTTGGACATTCTCCTTATATACCGGATATGCTCTCCTGATCTGGATTATGGTGCAGGTGTACTGGATTCAGGACGTTTCAATCATTCACTTGCTCTATTTTGCTTGGGGAATGGGAATTCAAGTTGTGACCTTATTGCCGGAAGTACAGCGAAGATATACGAAATGAATTAAAGCATCTCATCTGATTTAAAAATTATAAAGCATATCATCTTGACAAAGGAGTATCACCCTCGCATACTTACGTTATATACTTTATAAAGTGTATTTATTAATAGGGAATAATGTAATGGCCGTCTCTTATAGTGTAACCACATTGCTTCCCCCGCTCTTAGGACTGATGGCAGTCAGAACCGGTACAAGCTTCTTTTTCGATGGTTGTTCTGGTTCTGCTTGTCCTTATGGTGATTTGTGCAGAAGTGGTCAATCGCTTCATGATGATACCGCAAGAACAGGGAGGTGAGCATGGATGGTATATCTTATTATGGCTGTCGTGATTTGGGCAGGTACCTATGCCAATATGGCTTTGACGAAACAGCCGATGGAAGTAAAGCCCGTGAAGTCAATGGATGATCTGTTTGAGTAAACGTTATGTGTTGAAGGGATGTATTATGGTATGATATCGAATAGAATTACTTCAATACCATGGCTTTGGTTCAATTGAACCAGAGTAGAAACGAGAGGATTATGAAAAAAGCCAACGCTACAATGATGAAACACATCAATATGAATAATGTGCGCGAAGTCATGCAGCAGATCGAGACGGCGACCAAACCGCAACTAGCTTCATTAACCAATCTTAGCGTTGTAACGATTAACGCGCTGATCCAGGAATTATGTGATGGCGGAGAACTGTTCCAGGATAAAATTGTTCCATCGAACGGTGGTCGTCCTGCCCAGGCATATCGGTATAATGTTAACTTCAAGCTTGCATTGGTTCTTTACATCAAAGAAATGAAAGGTGAGGAGTTGATCTCGGCAACGGTCATGAATCTCAAGAACGAGGTGGTGCTGAAGGAAGAGAGCATCTTGCCTGCCTTCGATAAACAGCATGTGTTGCAACTTATCGCGCGTTTCATTGCGGCGTATCCTTCCATTCATATGATCGGAATTGGTATTCCGGGACAGGCTGTAGATGGGGACATCACGGTAAGCAGTCATGAGGAACTTATTCACTCCCATTTGATTCGGGAGATCGAGAGCGAGTTCCAACTCAAAGTTCTCGTGGAGAATGATGTTAATGCAGCGATTAGCGGATACTGCTCACAGCATGCGGACATGAAGGAACAGAGTGTGGCAGGAATTTATTTTCCGAATCGTTATCCGCCCGGCATGGGCATGATGTTGAACGGACAGATCATCCGTGGGAAAAACGGGATGTTTGGTGAGATCAAGTATCTTCCTTACTCACCTGATTGGAGAGGGGAAATGAGCAAGGATGATTTTGTAGGGCAGGTATGTCAGATTCTGCAAACCGTTAATGCCGTCGTTGCTCCGCACCAGATTGTCATCTATCAGGAACGGGTGGAGAGAGAAGAGCTGGATTCGGTGTGGAAACAATACGGGAAGGACCATCCTATGCCGACTTTGCCCAAGATTGTACACCAGGATTCGTTTCTTCATGATTTTGATGCAGGATTAAGAGAAATGGTTCTTCAGGCGTTGAAGTCCTCCATCCTATCGGACGCCTTATGATTCACAGGACATGTTCTGTGGATTTTATTTATGTTTACAGATACCGGGTTTCCCGCCAACAATTCAGGATTGACATGGAACCAGTTACATGAAGTACGATGAAGTCATGGCAAAAGGGTTGTTGATAGACACTTATTAAATACACTTTATAAATAATGTTTATAAATTATTGGAGGGTCACATCATGTTAAAACTGATCGTAACTGATTTGGACGGAACCTTTCTGAACAATCAAGGGTCATTTGATGTTCAACTGTTCAACGAAGTTCATGAGGAGATGAACATAGAAGAGGGGAGTTGCGATGCGTGAAGAAGAGAGGATCATGAAGGGCATATTGTTTAGCCCAAGTGAGCCGGAGTTAAAGGAAGTCAAAAGGCAGGCCCATCGTCTCAGTCAGCTTTACAGTCAGACCTTTGAAGAACAGACGGAGGAAAGGGAGCAATTATTGCAGCAGTTACTGGGGGAGATTGGAGAAGGCGGATTTATACAAGGCCCCATTTTCTTTCATTATGGTGTGCATACCCGGATAGGCCATCATTTCTTCGGCAATTACAATCTGACGATACAGGACGACGCACAAGTGACGATTGGAGACTATACCAGTTTTGGACCCAACGTCACCATTGTTACTCCGGTTCATCCTCTAATCCCGAGTGAGCGGAGACAGATGGTGGACCAGAATGGTGAAGTGAAGTCGCTCTGTTATGCCAAACCTGTCACGATCGGAAACGATGTATGGATCTCGGCAAACGTTACAGTGTGCGGAGGCGTTACGATTGGAGACGGATGTGTCATCGGAGCGGGCAGTGTGGTCACTCGTGACATTCCACCGCATTCTTTGGCAGCAGGCGTGCCGTGCAGAGTGATCCGCAACATTACGGAAGCAGACAGCATGCGGAATCATCCCTATGTTCTGGCAGACTGCCGTGTGCTGGACGATGTATCCAGTTAATCCATTGGGTGAAAATAAACAAAGAGCCCCGGCTTGATCCCTATGGATCGTAGCCGGGGTTGTGTCATGTTTGTTGGCATAATATACGGCTTATACGCCTGTCAGACCGGTTATTTGAATTGCACCGATTTCTTGATGTTTTCGATCTCGGACTTGCTGGTGTCGTCCACATACGTGAAGATGAAGTTGAATGCATAACCTTCAATTATTGTACTGTAGTAGTCTTGTGTGATCGTTGAACCGTCGCCTGGATCCATCGTGATTTGCATCAGATCCATCTCTTTACCACCAATGGTTTCGGTTGTGAATTCCTTATATTTATACGGGAACTTGCTATCCACCATGAATTTTTTCGTTGCTTCCAGATAATCTTTACCCGTGCGAATGCCTTGCAGCAAGCTGACTTTCTCCGCAATCGCCATGGCGGAAGGTCCAACTTTTCCCCCGTCTAATGGATACTTTGAAGCCATTAACAGATTCAGTGTTTTGGTTTGAGACAGTTCGATCTGTTTTTTCTTTTTTTCATCATCGCCAGCAATAGCTTCGGAAGAAGCGCTAGTCAGTTCATTCATGCCTGCGGCATCCTGGAACTCCCAAGCTTCCGGGAATTTCAACGATACGCCGAAATAATCATTGGTATACGAACCTTTTTCCGTCATTCCCAGTTCAACTTCTTTGGAATTATCTGTTTCCTTGGTCTCAGAGGTGGATGAATCTGAGCTTTCCTTTTTCTCAGTATCTTCTGTTTTAGCTGTGTCCGTATCTGTACCCGCAGCAGTTTCTGTCTTGGTGGATTCATCCGTTTTGGCGGTGTTATCCGTTTTGTCGCCGCAAGCAGCCGCAACCAGCAAAATCATAATTAACATGGCAAATAACGAAGCTTTTTTTGGAATAGACATAATACCCTCCTGAAATGTGTTTGTGTGTTCTCTCCTTCTCTCTCTAAATCATGCGTACCTGAAAAGTTTTGCACAGATGTTCGCACTGACTACCTAAAGGAATCTATAGGGGCATCTTTATAGATAAAACAGACGGCTGGCAATTGAAACAGGTTCCGTGCTGGATTGCACACCTGATTTGTTAAAAATCACTTTTTTATGTCGTATCGTGAAGTTGATTTTGCAAAATAGATATGTTACGCTTACATTACAAGAACAAACAACAGAATATTCAATAACATCTTTTGATGGATTGTAACTGTGAAGACAGGCAAAACCTAAACTGATGGTGAAATGAAAGCCCCTTTTTTGGTGCTATTTTACCTTGAGTTTAGGTTTTTCTTGTTTTCTGACTGAAATACAGTTGACGTTCTTGGGAAAACCAAACTAAATTTTTGAAAAGAGGTTGTTATTCATGACCACGGCAAAAAAAGGATTCCCGGAAAACTTCCTATGGGGAGGCGCTACGGCAGCGAACCAACTGGAGGGTGCATTCGATAAGGACGGCAAAGGTCTCTCCACTGCGGATATGATCGCCCATGTTCCCAAAGAGAAGCGTACAGGTGGACATGCCATGGAAATTTCCTCTTCCCGAATTGAAGAGATCCTCTCAGGCAAAATTGAAGAACGTTTCCCTAAACGTTTCGGTATCGATTTCTATCATCACTTTAAGGAAGACATCGCATTGTTTGCCGAAATGGGCTTCAAGGTATTCCGTCTGTCCATTCACTGGGCACGAATTTTCCCGAACGGTTATGATGAGCAGCCAAACGAAGCGGGTCTGAAATTCTACGACGAAGTATTCGACGAACTGTTGAAATACGGTATTGAGCCGCTCGTTACATTGTCTCACTATGAGACTCCGCTTGGCTTGACACAGAAATACAATGGCTGGGCTGGCCGCGAAGTGATCGGGCACTATGTGAAATATGCTGAGACGGTGTTTAACCGTTATAAAAATAAAGTAAAATACTGGTTGACTTTCAATGAAATCAACGTAATGCTGTTCAGCCCATACACAGGTGGCGGCATTCTGATTGATAAAGTGGACAACAAGCTGCAAACGACATATCAAGCGCTGCATCACCAATTTGTAGCCAGTGCAATGGTAACCAAGCTTGCACACGAAATTATCCCTGGTTCGCAAGTGGGCTGTATGCTCGCTCGTATGGAGACTTATGCAGCGACATGTAATCCGGTAGATGTTCGACTCGCTCAATTTGAGAATCAGATTAACCTCTTCTTCACAGACATGCATGCTCGTGGTAAGTACCCGAACTACATGGCTCGTTATTTTGAAGAGAATAACATCGTGATCCACAAAGAAGCAGGCGACGATGAAATCATGCTCAACAATACAGTTGATTTCATCTCTTTCAGCTACTACATGTCTGTAACCAAATCGGCATCTGCTAGCAAGGAAGAAACAACAGGCAACCTGACTGGTGGCGTGAAAAACCCTTATCTGGAAGCGTCCGACTGGGGTTGGGAGATCGATCCAATCGGTCTGCGCGTAACGCTGAACAACTTCTGGGATCGTTACCAAAAACCATTGTTCATCGTTGAAAATGGCCTGGGAGCGTATGACCGTGTTGAAGAAGATGGTTCGATCCATGACTCTTATCGTGTGGATTACCTGAAAAAACACATTGAGCAAATGAAAGAAGCGATTAAGGATGGCGTGGACCTGATGGGATTCACAGCATGGGGTCCAATTGACCTGGTGAGCATGTCTACGTCCGAAATGTCCAAACGTTATGGTTTCATTTACGTCGATTTGGATGATGATGGTAACGGAACGCTCAAACGTTCGAAGAAAGATTCGTTTGACTGGTACAAAAACGTCATCTCCAGCAATGGTGAGCAACTGTAATTGGCTTGAACCTTGTATCATGAACCGGATTGTTTAATGTAATTTTTAGATCATTCGGGATTGTTACCGCATGTAGCGGGCAAGACCTAACGAAAAGCAGGCAAGTCGATGGAACTGGTTGTTCCTAGATCCCTTTTAGTTGGTGCTTGTCCGTTTTTTATACGCCACAGGATAATCTGCAAGGGAGGTTATCCCTTTTGATTAAATTGAACAAAGTATCAAAAAATATGGGATGGATGCTCGCCATGACTTTATGTCTAACCTGGGTTTGGCCTGTAGTTGCGAATGCAGAAACGTCAGGAATTGAGCGAATTCAGGCTAATACATACGTTGGTGACCCGGGTGAGATGGTGGAATCCTTTGATATAACGGTTGCTAATATGGAACAGTATAAAGAGCTGAAGGCTTCCGACTTTGATATAACAGGCAATTATGATGGTTATCCATTAAATGAAGCAAAAGAAATTGTGCAATCTAACTATGCAGAGCTGAGCAATGGTGACTCAGAAGCACAGGGTGAAGAAAATTCTGAGCATATGCCACAACCATCAGAGACGGTAACCAGAGCACAAGTGGCCCTTGTGTTGGCAGACATGTTGAATCTGCCTGAGACAACCGGAACATATCCATATACCGATTCTGTACCGGCTTGGGCAAGCAAGGCGATAACCCAGGTTACAGAGGCAGGACTGATGAATGGAGTAGGTAGTCAGGTGTTCGCACCGGATTCCGAAGTAACCAGAGCACAAATGGCCGTGATTGTGGATCAAGTCATTGAATATCAGAAATTTCAGCCATCACCGGTGCAATCCTCGAGATTCCAAGATGTAGACACTGGACATTGGGCTTACGAATCTATTCAGAATAGCGTAAAGCATGGTGTATTGAACGGTGTTGGAAACGGACAGTTTGCTCCTAAGCAAACTGTCACCGGTTCTCAATTGAACCTGATACTGCAACGACTACAGCAGCTTCAAACGAATAAATAAATATGTAAAATGAGAGGAATGATTGATATGACAAAACCATTTCCGAAGGATTTTCTATGGGGCGGCGCGGTAGCGGCCAATCAACTCGAAGGAGCCTATAATACAGATGGCAAAGGACTGTCTGTGCAGGACGTCATGCCACACGGGATTACAACACCAAGAACGGAAGCACCTACAGAGGATAACCTGAAACTGATCGGTATCGATTTCTACAACCGTTACAAAGAGGATGTTAAATTGTTTGCTGAAATGGGCTTCAAAGTGTTCCGTACATCCATCGCCTGGTCCCGAATCTTCCCTAAAGGAGATGAATTGGAACCAAACGAGAAAGGTTTGCAATTCTATGATGACCTGTTCGATGAGTGCCACAAATACGGCATTGAACCACTCGTAACGATCTCTCACTATGAGACACCGCTGCATCTGTCCAAAACATATGATGGCTGGGTTAACCGTAAAATGATCGACTTTTACGAGCGTTATGTAACGGTGCTGTTTAACCGTTTCAAAGGTAAAGTAAAATACTGGCTGACGTTCAATGAAATTAACTCCATTCTGGAGGAGCCATTCATGAGCGGCGGGATCTACACGCCAAAAGCAGAACTGTCCAAGCAGGATCTGTACCAAGCGATCCATCATGAACTGGTAGCAAGTGCGCTCGCGGTCAAACTGGGTCATGAAATTATGCCCGAAGCTAAAATTGGCTGTATGGTACTGAGCATGCCTACTTACCCGTTGACACCTAACCCTGATGATGTCGTTGCAGCGATGCATGCTGAACAACGTAATGATATTTTTGCTGATATTCATGCACGTGGTTACTATCCGAAATACATTAATCGTTACTTCAAAGCCAATAATATCAATATTCATTTTGAAGACGGCGATGCTGAAATTCTGAAGCATACGGTAGACTTTATCTCGTTCAGTTACTATGTAAGTCTCTGTGAGACAGGTGATCCTGAGAAACGTATCGAAGGAAAAGGAAACCTGTTCGCAGGTGTGCAAAATCCTTATCTCAAAGCAAGTGAGTGGGGCTGGCAGATCGATCCAAAAGGACTGCGAGTAACGTTGAATAAATACTGGGACCGTTATCAAAAACCATTGTTTATTGTCGAAAATGGTCTGGGGGCAGTCGATGAGCTGATTACAGACGAAAATGGACATAAAACGGTGAATGATGATTACCGTATTCAATACTTGAATGATCATCTGGTACAGGTTGGTGAAGCAATTGAAGATGGAGTAGAAGTAATGGGCTACACTTCATGGGGCTGTATCGACCTGGTAAGTGCTTCAACGGCAGAAATGAAGAAACGCTACGGCTTCATTTACGTAGACCGTAATAATGATGGTTCAGGAACACTTGAGCGCTACAAGAAAAAGTCTTTCCATTGGTACAAAGAAGTTATTAGTACAAATGGCACAAGTCTCAAAAATGACAACGAATAAATAATAGTTCGATATGCATGGTTGGACAAGCATTTCTGGTGTTTATTAAAGCACATTAAACGCTTTCACAAAAACATTGTCATATGGATAATTATATGGTAAAATAGGCCTAGTGCTAATGAATACTGGATTGTTACTGTTCAATCAGGCAAAACCAGAAGCAGGTTATTTTTGGTGACCTGCTTTGGTTTTGCCTTTTACTACTTTGACGGTGCAAGGTGATGTGAAGAAATGAAAATTGAGAAGGTGCTGAACAACAACGTAGTTACCGTGCTTGATCCGGGAGGAAACGAACTGGTCGTCATGGGACGTGGAATTGCCTTCAAAAAGCATACTGGTGAATCGATAGACGAAAGTCTCGTCGAAAAAATATTCTCGTTGGAAAGCAAGGAAGTATCGCAGAAACTGAAAACGCTTCTGTCTGATATTCCAGTTGAATATGTCGAATGCTCGGATGAAATTATTCGTTATGCGGAGACTGTGTTAGGTGAAAAGTTGCATGAGAGCATCTACATTTCACTGACGGATCATATTCATTTTGCCATTGATCGGCATCGTCAAGGGTTGCAGATTCGCAACGCATTGTTCTGGGAGATTAAGCGCATGTACCGCAAGGAATATGCCATCGGCCTTAAGGCGTTGCAGATTATTGAAGAAACGCTTGGCGTACTACTGCCCGAAGACGAATGCGCATTCATCGCCATGCATTTGGTGAATGCCCAGATGAACGGTGAGATGCGGGAAACCATCAGTATTACCAATATTGTTAAAGACATACTCAATATCGTACGACGCAGCTTTGTTATTGAACTGGATGAGGACTCGCTGAGTTATTATCGATTCCTGACCCATTTGAAGTTTTTTGCTCAGCGCGTATTACAGGGGACTGCGATTGAAGACAAGGAAGCAGATAATCCGCTGCATGACCTCGTCAGCAAACAATATCCTGAGGCTCACGCCTGTGCCGTTAAGATTAGCGACTATACTCGTAAGATTTATAGCCGGGTCTTATCCAAGGAAGAAATTCTATATCTGACCATTCACATTGAACGTATTGTCAGAAACGAAACAAACAACTGAATAATATGGGATTGTTACTACTAAAAAGGCAAAACCTAAACGTTGTATAATGATAAGCTTTACTGCTTTGTCATTACTCAGTGTTTAGGTTTTTTTTTAACCTTCATTACACATAAAAGGAGCAAAACACAATGGATAAACAACAATTGTCCAAAGATATTTTGAAGCTGGTTGGTGGCGAAGAGAACATTGATCAAGTCACGCACTGCATGACTAGACTCAGATTCAACCTAAATGACAACAAAAAAGCGGACAAAGCGACGCTGAAAAATACACCGGGCGTTATGGGCGTTATGGAGAATGGTGGTCAGTTCCAGGTTATCATTGGTAATGATGTACCTGTTGTGTATAACGCACTTGTAGGCAACATGTCCAAATCTCCAAACGCAGATAATGCATCATCAGGGGCTTCAACTGGAGAAAAGAAAAAGAGAAATCCGGTAAGTGCACTGTTCGACTTCATCTCTGGAATTTTCACACCGATTCTGCCAGCGATTACGGGTGCCGGTATGATCAAAGGGATCGTGGCGATCCTTGTCGCACTTGGATGGTTGTCGGATACTAGCTCAACCTACACCATTTTGTCTGCAATCGGTGACGGTGCATTCTACTTCCTGCCAATCATTCTGGCGATTAGTGCTGCACGTAAGCTGGGCAGTAATATGTATATTGCTGCGGCGCTTGCTGCGGGCATTATGCACCCGACCATTACAGCATTGCTGGCCGATGGTCACAACTCATCTTTTATGGGGATTACAGTCATAGCGGCAACGTATTCTTCTACAGTTATTCCGATTGTTCTGGCAGTTTGGATTGCTTCATATGTAGAAAAAGCCGTTGATCGTGTTGTACATGCTTCACTTAAGTTACTCATTGTGCCAACGGTTACCCTGTTAATTATGGTTCCTCTGACCTTGATGACGGTTGGGCCGTTGGGTACGGTTCTGGGTAATGGTTTGTCGGGTGGTATCTCATGGTTGTTCGACAACATGTCCATCTTCGCGAGTATCCTGATCGGTGGTACGATGTCACTGCTGATCATCACAGGTATGCACTATGCACTGTTGCCGATCATTGTTGGTTCGGTGACAACACTGGGTTACGATTTTATTATTCCACTGATGTTTGCCGCTAACCTGGCACAAGGTGGTGCAGCATTTGGTGTCGGTCTGAGATCGAAAAATAGCAAAACCAAATCGCTTGGGTATTCTACAGGTCTTACGGCTGTTATGGGGATCACGGAACCTGCCATGTACGGTATTAACATGAAATTCAAAAAACCGTTTATTGCTGCCCTTATTGGTGGAGCTGTCGCAGGTGGATTTATGGGGATCTTCAAAGTTAAAGCGTATGTACTTACAGGTCTTGTGGGTCTGCCAAGTGTCGCAGCATTTATCAGTCCGGCAATTAGTACACTGCTCTATGCTCTGGCTGGTGGTTTGATTGCTATCGTAGCTGCGGCAGTACTGACGTATATCCTTGGTTTCCAAGAAGAGGATGCACCACAACCGGCTGCAGCAACACCAACTGCTGAGCCTGCAACACCAGTAGCAACTGACGTGAACAGCTCCGCTTCCGCTGTAACTGAAGAAGCTAAAGTACAGAATCAAGAAGTGTTCAGTCCGATTACTGGTGAAGTTAAGCCGCTAAGCGAAGTGCCGGACCCTGCATTCTCCGAAGAGATCATGGGTAAAGGATTCGCGATTCAACCATCTGAAGGTCGCGTTGTTTCTCCAATCAACGGAACCGTGTTCTCGTTATCGAAGAGTGGACATGCCATTGGTCTGGTAAGTGATAACGGAGCCGAGATGCTTATTCATATCGGGATCGACACGGTGAAGCTGAAAGGTCAATTCTTCTCTCCTAAAGTTCAAGCAGGAGCGAAGATTGCTGTAGGTGATGTGTTGATGGAATTCGACCGGGAAGAAATTGAAAAAGCCGGTTACACGACGATTACACCAGTTATCATTACGAATATGCATCAATATAATTCGATTGAGTCGGCTGGACGTACAACGATTAAAGAGCAAGAATTGTTGTTCACAGCAAAAGCCTAACAAACATCATAAAAGCAGCAACCTTTCCGGATTCAATTCCGGCAGGGCTGCTGCTTTTATGTATATATGGGTGATACTCTGCATGGTTGTTATCCACTGTGGGCTAGACGGAGTGAGAAGGGAGAAGCCCCTGAATTTTGTTTAGCTCTTTCTTGGTTATTTCACCACAATCTTGCCCTGCCCCGCAAGCATCCTGATCTCTCTGGATAATCGATCGTGATTGCCTTCGGGGATCTCCAGTTGCACACCGTAGTACCATTGGCTATTTTCTTCTTTTCCCCAACGTAGTGTTCCTTCCATGTATAAGGGATCTTCAAATAACAGCAAATTCATTCCGATTCGGATGTCATTGGACTCTACATGCAGGCTTAGCGGAAACGAAAGCTGGCAGCCGGAACGGCTAATATCGCATAATTCTGCCTGAATGGGTTTGGGTGGTGCGTTTACACCGTTAATGCTGAGAATATAGATTTCGAAGGTGATCGGTTCTTTTAATGTATAACGAAAAGGTTCTTTCCTATGGTTAATCGACATGGCTTCCTCCATACGGTTCAATAAAATTCAGTTATCGTTATATCGTCAATTTCGAACCAGAAATGAAGAGATACAGCTTCGTCTGAGTCGGTATTGTGCCCGTTTACCATCCATGCATGAGCGTACTCCTTCCCGCTTTCCATTTTTCCTAAGTATAATTATGAACAGAGATAGCTCTTGGGTTCCTTTAACCTGTGAATTGAGCTTGCTATAATGGTTGGATATGGTTCTGGTTTCCCGATTGAATTCAGTTGGAAAGGGGTGAGTGAAGTTGAGTCAAATACGTATGCAAGGAACATTCGAAATGTTTACGGATACGGCAACCTTGTGCCTGTATGATCTGGCGGCGCTGAAGCATCGTGCTGAGGATGCACCGGACTGGTGGTCGATTCCAGAGGATGAGCTGGCTGAGGTAAATGCAGGCCATTGTCTGTTTCTAAATCTGGGTGCGGATGGAATCTATGAGGTGCAATGGAGCCTGGCGGAAGCAAATTCAGATGAGGAAGAGAAGGGGCTAGAAGCGATATATTATTTGCAGATTCCGTCTGGCAATGTTTATCTGGGTGCAGCAGATGATGTCAGTGGTGGCGAACTGGAGCCGGATGAATCGTCTGAAGGTGTTTTTTTACAGTTGCAGCCCGGGAATTATGCTTGCATCGTATCCAGAGAAACGAATCGGATCTTGATCATTTTGAAGCCAGGTGACCAGGGGAAAAACAGGCTGGATGAATTAATTCGGATATAACGTACATACACGAACCGTAATCGTAATATGTAAACCGGGATAGCCAGATGAGCGATGTGAATACAGCAGGGATGGATATTTGCAAGATTAGAATGGTAGATCGATGGTGAGCGCAGGTACTCTGTACGATGGATACGGGTACGTTGATGAAGTGGAACGAGGTTAACATAGCAGTGAAGGGGAGTAGAAGCCATGTACACTTTACAGTTAGAACGCATGCGTGAAAAGCTGATGCACCTTCGAAGTCTGGACCCGGATCTGGATCTGTTCGGCGCAGCAAATCATGAATATGAGATGAATCCTGTATGGACACAGACAGATATCGCGCAATTTGAACAGAAATGGCGGTTAGAGCTGCCCGGGGAGTATAAGGCATGGCTTCTTCATATGGGTGCTGGAGGTGCGGGACCTTATTATGGGCTGGAGGCTCCAGAAGACGGCGTATACGCGGTGCTTGGTTATGATGATGAGCTGAATGCCGTCTCAGACCCTTTTCAATTCACGGAACCATGGAACTGGAACCATGATTGGTTCGATGATAGCAGGGAAGAAGAGGAATGGGAAACACTTGAGCATGAATATCTTGATCCAAAATGGTCAGCAGGTATGCTGCGCATTAGTGATTTTGGCTGTGGGATTTCGCTGAACCTGATCGTAAAGGGTGCTTCTTACGGAGAGATCTGGGTGGATGATCGGGCGAACAAAAACGGAATTTATCCCGATCATTATTGGGGCAATACGAATCGAATGCATTTTCTCGATTGGTACGAATTGTGGCTGGATCGTTCCATTCATGAACTGCCTAAACCAAAGCAATCAGCTGGAGCGACTGATGTCTGAAGGAGGTTGTACAGAATGGGATGGGAGTACGGGATCAGAACAACGGAGCCCGCGATTTTACCTGAAGTCGTAAAGCGCCTCGCCGGTTCATTAACTATGCCGGAGATGTATAGGTTGGAGCACCATGCCGACGGTTTTGTACTCATACGTGAAGATGCATCCTGGCCGAGAGCTCTTGAGGTACGGTTAGAGGTGTCTTCAGGATTTGGGGAGTTTATGGACGGAGAGGCGTATATCTACTGCCTGTTTCATATCTGGGGCGAGGAGGGGCGGAACTGGAGGGAACAGCTGGAGAAAGAAACCGTGCAGAATGAAGGGATATTGACATGGTTTGAGCTCTGATCAGCAAAATTGGGATGTAGGGGAGGGATCGAATGGCTAAAAAATCAAAGAGAGCAATTCCTGTACTCCTTTACCGGTATCAGGGTCCTCAGAGGAATGTGGGTTTTACTTTATCGCCCTTATACATGCAAGAATCAGTTGCAGTAGAGCTGGAAGATATGTTGTTCATCTATAATGAAGACTTTGACTATATTCGTCCTGCTTTGGATAGGGTATTCCCGTTAGGTGACCCTCGAACTGGAAAAGAGATGAAGGCACTTGATCCATGCTGGGAGAATCCGATTATGAAAGAAGTGTGGCGGGAGTCTTGGCAGAGCTGGATCAGCAGGTGGCAGAGGAGTCCGAATTGGAGCTACAGGTATTTCTGGGATACTTTATTCGTTGGATCAGGAAACAGCTTGAGTCCGCTGACGGCATCGAAATTATCGGTAATCTGTAAACGGGCTGTTCACCCCAAAAATACCTATACTGTTTGAAGAAGGTGATCTCTGTACGCTAAAGGGTCATCCTTTTTCATTTTCAAATTCCATTAGTGCCTGTGAGAGTTGTAGTAGGTTATATTGTCCCTAATTCATGAAATTAGCTCCGAAACAGGATAAGCCCAAATTTCATTGGTGTGGGGCTTTTTTTGCTGTGAAAATAAATAAAACCGTTTGGTTTGCTCGCCCGTCTTATACCACAGAAAGAGAGAGAAGGAGGGATTGCGGGGTGGAAACCAAAGCCGAGATGAAAAAGATGCTGTTCCTACAGAGCGACGATGAGACGGTATTTGTTCAGTCCATCATGGAGTATCAGGACACGTTGATTTCTATTGCCTACAGTTACCTTCGGAATCGTCATGATGCACTTGAAGCTGTGCAGGAGATGACATGTCGGGCCTGGATCAAGCGTCGCACACTGAAGAACGAGAAGGCGCTCAAATCGTGGATTATTCGTATTCTGATCTATGTGTGCATTGATGAACAAAGACGTCGTAAACGGGCCATGCCACTGCCCAATGAAGGATTGGAGGAGGCGATTACCGAGTCTGCCATTGCAGGATTTAACGATAATCAGCTTGCGATGTGGTACATGCTTGAGAAAATCAAACCTAAATACCGCCATGTGTTACTGCTGAAATACTATAACGACATGACGTTGATCGAGATCGCCTCCATTCTCGGCAAACCGGAAGGCACCATCAAGACCTGGCAACATAAAGGGTTGGAACTGTTACGGAAGCAGATGAAGAACAGGGGGGATTGGCATGAAAATTAGTCCGGAGGAACAGGCACTTTATGCAGATGCTTCTCAAGCTAAGCTGGAGAGACAACAATTAAATCCGGCGGAAACGGCATTTGCAATTCAGCGGGGGTTGACGGAGGCTAGAACCCGGAGAAACACAGGTCATGTCCAATTAAAATGGATGGCGGCAGTGTTGGTAACGGCTCTGGCTGCCGGGTGGCTGTTGTTGGGACCGCTTGACAGTTCTTCACCACAACAGGCAACGTACAGTCAACCGACACAGCATTGGGGAGTGCTTGAGCCTTTCCGCAAGCTAGTAGAGACTGATATGGAAGAAATTACGATAACATCAGCTCTGAACAATGGGTATGTGCAACTCGTGGATCGCACGGTTACATCGGGAATATATGAGTTTACCGTCAATGCCGTAATGGCGGATGAGAACAGAATAATCGTATTGTATACGGCCAAGACGAATGCTTCTGCTTCGCAGGAGATATATTCGATCGTTAATGCAAAGATGACGGATGCGCTGACAGGTGATGTAATTGACAATGGCAGAAGAGGAGGCATACACATCTCAAATGACAAACATACCATTTATGGTCGAGATACCATTGAACGAAATCGAAACAAACCATTACCTGAGCAAGTAAAGCTCCAATTTCAGATTTCCTCGGTAGTTCCGCAAACAGTAGCTGATTCGGAGTCGGAGCAGAAGGAACGAAAATATAAATATTCCAAGAAGATGGACATTTCCTTCGATCTTGATCCCAAATTTTCAGTTCCTAAAACTGAAATGATTAATGTAAATCGTTCCTTTACCATTGGAGGTTACAAGGTCCTGTTATCCCAGGTTGAGTTATCTCCACTGGTGACTCGGGTCAAACTTGTCTATGAACCCGATAAACAACTTGATTATAAAACCCTATCGTCCATCAGTGGTATGGTTAGCCTTACCGAGATCATAACTACTGCAAAGGATGGGAGAAGAACCGAATTATCTTCGGAAGGAGGGGGAGGTACGGATAATGGGATGATGTATTTCTTAAGCAGTAATCTGCTGGACGATCCCCAATCGCAATCGATGGTATTAAAATTGCAATATTGGCAAGAAGCGGAGAAAAAATTGCTGGAATTCAAAATTAAATAGAGTTCATATAGCAAGGTGGAATAAAGTCGGATTGTATTCCGTAACTTTATTCTACCTTTTTTCATTTTTCTCATACGGGAACTGGTGTTGCAAAAAAATAAAAATAATAGCGAAATTGCAATTTTTGTATTGTCACATCCGATGTTACACGATATAATCTACTTGTCTGTCAGGATAAAATTATAAAGGATGGTGAAATTTTGAAGAAACTATCGATTCTTTTACTCGCTGTAACCCTGTTATTGTTGACGATTTCCACAGCCCCAGCTACCTATGGTGCCGCCAGTTATCCCAATACGGGTAACAACGGATTAACCGGTTTTGCAGGAAATGCCAAGAATGAAAATGGCGTATCCAAGTCAGCTACGACAGGTGGCAAGAACGGTCAGGTTGTCTACGTCAGTAATCTGAATGATTTGCGAACACATATGGCAGGCTCTGCTGCCAAGATTGTAGTTGTTGAGCAGAACATCTCTTCCTCCACGTTGCAAAAGGTCGAATTTGGATCAAACAAAACACTGGTAGGCTCCTTTAACAAACATACACTAACGAATATTCACTTCAGATCCACGAGCAGTTCCAGCAATGTGATCTTTCAGAATCTCACTTTTGAACACGCTTCCACTATTAACGCTAACGACGACATTCAGATGTATATCACTTCAGGCTCAAACTACTGGATTGATCATGTGACATTCTCGGGCCATGGCTACAACTCCAGCGGAGGTGATCTGGACAAGCTCTTGTACATTGGGGATCGTGCAGACTATATTACCATCAGTAATTCCAAATTTGCCAATCACAAATACGGTATCATACTGGGACATCCGAATGACGGGAATAGCAGTTATAACGGTGTACCTCATGTAACCATGGCCAATAACTATTTCGAGAATCTGTATGTGCGTGGTCCTGGTCTCATGAGATACGGTTTTTTCCATATCAAAAACAATTACGCCAACAACTTTAACCAAGCTATTACGATTGGTGAAAAAGCACGCATTTATTCCGAAAACAACTATTTTGGCGCAGGCGCGGAAAAAGGTGGCATTCTGGATGACAAAGGAAAAGGAGAGTTTACAGACACAGGCAGTACTCCTGCGTTGAATAGCCCAGTTTCTCCTAAAACGAATTGGAGACCAAGCTCCAATTACAGCTACGAGGTGCAGAGCGCCAGTTACGCACGAGAATTTGTTACCAAATATGCCGGTTCATCCAACACAACACTGGTGTTTGGTAAATAAAAAATATCTGCCCATATCTGGATAAAAGATTTGGAAGAAATATTTTCCAATGCTGATATGGAATGAACAGGTGGTAGTCAAAGCCCGTATCTCTGATACGGGTTTTTTATCATGCAGAAAAGCAAAGCAAAGCAAAATACCAAAAATAGAATTAGTGTATATTATATTTCTACATATATAAAAACTTGATATTGAAATTCCGATATACTTTAAGTATGTTTTTCATGTTTATGAAGACCTATTGTACTACCATAAGGCTTAGGAATTTGCGTTTTAACCATAAGCAAGGGCCATAGACTAATGAAGTATAGTGAGGAAATGTTTTACAAGCATATTTATTTGACGAAAAGGGCGGAAAATTCATGAATCGTTATGACGAAATTATTTGGAAAAGGAACAAGCTGATCTGTATCATCATGTGGGTTATTATTGCCGCCGGATTTGGCATGGCTTTTTTGATGCCAAAGTTGCTCGTCTCGAATGGAGCAGCTGTTTTATTTGCGGCTTGGGTAACCTATGCAAATTCCAAAAAGAAGCATATTCATTTAATTCCATGGCTTAGCACCATTCTAATTACATTATGTGGGGTCTTTACCGGCTGGGGAAGTGTTAGCATCACTCTAAGTCTGGTCATTACTTCAGTGTTGTTACTCTACCCTGACAAAAGACTGTTCTCAACCGGATTTCTCGTGTTGCTTGCCCTTAGTATTTTTCAGGTCTTTATGGTTGAGACACAGAGCTCAGAGGAGTTGTTTAGCCATATTACAGATGTAGTATTATTTGCGCTTACCGGGGTCATTCTGATGCTGGTCTCCCAGCTGAATCAAAGACTTTTCCAGGATAGTGAAGTACGCTGGCAAGAGGTGGAGCATTCCAGAATAAGAGTGGAAACGATGCTTGAACGTGTCAGAGAAGCCGTTGAGGGACTCTCTCGTTATACGGAACAATTGAAGCAAAAAGTAGATGCGACTGGCTCAATTACCAATGAGGTAACACTTGGATTCAGTGAAGTTGCCAAAGGTGTTGAGTTCCAGGCGACCAGTGTAGCTGAAATTTCGGAGTCATTGTCCCTGTCAGACCAGCAAATCAAGGTACTCTCAGCAGATGAAAGAACTGTCTGCGGGTATGGCAATGAGCACACAAACTGGGAGCGCACAGATGGATCAATTAAACGTACGGATGCTGGAACTGTATGAGACAATAGATACAACAGCCAGTGATATGAGAAAGTTTAACGAGGAAAGTGAATCCATGACGCTTATGCTGAACAGCATATCGGATATCGCATCCCAGACGAATCTGCTTGCGCTCAATGCGGCAATTGAGGCAGCTCGTGCAGGTGAACATGGACGCGGGTTTGCCGTTGTATCGGAGGAAGTTCGCAAACTGGCGGAGAGCTCGGGTCAGTCTGCCCATGATATTGCAACCATCCTGTCTCGGTTAAAAGGACAGACGCAGACATTGACGGATCGATTTGAACGCATTCGCCTGTCTTTACAACAAGGTAAAGATAGTGTGGAAACGGCTGAGGAAGTATTCCGTGCAATCCATAGTAATTCCCAGCATGTGCTGAATCAGGCGACAGATATCGAGAGCAGTTCGGCTACGATGAAGGATTCTTCCACCCGAGTGGTTAACGAAGTGTCCGAGATTTCGAGCGTGACGGAGCAATCCAGTGCAGCTACAGAAGAAATTCTGGCGAGCATGGAAGAGCAACGTAATCTGACACAGAAGATGGTGGAAAGCTTCGGAGAACTGGAGCAACTAATTGCGGACCTGAATGAGTTAGTGTCGGACGATAACAATATACGTTCTACTACCTATGCCCTGTAAATAAAACAGGACTGAAGCTGGTTTGCTCGATCGGAGTCATCTGATTACACCAATTAGTACATTCGAAGTTCAGTCTACTCAGCCTGTCTCCAACCATTATGCGGAGGCAGGCTTGTTTTTTTGGGGATAGACAATCTGTGGCCGTTTAGAACGGAACAATTGTGCATGTTCATCCAGGCCCACTATAATGTGAGGAGTTGAATGCGATGAACGATAAGTCCAACAACAATTAGCCATATAATCAGTGTGTGGATATGGGGGAGCAGAACGTGAAGAATGGAGTAACGGAAAAAGGGCCGGCGAGTCACGACCGGACCGATGAAGCGACAAATGGAAATCGCGGTAGCCGCGTTCGTTTCTATGATCGGAATTCGCTCGAAGAGATAGACTGGCCCGACACGGAGGATGGCAGATATGCGAGAGCCTATTTGGAACCTATGGTGCTGCATGGGACACAGAGTTATATGTCGAACGTGGAAACCACATTGCTGCTCGCTCGGATTGACAATCTTGTTCTTCCGGTGACGGTCAATGAGGCAGAGTACAAGAATGCTTACGTTTGTTCACCTTATACGCATTACGTACGGTATGCCAAGCAGGAGTTGACGCTGCTTCGGAAGCCGTGGCTGGAAAAAGGGCTTTCCGCGCTGCTCAGTGTATTGGGCTGGGGAATGAGGCGATCCAAGATAAATAAGGTTGTACATGTCAACAATTGGCTGTTATCAACGAACCTGTATCCGGCCATGTCCGGTGAGCATGCAATTTGTCTGCTTGCAGCGGTAAAGGAGCGTTATCCAGAACACGCCGTCATATTTCGCTCCTTGTGTCCAGGGCTTCATCCCAATCTGACGGACAAGCTGAAGCAAGCAGGTTGTCAACTGATCCCTAGCCGGCAAATCTACCTGTACCAGGCGAATGATCCGAATTTCGGCAATGCGAAGTCGCGCTGGCTGCTAAAGCGGGATTACGACTTGTTGGCCAAGCACGGATATGAATTCGTTTCCGAAGCGAATCTGACGGATGCGGACATTCCACGAATCGCGGAGCTGTACAAGCTGCTGTATCTTGAAAAATACTCGTATGACAATCCGCAATTCAGTGAACATTTCATTGCCACAGCAAAAGCTTCTGGAGCGTTGACTCTGTATGGGCTGCGGAAGGAAGGGCGTATACATGCGGTTATGGGTTATTTCTGCCGAAACGGAGTGATGACAACACCGCTGTTCGGTTACGATACGGCATTGCCCCTGTCCATCGGCCTGTACCGTATGCTGTCGGCCTGCCTGATTGGACAGGCCCGCGAGAACGGCCATCTGTTGCATGAGAGTTCCGGCGCTGCGCAGTTCAAGCGAAACCGAGGCGCTGTGGCGGATTTCGAGTATTCCGCCGTGTATGAGCGCCATCTGCCATTGGGCAGACGCTGGTGCTGGCTGCTGCTTGATCGGCTTCTAAACCGCGTGGGTGTGCCGCTGATGCGTCGGATGAAGCTGTAACCAGCACAGTCAGCGCGCTGATATCCGTCCCCGTGCACGATCGCGCCTGCTCATGTATGCTCGGCTAGCTGCACTTCAAACCCATCCGGGTCGGCAATGTAAATGAACCGCAGATGCGGATTGGGCTGGACGGGGCCCCGTACAATCGGGATGCCTAATGCGGCGAGCTGCTTCATGGCTTCGTCCAGCGAATTTACTTCATAACCGATGGAAATGCCGGCCTCTTCTTTAATGGTGATTTCGCTGCCCTCGATCAGCTCCAGCTTCGTTTCACTTTCCGCGCCCAGCATGGCAATCTGCCGTCCACGGCTTTCGAAACTGCGCTGAATCGGCAAGCCAAGCTTGCCGTGGTAGAACTCGAGCGAGGTTTCCAAATCGTTTACCCGAAGCGTGATCCAATTTAATCTGATCAACATAGGTGAATCTCTCCTTTTTGCGTCATATCCATCAACGTTATGCTTATTATACGATAAGCTTTTGCTTGAGCCTACCGTAGCAACGAAAGGTTTGAGCAGCGACAAGTGCAGCATGCGGAAGTGATGAACGTAGCTGTTTGAGTGTGGTGGATTTTCTTCCAAAAGTTAACAAATTGTTATCTGTCACATCATTTTGTTATATGTAAGCGCTATCTCAACGAATATAATTCAATTAAACGAAAGGAGGAATGAAATGAAGACATTAAAAAAATGGGGTCCAACCCTGCTGGCAACGATGCTGCTTATGACCGTGATCCCGTTCCAGCAGCCCGCTTATGCGCAAGAAAAGGGGGCCGAGCAGACGATTGCCTCAGAAGCAACTACCGTTTCAAAACAGGAGGTACGTGATTTGAATGCCAACTTTGAGGACGGCACGCTTCAGGGCTGGATTCCTCGGATTGGGAACGAAAAGTTGACCGTATCGCAACAGGAAGCACACGAAGGAAAATACAGTATGCTGGTAGCCAACCGTGAGCGCTCATACCAAGGAGCTATGCTGCCAATGAAGGATGTGCTAAAGCCCAATCATACGTATGAAATTTCGGTGTATGTAAAACTTGCAGAAAAACCTGCCGCGGATCAAACAATCCAGCTCACGGCATATAAGAAGAATGGGGCAGAGAGCTGGAACATGCTGGACAAGGTCACGATAGCGAAAGGCGACTGGCAGAAATGGCACAAAATCTCGGGCGATTTCCAGTATAGCGATAATCCCACGGATTTGAATTTGTTTATTGAGACGCCTTATATTTCCGAGGATACGGTAGATACATTGTCGTTCTACGTGGATGATGTGACCGTTGCCGAAGCGGGAGAACTGATGATTGAGGAAGATATTCCGTCCCTGGAAGAGCTGTATGAGGGTGACTTTCCCATTGGAGCAGCCGCATATCGCTGGCAGTTGGAAGGTGCTTATGGACAACTGTTATCCAAACATTTCAATAGCCTAACGGCAACGTATGAGATGAAACCGAAATTCATGTCTCCTTCCAAGGGAGTGTATGAGTTTGAAGCAGCGGACCAATACGTTCAATTTGCAGAAAAACATGGTATGGGAGTACGGGGACATGCCTTGTTGTGGCATATTGATGCAGCAGAGTGGATGTTCAAGGATGATCAGGGCAATCCTGCGAGCAGGGAACTGCTGCTGAGCCGGATTCAGAACTACGTCGAAACGGTCATGACCCGGTATAAAGGCAAAATCTATGCCTGGGACGTAGTCAATGAGGCGATTGCGGATAGCAACGGGGATGCCAACGGATTGCGCAAAAGCCCGTTTTATGAGCTGATTGGCCCGGATTACATTGAGAAAACCTATGAATTTGCACGGGCTGCCGACCCGGATGCCAAATTGTATTACAACGAATACTTTACAGAAATTCCTGAAAAAAGAGAGCATATGTATCAGTTGGTCAAACGGTTGAAGGAAAAAGGTCTGATCGACGGTGTGGGCCTGCAATCCCACTATAACCTAGAATCTCCGCCAATCGAAGAGATTGAAAAAACAATTAATCTGTTCGCCGATCTCGGCCTGGATATCCAGATTACCGAGCTGGATGTAGATAGTGGCATTCCTTTTGGCGATGATATGTCTGAAGAAGTTGCGGTAAAGCAGGCTTATCGCTTTAAGGAATTGTTGGATCTGTACCAGAAACATAGCGATGTGATCTCTTCGGTGACCTTGTGGGGATTACAGGATGAGAAGTCATATAACAATCAGGCAATGTTATTTGATTCCGCTCTGAAAGCCAAACCGGCCTATTGGGGACTTGTTGACGAATCAAACTTGCCTATATTGACCCAAAGGGCAGTGACATTGTCTGGAACACCAGTTACAAAAGCATCCAAACAAGATTCCGTTTGGAGCAAGGCCGTGTCCACATCACTAAAAGGCAGTGCTTCAGGTTCGGCTGCGTTCCGTACGCTGTGGGACAAGAAACATCTCTACATTTTGGTCGATGTTCAGGATACGACCAACAGTTCGAACGACAAGGTGGATCTGTTTGTTGATCTGAACAATGGCAAGACACCTGTCTATGAAGCAGATGATCGACATATCACGATAAGTCGTTCGGGTAAAACAACAGAGGCTAAGCGTCATTCATATCGCATACGTGAGGCAAATGGTGGATACCAGGTTGAAGTTTCCATTCCATGGGCCGGTGTTCCTGGTGCTCTTGCGCGGGAAGTGGGCTTGGATATCCGGGTAACAGATGGAGCCGCAAGTGGTACAGATCAGAATCATATTCTGTATTGGAATGATCGCACGCAATCCCAGGAACAGGATACCAGCAAATATGGCGTAGTTCAGCTTGCCAATATGCCCAAATCCGCCACAGCAATAAAAGGTACAGTAACAATTGATGGGAAGAAGGATGTCCCGTGGAACAAGGCTGCACCATTCAAGGTTAACCTGTTGGATCAGACTAAGGGAGCAACAGCGGAGGCTCGTGCGATGTGGTCTGGTGAAGATCTGTATCTTCTGGTCGATGTGACTGATCCGAACATTATAACGGATAGCATCGATCCCTGGGATCAGGATTCAATCGAGATTTTCCTGGACGAAAATCATCAGCGCACCCCTTATTTTCAGTATGATGATGCCCAATTCCGTATCAGTGCGGACAATGTGACTACTTTTGCAGGCAGTGCTTCTCCGGGACGTCTCAAAAGTGCTGTGAAGAAAACAGCTAAAGGGTATCAGGTGGAGGCTAAGATCAAGTTACAATCCCTCAAGCCAAATTCAGGGAGTGTGATCGGATTCGATCTTCAAATTAATGATAACCAGGGTGAGGGCAATAAAAGCGCAGCGAAGTGGAATGACACCACCAATGAAAGCTGGCGGAATACTTCACAATATGGAATATTAACATTCTCCGGGGCAAAATGCTCTGGTAGCAAGCCGGGTTGCAATAGTAGCGGAGGTAAAGCTGGCAAGGATCAAAACCATGGATAGCTTGTAATTGATTGGCTTGTATCAGTAGGTTCAACCGATATTAACTAACAATTAACATGCGTGTGCTCCCCTTAATCAACTGTAAACATGTATACTGAATATACGAGGATACACCTATTTGATTCGTATCTTTGAGACAGAAGAGAAGGGGAGCGCACGAATGAATGATGCAAGCACAACAACACGCAGTGGGGCCACAGTGAAGCGTCCGGGTCTCCGGCGTTCCAACCGCAAGAAGAATTTTAAGCGTACGCTGGTACTTGACTTAATGTTGCTGCCGGCAGTGATCCTGACGCTGATATTTGCTTACATACCGATGGGCGGGCTGGTCATAGCTTTCCAAGATTACAAGCCTTGGCTCGGATTTGCCAAATCTTCCTGGGTTGGCCTTGAGCATTTTGAATACCTGTTCAGTATGCCAGAGAATGTACAAGTGATCTGGAACACGTTGATCATTGCAGGCATGAAGCTAATCGGTGGTCTGATTGCACCACTGATGTTCGCCCTGCTGCTGAACGAGGTAAGAAAAGAAACATTCAAAAAAACAATACAGACTTTTGTGTATTTGCCACATTTCCTCTCCTGGGTTATCCTTGGCGGAATATTGCTGGACATGCTGGCAACAAAGGGGATGATCAACCAGTTTCTCGGCGCAGTATTCGGCCTTGAGCCGATCTTTTTCCTCGGAGAGGGCACCTGGTTCAGAACCGTCGTTGTGGTAAGTGATATCTGGAAAGAGTTTGGTTTCGGCGCTATCATCTTTCTCGCTTCCTTGGCAGGCATTAATCCAGCGCTTTATGAAGCTGCTGAAGTGGATGGAGCCAATCGCTGGCAACAAACGTGGTCGATTACGATTCCTTCCCTTATTCCCATCATGATTGTTGTGGGAACGCTATCACTGGGCAATATTTTGAACGGAGGATTTGACCAAATCTTCAACCTGTATAATCCGCTGGTATATGACAAGGGTGATATTATTGATACATTTGTCTATCGGGTCGGTCTGGTGGATGGCAAGTTTGGCTTCTCAGCCGCAATAGGCCTGTTCAAGTCGGTTGTCGGATTCGTGATGATCGTAGCCGCTTACAGGGCAGCTTACAAGTTTGCCAATTATCGGATTTTCTAGAAAGGAAGATATGACAATATGTATCATAAAACAAAACCCTACAAAGTATTTACAGTGTTTAATTATACATTTCTGATTGTGTTGTCCCTGCTCTGTCTCATCCCGTTAATTCACATTCTTGCAGTATCCTTTAGTGGGAAGGCAGCAGCGAATGCTAACCTGGTTGGATTGTTTCCGGTCGAGTTTACTATGGATGCCTATGCCAAGACATTGGTAAACGAAAACTTTATTCGCTCCCTGTGGGTCGCGGTACAGCGAACGGTGCTGGGAACACTGGTGAGCATGATCGTTGTGATTCTGGCGGCGTATCCGTTATCCCGGGAAAACCGGAATTTCAAACGCCGTAATGTCTATACATGGTTCTTCGTATTCACAATGCTATTCAATGGTGGATTGATCCCGTTCTACATTCTCATTCAGAAGCTGCATCTCATGAACACGATGTGGGTGCTGATTCTGCCAGGAGCTGTGTCCGTCTGGAACATGATTCTCCTGCTGAATTTCTTCCGTAATGTGCCAAGAGAACTGGAAGAGGCTGCTTTTATTGATGGTGCCGGATATTTCCGAACGTTGATCAGTGTGTATTTGCCTGTGTCGATGCCAGCCATTGCCACATTATCTCTATTCTCGATGGTAGGGCACTGGAACGCCTGGTTCGATGGATTAATATTCATGACGGATCATGAGAAATATCCACTGGCTACTTTCTTGCAGACGATCATTGTGCAGCAGGATTTCAGTAAAGTATCCGTACGTCCCGAGGATTTAGAAAATATTTCGCAACGGACGGTGAAAGCTGCCCAAATCTTCATCGGAATGGCACCCATTCTAATCGTTTATCCATTGCTTCAACGCTTCTTCGTTAAAGGTATTGTGCTTGGGGCTGTTAAGGAATAACATATGATTTTGTACCCTGAGGGGAGGGATGTCTGAACAGGCTAGGGACTTGGAATCAGGCATGACATCAAGGGATACATTAATACGTTTATGGGGGAGACAAATATGTTCAAAACATGGAAAAAACCGCTTAGCGTTTTGCTGGCTGCAACGATGTTGTCAGGTGTATTGGCAGCATGTAGCAGCGAATCCGCATCAGAGAAAGAAGGCGGAAGTGGGGATGGCTTTTACTCAGCCAAGTTCGAGAATGGGAAGTACACTGAACCCGTCACGATCTCAACCGTTTTCCCGGTCAGTAGCAACCTAAAATTCAAGAATGGCGAAAATATCGAAGACAACGTGCATACGAAATGGGCCAAGGAAACCCTTGGTATTGACATTAAATATCTGTGGACAGTCAGCGAGCAAAATAATGCATACCAGACCAAGCTTCGGCTGATGTTAACGTCCGGTCAGGAAATGCCGGATGTTATCTCTTTCCGTGGTGATCCCACACTGATCAGTGATCTGATTGAATCCGGTCAATTCGTGGATGCGGGCGAACTGTTCGACAAGTACGCTTCGGACACATACAAACAAGCGATGGCGGAAGATCCGAACGTATGGAATCCGTACATCCGTGACGGTAAACGAATGGCGATTCCGATTCTGGAAAACGCAAACAATAATGATCCCGTGATGTACATTCGGGAGGACTGGCTCAAAAAGCTCAACTTAAAAGCGCCAACAACTCTGGCTGAATTAGAAACGGTGATGGATGCATTTGTGAACCAAGACCCTGATGGAAATGGTGCCAAAGACACGATCGGATTGTCGGTAGGGTTCAAGAACAATCTGAATACGTGGATGTCTGATTCCGGCTGGATCTTCGGTATGTTTGGCGCAATGCCGAACCAGTGGAACAAATCAGCAGATGGCCAGTTGGCCTACGGTTCCATTCAACCGGAAATGAAGCAAGGACTGGCTAAAATGCAGGAGTGGATGAGCAAGGGGTACATCGATAAAGAGTCTGGGCTTTATGATGAGTCCAAGGCAGCGGAAGCGTTCACCGCAGGTAAATCAGGAATTATTGTGGGACCATACTGGATGACAGGTTGGCCGCTGAACGATCTGAAAGCCAATGTGAAAGACTCAGAATACAAGGCCTATCCTTTGCCAGCAGGTCCGGATGGGAAAATGGGCCGTCACGGGACGGCAATCAGTACAGGCGCGGTGTTAATCAACAAAGACATGAAGAACAAGGATGCCTTCTTCGTGTACCAGAACTATCTGTTTGATAATTGGGCCAACCCTAAGGAAGGCGGGCCGTTTGAAAAAGGTTTTGCAGAAGGATATGACTATGCGATCGGACCGAAGGGTGAAATCTACAGAGGAACGGAAGAAGATAAAATTCCTGGAGGATGGGTTGATGCCATCCGTTACACGCTTACATTTGATGGAGCGATCATTCCGTCGCTGCGTTTGAACACACTTGCCCGGTTGGCGAATGGAGAAAAGCCGGCGACCTTGTACGAAGAGGTTTTGGCTGATTCCATTCCTGAACAGATTCATGCGGCGAAAATTGTTATTGATCAAAAAGACATCACAATGCCTCAAATGTTCACAGGTGTTCCAACGAAAACTCAGATTTCGAGAGGCGACATGCTGACCAAGTTGGAAAAAGAAGTATTGAACAAAATCATTTATGGTAAATCACCAGTCGATGATTTTGACAAATTCGTGGAGCAGTACATGGCTTCCGGTGGCAAGGAAGTCACGGAAGAAGTGAATGCGTGGTACTCTTCATTAAAGTAAAGCTGAGCCAGCGATAAACTGGAATCTGGTTTACGAGTCAATATGCAATGTGCAACATGCCAAAATCATAAAAACCGCACTTGATGTACTATGGCCAGATCAGCCAGGGTACAACAAGTGCGGTTTTATATTTCCCTTTTACACAAGAACGGAGAGGACAGAAAAAACCTGAAAAAGCGAAGCTAAAAGCTTTCTTTCAGAAAGCTGCATCGGAAGCATATGCTTCGCCCTTATCCCCGGATTTCTCCTTAGGAAAAGGAAATCAATAAAATCTGGGGATAACAGCGATTGGAAGGTTGTTCTGTCATCGTAGTGTCATTTCTTCTCCCGATAGTCTTGGGGGGTCATGCCGAATTTTTCACGGAACACTTTGATGAAATACTGGGAATTGGAGTATCCCAGCTTGTCGGAAATTTCATAGATTTTATCCTGTGAATGGTTGAGCAGGTACAGGGCAAGGTCCATTTTGACGCTAAGAATATACTCGCTCAGACTCATTCCCTGCACCTGCTTGAACAATTTCGAGACATAGACCGGGTGCAATGACACATGATCAGCAATGGATTGCAGACTGAGCGAATTCAGATTGCCCGAGATAAACATCTGAATTTTATGGATGACACCATGTTGCTCATCGAAGGATTGTCCTTCTATTTTGGACCGAAGCCGATCCAGGGTATTCGCTGCCCATTCCATCATTTGGGAAACCGAACGAAACGGGATACGGGGAAGCCATTCATTTCCGACCAGGTCGGACAGAAGGCTATTGTTCTTATGGGCGATGTAATGAAAGGCGGATAATAGTACACTTCGAATCTCATCCAGATGTTCTTCTGTTTGCTCGGGCAACGTAATGTATGCGGCCTCAATATGGTGCAGACGCTCTTTGAACGCATCCCATTGACCTGTCTCCAGCAAATGATTGAATGCCGGTGGTTCGTACAGGATATGCAAAGAGTGAACAGATCCCGTACGAGGCTGATCTGTGAGTGACAGGAAATATCCCGTTCCATTGCCAACCTGTTTTTTCAATGCTGATATGGCCTGCTCGTACATATCACGAATATCCTGATGAAGCTTGCCCGTCTGCCCGAGAATGACCGAAATGCCGCCCTTGAGGTATTCATTGACATTGTGATGCAGTTGCAGAGAGAGACGGGTGAGCTCCTGATCCAGCATCCTTGAAGGATCTCCAGTAACTGTCACGATGGGATCACTTTGACTTGCCGTGTCGTTTCGATCAGGTTTCAACAGAAAGACCAGGTAGTCATAATGATCGCGACAGTGCCAGGTATGAAAAGAGGTATTGAATAACTCGCATGCAATATTGGTCACAGCATATTCGAACAATTGCAGACTATTTGTGGTATGCCTTGTGAAGTGCTCTTCCAGCCGGACCAAAACGAGATAAACATCATCTCCATTGCTGAAAGGAAGATGATAATCTTCAAGCTTGTTGTTCAGCACTTCTTCGGAATAACGGTTGCCCTCAATTAACTGGTTCAGCAGCTTGTCCTTAAGTGAGGGCAAATGCTGCCGAAACGTGTGCATGGCATGTTCATAGGATGAGGTTTTCCGGATTTGTTCCTCGATGTGTTGAACGGTTTTATCGAGACATGTTCCCAATTTTTCAACATCAAGCGGTTTCAACAAATATTCAACGACACCATGTTTGGTCGCTTCTTTGGCATATTCGAACTCTGCATAACCGGTAAGTAAAATGCAAGGCATATTTGGTTTGGCCGCCTTAATCTGTCGAATCAGCTCCAGTCCGTTCATAACAGGCATAGAAATATCGGTAATGACAATGTCTATCGCCTGTTCATCCAGAATGGATAATGCCTGCATACCGGAGTATGCCTTGTGAATGTGCTCAATTCGATACTGACTCCATGGAAATGCGATCTCCAGATCGTCGATAACATAGGATTCATCATCAACCAGTAGTACTTGATGCATCTGTGATAGCCTCCTTCTGAATGATAATGATGTACATCGTACCCTGGGATGCACTGGAATGAATGGATAGACCAGAACACTTGCCATACGTGAGTTGCAGTCTCTGATGTACATTTCGAACCCCGGTTCCAATCTGTTCCTCAGGCTGGGTGAATTCATCCATATGTCTGCGAATTAGCTCCAGGCGCTCTGCGGACATGCCTACACCGTTGTCAGCAACGGAGATCCGTATGGCTGCATCATCCTCTTCTGCACGAATCGTAATCTGGCCCGAATTCATGGAAGGTTCAATGCCATGTTTGACCCCGTTTTCAACCAGTGGCTGCAAAATCATACGCGGGACACGGATGGAGCGCAGATTGTCGGGTACGTTGATATTAAAGGTAATGAATTTTTTTCGCATATGTATGATTGATAAATAGTGGTTCACAAAATTGAGCTCTTCATCCAGTGTAGAATTCATATCTTCAATTCGATGAATGTAACGGCAGTAGGATGCCAGTTCCAACGTCATGGCTGTAACCGATTCATAATCCCGGATACTTGATTTGCTCTGAATATAATTCAGACAGTTATATAGAAAATGTGGATTGATCTGGGCCTGGTACTGCTTCAATCTGGCTTCCTTCACGGAAATTTCACCGAGCAGAACCTGCTCAATTAACGTCTGAGTATTCTCGGCCATTCGGTTGAACGAATGAGCCAGCAGTCGGAATTCGAGCGTCTGTATGTCTCCAACACGACTGGAGAAGTCCCCGCGGTCAAACCGTTGGATTGCTTTACGCAGTCGAATAATGGGTTGTTGCACCTGATTGCGCAGTGCCAGACTGTATACCAGCGAGATTACAAACAGGGCAATGAGCGCGAGTACAAACAAAGTATTGTTGCGTGAGATCGAATGGGTAAGCTGGCTGGTTGGATGATAGTCGATAAAATATAAATCCAGAATACTTACTTTCATATAACTGATGAAATAATCTCTTCCCTGAAAAGAGATATCAAAGTAAC
Organism: Paenibacillus hebaui; assembly: GCF_051934385.1. Lineage (NCBI taxonomy): Bacteria > Bacillati > Bacillota > Bacilli > Caryophanales > Paenibacillaceae > Paenibacillus > Paenibacillus hebaui. Next base: position 5,320,707 of record NZ_CP196836.1, on the reverse strand, counting down.
CGCTTGCATCCTGAATCTGTGGAGTGACCAATGAATCGGCTGCTGCTAGGTGAAGAGAGCGTGCTCCACGAATCGCCTTGTGATAGTAGGAATCATACAACATGGGTGTACCAGAGGTATATTCTGTCATCATTTTCTGCAGGACAGTTAGTGAAATCCGAATTTCAATATACAAGGGACCACGCTGTTCTTTGGTTAGGTGTGAATAATACCCCGTACCATCCGGATTCATATGTAATGTCCATTGATTTAAGGGATCTTCAGGCATGGCGAAGGGACTGAATGAGAAGCCCGGATCGGAAGATACGGTATCCTTTTGTTCGGGATAATAGAGAATAATCGTATTGTTCCAGGATGTTGAGGCACTGTTGAGCGCCAATTTGTCGATGAGCTCCAGTTTGGCTTTGTATTTGGCAAAATCATCTCCGTATTCAAGCACATACGTGTATCCCCTAACCGATTGGTCCTCCGATAATGTGAGCGAGTTCATTAATACTTGCTCAAACTGATTGGACAGCTGAGATGACATGAATCGGACTTCCCCCAGTTTGTTCTTCTGCAATTCGCGCTGAATATCCTTTACATTTAACTGATAGATCCACCAGAAGATAAGCACAATCAAAATAAACATGAGAATCAGACTTAATGCCAACTTTTGAAAAATAGACAGACGATTCGGTATGTACTTCCTGCCATTCATGTTGCATCCCCCGATAAGTAGAATCAATCTATAGATCATTGAATTACTCACTCCATTTTACAATACTTTGGGATATAGGAGTGAGTAGTTTATATAGATTTGGGATGTTTTCCAAACGAGATGTGCTGTGGGAACGTGGATTATCCATATTCGTTGTAACACCAAAAAAGCTGCCGAGATTATTCTCGGGCAGCTTAACTGAAGGTAACGTTCAATGAGAGAACTTTTTTACGTTTTTACGGAATCAGATCAATCGCATCCTGTGGCACAAATGCTTCTACGCCATTGTAGACAATGACACCATTCAAGGCTGTCTTTTTACCATTAACAAGCGCGATATTTTTGTAGATTTGCAGTTCGAGCTTGGTGTTCCCTTTTGTGACGAGGATCTTCGGATTTTTGGCATCGGTCAGATTCAGCTTATACGTAGCTCCTTTGGCTGTAAATGCCTTTTTGGCAGGTACAAACAATTGTTTGTTCACGCTGTCGAGATCCAGGTTTAATACGCGTGCCATATATTTGGCAACGTCCGTATTATCGATAACGCCGAACGGTCTATCGTTATTCGGAGCATACGTATACAGCACAACATCTCCACCCGTGTGACCGCCAGTCGTCCAGCCGATGCCTGCACGTTTGCTGATCATCGGACCGATTGCGTAGTTAAGGCTGCCTGGTTCGGCCGCTTTAATTGTAGCAATCTCCTCGGAAGTCAGGTCAGAAATGCCATAGTATTGTTTCATGACTGCTTTGATGTTAGTGCGTTTGGCGTTCAGTTTGGCTTCCACACCTTCACCTGTCAGCTTGGCTTTTTTTAGAGGTCCGATAAATGTGGACAACGGCTCTTTATCATACGTGCCTGTTGTCGAGGTGTTACCGATGGTGAGTCCACCGTTCTGGTGGTCTGTTACCGCTACGACAGCAGTCTGTCCATCTGCTTTGGCAAAATCCATGGCTGCTTTTACAGCATCATCAAAGGCCAGCACATCGCTGATAATGCCGATTGGATCGTTGGCATGTGCTGCCCAGTCAACCTTACTGCCTTCAACCATGAGGAAGAAACCGTCTTTGTCCTTGGAGAGTACATCAATGGCTTTGGAGGTCATTTCGGCAAGGCTTGGTTGCTTTGCAGGATCACGGTCCATATTGTAAGCCATGCCTGTCGGGGCAAACATACCCCACAGCTTGTCAGATGTGGAAGCTTTCATCGCTGCCGGGGTTTTTACGTAATCATAACCCAATCCTTTGATGGAGGAGACCAGATTCTCTCCGTCTTTGCGTCCCGCTGGCTCAAGGTATTTGCTGCCACCACCAAGCACAACATCCATACCATTGTAGACTTGCTGTTTGCTGAGTGCATCGTAGTTTTTGCGGTCAGGATAGTGGGCAGAGAAGTCAGCTGGCGTGGCGTGCATAATCTCGGATGTAGCTACAATGCCGGTTGCTTTGCCAGCAAGTTTGGAAGCTTCCAGCACGGAAGCGATCGGTTTTTTGGCGTCCCCGGGAGCGATCGCCTTTTGTCCAGGCATGGTTGCCTTGTCTGGCAGTACACCCACATAACCTGTATGTGATTTGTGACCTGTAGCAAAGGCTGTTCCGGCAGGCGCCGAGTCCGCAATCGGCGCATCCGCGGAGTGAGTACGAACCATGCCACTTGCCATGGAGTCCAGCGTTAGGGATGATCCTTTGTACCAACGGGCCAGAGCGGTAGCATCGTTAGCCATGCCGTCCGGAATCAGGATAATGACATTTTTAATCGGTGAAGCAGATGTAGTCGAGGCGTTATCTTCCACAGCCCAAGCTGCACCGCCACCTCCGAGCGTAGCTGTAACAATCGTTGTCACCGCCAGCATCATTTTCGCTGTACGGGTATTAAATCGGTTTAACATGAACATCCTCCTAATTAATATGTATAGTCTGGTATTCAAGGCTAAGTGTAAACAACGAATGATAAGCGAGCGTATACACTGCATTAACTAAATGTAAATTTTACGATTAGTCGTGGTTTATTTATGAAGGAATGGTCAAGAGCCATCCGACTGTGGAATAAGATTCCGGTGAAGGGTATGGATGTACGCCATGTAGTGATGCTGCCGGGACAAATGCTTCAATTGTATTGCATTTCGGTAGGGCTTGGGATGGTCATACTGAAAGATGATTTTAGAAAAAAATTGCGAACGCTTTCATTATGTGCTAACATCTTCATAACAACAGGATTGTAACCGAATTTAGGGCAATACCTGTTTTAGTCCATTCGTTTAATCATTGATCATCAAACTATTGATTGCGTTTACATTTTAATAGGGAATGAGCCTCATCTATTCTCAGGGTTGTTACTGATTGCAGGCAAAACCTGAATTGAGGGCAGTAGACCACGCTAAAGCGATGTCTGTTTGCCTTCGGTTCAGGTTTTTTTTATATAAAGAAATGCCTGATGGCATAACCGCACGACTCGCCGTAGCAGATATTTCAAGCAGAAAGGAGAGAAGCAGATCACTTTTCCAATATAGAGAAATAGATTTATCCAGACATTGGAATACTGATTCAAAGGTACTCATCTCCAATGAAATTATCCCGTTACACACTATTTGACAGCGAGGAGATTTATGACATGAAAACCATTAAACGTTCGATTGCCGTAGCAACTATTCTGGGGTTATGTGTATCCGGTCTACCAGCATATGCAGCAGGTAACACAGTATCCTCATCTTCAGCAGCGTTGGACAAGTTGATCCAATCCGAGCTTATTCGCGGCAGCGGTCAAGGCGTTATTGCGGCTTATCTGAACCAAAAAGCGACACGTATCCAGGCAGCAGTACTTTACTTGCGTTTGTCCGGGCTGGAGAAAGAAGCACTCGGCTATGAAGGAACAGAAACGTACGATGATGCGGCTCAGGCAGGCAAAGTGCTGCAACCAGTCGTTGGGTACTTGAAGCAGCATCCGTATGTGGCTGAGATTGTAGCAGGAAGTGAGCGCTTTGAACCTAACGCAGCACTTACAGCGGAAGGGTATGCCGCAATGCTGCTGAAGGTGCTCGGATATGAAGCGGGTACAGATTACCAGCAAGGAGAAGCTTTGACCTATGCGGCCGGTAAAGGTATCAAGGCGCTTCAAGGCAAGGGAGCGAGTGAGCTTACCAACCGCCTGATGGCAGAGGCAACTGCACAGGCATTACAGATCCAGCTTAAAAATGGCAGCGGAACCCTGGAACAGAGCTGGTCGAAACATAAAGAAGCTGGTGCGTTCAAACCTCAAACGCTGCAGCAGACCAAATATGGCGCGATTGATGGCAAAACCTATGAACAATATGGCACACTCGGCTGGCTGGGTGTTCCTTATGCAGCACCTCCGGTAGGCGAACTGCGCTGGAAAGCCCCACAGGAACCGGAGGCATGGACAGGAACCAGATCAGCCAAGGAATTTGCAGCAAGCAGTTTGCAGATCTCCGGTAAGAATACAGCAGGCAGCGAGGATTCGCTGTACCTCAATATCTGGCGTCCAGACACAACCAGTTCGAAGCTTCCGGTTATGGTGTTCCTGCACGGCGGCGGGAATATGACCGGATCAGGCAAGGATTTTCAAGGTGAGCAGCTTGCGCGCAGTACCAACAGCATCATCATTTCAGTGAATTACCGATTGGGAGCACTCGGATTCTTCGAGAACGCTGCATTGAAAACAGGCAATAGTCTGGATGATTCGGGTAACTACGGTCTGCTTGACGCGTTCCGTGCTTTAGAATGGGTTCAGGATAACATCGAAGGTTTTGGTGGAGATACAGGTAACGTTACGCTCGCCGGACAATCTGCTGGTGCACGTGATGTGCTGGCAACCCTGATCTCTCCACTGAGCAAAGGGCTGTATCAAAAAGCAGTCGCTTTCAGCGGAGGATTGACGACAGCATCACCGGAAGAAGGCGAGCAAAAATCCGAGGATGTACTCGTGAAGCTGCTCGTGCAAGAGGGGAAAGCAGCTAATGAGGAAGAAGCCAAAGCTTGGATTGGCAAGCAATCTCCGGCACAGCTGGAAAGCTATCTGCGTGCACTGCCTGCGGACAAGCTGGTCACAGCGTTTGGCGCAACGGCAATCCGGATGGAACCATTCCCGCATCTGTTCCGGGATGGCACAGTAATTCCAAAAGAAGGCTTTGACGCCATCGACAGCGGGAATTATACGAAGGTTCCTGTATTGCTGGGTAGCCTGGAAACTGAATTCTCCGGCTTTGCCTTCGGCGACCCGAACTTCGCTCCTTCCATTGATGATGGAACGCTGTTTACCGATCAGACCAAGGCTGATCAATATGCTGCAGCTCTGAAATACGGTAGTGAGGCTTATGCAGGCTTTAATGCAGAGCGTGTAGCTGAACGGTTGACAAGTGAAGCAGGACAACCTCCTGTATATGCCTATCGTTTCGCATGGGGCACACAGCCAGGTGTCATCTCTGAACGTTTGCTAACGTTGCTGGGCGCACCACATGGAGCGGATATGGACTTCTATACAGGGCACGAGGACGGAATTGCAGCCTACTTCCCTGAGGGCTACTTTAGCGATACGAACAAACCAGGGCGTGAGCAGTTGTCTGCCGCGATGTCAGCATACCTGAAGCAGTTCCTGTATACAGGAAATCCGGGTACTGGCGGATCGTCTGAGCTGGCAGCATGGACACCTTGGACGAAAGATGCACAAGCCCCAATCATGCGTCTGGATGCAAGCAATACAACGGCAGAGATTGGCATGTCCACGCAATATAATCAAGGCAAAGAAGCCGTTATGGCGAAGATGAAAAAAGAATTGCCTGAAGAAACGTACAAACTGTTGACGGAAAAAGTGTTCGCAGGTCGTTTCTTCTGGGAATAATGAAATTCAGAGTGATTTAACATAAAATGATGATGAAGAGGACAGGAGATTGCATTCTCATGTCCTCTTTTGCTGTGGTTTATTGTTATTGTGTTAGATAGACTCTTGACTTTCCCCTGCACGGGAAGCTGTATACTCGGATTATGTTATGGATTGGAGATGATGTTTTGTTCAAAATCAGTGCGTTTTCCAGATTAAGTAAGGTTTCCTTAAAAACACTGCGTTATTATGACCAGATCGGCATACTCAAGCCGAGAAAGGTAGATCACGATACAGGTTATCGGTACTATGCCGCAGATCAGCTTCTTGAGCTTAACCGAATTTTAATGTATAAGGAATTGGGTTTTACATTGCCCCAAATCACACAGCTGCTCCAAGAAGATATTACGCTCGAGAATATTCAAGGCATGTTTAAGCTGAAAAGAAGTGAAATCCAGCAGATTATTGATACGGAACGAGCCAAACTCGTCAGGATTGAGGAACGTATGCATCTTATCGAAAAAGAGGGACAATTCGAAACGGGCCAAGAGATTCGAGTCAAAGCAGAAGCTGCTCAAACATTTCTGTTTCAAAAAGCCATCGGAAGAGAAGACGACATTCCAGCGTTATTCCGTCAATTGGATCTGTTATTAACAACGGAAATTCGCCAGCTTATCCAAGGACCTCAGGTTGTTTTGTGGAAAGATATTGAAGGAAAAGAGGATGAGTTTGAGTTCGAAGTCGGGTACTTTTTAACCTGTGAGCTGCAAGCATCTCCAGAGTCATTTCAGCTGCGGACTCTTCCTCCTGAACCGATGATGGCCACCATGGCTTTTCATTCGAGTTCCAAGTTTGATGGTGCCGCCTGTGTTCATTTAGCGAAATGGATTGAGAAAAATAACTATCAGATCAAGGAAAACGAATTGGGCAGGGAACTCTATTTACCGTTATCTCCAGAACAAGATGCACAATTCATCGAAATACAAATTCCAATACAAAATAGATAATTGAAAAAGGTGGAGTAGAGTAAAATGAAAAATAAAGGAATCATCTACGTCCTGGCACTGGCCGTTTTTCTGATCGGGACCATTGAATATATTATTACAGGAGTCATTGAAATAATCGCTGTGGACCTCGGAGTATCGACTTCCGAAGCTGGATTACTGGTGACGGTGTTTGCTCTTGCAGCGGCCATTGTTGCGCCTATTTTGATTACACTCACGATCAATACGGATCGTAAGAAGCTGCTGATGACCACTCTTAGTGTGTTTATTGCCAGCAACGGACTTATGTTTGCAGATCTTACTTATGAAACGGTAATGTGGATAAGAATTATTCAAGGGGCCAGCGGAGGAATCGCTACCGTTGTAGCCATGGCCGTAGCAACAAGACTTGTTGAGAAAGAAAAAAGAGGCAATGCCATCGGTATCATTTTAATGGGGCTTAGTAGTTCGCTAGTGCTTGGTGTTCCTCTGGGTACATTTTTTAGTGAGATGTTTGGATGGAGAGTTCTGTTTGTTTTAGTCGGTGCATTAAGTGTGCTTCCATTACTTATTATCTATAAAAAGATTCCGGCAATCAAAGAAGAAGAACAGATTACACTCAGAATGCAGTTTTCTATTCTCAAAAATCCAACTATTCTGATGGCTTTAGTTATTACGTTATTTTATGTTGGAGGCTACGCTACACTGTTCACTTATATTACGCCGTTTTTGCAGGCGACATCCTCTCTTTCCATGACGGAAATAAGCGGAGTTCTATTTCTGGCGGGGGTTTGCAGCTTTGTTGGTTCAAAATTGGGCGGACAATTGGCAGATGCAAAGGGATCGAAATTTACCATTTTTCTAGGGCTCTTGTTACAAGGGGCGACCCTGCTGTTATTCGCTCTAGCGGGAGTCAATCTCGTGGTATTGATTTTGATATTGATGATTTTTATGTTAGCAACGTGGAGTATTTCCCCGGCCCAGCAACTATATCTGGTTACTCTGGCGCCTCGAAATCCGGACATTGCCCTTAGCGTAAATACGTCGTTTATCCAATTTGGTTTTGCACTGGGATCTGGATTGGGTGGGTTTGTTATCAGCCAGACCTCTGTCCTGTATTTGAATTGGGTGGGTTTTGCCGCTGTAAGCGTAGCTTTCCTTGTTGCCATTGTCCTATTTAAAAAGGTGAGCAGCAGGTAAGGAATTGCTTGGCAAGCAGCAGGAAGGAACAAGGAGAGAAACATAAATTATGAGTGGGCCTGTAAGTATTGCGGGGATTACAGGTGTATCTTGTGGACCGTCAAAGAATATTTGAGAGGACAGGGGCTCGGCACCCCTTCCTACTCAAATTCAGTGTGAAACCGTTCATTTCAGTCTTTGCATGCCGAGGACACTTGATTTATTTTTTAGCAAAAAAACTAAGCGTTCCGGTGCTTTCATCTGCACTCACAAACAGGCTGCGTCCGTTGACCCGATGAATTCCCTCCGGTGACTCCCCTGCAGTAGGGAGCAGACCCAGGTAGTTAGGATTGACCGGATCAGCAAGATCAAAGAACAAAATGGCATCTGCCCGTTCCGAAGCTACCGCCGCATACGTTGTGCCTTCGACCGTAGCAACGGTCAGATTCTCCACTTCACTGCCTTTGTTGGGACTGCGATCATCCGGGTACAAGCCAACCATGGCAGTTGCTTTGTCAATGAGATTCTGGCTATCATACATTCGCTCGCCTTGCAGATCCCAGACAGCGATATTGCGTCCGCCTGCTTTTACACCATCCTTAAATTCATTTTTGCCTAAATCACCTTCATTAGCTGTCAGCAGGTATTTGCCATCTGCGGAGAAAGCAATACCATCCGGTTCATAACGAGCAGTCAATGTTTCGTTAAACTGCACGACACCGTCCTCTTTCAGATCCGCTGGATGAGATGTGGTACCCAGAGCGAAAATCGAGCTGATCTTTTTTGTCTCCAGATCAACGATGGCCACGACGTTGTTTTCTTGTAACGTGATGGCTGCTGTCTTGCTATCAGGACTAATGGCGACATACTCCGGCTGTGGATCATGCGGATAGATGGCCCCCTCTACATTGTCCAGTGATACCGGCAAGTTGGTGATCTCGCCCTCCAGTACGTTCCCGCCAGCAAAAGATACAATCATGATACTGCCTGGTCGTTTGGCATTGGCGTAATCAATTTCATCGGCAGCTTGATTGAGTTCTTCATCCTCTATCGCGATAACCGCGTGCATACCGTCAGGTGACAACGCAATGGAATCAGGTCCAATACCAAGCTCATACGTTTTGACGGTTTTGTAGGTAGTCAGATCCACAATGGCAAGTAATCCTTTGTTCGCATCTTTATCCGCATCGCCTGTACGAATAACAGCAAGTCCATATTTGCCATCTTTGGACACGGTTACGCTCGTAACCTCAGCATGGGCGGAGAGATCACGGAAGCTGACGGTCTTCAACACGTTAATCTTACTCAGGTCAGCAATATCCAACACGGAAATACTGCCATTGTCCGCTTCAGTTACGAGCAGGCGTTGTCCATCCGGGGTGGAGGCTGATATTTCTGCTTTGCCGCCGGGCATTTGAAAGGAAGCCGTCCGTTCAAAGCCGATTTTATTTTGTTCGAGGATCACCTGATCTTGGATGAGTTGAAGCGTTTGGGAAGATACATACGTTGCCCCTTTAGTGATGTAGCTTTTGCTGTCCAGAGAAGTTTTTACACCGTTTATGGTGGCTGAGGACGTCCCTATGGGAAGCTGAACCTTCGTGCCGCCAACCTCAATATCGACAATGCGATTGCTACCGTCCCATGTGATAGTACCTTGCATATTTTGGATGGCTGTACGCAGTACGACATGATCATTGACAGGTTCAGTTGCGCCAGCGGCATTAATCATTGATGTGTAGCTGGTTGCTCCTGCAGTTAGCACGGCAGTCATCGACAGAACGGCAAGCCATGGATTTCTCTTTTTCAATGTTCCAGATCCCCTTTATCGTTTCGTGTGTGATGGTATGTACAATTGTTTTAGTATAAGAAAGAAACGTTAAGAAACGGTAAAAAAGCAAGACGAGTTATGTAAAAGTACAGTGCTTTTATCCATTGTGTGAATAACAGTTTTCAATGATGGGTTTAATTTTGTGCGAATGGAAAGTTAGCTTGACATGCGAGGGGCATCTTGATACATTTGTGGAAAGTTAACTTTCCATCATGGAGGAAACCGCTATTGAAAAACAGACTGGAAGAATTACGGAAGAAAAAAGGAATCAGGCAGGAAGAACTTGCGGACAGTTTAGAGGTGTCCAGACAGACCATTGGATCATTGGAAAACGGCCGTTACAATCCCTCTATTATTCTTGCTTTCAAAATTGCTCGTTATTTTGGAATGAGTATCGAAGAAATTTTCATTTACGAGGAGGAGTAAGACGATGAGATCAAGCAACAAGTGGGTATATTTACTACTGGCATTGACGGGTCTGGTAACGATGTGTATTGGTGGATTTGTTCTGAAAGGTGAAGCCTTCAATGGAGTCTCAGGTTTGTTGATTGGTGCAGGTTCAGTTCTTCTGGTTCTGGGGTTGGGATATACGGTGCAGGCGCTCTGGTTGAACAAGTCTTCCCATCAGGCAATGTATGCGGAGAGACTGAGACAAAAGAAGATTGATGTTCATGATGAACGCAGCATTCGATTGAAGGAAAAAGCAGGCTGGAAGACAAACATAATTATTTTTTATATTCTGATGGCTATGACAGTTGTATTTAGTCTGATCGGTGTAGAACCGATTGTTGTGACTGTACTGGCAAGTGTTTTCATTTTCCAAATTGGACTGGGCATCTTTTTGGTTAAATACTACGCGAAAAGAATGTAAAGTTGCCCCCTGGGACGATCACGCTAACCTGACGTTAGGCGTGGACATTCCTAGAGGATCAATGAATAGAGGGAAACGAGCCTGTCACGGGACTAGCCGAAAAGAAGAAATTGCTGTAGAATTAATTGAGAATCATTATCAATTAAAGGAATTTAGGCTTTCTTTACTGATGAGTCTGATCAAGTGATAGACGAGGTGAACACCCATGCGCACGGATGATGCATTAGGCGTAGTATATCAGCATTACCTGACCCAGGAACCGTACAGTCAGCAAGATGAACACACGTATCTGCTCTCTCCCAAGGCGGGCAGCGGCAATATCAAAAGAGTGACAACTTACAGTGGCATTGAGATTTTATATTCCCAGGTTGAATATCATCAGCCTTATCCTACGTATTTTGCGTCCGAGACGCCCATTGTGGAATTGCAATTTGCCTTGTCAGGAGAGCGACATGTGGATATATCCGGTCAGGATTACTCTTTATCGATTGGACAGGGTGCCCTCATTTTCATGCATGATTTCGAAGCGTGGTTTCATCCTCCGGCGAGGGAGCCGTATACTTCTTTTTCACTGGGGATTCCGGTTTCCCTGTTCAATTATGCGGCTGCACAACTGGGCGGTTGCAAGTCCATTGCGTTTAATCAGGTATTGGGACAAAAGGTGTTTAAGCCCATTGTATTTCAACTGGATCACCGAATACGAACGATGATTGACAGTCTAATTGTGGAATTAAACAACAGTTATCGATCATCCTTAATGATGGAAGCGACAGCCTTGGAGATATTGAATCGATTCATGATCCAACTGTTTGAACTGGCGCCAACCCCCGCGGGATTCTCCAGAGAAGACATCCGGAAGTTACATGCGGCACGGGAGATCATGGAGGCTTGCATGGTAGATCCTCCATCCTTGCTGGCATTGTCCAGACAGGTGGGGCTTAACGATTTCAAATTGAAAAAGGGATTTAAGGCGCTTTTCGGAAGCACGGTCTTCGAATATTTACGTCAGGTTCGTCTCGACAACGCCATGAAGTTGCTGCGTAATCAGGATAACAATGTCACCGAGGCAGCGATCGCGGTCGGTTACAGCAATGTCAGTGCCTTTTCGCAGCAATTTTATCGCAAATTCGGCGTGAAGCCCTCTGAAATAAAAAATAGTTATTATATAAAATGAATTGAAACATTTACACGAGAACGAAGAGTGCAGAACCAGTCTGGAGAAGCGGAGCGTTCGCCTTTATCATCGGATTTCACCCTTAGAGAGGGGAATCACAGAAATCCGGTGATAACAGCGATCGGAAGATGGTACTGCAATCGTAGTGGTTTAGTGTAAAGTTTATGGGTTCATCTTAGATAATAAAATGAATAATCCGCCTTGCCGTGAATTGTTCCGTATGGAGGCGGTCAGGATTCTTTCAGCCTTGTATACTCCAGGTACAGTGGTACTGTACTGAAATATAGAGGAGTGTACGAGCATGAACAGAATCAGAGGAAGTATTTTTTTTAGCGTATTTGCAGCCATGTTGGGTCTGATGCTTATTGCACCCATTATGCCGCCGCTTATTCGCGAGTTGGGAATGAAAGAAAGTCATTCCGGTCTTATTATTTCGCTCGGGTCCGTTATGATGGCTGTCATGGCTCCGGTATGGGGCAGATGGAGTGATCTGAAGGGCAGAAAACCAATCATATTGATTGGTTTTATAGGTATGTCTGTTAGCTGTGCATTATTTGCACTGGCATTGTATGGGGGATTGAATGCTTGGATCGGAGGGGGCGTGTTGCTTACCCTTCTGATTGTGACGCGCAGTCTGATCGGCATGTTCATTCCGGCGGTGCTGTCTTCTGCCCAAGCCTATATGGGCGATGTGACAGAAGGGGAAGAACGGGGAAGCGGGATGGCGATTATCAGTGCTGCCAATGGACTTGGTCTTGTATTTGGTCCAGCCATTGCAGGAGCTTTTACCATCATCGGTCTGCTGTGGCCGCTTTATTTTGGCATTTTTATTGCCATAACTGCTTTTATTATCGCCTTGTTGCTAATTCCTGCAGCGAAACCGGTCATTCATGCAAGGCCACCGAAAGTAAACCCGTTCCAACGCGGTTTACGAATGTACCTTGCTGCCGGCTTGGTCACGATGATGGGGATCATGACCTTACAGGTTGTCGGGGGATTTTATTTTCAGGATCAACTGGCTCTATCCCCAGCGGCGACTGCCAGAATGGTTTCATTTGGACTCATGTTCTCTGGAGCGGCCATGCTGATCATGCAAGTCATTCAGATGAAGTGGCTGAAATGGCAGCCGCATCCGATGATTTTGCTCGGGTCCCTTTTTCTGATAGCAAGCATGATCTTGTTTCTGGTGTCCAATCAGTTGTCCATGTATTACTTCTCGTTCTTCCTGTTCGGCATCGGTTCGGGTCTCATGATGCCAGGGTTCATGGCAGGTGCTTCGCTGTCGGTCAGCAAAGAGCAGCAGGGAGGTGCGGCAGGGCTGGTAGCCGCAATTCAGGGGATATCCGCCGTTATTACCCCTATACTTACAACGACACTTTACCAGGTGGACAAACATATACCGTTCATGCTCGTAGCTGTTCTGGTGGTCTTGCTGGCAATCATGATGCTGGGGATGAAGAAAAATCAATCCAATGCTGTAGTAGATTCCATTCATTCGTTATAGTCAGACAAAGTCAGAAAGTCAAAAAAGGTCAAAATAAAAGAAAAAAGGATCTATTTTAAAATATTGAACCATGATGGGAGAAAATCGTTTTTTTTCGCCCTTTACGGGCTTTGAGCCTTCTCGGCACCGGTATTATAATAATCAATGTAAGCAACAACAATAAACCAACCACACAAAAGGAGATGATTTTCATGTTTGATCTGATTCCGTTTCGTAAACGAAATGAAGACCCGTTCGGACACATGTTGAAATCCTTCAATGACATGGTTGAGACTTCATTCCTCTCACCTTTTGGAAGTGGCTCCCAGCCATTTCGAACCGACATCCGTGAGGAAAAAGACAAATATTGGGTAGAAGCCGAACTTCCGGGCATCGCCAAAGAGGATATAGACATTCAGGTCGAGGGTAGTGAATTGATCATTCATGCCAAACGCAATGAAGATTATGAGGAGAAGGATGACTCCAATAGAGTCATTCGGCGTGAACGCCGTTCAGGCGAATTTATCCGAAGTTTTTATGTGGATCATATTGATGAAGAGAATATTAAGGCCAGATTGGAAGATGGTGTATTGAAGCTCGAGATTCCAAAACGTCCTGGAGATGATCATAGTCGCAGACGCATTCTGATTGACTAATAAATGACTAATATATGCAGAAAAGAAATAGCTTCTCTACATGGCAAAAAGCATGCAGGAGACATCGGTTAAGATGTTTTCTGCATGTTTTTTTGTGAGGGATTTTTACTTTAAGTTGTTATCTGTCTGATTGCACAAGCTGTACGGCATAATCCATTTTGGTCCGGTTTATTTCTCTGCTGCTGCCTGCATTAGTGTATAGATCTTACGTGTGGTATTCACGTTTCTAACCGTCATATTGGCATAGACCTTGGACCCTACGAGTTTGTTCATGCCACTTTTGCTCGCTTCTTCTCTGCTGACCGAATATAAAATGGCTCCGGGAACATATAGCAGTGTGCCGATTTCCGGTTTGATTGGTAGCTTGTCCAGAACGGAGGGGTCATTGATCTCATCCCAGAGGAACATGACATCACTTTTGGTCGTGTCATCATTGGTCCATTCCACTGGCAGCGCCTGAATAACGGCTTGAATTTCATCCATATTACGCACCATCACCCTGATTTGTAAGCCGAAATCGGTAGCTATGGCCTGTTCAAGCACATGGGATATCTCCGCATTGGCATGAGCACGTTCCTGATGATCAGCAAAAATGATATTGCCAGAGTTGATATAGGTCACGACATCGATCATGCCTGCTTGTTCGAACGTTTCTTTCAGTTGCTTCATATTGATTTTATTGTTCCCGCCTACATTAATGCCCCGCAGCAATGCTACATAAATCATGATGATGCCCCTCCTTTTCCTTTAATTCAGTGATTTAACAAAATGACAGATACTCAAAGAGATGTGCAGTATACTCTTCTCCCAACAGCTCATTCAATAGCGGCTCCACATGCTCCAGATATTCGGACTTGGTCTCATAGGTTTCCTCATCTTTCACTTCCCCGGCATAAGCTCGTGCCGCTTCAATCAGGATGGACAGAGCAGTGAAGAAGTCTGACAAAGAATCAGCGACACAATTAGGGTCTCCGCCTTCAAAGGCCGCAAATACAGGAGAGTTCGGTGCTTCTGTATCTACAATTAACGGATCATCGTTAAAATTGGCGATGACAACGTGACTTTTTTGCCAAGAGGAAGATTCCTCATAGGGTTCCTTCATGCCGATCCAGCGGTAACCTAGTTGCTGACGGTGCAGATGTTCAGGTGCAACAAAGAAGATCAGAGCTGCATCACCAATCTCAACGACGGCACTTTTCATTTTGAGCGTACCTTCAGCTTTGGCATCCATCATCTCATAGTGGCTATACAGATATTGAAGTTCGGGAGAAAGAGGTATTCGCGAGTCTACTTCTGGCTGGCATTGTTGTTCGCGAGTCCGCAGATCATGATGTTTGAAAAGTCCATAAGCTTCATTATATAAATCCTGCTGTTCCACAAAACGCCTTAAGGCCGCATCCAGTTGCTGCATGGTGTCTGATTCCTCCTAGTATTCAATAATGATGAACATGGGCTTGCCGGATGCCCCTCCGATTTGGTTAATTTCACAGTAACCGACGATTCATTAGCGCTGAATACCTGACCAGAACACATTCCAGGTAATTGCCAAAGCTTGTTCATAGGATTGCCGTGTCTCATATACGAGCTGTACATCCAGTCCATCCATCAGGGTGACAAAGGCTACGGTTGCTTCTTCCGGACTCAGACGGATGTCAGAATGTCTGGCAAACACAGCTGCCAGTTCTTCCTTGAGTGTTCCCAGATACGTTCGATATTGGGCCAGCACAAAATCATGTACTTCCAAAGGTGTAATGAAAGAAAGAATATACATAAAAGCTACATTTGGGTTAGTTAGGAATCGATTTTTGTGTTCATGTAAAAAGGCATGTAGTTGCTGATCCAGAGATGGAGCAGCAGACTCGCTGAAAAATTGGCGTACAAACTGCTGTTCCTCCTGCACAACCTCCTCATATAACTCCAGCAATAACGCTTTTTTGGTTGAGTAATGGTAAGCAAGGGATTGCTTGCGAATGCCGGCCTCTTCGGCGATCTGGGCCATTTTGGTTCCTTCGTAACCCAGACGATTAAAATGTTGGATGGCAATTTCTTTAATTCGTTTTTTACTCAATGTTTACCTCCAGTTGGCGATCTGTATACCTCTGCTGTTTTTGGGAGTATACCAAATATAACAAGATATATACCACAAAAATACCTATAGAGATAGCATACACCACCGTATAGGAAAATGCAGAAGCCACCACGCCCAGGATCAACGAGCCACCTCCAATCCCGAGGTCAAAGAAGTTAAAGAAGGAAGCCATCGCATTTTCATGCTCATGCTCCTCCACGAGGTTTACACACCAGGTCTGAATAGCCGGGAATATGGCACCAAAGCCAAAGCCATATAAAGCGCCAGCGATCAGGAATTGCACATCATTCTGGGCGATAATCAGAACCAACAGTCCCGCGATTGCAAACCCGGCAGAGGGAAGCAGAACGGACCCTGGACCGTGTTGATCAAACATTTTCCCGGAGAACAGTCGGACGGCGAAGCTGGCTATGGCAACGACAAAGAAAAACCAGGCGACATTGTCGAACCCTCTATCAGCTGCGAATAATGCTACAAAAGACATGATGGAGCCAGCGGCCACTCCAACGAGCATAATCAGCAGTGAAGGGAACAGTACCTTCTTTTCGATCAGCTTGACAGTTGCAATCGGAAGTTCGGAGTTGTCGCTGCCAGGCAACGGTTTAGGCTTTCTGGATACAAAAACCGCCATCAGAAGCGCTAGCAGAAGGATACACATACCACCCATGAACAAGCTCTGATAATTGTATGTAAACAGAAGGCTCGTTCCGATCAATGGACCGATGGATATGGCTACGGTCTCCCCTACCCCAAAATACCCCATGCCTTCTCCCCGGCGATCCCTTGGTATGTTTTCCGTGGCAATCGTTGCGAAATATGTCGTTGCCAGACCAAACCCGAATCCATGGATAACACGGAATACGAGAATCATCCAAATACCTGACGATAGGTAGTATGCGCCTGTCATCAATGCACAGATGCTTATACCGATAATCAACAGATATTTTTTGTCTATTCGGGTCGCTAACACGGACGTGAAGGGTCGAATCAAAATGGCAGAAAACATAAACATTCCGGTAACAAGCCCAATCTGCGAAGCTTCTCCACCCAAGCTTGAGACGAATAGGGGCAAGGTGGGAAGCAACATTTCAAAAGCCATAAACAATAATGCGTTGGCTAACATGATAAATATAAATGATCTTCCCCAGAGTTGCTGAGGTGTATGGCTGACTGTCGAAGTACTCATGGTTTTCCTCCGTAAATGTTAATTTCTGTCGCGCGACATGTTGAACTGATTTTACCTGACGATAGTCAGATTGTAAAGAGGTGTGTTTATATCGTTGGTTCGCATATCCCAACATTTTCCAGTATATTACTCGAATAGATTAATTCAAGTGAGCACTACCTCAGAGAGGTGATATGGAATGACGATGGATGTGCTTGTCCGTAACAATGTAAAGGTGGTCGGTTCAGGTAGCCAAACGATTGTATTTGCTCATGGTTTTGGATGCGATCAGGACATGTGGCGTTACATTGTTCCAGGATTTATAGAGAACTACCGTGTGGTTTTGTTTGATTATGTTGGATCTGGCGAATCTCAAATTAACTATTATGATGCTGAAAAATATAGCAACCTCCAAGGATATGCCCAGGATGTGCTGGAAATTATGGAAGCACTCGAACTGAGGGACGCCATATTTGACGGACATTCTGTCAGCAGTATGATTGGCATGTTAGCATCCATTCAGGACGCTAAATACTTCAAACAAATCGTCATGCTGGGGCCTTCCCCGCGTTATGTGAATGATCTTCCGTATTATTATGGAGGTTTCGATCGACATGATATTGATGAATTGCTTGAGATGATGCAGATGAATTTTATTGGCTGGGCGAGTTATCTGGCACCCATCGTGATGAAGAATCCGGAACGGAAAGATCTGACGGAGGAAATGGAAAAAAGCTTCTGCTCCAGAGACCCGCATATTGCGAGACAATTTGCCGAAGTAACGTTTTTATCCGATTGTCGTATTGATCTGGAGCAGGCTTCCGTGCCAACACTGATTCTTCAGTGCTCTGATGACAGCATTGCCCCGGTTGAAGTAGGAGATTACTTACACGCTCATCTGAAGAACAGCAGGTTGCAACAGATGACGGCGAAGGGACATTATCCGCATCTAAGTCAACCGGAAGAAACGATCCGAATGATTAAGGATTATTTGTCGAGCGCATAAAGCTTGGAAGAGAGGCAGTTATTCGATGGACATACAATTAGATCTGGCCCCCTGTGGGTACTTCTCGATCTCTGATTTGGGCATCCAATCGGGGATCTGGTGCAGGGTAATCTGGCGGGTTTGCTGCAAGCGGTATCTAGGAGTACGGATGTGGTGGCTCGTTATGGGGGAGAGGAGTTCGTCTTTATTCTTGCCGATTGTGATCAGGAGCAAGCGTTGCTCACAGCAGAGAGATATCGTTCAGAGGTAGCTTCTGCCGATTGGGGCGAGTATAACATTACGGTTAGTATTGGTGCGGCTACTGTAATGCAGGAAGATACAGACCAGTCCATGTTTCAAAAAGCGGACACTGCCCTGTATGCCTCCAAAACCGGAGGTAGAAATCGGGTAACACATGCCGCCGAGCTTGTAAGGCGCTAGGTACAGCGGATAGAAGACAAAATGTTGGAGCTAGAGGTGAACTGGAAGTGAATGATAGAAACGGTGAGAACGGCAAAATGGCAAAGAACCTGCGTAGTGTAAGCAGGTTCTTTGTTGTGAGTTGGAGGATGATTATAAATGGGCCAACTCACCAGAATCACGGGTCTCACGTTCCTTTATTAACGTGGTGCAAGATAGCCATATCCTTCTGCGGGTGAGCCAGCCTGGGGACGAAAATTTTCGTTAGCCTCATCCAAAAACTGTGGATTGGTGTACAACGAATGTGTATCGTTGCCAGATCCCTCGGTATAGACGGTGAAGCCGGAATAGGCTGTATTTTTCCATACCCATAGTGCATCTTCTTTCATTGCAGGGGAGTAGTACACATTTTGATCAAACACATTTCCCGAATTGCTGGTGTATTCGTTATAGATCAGAACATCCGAGGTGCCGGATACCACAATGTTGTGTTGGAAATTATTGTTCTTCGTCAGAGCCTGAATGAATAGCTGTCCGTTGCCTGCATCCAGAAGGTCGTTATGAGCCAACGTATTATACATAATCGTACTATTCTCGGTTGAGCCGCGCTCCTTGTCATACCCTCCCATGGCAATGCCCGTCAGTCGATTGCGAAAAATCAGGTTATCCTGCAACGTAATGCTGCTCGTCTTACGTCCAGCATGCTCGGAAGCAATCTCAATGCCAATATCGTTGTGGTGTACCCGATTGTGGTCGATGATGTGATCTTTACCCCCATCCACATAGATACCTCCAGCTGCATTGCTGTTATTGGGAAGATCGGTTCCATAAGAAGGATTATGATTGGAAGAAATATGGTATACTTCGTTCCCTCGAACGATACCGTTACGAGCTTGATCGTAAGTGTCATCCTCGGAAGTACCTTCATAACCGATCAGATCGATGCCAATATTGTCATTGTCATGAATCCTGTTGTCCATAATGGCAAACGTATCGACATTCCCGTTCACCGCGAGTGATTCGCTTGAGCCGAGAACGAGGTCATACAATTCATTATCCTTGATCATGATGTCACGTAATGAACGGGGATGCTCTGTGCCATAGATGGCGATTCCATGAGCATCCCTGCCCAATAAATCAGGTCCAGCAGGTTGTGCATGATTCGCAATGGAGTGTACTGTATTTCCCAGTATTTGAATGTGCTCCCCTGCGCCGTGAACATAGATTCCCACAGGTACCTGACCTGTTTCTTGGGTGGTGAAGTTACGGATTTCGAGATTTTGAACCGTGATATAGCTGACATTGTCTAGTTCAATCAGACCTTGAATGCCCCGTACAGACTGACCTTTACCATCGACAACAACCTTTTCATGAGGGTAGCTGGAAAATACGGTAGGATCATCGGAGGAATTGCCGCTCCGGGTTATTTTGACTTTTTGTTTGTACACACCTTCACGTAAATAAACGGTACTTCCCGGCTTGGCGTGATCGGATGCATACTGCAACGTTCTCCAGGGTGATTGAATGGTTCCTTTATGCTTATCGTTCCCGTCGGGTGATATGTAGTAGATTTCTTGATGGTTAGACTGCTGGACAGGAACAGGTGTAATCATGGACGACGTTTGATCCTGACAACCCGTTGCGAGCAGCATTAGAATTGGGATCATACGTGAAACTGCACGAAGCAAAGTGTTTCCTCCCTTACATTTAGCTTTGAAGTTAGATTATAACAGATTTGAATGGTGAAACAGGCCATGATATGCTCATAGAAAATCAGAAACAGCGTAGATCAGAGGAGATTGAACGTGCAAACATTATCTGTAGATGAATTAGTTGATCGTGAGAACCATGCTTGGGAAGAAGTAAAAGAACTATTGGATAACGGATCAAATCCATATTCACACGTTCCAGCAGCATCCAGGAAGGCTGGAGAAGATACACTTTACCGCCTTCAGGTGAGTACACGATCCTATCTGGGGACAGTTGCCTATGAGACAGGAGGCACTCTACTGGATCATGGCTGGATTACATTGCTTGGCTCTGGTGGTAACGGAATTTATGGTAGCCTCGCTTCCTGGAACGGATTTCATGAGACGTTGGTGGCACAACCGCTTAAAGGTATGTTGGTCGTTGCATATGATGCGGCGGGTGGTTTCTTTGCACTGAATACGGGAAGAAATGATCAGGACGGACATATATACTATTTTGCACCGGATACATTGGAATGGGAATCGACCGAACTGGCCTATTCAGGTTTCATCAACTGGCTGGCGAATGGCGATCTGGAGCAGTTCTATCAGACATTTCGTTGGACAGGTTGGCAGAATGATATGGGCGAGCTTCAGACAGGCCAAGTTTATGCTTATTATCCGCCACTGTGGACGCAGGAAGGTGGAGGGGAGAGCAGCCGTAAAGCGCCGGTTACCATACTGGAAGCCTGGAAGGCAGCATTGGACGGGAAATAGTCATCTTGCATCAACAGAATGGGAGTGAAGCAGGTGAGTAAGGCTAATGCAGCAGCAAATATTCAGAAGTACTACGGGATTATGCTTCCACAGGAATATCTGGATTTTCAGCAGGCGGTCAGCGATATGTCTTTCGATCTAATGCAAGGTGAAACGGTGCTGGATTGGGAGATTCGTTTCTCTGCACTCGATGATCAGTTCATAACGAATAATATTAATCTGGTGGACGATGTGAACCCTGATCCACTCCGAATCATTCCGATTGCCTGGAGTGTCAGCAGTGGCAACAACTATATGCTGGATTACAGAAAAAATGTGGATTATCCTTCTGTCCTTGTCATGGACCATGAAGAAGCGATGGTGCGCGAAGATGCGGAGAGTGAATCAGAGACGCTGGAAGAGGCGCAACGACTGCTTGATGAAAATGTAAAGGAAGTCACTGCCAATTTCACCGAGTTCATTGCACTTCTGAAAGCCAGACCCTCGCTTTCAGAGCAGTTATCATCTGATGATGGGTGCTAAGCGTAAGAAGTAATAAAAGTAATAAAAAAAACAGGCTTCCTTTGTGAGGACGCCTGTTTTTTTATTATACCATGCAAGGCTTTGGAGTCACTTAAATTTTTCTTAGGAAACGGTGGCTTGTTTGCCGCGATGGCGAACCCACTTGATTACGTCCATCAAAATTACAGCGGCCAGAGCAAGTCCGCCTGCGATCAGGAACTCATTCCAGCCAAACGTATCCGGAATGGCGAAGATGCCACGAACACCAGGCAACAATGTAATTCCATAGAGACATAAGCAGAGCAGTACTGATCCAAGCACAAATTTATTGGTGAAGAAACCAACCTGGAGAATCGTCTGTGTATTGGAACGTGCGGCAAAGGTCTGAAGCGTACGAGCCAGAATCAGTGTAGTAAAGGCCATAGCCACGCTGATTTCAGGTGAAATGCCGAGTCCAATATATTGGGACACAATGACCGCTATACCGATCAATAGACCCCGGGTGATAACAGCCTGTAATGTACCGCCTGCAAAGATACCTTCGTTGATGTCACGTGGTTTTCTCCGCATGACATCCGGTTCGGCTTTCTCCGTACCGAGTGCAATGGCGGGCAGGGAGTCGTTCACCAGATTGATGAAGAGCAACTGAAGCGCAGTAAATGGGTTAACCCAGCCTACGACCAGAGCAAACAGAATGGCGGTGATGGCGCCAAGGTTACCGGCAAACAGGTATGCAATGGCTTTTTTGATATTATCAAATACCATCCGACCTACACTCACCGCATTCACGATAGATACAAAATTATCATCCGTGAGGATCATGGCAGCTGCATCTTTGGCGACATCTGTTCCGCTCCCCATTGCAACGCCGATGTCAGCCTGTTTCAATGCAGGTGCATCGTTAACACCGTCTCCAGTCATGGCAGCTACTTTACCTTTGCGCTGCCAAGCGCGGACAATGCGGATTTTATTTTCAGGAGACACCCTCGCATACACCGAGATCTGCTCCAGCTGTTGATCCAGCTCTTCATCCGACATTTTGTCCAACTCGGCTCCGGTAATCGCCAGATCATCGGGACCGGCAAGTCCGATATCCACACCGATGGCCTGAGCCGTCGTTTTGTGATCCCCGGTAATCATGATGGTGCGAATACCTGCTTTTTTGGACTCTTCAATCGAGCCATATACCGCTTCGCGCGGCGGGTCAATCATCGCTGTCAGGCCAACAAGTGTCAGATCATGCTCGTCCTCAATGGTGACCTGGTTTTTGTCATCAAATTTTTTGTACGCATAGGCCAGTACCCGGAATGCCCGTTTGGAGAAGGCTTCGTTTTTTTCTTCAAACTGAGTGCGGATCTCCGGGGTTAATGGTTGAACTTCACCGTTTATAAATACATGACTACAGCGACTGAACAGGACATCTGGACCTCCTTTGGTCAACAACGCCGTCTGTCCCTCAAAGGTATGCACCGTACTCATCAGCTTTCGATCCGAATCAAAGGGAAGCTCGGCTTCACGCGGGAACTGGTCGCGGATCTCATTGTAATCCTTGTTGACCCGATTACTAAAGGCAATGAGTGCAACCTCAGTGGGATCACCAAGTTCCTTGCCTTCCTGGTTAATATTCGAATCATTGCAGAGCACTGCAATATGTAACAATCGGCGTTCCTCTTCAGACCACTGATCCGGATCATCCGGAAATTCGTCTTTGGTACCATGGGGAATGTAATAGTCCACCACCGTCATCTTGTTTTGAGTGAGGGTTCCTGTTTTGTCGGTACAGATGATACTTGCAGAACCCAGAGCTTCCACGGCTGGAAGACGTCTGATGATGGCGTGCTGCTTGGCCATTTTATTCGTTCCCAGAGACAATACAATCGTCACAATGGAGGAGAGGGCTTCGGGAATGGCAGCGACAGCTACGGCTACAGCGAACATCAACGCATTTACGATCGATGGGCCGATATTTTCCGTTCCTTCGGTTAACCAGACCCGACCTGCTTCAATGGCAAAAATCAGGATCGATAGACCAAGGATGAAAAACCCCAGTTTTTTGCTGAATGATTCCAATTTGCGCTGTAACGGTGTTTCTTTGGCTTCAGCATTTTCGATTAATTCGGCAATCTTGCCGATTTCGGTTTTTAATGCAGTACCTGTAATAACAAGGGTACCTCGGCCATATACGACCAGTGAACCACTGAATGCCATATTACGGCGATCTCCGATGGGCACTTCTTCCGGAATAAGTTTGGCGTGCTTTTCTGCTGCTTCGGATTCTCCGGTTAACATGCCTTCGTTGATTCTCAGGCTTCCTGATTCCAGAATACGCCCGTCCGCTGGCACATAATCTCCCGCATCGAGCAGAACGATATCGCCGGGGACCAATTCCCTGGCCGGAATGGTTTGTTTCTCGCCATCGCGAATGACCTTAGCTTCGGGTGCAGACATTTGTTTCAGGGCATCCAGAGAACTCTCGGCTTTCTTGGTCTGCACGACACTAATGACCGCATTTAATAGAATGACCAGGAATATGATCAGCGATTCAATCAGGTGTCCAAGGACAATTTGCACAGCGGCTGCAATCAGTAAAACGATAACCATGGGATCTTTGAAATTTTCAATGAACAGCTTCCAGATGGGTGTTGCATCTTTTCCCTTTAACTCGTTATAGCCTTCAGTCTCAAGTCTCTTCGCAGCTTCGGAGGTGGTGAGTCCATTGGTGGAACTCTGTACTTCCTTAAGTATCTCCTCTGCACTGTGTCTGTAATGTTGCAATTGACCAGCTCCTTGGATATTTAGATTTCGGATATTAGATTTCTCTGTGTATATAACCTCGCAGACGCATAAGAATCAGTGAATTTCATCATTTTTATGAACTCCATAGGTAGAATCTCCGCGTCTGGTGAATCTCATTCGTTTGCTATGAATACGTATTGTATGATATCCCGTTGCACTTTTTAGAAATGGAAAGAGATGGATGGAAGAATTTTGGGAAATGTGTGTTAAATCACACTTGGCCCCTTAAGGGTCTGCTACGCTATTCCTAACGAACAGAGTTTAATCCAGGTTTGGAGGGAAATGATATGTTTTGTTATCAGTGTGAACAGACGCCTAGTGGCGGTTGTACCGTAGTTGGGGTATGCGGCAAAAATGAAACGATCGCCAGCTTGCAGGATACCATGATTTTTGCTCTGAAAGGAATCGCTGCTTATGCGACACACGCACGGCAGTTGGGATATCACGATCCAGAGGTGGATCGGATTACACATGAGGCACTATACATGACGTTAACAAATTCGAATTTTAATGTACAGGAACATCTGGAAATGGCGATGAAAGTGGGAAATGCAGCGATTCGTATTATGGATGTGCTCGATCGTGCGCATACCGACCGTTTTGGTATTCCACAGCCAATTACCGTTAGTCAGAACCAGATCGAGGGACAGTGCATCGTGGTGACAGGACATAATCTGTATGCACTGGAGGAGCTGTTGCGCCAAACAGAAGGCAAGGGCATCAACATCTATACCCACTCGGAAATGTTGCCTGCTCATGGTTATCCAGCACTGAAGAAATACACCCATCTGAAGGGCAACATCGGCAAAGCCTGGTACGATCAGCGTAGACTGTTCGAACAGTTCCCAGGAGCTATTCTCGCTACAACGAACTGTGTTATGCCAATCAAAGGGACCTATGCAGATCGCTTCTTCTCGTACGAAGTGGCGGGTCTGGAGGGCGTTGCCAAGATCACGAACGATGACTTCTCGCCTCTGATTGAGCGTGCGTTGTCACTGCCTGCGGCCGATATTCAGTCCGAGCAAGTGTTAACGACAGGATATCATCATGAGACGGTGATTGGACTTGCACCCGAAATTATCCAGGCGGTAAAAGACGGACATATCCGTCGTTTCTTCGTCATTGCAGGCTGTGACGCACCGGGCAAAGGGGGCAACTACTATCGTGAATTGGCTACATCGTTACCAAATGACACGGTTATTCTGACCACATCCTGCGGTAAATTCCGCTTCAATGATGTGGATTATGGCACGGTCGGAGATACGGGCATTCCACGTTATATCGACTTGGGTCAGTGCAACAACTCGGGTTCTACCGTGAAAATTGCGATGGCCTTAGCGGATGCTTTTGGCTGTACCGTGAATGAATTACCTGTCAGCATCGTCCTGTCCTGGTTTGAACAAAAAGCAGTCGCCATCCTGCTCGGCCTGTTCAGTCTCGGTATTCAGGATATCCGTATTGGGCCCAAACCGCCAGAGTTCATATCGGCTGGTGTACTGGATGTACTCGTGGATATGTTTGGCCTGAAGTTGATTACAACGGCAGAAGAAGACATGAACGCCATGCTGGCATTGTCGTAAGATGGGGATCAAGTGAGACTTACGGCTAACCGGGTACAATAGATGTTAATTGAAGTGCGTCATCAGAGTGCGGAGAAAATGATTCATAATAATAAGATGAAAAAGAGCCTGTCCCAAAAGGGATGTTCTCTCGCTCCAAGCGCTAACGAACCTACCGCATTCTAATAGGTGGATAATCAAGGATTGCAACGCTTAATGAATCTCAGTAACGTTATTCCGTAATAACATGGCGTCAGAACCTATATAATTGACCCCATCGACGAAGTAACATCTCTGTGATTCGTTAAATCTCAGACCTGTGCAAATCGGAGCGAATAGCGTGTGCCAGGTTCATTAGAATAAAATAAGACTAACAGGGGTGTCCTCCGTCATGCTTATGACTTATGGGATGCCCCTTTGCTTTTTCCTTTTACTAGGTCATTATACCTTGCACAAAAAACATGAAATAAAAGGAGAAATCGTTTTTTTATCCTATTGAAGTTTTTTCGTGGGAATGGCTATATAGATAAGGACACATCACAAAACTCGGGTTTACCGCAGCATAAGGAGAAGGTACATATGAAAGACAGGTTCATCGAACAACGATTAAAGCTCGCAGGTGGAAAGGAGAATATTCGTCATGTGCAGCATGACATGAGTATAACAACGCTGACATTACATGACCATAGCTATATGGAACTGTCCGTTCCAACGGAAACGAACCTCGATACTGATATTTGCATAACCGATGGCAAGTATTGTATGAAGTTTATAGATGAAGACGCCTTTATTTACAATACGCTACTTGGTATGGGTGTGGAGCAACAGAACGGAAATTCGATGCAGGAAACAACGATTAGAGGTAAAAAAACATACTCCATCCTGTATTTTATTTCCGATGTGTTCAGGCCATTGATGCCAGTCCTTCTGGGGGCAGCAATCCTAAAAATCATACTCGGCATGATTACAGTGATTAGCTCGCTCAGCTCGGAAGATGCTTCGCTGATCAACAGTCAAACCTGGATGATCTGGAAGTCGATCGGCGACAGCGCATTTTATCTGCTGCCCATCCTAATCGCCATCAGCACAGCTTATCGCTTAAAAGGCAATCTATATGTGGCAACTGCCATTGGCGGATTGATGTTATATCCACAAATGATCACGTTAATGTCCAGTGGAGAAGACGTACATTTTATGGGTGTACCCCTCGTGTCACAGGCGCCCTTTTTTTCAGCAGCGCTTTGGGTGATTGCAGCAATAGGAGCAGCTTCCTGGCTGGAAAGGCGGGTTGAGCGAATCAGCCCCGGAGCGCTAAAAGGAATCCTTGCTCCGGCGTTAACGTTGATGATCATTGTGCCAATTGTACTGCTGGTGCTTGGTCCAGTGGGTACTTGGGTTGACGAGCATCTGCCTGGTGTCATCGATTCGCTGCTGAATCATGCTCCAGTGGTCTTGATCATGCTGCTAGGAGCGATCATGTCGCTACTTATGATCACGGGGTTACATTACTGGCTGTTGCCAATCCTGATTAACGAGCTTATGACGAATGGGTTCACCATTGTGCTTCCGGCCATGCTTGTTGCCTTTGTTGCTCAGTCGGGTGCTGCACTCGCTACAGGTCTGCGAAGCGAGCAGCCGGAGTTCAGGAAACTGGCATTCTGGGCAAGCGGGACGGCGCTATTTGGTGTGACAGAGCCTGCAATGTTCGCAGTCAATATGAGAAGGAGAGCGTCTTTTTATGCAGCCATGTTGGGTGGTGCGGTTGGAGGTTTGTATTTCGGTCTCCTGTCCGTCAAGGTATTTGTCATAAGCACTTCCGTCAGCCTGTTGGACATTCCGTTCTACATAGAAGAGGGAACCTTCAATATGTTGCATACATGTATTGGGGTATGCATTGCTTTTGTGGTGTCAGGGGTACTTGCATACTGGATGGCGGGAAGAACAGCCAGCCGCAAAAGCGTCTAAGCTCCAAGTAATGGACTATTCAGTCGTATTTCGAGATTCGAAAATGTGCTGAAATGGAACGAACAATCGCGAGTGAACACCACTGCCGCGAAATAATTCCCGATTTCGCAACCATTATGTTTCTTACTGAGGAACCAAAACAGACGATGAGAAGAAGCAAGCGGATCACACATATGTGAACTTCTTGCTTCTTTTATTTGCTTCACACTCCATAAACATATGAAAGGAATGCAGAATGGTACAATGATAGAAAATACAATGATAGAAAGTATAGTGTTAGAAAGCACATGGAAAGGATAAACCTATGGCGAACAATGCAGCATGGATGGCGCAATGGACATCAACCGAACCTTTAACCCAGGCATGGATGACTACAGGCAAGGTGCATTATTTTTCAAGCCCCTCCTTCATCCTCCTTATGGATGGGAAAGCCATTTGGAAATTAAATGGGCATCACGTCGAAGTTTCTTATGGACAGCTCCTTGCGGTTGAAAAAAATGTCGTGATTGAAGTGATGGAGGGAGGGCTTCAGGATCTGGCAGGGTGGCATATTCAGTTCCAAACGTTCGCAATGCCTCAGAACCAACAGGAGATGGTACAGCATCATTGGCATGTTCCCCACGGCACTGGATATCAGAAGGTACAACTGACGGGTGGGGCCTTAGCCAGCCTTAACCAGCATTTAAGCGGGAATGTGTCTCAGAATCCACATGCAGCATGGGTTCGCAGACAACATTTGATCCATGAATTGTTGGACGATCTGTACCAGGCTCAGCCGGATGAGGTGCATACGACAGAAGAGGGTCTTCGTCGATCCGTTCATTACATGCAACAGCATCATGATCAGGTAATCACTCGCAAGCAGTTGGCTCAGATTTCAGGTATGAGTCCATGGCATTATTCCCGCAAGTTCAGTGAATATTATGGAAAACCACCCCTCGATTTTCTGGCCCATTACCGAATCTATCGCGCACAGGAAGAGCTGGTGCTAACGTCTGCCACTTCGCAGGATATTGCCAAAAAACTCGGATATGAAGATGCACATTATTTCAGTCGTCGCTTCAAACAACTGACAGGGGTATCGCCCAGAGACTATGCACAGACGCTGCCAAAACGCAGAATAATATGCCTCTCTCCGCTCTTTGCGGAAGTCATGATTCACTTGGGAATCATCCCTCAGGCTGTGATCGTAACCTCCCTGCTGCTGCCTGAGCACCAATATGAGCTATTTCAAGCCCATCAGGTACAGATGCTGGAGGCTTCACCCTATGAAATGGATGTCGAGGCGATTCGACACATGCAGCCTGAGATCCTGATTGGCAACGTGTGGTCTGAAGAATACAGGCAGCAGTTGCGCACAATTGCGCCATGGATTGGCGGAATGAGTATGGAAATCGGAAGTGTGCTGCACCAATGTTCAATCTGGTTTCACAAGCAAGAAGAGGAGAGACAGCTTCAACTCCGGATGACAAACGAAGTGATGACTGCACGTCAGCAGTTGCAGGGTGTGATTGAATCTGGTGCAACCTTCATGGTATTGCGAGTGGAACCTTTCGGGTATCGATATTTGGGGGGCGAGTCTGGTGGGGCATCCCGATTACTGTATGGACAGCTTGGATTATCCCTTCCCGATGCGCTGATCGGCGGTAAAGCATGGTTTAACCCTTGTTCGCTCGAATTGCTGATGCAGGCCAATCCAGATTACCTGTTTGTGGAAAGGCGCGTAATGCAGCATTTTCATGTGGAAGATAGCATGAACAATCTGATGGGTAGCAGTGTATGGAATGAATTAAAGGCAGTCCAGAGCCATCGAGTGTTCGAAATTGATACTCCTCTATGGGTGGAAGGTCGTGGAATGCTAGGGCACGCGATGATCCTGAACGAAATTGTGAATCTTGTAAATGGTACAGATGAACGGTAGAGCACAATAATCCAACCGAATACGCACGATCCACTATGGAAGATACCCTTCCGATTTGATAGTATTTGATAATAATTATCATTATCAATATCGCAAAAGGGAGAGTACATCATGTCACGAAGATTTACCCGTTTGAATGTTATGCTGCTGGTACTTAGTCTGGTGCTAGCGGCTTTTTCCAGTGGTTCAGAGAAAGAAGCAGACGCAATATCAGAAGATACAGGGACGAATGCAACGAAGGTGGTTCGGGATCTGTTTGGAGACGTTACCATTCCTGTAAAACCTCAAAATATGCTTGTCATGGATTCCATCTATGCCGAATATTTGATCGAAATGGGGGTTAAGCCCCAGATGGTTGCGTTTGTACCGGAGATTGAGCCGGAGTATCGTGCCCCCTATTTTGAAGAACATACAGTACAAATGGTTCAATCGGAGCAGTATCAATACAATTATGAGCAACTGCTTGCGCTGTCCCCGGATATGATTGTTACGATGGGCGCTGGTATGGAGCAATCCGTATATGATGAACTTTCCAAAATTGCTCCGACGGTGGCATTGGATGCCAACGCTGAAATGGACGAAGCAATGCCAAAATTGGCAGCGATCTTCGACAAGCAGGCAGAGTCCGCCCAAGCTCTTGCTGAATTCAACGAGAAAGCCAAACAAGCCAGAGAACAAATCGCACAGGCCATTGGGAATAAAACCGTGCTTGTTCTGCGCGTGGAGCACAATCGTTACCGTTTCATGGGTCCCAAAGGTGGGAGCAGTAGTGTGTTTTTAGCGTGTCCTGATCTCGGGCGGCGGTGATTCGGCGGTTGACTGGGCGAATGAAATGGCTGATTTGGCGCAGGAAGTTATTGTGGTACACCGACGTCATGAATTTGCCGGACATGAGTTGCCTGTTGCCCAGATGAAAGCTTTTGCTCAAGTCATGACACCTTACAGCATATCTCGCTTATACGGTGCAGGAGACAAAATAGACCTGGTTGAACTCGTCCATGTAGAGAACGGGGAGATCAAGCAAGTAGAAGTGGATGAAGTCGTCGTAAGCCATGGCTACGATCGTGATTTTGGCAATCTTGTACAGTGGGGACTGGAGCGGGAAGATTACGGTGTATCCGTTGATCCAAGAATGCGCACAAGCATTCCAGGCGTATTTGGAGCTGGCGATTTTATCACCTATGAGAGTAAAGTTCGGCTGATCGCCGGAGCTTTTAGCGATGCCGTCCTAGCAGTGAACAGCGCTAAGCTGTATCTGGAACCGACCGCTTCGGGTATGGCAGGGGTATCGTCCCATAATGCCCGTTTTTTTGAGAAGAACAAGGCTATTTCAAACCAGTAAAACTGCATACGCAGAAGAGTTAACATGTTATAACAAGAAACCCGATCTGTGTCGAGAATGTCTCGAACATGCATCGGGCTTTTTTTCAGTGAATAGCGCAGTAAGGAAATGAAATACAAGTTGAAGTAATGTTATAATCTAATCAATAAAATATGACAGATCCGTATGGGAGGTAGCAGATGAAAAAAATGAACAAATTCATATCTTCTCCTCTTGAGTTTGAGGTTTTGGAGCATGATCGAGTGATTGCTAAGGTTAAACTGGATTATAGCAATCAGACGGTTGACGTATGGCAAGATAAAAGTGTTTTGCCTGTTTTTCTTCCTTTTCCAAACAAGCCCAAGGTGACCGTAGGGGATGTATTGGATTATTTTGAATCAAGATGTTTCCCTCGCACCAGGCACCATGCTGATAAAATTTTGCAATCATTGGGTCTGAATGATTATGTAGCTTCGGAGATCGTAAAACAAACACATGGCGTATTATATGATGATTATGTCTGGATTCGATTTTCTAATGAGGAGTTGTCTTGTGCTGATGTCCATCCCCGTTATGCAGGTGAGCAAGGATTCTCGTAAGACTTTTGTCAGTAGCAGCAAGGGT
Organism: Paenibacillus hebaui; assembly: GCF_051934385.1. Classification (NCBI taxonomy): domain Bacteria; kingdom Bacillati; phylum Bacillota; class Bacilli; order Caryophanales; family Paenibacillaceae; genus Paenibacillus; species Paenibacillus hebaui. The sequence goes on along the minus strand of NZ_CP196836.1, from coordinate 5,289,188 downwards.
GATCAATTAAAATGGAAAATTGAAAATAAGTGGGGAAAAGCTAATAAATTTGGTTATGAAGGGCTGGCGGAGTGGGTAGCATTCGAGTTAATTAATCAATCTAATATTCCATCACGACTTATAGTTCCTTATACACAATGTGTTCTGATTGAGGATAACGTTGAATATCCGGGTTGTTATTCAGAAGATTTTCTGCAACCGGGAGAGAGTATCATTACTTTGCATCGTATTTTGGAGAGTTATGGCGTTAAATTTGATGATTTACAGGAAGGAAAGAGCACACGGGATTCAGTGCTTTTAGTTGTTGAGTTTCTCAAGGATGCATTGAAATTAGATACGCTAGAGTACTTCTCAATAATGTTACCACTGGATGCTATTCTGCTGAATGAAGACCGACACTTGAATAATATTGCATTTATACACGGTCCTAACGGATATAGACTTTGTCCACTATTTGATCATGGTCTAAGCCTTTTGTCAGATACAACAGACTATCCGCTAAGCATGCCAACAAGTATTGCGTTGCGTAAAATTAAGGCAAAGCCATTTAGTAGTGATTTTTCAAAACAAGCACGTGCGCTGGAAACAAATCTTCAATTCGATCGATCTTCAGTTATACAATTCATTGAACAACATGATCAAGATCTGGGGAGAGTTGCACAAATTTTAAGATCCCAGATTCGAAAATATGAACACTTATTTATGTGATTTAACAATCCAAATTGTAATTGACATAGATGTACACTTGTAGATAACAACGTCGATATATTCACACAACATACAAACAGCGTGTACCGTCTACTTCTAGTGTGCGCTGTTTGCATGTTCTCTTTTTTTGGGAACTAATCTTTGGCTCTGTTGAAGAAGCCAAAGATTATGGTAGCTGAATGGAATTTAGAAGAAGTATTGACGCGATGTTCCCCTGTGGTTCCTGATGTAATTCAATATATACAAAAAAACTGAAATGGTGGGGAGTTTGACAGTGAACTAGAGAAGAATGAGATGTAAATTAATCGTTTAATATAGACAACTTTTCCCAGAATGGGCACTATAATTTTCTGAATTATAGTTGATTGTCTATGCCCCCCCGTGATGATTACACATAGTATGTGGAGAAATATCACGGAGGTGAGTTCAATGTTAAATCGTCATGGGAAACGTATTTGTAGACGTAAATTCAAAAAACATTTGCATTGTGGTGTTAGGGTTAAGGTGGTAAAGGTTAAACCTAAAGTTGTTGTTCATGCACCGCAAGGCTCTCCAGGGATTCCTGGCCCACCAGGACCGATCGGTCCCAAAGGGGCGACTGGCGCTCAAGGGATACCCGGGCCAGTCGGACTGCAAGGAATTCCTGGTATACCAGGACCAGTCGGTCCAGCAGGCGCGATCGGAGCAGTGGGCCCTGTGGGTGCAGTCGGTCCAGCTGGCCCAATCGGACCAGTGGGTCCCGCAGGCCCTGCAGGAATAGTCGGTGCAACTGGCCCAGCCGGGGCTGGAATATCCGATTTCCTGAGTGTTTTCCGAGCAGATCCCGGCCCAGGTACTGACACAGTTCCAGGAAACTCACCCATAACTTTAACCGGGGTTTTGGCTAATGTTGGAGGTGCATTCACCTTTGTGCCACCATCTTCAACGATAACAATCAATGAAACAGGAAGTTACTTTATCTCTTTCACCATTCATAATCAGGGCGATGCTGATTTTAACCTCACAGTGAATGGAACGCCCATAACACCAGTACCTTTCACGGGTAATGGAGGAGGACCCATATCTGCTGAAGTTATTATTACCGTCACAACAGTTCCGACGACGATTCAGCTGGTAAATGCGAATGCAACTCCTGCACAGTTGCATAACAATTTAAATACGACTGTGACAATACTAAAACTGACTCCTTAATTCCGATTCTCAATATAGTTTATGTCAGCATGAAAATAAAAGTTTATGTCTTTTATCCAGTCAATAAGTCTATTTATTCAAAAAGATAGTCTGAATTATCGGGGGCTGGAGAGCGGCGGGGCGATGAAGCTAAAAGACATCACCGCTGCTCTCTCCTTTTCCGAAGCCAAGCCCCAAAGTTTGGTAAGAGAATCACGGTGCTGGTAGCTACCGAAGTATAAAGGTCACTGAGATTAGGACCGTCGTCACGTTCAAGCTGGACAAGATACTTATGCAAGAGGAAGCTTTGGATAAAACAGGGACAGTCTAAAAAAACATAATGAATGTTTTACTCTGAGGCATGACAGCAAAGGAGTGGTGCAATTGAAGAAAATGATTAAAATGCAAAACGGCTCGATGCTGGAAGTGGGTCTAACCGGAAATCCCGATCGCAAAGTCATTATGCTGCCCATAGTCAAAAAGTCTGTAATCGGACAGGAAGCCGAAACCTTGAAATTATGGGGAGTTGATCCTGAATTGGGCGCAAAATTTATCGACGGACTTTCGGATGAATTTCAGATCCTGCATTTTGATTATGAAGGTCACTATATGGCACATCCTTATCCGGATCATTTTACGCCCGAATATATAGCTCAGGATTTGTTGCGAATTGCAGATCAAATGAATGTGAATCAATTCAGTTATTATGGATACTCTTGGCTGGCGCTTGTCGGGTTGCAGGTCGCCATTCGAACCAATCGACTCGAAAGTCTCATTATGGGCGGATTCCCGCCATACGAAGGACCGTATGAGGAAATGCGGGTTGTTACCACAAAGACATATGAAGAAGGATTGAAGCAACATGGGAAGTTGGAACATGAACAAGAAGGACAAGGCTCGAAGAACTCGGAGCAACTATGCCCGGAAGAGGTCAACTGGGACAACATTCAAATCAAAATTGATCCGGCTCAAACCAAACAATTTGTCAGCATGTACCAAAGTTTATTGGATTTTGATGACGAACTCATTCAAGATCAGTTGAGTATCCCGAGGTTAGCTTTTGCAGGTGAGAAAGATACAATAGTATATGGTGAAAAGTTTGGAAATGTGACCGTGGATATTGCTGGAAGGTTGCAAAAGAACAAGGAGATCCTTGAAAGCTTCGGATGGAACGTTGAATTGATCAAGGGAGAGAACATGGACCACACACAAGCGATGCAGCCCCATACTGTTCTTCCTCTCATCAAACCATGGTTTATGATGCATTTAAGTTAAGTGGATCATCGACTGAAACGAAATTGAAGTAACTCGCTAATCGTCTAATGCTCTTTGCTTACGTTGCTGATAATCCTGGATGGATTCATATAATAATTGTTCATTGAAGTCCGGCCACATCACATCCGTAAACCATAGCTCGGCATAGGCAGCTTGCCACAATAGAAAATTGCTCAATCGCTTCTCTCCACTTGTTCGAATCAGCAGATCTGGGGCAGGATTTTGTCCGGTATACAAAAACGTTTCGAATTCTGCCTCGGAGATTTCCGAGGTTTCTTTGTTGTCTTCAATGTACGATTTGATGGCTTGTACAACATCATTTTTTCCTCCATAATTCATCGCAAAGTAAACAGCCATCCCGCTGTTCGCTTGGGTTAGTTCCACCACTTTGCGCATTGCTTCTTGTGTTTCTTCTGGGAATTTCGAGATATCACCAATAAAATTCACTTTGATATTATTCTGATTCAGTTCCTGAACCGTTGCATCCTGTACAAATTCGACCACCAGACTAATGATGTAGTCGACCTCTTCCTTGGGTCTTTTCCAGTTTTCCGTAGAGAAGGCGTACAGCGTGAGAGAGGCGATCCCGTTTTTATGGCACATGCTTATCGTTTCCCGCATCGTCTGCATTCCTGCATAATGTCCGGCACTCCTAGGCAACCCTCTTCGCGTAGCCCATCTTCCATTTCCATCCATCATTATGGCAATATGTTTCGGGACCAATCCGTTCCAGTCGATGGAATGTGTAGTATTATGTTTTTCTTTATGTACACGGTACCATTTCAATGAAAACTCCTCCTGCTCCTCAAGTTAGACTAGGTTAGACACATCGTTGCTACAACCGTTCAAAAAGAGACTTGACATACATATATGTGAATATATGGTGAATTCCATGCGGTTTAACCCCATGATGATTCATTCTCCATTATAATAAACCAAAACGGACGAGGAGATAAATTCCAGATGAAAAAACAAATATGGATCATTGCCAGTTTTGTAGCTGTAATTGTGTTGGGAGCCTATTTGATTGCTGAAAATGTGGGGAGAGAGGAAGCGGGTCACGCCGAAGCGCCCAATATCAAAAAATGGGTAGAAGATATCAGCACAGGCAAAGAGACACCGGAATCTGCCTCCATTAATTCCACCCAGTTAATGGTCACAGATGGAGGTAACGTAACGACAGCCTACGACTTGCCTGAAAATGAGTTTTTTCTTTCCATTGCTCCCTATGTGGAGCAGACTCATCCTTGTGCCATCCATAGCCTGACCGGATGCCAGGGCGAAATGAAAAACAAGAAGTTTATAGTGACGATCCATGACTCCGAAGGGAATACGCTCATGAAAGATGCTGAGATGAAGGCCGGTTCCAATGGTTTTATGGATTTTTGGTTAGCTAGAGACAAGTCATACCTCATTCGTGTGGTGCACGATGGTAAGGTTGCAGAGACACAGCTATCTACATATGAAAAAGATGATACATGTATCACAACGATGCAGTTGAGTTAAAAATAAAAGAATGGAGTATGGCGAATTATACGGTGGCCATCCTCTCTTGAATAACAGTTAAGGGGGCCCGTGTTGAACACGGGTTCTTTCATTTTCTTCTGTTCATAGAGTGACGGATGAAATTTTTAAGTGAACATAATAACTCTTTTGAATTGACAAATTTGCATTCCTACGGGATAATCCAATAGTGATAATGATAATTGTTATCATATAAATACATATAAACAGGGGAGAAAAGAGATATGAAAAAAGGGTTGAACGGACTTCTAATCATGCTGGCGTTTGTACTGGTTCTGGCAGGATGCGGTAAAGCCAATAGTACTACAGATACAAATAAGAATACTGATTCAGGTAGTGCTCCGGCTGAAGAGACAGCTGGTCCTGTGACGGTAAAACACAAACGCGGGGAGCTTAAGCTGGACAAGCCGGCAGAGCGTGTTGTTACATTGGAATGGACATATACCGAAGATGTGGTTGCACTGGGCGTTCAACCTGTAGGTAATGCAGATAACGCTAACTATAAACTCTATGTCACATCCGAAGCAGCGTTAGATGACAGTGTGACAGATATTGGAACGCGTAGTGAGCCGAATCTGGAGGCCATTGCTGCGTTGAAGCCAGACCTCATCATTGCTAATGCAGATAATAATAATGCGGTCTACGATCAGCTTAATGCGATTGCACCAACGATTGAATTCGACCCGTATGATGGCGATGGCTATAATTATGACAAAATGACAGAGATATTTAATAACATCGCAACGGCTCTTGGTAAAGAGGACAAAGCGAAGCAAGTACTGGATGAACTTGATCAGCATTATGTAGAAGCCAAAGAAAAACTGGCTGCTGCGGGGAAAGAAAATTTCCACTTTGCTCTGACACAGGCATTCACGTATCAAAATGCGGCCAGTCTGCGTATGTTTACCGATAACTCGGTTGTAATCGGCACACTGGGCAAAATCGGCATGGTTAACGATTGGCAGCCTGACAAGCTGGAAGGGTATGGTTTCTCCACTGTGGGAATTGAATCATTATCCGATGTAAAGGACAGCAACTTCATTTATATTACGCAGCCAGACGATGACGTTTTTGGCACAGCCATGAAAGATAACTCGGTTTGGAAAGGACTCAACTTTGTGAAGGAAAACCGCACATACCAACTGGACAGCACTACATGGACATTTGGTGGACCGATCTCCTCCAAAGTGTTGGTTGATGGGGTTGTTGAGGCGATTACCAAATGAGTTCGGTTCAGGGAACTAGGCCAGCTATGAACTGGCGCACAATAAGCATATATGGGGGCGGTCTAACCGCTCTCATCGTGCTTTTTTTTGTAAGCCTTTGTTATGGAGAGGCAGCCATTTCATTACACACCGTATGGGACGCACTTACGGGCAGACAGAATACATTAGAGCATAATATGATCTGGGATTTGCGTATGCCACGTACGGTTATCGGCATTATTGCGGGAGGGGCGCTCGCTGTTGCGGGAGCATTGCTGCAGACCATTACCCGTAATCCGCTTGCTGCGTCAGACACGCTGGGTATTAATGCAGGAGCATACTTTATCGTGGTGCTGGGAGCCATTCTCTTTCCGGGTGTGCTCAGTCAGTCGCCTTTTTTATTCGCAGCTCTTGGCGGTTTGCTTGCGGCATTTGCAGCTTATTTCATGGGCGGAGGCCGCACATCAAGCCCGGTTCGACTTGCGTTGTCCGGTATGATTATATCGATGGTGCTTGGTTCATTTACAAGCGCATTACATATTTTTTTCTCCATGGAAACGCAAGGACTGTTTCTTTGGGGTTCCGGAACACTTGTCCAGAATGACTGGAGCGGTGTAACTTATGCTTGGCCTTGGGTGGTTGGCATCACCATTCTCGCGCTAATCTTGTCCAGACAGTGGGATATGCTGGAGCTGGATGAATCAACGGCGTCCTCATTGGGACAAAAGGTTGGACTGGCTCGTGCCGGTGGGTTAATTATCGCAGTATTACTGGCTGCGGTGATCGTCAGTGTAATCGGGCCGATTGGCTTCGTGGGACTGGTAGCGCCTCATCTGGTGCGATTAAGTGGCGTACGTTCCAACCGATTACTGTTACCCGGCGTTTTTATATGGGGAGCGGCTCTTCTGGTTGGTGCAGATGTACTCGCCAAAATGGTGCATAACTCCAGCATGGAGCTGCCGACAGGCGCTGTAATGGCAATCATTGGTGCGCCGTGGCTGATCTGGCTTGTACTCACACGTATGAAAGCAGCGAACGGGTCTGGCATGTCCACTTCAATGAGCACAGGCGCGCCTTTACGTCGTTTTGCATTCGGCCCGATGGCTGTATTATTTTCGATCATAACTGTGGTGCTGATCTTGCTCAGTACAATGTTTGGCGGCATGCGAATTCCGCTGGCGGATCTGTTGCCGAGTCTATTCCAATCGGATGGACTGTTCTCCGCGTTGATTCAGCTTCGAATTCCGCGTACGCTTGTTGCCGCAGGTGCGGGGGCTGCACTGGCGATCAGCGGTGTGCTCATCCAGATGGCGGTACGCAATCCGCTGGCAGATGCTTCAATCGTTGGTGTGTCCTCTGGCGCAGGACTTGGAGCCATGATGGTCATCATTCTATGGCCGGGTCTTCCGGGATATTTGCTGCCCATAGCGGCAATTATCGGTGCAGCCATCGCCGCAGTGATTGTTTTCTCTCTCTCATGGAAGAAAGGGCTGAACCCGTCTGCGGTTGTCCTGCTGGGGATTGCGATGTCTGCCATTGCTGGAGCAGGTATTCAGATTCTGATTGTACGTGGTGCAGTATACGGCAGCAGCGGATATATTTGGTTGACCGGAAGTACCTATGCCCGTACCTGGGATCAGGTAAAGACTATCGGTATCTTTTTAGTTATACTGGTTCCGGTGGCTTGGTGGCTGGCTCGCAGATTCGAACTGTTGGTATTCGACGACAATAGTGCATCAGGACTTGGACTGGGGGTACGTCGTACCCGATTACTGGCCATGACCACGGGAGTGTTACTGGCAGCAGGAGCAGTCGCTTGTGTAGGGACTGTCGGTTTTATCGGTCTGATTGCACCACATATGGTTCGCCTACTGACGGGGAATAAGTTAAGACGTTCGATGTTTTTATCTGCATTGGCCGGCGCCGTCATGCTGGTGCTGGCCGATACGATCGGCAGAACGGTCATGGCACCTACAGAGATCCCATCAGGAATACTCATTGCGATCATTGGAACGCCGTATTTCCTCTATCTGATGTATCGTTCCAACTGGCGCAGGTCGATGAAATAAAAGCGTAGTTCTTAGACACAGAACATGATTTGGAATGAGAAAAGCCCGCTTATATGGCGGGCTTTTCTTCACTTATTTTATTTGTCGATCTAGGCGATTTTTGACACTAGGACTCGATCTGGAACTGATTTAATTCATCCTGAAGTTTTTTGGACAACTGGCTCAGTTGTTGAGATAATTCAGCAACCTGTTCGATGCTATCCAATTGTTCTTGTGTGCTGGCACTGACTTCTTCGGTGGAGGCTGAATTTTCCTCGGTGGTGGATGAAATAATCTCAAGTGCCTGTACAATTTCATCTTTATGCTTGTGAACATTGGAGGTGTTGTTGCTGATCTGAATCATGCGTAATCTTAACTCTTCCAAATCCCTGTTAATACTGAAAAATACCTGTTTGGTATCTTCGACGGACTTGGCATTTCCTTCAGCAATTTCCAGGCCGTGTGCAGTATGCTCAACAGATACCGTCGTTTTATCCTCAATCTCGCGAACCTTCTTGCTGATTTCCTGTGTTGCCAGCGCAGTCTGCTCTGCCAGTTTGCGGACCTCTCCTGCAACAACGGCGAAGCCTCGTCCTTGTTCCCCTGCACGTGCAGCTTCAATGGAAGCATTAAGTGCGAGCAGATTGGTTTGCGTAGCAATTTGGTGAACGGTATCCACAATGCCGGAGATTTCATTACGACTCAGATCAATATCATGAATAATCGATGACATCGCCTGTGTGGAATGTTGGTTTTCCTCAGCCCATTTGGATAACTGATCCAATACGTCAAGTCCTCGTGCGCTTTGTTCTGCTGAAGCCTGTACCTTGGTCTCCATCGCTTTGGAGTCACTTGAGATTTCGTCGATTTGGCCCGAAAGTGATCCGGTTTTTTGTAAAATGTTATCTGACTCGATGGATTGATAATTGGTTGCATTCGCAATTTCATTGATCGCTGTCGCGGTATCATTCATCGTTATAGCTGTTCTGGAAGAGATGGATTGCAGATCCTTGGAGGACTGATTCAAGACCTGGGCGGTGCCTCCCACCATCTGGAGCATGCCCTGAATTTTTTGCACCATGTTGGACATTCCCTGTGATATCTGTCCAATCTCATTGTTGGATGTGGTATCAAACTGAACGGTCAGATCGCCATGCTCAACCCGTTTGATTTTCTCCAGCAGTTTTGGTATAGATTTGAGCAGATAACGCAGCGTGATATAACTAATTACAACGAGCATGATCGCAGCTACAACAAAGCCACCAATGGTAATCCAGGTAAAGGCTCTCAATTCCTCGAGCACTTCATGCTCAGAAATGGTTAAACCTACAGCCCATCCCGTATCTTTGCTGGTGGCATACCCGATATAACGATTTTCCCCATTATCGTTAATCAGCTGTACACCGGATTCACCAGCAATCATTTTCTGTCCGATTTCCCCGAGATCACCCGGGCTATCCGTAATTTTTTCCTTCAGCACTTTATCCTGATCCGGATGATACAGAATATCTCCGGTTTTGGATGCGAGGATGGAGTACCCTGTACTTCCGAGCGTGTAGCTTTGCATAATGGCAGGAATGTCCTTAAACGCAATATCAGCCACAACAAACCCGATTAATTCCCCGCTGTCATCCTTAATTGGATAGAAGATACCCATCAGCACATTTCCCGAAGCAATATCTGCATACGGATCGGAGTAATACAAGCCGTCTGCTGCGACTGCCGGTTTGTAATATGGACGATCCTGAATATCAAACGCGGAATCAGATGATACACCGTCATTCTGGAACCAGAACCCTTTGCCGGATACACCTGCCACCCACGCGTCTGCAAAGGAAGGCTCGGCCGCAACAATGGCTGCCAGTGTGGCTTGCGTTTCTGCGGCATATTCTGACGTTTTTACTGTCTCGGGCTCCGTTGTTTCAATATATTGTTTGAATAGATTATTCGTAGACATCTGTTTGACAAGTGAACCTTTTTCCTTAAACAGTGCATCGAATTCACTGACGATGGCTTGTGTCTTGGTCTGAAGCATAGATTCCTGCTGCTTGATAAGGATACTGCGAGTACTGGAAAACATAAACGTTCCCAGAATAGAAAAGACGACAACGATAATGACTAACAACACCATGGACAAAGTGTTAGCGATGCTTGATGATCTGGATCTCTTCTTTTTAGCAAGCTGTGACATGTGCCATCTCCCCCGAAATTCGTAATGAATGAGCTGATTAGCTCTTATGTAATATGTCGGAATTTGGGCTGCATTTCGATAGATGGAGAGGAGAGTTAAGGCACGAAAAAAGAGAGCCTAATGGCTCCCTCTATAACCGTTGAATAAATTTGGTGATTATACGATGGTTCGTTTGTGTAAATCGCTAATTGAGGATACCCGAGTCTTCCACAAACTTCAAAGCCTGGTGGAGCATCTCAAGATCCTGAACTAACGCCAATCGAACATACCCTTCGCCTGAAGGTCCAAAGGCACTTCCGGGGGTTACGATAACCCCTGCTTGGGTGACCAGATCCATGGCAAACTGTTCCGACGTATCATAATGAGCAGGAATTCGCGTCCAGATGAACATCGTAGCTTCGGGTTTCGCGATCTTCCATCCCAAGCGACTCAGGCCCTCGCACAGAATGTTTCTGCGCTCCTCGTAGATGGCCCTCACCCGATCGACCTCCGTCTGATCTCCGGTAATTGCCGCAATGGCAGCCTTTTGGAGTGGCAGGAACATGCCATAGTCCATATTGGACTTTAATTTTTTTAGCATGGATACCATATCCGGGTTACCCACGCAAAAGCCGATCCGCGCCCCAGCCAACCCATAGGTTTTTGACAAGGAATTGAATTCTACGCCCACATCCATCGCCCCGGGAAACGAAAGAAAGCTTCCACACGCTTGTCCATCAAACACAAGCTCACTATAGGCATTGTCATGGAGAACGATAATATCATATTTCTTGGCAAATGCAATCAAATCGACGTAGAACTGCTCCGGTGCCATCGCTGTCGTGGGATTGTTGGGATAAGACACCAGCATGAATTTGGCCCGGTGTGCGATATCCTCCGGGATGTCCTGAAGTTGAATGACATATCCATGCTCTTCCTTTTGCGACATGTAGTACAATTCAGCTCCCGCCAGTAAGGGTCCATCCGCGAAAATTGGATAACAGGGATCGGGAACAAGCACGACATCCCCTTCATCCACAATGGACAGGGATATATGTGCCAATCCCTCCTGGGAACCAAGCAATGAGCAGATTTCGGTCATGGGGTTCAGCTGCACCTGGTACCTTGTTTGGTACCACTCGCTGACAGCCTGCAACAGCTCGCTCTGATCATTGATGGCGTAAATATAGTTCCGGGTGTCCATTGCTGCTTCAACTAGAGCGTCAATAATATGTTGTGCCGGAGGAATATTAGGTGTGCCTACACTAAGATCAATGACAGGTTCGCCATTCTCCAGTCGTTGTCGCTTCATCTCAAGCAAACGGGTGAAAATTCCCTCTTTAAAATAATTCATGCGTTTGGCAGATTTCATAGTGATACAGCCTCCGTAACTGATTCTCCAGTAGTCTCTTTCTATCATAAATGGAGGAAGGACAAATGAGAAGAGAACGAGAGGATCTTCATCGACACCACATCCAAAAATTTGAGGATAATGCAGAAAAATTAGTTGTATATTGAATAAAGTATGATATGATGTCTGTAAATAAAGGAAAAACTGCTATATATAGAAAAAAATTACATAAAACACTCCTTACTTCGGATTAAAAACGTTCTTAGTCTATCGTATTGAAAGCGTTTCCATAGGACAACCGGAGTAATTATATGACTTGGTCTGATTTCTGTCTTTTGTTTTATTCAAGGGTTGGTGTCTGAGTCATGGTGAACCTTGCAAAACAGGTTGCGAGTGGCTCGGCTTAAACCATATATGCTAACGCTTTTCCAGGAGGCAATCTGCACAGAAAAGAGGTGAGTGATTCAGATTCATGTCTTTAACACAAATTCAATTCAAATTGGAGGAAAAGTGAATGATTCGAAAACGATTGGTATTCTTGTTAGCATTTGTTCTGTTATTTAGTGGTTTGCCTATGGGATTCACCCATGCTGCCAATCAGCCTCTCGCAAAGCTTCCTGGAAACGCGAACCCACTCATGGATCATAAATTGGGAGCTGACCCCAGTGTGCTGGTACACAACGGCCGAGTTTACATTTACATGTCAAGTGATGCCTATGCCTACAACAGTAATGGTACGGTTAAAGAGAATGACTTTAGCATGCTGAACAAAGTTCAAGTCATATCCTCTGCCGACATGGTGAATTGGACAGACCATGGGGCCATTCCGGTGGCAGGCAACAATAATGCCAATAACGGTAAAGGTATTGCCAAATGGGCGTGGGGCTCCTGGGCTCCAGCCGCTACCAAAAAAAATATAGCAGGAAAGGATAAATTCTTCCTTTATTTTGCAAATAGTGCATCAGGCATTGGTGTGCTTACAGCGGATTCACCCATTGGACCTTGGAGCGACCCACTTGGCAAGGCGCTGGTAACACACGGTACGCCAGGCATGTCCGGCGTGACATGGCTTTTTGACCCGGCTGTGCTGGTTGATGATAACGGGACAGGATACCTGTATGTCGGTGGAGGCATTCCGAATAATTCCGATCCGGCGTCCATCGCGAATCCCAAAACGGCCCGTGTTCTCAAACTGGGAGACAACATGACGAGTGTTGTTGGAAGTGCGGTCATGATTGATGCACCCTATTTGTTCGAGGACTCGGGGATTCATAAGTACAATGGTAAATATTATTACTCGTACTGCATTAACTTTTCCGGTACACACCCGCCTGCTTATCCGGCAGGAGAGATTGGTTACATGGTAAGTGACAATCCGATGGGTCCGTTTACGTACAAAGGTCATTTTTTGAAAAATCCGTATGCCTTCTTCGGTGTTGGTGGGAACAATCACCATGCTGTATTTAATTTCAACAACCAGTGGTACACCGTGTACCATGCCCAAACGGTGAGTAAAGCTCAGCATGGTGATGGCAAAGGATACCGTTCGCCGAATATCAACAGGCTGGTGCATAATGCCGATGGTACGATTCAGGAGGTGCAGGGCAATATGGCGGGCGTCTCGCAGATCGCCAATCTGAACCCGTATAACAGGGTGGAGGCTGAGACAATTGGATGGCAAGCGGGAATCACAACCGAGGCGACTCAGGCTAGCGGTGGACCGTTCAGCAACCAGAATGTTACGAATATTCATAATGGCGACTGGATCGCTTTGGGTAACGTGGACTTTGGTTCTGCAGTCGCTAGTACCTTCAAAGCCAATGTCGCTTCAACCGTAGGCGGCAAAATCGAAATTCGTCTCGACAGCGCGACAGGTCCGCTTGTGGGCACGCTTAATGTAACTTCAACGGGTGGTGCACAAACCTGGAAGGAAGTTCAAACCACCGTGAATAATGCCACAGGTGTACACCGATTGTATCTGGTATTCACGGGCACAGGTGGCGCTAACCTGTTCAATCTGGATTACTGGCAGTTTGGCAACAACACATCCAGCAATCCGGTGACCAAGGTTGAAGCTGAGAGTATGACGCTTAGTGGTTCATATGCGGGAACGATCAGTTCCCCTTTTAACGGGGTAGCCTTATATGCCAATCAGGATGCTGTGGCGTATAATCAGTATTTTGGCAACCCAACCCATCAATTCTCGGTGCGTGGAGCCTCCAATAACAGCAGTACAGCGAGAGTGGATCTGGTGATTGGCGGCGTAACACATGGTTCCTTTTATTTCACCGGAACTCAGCCTACGGTTCAAACCTTGTCCAACATCACCCATGCAACTGGACCGCAGGAGGTCAAACTGGTTGTAACCACAGATAATGGGACATGGGATGCGTATGTGGATTATATGGAGTATTCCTTGTGATCAATGGTTAGATCCGAAAGATCAGCGCGGCATTTGTTGCAATGATTCCATGAAATGATCAGGAGGCAATGCAAATGTTGAGAAGGATAGGCATGTTTTTACTGGTTCTCCCGCTGCTTGTGATGGCGATTCCAGTTGCTCCTGCTTCAGCGGCTACGACGTTCAGCAATCCGGTGATCCATGCCGATGTACCAGACAGTGACGTAATTCGGGTAGGCAACGCGTATTATATGACGAGCACCACGATGCATATGAGTCCAGGTGTGCCCATCATGAAATCATACGATCTTGTGAATTGGGAAATCGTGAATTATGTGTATGATACGTACGCAAATACCGACTCTCATAACCTGAACAACGGAAAGAATGAATATGGAAGAGGCTCTTGGGCAAGCAGCCTGAGATATAACAATGGTATCTATTACGTTGCCTTTGGCTCGCTCTCTACGGGCAAAACCTATATCTATAAAACTAGTAATATAGAGACAGGCCCTTGGACAATATCCACATTGGGCAGTTATTATCACGATGCTTCACTGCTTTTTGACAACGGACGGACCTTTCTGGTGCATGGTACTGATAAGATCAGCATCGTTGAGCTTAATGCGGAGGCGACAGTTGTCAAAGCGGGCGGCCTGAATCAGGTCCTTATTGCCAACGCCAGCAATGTGGCCGGTTCGAATTTCATTGTGAAGGCTGAAGGGGCCCACATTCAGAAGATCAATGGAAAGTATTATGTTTTCCTGATTGCCTGGCCTACAGGAGAAGGGCGTGTCCAGATTGCCTATCGCGCGGACAGTTTGACAGGTAATTATACAGGCCGCGTTGTTTTAAGGGATTCTGGCATTGCTCAGGGAGGCATTGTAGACACGGCTTCAGGTTCCTGGTACGGAATGTTGTTCAGAGACAGCGGGGCAGTCGGACGTATTCCTTATCTCGTTCCGGTAACATGGTCGGATAACTGGCCTGTTTTTGGAGTGAATGGCAAGGTTCCGCTGACGATGAATGTTCCTGTGGATGGCTATCCGGCCAAAAAGATCTACGGTTCTGATGAATTTAATACCGGCTCGGGCACAGGCTCGGGTTCAGTACAACCGTTATTAGTTAACGGCGGTTTCGAAGATGCCAGCCTGAGTCCATGGACCAGCAACAATACAGCATCGATCGCAGCAACCTCTTCAGAGTATGCTGGGGGTTCCAAAAGCCTGCTTGTCAGTGGCCGACAACAGACGGCTGCGGGTGTGAAACAAGTGATTACCGGCAAAGTAACGGCGGGTGGCGTATATACTTTCTCGGCCATAGTGAAATATACTACGGGACCTGCAACCAAAACGTTTAATTTCAGTATTCAGAATGGGCCGAGCTACACAGGCATTTCCATCATGGGCAGCGCGACGCTGACCAAGGGACAATGGGGCATGATTCAGGGAACGTACACCGTTCCGGCCAATGCGGACCTGTCGCAGACCTTTGTATTCCTTGAGACGCCTTACAGCGCGAACCCGGATGCAAGCAATGATCTCATGAATTTTTATGTAGATGATGTTTCCTTCTCAACGACTGCTTCTGCTGGAGGGACAAGCGCAAGTCTTGCGAAATTCTGGCAGTGGAATCACAATCCAGACCCGGTAAATTGGTCGCTGACCCAACGTCCCGGTTTCATGAGACTCACAACAGGCAAAACAAGTTCCAGCATTCTGGCGGCCCGCAATACGCTGACCCAAAGAACGTTTGGACCGAAAAGCACAGGTACGGTAGCGATGGAAACGGCTGGCATGAAGGACGGCGACTATGCCGGTCTTGCCGCTTTTCAAGCCAGGTACGGCTTCGTCGGCGTGAAGATGTCAGGGAATGCCAAATCCATCGTCATGGCCAATGCCGGCTCTGGAACGATGACCGAGGTGGCAAGCGTGCCGCTGAATCAAAACAAAGTATATTTCCGTGTGATCTGCGATTTTACGAATCAGACGGACAAAGCCTACTTCGCTTATAGTCTGAATGGCACCAACTGGACATCGATCGGCAACACGCTACAGATGTCTTATACGCTGCCACACTTTATGGGCTACCGCTTTGCATTGTTCAACTATGCGACCAAGTCCACCGGAGGGTTTGTTGATTTCGATTATTTTCATGTAGAGTAGATGAAACGCTAAGCTCCTTCTTCTTGAAATGAACTGAACCCTCGCATGAAGCCGTGCGGGGGTTCAGTTCATTTTCCGAGGAGCGGGCTCTCCTCATTTTCTTTTGTGTGAATTTATATGGTTTTTCGTACAAATACCCTTAAAATAGATGAGTAAGAAACTTCTGGCGCGAGCTCGCTCACCATATGCGTCAAATTCAGCCTCAACGATTGTCGACAATCAACTCTATGTTTACTGGAGGAAAAGGAATGAAACGTGCTTATCTTTTATTAGTAGTTTTATTTACCCTTAGCGCTTGCGAACAGACTAATACTAGTACAAACGAAGATGACACTGCTGTTGTTGCGGGAGATATTCATGCGAAGGATGCTAAAAACACACAAATTCCGACGGGTACAAAAGGAGACTTATCAAACGATGCGTCCGATTTTTTAGCTGAAGATAAAGGTGATCTATCTACTGTGGATTTTAAAAGGGCTTATCAAATGTGTGCCCAAGCTCTGTCCGAGTATTACAAGGCGATTTGGAACGGCACGGATATTGATTTGGATACCTACATCGACAATGAAAACCTTAAACAATATACGCAAAAAAAAATTACATCTCAATATGATTTATTCCTCAAGAACAATCTCACTCATAATCGGGTGACAGGCGTTGATATCGGTGCTGGAAAAGTAGAGTATATTGAAGGGGATAATAGTTTTTTTTATTTTAAATTAGATGCACGTGTTAAAAAGGATGTAGGTAACTTTGCTGAACCTACTGAATTTCTTGTACAAAGTTTGAATGGAAAGTTAGTTATTGTTGATTGGTATACTAGTGGGAAAGATAGCTATGATTCCACTGTGCGTGGAGAAAATCAGGCTATTGATAATCCTGAGATCTGGAAGAATAGGGAATGGGCGAAAAAATCAACTGATTGACAACAATTCGTTCTTTTTGATTTACAATTATAGGGAATCTAGAGGTGGATTAATATCAGAAAAATGGAGGGTGACCAATAATGAACGAGCCCTGGGCCGCTTCGATGAGTGGAGTTCCTTGGAGCGAGGATAAAATGGACAATGCTATCAATCAACTGCGGAATCGGGCGACGATTAGCTTTGTTGTCGGGCTGGACGAGTTGCATGATCTGAGGAAACTGGATGAACATGTGTTTGCCAAACGACCGGATTTAATTTTGTTTATATCCAACACAGACGCGAAGGGGCGTTATAGCGGAGAATTACTGGAGACAATCGCTGGTTTAAAGCATGTCGTCGCTTTGCAGCTGGATCTCAAGCAGCCACAGGATTTGAATGTACTTAGTGTGTTGCAAAAGATGGAGTTTCTGAACATTCGCTCACCCAAAAAGCAAAATCTGGACTTCATCCGAAATTATAAATACTTAAATTACCTTGCACTTAGCGGGAAATTTTCCGATCTTTCTCCCATCGAGGACTGCATTCGACTGAGTACCCTTGTCCTGAACTGTGTTATAGATCAGCTTGATTTTGTTGTGGATCTGCCGTTGATCGAGTATTTGGCTATCGATAATTGTATATTGAATGATCCAATTGAAGTACTAGCTGAATCGAATATCCGTATGCTAAGGTTGTCGTCCGTAAAGAATCTGACCGAGATCGAAGCATTAGGGACATTACATAATCTGGTCTTTCTGCATCTGTCATTGCCCAAAATCGAGCGGCTGTGTGACTTCTCACAGATGAAGAATCTGCGGCAGCTTGAACTGGATTTCTTGAAATCATTGCAAGAGATGGAGAGCCTGTGGACTGCGAACGGATTGGAAGTGCTGGGACTGAAAGAGATACATAAGGGGATAAAGGCAGAAGCTTTTGAGCGGTTGACCGAAATGCAAAATTTGCGACAGGTGGATTTTCGTTTTATTGATCACAGCAAAGGCCGTATTGCTGCCATGCGCAAACGAATGGTTGAAGCAGGGAAAGAACATCTTCTCTATGAGAATATTCCTGAAGAACAGCGAATCCCTTCAATGGCCCTTGTGCATCTGTCTAAAATTCTAATGTAGACAAGACTATACACAAATGCCCGCTTCCGAGCGGGCGTTTGTGTATTTATCAATCTTCGGTTCTTGCCCTATCACGCCTGTCTAACCATGGCTGGAGGAGATGAACGGGTCACCACCCGCATGACGCTTGCGGTATTCTCCTGGGGTCAGCCCATATCGACGCTTGAACATGCGGATGAATGAGTTCACATTCTGATAGCCCACCTGTGTGGCGATATCCTGAATCCGCAGATCCACATTCACAAGCAGCTCCTTGGCCCGCTCAATCCGCAGATTATTCAGATATTCGCTAAAGTTGATGTTGGTTTTTTCCTTGAAAATACTGGAGAGGTACCCCGGTGTTAAATTCAACTTGTCTGCGACGAGATTCAGATTAATATCTTCTCCATAGTGATGATCGAGGTAGTCCAGGACAAATCCGATGACCGGATCTCGCGTTTCCGACTGACTGCGTACTGCCGCAAGTACCGGTTGGACCAGTTCCTGAAGCCATTCCCTGTATTGCTGCACAGAATGAAAACCGGTGAATGCCTCTCCTGGAGGGGAAGAGTGAAGTGCGGCATCGATATGCGTCAGATTCAGCTTCATCACCGTTTTTCCGATTTGTTCTGCCGCACCGAGAGCAAAGGTGCGGAAGTCCTCTGCGGCTGCATCCTTGTGCTGCAACTGCACAAGCTGGCGGTCCAGCCAAGCGAATACGGCCCCCTCATTACCTGATTGCAGCAGATTGTGTAGCTCCTCCCCGTAGGTGACCTTCACATGGAAGGCATTCGATGAAGAAGCACGCGGCTCCACAATAACCTGCGTTTCCCCATTCAGCCTGCGCTCTTTCAACAGCATGGACAGATTGCTGTACGCATCGGTAAATGGGATTTCCCCGGAATATACCGGACTTACCGCAATGGTGAGGTAGAGGGATTCTTCGGCAGCCAGCAACTCCTTCAGTGTATCCAGCGCCTGTAGAATACCACTCTGCGGACCGGGATCGAACAACAGCAGGAGCAGCTGGTCCTGTTCAGGCTGGAGGGCAACGCTGTTGTTTTTGCTGCTGGTGAACAGGCTCTGAATCAGCTTCCACAATAACAGCGTATATTGCCCAAATTCATCAGGCAGAGATGTGAAGCCGATCTTGAATAGAATGGAGACGTAGGGCTGCTCGGGTTGCCGAACCTCCTCAAGATCCGCCAGATAGGAGCTGAGCGGGATGTTTTTCACTTTATGGGTATAGGCATACTGGCGTATCAGAGAGTTCTTCTGCGCAAGATCACTTTGAATGTAGCGGTTATTCTCCAGAATGGAGCTGAGGTGTTCACCGATTATGGCGAATTCCTTTACACTGCTTAATTGTTCTGGCCCGCTGTCCGACTTTCGGTCAAGAGCGGCAATGAGGCGCTGAAGCGGCTGGTTTAATCGTAGGCTGAAAAACAGGGAGGAGAGCACGCTGACCAGAATAGCAGCGCCGAGCAGGGCCGCCAGCAGCAGCTGCATACCGCGCATTTCCGCGGCAATTACTGCGGCCTGGGTGACCCGGACATAGGTAAACCCGGTTTGCTTACCTTTTTCATAAAAGTAATACTGATCCCCGATGCGTTCATGTCTGCTTCCATCTGCTGGAAGCTGTAGGTTCTGCACATCTTCCTCTTTTGTGGTGAAAAGCAGGTGTCCCTCGTTATTCAGAATGTAGAACGGATTATTGCCGGCATCGCCATATGTTTCCTGCATACGTTGCGGGTTCAGCATAACAATGCCATACACATCCTCGTAAGGAATGGCTTTCATCATGACTGGCATCAGCTGACCGAGAGAGCGGGAAGAATGAAGGGTATTTTCCGTAAAAGCTGCGGCAGGCATCACCTTGAGGAACTGGTTATTCATCGTTTGGTTTCTCCAGTAATCCGGTGGATATTCTTTACTATAATAATATTTCCCGAACATATCACTGGCACTGCTAAGCCCTTCTTTTTCCAATACATAATCTTCTTGCTTGAAATAAAGAATGAAGTTGTCTATATGCAAAAAAGGATTTGCATACAGTGTGGACAGGTCTGACTTGACCTCTGCGGGAATATCGTACCGGCGGTTCTCCTTAATGTGGCTCATAATGCCCAGGTTGGCTGTCCAGGTATCCGATTGAGTGAGGGCCAGAATCATATTCTGGGTCAGCCGGAAGTGATTCTCATATCCTTCAACGGTCTGTGCAAGGCCCAGTTCATTTTGTCTGACCATCTCCTGATAGAATTTGTTGCTTAAGTACAGATGGGAGAACAGGTTAAATGAAGCCAAAATCAGGATGACACTGAGGAAGCTCAGCATTAGCTTGACAAACAGGCCATTTAGCGCAAATTTGCTTGTAAGCAGTTCCTTCATTATGACATTCCCCCTTGAATACCGCCTCAGGTCATTTGGTCTACTCCTATCATAGCGGCATAAAGCTGACACAAACAATATACACTTTTACTGATTTATACGCGAATATCTGGAAAATAGGCGTAAAGACGAAATGTTATATAACATGTAGATAGCGCTTTCTAATGAATTATCGCTATAATTCGGAGACGAACCCCAGATTTTCGGGGGAAGTAAGCTAACATTCAAGTCGATTTACAATCATTTAAGCAATGTACAATCATCTTAGCAAGAGGGGGCATGCGGATGGCTGGTGCTGGCTTCATGCAAAGCAAACTGCAAAAGGAAGTGAACCAACCGCTTCATCGGAAAGCGCGGATGATCCGAATCTGGAACAAAAACAAGGCGCTATGGCTGCTCTTCCTGCCATGCCTTCTGTATTATTTGATTTTCCGCTATGCACCGATGTTTGGTCTGGTCATCACCTTTAAGGATTACAATCTGTTTAAAGGCATATGGGCCAGCGATTGGGTAGGATTCAAATATTACCGGATGTTTCTGGAGAATCCCGATTTTTGGCCCCTGATGAAGAATACGTTTCTGCTCGGATTATATAAGCTGGTGTTTGGCTTCCCGGCCCCGATCCTGCTCGCGATTCTGTTGAATGAGGTACGCAAGGCAGCATTCAAGCGTTTTGTGCAGACGGTCAGTTATCTGCCACATTTCATCTCCAATGTAATTGTGGCGAGTATGGTCATTATGTTCCTGTCTCCTACCGGAGGACTAATTAACAATTTATTGGCAGGGATCGGCATCGGACCCATCAATTTTATGAATGAGCCCGCGCTGTTCCGTGGCATTTATGTTCTATCCGAAATTTGGCAGCATATCGGCTGGGAGACCATTATTTATCTGGCCGCGCTGACGGCGATCGACCCGCAGCTGTATGAGGCCGCAGATATGGACGGAGCAAGCCGATTACGAAAAATCTGGCATGTCACCCTGCCCGGCATATCTCCTGCCATCGTCATAACGCTAATTCTGAATATTGGCAAAGTGCTGGAGATCGGGTTTGAGAAGGTCTTCCTGATGCAGAATCCGGCAATCTACGATACGGCGGATATTATCAGCACGTACGTCTACAGGGTGGGCATGGTACAAGGGAACTTTAGTTATGGGGCTTCCATTGATTTATTCATGGGGGTTATCAGTCTGATCTTCATCTATACAGCCAACTGGCTCAGCCGCCGATTCAGTGAGACCAGTCTATGGTAGAAAGAGGTGTGGCATGAAATCACTTCGATTTTCCTGGTTTAACGTGATGGCCTCACTGATCCTGCTGCTCGTTGTGGTGGTCACCCTTTATCCGTTCCTTCATATGCTGGCCGTCTCCCTCAGCAGCAATGTGAACGTCATGCAAAACAATATTTCCTTCTGGCCCAAGGGCTTCAATCTGAGCATGTACAAACTGGTGCTGGGAGATCCGCAAATCTGGACGGCTTACCGAAATACAATCCTTTACACCGTGCTTGGCACATTGATCTCGCTGGTGGTCACCTCAACGGGAGCCTACGCATTGTCCAGAAAGGATATGGCGCTACGCAATAGCTTCACCGTATTGATTGTCATTACGATGTTCTTCAGCGGCGGGATGATTCCAACCTTCCTGGTGGTCCGTTCACTGAATCTGGTGGACACCGTTTGGGGTATGGTTCTCCCTGGGGCAGTCAGCACCTGGAACCTGATTCTGATGCGCACATTTTTCTCAGGCATTCCCAAAGAGCTGGAGGAATCGGGTCGAATGGACGGCCTGAACGATATTGGCATCTTCATTCGGATTATTGTGCCGCTGTCCAAGGCTTCCTTTGCTACAATTGCCCTTTTTTATGCCGTGGGCATGTGGAACAACTTCATCTTCCCGCTCCTCTATCTAAGGTCTCCCGATTTGTTTCCACTCCAGGTACTGCTGCGGAATCTGGTGCTGGCCGGCAGTGCAAGCTCAGGCGACGTAACGTCGATTGGGGGAGATAACCGGGTGGTAGAGGAATCGCTCAAGTATGCAACCATTATGGTCTCAACGCTTCCAATACTGGTCATCTATCCATTTGTACAGAAGTATTTCGTCAAGGGAGCCATGGTTGGTGCGGTCAAAGGCTAAAGTTGGGCAAGAAATACACCGTAAATTCAGATTAAGGGAGAGACGCTTATGGGCAAATGGAAATCGGTAATACTTCCCCTGCTGATTGTAGTAGCAATGGTAGCGGGATGCAGTGGAGGAGGCAACGGTGCTGACTCGCAGAAGGATCCCAAGGGGAACCGTAGCGGTATTACCGATAACTCCACAGGTGAGGGAAAAACCTTTACGGCGCTGCTAGACAACAATGCAACGTTCCCCTATTCCAAGAGCTGGCCCATTTGGAGCTGGTTGAAGCAAAAGACTGGCGTTACGCTGGAGGTGCAGACCCCTTCCGGCAAGCTGGATGAGAGCCTGAACCTGGCGATTGCCTCCAAGACGCTGCCTGATCTGATGTATATGCCCAATCGCAAAGATTCGAACAAGTTTGGACAGCAGGGGGCATTGGTGGATCTGATGGAGCATATGGACAATATGCCGAATCTGAAGGCATGGATGAAGCAATATCCCGAGGAAGCGAAGGCTGCCCTGTCCGCCGACGGAAAAATGTATATGTTTCCCAATCAGGGCTTTGGCGAGACAAATCGCATGATCTGGATGTACCGTAAGGATGTTTTTGACAAGGAAGGCATTCAGGCTCCAACAACCTATAAAGAACTGCACACGGCGCTGAAGACGCTGAAAGAGAAATACCCGGACAGTTACCCGCTCTCGATCCGCTACGGCCAGATCCCGGATGAGATGAATGCCAATATGACGGTGAACTACGGAACCAGTGAGGGTGCCTACTATGATTTTGACCAGAAGCAATGGCGCTATGGACCGACCGAAGACAACTACAAGACCATGGTGGGGATGTGGAAAAGCTTTTACGATGAAGGGTTGGTTCCACCCGACTTCTTATCATTGCAAACCAAGCAGTGGCAGGATATGGTCTCTACCGGCAAATCATTCGTGACCATTGATTATATTAGCCGGATTGATTTTTTTAACAATGCCATGCAGCAGGAGAATCCCGAGTTCAACATGCAGTTTATGGCCCCTCCGGCCGGGATTACTGGCGGCAAACAGCTGAATCCGTATTTTCATTATATGGAAGGCGGATTGACGGTGGCCTCTACCTCCAAGCACACGGATGATGTGATGAAGTACATGGACTTTTTTTATTCCAAGGAAGGGCGTACGCTTAGTAGCTGGGGTGTGGAAGGCGAGACCTTTGTAAAGGAAGGGGAAACGAACAAGTTCAAGCCGGAGTATAACGATGTTATTGAAATGCGCAAGCAGACAGGGCTTCAGACCAGCGGGACCTATACCTGGATAGATTTTAACGCCCATTTGTCGCTGTTCTCGGATGACCTGAAGCATGCCTATGAAGAAGCGGTCAAGTATGATCCTTCTGCAATGCAGCCAAGACCTGCTTTTACAGAAGGGGAAAATGAAATCATATCCATTACCGGGCAGGCGATCAAGAAGCACCGTGACAAGAGCTTTGCCAAATTTATCACCGGTTCCCGGAGTCTGGCGGATTGGGAGAAATATGTCGAGGAGATCAACAATCTCGGGGTAGATCAGCTGCTGAGCACCTATAAGGAAGCGTATGACCGTGTTCAGAATGTTCAGTTGAGCGCGAAATGAGCGAATGTACGTAAGGTACGGCACGGGAATCCTAGACCATTACAGAATGGCAAAAGGAGGCTTCGCTTATGAAAAGGCAGCATCTGCGTGTGTACTCCGGATACAGATTGGGATTGTTTCTGTTGATATGGTTGGTGACGGTAGGAATAGCTTTCCCTGGCAAGGCAGAAGCAGCGGGTTCAATCTCGCTGGTCGCACCTGCGGGTGGATATGTGGCGGATGGAGGGGTGGTGGAGATCGGGGGAAGCTATAACGATCTGTATGATATCCGGCTGTTTGTGGATGGAACGGCCCAGTTCGAAGTGGTATTGAATGATCCGGATGGGGATGACAGCGGTACCTGGTCTTATATGCTGGATACCTCAGGCTATAATGGGACAGTGGAGCTGGTCGTTCGTGGACTGGATACGTCCACCCGTTACGGAGTGTGGGGCGCGCCTGCTATTCTTATCGTTAATAACCCGGCAGGTGCTGTACCTGTAGTAACCATTACCGATCCGTCTGAGGGTGTGTCTCTTAGCGGTCAGGTGGAGGTGTCTGTCGAAACCAGCTCACCACTTCCGATCATGCGGGTGGAGGTTCGGGTGAATCGGGGGTCTTGGGAGGAGGCTGTTCAGCAAGGTTCTGCTTATATATACACCTGGGACACGGGGGGACTTGGCGACCGTACGGTCAGTTTGGAGGCCCGAGCAGCCAGTGCGCCGGAGCGATATGGTTATAGTCCAACGGTGTACGCTCAGGTTGGAAACGGGACACATGAACCTGCCGTCCCCCTTCCCGTTCAGGAGCGGGCGATGTGGATCTGGGAACCGGAGAGCTATAACCTGCTGCTGAACCCTGGATCGCGTCAGGTGCTGGAGTCATTCATTACGGATACGCAGACATTCGGTCAAACGCCGGTCCAGACGCTCTATCTCGCAGTGGGCGGTTATGCCGGGTACAATGCGCTGGAAGCGGAGGAAGTGCAGTTGCGTTCTTTCGTGAGCTGGGCGCATAGCAAAAACTTGCAGGTGCATGCGTTAATTGCAGGTGGCACTACGCCGGCCTATATGGGCGCTTACGAGAAATATCACCATCATGCTGTACAGGAAATGGAGCAGGTGATTAATTATAATCTTGCTGCTGGGGATACGGAGAAGTTTGACGGCATCAATGTGGATATTGAGCCGTATATCTCTCCCGACTTCAAAGATCCAAGCCACTTCCTGCAAAAAGAATACCTGGATGGTCTGCAAAAGATGATTGATCGCCGGGATATCGCGGGCATCCGGCTTCCGTTCGGGCCTGCTGTGCCCAAGTGGTATGACACGTCAGACCAAGCGGTGAATATTGTGTGGAACGGCTCCAGCAAGTGGCTGTCCGAGCATGTTCAGGATATCTCCGACTATATCTCTATTATGGACTACCGGGATACGGCGGATGGCTCCGCCGGAATTATTGCCGGGGCTGCGGGAGAACTGGCTTACGCGGATCAGATCGGCAAACCGAATTCCGTGGTGATTGGTGTGGAAACGCTGGATATTGCCAATAGCGGCGACCCGGAGAGCATTACTTTCTGGGAGGAGGGGCGCACCCATATGGAAGCTGAGCTGGATAAGGTGTATGCAGCTTACGGACAGAGCAGCGCCTTCGGCGGCATTGCCGTCCATCACTATGATTCGTACCGGGCAATTCCTTCTTATTGGGGATCAGGCGGTGTATTTTGGACAGCACCGGATGATCAGGAAGCCCCTTCAGCCCTTTCCGGGGTCCCGTCCGTTGAAGCGACGGATTATCAGACTGTACAGCTGAATTATGGAATGGCTTCGGATAACATGGAAGTGGAACGCTATGTGATATATCGGAGTACCGTGCAGGGTTTCACGCCTGCTGCTGCGGATATCGTTGGACTCGCCCGTGCACTAAAGTATCAGGACAAGGGACTGCTGCCGGATACGACGTACTACTACCGTGTTGCGGCCCGTGATTTGCGCGGCAATATCGGGCCACTCACGGATGAAGTGTCGGCGACCACCAGTAGTACCACATTGAAGCCTATGATTGTAACGGACATGAATCTGGCCTATGGCGGATCAGGGGTATCCGTCACCGTGAAGGTCAGAGATTACGATACAGACATGATACTGGCAGGAGCGAAAGTCGAGGGACGATTCACGTATACGGCGGGACGTTATACCAGCGGGATTACCGGAGCGGACGGAAGTGTAACGTTTGGCTCGGAAGCGGTGGAACCGGGCAGGCAGGTTGGTTTTGAGCCGCGCAGAATCCGTTATAACGGTTATTATTATGCGGCAGGGCATGATCTTCCGCAACCAACACTGCTGATGCTGGATGTCGGTAATTGAACGAGCGGGCGAGAAACAGCCTGTAGGAGGAGGAAGTCTATGAATGTGGGTGATTTGGTGGAGCCGTTGGAGACGCACATCGTTGAGCGCATGTCTGTAAAGGTCTATGGGGATCGAGATCAGATGGGGGCAGCGGCTACCGCTGCGGTTGGGGCCAGATTAAGACAGCTGCTTCAGGATTCAGAGCGCCAGGTTCGTATGGTGTTTGCTGCGGCGCCTTCGCAAAACGAATTGTATGAAGGTCTGGTACGGGAGCAAAGCATTGACTGGTCGCGGGTCTGTGCTTTTCATATGGATGAATATATGGGTCTGGCGGATACGGCTCCACAGCGCTTTGGTCGATACTTAACGGAACGTTTGTTCAGTCGGGTGCAGCCTGGGCGAGTGGAGCTATTGGATGGGCTACATGATGTGGAACAGGAGTGCCAGAGATATGGAGATCTGTTGCGTGCGGCTCCCATTGATATGGTCTGTCTCGGAATCGGAGAAAATGGGCACATTGCCTTCAATGATCCACCTGTTGCCGATTTTGAAGATTCGAGGCTCGTCAAAGCGGTTAAGCTGGACGAAACCTGCCGCCGTCAGCAGGTGAACGATGGATGTTTTGCCCGACTGGATGACGTGCCTGCGGAGGCGTTGACTTTGACTGTGCCAACGCTGATGGCTGGAAGGGAGCTATTCGTGATTGTGCCAGGGGCATCCAAGCGGAATGCGCTCGCGGCAGCTTTACATGATCCGATCAGTACGGCATGTCCCGCCACGATCCTGCGTACACATCCCGGAATCACCATGTTCACGGACCGGGAAGCCTACGGCCTGTGAGCACGCCAATGATTGGCAGGCACTACCGGACCGGGATGCCCATTGAGGTTGCAATCAGAGAGGGGCGCATCATTGGGGTTACTGAGCTTGTAGTGCCTTCTCCTATGGATGGCTTGCCCTGGATTGCACCCGGTCTGGTGGATTTGCAGGTGAACGGCGGCTGGGGGCTGGATCTGAATACAGCTCCGCTGTGTCCAAATACGGTGCTGAAGCTGACCCGGATGCTTCAAAGCCGGGGCGTTACAAGCTATTGTCCGACGTTGATTACAAACAGTCCGACCCGGCTGACGAAGGCAGTTTCTGCTATTGCGGAAGCTGTTCGGCTGAACCCGGATATGGCCGGGGGAATTGTGGGCATTCATCTGGAAGGACCATTTCTATCGCCGGAGGACGGCCCGCGCGGCGCGCACCCGCAGAAGCATATTGTTCCTCCGGATTGGGAGGCCCTCAACCGTTGGCAGGAAGCTGCTGAAGGGCTGATTCGTATCATTACCCTTTCCCCGGAGTGGCCTGGCGCAGCTTCATTTATCGCCCGATGCTGTGAATCCGGCATTCTTGTCTCCATTGGACATACGGCAGCAACGCCAGAGCAGATCAGGGAAGCGGTCACGGCAGGAGCCGTCATGTCCACACACCTTGGCAACGGTACACACCTTACGCTTCCACGCCATCCCAACTACCTGTGGGAACAGCTGGCGGCCGATGAGTTATATGGGTGCATGATTGCGGACGGTTATCATCTTCCAAATGCTGTGCTGGCCGTGATTCTTCGGATGAAGAGGAATCGTGCCATTCTGGTCAGCGATGCCGTCTCATTAAGCGGTATGCCACCAGGTTCCTATCACCTGCATATCGGCGGAGATGTGGTATTGACGGCGGAAGGTCGGCTGCATCTTGCTGGCCAGCCGCAGCTGTTGGCTGGCTCGGCCATGATGCTGCCAGATCAGGTGGGGTATCTCGTGCAAGCGGGGCTTGCAGGGCTTGCCGATGCCTGGGATTGTGCTTCGTTGCATCCAGCCGGGCTGTTTGGGCTTGAACAGGCAGCGGGTCTTGAGGTCGGAGCGCCTGCGGATGTGGTTAGCTTCCATATGGAGGGTGGAAAATTGAATGTGTTGCAGTGCTGGAATAATGGCCAGATAAGGCTGCAGAGCTACGAATAGGAGGAGATCGATGCAGAGCTTGATACCGCAACCAAAGCAGTTTGTAGCAACGGAAGGTGGCGCCTTGAGACTGAATGATGAGGCAAGAATCAGCCTTTACATGGAGCAGGATGATCCGAGATTGGAGATTCATTGCCGCCGCTCATTTCCAGACATGGAATATACCTGCTCTAGGGTAGACAGAGGTTATTTGCTAGTAATCGAACGTCTGTCAGGGAAAGAAATGCAGCAGATAGTCGATGAGATCCATGCAGTCTATGCAGTTCATGAAGCCCAAGAAGCTCAAGAAGCTCAAGAAGCTCAAGAAGCTCAAGAAGGTCAAGAAGGTCAAGAAGGTCAAGAAGGTCAAGAAGCCCAAACCGTTCATGAAACTCTTGAAGCTAGGGGAGTACAACAGAAGGGTCTGGTCGTCTCTGATGTTAGTTCTTTCATCGGAAAAGACGATGCAGACCCGGCCGGGCTTGATGGACGACCACAAGGGTATCGACTAGATGTATCGGCCCAGAGGGCTGAGGTCTACGCGCTGGATGCGGCGGGTATATTTTACGGATTGCAAACATTGATACAACTGCGTGGATCAGATGGAGACATCCCGGCGGTATCCATAACCGACTGGCCGGATACGGCTGTGCGGGCCATGAATTTGGATTTGCGCCAGACGTTCTCAAAGCCTGAACTGCTGATTAAATATTTGGCGGAATTTGCACGATATAAAACGAATGCAGTTCTGATTGAATATGAAGATAAATTTCCATTCCAGGCGCATCCTGAGTTCGCTCATCCGAAGCATGCGTTAAGCCTTTCACAGCTGGAAGAATTCAAGCGTAACGCCCATGAGCATTTTATAGAGATTATTCCGCTCCAGCAGAGCTTTGGACACCTGGAATATGTATTGCGTCACGAAGCTTGGCGGCACCTTCGCGAAACAGAGCAGTCCACCGGGGAAATCTGCCCTTCCCACCCGGAATCCTTTGGGTTAATTACTACGCTGCTAGGAGAGATGATCGACGCCCACCCGGACTCGCGTTATATTCATCTTGGCTGTGACGAGGTCTATAGCCTATGCGAATGCAAACGCTGCAAAATCGAATTTGGAGGCGTACGGGAGCGAGCTTTTATCGCCTTTTTGAACCGGCTGATCGCCTTTACGGCAGAACGGGGGAAACAGCCCATTTTCTGGCATGACATGCTGGATAAATGTCCACCAGAGGAACTGGCTAAGCTGGATCAGCGGAGTGTAGCCATGATCTGGATCTACAACGGTCGCAATATCGAAGCGGAGGTTACTTCGCACGCCAATAAATTCAGGGCGTTTGGTATTGAGATTATGGGAGCGCCAGCCGTCCGCAGCTTTGACTGGGCGGAGCATCAGAATTATCCGGTGCTGTTGAACCGGACGGATAATTTGCTCCAGTGGGCAGACACAGCCGACAAGTTGGATCTGGACTGCGTGGTTGCCACCAACTGGACGGGACCATTCAGTCTCGGTGTTCCGTATGGTATTTTCGAAACGACCTGGTACCCCATGCTGCTGCATACGGATCTGGCCTGGAACCGCAAGGCGGATGCTGCAAGCTTTATCGACCGCTTCCTGGAACGGTTTCACGGCATTGATCCTGTTATCGGACATAACCTTCTCGGCAATTACAGGTTGGAGGACTATTACGATGTGATCTGGAAACTGATCGACGAAGTGCGCGAGCATAGGGAAGAAGCGGAACTGATTGCGATCATGCATGATTTTGAGGTGGCGACAGATCGTTCGCGGGCGATTCATAAATATGCTTATCGGTGGGAGCTGTACCCTGGCGACGATGCGGAGTGGCGCTCACTCCAGAACAATTATACGAGAAACCGCCGTGGGCGCGAGGTTGTGCTGCCCCGGATGAGGGCTGCGGTGGGGCGTTACCAGCCCTCTGATATGGCGGATCATTTTGTGAAATCTAGGTTTTATCTGCATGATTATCTGGAGCGCACGCTTTATCATGAACTGGGGTTGAATGCAATCGATCCAGAAGCGGATCTGACGGCAATGAGCCTGGAAGACAAAATAGCCATGATGTGTGTAATAGGCACACCATCAACTGGGGCCGAGCCGGAGTTTCGCGGCAGAATGGCACAGCACCGATTCGGGGGAATCGGGATCTTTCCCCACAATGTCGAGAGTGAGCAGCAGACGCTTGCGCTGCTGGGGGAAGTACAGAACATAGCCAGAGATCATGGAAGCTCTTTGCCTTATTACGTTTCGGTAGATGAAGAAGGTGGCACACTGTCCAAATTCAAAACCTTCTTCCCCTATATTCCTGGCAACCGTGCAGTCGGATTAAGTGAAGACCCGGACGCCGCCCGTTTGCTCGGTAAACTTATCGGCAGTCAACTGCACTCGCTTGGCATTCCGATGAACTGGGCACCTGTGCTGGATGTGAACACAAATAAGGATAATCCGGTTGTGGGTGTTCGCTCCCTTGGAGAGGACCCGCAGCTGGTGGCCCGATTTGGCCGCGCTTATATTCAAGGAATGCATGAAGCGGGTGTCGCTGTGACGGCAAAACATTTTCCCGGACACGGGCAAGTGAGCGGAGACTCTCATATTGTTCTGCCGGAATGTGAGCTTACGCTTGAACAGTTGATGGAAGGTCCATTGCTTCCCTTCGTGGAGGCCATTGAGGCTGGAGCGGATTCAATCATGATGGGGCATCTGGTGTTTCCGAACATTACGGAATCTGACGGACTTCCGGCCTCACTAAGCCCTTATTTTGTCTCTGAACTGCTGCGGAAGCAGTTGAGCTTTGCGGGGGTGATCTGCACCGATGATATCGAAATGGGGGCAATTCGCAAACACTTCATCCCGGATGAGATCGGTGTGCTGGCCGTTCAGGCGGGGAATGATATGATCCTGATGTGCCATACACCAGAGTTTCAAAGCCGGGTAATCGCGGGTATTATGGCGGCTGTGCGCGATGGTCGCATCCATGAGGCACGTATTGATGAATCGGTTCTTCGTATCCGGCAGTTATATGACAAATTCCAGCAGTACCGAGCGGCCGCACAGCCGATTCCCAGAGAGCATTGGGATGAGTCGGCACTGAGGCTGGCTCGTATGACCGTGAAAGTCACCCGGGACCCGCAGGGCCTGCTGCCACTCAAGAATTCGCTGAAATATTTGCTGATATTACCGCAGCAGGAGCAGCTGACCCAGGCCGATAATAGTGGTTTTGCCGAGATTAGGCTGGCCTCCTTGTTGAAGGATGAGGGGGTGGCTGTGGAGACGCGCTACTGCGCAATGAAGCCTGATGCGGAGGCAATCGCATCACTGGTACAAGAGGCGGCGGGTGCGGATATCGTGATTCAGGGAACGCTTAATGCCCATCTGTTCACAGGTCAACTGGCGCTGGCGAAGGCATTGGCTGCGCTTAAACCGCTGTTGAATCTGGTGCTGCGCAATCCCTACGATGACGACGTTCTGCCGCAGACAGCCGGAAGCATACTGCTGTGTTCGACCTCCGATTTTTCTCTGCGGGCACTGGTGGAACGCATGATAGTCCCGCAGTGACTTGTCAGTAATGAGCTGCTGAACAGGGCAATGAACATAATCAAAAGC
Organism: Paenibacillus hebaui; assembly: GCF_051934385.1. NCBI lineage: Bacteria > Bacillati > Bacillota > Bacilli > Caryophanales > Paenibacillaceae > Paenibacillus > Paenibacillus hebaui. The sequence continues at coordinate 5,257,096 of NZ_CP196836.1, read as the reverse complement.
TCAAAAAGCTCAAAAAGCTCAAAAAGCTCAAAAAGCTCTTATACACTTGCCACCCTTCTTTCATTGGAAGATCTAGCCTGAAATTTCATGATAAAAAGCCCGCTACTGTGCGGGCTTTTTGCTGATTTTATTCTTATTTTTTTTCCAGATCAGCATGAGAATTTTCTATGATCTCGGTGAACTTCCGATTAAGCGTTCAAATCCGTTATGGCTGGAATATTAATTTCTTTAACGCAGGCTGCTTTGGACAGACTGACGATGCATTTTACGATAGAAACGATATCCTGAAGAGGGATGCGTGTACCATTATATTCGGAAAGAGCGCGGTCGATGCCATCTTCAAACGGAATTTCGGCTGCAAGCTCTCCCGGGTTGATACACGTAACCGCTATCCTGTCGTTTCTTGTATGTTCTCTTAAGGCTTCTGTGATCCCTCGAATGGCAAATTTGGAGGCTACAAAAGAAACCTGGGTACTGTTTGCATTACTCAGACCCGCAGTCGAGCCAATGAGAATTATTTTGCCTGCTGTGGAATTCCTGAGTTGGGGCAATAAAGCTTGAATGCATACTATAGCAGATGTTATATTCACATGAATCAGACGACTGATGTCAGTAGGATCGTCATTATCGAACGTGTAGTGGTCCTCGAACCCCTCTTTTTCCCAAATGCCCACATTGTAAATGAGAACATCCAGTGTTTCGCTCTGAAGCGCCTCACTGACCCGTTTGGATGCATGGAGATCAGAAAGATCTGCCTGTATCCATATGCGTTCTACGTCATCGTTCAGCTTCAAGTTATCAGGTTTTGTGCGAGACACTACCCAGACCTTATCGCCTTGCTCAGGCACTCCTCTGACAAATGCATCTCCTAATCCTTTGCTGGCACCAAATACGAGATAGTTTTTCAATGCAAGGTCTCCCTTTTGTGATATTTGTTAAAATTCAGTATAATTGACAATAATTATCAATTATACTTCCTCTAGTCATGAGGAAGCAACCCTGTTGAAAAGAGGATCAAACACATCATAGGGGTTAGGAGAATATTTAAATAAGGGTTATCAGGAGTTTTAGATGCAGGAGTACCCGTTACTCATATAAAAAAGTACCCATAGCCCAAACACCTTCTTTTCAAAGTGTCAGTTTATGGGTACCAGCTCAAAAAGCAGGCTCTTTATTTTCCAATAGTATAATTTCTTCTCCTTGTTGTTGCCTTAATGCTATATTTTCCCGCCCCCATGTGCACATCACATCCACAATCTTATTGGCGGTAACTCCATACTCCGTAAGGCTGTATTCGACTTTGGGCGGCATTTGTTGGTAGACATGTCTTCTGACAAGGCCATCGTTTTCAAGCTCGCGTAATTGCTGGATCAGGACCTTTTGCGAGATACCGTTAATACTGCGTTGTAATTCGCCTGTCCTTTTCACGCCGGACATTAGTAAACATATGATTAGCGCTTTCCATTTGCCGCCAATTATTTCGAGTGTCGCTTCGATTCCCAGGTTATATTGTTTCATGACATATCACCTCGTTCATGTTACATCTTGTTGATGTGGTATAAATGTTCATTTTCTCACAATATGGCTGATGAAGTCCATACACACTTTGAGGTAACCATCTTACTTTCGGGTGTGTATTTTCTTTTACGCAGGCTTATATGATAATGGCCATATTCGAAAAAGAAGTCTGTAGTTGAACCGAGAAAGGAATGTTAATCATGAAAACACTCGTCATTCTGGCACATCCCAATATTGAGGTTTCAAGAGTAAATCAGCGATGGAAAGAGGAACTAGAGATACACTCGAGCGATATTACAATTCATGAGATTTATAAAGCGTATCCTGATTGGAACATCGATGTGTCCAGAGAACAGAAGTTGCTGGAAGCATATGATCATATTATTTTGCAGTTCCCGTTATATTGGTACAGCTATCCGCCTTTGCTGAAAAAGTGGTTAGATGATGTTTTTACTTACGGATGGGCGTATGGATCAACAGGAAATAAACTGCATGGGAAAAAGCTGGGCTTGGCGATGTCCATTGGTGATAAGAAGGAAAATTACACGCGGGAGGGTTCAGTGTCCTTTACCGTAGATGAGGTGGTCACGCCTTTCAAAGCCAGCATAAATCATGTTGGTGCCGTAGCGTTACCGTATTTTGCAGTCTTTGGTGCCTCATTTCAAGCTACCGATGAAGAAATTAACCAAAGTGCACAAGATTATATCCGTTATATCTATGAGTATCGTTATAACGTCTGATTATCATAACGCCTATGTTACAATAGGGTGAAAAAGGAGGAGTCATTATTGAATAAACCCAAAATTGTGATTATTGGCGCAGGGATTGTTGGGGCGTCCATGGCTTATCATTTGGCCAAACGAAATCAAGATGTAACTGTTATTGAACGGCACTCCGCTGCGGCGCGTGAAGTCACGGAAAAATCTTTTGCCTGGATACATACGACTCATAGGGTGGCTCCCGAATACTGGCATTTGTACGATGCAGCTTTGGAAGAATATCATGCGCTTCAGCAAGAGCTTGCGGAATTGAAAATTCATTGGCATGGCGCGTTGACTTGGGACATTCCGCCCCTAAGGGAGCAACACCACTTTCAAAAATTAAACCGGGAGCAGCTTATGGCATTGGAGCCGAATCTGAAGGAATATCCCGATGAAGCGATATTTGTCAGCGAAGAAGGTGCGGTTGACCCTATAGGGGTAACGGAGCTGTTGCTCGGCAAAGCGCGGGAGTACGGAGCAAAGGTTCAGTTCGGCACCAACGTTACCCAGCTGCAGCAAGAGGATTCCCGCCTGGTCGGCGTCCATACGTCCAAGGGTTTTCTGGAGTCGGATGTCGTGGTATTGGCTGCAGGTACAGGCATCCCCGAACTTTGTAACCCATTAGGTTTTCACGTGCCGGTAACGTTGTCGCCTTCCATTCTGATTCAGATGAAAACTGCGAATAAACAGATACACACATTAATTTCAAATGCGCAATTTGAAGCACGTCAACTGACGGATCATACGCTGCTGGCTGCGGAAGATTATATTGACGATTCGGAGGAAAACGGACCAGACGCGGTCGGTAAGCGAGCGTTCGCCACGTTGCGTCACAGTTTGAAGGACGGAAATCAACTGGAATTGGAAAGCATAAAGGTCGGGATGAGACCCATGCCTGAAGACGGCTATCCGATTGTGGGCTTCCAAGATCACATAAAGGGGCTTTATCTGGCGGTAATGCATTCTGCGATTACGCTAGCGCCGCTGATTGCGCATCTGGCTGCAAGTGAAATAATCGATGGGGAATCAAGAAGTGAATTAGACCCTTGTCGACTCTCCCGATTTTAGGACCACTCGAGGGATATTCTCAAAGTTTCTCCCGCGTCCAAAATCAACATTACCGTTTTGTTAGTACGTTCACCCCATTCGTTGACTTCGTGTTGACCTCGATAGTCCTGAGCACAACGCAAAAGAGTACATCCCCACATGAGGATGTACTCCAAATTACATACTGTATATCTGCTTAAACCTTTTATTCTTCCCCAGTCACAATAGAATTCTTACTGTAAGAAATCCAGTCGCTCCAGCTTCCGGTGTTTGGAGAGGGTATCTTGCATGAGTATCCCTATTTTGCTCACATCAATATGGAATTCATATAGCGGAAAAACAGGGAGTCCACATGAGAAGCCAAACAAGCTTCTAATCCTAATTCGCATATTGTGCTTCAACCTCCTCGCTTGCAGGTGGCAGCTCCATGCCTTCCTTCCAGAGCAGCGTCGCATTCTCCTTGGGCCCGTAATAAATGGCCTTAATGGTGATTTCAGGGTTCTTCCGGTTGGCATTTAATTGATCGAGATCCACGAAGTTGTTGATATTGCCAAGACTGATCTCAGCGAATTTCTTGGATTTGATCAAAGGCCGGACTGGTGTCATATAGAAATTTCCGTCATCCTCCAAGGTGTAATTCACCTGATCCACCCGGTAACCGTCGGTCATATTAACATGATACGCGATTCTTCCGTCATGGAGCCGGCTGACTTGGGTGACTTCAATGACACTGGCCGGAACATCATTAATATTCCATTGGAATAATCCGACATAGCCGAGAAATATGGCTCCGCTCACGGCTGTCGCGAGCACCAGGCCTTTCACAAAAGACGCTGTTTTCGAGCGCCGCCAATATTCCTTGAAGCTGGCCAGCCCTGTGCTTGCCTGTCTATTTTTCTCCATCACCTCAAAAGGCAGGCTGCTGCTCTGATGAAGCTTGTGCAAGGCTGCTTTACACGCTTCGCAGGTAGCCAGGTGAGCTTCGACGGCCTCTTTGGTGTTAGCACTGCATACCTCATCGTAATACAGCGGCAGCAAATCCCGAACGACCTCGCAGGATAGTTTGTTCATGGCTTTTCCTCCAGTAATAAGTCTTGAATGATGTTCCTTGCACGGTGAAAGGTCACTCTGGCCCAGCTTTCCGTTCTTCCAAAGATCAGGCTGATATGGTCAAAAGACAGCTCGCCAAACACCCGCAGCGTAAACACTTCCTTGTAAGGCTCCTTAAGGTTGTGCAATAGCTTATGGATGCGCAAAGCTTCTGTTTTGTCGATCAGCTGTTGTGCCATCGTGAGGCTGGTGCCAGACCTGGTGTCAGGCGGGGGTCCCGGTTCAAAACGTTTTTGTTTGTCCATGTAAGTGAAATAAGTATTTTTGGCGATTTGACATAGCCAGACGCTGATTTTACAGTTACCTTTGAACTGGTCAATATTCTTCAAGGCTTTTACAAACGTTTCTTGAGTGATTTTTTCCGCAATCTGTTGATTTCTGCTTAAAGACAACGCAAATAAGTATACCTCCTGAAAATATTGCTCATAGATTTGTTCCACATCGGCCACTTGTTCACCACCTTATGTATATAAGACCCGTTCATGGGGATTTCGTTACAAACAAATTAGAGAGACATAAGCTTAGCCATTGCAACCTTTCTTCCTAGTGTCTATACGATCCGGTAATTGAGAAGGAATGGAAAGAGGATGGCCGGTCAATTATAGAATTTGCCCGAGTGACTGCAGCCGTCTTGATTGCCGAAATCGGCGTAGACATGGAGTTATCTCCCTCAACGAAGTATGACTTAACCCATAAAGGGATCAGTTATTTACCTATAAGGGTGGTGGCGTATATTGCCCAAATTAAGGTATTTTCACGATTTCTTCAACGCAACTGGAGGCACAAGTTTGCCGTGAGTCCCCAATAGAACACTGAATGATAACTCAAGTAGACAGCCGGCTAATTAGTCGGCTGTCTTTTCGTTAAGCTATACCAGCTAATAGCTTGTCAAGATTACCAGTAAAGGGATTCTAAATCATGTGGTATAGTTAAAATGAGCATGCCAAATAACCCTCCAATTCCGTTGTTTCTTGGAAGGTTATGCCAATGGAATCTTTTAAATTGGACGAAACTCCTTTTTATTTTTCAGGATTGCATAGAGCCAATGGACGAGCTTATTTGCACATGCGATTAGAGCTACTTTATGTGGTTTTCCTTCTGCTCTCTTGCGATCATAGAACGCTTTGATTCGCATATTTCCAGAGCGTATAAGCCCACACTGAACAGCCATTACCAGTGCGTAACGCAACTGCCTGGAACCGCGTTTCGTGATTCGGTTTCGAGTTGCTGTAAATTTACCGGAAGCAAAGACGCTCGGATCAATGCCTGCAAAGGCGACTAGCCTTTTAGGATGATCAAATCGGTCGACTTCTCCAATTTCAGATAAAATTGTTGCAGCAATTTTATGCCCAATACCGGGAATCGACTGAATTAATTCATACTCTTCAATTTCTTCAGCCAGAGCATCCATGTTCTGTTCCAGTTCAGCAAGGTGCTCTTGGTACTGAAGAATAAGGGTAATAAGAACTTTCAAATTGATTAAGTGGCTCGCATACATGGTTTGCTGAAATGGGTTTTGCTTTGCCGCGTCTAGCAACCGCTGAATCCGTTGGTTAATCCAGCCCTCTGAACGCCCCCGTTTCGAAGAAAGTAATTCTTTCACCTTAGCTTTGAGTGTAATTTCATCCGTCTGCAAAACTGAATATGAGGTTGGGAATTCACTTAAAAACCGTAGTGAAATACGAGAATACATAGCTCCAAAGACGCCTTTGTAAGCGGGGAAAACCTGATCTAAAACGGCTTGGAATTGCAGCTTTGTCTGTACACACATCTTTGAAAGAGACTCATATTGTCTTGTAAGATATCGCAGATTAAGAAGTTGCACACCTCTTTTCTTAAAAGGTTCAAATTCTTCCTTGTAGTACAATTCTCCTAATAGGTAAGCGTCCGCAGCATCCGTCTTAACTTTACGAAGTTGAGACTTTCTAAGCCGACTTGAAATGAGCGGATTAATGACAATGTAAATATAGTGATGTTCTTCTAGAAACTGAACAACGGGGCTTTGATAATGGCCTGTTGCTTCTAGAATAAGCAGAGGACGTAGTTTGGATGCATTCTCAATATCATTCAAAACTTGATGGAGATTTGCTAGGCCATCGCGAGTGTGCTCAAAGTGGAATGTCCCTCTGAAGGGCTTTCCGCGCGCTAAAAAGGCTTGTCCATGACTTTCTTCTTTTGAAGCATCTAGACCGACAACTGGATTCATTTCATCTCTCCCTGTAAGTTTAGATTTACCGGCATCCCCTAAGGTTCTTCTTGTCGCTCCATAGCATCGCTTGTTATACGGGATCTTACGTCCCAACCAGCCTCAATCATGGTCATGACAAGTAGGGGCGAACACTATAGCGCTCGGGATCAAGTCCCACGGGCAGGTACGTTCGACCAGGCTACCTTAATCCTCTATGCAAATGAAAAAAGGATCAACCAGAAAGAACTGGTTGATCTCATAATACGAACGGGCAGGATAGTTGAATTAAACAAGGGTATAATATCCCCAAAACACTGGAGGGAACGCCTTGTTTAAACGGTTTGTTTCTTTGATTTTTATCTGTACTTTGTCCGTTGGAATCAACGTTGAACCACTCATCGCTACAGCTAATACTAAGCTTTTTTCTTTAAATGTTGACCTGGATAAATTACGAAATGCTGCCGATTTCAAACTACTTGCACCATCCCACTCGGACCAAAGGTATAAGATGGAAATCAAAGAGCCCTATCCATTTGTACCTAGTCAACCCGTTTCAAAAGTTAGACTTCATTTCTTTGATGAGTCTGGACAGACGTATTTGTTTGCAATTGAAGAACACAAGGCGGTTGGCTATAAAATAGAACGAGAAGTCACTAACATTGATATTCGAAATCAAACAAGTACAACAAGAACTTTTGTTGAGGATTTTAAATTTAGTGAACGTGGAGAGAAAATTAACATAAACGGAAGTGAAGGGCGATTTGAACCATGGGCTAACCACATACTAGGAGGATACCTACGATGGGTCCAGGATGGTACTTTTATTGAGATCGACAGCAAAGTTCTTACTAAAGAGGAAATGGTCGATTTGGCAAAATCAACGTTCAACTAAGGGCAGGATGATTTATATTTCTTTTGTTGGGGAGTAAATCCGTATTAACTCATTAATTGGGATAAGATATAGTATCGAGAGTAAGTTTTATCAATTCGGGCAAAAATAGGAAATTAAATTTGGAAAACTTCTCTTTTTTTTAAATGGATTTCATCTGTATCATTTGATTAAAATCAGATGGGAGAGTGACGAGAGATGAACAGTAGAGAAGAGTTTTCGAACCGGGTCGATTCATATTTGAAGTACCGCCCGAGCTATCCGAAAGAGGCTGTTAATTATTTGTACGACTTCGTCGGTTTGCGTTCGAACAGTAAAATATCAGATATCGGTTCAGGTACAGGGATCATTTCAAAGCTACTTCTGGAACGCGGAAGCTATGTGATCGCGGTCGAGCCAAATCAGGCGATGCGGGAAGCCGCAGAGCAAATGTTAGAAAGCAATCCGAACTTTCGGAGTATATCAGGTTCTGCAGAATCTACTGGATTACCTGGTCAGTCAGTTGAGTTTATTGTCTGCGCTCAGGCATTTCATTGGTTTGATCGCTTAGCAGCGCAAACCGAGTTCCGCAGAATACTACAGCCTGGTGGGAAAGTAATACTAATCTGGAATTCCCGTCTTACAAACGGTACTTCATTTCGTGAAGAGTACGATCAACTGCTTCATACATACGGAATCGACTACGAAAAAGTCAATCATAAAAATATTTCTCCGGCTACGCTTCTCTCTTTTTTCAAGGAAGATACGATGCATAACGTACGATTCAGAATGAGTCAGGAGTTCGATTTCGAGGGCTTGAAAGGCCGGTTGCTATCATCTTCCTACAGCCCTGTACAGGGGCATCCAAATTACAATCCAATGATGACAGAACTGCGGAATCTATTTGATAGGAATAATCAAGATGGTATTGTTCAATTCGATTATGAAACTGAGATTTTTTGGGGAGAAGTATAGTTCCAGCTTCAATTAAAAACGTTTAATTGAATAGCTAATTGGGTTGTTGGCCATTTAAGGATTTCCGTAAAGGAATCAAGAGTGTTCATTACAACAAAGAGTGTAAAGTAGCAAGAAAAGATGATTATCGTCTGTATAGAACAAAAATGAAACGACTGATGCGTAGTAAGGAATACGAGCTTCTACACGGTTATAAACGAACGAGTGGTTGGCTTACTTGGTAAATATTAAATAGAAGAGGTAGCCTTGAATGAACTCATCCTATTGTTAGAAGTGACTAGCAGTATGGGCAGTTCATGAGGGGCTGCTTTTTTTCATTGAAGTAACGGGCAGCATTCCTATTATGAAGAAATACGAGGTTTGAGAAACAAAAAGACTCCTTGATATGATGTTAATGGGTCCACGACGCCTGGCCAGCTAACGGATCCAAAAACAAATCAAGGAGACTACAAAATGAATTCTACTCAAAATGATCGAATTAATCAAATCACTTCGTCTACCTTAATTGTCGGTGTAGATATCGCTAAATTTAAACACGTCGCTCGAGCACAAGACTATCGCGGAGTCGAGTTTGGGAAGCCCATCACGTTTGAAAACAACCGTGAAGGCTTCGAAATGTTCGTTAGTTGGCTCAGAAAGCTTGCGACGGAGCAAGGGTTCCAGGACGTCATCGTTGGCATGGAACCGACCGGTCACTACTGGTTGAACCTGGCCCATTTTCTAAGAGAACAGCACGTTACATGCGCTGTGGTTAATCCGCTCCACGTGAAGAAAAGCAAAGAATTGGACGACAATTCGCCGACCAAGAACGACATCAAAGATGCTAAAGTCATCGCACAGCTCGTCAAAGACGGAAGATACGCCGTACCTAACCTTCCTCAGGGCATCTATGCCGAACTAAGGGAAGCGATGAAAATTCGCGATCACCTGTCGACTGACTTGCGCGTGGTGCAAGGCCGCGTCCATAACTGGTTGGATCGGTATTTTCCAGAGTTCCTCACCGTTTTTAAGGATTGGGAATGCAAGTCCGCACGTCAAATGCTCAGTCTTTGTTTATTGCCGCATGAGCTGGTTTCTGAGTCTGAGGAAGCCTTGCTGAGTCATCTCAGAAAAGTTGCCAAGCGAGGTCTCGGCATCGAACGTATGAGAAGTCTGAAAGCAGCGGCAAGCCGTTCCGTTGGTATACGAGAAGGTACAGCACTAGCAAAACTCGAGCTTAGGCTGTTGTTAACACAGTGCGAGCTGCTTGAAGGAAAGTTTGAAGAGCTTGAGGCAAGGCTGGATGAGCTCTTGGAGCAAGTCATGTGAAGCAACTACTGGCCATAAAAGGAATTGGCCGGGACAGTATAGCCGGGTTCCTCGCTGAAATTGGCGACATTGAACGTTATCGGCATCCCAAACAGATCATTAAGCTCGCGGGATTGAACCTCAAAGAAAACACGTCCGGTAAACACAAGGGACAAACGAAGATCACGAAGAGAGGTCGTAAGCGGCTACGGGCGCTGCTATTTCGCGTCATGATGCCGCTGGTGGCTAAGAACCGAGCGTTTAAGGCGTTGCATCAGTACTACACTAAACGGCCAGACAATCCGTTGAAAAAGATGCAGTCGCTTATTGCGCTTTGCGGCAAGCTGATTCGAATTCTCTTTGGGGTTTTGAAAAAAGGTCATCGGTACAGTGAAGAAAAGATGCTGCAGGATATCCCTCAATTCACAGCGGTGTCGCTAGCAGCTTAGATCCAATGTTTTCATAGAGAAAGAACGTATTAACAAAGGTACAGACAATTGAAGCACGGATGAGTCGGAACAACACTAACATACGGACAAAGATCCTGTCGGGCAGCATATCCGACCTCCACCTCATGGACAGGTTGAATGAAGGAATGTGGGAGCGAAGACTCTGTGAGACATGGGAGGTTGACCTCCATGAGGCGATGTGGAGATCCAAAGGTGCGACCATAAATCTCCAGAAAGTCCACTTTTTTAAATGAGTGGTCTGGGTGGATATGCTTTTTTACTTTCTCCGTCCCATATTCTGCATCTTCTACAACCTTGTTCCATTCGCTTTTATTTCGTACGAAAGAAAAACGTTCAAAACCTAAGAAAACAAGCGTATTTAAGAGGATAACGATTCTCCATAGAGGGAGGATAGCGCAAAGAAGAGAGCACAGAGGCAGATCGCCAATGTGGTCTCTTTTAATGTAGTATCTGAGCAATAAGTTCTATGTTTTCTATATCCTCATAAGGAAACCACATAGGACCTTTTGCCGTGCGTATCTTAGCTCGTACAGGATCGGTGGATACTTCTACTCCTGTAGGAGTTAGTTGTTCATCGCATGAATTGTCAACACGAACAAAAATGGGGCTTGCAACGAGTAATCCATTATCCAGATGATTTTTCTGGATTTATTAAGAATTTTGATGACGTTATAAGGTCACCTCGCCAGATATAAAGTGCCAAGACTGGATCGAGCTTCGATTCAGTTGTGTGGACCATCCCACTCTGATGAAGAATAAAAGATCCGGGTGCTCTTGGTGTTGGCTGTTCGCTGCCTTTTGTCCAAACCCCTGTCCCACCTATGGGTATGTATATTTCATTAGCAGGATGCACATGTGCTGGATAAAGCGTTTCAGGAGCTAATAAGGTAAGTCCCATGAGCAAGTGGTCAGCCCTTCCCAGATCTTCCGGTCCGATAATTTGCGCGAAAGATACATGTGATTCTAGGTTTGGATGTAGCGGATGTGGTGGATAACCGAAGGCCCAGTGGAGGAATGGTGCCAAAGGCCTGATAGCTGCCGCAAGGCTTGACTCCGCACCGGTATCACCAAGTGTCAATGCAATATCGAGATACTTAGCGACGGGTGATCCTTGTGGACTGGGAAGTTTTCCAGAGCTTGGCACCACAGGCCACACCTGCAAAACTTGGCTTATCTCGTCGAGTATGTCGGAATCGTTGGTCTCATAATGTTCGAGACGTCTGTGTAGCTGAATTAAGAATGTGTCTATCAACCTGTTTATCTCTTCCATGGTGTTATTCAACCTCCAATAAACAAAAGTGAAATCCGAATTTTCTTCTTGCTTAATCCCCAAGAACTTGGCGAAAAATGATCTTGACGATGCTACTCTAATTAAGACAAAGCTTGCTACTGAACCTGGAAACATCCGTTTAGAATTTCCGTTCTCCTGGCCAAAGAAACTATTATTTCCAGTATAAACAATACAATCAAAGTGAAAAAAGATCATTATTCTCACAAACATTAACATTAACTAATCCTCTATATATTGTCATAATAAAGGACAATCAGGGTCTATTACCCTTAGGCATATACTACCACAAACATGCGATTTTGTTTGATTTTCCACTTGAATAAAGAACGATTGTTCGCATGTAATGCAAACAAAAGATCTTATGAGGAGTGAATAAGATGCCAGAGAAGTATCTTGACAAAATCATTGAAATCATGTATATAGATCGGTCTGGAAAGATCACACAGCGACGTATTGAAGTAAACAGTATCCGGAATGGGTTGATTAAAGCTATCTGTCTATTAACTGGATCACCACGCACTTTTCGTATAAATAACATATTGGCATGGCAAGCTCCTAGAACAACAGTCCGGGAGGCAATCTAATGCTTGCTGTTGCAGAGGGTCTGCAGGAGGTTTTCGATACTCTACAAGCATTCAATTTAAAACATCCAGAATTAATATCTATTATTGGTCTTTAGAAATTACGCTAACGGGAAACGATAGTTGAATAGAGGCAAGAAGGCACCTGGTCAAACGATCGGCTGCCTTTTTATTAAGCTAATAGGTAGGATAATTTAACCAAATAGCGAATAGATAGTCTTTGAATACTTCGAAAATACCGGATTCCAGGGGCGTTAATACTGAGGAGGTCTTCATATGTCATTCCCCTTTGATTGTATTAGTGATTTTATGTTTTTCGAAACGGAGTTGGAACATTCAGACATTATATTAATTCCAGGAGCAAGTCATCCTCAATTAATGGAAAGAGCCGCAACATTGTACCATAACGGTATCGCTCAATTTATTCTACATGAGGGGGAGCGTTAGGAGTACCTTCGGAATCATTACTTAAAGAAGATAAAGCAGCTAATACCTTTGAAAATGCACGTTTCTCCTTGGAAGTGTTACAGCAACAAGGAATTCACCCAAAAAAGTTTGTTTTAGTTTAAATGATTAAACTAACGGATAACAGTAGGTTCAAGTAATCGATGAGACGAAGAGGGGGAAACCGAAATGAAGACGATCAAGTGCATGATGGACCACCTGTACTGGGCGGACGGACGCATCTTGGACGCGCTTGAGGAGAGTGAGTCGAAGAACAAGGACCTTCTGAAGCTGGTTCGGCACGTCGCGGTCGCAGAACGAGTCTGGCTGTCCCGATTGCAGGGCAAGGGCAGCGCGCAATATTCGTTGTGGGAAGAAGCGGAAGACCTGACGGCGATCCGGACGATGTTCGAAGAAAACGCCGAGCAATATCGCGTCTATATCGAAGGGCTCGAGGAATCCGAGTTGGACGAGATGATCGACTATGCGAACCAGAGCGGGGTTCCGTTCCGAACGTCCGTCCGGGACATCCTGTCGCAGGTCCTCTTACATGGGCAATATCACCGGGGACAGATCAACCGGGCACTTCGGATCGAATCGGCAGAGCCTGTTCAAGTCGATTACATCACGTTCGCGAGGCTCTAACAGGGCCTAATAATCACCATTACTCGGAATGGGATTGGCATTGAACTACGGGGAACGTTAGTTCAAAAAGCATGGGGCAGTCTACAGGTTGCTCCATTTTTCGTTGAAATTTGACGTATTGGAAGCATAAGTGTGTATTTTGGCAAAGTTATGGGTTAAGTCACAAGCATCTCTGCGCCCAAGTACCCATGTCCCCGTACACCATCATAGCTACAAAACTAAAAGCCTCCGGCCGATGCGGGCTCTTTGTTTTCACTTTTCCCCACTAGCCACCGGATTTTCTCCTAACTGATTCAGTCGATCCAGCTTCCGACATACACTTCGAATTCGTCGTGGGGATCTGCTAGAACTGAATGCAAAGCCAAGATGAGCCATTGTCCTCAGAGTAGTGGTATTTACTGACCATTGATTTTGGAAAGTGAAGTGGTCACAATAGTAATATTGCCATAAATGACGGAATTGTTATTTTTGAAGAAGATCAACTTTCAATGATAGATCGTCGATCCTTCGATGTCCGTTTAATGCTAAGTAACAGGGAGGAGCATCCATGCAGCAGGATGACCGGAGTGTCACAAAGGGAGGTAGTTCCGCAAGGGCATTGGCCGCGCAACTTATTGAATGGTCTGGAGGAACGGACAATATTATCGAAAGCACCCATTGCACGACACGACTCCGACTCCGGTTGCAGAATAGTGATCTGGTGGAACAAGAACGTCTTGACGGTATGCAGGAAATTCAAGGGGTGTTCGTTCGTGCTGGACAACTGCAGGTTATCCTTGGTCCCGCTCTTGTCTCGAAGGTCAATCGCCAGGTGAATGGCATGCTTCAGTCAGCTGTTTCGTCCATACCCAAAGAAGACGACCCGAATGGATCTATGACACCACGGCTACACGAAGTAGATCATACTGATTCCTATCCACTTCCTTCCGTGTCTACGGGTAGCAGGTCGTCTAATGATAAAGGTCTTCATTCACGAGCACTGTTACAAAGGTTGATGGACGGATTCCAATTTTTTTCTGATATCGTTGTGCCCATTATTCCGCTCTTCGTCGGGGCTGGGCTGCTGTTGGGCCTTTTGGGACTTGCGGGGGCAGTCGGTTGGGATGATCCAAACCAAATGTGGTTCCGGATTCTGTCACTGCTGACGGGCTCAGCGTTCCAGCTGATGGCGGTTCTCTTCGGATACAACACGGCCAAGCGGTTCGGGGGGACCCCAGCGCTTGGTGCCGCTGTTGGGATTGTCATGACTCATCCGGGGATTGTTCCGTTCACTGAAATCGGTGGAGATCCAGCCTTTGCTCAAGCTTTGCCCATATCACCGCAATTCGGGTATCAGGGAGCCATAATCCCGACCGTTCTTGCGGCGTTTATGCTGACGATAATTGAGAAAAGACTACGCCGATGGATACCGTCATCCGGAGCTGTTCTTCTCGTTCCCTTTTTAAGCTTTAGCATCGCGGGCAGCCTTGCGGTACTGGTTATTGAACCCTTTGCTCTTGGTCTGGGCCGCTCGCTGGGAAGTATTCTGGAGCACGTCTTCAATTACGGGAGCTTGCTATTTGGCCTTCTGCTTGGAGGGATATACAGCTCCATCGTGATCACCGGTCTCCATCACGGGATTCAGGCTGTCGAGGTTGGATTGATTTCCAATCCGGATATCGGCTTCAATTTCTTGCTTCCGATCTGGTCCATGGCGAATATCGCGCAAGCAGGGGCGGGTCTTGCAGTGTATGCCAGAACCCGGGACGAAGTATTGAGGAAAATAGCTTTGCCTGCCTCGATCACGGCGCTGTTCGGTATCACCGAACCAGTCACCTACGGTGTTAATCTTAAACTTGGGCGCCCCTTTCTGGGTGCTGTTGCAGGAGGAGCCGCCGGAGGGGCATATGTTGCTTTTCATCAGGTTGTGGCCAATTCATTTGGGCTAACCGGAATCCCGATGATCGCTTTTATCGTACAGCCCGGGTTGATGAATCTTGTTCATTATCTGATCGGTTTTGTGCTTGCTCTGGCCACGGCTTTTACCGTTACCTTGTTGCTCGGTGTGGATCGCGTTGTTCGACCAGAAGCTGATAAACTTAACGAACAGGCATAGGAGACTAACATGAAGATCAAAAAAATACTCAACAATAACGCCGCTGTGGTTAACGATCATGGAGAAGAGAAAATTGTCATGGGGGCGGGGATTGTTTTCCGAAAAGGAAAAAATGATATTGTAGACCCAAGCCTTGTTGAAAAAGTGTTTGTGATGACTGATCCGAAACAGTACAACCACCTTCAGGAAATACTGGGGACCCTGCCCGAGGAAGAAATTGCGGTCACCCAGCAGATCATTACTTTCGCCGAGAAATCATTGGGCGTCACGTTCCATGAGCATATTCACATCGCGCTTACAGACCATCTCTCGTATGCCCTGGAGCGGATTGGCAAGGGAATCGAAATACGAAACACACTTCTTGAGGAGATTCGTATCCTCTATCCAAGAGAGTTCCAGCTCGCGCTTCATGCGAAGCGTTTGATCCACAAGAAATTACAGGTAGCCATTCCGGAAGATGAGGTTGGTTATATCGCCATGCATATCCATACTGCCTGGAAGAATGCGGGCATGCGCCACAAGGTTCCAGAAAAGACGGCCATGATCAGGGATATCGCAGAAGGTGTGGGACAAGTTGCCGGTGTGCTGGATCGGGGATCTGCGAACTATGAGAGACTTTTGACCCAGCTTGAGAATATGCTGCAAACGGATGAATCAGGGAGACTCCGCAATGAACTGAATCCGGAGCTTGTAGCGATTGCAAGGATGAATTTTACCGAAGCATATACACAGGCCCGTGAGATCGGTGAAATGGTTGAAGAGGATTATGGATATACTTTTACCGAAAGCCAACTGGTTGTGATCGCCATGGAGATCAGCCGGATAGATCATCGACTTAATCCATCCTCGGATTGATTCTTTTGCTTGGTAAACTGAGTCTCTGGTCCTTAATCCGAATCGGGAGTTTCGATCTATAGCCAAGTTTTGATCCGACCATATAGAATAGTTATCGACAGTTGAATATGTCGGGATTGTTACTGGTAAGCAGGCAAGACCTAAAAGTCCGTTGGGATCGGTGTATCCACCATGCCCTAGCGATTTTTAGGTCTTTTTCTGTTTTCTGGAAAAAAATGACAAGAGAGAGGGAGAAATCAATGAATATCCAGAAGATTGTGAGAAGAGTGACAGCAGTAACGTTTGCAACAGCATTATTGGCAGGTGGGGGAGTTTCGGCTTTAGCAAAAGAAAAGTCTGACTACAAAGAGAGTTATGGTATCTCGCATATTACACGTACAGACGCCCTGAAAATCCCTGAGGAACAAATCAAAGAACGATTCAAGATTCCTCAGTTTGACGCTTCTGTTATCCAAAATATCCCTTCTGCAAAAGGATATGATGAAAATGGTAACGTCATCGACATGGATGTGTGGGATACTTGGCCGCTGCAGAATGCGGATGGTACCGTAGCAGACTATCATGGTTATCAAATCGTCTTTGGTCTGGCGGGTGACCCGGATCGGGGATGGGACACATTCATCTATATGTTTTACAAAAAAGCAGGAGACACATCCATTGATGCCTGGAAAAATGCAGGCAGAGTGTTCAAAAACACAGACAAGGACGTTCCAAATGACCCAATTCTGAATCACCAGGCAGAGGAATGGTCCGGCTCTTCTACACTGACTGCTGATGGTCATATTCGTCTGTTCTACACCAATCGTCATGGCTGGGACCCGGCCAATGGATTTTATGGCAAGCAAACCCTGACAACTGCTCAAATCAATGTCTCCGAACTTCCAGAGGACACGCTCAAGGTGGACGGTGTTGAAGATTTCAAGTCGATCTTTGATGGTGACGGAAAAATGTATCAAACAGTCGATCAGGCTTTCAGCGGTGGGGATTATTCCGACAATCATACGTTGAGAGATCCTCACTATGTGGAAGATAATGGTCGTAAATACCTCGTTTTCGAAGCCAATACGGGAACAGAAATGGGCTATCAGGGCGAGGATGCATTCAATAACAGAGCCTTCTACGAGGGGAGCAAGAAGTTCTTCCAGGCCGAGAGGGAGAAATTGCTGCAAAGCCCTAATAAAAAGTCTGCTTCCTTAGCCAATGGCGCTTTGGGGATCATTGAACTGAATAACGACTATACCTTAAAACAAGTGATGAAGCCGCTGATTGCATCAAATACAGTAACCGATGAAATTGAACGCGCAAATATCTTTGAGTTGAATGGAAAATGGTATTTGTTCACGGATACAAGAGGAGCCAAAATGTTTGTGGATGGCATTGATGCTGAAGATATCTACATGCTGGGCTATGTATCTGATTCTCTGACAGGACCTTACAAGCCGTTGAATGGTACTGGACTTGTATTGCATCAAGATCTGGACCCTAAGGATGTAACCTGGACTTATGCACATTTTGCTATTCCGCAGGTTCAAGGCAACAACGTAGTGATCACTAGTTATATGACCAACCGAGGAATGTTTGAAGATCATCGTTCTACCTTCGCACCAAGTTTCTTGGTGAATATCAAAGGATCCAAAACATCCGTAGTGAAGGACAGCATTCTGGCACAAGGACAATTGACAGTGGAATAAACAAATTCCACAGAAAGTCTGAAGAAAGAAAATGTCGATATCTATTGGCATTTTCTTTTTTTATAAACGAGGTATCTGTGATGAATAACAAAATCAGAAAGAAAATGGTCATATGGTTTGCTGTCTGTGGTGTGATCACGCTCGCCTTCACTGTCATTCCAATCCTGAGCAACGGCGGATGGCCTACAGAGGATACGGGAATAGCCTCTCCCAGGGCGAGTCTGAGAGCTAGCTTTCATTTTACAACGCCAGACAAGTGGAAGAATGATCCCCAAAGGCCGATATATCTGGACGGGAAATACCACTACTATTATCTATATAACGGTGATTACCCCACAGGCAATGGTACGGAATGGCGGCATGCAACATCGGTCGATCTGGTTCATTGGAAGGATGAAGGCGTAGCAATTCCCAAATACACGAACCGGAATGGTGATCCATGGTCAGGCTCCTTGGTTGTGGATGAGTCAGGTACAGCCGGTTTTGGCAAAGGGGCGCTTGTTGCCATTATGACACAGCCTTCTGCGAGCAGTGGACAGCAGGAACAATTCTTATGGTACAGCACCAATCAAGGGAAAACGTTTAAGCCTTATGGAGATCGACCGGTGTTAAAGAATCCGGGACAAAAGGATTTCAGAGACCCTAAAATCATTTGGGATGAACGATCCCGAAAATGGGTTATGGCTCTGGCTGAAGGGACGAAGATTGGATTCTACGAATCGGCTGATTTGAAAAAATGGCGATATACCGGCGGTTTCTTCACGGAAAACGTGGGATTGGTGGAATGTCCTGATCTATTTGTGATGCGGGCAGATAACGGAACCTATAAATGGGTGCTCGGCGTAAGCGCCAACGGCAGATCCTCAGGACAACCCAACACCTACGCTTACTGGACCGGAAGCTTTAATGGCAAAGAATTTGTTCCCGACCTTCATGAACCACAATGGCTGGACTATGGCTTCGACTGGTATGGAGGAGTTACATTTGAAGATGGGGCAAGCAGCGACAAAACCGGTCACCGCTACGCATTCGCCTGGATGAATAACTGGAACTATCCCAACAATACGCCAACACTGCAGGAAGGTTACAACGGCATGGATTCGATTGTTCGTGAAATTAAACTTATTGTATCCAAAACGGGCCAGTATCGACTGATCTCAAGACCGATTGAGTCTCTGGAACAGGCGGTAGTCTCGGAGTCTGCCTTCAAACCGATTACAGTGAAGGGATCTCATGCACTTCATGTGACGGGAGATTCATATCAGCTTGAGGCCGATATATCGTGGACCAAGATCAACAATGTTGGATTAAGGCTTCGTGAATCCAACGACCAGAGCCGACATGTGGATACCGGCGTCAATGTAGAAGGCGGCTATGTCTATGTGAACCGGGCATATACCGGGAATCCTGACAGGAGTGGCCAAGACTTGGAGAGTCAAGCGGCATATACTCCCGAGAAGAACAAGGTTCATCTCAAGATTCTGGTAGACAAGACCAGTATCGAGGTCTTTGTTGATGATGGTTCAGTGGTGTTATCCAATATCATTTTCCCCCACTCGAACGACCGCGGAATTACACTGTATGCTGAAGGGGGCACGGCAGTATTTAGCAACCTGCAAATTAAATATTTCGATTAATCGGCGGCATGACGAAAAGCCCGCATCGTTGGATGTGGGCTTCTTTGTATTTATTCCTCTCCGGTAGCCACCGGATTCTCCTCATAACTAATCCAGTCACTCCAGCTTCCTGAATATAATTTCACGTTCGAGTATCCCGCTTCTTCAAGTGCAATCACGTTCGGGCAAGCTGAGACGCCTGAACCACAGTATACGATAATTGCGCCATCCGTGCCCAGCTTCTCGAAGCGTTCTTCTAACGCCCCAGCCCCTGTCCAACGTCCATCTGAATCCAATACGTCTTTCCAAAAATAGTTCACCGCCCCTGGAATATGTCCAGCCTTGGCATCAATGGGCTCCTCCAGTCCCCCGTAGCGGCGGGCATCTCGGGAGTCGATCACCACAGATGAACCTTTAGCCGAAGCCTGCTGTACATCCTCTACACTTGCCAGCATGGCTGGCTGCACATTCACTTCAAACGAAGCGGGAATCTGCACCGGCACATCCGTAGTTACTGGAAACTTGGCGTTCTGCCAGGCAGAGAAGCCTTCGTCCATGACATATACCTGTTCATGTCCCATATAACGAAGTAACCACCATAACCGTGATGCATTCATCCCGCCCTGGTCATCATAGGCAATAATGCGTGCATCCGAGCCAATGCCGACCTTGGACAGGCGACTTGCGAGTGTAGTCAGATCAGGAAGCGGATGGCGTCCTCCATGCGCAGAGACAGGAGCGGACAGATCCTTTTCCAGGTCGAGATAGACCGCACCCGGAATATGTCCAGCCTCGTATGCTTCTCGTCCGGCATCCGGTTGACCGAGCAGGAATCGGCAATCGGCAACGACGACATCCGGTTCATACATTCTGGCGAGCAGCCAGCGCATGGATACAATATTTTTCATGAAAAAAACACCGCCTTATATGTAATGTGATGGTTTAAACTGGAATCTGCAACATGCAGGTTCCAGTTGTTTTTTGCAAAATATGCTAATCAAATGTAAGTTACACAGTCGTGGGTTCTACAGGCCCTTTTCCTGTAACAGAAGCTTCTGCTGAAGTAATCTGAGGTTTGGTTTTTCCATACCGAATAAAAATCCATACCCCGAAGATAATGACAACTCCCGCGGACATTTGCAGTCCACTAAGTGATTCACCAAGCAGCATCCAGGCCAGCAATGAGGAAAATACGGGTTCTCCAAGTACGCCCATCGATACCGTTGTTGCATTCATATATTGAAGTAGCCAGTTGAATAGATAATGCCCAAAAATGGTTGGCACAATCGCAAGCAGCAGGAAAATTCCCCACTCTGAAGCCGCATAGCCGCCAAATGCGTGACCATTCGCCAGATTATATACCCCAAGCGTACAAGCAGCTACGAAGAACACCCAGAAATTATAGGAGAAGGCACTGAGTCCGGCGCGCAAAAACTGACCCAGTAACATGTGCACTGCCACAGCGATGGTTCCCAGCAAAGACAAAACATCTCCTTGCAGTGCTGTTCCAGCCAACTGGAAATCTCCAGCTCCGATGGCGATGGAGCCAAGCAGGGCGATGCCCATGCCAATGATCATCATGCGGTTAATTTTAGCTTTGAACAGCCAGACTGAACCGGCAAGAATCAATATAGGTTCCAAAGCGAGAATGACCGTTGAGCTGGCTACACTGGTGAGCCGGAGCGATCCCATCCAGAGCAGGAAATGCAGGGCCAGCATCACACCGGATGCGAGCAGCAAGGCCCATTGTCTGAAGTTCAGACGCATCATCTCATGTCTGTATTTCCAGACCAAAGGAAGCATTAGCAGATTGGTCAGTAATAGACGGTACATTGCAATGACAGCAACATCCGCTGTGGACCAACGTATAAAGATGGAAGAGAACGAAATTGCAATAATGCCGACAAAGAAAAGCAGGAGGGTGGATCTGCCGACACGGTTCAAGCTTGTCATGAATGTAACTCCTTCTTGAAGTCAAATAAAGTAAATCAATTCATTATACAAGACAATGTACCCATACGAAAAGCAATGTACGTAAAATAGATAAGCAGATTGTAACCGGGCTTGTAACTATTCTGTCATCCTCCAAGACTATTTTTCTATTAATCTTCTATATAGAGACATGAAACGATATAATGTACCAATAATCGGGAAAAAATGAAAGTAAGGAAGTGGCCTTGAAGTGAGAGCTCAACAACAGAGAGCGGGAGAGAGTGGCGGCATTCCGCATAGAACAAGCCGAACCAAGACACATGGACGTAGAAGAATCCGGTATGGGAGACTGAGTGCTGCGCTGGCGCTTCTTGCACTGCTCATTATCGGTTTAACATATGCATTCATTGGCATGACACACTGGATTAAGGATTATGTGACACCCCCTCCAGTAGCTGCAATTGAACAGCCAACCAAGCTGGGCATGATTGAAATGACGCCTGAAGCCAAAGAAGAGCCTGCGCGGTTCCAGGGTCAGGTTCGCAAGCTGGCATACATAACGTTTGATGATGGACCGAGTGAATACACTGGGCAATTACTGGATATTTTGAAGCAGCATGAGGCGAAGGCAACCTTCTTCATGATTGGGCGACAGTTGAATCAGCATAAGGAAACAGTGGAGCGGCTTGTCAAGGAGGGCAGTTATCCTGGTCTCCACAGCATGACACACAACTACAACAAACTGTACAAGAGCGGAAGCTCCGCTAATTTTGTGAAAGAATTCAAGAAGGAGCAGAAGATGGTCCAGGACCTGATCGGTTTTACACCGCATCTGATTCGGGCTCCGTACGGCAGCAGTCCCCAGATCGGAGAATCCTTCAGGGGTGACATCGCTGCGGCCGGATTCAAAATGTGGGATTGGACCACGGACTCCCTCGACTGGAATCTTCCGGGTAAGCCGGACAAAATTGTGGAACGGATCAGCAGCAGTGTGCATCGGGACAAGGAAGTGATCCTGATGCACGAGCGCGAGCAAACAGTACAGGCGTTGCCACGCATATTGGAATTGCTCGAAGAGCGGGGTTATGAGTTTGAAGTATATGATCCGAATGCACATTGGACGTCCAATTTTAGCGGTGATACCCGCTTGTAATCATAACAGCATAGTCGATGCAAGAGAGGAGACACCTTAGGTGTTTAGGAGAAAAAAGATAGCAATGGTCGGAGTCAGCATCTTGCTGGCTCTGCTTGTCAGCGCCTGCGGTCAGCCGCAGGAACCAGCGGCGAATCAAGTGAATGAGCTGATACTGAGCGATCAGGGGATCAACCAGAGTCTGAAGGAGCTTGCCCGCCATGAACGCGAAGACATGGAGTTATACAACTCGATTTTAGATAAAGGAAAGAAAAGAAACAGTGACATTGAGGCGATGTTGGATCAGGCAGAGGGTCATATTTCCGAGCGGAGAAAGCTGCTGGAACAAGCCGAATCAGTAATGAACGAGACCAAAGAACAGACCGAAGCATTGCGAATCTCTCTGGCGGAACTTTCCTTTGAGAAGGAAGAGAATCTGGTACAGGCCCAAATCGTGTTGGACCAATATGAGGAGAGAGCGCAATCGTTTGCAGCGTTTGTTGTATTCTACAAACAAAGTCTTGATGCAGATGAAGAAATGTACTCATTGATGCGAGACAAGGCGAAGCCGAATCTGGTCAAGATCAAACGTGCGATCCGGGAGCGCAATAGCCAGTATGCAAAGCTCGCCGAATTAAGACAACAGTTCAACAAGCAGACAAAGGCATTCAATGTAGCTAATGAGAAGTTGGTGCAGATGGAGCAAGCAAGCTGACTTTAGAACGTTATCCGTGGGTTATCAAGCATTTGCATGATTGAGCTACCTTTCAGCCGTGTAAGTAATACTAAGCAATCAAGTTAGTCAAGCAACATGGACAAGCATCATTGCGTATAAGCTAACGGAGGTGTTCATATGCGGAATACAATGAATATTAGTGCGTCATTTCTTGTTTTATTAATGGGATTCTCCCTTGTGGCCTGTGGCAACAGTAAACCTACTGCTCAGCCACCCGCGAACAATACAGAAGTACAGACACCGGCCCCGGAACAGCAGCCTGAGGAACATGCTGCGATAAAAGCCAAAGGCGTTTTAACCGGATGGGCAGATCCGCACACGGTTGAGATTCGAGTGAATGAGAAGCCGATGTCTTTCCAAGTGGGGGAAGATGTGCAAAAGTCTTTGGATGACATTGACGATGAGGATTCCGTTCAATTCAAATATGTCGAAAAAGCCATTGAAGGCGATCCAACGACCAAACAGTTGATACTTAAAGAGATTGTGAAAATTGAATCTGATGATGACAGCGATAGTTCAACTGTAGGCGGTAACGTTACATCGGATCGTCCTAAGACAGCTAAGCTGGAAGTGACCGTAGAAGGGATGACGGAGAAACGCCCCGTCACACTTGCCCAAGGGAAAGGGTACTCGCTTTATGTGTTTGAACCAATGACTTTTGATACGGATGATCAGGAATTGACCATGAAGATTGATCCCGATTATGAGGTCGAGATTGAAAAGCTGCCTTCGAATTATAAGCTGGATAATTTGAAGATCGATGCCAAGGAAGAGTTGGCCGAGACCGGAAAAGTGAAACAATTAAGCAAAGAATCGCTCAGCAAAGGCCCGATGAAAGAAGCAAGATTGTTCATGATGGCTCAAAACAATAAGAAGACCGAATATGTTATTGTGAAAGAGTTGGATGGCAATGGCTTCATCTTCCATATTAATGCACCTATCGGCGAACCATCCGAAGGTTTTATGCCTATGGTTTATGCATCGCTTAACTCCATGATGAATGAGTAAGGGCGATCTTGTATTTAATAGGTATGCTGTGAGATTTAGGTAGAAAAAAGTTCTATTACCGCTGTTATATGAGGTGGTCTGTTCCTTGGAAACAAGAGAGCAGGCTGCTTTTTATTTTGAAATTAAAATATGAAAATGGATGGGCCTGCCCGTTCTACAGATTTCGCATAAGGCTGATGCACTGTCCAAGGAAAACATGAAACACCTTTACGCCATATCTGGGCTTGTGGGAGAATGGGAGTAATGATTGGAGATATGGATTGCAGAGGAGGGACAACGATGCTGCAAAAGGATCGTTTTCACGGATGTTTAACAGGACTTGCAGTGGGGGACGCATTAGGAACAACAGTGGAATTCAGCAGCCCTGGTACGTTTGAGCCGGTTACTGATATGGTGGGCGGCGGTGTGTTTGATTTGGCTCCGGGACAATGGACGGATGATACGTCGATGGCCCTGTGTCTCGCGGAAAGTTTGGTAAGAAAAGAAAGCTTCGATCCTGCGGACCAGATGCGCAGATACACCAATTGGTATAAGGTTGGCTATATGAGCAGTACAGGAACCTGCTTTGATATTGGCGGAGCTACACGCAATGCGCTTGAGCGGTTTGCAGCAACAGGTGAGGCATACAGCGGGTCAACCGATCCGATGACGGCAGGCAACGGCTCCATTATGAGACTCGCGCCTGTAGCGATGGCTTACGCGAATCAGCCGGAGGAAGCGGTGTATTATTCGCAGCCGAGCTCTCGGACAACTCATGCAGCGACGGAAAGTATTGAAGCATGTGAGGTACTGGCAGCAATTCTGGTTGCGGGAATTTGTGGAGCGGACAAGGATGTTATGCTGATGCCTGAGACATGCCGACAGTGGAGGGGAAAGCCTTCTTTTTCACCAGCAATCGAAGAGGTCGTTTTAGGTTCTTACCGGCACAAGGAACCGCCCGAAATTAAGGGGAGTGGATATGTGGTTCGTTCACTTGAAGCGGCTATATGGGCATTTCATAAGTCCTCAAGTTTTGAGGAAGGCGCATTGTTAGCTGTCAATCTGGGTGATGATGCGGATACAACGGGGGCTGTGTACGGGCAAATTGCGGGTGCCTATTATGGGCTCAGTGGCATTCCGGCACACTGGCGAGAGAAGCTCGCGATGAGCGAAACACTCCATCAATTAACAGATGCCCTGTGGCTGAAAGCGACAGGAAGTCGTTTTTGATTTCAAACTTGGTGAGATGAAGTGAGAGAGTAAGAGCTAAACAGATAAAGAAAGAGACAGGAGAAGAAAACATCTATGAGTACGACAGGACACAAGATCGAACCACAGGCTTCGCAGTCCGGTAAACGAGGGGCGTTTCCATTATCCCTGTTATGCCTGACGCTAGGGGCTTTTGCCATTGGCATGACGGAGTTTATTATTATGGGCCTGCTGCCCAATGTGGCGGCGGATTTGAATGTGAGCATACCCCAAGCAGGACAGTTAATTACGGGCTATGCGCTCGGTGTGGCGGTAGGTGCGCCAATACTTACCGTGTTCACTCACAAGATTCCGCAGAAAAATCTGCTGGTGCTGCTGATGTGTATTTTTATTATCGGTAACGCATTGTCTGTGATTGCTCCGACTTATGGGCTGCTCATCTCGGCACGTATTCTGACGGCATTTGCCCATGGTACGTTTCTGGGTGTAGGATCGCTGATGGCAACACGATTGGTTGCACCGGAGAGAAGAGCAGGAGCGGTATCTGTTGTACTGGCTGGATTAACGATTGCCAATATTATTGGCGTTCCTTTTGGTACATTCATCGGGCAACAGCTTGGATGGCGGTCATCGTTCGGGGCCATTACTATACTGGGCATTATTTCGTTATTCGGAATCATTCGTTTCATTCCCGTGATCCAGCAGGGACCCCCTGCAAACCTGGGGCAGCAATTCCGGAATCTGGTTCGCCCGCAGGTGTTATTGATACTACTCATTGGTGCGCTGGGGTGTGGAAGCCTGTTCACAGTGTTTACGTATATAACACCAATGCTTGTCGATATTAGTGGATTTGCCGAGCAGAGCGTGACCTGGATTCTGGTGCTGTTTGGTGTTGGTGTTACATTGGGCAATATGCTGGGCGGCCGTTTGGCGGACTGGAAGCTGATGCCTTCCCTGATCGTCAACTTCGGTATACTGGCAATTCTACTGGCGGCATTAACGTTGACGCTGGACAATCCGTACCTTGCGGTAATCACTATATTCTGCTGGGGAGTTGCGGCGTTTGGTATAATGCCAGGGTTGCAAATTCGAATTATGAATATGACCCGCGAAGCGCCGCTGCTGGCGACAACGTCGAGTCACTCCGCGTTTAATCTGGGGAATGCAGGAGGCGCCTATCTGGGCGGGTTTGCAATTATGCATACGGGGCTCATCTCGGTACCGTTGTATGCAGCAGTCATTGCCGCATGTGGATTGCTGGGTTTGCTCATCAGCCTAATGATGGAACGCAAACAGACCTTGCCCAAAGGCCCGGACGTGGTTAAGCCAGTATCGGTACACTAAAAAGATCGTCAAGAAAGCCTCAGCCCTCCTGTTTAAAACAAGGAAGCTGAGGCTTTTTTTAGTGTACTGTTTTAATAGATTTCAAGCTCATTGATTCGCACATAGTTTGTTTGATGGGCAGGACCTTTGCTCGCTACGACACGGACCTTGGAGGTGCTGACCGCTGTAAATGCATGCGATCGTTTCAACTCCTGATTTCCTGTGATCTGAACGAGGTTCACCCAAGTTGTGCCGTTCCAGTATTGCAGATCATAATTGGCAAGCGGGTATCCCTGGGAAGTATACAAATCGATCCGCTGGATGGATTTGGCCGCCTGCAAGTCTAATACGACATATTGGGGAAGCGGGGAATTTTGGTTATTGGCCCAGCTATAGTTTTCACCCAATGTCGTGTTCTGGTCCCCATCATTGATTCGAGCGGCGGAATATCCTGGGTAGGTGGAATCTACCGTGATGGTGGCATTCCGTGCCAAGTTCTGTCCGGTTGTCGGATTTTTCACCAGCCTGACCAGGTTCCACCGCAGCTCGAAGAGCTTGAAGGATTTATTAAATACGGCTCCTTCCCCTTTGACGAGAGCATCAATGGTTAGAGACATGGTACTCGGCACGTTATTGCTGCTTGTCCATTTCCCGGTGCCCTCAATTCCGGCGAAAACACTCACCTCCAGTATTTTCTTCCCAGCGATTTTCAGCCCTACTTCTGCTTTGGCCCCGGCCCAAGCCGTGATCTGTCCCTCAATTTTATGAGTTACCGTAAGATATCTGTTTACATTACTGTAAGGCTGGATTTTGACAGGAATGAAGACACGTGTTTTTCCTTTGACTCCCGCAGTGACCGTGTATCCCTGATCAACCTGGAATTCAAAGGTGACGTTGCCGTCAACGCCGATGACAAGGAATACCCCAACCGATACGGCTCCCAGACTGCCTGCATTGAGATTTAAGCCCATGATCGGTACTTTAACCTCTTTTTTGAATTTGGCATCGCCCTTGATGTAGATGTTGGCTTTTTCTCCGGCTGTAAATTTCAGATCATATTTTCCCCAGAAGCCGTATTTCCCCGTAACTTTGGGTGTAATTAGAGTAAGCTTACCGCCAGCTTCGACGTAGACTTTGTTTCCGTTTGCATTTTGTTGATTCACAAGCACTTTCTTAAAGTCACATACAAATTCGTTGCCAGATTTTTTGCAGTTGGCAAAATCTCCTGCTCCGGCGGCACGAATCACATCATTCAAATCCATAGAATTGGTCTCGATTGTTTCCGCTTCCATATCATTTTGGATGGTATTGTCTATGTTGAATTGCTGGATATCAGAATCGCCAGCGATATCTGAATCGGATGAGGAGGCGGTATCCTGGATAAGCAAATCCGTGCTGTCTATCACCATGTCAGGGTCAGGCATGACGATATTGCGTTCTTCGAAAGATACCTCCTGCTCAGGAATATCATAGTAGTCGAATAATTCTTCCACACCTGGGGTGGTGTATTCTACCCGTACTCCACTTGAGCTTTTATTGGTACTCGCCACTTTGATGGCCCGGGCAGAGGACTGATCTAGAAAGATCTGACCTGGGACAAGGCTGTTGCCGATCTGAGCGGCCTCCTGGGCATTAAGTTCTACAGAGCCTTTATCTTCAACCGTTTCAAAGACCGCATTCACCACCGGAAGCTTGTTTACGATCGAGGAAGGCATGGGAAGGGTCGGCTTTAACTTATAATCCACCTGCTCAAACTGACCTGAGGAAGTAATGGGATTGCTAATCGCCAGTCCGTCCTCGGAAACTTGAAATGAGATTCGGAAATAGGCTTCTGTAACTGGAGCATTATAGTTGGTCTTACCTGCCCAGATCCAGCGTGCGCTGGTTTCCTGAGGCATGCCGCTGACCTGTTTCCAGGGATCACTGCCATACCGACCGAAGTCAGTAGCGCGTGACCATGACGCATCATCGAAATTTTGTTGCTCCCAACCCTCAACATATCGTTCGGATACTTTCCAGTTGAAGTCGGTAACTATATTTTCATCCCCATAGCTAAGATCTGCGAGCAGCCCCGCATAGATACCGATATCCTTCGCTTGTACTGCAATGACATTTTTACCGGTTTGGATCTGAACAGGGAACGTATAGGCCTTGCTCCAGTCAGTGCCTTTCCCCGTTTGCTTGCCGTTTACAAAAAGGGTGAATTCATCATCAGCCGTTAATGTGATTTTTCCTTCGTTGTTAGATGCACCATAAACATGAGAAGGCCACAGACCTACCAGTAAAGGAAGTAATAACGCAATGACCAGAAATGAAGCCCAGGCTTTTTGGATCGACGAGCGCACTGTGTGCATAATCATTTTCCTCCCAGAAAATAAAATAGTGGCAAAAGAGATTGTCCTAAGCGTCGGAATTCTTTTGTAGTGTTTCTCAGAAGAAGAATACTGCCAGTCTGTTGAAACTTGGCATGCTCACCCCCTTTTGAAGTTTATGATAAGGTAAAATATTCAATATAACAACATAATTTTACAATTTTGAAGTTGTCGTTTGGGGGGAGTGCTGAAGAAATAACCGAATCTTGTAAGAACTCAAGTTGAAACTTTCAAAGAGAGCAAATTTTGTTGCATGAAATGGATAAATAAGTTTTAATAGACTATATAAGTAATTTCAAGCGCTATAATAAAGTATATCCTACATAGAGCATGATGAACTGAAAGGGGGTGATCAAGTTATTTTTGTAAGGGCTTTCAATGCGGGGTATGGAGGATTCATTGAAGGCCTGTTTGCAAGAAGGTTGCAGAAAGTGGCTCTTCAGCATCAAGCAAGATGTAGTGAATCTTTCAGAACAGTCATACTTAATCTTTCCAAATTGAGAGGAGAAAAGTGAAATGAAAAAACGTCTTTCTATCATTTTAAGTCTTTCGATGGCTGTTGCAATGGTTGCACCAACGATGGCTTTCGCCACGGATTCCAGCCAGGGTGCTCAGAACGCAGTATATGAATCACAGAATGTATCCAGCAACGAAGCGGGCAACACTCTGGCTGCAAGCCAGGTCGTACCCGCACCACCTGGCTATGACTCATATCGAAACAATATTCCGCATGGCAATATGAATCTGATCTCCTATTATTCCACAACTGTTGGAAATACTCGGAAAGCACAAGTGTACACACCGCCTGGATATTCACCGAATAAAAAGTACAACGTCCTGTATCTCCTACATGGTATCGGAGGGGATGAGTATGAGTGGGTTAACGCGATGAAACCAAAGAACATTCTGGACAACCTGTATTCCGAAGGCAAGCTGTCACAGATGATCGTGGTATTCCCAAATGGTCGCGCCATGAAGGATGATCGCCCGGTCGGTGACATTTTTGCCCCGGATAAAGTGGCTGCATTTGAGAGATTTGAACAAGACTTGCTCAAGGATCTGATCCCTCATATCGAATCGAATTATCCGGTTTACAAGGATCGGAATAGTCGTGCACTGGCAGGTTTGTCTATGGGTGGCGGCCAATCCCTCAATTTCGGGTTGAAGAATCTGAATACCTTCGCCTGGGTAGGAGCCTTCTCCGCAGCACCGAATACAAAGTCGGTGTCGGAGCTGGTTTCCAATCCGGGAGAAGTAGCAAGCAAACTCAAATTGTTATGGATATCTTGCGGAGCGAGTGACGGTCTGTTATGGGTCAGCCAGAATTTCAAAAACGGCTTGAGCAGCATGAACATTCCGCATACCTGGTATCAGGATGTGGGCGGGCACGAACCGTCTGTCTGGAACAGCGGGCTCTATCAGTTCTCGCAACGCATCTTTAAGTAATCCGCAGGCATCCATATAGCGAATGAGCAACGGCCTCAGTTCTGTCTTGCACAGAACTGAGGTTTTTTGGTACGTGAGTTAAGCCATCGGTTTGTTTCTCTCATTCTCGAAAGACGGCCTCTAATGTTGCTGAGAGCATATTGAATAGAGTCCTCTTTTTTCGAATGTACATACGTGAAAACGTTCTGGATCTCTGCCTACATATAATAGATCGTATCGTTCTTGTTCTTATATTCGCTCAGACCAGAGGATGAGAGCTACCGAATCTGAGACACTTTATACAAGGGTTTGAAGCGCCTGCAGCAGGTTAAAGAACCTGAGACACGCTATTTCGGAAATTTAGAACCGTTTGTCGCTTTTTTTAGAGAATTTTAGGAAATAACGTGTCTGGTGTTCCTTACGTTTGAAAATGAGAGCTTTGGTCCAAATAAGACGTCCTAGGTTCCTTAAAAAAAGTCCATGCTGAATCCTCGTGAATCACCTTGAATCCTTCTGAACTCTATTAAATCTAAACCTAACTGAAGCCTCCTATGCTAATGCTTCTATCCGAATACTCCGGCATATGAATCGACACTATCAGGCTTGTGAACACTTTCCGGCCCGCCTTCATGCCGCAAGGATAGTGAGGGCTTCTGACTCGGTTCAGGGCTAGGAGCTACGAAAGGACCATGGAACGGACGATGAAGCAAGCATGGGCCAAGTGGCATGCCTGAGTTGGAAGACACGCGAAAGCTCGTTCTCTTCAACATTTGAGCACTCGGACGTGGAGACATGTGTTCATGTTATAAGTATTTGTTGATTGTTTTATTTCAATTATCTCTATTTCTATTAAGGAGTCGATGAAATGTTCTACTATAAAGGTGCTTTTCGCGAAATGGACAATATCATCTACTTTAAAAGCGATGTTCCATTAGCCCAAAATGATGTCGTCCTATTCGGCGAGAAAAAATATTTTATCGAAAGTGTGGAGAAAGAATTTCTCCTGCTTCAACGAGTGGGAGCTATCGTTTCCGTGAGTGTGTGAACTTTGCAAGGTTCTCTCCTTTTTCAAGTGTACGTGCACTTCTGGGCCTCTGCCTACATACAATAGATCGACCCTGTTCCCACATGTGCTCAGGCCAGATCGTTGTAAAACTGCAGGAGGTGTCATCTGTGCCCGGATTGTTTACCGCAATTGCCCTGTTCATCAAAGAGTTAACGTTACTCGTCTCGTATGTCAAAAATAATGCGTTCCCCCAGCCACTGGCTGAGGATGATGAAGCCAAACATTTACGCCTCATGGCTGAAGGCAACGCACATTCACGTAATTTGCTTATCGAACACAATCTGCGCCTCGTCGCGCATATTGTCAAGAAGTTCGACAATACGGGAGAAGACCAGGAAGACCTGATTTCCATCGGAACGATTGGTTTGATCAAAGCCATTGAAAGTTTTCAACAAGGCAAAGGAACCAAACTTGCCACCTTTGCGGCGCGATGTATTGAAAACGAAATACTTATGCATTTGCGTTCCCTGAAGAAAACACGCAAAGACGTATCCCTCCATGATCCCATTGGTACGGACAAAGAGGGCAACGAAATCACATTGATCGATATCCTCGGAACAGAAGCCGATGACGTTGTAGATAAGGTGCAGCTCAAAATTGAAAAAAGCAAAATTTATCGCAATCTCGACATTTTGGATGATCGGGAGAAGGAAGTTGTGATTGGCCGCTTCGGCCTGGAGGCAGGCGGGGAAGAACGCACCCAACGCGAGATTGCCAAGGAGCTTGGGATTTCACGCTCCTACGTATCCCGGATTGAAAAACGAGCGTTAATGAAGTTGTATCACGAGTTTTATAAGCAGAAATAAAGAGCTGATTCGAACAGAGGGCTGCCTTTCGTGATGAGGAAGGGGCCTTTTTGCTGTGAAACCTTCTGTTTACCAAGGACTTCTAGATAACTAGGGAGAAATAAGTTTTAAAATATTACTTTATCCAGCACAAATACTGGACATTTTTTTGTCGATGAACGTTTGATAGTCTCCTTCGCTCATTTTAATTACTGGATGTACACAGGATGGGGAGTTTAGTGTATCAAAGTCTGCGTTACAACGGGAACTCGTAAATTGCTATTTATTGAGGATAAATATTTTTAATCGCTCTATTTAGGCTCACCCAAGAGATTTCTTCCCGTGAAGCTTTTGAATACTTAATACTATTGTTCGGAGGATTAGAAAATAAAGGTTTGCAATCAAAGTAGTTATTCCACGGTAACTTAAGTGTACTTAATTTTTAGCTGAAAATGACTGAGTGAAGGAAAGTCTCTTGCTATGATGAAATCAACTCATGACTTGAACGCTTATTTTACTGTCCGTATTCGTCTTAGCAACTTGGCCCAATGGAAATGAAAGGGGTTTAGCTTCAAGTTTGTTTATTAGGAACTGATCTGCCCAATCCAGTAATTTAATTAAAAATAGACTAAGGAAATAATTGAGCTGAGAGATAGACGAATCTTCTATTAAGAAGCTATTGAAATATACTACAATTATTTTCACGATAATTTTAAGTGATGTTTATAATACCTTTTTTTGTAATTGAAAAGATTGTATAATTCTTTTAATAGTATCTATAGAGATTACAATCGCCTTTAATAGTCTAAGGGTGGACAATAAAAATCACAAAGGGGATTGGTGATTATGAGTGCAATGTCATCTAAAAATGAATTATTACCATTAGCACCTGAAAATGAAATCTTCAGAGAATCTCTTGTTAGACACATTAGGGATATGTTCAATAAAGAAAGAACCAAAATATTATTAGAGGGTCCTGGAGCTAGTGGGAAAACAATTTTATTATCTCAGTTTGTTAGATTGCAACCGGATAAGTGTATATCATTTTTTATAAAAGATAATTTCTGGAATACGAACTTGTCATTCTTTTTACTTGAACTTTGCCTTCAGATGCAACAAATTCCAGCCATATCAGCTAAATTCACTAAAGAAATATCTCATGAATCATTACATGAGGAGCATTTTATAAAACAATTGTTCTATCGTATGTCAAGAGAATTAGTAACTTATATTAAGAGAACTGGAGATGGCCCATTCTATTTTGTAATTGATGGATTAGATAAGATTAATTACATAAACGGCGAAGAGAATATTCTAAGTCATCTTCCGATGGATGATCCAGCTGGGATATTTATATTACTAAGTTCAAATGAAAAATTAGAGGGTTATGTGAAATCTGACTCGGTGCCGATTCAAAATTTTTCTTTAGAAGAGACAGAAAAATATTTTTTTGAAATTCTAACAAAACCACAAATCAAAAAAATTTATGATATCTCTGAGGGAATGCCTGGATATTTAGCTGATACTTTAAGATCTCTGAAAAAAGTGGACTCAGATAAATTTGATTCTTTGATAAACCATTTACCTAATAATTATATTAAATTAATTGAAACATGCTGGAACGGACTAGACAAAGATAATAATGAATTAATGAATGTTTTGTCAGTATTGGTTAGTTCTCCAGAACCTATTTCAAAGGGGAAACTTTCAGAAATCTTGAATCTCAGTGAAGAAGAGATTGATCATTGCATCTCTGACTTGGTTTTCGTTCAGTGTAGCGAAAACACAAGTTTCATTGAATTTAACAATACATATAGAACATTTATCTCTAATAAATTAGATGAACTAAATATTTCAACCACTCAGTTGTTAATTACCTACTACGAAGGTAAACAAGTAGAAGACTCTGCTGTGTTCCTTCCCGCTTTATATATAAAAAATAATAATTATGAATCTCTAGTCAAATTAATAAATATCCAAAATTTAACAAAATTACTAGGGGCTCAAAGAAACGTTTCATTAGTAAGAAGAATAATAAGATCTCTTTCCGAAATGGCATATGCACGTGATGACAGCCAAAGATTATTTTGGGGAGCATTAACTGAATCATTTTTTACAGAAATAATCTCAAACCCTCCCGTTGTTGAGAATCAGGTAAAAGCACTACTGGCACAGGATAATTTTGAGAGTGCTAACCAGTTAGCATATAATTGTGTTCTGCCAGAAGATAGACTTATGTTATTTGCTAAAATAGGGAGTGAAATGATCAAGAAAGAACAACCGATCCCTCTAGAGATTTTGAAAACATTAGAAGAGTCAGTTGAACTAATTGATAATACTCTTGAATTAACAGAAATCTTAACTGAGAAATTACTTGACATATGTACAGACCTGATAACATTTCAGACAAAATTAGCTTTGAAATTAATAGAGAAAATAGCGGAATCAAGGGGGAATTCAAATTATAAGAATAGGTTGATGGATATTTTGCTGACAAATGTTTTGATTAAAGCGGGTCCAGATGATTCAACCGCAGAAAAAATAAAGTCTCAGATCAGTAATGACTCTCTTAATGATTTTGCTAAAGCAGCATCCTCAGTATTGGAAAAAGTAACTGTGGATGAATTATTTCTGCAAGTAGAACAAATATCTGATATATCAGCTAAAATTTATTTGTTACAGTCATGGTGTAATTTGAACGACACTAATCATAAAATATGTGAGGTTATTAGATATGCTTTAGATCTCATAAAGTTTAGTGATGATTATGCTCCTACTCAACTTCATCTAAGAAAACTTGCACAGTGTTTGTTACCTAGCATAGATTTACATGATGAAAAAGAATTAAAGTTATTAATTGATGAGTTTGACAAATTAAAAGAAACGATTATTAAGCATCCCATTGACGAAAATGCCAGATTAGACTTGATATTAGCATTAGTTATAAAAAAGTGGTCTCCCGAAGAAGCAACTGCTAGATATTACAATGTTTATTTTGCCATAGATAAGATTCAAGATATAGACATACGCTGTTTTGTAATAGTAAGATTATTGCTTACTCATAAAGAATTAGTTCCGCTAGATATAAATCTCGAACGAGAGTTTGTAACAGGATTAAGTGATTTCTTTGAAAATTTAATTAACACATCTGCTGACCATTTGGAGATAACTAGAAAATTGATTGCAGCTCTGACAAAATATGATCCTGAATTGGCAGTTTCGTTTTCTAAAAAATTAAACAGAGCGAACAGAAGGGACTTTGCGTATGGAGAAGTTCTTAGAGAATATACTTCGGACTCTTCTAATAATCATTCAGTCAATTTTATTCATCAAACATTAAATCTAATTATAAACAAAAGTTATCAAGATTGGGTTTATGTACAAATCATTAAGCGATTTACAAAATCAGGATTCAATACTCCTTACAATGAAAAATTAAAATACTTGGATAATATCTTATTAATTGAACATTCTACAGGGAGAACTCTTGCTATTACTTATTTTATTAATTGGATTTACAAAGATGATTCAACAAAGGCTGAACAATTATTTGAGAAACTTATTAAATCTTACGAACAAATTGATTGTTTATGGGAGCAAGTTTCATGTGGATTTGATGTTTCAAGCGTGCTTGCTCAATCTGACAGGGAACTCTCTTTACAAATTTTTATGTTAGCAGAAACAAAAAAGAGTAGTTCTGTTTTTGCTGATCAAAGAATAACCATGTTATATATAGAAATTATTAAAATAATAATAAGAATTGTACCTGACATCTTAAATAGTAAGGATGGAAAAGAAAGAATAGCATACTGTGTAAAAGCGATACAACAGATTCCATCTGCTATTGATAGAAACCGATTAATGGGAAGTTTAGCTTTGAAATGTCTACTTTATAATAAGAGAGATTTTTTTAATGATATTTCAACAATTGTATTATCTGAAATTGAGCATTGTTCTGATGAGGTGAGTCTACAACAAATAATTATTGACAGTGCTCCGTTATTATTTGAAGTAGAGCGTAACGTGTTGTTTAACAAATTAGAAGCTCTACCAGAATATTTGAGAGACGGTGCGCTTGACGGTGTACTAAAATATCTGTTTACAAAACGAATTCCTATAGACCCAGTAAGTATTTCTAATTATCCATCAAAGTTGAATTTCGCAGAAGCATTGAAAGTATTAGAGTTAATTAAACACCTTAACATGGATGCTGTTATTTACTGCTACATTGACAAACTTGTTGAATCGGTAACTTATAGACAAGAGAGTAAGCTGAAAACCTCGTTAAACGAAAGACAGGTTCTTACTATTGCGGAGGCTCTTTTAGCAATAGTAAACGAAAAATTACCTGATAGGAACAATATTGCACATGATGGTTATAAAATTACATGTAAAATTTCTATTAACAAGTTGAAAGAGTCTTTGAGGAGTTCTGGTATATTTCGTGCCAGTGCACGTTGGGATCCATTGAATTTATCTTGGGAAGAAATCAAAAGAGAGATTATTTCAATACCTAACTCTGCTGATAAAGTGCTATTGCAGGCTACAGCAGCATCCGAAGCTTATTTTGCCGACAAACCTTTCGCAGAATCTATAATTGCAACAGCGGAAGCTAATCTACAAGATATTTCTAATTCTATTGACAGGGCTGGTCGATTCCAACTTGTAGCCAAATCATATAATGAGATGTCAAATTCAAAAGCAGCTAGGTTTTTGCTTGAAGAAGCTGTTAAGCAATCTAATGCTTTTGCAAGTCAGGAGTCAAGAGATCAACTTTTGGGAGGGGCTGTTGAATTAGCTCATAGTATAGACCCTAATTTTGCAAGTTCTTTAGCTACTAGTATAGATTCACCAATGTTTATGTCAAAATCTCAAGAAAAAATATTAGCTCTTAATCTTCGGAGCGATCCTTCAAAGCTAGATTTATCTAGAAAAGAAGAGTATCTTCCTGTGATTTCATCAGCTTGTGAAAGCATTTTAAATTCATTATACTCAGGCAGAGGTGTGATACAACATGAAGCAGTTGTTTCAAAATGGATGTATTGTTGTCTGGGGTACGATTTCGAGACAACTTCTAGCATAGCTCTCTGGTATGTAGAGAACTCTATTATTTCTCGTAGCAAATCTTTGTCAACTCCAAGACTCGAAGCACTTTATTCAGAGTCGCTTCAATTATTGGATATGATTGCTAAAATGGGGCAAGTTGTCAATAATATGGCAGCCACTTCAGAAACATCGACTTTTCTTGAGAATGTTGCACCAAAAATGCAAACTTTTAGCATAGGCCAAAAAGAGGCGGCAATAGAATTTTTGAGAAATTGGATGTCGGATAATGCTACTGAATATGTCAAGATATATGATGCGTATTTCGGTCCTAGTGATTTAGAACTGCTAAAATTTATACCACAGAACGTTGATGTGAGGATACTCTGCTCATTAAAACAGAAAGATTTAGATATATCAGTTATTCATGAGAGATACAAGCAAGAATGGAGAAACATTTGTGATCAGAATCCTCCAGAGACTAAGGTGTATATATATTCAACACCATCTGGGCGGACACCTCAGCACGATAGATTTATTGTTACTGATAAAGCTGGTTTAGTTTTGGGGACTTCTTTAAACGGTTTAGGCAGCCGTGATACCGTAATCAATATCATTGATTTTGACGAAAAAATGAAAATAGAAAGGCAGATTATAGATGAACTAATTATTAATCAACCTAGATTTGTTGGTGATGAACGTTTAATCAGCCGCACATTTTCTTTTGAAGTATAATGAGACATAAGGCATCTCTAGAGTTAAACAATCATCACTTTAAAATATTATGATATGAAACTAAAAAGAGCAGTAAGAAATTTGATATGCTCCCTTACGGTTGACAGGATAAAAATAAAACCTGCTACTGTAAAGGGAGTTTTTTCATGGTCGAGGGAAAGTATAGTTGATTTATTATTTGTACTGTCTATTTGACGAGGAGTATATCAACCAAAGGTGGCCTTTTTGTTGTACAAAAAAATATAAAAGAAGGGTAGGTATTCGGGGCAGATTATTATATGATGAGTGGTATATTATTTTGCATCGTAGAGAGCATGTACAGAAAGAGAGTGGTGGTTACCATGCAGGAAGAAAGGTTAACAAGGGGATTGAAGAACAGGCACGTACAGCTGATGGCGATTGGAGGTGCAATCGGGACAGGCCTGTTTCTCGGAGCAGGCAAAACGATCCAATTGACAGGGCCATCCATCTTGCTGGCTTATATCATTACGGGTGTTGTGTTATTCCTCATCATGCGTGCATTGGGGGAGCTGCTCTTAAGTAACTTGCAGTATCATTCCTTTGTCGATTTTGTGCGTGATTACCTGGGAAATATGGCGGCGTTTATTACAGGTTGGACCTACTGGTTCTGCTGGATTTCCATCGCCATGGCTGATATTACGGCCGTTGGACTGTATACGCAGTTTTGGTTTCCAAATGTACCTCAGTGGATGCCAGGGTTAATTGCGCTGGTCATTTTGCTAATCATGAACTTGGCAACGGTCAAGCTGTTTGGTGAGATGGAATTTTGGTTTGCCCTGATTAAAGTCGTGGCCATTCTGGCACTTATTGTTGTTGGTTTATATATGATTTTCAAAGGCTTTACAACGGATCAGGGTCCAGCGAGTTTCACCAATCTGTGGAGTCATGGGGGATGGTTTCCGAATGGACTGCATGGATTTATCATATCGTTCCAGATGGTGGTGTTCGCTTTTGTAGGCATGGAACTGGTAGGACTGACAGCGGGCGAAACGGAGAACCCGGAGAAGGTTATTCCGAAAGCCATTAACCAGATTCCGATCAGGGTCCTGCTCTTCTATGTTGGGGCATTGCTGATTATTATGAGCATCTACCCGTGGAACGCGATTGTGCCCACTGAAAGTCCGTTTGTACAGGTATTTGCAGCGGTAGGTATTGCGGCAGCGGCTGGTATTGTGAATTTCGTGGTGTTAACATCCGCAGCTTCGGCGTGTAACAGTGCTATTTTTAGTACAAGCCGTATGGTGTTCTCCATGGCAAAGGATCACAACGCACCCGAGTCGTTTGCACGACTGAATAACAGGAAGGTTCCTTCCAACGCACTGTTTTTCTCTACGATCGTTATTTTGATCGCGATTGTGCTGAACTATATCATGCCAGAGGGCGTATTTACGCTGATCACGAGTGTGTCGACTGTATGCTTCATCTTTGTCTGGGGCATCATGGTGATCTGTCATCTCAGATATCGTCGTACCCAGCCGGAGCTGGCGAGTCGCAGTCGCTTCAA
This sequence comes from Paenibacillus hebaui, assembly GCF_051934385.1. Lineage (NCBI taxonomy): Bacteria > Bacillati > Bacillota > Bacilli > Caryophanales > Paenibacillaceae > Paenibacillus > Paenibacillus hebaui. Next base: position 5,217,384 of record NZ_CP196836.1, on the reverse strand, counting down.
GCTACCGTTATATCCGTTCTCCAACTACTTGATTCTGACGTTTCTGGTATTTGTGCTAGTGGTATTGGCATTGGCTGAGGATACGCGAGTGGCGCTATTTGTCACTCCGGTGTGGTTTATTCTGGTTGCTGGGATCTACCTTCTCCAAAAGAGAAACTTGAGCGGTAACAGACAGTAGGTCTTACCTTCGTTGCAAAATAAAGCCGCCCAATGATATTGGGCGGTTATTCGTATTTATGTTCTTGCAGCCTCTTGGCTTTCACGAATGCCCGCGTAGATGGCATCACAGATATCGGTAGTATATTGGCCCGACATCCCTTCAAGTGCCGTATTGGTGAATGCTGCAACACTAAGTTCTTCTTTTGGATCAACAAACCAGGAGTGTCCGTAGGTTCCACCCATTCGCCAAGTACCCGGTGATTCCGGTGTGCCGGCTGCAATAGGGTCTTTAAGTACTGTAAAACCAAGGCCAAATCCTCTTCCCGGCCAATACGGCATTACAAGTTCACCGATTTGATTGGTAGACATCTCAGCGGCAACGGCCTCCGTAAGAACAGGTTTTCCTCCTTGCCGCAGTGTCTCAAGTAAAGTAAGAAAATCTCCGGTACTTCCAACCATACCCGCTCCGCCTGATAAATAAGCAGAAGTATCATTCGCACGATTGGGTGCAAGCCGGAAACCGGCAGTACCTTCAATAAACGGAACCTGCTCCAACTCTTTATGGAGAAGACGCGGTTCTTCAGAACCATCAGCGTATGCGGCGGTCAACCGATCCGAATCCACGGCAACAAAATCAGTGTCGGTCATGTGAAGTGGATGAGTAACCAGCAATTGAACAGCTTCTCTTAATGACATCCCGGTAACCTTTTCGATAACAGCTCCGAGTACATCCGTTGCAATGGAATATCTCCACATGTTTCCTGGCTCATACAGAAGAGGAACAGAAGCGAGCCTTTGAAGATTCTCCTCCAGACTAATTCCAGCCAAATCCATGCCATCTGAGATCCCTGCAAGCTCATAGGTTCCTTGTTCTTCCTGGAAGAAACGGTATGTCAAGCCAGCGGTGTGCGTCATCAATTGATGAACCGTTATTGAAGCGGACTGACCATTGGGAAGCTTGGGCCGGAATGCTGGCAGCCAGCGGGTCACCGGATCATTCAGACTCAGCTTTCCTTGTGAGATCAATGCCAGAGCTGCTGTTGATACAATGGGTTTGGTTACGGAAGCAAGCCGAAACAGAGCGTTTTCCGACATGGTGCGCTTATGCTCCCTGTCCGCGAAACCAGCAGCCCGGCTGTAAACCAGTTCCCCTCCTAATGCAACCTGTACAACTGTTCCTACGATTCTTTTTTCGCTTAGAGCGCGGTCAATGGTTTCATTCACATAAGTATGCAATGTCGTCATGTCTTCTTTCCCCATGCTTATCTTCCTCTCTTCAGATGATGTACTTGATTAATTATTGTGACTGTGTTTATTATATAAATGATTTATCTTGTATCACATAAGCCGTTAAAGGTATTATAATTAATTGGCGAATATACCTAAGGTAATTCTTGATCAGATCCTATATATTAAAGGAGTGCATTTCATGGACGAAATTGATCAGCATATTCTGTATCACTTGGAGAACCAGGCGAGATTATCCATGACCGAATTAGGCAAGCTGGTAGGATTATCTCAGCCCGCTGTTACTGAACGAGTCAAGCGAATGGAAGAAAAAGGGGTTATTGAGGAATATCGTACAGTAATCTCTCCTTCCAAATTGGGCAAGCAGAGCACAGCCTATGTTCTTTTTCGTACCCGGGATTGTTATCCTTTCCTGGATTTCTGCCGTGCGTCACCTGAAGTTGTGGAATGTTATCGGATAAGCGGGGAGTACAATTATTTGCTGAAAATCCTCACAGACACCATCCAGGGACTCGAAGAGTTTGAGAACAAGTGTGATCCGTATGGCACGTATATGACCTTAATTACCATGTCCTCTCCGATTGCCCATAAGAATCTCATGGAGGGACCGAATTTACTGGCACAGGCCAAATAAATGGCTGTCTCTAAAATGAAAAGCAGAAGAGGAGTCCACATCATGTGAACTCCTCTTTCCTCATATCATTAACTTACCTTCCTGTTAATTCGCTCTGGGAAATCCATATTTATAAGCACGCATAGTTACGAGCAACGCAGGAATCAACAGGATAAACAGCGACCCAGGAAGGTATCCAGCTCCAAATAACTCAAGAAGGATGCCGCCGACGATGCCTCCTCCGCCGATCGCCAGATTCCATGCTGTAACCAGCATGGATTGAGCTACATCTGCACTCTTGCCCCCGGCTTGAGCAATGGCAGTTTGCAGCAGTGTGGCTGCCCCGCCAAACGTAAGTCCCCAGATCATGATACCAAGGATAATAATCACAGGTTGGTGAATACCGATCCCCATCACAACAGAAGCTAGGGCGAATGCTGCCATGCTAATGAGAACCAATCCCCTCAAAAACCGGTCGATAAGCAATCCGGTTAACCAAATTCCCACAATGGAAGTAATGCCGAAAATGAGCAAAATCAAGTCTACTCTGTTAGCAAATACGGTCTGGGCAAGGTAGGGAGAAATATAGGTGTATAGGATATTATGGGCAAGCATCCAGGCCAGAACAACAAAGAGAATGGGCCTAACTCCTGGAATTAAAAACACCTTATGCAGCGGAAGACGTTCAGCAGCTGGCTCTCCAGCAAAATCCGGCATTTTCCAGACAACCCATACGATTAAAGCTACGGTCAGAAGAGATACAATCCCGAAGATGAGGCGCCAGCCGATATAAGAACTGAGAAAACTACCGATTGGAACACCAAGGGCTAATGCTAACGGTGTGCCGACCATAGCCACGGCCATGGCCTTGCCTTTTAACGAATCCGGAACCATTCGACGTGCATAACCTGCTGTCATTCCCCATAACACACCCGCAGAGACCCCGGCCATGAAACGAGCAGCAAGTGTCAGTAAGTAATCCGAGGATAAGGCGGTAACGGTGTTGAAGACAAGAAAGCCGCTGATGCATACCAACAGAAGAGGTCGACGTCTCCATCCACGTGTAGCAGCAGTCAAGGGAATGGCAGCAACAAGTGATCCAATGGCATAGAGAGTCACCAACTGTCCGGTGAGGGCTTCAGTGATCCCCAAGTCTTTTGCAATTTGAGGCAGCAGTCCCGCAGGCAGGCTTTCGGTCAGGATGCAAATAAATCCAGCCATGGCTAATGCAAGTAGCCCAGCCCAAGGAAGGCGTTCTGAAGATATGGAAGGTAGCTCCCTTTGGTTTGGGAGGGATGTGTTAGCGCCCATGAATAAAAACCTCATTTCTTATATTTTAATCCTATCCAGAACTATGCATATAAGCTTATCTAAAAAAAACATTCTTTTGCATACAGGATTAAAGGTAAGAAAGAGGTTTTAACATGATATTCCTTTTATTTTGTGAGTTTATCCGTTAATTCAAAGAATTGCAGTCTGTGTAACCATTCAAGGATGATATCGACGGCTTCCATGTACCTTTGGCCTACCAGTAAACCCGTATGAGTCGTATCCCACAGTCCGGCATATTCAGCACGGAGCTGTTCGGCAGTTAGTCTGCCTCTATGCTCCTCGTCTTCACAGGAAACGGCCTTGATCACCAGACTGGGGCAATGGATCAGGTCCCCATTGATGGATACACCGCCATCGGCTCCAAACATAACGGAAAAAGTGCTAAATGCCTTCGATGACTCCATCTGAAGATATTTACGCTGAAATGCAATGTCCTCTGCCGTCTCATCTATACTGGTCAGTTCATCACGGACAGGGGCAGGAATGATGATCCCTGGTGTGGTTCGATCCGTTTCCGGGTAGGGTATAACCTGATGGACTTCCTTACTCAGACTGGTGTCAATTACAATCAGAGCTGCCAGAGTAACGGTTTCGGCAATCTTTTGACTGAGAATACCACCCATGCTGAAGCCGATGAGAACAGGAGGCTCGTTGAACTCGGCTAATACTTCACGAATATCCTCCACATAATCGTTAAAGGTTATCTGTGTCATGTCCATAACCCGGCTTTTGTAATGACTTCTCAGGTTCATGGCACAGCAGGTCCAACCTTGCTCAACAAAATGGGGGATGTATTTGCTCCACATCCAACTACCTGTGTATGCACCATGAACAAAAAGGAGCGGTGGTCTATTGGTCATTGTTTTGGAGTTGGGAACCGCAGTTCCTTCGAATATCTCCAAGTGTAAAGCATGTTCTCCGATCTTCTTTACTTCATGTTCAGGTAGCCATAGGGTGTAGTCCGTCATACAAAATACCTCCTTAAGATATTAGTTTGATATCAAACTAATTGGTCAAAAAAATAATTAGAAGTTGCCGTGAATTTTCACCAAAATTCGAAGCAGTTCTTTTTTCTCCGAATCCGTAACATCTGCATAAAACATATCCAGCATGCGCTGAGATATATCCTCAAAGACCGGCTTTAATTCTTCGCCTTTTGCAGTCAGAGCCACATGGACAACACGCGAATCTGCTGCATCGCGCTCCTTGAGCACGTATCCGGTTCGCACCAACTTGTCCACAAGCGCGGTCACTGTGGATTTATCCTTGCCAATTTTTTTGGCGATCTCGGCCATTGTCATTCTCTGATTATTGTAGAGGGCATAGATGATATCTCCATGGGACGTGGCGAGATCCTCGATTCCCTGCCGGGCCATTTCGGCTAGGATGAAGCGGTTGACCTTCTCTTTAATTTTGGATAGGAGTGAAATAGCATCTCTTGTTTTCATACACGTAATATAGTTTGTTATCAAACTAATGTCAAGCTTAAATCCGTGACTCTTTGCACAGCAGCATACAAAAATGAGTAAGAGAATTTCTTCTCCTGCTCATTGGATGTGCTTCCTTGCAATACTATATGACAAGCCAAAGTCCAGTCATTACTTGATCGGATTACCTTTCATTTCCTGTTCCATTTTCTCAACACCATCCAGAATTTGATATCCATAACCCCAGAACTGGCTGAAATCCGTTACATAGATTTGTTTGTTCTTGATGGCGTTCATGCTTTGCAGGGCAGGGTTGGCATACAGGCTCTGAATCAGCTTATCGATATCCGGTGAACCGGAATAAGCGGACAAGAGCAGGTAGTCCGGGTTGGCTGTAATCAGCTGTTCCACACTGACTTCACCTTGCACACCATCAAACGCATTCTTCAGCTTCAACAGACCGAGTGCATCCAACTGATACGTATCGTTCTGCATGCTGCTTACGGTAATGGTGTCTTCGGTTGCAGGGACGATATAGGCAAAACTGTGCTCAGGCTGATCCGCTACACTGGCTTTAATTGCTTCAGCACGAGCTTTCAGGCTTTCCGTGAATGTTGCAGCATTTTCCTGAACGTTGAAGATTTTTCCAAGTTGTTCAATATCATTATACAGGCTATCGAGTGTTCCTTTGTGATTCGTCGTTTGCAGGAAGGTACGGATGTTCATGTCATTCAATCCATCCACAGTTCCCACCCCCCAGTCAGCATCAGCGAACAGGTCACCCCGTCCCATCACCAGATCCGGGCTTGCACCTACAACGAGTTCTTTACCCACATAATCTTTGGACAAAACCGGGATTTTGGCAAATTCATCCGCAACATCCGGTGTAACGGAACCGTACAGAGCAGCAACGCCGACCATTTTGTCCGTCAGACCCAATTTGATGAGCATCTCAGCCACAGATTGGGTATTCGCAACAACACGTTCAGGTGCTTTATCAAATACTTGAGCTTTTGGTTTCCACTCGCCGCCCTCACCCGAGATCGTGAAATTCTCAATTGTGAGCGGGTACGTCGTTTTATTTGTATTCTCAGCAGGAGCTGAAGTTTCTGTCGCGTTAGTTGTTGAAGTTGTTTCTTCGGCAGGGGAAGAAGTGGAAGCATTCGAGCAGGCTGCAAGCAGCAGTAACAAGAGACTTAGAGCAGCGAAGCAAATGGTTCTGGATGTGAATTTCATTAATTGGTGAACCCCTTTTCTATGTGTTTTTAATTGACAAAGATAATCATTCTCAATTATAATCCGAGAAAACACTTTGTAAATAGCCAAATTTAATTTATTTTAATTTTACGCAGAATTGATGGGGGAAGAGATGGCACAGACGGTTCAGGTTCAGACACAGCGTATGGGGAAAAGAGAGTCCTTGGTTCACAGTAAATCTGGTTTTGCCTTACTTATCGTAGCTTTAATCTTTATTACGCTTATTTCCGTAGGGATTGCCGTATCCATTGGACAGGTACGCATTCCGCTGGCGGAGTCATATCGTATTCTTTTATACAAATTAACGGGATTTCAGTGGGGGGCAATACCAATTGAGGCAGGCTCCTTTACGGATATTATCTGGCAGATTCGTTTCCCGCGTGTGCTGATGGCGATGTTTATCGGTGCAGGCTTGGCGTTGTGCGGTGCTGTTATGCAGGCTGCGGTGCAGAATCCGCTGGCCGATCCTTACATACTGGGCATATCCTCAGGCGCTTCACTTGGAGCAACTTTTGCGATTCTCATTGGATTCGGTGCGATTGGCTGGCTGGGTCAGACCGGTGTAGCTTTCTGGGCATTTGCCGGAGCAATGGGGGCTTCTTTGCTGGTACTAACCCTTGCGGGGATTCGAGGTAAAATGACGTCAGTCAAGCTTGTGCTTGCCGGAATGGTGATTAACGCGCTATGCAGCGCCTTTTCCAATTTTATTATTTATTTTGCCAACAATGCGGAGGGCATCAAGACGGTGACGTTCTGGACCATGGGTAGCCTGGCGGCTTCCGGATGGAACAAACTTCCGCTGGTGGGGATTGTCGTGCTTGTAGCGATTCTGTTTTTTTTGTTGCAGTCCAGAGTTCTCAATACGATGTTGCTGGGCGATGAAGCCGCGGTTACGCTCGGCATTAATCTGAGTGTGTACCGCAGACTTTACATGCTGTTAACGGCTTTGGTGACAGGCGTCATGGTCGCAAGCTGTGGCATGATCGGTTTTGTCGGACTGATTATTCCGCATATTGTGAGAGGTCTGGTGGGTTCCGACCATCGTAAAGTGATGCCTGTATCCGTGCTGTTTGGAGCCATTTTCCTCATCTGGACGGACGTTATCGCAAGATCCCTGATATCCAGCGTGGAGCTACCGATCGGTATTATTACGGCGATGATTGGTGCGCCAATGTTTATGTATATGCTGGTCAAAAAAGGCTACGGTTTTGGAGGGAATTAACATGAAACTGAACGTAGAAAATGTATCCATCTCCGTGCTGAACACGGATATTATTCGGGACATTTCATTACAGGTAAATGGCAAGCAATTTGTCGGCCTGATTGGTCCGAATGGTTGTGGCAAATCAACGCTACTCAAGAGCATCTATAAAGTGATCAAACCGCAGCAAGGCAAGGTCTTTCTCGACAATACAGATATTATCAAATCCAGTCCAAAGGTCGTTTCCAGGCATATGGGCGTTGTCGGCCAGTTTAATGAGCTCAGCTTTGATTTTACGGTGCGCGAGATGGTCATGATGGGGCGTACCCCACACAAAAAACTGCTGGAAACGGATAATGTACGAGATCACGAAATCGTGGAGCAGGCTCTGGAAAAAGTACATCTGACCGGACATGCAGACCGCAATTATGTGTCTCTGTCTGGTGGAGAGAAACAGCGTGTGGTATTGGCGCGTGTCCTGGCACAGCAACCTGAATTCCTGATCCTGGACGAGCCTACCAATCACCTGGATATCAAATATCAGCTCCAAATCCTCAACATTGTTCGGGGACTAGACATCGGCATATTGGCAGCGCTGCATGATCTCGAACTCGCCGCAGAATATTGTGATTATCTCTATGTGGTGAAGAAGGGAGAGATTGTCGTGCATGGCAAACCTGCGGATATTCTGACTCGTGAAATGATCGGTGAAGTGTTCGATGTGGAATGTGAAATCTATAAGAATCCGGTTACGGGTGGCTTGGGTATTGCTTACCTGAGTACACGGTGATCAGAACTAAATGGTGAGGCAAGTAAACGTTTAACTATAAATGGAAATGAAATAGACCGCCTCTTGGAGCAATGTAAATTTGTTCGCAGGGGCGGTCTTTATTTTTTTGGAGTACGGGCGTCGTTATTGCAAATTGGAATCGATGGGCTGAGCATGAGAACCCTTGCTGACTTCTTCGAAAATATCTGTGGAGTTGCCGCTGGGGGTTGAAGAATCATCGGAGTTTGGTAATTGCACTTCTGTTGTGGTACGTAGCTGACCCAGGTTTTCGATCTTTCTCGCTTTGGGTTGCGAGTTTTCGGATTCCTTTTTTTCACCATGCTGAGCGCTCACGAACATGTTGCTGCGTAACAGTTCTTCCAGATCTCCAATCGTGACTGGACGAGCATGTCGTTTCAGTACATAGCCGAGTTGCCCATTGGGTTCTACCGTCGCCGTCTCTAGATCATCCACACTCGAAATTCCGTTTTGTCGCAAATGCATCTCCAACTGATCTATGGTATAACGCATACGTTTCAGCTTTGGGATAATAACCTTCCCATCCTCTACCACGATTTTGGAGCTGCCACTCATCAGCCGTTCAAAAAATATTGAATTTTAATTGTAATTGTTCCACTACAATCAATGTTGCAATGAATACCGCCGCCGATCCGATCGCTTTGCCAAGCTCATGATTCGCGATGGGCTGCACAATGGTTGTTCCCATGGAGATCATGATGACCGTTGTAGCGACACTCATTTGCGAGATAGACTTGCGTCCTGCAATCCGGAGCAGAATCATGCCAGTTAGTACAAGCAAAACGGATTTCCATATCCAGTCCATTGGTTATATTCCTTTCTGTCCCAATTGTTGTGCTGTGTATTTTAGCCTGTTCTTGACTTGGTTGAATTATACCGTTGGTTGAATCCATATCTTTCATTCCCCCCTCCCTATCGTTTACAATAAGACATTGAATGCAGTAAACAAAGGAGCGGTTATGGATGGCGAAGCAGAAATACTACGTTGTCTGGGAAGGCAAGAAACCAGGCGTATACAGTACATGGGCGGAGTGTAAAGCGCAGACGGATCATTTTACAGGAGCAAAATATAAATCGTATGAATCGAAAGCGTCCGCAGAAGAAGCGTATCGTGCCGGATGGAAAGGGAACTGGGGTTCAAGTGCAGGAGGGGCAGGCGGTGCTTCGAAGGCCAAGTCGGGCAGCACTGGAAGAAGTGCGGGGATGGAAACTTCGGCTGAAATCGACTATGACAGCATCTCCGTTGATGTGGGTACACGCGGTAACCCCGGACCTGTAGAATACAAAGGGGTAGACACCCGCACAGGTGAGATTATTTTCTCCGTCGGACCGATCTCCAAAGGCACGAACAATCTGGGCGAATTCTTGGCCATTGTACATGCCCTCGCACATCTCAAAAAAGAGGGCAGTACCAAAACGGTGTATACCGACTCGGTCAATGCGATGAAATGGCTGAAGCAGAAAAAAGTAGCCACGACACTAGCGCGGGACAACTCCACGGAAGAGATTTGGCTGATGATTGACCGTGCTGAGCAGTGGTTGCGGACGAACACGTACAGCAATAAAGTGCTGAAATGGCAGACCAAACAGTGGGGCGAGATCAAGGCCGATTACGGCCGGAAATAGACCATTTACTCTCGTATTACCTCATTATTAATTTTCTATGAGAAACGATGTTTACAATTTCCAGTTTCCATTCTATAATCATCTCAATATGATAAGTTACACATATGGAGGAGCCTGTCATCTGCAGGCCCTCTTTATCTTTTTGGAGCATTGATTTTCTGGTTAATCGCTAGAATTGGTTATTTGAGTATATATTGCAGGAGGCAGACATGAGTCCCATTTATAGAAGTGAAGAAGGAAGAAGCAGCATACTTGAGGAGTACGAAGCCTATCTTAATGAACTGGGCGAGGGATTTACACGAGAGTATGTGGAGACACGGTTTGGACAGACGCATGTTTTATTGACAGGTCCTGAAGATGGTAAGCCTTTATTTATTCTCCAAGGCGGAAATTGTGTGAATCCGATGACATTGTCCTGGTTCTCTTCCTTGTTCAAAGAATACCGGATTATCGCCCCCGATACGATCGGTCATCCCGGCTACAGTGAGGAGACACGGATATCGGCACGATTCGATAGTTTTGCGTTGTGGGTTTCCGACTTGCTTGATTATTATGAGATCGAAAAAAGTGCGTTTATCGGTCCTTCTTTTGGCGGAGGAATTATTCTTAGACTGGCAACCTACATTCCAGAACGAATTGCATGTGCTGTATTGGTCGCTCCGGCAGGCCTGGCTGTTGGTTCCAAAATCAAAACCGTTCAGGATATCGTTCTTCCACTTGTTAAGTACCGGATGACTTCTTCACCATCTTCTTTGCAAAAAATTACGGACAGCATGTCGTGCAACTGCATGAAAGAAATGGATAAAAACATCATTGGTAAAATTTTTAAGCATGTCAGTTTGGAGCAGGATCTGCCCAAGCTCACGGAGAGAGACGAACTGGTTAACTATACGTCCCCAACCCTGTTATTGGTCGGAGAGAAGGATGTCTTTTTCCCGGCAGACAAGGTAATTGAACGAGCGCAAAAAATTATTCCGAATGTAGAATGTGTCAAGTACGACACAGGGCATTTTCCATCGCAGGACGTTTTAGTTCAGATGAACAAGGAAATAGGACAGTTTTTACACAAGAATTATTAAAAGCTGTGGGGATTGGGACGGTGGAACGTTTTATCAGTTTAAATAGAACAAACCGTCCCCTTTGTCGATAACAATAGAATATGAGTGCCTCTTATTTTAATTAAGAGCGTGCAATTCAGTAAGGAATAGACTAGTATTAAGCTTGATACATTAATTATTGAATATTCCATATGAAGGTGTTTCGAATTGCATCTTATGGTTTATATATATGGTTGGCGTTGATACGCCTACTAGTTGGAACTCAATGATGCGTTATGCGGTAAGTCTTCCGATCGACAAGGTTGAAAAGAGGTTTGTTATGAGAAAAGACAATTGCAAAATGGCATTGCAGCGCAATGTTGTTTTAAATGATACATATCAGGTAAGGCAGGTGTTGGCCAGTAGCGAACTGGCTATTGTATATATTGGTAGAGACCGGAACACGGGCGCAAAGGTAGCGATTAAGGAATTTTTCCCGCAAAGACTGGCGGCTCGTCAGTCAGATAAACGGGGAGTATTCTGTTCTTCGAGAGGGTTTAGCGGACAATATCAGGAGCTTCTGGCTGCTTTTATGATAGAAGGAGAACTGTTATCTACGCTGAGTCATCCCCATATTATTCCGTATGTGGATCATTTCCAGGAGAATGACACCGGGTATCTTGTGATGGAATATTGCACAGGGGTAACCCTGACCGAATATTTGAAGGAGCGCAATCATGCTCTGGATGCTACATTCATTACCGAAACGTTGCTTCCACTTGTGGACACACTAGACTATATACATAAGCAGGGAATTCTCCACCGGGACGTGAAACCCTCTAACGTTATGGTGATGGAGGATGGTACGCCCAAGCTCCTGGACTTTGGTTCGGCTGCTCGCTGGCCGATGCAATCTGGAGACAAACCGGCGATCTTTACATCTGCCGGATATTCGCCCCTTGAATTTTATTCCGAGAAATCCAGTCAGGGGCCGATGTCAGACATCTATAGTTTGGCCGCGCTGCTTCATTATTGGACATGTGGACAACCGCCGATGGACGTGAAGCAGCGGTTGTTCCAGGATGAACTGCCATCTGTTCGTACTCACAATGAGTATGTGAATCCTTGGTTGGCACGCGTCATTCATTGGGGGTTGATGGTTCGTTCCGAAAAACGTTGTGCTTCTCTGGCTTGGGTCAGAAGTTCACTTCGCGTTCAAGCCTGGGTATGGAAAGTGCGCAAACCCGGCACAGTGGAATGGTCTTTGGCCGAGAATGAACATACGCAGGTCTATGAATTGGAGCCGAAGAAACAGGATGAGACGGCTTAAGTGATACCCCTCGTATACCGAACGATACAGTTACGCTTAATGAGCGTATATCGCATATATAAAAACGAATTATATAAAAATAATTTACACAGCACAATAAAAAAGCCAGTTCTGCTCCCTTGCGGGTCGAACTGGCTTTTTTCTGTATTCTTTTTTAGCCAAACGCTGGAGCATTTAAGAAAAGAGATCAAATTATATAGACTTCAGTTTTAATTCTCGTAAAAGAAAAATGATTTCTTTTTTTTCATGTTTTGCGGAAAAATACTTCATTCTCATTCCTGATGCTGCATATACTCCAGTTAAAAGATGGAGTGAACAAGTCAGGACATCTGACGCAAGGGTCGGGCTCCCGTCTTACACCAAACCGAGGGGGAATGGTTGTGAACACCAACAGAAAGGTCTTCACCGTATCTTTGCTGTTAGTCATAATGATGTCGATGTTGCTTGCCGCCTGTGGAGGAAATGGGAATACGGCGGGTACGCCAAGTCCAGGAAGCACGGGGGAAACAGGCACAGAGACTGGCGCTTCGACTGGCGAGCCTGTCACGCTGGAGTTTTGGACGATTGCATTACAGCCTACCTTCAACGATTATTTTCATGATCTGATCGCCAAGTATGAGAGCAGCCACCCCGGTGTAAAAGTGGAGTGGAAGGACTACCCGTATGATGCGATTTCGCAGCGATTATTGACCAGTACAGCCAGTGGCAAAAGCCCTGATGTTGTAAATCTGAATACCGAATTCGCCAGTCAATTGGGAAGCAAGGGAGCCTTGTTGAACTTGAGCGAGCATCTGTCAGATGAGGAAACGAAGAGTTATTTTGAAGGAATTTATAGCTCAACTGTCTTGAATGGCAAAGCTTACGCGCTTCCCTGGTATACAGGAACGGAAGTGCTGTTCATGAATACCAAGCTGGTGAAGCAAGCAGGCCTTGACCCGGCGAATCCGCCGCAGACTCGTCAGGAGCTGGTTGAATGGGCCCGCCAGGTCCATGAGAAGACTGGAGTAGCGGGATATGCGCAGCAGTTGGTTTCCAAGCTGTTCCCGATCGACGGCATCTCGATTCTGAATGAGGATAAAACTGCCGCGGCCTTCAATACACCGGCAGCCGAGGAGATGATCTCCCAAATGCGTGATCTGATGAATGAGGGCGTCATACTGAAGGAGGATGCGGAATTCAGCAAGCAGATCCAGTATTTTTCCGGTGAGCAGGTCGCTTTTCAATTGTCTGGGCCAACCTTTATCAACTTCATCCAGCAGTCTGCGCCGGATGTTTACAAAAATACCATCGCTGTACCCCTGCCAACGGGCAAAGCCAACCTGCGACTCTCCAACTCCATGAACCTCGTTGTGCCACAGAAGTCCAAGAATCCCAAGCAAGCAGTAGAATTTGCCGCCTATATTACCAATTCAGAGAACCAGACTGCCTTTTCCAAAATAGCGAATACACTGCCGTCGAGTAAAGCCTCTATTCAAGATCCGTTTTTCACGCAATCCGATGGCTCGCTGGAAGCCGAAGCGAAGGTTGCTTCTTCCCAGAGTCTGGACAAAGCAACGGATTATATGGTAGGTGTCCCGAGTGCTGCCGATATCAACTCCGCGCTAACGCGAGGACTACAGGAAATACTGATGAATGGAGCCGACATTAAAGAGACACTGAACGCTATGGAGAAGGAAGTTAACCATATTCTTAGTCAGGGTTCTTAAATGATCGCGTTACAGCTTGCTTAGGGGGAAGGGAGGACTCCCCCTTAATCCTTGAAGAGAGGGAGGCATACCGGGTGTATAAGGCGATTCGATCCGAATCTTGTACCGCATGGGCATTTATGGCACCAGGCTTGCTGTTTTTGGCGGTGTTTACCTTTTGGCCGATTGTTTACGGGATACCACTCTCACTCACCGATTATTCAGTCATTTCAGAGACGCATTATGTAGGTCTGGATAACTTTACTCGTGCCTTCAATGATCATCATTTTCTGGTTTCCCTGTGGAATTCACTGGTGTATGTGCTGATTGTTCCGGTGATTCAGTTATTTTCAATTTTAATGGCCATTCTGGTTAACAGCCGGATTCCGGGTGTCAAAATGTTTCGGGCAGCCTACTATATTCCTGTCGTAACCTCCATGGTTGCTGTGGCGCTGATCTGGAGCTGGCTCTTGGGCAATAACGGTGTGGTCAATTATATTTTGCTAAAAGTAGGGGTTCTCAGCGAGCAGATTTCTTGGCTCTCCACGAGTAATACGGCGCTTTATGTTCTGATGTTTATTACGATGTGGAAAGGTCTCGGTTATTACATGATGCTGTATCTGGCTGGACTCCAGGGTATCCCGGCCGATCTCTATGAAGCAGCCCGGGTGGACGGGGCAGGGCCCCTGAGAATGATTGTTTATGTGACGATTCCCTTGCTGCGGCCGCATATTCTTTTTTGTACCTTAATCTCGGTCATGGGGGCGATCCGTGTGTTCGACGAGGTCTATATTTTGACCAAAGGCGGGCCGGGTACGTCCACGTTGACCTCAAGTGTTTATATTTTTCAAAAAGGGCTGGAGCAGTTCAACTTCGGTTATGCCTCGGCGCTTGGACTGATTGTGAGTGTATTGGTAGGTTTGCTTAGTGTGCTGGTGTTCCGTCTGAACCGGAAAGGCGGGGTGAATTCCTATTGATTCGGAATCTGAGTCTGAGGACACAGTCGTCTAAAAAAGTGAAAAAATGGCTCCGTTATACGATCATCTATGTACTGTTAATCCTGCTTGCCCTGTTTATGATGGGGCCTTTCCTGTGGCTGCTTAGTGTATCGCTCATGCCAGGCCGCAATGTGTTCGCAAATCCGCCAGCGATACTGCCCACATTCATCGCGTTCGACAACTATGTGCAGGTGTGGGAGTTCATGGAGTTTCCGCGCTACATCATGAATACCGTGGTCATCACGCTGCTTGGGGTGGTGTTCAATATCGTCTTGTCCTGCCTGACGGCATACCCACTCGCGGTGTTCCGGTTCAAAGGAAGGAATCTGGTCTTCACACTCCTGATCTCGACCATGATTATTCCGTCAGCGACGGCGATGATTGTACATTATCTGACCATACAGGCTTTTCACTTGGGCAATACCTTTCTGGGTGTGGTGCTGCCTGCTGCGGTATCGGTGTTCAATATTTTCCTGATGCGGCAGACTTTTCTAGGCATACCGGTGGATATCAGGGACTCTGGCAAAATGGATGGGGCTTCCGAGCTTCGGATATTTGTACAACTCGTCATGCCTCTGGTCAAGCCGGGGGTTGCTGTCATCGGGCTGCTGGAGGTCATGGCATTCTGGAACAATTTCCTGTGGCCGATTGTTGTATTGGATGATCCGCAGAAGTATCCGCTGGCCGCAGCTCTTACGTATTTAAATGGGCAATTCTCCTACAATTTTGGCTGGATCGCCGCCGGAACGATGATTTCGGTGCTGCCGATTATTATCGTATTTCTCTTTACGCAGAAGTACTATATGGAAGGCATTGCGGGTGCGATTAAAGGCTAAAACGAACGAGGTACGAAGATGGTCTGACCAAAGCACAGAAAGGATGAGCACATTCATGCCGAAGCAGTATAGGTTAACATTTGTCCCGCTGGATGAACGACCTTGCAATTATGAGTTCCCGTATTTATTGGCGCAAGGGACGGAATTCACCGTGGAACGTCCGCCGCTAGAAATGATGGGACTCAAGAAACGCCCAGGGGACGTGGAGCAGCTCTGGTCCTGGTTCGAGGAAAGCTGTGCAGGGGCGGATGGAGCAGTTGTTGCCCTGGATACGCTGCTGTATGGCGGGATTATTCCCTCCCGACTTCATAACCTGAAGCTGGAAGAGTTGACCGCACGTTTGGAGCGACTTAGAGAAATCAAGGAACGTCATCCTCAGCTGACCTTATACGCCTTCCAACTGATTATGCGCTGCCCGCAATATTCCCTGTCGGATGAAGAGCCGGACTATTATGAGGATTGGGGGCGGGAAATCTTTCGCAAAGGTTTCATTAGCCACCACCTGGAGCTTGGAACGGCAACAGAAGAAGAGATTCAAGAGCTGGCGGATATTGACACTCGCCTTCCAGCCGAGGTGCTGGAAGATTACCTTGGACGAAGGGCGATAAATATAACAGCAAACCAACAGGTGATGGCTCTGGTAAAGGAAGGAATCATCGATTTCATGATTGTTCCGCAGGATGATTCGGCGCCTTATGGTCATACGGCGAAGGATCAAGAAAAGGTTCGAACCAGCATTACTGCTCTGGATCTGGAGCTTAAGGTCTATATGTATCCAGGTGCAGACGAAGTGGGCTGCGTACTGCTTACCCGGATGATGAACAAGGCTCGCGGCCGAATGCCGCTTGTGTATCCTCGCTTGTCGTCTGTGCAGGGGGCGTTTGTTACGCCGCTGTTTGAGGATCGATTTTTCTATGAAACGTTGAAGTACCAGATCCTGGCCGCAGGGGGGCTTATTGCATCAAGTGCAGATGAAGCGGATCTGATCCTGCTGATCAGTACGCCGGGTGAGACGATGGCAGAGGCGGTATCCCAGCAGCATGCGTTTTACAGTTATGATGTGTACCGGAATCTGATGGAATTAGTGGAATATGGGGACCATCTGCTCCGGTGCAAGGGGAAACCGATTGCTGTTGCGGATGTCGGATACGCGAATGGTGGGGATCAGAAGCTGGTCAAGATGCTGAGGCAAAAAGACATGTTATTCAATCTTGCCGGATATGCGGCCTGGAATACCAGCTCCAACTCGCTCGGAACCGTCATCTCGCAGGCGATGATCTATCTGCTCTATGGGCGTACACAGGCGCATCTTGATTTCCTGGCGCTGCGGTATGCCGAGGATGTCTGCTATTGTTCCGTTGTGCGAGGAGAACTGAGCAATGGTCCGGTGCAGGAGATGGGATATGGTAAATATCTGCTGGATGGGCCACGAGGCCGTATTGCTGCCAGGGTAAAGGAACGATTACGTCAGGAGCTTGCTGTACGAATTGACAGTTCTGCTGGAAGCGTGGAGATTGTCGATTGTTATATGCCGTGGAACCGGATGTTCGAGGTAGGGCTTTCTGTGCGCTTCGTCCCAGCTGCGTGTGTACGCGAGAAGTAGATTAGAAGAGAGAGGGTGGGGAGCCTGAGAACTATGATCCTAGAGAACCTGCGTCTGGGGCTGATTGTTTCCTGTCAGGCATTACCGGATGAGCCGTTGCACGGCGCGGCGTACATGGCGCGGATGGCTGCGGCGGCGGAAGAAGGCGGAGCAGCCGCAATTCGGGCGAATGGTGCCGCAGATGTACGGGCGATCAAACAAGCCGTATCGCTGCCGGTGATCGGAATCGTAAAGCGCCATTACCCGGATTCTTCGGTATATATCACCCCGACACGGAGAGAGATCGACGAGCTGCTGCAGGCGGGTGCAGATATCATCGCTTTAGATGCGACTCGGCAGAAGCGTCCAGAGAACGAAACGCTTGAACAAATGACAGCATTTCTGAATGAGAACGGGACAGTTTCCATGGCGGACATCTCCATTCTGGAGGAAGCGGTATACGCTGAGTCGCTTGGAGTTAGCTGTGTTTCGACTACACTCTCCGGTTACACACCGTACTCCCGGCAGCAGGATGGACCGAATCTGGAACTGCTGAAGCTAGCTGCCCAGCGTCTGAAAATCCCGGTCATTGCGGAAGGCCGAATCAGCCAACCCTCTCAGGTGGAAAAGGCGCTGGAACTGGGGGCTTACGCTGTTGTAGTAGGCTCTGCAATAACACGGCCGCAGCTGATCACCCGGCGGTTTGCGGCAGTGACGACAAAGATGAGGATGAGAAACGATGGAAATGAGCGACCGCATTAATACGTATTACCCTTCTATGACCAAGGCAGAGCAGAAGGTAGCACGGTGCGTACTGGAGCATCCCGATAACCTGATCTATCTATCGGTGACCGAACTGGCTGATGTTGCAGGGACAGGAGAAACCACGGTGATGCGCTTCTGTCGAAAAATCGGCTTTAAAGGTTACCAGGACTTCAAGCTTGTGTTAGCCCAGGGGCTGCCCAAACGGCAGAACCAGCCGGACAGCGAAAATGGAGAGCGTGATATTGCGGACCAATTCTATGCTTCCATGGTGGGTGTGCTTCAGTCGACTCTGGGGATGCTGGATTACGAACAACTGAAGCAGGCTGTACAGTGCTTGGACCAAGCACGGCATGTGCAGTTCTTTGGCGTTGGCTCTTCAGGGATTACGGCTCTGGATGCCAAGAACCGTTTCTTGCGCATCGGACGGCGAGTGGAAGCCAATCCCGACAGCCATATCCAGTCCATGATGGCAGTGACGATGGGGGAAGGTGATGTTGCTTTTGGCATCAGCGTGTCAGGCAGTACGCTCGATACGAATAATATGCTGATGAAAGCCAAGCAGAACGGAGCAAAAGTAATTGCATTGACGAATTATGCCAAATCCCCTATTGCTTCCATTGCCGACATCGTACTTCTGACTGCGGGGAAGGAATCTCCGCTCGAAGGTGGCTCCATCGGGGCCAAAATATCCCAGTTATTCATTATCGATCTTCTCTGCCAGGGGCTGGAGGGACTGCATGCGGAAGAGACCAAGAAGATGAAGGAATGGACAGCACGGGCGGTTATTGACCGTATTTATTGAAGCATGTGTCTGAATGGGGGAGAAGCAGATGCGGCAGGTCATTGGGGTGGATATCGGAGGCACGGGAATCAAGGGATTAGTAGTGAATGAAGCCGGCATGGTTCTTGCGGATATTGTACGTGCAACAGAGGCTCGTCTGGGGCGGAAAGGCATACTTGGCCAGTTAAAAGAGCTGTTGGTGGACCTGCTGGTAAGATGTGCCGAGGTGGAGGCCATAGGCATTGCTTCAGCAGGCAGGGTGAATGCAGTTACGGGGGAAGTGGTTTACGCCACCGACCATTTGCCCGGCTGGCAGGGCATGCCGCTTACGCAATGGGCGGAGGAAGCGTTTGGGTTGCCTGCGGTTGCCGACAATGATGCGAATGCCGCGTTGCTTGGCGAGTCGTGGCTTGGGGCCGGACGCGGCAAGCAAAGCCTCGTGATGCTGACTCTGGGCACCGGTGTCGGAGGTGCCAACATGTACGAAGGCCAACTGCTGCGCGGAGCTGGCTGGCGTGGCGGGGATTGGGGGCATAGTGTACTTGTGCCCGGTGGGCGGCCTTGCAACTGTGGCAAACAGGGCTGCGTGGAGCAATATGTCTCCGGCAGTGCGCTTTTGCGCCTTGCAATGGAGCAGTCGGACAGTGTGTACACAGATGGCCGGGAAATCATGGCAGCCGCAGCTAAGGGTGAACCATCTGCATTGTTCATCCTGGAGCAGTACACGGCGAACTTGACGCTGGTTATTTCCAATATCAGCGCATCGATTGATCCCGAATTGATTATTGTTGGTGGCGGAGTGATTCATGACCATGCTGCATGGTGGCATCTGCTTACCAACAAGCTGCACCTTGAAGGGCTGACAGACCGGATTGCAGCTGCTGAACTCGGTAATCGGGCTGGCTGCTTCGGGGCGGCACGACTGGCTATGGAACGGATGGATGTACCAAGATAGATCAACTTGGTTTGCGCAGCGACAAGGAGGAGAAAGCGCATGGCTATTGAGCAGGAGAAACATACCGATGTTGTTATTATCGGAGGCGGACTTGGCGGGACGGCGGCTGCACTGGCCGCAGCCAAAGCAGGTCAGCGGGTCATTTTGACGGAAGAGACGGACTGGCTTGGCGGTCAATTGACCTCGCAGGCAGTGCCCCCGGATGAACACCGCTGGATTGAACAATCCGGCAGCACGGCGTCCTACCGCGAATTTCGCAGCAGGGTCAGGGATTATTACAGACGGAATTACCCACTTACCGAATCCGCAAGACGAGATCCCATTCTGAATCCTGGCAATGGCTGGGTCAGCCGTTTGACACATGAGCCCAAGGTCGCACTTGCGGTGTTGCATGAGATGCTTGCCCCCTACGTGAATACAGGACGGATCGAAGTCCTCTATTATACTGTACCGGTTCATGCGGATACAGCAGGGGATCGGGTGACTAGCGTGACTGTTCGTGTAGGCCAAAGTGGAGGATTGATGAAGCTCCGGGGTGCCTATTATTTGGATGGCACGGAATGCGGCGATCTGCTCCCCCTTGCCGGAGTCGAGCATGTAAGCGGAGCAGAATCTCGGCGGGAGACGAGTGAACCCCATGCACTGGAAGAAGCAGACCCGCTAGACATGCAGTCGATTACCCATGTGGCGGCAGTGGATTATGTACATGATGGAAACTTCACCATTCCCCGTCCACGAGAATATGAATACTGGCGACAGTATGTTCCCTCATTCTCAACGTATCCGATCCTGAGCTGGTACGCTTCGGATGCCAATGATACCTCCAAGCTGAAAGAGTTCACGATGTTCCCGAATGAACAGGGTATTGTCTCGCTGTGGGATTATCGGCGGATCGTTGATCCCGAGTTGTGGGCAGAGCCGCTGAATGCGGGTGAAGTGACGCTGCTTAACTGGGCCTTGAACGATTATTACGTTGGTCCGCTGATCGGTGTATCCCCGGCGGAAAGGCAGCAGCATCTGGATGAGGCAAGGCAGCTTACGCTGTCGTTGGTATATTGGCTTCAAACGGAGGCTCCCCGCCTCGATGGCGGACGGGGGTATCCTGGCGTACGACTGCGGGGAGATGTGCTTGGCACGGAAGACGGTCTGGCGAAAGCTCCCTATATAAGGGAATCGCGTCGAATCCGTGGCCTCTATACCATTGCGGAGCAGGATGTGAGCAAGGAGCTGCGGGGCGCAGAGGGGCCAAAACGTTACAACGATAGTGTGGGTGTTGGCAGTTATCATCTGGATCTCCATCCTACAACCGTGAGCCAGCGAACCTTTTATATACCGAACCATCCCTACGAGATTCCGTTGGGTGCGCTCATCCCGGTACGAGTCAAGAACCTGCTCCCGGCCTGCAAAAATATCTCCATGACCCAGATCGCGAACGGTTGTTACCGTCTGCATCCTACAGAATGGAATATTGGCGAGGCAGCGGGCCACCTTGCGGCATATGCCATTTCCAATCAGGTGGAACCGGCGGCAATAAGAGATACGGAAGAGCACCTTCAGTCCTATCAGGCACAGTTGATCCGGCAAGGAGTTCAGCTGCATTGGACGAAGGCAGAGCTGGAAGGGGATAATTAGGCAGCTTATTTGAAACGAACCCCCAATCTTCGATACAATGGGTTCATAGAGTCTGAGAGAATCGAACGATCCAACAGGGCTCAGAAATGGAGAAATACAAGATGACTGATTATATTAATGCTGAAGAAATCAATGAGATGATTCTGGCTGCGGCGGCTTCAGAGCTGGAGCAGATGGTGGGCAAAATTTGTGAACTGATCGGTACACCTTTGGAACAGACAACAGAACTGGAGCGTCAGGTCATGGCTGCTTTTGGTTTTGGTGGTGTATATAGCATCACCCATCGGGATCAGCTGGCAGAGTCACAGGCTCATGCACTGAGCATTCGGATGCTGATTAAGCCGTTTAACTATAGTGAGCAGCAGGCGGTTGATTTTGCAGATGACCTTATTCGGGTAGCTTCCGATCGTGAGGTTCATCCTGTGATGAACACGATTATCCATCGCGGGATCGATGGACACCGCCAGTTCAATCAGGAAGACGATGAAGGGTTGGCACGTAACATTCAAGAGATTTTAACAGCGGTACAACCGCAGAAATAGACGAGTTTTATTAGGTTTGGGAGATGATCGCATTGGATCTGATGAAATTAAGCAAAGAGCTCTCCTACGCTCTGCGACATGCCCCGTGGGAGTATGAGCTGGAGCTGGACGAAGAGGGTTGGGTGGGAATTCAGCAATTGCTGGTGGCTTTACATGAAAGTTCGCAGTGGAAGGAAGTAACGGAAACCGATCTGGAGCAGATGATTCAAGCCTCGGAGAAAAAGAGACATGAGATCCGTTCTGGCCGCATCCGGGCTTTATATGGTCATTCGACCCCGCAAAAGATATCTAAAACACCTGCCGATCCACCAGAGACACTCTATCATGGAACGCCACTGCGGTCGGTCCCTTCCATTACGGAACAAGGTTTGCAGCCGCGGCAACGACAATATGTACATCTGTCCGCAGATATCGATACCGCCAAACAGGTGGGACGAAGACGTGATGATCAGCCTGTTATTCTGAAAATCAATGCTGCTCAAGCCGCCCAGGAGGGACTCCTCTTTTATCACGGGAATGAAAATATTTGGCTGGCCGACCACATACCCGCACGTTATATCGAGCAATGATTGATGAACTGTTGTGGAGGCGCTGCTACCCTAATGGTGCTGTAATCAGGGACAGCGTAGAACGTGTGCCGGGTTCATTAGAGAAAATGAATGCTAACAAAGGGGTGTCTCCGTCATGTTCATGACGGGGACACCCCTTTGAATTTCTAGTCTATTATACTTACTTGCCCAAAATCGCCTTAATGCCTTCGCTCAGTGGTTGAGCAGGACGGCCAAGCAATGTCTCCAATGTATCACTCTCTACAGCCAGTGCTCCCTCACGAATGGCACTTTGCATATCCACCAGCATCGATACGACAAAGTCAGGCAGACCTGCACCTTTCATGATGTCAGCGTAAGCGGCATTGTCCACGTTTTGCACTTTGATTTCCTGTCCAAGGACTTCACCAACAATGGCAGCCAGTTCAGCTTGAGTGCGCAGTTTGCCGGACAATTCATACATGGTATTCTCATGGCCTT
Source organism: Paenibacillus hebaui (assembly GCF_051934385.1). Lineage (NCBI taxonomy): Bacteria > Bacillati > Bacillota > Bacilli > Caryophanales > Paenibacillaceae > Paenibacillus > Paenibacillus hebaui. The sequence continues at coordinate 5,194,542 of NZ_CP196836.1, read as the reverse complement.
CTCCAGCAAGGACAGCTGCTGCAGCATGGGCATAATCACTGCGTGTAGCCCAGCCCACTTGACTATCGTTAGTTGCATGAACCCAAGGTGCGCCTTGCGTGGCCGCTTGCACGCTGCTTGCTTCATTTTCCAGGTACCAGTTGTTGCGCAGGAAGGAATAAGGAATGCCAGACTCACGAATAGCTTGTTCTGTAGCGCGATGAACTTCAGCCAGGGGGAGTGTGTTATTCTCAGCGTTCACAACGCTTGTGTAAGCGATGAAACCCACATCTGCTTTTTTGGCAGCGTCAATCGCAGCCTGGTGTTGGCGAATACGCGTTTCATTGTCACCATCGGTGGAGATGAGCAACAGACGGTCTACGCCGGCAAAAGCCTTCTCCAAAGTCTCCGGTTGATCGAAATCACCGTGACGAACATCAACGCCTTGAGCAAGCAACGATTCGGCTTTCTCCGGAGTACGTACGCTTACTGCCAAATCTCCTGCAGCATTTGTCTTCAACAATGCTTCAACCACCAGTGAACCCAAATGACCTGTTGCGCCTGTAACTAAAATTTTCATCTTCTTTTCCTCCTATAGGTGTGTTTTGGTTGGATACGCCATACACGATAAGCTCGACAAGCTGTGAAAGAATATTGCGTATGGATGTAATCGACTTTGTTATAACAGGTGTGATTACAACGAAAGCTTTAAAAAAAGCTCACAATGAGCTTTTTTTATTCAGAGGCGCGAACCTGATCCATCATCTGTTGGATCGTTACACGTTTCAAACGTCCCTCCATGGCAAGTTGAGCTTCAATGAGCTCGGCACGCAAGCTCTGTTCAATCATGCTGCCTACCGGACAATTCGGGTTAGGGTGTTTATGGAAATTAAACAACTGTCCATCCTCGACCACCTCAAGGGCATGATATACATCCAGCAGGGTTATGTCTGAGGGCTCCTTCAACAAGAATGCGCCCCCGACGCCAGATCTGACATCAATCAGGCTAGCCTGTTTCAACTTGGACATGATCCGCCGGATAATAACCGGGTTCGTATTCACGCTCTGGGCGATAAAATCTCCGGTGCACTCGTTAGGCGCAACAGCGATCAGGGACAGCGTATGGACTGCTATGGAAAAGCGACTGCTGATTTGTTTCATTTGTGATCACCACCGTTGTAACCATTGTAGTTACAAAGCGATCTGTTGTCAATTAGATCTTTCGTAACATGTATTCCTTTGAGGAGTATCATTAATTTTGGATTGCCTAGGCCTTAACCCTTCACCGCTCCTGAAGTTAGTCCCCCTACAATATACTTTTGCCCAATCAGGAAGACGATTAGTACAGGCAATGACGTGAGCACGATATCCGCACTGACCAGATTCCACTGGGCACTGAATTGTCCAAAGAAGTTATACACAGCCAGGGTCATCGGCCACATTTCCACCGTATTGAGCATATAGAGTGGGGCAGTGAATTCATTCCAGACACTCAGGAAATTCAGGACAAATACCGTCACTAGCACCGATGTTAACAAAGGAACGATAATTCTCAGGAACAGCTTGATCCCATTGCATCCGTCCATGATCGCCGCTTCATCCAGCTCCTTCGGGATGTTAGACACAAATGCATACGTAATGAATAGCGAGATTGGAATCCCCATCGCCGTGTAGAGCAGAATCATGCCGAGATGTGAATTAATCATGCCCATCGATTTCATTACTTCCATCAGCGGAATGTAGTTGAGCGGCAGTGTGATGCCAAGAATCAGGAAGAAGTACAGAAACTTGCTGAGCTTTGAATGATTGCGCGATAACGTGAAGGCTGAGAAAGCCACGACAAACACCAGCAGCAGGGAAGAGACCCCGGAGTGCAGTAGACTGTTGAAAAAAGAACCTCCCAAGTGGCCCTGTTCATAGACGATTTTGTAATTTTCAAAGATAAACTTCTCGGGCAACGTCAGTTTCAGCACTTTGGCCTCGGCATCGGACTTGAAAGAATTCAGTACAATGACGACAAAAGGAATCAGGACCACCAGGCTAAGCAGCCAGGCGAGCGCATTTAACGCAATGGAGGCCAGTCTTTTTTTCAATCGCATTTAGTATTCCACCTTTCGGTTCATCAAGCGGATGATGAAGAAGGAGATGATCGCCATGATGACAAACAAAATGGTGGATAGCGCACTTCCGAGTCCCCAATACCCTTTGGCAAAAGAGGAATATACCGCTGTGTTAATGACATCCGTGGCGTTGCCGGGGCCACCGTTGGTCAGCACGTATACGGCATCGAAGACTCTCAGCCCATAGGTAATATTGAGCACCGTGGCGATGGTAATCGTAGGCATCAACATCGGAATGGTGATTCGGAACAGCTTCTGCCCGAAGCCTGCGCCGTCAATGGATGCCGCCTCGTAATAATCGCGGGGGATGGCGAGTAGTCCGGCGATGAACAGCACCATGATGTAGCCCATGCCTTTCCACGTATCCACCGCCATAATGGATGGCATGGCCCAAGTCAGGGAGCCCAGCCAATTCTGAGCGAGAACGTCCAGTCCCATGGAACGCAGAGTCACGTTAACGAACCCGTTGTTGGGGTCGAGCAGACTTTTGAACACAAGACCAACAATTAGGAAGGACAGCACCTGTGGGGAGAAGATGATCATCCGGTGCAGATTGGCGGCCTTTACACCGCTGACTAACAGCAGAGCGAGAAACAAGCCCAGAACGGTCTTGGCAATGGACGTAACCAGGGTAAACAGAACTGTATTTTTGATAAAAAGCAGATAGGTCGGATCACCTGCCAGGATGGTACGGAAATGCTCCAGACCGATAAAGTTCTTCTCCGAACTATAGCTGTTCCAGTCGGTGAAGGAATAATAGATGCCCAACAGGGCGGGAGCGACGATGAACAACAGATACAGTACAATCGCTCCGGACGAGAAATACCATGGATAGATTTTGTTCGCATTCATAACCTGTAACACCTGTCCTTCCTGCCAAAATACATGAGCGGGCAAGTGCCCGCTGCATGTAACGCTGATCAGCGTTTATGTTTATCTGAGATTTACGTTGTTATTGCCACGCTTCATCCTTCAGCACTTTGGCTTGCTCAGCCCGACGTTTATCGATATTTTGCAGAATCTGATCCGGTGTCATTGCTCCGGCGAACATACCTGACAAGTCCTTGCCGATATCCATCCATTGTGGATCAATATATTTCACAGCGGCCTGCATAACCGTACCTTTTTCATGATTTTTTTCATAATCAATATAGTCCTGCGTCAGCTTCGGTTCGATTTCCGGCCAGCAGATTGTCAGATTACCTTCACCTTCATCGAATACCCGTTGCAGATGATCATGCTCAGTGATCCAGCGGAAGAATTTCAGAACTTCTTCGGGATGTTTACTGTTTTTGTTGCCAAACATCGCAGCCGAACCGCCCGGATTCACACCAATTGTCTGATTGTCTCCCCAAGGCATGACGAAGAATCCCATATTGTCTTCCATCGCCGGATAAGCTTCAGACACTTCCTTTTCCGTACCTGGAACCCGCAGCAGCATGGCTGCTTTCTCCTGACCAAAGGCTTCGATTCCCGCTTCTACCGTGTTGGATAGAAAGTCTTTGCCGAAATAGCCGAGATCCGCAAATTCCTTCAACTGCTCAATAACCGTCTTGAGCTGCGTCATGTCCGCGACCTTCATCTCATTGTTGTTCAATTTCTCGTAGGTTCCCGCTGACGTTTGTTCATAGTTAGGCCCCGTTTCGAACAAAGGCAGAACCTGATACCACCCGCTGGCAGGTGCCTGATAGAACGGAATGATGTCTTTATCTTTGATTTTCTGGCTGATCGCCTTGAATTCCGCATAGGATGTAGGAGGTTCAATGCCAAGCTCTGCGAAGATGCGTTTGTTATAGTACACATACCAGATTTTCGATGGAGCAAAAGAAACCCCGTACACCTTGTCATTGTGACTGACCGTTGGCAGAATTTCTTCCGACATTCGGCTCGTGAATTCCTCATTGGTCAGGTCAATTGCATTTTCTTCCGGTCTTACGTTGGCCGGCATGCTGAGTGGGTCCACATCGACATTGAAAATGTCAGGTGCTTCGCCGGACGCCAGCTTCACCTTGATCAGGTCGCGCCATTGTGCGTCAGGTACGACCTGAAAGTCAATTTTGACTCCAGTTTCCTGCTCATATTCCTTGGCCATCGTCTGCATGATACCTGTACGTGGAATACCCGACTGGCTTGTTCCAAACGTCAGTGTCACCTTGCCCGTACCTTCCGCATTTTTCTCCGAGTTGCACCCGGCAAGCAGCAGGGTGGAGAGCAAGAGCACACCTGCGAGGGGAAAAAGAAATCGTTTTCTCATCATTGGACCTCCCGAAATATCAATAATATTATTACTTGCCGAAATGCTTTATGTAAGCGTATTCTTATGTGGATAACTTTACTGTGAACAACGGATGTGCTCAATAGACAAAAACGTTCTGTTGGGTGGACATTTTCGACGGGTGTAACAGATATCATCACAGGACGAGGTGTGAGGGGATTGCAGTATCGGTTTGGAACGCTTCAACAAAGTCTGTTTGCCTATTACTCTGCGGTATTTATTATCTTTTCGCTCATTGTGGCGGGGCTTCTGTATTTTTTTCTCGCGGGTGACATCCGTAATCGAAGTGAAGAACAGCAGAAACAACTAGGGGTATCAATCGTTGGCAATCTGGATCAGGAAGTGGTGAAAATGAACAATTTCTCCATGAATATCGTGTACTCCAATCTGGTAAAAGAACACTTCAGTCATTATTTGGCGCCTGCGGAGGGCAGTGAACAGACACTGACGAGTGATCCGGCATTGTACAAGGATACAACAACACTGATCGACGTCATTCTGGCGATCATCAGCAGCTCGAATACGGCGAAGCAGGCGAATATCTATGATGTGAACGGCAAGATGCTGGGAGCAGGAGCATTCAACGGTCAACTGTCGGTGAACCTGACGGAGCGCCCCTGGTATCAGGAAACCTGGGAGCGTAGTGGCTGGCGAGTAATCCGTCTATTAGAGGGCGGAGCTTTGCCTATGCCCACAGGGGAGGGGAAATCAGATCAACCCTACATTTCGCTAACCCGGGTATACAAAGACGGCAATTATGTTAGCCAGGGCGTGGTTGAAATTTTACAGAGTGCAACAGACCTGTTCCAGCATTTGAATGATGTGCAGGCGAGTAACGAGGAGCTTCGCATTTATGTGATGGATGAACAAAATACACGCTTGTATCCACTTTCTTCGGATGCCGATGCTTCCAAGGCAGGCCATTTCGATGATGTGGAGTTGATTCAAAATCGTACATTTCCACCCGATACCATGCAGGAAGTAACCGATCCACTGAATCATACCAAGCAAATGATGACGTACATGACTTCACAGGAGACCGGATGGACCGTTGTTGTGATGCAGTCCAAGCAGTCCCTTTTCGCCAATCTGAACCGATTGGCTCTGATGTTTGTCGGTGCGACGTTAGCAACCCTGATGCTCATTCTGATTCTCTCGTATCTGATCTCCAAACGGGTCACCTTGCCGCTGCATCGCCTGCAGCGCATTATCCAGAAAACGGGTGAGAACGACCTGGTAACGAATCAGGATTCGGGCCAGTTGTTCAAGCTGGAGCATCCCGGTTCCATTCGGGAGATGGGTGAACTGAATGATACGTTTATCCGGCTCAATCAGCAGCTTGTGCAATCTTTTCAGGACAGACTGGCGATGAAATCCCAGGAGACGGAAGCGAGATTACTGGCGTTACAGTCCCAGATGAACCCGCATTTTCTCTACAACAACATCACGAATATTAGCATCATGGCGGAGGAAGGCATGAATGAGCAGATTGTCGCGTTTTGCGGTCATATTGCGTCCATGCTCCGTTATATCTCTACACCGGGCAAGAATGGTGTTCCTCTGTCGCAGGAATTGGACTATTGTGAGCGGTATCTGAAATGCATGAAGATTCGATTCGAAGATGATTTGCTCTATGAGTTCCACATGCCCGATACGATGCGAAGTATCAAGGTACCCATGCTGATCGTGCAGCCGCTGCTGGAAAATGTCATGAAATATGGATTGAGCGATACCCCTCCATGGAAGCTGCATATCACTGGTGAAGTGGACTTGGAACAGGAAGCTTGGCAGATACACGTGGAAGATAACGGACCTGGCATGGAACCCGAGGCACTCGCAACCATTATGCATTACATGGATCAATCCCAGGAGTGGGAGCGGCTCCCGGACCTTGAGATCAACGGGATGGGGCTCAGGAACATCTGGGTCCGATTGAAGTTATGGTATGGCTCGGCAGCCCACATGCAGATTACGAACAAGCCTTCCGGCGGTGTCATGATTACAATAGGTGGTTCCATTCGAAAGGAGCATGGCTGAACCCATGACGATCAAATACAGAACGATTATTGTGGAAGACGAAGCTTTGATTCGCCGTAATGTTTCGCGCAAATTCAGGGAGCTGGGCACCCGGTTCGAGGTGATCGGTGAAGCGAGAAACGGCCAGGAAGCGTTACAGCTTATTGAACAGTCCGTACCTGATCTGGTTGTAACCGATATTCAGATGCCGGTGATGAACGGACTGGAACTGGCCAAATATCTGTATTTTGCCTATCCGCATGTGAAGATTGTCATTCTGAGTGGTTATCATGAGTTTGAGTATGCACGACAGGCGATCAGTTACAAGGTGGAGGATTACCTTCTCAAACCATTGTCGGAAGAACAGCTTCGTACATTGCTAGATGCGATGGAACTCAAGCTCGGGAGCGCTGTTGATTCGCTTGCTCATGTCAGTGCTGTGCTGGATGAGCAGGTGAAACCAGAGGATATCGCAGAGGCCGTTAAGCTGTATCTGAAGCAGAACTACATGCATGAGATAACGCTTCAGGACATGGCAGGGCAGATGCATTTTAGTGTGGACTATCTGGGAAAGTGCTTCAAGAAGGTGACGGGGGAGACTCCGCTGAAATATATGACGGGCCTGAGAATCAATGAAGCGAAGCGATTGCTCGTCACGCACGAAAATATGGATATCAAGACGATTGGCGGAGCGGTAGGGTATAGCGATTCCCACTATTTCAGCCGTATTTTCAAAAACAAAACGGGCTTGTATCCAAGTGAGTATCGCCAGCAGTCACTGCAACGAAAAAAAGCCCTGTCCATGGATGATGAGCACCATGTTGACCTGAGCTGATTACTGGGCCAAAGCTTCTTCGGTTATTTTGCGAATATCAAACGGGGATCGGATACCTTCTTCAATGATGTCGGGGAGAATCTGTTCCAGGAAATATTGTACACAGTGGAGGTCGATATTTTTGATTTTGACCAATGCATAACGGTACATAACGATAAATTCTTTCTCCGTGTTGCCACGTTGGAGTTCGGCAAAGGCTTCGTACACTTGATCCATCTTATCTGCGACTTCCAGAATCAGTCCTTCGACAGATTGATCTTTGCCTTCGCGTAGCTGTCTGCGGAATATAGGCTGGAACTCTTCAGGAATATTTTCATTAATAAAATGTTCAACCATGCCTTCTTCCACCTTTTGCAGCATGGAACGCAGCTCCAGTGAATAATGTTTGACTGGCGTTTTGATATCACCGATGAAGATTTCACCATAATCATGACTGCTGGTAATCTCGTATAACTTTTTCCAATCAATGGCGACCCCATGCTGCTCCTCGATATCTGCGAGCGTTTTGGCGTACTGTACCACTTTCCAGGAATGAGCGGATACGCTATGCTCTTCGAATTTGAATTTGCCAGGTGTGCGAATAATACGTTCGAGATCGTTCAGTGACCTGAAGTACGTATGAATTCCCATATAAGCGATCATCCTTTGCTGAGATATAAATGTGAGGTATTATTCGACTATACACCCGTTATGTCAACTCTGGATTAACGCGGATTGCGGCGAAGGTAAAAAGAAGTTTTAATTCTCTACAGAAGGACGAGAGGATCAAAGAGAGGGGTAGGAGAAAGTACGCAGCTAATCGACAAACAATAAAAAAGCCACCATGTATGACTGAACGTGAGTTCGGCATCCATCGTGGCTTTAGTTGTGTAGATGTTGTGTTACCTACGTACATAAGTGCAGTTGGATCAAGAATTACGCTTTTTTTCGTACCGATGAAGTATACCAGTACGCCATACCGACAAACAGTGCACCGCCGATGATATTACCAAGCGTCACCGGAATCATGTTATGAAACCAGCCTGCCAAAGTAATCGTATCCGGGTGGTTCGGCAGGAGCCAGGACAAGGACAGCAAGGTCATATTGGCGACACTGTGCTCATACCCACTTGCGATAAAGGCGTACAGACACCACCAGATGAGAGCAATTTTGGCGATATCCTCTTTCGTGCGAGCTGCCATCCAGATCGCCAGACAGACGAGCCAGTTACAGAGAATGCCGCGGAAGAACAACTCAGACACGGGAGCGGCCATCTTTTTGGCAGAAGCAACGAATAACAGATGTTCGGGCGCAGCCGTTTTGAACAGGCCGCTGCCGACAATAAGTAGGCTGAGCAGGATCGCACCGAGCAAGTTGCCGAGGAAGACAAGTCCCCAGTTTTTCAGTGTATCTTTAACCGTGGTCCGGCCTGCGAGCGTGCTCATGGTGAAAAACATGTTGTTGCCTGTAAATAGTTCCGATCCGGCAAAGATAACCAGTGTGAGGGCGAGTCCGAAGGACATGCCCATCAACATGGTTTGCAGTGGTGACTGAGCCGCTAAGAGCGGAGCACCGATACTAAAGATCAGAATGATACCCAGGCCTACATAGGCACCAGCCATCAAGGCAGCAACCATGTAACGTGGCAGGCTCGCATTCATCTGATCCCGTTTTTTAACCGCAGCTTCAATAATTCCCTCAACACTTGGTGTATACATCACGGTTTCCTCCATTATTTAACATCGATCTTTCAACGTTGCGATGGAGCTATACAGCGATCCAGACCTGGTCATTCTCGACCTTCACCGGATACATCTGCACCTGACCGGTGTCCGGTGCTTGCACCAGACCGGTTGTCAGGTCGATTTTCCAATCATACAGCGGATCGTACAGATAATGCCCGGACACGATTCCTTCAGCCAGCGGCCCACCCTTAGGGTGGGGGGTGCGATTATCCGCTGCAAAGATAGTGCCATCCGATGCACGAAATACAGCTAGCTGATGGCCTTGAATCTCAACTACTCTTCCGATTCGTGGCAGGAATTCTTCAACTATTCCGGCAGGGAAGTAGGTTCCTGATTGTTTGGTCGTCATCTTAATACCACTCCTTATCTAATGAACATTCATCCTGTGTTTTGGTCTTTCAAGCTTGTTTATGGACGAGCCGATACTTCAATACCGTGGAACAGTTTGCTTTCGCCTTCCTCATTACGAATCGCTTTTTGCCAAGGCTCTTCGACATGTTCAAGAGCAAACTCAATCCGTTGCATCAGAGCTTTACGTTCTTCGAGGTTATCCACGACAACCGAACGAATATGCTCCAGGCCCATCCGTTCCACCCATTCGGAAGTCCGTTCCAGATAGTTACCTGTCTCGCGGTAATATTGCATGATCGCTCCGCACAATTCAATCAACTCGTCATCTGTTTTCACTTTGCACAGGGCATCAGCAAGTCTTGCTTTAATACCGCCGTTACCACCGATAAAGATTTCCCAGCCTCCGTCGTTACCAACGATACCAATATCTTTTGTACATGCTTCTGCACAGTTCCGTGGACAACCATTGACGGCATATTTAAACTTAGCTGGCAGATCCAGACGTTCGAATTTCCGTTCAATTCTGGCGCCCATAGCCATGGAATCCTGTGTACCGAATCGGCAGAATTGGGAACCGACACATGTTTTGACTGTACGCAGCGATTTGGCGTAGGCGTAACCCGAAGGCATATCCAGTTCAGCCCAGACTTTAGTCAAATCTTCTTTTTTGACTCCGATCAAGTCGAGACGCTGACCGCCAGTAACTTTGACTGCTTTAACATCATATTTGACCGAAATATCAGCAATGCGTTTGAGGTCCGCTGGTGTAGTCACTCCACCATACATCCGAGGTACAACCGTGTAAGTTCCATCTTTTTGAATATTTGCGTTCATGCGTTCGTTAACAAAACGGGATTCCTTCTCATCTTCGTGCGTGTCCGGTGCAATCATGCCAAGGTAATAGTTGATCGCCGGACGACATTTGGAACAACCCTCAGGCTGACTCCAGCCCAGAACATGCATGACTTCTTTGGTCGTTTGTAATCCCTTTGCACGAATCTCGGCTACGATCTCATCCCGTCCCATGGAAGTACATCCGCAGATTCCTTGTTTGGCTCCAGTACTGAAGTTGTCTCCAAGCACATATTGCAGAATCTGTTCAACAACGGGCTTACATCCACCGCAAGAGCGGGTTGCACCCGTACAAGCTTTGATTTCATCTACAGTGGTAAGGCCCTGGTTTGTGATTACATCGACAATGGTTCCTTTAGTCACCCCGTTACATCCGCAGACGATTTCGTCTTCGGGCATCGTTTCAACAGAGGTTGTTTTTTTATGACCACCGCAGCCTGTGCCCATGAGCGAACCGTATAATTCCTCGGTCATTTCGGTTTGATTTTTGATCAGCTTTTGCAATTCGGCAGAATCCGTAATGTCACCGAAGAGAACGGCACCGACCATTTTATTGTCGCGAAGCAGAATTTTTTTGTAGGTCCGTTTCCAGTCGTCTTTATGTGCAATGACGATGTGCTCCGGACTGTCGATGAATTCACCGGTTGAAAAGACGTCCACACCCGAAATTTTCAATTTCGTGGATACAACAGAACCTTCATAAGGCGCCGTCTCAACACCGCATATATGCTTCGCCAGAATCATGCCTTGCTCGAACAATGGGGCAACGAGGCCGTAACATACCCCGCGATGCTCTGTACATTCCCCGACTGAATACACATTCTCAAGTGAAGTCCGCATATAGTCATCCACGAGGATACCCCGGTTAACTTCCATACCGATCTCCACAGCTACAGCTGTATTCGGCTTGATCCCTACAGCCATAACAACAAAATCAACATTCAGTACAGAATCATCGGCAAAACGAATACCTTCAACCCGGTCACCGCCCAGCAGTTCGGAAGTCTGTGCTCCCATTTTGAATCGAATGCCCTGACGTTCCAGTTCGGCTTTTAACATGGCTGAAGCTTGCGGATCAAGCTGACGCTCCATCAAATCATCCATCAGATGCACGACGGTAACTTCCATCCCGAGTTGTACCAACCCTTTGGCAGCTTCAAGACCGAGGAGTCCGCCACCGATAACGGCAGCTCTTTTGTACTGTTTGGCAGCTTCCAGCATAATATTGCAATCGGCGATATCACGGAAACCGACGACACCCTCTTTGTCATGTCCCGGAACCGGGAGAATAAAGGAGTTGGAGCCTGTTGCGATGATGATTTTATCATAAGGGAAGCGGGTACCTTCCTCTGTCACGACTTCACGTGTATCCGAATCAATTCGGGATACGGTTGTTCCTGTATGGAGAGTAATCCCATAATCCTCATACCAGTGGAGATCATTCAGCACGATGTCATCAAGTGTTTTGCTACCTTCCAATACATAGGACAACATAATGCGATTGTAGTTAGGGTAGGGCTCTGTGCCAAATACGGTAATATCAAATCGCGAAGTTAATTTTAAAATTTGTTCAACTGTGCTGATTCCTGCCATACCATTACCAATCACAACGAGTTTTTCCTTGTTTCCGTTCATATGTGTAGGCCTCCTTGGATAAACATTTACATTAGCTACATTTTTATTGGCTTATATTTGAATTATACAAGTCTTTGCCGACATCCAATGTGATTTAATTCACTAATAACGATATTAGGATCACAAATAAATAAGTGTGATGCCGGTCACAGAATCACATTTTTATTTTCGGATGGAAGGATGGAATGCATATGTGGATGGGTGTTATAAGGGTATATAAATAAGAAATACGAACTATTGTTCTTATTTTCTTTTCGTTGTAATATCGGAAGTGGGCGTTTATATTCCCTATTTCTTCGAAAGGAAGTTTTTGCATCATGATGGGAAGAACCCACCTGATTATTGGGACAGGCGTATCGCTCTCTGTTCTTCAATTGGCCGGCATACCCGTTACAGCACCAGCAGTTACTGTTGCACTGATTGGTTCCTTGCTACCGGATATCGATGAGCCTAATTCGTTACTGGTATCCAAGGCCTTGCCGAACAGTCTGATCAGGCTGCTCCAGACAATCCTGTTGCCAATAGCTGTATTTGTTTATTTTTATGTTCCGGTCAAGCCCTGGAATCTGTTGCTCGCCGTTCTGATTGGGCTGGTATCCTTCCTGCCCTCACGCTCACTTCGCAAAGTGCTGATGTTCGCGATTGGGTTGGGACTAGTCTTCTATGGTCATGCGTTTGCACCGTGGAATCTGATCGCAGGCAGTTTGTTGATGCTTTGCACCACGCTGACCCACAGGGGATTGACGCATTCGATCTACGGAACTGCTGTATGGGCCGGGCTGCTCTATAGCACAACGCAGCAGCAGGGACCGGAGATCTGGGTAGCTGGGGGCACGGCATATGCCATGCATCTGTTGGCTGATTCTCTGACCAATCGGGGCATCCGTCCGTTACCACCGCTCAAGTGGCGTATACGGGTCAATCTGATGAGTACAGGAACCAAGCGTGGAGCCGTTGTGGAAAATGTCTGCATTGTGCTTACCCTTATTTTGGCTTGGTTTGCGTTTTCACCGCTATTTCTATAGCCATCAATAAACGCCAGTCCGCATATGATGGACTGGCGTTTACTGGTATGCTGTTCATACTGAAATGGATGGCAACATCAATGAGCCGATTCAAGTTTGAGAAGGTGAATCGGTAAGACTGTCAATATCTGAAGAGCCAAATACAAATAAGGCAACAAGAATGACTATGATTAATAGCTCAGCGAACCCAATACCGTCAAAGTCAGACATCACTCCAACCTCTTTTCTTGGCGTTTAAGAATTTATTCTTTGCTGGAAAGCACGTATAACGTCATTTAAAGTCATATCGCCGCCGATTTCATCCAGGAATTGTACCAGTTTGTCTTGATTCGATGGTGTAATATTTTGTAGTGTTTTATATTGCCCTACCAATTCAACGACCAATGTGGCTTCTCGAAACAACGTGACCGCATCCACTCTTAACTTCCCACTCACCAGTAATGCTGCAACAATAAGTTCCAGATTTTTTCCTTTTAGGTTGCCATTGAGAAGGGTGTTTGCAGCATTTGTTTTTTTGGAACCTTTATTCGATTTTCCGTTCCTTCTCACTGCCATAAGAGGTCCCCCGCTGCTTGATGTTTACTTCTCTTACCGTTGTTGTATCTTATGTATTTTTTCCTATAGTGTTCTAACGATTAAACTAATATAGTCGCACAAAAAAGAGACACCCGGATGAAATCAGGATGCCTCTTCATTTAAAAGAAGATGAAGTAATCAAGCAGGTTCAGATCACAAGATCCTCACTTAAATCAATCATTACGCGTTTTCAATAATGGTATTCATCGTTGTCCGATCCAGACCCTTCACCAGCTTCACGATCAGCGCTTTGGCTGCATCATAGTCATCCGTGTGAATGATGGAAGAAGAGGTGTGAATGTAACGAGCACAGATGCCAATTACCGTTGAAGGTACGCCGACTCCGCTCAGATGAACTGCTCCAGCATCGGTACCGCCTGGTGAGACGAAATACTGCATTTTGATCTGATTGGATGAAGCGGTGTCCTGAACATATTCAACCATACCCCGATGGGTAAACATGCCTGGATCAAAAATACGAAGCAAAGCACCTTGTCCGATGTGACCGAACGACTGTTTGTCACCTGTCATATCATTCGCCGTGCTACAGTCGAGTGCGAAGAAGATATCAGGCTGAATCAGGTTGGCGGCAGTCCGTGCACCACGAAGCCCCAGTTCTTCCTGAACAGTTGCACCGGAATAGAGCGTGTTAGGCAGCTTTTCCTTGTGCAGTGCTTCAACAAGTTCAAGTGCAAGTCCTACTCCGTAACGGTTATCCCACGCTTTTGCCATGATTTTCTTCGGATTGGCCATCGGTGTGAATTCGCAGATGGGCACGATCTGCATCCCCGGATGAATACCCCAGGATTCTGCTTCTGCACGGTTGTCCGCACCGATATCAAGGTACATGGAATTCAGATCCACCGGTTTATTCCGTTGTGATTCATCCAGCATGTGAGTAGGTGTAGAACCTACAACCCCGGTAATCCGGCGCTCAGGTGTGATGATTTGCAAACGCTGAGAAAGAACAGCCTGACTCCACCATCCGCCCAGTGGACGGAATTTAATCATGCCTGTTTCGGTAATGCCTGTGGTCATGAAACCAACCTCGTCAAAGTGTCCGGCTACCATGACTTTGGGACCGGATTCCTCTCCACGTAATACACCAAAAAGACTCCCCAGACGATCTTGAACAAATTCATCGGTATAAGCGGATAGTTGCTCTTTCATCCAGCCGCGAAGCTCACGTTCAAAACCGGATGCGGAAGGGAACTCCGTTAATGTGCGGAACATATCCATCGTTTTTTCATTCATGTGTCAACAGCTCCTCTGTATGTATATCAGGTCTCGGCAGAACGGCTGCCAGACTGTTGTCCTTGAGCAGGACATCTTATTTAACCACTGGTCACACTATAGTATGGGCCTTGCAGACGGAATTGTCCATGTCTATGTCACGTATCACAGGTCTGCATTTTGCCTCTTTTTGTTGCCAAATGGGCTGCAAAATCCGCACGTGCCTTAATCCTGAAGCAGCAACATTGAATATGCATATAGTGAGGAATAGTTGTGCGTACCTTGTATTCGACGGGATCCCTTATTCGTTTGCTGACAGCAGGAAGGAGTTGGGACAATAGATGAAGCCACCCGAGGAAGGAAATGAGAGTTTACTTTTAATCGTCCTTTTTATTTTGCTCGTGATCTTTCTGCTTTATTTATAAAATGTACAAGGCCTCTGATCCGGTGCTGAGCGACTCATCTAATTCGGCTACTTCATCTTGCTGGAAACATATACTGTCTGTCGCCGGATACATAACCTTCCGATTATTAACAAACAATGAATAGAGAATTACACACATAGGCATTCAGCCGTAGCTTTTGACTCATTTCCACATAAAGGAGGTTTTGCGTCGTGCCATCTCAAACGAAATCAGGTAGCGAGAAAAAAGCATCGTCTCTGTCCATCAGTGAACAGGATTACAAAAAGGTGGCCAAAAAACATGAGCCTTCCCGTCCAATCTGGACGAATTGCATCAAGGCATTCTTCGTTGGTGGAATTGTCTGTGTGATCGGACAGGCTATTCAGGAAGCATTTATGGCTGGATTCGACATGTCGTCCAAAGAAGCATCCAGTCCAACCGTTGCGGTCATGATTCTGATTTCAGTCATACTGACTTGCCTCGGCGTGTATGACAAAATGGCCCAGTGGGCCGGAGCAGGTACGGCTGTGCCCGTCACTGGTTTTGCCAATTCCATGTGCTCCGCAGCACTGGAGCATCGTGCCGAAGGTTTGGTGCTTGGTGTCGGTGCGAACATGTTCAAACTGGCGGGTTCGGTGATCGTTTTTGGTGTAGTGGCAGCCTTTATTGTGGGCATCGTCTACGCCTTTCTTGGATTCGGGGGTGGACATCTATGAAACGACTTGGTCGTCAATCCTGGCAGTTTGAGAATCGTCCCCGTATTATCGGCAGAGCCACTGTAGTCGGTCCGGATGAAGGACAAGGTCCCCTGGCATCCGATTTCGACTATGTGTATGACAATCTGGAGATTGGGGAGAAAACCTGGGAAAAGGCGGAGCGCAAGCTGCTCGAACAGGCGACCCAAATGGCATTAATCAATGCCAATATTACCAAGGAAGAGCTTCAGTTTTTTGTAGGTGGGGATCTGATGAACCAGATTATCAGCAGTTCATTTTCGGCTCGTAAACTGGGTGTTCCTTATCTCGGGATCTTTGGTGCCTGTTCAACTTCTATGGAAACTCTGGCTCTGGCTTCCCTGATTGTGGATTCTGGTGGAGGTGACTATGTACTTGCAGGTACGGTCAGTCATAACTGCACGGTGGAGAAGCAGTTCCGTTACCCAACGGAATATGGATCTCAAAAACCGCCTTATGCCCAGTACACGGTAACAGGCTCGGGGTGCAGCGTAGTATCCCGCACAGGTGATGGTCCTGTCGTTACACGTGCAACAATAGGAAGAGTTATGGATCTGGGCATCAAGGACCCGTTTAACATGGGGGCAGCCATGGCTCCTGCGGCTGCGGATACCATTATTTCCCATTTCCGCGACACAGGGCTTGACCCCGGTTATTACGATCTGATCGTTACAGGTGATCTTGCATCGGTTGGATTGCCCATCGTCAAGGAGCTTTTGCATAAAGAGGGCATACCGATGGAACAAACCGTGTTCAATGATTGCGGTCTGATGATCTATAACCTGGAAAAGCAGCCGCAGGTTGTGGCTGGAGGAAGTGGCTGCGGATGTTCGGCGACCGTGACCTACGGTCATATCCTGAACCGGATGCAAAAGGGGGAACTTCAAAAGGTATTGGTTATTGCTACAGGCGCGTTGTTATCTCCACTCTCATACCAGCAGGGCGAGAGCATTCCTTGTATTGCTCATGCCGTAGCTATAGAAAAGGAGGGCTGAAAAATGCAGTTTTTGTGGGCATTTATCGTTGGCGGTTTGATATGTGTCGTGGGACAGCTTCTAATGGATGGGGTCAAACTGACTCCTGCACATACCATGAGTACACTAGTGGTTGCCGGTGCTGTTGCTGATGCTATTGGCATATATGATCCATTGGTCAAGTTTGCCGGGGCGGGAGCTACCATCCCCATTACGAGCTTTGGCAACTCCCTTGTGCATGGTGCATTGACGGAACTGGAGAAAGAAGGATGGATTGGTGTCATTACGGGGATCTTCGATCTAACCGCAGCGGGTATTTCGTCAGCGATTATCTTTTCTTTTCTCGCAGCATTAGTGGTTCGACCCAAAGGGTAACAGGGCATGGCAGAAATTAGTCGACATATATATTGATCTTGGCAGGGGCTTCGGATAACGTCTATCCGGGCCTCTTTTTGTCGTAATCATGCGAGAACTGCGGCGAATCTGACGGCTGGAAACAAATTGTGAGTTCCTTCGAGTGTACTCGTGACCATGGATCATGTACAATAAAAGGAAATCTGTATGCTTTTTTAGGAGGTTAGACCACATGCCTGTGCGCAAAGAGTCGATCCAAATCATATCCGCAGTTCGTTCTAATCTGGAATCATGCATCATGGGGAAATCCTTTGAAATTCAACTTTTGCTCACAGCTTTGCTTGCAGGCGGACACGTTCTGATTGAAGACGTACCGGGAACTGGCAAAACGCAATTGATCAAAGCGTTATCAAAATCTATGCGCGGAGAGTACCGCCGCATTCAATGTAATCCTGATATTTTACCTAGTGATATTACCGGAGTATCCGTATTTCATCCGCGTGACGAGCGTTTTTACTTCCGTCCAGGACCAGTCATGACCAACATTTTGCTGGCAGATGAGATTAACCGGGCGACGACGAAAACACAGTCCGCTTTGCTAGAAGTGATGGAGGAACGCAGTGTAACTGTAGATGGTGACACGTATGATCTGCCCCATCCATTTATGTTATGTGCCACCCAGAATCCAATTGATTTTGAAGGTACGTACACATTGCCGGAAGCGCAACTTGACCGGTTTATGTTGAAAATAAGTTTGGGTTATCCCGACAAGGAGATCGAAAAAACGCTGCTGAAGCAGCATCAGTTGGGTCAGCCTGTAGATCGGCTTGAATCCGTGACTCATATGGACCAGATTTCGGCGATTCAACAGGAGATCAAGGAAGTATTTATCGGCGATCCGGTCATGGACTATCTGCTTGATGTGGTTCGCCAAACTCGCTCCCATCCATCTGTATTGCTGGGTGCCAGCCCGCGGGCAGCCATTTCGTTCATGATGGCTGTCAAGGCATTTGCCTTTTTGCAGGAACGTGATTATGTGCTGCCGGATGATGTGAAGACGATGGCGCCTTATGTGATATCTCATCGGATTGTACTTCGCCCCGAATCGAGATTGGACAGCATGAGCTCCGAAGCCGTACTGAATTCCGTTCTCCAGCAGGTTCGTGTGCCCGTCTCCATGGGGCAATAATTCATGAAGCTGCTTTTGAGTACGGTCCGTAGGGGAATACGCCACCCACGCGTATGGAGCATCGCGGCGGTGTGGATGTGCTGTTTAGTGTATGTTTTGTTCCAGGGCGGAAAGACCTCTCTTATGTTACTGTCGATGGTGACCCTGCTTTGTGTGTATCTTGCGATTGCTGGATTTAGCGGAGTAAGGCGTGCCCAGGGGGTACGGAAACTTTCTTCCGGTCATGATCATGAAGAATTGCTTCATGCCGGTGCCCAGGTACAGGTGCAGCTGAATTTGAGAATTCCTGGTTTCTTGCCACTTCCTTATGTCGTTGTACGCGAAATGTTGCATCGGCATAACGGAGAATCATGGTCCTTCAAAGAAAGTTTGATCCCGAACATGCGAGGGAATGGCGAATTGTCATTTCAGACACCACCGCTTGAACGGGGGAAGTATGTTTTTGCGGAAACGGAGTGTGCCAGTGAGGACATCTTTGGGCTGATTGAGCACCGGGGAACGTTCAAGGCCAAGGGGGATTTTCGCGTGCTGCCGCGGACGGTATTTATTCCGTATTGGCAGCTGTATGACCGCAAATCACGGTTATCCGGTCCTCAGACGGCCTTGACCCGCTCACGCAGGGAGACAACCCAGATTAATGGCGTGCGTGACTACGTGTACGGAGATCGGCTTTCCCGCATTCACTGGAATGCAACCGCGAAGACCGGGAACTGGAAATCCAAGGAGTTCGAACATGAGTCTGTACCCAAAACCATTTTGGTGCTTGATGCGCTGGTAGGTAGCTATGAACATGGTGAAGCGTTTGAAATTGCCGTATCCACTGCTGCTTCCTTACTGGAGTATGGGACAAGAGAACGAATGGGGATGGGATTGCTGACGTTGTCAGACAAGACTACATTCCTTGCTCCCAGCGAAAGTCTGCTGGAACGGCAGAAGATGATGCATCATCTGGTGGATATCCAGTACAATGGGCAGGATAATCGATTGCTTCCCGGTGTTGAAAAGATGGTAAGACAGCTGCCACAGGGCGCTTATTTTGTAGTGATTTCTCCCCAGAACGATGAAAAAGTACTGGAACTGTTGCGATGGGCTGATACTCGGGGCATGACCCCGTGTCATATTCTAATTGATACTAGTGAATCTCGCCGGAGTGCCGAGTGGAATGCCATGCTGCGAGGGAGAGGCACGAGATCATTCACCGTATCCCATCTGCAGGAGCTTCCGACGGTTATGGGGGGAGGTTCTGTATGAGTTCAAAAGGTAATGAGAGCGTAGCCCTAAAAAGATCTTGGTATCATGCGGCTTCCTTACTCTGGATTTTTCTGATTGCAATGCAGTGGATTTCGTTCACGCAGGAATCATGGTATACGGAGACGACTTCGTTGGTGTTATGGACACTTGCAGCTGTCAGTGTTCTGGAGGTCATTTTGCCCTTCAAAACGATTTATCGGGCGATTATCAAGGCGGTTGTCATTGGTTACATTTTGCATAAAACCCTGATTGATTATTCGGTGTACATCCCTTATGGCACGTTAACGGAGCGAACGGAGCAGTTTATATTGCATCTGGCACCGTACATCTGGTTCTCCTTGTGTACATGGGTGATGCTTGAAGCAGCTGTCCGTTTGGTTATTACGACTCGCCGCATTCTCGTTTTCCTGGGCATAAACATCATCTCAATGGGCATTCTCGACTCCTTCACCCAGATTCCACTCTGGGTTGAAATTGCTTGGGTTATGTTTGCGGGAATGGGATGGCTGGTGTGCCAGCACTTCCGTAATTTTCAGTTGCATTATCCACAAGGTTGGAAGCGAGTTATCCGGCATCCTTATAAAATCCTAGCTAACATCGCAATCATATTTTCTTTGATTATCGTGGCCAGTGTGAACATGCCGGAAGTTCCGCCTACCTTGACGGACCCATATACGGCTTGGCGTAACTATACAGGGACTTCGGGGAGTCAGTCAGGTAACGGGAACCTGGATATTCCTGCCGCTACCGAATCGGGGTACAGCAGGGAAGATAACCAGCTTGGTGGGGGATTTAACTTCGACTATACCCCGGTTATGTCCGTCACCACCAATGAACGCAATTACTGGCGCGGTGAGACACGTTCGGAGTACACAGGCACAGGTTGGGATGATCGGGGACAAGGCGCGACAGCGGATGTTGAAGCGGGGCAATCTCTGAAAAATGACGAATCCGGGAACGTGAACACCAAACAAGTGACTCAGAAAGTGACGATGCTGAATGGGAATGTGTATCCGATCCTTTTCGGCGCATATTCGATCTCGGAAGTGACTTCGGTCAACGGTGAAGCCCGATCTGACCGCATGCTGTGGAATGCCAAACAGGCAGAACTGCATGTTGTGACAGACCGCCAGCAGCCGCAATATCCCAAGACGTATACGATCGTATCCGAAGCACCGGTCATTGTGGAAGATGAGCTTCGCACCAAGTCTTTTGATGATCTGTATACGAGCAATCCGACAGATGATATATATCTGCAACTGCCATCCCGATTCCCTGATCGGGTTACGGACTTGGCGGATGAAATTACGGCATCTGCAAATACGCCGTATGAAAAAGTGGCATTACTGCAAGACTATTTACAACAAAACTTTGATTACACAAACAATCCAGATTTATCTCGTAAAGTAAGCAGCGATTTTGTCGAAGGATTTCTATTTGACATTCGTGAAGGGTACTGTGATTACTTCTCGACTGCTCTCGTCATGATGGCGCGCTCGGAGGGGATTCCAGCCCGCTGGGTGAAGGGGTATGCGCCTGGACAATTGTCCCTGAATTCAGACATGCAGGCTCCACGCCAGCCCGGCGCCGAGATTGAGACAACGTATACCGTTACGAATGCAGATGCGCATTCCTGGGCAGAAGTGTATTTTGGAGAGTATGGATGGATTCCGGTTGAAGCGACTCCGGGTTTTGACATGCCGCTGCTCACGGAACAGCCTGATGCACAGCCTGTAGATGAGCCTGAAGAACAACCTGAAGAGGAACCGGTACAAGAAAAAGAGCAGGCCCCTGCACCTGAGCAAGCATCGTCCGGCATCCCGGCTTTTGTAATCTGGGCTGCGGGAGCGATCATTGTATTATGGGTAGCTTACATGTTCTGGCGCAATCGCTTCTCGCTTCGCTTCTTCCTGCTTCGGCTACGAACAGGTGGACCACTCACTCCTGAACAGAAGGTATTAGTGGAGACGGAGCGCTGGATTCGCTATGCGAAACGCAAGGGATTGACCCGAAGCGGGGATGAAACACTTCGTGAATCGGTAACCCGCTGGAGCCAAGCGAAACCCGCTGCATCAGCGACACTGCATGAACTTCTAACGAAGTTTGAACAGACTCGCTACAGTCCGGCGTCCGTGACAGCGGACGATTGGAAGGCCGTCTATCAGACAGCCTTGAAGCTGCGCAGGGAACTCAAAACGGAACGGGCGTAGTTGTCGCCCGTCCCGTTTTTCCGATTTTCCCCACGCAAACAGGCACTGTATGCATTTTCAGGAAAGACGGATTTGTGATATAGTGTGTCGTATGAAACTGAGGTGACTTCTTTGTTTAAAATGTTAATGCCCAAGCTGCGTGTAGACACGGTTTTTGACATTAATCTGGAAGAGCTGTACGCTCAAGGCTACCGTGGAATTATAACTGATCTGGATAACACACTCGTCGGAGCCAAAGCCCCTGACGCTACGCCTGAATTGATTGAATGGTTCGCGCGTGTGAAAGCGGCCGGTTTCAAGCTGATGATTGTGTCCAATAACAATTTGAATCGTGTATCCCTATTTGCGACGCCACTGGATATCCAGTTTGTGCATAGTGCACGCAAACCATCGAATGTACCGTTTCGTAGAGCAATGAAAAAGATGGAGTTAACTCCGGATAAAACGATTGTAGTAGGCGATCAGATGCTTACGGACGTCTATGGAGGGAACCGACTGGGATTGTATACCGTTCTGGTGCTGCCGATCTCCATTGGGGATGAAGGATTTATGACCCGCTTCAATCGGCGCGTGGAACGGATTGCTCTAACGAGTTTACGCAGGAAAGGCTTATGGCTTGAGGAGGAAAAGAAGAAATGACAGAAACGCATAACGGCAATCTTGCCGTAAGGTGCAGCGGATGCGGCGTGCATCTGCAAACAGAAAATCCCGAAATACCAGGGTTTATACCCGAGAAGACGCTGGATCGTGAACCGGTCATCTGTCAGCGTTGTTTCCGTATCAAAAACTACAATGAGTCATCATCCGTTACAGTGGATCAGGACGAATTCCTGGCGCTGCTGAGCAAAATCGGGGATAAGGATGCACTTGTCATCCATATCGTTGATTTGTTTGACTTTGATGGCAGTATCATCTCCGGTTTGCAGCGTTTTGTAGGCAACAATCCGGTACTGCTTGCTGTGAACAAAACGGACTTGCTTCCCAAAGTAACGAACTGGAACAAGATCCGTAACTGGGTGCAGAAGCAGGCCAAAGAACAGGGTTTGCGGACGGTGGACGTAGTCTTGTGCAGTGCGAAGCAAAATCAGGGCTTTGACCGACTGCTTGAGCTTGTTGAAACGTATCGCGAAGATCGTGATGTGTACGTGGTTGGCGGTACCAACGTGGGTAAATCCACACTGATTAACCGTCTGATCCGTGATTACAGTGATCTGGAGCAGGAACTGACGACATCCCGTTATCCGGGAACGACGTTGGACATGGTTAATATTCCTTTGGATGATGGAAAATATATTATTGATACGCCCGGAATCGTATATCCATGGCGTTTCAGTGAGATTGTTTCGCGTAAGGATCTGGCTGCCATTATGCCGGACAAGCCGCTTAAACCGGCTGTGTATCAATTAAATTCTGGTCAGACGCTGTTTTTTGGCGGCATGGCTCGTTTTGATTTTATTGAGGGGGATCGACAGTCCTTCACTTGTTTCATCAGCACATCGCTGGAAATTCACCGGACGAAATTGGAGCGTGCAGATGATCTGTACCGTGACCACCTGGGAGAATTGCTGTCTCCACCAACCCGTGAAGATGCAGCAGATATGGCTGAATGGACCAAGCATGAGTTCCGCATCAAACGTGGGAGTCAGTCGGATATATTCATCTCTGGTCTGGGCTGGGTTAAGGTGAACGGAGAGAATGGAGCACTTGTTGCTATTCATGCTCCAAAAGGTATTCGTGTACAGATCCGTCCTTCCCTGATCTAGGACGTGTCTTAAATCTCACTTAAGGGCATCTTTCACCGCCTTTTCGCCCCCTGCTGCGTCACTTTCTCTTGACGTACCCCGGTACGCCTGCGAAAAAGTTCCTGGCCTGGAACGAAAATTCGGCAAAATCTGTTCCTTTCGGAGTTATAAGACACGCCCTAGTGTAAACTCAGAACCTGTACATCAGATCGGATCGGAGGTGGACTGTATTGGAACAAAAAAAGTTCAATCCCTCACTTCCCGTGTTGCTTGGGGTTATGGGCGATCCAATCGCTCACTCCAAGTCACCGGCAATGCATAATGCAGCTTTGCAGGCTGCAGAAGTGAATGGGATGTACATGCCCTTGCATGTTCGTCCCGAGCAGCTGGAAGCAGCCATCAAAGGTATTGTCGCTCTGGGGTATCGCGGTGTAAATGTGACCATTCCCCACAAAGAGCATGTGATGCAATATCTGGATGTGATTGATGAGAGTGCACGGCTGATTGGCGCGGTGAATACGATCGTCAATGAAGAAGGCAAGCTGACGGGCTATAATACCGATGGCATCGGTTATGTTCGTTCATTGAAGGAGGAGGCTGTTCCGGAACTCGCAGGCAAACGTATCGCTGTTCTGGGAGCCGGAGGAGCAGCAAGAGGTGTGATATACGCCCTCACTCTGGAGAAGCCTGAACGGATTAGTATTCTTAATCGCACAGCCGATAGAGCCGTTGCACTTGCTTCTGATCTGCGGGCTCATGGGCTGGGTGACATCATAGGCAGTGGAATGGAAGAGGCTGCTGTGGTACTAGCTTCGGCCGACATTGTCATTAACACAACAGCCGCAGGTATGCACCCGCATGTGGATGATCTGCCTGTTGATCCTGCGCTGATTCGTGAAGGCGCAGCCGTGAGTGATCTCATCTACAATCCGCTGGAGACTCGTTTGCTTCGGGAGTCCCGATTACGTGGATGTACTGTGCATGGTGGTCTGGGCATGTTTGTGTACCAGGGAGCTGTAGCCTTTGAGCACTGGCTCGGCGTGCCAGCTCCCGTGGATACCATGAGACGTGCGGTACTAAACAGTTTTGAAGTGTAAAAATATAATTGAACGGTCAGGTCCGGACAGTCCTTGAGCTGTTTATCAGGACCTGCTCAACATAAGGAGTATGGAGTATTCATGTTAAACGGTAAACAAAAGCGCTTTTTGCGTTCACAGGCACATCATCTGACCCCTGTATTTCAGATTGGTAAAGGGGGCACCAATGAGCACCTGTTCCGTCATATCGAAGATGCAATCGAGAAGCGCGAATTGATGAAAGTGCAAGTGCTGAACAACAATTTGGATGACAAAAATGAGATTGCGGAAGAAGTTGCCCGTGAAACGGGAAGCGAACTTGTGCAAGTCATCGGTAGCACGATCATCCTGTACAAAGAATCGCGCGATAACAAACAAATCGAACTACCTAGGTAAGGGAGAGTGACGCGGGTGAAGATCGGCATCATGGGTGGTACGTTTGATCCGATCCACATGGGACACCTCCTGGCAGCGGAAGCCGCAAGGGATTCGCATGCACTGGATGAGATCTGGTTCATGCCTTCGCATGTTCCACCTCACAAACGCGGAGCCGGAGCATCGGGACAGCAACGTCTCGATATGACGGAAGCGGCGGTGAAGGGTGTACAGCAATATGAGGTACTGGACATCGAGATGGAGCTTGGTGGCGTATCCTATACGATCGATACGATGAAGGAACTGTGGCGCCGCCATCCGGAGCATGAATTTTATTTCATTATCGGAGCGGACATGGTGAACTATCTTCCAAAATGGGAACAGATTGAAGAACTCGCAGAACGCTTAACCTTCATCGGTGTTGGCCGGCCAGGATTCCAGTTGCATCTGGATGACCTGCCAGACGAATTGCAAGATCGGGTGCTGTTGGCCGAGATGCCCTTGGTGGATATTTCGTCCACGGCAGTGCGCAGACGTCTCGCTAAGGGACATTCGGTGCGCTTCATGATTCCTGATGCGGTTCATCAATACATTGTAAGGGGCGGTTTGTATGGCACTAAGCCGTGAGGAACTGATTCACGCCGTTTCTGGTCAAATGCCGGAGAAGCGCTGGAAGCATACAATGGGCGTAATGAAGTCGGCAGTTGCTCTGGCTGAAAAATACGGTGCTGATCCTGTAAAAGCAGATCTGGCAGCGATACTTCATGATGTAGCCAAGTATTGGCCCATATCGGAGATGGAAGCAGTCATCCGGGACCATGGATTAAACGTAGAACTTTTGCAGCATGACAAACAGCTCTGGCATTCCGAAGTAGGTGCCTTTGTAGCCCAGCGTGACTATGGAGTGGATGATTCCGAAATTATCAATGCCATCCGGTGGCACACCTCGGGTCGAGTCGGCATGAGCCTGCTGGACAAAGTGGTGTGTCTTGCCGATTATATTGAACCGGGACGAGATTTCCCGGGAGTGGACCATATTCGCGAACAGGCTGAACGTAGCCTGGAAGAGGGATTAATTGCCGGTTTCGACTCAACGATCAGCTTGCTGATCTCGCAGCGCCGTGTCATTTATCCTTTGACCATGCTGTCGAGGAATGACTTGATTACACATTTATAGATTAGATTATGGAGGTTGGTTCATGACATTATCATCGAAAGAACTTATGAATATGGCGGTTGCTGCTGCTGACGATAAAAAGGCATCTAATATCGTAGCACTGGATCTGATTAACATCTCACTGGTGGCGGACTATTTTGTCATCTGTCACGGGAATTCCGATACGCAGGTACAGGCGATTGCAACGGAAATTCGCAAACAGGCACACGCAGCTGGAGTGAACATTAAAGGTATCGAAGGCATGGATTCTGCACGTTGGGTACTGATGGACATGGGCGATGTGGTTATTCATATCTTCCACCGCGACGAGCGTGAGTATTACAACATTGAACGACTGTGGTCTGATGCTAAAGTGGTGGAAACGGTATGAGTTTGATCGCAGGAACGGTCGTCTCCTTGCCGGTTTCACGTGAAGTGTCTCCATTTGGCTACTTTTTGACGACAGGATCGGAAGATGTACTGCTTCACTATACGGAATTAACACGGGATGTTAAGATCGGCGAAACACTTGAGGTTTTTGTATTCTTTGACACAGAAGATCGCCTAGCCGTAACGATGAAAAAACCATATCTGACACTCGGCGAAATGGGACGATTGGTTGTGGCTGATGTTCATCCACGTCTCGGCTGTTTCCTGGAGATGGGACTTGGACGGCAATTGTTGCTCCCGATCCGTGAATTACCTGAACTCCAAGAGCTTCGTCCGCATGTGGGCGATGAAGTTTTTGTCATCATGGAGCATGATAAGCAAGGACGTCTGCGGGCGAAATTGGCCGGAGAACGTGAGCTTGCCCCATTGTCCTTCCATGCCCCGACGTCTTGGTTGAACGAATGGGTTGAAGCAACCGTGTACAAGCCGCTGCAGATGGGTACTTTTGTACTTGTAGAGGGCGGTGTACTCGGCTTTGGCGCGATTGGCATGATTCATTCATCCGAACGCAGCCATATGCTTCGCCTTGGAGAGAAGGTTAAATGTCGGGTGACGCTGGTCCGTGAAGATGGACGTGTCAATCTGGCAATGTCCCCTCTCAAAGAGGTCGGACGCAATGTGGATGCAGATAAGCTGCTTGCTTTCCTGAAAGAGCGTCCTGCGGGCGGCATGCCTTATTCGGATGCAACCCCACCCGATATCATCAAGCAACGCTTTGGTATCAGCAAATCCGCTTTCAAGCGTGCGTTGGGCAAACTGATGAAGGATGGTCTGGTGACGCAGAAGGAAAACTGGACGTATCTGACAGAGTCTGCCCCTCAAGATCAGAGTGAGGACAAGTAACTATATAAATTGAACTAAATATTTACACGAGAACGGAGAGGACAGAAATAACCTGAAAAAGCGGAGCTAAAAGCTTTCTGAAAGAAAGCTGCATCGGAAGCATAAGCTTCGCCTTTATCACCGGATTTTCCCTTTAAAAAAAGGAATCAAAAAATCTGGGGATAACAGCGATTGGAAGGTTGTTCTGTCATCGTAGTGGCAAGTGTAATATTCTTTAGTTTCTTTTATAAAAAAGGGTATATTGCATCAACAATGTACTTGAATCCACAAGTAAAGGCAGGGCAAGGCTGGGTGAACTCCGGACGCCCCTGCTTTTTCTTTTGTTAAGAATTAGGATTGAAAAATGAAATTGAAAGTGCGGTGCCTGACATGTCTTACCGGAAATTTGCTTATGTGTACGATGAATTAATGGAAGATATGCCTTATCCGGACTGGATAAGGTTTGCTAGAACAGCTTGGGAACGGCATGGCATGCCAAAAAGTGTGGCTGAACTCGGTTGTGGAACGGGCTCAATAACGATCCCGCTGGTCAACTCCGGCTTCGAAGTTACGGGTATTGACCTGTCAGCTGACATGTTATCGGTTGCGCGCAGCAAGATGGAAGCTACGCCTCAGGGTCATCGATTGTATCGGGAAGGCAGCGTCCGCTGGGTACAGCAGGATATGCGGGACTGGAGAGTGCCGGAGCCAGTAGACTCGGTTATATCTTTCTGTGACTGCGTTAATTATTTGCTTGAACAAGAAGATATCATTCGTACATTCCAGCGTACATATGAGATGCTGAAACCTGGTGGGACATTCCTGTTTGATGTGCATTCTCCGAATACACTTATTCGATATGAACAGGAGCAACCTTTTGTACTCGATGAACGCTCTGTATCCTATATTTGGACATGTGATATGGACCATGATCGTTGTGAGATTGAGCATCATCTGAGTATCTTTTCGCGTATGGATGATGGTAGCAAGGATAAGTATCAGCGATTTGAAGAGGTTCATGTCCAGCGTGCGTATGATCCAGACTGGATGAAGCTCGAGTTATCCAAAGCCGGCTTTAGAGATGTCAATATATATGCTGATTTCGAGTGGAAAGAGGCTGGAGACAGCGCTCAGCGCCTATTCTATGTGGCAGTGAAATAGATTTGATGATAGTGAACTGTCCTTATTTCGCATAAGGACAGTTTTTTAATGTTTATTTTTCTATAATTTAAACCGAATTTACACCGTTATCATGGTGAGAGGAATAATCGTTTTTCAGTGATAATGGGTATTGCAAGCCTGGCTAAAGGAAGACATAATGAGTAAATAAAAACGTTTTCTTAAGAGAAGGGTCTGGGAAAGTAAAGTATAAATCAGATGAGGTGCGAAATGGAAAGTACATACAAAACAAGACTGTCTTCGGAGCAATTAAATGGACTTGTGCAACACCATTTCAACGCAGGTATCCAAGAGTATAAGGAAATGATAGACGGTTGGGCAAACCATGCATATTTGATTACAATGGATAACGGCCAGGTGGTTGTGCTGAAAATTGCTCCTTCCGCAATAACTAAACTCATGCGCTGTGAACAGGATCTGATGATTGCCGAAGTGCAGGCCATGCGTCTCGTGGAAGAGCTTCAGGATGTACCCGTTCCCCGTATATTGGCGTACGATTCCTCGGAGACTCTTGCTCCTGCATCATATTTTATTATGGATTTTATGCCAGGCACGCCGTATAACAAGGTCAAGGAGCAATACAGTGTGAAAGAGCAGGAATCCATCGAACAGCAACTAGGCCGTTACAATCGTCGGATCAATGAGATCAAAGGCGAGAAATTTGGATACTTTTCCGAAAATAAACCACATTATGCAACCTGGAAGGAAGCTTTCCTGAGTCTCATGGATGATATGCTCACAGATGGTAAAGAAGCAGGAGTGGAGTTTTCGATCCGTTATGAGGAACTGGAGTGTCTGATTCAGGAGAAAGCGGATGTACTGGATGATGTCAAAGAACCTTCACTTGTGCATTGGGATTTGTGGGATGGCAATGTTTTTGTGGAAGCAGGTAAAATAACAGCCATTATTGATTTCGAACGGTCACTCTGGGCGGACCCTCTGATGGAGCATTATTTCAGCCATTTTAACAACACACCGGGATTCCTGAGGGGGTACGGACAAGTGATCACGACCGAAAGTGAGTTGAAAAGAAGAAGCTTGTACGATCTGTATTTTGATCTGGCGCTACGCATTGAGTGCAATTATCGCCAGTACGATAACCAGGAACATATTCAGTGGACAATTCATAATTTGGAAGAAGGAATCAAGCGATTCCAGTTATCCTGAGTTTTATGCTGATGTAAGCAAGGTTTATAGTCAACAGGTCGTGTTATATTGACTTTACCGTTACTTTTTTATATAATGGTGCGGATCATATCGTATACATATTTCGATGATAAGGAACAGTAGTGAGTCCTGTACATGACAGAGAGCCGGCGGTTGGTGCAAGCCGGTTGACAGTATTTCACGAACTCGCCTTGGAGAAATGCGGTGATTACACCATCCTGCAACCAGCCGAAGGAATAATCGGGTTAGGACAGGAATGGAAATCCGCATCGGTTAACCGCCGTTACAGGTCCAAAGGGAGTGGATGACGAAGCACGTTCGTCCGCTAACTAGGGTGGTACCACGGGAATTCAACCTCTCGTCCCTAGCGCTGCAAACGCTACGGGATGCTGAGGTTTTTTTGTTGCAATAAAAGCGAATAACCAAGAGGAGGAACAATAGATGAGTGAGAATCACCAGCCGAAACACGGCTACCAGCCACAAGTCATGGAGAAAAGTTGGCAGCAATACTGGGATGTGAATAAAACGTTTAAAACGGGTGAGGACCCGGCTAAACCGAAGTTTTATGCACTGGATATGTTCCCGTATCCATCCGGTTCGGGTCTGCACGTAGGTCACCCTGAAGGATATACGGCAACGGATATTGTTTCCCGTTACAAACGTATGCGCGGCTACAATGTATTACATCCGATGGGTTGGGACGCTTTTGGTCTGCCTGCTGAGCAACATGCACTGGATACGGGTGAGCATCCACGGCATATTACATTCCGCAATATTGACAATTTCCGTCGTCAGATCAAGTCGCTTGGCTTCTCGTATGACTGGGATCGTGAGATCAGCACAACGGACCCTAAATACTATAAATGGACGCAGTGGATTTTCATCCAGCTGTACAATAAAGGCTTGGCTTATGTCGATGAAGTGGCAGTGAACTGGTGTGAAGCGCTGGGTACGGTACTGGCTAACGAAGAGGTTATTGATGGCAAGAGTGAACGCGGTGGACATCCGGTCGTACGTAAACCGATGCGTCAGTGGGTACTGAGAATTACCGAATATGCAGAACGTTTGCTGGAAGACCTGGAAGAACTGGACTGGTCCGAGAGCATTAAGGATATGCAGCGCAACTGGATCGGCAAATCGACCGGAGCGGAAGTTACTTTTGGAATTGAGGGATCTGAAGAGGTCATCAAGGTGTTCACAACTCGTGCAGACACATTGTTCGGTGCTAGTTTTGCAGTTCTTGCTCCTGAGCATGAACTGGTGAAAACTATTACGACAGATGACCAACTTGAAACCATCAAGGCTTATCAGGAGCAGGCCTCTCGCAAGAGTGATCTGGAACGTACAGATTTGGCTAAAGACAAAACAGGTGTATTCACAGGTGCCTATGCGATCAATCCGGTCAATGGTGCGAAGCTGCCGATTTGGATTGCCGATTACGTTCTGGCTGGATATGGCACAGGGGCTGTAATGGCTGTTCCAGGTCATGATGCACGTGACTGGGAATTTGCGAAGCAGTTTGGTCTGGACATTATCGAAGTCATTCAGGGTGGAGACGTGACGCAAGAGGCGTATTCCGGAGACGGAGCCCATGTGAATTCCGAGTTCCTGAACGGACTGAACAATGAAGAAGCGATTGCGAAGATGATTGCCTGGTTGGAAGAGAATGGTAAGGGACAAGGGAAAGTAACCTATCGTCTGCGCGATTGGCTGTTCAGCCGTCAGCGCTACTGGGGCGAGCCGATTCCAATTCTGCATCTGGAAGACGGAACGATGAAGACGGTGCCGGAAGATCAGCTTCCTTTGCTGCTGCCAGATATTGACCAGATCAAACCTTCGGGTACTGGAGAATCACCACTGGCGAATGTTACGGAGTGGGTGAATACGGTAGATCCGGAAACGGGAATGAAAGCACGTCGTGAGACCAACACGATGCCACAATGGGCGGGTAGCTGTTGGTATTACCTGCGCTTTATCGATCCTCACAATGACAAGGAACTGATCTCTCAGGAGAAACAGCAGCAATGGCTGCCAGTTGATCTGTACATTGGGGGAGCAGAGCATGCGGTGCTTCACTTGTTGTACGCTCGTTTCTGGCACAAAGTGCTGTATGATCTGGGTGTGGTGAACACCAAAGAGCCATTCCACAAATTGGTCAACCAAGGGATGATCCTGGGAACCAATAATGAGAAAATGAGTAAATCCCGTGGTAATGTCATTAACCCGGACGTAATCGTCAATGAATTCGGTGCAGATACACTGCGTCTGTATGAAATGTTCATGGGACCTTTGGAGGCGACGAAACCGTGGAACGCTAACGGGGTTGAGGGCATGCACCGCTTCCTGTCACGCGTATGGCGTCTCTTCATTAACGAAGATACAGGAGCAATCAATGACAAGATTACAGCCGATGGTGGTACGGATGAGTTCAAGCGGACCGCGCATAAAACAATTAAAAAGGTTACAGATGATCTGGAACATCTGCGCTTCAACACAGCGATCAGTCAGCTGATGATTTTCATCAATGATGCGTACAAGGCAGATACGCTGCCACGTGAAGCCATGGAGAATTTTGTACAGCTGTTGTCACCGCTGGCACCACATATGGCGGAGGAGCTGTGGAGTCGTCTGGGACATGAGGGTGGAATTTCTTACGTTGCTTGGCCTGAGTATGATGAGTCCATGACGGTTGATGCGGAAGTGGAGATTGTGGTTCAGGTGAATGGCAAAATTGTAACCCGTGCAACGATCGCTAAGGATCTGGATGCACAGGGTATGCAGGACTATACGATGGAGCTGGCACCTGTTAAACAGGCACTGGAAGGCAAGACCATTCGCAAAGTCATTGCCGTTCCAGGCAAACTCGTTAATATTGTTGCCGGTTAATTTCGCCGGCTCTGAATAATTCATCGAGCTTTAACAAGTCTTCATCATATTTCTCATGGGTTGTATGAATCAGGTTGTCGAAGACACCATTCAAACTAACCTTTAGCAGGGCAAGTGCCTGTGCGGTAATACCACCGGGTACAGCGACCCGAGCCTGAAGCTCTTGCGGGGTATACCCTCCTTCGGTGAGCAGCTTGCCTGTTCCGAGGAGCATTTCCCCGGCAAGAGCGCAGGCATCGGCCCGTTTGATGTCTGTGAGCTTGACGGCACTTTCAATCCATTGCTCCAGAAAGAACGATATGAATGCAGGTCCGCAGCTGGAGAAGTCAGATGTGATCCGGGTACAGGCTTCATCGACCTGGTACGGTCTGCCGATATGACTGAGCAGAGCTTCCAGCACAGCGCGATCTTCGTTGGTCATTCGTTCGCCATGTATACACAGGGATGCTCCGCTGCCGACCTGATGCGTAACGCTGGGAATAACTTTGGAGACTTTGCAAGGAAGTGAAGATTCCAGATGACGCAACTGCACGGGACTGGTGATCGAGACGATGATATGATTGGGATTCACGACAGGCAGAATGTCATCAATGACATGTTTGAATTCGAGTGGCTTCACGCACAGGAATATGATGTTGCTTCGGATGACGGTTTCCCGATTGCTCTGTGATTCATGCAGACCGGGGTAACGGAGGGATAGCTGCCGTACTTTGGAAGGGGTTCGATTGCTTGCGGTGATCTGCCGGGGCTCAAGTGCACCGGATTGGATCAAGGCATAGATCAGCAGGCTGCCCATGCTGCCGGTTCCGATAAATCCAACCTTCATTGTTCAGGCCTCCTTTCATGCTTTACGGTGATGGCGCAGTTCTTTTCTCTAGTCTATGCATCAGGACCTGGTTGACATGACAT
Source organism: Paenibacillus hebaui (assembly GCF_051934385.1). Lineage (NCBI taxonomy): Bacteria > Bacillati > Bacillota > Bacilli > Caryophanales > Paenibacillaceae > Paenibacillus > Paenibacillus hebaui. Next base: position 5,161,042 of record NZ_CP196836.1, on the reverse strand, counting down.
GAAAATAGTACAGCTTGGTTTAACAGGCAGGTCCAACGGTTCGGAAGCACCGCCCGTGTTCAGAATAAAGTTATTTTGAATTCAGGGAGAGGTGTGGAAGAATGAGATGGAATAAAGGGATGACCATTGCTGCTGCGGTGGTTGGAAGTATACTGATATTATGGTCGGGCAAAAGTGAACAGCCGCCTTCTGGCTGGGAACCTATGCAGCTCGGCACCGAGAAGCCGACGATACAACAGGAATCTACTGGTGTACAGTCGGCTGCTTTGGGTCAAGGCCAAAGCCAAAGTCAAAGTGAGGCTTCATCTGATGCAGGTCGGAAACCGTCTAACCATGATTCTGCCTTAGTAGAGCAAAATCAAGTTGACGCAGCGGTTGTTCATGAGACTAATCTGAATGCTACTGGCAACAACCCTGATGTTTCTAAGGGCACGACAGCTAATCAATCAGATACGCCCGATAGGGCATCAAGCAATAAGCAAGCTATGGTGAGCGCTGAGGCCAGCGACAATGGGAAAATTGATGTGAATACAGCCACCGCTTCGAAGCTCACGGAGCTTCCCGGGATCGGGGAGAAGAAGGCGCAAGCCATTGTTGACTATCGCAATGCGCATGGTCCTTTTACCAGAGTCAGCGATTTGACTAAAGTAAAAGGAATTGGAACGAAGATGCTGGAGAAGATGGCACCCTATGTGCAGATTCGGTAATAACCCATTATAAATATTACGATATAAGTTGAACTTGAATTTCGGGGAGAACAGTAATCGGAAAGGAGGAAACGGACATGAGTACAGCAGACGTACGCAAAGACTGGGACACGTATTTCATGGACATCGCATATATGGTCTCAACCCGTTCCCGCTGTTCACGCCGTCATGTGGGCTCCGTGCTTGTACAGGGAAAAAAACTGCTCGGAACAGCCTATAATGGTGCACCCATGGGCGTTCCGGACTGCTCTGAAGCGGGGTGTATGATATCTGAAGAGTATGAGCTGGTTGTTGCAACCGACGGTCAGGAGGAAATGGTCAAAAAGCAACGCTGCATCCGTACCATTCATGCGGAGCAAAATTTGCTTTTGTTCACCGATCGAATCGACCGCGAAGGCTCGTCTGTATATGTAACAGATGAACCTTGCTGGACTTGTTCCAATATGCTCGCGAATAGCGGCATCACTGAAATCGTTTTTCACCGCCCATATCCCAAAGATACAGGCAAGGTTACAAACATGATGAAACAGAAAGGCATTACGTTTCGCAGGTTGGATCATTACCAGCCTCCACGTGAGACGATGATGACCGTGAGTGACTAGGCCCATCCATAATTAAAATACACATCATAAATATAATTCGAATTCACGGGGAAGAACCTCCGGTTGCTGTAAACAGCTGCCGGGGGTTTTTCTGCGTTCAGACGGTTGACATGAAGGAGGAATGAGGATGAAAGGCAGACCTTTACTTGTATTTACGATCTGTTGGTTATGCGGTAGCGGCGTGGCGTGCGCGTTAACAGGCTGGACCCTGATCTGGGGAATGATTGGGACGCTCGCATGTCTGCCACTCATGCTACGATTTATCGATATACGCGGGTGGTCCATCTTATTACTGGTTGGAGGACTCATCGGTGGTGCTGTTCACTGGGAGTGGAATGATACACGTAATATAAGCAGCTTGCCTGAGATGACGAACACAACGCTGGAGGACCTGGATGGCTTTGCAGCTACACTTCAAGGAACACTCATGTCGGATGTGCGCATTGATGGGGATCGGGCCGATTTTGAGATGCAGGTGACATCCATGCTACCGATATCAGGTACATTATCGGGAACAGAGCCGGAAGTATCGTCTACGTCGAACATGAAAGAACGCCTAATGGTGCAAGTCAGATTAGCTGAGCAAGAAGAACAGCAAGTAGCGGCAGGCTGGAAGCGAGGAGACTCTATAACGTTGACAGGTGCACTGGCGCTTCCAGGTGAAGCCAGAAACTTCGGTGGATTCGACTATCGCATTTATTTGCGAACTCTTCACATCCATTGGCTGTTTAAGGTGAAAGGAGCCAGTTCGGTAGCAACCGTCCCACCTGAAGGGATGGGGAATTTCAATATTCTGCGGTGGAATGACGTCATTAGGCATAAGCTGGGCTCAGCGGTTGAACAGTTATTTCCCGAGCCTCATGCTGGCTATATGAAAGGCCTGATTATCGGGATGGCCAATGATATCGATACAGATACCTATGGTCAATTTTCTCAGCTGGGATTAACTCATATTTTGGCGATCTCAGGAACACATGTCGCGGTGTATGTCGCTTCGTTGCTGCTCCTTTTATCATGGTTAAGACTGACCAGAGAGACATCGCTTACGATTGTTCTGATACTGGTACCTGCTTATGTGTTGTTGTCTGGTGGCTCGCCTTCCGTGGTTCGGGCAGGGATTATGTCCATGATTGGTTTGTATATGGCGCGTCGTGGCCTTGCCAGAGATGGCCTTCAGATGATTAGTGCAGCGGCTCTGCTGATGATGTGGTGGAACCCGTACTTTTTGTTAAGCGTCAGCTTCCAATTATCCTTTCTCGTCACGGCAGGACTGATGATCTATATGCCGCTGATTAACCGACTGTTCAGCAGTTGGCCGAAATCTCTGGCGGCAACAGCGTCAGTGACTGTGACCGCTCAGCTTATATCTTTTCCGGTAACCATACTGTATTTCAACCAGTTCTCATTGCTCTCATTTGTGGCTAACTTTCTACTGGTGTCTTTGATCAGCGCGATCGTACTGCCACTTGGAACCGTTGCGCTGTTGTTATCGTTCCTCTGGGTACCCTTGGCACAACCATTGGCCTGGATCGCAATTCTACTGAACAAGCTGACATTTGTCAGTGTGGAATGGATGAACAGTTTACCTGGGTTTGTGCTCATATGGGCTACACCTTCGTTGCTGTGGATAGCAGCATACTATACAGTGCTGTATGCCCTGTTATATCTGCTTCATCGGGGAAAAGGTGCGAAGCAAGAAACAACGTTTGTTGAGGAGGATACTGCCCCTCTTGTCCGGCGACGACCTTTAATTCCGAGTGGGAGCGTTGGCGTTATTTCTCCTTTGTCTACCGCACTTCAGTATCAAGGCAAGAATCGTGTAGAGGGAAAAGAAACTTCATTGACGACATTAGGTGCAAGTATTGCTTGGCCGGAATATACCAGTGCATTTACGGCACGAGGTGCTGGATTTTACTCCGGTGAACGAATGAACATATACCACAAATGGATGTGCGGATTGCTGGCGCTTAGCTTCGTTGCAGAATTGTGGTGGGCATACCAGACCCCGCAGTCTTCCGGAACTGGAGTTGTACAATTTTTGGATATTGGACAAGGGGACAGCACACTGATTACAACCCCGGAAGGTAAGCATATTTTGGTGGATGGTGGTGGCACGGTCAACTTTGGCAAGTCTGACCAATCCTGGAGAACGAGGCGTGATCCGTATGAAGTAGGGGCCAAGGTCGTCGTTCCATTATTAAAAAAGAGGGGCATTCATCAGCTGGACGCCGTAATCGTCACCCATGCCGATCAGGATCATGCCGGCGGATTACAGGCAGTGCTCGAACAAATTCCGGTGGAACAATTCATGTTCAATGGTACAACAAGCGGCAAAGACAATTTTGACAAACTGATTGACACAGCTATAGATAAGAACATTCCCTTATACGCCATTCAGCAAGGGATGTCCTATGAGCCGGATGGAGTGACCAAGCTGCATTTTATATCTCCTGATCTGGAGAAGACGATGGACACAGGAGAAAGGTTACCCGTGTCTGAACATCAGAACCATGATTCGGTTGTCTTTTTGCTTGAAATGGCAGGAGCCTCTTTCATGTTCACAGGTGATATGGACGCAGCGGCCGAGCAGAATCTGCTGTATATGATTCAGGACGGATCGCTTGCAGCCTCGTTTGGACAGCAGGATGCAAATAACGCATTAGCCGCAAGTGTTTCCATACAGGAGATGTTCTCACATCATTTGCAGGAGAATCATGAGGATAAGCCTGTCTCCATTGATGTGTTAAAGGTCGCCCATCATGGCAGCAAAACCTCGTCAACAGAAGCGTGGTTACAGTATTGGAATGCCAAAACCGCCGTAATATCTGCTGGCGCTAATAATACATACGGCCATCCCAATCCAGGAGTGCTTGAACGGCTTGAGGATACGGATACAGATATCTATCGAACAGATCAAATGGGTGAGATTCAGATGAGAATTAAAGATGGGAAGATTAATGTTCGTTACAAATTGTTGAGGGATGAATCATGAGTTTCTGCATGGGAAACATTGATTTATCAATAACAGATGGCTGTTTTGACTGAGAAAGAGAATGATCTATTATAAAATACAAAAATTAACATCAATTTACATCTTGAATACAAATAAATCTATTTAATGATATAAAATGGAAAACATAGTCATGTAGGTGAGCTTTGATTTTAAAAAATTGGAAGTCGAAGGGAGATTCTATCTGTGAAAAAAATAATTACAGCTGCTTTATCCATCGCACTGTGCCTTGAGGTTGTTGTTCCTACGGTGATGCTTGCAGCCCCAAATGCACTAGAAGCTAGCGTAAGTCAACTTTCACAAGAAAAACAAAACTATATTTTCTTAGAAGGTAAGCCGGGAGACGCGCATCTTATATATACGTATGAAAGCAATGGAGATACGTATAAAGTTGAAGAAAGAGCTAATAAGGACTTTACTGAGGTTAATAGCACAATATATGTGAAGAATGCTGAAGGGGAATTTGTTGAGCATGCAATTCAAAATGCTATCATCGATACCCAGAATTCTCTTTTCCAAGTTACTACTAATGAGAATGGAGTAATTGAAACAGAAACACAAAATTTTGGTGTCGATACAACTGATCTCTCAACTATCCCCAATATTACTGTGCGTCCTGATAGAGGCGATTTGATTCCCCCTTTTGATAGCTATATGGGAGGTGCAGTATCTGCCTGGTATTACGGTTCTTGGGTAGATGGTAGTAGCAGAATTGAAAGATATACTGTCACTGCTGTGACAGCATTAATATTTGCGTTAGCAACGGCTGCGAACCCATCAGCTGCAGTTGTGACAACTACTGTAGGTGCTGTGGCACCTACCTTTGTTCAAGATCAAATTCCACTTGTATATTATAAACGACGGTATGCAGAGAAAAAATCCTTAGTTGCTACTACTATCATTGTCGGATCTAAATGGGACACTATTTTTTATAGTAATTCAGCCCGTACAAGTGAGATAGGGCATACAACCGCAACGAAATTTTTAAGCGGATATGTGGCGGATTAATATGAATCTGAAAATTTTTCTTAAAAACTTCTTGGGATTCTTCATACTCTGCAGCATGGTATTTATTATATTTAATATGCTAATACGGCATAGAACTTGGGATGAAATCGATCATATGCTGAACGTATTCAGCGCTATTATATTTAGTACAGTAGTAGGTATTTCAAAAGCAAGGAAGTAATTTTCTTTACTTGATCTCCCTAAATGACTATAAAACTCGTAGCATCACTCATTTATTAAGCGCCTTCGGCGCTTTTTTATTATGGCTTTAGCCAGTTGAGCAGCAAAACCTCGTCAACAGAAGCGTGGTTACAGTATCGGAATGCCAAAACCGCCGTAATATCCGCTGGCGCTAATAATACATACGGTCATCCCAATCCAGGAGTGCTTGAACGGCTTGAGGCTACGGGCACAGATATCTATCGAACAGATTAAATGGGTGAGATCCAGATGAGAATTAAAGATGGGAAGATTAATGTTCGTTACAAATTGTTGAGGGATGACAAATGAATTAGAAGACGAAATTAATTATTGTCGTAAAGTCAAAGAAACAGTTAAAGCAGAAGAAACCATTAGCGGATATCCAAACGGGCAATTATCTAAGTGAAAATAACATCAGTTCCAATATTCTTGTGTTTACAAACTCAATAGGTATTTGGTAAAATTATACAAATGCAATGACGAGAAGAGTAAATAAGGTTTACTTTAACAGAGAACTCTGGTAGCTGAAAAAGAGTATAGGCGATCTTATTGAACCAAATCTTTGAGCATCACATCGGAACTTGAACCAGTTCGGGGGATGGTGTGACAGGGGCTCCTGTTACAGAGCTAGAGTATAAGTATGTGTTGGCATACCGTACTTGATGAGGCTAATCTGATGACAGATTAGCGAACTGGGGTGGTACCACGACGAGATCTCGTCCCCAAGAATTCGTTCTTGGAGGTGAGATTTTTTATTTTTTCGGAGAAGCAGAAAGTTAATTACTATTAATAATCCTTATAAACGGTATGAAGATCATTATGGAGAGGAGATATGAATTCAATGATGAAAGCTTATTGGAAATATTTCTTATACATCCTTAATCACAAATTGAATGTTCTCATTGAATGTTGGAAGGAAGGTTTGTATATTCAGGGGATTATTCATGATTGGTCAAAATTTTCACCGGCTGAGTTCTTTCCCTATGCCAAAAAATTCTACTCTGGGAAACCTCTAAACTTAGAAGATGAGCTGAATTGGAAATACGCATGGCTCCGTCACCAACGTAAAAACAAGCATCATTGGGAATATTGGGTTGTTAATCCCGACACGAAGGAGGTATTACCCATGCCAAGGAAGTATGTCATCGAGATGGTATGTGATTGGCGCTCCTTTTCAAGAAAATGGGGCAGAAAGGTAAAAGAACCTACACTAAACCTTACAGATAGCATAGTTGTTCATCCTGTAACGAAAAGAGAACTTGAGCTTCTAACATCCCGAGGGAAAGATTGACCACAAAGCTAACGGGAAACGTTACTTTAATCACATCATGGAACAGTTTGCTGTTGGCACTGCTCCATTTTTGAATTTTTTTACATTCAGCAGCCTGAAGAAGGTACACCATGATCTGTTCAATGAACTTAGCAATCATGTAGAACGAATCTCATCCAAGTACAATCACCATCTATCACGAAAAGTAGTTATTGAAGTATATCCTGATCTGCCATCATTTCACCAAGCGGTCGGAGAAATGGATGCTCCCAATTGGTTCATGGGTATGTATGAAGGGAATATTCTGAAAATTGTATCTCCATTAAATCCAGGACCGGAGCATACCTATCAATCGATTCTTAAAGGCACGGTTCACTTGTTCACAATATGGCTGATTAGTGAAATTAATTCGAAGACTCCAAAATGGATCAGGCAGGGGATCGGTGGATATGAAGCCAAGCTGATGACTCAGGACTATATTGAAGGTACCACGGAAGAGGCGATCCATAATTTAGCGATCCCAACTTTCGAACAATTAGATAATGATACCTGGGATTTTGAGACGATGAAGGGTTTTCAGTTCTCGTATATGTTCGTGGAATTTGTCGTTCAGCAATATGGGATAGGTCCTTTAAACAAATTAATCCGTAACCCTCAGGATTTTGATGGGATCTTTCAATGTTCCGAGGTGGAGTTGCATCAAAAAAATAGTTGAGTATATCAAAAAGTAACCCATAATAACTTTGAAAATGAGATTAAACTAACGAATATCGGCGTATTTGAATCAGTTTATTTAAACTTCCCAAAAGCAGAACGTAAGATCTGCTCACTTTTATTCTGGACTGATCAGTTCAGATATGTTATATTTCCATGATGGGAGGTGTTACTAATCGCCAGAACAAAAGAGTTTAACAAAGATCAAGTGCTGCACCAAGCGATGCTGTTATTTTGGGAAAAAGGATATGAGGCAGCCAGCATACCGGATTTACTGGAAGTGATGGGCATTAGCCGATCCAGTCTTTACGATACTTTTTCCGACAAACAAACCTTGTATTCGGCCGCCCTGGAGCATTATAAAAAGGGGAGCTTTTATAAACAGGCTATTCTTGAACGGGCATCAACCGTTAGAGATGGAATTCTTCAATTTTTCGAGCATCATATTGCTTCAGCATACGATACCAGCCTGCCGGGTGGGTGTTTTGTAACGAATGCCGCTACTACATTAGATTCGCCAGATGAAAAAATAAATGAGTTGATAAAGACTAGTTTCTTGGATTTAGAACTAGCTTTTTGTGAGCTCTTGGAAAAGGGTCAACAATCGGGCGAAATTGATAAAACGACTGATATCAAAGCATTGTCTTATTTATTGCTGAATTTACATCAAAGCATTAATATTATGGCAAAAACAGGTCAAGATCCAGAACGCGCAAAAGAGATGATAAGCTTTGTAATTGCAGGCGTATAATTTTTTTGACCATATTGGAACAATCGTTCCGTTATCGTGATTTATTATAATTATGAAGGTAATATTTTGAAAGGAACTGCAGGCATATCATTTTTTTTTGCTCATATTGGAACGAACGTTCCGATATGGTGTAATCCATCATAAATACGGAGATGAGACTCATGAAGGTATCGTTTATCGGGCTTGGAAATATGGGCTTACCCATGGCACAAAATCTGTTGGAAGCAGGTTATGAATTAACCATCTTTAATCGGACCCCTGAAAAAGTCGAACCATTATTGAAACAAGGAGCGCGCTATGCCGAAACACCGCTAGAGGCAGCAAAAGAAAGCAATCTTGTAATAACCATGCTTTCTGACGATGCCGCTTTGGAGGAGGTTGTTGAGGGGCCGAATGGTGTTCTGAATGGATTATCGGAAAATGGAGTTCACATATCTGCCAGTACGATTAGCGTAGATCTGGCTCGGAAGTTATCCGCCGCGCATGCGGAGAGAAAGCAACACTTTGTATCTGCCACGGTGCTGGGGCGTCCGGATGCCGCTAAAGCAGCTACATTGCGCATCATTTTGGCAGGTCCGGAACAAGCAAAACAACGGGTACTTCCAGTTTTAACAGCATTGGGTCAAGAGATATTTGAGATTGGAGATCACGGTGAAGAAGGAAACGTTGTAAAAATAGGCGTTAACTTTTTAATTGCTTCGATGCTGGAAGCTTTGTCGGAAGCGCAGCTAATGGTAGAAAAGCACGGTATCGAGCCAGCCCGATTTATGGATGTCGTGAATGCTCTTTTTCAATCTCCGGTATATCAGAACTATGGAGCGATCATGGCCGAACAGCGTTTTGAACCGGCTGGTTTTAAAATGAAGCTTGGAATGAAGGATGTTGCATTAGCTATAGAGGCAGCTCAGTCCGTTCACGCTCCTCTGCCTTTGGGAGAACTGATCCATCATCATTTGTATGAAGGGGTGGCCCGTGGTTATGGTGAGCTGGATTGGACCGCTTTAATTCGTTGTCTGGAGCATTCTTATTAAAAATAGGGTTGAGCCGCTTCTGCTGGGTGAATTTCAGGAGAAAAAACAAAAAAAGGATGAGATGAATTATGGAAATAGGCATTACTTCGTTTGTAGAAACAAAGCCCGATATGGAGACCGGAATTGTGATGAGCCACGCACAGCGATTACGCGAAGTTGTCGAAGAAATCGTTCTTGCCGATCGGGTTGGATTGGATGTTTTTGGGATAGGTGAGCATCATCGGGAAGATTATGCAGCTTCTTCACCCGCAATGGTGTTGTCCGCTGCCGCCCCTCTAACTAAACGGATTCGATTGACGAGTGCTGTGACGGTCCTTTCATCCGCTGATCCTGTGCGAGTGTTTCAGGATTTTGCCACGCTTGATGGCATCTCCAATGGACGTGCCGAAATTATAGCAGGCCGGGGTTCCTTCGTTGAATCCTTTCCGTTGTTTGGCTATGACTTACATGACTATGAAGAATTATTTAATGAAAACATCGAACTGCTTCTGAAAATACGGGAATCCGAGAAAGTAACATGGCAAGGAGGCCATCGGTCAGCAATACATAATCTGGGTGTGTACCCGCGGCCCATTCAGTCCTCTTTACCCATATGGATTGGCAGCGGGGGTAACCAAGAGTCAGCCGTACGTGCAGGACTTCTGGGCCTGCCGATGGTCCTCGCTATTATCGGTGGAAACCCCACGAATTTTGCGCCGCTTGTACAACTGTATAAACAGGCGGCAGCCCACGCCGGTCATGATGTATCGCGGCTTCAGGTGGGTTCACATTCAATCGGGTTCGTCGCAGAAGATACAGAACGGGCGGCGGATCTCTTCTTTCCGTCAACCCAGTACGGCATGAATAAGCTCGGAAAAGAGCGGGGATGGGGGCATTACGATCGTTCGAGCTATGATGCCGCCCGACGTTTTGATGGTGCGTTGTATGTTGGTGATCCGGAAACAGTCGCTCAAAAAATCATCCATCTGCGCAAGCATGTAGGGATTACACGTTTCATGATGTATGTCCCATTAAGCACCATGCCGCATGAGTTGGTGATGCGGGCTATAGAGCTGCTCGGTACAGAGGTGGCTCCACGGGTACGAGAGGAAATTTCCAAGTGGGAAGCAGAAATGAGATAAGATTGATCTATGGGGAAAATGTGAACGAACGAATTTGATTTGGAGGGGTTTTCATGAGTATTGAAACACGTATACGACCAGAATTAAAAGAGGTATATTCACAATTTCCAGGGTTTCAATTGGAGGAGAATTTAGAGTGGAGCAGGAGCTTAGTGTCGGCTGCGCCTGTGAAGAGATCAGAGGATGTAAACACAACCCGTCGGAAAATTCCGGGGGCTGGAGGCGAGATGCTGGTGAAAATTTATGAGCCTGCCGGGCGAACGGATGACTTGCTTCCAGCCATGTTATGGATTCACGGGGGCGGGTACGTGTTGGGACATCCTGATATGGACGACGAGTTGTGTGAACGCTTCGTTCAGACAGCTGAATGCGTTGTTGTATCGGTCGATTATAGGCTTGCTCCCGAGCATCCTTACCCGGCGGCGATTGAAGATTGTTATGCAGGCTTGGTATGGATGACGGAGGAGGCAGAATTGCTTGGCATTGATGTGAATCGGGTTGCCATTGCCGGTGCAAGCGGTGGTGGCGGGCTGACAGCAGCACTCGCGCTGATGGCACGTGATCAAGGAGGACCGTCTATCATCTTCCAAATGCCGTTGTACCCGATGCTTGACAACCGTAACATCACGCCGTCAAGCCATGAGATTACGGAAGAAGGCGCAGTCTGGAACCGAAAGGACAACTTGGCAGCTTGGAACATGTACCTGGGCGAGGAGAACGATGTTAGCGCGGGATCTCCCTATGCGGTACCGTCTATAGCGGACAACTTGGCAGGATTGCCGCCTACCTACACATGTGTAGGTCAACTCGATCTATTCCGAGACGAAACGATCGAGTATGTAACACGACTTGCACAAGCAGGTGTGGATGTCGAATTTCAATTGTATCCCGGTTGCTTTCACCTTTTCGAAATATTCGTTCCAGAAACAGAAGTGAGTCAGCGCGCCATTCAGGGCTATATGGATGCAATGGACCGAGCACTGCATCCCAAAAAGAGCCATTGTTGATATCCATCCAACCGCATTATTCATCACATCAGGACCTTTTATCTAATGGAAAACGTTAGTTCAAAAAGCATGGGGCAGTCTGCAGGTTGGCAGGCTGCTTCTTTTATTTGTCGAGCTGAAAGGCAGAAAGTAAGCTTAATAAAGTTCTCCGTTAAGGAAACCAAGATCACGTGGTGTTGACGTACTAGAAGCACAGCCAATAACAAATCTTGTATTGCAGGATAATGGGTATATTTACCGAATAGTAGTTAGGCACAGGTTAAACTAGTACAACAGTGGCACTAGGGCACAGAAAGAGAAGGGGAACAGACACATGGATAGTTTACAGACTACAGACAAAAAGATTAATGCAACAAAGAGGTATCAGGTTACATGGTTTAGGCTGACACTTGGTATATGGATTGGAATGATGATAACCAGTATATTGGTTGGTTCGTCCTCTGTGAATGCAGCGTCATCTTCAAGCCGTTCAATCGTGTCAGTCATCGACAGGAACAACTATGTATTGGATGATGGTACCATCTGGTCCAAAGGGAGCGTCAGTGGTGTATGGACGCAGAGTCGGAACCTGATCGGTATCTCCAACGCCGACACCCACTCGATCTTCGGCTGGAATGCGAACGGGCAGGTCATTGGATGGGATAGGGATAATGCACATAAACCAGAGTTTACCCAATACAATGGAATAGTAAAGGTATATGGGCATGGATTAGTTCTTCTTCAAGATGGAACACTTCATACTAAAGGGGAACAGATTAAAGGCTTGGAATCCATCATTGATGTTGGACCGGATCAGGGGGAATATTTTTTTAGCGCATTATCCTCGTCTGGAGATGTGTATTACGCCAGCTATGGAAACAAAGTGCGTAAAGCAGACAACGTACCTAACGGTAAAGCGATTGCACTGAACAGCGCGTATGCGGCTGTGTTGAAGAATGATGGCTCTGTAGTGATTGTAAGTGTGTTGTACAAGGATGAACAGGTAACGATTGCGAATGATGTGCAGTCAATAACCTGGTTAGGAGATAAGCATAAGTTGCTTGCGGTAAAGAGTGATGGAACCGTATGGAGTTATGATGGAACTGCCAAATACAAGTCTGAGCAGTTGCCGGGATTAACGAATGTTAACCAAGTTGTATACTCTGCTGATCTTGGTGAATTGTATGCAAAATTGCAGGACGGTTCCTGGATTATGTATGACAATGGAAAAATTACACCTCTCTTAGCTCCATCATTAAAAGAAGTAACGTTGACGGCATCTTCCAAAGAAGCAGTTATTGGAGATTCAATCCCACTTACTGTTCAGGAGAAATATAGCAACGGGTTCAAAACCAAGCGTACACCTTTGCCTGAAGAAATAACAGTGGAACAGCCGCAAGTTGCACAGATTCAAGCAGACGGCAAACTAAAGGTTACAGGCATGGGAACAACCAAAGTAACGTTAAAGAAAGGTGATCTGACTTCGAGCTTCCAGTTGAATGTTGACTCACAGCAAAAGTTGTCAGGTGCTGCATTGTTGGAGGGAACTATATATTTACCAGTACAGTCCGTTTTGAAGACATTAGGAGCCAAAGTTGATGTTAAAGGTTCATCTTTTGAGATTCAATATGGAAATGACAGAATTGTTTTGCGAAAAGGAAGTGCTATTGCGCGATTTAACAACAAAGAACTTAAGATGAAAGGGAAAGTACAAACCATCGGAGGACAAACGGTATTTCCTGCGCATCTGTTAAGTCAGACGGCGGGCATTCAAGTTCGGTGGGATGCAGAGTTGAAACAGGCCAAAGTTCTGGTTGGAAAGTCAGTCATTATGGTTGAGTCGAAGGATACACAAGCGTTAATCAAGAAAAAAGAACTGGGCAGTCTTAGTCGATTGATCGGAAAGACGTATTGGATCAACGATTACACGGATCTTGGGCGACGTTTCAGCAAAGTGACCATAACAGATATTAAGATTGAGAAGTTTAACTCTGAAGATAAGAGCTACTCTGTTGTGTTCCGTAATGCAAAAGGAAAAACAGTTATTGCTTATGCAGGAGGTACTGCATCTACCGTGACAGAGATGCTGGCAAATATCGATCAATTCTTCCCCTACGATCCTTATCAAAAATATAAATGGTCCCAGTCCACATGGAATAAGATTATTGCTGGAGAAGTCGCTTTGGGGATGACAACGACACAGGCGCGCTGGGCGTGGGGAGATCCAAATAGCATTACGCACGAAACGAGTTCAAAAGGCAAGATCGAAGTTTGGGTGTATGCTAGCTCTGCAGGAATAAGAGCTTTAGGTTTTGTTGATGGCAAACTGATGGTGAGGTACTGAAGTTGTACACCAATTAGTTTTTTCATTTGATTGCAAGTGACAGCACAAAAAAGCCCGCTTTCCGTTACTTCCCACCAGAGAGTATATCGGAAAACGGGCCATTTTTTAAAATGTTGGACGAATAAAAGAATTATTCCACACCATCTTTAAAATGTTTGTTCCAGTGTTTGTCACCTTTGTGTAACAGATCTTCAACGGTTTTCTCAAGTGTAAGCAAGAGCTGTGCTCTTACATCAAGTACCGTTTCTCTGTACAGGCGTTCTTCCGATCCGACAATTTTATCCCCGTACAACGCCTGTGCAGCCGTGTATTTTCGGTGTTCCTCAACCAAAGTATCAATACTTTGCAATGCATGCTCCACAAAATGGGAAATACTTTGGTATTCTTTGGGCAGTTGTTCTTTTAAAGCTTGAATTTTTGCAAGAGCTGGCATGCTCATCACCTCGTGTTTATGAATGTAAATTTACAATACATAATTTTCATGAAAATTGCATTAAAAATAGCTTAAATTTGGACAAATTTCGACTTTTTTTTATTTTAGGACCAAAAAAAGTGGTTAGCTATAATGTATGCTATGGCAATTAAATTGAGTCGTGTAAGTATTGGAATGAGTTTTGATCTGGTTTGGTGACTCATTATGCAATTTCTGTTATTCTAAGAGGAGATTTTAGCGGCCCCATACATAAGCCGTTATTTTGTTATGGCAATATAAAAAAAATACTTAACTTTGCAACAATTTTATTGATGGTCACGTCTGTAAGGTTGCAGGGAGAGGGGGATCCTTTGTGGTAGAGCCGGAACTCATCAGAGCCGCTCAATCGGGCGATCGCGACGCTCTAATTACCCTATTGCGGGAGATTGAACAACACGTCTATCGGACCGCATATTACATTCTAAATAATGAACAGGACGCTTTGGATGCTGCTCAGGAAGCGTTGATCCGAATTTACACCAAGATTAATTCGTATGAGGAAAAGGCCCAGTTTAAGACATGGGTTCAACGCATCGTCACGAACATCTGTATTGATAAATTCAGAAGAACCAAACCATCCGTCTCCATTGACGAACATGATATGGTTTTTCAGGACAATCAGGATGTGGAATTCGAAGTGATGTCCACATATGTGGCAAAGGATATTCAGGACGCAATTAACAAGCTTCCCGAGCATCATCGTACCGTTATTGTTCTCAGATACTTGCAGGATTTATCCTACAACGAAATTGCGGATTGTCTTGATCTTCCGTTAAATACCGTGAAATCTTATTTGTTCAGAGCCAGACAGCAATTGCAAAATCTACTACAGGAGTATCAGAAAGGTGGTGTGACAGGATGAAATGCGAAGAGGTGGTGGAAAGGATGCACCGGTATCTGGATCATGATCTGGGCGAGGCGGAAACAGCGCAAATGCTACAGCATGTGGCCATATGCCCGGAGTGCGCCGAGAATTTTAGTTTACTCAGAGCTCTTTCCAGAGAACTGGAAGAATTACCGCAAGTGAGCCCGAAGTTTAGTTTGGTTGATGCGATTATGCCACAATTGGATGCCATTGACGAAGCGCGGAGGGAACAAAGTAGCACAATTCAAGAAATGAGTCCTGTCCCCGCGGCATTTGAGAATTTACAGCGTTCAAGTGAGCGGAAAACGAAGCAAAAATGGCTTAATTCCATGGTGGGACGAATGTCGATGGGTGCAGCAGCTGCAGTTGTACTGGGATTTGCGATCTGGGGATATCAGCCAGAACAGATTGAAAATGCGGATTTGGCTATGATGAGATCCGGAAGTGCTCAAGAGAGTGGCAATGTCGATCAGAATCCATTAAGCAAAGATGTTAATAATAATGATTCGGCAACTTCGCCCGGAGAAAGTAGCAACGATGTATTTGTTCGTGAATCAAATGATTCCTCAACTGAAGGAGATAACCCAGGATCAGAAACCATTCCTGAAGAGAATGGTGTAGATAAGGTACAGGAGCCTGAAGTAAAAGTACAGGAAGACCCAACGCCTAAACAACCTGCGACTGAATCGACGCCTACCACGAATAAAGGCGTCAAGGATGACGTTAAACCCAATTCCAATTCTTCCGAGAGTAAGAAGGATTTGGACCCGAATCCAGAGTCTCGGCAGGGAAATCAGGACTCGGGTAGTGCTACGGTACCTCCGGCAAGTTCAGAAGAGAATGGAACGACCGTACCGGATAATGGAGATCCAAAATCGTTCAGCGCGCAGGATGTAATGCCTAATGTTAACGAGGATGCGCCGGTAGAAGATAGTACTAATCCCGATTCCGGGACAGTAACAGAATCTGCTGGAGGGAATAAGGGGTTAGTCGGTCCTGAGCAGGAAATATCTACAGCCGCAACTCCAAAAGAATGGAAATCACCGGACGGCTCCTATCTGGTCATGCTGACCGGAGATCAAATTAGTATCTACTCCAGACCTGCCAATGACCCGGACGTTCTTAATTTGGTCGAACAGCGCAATGTAGAAGGGACACTGAAGACAGCTAGTTGGTCTAAGGATAGTACCCAATTCAATTACGAGACGGACAAGGACGGAACAACCGAGAAAAAATCGTTTAATGTATCTTCCAGCTCGGGTGGAACCTCCACGAAATAAGTGAATATACTGAAGCAACAACAACGTCCTATCTCAGTTAAAACAACTGACGTCGTATGACCGCGTGCCAGCTTTTTCTAGAACTGCTGGTGTCAGCGTTTATATAGATGTAGGACAAGGGGCCTTCATCCGTTAATCGGATGTAAGGTCCCTTTGTTGTCTGTCGCTTTTTCTGGTAGGATAAGAGGGATAAGGAGGCACCGTGATGGATGTGAAAAGTGCAACAAAAGCAATACGCAGTGGAGAAACGGCGCCAATCTATGTGCTGTATGGAACGGAGAAATACCAGATACAGCAATTTACGGATATGTTAAAAGAACAGGTTATTGAAGAAGAACATCGTGATTTTGCAATTATTCCATATGATTTGTCTGAAACAGCTGTGGAGCTTGTGATTGAAGAAGCCGAGACGGTACCTTTTCTAGTTCCACGTAAACTGATTATCGTTCGAGATGCCAACCTGTTCACAGCAGGCAAAGATTCCAAGATCGATCACCAGGTAGACCGGCTGCTTACATATATGGAGAATCCGGCAGATTATAGTATTATTGTTTTTCTGGCTCAAGGGGATAAGCTCGATGAACGTAAGAAACTGGTGAAGGCTGTCAAGAAACAGGCGGTAGTTCTCTCTTTTGCTCCGCTGAGTGGCGAGGAACTGCTCAGTTGGGTTGTGAAGCTGGCGAAGCAGCGGGATGTTTCCTTTGAAGCTGGAGCGGCTGATCTGCTCATAAGCTATGCTGGAACAGGTCTGCAGACGTTATCCGCTGAAGTGGATAAGCTGTGTTTGTATGCGGGTAACGGAGGCATGATCAAACGCTCTGATATCGAGTCACTGGTTGCACGTAGTACGGAGCAGAATGTGTTTGCGCTGGTGGAGGAACTCGCCAATTTGCGGCTGGAGAAAGCGTTGGGTCTCTTTTATGAGTTGCTGAAGCAACGGGAAGAACCGATCAAAATTGCTGCATTAATCGCTCGCCAGTTTCGAATTATGATCCAGGTGAAAGAACTGGGCCAGCACAGCTATTCACAACAGCAAATTGCGAGCCAACTCGGTTTGCATCCATATGCCGTGAAAATCGCTGGTGAGCAGGCCCGCAAGTTTCAAGCCGAACGCTTGAGGCTGATTCTGAGTCACTTAAGCGAACTGGATTATCAGTTGAAGACAGGAGCAGTGGATAAAGTGTTGGGACTTGAGCTGTTCTTGCTAAGGCTTGGAGCATAATATAGTTATACGACAAAGCGACCCGTGTTCTGCTGATACTTAATCAACGGAATACGGGTCGCTTTGTTTGTGTAAGTGCTTATAGAATCAGATACTAAAAAATCCTGAAAGCTCGTGCTGTTCAGGATTTTTCCATTTAGATCGTATAAGTAACGCTTCTTACGCTTGTGCGGAAAGAGCGTTCAGTTTTTTCGCCAAGCGAGACTTTTTGCGTGCAGCTGCATTTTTATGAACCAGACCTTTAGTTACAGCCTTGTCCAGCTTTTTGGAAGCAGCTTGAATCGCAGCTTTTGCAGTATCAACTTCGTTACTTACCAGGGCAGCATCAGCAGCTTTAACAGCTGTACGAAGTGCAGACTTCTGGGAAGCGTTGAGAGCGTGGCGCTTTTCGTTCGTTTTTACGCGTTTAACAGCGGATTTGATGTTTGGCATTACATTCACCTCCTGTAAGGCATTTGCATGAATACAAACGTTTCACAACTTAAAATATTCTAGCACGCTGGCATGCAAATTGCAACAGATTTTCCTACGATATTGCGTGACGCTGTATAAAGCACGCCCTTTTCCCACACAATATGCTCAAATGCGGTAAGGGAGGCATGAACCGATGACACTCGATTTGCAAAACTATACAGTTCGCACCGACTTGGCGATCGACTCCAAGGAGATGGCTCAGGGTGGACAGAAACAGACCATTCCCGGGCTACGGGAAGATGTGGAAAAGAAAGATGGCATCACCATCACACGGATTGATGTATTGGATGAAGTCGCCGCGAAGGCAATCGGACGTGTGAAGGGTCACTACGTCACATTGGAGGTTCCGACACTCCGTAACGGGGATACAGAACTTCAGGGACGGGTCGCGGCTGAATTCACACGTGAAATGGAAGATTTCATGATCAAAGCAGGAATTAACAAGACGTCCAAGGTGCTTATTGTTGGTTTAGGCAACCTGAATGTAACCCCCGATTCGCTCGGACCATTGGTCGTGGAGAATCTGATGGTCACCCGTCAGTATTTTGAATTGGTGCCCGATCAGGTGGCGCCAGGTTATCGCGAAGTCAGTGCCATTGCTCCAGGTGTACTGGGTACAACAGGTATTGAGTCCAGTGACATCGTGCAAGGCATTGTGGAACGAACCAAGCCGGATGCGATTATTGCGATTGATGCTCTGGCCTCCCGTTCCTTGGAACGTGTGAATACAACAATTCAGGTAGCAGACATTGGGATCCACCCCGGTTCAGGTATCGGCAATAAACGACGTGGATTGACACGTGAAATTTTGGGCGTTCCCTGCATTGCCATCGGTGTACCAACAGTATGTTATGCGTCTACTATCGTAAATAACGCCATCGAAATGATGCGAACCCATTTCCGGCAGGAAACCGATCAGACCAAACAGATTATGGGTATGCTGGACGATATCGGTGAAGAAGACCGCCTTAGTTTGGTAAAAGAAGTACTGGAGCCGTTGGGTCATGATCTGATTGTAACGCCAAAGGAAATCGATGAATTTATTGAGGGAATTGCAAACGTTATTGCTTCGGGCCTGAATGCTGCATTACATGATGCAGTTAATCCTGACAATGTAGCTGCCTATACCCATTAAAAACTAAACCTCCTGACAAGAAGGTCCGAATCTATCGGACTTTCTTTTTTGTTTATTAATCTTCTTTTCCTGTTCTATCAAATCTAGCCGGCTCATAGAGTTGAAGTATAAGAGTTGTCCAGCTAGGAAGGAGACAGAAGAATGAATAAAATATTGGCGTGGAACATTGGGAAGTGGAAAAAGAGATGTCTGCACGTGCTGGCCATGGGCCGTACGTTGTTGTTGCTTATGATTATATCTGCCTTATTTTTTGTTGTACTGGGTCTTGGAGGGATGGCAGAGAAAAAATTGAATAACTCACCGGTTTCTTCAATGAAAGGATTCGCGAGTGCCGTATCAAGCCGTTTTTTTGTGGACATGCTCGGCATGGAGATGCCTCATCTCACCCAGAAGGAACAGACCTCTGCATTTTCCGGTGAAAATCTGACCTCTTTTGTATTCCAATTGCTGACGAATGTGAATCCGCAGGACCCCAAAAGCCTAATTGCGAGAGAAATGCCGGGCATGGGCGCCAATCAGCCTGTGCTGCTGCGGCCGGGCTCCGGGAATGAAAAAGCGGAAGCTCCTGAAGATTATCAGCCTGGTCCGGGACTTACGGATACAGCTTCTGCAAGTGGGGGTAAGTCAGGAGGCGATCTGCATGTTCCGCCAGGTCAGGATAATACCGATCCATCTGACCCGGAGGTGCCTGGTGATGGAGAAGTCAAGGGAGATCCACCGCCGAAGAGTGGTGGGAACGTCGACAATGGCAAACCTTCAACAGATAAAAAAGCGATTCTCGTCTATCATTCCCATCCACGTGAAGGGTACAATCCACTCCTGGGTACCAAGAGTGACAATCCTTCTTCTGGTAAATCTACAGGTAATGTTTTTCAAGTGGGAACCTACTTGTCCGACAGCCTGGAGACGCTAGGGCTTGGAGTAGAGCACGCCAAAGAGGATTATCCAACCAAAGTCAAGGATTACAACTGGAACTTTTCCTACAAATATTCCCGCCAGACTGTGAAAGCTGCACTTTCTCAACATGATGACCTTATGTATCTCATTGATATTCACCGCGACTCACAACGTCATAACAAAACAACAACGACCATTAATAATCTGGGCTATGCCAAAGTATATTTTATTATTGGACATGAAAATCCGAATTGGCAGCAGAACGAAGCTTTTGCAGCAAAAATTCATAAGAAGCTGGAAGCGAAATATCCGGGGGTATCCCGTGGGGTCTGGGGTAAAAATGGCGGCGGAGGTAACAATGGCGAGTACAATCAGACGCTCTCACCCAATAGCATTTTGATTGAGATTGGAGGCATAGACAATACGGCCGCTGAACTTAAGCGAACTTCGAAGGCTCTCGCTGACATGATTGCCCAGGTGTATTGGGAAGATCAGAAAGTGGACAAAG
Source organism: Paenibacillus hebaui (assembly GCF_051934385.1). Classification (NCBI taxonomy): domain Bacteria; kingdom Bacillati; phylum Bacillota; class Bacilli; order Caryophanales; family Paenibacillaceae; genus Paenibacillus; species Paenibacillus hebaui. Next base: position 5,140,444 of record NZ_CP196836.1, on the reverse strand, counting down.
CAAGTGCTCGCACAACGTCGCAGAGCGGCTAGTCCATTTAATTGAGAGAAGTAGATACATGACAGGAGGAGAAGGATGTGTCCAGATTCGGCAAAAGGTTGTTATCCATTGCTGTATTAATGTTGCTGGGTGTTCTGTTCGGAATGCAGCTGGGAGGCAGCAACTTTCATATGGTTGATGATTCCAGTGTGAACTCGGCGGTTGTAAAAACAGAACCAGATACACCGGCTGTCGAAGCTGTTCAAGCTAAACCTATGCAACAGGAGGTCAAGGAACCCCCGGTTGTACCTGTTATGTCACCGAGTCAGGTGCTTGGCGCAGAACAGAGCAAAGCCCCTGTCGACGTGCTTGCCGACAAAACGGCAGGTCTTCTTCAAAATCTGTCTCATAATGGAATCAAGTGGGTAGTCTCTTTATTTAGCAGAGTTGCTGAATAAAACGCTATGAAATAAAGGTACAATATACTCCTGGGAGTTCTTAATTGTGACTTTATTATAAAGTTGGGACATCACGGGATTGATGCACCTTGCATCAACTGTTATAATGAAGTGATTGACACTAGGCTGTTTCTGGGGGTAAGGAATGACTGACATTCGGGCAAGACAACGTAAAATTCGTAACTTTTCTATTATTGCACATATAGATCACGGCAAATCAACACTTGCGGACCGGATCTTGGAGTACACAGGTGCGCTCACTTCACGTGAAATGCAGGAACAGGTTCTGGATAAGATGGACCTTGAACGCGAACGTGGAATAACGATCAAGCTACAGGCAGTTGCTCTGAGCTACAAAGCTGATGACGGTGAAGAGTATTTATTGAATCTGATTGATACACCGGGACACGTAGACTTCACGTATGAAGTATCACGCAGTCTTGCTGCATGTGAAGGTGCTCTGCTGGTTGTGGATGCGGCTCAGGGAATTGAAGCCCAAACACTTGCCAACGTGTATCTGGCATTGGACAACAACCTTGAAATTTTACCGGTTATCAACAAAATCGACCTTCCAAGCGCTGATCCTGAACGGGTGAAGCAGGAAGTGGAAGATGTTATTGGTTTGGATACGAGCAATGCTGTTCTGGCTTCGGCCAAGGCAGGTATCGGAATCAAAGAGATTTTGGAGCAAGTGGTGCAAAGTGTACCTGCACCAGAGGGTGATCCTGATCAGCCTTTAAAAGCGCTGATTTTTGACTCGCACTATGACCCGTACAAAGGTGTAATCGTCTATGTGCGTGTTATCGACGGCAAGATCAAATCGGGTTCCAAAATCAAAATGATGGCAACAGGTAAATCGTTTGAAGTGATTGAAGTTGGAGTGTTCAAACCTCGCATGACCATCGTGGACGAGCTGAACGTCGGGGATGTTGGATTTATCGTTGCAGGTATCCGGCATGTAGGCGATACACAAGTCGGGGATACGGTAACAGACGCCAAAAATCCAACGCTTGAACCGCTACCAGGCTACCGCAAAATTAATCCAATGGTGTACTGCGGTCTCTATCCGATTGAAACATCGGACTATGTTGACCTGCGTGAAGCACTTGAGAAATTGCAGTTGAACGATGCGTCTCTGAGCTTTGAACCGGAAACGTCCAGTGCACTCGGTTTTGGATTCCGTTGTGGATTCCTTGGACTGCTTCACATGGACGTTATCCAGGAGCGGATCGAGCGGGAGTTTAACATTCCGTTGATCACAACTGCACCAAGTGTAATCTACCACGTCACCTTAACGAATGGTGAAGTGATGAAAATCGACAACCCATCCAACTATCCTGAGGTGGGACGGATTGATTACGTCGAGGAACCATACGTCAAGGCAAATATTATCGTACCGAATGATTATGTCGGTACCATTATGGAGCTGTGCCAGAATAAACGCGGTGAATATGTGAATATGGAATATCTGGACACCACCCGGGTTACCATTACCTATGAGATTCCGTTGTCCGAGATTGTATATGACTTCTTCGACCAGTTGAAATCCGGCACCAAAGGATATGCATCCCTGGATTATGAGTTGTCCGGTTACCGTCAGTCCAATCTGGCGAAAATGGATATTGTACTTAATGGCGAACAGGTTGATGCTCTGTCCTTCATCGTTCACCGTGATCGTGCGTATAACCGCGGACGCATTGTCTGTGAGAAGTTGCGTGAGCTGATTCCACGGCAAATGTTTGAGGTGCCTATTCAGGCATCCGTGGGTACCAAGGTTGTTGCTCGTGAAACGGTAAAAGCCATGCGTAAAAACGTACTTGCCAAGTGTTATGGTGGTGACATCTCGCGGAAACGGAAACTGCTCGAGAAGCAGAAGGAAGGTAAGAAGCGGATGAAACAGGTAGGTAACGTTGAGGTGCCGCAGGAAGCATTCATGGCGGTACTGAAAATTGATGATTAAGACGTTTGCTTGCAAACGTCACGTGAATCCTTTTGGTACATCAATAATTTGTGTGTGAAAGGATGAACGAGATTTTTGGTTTTTGCACAGAATAATAAATAAAACAAGCTGAAAGGGAAGCCGGATGGCTTTCCTTTTTTCAAATAGAGGGGGACTTGCCATGACATTGGCAGCATACAGCCGGAAGACAGGTGCACCCCAAGCGGTGTATCTTCACATTCCCTTTTGCACGAATAAATGTTTTTATTGTGATTTCAACTCCTACGTGCTGAAAGATCAGCCCGTAATGCAATACCTTGAAGCGCTGGAGCGCGAGATGGAACACACCGTTAAAGCGAATCCACCGGGAGAAATTAAAACCATTTTTGTGGGCGGCGGTACGCCGACTGCATTGAAACCGGATGAAATGGCTGTATTTCTTCGTTCCGTCAAAACTTATTTTCCGAACTGGGCAGATGATATTGAGTTTTCGATGGAAGCGAATCCCGGAACGACGGATGCGGAGAAGCTCGCAGCGATGAAAGAAGGCGGAGTAAATCGCGTCAGCTTTGGTGTTCAGGCTTTTCAAAACGATCTGTTGACAGGCATTGGCCGTATTCATAATACGGATGATGTATATCGCAGTTTGGAGAATGCTCAAGCGGCAGGACTGCATAATCTCTCGATTGACCTGATGTTTGGTCTTCCAAACCAAACGGTTGAGATGCTCAATGAGAGTATCGACAAAGCGCTGGCACTGGACCTGCCTCACTATTCCATATACAGCCTGAAGGTGGAAGAGAACACCTTGTTCCATACGTTGTATCAGAAAAATCAGCTGCCACTTCCTCATGAGGATGACGAGCTGCAAATGTATCTTCTATTAATGAAACGTATGAAAGAAGCGGGTTACGGACAATACGAGATCAGTAACTTTGCCAAGCCTGGCTTTGAGAGTCGTCATAATATCACATACTGGCGCAATGAGGACTATTATGGTCTGGGTGCGGGCGCACATGGATATGTGGGTCGTGAACGCCATATGAATATAAAAGGTATAAACCCGTATGTTGAAGCTTCCCGTAGTGGACTGCCTCGTTTGGATCATTTTGAGATCAGCCGTGCCGAGGCGATGGAAGATTACCTGATGGTTGGACTGAGAATGCTGGAGGGTGCTTCATCATCGCGGTTTAGCGAACAGTTCGGCGAGCCCTTGGAAGAAGTGTTTGCGAAGCCCCTGGGCAAAATGCTGAATGCGGGACTGCTTGAGCGGACGGCAGACGGCTTCAGGCTAAGTGAGCAGGGCATCCTGTTCGGGAATGACGTTTTTGCCGAGTTTATCGGGTCCATATCGCTGAATTCGTAGCTTGAAATTCTATACGCTCTGTTGTATATTTATTCATATTGATTTTACAGAGCGTGTTATTATAACAACTACGAAGTCGGCTTTCCTCTGGAAAGCTTGGTAATAGGGGGAGAGCGGGATGTCGGTAATATGCAGAAAAGCCGTGCAGGAAGATGTTGAACCACTGTTTGAAATGATTAAGGGTTATGCAGAGCGTGGGATCATGCTTCCGCGTTCACGCGATATACTGCACCGGCAGCTGGAGCACTTTATTGTAGCTGAAGTCGATGGAGAAGTTGTGGGCTGCGGTTCACTTTGCCGTCTGGGCAATGATCTGGTGGAAGTCAGATCCCTCGGCATCTCGGAAGGCCATAAAGGATTGGGGATTGGTTCCCGTTTGCTGGACCGACTGGTGCAGGAAGCAGAGAAACAGCAGATTCCAAAGGTGATGGCGTTGACCTATGAAGTTTCCTTTTTTCTCAAAAATGGTTTTGCTGTTGTGGATAAAGATATTTTCCCTGAGAAGGTATGGACCGACTGTGTTCATTGCAGCAAGCAGGATTGCTGTGATGAGATCGCCGTATTGAAGGAACTTAATGTTTCGGCTTAATCGCTGAAAGGACTGCATGGAATGAGCCGAGTCAACCTCTGCCATTCATTCAGTCCTTTTTACTTCATTTCACGTATAATGATATGTTGTTATGACTTGGCTGCATTGGTCTATACTATAAATAGATGAGCCCACTCATCAAACTGACTTGACAACGTTCACGTCAGTTTGGTATTTTTGTATTACCGCTTAGCACTCAACTAACTGGAGTGCTAACGACATGGGACAGTACAGTCAGAAGGAGGGAATATTCACCATGTTAACCGAGCGTCAACGAATGATTCTGAACGCTATAGTGGATGACTATATCCGTTCAGCTGAGCCCGTAGGGTCCCGAAGCATTTCCAAACGGGGCGATGTTGGATATAGTCCGGCCACGATCCGTAATGAAATGGCGGACCTTGAAGATATGGGCTTTCTGGAACAGCCGCACACCTCGGCTGGACGCATTCCATCTCACAAAGGATATCGATATTATGTCGATCATCTGGTTCCCTCGAATCAGGTAGAGCCACATGAATTGGATGATCTGAAGTCATTCTTCGCTGAAAAGCTGAATGAAATGGAACAAGTGATCCAGCATGCATCTAACATTTTGTCACATATGACGAATTATACTTCGATCCTGTTGGGACCGGAAGTCTTTCATACGTCACTTCGTCATTTTCAACTGCTCCCGCTGAATGAAAGTGAAGCAGTAGCTATTATCGTGACCAATACGGGTCAGGTGGAGAACAAAACCGTTCAGATTCCACCAGAAATCTCGGTAGCTGAGATGGAAAATGTAGTTCGTCTATTAAACACCAAGCTGGTCGGCGTGCCGATCTACAAGTTGAAATCCCGTCTCTATACGGAGCTTGGTCAAGAGATGGAACGGCATATTACACGTTATGAAGAAGTCATGCAGGTGCTGAACAGTGCTTTTGACAACGAACATGACAATCGTCTGTTCCTCAGTGGTGCTACCAATATGTTGACTCAGCCTGAGTTTAAAGATATCGAAAAGGTAAAAGATATTCTTGATCTGCTGGATGAGACGCCAACACTCATGAAATTGATGATGCCCGTGCCGGGTGGATCTGGTATTCAGGTGCGAATTGGTACCGAAAATGATCATGAAGCCTTTGCCAACTGCAGCCTGATTACGGCATCTTATTCACTGGATGGTGAGGCTTTGGGTTCAATTGGTATTCTGGGACCCACGCGGATGGATTACGCACGTGTCATTCATATTCTAAATACATTATCCCGTGATTTGACGGCTATGCTAACGCATCGTTTCAAATAAGGGAAATGAACCATTTCATTTTTGTAAGGAGGTGAACATCTTGAAAGAGGAGCAATCATTCGCAACAGAGGAACAGGAACAACAAGCAACTACAGCAGCGGAGCAGGAGCCTGTCAACGAAGCGGGTGCTGCAGAAGCACAGGCTGAGGAGATGGCTGATCAGGAGCAGGATGAGCTTGCGCGTCTGAAGGCAGAAGCTGAAGAACAACAACAGCGTTTTGTCCGGGCACAGGCTGATTTTGATAACTTCCGTCGCCGTACACAGAAGGAAAAAGAGGAACTGGCGAAATACGCTTCGATGAAGCTGGTCACCGAATTGGTCCCGGTTATTGATAACTTCGAGCGCGCTATGGCTACTGTCCCGGAAGGAACAGAGTCGGAATCTTTTGGCAAAGGCATGCAAATGATCTTCCGTCAGTTGGAAACAGTGCTGAACAATGAAGGTCTGACTACAATGAATTCGGTAGGACAACCGTTTAATCCTGAATTCCATCAGGCGATTATGCAAGTGGAGAGCGACGAGTACGAAGAAGGTATCGTTGTTGAGGAAGTCCAAAAAGGCTATATGCTGAAAGATAAAGTACTTCGTCCGGCTATGGTTAAGGTAAGCTCATAATTTCTGTATATGAGGTTGTTCAAAAAGTCCGCTTTTGATTACGAAGGATGCCTACTGGCATCATCAGCATTGAATATGGAATTCAGCCGAAATGTCCGTTGCTCACGTAGTTTTCCCTACGCTCCGCTACTCCATTTCTAGCTTCATCCCATCTTCTCGGTACTGAAAACCGGTCTTTTTGAACACGTATTATATGAATGAAATGAGTTCAACTCCATGATTGTACGATGTGGGCGAAGTTTAATATAAAGGTTTGTACACATAGAGCATGATTAGAAGCACAAATAAGGATCAATCTGATCCATTTTAAATTGTTGAGGGAGGAAATTTTTCGATGAGCAAAGTAATCGGTATCGACTTAGGAACAACCAACTCATGTGTAGCGGTAATGGAGGGCGGCGAGGCTGTCGTCATTCCGAATCCAGAAGGCGCACGTACAACCCCATCCATTGTGGGTTTCAAAAAAGATGGAGAGCGCGTTGTTGGTGAAACAGCCAAACGCCAAGCGATCACGAACCCGGACCGTACAATTATGTCAATCAAACGTCATATGGGTACTTCCCACAAAGAAACAATCGATAGCAAAGACTACTCTCCACAAGAGATCTCTGCAATTATCCTGCAAAAATTGAAATCCGATGCTGAAGCTTATCTGGGCCAAACGGTAACTCAAGCAGTTATCACAGTGCCGGCTTATTTCAATGACAGTCAGCGTCAAGCGACTAAAGATGCAGGTAAAATCGCTGGTTTGGAAGTTCTGCGTATTGTCAACGAGCCAACAGCAGCAGCTCTGGCATATGGTATGGAGAAATCCGAAGATCAAACCATTCTCGTATATGACCTGGGTGGCGGTACATTCGACGTATCGATTCTTGAACTGGGTGACGGCTTCTTCGAAGTTAAAGCAACTAGTGGTGACAACCAACTAGGTGGCGATGACTTTGACCAAGTGATCATTGATTATCTCGTAAGTGAATTCAAAAAAGATCAAGGCATTGACTTGAGTAAAGATAAAGCAGCGGTTCAACGTTTGAAAGATGCAGCGGAAAAAGCGAAAAAAGAACTTTCCGGCGTACTGACTACAACGATCTCCCTGCCGTTCATCACTGTTGCTGATGGTGTTCCTCAGCATTTAGAGGTGAACCTGAGCCGTGCGAAATTTGAAGAAATCTCTGCAGGTCTGGTTGAGCGTACGCTTGAACCAACTCGTCGCGCATTAAGCGATGCGGGCATGACTGCTAACGATATCAACAAGATCGTTTTGGTTGGTGGTTCCACACGTATTCCTGCAGTACAAGAAGCAATCAAAAAACTGACAGGTAAAGAGCCTCACAAAGGCGTTAACCCAGATGAAGTTGTAGCTTTGGGTGCTGCTGTACAAGCGGGCGTACTGACAGGTGACGTGAAGGACGTTGTATTGCTGGACGTAACTCCATTGTCCTTGGGTATCGAAACAGCGGGTGGTGTATTCACTAAAATGATCGAGCGTAATACAACGATCCCTACAAGCAAATCCCAAGTATTCTCCACGTATGCAGACAATCAACCAAGCGTTGAGATTCATGTCCTGCAAGGTGAGCGCGAGATGGCAGCGGGTAACAAATCGCTTGGACGTTTCATGCTCGGAGATATTCCTCCAGCTCCACGTGGCGTTCCACAGATCGAAGTTAGCTTCGATATTGATGCCAACGGTATTGTTAACGTATCTGCAACCGATAAAGGCACGAACAAAACTCAAAAAATCACCATTACTTCTTCCAGCGGTTTGAGCGATGCTGAAGTTGAGCAAATGATGAAAGATGCTGAGTTGCATGCCGAAGAAGATAGAAAACGCAAAGAACTCGTTGAAGCGAAAAACAGCGCAGATCAACTGATCTACTCTGTTGACAAAACGATTAAAGATCTTGGCGAAAAAGCAGATGCTGGCGAAGTTGAAAAAGCTAATGCTGCGAAAGAAAAATTGCAAGGCGTGCTCGCTTCCGACAACCTGGAAGACATCAAAGCAGCTACAGAGGAATTGACAGAGATCGTTCAACAATTGTCCGTTAAACTGTATGAGCAAGCACAGGCGCAAGAGCAAGAAGCCCAAGGTGCTGAAGAGCAACAAGGTTCCGCGAAACGTGATAACGTCGTAGACGCTGATTACGAAGTTGTGGATGAAGATAAAAAACAAAACTAATTCGCAGTTCACTTCGCGAATTAAACATCGGTGACGTTCGGATCAGAGGGAAAGTCATAGCCGGGGCTCCGTGCTTTGGCTTTCCTTTTGTCACGATGTGCGATATGGTGAATGATATGGGGGTGGAAGAGTGGCTGAAAAACGTGATTATTATGAGGTGCTCGGCGTCAGTAAAACGGCTAGCGACGAGGAGATCAAAAAGGCATACCGCAAGCTTGCCCGTCAGTATCATCCTGACGTAAACAAGGCTGCTGATGCGGAAGCCAAATTTAAGGAAGTTAAAGAAGCTTATGATGTGGTCAGTGACGGCCAGAAGCGGGCACAGTATGATCAATATGGTCATATCGATCCGAATCAGGGCGGATTCGGCGGCGGCGGAGATTTTGGCGGTGGCGGATTTGGCGACATCTTCGATATGTTCTTTGGCGGTGGCGGCGGACGACGTGATCCAAATGCTCCGCAACGAGGGAACGATCTACAGTACACGATGACGATTGAATTCAAGGAAGCGATATTTGGCAAAGAAACAGACATTACCATTCCGCGTACCGAAGGCTGTGACACTTGTCATGGTTCAGGTGCCAAACCTGGAACGAAACCGGAAACCTGTTCTGTCTGCCAAGGTAGCGGTCAACAAGAAGTTGTACAAAATACACCGTTTGGCCGTATGGTCAATCGCCGTGCTTGTTCGAATTGTAACGGTTCTGGGCAAATCATCAAGGAAAAATGCACAACGTGCAGCGGCAATGGTAAAGTACGCAAGCAACGCAAAATTCATGTTCGCATTCCAGCGGGTGTGGATGATGGCGCTCAACTTCGCATGACGGGTGAAGGCGAAGGCGGTCTGCGCGGCGGACCAGCGGGAGACCTGTATATTGTCATCCGAGTGAAAACACATGATTTCTTTGAGCGTGAAGGCGACGATATCTATTGCGAGATTCCGCTTACTTTTGCTCAGGCGGCATTGGGAGATGAGGTTGAGATCCCAACGTTGACCGAGAAAGTGAAGTTGAAGGTACCCGCAGGTACACAAACGGGAACGTATTTCCGTCTCAAAGGTAAAGGTGTACCACGCCTTCGTGGCATGGGGCAAGGGGATCAGCATGTGAAAGTGGTTGTGGTTACACCTAGTAAGCTGAATGACGAGCAGAAAGATCTGCTTCGCCAAATTGCTGCACTGGATGGGGAACAAACACATGAGCATGAACAATCCTTCTTTGACCGGGTGAAGCGGGCTTTCCGCGGTGACTAAGCATTGTAGGAATAATTAAATTAGAAAGGACACCACAGCGGTTTTCTCCGCGGGGTGTCCTTTTTTTGCGTACAAGTGATTAGCAGGATTTTTTGCATAATATGGACAACGTTGAGGAAAGATAGCAGACGTGAGCATCAGTGGTATAACTGATGTACCGAAATTACGGAAGCAGGTGATCGGATGACCGAGAAAAATATTTTGGCTTATTTTCATAGCCCGGAGCAGGCGGAAGGGGCGGCCAAAAAACTGGAGGCATTACGAGTGGAGGACCTGTCGATCAATCGATTCAGTCGTTATGCGGGTGTGGGTCCGAGTGGAGCATCGTTCAAGCCTGGAGTTTCCGGCAGCTTCTCTTCCTGGGTACCGGATGCGCTCGGAACAAACTCCACCGCTGGAATCATGGCCGCAGCTGATCCTTCTGCAAGCGGGATGAGTGATGGCGGACAAGGAGGACCGACGGGCAGGGATGTGTTGCTGACCGTTGTTGTGGACGAAGCAGTACATCACCGGGCCCTTTCCATTATTGAAGAAACCGGCGGAATGATCTAGTTTCACCAGATCTATATAAGATGGACAGAGAATTACACTTTAACGGAGAGTGTAGAACCAATCTGAAGAAGCGAAGCGTTCGCCTTTATCCCCGGATTTCTCCCTTCAAGAGGGAATTGAAGAAATCTGGGGATAACAGCGATCGGAGGATGGGACTACAATCGGAGTGTTACAGTGTAACACTTATTAGTTCATTTTAATTTGAAGGAGGAGCATAACGATGGCAGAACATGAACGTCCAGGCAAGATTTTAACGAAAACGGAAAAGATGAAACGAATGCAGTCCGCCAAAAATGAGGACGTGGAATTCAGTGCTGAAGCTGCGGACCATGAAGATGTAGAGGCCCTGCGCCGTAGTGAAGCGGCTGATCGTCGTCAGGGACGGGAGATTCATGACTGAAGATCGCTCGCCTGTGATCATTGAAGCGGTTTTTACGAGCTGGTCCGAGGCCGAATCTGCACGTAGAGCCCTGGAATTGCTGCATCCGAACCAATTGAGCGTTGAGAGTCTTCATAACGAATCAGCACCACTGCATTCAGAGAATCCGATTGGAGCAGATCATTCTCCTACAGCTATCGCTGGGGGATTCAGTGGGGAACTGAATGTACTTGCTCTTATTAGTGATGAGACGGAGATGTTGTCAGGTGGTCAGGTGTTCGACATTTCGGAAAATAGCTCTGCAGGCAGGCCGAGGCAAGAGGTTTTGCTGACGGTATCCGTATCCAGTGATTCTCTTCCGCAAGCAGCAGAGATGATTACGCAGAACGGCGGACGCTTTTGGTAAACAAGTGAAACAGGTTTGGATGGAACGGAGACAGGATATTCGAGCAGTTAGGCTGCGGGTATCCTGTTTTTTGTTGATTCTTTTACTGTAACGGTTTTGTACTCGGGCTCGCATGTGTAGTACAATAGTTGGGATGTTTGAAAAATGAGGAGGAAAAACCAAGTATGTTATGGCATGAACTAACAATACATACCACAGAAGAAGCTGTGGAGATGATTTCGAATTTTTTACATGAAGCGGGTGCTGGAGGGGTTTCGATCGAAGAGTCCGGTACTTTAAATAAAAAACGTGACACGACGTATGGTGAGTTATACGATGTTCCTTTGAATGATATACCTGAAGGCTTTGCGGTTATCAAAGGGTACTTCTCCGAAGGTACTGACATGGTCGCATTACAGTCCGAAGTTAGTCCGAGAATCGAGGAACTCTCCGAATTCGGAATTGATACAGGGGAGATTCGTTTTGAGACTCGCACCGTGGATGAAAATGACTGGGCGACGGCCTGGAAGCAATATTTCAAGCCGGTCCGTGTATCGGAACGTCTGACGATTAAACCAACGTGGGAAGAGTATACGCCAGAAAGTCCAGATGAGAAAATGATTGAGCTTGATCCAGGCATGGCTTTTGGTACAGGGACCCATCCTACCACGTCACTCTGCTTGCGTACACTGGAAACGGTGATTCAAGGCGGCGAGGAGGTTATTGACGTAGGTACAGGTTCTGGCATTTTGGCTATTGGAGCAATAAAGCTTGGCGCAAAACATGTGCTGGCGCTGGATCTCGATCCGGTTGCGGTCATCAGTGCCAAGGAGAATGTGGAACTGAATGGGCTGGAGCAACAAATTACCGTTAAAGAGAGTGATCTGCTGTCTGTTCTGGGGAATCAGGACCCTGCGCTTGGTGTAAAACTGCCCGTTAAGGTTATCGTTGCGAACATTCTGGCTGAGATCATTTTGTTGTTCGTAGATGATGTCTATAACGCGCTTGAGTCTGGCGGTATCTATATTGTTTCGGGCATTTGGAAAAATAAAGAGCAGGTTGTGCAAGATGCACTAGTGGCATCCGGGTTTGAAGTTAGTGCAATCCACCGCGATGAGGACTGGCTGGCATATGTAGCCAGAAAGAGGTAACGTATGGACTTCCTGAATTCTCTCTTTCGTTATCCGCTCGAACAGCTGCCATTTTTCCTGCTGACCATCCTGATTGCATTTACAGTGCATGAATTCTCGCATGCGTATTTTGCCAACAAATTTGGTGATCCAACGGCCAAGCTATTAGGTCGGGTCACACTGAATCCGGTTGTACACTTTGATCTGTTTGGTGTGCTGCTGCTCGTTATCGCTGGCTTCGGCTGGGCACGTCCGGTTCCGGTTAATCGGGCCAACTTCGACAAACCAAGATTGATGGGTGTCATTGTATCCGTAGCAGGGCCACTGAGCAATCTGTTGCTGGCGATCATCGGTACGATCATCTATGCTTCTCTGGTGGGTTCAGGGGCACTGGGTAGTATTGAAAATGAGCGTTTGCTTACGGCGATATCGATGTTTTTCTCCATATTTAACCTGACGAACTTTTTCCTGTTTTTATTTAACCTGATTCCGTTGCCTCCACTGGACGGTTACCGGATTCTTGAAGATGTACTGCCGCCTTCCATCAGCCGCAAGCTGCAGGGAGTGGAGCAATGGTCCATTTTTATTTTCCTGTTGATTCTTGTTATTCCTCCGTTGCAAAATGCAACGATTCAACCTTTATATCAATTCGCTCAAACGATGTATCTTGATCTGGCCAAGCTAATCATTGAATTATATCGATAGGATAGACAGCACGCAGAGTTTGGACTGATATACTGGTCAGAAGCACATAAAAGTTGTATGATCATCTGTGGCGATTGGATTCACGCCTGCCGTCAGGCAGGGTGGGTTCCAGTCATAACAGGATAGAATGGGTGGACAGACTAATGCAGCGATATTTTGTATCTGCAGAACAGTTTAATGAACACATTGTGATCATCACCGGTGATGATGCACGTCATATCGGTAAGGTGATGCGGGGTAAACCTGGAGATAAACTGATTGTCAGTGACGGAAACTCCAGAGAAGCTTTAGTGGAAATTGAAAGTATTGAAGTGGGACAGGTGACGGCAAATATTGTGGAGCCTCTGGTCATGGACCACGAAGCACGTATACGTGTAACCGTGGCTCAAAGTTTGCCGAAGGGCGATAAGATGGAGACGGTCATTCAGAGATGTACCGAGATTGGTGCGGTCTCGTTTGTTCCTTTCCTGTCTGAGCGTACGATTGTACAGTATGATGCCAAGAAAGAGGGCAAACGGTTGGAACGGTGGCGGAAAATAGCGAAAGAAGCTGCTGAACAAAGTCATCGAAACCGCATTCCATCCGTTGAACAGCCACTTTCCTGGAAAGGGCTGTTATCTTCTTTTGATGGCTATAGTCTGGTATGTTACTGTTATGAAAAAGAGAATGGTAAACAGTTGAGAGATGCGCTGAAGCCGTTTGTTGAGCAGCTTGCACCCGGTGCGACTGCTGAGGTTTTGATCGTGGTTGGACCGGAAGGTGGGTTTTCCGAGAAGGAGACGGCCCAGGCCGATCAGGCAGGTGCTGTATCTGTTGGACTGGGCAAACGCATTTTGCGGGCTGAGACGGCGGGAATGGCGGCGCTAACTTGTATTCTATATGAATCCGGAGAAATGGGGGGAATGTAATTATGCCATCCGTGGCGTTTTACACCTTAGGCTGCAAAGTTAATTTTTATGATACAGAGGCGATTTGGCAATTGTTCAAGAATGAAGGATACGATCAAGTGGACTTTGACGAACAGACAGCGGATGTATACTTGATTAATACTTGTACAGTGACCAATACCGGCGACAAAAAGAGCCGCCAAATTATCCGTCGTGCCATTCGGCGTAACCCGGATGCGATTGTAGCCGTTACTGGCTGCTACGCCCAGACTTCTCCGGCAGAGATTCTGGACATTCCTGGTGTGGATCTCGTCATTGGTACACAGGATCGGGACAAAATTATACCGTACGTTAATGAAATTCAGGAATCACGGCTGCCAGTGAATGCTGTGCGCAACATTATGAAAACCCGGGTATTCGAAGAAATGGATGTTCCTGATTTTGCTGATCGTACCCGAGCTTTTCTGAAAATTCAGGATGGATGCAATAACTTTTGCACGTTTTGCATTATTCCGTGGTCGCGTGGACTCTCTCGTAGTCGGGAATCCAACAGTATCATCCAACAGGCACATCAACTCGTACACGCCGGATATAAGGAGATTGTCCTTACAGGTATTCACACGGGTGGATACGGTGATGAATTGGAGAACTATGATCTGACGGATCTGCTGTGGGACTTGGATAAAGTGGAGGGTCTGGAGCGAATACGGATTAGTTCAATCGAAGCGAGTCAGATTGATGACCGTATGCTGGATGTGATCAAACGTTCAGACAAGCTCGTTCGCCATTTCCATATTCCGTTACAAGCAGGCGATGACACGGTATTAAAGCGCATGCGCCGCAAATATACAACGGAAGAGTTTTACAACAAAATGCTTCGCATTCGGGAAGCGATGCCGGACGTGGCGATTACAACGGACGTCATTGTGGGGTTCCCGGGTGAGACGGACGAGATGTTTCGTAACGGCTATGAACTGATGCAGAAAATCGGTTTTTCGGAAATGCATGTATTCCCATACTCCAAGCGGACCGGAACACCCGCAGCACGAATGGAAGATCAGGTGGACGAAGAGGTCAAAAATGCACGCGTGCATGAACTGATTGATTTATCTGAGCAAATGCAACTGGCTTATGCGGAGCAGTTTGTCGGGCAGGTACTGGATGTTATTCCTGAAGGCGAAGCCAAAGGTCGTGAGGGCAGTGGACAACTCCATGGCTACAGCGATAATTACATTCAACTGGTGTTCGAGGGTTCTATGGACATGGTGGGTAAAGTATGCCGTGTCAAAGTGACCGAGGCTGGTGTGAACGAAAGCCAGGCTACGCTGGTTCGTGTGTTGGAAGAAAAGCTGAAGTCCGCAGCGATGTAATCTAGACGTCAGAAACAAGGATTTCATTTCCTTGGGGTGTTTACCCGGGGAGATGAGGTCCTTCTTTTGCGAAAAATGAAGACTATTCCGTTATTGGGGGAGAGCATGATGAACAAAAAAGAAATTTCAGCAGGCGGAGTCGTATATAGAAAAGGGGAAGACGGAAGTCTTCAAATTCAAATGATTGTAGATCGTTATGGCAAAACAACGCTCGCCAAGGGAAAGATGGAAGAGGGAGAAACCGTCGAACAAACAGCCTTGCGCGAGATTTTGGAAGAGACAGGTATGGTGGGCCGAATTGTAGAACCTGTTGATGTCATTGCTTATACCTATCAGCACGCAGAATTTGGCCCAGTGGACAAGGAAGTTCATTACTATCTTGTTGAAGCAGAGAGCGGCAATTTGCAGCCTCAGATCGAAGAGATCAAAGGGGTAGATTGGTACACTCCGCAAGAAGCATGGTCTAGACAGCAGCAGAACGGATATGATAACAACGATAGCATTTTACGTGTGGCATTGAACAAATTGGGCATTAACCTATAAGCGCCCCTCCAGTGGAGTTGCCCTGTTTGTCCAGAGAGAGCAAGAGGATCAGGCCACGGGTGATTTCGCCATTGGGGTGGAGACTGGTGGTTTTTTGTGCCAGATAGGCAAGTAACAGAACGGCAGGGCAAGCAGGGAACTGGTGACGTTAAAAAGGGTCTGGGCATGCGCAATCTGTGCCCCGTTATCCGCTGACAGCCAGGCCGAAGCTGCATGCAGCTGGCCGATCAGCGGCATAAAGAGCAGCGCTCCCGCAATGTTTAATATCACATGGGAGGCTGCGACAAATTTGCCTGCGGATGCTCCGCCAGCGGCAGCAATAACAGCTGTGATACAGGTCCCCACGTTGGACCCGATCACAATGGCGATGCCGATCTCCACAGGCAGTACACCTGTGGCTGCGAGCGTGATTGCCATGCTAATGACAGCTGCGCTGCTGTGAATGAGCGCGGTCAGACAGGCACCTGCCAGAAAGCCCCACCACAAGCTGTCGGCTGAGCGGTCCAGAAACCATTGAAATACCCCCATGCTTCGCAGAGGGATAGCAATGGATTGCATCACTTGAATGCCAGTCATGACGAGGGCAAACCCGGCGGACGCGAGGAAACTGTATTGCATGTTAAACAATGTCCGGCGTGTGCGCTCAGGAGCGGTCTGATTGCGTTCACCAAGTACAACAAAGACGGCCCATCCCGTCAGGGACAGCGCAAGCAGTGGCAGGGAAGCACGTCCGATCTGCAGCCCGACCAGTTCCGTCGTCAGACACGTCCCGATGTTGGTGCCAAGGATAATGCCGAGTGTGCGTCCGTAGCTGAGCAGCCTGGCGTTAGCCAGCCCAATGGTCAGCACGGTAACGGCGGTACTGCTCTGCAGGAGGGCAGTTGCGCCCGCGCTGAATGCCATGCCTTTCCAGGGAGCAGAGGTAGCCCGATTGAGCCAACCTGCCAGCATGGGCCCAGCCATCCGCTGCAAGGCCGTTTCCATCAGCTTCATCCCACCAAAAAAGATGATAAGCCCATATAATAGTGGTAGCACAACATCTCTGAACATGAGTAACATCATTCCTTCCGTCCGTTTCCTTATTTCATCCTATGAGTAAGTGAGGACAACCATGACAGGCTGAATGAATTGCTACATCTCAATTCGAAGATACGGTGATTCGTGCAAACGTAGCGGAGGGGAGGGAATCGGAACTGTAGAAGCGAAGCGCTCGCCTTTGCCTCCGAATTTTAACCTTTGAATATCAATCAAAAAATTTGGAGGCAACAGCGATCGAAAGTCCGATCCATTCCCGAAGCGGTCACCCAAATTGCCACACCCCAATTCGAAAGATACGGTGATTCGTGCAAACGTAGTGGAGGGGACGAAATCGAATCTGAAGAAGCGAAGCGTGCGCCTTTGTCTCCGGATTTTTCCTTTAAGAAAGGGAATCAAAAAAATCTGGAGACAACAGCGATCGGAAGATCGATTCGTAACCGGAACGTCACTTAAGTGCCGCACCCAACCTATCTTTTCAACTAACTATGAAAGAAGTGGATCTACCTTGCCCTCAGTTACACTCGAACGCAGTCGCAAAAAGCGGCTTGAACATGCACACCCATGGATATTTAACAATGAAATCGCCTCTGTTGAAGGAAACCCGGAACCGGGAGACCTGGTTAATGTATTGAATCATCAAGGTCGGTATCTCGCAACCGGCTATTACAACCCTGCATCTCAAATCACCGTAAGGGTCGTAGCCTATCAACCCCTAGAGTTCGAACAGATGGACACGGCGTTCTTTGCAGCACGTTTTGCCGATTGCTTGCGCCACCGGGAACGTTTTATCCAGGATGGGGAGGCGTACCGTCTCGTTTATGGGGAGGCGTACCGTCTCGTTTATGGGGAAGCTGACTTTCTGCCAGGATTAATTGTTGACCGCTTTGGCAGTATCCTCGTTGTGCAGTTGCTTACACTGGGTATGGACCGTTGCCGCGAAGCAATCGTACAAGCATTAGTCGAAGTAATGCAGCCAGAAGGTATCTATGAACGCAGTGATGTCTCCATTCGTGAACTGGAAGGTTTGGAGCAAACGAAAGGGCCGCTTTACGGAGAATGCCCACGGCACGTCACAGTAACAGAGAACGGGCTGCTCATTAAAGTGGATATCGTGGAAGGCCAGAAGACAGGCTACTTCTTCGATCAACGCGAGAATCGTGCAGCCATCGAACCGCTCATGAAGGGCTGGGGCTACAAGAGTGGCATTACACTCCAACAGGCTGAGCAGGATGGTGTGGATCAAATGCTGCCTGTGAATAAAAGCGGCAAGGTGGTAACTTTCCCTTATTGGGATGGCGCCACAGTATTGGAGTGTTTCTCTCATACGGGCAGCTTCACATTGAACGCCTGCAAGTATGGAGCCAAAAAAGTAACATGTCTTGATATTTCGGAGCATGCGATTGAAAGTGCACGAACCAATGTAGAACTAAACGGTTTCACTGACCGAGTCGAGTTCGTTGTTGCGGATGCATTCCAGTACTTACGTGAGCAGGTTAAAGGACTCGATGAGCGCAACGTACGTGCGCGTGCTGGCGAACAGAAGGTGGATACCTCCAAAGCGCTTGCAGTCGGTGGTAAAACGTTTGATGTGGTCATCCTCGACCCGCCAGCGTTTGCCAAAACGAAATCAGCAGTCAAAGGTGCATGCCGCGGGTATAAGGACATCAATCTGCAAGGCATGAAACTGGTGAATGAGGGCGGATATTTGGTGACGGCAAGCTGTTCGTATCATATGCGTCCTGACCTCTTCCTGGAAACAATTGCGGATGCGGCCGAGGATGCAGGTAAAGTGCTACGTCTGATTGACTGGAAAGCAGCCGGTAAGGACCATCCGCAAATTTTGGGCGTGGACGAAGGCCACTACCTGAAATTTGCCATCTTCGAAGTGCGCAGTAAAAAGCAATAATTGAACCGGATTCCGTTCTGGGTCAAGCATAGATCACAGCAAAAAGTCCTCAGTTTCAACTGCTGCGGGCTTTTTGCTGTGTTAACGGAGATGATCTCCGGTTTTGCCGGATAGTGGCAAACGTATGTTCCGAACCAAGTCAGATATGTTATACTGGGAATTAAAATCTTGTTCGTGATGGTTTGGAGGATTAGACATGTCCGTACGCTTTGTAATTGGCCGGGCAGGCAGCGGCAAGAGTGCGCTGATTACCCGGGAAATCACATCCCTGCTTCAAAAGGAGCCGCAAGGCAAACCGCTCATTCTGCTGGTTCCGGAACAGAGTTCGTTTCGTACCGAACAGGCATTGGTGTTCTCAGGAGTAATCAAAGGTTCTATGCGTGCTGAAGTGCTCGGTTTTCGCCGATTGGCCTATCGGGTAATGCAGGAAGCAGGCGGTTCTGCTCGTATTCCGATTGGAGCCGAAGGGAAAAAGATGCTGCTCTATAAAGTACTCCAGCGCCGTAAGGAAGAATTGAAGCTGTTTGGAGCCTCAGGCAGTCAACTGGGCTTTATAGGAGACTTGAATGACTTATACAGTGAGTTTAAACGTTATGAACTTGACCCCGCGTCACTGGAAGAAGGACTTTCCACATGGAATACATCATCTTCTTCTGCGCCAATTCTGGGGGATAAGCTGCATGACTTGCTTCTTATATATCGTGACTATGAACAGGAACTGACTGAGCTATATATTGATGATGAAGACACATTATCTGAACTTACAGAGCGTCTGTCGGAAAGCCCCTTGTTACAGGATGCACAGATTTGGATTGACGGTTTTCAGGGATTTACCCCACAGGAAATGAGTGTTATCGGTCGGCTGATGCTCCAGTCATCTTCCATGACGATTGCCCTGACATTGGATCGGCCTTATGATCACGGGACACTGCCTGGAGAACTCGAACTGTTCTATCCCACGGCGAGTGCCTACGCGCGTCTCAAAGGGATGGCTGAAGATCTGGGTGTATCTAATGAAACAACCCTGCTCGATTCGGAAATTTTGCCGAGATATGAAGGCAGTCCTGGACTTGCCCATTTGGAAGCTGGTTTCGACCGCCGGGTTCGCTGGAAAAGCGAAGACCGTGATTCGGGTGTGAAACTTTATGCAGCCGAGAGCCGTCGGGCAGAGATGGAAGGGGCACTGCGTGAAATGCGTCGTCTGGCGCAGGATGAAGGTGCACGTTACAGGGATATGGCGGTGCTTGTTCGTCAATTGGATGCATATGCCGATATTGCCGAACCGCTGTTCAGAGATTATGGCGTACCCGTCTTTCTGGACCGCAGGAGAAATGAACTTCATCATCCGTTATCTGAATTTATACGTTCGGCACTGGATATTGTTCGTCGTCGCTGGCGTTATGAGGATGTATTTCGGTGTGTCAAAACGGATCTGCTGCTCCCGCGTGATGGTTCCATCACCCGTGAAGATATGGACCAGCTAGAAAATTATATATTGGCCTGCGGAATCCACGGATACCGCTGGACAGACGGCAAACCATGGAAGTATGTACCGAGTCTGTCCCTGGAAGACAACAGTCAGGACGGCCGCAATCGCGGACGAGAAAAGATGTTGTCTTTGATGGAGAACTGTCGGTCAGTCATTACAGATTCGATGGGTGTATTTGAGAAACGGATGAACAAGGCGAAGACAGCCAAAGAACAGTGCGCTGCCCTCTACAGGCTGCTGGAAGATGCAGAGATTCCATGGAAGCTGGATCACATGTCTGCTGAAGCCAAGGCTCAGGGTGATCCCGAACGGTCGAGAGAGCATCGGCAGATGTGGGGCGCTGTGCTTGACCTGTTGGATCAGATGGTCGATATGATGGGGGCCGAACGCCTGGATATCGATCTGTTTGCCGGATTGATCGAGACCGGATTGACTGAGCTGAAGCTGGGTCTGGTTCCGCCAGCACTCGATCAGGTGTTGGTGGGCTCGATGGATCGTACGCGTCTCCAGGATATCAAATACGTATTTATCCTCGGGGCGGTTGAGGGTGAACTGCCTGCGGTACCTCAGGATGATGGGGTATTAACCGAGCAGGAGAGATTGTTGCTGACAGAAAGAGGGATGGCACTTGGACCAGGGGCGACCAGACAAATGCTGGATGAACGTTTTCTGATATACACTGCCCTGACAGCAGCCAGCAGCCAGTTATGGATGAGCTATCCGGTTGCTGATGATGAAGGGAAACCATTGCTTCCTTCGGAAATTGTGCGGCATGTACGGAAGATGTTTGGTTTGAGTGAACAGCCGTTACTTGCCCAGCCACCTGTTACACATTTCGAAGCTGCACATTGGCCTTACGCAATTCATCCAGGCCAGAGCCTATCCGCTCTGATCGGACAATTGCGCAGGTGGCGCCGTGGAGAAGACATTCCTGAAATGTGGTGGGCAGTCTATAACTGGCATGTCTCACAAGAGACGAGCAGACCTCAGCTGGAGCAATTGCTCGGATCGGTCTTTTATCGTAATCGGGCGTTACCGCTACGTACAGCTACCAGCCGCAGACTATATGGGACAGAGGTAAGGACCAGTGTTTCGCGGATGGAGCGGTTTGTCGCTTGTCCATTTTCCCATTTTGCATCCCATGGATTGCGTTTGAAAGAACGGCAACTGTATCGCCTACAAGCTCCCGATATTGGACAGCTATTCCATGCTGCACTCAGTCAACTGGCGATGCGTTTGCGTGAAGAAAATCGCAGTTGGGGCAGCTTGACTCCAGAGCAATGCCGCAAGGAAGCGGAGCAGACCGTGGAGCAGATTGCACCACAGCTGCAGGGAGAAATTTTGCTCAGTACCAAACGATACGGTTATATCTTCCGCAAGCTGAAGGATATTGTTAGTCGGGCATCGGTTATTTTGGGTGAACAGTCCAGACGTGGAAGCTTTGAACCGATTGGGCTGGAGCTTGATTTTGGACCGGATAAACCACTGCCGCCATTACGTTTTGAACTGGAAAATGGTTGTGTGATGGAAATTGTGGGTCGGATTGACCGTGTGGACGTGGCTGAGGGAGAGAATGGTCTGCTGTTGCGTGTCATTGACTACAAATCTAGTCAGACGGATCTCAAACTGCATGAAGTGTACTACGGTCTATCATTGCAGATGCTCACCTATTTGGAGGTGCTGCTTAGTGCTGCCGAGGAATGGCTTGGAGAATCGGCTATGCCTGGAGGAACATTGTATTTCCATGTGCATAACCCGCTGCTGCAATCCGCGAATGGCATGACTTCCGAGCAGGCAGGACAGGAACTGCTGAAACGGTTCAAAATGAAAGGCCTGCTTCTGGCGGACCGGGATGCAATCGCTCAAATGGACCATACCCTGGATAAGGGGTATTCAGCCATTATTCCGGTTGCCCTTAAGGCGGACGGCAGCTTTTATAGCAGTGCCTCTGTAGCTACCCCAGAGCAGTGGGATACGCTCCTTGCTTCGGTGCGAAGCAACATTCGTGAGATTGGAACCCGGATCACGGACGGGGATGTAGCCATCGAGCCTTACCGCATTCAGCAAGAAGTGGCATGCACCTTCTGTCCGTATAAACCCGTCTGTCAATTTGACGAAAATATCGAAGGAAATGAATATAATCTGTTGTCCAAACCGGGCAAACAGCAAATCTGGGACATGCTGTCTCACAACAAGGGAGGGGAAACATCATGACGAATATGCCAAAACCGGAAGGTAGCTTCTGGAGTGATGACCAGTGGAGTGCCATTTCGCAGAGCGGGGAAGACATTCTGGTTGCCGCAGCAGCGGGATCAGGCAAGACAGCCGTATTAGTTGAACGGATTATTCGCAAGATCGCAGACCCTTCCCAAGGATTCAGCGTGGATCGCTTGCTTGTAGCTACGTTTACCAAAGCGGCTGCCGCCGAGATGAAGCAACGAATTCGGGAAGCACTGGAACGTGCCCTCGAGGAACAGCCTGGAGAAGAACATTTGCGTAAACAGCTGTCGCTGCTTGGGCGTGCATCCATTACAACCTTGCATTCATTCTGTATGGAAGTCATTCGTCGTTATTACCAGCAAATTCCGTTGAACCCAGCTTTTCGAATTTTGAATGAAAATGAAGCCGAAATCATGCGGCAGGAACTGCTGGAAGAATTGTTTGAGGAAAAGTATGGCGAAGAAGATGAAGGCAGTACATTCCGCGAACTGGTGGACTGGTTTAGTGGAGAACGAAACGATGATGCAATGCATCGTCTGGTACAGAGGTTGTATGACTTCTCCCGCAGTCATTCTTGGGCAGATCACTGGCTGGCAGAAATGGCATCGGCTTTTCAGGTAGAAAGTGTAGAAGCCCTTGGTCATTCTGCATGGGTTCAAAGTATTCTGCGCGATGCTGCTCTTGCCCTAAGCGGTGCTGCCGGACTGCTTCGTCAAGGAATCAGTATCTCCATGCAGCCGGAAGGTCCGGCGCCTTATGCTGAGACGTTAAAAGAAGATTTAATGATGGTGGAAGAGCTTCTGTCTGCTGTCGAGGTCATCCCATGGGAGAGGTTGCCTGAAGTGTTCCAGCCAGCAGCATTCGGCAAGCTGAAGCCTTGCAAAAAAGACCAGACGGATCCTGGGCTACAAGAGCAGGTGAAGGAACTTCGTGAAGCTGCCAAAAAAACGGTGACGGACCTGAAAGGATCTTTGTTTGGAAGAAGTGCGTTTTCGTTCTGGCAGGAGCTGGAGCAGGCGGCCCCCCTAATGCAGGAACTGTCCAAATTGGTCACTACATTTGGAGAACGGTACCGACAGGCTAAACAGGAACGTGGACAAGTTGACTTCAGTGATCTGGAGCACTACTGTCTTCACATTTTGCGACACGAGGATTCTACGCCTGATCTGTCGATGCCTTCCGATGCAGCAATGGAGTATCGGGCACGTTTTGATGAAGTGCTGCTGGATGAATATCAGGATACAAATACGGTACAGGAAGATATCGTAAAGCTGATCTCCAGGGAGAATCCTGGCAACCGATTCATGGTTGGGGATGTCAAACAGAGTATTTACCGTTTTCGTCTGGCTGAGCCGGGTCTGTTTCTGAACAAGTACCGCCAATATTCAGCGAATACGGATGAAGATGTGACTCGTGAGAATGGTTCATTGCGTACAGGAAGACGTATTGATCTTGCACGTAATTTCCGCAGCCGTGAAGAAGTCGTACATTCGGTCAATATGTTATTCAGGCAGCTTATGGACGAAGGGGTGGCCGAAATTGCCTATGATGAGCGGGCACAGCTCGCTTATGGGGCAACTTTCCCGCCAGAGACCCTTGGAAATGAGGCATACACACCTGAACTTATGCTGATTGATCGTCAAGGCGGAGGACCTGATCTGACAGAAAGCGCAGATGAAAATGGAGATGCTCTGGCTTCAGCTGAACTGGAGAGTGCCGAGCTCGAAACCGCTCAACTGGAAGCGCGGGCTATGGCTCGACGTATTCGTGAGATGGTTGGGGATACAGACAAACCTGCTCTCCATGTATATGATAAGGCCCTGCAAACGATGCGTCCGGCACGTTACGGTGACATTGTTATCCTGCTGCGCTCTACCTTAATGTGGGCTCCGCTCATGATTGAGGAATTCAGACAACAGGGTATTCCTGCTGGAGGAGAGCAAAGCAAGGGGTATTTTCAGGCAACGGAAGTGGAAATCATGTTGTCTCTCCTTCAGATTGTGGATAACCCAAGACAGGATATTCCGCTCGCTTCCGTGCTTCGTTCCCCGATTGTCGGACTGGATGAAGAGGAATTGGCTCAGATTCGTCTGGGTGACAAGAGGCAGTCTTTCTATGATGCAGTTGTATCAGCTACAGGAGGATTGGGAGATCCCTCTAACAGTCTCGGACGACATACTGGGCAAAATGCGAATTCTGATTCTACCGTAATTCAGATGCAATGGCCGGAAGCCTGGTCGGAAATGGAACAAGGGCAACGGGAATCGGCGGTATCCGCCGAGGCAGATGTTATTGAACATCTGCATGAATCCCATGTGGATGCAGATTCAGATGGGGTTATAGATGCTGGTATAGATGCAGGTATGGGTGGACACATAGACGAGGCTGTGGATAGGGAGAACGGGTTCAGCATAGAGCTGCAACAAAAGTTAGTTCGTTTTATGCGTCAGCTGGAACAGTGGCGGCTTGAAGCAAGGCAAGGGAGTCTGAGTGAACTCATTTGGCGTATGTATCGGGAAACGGGTTATCTGGATTGGGTTGGTGGTCTTCCGGGAGGCATGCAGCGTCAAAGTAACCTGAAGGCGCTGTACGATCGCTCAAGGCAATATGAGGAAGCTACTGCAAATCGCGGGTTGTTCCGTTTCTTGACTTATGTATCCAGACTGCGTGAGAACGGGGGAGATCTCGGGACCGTTGCAGGCGGATCGGGTGAGCAGGACAATGCAGTACGCATCATGACGATTCACCGGAGTAAAGGTTTGGAGTTCCCGGTTGTTTTTGTCGGGGGCATATCCAAAATGTTCAATCAGCAAGATTTGAACGCGCCGTTTCTGATGCATAAGGAGCTGGGGTTTGGCCCGAGATTTGTAGATCGTGAGAACCGGGTTGCCTATCCTACATTGGCAAATTTGGCGATTCGGCGTCGTGCCCAGTTTGAACTGCTTGCTGAAGAGATGCGAGTGCTATATGTTGCGCTAACCCGGCCTAAAGAGAAAATGATTTTGGTGGGTACCGTGAAAGATGCTGCCAAAAAAGCAGTGGCATGGTCGCAGGTCAAGGACAGCCCGGAGCTGGTATTGCCTGATTACTTGCTTGCGGCAGGTCGGAGTTACCTGGACTGGATTGGGCCATCTCTGATTAGACATCGGGACGCGGGTTTGCTGCGCGAGCTTGCAGGCAGCAATGACTCGTTTGCCGCCTGTCTCATGGAGGATGAATCTCGATGGGACATTTCCGTCATCTCTGCCGATCAGGCATCCCGAGAAATTTTTGTGGATCCAACGCTTGGCGAAGAAGACGGGATGACAGAGGTACGGAAAGATCGAGTCGCTGCCCTAAGATCGGTTCAGCCTGTGAAGCTGATTACATCCTCAACCGCAACAGTGCTGATGGAGGGTGGGCAAGATGCGGCTATACAGGACATTGGAGCTGAAGATGGGGACACAGTAGTTGATCAAGAAGAGCAGACACGGTTGATCCGTGAGGTCGATAGACGGCTTACGTGGACATATCCTTATGAAGCAGCAACTCAAGTGGCAGCCAGCACATCCGTCACCGAGTTGAAAACATTGCTTACGATGCAGGACCATCCGTCAGTACAGGTGATGGAGGAACTGGGAGAACAGTCCGAGACATTCCTGGTTCATGAGAACCGAGGGATGGATGAGGAGAAGCACAACGCTAACCATGAACAGATTAGCGCATCGGGTGAACTGAATGGGGAACAGCTGGAGGGTGGGTTGGCCTCAGATGAGGTGATGAAAAATCAGTCGATCCGAAAAGAAACGTTCAGCCCCAAACAAGATAGTTATAAGCCGGGCTCAGAGGAAGACTCAGCCTTTAAACTGCATTTGCGTCGTCCCAAATTTATGGAGGAGACACAACTGACAGGGACAGAGCGGGGCACCGTGTATCATACGTTGATGCAGCATCTGCCTGTAGATGGACCCGTCATTGATTTACAGATTATTGAGCAGACGATTGAGCGATTGCTTGAGCTTCAGATTTTGCTTCCCTATCAGGCGGAGGCTATCGAACTCGAAGAATTGGTCGGATTTTTCGATACAGAACCAGGGACAGAGCTGTTGCGTGCAGAGTGGGTGAAACGGGAGATTCCGTTTGTTTACGGACTTCCGGCACATCAATCTCCTGCAGAATGGCTACGTGAACTGTCACCGAACTCAGACATGCAGATGGTGAAGGAAGAAAGCAAAATGCAGGCATCGATTGAAAATGAAACGGTGCTGGTACGGGGTATTATCGACTGTCTGTATGAGGTGGATGGCGAGCTTGTGTTGCTCGATTATAAGACAGATCGGGTGTTGGAACACCGCGGTGGACTGCGCAAGCTTACGGAAAACTATGGCTTCCAGCTCGAACTGTATGGACGGGCCATTGAAGATATTTTGGGTCGAAAAGTAGACCGGAAGTGGCTGTACTTTTTTGATGGCGGACATGCTGTGAAATTGTAACAGGTACGGATTGGAAATTGGAAGCAATCGATTTACAGGGGAGAGGGGTTGAACGGACGATGCGTATTTTGCACACAGGTGACTGGCATTTGGGAAAAACGCTGGAAGGACGAAGCCGACTGCGTGAGCAGGAAGATTTCGTCGATGAGCTTGTCAGACTGGCGGATGAGCAGCAAGCGGATGCCATATTGATGGCTGGGGATGTATATGATTCTGTCAATCCGCCGGCAACAGCGGAGCAGCTTTTTTACGAAGCCGCAGCACGTCTAACGGAACGTGGAAGACCACTCGTGGTGATCGCAGGAAATCATGACCAGCCGGAGCGGGTGGCTTCTGTCACCCCGCTTGTGAACAGGCAGGGGATTACACTCGTAGGAATGCCTACCTCAGAAGCAGTAACCATTCATGCAAAGCGAACCGGAGAGGTTGCAGAGATTGCAGCTTTGCCATATCCCTCGGAAGCACGACTGAATGAACTGCTGGCAACAGATGGAGATGAAAATGTGCTCCGGCAGGCATACAGCCGACGTGTGGCCATGTTAATGCAGCGGCTGGCTTCTTCTTTTCGTCCGGATAAGGTGAATTTGGCGATGAGCCATATTTATGTTTTGGGTGGAGTCGAAAGTGATTCGGAACGTCCCATTCAGGTAGGCGGAGCTTATACGGTAGATCCTTCAGCCTTATCTACGGGTGCGCAATACACAGCGCTGGGGCATCTCCATCGTGCACAGGCTGTCAAAGGAGACGGTGTGATCCGATACAGTGGTTCTCCACTCGCCTACAGTTTCTCAGAAGCGGGACAGAGCAAGTCTGTTACGATGGTTGATCTGTCACCAGGTGGAGCTGCCCATGTGGAAGAGGTATTGTTAACCTCTGGACGTGAACTTGTTCGCTGGAAGGCGCGTGGCGGTCTGGCCGAGGTATATCGCTGGCTGGATGAAGGACGAGATACACAGGCTTTTATCGACATGGAAGTGTGGCTGGACGAAGCGATGTCCCTGAAGGAAATCCAGGAACTGCGAAGATCACATGAGGGCATCATTCATATTCGTCCGGTGTATCCTGAGATGGCTGCAGCAGGACTTTTGGAGCAACGATCCGAGCTGCCGGTACACGAACTTTTCCGCAAGTTTTATCAGCGCCAGACAGGCGGTGCGCAACCGGAAGATAGTCTGGTACAGCTTTTTCTGGAACTTGTGGATGAAGACGAGCCGGGTGTGCGTGAGGAGGTAGAGGGAAGATGAAGCCGATTCTATTAAAAGTTGCGGGACTGCAAAGCTATCGGGAGATGCAGGAAATTGATTTCACCGTGCTGACGGAAACGGGTTTATTCGGAATCTTTGGTCCTACAGGCAGTGGTAAATCCTCGCTACTCGATGCAATCACACTCGCGATGTACGGGAAAGTGGAACGTGCAGTTAACGGTACGCAAGGGATCATGAATCATGCAGAGGACTCGTTGTCTGTTTCTTTCACCTTCGAATTGGTATCGGCTGAAGGAGCCCGGAGATTCCGGGTGGAGCGTCGTTTCAAACGAAACAACGAGGTATCGGTAAGTAGTACGATCTGTAAATTCATTGAGACGGTCAACGGAGAAGAACAGGTACTTGCCGACAGATTGGCAGATGTTAATCGCTGCGTTGAAGATGTGATCGGATTGAAAATGGATGATTTCACACGGGCAGTGGTACTTCCGCAAGGGAAGTTCGCCGAGTTTCTGTCGCTAAAAGGCAGTGAACGACGGCAGATGTTGCAGCGGTTGTTCCATCTGGAGAAGTATGGGGATCAGCTGGGCATCAAGTTAAGCCGCCGGGTAAAGGACAACGACATGGTTCATCAATCCCTCGCTGCTGAACAACAGGGGCTTGGTAATGCCAGCAAGGAGACGTTGGAAGACATTAAGCGTCTTCTTCAAGCGGCAGTTAAACAGTCTGAACTGTCTCGCAAAGCGTTGGATGCAGCTGTGAAGGAAGCCGAGCAGTTGGGCAAAGTACGTGAGTTAAGCCATGAGCGACAGGCCCGTATGGAGGAACAGCAAAAGCTGAAGGAACAGGAGCCAACAATTGCAGCAGGCGAACAACGGCTGAAGCAATCCGGGGCTGCAGCTGCCATACTGCCTGCCTTACAGACGATGCGTGATGCAGTAACGCAGCAAAAATTGCGTAAGGATGCAGCCGAGCTTGCTCACCAGCAAGCGGTGGAACATGAGCGTCTATCCGTTCAGGAAGCAGAGAAGGCCGAGATGGCCCGTGCGCAAATGGCTGAGGAAGAACCAAAACTGCTGGTTCGTCTGGAACAACTGGAACAGGCCAAAAAGCTACAGCTGGAACGAGATGAACTGAAGGAAGACAGTACGCGTCTCTCGCAACTTCTGGAACAGGGAAAGAGTGAGCAGACGGTTCTGGAGCATCAGTTGGAGAAAGAGAAAGAACTGCAACAGCGTGGTCGCAAACGGCGTGAGGAGTTGCAGGAAAGTCTCAAGCCGAATGAAGTGAAGTCGGAGGAACGCAGACAGCTACAGGCTGCACTGGAACAGAAACATCGTTTGGATACGGCCGCAGAGCAGCTGCGTCAGTCCACGGATGAGATGCGGGGATACAAACAGTCTGCGGATCAGAGTGCCAGTAAGCTGAATGCAGCAGCCGAGGAAGAGAGCCGCCTGAGTGAACAGCGTCAGCATCTGATTGCACAGGCGTCAGCAGGTCTTGAGGCCTTGCTCGCTTGTGAGCAGGACATCGGTCGCGAACAGAGTCTGCTGGCTAGGGCGGAGGAGCAGCTGCGCGGCATGATGCGTGAGCAGGAGCTGCACCGGCTCTCCTCCGCCTTGCGCGCCGAGCTGCGCGACGGCGAGCCATGCCCGGTGTGCGGCTCCGCACACCACCCGCTCCCGGCTGCGCCGCCGGGAGAAGGTCCGCACGCAGGCGATGCGGACCTGGAACTGCTGCGCAGCCTGCACGCGGAGCTGCAGGAGCTGCGCTTTGGGCTGCGCCAGCAGCTGCACGAACGTCGCAGCCTGCTGACGCAGCTTGGCGCTGCGGCCGGCGAAGCTCCGGCCGCAGCCGAGGCCGCGCCTGCGGCAGCGGAGCCAGAGCCTGACGGGTCGCCCGCACACGGGCGCTCCCCGGCGGACTGGGCGGCGCGTGCCGCTGCGCTGCGCGAAGCCGCGCAGGCGCTGGCTGCCGCTGCAGCGCCGTTGCAGGCGGAAGCCGCCGCGTTGCAGCAGGCGGCTGTGGGCGCGCAGCAGCGCCGCATGGAAGCGGCTGCTGCGCAAGAGGCCGGCCGTGCCGGGCTCGTCCAGGCGGAGCGGAAGCTGGCCGAGAGCGAAGCCGCAGCTGCTGTATTACAGCACCGCTGGGCCACGGAACTGCCGGGCATCGCTCAGGAGGAGGCCAAGGCCCTCTATCAGGCGATGCAAGAGCGCGATGCGCGCGCGGAAGACATCAAGGAACGCTTGAACAAAAGCGTCACGTTCCTTGAAGAAAAGGAACAGATGTTACAATCCCTTCAACAGAAGCTGGTTGAATTGGACAAACAGCTGATCCAGTGGCAGACCGAATGGCAAGGCAACAGCAAACAGCTTGCCGAGAAGGAAGAGCGTTTGCGCCAGTGGGTTGGCGAGCAACGGGTAGAGGATTTAATAACAGTGGCCCAGACTCGGTTGGATGGACTGCGGAAAGCTGCTGCTGATTCGGCACAACGCTTCAAGGAAGCGGATGCTTTGAAGCAGGAATCAACGAAGAAAGACGTCATGGCTCATCAGGCTGCTGCATCAGCGACAGAGCATCTGCAACAGGCTCAAGTCCGTTGGCAGCAATTCCTGGATCAATCGCCATTTGACTCGGAAAATGACGTGTTGAAGGCAGCCATCCCATCTGAAGAAGTCGAGAGACTGGCTGCGGAAATCCAGCAGCATCGGGAGCGTGAGCGTGAACTGGCATCCCAGCTACGTGAGCTGGAACAGAAACTGGGTGGTGCTGTTGTATCCGAGGAACAGTGGTTGGCCTGCACCGATCGCCTGCAACTGACTCGGACAGAGGATGAGGCTGCCCTTCGTGCCAGGGCGCGCGCAGAACGCGATCTGGAGGATGTGCAGCAGCGGCATGTTCGCTGGACTGAACTGGAGAACAAGCGATTGGAGGTAAGTCGTCAAGGAGAATTGCTTAGCAAACTTCAAGCAGCTTTCAGAGGTAACGCCTTTGTAGAGTACATTGCGGAAGAACAGTTAATGCAGGTTAGCCAGGCTGCTTCGCAGCGTCTGCGCTTTCTGACCAAACAACGGTATTCGCTTGAAGTGGATTCGGGTGGTGGCTTTGTCATCTGTGATGATGCCAACGGGGGTGTCAAACGACCGGTATCGACGTTGTCAGGTGGCGAGACGTTTTTGACCTCATTGTCACTAGCCTTGGCTCTATCCGCCCAGATTCAGCTGCGAGGTCAGTATCCGCTTCAATTTTTCTTTCTGGATGAAGGATTCGGTACACTTGACCCCGAACTGCTGGATACCGTGATTACCTCTTTGGAAAAATTGCATGATGATCGCCTTGCTGTCGGTGTCATCAGTCACGTTCCAGAGCTGCGGGCGCGTCTACCACGCAAGCTTGTGGTTATCCCGGCAGGCGAAACTGGAGGCGGCTCACGGGTTGTATTGGAAACGTTGTAGAAGGGAGCGGATTTCTAACCTGCTTGATACGGAGGATTCACTCATACCGAGCAACGTCAGGCAGAAGTCCGTGTTCAAATGATGTCTATAACGAACTCATTTTAAGGTTACGAATGTGATCATTTCCTGTGTTTAAGGTGTGGGCATTTATATAATTTTTCACTTTTTTCATACAATGGAGTGAGTTAGCTCACAGATACAGATTCATCCCGCTGTTATACTACAGTTAAGCCGACAAACTTTTATTTAAGCACCCCGGCGGACGTCTGATCAGGAAGATTCCTGAATAGACGTCCGCAAGGAGCGACTTCCGCAAGGAATCCGCTCACGGGGTGTTTCTTTTTTTATTTTCCTTTTTTCACAGTGTCAATTCGCCCAGATCTGAATACCATGAAAAGGTGATCAAGAGCAGATTCAGGGAGGCGTTGCGAAGTGGAAAAGGTGGAAGCAAAGAAACTATGTAAGGAACACATACATCGCTATGTGTGTGTTCAGATGAATGACGGTACGCATTATGATGGTATCATGGAGAACGTGGATGACGACATGATTTATCTGGCGGTTCCCGTTGGACCTGAAGCCATGGTACATCATGCAAATATGGGTCCAAATGCAATGCCGGGAGCCAACTATCCTTTAGCGCATACTCGCGGATTTTATCCGGGATACGGGTACCCTTCTCCCTATCCTTATTATGGATACGGCCGTAGACGCTTTAATCGGTTGGTGCTCCCGTTATTTGCGCTTACTGCGTTAACCTTGTTGCCGTACTATTGAAACGAGAAGTGTGAGGTTATCTATTCCTAAGCGTATTACTCATACAGCACATAAGCGCCTTCTACGTTAGCAAAATGCTGAAATTCAAAACGAATCATGCCTGTTCAGAAGCAAGCTTCTGCAAGGCATGATTCGTTTGAATCGACAGCTTTATTTTCGTTCATAAAGTCTTGTTCAATCTGTAATATCGCTCAAATGGTGTTTATTTCAATGCCATATGACTGGATAAGCTTCACCTAGGATTGGACGTGCGTTTTCACTTCTAGTATGATATAAAGGGAATACATACAGTCTTAATTCAAAGGAGGGTATGAACAATGGATTGCTTATTTTGCAAAATTGTAGAGGGCAGCATTCCCTCCAACAAAGTCCTAGAGAATGACCATGTTATTGTCTTTCATGACATCCAGCCCGCTGCACCAACACATGTTCTTGTCATTCCGAAGAAACATATTGCTTCCATGAATGAAGTTACTACAGAAGACCTGCCTCTGATCGGTGAGATTCATTTGGCTGCGCAGGAAGCGGCCAAGCGTCTTGGTGTGGAGGAAACAGGTTATCGGTTGATTAATAACTGTGGTAAAGATGGCGAACAAACCGTACATCATCTGCACTATCATTTGCTTGGTGGTACCAGACTCGGCGTGTTGACAAGTCTGTCTGATTCTCACAAATAATCGAGCAATGTGCTGATATTCAGGACTTATTCATATATATTAAAATCATGAATATGTGGCTAAAGCTCGCATAAATTAAATGATCATTACGTTGAGGTTGACACCTTTATTACCTTTCGCCTATAATGAAAGATGATGAACCGTGTTATTGCTCTTGGACGGTCTGGTCGGAGGGAGGGAAAACTGGTGTCTGAAACTAAAGTTCGCAAAAACGAGACTATTGATGCTGCACTTCGTCGCTTTAAACGTACCATCGCTAAAGATGGCGTATTGGCTGAGGTGAAGAAACGTAAGCATTATGAGAAGCCAAGCGTAAAGCGCAAGAAAAAGTCCGAGGCTGCTCGTAAGAGAAAGTTTTAGGAGGATTTTAACTACATGAATCTTAGCGAACGATTGAACGAAGATATGAAGCAAGCGATGAAGAGTAAGGACAAGTTCAGACTCTCCAACATTCGGTTGATTCGTTCGACGATCAAGAATCTTGAAATAGATTTGAAAAGAGCTTTGGATGACAACGAAGTGCTTGATATCCTGAGTCGTGAAATCAAACAGCGCAAAGATGCCCTCCAAGAATTTGACAAAGCGGGCCGTGAAGACCTCGCGGCAAATGCAAAAGCGGAAATTGATATACTCAGTCAGTACCTTCCCGCACAGCTTACCGAAGAAGAAATTAAAGTTATTGTACAGCAGACCATCCAGGAAACCGGTGCTTCTTCGAAAGCCGAGATGGGGAAAGTCATGGCGGCCCTTATGCCGAAAGTCAAAGGCAAAGCGGACGGCAAACTGGTAAATCAAACAGTTCAACAATTTCTGCAATAAAGCAAATCAATAAACACCTCCTGACTTGTCAGGGGGTGTTTTTTCCATTTTACGTTCTTTATATACTGTGCACCGTTTTTGATCGAAGTTTTTTTGTAAAGTACTCATGAGTCACTATTCAATAGTGGGTAGAAGTGTTCATGTAAGTTCACAAACTTTGCTTTTAAATGGTTAATATATATTATTATGGATTTTAAATCTTGCAATTGCTCCCGCTTTCAAATATAATTTTAAGATTTTGAAACGAAATGTTGCATTGCACGTAATAAATACCATAAGCTGGACAGTATAACAGTATTGGAAAAGGGGGGACTATTTGTGAAGGGAAAGCGCCGGAAGAAGCTTACGGGGCCATTGATGCTCATGATGCTGCTGACGCTGCTGCTTCCTGTCTGGATTGGATCGCCGTCAGCGCATGCAGCTGAGAATAAGAGCGGCGCCGTATATATCATTCCGGTCGATAAACCAATCGAGCAGGGACTTGGCAAGTTCATGGAACGTGGGTTTAAGGAAGCAGAAGAGATGGATGCAGGCCTGATCGTTCTCGATATCAATACGCCGGGAGGCCGTGTCGACACTGCAGAAGAACTAGGCACCTTGATTAAGGAAAGTCCTATTCAGACCGTTGCCTTTGTTCGCGGAGATGCTGCTTCAGCTGGAAGTTTTCTGGCACTGAATGCAGATAAGATCGTCATGTCGCCAGGTAGCATGATCGGTGCGGCAGCGATGGTTGACAGCACAGGTAAACATGTTGATGATCCGAAGCTTGTCGCATTCTGGAAAAGTAAAATGCAGGGAGCGGCAGAAAAAAGTGGTCGCGATGGCAAGATTGCTGCCGGAATGACGGATGTCAACATGGTCGTGGAGATGCCAGAGATCAATAAAACCAAGCAAAAAGGTGAGATTATTGCTCTCTCGGCCGAGGAAGCGCTGAAAGTCGGTTATGCGGACCACATCAGCAATACGCCGGAAGAAGCAGCAGCTTGGCTTGGCTACAGCCAGGATGATGTATTTAAGGTAGAACGAACGGCAGCAGAGAACATATCTACGTTTCTCACCAATCCTGTCGTCATGACGATATTGCTGTTCCTCGGAATAGCCGGTGTGATCATTGAATTGATTGTACCTGGATTCGGAGTGCCCGGTATTGTTGGTATTGTCTGTTTTGTACTGTATTTCTCAGGCAACTATATTGCTGGATTTGCCGGAGCGGAGACATGGGTATTATTTACGGTCGGACTCATTATGATGATACTGGAGATGTTTATCCCAAGTATGGGTATATTGGGGATACTAGGGTCAATTGCGCTTGTCGCCGGTGTTGTTCGAGCAGCTTATGACACCAGTGATGCGTTTGTATCTCTTGGTATAGCCTTTGGAGCAGCTCTGGTGGTTGTCGCCATTATTGCCTTTGTGTTTAAAGACAGGGGGATATGGAACAGGTTCATATTGAGCGATAAGTTATCTGCTGATCAAGGATATTCATCCGCAACAGAACGCAAAGAGCTTATTGGCATGCAAGGAATCAGTCTAACCCCACTTCGTCCTTCTGGAACAGCGATGTTCAACGGAGAGCGGATCGATGTAGTGTCGGATGGAGATTTCATCCCCGTGGATACCCCAATTATTGTCATCAAGGCGGAGGGAACCCGGATTGTCGTTCAGCAGACCTTGCCTGTTTAACCGCCCGTTATTTGCCGGAGTTCTAGGGCTTCGGCAAAATACATAACTCACTCTGCAGTGCTTTATGAAGAGTGAGGGACTGATTTTGATTCAGCAACAACGATGGTTTTGCATAAAGGCCATCATAATTTCAATTATAAAAATCAAACAACAATGGAGGAATTTTAACTATGGACCCAACGATTACAATTTTGCTCATTGCGGTACTGGCGATTATCGTATTGAGCGTATTCTTCAGCTTTTTCCCCGTCATGCTCTGGATCTCGGCAATTGCATCCGGTGTGCGTGTTAGTATTATTACACTGGTCGCGATGAGACTCAGACGTGTTACACCTAGCCGAATCGTAAATCCTATGATTAAAGCAACCAAAGCAGGTATTCAATTGACGATGAATCAACTGGAAAGTCACTTCCTGGCCGGTGGTAACGTTGACCGTGTGGTTAACGCTCTGATTGCTGCCCAGCGTGCAAACATTCCACTCGAATTTGAACGTGCTGCTGCGATTGACCTTGCTGGTCGTGACGTATTGCAGGCGGTTCAAATGAGTGTTAACCCGCGTGTTATCGAAACGCCAGTTGTATCTGCGGTGGCAAAAGATGGTATTGAAGTCAATGTTCGAGCAAGAATTACAGTTCGTGCGAATATCGATCGACTTGTCGGTGGTGCTGGTGAAGAGACGATCATTGCCCGTGTCGGTGAAGGGATCGTAAGTACCAACGGTTCAGCAGAAACGCATAAAGTGGTGTTGGAAAATCCGGATCTGATCTCTCGTACAGTCTTGTCCAAAGGACTGGATTCTGGAACTGCCTTTGAGATCCTGTCCATTGATATTGCGGACGTGGATATCGGTAAAAATATTGGTGCATTCCTGCAAACCGAGCAGGCAGAAGCTGACAAGCGAATTGCTCAGGCGAAAGCAGAAGAGCGTCGTGCGATGGCTGTAGCCCAGGAACAAGAGATGAAAGCGCGCGTTGTGGAAATGAGAGCGCGTGTTGTTGAGGCAGAATCAGCAGTACCACTTGCAATGGCAGAGGCTTTACGTAGTGGTAAGATCGGTGTTATGGATTACATGAACCTGAAAAATATTGAAGCGGATACTCAAATGCGTAATACACTGGGAAAACCTGTTGAAGGTTCGAGTTCCAACGATCAGGGTGATTCCAAAAACGGAAGATAGGCGGTGAGTGCATATGGGCCTATTTGAATGGATTTTTGATAATCTGTATATTGTAGCCGTTATCGGCTTTATGCTCTTCTCCTTTTTGGGGAAGGCGGCCAAATCGGCTGATCCGAACAAAAAGCGCCCTGGCAACGGGATGCCAACCTTCGGAGGCAGTGGTGATTCAGACCGGTCCGATCGTTCACCAGCGCAGACCTCAAGGCAGCAACCTGCCCCCACCGAGACTGCAGGTGGAACTCGTTACGATGAACCGTATGAGAATCCGTATGATGAAGACCGGTATGAGAACCCGTATGATGAAAAACGTTATGAAAGTGAACAGCATGATGATCGTTATGATCAACCGTATTCGGAGCCTGCTGAGTCTTCTCGCACAAGCTCGCTTGAGCAACAAATGAAAGAAGTGGAACGACAGGAGCGTTTGATTCAACAGAGGTTAAATCGCTTCTCTTCTGCGAATAAACCTGTTGTGTCTGATTCCAGTTGGGATATACCCGGCACAGGTGAACCGGAAGTGTCTCCACTTCGACCTGAAGATATTCGTACAGGTGTATTATGGGCAGAAGTGCTGGGTTCCCCCCGGTCCAAGCAACCGTTTGGTACAAGAGGGAAACTGTAACAAGCTGAGTAATTGGACGGGAATAGAGCCGTCTCTGGTGAGCAAAAGTCGCCGGAGACGGCTTTTTTGTGTTTCTTACTTTTTTATCAACATTCGTAGCTAACACGCCCCGGAATTTTCATAAATTCATGAATCTGCGCATAAGTTGAACTGTAGAGGAAGGGGGAAGACCTTCGAATGACCCGGATCAGCCGCAAGCTGCGCAGATGGACCAGTGAAGTCTTGGATCTGCCGCAGGATGTGCTTTATGATATGCCACGGTTAACCCTGATTGGCAGTAAGCAATTGTATATAGAGAATCATCGTGGTGTCATCCATTTCACACCGGATCGCATCGTTCTCGCATTGTCACAAGGACAGTTGGAAATAAAAGGGGTTGGTCTGGTGATACGTAACATTTTGCCGGATGAAGTGGCTGTTGAAGGAACGATTTTGGATATTCACATGAATGGAGTGGAGGGGAACGGATGAAGCAGCCCAGTCTGTACAAACTGCGCGGAGCAGTCCGAATCACGGTCACTGGGGGGAATATTGAAGCGTTGATCAACATGGTGGCTGAGCAGGGACTGGAAGTATGGAACCTGCGTGCCCACGATGGACGCCAGGCAGAGATGAACATTCTGCTGCCGCATTTTTTCAGGCTGCGTCCTTTGCTGAAACGGACAGGCTGCCGGGTGAAAGTGACACATCGGAGTGGTTTTCCTTTTTTTGCAGCCCGATTACTAAGAAGGAAGTTCTTTCTGGGGGGCATGTTGTTTTTTGTGGCCGCATTGTTTGCATTGTCATCGATGGTTTGGAATGTTGAGGTTAAAGGTAATGTGACCCTTCCGACTGACGAGGTGCTTGCAGCAGCCAAGAAGGAGGGCATTTATCCCTTCCAATGGGGATTTCGGCTCCAGAGCCAGGACAAGCTCTCCAGACAGCTCGCATTGGCTTTGCCGGACGCTACGTGGATTGGGGTGAGTAAAGAGGGGACAACCATCACCATTCAGGTCGTGGAGTCGGCACAGCCCAAGCGTGAACCGCTGCTGAACCCCAGACATCTGGTCAGTAAATCGGATGCTGTGATCACTCAAATTTATGCGGAACAGGGGCGTCCTGTTGTTCAGAAGGACATGCGTGTCAAGAAGGGGCAGGTATTGATTTCAGGTATTCTGGGGGATGAAGAGAACACAAAGACAATCGTGGCCAAAGGTGAAGTGCGAGGTCTCGTGTGGCGTGAATATCAGGTGGAAGTACCCCTTGTGCAGAAACATAGCACGATGACAGGAGAGAGCAAGGAGCGTTTTTACATTGTATTGGGTAAATGGGCCATACAGCTCTGGGGATACGGAAATACACCTTTCAGTTCGTTTGATACCGAGAGCAATCACAAGCCACTGACCTGGCGTTCCTTTACGCTCCCGATGGGCTGGTTGACAGAGAAAGATATGGAGACCCGTGAACATGAGGAGCAACAGACGATAGATTGGGCCAAAATGAGAGGATTGGAAGGCGCAAGAAACGATATTATCGCCAAAAACGGCAAAGGAACAAAAATTATAAGTGAAAAAATTTTGCATGAGAAGAAAGAGAATGGTAAAGTTTATATGAAAGTATTATTTGAAGTCGAAGAAAGCATTGCGGAAGAACTTCCGCTAGTCCATAGTCAAGGAGAATGAGGATATTTGTCAGAGCAAACACGCAGCATACAAATCTCCCTCCAGAGTGCGGGAGAGGGTCAATCTCTTTTTGGACCCCAAGATACTTTTCTGAAATTGATTGAATCCGAGATTCCCGCCCAGATTGCCTCCCGTGAAGCGGAGATTGTGATTTTTGGCAATGCACAGCATGTGGAATCGCTTGAACAATTATTTGATGTGTTACTGCAATTGATACGCAATGGATATGTGTTAACCGAAAGGGATGTCAAGTATGCCATTGAACTTGCCAAGGAATTGCGTGCAGATCAGCTCCTGGATCTGTTCAAGGGCGAGATCACCACGACATACCGCGGCAAACCGATTCGTGTTAAAACCATTGGACAGAAGCACTATGTAACTACAATTAAAAAACGTGATATTGTATTTGGTATTGGCCCTGCGGGTACCGGTAAAACCTATCTTGCTGTTGTATTGGCTGTTGCTGCACTCAAGGAAGGCAGCGTCAAAAAAATCGTGCTCACAAGACCTGCCGTTGAAGCAGGAGAGAGTCTTGGGTTCTTGCCCGGTGATCTTCAGGAGAAGGTAGATCCTTATTTGCGGCCACTGTACGATGCCCTGTATGACGTTATGGGACAGGAACAGACGGCCAAGGCTTTGGAGCGTGGTTTAATCGAAATTGCGCCACTTGCCTATATGCGTGGACGTACACTGGACGATTCGTTCATCATTTTGGATGAAGCCCAGAATACAACTCCGGAACAGATGAAGATGTTTCTGACCCGTCTTGGTTTTGGTTCTAAAATGGTCATTACCGGAGACGTGACGC
This sequence comes from Paenibacillus hebaui, assembly GCF_051934385.1. NCBI lineage: Bacteria > Bacillati > Bacillota > Bacilli > Caryophanales > Paenibacillaceae > Paenibacillus > Paenibacillus hebaui. The sequence continues at coordinate 5,100,817 of NZ_CP196836.1, read as the reverse complement.
AAATTGATTTGCCGCGCGGCAAAAAGTCCGGGCTTGTGGAAGCAAATACGATACTGGGTGAAGTTAACGAGATTGGATTTGTTTATTTTGCCGAGGAAGATGTTGTACGGCATTCCCTTGTCCAGAAAATTATCGTTGCCTATAACCACGCCGCAGAAAATCAAGCATAGAAAGGGATTGTCTCGATGACCTCGAAGGAACTGTCAAAAGGCAAATCTTTTCAGAATAGAGCTACAGGATGGAAGTATAGCGTGTGGGCACGCTATCTTCTGTTTTTGTTTATGGTGATTCTCTTCTACGTGGGCCTTGCTTCCAAACTGCTCCCTGAGCGGTATGATATTCAGGAAGGCACACGGAGTGAAGTGGATATTGCTGCGCCCATGCAGATTCCGAATAACAAGGCCACACTGAAGGCGCAGGAAGAAGCTGCTGAACGTGTTCAGCCGATGTTTCAGATTGTGCAGATGCGGAATGAAAATTTGATGACGACTTTGCTTGACCGTGTCGATCGCCTGAATCAGGATGACCAGATTTCAAGTCAGGACAAAATTGAGATCTATCGCGCAGAAATTCCGCAACGCCAGAAGGATTTTGTGTCCAATTTTATCAACAACAACCGGAAAGCGAGTACATACTCCGAAACGCTCTTGGAAGAGATTCGAAATGTGGTACAGGAGCAAAGCTACCGTATCCCGGATGAGACGTACATCAAAATCTCTCGTCTAACTTCAGATAATATTCAGGAGATGAAGTCGGTTGCCCGGGATATCGTCTCAAGGCTGATGACAGATCAGATCAGCGATGCTTCAACGGCGCGTGCCAAAGTGGCCGAAATGGTGAGTGTTAGCTCCCTTAGCAAACGTACACAGCGTGAGGTGGTGCAGGAGCTGGCTCGTCTTGTGGTGACATCTAACCGCTTCTATGACGAAGAGGGCACGAAGGAAGCCAAGGTGCAGGCACGTGAGAACACTCAGACTGTATTTATCAACCAAGGGGATACACTGGTTGCCAAAGGTGAAATGATTACCCCGGAGATGTACGCTCTTCTCGGTGAGAATGACTTATTAAAAAACGAAGTGAACTACTGGCCGCAGCTTGGACTTCTCATGCTGTCTTGTCTGCTGACGGCAGCAATTCTGATGTATATTCAGCAATGCAGCGGAACGCACTTCAAATATAATAATGCACAGTTGCTGATGCTTGTTCTCATATTCATTATTACGATCGTGGTCATGCAATTGACGGCAATCATTCAGACCAATGAGAGATGGTATGTCGGTTTCCTTGCGCCTGTTGCAGTAGGGGCAATGTTAATTGCATTGTTGCTGGATACGTCGCTTGCCTTTGTCTGTTCGATCATTATCGGCATGTTGTCGAGCATTATCTTAAATACCCATCAGGGTCAGATCTTTGATTTTGAGCTTGGTTTTTTCGCAGTTTTGGTATCGTTTGTGGCGATCTTCGCTACACATCGGGCAAGTCAGCGTTCGACGATTCTGAAAGGTGCCATTATGGTCTGTCTGTTCGGGTCGATTGCCGTCTTTACGCTGGCACTTATAGACTCGGGGGACTGGAACCGAACGACAACACTGTATGGAGTTGGGTTTGCATTTGCCGGAGGCATACTGACTGCCATACTGGTCATTGGTCTCATGCCGTTTTTTGAAACTGCGTTTGGGATTTTATCCGCATTGAAACTGGTGGAACTGTCCAATCCCAATCACCCGCTCCTACGCAAATTGCTAACGGAGACACCGGGAACGTATCATCACAGTGTGATGGTAGGAAACTTGTCGGAAGCAGCGGCAGAGGCAATCGGTGCGAATGGTCTACTCTGTCGTGTAGGTTCGTATTACCATGATATTGGCAAGACCAAGAGACCGATTTATTTTATTGAGAATCAGAACAATATGGAGAATCCACATGATTCAATCGATCCTAAGTTAAGCAAATCCATTATTGTTGCACACGCGCGGGATGGTGTGGAAATGCAGAAGGACTACAAGATGCCGAGGCCAATTCGAGACATTGCCGAGCAGCATCACGGAACAACCTTCCTCCATTATTTCTATCACAAAGCGCTGCGTCAGGCTGAGGAAGCAGGAGTGGAACCAGATTTTACGGAAGAGGATTTCCGTTATCCGGGTCCAAAGGCTCAGTCCAAAGAGTCAGCTATTGTTGGAATTGCTGATAGTGTTGAAGCCGCTGTCCGTTCCTTGCGCAAGCCTACAGTAGAGCAAGTGGAGTCCATGATCGAGAAAATTATTAAAGGGCGCTTGGATGACCATCAATTCAACGACTGTGATCTCACGATGCGCGAACTGGACATTGTAGCCAAGACGCTTAAAGAAACAGTCATGGGCATATTCCACTCCAGAATAGAATACCCCGAGGAAATGAAGAAACCGAAACCAACTTCGCCCGAAGCGGGTTGATTCGTTAATATGAGCAGACAGGAGTATGAATGGAATGAGTCTTAACCTGGCATGGAATAATGAACAACAGGATAAAGAAATTACGGAACCGATGATTGCAATGCTGGAGCAGTTGCTGAACCTTGCTGGAGAAGCAGAAGGCGTTGCGGATGGGGAAGTTGCCCTAACTTTTGTAGATGATGAACAGATCCACGAGTTGAACCGTGATTATCGCGGTATCGACCGTCCTACAGACGTATTGTCCTTTGCGATGAACGAGTCTGTAGACGAGGAACTGGATATTATCTACGAGCTGGACGAGGATGAAGAGATGGAAGAAATGCCGGATGTTCTAGGGGATATTATTATCTCCGTTCCACGGACGATCCTTCAAAGTGAAGAATATGGACATTCATTTGAACGTGAGCTTGGGTTCTTGTTTGTCCATGGGTTCTTGCATTTGCTTGGATATGATCATCAGGATGAAACGAGTGAAGCAGAGATGATGGGCAAACAGGAAGCTGTATTGGCTCAGGCCGGGTTGACACGATAATGAAAAGGCGCTCCTGGGGACTGGTTTTCCGCAATGCAGCGGAAGGAATCGCATACGGGTTGCGGACTCAGAGAAATGTGAGGGTTCATACAGGAGTAGCCATCTTCATGTGCGCAGCCGGATTTTTTTTCAGCATCTCAAGAACAGACTGGATGTTTGTTCTGACGGCCGTCTTTCTGGTTCTTGTCACGGAGTTGATGAATACAGCAGTGGAAGCTGCTGTGGATCTGGCCCATCCGCATATACATCCGCTGGCAAAAGCAGCGAAGGACACGGCAGCTGGAGCGGTTTTGCTGGCTGCGGTGTTCGCTGTCATTATCGGTTGTATTGTTTTTATAAGGCCAGTGTTGAGCTGGCTGGGTTTGTTTGGATATTGTTTTTGATTTTAATATTACACGCAATTGTATAGTTACTTGATGCAAACACGTAACGGAGAGGTCAGAAGAAACCTGAAGAAACGAAGTGTGCGCCTTTATCCCCGGATTTTCACTTTGAAAAAGTGAATCATAAAAATCTGGGGATAACAGCGCTCGGAAGGTTGTTCTGGCAGCGGAGTGTCCAGTGTAAATGCACTAGTTAACTTTATAATACACCTCAGAGGAGAGTATAATTATGGATTATGGTTTGTTGATGCAAGAAGCAATTAAGGCACGTACGAAAGCGTACATCCCTTATTCCCATTTTGGTGTAGGCGCGGCTCTGCTTGACAGTGAAGGACATGTGCACCATGGTTGTAACGTTGAGAATGCTGCGTATACACCAGGCAACTGTGCTGAACGTACGGCATTGTTCAGTGCCATTGCAGGTGGACAACAGCCTCGCAGTTTCAAGGCGATTGCCATTGTGGCCGACACAGATGAACCAATATCACCATGCGGGGTGTGTCGTCAGGTCATGTTTGAACTGTGTGAACCTGATATGAAAGTTATTTTAGGTAACATGAAGGGTGATCTGCGTGAGACCACCGTTGCTGAGCTGCTGCCAGGTGCTTTTGGGCCATCTGATCTAAATTCTGCCAAATAATAAAATAATACATTCCAGGCCTAGGCGCCTGAGGAGGAACATATGAAAAAACAAGCATACAAATCGGGCTTTGTAGCCATTATCGGACGTCCCAACGTAGGTAAATCCACACTGATGAATCAGGTCATTGGCCAGAAAATTGCCATTATGTCGGACAAGCCACAAACGACCCGTAACAAAATTCATGGTGTGTATACATCGGAACATCAACAAATCGTTTTTCTAGACACACCAGGGATTCACAAACGTCAGTCCAAGCTTGGCGATTATATGAACCAGACCGCTTTGAACACGCTTGGAGAAGTGGAGGCAGCGCTGTTTCTGATAGACGCTTCGGAAGGTATGGGTGGCGGAGATCGCTATATTGCTGAGCAGCTGAAAAATATCCGTACGCCTGTCATTCTTGTCATGAACAAAATGGATAAAATTGAGCCGGAAGCTCTGCTGCCACTCATTGAGGAATATCGCAAGCTGCACAATTTTGCCGAGATCGTTCCGGTATCAGCCAAGCTCGGTAGTAATGTCAGCACATTGCTGGAGCAGCTCGGCAAGTATTTGCCAGAAGGTCCACAGTACTATCCGGAAGACCAGGTTACTGACCATCCAGAGCAGTTTGTATGTGCAGAGTTGATCCGTGAGAAGATCCTACAGATGACTCGTGAAGAAGTGCCACACTCCATTGCCGTAACGATTGAGGATATGAAAGTACAGGATAACGGTGTCGTTTATATCTCAGCCGTTATTTTTGTGGAGCGCGATTCGCAAAAAGGCATTATTATTGGGAAGCAGGGTGCCCTCCTCAAAGAAGTGGGTAAACGAGCTCGACATGACATTCAAAACCTGCTCGGCTCCAAAATTTTCATGGATCTGTGGGTTAAAGTGAAAAAAGACTGGAGAAATCAGGATCGAGTTCTGCGTGACCTTGGCTTTGGCCGCGACTCATAATCGGGTTGTATCCAGTAATTGCAACACATAGTTTACCTTGCAAGACTCCATCCTATCTTGTAGATGCAGACGTCATTTCCGAAGAGAGGATGAAATTCCGATGCGAGATTTTTCGTGGAAGGTTTTTGCGATGACGGGGGATGTGGAATCCTACCTGTTATATACCGAGGCGTGTAGCTCGTTAGGGCAGGAGTCGGATACTGCAAGGGAAGTGATTGAAGATGAAGAAGCCGAGGGTTAATTGGCTAATTCGGGAATGGTTAGGTGACGAGGCATGCTATACAGGGTGGAAGGGATTGTCATCCGCAGCATGGACTACGGTGAGGGAAACAAAATCATTACGCTTTGCACCGAAAGCGGCGGGAAAGTAGGCGTACTCGTTCGCGGTGCCAAAAAGCCCAAAAGCCGACATGCTGCACTGGTGCAGCCATTTACGTATGGTCAATATGTATATTTTCGAAATACGGGACTGGGAACATTAAACGCAGGTGAGATCATTGAATCCTATCATGAACTGCGAGAGGATCTGGTCAAGGCCTCATACGCATCTTATGCTTGTGAACTGTTGGATCGTGTGTTGCAGGATGAAGAGACAGGTACATTTTGGTACAAGCAGTTAAAGGCCTGTCTTCAGGCATTGAAGGAGAAGAAAGACCCTGTTGTCATTACAAGTCTGTACGAAATGAAAATTTTACAGGCTGCTGGTTATGGCCCGCAGCTTGATGATTGCATTTCTTGTGGTCACGAGCGACCGGATGAACAACTGTTCATTAGTCCAAGGCTCGGAGGAGTCCTTTGTCGTGCTTGTAAACACTTTGATCCTCCAGCGATGTCCGTGAGTCCGAAGGCATTGAAGTTATTGCGTTTGTTTACACAGCTGGATCTGCAACGATTGGGAAATATATCGGTAAGTGAAGGTACGCGGGATGAGATTAAAAAAATCATGCGGGCCTTTATGGATCATCAGCTAGGCTTGAATCTCAAATCCCGTTCTTTTCTCGATCAGATGGAAAAGTACGGGATTTGAGCCGTTTGTTGTGAAACGGAAAATAGTTCTTGACTTCGTACTTATTTTTATATAATATGAACTATAATTTCTCTTTTAGAGACATGCATTGAACGAGAAAGTAGGAGATATGATTTATTACATTCAGGAGAAGAAGAGGTCACAAGACCTTGACCAATCATGATTATGAATGAGCGAACTGGGGATGGTGGAAGCCCGGCTAAATCAATCTTTGAAACGGCACTCGGGAGCATGAATGGACACGGAAAAGTGGGCTTGAATGAATAGGGTTTCCTGTTCATATCTAAGCCAAGTAGGGTGGAACCGCGGGAATAGCTCTCGTCCCTACGTCTGTACATCAGGCGTAGGGCGGGGGCTCTTTATTGTATGCACCGTTCTAGGCTTGCAAATATACCACTGAAGAGGAGCATGATTATGAATTTTCAGCAGATGATTCTAACGCTGCAACAATTCTGGGCCGAGCATAACTGTATTATTGTTCAGCCTTATGACACGGAAAAAGGGGCAGGTACGATGAACCCGATGACCTTTTTGCGTTCGCTTGGACCCGAGCCATGGAAAGTAGCTTATGTAGAGCCTTCCCGCCGTCCTTCAGATGGACGTTATGGCGAGAACCCGAACCGTCTCTACCAGCATCATCAATTCCAGGTCATCATTAAGCCTTCTCCAGATAACATTCAGGAAATCTACCTGGAAAGTCTGAAACGTCTGGGTATCGATCCGCTCAAACATGATATTCGATTTGTTGAAGATAACTGGGAGAATCCTTCTTTGGGCTGTGCAGGTCTTGGATGGGAAGTATGGTTGGACGGCATGGAAATTACGCAATTTACGTATTTCCAACAAGTTGGCGGAATCGAGACGAATCCGGTAGCTGTGGAAATTACGTATGGTATGGAGCGTCTTGCTTCCTACATTCAGGAAAAAGAAAATGTGTTTGATCTGGAATGGGTTGAAGGAATCACGTATGGTGATGTATTCCGTCAGCCTGAATTCGAACACTCCAAATATACGTTTGAAGTATCCGATGTTAAGATGTTGTTCACCCTCTTCAACATGCACGAAGAAGAAGCGAATAAAGCGATGGCACAGCATCTTGTTTTCCCGGCTTATGACTATGTATTGAAATGTTCACACACCTTCAACCTGCTTGATGCTCGTGGAGCCATTAGTGTAACAGAACGTACTGGTTACATAACTCGTGTTCGTAATCTGGCTCGTCAAGTGGCCGCGACATATATGGAAGAGCGTGAGAAGCTTGGCTTCCCGCTGATTAAGAAAGGGGGAGCCGAGCATGTCTAAGGATCTGTTATTTGAAATTGGTCTGGAAGAGGTGCCTGCACGCTTTATGCGCGCAGCGATTGAACAGCTGCAGGATCGTATCGTGAAATGGTTGGATGCGTCTCGTATTGCTCATGGTGAAGTGAATGCCTATGCAACGCCGCGCCGATTGGCTGTTTTGATTCAGGGTGTTGCGGAGAAGCAGGAAGATGTGGAGGAAGAAGTAAAGGGTCCATCCCGTAAAATCGCACAAGACGAAAGTGGTAACTGGAGTAAAGCAGCACTTGGGTTTGCCCGTAGTCAAGGTGTTGAACCGGACCAGTTCACATTCAAGGAACTGAGCGGTGTGGAATATATCTATGCAACCAAGAGTAGCAAGGGCGTAGAAACATCTGCTGTGATTGGTCAAGGTTTGCTGGCTGTACTGCATGCGATGACATTCCCGAAATTTATGCGCTGGGCTTCGTATGATTTCAAATTCGTGCGTCCAATTCGCTGGATTGTCGCGCTGTTTGGCAGTGATGTTATTGAGTTGGAAGTTGCAGGGGTGAAATCAGGTAATGTCACACGTGGACATCGTTTCCTCGGTAAAGAGACGGTTATTACCAATCCCGCATCTTATGTGGAAGTGCTTCGTGCTGAACATGTCATTGCTGATGTCAAAGAACGTGAGCAGATGATTGTCTCCCAGATTCAGGCTTTGGCTGCCGAGAAGAAATGGGATATTGCCATCAAGCAAGATCTGCTTGAGGAAGTATTGTTCCTGGTTGAGACACCAACGGTGCTATTTGGAACGTTCGATTCTTCTTTTTTGAATATTCCTCAAGAGGTTCTGATTACTTCGATGCGTGAACATCAACGTTATTTCCCTGTGCTTGACAGTGAGGGACAATTATTGCCATACTTCGTAACGGTTCGTAACGGTGGCGCCGATTCACTTGATGTCATCGCGAAAGGAAACGAAAAAGTACTGCGTGCACGTCTATCTGATGCCAAGTTCTTCTACGAAGAAGATCAGAAGCTGGAAATTAAGGACTCCTTATCGAAGCTGGAGAGCATTGTCTTCCAGGAAGAACTGGGTACGGTTGGAGATAAGGTGCGTCGTATTCGCAAAATTGCGGATGGTCTAGCTGCTAAACTGCAAGTATCTGCCAATGTGGCTGAATCGGTTAGTCGATCTGCTGATATTTGCAAATTCGATTTGGTTACACTTATGGTGGGAGAATTCCCGGAACTTCAAGGTGTTATGGGGGAAGACTATGCCCGTAAAGCTGGTGAAAAAGAAGAAGTGGCAAAAGCTGTTTTTGAACATTACCAGCCACGCTTCGCTGGGGATGCCTCTCCTGCTTCGCTCGTCGGTGCCATTGTGAGTGCTGCGGATAAGATGGATACCATTGTTGGTTGTTTCTCGATCAACATCATTCCAACAGGATCTCAGGATCCTTACGCACTGCGCCGTCAGGCAGCAGGTATTGTACAAATTTTGCTGGATCACAATCTTCCACTTGCCTTGTCTGATGTATTCGGCATTGCACTTCAAGTGCATGCCCAGATGAACTTGCTGAAACGTTCAGATGAAGAGGTACGTAAGGATTTGCAAGACTTCTTCGGTCTTCGTGTGAAGAAATTGTTGTCAGAAACCGTTCGTTATGACGTGGTAGATGCTGTGATTTCTTCCGGATTTAACGATATTAGCGCCGTGGTTCCAAAAGGTGATGCATTGATGGCAGCTGTTCAGACTGGCGATGCCTTCAAAACAACAGTCGAATCCTTTAACCGTGTGGGTAATCTGGCTGCCAAAGCATCCAATGCTTCGGTACATCCGGAGTTATTCACAGAAGAAGGAGAACGACAGCTACACGAGTCTTGGAGTAAAACGAATGCAGAATATCGTCTTGCATTGTCACAGCACGCAGCTTCGGAAGCGCTGGCGATTGCATCTGCGTGGAAAGAAGCCATTACCGTATTCTTCGATTCGGTGATGGTTATGGCTGAAGACGAAGCTGTTCGGGCGAACCGTCTGGCCCTGCTTGCAGCCATTGACCGTGATCTGAAAGCATTTGCTGATTTCTCCAAGTTGGTCTGGTAGTCAAGGCTGTATGTTGAGTGACGTTGGACAGATCCGGGGCAAAGCATAAATTCAGTATTAAAGAAGGATATATGAGGGTATAAATATACGGAACGGGTTGTGAAATGTATTATTAACAGCCGTTCCGTTTTTATCCTTTGATTTCCATTTGATCCGCCAGAAGGATTTTGCCTGGCTGGGGTCGTATATTACAATATGCAGCTATTTTATGAAGCCGGGTGGTTTGGGTTTGAGTGAGTTGAATGTACGCCATGTTGTTGTAGATGGTGATGCTTGCCCGGTCAAGGCCGAGATTGCAGAAACAGCACTTCGTTTTAAAACGCCCGTATTGCTGGTCTCTTCATTTGACCATTTGCTTCAGGGCGGAGAAGGAGTGCGCACCATTCAGGTGGATCGAAGTGATCAGAGTGCAGACCTTTACATTGCCAATCACATTAAGCCATATGATGTGGTCATTACACAAGATTATGGATTGGCGGCACTCGCACTCGGCAAACGTTGTTATGTTTTATCATTTCGTGGTCGTGAATTTAACGATCGTGACATTGATTTCATGCTGGATTCTCGTCATACTGCGGCTAAAGCACGAAAAAGAGGCCATTACGGAAAGGGCCCAAAGCCTTTCACAGAGCAGGATCGGGAAAATTTTCAACATAAACTGACAAAACTTTTGAAAGATTTGCAGGAGAATGTGTAAGTTTATCGAATTATATTTACGTGTTAAAGAGATGAAGGTGGACCGAGATGAGTACCGGACAAGGCGGTATACCCGAAAGTATTATTGAATCGGTGTTACAGCAGAATGATATCGTCGATACGGTAAGCCGATTTGTGCATCTGACCAAACAGGGGAAATATATGAAAGGCCTCTGCCCTTTTCATTCCGAGAAGACGCCTTCGTTTACAGTGACGCCTGAAAAACAAATTTTCTATTGCTACGGTTGCGGCACGGGTGGAAATGCCATCAAATTCAGGATGGAGATCGAAGGGTTATCCTTTCCCGAGGCTGTCAAGACGATGGCGGAAGAAAGCCACATTTCAATGGGGGACTGGCAAGGGCGCGAATCTGCTCATGTTAATCCAGAGACTGAACGACTATTGGAGGCATATGAGCTTACCGCGAAGCTGTATCATTTCTTATTGAAAAATACAGAGCATGGCAAAGCGGCTATGGAATATCTACGCTCACGCGGCTTCAGCGACAAGCTGATTGACCAGTTTCAGATTGGCTATGCGCCAAATCGCTGGGATACAATAGTGCAATTTCTGGAGAAGCGTAACTTTCCGCTTGAAGAGATGGAGAAGGGCGGGCTTCTGTCGCAGCGGAACGAAGGTCAGGGATATGTTGACCGATTCCGTGACAGGGTGATGTTTCCGATTAATGGCAGGAGTGGGAAGCCGATTGCATTTGCAGGTCGCATTTTGGGGGATGGGCAGCCGAAGTACTTAAATTCACCGGAAACCCGGTTATTTAACAAAAGCCGTGTTCTCTACAATCTGCATCATGCCAAAAATGCAATCCGCAAACAAAGACAGGCCATATTGTTCGAAGGCTACGGTGACGTTATCTCCGCTTGGGATCAGGAGATTCAGAATGGTGTAGCGGCAATGGGTACCGCACTCACTGAGAATCAAGCTTTGATGCTTAAAGGGATGTGTGACGAAGTCATTGTATGTTATGACGGTGACCGGGCCGGACAGGCTGCAGCACTCAAAAACTTCCCCATTCTTGAGGAAGCAGGGTTGCAGGTCAGGATTGCTCTGATTCCTGAGGGACTTGACCCGGATGATTTTATCCGCAAGCACGGTGGCGAACGGTTCCGTAACCAGATTGTGGATGGTGCCGTAACGACTACAAAATTTAAGCTTATAAACCTCAAAAAAAACCATATACTGCTAGAAGGTGGAGGACAGATCGCCTATTCCAAAGAAGCGGTGAAACTGATTGCCCCTTTATCTTCGCCTACAGAACGGGAAGTCTATCTTCGTGAACTGGCTGCGGAAGTGGATGTTTCGTTTGAAACACTGAAGCAGGAGTGTAATGAAGAACGAGAGGCTATGAAAAATAACCTCCAGTATGGGGATAATAACTCGAGAAGGTGGAATAATGGTAGGCAACAAAATAGGCAGGTACCTACACCCAATCTGTTGCCAGCATACCACTCTGCTGAACGCAAACTGCTCGCATGGATGCTTCAGGATGAAGAGGCTGCCCAGTACGTGAATGAGCATCTTGGTGAAGCTTTTAACTTGGATGATCATGCAGCTATTGCTGCTTATCTATATGCCTATTATGCGCAGGGCAAACCGTCGGATACCAGTCGTTTTATGTCTTCACTGCATGATGACCGCCTGGAAAAGACGGTCAGTTCAATCTCGATGATGGATGGTCCAGGTGATTGGAGCATTCAAATGCTCGACGATTGCATCAGGGAAGTGCTGAAATATCCGCGTAAGAAAGAGTACGATTTGAAAAAAGAAGAAATGATTGCTGCAGAGCGGGCAGGTGATTCTGTACGCGCGGCACAAATTGCAATTGAAATGATTGCCCTAGAGAGACAGTGAACGTCTAAATATTGGATGTTTCTAGGGAGAAGGGAGTCGAATTATGGCGAATGATCAGCATACTGAACTAGAAACAGAATTGACGCTGGATCAGGTTAAAGATCAGTTGATTGAATCAGGTAAGAAAAGAGCTTCGCTGAATTACAAGGAAATTATAGAGAAACTCTCCCCGTTTGAGCAGGATGCAGAACAGATGGATGAGTTCTATGAGCAACTGAGTGACCTGGGCATTGATGTTGTTAACGAAAACAATGAAGAGGTTACACTTCGCCCTAGTGAAGATTCCGAGAACAGCAACACTAGAGAGGGAGAAGACAGCGAATTCCACTTTGATGATGATCTGAGCTTGCCACCAGGTATCAAAATCAATGACCCTGTTCGGATGTATCTCAAAGAAATCGGTCGTGTACCCTTGTTGTCTGCGGATGACGAAGTACAACTGGCCAAACGGATTGAAAACGGGGATGAAGAAGCGAAACGCCGTCTGGCTGAGGCTAACCTGCGACTCGTTGTCAGTATCGCCAAGCGTTATGTTGGACGTGGGATGTTGTTCCTCGATTTGATTCAGGAAGGTAATATGGGTCTGATCAAGGCGGTTGAGAAGTTCGACCACAAAAAAGGTTACAAGTTCAGTACGTACGCCACATGGTGGATTCGCCAAGCGATCACTCGTGCTATTGCTGACCAAGCGCGGACTATTCGTATCCCGGTGCATATGGTGGAAACCATTAACAAGCTGATTCGGGTATCCCGTCAGCTGTTACAGGAACTTGGTCGCGAACCGACACCGGAAGAAATTGCTGCTGAGATGGATCTGAGTGTGGAGAAAGTTCGTGAGATTACGAAGATCGCTCAAGAACCGGTTTCCCTGGAAACACCGATCGGTGAGGAAGATGATTCCCATCTGGGTGATTTTATCGAGGATCAGGAAGCACTTGCTCCAGCCGATGCAGCTGCGTATGAATTGCTGAAAGAACAGCTCGAAGATGTTCTTGATACATTGACTGAGCGTGAAGAGAACGTGCTTCGTCTTCGTTTCGGTCTGGACGATGGACGGACAAGAACGCTGGAAGAAGTGGGCAAGGTATTTGGTGTTACGCGCGAGCGTATTCGTCAGATCGAAGCCAAGGCTCTTCGTAAATTGCGTCACCCGAGCCGTAGTAAACGACTCAAAGATTTCCTCGAATAGTAGAATGATGGGAGACTTTCCGCAAGACGCTTAAGCGGCGGCGGGGTCTCCTTTATTTTTAATTTTAACGTCTTGATTTCTTGGTTTTGGAAATTCATCCTTGAAATGTTTGATTGGATTTTATTTTATCGCTTTTCTTTGTTCAATGCAAATCAATAAATTAAATGAATGGTGTAGGTGCTCCATGAAACTTTCGAATCGATTACAACGAATACATGATCAAATCCCTGACGGCAGCCGTCTGGCAGACATTGGTTCAGACCACGCATTACTTCCAGTAGCGGCAGTCCGTAGCGGGAAAGCGGCGAGCGCGATAGCCGGAGAAGTTAACCCGGGCCCTTATGATGCTGCATGCAAACAGGTAAATGATGCGGGCCTGACGGAGCAAGTTACTGTACGCCGTGGAGACGGTCTGGATGTCATTTCTGCAGGAGAAGTTGACGTCATTACCATTGCGGGTATGGGTGGAGCATTGATTGCCTCCATTCTGGATCGAGGCCTGTCCAAACTGAAAGAGGTTAAATTGCTTATTTTGCAACCTAATGTGGGTGAGGATATTCTCAGACGCTGGCTGCTGGAACACCACTGGGTGGTCGTAGCTGAACAATTGCTTGAAGAAGATGGCAAGATCTACGAGATCATCACAGCGATGCCGCAAGCACTGAGTCCGATTGCCAATGAGGAAGTGTATATGGCACGTCCGCTTGAAGGTGGAGTGGAATTGACGCCAGATTTGCTGCTTCGCATGGGGCCCTATTTAATCGACCGTCCAAGCGATGTGTTCTTTGCCAAATGGGAGAGTGAGATTGTAAAACTGCAAGGTGTTGTACAATCCATCTCCAAGTCTGATCAAGAATCTTCCCGGGATAAGGCGGCTGAAGTGGAACGTCTTATCGTGAACTTGAAGGAGGTATTGTCATGTTTGCCAAAGGTCAAACTGTAATCCAAATGATGGAGCAACTCGCTCCCAAACATCTGGCTGTACCGGATGATCGCATTGGTCTGCAACTGGGCAGCCTGCAAAAGGAGATAAGTCACGTACTTATTGCGCTGGATGTTACCGATGAAGTTGTGGACGAGGCGATTCGTATTGGTGCCAATCTGATTATTGCCCACCATGCAATCATGTTCCGTCCAGTAAAATCATTAAATACCGATACACCTATGGGGAAATTGTATGAGAAGCTGATCAAGCATGATATTGCTGTGTATATTAGTCATACCAACCTGGATGTGGCTGAGGGTGGCATGAACGATTGGATGGCTGATGCGATCGGGATTGAGAGCAAGGAATCGCTCGAAGACGTACATACAGATCATCTGTATAAGCTGGCTGTATTTGTACCTCGGACGCATCATGAACAGGTGCTGCAGGCGATCCTGGAAGCGGGAGCAGGAAGCATTGGTCAATACAACAAGTGCAGCTTCAATACGGAAGGCACAGGTACCTTTGTACCGGGAGAAGGGACACAGCCTTTTATCGGTACACAAGGACAGATGGAGCGCGTAGAGGAAATGCGGATTGAGACCATTGTACCGCAAAGCCTGCGCAGCCAAGTCGTTCAAGCCATGCTTAAGGCTCATCCGTATGAGGAAGTAGCCTACGACCTGTATGCAATGGATTTAAAAGGCCGTACGCTCGGTCTGGGGCGCTTGGGACCCCTTAAGGAACCAAAGACACTCGGTGAGCTGGTAGAGGTCGTGAAGGCCCAATTGGATGTGCCTTACGTTCGTGTTGTAGGAGATCTGAACAAGCAGATCAAAAAGGCAGCGGTTCTTGGTGGCTCTGGCAGCCGTTATGCCCTTACAGCCCGCTTTAAAGGTGCTGATGTTATTGTGACCGGGGATATCGATTATCACACCGCTCATGATGCGTTGATGGCAGGCATGTGTATCATCGACCCTGGACATAATTCCGAGAAGATCATGAAACCGAAAACAGCCGATTGGCTTCGTTCCCGTTTGGAAGATAAACGATATGATACGCAGGTTACTGCCTCTGAGGTAAATACGGAAGTATTCCAGTTTCTATAAAAGGACCGGGGATACGCGATTCCCAGTAATATTAAGCTTGTGTGGAAACCCGAATGCCTGTATACTATGTAATGTTGTTCGGAAAGCTTGACAGACAATCGCTGGTGGCCTTTGTTGCCACGAGAGGAAAGTCCGGGCTCCACAGGGCAGGATGCTGGATAACGTCCAGTCAGCGCGAGTTGAAGGATAGTGCCACAGAAATGGACCGCCGATGGCCGGATTTTCCGGCACAGGCAAGGATGGAACCGAGGTGTAAGAGACCCCGAGGAACGCTGGTGACTTCGTTCCTGGTAAACCCCATCTGGAGCAAGACCTAATGGGACACAGTCGCCTCTTCGGAGGAGGCAGCCTTAGCCCGAGGTGTGTCTAGGTTGGTCGCTTGAGCTGTGCAGCAATGTATGGCCTAGATAGATGATTGTCGCTTGTGGTGGGAGGGTAGTTCCCGTATGAACCACGAAGAGCACAGAACCCGGCTTACGGTAAGCTTTCCTAACTACAACACAACCGTATTACAAGTGTAGTCCACTATCAGTCGAGGACAACCAGAGTAATTGAGCCTGATGGCCTGACTGATCAGAAGGACACGATCACACCCAAATTTAGCATAAGCATAGTTCCTGTGTATCACAGGTCATATAAATACGGCGACAGAATCCGAACTTCTCGGATCTGTCGCCGTATTTTTGTTGTTTCTATTCCATTGTAACACCTTGTGGTAATATTACAGTTGATTACAGTGTAACAACACTGTCCAATTGTGATGAAGCATGCCAGCGTTGAATGGCGCGATCCATACGTTCTACGGCCTCGGGGAGAAGTTCAGGGTCAGTATGGGTGAAATTGATCCGCATACGACTCAGTTCCGGTGCACCTGCATAGAAGGGGTCACCAGGTACAATACACACTTTCTCCTGAATTCCGTAAGTAAACAGGTTGCTGGCCAGCATGCCTTCAGGCAGTTGCAGCCATAGGAACATTCCGCCCTGTGGCGAGTTCCAGGAGATACCTTCCCATGATTTCTCTGCCATGAGGGAGGTCAATTTTTTCATCCGCTGTTCATAGTCCTGTGAGATATTACGGATATGTCCATCCAGATCGAAAGATTCCAGTAGAGCATGAAGTGCTCTTTGATCAATGCTGCTGGAATGCAAGTCTGCACCTTGTTTGGCACGGGCTGCAATTTTGACAACATCTGGGGCCGCTAGAATCCAACCTGTGCGGAGGCCTGGAGCTACTGTCTTGGAAAACGTGCTGGTGTAGATGACGTTGGACGGACCTTCATAGGATGCTGCATCGAGATGTGCAAGTGCAGGAGCATCCAGTTGTTGCGGATTAAAACTGATTTCACCGTAAGGATCGTCTTCCAGAATAAGTACTCCATATTTACGGCACAGATCTACCGCTTGTTGTCTTCTGATCCGGCTCCACACTTTACCCGACGGATTGGAAAATGTAGGATTAATGTAGACGAGCTTAGGACGGTGCAACTGGAGCTGTTCCTCCAGAGATTCAGGCAACATGCCGTCTTCATCGCATGCGACCCCATGCGACTCACCCTGATAGGATTGAATGACTTGAAGAGCGGCCAAATAGGTCGGTGATTCAACTAATACGCTATCACCTGGATCGAGCAGGATACGACAGACCAGATCAATGGATTGCTGAGAACCGGTGGTCAGAAGCATATGATCAGGTGAAGCTGGAATGCCCTTGGATTCAAGACGTTCAGCAATTTTGACACGTAGCGGTCGGTACCCTTCGGTCTCTGCATATTGAAGAGCGGCTGCACCGCCCATGAATACTTTATCGTAAGCCTCACGAATAGCTTCAAGTGGGAATGAAGTCTGGGCAGGCAGACCTCCGGCAAGTGAAATCATTCCAGGTGCCTGAGCAGCCTGAAGCATGTCGCGAACGACAGAGGACGGGGTGTTTTGTGCCATTTTGGACCAAGGGATACTCATATTATTCTCATCTCCTGTTATTCACTGTTATACTGATAGTATAAACTATAATAGACGAGTAATGTATAACAGTAAAATGCTGATCATAACAGTTGGGAGGGCGTATGTATGCATATCGAGTTGAAGCGGGGAAGCAGCACCAAATTATATATTCAGATCGCCCTTACACTTGCGGACCGTATAAGGTCCGGCCTCATTGAGCCGGGAACCCGTCTTCCATCCGTTCGGAAAATGACCGCAGATCTGGGTGTGAGCCTGGTGACCGTGTCCAAAGCCTACTCCGAACTTGAAGCCATTCAATTGATCACCTGTTCCCAAGGGAAAGGATGCTATGTAAAAGGTGTGCAGGATTTGGAGAAAACAGAGGACATGGAGAGAACGCACCGAACACATGTAAAAAATGAGTCCAGCACGCCATGGAATTGGCAGATGGCACTTGTGGATTATTTGCCCCGAGCACAACTCTGGCGACATTTTGATGTCTCTCCTCAAGTCCGATATGAACTGCATATGTCAGCGATTCAGCCTGAGTTATTACCCACACAAGAGATTATCGACAGTGCTTACCGTCTTTCCTCCGATCATCTGGAGCGCATGGCAGCCTATGGATCTTTTCAGGGGGATCGGGAATTAAGGCAGACGTTTTCCGGGCATTTTGCGGAAAGAGGACTGCGAGTAATGCCTGAGCGAATGCTGATTACGAGCGGTACCCAGCAAGGAATCGATCTGGTTGCACGGACCTTTGTTGGTCCTGGTGACGTCGTATATATGGAAGCACCAAGCTACACTGGAGCGATTGACGTATTTACAAGCAGGGGGGCAAAGATCATTACAGTGCCGATGGATGATGAAGGTATGCGTATTGATCTGTTAACCCGGTTGTGTGATACATACCCGCCCAAGTTGATTTATACCATTCCTACATTTCACAATCCCACTGGTATTACGATGAGTGCCAAACGGCGTGCGCAACTGCTGAATCTTGCTCAGAGTTACCACTGTCTCATTCTGGAGGATGATCCGTTCGCCGATCTGTATTTCCGTGACCCGCCACCGGCTTCCATTAAATCCATGGATGGAACGGGTCATGTGGTGTATATCAAAAGTTTCAGCAAAGTGCTCTCTCCTGGTTGTCGTGTAGCGTGCGCAGTTGCAGATGGAAGTGTGCTCACCAGGCTTGTTGCTGCCAAGTCTACTGCGGATCTGGGGAGTCCACTGCTGACACAGAAGGCATTGCAATCGTTTATACAACATCAATATAGTGCGTACACAGCGCGATTGAGAGATGAATTATATTCCCGTCTGCGTGCTGCATCGGATGTGCTGGAGGAACATGCCCCTCCAGGGATGTACTGGACTTTGCCTGATGGCGGATTGAACCTATGGCTCCAATTGCCTGACGGTTTAGATATGCGTGAGCTGCACCGTCAGTCCCTTGCCGCCGGCGTTTCATTTTTGCCAGGTTCGGCCTGTTATGTAGGGGAAACGGATACAGCAAGTCTGCGCATCTGCTTCACGGTAACAAACCTTGAACGTCTATGTGAAGGACTTCGTGTATTATGCGGGGTCATTAAGAATGTAACACCCCAACAGGGGGGTACAGCTGCGGACAGGCTCCCGCTGATTTAATTTTTTCAGATATGGACATACATCCAAGCCACTTTCGTCCTGATGCAATACGTTATAGTATCACCAGAAAGGGAGTTGGTTTTGAATGAACCATTTCTGTCCACCGCTTTGCCCAATTGTCTGTGACCCGATCCAGGTTGTTGAGGATTACTACATCCCACAAATCGTACCTGTAATCCATCCGATTGAAGTCATCAAGAAACATCACTGTGTTCCGATTCATCATCACATGTACCCTGTCGTGGTCAAAGAAGAAGACCCTTGTTATGTTTCAAGCCACAACGCCAAGAAGAAGTCCATGAAAAAATCAGGCAAATCCCGCACCACTTCTCGTAAACGCTAGTCACAGCGGGTGCCCCGGGGAAAAGATAACATTCCAAAGAGCAGCATACGCCCCGGGGCGCAGCTGCTTTTGTTTTTTTAGAGGTTGTTCAAAAAGTCCGCTTTTGATTA
Source organism: Paenibacillus hebaui (assembly GCF_051934385.1). Lineage (NCBI taxonomy): Bacteria > Bacillati > Bacillota > Bacilli > Caryophanales > Paenibacillaceae > Paenibacillus > Paenibacillus hebaui. Next base: position 5,081,654 of record NZ_CP196836.1, on the reverse strand, counting down.
CGAATCATGCCTAGCGGCATCATCAGCATCGAAGTTGAAATTCAGCCGAAATAAGCGGGAGGCTTACGAAGTATGTTTCCTTTGGAAACATTGTGGTTGCTCACGTAGTTTTCCCCTACGCTCCGCTACTCGATTTCTAGCTTCATTCCATCTTCTCGGTACTGAAAAACAGACTTTTTGAACACGCACTTTTAGCATTTTTCTTTCATTACTTTGTATACTTTTTCATCGTGTTGTCCATTTGTTGCCTCACATGCTGAGGCCAAAACTGCAGTGGAGCGCTGTTGCCTGATGCTGCCTGCAAAGCTTTATAGACATCGACTTGACCATAGCCGTAATACTTATCATGACCTGGATCACCGAGGTCAATCACGCTTTGACGCATCAGATCCATCACTTCCGTGTTTGTCAGATCGGGATTTAACGAACGAATTAAACCTGCAAGTGCAGCCACATGGGGACTTGCCATGGACGTTCCGGACAAGGCTGCATATTGATTATTCGGATACGTACTTGCGATACTGGAGCCCGGCGCCATTACATCCACGTAATCTCCATAGTTAGAATATGAAGCTTTGGTCATATCCGGGTCCGTAGCAGATACTGCAAATACTTCTGGATAGGCAGCAGGATATCCCGGACGCTCGGTATTGTCGTTACCGGTTGCTGCAATCAACACGATATCCCGATCAAAAGCATATTTGATTGCATCATGAAGAAATTGGGCGTCGGCGTAATTTCCCAGACTCATGTTAATGACCTTGGCTCCATGATCGGCTGCCCATATAATCCCCTCGGCAACAGCATATGTGGTGCCTGAACCCGAGTTATCGAGCACTTTAACAGGCAATACTTTGTTGTACCAGCTTATACCTGCAACGCCCTCATTATTATTGACGATGGCCCCGATAATGCCTGCCACATGTGTACCGTGCCCTACATCGTCCAGCGGTTTACTTCCTGGATCGACAACGTTATAACCGTCCAGCAGCTTGCCTTTCAGATCGGGATGGGTCAGATCGACACCCGTGTCCACGACAGCAACGATGACGTCTTTATTGCCCTTCGTAATATTCCAGCCACGATTGGTCTCAATGGCAGGCAGATTCCACTGGTAGTCAGAGAACAAAATATCATTAGGCACGGTTACATCCGTTTGTTCAGGTACCGTGCCATTGGTTAAATACATGTAGTGGGGTTCCACATACAGCGAATTCCATTTGCGTTCGAAATAAGCATGTAATTGCTCGTAATTCATATGTTCTGACCGGAAAACATAAGTGTAACCCAGCTTGCGCACAGATTGGGTGCGTAGATCAGACTTAATGATGCGCATGTCCCGCTCGCCAGGATCTTGCTGAAAACGAATGACGATTTCATTTTCGTAAAAATGGCTGGCGTTGGCGTTATCATGTCCTGTTTTCACAGTGATTTCCTTCATCGTGTCGGGATGCACAGATTCGATTTTGAATTTGCCTTCACGTGGATAAGGAATCATGCGTAGATTTTTGCGCTGATGCTGTTCAACGGCGTTCAGCACATTCTGGCTAAATAGGGCTATGACAGCTCTTTTTCCATCCTTGGAGGGCTGTCCCATAACGAAATAATTTTCTTTGCCTAGAGGGAAAGAAGAGGATTGGAAGCTTTGACGTCTGCCTACTGCTTTCTTCGCAAGTGCAAGAGAATGGGCCAGTTTTTGCTGCTCCAGCTTGCTTCCTTGTGGTGATGCTTTGTCAAACTGGCGATTCTGTGATCCTTGGGTACTCATGATATGAATGGATCGGATATGATCATGTGAGCGCTGTAATTCATTTACGTATCGGCTTAACTGAACATCATTCATATCAGAGGTCTTCTCCAGCATGATGCTGAGATGCTGTTTGGCATCCATACGGGTTAGTTGATCTGTTGCCTTTACATCCTGAACTTTCAGACGTTGTTTGCTCGCATGCTCCTCGTGGGGAGAGTGAGGCATGGCGCTATGTTCATGTTCGGGAGCAGGGCGATTGGATGTTGGAAGCAGCAGGGTCAAAGCAAGCGCTCCAGCTCCAGCGGCAATGGCCCAGTTCACCCATTTTGGTCTGGACATAAGGGATGGATCCTCCTCTGTTATGTTGGATAATGATCATACAGTGCTCTGAATTCATCGTAGTCACTGGTTATATCTATCGTTAGGAAAAGAGGATATTTTTATGCAGGTGAGTATAAGGTCAACATCGTGTAATAAGCATCTTCAATGGCCGAAAGGGAAAGGATGATTAGGGGATACCGCTCGTCATCTTTTTATGGTAGGATAATAGCTAAAGAAATCAAGGTCAGGGGAAAATCACCGTTGGCCGACCTATATGTAAGGACTTATTTAAGGGGGAGCTACCTTTATGTCAGCAGCCAATGTACAGAAAACATGTGAGTCAACTAGGGAAAAGTTAAAACCGGCTATCGATCGGATCGAACATTTTTTGAATGAAAATGCCTTGCCTGAACTGGATCAGAATCAGACGGAGGAATCAACAGCCTTCTACAAAGGTTTTCTTTCAGATCTCCGTCATTTGCTTGTTTTTTCTGAAGTTTCTTACGAAAAACTTGGCGTTGTGCTGCGTCGTGCCAATTTTGATGTCGATTTTGCCGAAAAGGCCCTTTATAATACGTATCACCAAAGTGTAAACAGCTTTTTCTATCCCAAAAATGAATGTTATTCAGAAGATGGAAGATACGCTTACACGGGTCAGGATGCAATTCGCTTCCGTGACAAGCCAATTCGTGCAGTGCGTGATGTCATTCTTGAGATTTCCAAAACGTATGAGGAATTGCGCGATGATTTGGCTTATTATGAAAGTGACTACTTAACACAGCGGCGGATGCAGAATCAACGCAATCACGCGTAATTAAACAGCTTCGAACTTATATGCAAAATGGACGAAACCGCCCTAGTGGCGGTTTTTTTTTTGCGTTTTGCTCCAAATGAAATTGCCCGGCATCAGGCATGTCATCATCTGGTATTTCGGCAGGGAATAGTCGTTTTGTACTGCGGGGACAATAGGAGTCGAGGTGATAAAAATGAGCCATGAGAAGCCAATCGTAAAATGCAGTGTTTCAAACTGCCACTTTTGGGGAGAAAACAATTTCTGTCAGGCTGATGCCATCATGATTGACATCGACCAACATGCCACCCGCCGCTTGCATGAGGAATTTGCTGGGGAAACCTTTGATTCCGATCATCATGATCATGCCCGTACTTCTTCTGCGACATGCTGCCACACATTCAAACCCAAATGAGCAGTCATTCCCATTCCTATGGAGGTGCTATGCATGAGTAATGAACCTAGAGATGAACAATCCTTCCAACGTCCAAAAACAAGTCCGTCAGATGAGAAGCAGCGTCAACGTGTGGATTATCCGAGACGAAGTTACAAGGAAGAGTATGGTGCAGAGGTAGCTCCCCCGACAGGTTCCATCCGTACAGAATCGACAGAAAGAAGAGACCACACGCCAGTTAAACATGAGGCTGACGGTGTTGTGAAATCTACTGGCCGAATTTCCGGATATATGGGACTGGCCTTTGGTATCGCGTCTTTATTCATGTGGTCCATTGTTCTTGGACCAGCAGCAGCGGTGCTAGGTTATTATGCTTTTGTTAATGGTCGCAAAACGGCTGGTGCATGGGCAATTGGACTGGGTGCGGTGGCAACGCTCAGCTACTTCTTTATGCTTCCGTTTGCCCGTTAGTATTCAGAATACTGACGTGAAAAGTTCCACACCCCAATCATAATCGATAATTGATGATGTGTTTATCCCAAGCCTTCTTCTCTTCCCGTATATTGTGGGTAATTGAAGAAGGTTTTTTTTCGTACTTGTGTAACCAGATTGCAGAACCGATTTATTTTATGAAAACAATGGAACCTTCCTGTAAAAGGATGTAGAATAAAGTCATAATATACGTTTAAATTATACGGGAGTGGATATAACGCATGCAGATTGATCCGCGCGGGTCGCGGCAGTTGCTGGAATTGCAATTGTCCAATAGCCTCAGCCAAACAAATGGATCAGAAGGAGATTCTGGTTCAACAGTGGATTTTGCCAATATGATGGACGGGCTTCTGGGTACCCATACAACGAGCAATAATGAAGGGAACGCTTCGGGAACTGCTACTATTTCCAAAAGGTCCAGTGACGGTCTGTTATGGTTGCAACTCGGCAGTATGTATAACCCTGATTTAACAAGTAATGTATCTGCCCCTAAGGTCGATATGGGTTCTTTATCATCTTTGCTGAAATCAGAATCAGTGGATTCTGAAGCATCTGTACCTACGGATTTTGAATCTTTGATCGCAACTGCGAGTGCTAAATATGGTGTGCCTGAATCGCTGATCAAGGCTGTCATTGATACGGAATCCAATTTTAACCCAAACGTGGTATCTTCCGCAGGTGCCAAAGGACTGATGCAGTTAATGGATGGAACAGCTGCAGGCTTGGGCGTAAGCAACGCTTATGATCCTGCGCAGAACATCGACGCTGGAACCAAGTATCTTTCTCTCCAGCTCCAGCGTTTTGGTGGGGAAGTGAAGATGGCGCTTGCCGCATATAATGCCGGACCGGGGCGAGTTTCGCGTCTGGGTGTATCCAGTGACAGTGAGTTGATGAGTGTACTTAACCGTCTGCCTTCAGAAACGCAGGCTTATATTTCCAAGGTGGAGAAAGCCCAGTCGAAATATATGATATAAACGGAATGTAAGGCGCTTTACAAGCTCAAGTACAGTTCAGGAAAAGATCAAACGCGGGAACAACAGAGCTCAAGAGAGCCTATTCCTGTTTGGTCTTTTTGTGTTGAGTGGGGATCGTGTTACAATGCTCACTGTAGATTCATGAACGAAGAGATAAGGGGGTTAACCTCACTTGAAATATTTTGATTACGCTGCAACCACGCCTCCTGATCCAGATGTGATCCGTACAATGACCGAGATTATGGAGGCGCAGTATGGGAATCCATCTTCCATTCATGGATATGGTGAACGTGCCCATCAATTGTTGCGTCGTGCGCGATCTGGCTGTGCTGCTGTTATTGGAGTGAAACCGGAAGAGATTATATTTACGTCAGGAGCTACCGAGAGTAATAACCTTGCCATTAAAGGCGCAGCACTACGCTATCAGTCTCGCGGCAAGCACATCATTACAACTGTTACGGAACATGCTTCGGTGTATGAGAGTTTTTTGCAATTGCAGCAGTGGGGATGGGAAGTGACATGGGTTCCCGTAGATTCTAACGGGCTGGTTAGCGCCCAGCAGATCATGACTGCTCTAAGACCGGATACGGTACTTGTGAGTCTGATGCATGTGAATAATGAAACGGGGGCTATACATCCGATTGCAGAAATCGGTGAGCGTTTGAAAAAGGAGGCCCCACGCGTTCTCTTTCACGTAGATGGTGTGCAGGGTTTCGGCAAGATAGAGTCTAAACCCGCTGCCTGGGGTGCGGATCTGTACAGCCTGTCTGCTCACAAAATCCGTGGACCCAAAGGAACGGGGCTCCTATATGTGCGAAGTGGAGTAGAGCTTACGCCTCTGTTCTCTGGAGGTTCGCAGGAGCAGGGTTTGAGAGCCGGTACCGAGAATGTACCTTTGCTTGTAGGCATGGCGAAAGCGATGCGTATCGCAGCCGAACGTCAGGTCGATTTTGCGCGGCGTATAACGATTTTGAGAAACCGTATTATGGATGTCATTGATGCCATCCCCGGACTAGTTCTGAACAGCCGGAAAGAGGGTGCACCGCATATTGTTCACTTTTCCTATCCTGGAATGAAGGCAGAAGTGGCGCTGCATACCTTGGAACAACTTGGAGTAACTGTATCTACACAATCGGCTTGCTCTTCGCGGTCAGCTGAACCAAGTCGTGTGCTACTTGCGATGGGCAGAGATGCAGCTTGTGCTATTGGCGGATTACGCATTAGTCTCGGAGATGAACATACAGAAGAAGATGTGGACCTGCTGGAGCAGGCATTACATCAGATGGTGGCGCAGTTGCGCCCGTTGGAAAGGCGGATGTGAATTCAAATGAAATATGATATGCTGCTACTCCGTTTCGGAGAGTTTATGTTAAAAGGCAAAAATCGTGCCAGATTCGAAAAAACAATCATTACACAGGTACGTTCCCTGCTCAAACCTTATCCTGGTGCAAGTCTGCGTAAGGAGTTTGGACGGTTGTATGTGGATCTTGGTGGTGAATCCCATACCGAACTGATTGCAGTGTTGAAAAGGGTATTTGGCGTCATGTCGATTAGCCCGGTCAAGGTGACCCCATCTGAGCTTGACGCCATTGTGGAAACCGCAGTCGCTTTTATGGATGAGAGGGAAAGCGAATTCACGGAAAATACAACGTTCAAAGTAAACGCGCGACGTGTGTGGAAAGGGTTCCCTAATTCATCTCATGAGATAAACCATTTGGTCGGTTCTCCGATTCTCCGCAAATTTCAGCAATTAAGCGTTGATGTGCGTCAACCTGACATAGAGCTTCGAGTGGAAATCCGGGATCAGGGGACGTATATTTTCAGTGAAGTGATCCCGGCTGTAGGTGGATTTCCCTTGGGCACGAATGGAAAAGCAATGCTGTTATTGTCCGGTGGCATAGACAGTCCGGTAGCTGCGTGGTCTTCCATGCGTAGAGGATTAGAAGTGGAATGTGTGCACTTCTACAGTTATCCGTTTACGAGCCAGCGTGCCAAAGAAAAAGTAATAGATCTGGCGCGTGCCCTAGCTGATCATGCAGGTACAATGAAGTTGCACCTGGTACCATTTACGGAGATTCAAACTGCATTTACCCAGCTGGGACAGGATAACCTGATCATTACACTGATGAGACGCTCGATGTTACGGATAGCAACCAAGCTGGCTGAACGTGAACGCGCCCTTGCACTGATTACCGGGGATAGCTTAGGTCAGGTCGCGAGCCAGACTCTGCCGAGTATGAATGTCATTGGGCGTGCTACAGATCTGCCGCTCCTGCGACCGCTCGTGATGATGGACAAGCAGGAAATTATTACATTATCGAAGCAGATTGGAACGTATGATATATCGATTCTGCCTTATGAGGACTGTTGTACCCTATTTGTACCGAAATCCCCATCAACCAATCCGAACCTTCGTATTGTGGACAAAATTGAATCGACGATGGGCCAGTTACCGGAATGGGTCGATAAGGCTGTAGCACAGACCGAAACAATCACCCTGCATGCAGGCGAAACGGCTATGATAACCCATCAGCAGGATGAGGATAAGGCAATGAAGGAAGAGTGGTTCTGATCTCTGACGTAATGACGCTAACATAACCAGCAGACATAATGAGGACTATGTTATCTTCATGAGTATTTTGCAACAATCGACAAAGCGACTTCCAATCAGCAAGAACTAAATCGAAATGATTCTATTCGTCTAGATCTTGTACCCATGAGCGATAACAATCGAATGATGCAAAATCTTGTCAACGAAAAAGGACTGGCCGATGAATATCGGTCAGTCCTTTTTCGTGATCTCTAATGTTTTAACCAGAGGATGGTATCCTGAAGCCCTATGAATAAGAATGTTGCTGACGCTCTCCGCCTGATTTGTTGCCGTTTGAACGTTTACGGTAGCCTGCAAACACAACGCCTACAATAACCAGAATGATAAATAAGATCCTCAGCGCCGGATGTCCGTGAAGAAAGGCACGAGACGGTGTTCCTCTGTAATCATGTTGGAGGCCGTATATCCAAGGACGATGGCTCCGACATAGATGATCCAGGGGAAACGATTGATCAGTTTAATAAATAAGGTGCTACCCCAAACGATGATCGGTACGCTGATCAGGAGTCCGAGTATAACAAGTACCAAATGCTGCTGGGCAGCACCCACTACAGCGATCACGTTATCCAGTCCCATGGCAGCATCAGCGATAACGATGGTTTGAACAGCGGTCCACAAGGAGGTCCCTGCCTGGATGTCGTTGTGTTCGTCTCCCTGATCGGCCAATAATTTATAGGTAATCCAGATTAGAAGTAATCCCCCGACAAGGAGTAGCCAAGGTACTTTGAGTAACCACAGCACAACAACGGTTGCCAATATCCGTATCAAAAGTGCGCCGCCCGTTCCGTATAAGATCGCTCTCTTTTGCACAGAAGGATGCAGATTGCGAGCTGCGAGACCAATGACAATTGCGTTATCACCAGCCAGAATCAGATCAATAAAAACAACGTTCAACAATGCTAGCCAAAAAGCGGGGCTAAACAGCTCCATACGATGTCATTCCTTCTATATATCCAAACCTTAGAAAGCTTGTTCAACGTTTAAGAATAGCATGGACAACTTTGACATACAAGTTAGAGTGGGGGGATGAGAAGGATGGATACACTTTGGCTGTTGACTGAAATATTAATGATCAATTTGGTTCTAAGTGGAGATAATGCGGTTGTTATTGCACTTGCCAGTAAGGATCTGCCAGCAAGGCAGCGCAAACAGGCGGTGTGGTGGGGAGCCTTTGGAGCGGTTGTACTACGTTGTGTCTTGACCTTTGCAGCTGTGCTGTTGCTGGGCATTCCTTTTATTCAAGCGGCTGGTGGACTGTTACTGCTCTGGATTGCCGTGAAGCTGCTGCTTCAGAATGAAGATGAAGTACATATTCGGAAGTCTTCCACAACCTGGAAAGCGATTCAGACGATATTGATTGCCGATTTTGTTATGAGTCTGGATAACGTTCTGGCGATTGCTGCACTTGCTGATGGGGATCTGGCTCTAACGGTCATTGGGATTGCCATTAGCATCCCTATTGTGGTGTGGGGAAGCGGGCTGATTGTTGGTTTGCTGAAGAGGTATCCGATTCTGGTGTTTGTCGGCTCAGGCATTCTGGCCTTCACGGCAGGTGAGATGGTGGTGAATGATCCCAAGTTAGGACAATGGCTTGGGGAATTGGCATCTGGGGCGCATACACTGCTGCCGGCGGCGATGGCTTGTCTTGTCCTCGCCGTTGGAGGAGCGCACAAATTTGTCCGAAGAAACGCATAGATTGATTTTTAATAGTTCTCAAAATATAGCTCATTAACCGTCCGTCACAGGGCGGTTTTTTGGTGTATCGCTATACTTCAATGGATGATGCCCGAGTGATAGAGTCATAATTCAGACATTTTGGGTAATACAGGATAAGGGAGGGTAATTGCGACATAAAGTATAGTTTTTTGCGGGCACATCGGATAAACTAGAAGCAGGATAAAAACAGCCCAGTCATCAGGGAATGCTTATAGAGGTTGTTCAAAAAGTCCGCTTTTGATTACGAAGGATGCCTAGTGGCATCATCAGCATCGAATATGGAATTCAGCCGAAATAAGCGGGAGGATTACGAAGTATGTTTCCTTTGGAAACATTGTGGTTGCGCACGAGTTTTCCCTACGCTCCGCTACTCCATTTCTAGCTTTATCCCATCTTCTCGGTACTGAAAACCGGTCTTTTTGAACACGCACTTATAGTTTAGCTTACAAGATACATAGCCAAATGTTATAAGAGGTGATTGCAGATGAAGATGAGAAATGAAAAAGCGATCGGAATATTTATTGTCGCTGCGGGTATTATTATCCTACTTGGCAAGCTTGGTGTATTCGGCTTTATAGGGCGTAATTTCTGGCCTTTGTTAATTCTGTTGCCAGGCATTGCACTTCACGCGCTATATTATGCAAGAATATCTCCAGCGTGGTCACTTGTTCCAGCAGGTATGTTAACCGTGTATGGCATTGTATTCGGAATCACGAATACCTGGGGTGTGGGACTGATGGGCAGGTTATGGCCCGCGTTCTTACTGGGGATTGCCATTGGTTTACTGGAATATGGATTGGCAGAACGTCGAAGACCTGAATTTGTAATGCCGGCAGCATTGATTCTGGGTGTTGTTTCCATTATTTTGTTTGGCTTCACATTGCTTTATACCGGAATAATCTATGTGCTTGCTGTCCTTTTGATTCTGGGTGGGATATGGATATTGCTTGGGAGAGGCCGTCCAGGGAGAGGTTGGTAGCATTCCCCATGATTTTTCACGCGAAATATCTTGATTTTTACCTATAATCAACTATAATATAAGGGATATAGACATGCGTCGGGATATCACCGACGCTTATTTTGGGTGAGTAACCTGCGAAATTGCGGGAAGGTTAGTAGATAAGAATTGAAATTGGAAAGGATATGGATACAAAACATGCATTCAAGAGAACACATTCGCAATATTGCGATTATTGCCCACGTCGACCACGGGAAAACAACGCTCGTCGACAAGTTGCTCCAGCAATCCGGTACTTTCCGTGATCACGAAACGGTACAGGAGCGCGCTATGGACTCCAACGATTTGGAGCGTGAACGCGGTATTACGATTTTGGCTAAAAACACAGCTATTACCTATAAAGATTACCTGATCAATATTGTGGATACACCAGGACACGCCGATTTCGGTGGTGAAGTGGAACGGATAATGAAAATGGTTGATGGTGTATTGCTCGTAGTTGATGCTTACGAGGGCTGTATGCCACAAACGAAGTTCGTACTTCGTAAAGCACTAGAGCACAACCTAACACCAATCGTTGTTGTAAACAAAATTGACCGTCCATCGGCTCGTCCGACTGAAGTTATTGATGAAGTATTGGACCTGTTCATTGAACTGGGTGCCAACGATCAACAACTTGAATTCCCTGTTGTATATGCTTCCGCATTGAACGGAACATCCAGCATGGAAAATGATCCTGCTAAACAGGATGATAACATGATGGCGATCTACGATACGATCATTAGTCATATCCCTCACCCAACAGAGAATGTTGAAGAGCCGCTTCAATTCCTCGTTACTTTGATGGACTACAATGAATACCTTGGCCGTATTGCCATCGGTCGTGTTAACCGCGGTGTGATCCGTCAAGGACAATCTGTAACGGTTATTATGCGTGATGGTAAGAGCAAAACTGCACGTATCGAGAAACTGTTTGGTTTCCAAGGTCTCAAACGCGTTGAGACAGAAGAAGCTGGAGCAGGTGACATCGTTGCGATTGCAGGAATCAAGGACATCAACATTGGTGAAACCATCGCTGATCCTAACCATCCAGAAGCTTTGCCGGTTCTGAAAATTGATGAGCCTACACTTCAAATGACGTTCCTTGTGAACAACAGTCCATTTGCAGGTCGTGAAGGTAAATGGGTAACTTCCCGTAAACTTCGTGAGCGTTTGTTCAAAGAGTTGGAAACGGACGTATCCCTTCGTGTTGACGAAACAGAAAGTCCAGATGCATTTGTCGTTTCCGGACGTGGTGAGCTTCACCTGGGTATCCTCATTGAGAATATGCGTCGTGAAGGATATGAACTGCAAGTATCCAAACCGGAAGTTATCGTAAGAGAAATTGACGGTAAGAAAATGGAGCCTGTTGAGCGCTTGTTGATTGACATCCCTGAAGAAAGCATGGGTTCCGTAATGGAGAGCCTGGGCGCACGTAAAGCAGAGATGGTTAACATGGTGAACACAGGAAGTGGACAAGTACGTCTTGAGTTCCTGATTCCAGCACGGGGTCTGATCGGATATAGCACCAACTTCCTGACACTGACTCGTGGTTATGGTGTAATGAACCATGCATTTGACAGCTATGCTCCACTGATTGGTGGTCAAGTGGGTGGACGTCACCAAGGTGTACTGATCTCAACTGAAAATGGTACGTCTACGTTCTATGGAATGATGGGCGTTGAGGATCGTGGTACGCTCTTCCTTGAGCCTGGAACAGAAATTTACGAAGGTATGATCGTTGGTGAGCATACACGAGACAATGATATCGTTGTCAACATCTGCAAAGAAAAACAACTGACTAACGTTCGTTCTTCAGGTAAAGATGATACGGTTAAAATTAAAACTCCGATTATCTTCTCGTTGGAACAGGCGCTTGAATATCTGAATGAAGATGAATATTGTGAGATTACACCGAAATCTATTCGTCTTCGTAAGAAGATCCTGAATAAATCCGAGCGTGAGCGTGCAGAGAAACAACGCAAAATGGCTTCAAAATCCTAATACAACAAAAAAATAAAAGATATACGTTAACGTTTGATGGGACCTGGAGTAACGAGAGCTTTTACAGCTAAAGTAGTGAAGGGGTCGGAATCGATTCTGGAGAAGCGAAGCGTTCGCCTGAAAGCTTTCTGAAAGAAAGCTACATCGGAAGCATACGCTTATCCCCGGATTTTACCATTGAGAAATGGATCAAAAAATCTGGGGATAACAGCGATCAAAAGAACGATCCGAAACCGGAACGGTCACAATGCTGGCTCTAAGTTACTTCAGGGAATTCCATCAACCAGTTAACTTATATCTAGCATGAACACGAAAGGAGATGCCATTGCATGCAAGCATGGTTCGCATCATACCCGATCGTAGCCTACATCGTCATCTTTGTATTGATTACTTACGTCTATAACAAGGTGTTTCGGGTACGTCAGAAATTGCCACTTGGTAAGGAAATCGTTCTCTATATATTGATGGCGATGGGCACATTCATGCTTCTTATTTTTCAAATCGACAAGCTTCCCATCATTCAATGTTTGCTGGTGGCGGTTGGTTTGATGCTGTTAGTGCGAGTGCGTTATTTCATTGAAGGCCGTCAAAAGAAAAAAGCGGAAGCTGCCGCTCGAAACTCATAAATTCTGTCTAGTGCAGACCATCCGTTTTCCTTAGGGAAAGCGGTTGTCTTTTATTTAGACAAAAAAACAGATGTGATAAAGGTGTTGAAGATATGAACTCGAATTCGAACGGACTGCCTCCACGGAGACAGGCACCGACTCCATCCGGCGCTTCTGGATCGAAGAATGGCAAAGGCAAACCACCAAAAAAGAAAAAGCGGATGCGAGCCTTTGGCAGAATTGTTCTAAGTTTATTAGCGATTGCGATTGTGATAGGCGGTGGATATCTGTATTGGGTGTATAATCAGGTAGCTGATACAGGTATCGATAAACCGGTACCTCCTGGGATGTCGGCCAAGACCAAACCAATTACGATGTTGCTGTTAGGTACGGATAACCGTCCTGAAACAGGCACGCATCTCTCGGATGTGGTCATGGTAGCTGCGTTAAATCCGGAGACCAAGACGGCAACCATTGTATCTTTACCTCGGGATACACGTATGGAGTTGGATGGATACAAAGCGAACAAGTTGAATTCCTATTATCCTAAATTTAAAGCCCAAGAAAAAACCTCTGGCAAAAATGCAGAGGAACAGATGAAAGAAATGATGGGTAAATACCTGGATGTGGATATCAATTATACCACTGTCCTGAACTTCCAAGCATTCCGTGATGCAGTCAATGCCGTGGGCGGTGTGGATGTGACGGTGGATAAAAATATGTGTTACAGGGATACAGCGGATGGTACCGATATTAATCTGGTAACTGGCGCACAGCATCTGGATGGGAAGAAGGCATTGGATTTTGTCCGTTACCGCAAATCGAATTGTAGTCCAAAAACAGCCGAATCGAATGACTTTGATCGAAATAAACGTCAGAATCAAGTGCTGAATTCCATGCTTGATCAGTTGAAATCACTGGGTGGCGTAACGAAGATTGGCAAAGTAATTGGTGCTGTTGACAAAAATATGACGACAGATGTGGAATCCGAGCAGATGAAAAACTTCATCTCCACCTACTGGAATATTTCCAAATCGGATGTTCACTATACGCCAGTAACCGGAGAGTGGAGAAGTCCATATGTTTATATTAATGAAACGGAACTTGCCAATGCGAAGCAGGCTTTGCAGGATACACTTTCAGGCAAAGTAACGGCGTCACCTGCTGCTGAATAACATCCAGTCATTTGGGATTGGAAGCAGGTTTGGTGGTATGCTATAATAATATCAACAAAGAATTAAGAATTGCATAAAGAAGGTTAGGGGGCTGGTTGAATGTCCGAAGCCGTCACACAATTGACTGAATCTCTTTTACAGCAATTTAAGAATGAGACCTTTGTGCTCCTGAGCACCGTGGATGTGGAATCCGGAGGTCCGACTTCAACAGCGATCTCCTGGATTTATGCGGAGAATGCTGCTACTCTTCGTGTGGCTATTGATCATCGTTCACGTCTTGTGAACAATATGATGGTGAATCCGCTCATTACCGTCACCATTTTTGGAGAAGAGATGGTATATGCGGTTAACGGACGTGCTTCAGTACGACAAAACCCCTTGCAGGATGTTCCATTCAACATGTGCTGTTTCGATATTACCATTGAAGCGGTGAGGAATGCCCTGTTCTATGGAGCTCAACTGTCCTCTGTGCCTCAATATGTCAAAATATATGATCAGCGTGCTGCTGAGAAATTAGATGAGCAGGTTTTTGCTGCCATGAAAAAAGCCTAGTGAGAGATCACTGGGCTTTTTGTTGTTTTTTGTCAGAAGAATGCAGCTGCTGCATTTGTTGTTCTTGATCCACCTGTTTATCCGGATTTTGGCGCACTTTGACGTCTTTGGGCAGTTGGGGAATGATTCGTCCCACCATGTCAGCGAGTTCGGAAGCAAAACCGGATATCGGATGCCCTTGACGAATATGTTCACCAATTTCTTTGATTCGCTCTGTTACATCGGCGTCTGCAGTAACAATGGAATCCACTCCTTCGGGGTCTTTACGAAGGGCTTCGGCAACAGAGTACTTAATGGTACCTACCCGAGCTCGTTCGAGTTCACCATCAACATCAATGCCAACCACGGCTGTATTACCGAGTATAACGCAGTTTGCATCTTTGACACCTTCCACTTGCTTGGCAAGGGCTTTAAGGTGATTAATTCGTTTATCATTTGGCATCCGGCCATTCTCTGCATCATCGGCAATGTTCGTATCATGGACTTCACCTGTATTCTCATTGAAACGGTCCAAACGTGAAGGATTCATCCGATCTTCTTGTGTATAGATCGGTTGGGACCCATTTTGTTGATCTTGCCGTGTTGCAATATTGCCTCCGTAACTTCTTGGATGCGTCATATGCGGCTCCTGTGAAGCACTACGAGAGGTGTTGTTGCAGCCTGTAAGTATACAGATCAGAAGCAGTGTACACACCCATACTTTCATAAATGTTCATCCTTTCTTGGAGTTTTTCAGAATGGTTGACAATTATTATGTCCTAGTCGAATACATTTATGTATGGGAGCATGATTGTCCATGCCGCTGTTGAAAGATCACACGTTCAAGATGAACTCGGGAATGAAGGGAAACGGACTTGCCTTTCAGGGTAATACAAGGATTCATCCAACATTCCCGAGTTTACGTTCCAGCCCATGCCTTTAACGACGCCGCTTTGGAGGGGATTGAATGAAAAAGATTTTTGTATTGGATACCAATGTGCTTCTGCATGACCCCAATGCCATATTTTCCTTTGAGGAACATGAGGTAATCATTCCCGCGGTTGTACTGGAGGAGATCGACTCCAAAAAAAGAAATGCCGATGAAATTGGTCGTAATGCCCGTAATGTATCGAGGCTGCTCGATGGGTTACGTGAACTGGGTCACCTGCACAGCGGGGTACCTTTGGCTAATGGCGGCAATCTGAAAGTAGAACTCAATCATCGGAGTTTCGTGAAGGTTCAGGAAATGTTTGGCGAAGTGTCCAATGATAATCGGATTTTGGCTGTCGCTCTGAATTATCAGATTGAGGAGAATGAAAAAGAAGTAGTCGAACGTCAAGTGGTGCTTGTCAGTAAGGATGTACTTGTGCGTATCAAAGCGGACGTACTTGGTCTGTTCACACAGGATTACTTATCGGATCGGACGGCAGGACTGAGTGAATTATATCCAGGCTATACGGCCCTGAAGGTTCACCCGTCGGTCATTGATGAGTTTTACACATATCGTTTTCTACCAATCAAACCGTTACAGTTGTCTTACTCGCTTTATCCGAATGAATTTGTCATTCTCAAGGATGAGATGGGAACGAACAAATCGGCGCTGCTCAAAGTAAATACAGAGGGAACGAAACTGGAGCCGCTTTTCCTGAGTAATGATAATGTCTGGGGCATCAGCGCACGTAACGCGCAACAGCGAATGGCTCTGGAGCTGCTACTGAATGATGACATTCCACTTGTCACGATTACAGGAAAGGCAGGAACAGGGAAAACCTTGTTGGCACTTGCTGCAGGTTTGCTAAAAGTGGAAGATGATCATAAATACAAAAAATTATTGATTGCTCGTCCTGTCGTTCCGATGGGAAAAGATATCGGTTACCTGCCTGGAGAGAAGGAGGAGAAGCTGCGTCCATGGATGCAGCCGATTTATGATAATCTGGAGTTCTTGTTTGACACCAAAAAAGCAGGGGATATCGATAAAATTTTGATGGGGCTTGGCAGTATTCAAGTTGAAGCTCTCACTTATATTCGTGGACGGTCCATACCTGGACAGTTCATCATCATCGATGAAGCCCAGAACCTGTCTCGCCATGAAGTGAAGACCATTGTATCAAGGGTAGGCGAGGGCAGTAAAATTATTTTGATGGGTGACCCTGAGCAAATTGACCACCCCTATCTGGATTCGGCGAGTAATGGTTTAACATATATCGTGGAACGATTCAAGCAAGAGGGGATCAGCGGACACATTATGTTGGAAAAAGGAGAACGTTCCAAGCTGGCTCAGCTTGCAGCGGATTTGTTGTAAAGAGTGGGAATTTTTATTTCCCGGAAAATGTTTTGATTGAACCGGCTCCTGAGCCGGTTTTTTTATTGCTGAAAAAATAACAATGAGTTATTACACAGAACTAGATATGCTCAGAGTATGCAAAATACCGAAAAAATGATTTTTAGCAGGGTAGGACAAGAGCACTATGTATTTGTTACAATGAATATTGCAGGAAAAAATTAGGGTATAAAGGAGGGGAAGTTAATGAGGCGTAGACATCAGGTTGTTCTGTTTGCAGTACTATTGCTTTCGTTAACCATCCTGTCACCGAGTTTTGACTTCAGAGGGACACAGCTTAATCAGGAACGGGACGAGGAAAAAGATTCGTTTCCTAATACTTCATCCCGTAATGAGGACACTCATTCACCTGTAGAGGTTGTAGTTTCAATGACTGAGACAGAGTTTCAGTTGTTTCAACAGTTAGCAAATAAAGTAGCCGCTTCGCAACTTGTGGAGATCCGTATTCGTAATCTAAAGCCAGATACATATAAGCGTGTGCTTAATAATGAATTTTTGGTAGGCGAGAGCGGAGATGTTATTCTTCTGGATAGCGCGGAAGTTCAATATCATGCCAAAAGAGGGCATTTATATCCGTTAAACGGTACAACGCTGTCCAAGTCTCTGGGAGAGACAGTGGTTGGTTTGAGGGAGATGACAGAGTGGAATGGGTATCAGTGGGGAATGCCGTTTGACTTGGACTCTTATGTACTCGCGGCGCACTCTTCATTCCTAGATGAGGCTGGTCTGGAAAGTTTGCCAGAAAACAAGGATCAGTGGATCCAACTGATACAACAAGCTTCTCCAGATGCATCGGATTTAATCACAATAAACATGAATGACCCTCTTGCAGCCAATGTGTGGTTGAATGAGTTTGATCCAGGGATGGCACCCAATACACTTAAAAAAGCTCTAACATCCTCTCAAACGGAGGGATATCAACAAGTAATAGAACTACTGGATCAGATCCAGCCGCATATTGCAGTTGACACAACGAATCCAGTACTCTCTTCCACTGTAAATCAAAAGGGGACTCCGATGATTGTTACGTTATTGTCGCGTTTGTTGAATGAACATCAAAGTGATGCTGACCAAAAAGGTTCAACAGAGAGGTTAGCCCTCGATGTGTTGGAACCCTTAAGATCAAGAAGTCTTGTTATCGCAGCGGGGTCACTTGAAGCGGACGAGGCGAGCAGATGGATTGAAGGTATGACTTCTTCTGCAGTACAGTCGGAATGGTACCAACAGGCGCACCGATTGCCCGCAAAGCAAAAGGAACTAGATCTGGAGTCACAGAAGCTGACAAATCAATATGATATGGCTGATGTAAAGTTGTGGCTTCCAATAGAATCAGTACCAACTATAATGAATGAAAACCTCGTATATTCGCCTGCATTCCAGAAGAAGGTCCAACAACTTCTCAAAGGAGAGGTTACAGCTAATCAATACGTAAACAGTGTTATTGTTACTGAGGCCTCATCAAAATGAAATAGCCAGCTTTACTTCTAGTACACCTTCACTTGTCGAGACATCGGTCGCTTTGACAAAGGATAGAATTTTCTGAGGGTAAAACCCGAGATCGAATTCCCGCTCCAGCATACGACGTGTAGTATCAGGTAGTTCAAATTGGTTAAAGACAAGTTTGTCTACATGAAAACGAATGGAGTTTTGAGGTTCATTCTCTACTGTATAATGTCCTTCAATGCTTAATTGCAACTGATCACGCTGGCCTGAAGCGGTAATGCGACCTTCGTCAAACTGAAAGGCAAAGTCCTCAAAGATGGAATTCTGTGAACGTAGAAATGTATTAAGTTCATCTTCCCCAATTTGAATCGTGTACGTTGTTCCGGTAGTGGATATTCCTCCGTTTTGTTCCTGAATAAAGTCCGGCAAGTTCTGCATGGCCGACGCCAACGCTTTGAAGTAACGTTTGACCTCGTATATACCGATGTTCTCCCAATAGAGGGTCAGTTCATCCATCAGTTTTTGAATCGCTGCCGCATCTCCGCTGGCGGCTACTTTGTTGTCTACTTCTTTTTGCAATGCAATTACGCGTTCCCGCTGATTTTGAAGATTCGTCTTCATTTCAGATAATTCTGCTGTCGTCTGACGAATTTGTGTGGAAGTCTGCTGCATACTGCGATAACGATCCTGGTACTTGTCCAGAACAGCCTGATCCCTGCCAATAATAATCTGATAGTAATCATACAGAATAAACAGATCTTTAAATGATCTTGCACCAAGAACCGTCATAAGCAGGCTATCACGTTCGCCGGTATAATAGGACCTCACCACAGCCCCAGCCCGATCTTGCTGAATATGTATCTGCTCTTCCTGTTCCTCAAGTTGGACCGATAACGTCTGAAGTTGTGTATCCAGCTGCTTCTGCCTTTCTGCAATACGCTCGATCTCATGATCGATTTCGACGATGGATAGGCTTTTTTGCAGTATTTCGCGTGTATCCTGAGGTGAAGACTCTCCATAGGCATATGTCGATGGTAGCTGGATCAATAATATAATGCTTACTAGGAAGGCAAGAATGCCGTATCGACGTTTCACCCATCATTCTCCTTTCATATCTCGATATCATATCATGAGTATAGGCTATCTCTCCCAGACAATATATGAAACCAATACGCAAAATATCCTTAGTGGTTACATAACCCCACGAACAATCATTTAATTAGAAAATGACAAAAAAGCAATCCGACTGTAGCCGGATCGCTTTGATGCTGCTGGCGGATTAGAGCGGCAAATCCATTTGGAATACGGTCCAGTAGCTGAACCCTGTGAATGTCACGATCATATAACCCCAGAAGAGCAATATGTACGTTCGTTCGGTAAATTTCAAATATCCCAAAATGACAAAAAACGCAGTCTGCAGGAAAAAAAGCAAAGCCATTTCGACCAGATCTCCCGCAAAAGCCATCAGGCCAATCGCAAGCGTGAAGAACCCGAGTACCCGAAACATGCGTGCCACGGTAAGTCCTCCTCTCCTATATACGATCATAGATTGTCTACATAACATTATACCGAGAAAGGAAAAAGGTGTAAACAAAATTGGATATGAAAGCGAATTCTTTTTTTGACCGCAAGGATCTAAAGAATAGTTTCTTTTGCATGTGTAACGTATGAACACGCATAAATATGGAAATACATTTTAGTATGAAATCAATTCTATGAACTCTATGAGAGGCATAAGAATGAATGAAGCAGCTTTTATACCTAATTCACATGCCGGGAGACCCGGTAATGGGGACGGTTATTTTAGGATGTTGTTAGGAGGGTATTATAGCATGACTGCAGTGAGACAGGATGCTTGGAGTACAGAGGATGATTTGATATTGGCTGAGGTTACTTTGCGTCATATTCGGGAAGGGAGTACACAACTGGCCGCTTTTGAAGAGGTAGGCGAAAAAATAGGCAGAACCTCTGCCGCTTGCGGTTTTCGCTGGAACAGCTGTGTGCGTAAAAAGTATGAGTCTGCCATTAGCAATGCCAAGGCTCAACGCCAGAAACGGAGCTATCTCCGAAAACAGCCAGCATTGCTGGGTCCGCAGGTGGCCGCTTTGTCTACACTGGATACAGAAGAAAATCTGTATAAAGCGGATGGGATCTCGGAAGAATCGCTTTCCATTGATGCGGTAATTCGATTCCTGAGACAATGGAAGGGCACGGTGCAGGAGAACGGCCGTCAGCTTAAAATGCTTGAGAAGGAGTTGCGTGAAAAAGAGGATGAACTTCTTGAACTGCGCAGTGAGAATGACCGTCTGTCCAAGGAAGTGAATGAGGTACAGACTGATTATCGTGTCGTGAACGACGATTATAAAGCACTGATTCAGATTATGGATCGGGCTCGCAGACTCGCATTTTTGTCAGAAGAGGAAGAAGAGCTCAAAACGCGCTTCAAAATGGATGCTAACGGGAATTTGGAACGAATTGAATAACAGCAAACAGTGCTTGATTATCAGTATTAGATTAGGACCCGTCACACCTCCGTTACATAACGGCGGGCATGACGGGTTTTTTGTTTTCTTTTTTTGTTCTATTATAGAAGATAGCGAGTATGGAAGCAGGGGGAGGTGGGCTTTAGTATGTTCATTGACGTAATAGGAGCGGGGTCACTGGGTCTTTTGTATGGCGGGAAGCTCCAGGCTGCAGGTTTCCAGGTTCGGTTCTGGACCAGAACGGCTGAACAGGCTGACCAACTAAACAGAGACGGGTTGAGGATAACCGAGCGGGAAAAGACAATACGGATCCCTTCCGGCCTTGTTCAGGCTAAACCGATTAAGGAGTTATCTGAAGTATGGCAGCATTCGCCCGGGGAATGGTTATTATTAATGGTCAAGCAGACGGGAATAGATCATGTCATACGTGAAATCGATATATTAAAAGATCAAGCCATGAACATCGCCTGTTTTCAAAACGGGGTTGGCCATTTGGAAAAACTAGAAGCGGCTATGCCCCATTCCAACATATATAGTGTCATAACAACTGAAGGGGCGAAACGTGAGCAAGGTGGGGTCATACGTGCAGGCAAAGGAGAAACCTGGCTGGGTAAAAGTACATATTTGATTAACTCGAATTTGGCTCAAATGGATCAAGATCAATCCAATAGTCTACCGGGACTTTTGCAGCAGGCAGGATTTGACTGTACAGTGTCGAATGAAATCGATAAGCTGATTTACAGGAAGCTGCTAATCAATGCGGTCATTAACCCTCTTACGGCCCTATGGCGTCTACCCAATGGTGATTTAATTACGAATGAAAAGCGAATCACCCTGATGCGTCAGCTCTATGATGAGGGAATGGCGGTATATCAAGCGAAAGGTATACAATTGGACTCGGATATATGGGAACATATCCTGTCCGTCTGCCGCTCCACAGCCTCTAACACATCCTCCATGCTTTCGGATGTTCTTCATGGACAACGAACAGAGGTGCAATCGATCAACGGACAAATTGTAAGCATGGCGTGTCGGTGCGGCTTGGCTGCTCCAATGCATGAAATACTGGTTCATCTAATTGAAGGAATGCAACCGGAAGGAGTGAGTTGATGGGTTTCTTTATTGTGCTGAGCATACTACCGTTTTTTCCATTCGTTATTGTCTACTGGGTGATGTACGGATGGAAGAAAGATAAGCCTGCTGCATTACGGACTGCAATGGATGTTACAACGGTATTTCTAATTTTCTCTGTATCGGCGTTATTCAACTTAACATTTGACTCTAATTTTGGCTTTTATTTAACGCTTTTGCTTATACTACTAGCGCTTGGATTTATCGGGGGGGCTCAAAATAGACTTAAAGGGAGGGTCGATGGGGGTAGAATGTTCCGGGCCGTTTGGCGCATGGCTTTTATCATGATGAGTTTTGGCTATATTTTGTTTACTATATTTGGATTATTTAGATACTTCATGAAGTTGATGTGAGAATACATAACGCAAAAGGCCTAAAAAATGTGTCGATTTTGTCGAATACTGAAAAAAACATTACTTTCTGAAAAAGTAATGTAGATTTTTTTGACCGGTGGTTGTATAATCTATAAACATAAACTACATCAATCTAGGGGGAACGTGTTAGATGAAAAGGAAAAGTCTATTAGTCCTTTTGACGCTGATTTTGGCGTTCGGTACCGTACTTGCAGCGTGCGGATCGAAAGATGAAGGCAAAAACAACCCAGGAACTGGTTCTGCAGGCGAGGAAAGCGGTCTCGCAAAAGATCAAACCCTGAAAATCAACCTGTCAGCTGAACCTCCTACGTTGGACCCGGCTCAAGCAAAAGACAGCCAAACCAACACTGTTCTGAAATTTTTGTATGAAGGTCTTGTTCGTATCGACGCTGATGGCAAAGAAGCACCAGGCGTAGCTAAAGACTGGAAAATCTCCGAAGATGGTTTGAAATATGTTTTCAACCTGAACCCGGATGCAAAATGGAGCAATGGTGATGCAATCACTGCTGAAGACTTTGTACGTTCTTGGGAACGTGCTTTGAAACCGGAAACGGCTTCTCCTTATGCTTACCAATTGTATTACATCAAAGGTGCTGAGGGTTACAACCTGAGCAAAGACGAAAAATATAAAGGTACTAAAATCACAGATTTCTCTCAAGTAGGTGTTAAAGCTACGGATGAGCACACTCTGGAAGTAACATTGGAAAACCCAACACCTTACTTCTTGGGTCTGACAGCATTCTATACGTACTACCCAGTACACAAATCTGCTGACACTAATGACAAATTCTTCACAGACTACAAAAACATGATCGTTAACGGACCGTTCACTATGGATCAATACGCTAAAGGTCAAAAAATTGTTGTGAAGAAAAACGAAGGCTACCATGCAGCTTCCGACATCAAATTGTCTGAAATTAACATGTCTCTGACAAGCAGCAGTGCTTCCGAGTTGCAAGCTTACAAATCAGGACAATTGGACTACACTGGTCATCCGAATGGTGAGATCCCAACAGACCAAATTCCTTCTCTAAAAGCGGAATTGCCGGACGAGTTTAAAGTTACTGGTATTGCAAGTACGTACTACTATCAGTTCAACGTGCATGAAGCACCTTTCAACAATGTTAAAATCCGTAAGGCTTTTGCAATGTCGATCCAGCGTCAACTGATTGTTGATAAAGTAACACAAGGTGGACAAATTCCAGCATTCGGATATGTACCTCCAGGTATCCGCGGTGAAAAAGCTGAGTTCCGTGACGAGCACAAAGATGACTACTTCACTGAAAATATGGATGAAGCTAAAGCTTTGCTTGCTGAAGGTATGAAAGAAGAAGGCTACACTACACTGCCAGCGGTAACGCTGATCTACAACACTAGTGATAATCACGCGAAGATCGCTCTTGCTGTTGCTGACATGTGGAAGAAAAACCTTGGTGTTGACGTGAAAACGGAAAACCAAGAGTGGGGTGTATTCCTTGAGAACCGTCAAAACCAAAACTTCCAAGTCGCTCGTGCGGGCTGGTCTGCAGACTATAACGATCCATACAACTTCTTGGAAATGTGGACAACAGGTAACACAAACAATGATACTAAATTCAGCAACGAACAGTTTGACAAAGATGTTAAAGAAACTGTAAAATCAGCGGATGCTGCTACACGTATGGCTGCTTTTGCCGATGCAGAGAAAATCCTGATTCAAGATGAAATGGTAGTAATGCCGATCTATTACTACACTAACGTAGCTTTGACCAAGCCTTATCTGAAAGGCGTGCAACTTGATTTCAGTGGAGCGATTGACTTCACTCGTTCATATCTGGAAGAGAAATAAGTTGTTCTGAAGTCCATATGATAACTTCGGGATATATATGTGGAATTCCATATATATCCCGATTTTTTTGTTTGTGCATCGATTTTCCTTATAATTCTTGAAATTTCCGATAAATGGATTGGACTTTATTTCTGTCTAATTCTACAATCGATTTGTATACAAAATATTGTTTGTGGAGGTGTGCAAGGGTTGGTTAAGTACGTGCTGAAAAAACTGCTATTTATGCTGCTATCGCTTTTCATACTCGCATCAGCAACCTTCTTCCTGATGAAAGCTATCCCGGGTGACCCTTTTACATCCGAGAAAAAAGTATCACCTGAAATTCGGGCGCTTTTGGAAGTTAAATATGGTCTGGACAAGCCGATGTATGAACAATACCTGAAGTATATGGGTGGAATTCTCAAGGGTGATTTCGGGGTTTCGATGAAATACCTGAATCAGGAAGTATCCGACATGATCACTCAAACATTTACAGCCTCTCTGAAGCTGGGAATCTTTGCGATCATTATCTCTATTATTGTGGGTGTTCTACTGGGGCTTCTTGCCGCAGTTTACCATCGTAAGCTGATTGATGATGTGACCATGATCTTCGCTGTTATTGGGATCGCTGTACCGAGTTTCTTGCTTGCTTCCCTGTTGCAATATCTTTTTGCATTCAAACTCGGCTGGTTTAACGTTATGGGCTTCGACGGGCCGCTCGACTATGTGCTCCCGGTTGCAGCGCTGTCGGCATCACCAATTGCCTTTATCGCACGTTTGACGCGTTCAAGCATGTTGGAAGTGTTGCATGCAGATTACATCAAGACAGCCAAAGCCAAAGGTTTGAAATGGCCGGCTATTATGTTCAAACACGTTTTGCGCAACGGTATTTTGCCAGTAGTTACTTATGTAGGTCCAATGACAGCGAACATTATTACGGGTTCTGTTGTTATTGAACAGATCTTTAACATTGGTGGTATTGGTAAAGTATTCGTAGAGAGTATTACGAATCGTGATTATACGATGATTATGGGGATTACCATCTTCTATGGCATTCTCTTGATGTTTGCACGTTTCCTTACAGATATTGCTTACGTACTGATTGATCCTAGAATTAAGCTGGAAAGCCGGAAGGGGGCATAACGTTGTCTGGCAAGAATAACAACAATAATGAAACGGCGAACACAGGCCTGGATAGTCAGGCAGCGTTGAAATCGCAAGAAAGTGTATCGCTATTTAAAGACGCTATGTACAGACTTGCAAGCAACAAGGCTGCTATGATCAGCTTGAGTGTTCTAGTCCTTGTTGTCATTTTCTCTTTGATTGGTCCAACTTCGTTATTCTCAAATTATACTTATTATTCCAATGATCTGCTTAATGCCAATGCAGCCCCTAGTGCTGAGCACTGGTTCGGTACAGACGAACTAGGTCGCGA
This sequence comes from Paenibacillus hebaui, assembly GCF_051934385.1. Taxonomy (NCBI): domain Bacteria; kingdom Bacillati; phylum Bacillota; class Bacilli; order Caryophanales; family Paenibacillaceae; genus Paenibacillus; species Paenibacillus hebaui. Next base: position 5,056,280 of record NZ_CP196836.1, on the reverse strand, counting down.
CGTGTGGGTGAGAACCTGGATAGGTGCACGTGTGTCTCTTACTGTAGGTTTGGCAGCAGCTTTGATTGACCTTATCATCGGTGTGATATACGGAGCGATTATGGGCTTCTATGGTGGGCGTGTTGATGGTATCATGAACAAGTTCTCCGAGATTCTGTACTCCCTGCCATACATGCTCGTTGTTATCCTGTTGCTGGTTGTATTGGAGCCGAGTTTGACAACTATTATCATTGCCCTCACCATTACAGGCTGGATCAGTATGTCCTGGATTGTACGTGGTGAGATTATGCAACTCAAAAATAGAGACTTTATTCTTGCTGCTCGTTCCATGGGCGCAAGCACAGGACGTCAACTCTTCCGTCATTTATTGCCAAATGCTATTGGACCCATTCTTGTTACATTGACTTTGTCCATTCCAAATGCCATCTTCGCAGAAGCGTTTCTGAGCTTCCTGGGCTTGGGGGTTTCGGCACCAAGATCTTCCCTGGGTTCAATGATCAACGACGCTCTAACAGGCTGGACGCTGTATCCTTGGCGGATGTGGTTCCCTGCAGGTCTGATGGTTATGACAATGCTCGCATTTAACTTGCTTGGTGATGGTCTGCGCGACGCGCTTGATCCGAAATTACGTAAATAGAAATAGGAGGTGGGATTATGGAGCCGATTATAACAGTCAAAGACTTGAGTGTGTCGTTCTCGACGCGTTCGGGTGAATTTGATGCCGTTAAAAATGTGAGCTTTGAACTTGGCAAAGGAGAGACGCTGGGGATCGTAGGTGAATCTGGTAGTGGTAAGAGTGTTACTGCCCAAACCATCATGAAATTGATTCCCTCCCCGCCTTCGAAAGTCAAAAGCGGAGAGATTACTTTTCATGGGCAGGATCTGCTGAATAAAACGGATAAACAGATGGAATCCATCCGTGGTAAAGATATCGGCATGATCTTCCAAGATCCGATGACTTCATTGAACCCTACCATTAAAGTAGGTAAACAAATTACTGAAGTATTGCGTAAGCATCAAAATATGTCCAAAAAAGAAGCGGAAAAAAGAGCTTTGGAAATGCTTGAGCTTGTAGGCATCAAAGATGCGAACGTGCGTATGAATCACTACCCACACCAATTTTCCGGTGGTATGCGTCAGCGTGCCATGATCGCGATTGCCCTTGCATGTCGTCCTTCTCTTCTGATTGCGGATGAACCAACTACGGCGCTTGACGTTACCATTCAAGCTCAGATCCTCGATTTGATGAAAGATATGCAGCAGAAGCTTGGAACATCGATCATGCTCATCACGCATGACCTCGGTGTAGTAGCAGGGATGTGTGACCGGGTTGTTGTTATGAAGGAAGGCGAGGTTGTTGAAACAGGAACAACTGCCGAAATCTTCAGCAATCCTCAGCACCCGTATACGATCAAATTGCTGAATGCTCTTCCACGCCTGGACGAGCCTAAGAAAGAAAAACCTGCTCCAGTTGGTATTATCAAAGGTGCCAACAAGCCGCTGGTCCAAGTGAAGAATTTGAAACAATACTTCAATTTGGGTAAAGGCAATGTTCTCAAAGCGGTTAATGATGTCAGCTTTGATATTTTTGAAGGCGAAACACTTGGGGTTGTAGGTGAGTCTGGTTGTGGTAAATCTACAACAGGCCGTACGATTCTTCGTCTTTATGAGCCAACAGGCGGAAATGTTAACTTCAATGGAACAGATATCTACAAATTGTCTCCACGCAAAATGAAAGAAATGCGTAAAGATATGCAGATGATTTTCCAGGATCCGTACGCGTCTTTGAACCCACGTTTCAACGTTATGGATATTATCGGTGAATCACTTGATATTCATGGTTTGGCTTCCAGTTCAAAGGAACGGAAGAGAAGAGTGGAAGAGTTGCTTGATTTGGTAGGCTTGAACCCAAGCCATGCACTCCGTTATCCACATGAATTCTCTGGTGGTCAAAGACAACGGATCGGGATTGCTCGTGCGCTGGCTGTAGACCCTAAATTCATCATCTGTGATGAGCCATTGTCTGCACTGGACGTATCGATTCAGGCTCAGGTCGTTAAATTGCTTGAAGAGCTTCAGCAACGTCTCGGCTTGACGTATCTGTTTATTGCGCATGACTTGTCCATGGTTAAACATATCAGTGACCGGGTAGCTGTAATGTACATGGGAAAAGTGGTGGAATTAGCAGAGAGTGAAGAACTGTATGCTAATCCTATACACCCTTACACCAAAACATTGCTGGCTGCGATCCCTGTACCTGATCCGGAAGTGGAAGCGAATAAACGTCGCATTTTGCTGCCTGATGAACAAGTCGGCCCAATGCATAATGGATCGGGCGGTCCTGCTAATGACCCTTATAACTTGGAGAATGCTCAATTGATTGAGATTTCCAAGGGTCACTGGGTGGCAGAACCTTACGTATAAAAAATGCACAAATCAATATGCTATTATTCATGCATATCAACCGCCGACCTGTTCGGCGGTTTTTTTTGTATTTAATTACTTTCTTTTGACGAAGAGCCCTTGAATCGGTACAATCAAGAAAGGCTCTTTGAAGCAGAATAGGAGGCAGACCTCATGAAAGGTATTATCGAGGCACTTCGCAGCGGAACACGACTTGCAGAAGACTATGTCTGTTCAAAAGATGCTGCGCGAGCCCTTTACGAATATGACATTCGCTGGGAATCGGGGCTTCATGCACGTGCCGATTGGCTGGACCAATCAGAGAACACACGTATAACCCGTCAAAGCCTGGCAGAGTATCTACGTCTATATAATAAGCGGGTCAATGATCATGATGCAGTACATGAATCGATCACACGTCTCGCGGAACAAGATGCATTGGTTGTTACGGGAGGACAGCAAAGCGGTCTTCTAACCGGACCCTTGTTTGTAATATACAAGGCGGTCAGTGTAATTACGGCTGCACGTGAAGCAGAGAAAAGGCTAAAACGCCCGGTGGTGCCTGTATTCTGGATCGCAGGTGAAGACCATGACTGGGATGAAGTGAACCACACGTACTTGCCTGATTCCCGTGGAGACATGACAAAGCTCAAGTTACAAGGGCGATTCGCAGGAAGAGATTCTGTGAGTTATGTCCGGATTGAAACGGAACAGTGGGTGACTGTGTTGGAGCAGTTGGAGCAGCTGTTACCGGATACAGTTCATAAACCACAATTGATGAAACTAATCACCGAGATCCATAAGTCCAGTTCGAATCTCAGTGATGCATTTGCCAGGCTGATATCTGCATTGTTTGGCAGCAGTGGGCTTATCCTGATGGATGCTGCTGATCCAGCTCTACGCAGACTTGAACGGCCTGTATTTGAACGATTGATTCGTGACAATGAGCCATTACGCAAAGCATACACACAAGGTGCTTCTGCATTAGAAGAAGCCGGATATGCAATGCCAGCTGAAGTATCGGAAGATGGGGCTAATCTGTTTTACATTCATGAAGGAGCACGTTTGCTTCTGATGTTAAAAGATGGTTTGTTTAGTGACCGTAAAGGTCTGGTTTCATTTACAGAAGAGCGTCTGCTTCAGGAACTTGAGGAGTATCCTGAGCGGTTCAGCAACAATGTGTTGACCAGACCACTAATGCAGGACTCCATTTTACCTGTAGCAGCTGTCATTTTGGGTCAGGGAGAGATCGCATACTGGGGATTAACGCGGGAAGCCTTCCGTCAGTTCGGTGTGCAGATGCCTATCTTGTTACCACGCTTGTCCTTCACCATCATGGAAGATGTTCATCACAAACATATGAAGCACTATGGGCTATCTTTCCAGGATGTTCAATATCGTATGGAAGAGAAGAAGGAACGTTGGTTAGCACAGCAGGAGACATTCCAGGTAGATGAACAATTTGAGAAAGTCCAGCAAGCATTTGCCGATCTTTATCGTCCATTGCTTGATCAGATCACGGAAATCGATCCAGGTCTGGACCGAATTGGAGCTACCAATCTGACCAAAATTAATGAACAAATGCAGTATCTGAAGCAGAAGACACATAAAGCGATTGAGGATAAACATAACGTGAGTCTCAGACACTGGAATGGGATGCAAAATTCACTCTTTCCAATGAATAAACCGCAGGAACGAGTACATAATGCACTCTTTTACCTGAACCGTTATGGTACCAAATGGATTGATGAACTGATAGAAAGTCAGCGTGAATTCCGTGGAGAACATCAAGTGATCACACTATAGTGGCCTTTAATAATAGAAGGAATATATAATCGAGGAGGAAAAGGAATGACTACACCTGCATTGCAAAACAGTATTGTTAAGGATATGGGACTCGCTTCGGAAGGTCATCTGAAAATTGACTGGGTAGAAGCGCATATGCCGGTATTGAACCGCATTCGTCGCCAATTTGAGCAGGATCAGCCGTTTAAGGGTCTGAAGGTTGCCATTTGTCTTCATCTGGAGGCCAAAACAGCCTATCTGGCAAAAGTCATCCAAGCTGGTGGTGCAGAAGTCACCATTACGCACAGTAACCCATTGTCAACACAGGATGATGTGTGTGCAGCTCTGGTGGAGGATGGGGTTACGGTATATGCCAAACATAATCCGGATCCTGTGGAGTTCAAGGAATTGCAGCTCCGGGCGCTTGAAGTAAAACCTGACCTGATTATTGATGATGGCGGAGACTTTGCAACGATCATTGCATCCGAACGTCCTGATCTTGCCGCAACGATTCGTGGGGGAGCAGAAGAAACGACAACAGGTATTATTCGTCTGAAAGCATTAGCAAAAGAAGGCCAACTGCGGTTCCCGATGGTTGCAGTTAATGACGCTTATTGCAAATACTTGTTTGACAACCGTTACGGTACAGGTCAGTCTGCGTTCGACGGCATCATCCGTACAACCAATCTGGTGATAGCAGGAAAAAATGTGGTAGTAGCTGGATACGGCTGGTGTGGTAAAGGTGTAGCGATGCGCGCCAAAGGGCTGGGTGCAAATGTTATTGTAACCGAGATCGATCCAATCAAAGCGGTAGAAGCACATATGGACGGATTCCGGGTTATGCCGATGGTGGAAGCAGCCAAATTGGGTGATTTCTTCATCGCTGTTACGGGCAACAAAGATGTGATCACAGGTGAACATTACGATGTGATGAAGGATGGAGCGATTCTGAGCAATGCAGGACACTTTGACGTCGAAGTGAACAAACCTGAACTTGCTAAACGTTCGGATTCAATTCGTACTGTACGTCGCAACATTGAAGAGTATCGCTTCAAAGATGGCCGGAAAATGTATTTGCTGGCTGAAGGCCGTCTGGTTAACCTTGGTGCAGCGGATGGACACCCTGCCGAAATTATGGATACGACATTTGCTCTTCAGGCGCTAGGTCTGCGTTATGTAAGTGAAAATTATGCTGAACTGGGTAAAAACGTTGTTAATGTACCTTATGACATTGATCAACAGGTTGCCAGCTACAAACTTGAAAGCCTGAATATTGGCATCGACTCCCTGTCGGCTGAGCAGGAAAAATACCTGGATAGCTGGAAATTTTAAGATGTATCCAATAATTACAAGCTGATTAAGTGATTCAAAGAGTTTAGAATAGTTTATTGATGATATGGTTCATATGCGGGTGTACGTGCGATTATTTCGTACCCGAGAAACGTCTTTGATCCTGATTTACAGGGTCAAGGACGTTTTTTTTGCGATTATTAAACTAAAAAAACTCAAGCAAGCAAGAAGGGTTTTGATTTTTCAGTGCGAATCTATTATGCTTAGGTGGTGGAAAGTGGGGCAAAGTGGGAGAAACGGGTGAGGAGTGAGTGGGCCAATGTTTATGGGGGAGTTCCAACATAGCATTGATGATAAGGGTCGGGTTATTATTCCGGCTAAATTCCGCGAATCTCTGGGACCTTCTTTCGTTGTCACACGGGGTTTGGACCAGTGTCTTTTCGTGTACCCCATGGATGAGTGGGGGATTATGGAACAGAAGCTCAAAGCACTGCCTTTGATGAAATCCGATGCGCGCGCGTTTACCCGCTTTTTTTTCTCGGGTGCCACCGAATGTGAATTGGACAAACAGGGCAGGGTAAATCTGCCGGGCAATCTTAGAGAGTATGCCAAGCTAGACAAAGATTGCGTTGTTCTTGGCGTGTCAAACCGGGTGGAGATTTGGAGCAAAGGCATATGGGAGAGTTATTTCAATCAATCCGAAGAAGCATTCAACGACATTGCCGAAAAGCTGGTCGATTTTAATTTTGATCTATAAAGTCAGGAGGGGTGCAGGTTGTTTCACCACATAACCGTACTCAAAGAAGAGGCAACAGAGGGATTAAACATCAAGCAGGACGGTATATACGTGGACTGCACTTTAGGCGGTGGCGGACATAGCTCCGTTATTGCTTCCAAGCTCGGTCCAGGGGGGCGTCTAATCGCGCTTGACCAGGATGATTGGGCTTTGGATAATGCACGTGAGAAATTGGCTTCATACGGAGAACGGATAACATTGGTTAAAACCAATTTTCGGGATCTGGAACAGGTATTGAAGGAACTGGATGTACCGATGAAGGATGGCGTGCCGCAGGTCGACGGCATTTTGTACGATTTGGGGGTATCATCACCTCAATTCGATGAAGGAGAACGTGGATTCAGCTACAATCACGATGCTCCACTTGATATGCGAATGGATCAGGATGCATTCCTTACCGCCAAGGAGATTGTTAACGAATGGCCGGAAGAGGAAATTGCCCGGATTTTGTATCGCTATGGTGAGGAGAAGTTCTCTAGAAGAATTGCCCGCGTCATTGTAGAAAAACGGAAACAGTCCAGCATTGAGACTACGGCCGAACTGGTGGAGTTGATCAAAGAAGGTATTCCGGCGGCAGCTCGTCGTACGGGTGGACATCCTGCAAAACGCAGCTTCCAAGCATTGCGGATTGCAGTCAATGATGAGTTGGGTGCGTTTGAGGAAGGACTTCATCAAGCTGTTCGTTGCCTTGCACCAGGCGGACGTGTATCTGTAATTACCTTTCACTCGCTTGAGGACCGGATTTGCAAACAGATCTTTAGCAGTTACCTGGAGAAATGTACATGCCCTCCCGATTTTCCGTTGTGTGTCTGCGGCGGTAAAGGTCTTATGCGTTTAGTCAACAGAAAGCCGCTGATTCCAACGGAAATGGAACTAGCGGAGAACTCCCGTGCTCGATCAGCTAAGCTGCGAGTAGCCGAGAAACTGTAAACCAAGAGTAGAGGAGAGAGTCGGAGTATGGCATATACGCGTGGTAATCTGGCAGTTAAGGAAAAAGCGTCCCAAGAACGTGTGACCCAGCAGCGGTACAAGGAAACCACCAAAGTGGTGACCCGTCGTACCGGTCTTCCGGCACGTGAGAAATTTTTGTATTTGATCACTTTGATCGCAGTTATCGCTGTTGGTGGTGTAATGATGTCGCGTTATGCTCACATCTATGAGATTAACAAGCAGGCACAGACGACGCTGTCTGACGTTAGAGAAGCAGAGAAAACCATTGCCGATCTGCAAGTGGAAAAAGAAAAACTAAACAATCTCGTTATCGAGAATGCTCGCGAACTTGGTTACGTTGAAGCTTCTGGCAAGGATGTCATTTTTGTACCTCGCTCAACAGGTACGGAAACATCTTCGGATACAGCAAATAAGTAAAAAATTTTGTATATATCCATTCCATACAGTGATTTCCAATTAACAAGATGGGGGTCGCATTGGAATCGAATGATACAAAAGGCTGAATTAAAGAGGTGTACCGATGGTAAAAAGAATAAAGATGCGCACGTTGTTTATAGGGGGATGTATCACCCTCTTTTTTCTTGTATTGGTAATTCGAATATTTTTTATCCAGGTTGTTAATGGCGGTGACTGGCAGGAACGCGCGGCTGGCTTAGTAGAACGTGAACAGATCATCAAAGCGAGCAGAGGGACAATTACAGACCGGAAGGGGAACATTCTGGCTACGGATTCACCTGCGTATACGGTATCTGTTAACCCGGAGCTTATTAATCAGCTTGGGATTGAAGATGTGGTTATTGACAAATTGTCCAGTTTGTTGGGCAAAAACGAGAGCGAAATGCGTACACTTGTAACAGCCAAAAGGGGAAATGGCAAGTTCTTTCAGCAACGTGAAGTACGCAGCGAAGGCTACAAAATCAGCCCTGAATTGGCTGCAAAAGTAGACGAGTTTCGAGAACAACTGAAGGACGAATACAAAGCCCAGAACGCCATTGTCATGACACAAGAGTCGAAACGCTTTTATCCGGAAGAAACGCTGGCATCTCATATACTTGGTTACATGAGCCGTGATGGCAAGGCTGTTAATGGTCTGGAAGTATCCTATGATGAACAGCTTACAGGTACAGATGGTTATCTGAACTCCCAGAAGGATGCAAAGGGCATCAAGCTGCCTGACTCTCAGGATAACTACCTGCCACCTCAGAATGGTAAAAATCTCACGCTGACCATCGATGATACGATCCAATTTTATATTGAAGATGCGATGAAAGAAGCGGTTGCTCAATATAATCCGCTAAGTATGACTGTCATTGCAGCAGATCCCAATACGATGGAGATCTTGGGCATGGCTAACTGGCCTAATTTCAATCCTAACACTTACTGGGAAACACCGGATCAGAAGGACTTCATCAACCATGCGACACAATCCATCTATGAACCGGGGTCAACATTCAAGATTGTTACCTTGGCAGGTGCTGTGGAAGAAAAATTGTTCGATCCCAATGCAAGTTTTGAATCCAAACGCATGTATATCGGTGGTTTCCCGATTAGCGATAATGGTCATACCTATGGTTGGATCTCTTATCTCGAAGGAGTTAAACGCTCAAGTAACATTGCGTTTGTTAACTTGGGTTACAGTATGCTTGGCGGGGAGCGTCTACGTCACTACATAGACGAATTCGGTTTTGGTAAAAAGACTGGCATTGATCTGCCAAGTGAGGCAGCCTCACCAATCAGGCCTCTCGTCTATAAATCGGAGATCGCTACAGCTGCTTACGGTCACGGTCTTGTACAGGTAACACCAATTCAGCAGGTGGCCGCTATTTCCGCTATTGCCAACGGTGGCAAATTGATGGAACCGCATCTAGTGAAGGAAATCAAAAACCCGAATGATGGTACAACAGAAGTCATCAAGCCGAAGGTCGTTCGCCAGGTCATCTCCAAGGAGTCTTCCAAACTGGTGAGCGGGTATCTGGAACAGGTCGTTGCGGATCGTGCGATTGGTACCGGGCGCAATGCTTATATCGAAGGATATCGCGTTGCAGGTAAAACGGGAACTGCAAGAAAAGTAGTCAACGGGGCGTATAGTAAATCCAAAGACGTCGTTTCGTTTATCGGATTTGCACCCGTCAATAACCCGAAAATCGCGATATTGATTGTGATTGACCAGCCTGATGGCGCCAATATTGGCGGCGGGACTGCAGCTGCACCGGTATTCAAGAAGATTGCCAGCCAGGCTCTTCAATATATGGGAGTCCCGAAAGATACAGTGAAAACCACTGACAAGAAATCCAAAACAACTCCAGTTGTTCAAGCCAAAGCTCCTGACCTGTCAGGCAAAACAGCGAAGCAGGCCAGAAGTCAGCTTCTGAACGCAGGAATTGCTTATGAGACGCTTGGTCAGGGTGAAAGTGTTATTCGCCAGTATCCTGTAGCAGGTGCATCCATGAATCCGGGCCAACGAATCTATCTGCTGACCGAAGAGAGCAGCAAGATGAAGATTCCTGATCTGACCGGTGAATCTCTACGAGACGCACTTGAAGTGCTCTCTCTTATGAAAGTGGCAGTAACGGTTAAAGGCGAAGGGTACGTCGTGAAGCAAACGGAGCAGGTATCAGGCGAGCAGAGAACGGTTCAGCTCACCTTGCAGACAGCCAAAGCGGCGGTTACCGGTATAGCCGATGATGCTCCTGAATCTTCTGATCCAACAACATCAGGAGATGAAGCCGACAAGCAGGATGCATCTGTCGAAGCAGGGAACACCGAAGAAACGGACAAAACGGATGCAACAAACGCGCCTTCAAATGAGACAGAATCTTCTGCCGATCCATCGGATAAGGTTTCGCTTCCATAGTGATCACAGACAGCTTGTTCTAACCCCCGGTTGTCCCGAATATTCATGAATGGAACACAATCATGATTTTGGGACGAGTGGGGGGATCTTTTCGTGAAGGGATCAAGCGTAAATCTGCGGCGCAGATTGTTATGGAGTTTAATGATCTTAGTTTTGCTATTTTCGGCCCTGGTAATCAGGCTTGCTTATGTACAGCTCGGGGAAGGCCCGGAATTGTCTGCGAAAGCGGAAGAATCTTGGCGGCGTAATATTCCCTATTCAGCCAAACGGGGAGAGATCCTGGATCGCAATGGAATCTCTCTGGCCTATAATGTGACAACACCAACCATTATGGCGATCCCTGCTCAGGTAAAAGAAGCGGAGACGACAGCTAGAGCACTGGCTCCGTTGCTAGGGATGACGGAAGAGAAAGTGCTGGCAACCATTAAGAAAAGAGAACTGATTGTCCGACTACAACCCGGTGGCCGCAAAATTACGATGGAGAAAGCGCAGCACATCCGTGATTTGAAGCTTCCGGGTATCGTTGTTGCTGAGGATAATAAGCGATTCTATCCATATGATGATTTGGCTGCTCATATTCTTGGTTTTACAGGCATTGATAATCAGGGCTTAACGGGTGTAGAGAAAAAATACGATGATAAGCTGAACGGTTTAAATGGCAGTGTGTCCTACTTGTCCGATGCGGCCGGAAGGCTAATGCCGGGCTCATCCGAGAAGTATGTGGAACCCAAGGACGGCCTGAACCTGAAGCTGACCATTGATAAATCGATTCAGTCCATCATAGAAAGAGAGCTGGATCAGGCCATGGTCAAATTCCAGGCCAACTCGGCGCTTGCAATTGCCATGAACCCCAAAACGGGTGAAATTATTGGTATGGCGAGTAGACCCGGATATGAACCAGCGGATTATCAGCAGTATCCGGCCGATATCTATAACCGGAATTTACCGATCTGGATGACATACGAACCAGGCTCGACGTTTAAGATCATTACACTGGCAGCGGCACTTGAAGAGAAGAAAGTCAATCTGCAACAGGACCAATTTTTTGATCCGGGCTATGTTGAGGTTGGCGGGGCTCGTCTGCGTTGTTGGAAAAAAGGTGGTCACGGTAGTCAAACGTTTTTGCAGGTTGTAGAGAATTCTTGCAACCCCGGGTTTGTGGCACTCGGTCAAAGACTGGGAAAAGAATCTTTGTTCTCATACATTAAAAACTTTGGATTCGGCACCAAAACAGGCATTGATCTGAGTGGTGAAGCAAGTGGAATATTGTTCAAACTGTCCCGGGTGGGACCTGTTGAACTCGCAACGACAGCTTTTGGTCAAGGTGTTTCCGTTACGCCGATTCAGCAAGTGGCAGCTGTGTCAGCGGCCATCAATGGTGGTAAACTTTATAAGCCTTATGTCACGAAGGCGTGGGTTCATCCCGAAACCGGAGAAGTTATGGAAGAAGCCAAGCCGGAACTGGTTCGTCAAGTCATCTCGGAAGATACGTCTAAGCAAGTGCGTGAAGCGCTCGAGAGTGTGGTTGCCAAGGGCACAGGACGTCCAGCATTTATTGATGGATACCGGGTTGGCGGCAAAACGGGCACAGCCCAGAAGGTAATCAACGGACGTTATTCCTCTACCGAGCATATCGTATCTTTTATCGGTTTTGCTCCGGCCGACGATCCACAGATTGTTGTCTATACTGCGGTGGATAATCCCAAAGGGATTCAGTTCGGCGGTGTGGTTGCGGCACCTATCGTACAGAACATTCTCGAAGATTCGCTGCATTATATGAATGTCCCTGTTCGAAAGAACCAGGTAGCTAAGGAATACAAATATGGAGAGACTAAAATTGTCACGGTTCCTGATCTATCGGGAGCCACGGTCGAAGACTTGTATGAGGATCTGAATATGAATTTTATGCTGGCCAAATCCGGCAGTGGAAAATATGTGATTAATCAGGCTCCCAAACCTGGAGCCCGAGTCGAAAAGGGCTCGACCATACGCATCTATATGGGAGATGTTCTGAATGATATTCACGATCATACCAAGGATAAGGATCAAGGGCATTGACAGGCTCTTGATCTTCACCGCAACAAAATGAGTTGAGATGCGTTTCATTAATGGACTGTATTGACAATATTAATGAGATACAGGTATATGCGAAGTAGAAGTAAACTTGGAAAAGTGAGGTTATTCATGTGCTTTTAAAACAACTTTCATCAACACTGACAACCGCCCGTGTCATTGGCGAACCAAATACAGAATGCCAAAACCTACAGACAGATTCTCGCCAGGTACAACCGGGAGATCTGTTTATCTGTCTTCCGGGGCATACGGTAGACGGGCATGACTATGCCGAAAAGGCTGTAAACGCTGGAGCTGTAGCTCTTGTCGTAGAACGAGAGCTGGATATGCCTGTTCCTCAGCTGTTGGTCAAAGATAGCCGTTTTGCAATGGCTGTGCTTGCAGATTCCTTTTTTGAATCGCCAAGCCGCAAGATGAATATGATTGGTGTAACGGGAACCAACGGGAAAACAACGACAACCTATTTAATCGAGAAAATCATGAGTGATTACGGTCGGAAAACAGGGTTGATTGGTACCATCCAAATGCGTTATGACGGACGTACTTACCCTATGTCAGGCACAACACCGGAAGCGCTCGATCTGCAGCGGAGTCTGCATGATATGGTTCAATCGGGTACGGATTGTTGTATTATGGAAGTTTCTTCTCACGCGCTGGAACAGGGGCGTGTCAAAGGAACGGATTTCCGTACAGCCGTATTTACCAATCTGACGCAGGATCATTTGGATTACCATCACTCCATGGAAGAGTATCGTTCTGCCAAAGGATTGTTCTTTGCACGCTTAGGCAACGGATATACAGAGGATGCTTCCCGGCGCAAATTTGCGGTTATCAATGCAGATGATCCCGCAGCAGCTTATTTTATTTCTGTAACGGCAGCTGAAGTGATTACATATGGCATGGAGGAAAATGCGGATGTACGTGCATCCGCAATCTCAATTACCTCTCAAGGTACTTCTTTCCATGTGGACACATTTAGAGGGAGTACCGATATTCGTCTTCGCATGGTAGGTAAATTCAATGTGTACAATGCAATGGCTGCCATTGCTGCTGCACTGGTTGAAGGGGTTCCTCTGGAAGAGATCAAACGGAGTCTGGAGACGGTACCGGGCGTGGATGGTCGCGTTGAGGCTGTTGATGAAGGGCAGCCATTTGCAGTGATTGTTGACTATGCTCATACCCCAGATGGTCTGGAGAACGTATTGCGGACGGTCAAGGAATTTGCTGAGGGACGTGTGATTTGTGTATTTGGCTGTGGTGGTGACCGGGATCGTACGAAACGGCCTCTCATGGGGAAAATTGCAGCGAAGTACAGCGATATCGTATTGGTTACTTCCGATAATCCACGGACTGAAGATCCGGATCTGATCCTTAAAGATATTGAACAAGGCCTGATTGAAGACTCCATTCAGCCTGACCGTTATACCATGATTGTGGATCGCCGCCAAGCGATTCATGAAGCTATTGAAATGGCAAGCCCAGCCGATGTAGTATTGATTGCGGGTAAGGGCCACGAGACCTATCAGATCATCGGAACAACCAAGACCGACTTTGATGACCGGATTATAGCGAAAGAAGCGATAAGGGGCATATGCAATTGATAAAAAGAACATTGGCACAAATCGCCGAGATGTGTGGAGGAACGCTTACTGACGTTGTTACCTATGGAGATGTGCAAGTTGAAGGTGTGTTTACAGATTCGCGCAAGCCTGTCCGAGGCAGTCTCTTCATCCCGCTGGTTGGCGAAAGGTTTGACGGACATGAATTTGTGCAAGCTTGTGTAGAGAAGGGTGCTGCGGGGACTTTATGGCAAAAGGACCATGGGACTGCACCACAAGGTGCTGTCATCGTGGTAGAGGATACCCTGGTTGCCTTGCAGAACCTTGCGTCATCCTATTTGCGGGAGAGCAATGCATCGGTTGTGGGGATTACAGGCAGCAATGGCAAAACAACAACAAAGGACATTGTGGATGCCATTTTGTCTACCACGTTCAAGGTGCACAAGACCCAAGGTAACTTCAATAACCATATTGGCCTGCCGCTCACCGTGCTGAGCATGGAGCCGGATACTGAAATTGTAATTTTGGAGATGGGCATGAGTGGTCGGGGTGAGATCGAGGAATTATCGATAATCGCCCAGCCGGATGTGGCGATCATTACGAATATTGGTGAAGCTCATCTGCTCCAACTGGGGTCCCGATTGGAGATTGCCCGGGCCAAGGCTGAAATTGCTGCTGGTATGAAACCGGGCAGTTTACTGATCTACAACGGAGACGAGCCGCTGATCGCACAAGTATTGGCGGAGCCGCTCATGAAACAGCCTGAAAACCTTCAGCGTTATACATTTGGTTTGCAGGCAGGGAATGATGATTATCCAACAGGACTCATGAATGTGCAGAGTGGGGTTACGTTTACTACCAAGCAGTTGGGAGAAGTTGCTTTTACATTGCCACTGCTTGGGACCCACAATGTGGTCAATTGTCTTGCTGCGTTAGAAGTAGCACGTCATTTCAAAGTGTCAGCAGAGCAGATTGCAGCAGGACTGTCCGGATTGAAACTGACAGGCATGCGTATTGAGGTTCTTCACGGTGTGAGCGGTCTTACGATGCTCAACGATGCATACAACGCCAGTCCTACATCTATGAAGGCTGCTGTTGACGTACTGGAGGGGCTTAAGGGATATCGCCATAAAGTAGCTGTGCTTGGTGACATGCTTGAACTGGGTCCTCAGGAGCTGGAGCTTCATCGAGGAATCGGGGAATACATTACACCTGCCAAAATGAATATGGTGCTGGCTTATGGGCCGTTATCGGCAAGTATCGCTGAAGGGGCGAGCCAGAACATGCCGGCGGAAGCCGTGCATGCTTTTGAAAGCAAAGAAGAATTGACCCGTTACCTGCTGGAGAAGCTCCATCCCAGAGACGTTGTCTTGTTCAAGGCCTCCCGGGGCATGAAGCTGGAGGACGTGGTCGAAGCACTAAAAATAGCTCCATTACAGAATTGAGTAGACTAGAGGGGTGAACCCATGGATTTCCAGGTATTACTATTAACAATCGGCGTTTCATTTATCTTGGCGGTGATTGCCGCACCGCTATTGATTCCGTTGCTGCGTCGAATGAAATTTGGGCAGCAGGTTCGGGAAGATGGACCTCAGAGCCATCTGAAAAAAAGCGGAACACCGACAATGGGCGGAGTTGTCATTTTACTCGCGTTCACATTGGCCTTTTTGAAATTTTCAGCGGTCAAGAATACGGACTTTTACGTCCTGCTTGTAGCTACACTGGGCTTCGGTCTAATTGGCTTTTTGGATGATTACATCAAAATTGTATTCAAACGTTCACTCGGGCTGACAGCTAGACAAAAGATGCTTGGTCAGTTGTTCTTCAGTGCAGTGATGTGCTACTTGCTGATCCAGAATGGACACAGCACAGCCATTTCTGTTCCGGGTACGTCATTCTCCTTTGACTGGACGGGATGGTTCTACTACCCGTTTGTTGTATTCATGATGCTCGCCATTACGAATGCAGTAAACTTTACGGACGGTTTGGATGGCTTGCTGTCAGGTGTGAGCGCTATTGCATTTGGAGCCTTTGCCATTGTAGCCATGCAGGCCACATCCATGCCAGCAGCTGTATGTGCTGCGGCAATGATTGGTGCAGTGCTTGGTTTCCTGGTATACAACGCCCATCCCGCCAAAGTGTTTATGGGAGACACAGGATCTCTCGGTATTGGTGGTGCCATTGGAGCAGTAGCCATTGTGACGAAGACAGAACTTCTTTTTGTCATCATTGGCGGTATTTTTGTCATCGAGATCCTGTCTGTTATTATCCAGGTGGTATCATTCAAGACTCGCGGCAAACGTGTATTCAAAATGAGCCCGATTCATCATCACTTCGAACTGAGTGGCTGGTCGGAATGGCGGGTTGTCATTACTTTTTGGGCGGTAGGTGCTATTTTGGCCGCTCTTGGACTTTATCTCAACAAGGGGTTGTAAACAATGAACCATCCTGAATCATATCGCGGACAACAAGTCGTCGTGCTTGGACTGGCCAAGAGCGGCGTGCAGGTCGCGAAAGTGCTGGATCGTGCCGGCGCAAAAGTCACAGTTAATGATAAAAAAGAGAGAGAACAGTGTCCCGAAGCATCCGAATTGGAGGCTTTGGGAATTTCTGTTGTATGCGGAGGTCATCCAGATAACCTGATCCATAGTGATGTGAAGCTCGTCGTCAAAAATCCGGGCATTCCATATCAGGCACCTCCTGTGCAGCAGGCCTTGGCCTTAGGTATCGAAGTGGTGACTGAGGTAGAGGTGGCTTATCATCTGTGTGCTGCACCCATGATCGGAATCACGGGTTCTAATGGGAAAACGACCACGACAACATGGGTAGGCAATATGTTAGAGCATGCTGGCCTGAAGCCTATCGTTGCCGGCAATATTGGAACGCCATTGTGTGAGGCAGCAGAGCAGGCTTCTGCGGATAACTGGATGGTCGTAGAGCTTAGCAGTTTCCAGCTCAAAGGAACAGCTGATTTCCGTCCGCGCATTGCCAGTTTGCTAAACGTGGCGGAGACTCATTTGGATTACCATGGAGGCATGGATGATTATGTGGCCTCCAAAGCCAAATTATTTTCTAACCAGCAGCCGGAGGATGTAGCTATCCTGAACTGGGATGATCCGGTATGCCGCGGACTGGTTCCTTATATCAAAGCAAGACTGCTCCCATTCTCAATGACAGAGACGCTTGAAGCAGGGGTATATGCTGATCCGCCATACGTGGATGGGGAAGAGGATGATGTGAAGCGCCAGGTGATCTATGCAGACGGTCAGGACAACCATCACGTCATTGTTGATGTGGAAGACATCGGAATCCCAGGACGATTCAATGTGGGAAATGCATTGGCAGCAGTAGCTATCGCTGTGGCCGCTGGAGCCGATCCATCTGTGCTTGCTGCGCCTCTGGCTGACTTCAAGGGGGTTGAACACCGTCTTGAGTATGTACTTGAGCATAATGGAGTCACCTATTATAACAACTCTAAAGCGACCAATTCCAAGGCGACAGTGATGGCGCTGAACTCATTCAAGGAGCCGGTTGTGCTCATTGCTGGAGGGCTGGATCGTGGCTCGGACATGATGGAATTGTTGCCATTGTTCCAGGAGCGTGTGAAAGCTGTAGTCGCTCTGGGAGAAACACGCACAAAAATTGCCAAGGTCGCAGAATTGGCTGGATTAAAGCAAATTAAGGTCGTCGATAATGAGGAGGACGCTGCCCAAACGTTAACCGCTGCCGTGCAGGAAGCTTCACAGTTTGCAGCTCCAGGTGATGTGGTCTTATTATCACCGGCATGTGCAAGCTGGGACATGTTTGCTTCCTATGAAGAGCGGGGACGCATTTTTAAAGAGGCGGCGCATAACTTGTAAGTAGGGGGGTGGAAAAGCCCCTACTTCCATGCAAGGGGTGGCCTCCTGATGAAACAGTCGCGACCGGTGCCAGATATTTGGCTCCTGATTTGTATTCTGGCATTGCTTGCCATCGGCATTATTATGGTCTATAGTGCGGGCTCGGTGCTTGCTTTTCATGACTACGGCGATTCATTTTACTTTGTCAAAAGACAACTGCTGTTCGCTGGACTTGGACTTGCCGCCATGTTTGTTACCGCAAATGTGGACTACAGGGTCTGGAGGAAATATGCCAAGCCTATACTGATTGCCTGTTTTATCATGCTGATTGGGGTATTGATTCCCGGCATCGGAGTAGTTCGGGGCGGGGCGCGAAGCTGGCTGGGTATTGGTTCGTTTGGCATACAACCTTCAGAATTCATGAAATTGGGCATGATCCTGTTTCTGGCTCACTGGTTAAGCAAGGAACCCGGCAAAATCAAAACGTTCAGGACGGGGCTTCTGCCGCCGCTCGGATTGATTGGTTTGGCCTTCGGCATTATTATGCTTCAGCCCGATTTGGGGACAGGCACCGTAATGCTGGGTGCATCGATGCTCATTATTTTCACAGCAGGAGCAAGGATGAAACATTTATTGTTTCTCGCCCTTGGTGGTGTTGCGGGTTTTGCAGCGTTGATTGCAGCGGCGCCTTATAGATTACAACGCATAACGGCTTTTTTGGACCCGTGGTCTGATCCTCTGGGTGCCGGTTATCAGATTATTCAATCTTTATATGCAATCGGGCCAGGGGGACTTGCGGGCTTGGGACTGGGCATGAGCAGGCAGAAGTACAGCTATGTACCTGAGCCGCAAACTGATTTTATTTTTTCTATTTTGGCAGAAGAGCTCGGTTTTATTGGTGGAATGATTGTATTAATGCTGTTTTTGGTACTGGTGTGGAGAGGGATGCGCGTAGCGATGACGGTACCGGATGCTTTCGGCAGTCTGCTGGGCGTCGGCATCGTTGGCATGGTGGCTGTACAGGTCATCATCAACATTGGCGTTGTTATTGGAATGATGCCGGTTACGGGGATTACACTTCCACTTATCAGTTATGGCGGATCATCATTAACTTTGATGCTGACTGCGTTAGGCATATTATTGAACTTATCCCGTTATGCGAGGTGAATGTACGATGCGAGTCGTTCTAAGCGGCGGCGGTACGGGTGGACATATCTATCCGGCCGTTGCTATAGCAAGGCAATGTGAGGCGGAGAATCCCGACTCCACATTTCTATATATTGGTGGTACCCGAGGGCTGGAAAGCAAACTGGTGCCACAGGAGGATATACCATTTCAATCCATTGATATTACGGGTTTTCGCCGTAAGCTGTCCATAGACAACCTGAAGACAGTCATGAGATTCCTTCAGGGCGTGCGCAAATCCAAAAAAATGCTCAAGGAATTCAAGCCCGATGTTGTCATCGGTACGGGTGGTTATGTGTGTGGACCTGTTGTGTATGCGGCAGCCAAACTTGGTATTCCAAGTGTCATTCATGAGCAGAATGCCATTCCCGGATTGACTAACAAGTTTCTTTCCCGGTATGTGGATACGGTTGCTGTAAGCTTTGAGGGATCGGAGAAAGCATTTTCTGGAGCCAAAAGGGTTGTGTATACCGGCAATCCAAGGGCTACCACAGTAGCCCAAGCCAGCCGTGATCGTGGTTTTGCCACACTGGGCGTGCCCATGAACAGCCGTGTTGTTCTTGTGGTTGGTGGAAGCCGAGGAGCGAAAGCGATCAATAAAGCCATGGTCGATATGGCACCTATGCTGGGACAGCTCGATGATGTACACGTGGTTTACGTGACAGGCGATTCATATTTTGATGAAACACGTGAAGCGATTCGCAGCTCACTTGGCACCATGTCAAATCATCTGCATGTGCTGCCATACGTACACAATATGCCGGAAGTTCTTGCTTGTACATCGCTAATTGTGAATCGTGCCGGAGCATCGTTTCTTGCCGAGATTACATCTCTGGGGATTCCATCCATCCTGATTCCGTCACCTAACGTGACGAATAATCATCAGGAGGCGAATGCCCGCATGCTTGAAGGCGGTGGTGCATCACTTACCATGCTGGAAAAGGATCTGACAGGCAAAGCACTATATGAAGCGATTGCCGGAATTATGAATGATGAAACGGCGCGCGGAAAAATGGCGGAAGCCTCCCGGAAACTGGGGAAACCCGATGCAGCCGAGGTACTTGTGAGCGAAATTCGGCGTCTTGCTGCAGAGCGGTAAAGTGCATTTTGGGCGATTGTCACACACACTGCGGGACTGACATAAGATACCGTATAAATCGTGACAATCGTTCCATGGTGCCACAACACGGCTTGCAGCAACCGAAATCACTGCGCTCATTGGTTTGAAGCAAAGGAGGATGTAAACATGCAGCAGTGGATATCGTTACTATCCCAGATTAATGTCGGCAAAGTTCTTGAAAACGAGCCGTTAGCCAAATACACCACATGGAAGATCGGTGGTCCTGCAGATGCGCTGGTCATACCGGAAAACAAGGAGCAGATGGTCAATCTCATCCAATTGCTGCACGAGCATCAGATTCCCTGGATGCAGCTTGGACGGGGTTCAAACATGCTGGTGTCTGACAAAGGAATACGCGGAGTTGTCGTGAAACCCGGAGAAGGCTTTGATTATGCCGAGTTTCATGAAGGAGGCGTAACTGCGGGAGCGGCACATTCTTTTGTTAAACTCAGTGTGGTTGCTGCCAAAAAAGAGTGGACCGGTTTGGAATTTGGCAGTGGGATCCCCGGAACAGTCGGCGGAGCTGTATATATGAACGCTGGTGCCCATGGGTCGGATGTGTCACGGATATTTCAATCCGCTGAGATTGTACTGGAGACTGGGGAATTGGTACGTTATAGCAAGGAGGAGATGGAATTTGCCTATCGTCACTCTGTTCTGCATGACCGGAGAGGCATCGTGCTGGAGGCTACATTTGCACTCCAGCAGGGAGAGCGCAAGTTCATTTCGGAAGTGATGGCGACTTACAAAGATCGCAGACGCCGTACACAACCACTACAGATGGCGTGTGCAGGTAGTGTGTTCCGGAATCCGCCCGGTGACCATGCCGCCCGACTGATTGAAGCAGCTGGGCTTAAAGGGATGAGTGAGGGAGGCGCACAGGTATCCACCATGCATGCCAATTTCATAGTCAATACAGGCCAAGCAACAGCAGAGGACGTTATCACCCTAATGCAGTCAATTCAGAACACTATATCATCTCAAAACGGTATTAACCTGGTACCGGAAGTCTTCGTAGTGGGTGAACGGTAAACCCCGGAGGTGATACATTGGACAAATTGGTGATTGAAGGCGGGAAACCCCTCTCAGGATCCATACGCATCCATGGAGCAAAAAATGCCGCTTTACCGATTATGGCCGCAAGTTTGTTGGCAGATGGAGAAGTTACACTGCACAACGTTCCGTACTTGTTGGACATTGAAGTGATGCTGTATATCCTGGAACGGCTTGGATGCACGTGTCGGCATGAACAGGGAACAGTGACGATAGATACATCGTCTATCCGGTCATATGATGTGCCTGAGGATCTCATGAAACAGATGCGTTCTTCCATTTTTTTAATGGGACCATTGTTGGCTAAGTTTGGGCAGGTATCTGTATACCAGCCAGGTGGATGTGCCATCGGGGAACGTAAAATTGATCTTCACCTCCGGGGCCTTGAATCGCTCGGAGCTTTGATTGAAGAGCAGGATCAGCAGATTATCTGCCATGGCCGCAACCTGGTGGGTGCAGACATTCATCTGGATTACCCCAGTGTAGGGGCTACTGAAAACATTATGATGGCAGCCGTTATGGCTAAGGGTACAACAACTATATTTAATGCCGCCAGAGAACCGGAGATACAGGACCTGCAGCATTTTCTGAATGCCATGGGTGCACGAATTATTGGCGCCGGAACGGATACGATCACGATCAATGGGGTAGAGAAATTGAATCCTTGTTCATATGAGATTATACCTGATCGGATCGTTGCCGGAACCGTGATGATTGCAGCAGCAGCAACGAGAGGAAATGTAACGCTTACACACTGTAATCCGGCACATCTTACTTCACTTATACATGTGTTGAAGCGCATTGGTGTTCAAATCACAGTCTGCAATGATATAATGACAGTGAGCTGTATGAGCCGTCCGAAATCCGTAGACCGTATTGTGACTTCTCCATATCCTTCGTTTCCAACAGACCTGCAGTCGCAAATTATGGTGCTGCTGAGTCTGGCAGACGGTTTTAGTGTTATGAAGGAGACGGTATTCGAGGGCCGCTTCAAACATGTGGAAGAGCTGAATGTAATGGGTGCTGATATTTCGGTAGACCTGAATGCAGCATTTATCCGTGGTGTTCCCCGTTTGTACGGGGCTACAGTGGAAGCAACCGATTTGCGTGCAGGTGCGGCATTAGTCATTGCTGGTCTTGCTGCTCAGGGCAAAACGGTTGTGGAGCAGGTGCATCATATTGACAGAGGGTACGATCGCATCGAGAAGCTCTTCCAGAGTCTTGGAGCTTCCGTTGAGCGACAGTCCGCCGTTTCGAAACAGCTTGATTTTGCCAATTAACGTCCTTTGAGTCCCCTTCTTTAATAGGGAGGGGACCAGAGGCTTTGTGGAGCGCGACCTATGCCTAAAAATCAAATTCCGGTTCTCAAGAAGAATCGACCTAAACGAAACACCAGTCGTAAAATTGTTGTTATTCTCTTACTTCTTTTTATTGTATTACTTGCTGTATTATTCTTTCGTTCTTCGATGAGCCGGATTTCAGCCATCCAGATTACGGGTAATGTATACACAACGACTTCGGAGCTACTGGAAAAAAGTGGTTTGAAAGAGGGCGAACAGTTTTTTGGGACAAGCTCGGCTGATGTAATTGAGCGTCTGAAAACCATCAAAGCTGTATCAACCGTAACTGTGGATAAGCAGTTTCCTGGCATTATTCATATTCAGGTCCAAGAGTATCCGACGGTTGCGTACGAACTCGATTCTGACGGTACGCTTAAAGCGATACTTGCAAGTGGGACAAGCCTAACGGTTCCAGCCACGATCGGAGTTGCGGTGGAGAAACCGATTCTGACCCAGTGGAAGACGGATGATCCCCTTAAAGCCAAGCTGAGCGAGACATTGGCCAAAATTCCAAATGAACTAACGACAGATATATCGGAAATCATTCCGAATCCTACACCGTCATTCCCGGATCAGATCCGATTGTATACCAAGTCACAGTTTGAAGTGATTACAACGGTCTCTCTATTGTCGGATAAAGTGGAGTATCTAAATCAAGTCATTGAGACGGAACGGCCGGGTAAAATCACAATGCTTGAGGCCGATACGTATGTGCCTTTCATTCCTGATAACCCTGAAGAAGATGCAGAGCCAGGAGCAACACCCTGATTTTCGCCCCCATTCAGCGGAAATGTACTCAAAAACCAGGCGGGATCGGGGTTTAGCCCCTTTTATCAGTGAAAGTTGTTCTTTCTGAGATGAAGAAAAAATGATACACTTGAACTTATGGCACCTGAGTTGCCTCCTTCTTTTTTCTTCAAGGTTTTATGTCTCGCAACCCAGATCTTGGCACCCAAAAACATTGTAGAAAAAAGAGGGAAAGCCTAAAGTGTGTTGAATATGTTTTAAGAGTGTTTAAACCCGAACGTATTTTACTATTGGAGTCAGGAGGTGCCACAGACTTGAGCAACAATGACATCATTGTTAGTTTGGACATCGGTACATCCAAAATTCGCGCTATTATTGGGGAAATGAATAATGGAACCTTTAATATTATTGGAGTTGGATCTGCCGACTCGGAAGGAATTCGCAAAGGTGTAATCGTAGATATCGATCAGACGGTGCAATCAATCCGCAATGCAGTGGATCATGCAGAACGTATGGTAGGTATTCAAATATCCGAAGTATATGTTGGAATCTCGGGAAATCATATCGGACTGATGAGCAGTCACGGTGTCGTGGCAGTATCTAACGAGGATCGTGAAATCGGAGAAGAAGACATGGAGCGGGTGTTGAAAGCAGCCGAAGTGATTGCGGTTCCGCCGGAACGGGAAATTATTGATGTTGTCGCCAAGCAGTATGTTGTAGACGGCTTGGAGGGCATTCAGGATCCCCGTGGTATGATTGGTGTTCGTTTGGAGGTTGAGGCGACGATCATCACGGGTGCAAAAACCGCGATACATAATCTTTTGCGCTGCGTGGAAAAAGCGGGTCTGAAAGTAAGTGATCTGGTACTCATGTCACTTGGAGCAGGTCAGCTGGCTTTGTCCAAGGATGAAAAAACGATGGGGTCTGTACTTGTTGATATTGGAGCAGGTGCTACAACCATTGCCATCTTCGAAGAAGACAGTCTCGTTGCAACTTCAACGCTTCCGATTGGCGGGGAATTCGTAACCAATGACATTGCCTATGGTCTCCGTACATTAACGGATCAAGCCGAAAAGGTTAAGTTGAAATATGGTTGCGCATGGCTGGATGATGCTGCGGCGGATGTCATGTTCAAGGTAACGCGGATTGGCAGTAACGTAGATAAGGAGTTCTCTCAAGAGGATCTGGCGGCTATCATTGAACCCCGAGTTCAGGAGATATTCCAGATGATTTCTCAAGAAGTGAAACGCCTTGGTTACAATGATCTTCCCGGAGGTTATATACTAACGGGAGGTACGGTCTCTATGCCGGGTGTCTTACAGGTAGCTCAGCATGAGCTTGCTGCTTCAGTACGAGTTGCGGTTCCGGATTATATTGGTGTGCGTGATCCTGGATACACAAGCGGAGTCGGTATTTTGCATAGTGTAATTCGCAGTTTGCGTATTCGTCCCTCGATCAACAGCGGTGGTGGAAGTAACAACAATAATAACAATAAGAAACCGACCAACCGTACTAAGCCGAATGCGGCTCAGGAATCGGAGCAAAAACCAGGTCTCTTCGAGCGGCTGAAAAATATGTTCAGCGAATTTATATAACAGGTTGAATCCATTTCATACATTCTTGAAGCCGTCTGAATGCGCTGGTTCTAAAATAAACGCTTTCGTTCGTTGATATATGAAATGGATTCGGTTCAAATCAAAAATTGGACGGGCCATCCATGCACATTGAGGGGGAGATGGAATAATATGTTGGAATTTGATTTCGAGATGGAGAGCTTGGCTCAGATTAAAGTCATAGGTGTAGGCGGCGGCGGAAGCAATGCGGTCAACCGTATGATCGAAAATGATGTACAAGGTGTTGAATTTATTACGGTGAACACGGATGCACAGGCATTACACCTGGCAAAATCCGAGCATAAATTGCAAATCGGTGATAAATTGACTCGTGGTCTTGGTGCTGGCGCCAACCCGGATGTAGGTAAAAAAGCAGCAGAAGAATCCCGTGATCTGATCATGAACACGTTGAAAGGTGCAGACATGGTATTTGTAACCGCTGGTATGGGCGGCGGTACAGGTACAGGTGCGGCTCCGGTTATCGCCGAGATCGCCAAAGAATGTGGTGCACTTACAGTGGGCGTGGTAACTCGTCCGTTCACGTTCGAAGGACGCAAACGTTCCAGCCATGCTGAGCAAGGTATTGAAGCACTCAAGGAAAAAGTGGATACACTGATCGTCATTCCAAATGATCGTTTGCTTGAAATCGTAGACAAGAAGACACCAATGCTTGAAGCTTTCCGTCAAGCGGATAATGTTCTTCGTCAAGCGGTACAAGGTATCTCTGATTTGATTGCAGTACCGGGTCTGATTAACCTTGACTTTGCAGACGTGAAAACAATTATGACGGAGCGCGGTTCAGCTTTGATGGGAATCGGTGAAGCTACCGGTGAGAATCGTGCGGCTGAAGCAGCTCGTAAAGCAATTATGAGTCCTTTGCTGGAAACATCCATTGAAGGTGCGCGTGGTGTTATCATGAACATTACAGGTGGAATTAATTTGTCCTTGTATGAGGTGAATGAAGCAGCAGAGATTGTTACATCTGCTTCCGATCCGGATGTGAACATGATTTTCGGTGCCATCATTGATGAGGACCTGAAGGAGGAGATTAAAGTTACGGTTATTGCAACCGGCTTTGAGGACAAGCCTGCTTCGCCTCCACCAGTACGCAAACCTGCTCCAGCGAGTGAGCCTGCGGATAACCGTTCGCCCAACTTGCGTCCGTTCGGAAATCAGCCGAGCAGCAATGATCAGCTGGATATTCCGACATTTTTGCGCAATCGTTCACGCAATAATAACAACGATTAATACTTCGATAGATCTAAATGAAGACCCGGTGCTCCAGATGGAGCGCTCGGGTCTTTTTTTGGTTTTTTTTGATTTTGCTTATCATCATACCACACCATACCTGAACAAATTCTGAAAAACGGGCCTGAGTAATTCCGACAAAAAAAGTTGAAACGCTCCCCCCATGATTAGACAGACTTTGAAAAGTGCGCTCCGTATACTTGTGAATATGCTCATGAATATCGGGATACCGTTATTTCGATATGTTGCGCGCAGGCAGGTGAATGAGTGTGGTAGTTTATGTGGATCTTATTTTTTTGACGAACCTGTGTATTGACGGTGCACTTATCGGGTTGACGGCCTGGATGCGTAAAACGAAGCTGGTCTGGTGGAGATGGTTCCTGTCCGCGATTGTGGGTGCGTTGTATGTCGTCATGATGTTTGTGCCGGAGTTTGATTTTATGTTCACCTTTTTGATCAAGTTTGCACTGTCTCTGGTGATGTTAACGATTGCTTTTGGGTTTAAGGGTCTGCAGGCTTTTTTACGGACCTTGGGCACCTTCTATGTGATCAATTTTGTCGCCGCCGGGGGAATTCTGGGTGTGCATTACATGCTTCAGAGCTCTGGGGAATTGTTTAACGGCATTTGGTTTACGGCATCGGGTGGAATGTCATTTGACCTGAAAATCGCCTTTTGGTTCACATTTGTCGTATTCTTTGCTGTGCTTTTTTTGTTCAAAGCAATACAAAGCTCGAAACGAAAAACAGATCGAATGACAACGTACTTGGGCAAAGTGGAGGTTTCCATCGACGAGGTCATCATTTCTTGTACAGGCCTTCTAGATACCGGGAATCAACTCACGGACCCCCTCTCGCGCATGCCCGTCATGGTGATGGAGGTATCGTTGTGGCAAGCCATGCTACCTGCTGCATGGAAGGGCAGGTTGAAGGATGAGGCGCCGGACAACCTTATTATGGAGCTGAATCAAGAGGATTTCCACTGGCAGGATCGATTAAGGCTTGTACCCTATCGGGGCATTAACAAGGGCACTGCGTTTATGCTGGCAATAAAGCCAGACCGGGTAAGGATAACGATGGATGAGATGTGTTATGAGACAACAAAAGTATTAATAGGGTTGGATGGGGGTGTGCTGTCATCCGATGGAAAATACCAGGCCGTGATTCATCCTGAGCTTGTGCAAGACGCTGCTTCTGCGCAGTCTACGGCTATCTCTGCGGGAGCAACAGAAAAGCCGCTGAATGTGGTATAGGAGGAACGTACATGCTTGTAAAATGGAAACTGGTGGCACAGCTGCAATACTATCGTTTATTATTCCTGCTTGGTTTGAAGAGTGAAGAGATTTATTACATTGGAGGCAGTGAGGCACTGCCTCCCCCATTGACACGGGAAGAAGAGGAATTTTTGTTGCAAAAGCTGTCTTCAGGGGACTCGGCGATCCGTGCCATGCTGATTGAGCGGAACCTGCGTCTGGTGGTGTACATCGCGCGCAAATTCGAGAATACAGGTATCAACATTGAAGATCTGGTTTCCATTGGTGCGATCGGACTAATCAAAGCCGTAAATACATTTGACCCGGAAAAGAAAATCAAACTGGCGACGTATGCATCGCGTTGTATTGAAAATGAAATATTGATGTACTTGCGCCGCAATAATAAAATTCGTACGGAAGTTTCTTTTGACGAACCCCTCAACATCGATTGGGATGGAAATGAACTATTATTATCCGATGTGTTGGGTACAGAGAACGATACAATCTATCGGAATATTGAAGAACAGGTAGACCGAAAGCTTTTGCATAAAGCCTTGGAAAAATTAACCGAGCGTGAACGAATGATTATGGAGCTTCGCTTTGGTCTGACGGATGGGGAAGAAAAGACACAAAAGGATGTCGCAGATCTGCTTGGAATCTCTCAATCCTACATCTCTCGTCTCGAAAAAAGAATCATTAAAAGACTACGTAAGGAGTTCAACAAAATGGTCTGAAAAGGAGCATTTTCCGTAATGGGTATTAATGGCAAGGGTGCCAAGTACGAATAAAAAAGCCTGCCCCGGAGATAATGTACATTAATGTTTCTCCTTGGGAGGTAAATCACGATGACCCGAAACAAAGTCGAGATTTGTGGCGTGGACACCGCAAAATTGCCTGTCCTCACCAACACAGAAATGCGGGAATTGTTTCATTCCCTTCAGCAGCACCATGATCGCTCAGCAAGAGAGAAATTAGTGAATGGCAACCTGCGCCTGGTGCTCAGTGTCATTCAACGCTTTAACAATCGGGGGGAGTTTGTCGATGATCTGTTCCAGGTTGGATGTATCGGCCTGATGAAAGCCATTGATAATTTTGATTTATCCCAGAATGTCAAATTTTCCACCTACGCGGTGCCGATGATTATCGGTGAAATCCGTCGATACCTGCGCGATAATAACCCGATCCGGGTATCTCGCTCTTTGCGGGACATTGCTTATAAAGCGCTTCAGGTCCGTGACAGCCTGACGAATAAAAATTCCCGTGAACCGACGATATTCGAAATTTCTGAAGTACTAAATGTGCCGAAGGAAGATGTGGTTTTTGCATTGGACGCCATTCAGGACCCGGTTTCGCTCTTTGAACCGATCTATCATGATGGCGGAGATCCGATCTATGTCATGGATCAGATCAGTGATGATAGAAATAAGGATGTATCGTGGATTGAGGAAATCGCACTGCGCGAAGCGATGCACCGTCTGGGTCAGCGCGAAAAGATGATTTTGTCCATGCGTTTTTTCGAAGGGAAAACCCAGATGGAAGTGGCTGATGAAATTGGAATTTCCCAGGCGCAAGTATCACGTCTGGAGAAATCGGCTATACAGCAGATGCAGAAACATGTGAAGTCGTAACATGACGTGAACCACAAGAGGACGATCAGAGGAGGATATTCTTTCCGTTGATCGTCTTTTTGCTGTTATAGAAAAATGGGGGTGGCATCGGATTCATTCTGGATTCGTTTGAAAAACAGGACATTATTCGCGTCTGGAACATATAGTGTATAGAAGCGTAGAACGGGCAAAAGCGGATTAGGCGGGGGGCGTAGGAAATGAAAGTGAACACAGGTGAAACGGCAGAACGGGGCATGAAAATTTCTGATTTTCAGACCA
Source organism: Paenibacillus hebaui (assembly GCF_051934385.1). NCBI lineage: Bacteria > Bacillati > Bacillota > Bacilli > Caryophanales > Paenibacillaceae > Paenibacillus > Paenibacillus hebaui. Next base: position 5,027,288 of record NZ_CP196836.1, on the reverse strand, counting down.
AGGATGTCATTAACATTACAGATGGTAAACGTCTGGGTCAGATTAGCGATTTGGAGCTGGATCTGAAGCAGGGACGAATTGAAGCTATTGTTGTACCAGGTTACAGCCGATTTATGGGTCTCTTTGGAGGAGGAACGGATCTGGTGATCCCCTGGAGAAACATCGTGAAGATTGGATCGGATGTCATCTTGGTAAAAATGGATGAGATGAAGGAAAATACTTATGATGAGCGTGACCGTGAAGCCCGCTTGTATGATGAACAACAGAACCAACGAGTAGATCGTGTGGAACGTATTGAACGAATGAATCGCAGCCAGCGCCGTACGATCTAACCGAGACAGAATGGGATTCATTTGGTACACTGGAAGTGGTGAGGTGAGATGATGGAACCGTTTATTTTGGAAAAAGACATACTTGAAGGGTCTGACAGCCCAAACTCAACCGTTGGAACTGACCCGATGTTATTATATGTGGAGCCATGGAGACAGCAATTTGACCAAATGAAGGCCGGATTTACGACAAGGCAGGGTGGTATCGGAAAAGCGCCTTATGCCAGCCTCAACGTGGCTTATCATGTGGGTGATGATCCGGCAGATGTACTCCATAACCGAAGACTTGTAACGGAGAAGCTTGGCTTTCCGGTTGAAGCGTGGACCTGCGGAGAGCAAGTGCACGGCAAAGATGTCGCTGTAATTACAGCTCAAGATCGGGGCAGAGGTTTGCTGGATCGGCAGTCTGCGTTGCAGGATTCGGATGGATTGGTCACCAATGTGCCGGGTGTGCTGCTGACTTCTTTTTATGCAGACTGTGTGCCCCTCTATTTCTATGACCCCGTACAACAAGCAGTGGGGCTTGCTCATGCCGGATGGAAAGGAACGGTTGCAGGTATTGCCCAATCCATGGTGGAAACGATGGAGCGGGAATATGGAAGCAGTAGAGAGGATATTCGTGCCGCCATCGGTCCCTCGATTGGGGATTGCTGTTATGAAGTGGATGAAGCGGTCATGCAGCATGTACGGGTTTGGTTTGAACATTCCCCGGGTAATGATAAATACAAGGATTCTGCATTTAACAAAGTGTATCAGCCGACCGAAAACGGTAAAACGATGTTAAACTTGAAAGAATGCAATCGACACATTATGATGATAGCAGGAATATTGCCGGATCATATCGAATGTACAACTTGGTGTACAAGCTGCCATCCCGAGCTTTTTTTCTCATATCGCAAAGAAAATGGCATTACCGGGAGAATGGCGAGCTGGATTGGGCTGGAAGAGAGGTGACCCTCTGTGTCATTGGAGGAGCGTATACAACAGGTAAATCAGAAGATCGAAGCCGCGTGTCAACGCAGTGGCCGTCATCGTGAAGACGTAAATGTAATTGCAGTCACGAAATACGTCTCACTTGAAACGACGGGATCTGTACTTGACCATGGTCTTGAGCATATTGGAGAAAACCGCTGGCAGGATGCACAGGCCAAATGGGAAGCATTCGGTCAACAGGGCACCTGGCATTTTATCGGTCATTTACAGACGAATAAGGTGAAGGACGTCATTGGTAAATTCCGTTACATACATTCACTGGATCGTTTGTCCTTGGCCAAGGAGCTGGATAAAAAGGCCGCTTCTCTTGGCATACAGGTAGAAACGCTTATACAGGTGAATATTTCAGGTGAAGAGAGCAAATATGGCTTGCAGCCTGAAGAGGCGAGTTCTTTTTTGCGTGAAATCCGTTCGTTCAACAACCTGAAGGTCATCGGCTTGATGACCATGGCACCCCATGAGGAAGATCCGGAGCTTACACGTCCCGTATTTCGTGGACTGCGTGAGCTTAGAGACCATTTGAATGGACAGGCGTTGACAGCAGAGCCGTTGACCGAGCTATCGATGGGCATGTCGAATGATTTTGAAGTGGCGATTGAAGAAGGGGCAACCTGGGTTCGGCTGGGATCGATTCTCGTAGGAAAAGAGGAGGGTTCACGATGGGCGTAATTAATAAATTTATGAATTTCATTGGGCTTCAGGAAGAAGAAGAAATTGTGGAACGTGAACGGTTGGCGGCACAAGATGAGAATGAAACGGATCAACAGGAAGCTGAAACCTCAAGTCTAGATAAACGTAGAAACCAAAGGGGCAATAATGTGGTGAGCATTCATTCCCAGAAAAATGTTAAAGTCGTTCTTTATGAACCGCGTTCTTATGACGAAGCTCAGGAGATTGCCGACCATCTGCGCTCCCATCGTACGGTTGTTGTTAACCTGCAGCGGGTTCGTCAGGATCAGGCATTACGCGTCATTGATTTTTTGAGTGGCACGGTGTATGCACTGGGCGGCGGTATTTCAAAAATTGGTGGCAACATTTTTCTCTGTACGCCAGATACGGTTGAAATTCAGGGAGCAATTACGGAAATACTGGCTGACAGCGAGCAAGATTATAACAGAATGAGGTGAGCCGCTTTTGGAGTCGTTAGTTAATATTTTGGGTTTTGCATATCAGATTTACTTTTACATGGTCATTGTCTACATATTGATGTCATGGCTTCCCAACGCAAGGGAGAGCTTCATCGGTGAATGGCTGAGCAAGTTAGTGGAACCTTATCTAAGTCCTTTCCGTCGATTTATTCCGCCTTTGTTCGGTATGCTGGATATTTCCCCAATTGTGGCGCTGATCGTTCTTCAACTCGCGCTTAATGGGCTGGTTTCCATACTCCGGTATTTTGCATAGTAGGGTAGGGTGAACATAGATGAGCGGTGAATTTTACGAGCATTTTAGCAGCGATGAGCGTGATTTTGTGGATAAAGCTTCGGAATGGGTTGAACGTGCAGGCAAGCTTCATGACATGAAGCTAACTGACTTTCTTGATCCCAGACAGGCTTTTATTTTGCAAACGCTTGTGAATCGTCGAGCTGATGTCCAGATTCGTCTGGACGGTGGTTATGAAGCAGCTGAACGCAAACGTGCGCTGGTAGCACCAGATTATCGCTATCTTGACGATGAAGATATGGGTATGCAGGTGTTGAGTATCACGTCTGATGATCAGAAAATCTCGGAGCTGGAGCATGGGGACTATATGGGTTCCCTGCTTGGGCTTGGGATGAAACGGGGAAAGATTGGGGATATCCAAGTGCTGGAGGACGGTTGCCACACCGTGGTGGCGTCGGAAACCGGCGCTTTTTTATCGCTTCAACTGAATCAGGTACATCGGGTACATGTGTTCACTGAGTTGCTGGCAATGGATCAGATGAAATGGTCTGAGAGCAAACTGGACACAATGGACATTACGGTTGCTTCATTGCGTTTGGATGGCATCTGTGCAGATGTGTATCGACTTAGTCGGAGTAAAGTTCTGGTTCCAATCAAGGCTGGCCGTTGCCGTGTGAACTGGAAAGTGGAAGAAGATCCATCCAAACAGCTGAAGACTGGGGACGTCGTATCCATTCAAGGTTTTGGTCGTTTCAAGGTACTGGAACAAGATGGCATGACCAAGAAGGGACGCTGCCGCTTAAAAATCGGTAAATTTGCCTAAGTGTGTTGCAGGAAAACCTGCTTTCTTGTCGAATTGTTTAAGGTAAAGGTGCAAAAAAACATTCGGTGTTTCCGATATACATTAAAGTGCAAAGGTTGATATGACCGTCTATAAGGATCAGAGTCTGATTCTGCATTCCGTATAAGTGGCCAGAATTGGCCATCATATATACGGCCCCTTGGGTGGAACCCATATGCTGCAAACCTTCTCGGTACGGGAAGGAACTTTTACAGGAGGTGGACAGCATGCCATTAACGCCGCTGGACATACACAACAAGGAATTTTCCCGACGCTTGCGCGGGTATGACGAGGATGAAGTCAATGAATTCCTAGACCAAGTCATCAAAGATTACGAAGGCGTCATTCGCGAGAATAAAGAGCTGAGCAATCAGTTGCTGTCCGTTCAGGAGAAACTTGATCATTTTTCAACGATCGAAGAGACGCTGAGCAAAACGATCATTATTGCGCAGGAAGCTGCGGATGATGTGAAGAGTAATGCGAAAAAAGAAGCACAGTTGATCGTGAAGGAAGCAGAGAAAAATGCGGATCGGATCGTAAACGAGTCGTTGTCCAAATCACGCAAAATTGCTATGGAAGTGGAAGAACTGAAAAAGCAAGCATCAATCTATCGCGCTCGTTTCCGTACGCTTGTTGAAGCACAGCTTGAACTGCTGACCCAGGATGGTTGGGAAGTGCTGGAGAGCCGTGAGCAGGAAGTGCGTGACCGTGAGCGGGAGATGAAAGAAATTTATTAGTCTGCCGCCTGGTTGACTTTTGCCTGCAAAGAGGCTATAACTATATTCATAATGAATAGTGATTCCATGACGGGTTCAGTACGTTATGATCTCATCCCTCAGAGAGTTGGCATTTTGGTGCAAGCCAATGGATGAGTTATAGCCGAATATCTCCCCGGAGAAGTGACGCTGAAGCGGTGAAGTTGTTGCCGTGTGTAAGCGAAACCGTGAGCCGAACGTTATAACGGCACCCTGCGGTAGTGTTAGCGGGGCATAAGCGCTGTTGATGACAGAGCATACCCATGTAATTGTATTGGATGTGGTTTGTGATGAACAGAATTAGGGTGGTAACGCGAGCACAACCTCGTCCCTTTCCAGGGATGGGGTTTTTTTGTGTCCAAAAAAGGCGAACGTGCATGAGGCCCGAAGGGACCTCAAGGAGAGAGCCCCCGCCGGGAGAGCGAAGCACCCGGCAACCGGGTTTCGCCAAGGCGAACGTACATGAGGCCCGAAGGGACCTCAAGGAGAGAGCCAATCGCCGGGGAAGCGAAGCACCCGGCAACCGGGTTTCGCCAGGGCGAACGTACATGAGGCCCGAAGGGACCTCAAGGAGAGAGCCAATCGCCGGTGGAGCGAAGCGCCCGGCAACCGGGTTTCGCCAAGGCGAACGTACATGAGGCCCGAAGGGACCTCAAGGAGAGAGCCAATCGCCGGGGAAGCGAAGCACCCGGCAACCGGTTTCGCTAAAGCGAACGTCCATGAGGCCCGAAGGGACCTCAGGGAGAGAGCCAACCGCCGGGGGAGCGAAGCGCCCGGCAACCGGGTTTCGCCAGGGCGAACGTCCATGAGGCCCGAAGGGACCTCAAGGAGAGAGCCAACCGCCGGGAGAGCGAAGCGCCCGGCAACTCCCTTCTCGCGGTGAGGCCATGCGGCGTTGCCGAAGGGAACAGCCGCAAAATGGCCGTCACCTACGCATACACATGTCTCACCAACGCCGCCGCAGTTCCCGCCAAAGACAACCATTCCGGGTGTCCAGAGGGCGGAGCGCCTATGGGGTCCCCCTTGGCAAGGGGGATTTAGGGGGATTGAAACGCTTTTTGTGGACGGTCCACAATTCTAACAGTCGAAAGGAAGAAAATCATCATGCAACGAGTTGACGTCAAAGAGAAGGCACGTGCCAGAGAACTACGCATGTTAAACAAATGGAAAACCGAAAATACATTCAAAAGATCCATCGAAAACCGGGAAGGCAAGCCGAACTTCGTATTTTACGAGGGTCCGCCTACGGCCAATGGTAAACCGCATATCGGTCACGTACTGGGACGGGTAATCAAGGATTTTGTTGGACGCTATAACACAATGAAGGGTTACCGCGTCGTTCGTAAAGCGGGCTGGGATACACATGGTCTGCCGGTCGAACTGGGTGTACAGAAAAAACTCGGCATCTCCCACAAGTGGGAAATCGAAGATTATGGCGTGGAGAAATTCATTAACGAATGTAAAGCCAGCGTGTTTGAATATGAACAACAATGGCGCGATCTGACAGAAGGTATCGGTTACTGGACAGATATGAATAACCCATACATCACACTCGACAACAACTACATCGAGAGTGTATGGAACATTCTGGCAACAATTCATGAGAAAGGTCTGCTGTATCGCGGTCACCGTGTAAGTCCATACTGTCCATCTTGCCAGACTACACTGAGTTCTCATGAAGTTGCACAAGGGTACAAGGATGTGAAGGACCTTAGTGCGACAGCCAAATTCAAGTTGAATGATAGCGGTGAATTCGTACTCGCCTGGACGACAACGCCTTGGACACTGCCTTCACACGTCGCACTTGCCGTGAATCCGGATATGGACTACTCCCGTGTTCGTCAAGACAATGAAGTGTACATCATGGCGACCAATCTGGTGGAGAAAGTCATGAAAGACGCCAAAGGTGAGTATGAAATCATTGGTGCATTGAAAGGTGCCGACCTGGTTGGTAAAACGTATGACCCTCCGTTCAACTACGTACAGGCTGAGAAAACAAACATCATCCTGGGCGCAGGCTTTGTAACAGATGCAAGTGGTACGGGTATCGTACACATGGCTCCTGCCCATGGTGAGGACGACTATCGTGTATGCCGTGAGAATGGCATCAGCTTTGTCAACATGGTGGACCTGGAAGGTAAATTTGTCGCTGAGGTTACTGATTTTGCCGGACGTTTCGTGAAGGATTGTGATATTGATATCGTGAGATATCTTTCGGAAAAAGGACGCTTGTTCAGCAAAGAAAAATATGAGCACAGCTATCCGTTCTGTTGGCGTTGTGATACACCGCTTCTGTACTATGCAATGGACAGCTGGTTTATCCAAACCACAGCCATCAAGGATCAACTGATCGCCAACAATAGTGAAGTGGACTGGTACCCGGGTCACATTCGTGAAGGCCGCTTCGGGAAGTTCCTGGAAGACCTGGTGGACTGGAATATCAGCCGTGACCGTTATTGGGGAACCCCGCTGAATATCTGGGTGTGTGATGAGACAGGTGAGCAGTTTGCTCCACATAGCATTGCTGAATTGCGTGCCCGTGCCATTGGCGACGTCCCTGAGAACCTGGAGCTGCATAAACCTTATGTAGATGACGTCAAAGTCATGAGCTCTTGTGGCAAATATGAAATGAAACGTACACCGGAAGTGATCGATGTCTGGTTCGATAGCGGCTCTATGCCGTTTGCCCAGCAGCACTATCCATTTGAAAATAAAGAAATATTCGAACAGCAATATCCGGCAGATATGATCTGTGAAGGGATTGACCAGACACGTGGCTGGTTCTACAGCTTGCTGGCAGTTTCCACCCTTTTGACAGGCAAAGCGCCTTACAAAGCGGTTATGGCTACAGGTCACGTTCTTGATGAGAACGGGCAGAAGATGTCCAAATCCAAAGGTAACGTTATCGATCCTTGGGAAGTCATTGAAGAATATGGTACAGACGCATTCCGTTGGGCTTTGTTATCTGACAGCGCACCGTGGAACAGCAAACGTTTCTCCAAAGGTATTGTTGGCGAAGCGAAATCCAAAATGATTGATACGCTGGTCAACACCCATGCTTTCATGACGTTGTACGCTACAATTGACGGATTTGATCCGCAGGAGCATCCGTTCAAGCTGTCGGCTCATAAGTTGGACCGCTGGATTTTGTCCAGACTGAACAGTCTGATTATCGTTGTGGAAAAAGCGCTGGCTGTTAATGACTACCTGAACTCTTCCAAAGCCATTGAGGCGTTTGTAGATGAGCTTAGTAACTGGTACATCCGTCGTTCCCGTGATCGTTTCTGGGGCAGTGGATTGACAGAAGACAAACTGGACGCGTACCGTACGCTGACCGAAGTACTGGTGACTACAGCCAAGCTGGTTGCTCCGTTCACACCGATGCTCGCAGAAGATATCTATCTGAATCTCACTACAGGTGAGAGCGTGCATATGGATGATTATCCGGTAGCCAACGAATCCCTGATTGATCTGGATCTGGAGCAGGATATGGAGACAGCACGCCGAGTTGTTGAGCTTGCCCGTAACGTTCGTAACGAAACAGGCATCAAGACACGTCAACCGCTGTCCGAGCTGATTGTTTCCCTGGATAAAGGCTTTGATCTGGCGAGTTATGAAGAGATCATCAAGGACGAAATTAATGTCAAAGGTATCCGTACGGAGCATGATGATGCGGAATTCGTTGATTTCACTTTGAAGCTGAATCTGAAAGTTGCCGGCAAGAAATACGGTAAGAATGTAGGTTTCCTGCAGAACTTCTTTAAGGGCATGTCGGCAGATGAGACACGTAAAGTGGTTACTGAAGGTGTTCTGAACGTTGTTTCTCCAGAAGGCGAAGAGCTGCAAGTGACAAGTGAGGAACTGCTGGTGGATAAACAAGCCAAATCTGGTTTTGCCTCGGCATCTGGATACGGTCTGACAGTAGCGCTCAATACGGAGATCACGACTGCATTGGAACAGGAAGGTTGGGTCCGTGAAGTCGTTCGTGCGGTACAAGATACTCGGAAGAAATTGGATCTAGCGATTGAGAAAAGAGTACGTTTGACGCTTGATGTGGACTCTGCTCTTCAAGAAGCGATTCAGGCATTTGATGATGTGCTGCGTGAAAATGTACTCGTAACCGAAGTGGCCTTTGGCACCCATGAGTTGATGGAACGGATTGAAGCAGGGGGCAAAACGTTCGGTGTGTACATCGAAGGATAATGCCGTGATTTTTCACTTAAGGCGGTTCTTTCAAAGTGGATATCTGTACCCGATATCCATAGGGACAGAGTAACTGCAATTCAATTAGGACAGGATATAGAGACAGACATAGCAACGAGCCTCGAATACAGGAGATTAATCCCTGTATCCTGGCTCGTTTGTTTTTTTAGCAAATGGGCAATGATTTCTATTGTGCAGACACCACTCTATATACACCAAAGGAACTGAGTAAATAATGAACGAACAGGATAAGCAATCGGCATCCAATTCACCATCTACACCGTCTATGGAATCTCGGGACAAGATAGACGAGCTTCACACGCTTACCAACCGGCTTGCCAATGAACTCGAACGTTCACGGATCGCACAGTATACGGAATTGCTGAACCGACCGTGGAAACTGATTGGACTTAATCTGTTGTCCGGGTCGGCTCGCGGTGTAGGTATCGCAATTGGTTTTACCTTTTTTGCGGCGACAATTATTTATGTGTTACAGGTTCTCGGGGCACTCAATCTGCCCATTGTTGGTGACTATATCGCCGATATTGTGCGGATCGTGCAACGACAGCTGGAGCTGAACACGTATTAATTCAACGAGTAGAAGGTTTAATATGTGTCATCCGATTCTGTACCCAAATCCGGCTCTAGTAGACCGTCGCCTTCGCGGTTCTTGAGGTATTGCCGATACTGCCGATTACGTACGATGGATACGTCATGGCCATAGATATCCGTTGCAACAAAGCTCTCATATGCTTCAACGCAGCCTTCTACTTCGTCCGTGGCTTCAATCGCCATAACATCATAACTGTCGATATCACGTCCTTCAGCCATGGCCGGCGTATTGGAGGTGCCCCAACTCTCAACGATCTGCCACGCATCTTCTCCATCGAAGCCGTTTTGGTCATCGCGTTCGTCGAGACTCGTTCGGCCAAATGCAGGTGCGAGGAATTCTTCCTCTACAGGACGGTTCTCGGAGACGACCGTTTCCGGTTGATGTGTTTTGCAGTATTTGGTGTAAGGCACAGCTTCCATACGTTCATAAGGAATGGGCTGCTGGCAGACGGCACAGGTACCATAGTGTCCTTCTTCCATGGAATGCAGAGCAGAATCGATTCGCTCCAGTTGAAATTCATCATGCTCCAGCAGGGAGATATCCTTTTCGCGTTCATACAATTCGGTAGCTACATCACCAGGATGGTTGTCGATGGGAGATAATTCACCTGTTTGCAGTTTCATGGAGTCGCCAAGGCCGTAATGTTCGTTCTGCTCCAGTCTATGTTCAATATCTTGCTTCTCGGTTATCAATTGTGAACGTAAAAATTGCAATTGTTTCGCCGTGAAATGTGACATCGTTTTCCCCTTTCTGCCGTGTTCAAGCCTGATTTTGACTCTGTTGTAGGATGTACCATTTCGTGCAGAATTACAGAAGGGAAATGTTATCGTTTTTGCCATCCGAATTGCGACTGTAGTGCATCGTGGACGATTTCCAAACAGCTGTGCTACAATGAACAAGTCTGGCGTTAAGCCTGGTATCGTTTGGAAAAGACAGGATCGGAGTGACAAACAAACGTGGTGTATTATATCCTCGCTTTTATCGTATTTTTAGTGGATCAGGGAACCAAGTTCCTGATTGCAACCCGCATGGAACTTAGAGAAGAAATTCCGGTGATCGGCAATTTCTTTGTCATCACATCACATCGCAACTCAGGTGCAGCTTTTGGTATTCTGCAAGATCAGCGCTGGTTCTTTATTGTGGTTACACTGGTTGTGGTTGTTGCTTTGATTTGGTATTTGCAAAAAGTAAAAGATACCCCGCACAAATTGTTGCCAGTGGCACTTGGTTTGGTGCTTGGTGGAGCAATTGGCAACTTCTTGGACCGGGCTTTGACCGGAGAAGTTGTAGATTTTATCCAGCTTAATTTTGGAAGCTACACGTTTCCCATTTTCAACATAGCCGATTCGGCAATCTGTATCGGTGTTGCACTGATCATTGTGGAAACATTGCTTGAAGGACGGCGCGAGAAAGCAGCCGCGAAGATTGAAGGGAATGAACACCATGAATAATCTGCAAAATGATCAACATAGCAATCAAGATGAACTGATGAATGGCAATGAGCGTATGGAATGGACCGTTGCCGCTGAACATATGAAGGAACGAATTGATAAATATATCACTGAATCCATGGACAACGTATCGCGCTCCCAGGTTCAATTGTGGATCGGAGATGGCTTTGTAACCGTAAACGGTGCAGTAGTCAAAGCTAATGCGAAATTATCCGAAGGTGATCTGGTAGAACTTCAGATTCCCCAGCCAGCTGCTGTTGAGATCATCGCGGAAAATATTCCACTTGAAGTGGTATACGAAGATAGCGACGTAATCGTTATTAACAAACAGCGTGGTCTTGTGGTGCATCCAGCCCCAGGACATGCATCCGGTACGCTCGTTAATGCACTTATGTATCACTGTAAAGATCTTTCGGGTATCAATGGTGAGTTGCGTCCAGGCATTGTACATCGCATTGACAAGGACACTACCGGTCTGATCATGGCCGCCAAAAATGACCGTGCTCATGCCTCGTTGGCTGCACAGCTGAAGGACCATACGGTGAACAGACGATATATTGCCCTTGTTCATGGTCATCTCAATCATGATCAAGGTACAATCGATGCACCCATCGGGCGAGATACCTCTGATCGCAAAATGTATACAGTCACGGAGCGCAACAGTAAACATGCTGTCACGCATTTTACGGTCACGGAGCGGATCAATGACTACACGTTGTTGGAACTGAAATTGGAAACGGGTCGTACGCATCAGATTCGTGTTCATATGAAATTTATTGGTCATCCGCTGGTTGGAGATCCTATATATGGACGTAACAAAGGGATCAAGTTGCAGGGACAAGCTCTGCACGCTGCCATTCTCGGTTTTGAACATCCAACAACTGGAGAATATCTCGAATTTACAGCTCCGCTTCCACAGGATATGGAAGACGTACTCGCTTCATTGCGTAGCCGCTGACCCGCTCGTGAAAGTACAAATGTTCTGATATTTTGTCCATGGTTTTGATCCCGCAAATGCTTCATATTAAAGTGTAGAAATTTGCGTCAAAATGAGGAGATGAACAAAGTCATGAGTATTGATAAATATCAGGAAACATACATTCAGACTAATTTTGCCGACCGTATTGGCGGCTCCAACTATGGTAAAGACACGAACATCTATAAATTCGAGAAAATCAAACGTGCCAAAGCCTCGGCCAAAAAAGATTTTCCAGATGTAGAACTGATTGACCTCGGCGTAGGCGAGCCGGACGAGATGGCCGATGCGGGCATCGTAGCTGCACTCGCGCAGGCAGCTTCCATGCCTGAGAACCGTGGTTATGCAGACAATGGTATTCCTGAGTTCAAGGAGGCCGCTGCCACGTACCTGAAAAATGTGTTTAACGTAGAAGGTATTGATGCAGATACAGAAATCGTACACTCGATCGGCTCCAAACCAGCTTTGGCGATGATGCCTTCCTGCTTCATTAATCCAGGTGATGTAACGATCATGACCGTTCCGGGTTACCCGGTTATGGGTACACATACCAAGTACCTGGGTGGAGAAGTGTTCAACATCCAGTTGACGAAGGAGAATAACTTCCTGCCTGATCTGACGGCTATTCCGGAAGACATTGCAAAACGTGCGAAGTTGCTCTACCTGAACTATCCGAACAACCCAACCGGTGCAAGTGCAACGGTAGAATTCTTCACTGAAGTGGTGGAATGGGCGAAGAAATACAATGTTGTTGTTGTGCACGATGCTCCATACGCTGCATTGACTTATGATGGTAAAAAACCATTCAGCTTCCTATCGGTACCTGGTGCGAAGGATGTTGGCGTGGAGTTGCATTCCTTGTCCAAGTCTTACAACATGACGGGCTGGAGAATCGGATTCGTAGCGGGTAACCCGCTCGTAGTCAAAGCATTCAGCGACGTGAAGGACAACAATGATTCCGGTCAGTTCATCGCGATCCAGAAGGCTGCTGCTTACGGATTGAAACACCCGGAAATTACGGAGAAAATTGCGGATAAATATTCCCGCCGTCACGATATGCTGGTGGCAGCATTGAACGAACTGGGCTTCCAGGCTGAGAAACCAAAAGGCTCATTCTTCCTGTATGTTGAAGCTCCAAAAGGTGTAGTTGGTGGACGCCGCTTCGAATCTGGCGAAGACTTCTCTCAGTTCTTGATTCGTGAAAAACTGATCTCTTCCGTACCTTGGGATGATGCAGGTCACTTTGTTCGTTTCTCCGTTACCTTCGAAGCCAAAGGGGAAGAAGAAGAGAAGCGTGTTATCGCCGAGATCAAGCGCCGCCTAAGCGACGTGACATTCGAGTTTTAATCAACATTCCATTATGAAATGAGCATGAAGAGACATCAGGAGACCGGAAACGGTCTCTTTTTTATGCAAAAAATGATAAAACTACTCTTTACTCCCTTTACAAAAATATACAAGCAACTTATGATTAGATCTTTACGTTATTTGTATAGACAGAAGATTGTTTTGAAGGGAGTTATTCAATTGTTATCACCACGTACCAATACGGTGTCCTCATCTGCTGCAGGAACAGGGAGCACCATCTCAGGTTTGTTCAGACTACTCAGACCAAAACAGTGGACCAAAAATCTGCTCTTATTTGCTGCGCTCCTTTTTTCTTTTGAGGAAATTCGGACCGAGACCATTCTTTCTACGTTGCTTGGTTTTATGTTATTTAGCCTCGTTGCAGGCTGCGTTTATATTCTGAACGATTACGTAGACCAGGACAGAGATCGTCAGCATCCGGTGAAGAAGTTCCGTCCACTTGCTTCAGGACAGGTTAATCCGACCCATGCCTTACTGTTTGGCATCGTCCTGCTGATTCTTTCCGTTGGAACAGCCTTTGTGATAAACCCGCTGTTCGGCGTGTTATGTATCGTCTATTTCCTTCTGAATGTGTCGTACTCATTTGTGCTGAAACATCTCGTTATTCTCGATATGATGACCATAGCAGCCGGATTTGTACTTCGTGCGATTGCGGGGGGTGTGCTGATCCATGTGCCTTTCACGCCCTGGTTTCTCATATGCACGATGTTGTTATCGCTGTTTCTGGCGATTGGCAAACGGAGAAATGAGCTTACATTACTTGAGGGCAATACCGGGTCGCACCGTAAAGTACTGGACAACTATTCAATTACTTTATTGGATCAGTTCAATACCATTGTCACAACGGCGACCATTATAAGTTATTCTCTCTTTACTTTCACATCCGATAGTACCATTCACCTGATGTGGACCATTCCTTTGGTCATTTACGGCATGTTCCGTTATCTGTATCTCATCCATATGAAGAACCAGGGGGGCTCACCAGATCGTGTACTGTTTGAGGACAAGCCCATATTAATTACGGTCATTTTGTATGTGATCAGTGTCATTTCCATCTTTGCTATTTTTGAATAAGCACATGGTATAAATCCAGGGAACGACGAGTTCGTTCATAAGGTAGAGGGGGATCAGGGTGAAAAGTACGAAGGTCGCTATCTTTGATATCGATAAAACGATTATACGCAGTGATTCGATGTTTCAGTTTGTACACTACGGAGTTCGTCGGTATCCATTGCAGGCATGGAGATTGCCTGTGATTGCGTTTCATACCGTATTATTCAAGGCAGGTTTCATGACTGTCGAACGTGTCAAGCGTTCCTACTTTAAAGAGATTGAGCGCATGTCTGAAAAGGATCTAGAGCATTTTTTCGATACACGACTACGCACTGCCATTTTTGCCGAGGCAAGTGTAGAAATGCAGCATCGCAAGGAAGCAGGCTACCATGTCATACTGGTGACCGCATCTCCGCATGCCTATATGAAGTATTTTAACAGCTTTCCTTGGGTGGATCATGTCATTGGAACCGAACTAGTCCGACATTCAAATGGCTATACCTGCAGGATTGAAGGCACCAATTGCAAAGGGGAAGAGAAGGTACGCCGTATTCAGGCCTACCTCAATGAGAAGAAAATGGTGATTGATTATGATCAGTCCTGCTCGTACTCCGACTCTTTATCCGATCTTCCAGTGATGCAGCTTGTAAGTCAGCGATATTTCATTAACAAGCGTGTTCCAGAGATGGAGGCCTTATCGTGGGGGAAATAAAAGGGCGTCATACAGGTAAACTGCTGATGTTAGTCTCCGCTTTTCTTACAGCGACCGGGCAACTGTTCTGGAAATGGGGATTGACAGAGTGGATCTATCTGGGCGTTGGTTTTTTGTGTTATGGGCTGGGAGCAATGTTGATGATTAAGGCTTTTGCTCTGGAAAAGCTCTCAGTGGCCTATCCTTTGATGTGTGCCAGCTACGTTTTTGCGTTGGTCTATGGTTATTTTTTGCTGGGGGAAGACATTACGGTGCAGAAGCTGGCAGCTGTGGTGCTGCTTGGAATCGGGGTGACGTTAACCAGTGTTGATCGATAGCTGGATGGTTGCTGTGCTGATTGTGATGACCCTATGCGGAGCGATGGGTGGAGCGGGATTGAAAGCCTACGCCACAAGTCGTAAAAAGCTGCATGTTCTAATGGGGCTCGGATTTTATGGCACAGGTGCATTGCTGAATATTTTGCTGTTAAAGTTTCTGCCTCTGACCGTGGTGTTGCCCGCAAATGCTTTAACGTATGTCTGGACACTCATTATTGCACGGTTTGCCTTTAAGGAAACATTCGGGCCTTTGCGCTGGATTGGTGTGGTCTGTATCATGGGCGGTCTATGTTTATTGGTTTTCTAAATTTGATATGATACACATACGTGTGCAAGATACAAATATTTGAAACTGGATGTGAATGCATGAGATTTTTGGATTACATATTTTATAATCGAAGAAATAACTGGACGGCCTTTGGCCTGTTTGCGGGGTTTGCCCTTTTCTACGCCCTGATGAATGGTTCCTATGTGATGTACATCGCGGATCATGCTGAACTTCTTGGGGCCTATACGCCATTTAATACCAAACAGTTTCCGCTCAACTTATTTAACTTCGATCCTTCTATGTATTATGGAGACAACAGTTCTTCCGTTATTCATCCATTAATTTCTTTCCTGGCGGTTACGCTTGAAGCGGGTTCTCAATTGTTGGGAGGTAATTGGTTTTTCCTTGTCTTGCAATCCTTTGTGAATGCAGGTTCGGTTGTGCTGGTATTTCTGTTTCTGAGTCAAAAAGATAAACAGATCACCACACCATTACTATTCGCACTAATGTTTGGTTTCAGTTCCTATCTGATGTTTACTGCACTAATTCCCGATTCCTATCCGTATGTGCAGTTTGTCATCCTATTCTCGGTGGTTTATATGCAGTACAGTCGCTCTCGGGAAGACATACGTTACATGCCTAATGCATGGCTTGCGACCATCAACTTTGGGCTAACATCGACTAACATCGCGCCTTTCGCCGCTGCCCTGTTCTTCAATATGCGTACGTGGCGAAATAAAGGTGGTTGGAAAAAATATATAGGGATCATGGCAATGGCTGTTGCCTTTATCGTGATATTAACTGGCATTCAATATGTTGCGTTTGGCGGTCGCAGTTGGGTTAGCAATTGGCTGATGGGTATTCAAAATGGCGGAACAAGCTATGCAACGCCGTTCCAGTTGGCTGTTCATTGGAAAGCATTGAATCTGTTGACCATCAATCCGATGCTATCTCCCAAAGTGCATTTGCTGGACCCGGGTATGGTAGCATTCGTAACGGATCTGTCTCGTTCTAACCCTTTTTATGTTCAGATTACCGGTATCTTTATCCTGTTGCTGGCGCTCACTGGGTTTATCAAGGGCATCCGTGAACGGGAAGTGTGGACCCTTGTACCTTACATTCTGTTTGCATTTCTACTTCATATTGTTGTTGGCTTCGGGCTGGCGGTATTCCAATACGATATGTACCTGTATGCAGGGCATTATCTGTTCGCATTTTTCTTGCTGGGTGGTGGCTTCGTAATCAGTCTACGTCCAGGATTAGTGAAAAAAGTGATGATAGGCATACTCATGCTGTGTGTACTTGTTACCGCAGCAAACAATATATATCGTCATGTTGAGACATTGTCTACAATCAAACAGTCCTATGAACAGTTGGATCAGGCTCGTATGCTTAATGAACCTGAGGCTAATTCCTGAAAATCAAAAATCAATTTCTATAACCCTTTGCCCATCTGAAGATGCGGGCGGAGGGTTATTTTGGTTACATCAGACTACACATTTGCCTATGGATAATTATGCAGTTTTGTTGTATAATTATGAATATCGAATGAGATGTGATGTGTATGGATGTTTTTCAGCCTAACTGCTGATTCTAAGGAAAACATAGCAGAGGGATTTCGCCTGCGAGGGTGAGGTGTTGACAGGGGGTTGTCTTTCTGTCATAATTCATGAAGACAAACGGACATATTGAGTACAGAACCCTGTGAGGTTCTGCGATATGAACGACATGAATAGCACCTTTAAATCAGTCCCGTGAGACTGGCAAGGTAACGTGAACGATGCATCGTTTTTTGCTGCGGCAAATGAATGATGTATCACGAGAGTAAACTTTCTTCAGAGCGGTCTGAAGTTCGGAGACTCCTTGCCAATAAACACGGCAAGGAGTCTTTTTTGTTCTCCTCGTCACGGGGCCATGATCTGAAGGTAATCCTGAGGAGGCTGAACGCATGAGCACAGAGACACATGTCATTATGGATGAAACCGCGATCCGCCGCGCATTAACACGGATTGCCCATGAGATTTTGGAAAAAAATAAAGGCATTGACGGTTGTGTACTGGTTGGTATTCGAACACGAGGAGTGTACCTTGCCGAACGGATTGCCGCCAAGATTGAAGAGATCGAAGGTACACCGATCCCCTGGGGAGAACTGGATGTGACTCCTTACCGCGATGACCGCTTGGACGAGAACAAAGCGAATCGCAAGGAACTTTTGACGATAATACCTGAATCACTTTCGATTCATAACAAAAAAGTGATTTTGTTCGATGATGTGCTCTATACCGGAAGAACGATTCGCGCCGCGATGGATGCTCTGATGGACTGTGGAAGACCCCAGAACATTCAGCTGGCAGTACTCGCAGACCGCGGACACCGGGAACTTCCGATTCGCCCTGATTTTATCGGCAAAAACGTGCCGACTTCCAAATCAGAGGAGATTGAGGTTGCACTTATAGAAACGGACGGACAGGACGCAGTCAAAATCATTCAGAACCGGGGGGAGCAGGCATGATGATTACACAACCAGCATTGAAGGACCGGAGCTTGCTTGGACTTAAGGAACTGAGTCGCGGAGAGATCGAATCCATCTTGAACAGAGCAGCCTATTGGGAAGCTCAGAAAGAGAAACTGGTACCTGTACTGGAATCATGCTTCGTAGCGAACATGTTCTTCGAGAACAGTACGCGCACCCGATTTTCTTTTGAAATGGCTGAGAAGCGCTTGGGCGCACAAGTCCTGAACTTCACGGCAGCTGCATCAAGTGTGGAGAAAGGCGAGTCCATCTACGACACGGTACGCACACTTGAATCCATGGGTATTGATGCTGGGGTGATCCGCTTGAAACCTTCAGGCGTTCTGCAACAACTGGCTCAGAAAGTGAATGTTCCACTGGTGAACGCGGGGGACGGCAATAATGAGCACCCGACACAGGCGCTGCTAGATCTCTACACGATGCGTAAGGCATTTGGTGAACTGAAAGGTTTGCGTGTCTCCATCATCGGTGATATCCTGCACAGCCGGGTAGCTCGATCCAACCTGTGGGCGCTGCAAAAGTTTGGTGCAGATGTACGCTTCTGCGCACCCCAAACGATGCAGGCACCGGAACTCGCAGAGCATGCGCCTTATGTAGGTCTAGAAGAAGCACTGGATGCGGATGTAGTCATGATGCTCCGAGTTCAACTGGAACGTCATAAACACGGCCTCATTACTTCCGCTGAGGATTATCGCGAACACTACGGATTGACGGAAGAACGGGCGTCACGCTTGAAACCAAGCACAATTATCATGCACCCTGCTCCTGTGAACCGCAACGTCGAGGTGGATGACGCGGTTGTGGAGAGTGCAGCATCGCGGATCTTCCCGCAGATGGCAAACGGGGTTCCAATCCGCATGGCGGTTATGGAACGTGCGACGAAACTGTAACAGGGTCTGGCTGTGGGTCATAGGCTGACGGGGACGGAAGTTCTTATAGAGCAATAAGAGGGCACACGATAAAGAAAATTATCCGGCTTGCCTGGCAAGTCGGACAGAACCGAAGCGGAGGGCAATTATGCTACAGATGATAAAGAACGCGAACATCTTGAATCAACAAGGGGAACTTGAACGGAAAACCATCATTATAGATGAAGGAAAAATTCAAAAGATCGCTGGAGTGGAAGACGAAGCAGTACTGAAAGCAGAGCAGACAGCGCATCGTGTAACAGATGCCTCAGGTAAACTGGTCATTCCTGGCTTGATCGATATGCATGTGCATCTGCGTGAACCTGGATTCGAACACAAAGAGACGATCGAGACAGGTGCCCGTTCAGCAGCGCAAGGTGGTTTTACAACGATTGCCTGCATGCCGAACACAAGACCGGTAACCGACAATGCGGATGTTGTGATGCTGGTGCTGGATAAAGCCAAAGAAGCCGATTTGGTTAAAGTGCTGCCTTATGCAGCCATAACGAAAAACGAACTTGGACGTGAACTTACCGATTTTGCCGCATTGAAAGAAGCGGGTGCGATTGGATTCACGGACGACGGAGTAGGCGTACAGAACGCTCAAATGATGAAAGATGCGATGAGCCTTGCGGCAAGCATGGATATGCCGGTTATCGCTCACTGCGAAGATGACTCATTGGTTGTTGGTGGATATGTGACGGAAGGAGAGTTCTCCAAACGCCACGGCATCAAAGGTATTCCGAATGAATCGGAGGCAATCCACGTAGGCCGCGATATCCTGCTCGCCGAAGCAACGGGTGTACATTATCATGTCTGCCACGTAAGCACAGAGCAATCGGTTCGCCTGATTCGTCTGGCAAAGTCCATCGGCATTAAAGTGACTGCTGAGGTCTGTCCGCACCATCTGCTGTTGTCGGATGAAGATATCCCGGGTATGGATGCGAACTGGAAAATGAACCCTCCTCTTCGCTCACCTCGCGACGTGCAGGCTTGTATCGAGGGGCTGCTGGACGGAACGTTGGACATGATTGTAACGGATCACGCTCCGCACAGTGAAGAAGAGAAAGCGAAAGGCATGGAGCTGGCACCGTTCGGTATCGTCGGATTTGAAACGGCCTTCCCGCTGCTCTATACCAAGTTTGTGGAAACCGGACTTTGGAGCCTCGACTTCCTGGTTAAACGCATGACCGCTGATCCGGCACGGGTATTCCGACTGGATACAGGTAAGCTGGAAGAGGGCGCACCGGCGGACATCACGATGATTGACCTGAATAAGGAACAAACGGTTGATCCGACCACATTCGCAACCAAAGGAAGAAACACCCCATTCACAGGCTGGAAGCTGAAGGGCTGGCCAGTACAAACATGGGTGGATGGCAAAAGCGTGTGGGACAACACTGTACAACAGTAATTCAGTAAACAAATGAATCATAAATTCTTAAACTCTTTCTTTAATGGTTTAAATCTTTAATTCTTAAAAAACAACAAGTAACCTTTATAACTCTAAATCTAAATTTACAAACTCTTTACCTCAGTAACATCTTTTCAACTAACTCAAGGCAGATCATGCCGAGAGTCCAATATACGAAACAAAGAAAAGTTGAATAATGTTTTTGAACATGGACACCAACGTAACTGCGGAGTGGGCAGAAAGAACCCGAAGAAGCAAAGCGTTCGCCTTTATCACCGGATTACTCCATTTGAAGAATGGGATCAAAGTAATCCGGGGATAACAGCGATCAAAGGGTTTTCTGCCCACGGAGCCGCACCAAACGTAACGTCGCCCATGTTCAACTCAAAGTATTCAACGTTGATAAACACAGAGGAGTGAAATGGGATGCAGGCACAGGCAAGATTATTGTTGGAAGACGGCACACTGTTCACCGGGAAAGCATTCGGTGCTGAAGGTGAAACAACAGGTGAGGTCGTTTTTAATACGGGAATTACAGGCTACCAAGAGGTGCTAACGGATCCTTCTTATTGCGGTCAGATCGTAACCATGACGTATCCACTGATTGGTAACTACGGTATTACACGTGATGACTTCGAGTCGATTCGTCCGTTCGTACATGGTTTTGTAGTACGTCGTCATGAGCCGACACCAAGTAACTGGCGCGCGGAATACAGCGTGGATGATCTGCTTAAGGAGTACGGCATTGTAGGGATCAGCGAGATTGATACACGTATGTTGACCCGCCGGATTCGTCACCATGGCACGATGAAAGGAATTCTCACAACAGGATCGAAGCCTGTGGAAGAGTTGCTTGAGATGATGGGAGATACCACCATCGAAGAGCTGCGCAACCAGGTTCCTCTGACTTCTACCAAACATGTCTACAACAGCCCAGGAACGGCTGAACGCATTGTACTCGTAGACTACGGTGCAAAAACAGGGATTTTGCGTGAACTCAGCAAACGTAACTGTGACGTTGTGGTTGTGCCACAAGATATAACAGCAGACGAAATTCGTCGCATGAACCCGGATGGCATCCAGCTATCCAACGGCCCTGGGGACCCGAAAGACGTTCCTCATGCGGTGAAAATGATCAGTGAGCTGCTCGGCGAATACCCGATCTTCGGTATCTGCCTGGGTCACCAACTCTTCGCACTTGCAGCTGGAGCAGATACAGAGAAACTCAAATTCGGACACCGCGGCGGAAACCATCCGGTGAAAGAACTGGAGAGCGGACGCTGCTTCATCACGTCCCAGAACCACGGTTACACCGTAAACGAAGAGTCTGTGAAGAGTACGGATCTTGAAGTGACACATATCAACAATAACGACAAGACCATTGAAGGTCTGAAACATAAAACATTCCCGGCATTCTCGGTACAATATCACCCGGAAGCAGCGCCAGGACCGTACGATAGCAGCTACCTGTTCGATCGCTTCATCGAGATGATTCGGGAGCACAAGATCAATCACCCGCAACAGCCGCGTCAAGCCGTATTGGCAGCCGCAGTGAAAGGAGCACAATAACATGCCGATTAACAAAGACCTCAAAAAAATCCTGGTGATTGGCTCCGGTCCAATCGTCATCGGTCAAGCGGCCGAGTTCGACTATGCCGGTACACAAGCATGCCAGGCACTGAAAGAAGAAGGCGTGGAAGTTGTACTCATCAACAGCAACCCGGCTACGATCATGACCGATACAAACATGGCTGACAAAGTATATATCGAGCCGATTACACTGGATTTTGTAACACAAATCATTCGCCAGGAACGTCCAGACGGTTTGCTGCCAACCCTTGGTGGTCAAACGGGTCTGAATATGGCCGTGGAACTGGCGCGTGCCGGTGTCCTGGAACGTGAAAATGTCAAGTTGCTCGGAACCCAGCTTACATCCATCGAGAAAGCGGAAGATCGTGACTTGTTCCGTGATCTGATGCGTGAACTGGAGCAACCTGTGCCTGAGAGCGTGATCGTAACGACACTTCAGGAATCTCTTGATTTTGCGAATGAAATCGGATATCCAATCATCGTTCGTCCAGCCTACACGCTTGGTGGAACTGGCGGCGGAATCTGTGCAGATGAAGAAGAACTGCGTGAAACCGTCGTAGCAGGCATTCGTTATAGCCCGATCGGTCAATGTTTGGTCGAGAAGAGCATCGCGGGTATGAAAGAAGTCGAGTATGAAGTGATGCGGGACAAAAACGATAACTGTATCGTGGTCTGCAACATGGAGAACTTTGACCCGGTAGGTGTTCACACAGGTGACAGTATCGTTGTGGCACCAAGCCAGACGCTGTCTGACCGCGAATATCAAATGCTGCGTTCGGCTTCCTTGAAAATCATCCGTGCCCTCAACATCGAAGGTGGATGTAACGTACAGTTCGCACTTGATCCGCATAGCTTCCAATACTATGTCATCGAAGTGAATCCACGGGTAAGCCGTTCATCCGCTCTGGCTTCCAAAGCAACAGGATATCCGATTGCGAAAATGGCTGCCAAAATTGCCATGGGCTACACGCTGGATGAGATCGTTAACCCGGTAACAGGCCAGACCTATGCTTGCTTCGAGCCAACACTGGATTATATCGTGAGCAAAATCCCACGCTGGCCGTTCGACAAGTTTATCTCGGCGAACCGCAAACTGGGTACACAGATGAAAGCAACTGGCGAAGTTATGGCCATTGGCCGCACATTTGAGGAGTCGATCCACAAAGCGGTTCGTTCTCTGGAAATTGGTGTACACCGCCTGTATCTGAAGGATGCTGAAACACTGGATGAAGCAACGTTGAACGAGCGTCTGGTTAAAGCGGACGACGAGCGTATCTTCCTGATTGCTGAAGCTTTCCGTAGAGGATATACATTGCAACAACTTCAGGACCTGACCAAGATTGACTGGTGGTTCCTGGATAAAATCGAAGGTCTGGTTGCCTTCGAAGATCGTATCCGCGAGGAAGCAGAACTGTCTTCTGAGATCTTGTATCAAGCCAAGCGTCTTGGATTCACAGACCGTGCCATTGCCGAGTTGCGTGCTCAGGGTCAACCTGGAGGTACGTTGACTACCGAAGCGGAGATTAGAACACGCCGTGAACAGGAGAACCTTCGTCCGGTTTACAAAATGGTAGATACATGTGCAGCTGAATTTGAAGCGACAACGCCATATTACTACTCCACTTACGAAACTGAGAATGAAGTCATTCCTTCCGATAAGAAAAAAGTCGTCGTGCTTGGCTCTGGACCTATCCGGATCGGTCAAGGAATCGAGTTCGATTACTCAACAGTACACGCCGTATGGGCGCTGCAAAAAGCAGGCTATGAGGCAGTAATCATTAATAACAACCCGGAGACCGTATCTACGGACTTTAATACATCAGATCGCCTGTACTTTGAACCATTGTTCTTCGAAGATGTCATGAACGTTATCGAACAGGAGCAACCTGTAGGTGTTATCGTACAGTTCGGTGGTCAGACGGCAATCAACCTGGCAGCTCCGCTGCGTGCCGCAGGTGTAACGATTCTCGGAACAGATCTGGAAAGCATTGATGAGGCGGAAGATCGCAAGAAGTTCGAGCGTTTGCTCTCCCGTCTGGAAATTGCACAACCTAAAGGTAAAACCGTGATTTCGGTTGACGATGCGGTAGAAACGGCTCAAGGCTTGGGTTACCCGGTACTGGTGCGTCCTTCCTACGTACTCGGCGGTCGTGCAATGGAGATTGTATACTCAGATGCCGAATTGCTGACATACATGGAGCAGGCAGTTAAAATCAACCCAGAACACCCGGTACTGATCGACCGTTACATGATGGGTAAAGAAGTTGAAGTTGACGCCATCTGTGATGGTGAAACCGTATTGGTTCCAGGCATCATGGAGCATATCGAGCGGGCAGGAGTTCACTCCGGTGACTCCATCGCGGTATATCCGCCACAGTACCTGTCCAAGGATCTGCAAGCGAAGATTGTAGAGATTACCATCAAGATCGCCAAGGAACTGAAAACGATTGGTTTGGTCAACATCCAGTTTGTTATCCATGATGGTCAGGTATATGTCATCGAGGTGAACCCGCGTTCATCCCGTACAGTTCCTTTCTTGAGCAAAGTTACAAGCATTCCAATGGCGAACCTGGCAACACAAGCCATTCTGGGTGTGAAATTGAAGGACCTCGGTTATGTAGATGGCCTGTGGCCAGAAAGCGATCATGTGTCGGTTAAAGTTCCGGTCTTCTCCTTCGCGAAGCTGCGTCGTGTGGAACCAACCCTTGGACCTGAAATGAAGTCCACAGGTGAGGTTATGGGTCGAGACCCGAATTACGCCAAAGCGTTGTTCAAAGGTCTTATCGGTGCAGGCATGAAAATTCCGGCAACCGGAGCGATTGTCGTAACGGTAGCGGACAAAGACAAAGAGGAAGCTGTACCTTTGCTTGGTGGCTTCTACAGACTGGGCTACAAAATCATGGCTACCGGAGGAACGGCAGCTGCGCTTGAAGCAGCGAATATTCCGGTAACGACGGTGAATAAATTAAGTGAAGGTTCACCGAACATTCTCGATATGATCCGCAGCGGCGAAGCGAACTTTGTGTTCAATACACTGACCAAAGGCAAAACACCGCAACGTGACGGATTCCGTATTCGTCGTGAAGCAGTGGAGAACGGCATTGTATGTATGACTTCATTGGATACCATCCGTGCCCTGTTGATCATGCTGGAAACGATCAACTTCTCCTCAGAGGCTATGCCAGCCTTCGTAGAATAAATAAGACGATTTGTCACTGATGAAGGACATCAGTCAGCCTGCGGGCTGGCGGGATGTCCTTTATATCGGGCAAAAACAGAAAAAATGAGCATGTGGAAGGAGCGCTGGTGATGGATCACCCTAATTTCAATGAAATGGCTGGCCGTCTGATGGTAGCACTAGATTATCCCGGAGCAGAGCAAGCAAAGGAATTGGTACAGGCTCTCGAAGGCATTCCCTGTTACCTGAAAGTGGGCATGCAGTTGTTCTACGCCGCAGGTCCGGGTTTTATCCGGGAGCTGAAATTGAAAGGTTACTCGGTATTTCTAGATGTGAAAATGCATGATATTCCGAATACGGTTCGTGGTGGTGCAGAGAGTATTACACGTCTTGGTGTGGATATGTTCAATGTGCATGCAGCAGGCGGTACAAGCATGATGCGTGCTGCCCGTGAAGGCGCAGAGGCGGCTATGGCTGCTGATCCTTCCCTGCGCAAACCGGAGATTATTGCGGTAACCCAGCTCACCAGCACAAGTCAGGAAACGATGAATGGCGAGATTGGTATCCAGGGAAGTGTAGAGGCAGCGGTGGTTCGTTATGCAGGGTTGGCTCATGAGGCAGGTCTGGACGGCGTGGTCGCTTCTCCGCTGGAGGTTCCCGCCATCCGGGCAGCCTGTGGCAATGACTTTCATACAGTCACACCGGGTATTCGTCCCGCAGGCAGTGGTCTGGGAGACCAGACCCGTGTCCTGACACCAGGTGAAGCGATTGCCAGAGGCAGCCATTATATTGTCGTAGGCAGACCGATTACAGGCGCTCCCAATCCGCGTGAAGCGGCAGAAACCATTTTGAAGGAGATGTTGAATGCATGATCGCACTTACTGAGATTCCTAACCATATTGCTTCCCAACTGTTAAAAATTAAAGCCGTGGCGCTGCGTCCGCAGCAGCCATTTACCTGGACTTCTGGCATCAAATCACCCATCTACTGTGATAACCGCTTAACGATGTCTTATCCTGAGATTCGTAACGATATCGCCGAAGCATTTGCAGCCATTATTCGTGAACAATACCCGGATACAGATGTAATCGCAGGTACTGCAACCGCGGGTATTCCACATGCAGCTTGGGTTGCTCAGAAGCTGGATCTGCCGATGGCTTATATTCGTGATAAAGCCAAAGGACATGGCAAAGAGAACCTGATTGAAGGCCTGATCACCGAAGGACAGAAGGTTGTTGTTATTGAAGACCTGATTTCTACAGGTGGCAGTTCAATCAAAGCGGCAGAAGCGGTGCGCGTAGCAGGGGCGACTCCACTCACGGTACTCGCGATTTTTAGCTACCAGCTGGACAAGGGTGTTAAAGCCTTTGAAGAAGCGGGAATTCCGCTGCAAACCCTGTCCAATTATACAGCCCTGATGGACGTGGCTTTGGCTCAAGGAACGATCCAGGAGAGTGATTTTGAACTGCTCAAATCCTGGCGTGAAGATCCTTCTTCATTTGGTAAATAATACAACAGAGACAGGCTTGAACTGTTCATTTGTGAACGGTATCAAAATTGTAACGATTGCTCTCATAGAGGCAAATTCATAGAATAGGCAAGAGGCATCCCGTCCATTGGGGTGCTTTTTTCAATTGTTCCTCTAAATATTAACTTTTTTCCCTGTAACGTTGTAAAAAGCTTGTAACTTTTAGTTGTGATCTGTCGTTTATAATTCAGTGTAGTATGGAATAGATTTCTAATTTTAGTGTTCTAAAAGAAATGAACGGGATTTCAAGAAAGGATGAGCGTGATTGCTGGCATGAAGAAGTTATTTTCCAGAAAGAGACCTGCTAAGAGCCCTTCAGGCGATGAACTTGTACAAGGGAAAGCGCAGCAGGAGGCAGTAATCGAGTCGGAAGGCCAGACCTACATAAGTGAACCTCTAAGTCCGACGAATCAGCCTTCTACAGACGAAAGGCAGCCCAGCCTGGATGAGGTGGCAGCGACCGTTGTTGCTGATGAGCCCGAGAAGAAAATCGCGCCGAAGAAGGAACTATTGCCCCCTTATGATGGGCCGGTGCTGGAGGTTCGCAATGTACATCGCAGTTTCCAGACGGGAAGCCGAATCATCCATGTGCTTAAGGGTATCGATATGGAAGTGAATCCACAACAGCTGGTGATGCTGAAAGGCAGATCGGGCTCAGGCAAAACGACACTGCTTAATATGCTTGGTGGGCTGGATCAGCCTTCAAGTGGAGACATTTTGTTCTCCGGTCAGCCTCTTCAGGATTGGGGAGACCGACGGCGGACTGCACTGCGGCGCAAGGAAATCGGTTTTATTTTTCAGGCGTATGCGCTCATGCCTCTATTGTCTGCCTGGGAAAATGTAGAGCTGTCGCTGCGGATGGCGGATGTACCCCGCTCGGAATGGAAGGATCGGGTAGGTCATTGTCTGGACCTGGTTGGTCTGACCAAACGAGTGAAGCACCGTCCCTTCGAGATGTCTGGTGGAGAGCAGCAGCGGGTAGCCATCGCGAAGGCGATTGCCCATAGACCCAGACTGTTGCTTGCAGATGAGCCGACGGCAGAACTGGATTCCAAAATGGGAGCACAAGTCATGGCTGTATTTCGCAATATTATTGAAGTGGAACAAGTAACGATATGTATGACTACACACGATCCTACGATTTTGGAGGTTGCGGACCATGTTTATGAAATGGCGGACGGCAAATTTATCAAGTAAAGAGGCCGCTCCGAAGAGGGGGAAACGTGCAGCACTAATTGTACTTGCTGTGGTAGTGGCTGCAACGATGTCCGGCTGCTCTTTGCTGCCGGCAGAAACAGAGGAAGAAGTGCTTCCACCAATTACACCACCAACGATTTCCAAGAAGCCGGAATATGAAGTCCGGACGGAAACGCTGGAGAAAAAAGTAAGTGGCAGCGGCAAAATGATGAGTCAGCGTGAAGAAAAAGTGTACTTTACACTCGATGGCATGCATATCAAAGAGTTGAATGTAAAACCAGGGGATAAAGTGAAAAAGGGTCAGCTTCTCGCTGTTCTCGATGTAGAGAGTGTGGAGAAGGAAATCCGGGCGAAGAACCTTCAGATTCGCAAATCGGAAGTTCAAATGAAGGAAACACTTCGTAAGCGCGATGAGATGGACCCGGTGGAATTCGAAGAATCCACTATTGCGTTTGAAGAGCTTCGTCAGGAACTCGCTGATCTGGAGGATAAACTGGGTAAAGCTACATTGACTGCTCCGTTTGGGGGAACCATTATCGCAGTACAAGTGGAGAAAGGCGCCGCAGTGAAAGCGTATGATCCCATTGCGACCATTGCGGATACATCGAACCTGGTCGTGGCCGCTACGTTTGCCAAGGAAGATCTGGAGAAGGTTTCAGCTGGAATGAAGGCAGATGTGGACATCAATGGTGCAGGCAAAGTGGCTGGCAAAATTAAAGTGATGCCGGTAGCTCAAGCATCGGAAACTGGAAGCGGTAATGGCAGCGGCGGAGGTACAGGAGAAGGTGGGACACCTCCAACCAAGGAAACGCTCGATAAATTTGTTATCGTTTCCCTGGCAAAGTTGCCTAAAGGTGTTGAACGCGGTACACCGCTGACCGTCTCGATTGTCACGCAGCGTACCGAGAACGCGATTGTTATTCCTGTGTCAGCTTTGCGCTCCATCGGTTCACGAACGTACGTGCAGGTTGTGGAGAGTGATGGCAGCAAGCGTGAAGTGGACGTGGAAGTTGGACAACAGACCTCGACGGATGTGGAGATTCTGAAAGGTCTGACCGTTGGACAGAAAGTAGTGGGCCGCTAATGGGGCTGCCATTGCTTCGACTGTTGTTCCGCAAAATGTGGAACACTCGCTGGATGACGTTCAGCACACTGATCGGACTGATTGTGGCGGTAGCGTTCACCGTCAGTATTCCAATGTATGCCGACGGTGCGCTGAAAAGAGTCGTGGCCCAGACGCTGCAGGATAACAGTGAGGGATTACCGGCAGGGTCGTTGCTCATGAGTTACCAGGCGCCTGGTGGTGTGAAGACAGACACACGGGGGCTGGAAGAAGTGGATCGATACATTCGTGAGGATGTGCCTCGTGATATTGGGTTTCCATTTCATACGTATGTCAATTCCAGATCCATTCGCAGCACAGAGGTGAACCCGGAGGATCCAACCAAGGTGGATGCCAGCCGGGTACGCAGCATGAGTCTGGGTACGATGACAGGTCTGGACGCACAGGTTAACTATTCCGCTGGTGTGAAGCCAGGTAATCAGGTCAAGGACGAAGTTATTGAAGCAGTCATGCTGGAAGAAGGCATGTATCGTAACGATCTGCATATCGGAGATATTCTGGAATATCCGGTATACAGCGGACTTGATATCACTTTGCGTGTCAAGATTACAGGTTCCTTCAAAGCAGACGATCCCAATAGCCCTTATTGGGTACAGGGATTTGATGGCATGATGAATGGACTCTATGTGGATGATTCCGTATTTAATAATATTTTGTTAAAGGAAAAAGGAATTCCGCTTCAGAACTCACGTTGGTATTATGCATTTGATCTGAAAGAGATTCAAACCAGCCAGCTCTCGGGATTGACCTCTGTTCTGGAACGGTTAGATATCGATCTGTATCAACGGCTGAAGGATACGAAAGTGGATATTACCTTTGGGGACCTGCTCAAACAATTCCGCAGTCAGAGTCTGCAATTGCAGACGATGCTGTTCACACTTGCAGCACCAATGATCGCGATGGTCTTTTATTTTATTGCGATGAATGCAAGGCAGTCGCTGCAGAAACAGGAAAGTGACATTGCTGTGCTGCGTAGTCGGGGAGCTTCAGCCCGCCAGATCTTCTCCCTATACCTGCTCGAAGGTATATTTCTGGGAGCCATTGCGCTGGTTATTGGACCATTTCTGGGTTGGTTTATGGCCAAAAGTATTGGTTCAGCCAGCGGATTCCTGTCCTTCGTGGATCGGAAATCAATTCCGATTGGTGTATCCAAAGAAGCCATTCTGATGGGGCTTGTCGCCGTATTGGTGGCAATCATAGCTTCGCTAATTCCGGCAATAACCTACGCGCGGGCGACCATTGTATCGGCCAAGCGGAGACAGGCACGTACCGATCGTGCTCCGGTATGGCAGCGTTGGTTCCTGGATGTTGTCCTGCTTGGCCTGGCTGGATACGGATATTATCTGTTCTACGAACGGCAGATGCTCACGTTCCAGACCGGAATGACAACAGATCAGTTGCAGGTACAGCCGTTTCTGTTCTTTGTACCCGCACTCGCCATCTTTGCACTGGGGCTGTTCTTCCTGCGATTGTTCCCGTGGATTCTGAAGCTCATTCAGCTGATTGGGCGCAAGTTTCTCCCGGTTCCGCTATATCTGACGCTGACACAGCTCTCACGTTCGTCGTCTTCTTACTATCCGTTGATGATCTTGCTTGTATTGACGCTCGGACTCGGTGTATATAACTCTGCTGCTGCTCGGACTATCGATCTGAACTCCACCGAGCGCACATTATACCGATATGGTTCGGATGTCATTATGCAAACGGTATGGGAAGGAACACCTGAGATCAAGCCGACTGGTTCTGGACAAGGCGGCGGTTCAGGTGGTGGACAGCAAGGTGGAGGAGGCGGTGCCGGAGGTTCTGGAGGTGGCGGTGCATCCGGGGGTGGAAATGGCGGAGGAGCCTCGGGAGGCGGTGGTGGTTCTTCGCAACCAACCAAAGTGATATACTCCGAACCTCCTTTTGAAATATTCCGTAGCCTGGATGGTGTGGAGCATGCAGCACGAGTGTTACAGACCAAAGGCAATATTATCGTCTCCGGTAAATCAGGCGGACAGGGAATGTTGGTCGGGATCGATAACGTGGACTTTGCTCAAGTGGCGTGGTTCCGTAACGATCTGTTTCCGGCACATCCATACAAGTATCTAGATTTGCTTGGGAAATATGAAGGGGCCGTATTGATCTCTTCCAAATTTGCAGACAAATTCAAACTCAAAACAGGAGATCTCGTCTCTATCGGTATACAGGGACAGGCGATTGAATTCGTAGTCTTCGGTATCATTCCGTACTGGCCTGCGCAGTATCCGGATCAGATGCCGTTCTTCGTTGCCAATCTGGATTATATCTATGATCAGGTGCCTCTGATTCCCTATGAGGTGTGGCTGAAAATGGAACCGGATGCCAAGGTGGCTCCGTTGATGGAGAAACTTGCCGGAGAAGGCATTGAATTATCGTCTATACGCGATGTGCGGACAGAACTGGTATCCCAGGGTAAGCATCCGTCCCGTGGCGGTGTGTTCGGCATCCTCAGTCTTGGTTTCCTGGTATCGGTCATTATCTCCCTGATTGGATACATTCTGTACTGGTTCTTCAATCTGTCAGGACGTGTTGTGCAGTTCGGTGTACTGCGGGCTATGGGTCTATCCCGAGCGCAATTGAGCGGTATGCTGCTGCTGGAGCAGGTGTTCACGGCGGGTCTGTCGATTATCCTGGGTATTGGCATTGGTCAGGTATCCAGTCGTCTGTTCCTCCCGTTCCTGCAAACCACGGATAATGTATCTGCACAGGTACCACCGTTCCGAATTGTATTTGAAGAGAAAGATATGCTGCAATTGTATGGCGTGACTGTGGTCATGCTGGTCATTGGCGCTACGATGCTGCTATGGCAGATTCGCAGGCTGCGTGTTCACCAGGCAGTCAAAATGGGAGAGGAGAGGTAAACGTGATCCAATGCGAAGGACTTGTCAAAATTTTCAAATCCAGCGATGTGGAAGTCGTTGCCCTTCAAGGCCTTAACCTGACTGTCAATCAAGGTGAAATGATGGCGATTATTGGTAATAGCGGTAGCGGTAAATCCACATTGCTTAACATTCTAGGAGGACTTGATCGTCCAACAGCGGGTACTGCCGTGGTCGGAGACTGGGACTTGTTGAAAATGACGGATGCACAACTAGTCGAATACAAACGTCATACGGTAGGATTCATTTGGCAAAATAATGGCCGTAACCTGCTGCCTTACCTCACAGCGCTGGAAAACGTGGAAACACCCATGATCCTGGGAGGCAAGCGAGATCGTGCCTATGCCATGCAGCTGCTAGAGTGGGTTGGATTGAAGGATCGGATGCACAACAAGCTGCATCAACTGTCCGGTGGGGAACAGCAGCGGGTGGCGATTGCCATCTCATTATCGAATCGTCCCAAGCTGCTGCTTGCCGATGAACCGACAGGCTCGGTGGATTCGGAGACCTGTGACACCATCATGGGCATTTTTCGCAAAATGAACAAGGAGCTCGGGGTCACGATTGTGATTGTTACGCATGATCTAACCCTCGCTGGCAAGGTGGACCGGATCGTGGCGATTCGGGACGGCTTGACCAGCACCGAGTTTGTGAAGCGCAATCCGAACCTGGATGATGAACATGGCTTGTCGGAGGCAGGAGCCCCGGATATTCATGAAGCCTTTGTCATCATTGACCGGGCGGGACGGCTTCAGGTACCCAAGGAATATCTGGAGGCATTGTCCATTGATAATCGTGCGACATTGGAGTTTGACGGTGAGCGTATAGTGATAACACCGCCAAGATAATTTTAGAGGGGGAATTGGGAAATGAAGAATAGGTTTTGGGGAAAACGGGTGTTGGCCGTGCTGGCTACAGCGAGTCTGGCATTACCGCTGCTTGCGGGTTGTACAGCGAGTGAGTCCAAGGATAACGAGCAGCGTGTGCTGCGTGTTGCAACGTTATGGGGGGGCCAAGATGACAGCAATTTCCGTCAACAATTTACTGATGCTTTTGAATTGACTCATGAGAATATAACCATTGAAATTGTACCTGCTGTAGATCAAGGCAGTATGTACGGGTATGGGAATCAGGAAGAGCAACAGGACGTTCCGGATACCATGGAAAGCTTGAAGAAAATTATGACAGGGGATAACCCGGTAGACGTTATCGTGGCTGATACATCGACGATCAAATCGTTAATTCAGGAAAATATGGTGAAACAGCTAGATCCACTGATGCAGGAAGACAAGTTTGATACCACGGATATTGTGCCAAGTGTTCTCGAAGGCATCAAGGATCTGGGGGATCAGAGCATCTACGCATTGACACCAACGTTCTCCTCTTCAGCATTGTTCTATAACAAGGGCATGTTTCAGAAAGCAGGGGTGGAGCCTCCAACGGACAATATGACCTGGGGGGACATCTTCAACCTGGGCACCCGTCTAACCAAGGGTGAAGGCAAAGATCATGTGTTTGGTTTCTCGTTCAGTACCTACCAAGGTGGTTCTCCATACCATACGATGTCCCAGTATTATAACTCTTTGCAGCTGAAGGTTTTTGATGACAAAGCAGAGAAAATGACCGTGGATTCTCCTCAGTGGGAGAAAGTATGGAGCACGATTAGCAAACTTGCCCTGGAAAAAGTGATTCCTAAAGGGGATGAACCGCAGGATCAAGATGAGGGTGGACAGTATAATCCGCTTTCAAATGATCTGTTCCTAGGTGGCAAAACAGCCATGGTCATCGGAGATTACAGCTATATTAATCAATTGATCGATGCCAATAAAAATGCGGATAAAATGAAGGGCTTTACGAAAGTAGACTGGGATGTGGTTACACCTCCGGTTCATCCGGAAGCTCCTGAAATCGGAGGCAATATTTATTTGAGTAACCTCATGGCTATTAATAGTGCAGCTCAGAACCCTGATGATGCATGGGAATTGATCAAGTATATGAACAGTGAAGACTGGGCGAAGATCAAAGCACGCAGCAGTTACGAGATGGTATCCCGGAAAAGCTTCATTAAACCAAAGGATGGTTTAGATTATAACATCCAGGCGTTCTATACGCTGAAACCTGTTCCACCGACAAATAGCAATGCGGATAAATTATATCAAAAAATGCCAGGCCTATGGCAAGTAAGTGACAAGGGTATGGAATTTTTCAATCAAGTACTTGAGAACAAAAAGACCCCAAAAGAAGCATTGGGTGAATGGGCAGCCAAAGGGAACGAAATGCTGGAGAAGTTGAAAAAGAACCCTAAAGCCACGTTCTAATTCATTTTTGAAGGTACAGAAATTTTATAAAAAGCAACCACATCTATTAGCCGCTGGAGATTTAGTTCTTTGGCGGCTAATTTTATGGAAATGGGGTATTCTACAAAAAGAGGAATACATGATGACTCCAGAAAGGACGAGCGTTATGCACTGGATATATTTCAGCAAATTGTATGCAACCAAATTTCAAGCAGGGTGTCTTGCCAAGCGGATGGAGCAGGATGGCTGGATTTATGGACATAATGAACCGGCGGAAGTGGAAGTGTATCGATCACGTAAAGGAAGATACGGTGTACGTTTTATTCCCTAACATTACCCCTTGACTTATAGAGCATGTATGGTGTATATTAATTAAGTCGCTGTTTTAATATTTCTTACTGACGCGGGGTGGAGCAGCCCGGTAGCTCGTCGGGCTCATAACCCGAAGGCCGCAGGTTCAAATCCTGCCCCCGCAATTTAGTTTTACTGGATGATTCACAGCCATCATCTGCACGTTATATATTCCTGTTTAGGGCCCTTAGCTCAGTTGGTTAGAGCGGTCGGCTCATAACCGATTGGTCGGGGGTTCGAGTCCCTCAGGGCCCATTCTCTTAAAACCCTTGCTAACGCAAGGGTTTTTTTCTGTTTTTATGTAATGTAAGCTGTAGAGCAAACATGGTAACTTGTTATTATCGAAAGATTATGGGTATTAACGATATGAATCTAAAATGAGAAGGACGCTGCTCAAGAATAACACGGGTAGTGTCTTTTTAATATGCCCTTTTTTCTGAATGTCAGTGTATGTCCATACCGTATTTCAAATCTCACATATACTATCTTATTCCAAACCATAGGAGGTAGATTCATGAGTCAATTTCTTGATGCAAGAACCTCGCAGAATGCGAGTTTTGCCAACTCTATCGCTGTACCGATCCTTGTTATTAACACGCCACAATTATTTGGACAGATTGGTCTGCTAACAGAAGGAGCAGGGGCAAACCCACGGGTACAACTCAAAGGAACGGTGTCTGTACAACTTCCTTTAGCACTCGTAGGTATAACCATTACGATTGTCAGAGGAACCTTGCCAACAGACCCTCTCATCTATTCGGCAACTTCTACGTTCAGCTTGAGTGTTCTGGCCCCTCAAGTTATTACGTTCTCCGCAAATGACTTCAATCCACCAATCACGCCTCAATTGACGTACACTGCATTCGTTAGCTCCAACTTGCTGGGTACCATTCGTGTAGGCCCTGAGAACTTTGATGGAGCCGTGTATTCCGACTAATGTTGAGCGCCCTTGCTCAAAGTGAACTAGATCAATAATTTCTTAAATGAAGGACATCACAGACCTGCCCTAAAAAGCAGGTTTTTTCTTGTTGAAGGGGGAAAACGGAACGTCCATCGAGTAGACGGGGTTCTATGATATAATGCTTTACAGAGATGGAATGGTATTCGAAATAAAGTAGTGTGTGAACATCTGAGAATTTTATGAAATTATAGATAGAAAGCGGGTTTACGTTTAATGACGCCAAATGAAAGTCAACGTTTTCGTTACAGTGAAGCTCCCGTCTGGG
This sequence comes from Paenibacillus hebaui, assembly GCF_051934385.1. NCBI lineage: Bacteria > Bacillati > Bacillota > Bacilli > Caryophanales > Paenibacillaceae > Paenibacillus > Paenibacillus hebaui. The sequence continues at coordinate 4,991,784 of NZ_CP196836.1, read as the reverse complement.
GCTGGCAAAGAGCTTATTATGAACAGAAAGGGCTAGAGGCTTGGACTGAGAATCAGGTGCCTCAATATATCACTAGTAATCCGATGATTGCAACGGCGTATGCCGAGATGATTTTTGGTTTTCTTCAGGATCTCGCGAACAAGGGACAGACCGCCGAGACCGTGACCATTCTGGAGCTTGGAGCGGGCGTAGGGCGTTTGGCTCACCAAGTCCTCCTTAAACTGGTCGAGTTAAAGGATTTTGCTGGAATAGAGCTGCCTTCCTTCAGATATGTGATGACTGATCTCGTAGTGGAGAATGTGTTGGGTTGGAAAGAGCATCCATCCATGCAATCCTTTATTCAACAAGGCATATTGGATTTTGCGCGTTTTGACGCTGTAGAGGATACGGAGTTGAATCTGGTCGTTGCTGGTACGGTTATTCGGCCGGGCGATCTGAAACAACCGTTGTTGTTGATTGCCAATTACTTTTTTGACAGCATTCCGCAGGAATTAATCTATATTGGGGATGGCGAGATATATGAGTGCGATCTGCTTGTTCAGTCTCCAGATAGTCATCTTGATCTGGACCCCGCTGAGATGCTGAAGAACATGACGCTGAGTTATGAGTATCGCCGGGCACCCGAATACAGTGCGGATAACTATCCATATCAGGAGCTTATTACATTGTACAAAGAGGAGCTGGAGGATTCGCACATTCTGTTTCCTGCAATCGGTTTGTCTTGTCTTGAACGGCTGAACAAGTTGTCACAGTCAGGTTATGTGTTGATTACCGCTGATAAAGGGGATCATCGGCTGGATAACTGGAAGTTCGCAGAGCCGCCTGAATTCGTTCTTCACGGGAGTTTTTCTTTAACGGCCAACTACCATGCCATTCAACATGCCCTGGAACAACAGGGCGCCCATACTCGATTCACGACACATCATTATAAAGATCTGAATGTAGGGTGCATGTTGATGGTGGAAGAACCGATGAGTTATGTGAACACGCGGCTGGCCTACCATCGCTTTGTTGAACGTTTTGGACCGGATGATTTTTTCAGTATGAAACAATGGATAGATCATCAGATCGAGCGTATGGAGTTAAAGCATATTTTACCGTTTTGGCGTCTGGGCGGATATGATGCTGAGTTCTTGATCCACAGTGCTACGCACATTTCCAGTCTTCTTCCGGATGCAAGTGATGAGGAAATGCTCGATATTCAGTCTGGAATTCACATGATGTGGTCGTCCTACTATGTGATGGAACAGCAGGGAGGGCTGGCGTTTCTGGCAGGGCAGTTATTATATGAGATGTATATGTATGAGGATGCCAAGCGGTTTCTGGAGAGCGCGCTGGATGCAGATCCGAGTAACCACAATTCAGCTGTTTTGTACGACTTGGCCGTGTGCTGTTATGAGCTTGAACTGGAAGAAGAAACACTGGCATATACCCATAAAGTACTGGCTCTGGAACCTGATCATGAAGAGGCAGTAGCGTTACTCCAGAGTTTCGGGTTGATCTGAACAAATATTAGAACTTGTCTCCTATATGTAAAAAATGGTGATGATTGTATATAAAATTGAAACTTAATTGGGGTGTAATCGTATTACTGGGATATTCAACCAATCATCTACTTAAGCAGAAAAGGAGACAAAGATATGAAAAAAGCCTTATCCGTTGCATTATATCCATTAATGTGGGTTGTGGGTGCATTTAGTGTTTTGTCTGGAAATGCAAACAGTGCCCTATTGGTAAAAGATATCGCTACAGATCAAAGCAATGATGGACAGGCCGTCTATGATAGAATTGAACGTAGAAATGCCTAACTACATATCATTGAACTGTAAAGGTAATTGTTTCACCGAGCAATAGGATTAGAACCAATTACTCTTGAAGCGAGGTACGATGAGTAGGAACAATGCTTTCCGTACAACCTTTAAGCCGGTTTCGTACCTTATTCAGGTATGAACCGGCTTATAATATTTAATGGGGGATGCCAGATGAACCAGATGAAGATTATCATTGGACAACCGAGGCTGGAACAGCAATTGGTATAGCTTGAAGCCGAATTGAAGCAATATCCTGAAGCGGATGTGTTACTCTTTCCTGAAGGGTATCTAAACGAGAACGTGGAAGAGGCTTGCCGTCTGGCGAATGCGTATGGAACGATGATTGTGTCAGGTCACCACAGATTGAACGAACGCCCCAAGGACCGCTCAATTATCATCAACAAGAATGGGACCAGCATACTGGAGAAAGCAACATATACATTTGCTGAAGTGGTTGAGGAACAGGATTGGGTGATAAGTACTTTATTGTGTGACGAGTTAGTGCTGCAAGGATTTCGCAACGAAAATAAAGGCAGCGTGGACATCATATTTCATTCCATCGGTGTGGGCATGTTTAGTGAAGAGCAGTATACGGAATGGCTTGAAGCGGCCCGGCAGATTGCCATACAAAATCAATGTATCGTTATGGGGACTAGCCATGCGGACGGTTCGTACCGTGGCAGTGACATGTCCATCCCGATCGCCTATTGTATCAACCCTGACGGAGAGATTATTTTGGCATCCAGAAACGACACACGCACTCGCTTGATCATGCTGGATAAAGGAAATACTGGCCCTGCACGCCATACAGCCCATGAAAACCGTGTGAACCTCAAAGTAGTTATAGCATAGCTCAGCTGGGAGAATCCCCCGATGATTGGGCTAATGAGCTTGCCGAAACGCCCGGTCATTTGTGTGGGAATCGCATATGTTATGGCATACCTTGAAATTCAAAGGAGGCCAAGCAAATGAGTCAAGTTGGATACGGTTGTTGTGGCAATGTTGGTGGATTTGGCGGATGGACTTCCACAAGTGCAATTCTCGTACTTTTCATCCTGCTCGTAATCATCACTAAATCTTTCTGGCTGTAAGCCACACAAAGGACGATGTAAGAGTGCATTACACTAAGCTCCGCTGAGAATTCAGTGGGGTTTTTCTTAGCTTTTGGGATAAACGGATATGATGAATGAGATTTGACAATAGAAAACAATGTGCTTAAAATCACATAAGAGACTATTAATAGAGATTGAAGGGATAGTAATGCCGTTTATTCGTTTTAAAGGATTCACAGGTCCCCAGCTAGAGGAAGTTGTACCCCGTATTACGCAGCAGATGGCCTTGATTACCAATATTCCACTGGAGAGAATGAAGGCAGAGCGACACGATGTACAAGCACTTACTCCTTCTCCAGCTTCCGTAGAGATTCTAATGTTTCAACGTGACCAGGAGATTCATAATCGGATTGCATCGTCCATGCAGGCTATTTTGGAAGAAGCGCATCTGCCTGACGTGCATATTTTCTTCAATATACTGTCACCTGCACTGTATTATAAACAAGGCAAGCCGCTGACAGATTACCGATTGGATTGAGACTGCCCGAATAACTTCGGAGCAGTCCGGGACGAGCAGAGGGTTGCTCGTCTTTTATTTTGAATTATGAATTATTCGTATCCATTGTATCATGATGGCTTCGCTGTACTCGACTTAACCCAAAAGAGCAAATCGCAGACACCATCAGAATCAGTACGGCCCAGGACAAGGTGGTAACCGCCCAGAATGTCTGTGAGGCCCCCAAATATACGACGATGAATCCTGTCATTGCATATCCGATAATCGTCGCCGTATGAGTAGAGAAAGAGAGCAGGCTATTCGCCTTCGCCAGATCCTCTCCTTGAACCAGCTGGGGGGTTAACGCGTTTAAGAGGCGAGATTCCCATCCGTCCAAAAGAGAGAGAATGGCTATTCCAAAAAGTAGAACAGGGATATGAGCAGTAAGATGAGTGAATGCGACGGCGATTCCGGTAATCATGCATGTTTTCGCTGCCGGAATGCTAATCATTAGTCTGGATAATGCGATACGATTCACAAGCAATGGAAAAGTGAGTCCTGCCACGATACGCGCGGTGATTTGCATACATGGAAACAGCGCAGCATAGAGGATGGACCCGGTCTGTCCGTAAATAAACGTCGTAATAACCATGATATATATGACATTAATGAGAGAAAGCAGCGTTTTGACAGCCAAGTATGGATAAAATGCGATGTTCATGCTAAGGTGTCCTTTCCACACAACGATAAGTACATATTACGGATATTGTCGTGAGCACACCACAAATAAAGTTATCATTTTCCCGTCATTGAAACATGAGCATTCTGCATAAATCCAAAGAGCGTCTTTCAATCAGTAAGATGTAGATCGAAATGGTTCTATTCGTCTAGATCTTGTACCCGAGGGCGAGTTGAATCGGATTGTGCAAAATGCTGACAGAAAAAAACAGCTGCCCAACGGGGGACAGCTGTTTTCTGATTCCTATGATTCAAGCTACAACGAGCGTAAAAGCAATAAGCAGCATCAACAGACTGGATATTCTGGCCATGGTCATATAAGGTCTGCTCGGCTCAGCCTCGCCCCGGGAAATCCAGCCATACCGCAAGTACCAACCAAATTTCGGGAAGCACAGATTGATGATACATAGTGTCATGAATATAAAAAAGACGGTTCTCATACCCGATCTTCCTTCCCTACTCTACATGACAGGCTCGAATTAACGCTTACGTTTTGTGAAGAAGAAAACAATCAAAATAATAATAATGACGATTAACAGAAATTTCATGAGGTAACCTCCAGATGATGTGTTTTATCACAAATGTTATTTATCAGTTATTACCCAAGGAATACATGATTTGAATAACTATGTTACAATTAATTATATTGGCTTTGTATAATCACATACCATCGGGTTCCCATATCTCCATGATGACCATAGACAGTTTATAGTTTTGTGAGATGAAGGAGGAAGTATGACCCAACACAATCAACTTGCAATACAATGGGAATTCATTATCTCCAAGATTAAATCATCCGTGACGGTAGTGGACGCTACCTTGCCTGAATTCCCGCTAATGTATGTAAATGAACATTTTACTCAATTGACTGGATACAGCAAGGAAGAGTCTGTTGGACAAAATTGCCGCTTTCTTCAAGGGCCGGATACGGATTCAAAAACGATACAGCAGATACGTTATGCGTTGAAAACACAGCAGTCGATTAAGATAGAAATTTTAAATTATACGAAAAGTGGACAGAAATTCTGGAATGAACTGAATTTTGATCCGATCTTCAATGAGTCGGGGGAATGTTTATTTTTTGTAGGAATTCAATACGATATTTCGGAACGGAAATATGCCGAGCAGCAGTTACATATGGCAGTTTCCTTGGCTGAAATGAACAGCAGAGGACAATTGGAGTTTATTGGAAAAATGAATCATGAACTCCGAACACCATTGAACGGAATTATGGGCATGATCGAACTTGTCAGCATGGGTGACAACAGTGATGAGCAGAAAGAATATTTGGAGCTTGCGCGTCAGTCCGGTGAAGCCCTTCTGAGCATTATTAACAATAGTCTCGATATGGCAAAGCTGGGCAGAGGGAAAATGGTGGTGGAGCAAATTGAATTTCAGCCGCTGAAGCTGGTTCAACAGATTATCAAGACGCATGAACCTGCGGCCCATAATAAACAAATTCGTTTGCTCTGTCATGCTGATTTGAATATTCCTGATGTGCTCACGGGTGATCCTCTACGCCTTCGGCAAGTACTTGATAATTTACTGAGCAACGCGATCAAATTCACGATACAAGGTGAAGTGCAATTACAGATGGATGTTAAGGAACGGTTTGGGGATACGGTTACGATCGTGTTCACAATACGTGATACGGGGATTGGCATTCCGAAAAGTCAAATCAATCATTTGTTTGAAGCATTCATGCAGACTGATGTCTCTCATGCACGCAAATTTGGCGGCACCGGGCTGGGGCTCACGATCTGTAAGGAGTTACTGGAATTGATGGATGGTCACATTTCGGTGGAGAGTATCGAGGGTAAAGGTACGAAGTTTGAAGTTTCATTGCCTTTACTTTGTCATCAGGCGATTCCCAATGTGGTGTAGTATAAACGAAGCAGTCGGGCAATTCCGGCTGTTTTTTTTTTTGTTTTATATTGTTTTACGAACTGGCGTTCTGATATAATGCAAGAGTTGAATGGGGGAGAGGCAGCATGAGTAGAAGACGCAGAGGGAGTAAAGCTAAACGCAAGCAACGATTCATAAAGCAGATAGGAACCCTGGTAGCGATGTTAATGGTAGCGCTCTATGCCTGGGGTGGAGGAGAATGGCCTCTGGATACACCATCCCAATTAGGTGGAAGCAACAAGGGTGTGGATCATACCCTTACTTTTCCGTCAGAACGCTATCCCGAAACGGCCAAACATATCCAGGCAGCAATCAAGGCAGGGCATTCGGATGTATGTACTATTGATCGTGGTGGAGCCGAAGGTAACCGAGATTTGTCACTTAAGGGCGTTCCGGTCAAAAAGGGTAAAGATCGGGATGAATGGCCGATGGCGATGTGTGCGGAGGGCGGAGCGAATGCAGATATCCAATATATTACGCCCAAAGATAATCGTGGAGCAGGATCATGGGTTGGAAATCAGTTAAGTACATATCCGGATGGAACACGGGTGAAGTTTGTGGTGAAATAACAATAAGATTATGGATAGACAGAACAAGATAGCGAGGCTTTGGATGTGAGACCGTATGGTACGGGATAAGTAAAAAGAGAAAAACCAGACGTTCATGCGTCTGGTTTTTGGTATGAAGTGTTGGAATAAATAGATCTTGTTGACGTATCTATACAAGAACTGATTATTTATGATAACAGATCCGACTAAACGAGTTGCATTCCACTTAAATGATGAGACCGGATGCTTAACAGACGAGTAACATGCTCAACCTCATCGAATGGTATCCACAAACTTCCGTGAACTGTACGTAGGGAGAGAATGGAGCTATCTGCCGTACGTTCCGGGAATCCGGTCACCGTTTGCCCGCTTGTATTACGAACCATAATCTGTTGTTTGCGCCGAATGGCAATTTCTACCTCTTTTTTCATAAGTCATTGCTCCTGATTATGAGATGTTAAATCCATATGTCAATGTTTTCAATGGTTAATTTGTCTTCTTTATCTAGTCTATCAGAACTAGGTATAGATTTCCAGAGATGAAATTAAATTTTACATAGGTGAATTGACTTAGTACATATTATCCGTTTTTGAATCAGCATCGGGGGTTATATAAGGATAAAAGGAGGGAACGTATATGACACAATTACTGATCGGACTTGCTCGCACAGAGAACGAAGCTATTCTCATGTTGAATAAACTGAAAAAGGAAGGCATTGAGGATAAATATTTGGGAGCAGTGGCCAAAGAACAGCTTGATCTTGAGGTTGTAAGTGAGAAGACGGGCCTACCGATGCCTTTAAAGGGGGCTGGAACGGATGGAGCCTTTGGAGCGCTGAAAGGTATATTGGCCGGTCTGGGAAAGCGAATGGATCAGACGATGTCGATAGGAAAAGCAGTACGCAGACTCGCAGGTAACGAGATTGGAAGTGAGACCGATGATCTCATTCTTACCTTGACGGAGGCTGGGATCTCTGAGGAAGATGCACGCTACTACGAAGAGTGGCTGTTGCAGGACCATATCCTGGTTATCGTAGAGTGCAGTGATGAAGAGGCAGCTCGAATTAAACCTATTCTTCTTTTTTAGTTTAATTTAAGCCTGATTTTATGTTTCTTTAATGTTGGGGAGTTATTCTTATCTCACACCTCCCTTAATATAGATTGGTTTACCGGAAGTCCGGGACCGCAACTCGGACTTTCTAGGCACTGCCTTCTAACGCTGGCAGTGCCTGTTTCATTTAGTTGGATTATTTTATATAAAAGGTGTTGCAAAGTTATAATATTCATGGTAAGATATTTCTTGTCGCCAAGAAATACAAACCCATGCCGGGGTGGCGGAATTGGCAGACGCACAGGACTTAAAATCCTGCGGTAGGTGACTACCGTACCGGTTCGATCCCGGTCCTCGGCATCAAACTCAACGTGGAACTCCTTTGATACATAAGGGGTTCTTTTTTATTTTGTTTGAATTAAAGTGCCTGATTCATTTTAGCAACCGCATTGGGGTTGGAAGTATTGAAAGACATAGAGCTAAGTAAGGAATCTGTTTGCTAAATAACAAACATCAACAAAAAGGAGAGCTAACGAGTCTAGCTATCCTTTTTACGTTTAATGAATGCAATGAGAAGATAGAAATTGATTCCGAAATTAACTCATAACTATTTTTAAAAATTTATATTAATCATCGGAATAAACTGTAGCATTGAAACTTTCGGGTCCTAGGCGCACGTTGCTAACACTGAAGTTTGGATTATAGGTGAATGTAGCATACACAGAATAGACAAGCTGACCACTTCCTGGTGGTGTCACATTGTAATCCGAACCAGTAAAGCTTAATACGCAAGGACTGAAAAATGGGTTGGCCTGAACGATTGTACCCGCACGATAAACAAGCGGCTGTGAACTGCTCAATCCTCGGTACACTTCAATGACAAGATTCCCGTTAACAGGCAGCAGATTGGCGGTAACTTCAATAATACCCGAAAAAAGCGTCCGGATGACCATTCCTGGATTGCTTACCTGTAGTCCAACCTGCGCGAATAATTGTGGGACTCCATTCGTGAAGCTGGGTGTTAAAATGTTCTGTCCGTTGGAGCCTTGGGAAGTCCGTGCATCTAAAGTTTTGACCATGTGTTGTCCTCCTTCGGTGTGGAGTCATATAGAAATTGAAGTTAGTCGTCGCTGTAAGCGACAGCATTGAAACATTCCGGTCCAATGCGGGTAGCTTGTTCCATCCCGGATGCTGGCACAAATGTTGCATAGCAAGAATAGATTAATTGTCCATTTGCAGGGGGAGGCACATTGTAATCCGAACCTTCGAAGCTTGCGAGTATGCTGCTGGCGGAAGGGAATACAGGCTGGGAAACGACATAAATAGGTTGGCCTGTATTGGTGGCCCCTCTGAAGATTTCCAAGCGAATAGTAGAGGGCAACGAAGATAAACTGGCCACTGAGAATCGATAGGTCCCATTAAACTGAGTACGGATGAGCGGTCCCGGATTAACAATATTGAGTCCCACGATCCCAAGCAGAGTAGGTGTGTTTGATGGAAGTGGGATGTTGAGCGGAGTAATGCCCGTGGACGCGAGAGAAGTACGAGCGTCAAGTGTACGAACCATTTTCATTCCTCCAATCTATTATAATGAAATATCGTATGTTGCTGGTTTGAAAGAGTTATCCGCTTAGTGGCAAGAAGTTACAGCGATCCATAAAACGAGATATTATGCTTTAATAGATATAGAGGAGGTGTTGATTCATTGGATTTCTGGCAATATTAATCGTGTGGATAGGTATTATTTGCTGGGTTATCACTTACAAAGATAAGGTCAGTAAATGGCTAATATACCCTGTATCCCTCGTGGGTGTTTTTGGTACTTTATTTTTTTGGATTCTTAATCAATAAAGTGAAAAAACAATTGAGATCGGGAGCATTTAACAAGCTATACTACAATAATGAGGCATAGTGTTTTTGACTCAATTCATGTAATTTCATTAATGTGATCTTGTTCTTCCTCTCTTATAACTAAGTACATGGCTTTTAAAGCAAGAGTGCAGCATTTTTCGGTGACCGTTTCGGGCGCAAGCTTTTAAAGACGTAACACCAATAGCAATAATCGTAATTGATTCTCGTGATGTTCTAATTTAACTAGCCAATATCGTACATATTACAGCCAAAGTCGTTCCTTCATCGCTTTCAGCATCGCTAGAGCCTGAATAACCCGCAGATTTGCAGGTTTTTCTTCCTCATATAAGAAAGCAGCAAAAAGCCTGCGCAATTGCAGGCTTTCTTAAATTAAGCAAGAGATATGGGATATGGGGAGCCCCAGAAAATAGGGATACTTTGTTAGTCTCCAACTTTGGAATCCAGGCTTTAATGTTTACCAGATTTGGCCGTCTATTCTATATATGGTGTGCCTGTGCTACTTTGATAGACAACTTGGGTTGGTTAGACATTCTCCGGAAGCGGCTTGAATCTCCGCACTGGGCTCGCAAAGTAGACCGGAATTTAGCTAGCGCTTCTCCGTAAAGATGTGTCCCTCTGAAGCTCAAATGAACTCTTCTATTAAATCCGCTGCACTACGGACTGGACAGCTCGCTGCCAGCCGGTGTAATAATTGTCCCGGGTGGCTTCATCCAGCTTGGGTTCGTACGTCTCGTACAATATCAGATGAGCTGCAAGCTGCTCCGGGTCGGACCAGATCCCTGTGCCGAGGCCGCCGAGATACACGGAGCCCATGGCCGACAGCTCGGCACAGGTGGAACGGGCCACAACGCTGCCCAGAAGATCGGCCTGAAATTGCATGAGCCAGGCATTGGAGGAGGCCCCGCCGTCGGTCCGCAGACCGAGCAGCTGAATGCCGGATTGCTGCTCAACGAATTCAACGGCGTCTCTGACTTGATAGGCAATACTCTCCAGGGCAGCCCGGACTATATGGGCTTTGGTGGTCCCGCGATTCATGCCGGTAATTGCCGCCCGTGCGAAAGGGTCCCAATAGGGCGCACCCATTCCAACAAAAGCGGGTACAAGGTAAACGCCATCGTTCTCGGGAACGCTTTCAACCAGTTCCTGCATTTCCGCAAAGGTAGAGAAAAGCCCTAAATTATCCTGCATCCATTTGATGCTGTCGCCTGTGGTTCGGATGACGGCTTCAAGCGCATACGTAATCTTTCCCCCGGCACCCCAAGCGATAGTTGTTACAAGACCGTCACCACCATCGATCGGATGGTCACCTACATTCATCAATACAGAGGTGCCAGTACCAAAGGTTGCTTTGGCGCTTCCGGGCTTAAAGCAGAGATGACCATACAACGCGCCTTGGGAATCCCCGATGACACCTGATATCGGTACTCTTTCCTCAAAAAGGTTGCTATCTGCCGTGTATCCGAATATGACATCGGAGGGCTTAACCTCGGGTAACAGGGAAGAAGGGACGGCGAACATCTGGGCCAGCTTTTTGTCCCATTCTAAGGTATGAATGTTGAATAGCGAGGTGCGGCTGGCGTTCGTATAGTCGGTAGCATGTGTGCTACCGCCGGTCAGCTTCCAGATGAGCCAGCTGTCCATCGTGCCTGCGAGTAGCTTGCCTTCGGCCAGCAGCTCTGCAGCTCCTTTTGCATGCCTAATGATCCAGCCCCATTTGGCGGCGGAGAAATAAGGGTCAAGCATAAGCCCGGTTTTGGCGCGGATGGTACCTTCGTGACCCGCTTGCTTCAGCTCGGCGCATAGGTCCGCAGTACGTTGGCATTGCCAGACGATGGCATTATATACCGGCTGGCCTGTAGTCTTATCCCACATCAACGCGGTTTCGCGCTGGTTGGTAAGGGTCAGGGCAGCCAGTTCTGTCGGAAGGATGCTGGTCTGCTCCAGCACGCTGCGGGCCACCGTTATGACATTATCATAAATTTCAAGTGGATCATGCTCTACCCAGCCGGGCTGGGGGAAGTGCTGTTTATGCGCCATTCCGCTGCGAGCAATGACTTCTCCTTCAGCGTTTACGAGAAGTGCTTTGGTACCTGAAGTGCTCTGATCAATGGCCAATATATATTTCTGATTGTGGTCCATATGCTTCGCCCTTTACTTGTTAATCAATTCGAGCGCAACCTGTTTGATATTGCCGCCCGTAAGTCCGTAGTGGCGGAATACCTCCGCTGTTTTGCCGGCAATGGCCGGTTCATCCGGGATGCCGAGCACCTTCATTGGAACGGGATGATGCTGTACGACAACCTCAGCCACAGCAGCGCCAAGGCCGCCATAAATGCTGTGCTCCTCAACCGTAATAATGCGCCCGGTCTCTCGTGCCGCAGCAATGATGGCTTCTTCATCCAAGGGTTTAATTGTATGCATGTTGATGACTCGTGCGGATACACCATTTTCGGCAAGCGCCTTGGCGGCATCGAGGGCAACACGTACCGTTTCACCGGCGGCAATGATAGTAACATCGGAACCTTCCTGTACAATTACAGCCTTACCTATCTCAAACGGATAATCGTCGGATTCATATACGTCCTCAACCGGGTTGCGTCCGATCCGCACATATACGCCGCCGTCATATTTAACCAGCGCTTCGGTCAGCTTCTTTGTTTCGTGGCGGTCGGCGGGAAGCACAATAGCCAGTCCAGGAATGGCCCGGGCCACCGCGATGTCCTGTACGGAGTGATGGGACATGCCGAGCGCGCCGTAGCTTACGCCGCCGCTAATCCCGATCAGCTTCACATTGGTCTGTGAATAAGCGACATCAACCTTGATTTGCTCAATGCTGCGCATGCTCAGGAAGCAGGCGGGTGAAGTGACAAAGGGTTTCTTGCCGCTGTGGGCCAATCCAGCGGACATACCTACAATGTTCTGCTCTGCAATACCAACCTCGACGAATTGCTCCGGAAATGTATTGGCGAATGGAGCCATCGCGGCGGAACCGCGTGAATCACTGGCGAGTACCATAATATCCCGATCTTCTTTGGCCAATTCCAGCAGTGTGTCGCAGATGACTTGTCGGTTAGGAATTTTATTCATGGTTATTACACCTGCCCTTTCTGTGTCAATTCCTCAATGGATGCGCTCAACTCCGCTAGCGCCAGCGCCAGCTCCTCATCGTTCGGCACATGATGATGCCAGGCGGGAACATTCTCAGCGAAGGATACGCCCCGGCCTTTGGTCGTATTGGCCAAAATCAGCGTTGGTTTGCCAGGTACTTCCGGCGCGGCTCGAAATGCCTGCACCAGTTCTTCCATATCGTTGCCGTTGATGGAAACAACGTTCCAGCCAAAGGCCGCCCATTTCTCGTCGAGTGGTTCCAGGCCCATGACCTCTTCGGTAGTTCCGCTGATTTGAAGCTGATTGCGGTCGATAATGCCGACCAGATTATCCAGTTTATAATGGGCGCCTGCCATGGCGGCTTCCCAGTTGGAGCCTTCGGCTTGCTCGCCGTCTCCCATCAGACAAAACACGCGATAAGACCGTCCGTCCCGCTTGGCCGCGAGTGCCATGCCCACGGAAATGGGTAGCCCATGGCCGAGGGCGCCGGTGTTCATCTCGATACCGGGAACCTTGTTGTTCGGGTGGCCGATAAGCCGGGTGCCGAACTGGCTGTAAGTTTCCAGTTCTTCTTTGGGGAAGAAACCGCGGTCAGCTAGAACACACCATAGTGATTCTACGGAATGGCCTTTGCTGGCAATGAAGCGGTCACGATTTTCCCATTTCGAATTAGCCGTATCAATATTCATAATTTCATAATATAAGGCCGTTAAAATGTCCGTGTTACTCAAAGATCCCCCTGTATGGCCCGTTTTGGCGCGGTGAATAATAGTCAGCAGATCCATCCGAATTTGTGCGGCTTTTACTTTTAGTTCCAGAATTTTCATGATATCCTCCTCTGATAGATGCAATTGAACTCGGCTTTGATAGAGTAGATCCGTTCTTTACACGTGAAGACCTGACTGTTTAGTGCGGGCAAGATCAGAACCTCTAAGCCAGCTTTGGATTTCCTTTTCCGTAGGGTCTACGGGGTCCGGCGTCAGGCCGGGGATATAATTGCAGGCCTCATAGATGGCCGGAATAACATTGGCATGGATGCCTACGGAGTGATGAACATAGGGACCTTTGACGAGCTTTTCTTCCCACAGCGGCCAGTCGTTCACTTCCACCCATACATAGGAACCGCGAGTATAGGGCCCTTTAATGCCACGGGCCTTGCCCAGGAACATCGAGTATTCACCGTTGTCGCCGTCAAACCGGGCAATGGTCATGCCGCCGCCGCGGATTTCACCTTCATGGGTTCCAGGAGCATGGTCGTCAAAGAGAAAGTGCTTACGCAGCTTCGGTTTCTGCTCCACAGAAAGCGAGACAGGGAAATTTCCGCAGTGGAATAGTAGTTCCCCGTTGTCGTTTTCGGGATGGCGGATGGTAATGTCCGCAAAAAAGGTTGGCAATTCATTCATCGCGGCTGCTTGCACCATAATGGAGGTAATGGCTCCATGGATGTCCGTTTCACAAGTGACCGGAATTTGTTCATCCGTCAGGATCGCATTGGCCAGACACGGCATGATTGACATGGCCTCCTGCAGCGAAGACCAGCACTGGATAGCGATAGCAGTGCTTCCCGTCTCGTGGGCAAAAGACTTCATGGCAACTTTTAAAGCGGCGATTCGCCTGATGTCATCTTCGGTCACTTCGCTGTAGTCGAGCTTTTCTTTAATGTAATCCATCGTATCCAGCAGCTCGGCGCTGCTGCCTGCCGCAATTTTTCGGGTGCGGAGCTGAATATCGACAAGGGTAATTGGATGAATCTCAATGCCGAAGCGTTCAAGAAGCTCGCCCTCATTGCACATCATGGTCCAAAATGAAGCGGGGCGCGGACCGATCTGGAGAATGCGCAGGCTTTTGAACTGGCGTACTACATTGGCTGCAGCAACAAAGTTGGTGAAGCCTCGCTCGAATATGGGATCATTCACCCAGCTGTTGGTTACATAAGTGAAGGGGACGTTGAATCTGCGCAGCACTTTGCCTGTGGCGAAAATACCGCATTGAGTATCGCGCAGGCGCATGCCGTCCGCAAGCGGCGCTTCATCCCGCGGCCCCCAGAGCAGAACAGGCTTGCCAAGCGCTTTGCCAACACGAGCTACGGTGTCTTCGGTACCGAAGTTACAGTGCGGAAAAAATACGGCATCGACTTCTTCCTCTTTGAACCGCTTGGCAATCAGATCGGCATTAATATGGTCGTCGTACAGCAACCCTTCCTCGTTGAGTCCTTCCAGATCCACAATGTCAATATCCATTCCAAAGCTCTCAATTTGCTTGCGGATTTCTACTTTGTACTTAAATGCATCCTCGGCGCTGAACGTAAAACGGCGTGTTGGGGCATAACCCAACTTTAACTTCTTCATCATCATTTCTCCTCGGTATGGAATATTTCAGTCTTGTTGAAATAAAAATAATGACTAAACAAATTGTTTAAAGTTTAGTGATTTCAGCTTAACTCAATGTGAATTATATCTACGAGGTCATGTTAACATCGGTTTTAAGCGGTGTCAATAAAAAATTTAGTTTTGTTTAGTTAAATTAACTAAACAAAATACTAAACTAACTGGACTTAATTCAGCTAAACATTGCATCGAATTCAGATTCGGTGTAAACTTCACGTATCACATGGTTGTGTTGTTACCTTATTAAGAAATGGAGAATCAAGGCATGAAGATGGAAGATATCGCTAAACTGGCTAATGTATCCAAAGCAGCCGTTTCGTTGGCCTTCAGTGGCAAGCCGGGCATCGGTCCGGATACGCGAGAACGCATTCTCCAAGTAGCCTATGAAGCTGGATACAGCCCCAAGAGCAGAGAAGTGGCGACTACAAAAGTAGATAAATCGCTGCTTTTTCTTGTATGTACAAATTCAGGGATTATCCTTGAAGAATATTACCAGCAGCCATTTTTCAAAGAATTGATTCATTTTATTGAAGAACGCTGTCGGCAGAAAGGATATTCCCTGATTTTCTCAACGGTAGATGTAGAATATTTCCAGAGGGATATTCAGGTTGTCGCCGATGAGAAGCGCAGCGTCGGAACCATAGTGCTGGGCACCAATTTGACTCGTGAGCAAATCAGGGATATTCATGCCAAACTGCCGAATCTGGTTGTGCTTGATACCTGCTTTGAGACGTTGCCTGTACAATTCATTCAAATTAATAATGTAATGGGGGCATATCAGGCCGGGGCTTATTTGTGCAACATAGGACACACCTCGATCGGCTATATCGCTTCCAATGTGCGAATTCATAATTTTGAGGAACGTAAACGCGGTTTTATGGCGGCGCTTTCGGAGCGAGGACTGAGGGTGGCTGAGGCAGCACGTTTGTCCGTGGCGCCAACTATTCTTACTTCTCAGGATGATCTGAAACGGCAGTTGACCACCTATCTGGAGAGTGGGCACAGTATGCCTACAGCCTGGTTCTGCGAATGTGACTATATAGCGATCAGCGCGATGAAGACAATGAATGAGTTGGGCATCCGGGTACCGCAGGATACTTCAGTCATAGGCTTTGATAATATTAACGAATCGCTGGTTGTCACTCCGGAGTTGACGACTATTCACGTGGATAAAGAAAGAATGGCCAGTCTGGCAGTTGATCTGCTGACTGACGCATTGTCGCAGGGGACAAGCAAAATTATAGTAGACACCATTTTTGTGGAACGGAATTCCTGCGCGGCTCCTGCCAATCCCGGGCTGGACTAAAATCATATTGCATTGTATTAGAACAGGGGGACCTTGAATGAATTCACGCATGGTTTCGATTTTACAGCATCTGCTGGCTGCAGACATCCCTGTCAAGAGCGAGCATCTGGCAAAATTGATCCAGGTTACTTCACGCACCGTACGCAGTGACATCAGAGAGCTGGATGAGTTCCTGGCCAAGCATGGAGCATCGGTTCAACCTGTTCGCTCAAAAGGGTATGAACTGAAGATTACAGACGACAGCAGCTTTCGTATGCTTCTGCAGCAATTGTATATGAACAATGAACCGGAAGATTCGGGATCACCGGAATATCGGCAGCTTTATTTAATCAGGCGCCTCCTTCTTGCCAGAGCGTATTTGAAGCTTGAAGATCTGGCAGATGAGCTCTATGTCAGCAAGTCCACTGTTCAGAACGATTTCAAGGAGGTCAAGCAAACGTTGTTTGCCTACGGGATTGGCATAGACAAGCGCCCGAACTATGGCATTAAGCTGAGGGGTGATGAAGTCCGGTTGCGTTTGTGTATATCTGAATTCGTCGTGAACCGCTCGGATGAAGAGCGCGCCGGAATACAGGATGAGCTGCGTATTGTCTCTCCTCGCGAGATGACGCTGATACGCAGCATTATTCTGGAACAGATTCAGAAGCTTGGCGTGAGCCTGTCGGATGTCGCTTTCAGCAATCTGTCCATTCATATTGCGATCGCCTGCAAGCGAATTCGTGACGGTAACCGGGTCGCGATGCTTTTGCATGAGAAGGAAGAATTCCGGGCCGCTGAGGAATTTCAGGCCGCTGAGCAGATTGTCGCGCTGATTGAACGAGAGTTGGACTTATCTTTTCCCGAAGATGAGGTTGCCTATATAGCCATGCATCTGGCGGGCAACAAGTGGTTTGCGGGAGTATCCGGGGATGCGATGGAAGATGTCGGTCCCGAGAAGCTGCTGGATCGCGCGATTTATGAGCTGGGGAAGGAAATTCTTGCTGGGATTGACAGGGACCTTAACCTGAGAATCAGTTGGGATCAAGAGCTGTTAATGGGCATTTGCCTCCATTTGAAGCCGGCGCTGAACCGTGTCCGATACGGGATGAGTATCCGCAACCCGATGCTGGAGCATGTGAAGAGCAACTATCCCCTGGCTTTTGAGGCAGGGGTCATCGGAGCCAAGCTGATTGAGAGTAAGCTCAATGTTTTGATTCCCGAAACGGAAATGGGGTATCTGGCTATTCATATCGGTGCAGCCATGGAAAGACAGCAGATGGATACCAGGCCCAAACGTTGCCTGGTCGTATGTACTTCTGGTGTAGGCAGTGCCCGTCTGCTTTATTACAAGCTAAGGAGCAAATTCGGCGAGAGACTGGAGGTTGTGGGGACGACGGAGCTTTACAAGCTACATCAGGTTCCTATGCATAACATTGATTTTGTGGTAAGTACAGTCCCCATTCCACAGCCGTTGTCTGTTCCGGTGGTTGTCGTGCAGACACTCCTGGGCGGTGGGGACATGGATAACATTAATGATTTGCTGAACGGGGAGAAGCCGTATTCCTTCCGCTACATTATGGAAGAACTCGTGTTTCTGAGACAGAGCTTCACCTCGAAGGAAGAGATCATTACTTTTATCGGGAACAAAATGTCTGAACTCGGGTTGATCCGCTCTTCCGAAGGCTTCATCGGTCTGGTTCTGGAGCGGGAAAATGCCGCGCCGACAGCCTATGGGAATTTGGTGGCCATTCCCCATCCAATCATTCCGCAAAGCAACCGCACAGTATGGGCGATATGTACACTTAAGTCTCCGATTGACTGGTCCGGCCGGCCGGTGCAATTTGTCTGCCTGCTGAGTATTGACAAGAGCGGCGAAGAGCCTCAGGTGAAAATGTATCAACATCTGATGGGGCTGGTTGACGATTCCGAGATTATCCAGCAAATGTTGAAATGCAAAACGTATGGGGAGTTTGCCCAAATTATTGTCAGACATAAACTATATTGATCGTCTAAGGCTCTGTATGGCGTTTGACCGCGGATTTTCGGTCAGGCGGCGGTGCGGAGTCTTATTATTTTTCCCGGGGAATATGGTATGGTATTCTGCTGTTGGTGTTAAGTACGTGCGGATGTAAGCATTTCCGCTTGTAGCGGAAAAGGATTGCGTTTAGATGTGAGTTATAATCGTATACACTGATCTTGTAAGACAAAGAAATGGAATGTAAGAGGTGAATGCAATGGATGAGTATCAGGAAATTATTATGGGGATTATAACCAATGCAGGGTTCGCCAAGAGCAAGGCTATGGAAGCTATTGCCCTCGCCCAGAAAGGCCATTCGGAGCAGGCAGCAGCATGTCTGGAGGAATGCAAGAAGGAGCTGGTGGGTGCGCATAAATCGCAAACACGGCTGATCCAGCAGGAAGCAGGAGGAGCTGCACATGAAGTGACACTGTTGATGGTACATGCACAGGATCATTTGATGTCGGCCATTACGACAAAGGATTTGGCGGGACATATTGTGGAGCTATATGACAGATTGAACCGCTATGAAGCGGCGGTTGTCCATAACAATACAATCAGGGAGGACTAAGTATGAAACAAATTACTCTGGTATGCGCAGCAGGAATGTCAACAAGTATGCTGGTACAGAAAATGCAGAAGGCGGCCCAAGTCCAAAATATTGAGGTGGAGATCAGAGCCACCTCCGAGAGTTCTTTCAAAGAGTACGCGGACAAGACGGATGTGCTGCTGATCGGGCCACAGGTTGGCTATCTGGAAGGTGATTTTAAAAGCAAATATGAACCTAAAGGCATTAAAGTAAGCGTAATCAACCGAATGGATTATGGCATGATGAATGGTGAGAAAGTGCTTGCCGATGCTCTAAACCTGTAATCCTTGGTCGCAAGCGGCTATTACTATCACCATAACGAAGACGTCGCACTGCTGGCAGAAATGGGCTTCAGGATCGGATGGTGCCGGGATGAGTACAATCTGGAGCAGTTGTGGCGGATTCGCAAGAGTAGCTTTTGTTAGTGAAAGATTCTAATTTGATCAAATGGAAGCGTTCTCTAAATGGTGTTTATCGATGAAATTCTAAAGCAGGAGATGAACGGATATGGCAAATGAACAAAAGCTATCCCACAAGCTGCAAAGATTCGCAGGTAAAATTCAGCAAAATCGCTATATGAGCGCTATTTCGAACGGTCTGATGTCAACACTCCCTTTCCTTATTGTCGGGGCGTTCTCAACGCTGTTCTCCGCACTAGCTTGGGAGCCTTATCAGAACTTTATTGCGCCGGTAAAGGGAATTATTGGTTTGGCATCAACCATGACTACGGGAATTATCGCCCTCTATGCCGTATTCTTCATCGCTTACAGACTGGCGCAGTCCTTCGACAAGGACCCGTTGGTTCCCGCAGCGACTGCGCTGCTCTCCTTCCTAATCCTTACGCCGGTAGAGACTTTCGACAAGGTCCGGGCATTGCCGCTGCAATGGCTCGGCGCTCAGGGATTGTTTGTAGCCATGTTTGTAGGTTTGGTCGCTGCGAGATTGTATATATGGATTGTTGACCGAAACTGGACCATTAAAATGCCGGAGGGAGTTCCGCCTACGGTCGTCAAAACCTTTTCGGGCCTTATTCCAGCCATATTGGTCGCCGTCCTTTTCGTTGTCATATCCGGATTGTTCATGCAAACCTCTTTTGTTACAGTCCATCAATTTATATATACCTATTTGCAAGTGCCGCTGGAAGGGCTGGGCGGATCGCTGGGGGCCCTGATTATTGCGCTGATCATCATGCAGGCACTCTGGATGTTCGGGATTCACGGAGCCATTGTCACTTTGGCTATCGTCAAGCCCATCTGGATGAGTCTGGATCTTGCGAACCTTGAGGCATTTCAGGCCGGTGCCCCGTTGCCGAATATTATTGGACTGGCATTCTGGTACATCTATGCCAATTATGCACCAATGCTCGGATTCGCACTGTTGCTGGTCTTTCTCGCCAAGAGCAAGCAACTGCGTACGATTGGGAAACTTGGCCTGCCGGGGACGTTCTTCTCGATACATGAGCCTCTGATCTTCGGTATACCGGTCGTTCTGAATCCGCTCCTGGCGGTTCCATTTATCGCTTCTCCTATCGTTTGCGCGGTGCTGGGCTATTTTGCGACCACTATCGGCTTGCTACCGGCACCTATCGGAATATATCCTGCATTCGGAACGCCGATATTTGCTTTGGGATTCATTGAGGGCAGTTGGAGGCTTGCTGCTGCACAGCTTGTGCTCATTCCCGTTTGTATGCTCATCTATTATCCATTCTTCAGAATACTCGACAGACAAGCGCTGGAGAGGGAGGCTGAAGCACTGGAGAATTCGAAACAAGAAGGGACAGCCGGGATCAATGCCGGTGCAGTCACCTCATAAGTGCACATTAAACTCGTAAAACGGCGTTTAGAGCGCCGTTTTCTGTTATTACTCAAGAGATAGGAGAGGTTGTAATGATCAAGCTTGAGATAGCGGAGAATAAACGTCATTTCATCAGCGGTGGGGCTCCGTTTTTCTATCTGGCCGATACAGTCTGGAGTGCATTTACCAATATCTCGATGGAGGAATGGAACTATTATCTGGACTACAGGAAAAGCCAGGGCTTTAATGTCCTGCAGATTAACCTGCTGCGGCAGTGGGATGCCAGCGGCAGTGATCTGAATCAGGAGCCATTTGCCCGATGTGAAGACGACACTTATGATTTTTATTCGCTAAATGAGGAGTATTTCGAAAGAGCCGAGCAAATGGTGGAAATAGCGGTGAACAAAGGGTTTGTACCGGCGCTGGTCCTGCTCTGGTGTAATTATATTCCTGATACCTGGGCGTCCAGAATCCGGGAGGATAAGAAGATGCCGCTGGATGCTGTGGAGCCGTACGTGCGTTATGCAGCGGACCGCTTCTCCAAATACTATCCAATCTATATCGTGAGTGGGGACACCGACTTTCCGTCTGAACGGGCGAATGAATACTACCGGACCGCACTTCATGCTGTGAAAAAGTATAGCCCGGAGTGCTTGACCACCTTGCATATTCAAGGACGACTTGCGGAAGTGCCAGCCGAATTCATTAACGATGGTGATCTGGATTTCTATATGTACCAGTCCGGGCACAATTCGCAGTTTCAGTCTACGGCTTACACCTTAGCTATGGATTTTAATAGCAAGTCGGTAACACGGCCAGTGTTAAACTCGGAGCCTTGCTACGAAATGATGGGGTACAGCCGCCAGGGTTATGGCCGGTTCAGTCGTGCCGATGTGCGTAAGGCAGCCTGGCAAAGTCTTTTATCCGGGGCGGCCGCCGGTGTAACCTACGGTGCACACGGAATCTGGAGCTGGCACAAGAAAGGCAGGCGATTCGGAGTTACCGGAGAAGGGTTTGACAGCCCCTATGATTGGCAGGCTGCTCTCAAATTTGAGGGGGCGTGGGATTACGGCTTTGCCAAATGGCTGTTTCAGATGTATGGGCTGACCGACTTGCAGCCATGGGACATTGTGCTTAAGAACACGGAAGAGATCCGGGCAGCGGCAACCACCAGCTTGTCCAAGGTCGCCATTTATGTGCCTGTCAATACAGTGCTGAGGTTGGATGCGGATCTTGGTGAATATGAGTTTACGATTATCGACCTTGAACACCGCAGATTTGCGGCAACTGTCATCACTGTTCAAGAGAGAACGACAGTGATGGATATGCATGATTTTGAAAGTGATGTTCTTGTAATTGGTGTGAAAAAATAATATGAGGTGATCTGAAATGGGGTTAGGTCCTGACTTTCTGTGGGGCGGCGCAACCGCGGCGAATCAAAGTGAAGGCGGATATAATTTAGGAAACCGCGGTTTAGCCAATGTTGATTTATTGCCTATGGGCAAAGATCGAGCAGGAGTATTGGCCGGAAAAATAAAAATGCTTGAATTGGATGATCAGCACTTTTATCCGGCTCAAGAAGCCATTGATATGTATCATCAGTATATGGATGACATCAAATTATTCGCTGAAATGGGCTTTAAAACGTATCGTATGTCGATATCATGGACTCGAATTTTCCCCAATGGGGATGAAGAGAAACCGAATGAAGAAGGTTTAATCTTTTATGAGAATATATTTCGGGAATTACGAAAGCACCATATCGAGCCCTTGGTAACTTTGGCCCATTTTGATGTTCCAGTTACTCTTATTCAAAAATACGGTTCATGGCGTAATCGCAAGATGATCGGTTTTTTTGAGAACTACTGTCGTACCGTATTCAATCATTACAGAGGGATGGTAAAATATTGGCTGACCTTTAATGAAGTGAATATGATATTGCATGCACCATTTTTGGGCGCGGGCTTATGTTTTGAACCAGATGAAAATGAAGAACAGATAAAATATCAAGCCATGCATCATCAATTAATAGCCAGTGCTGTTGCCGCTAAAATCGCGCATGAAACTGATCCCGAGAACAGGATTGGCTGTATGCTGGCAGGAGGAAATAACTATCCTTATTCTTGCCGTCCAGAGGATTATGCTAAAGCAGTCGAAAAGGATCGGGAAAATTATCTGTTCATTGACATTCAATCCCGGGGCGCTTATCCAAATTATGCATTAAAAAAATTCGAACGAGAACATATTCATATTGTGATGGAACAAGGAGACCGCGAGCTGTTGAAGCACTATACAGTTGATTTTATTTCGTTCTCCTACTACTCTTCCCGAGTGGTTGCCACCGATCCATCTGTTGCTCATGAAACGGCTGGAAATATATTTAAATCCATTAAAAATCCTTATTTGAAGTCTTCCGAATGGGGATGGCAGATTGATCCATTAGGATTGAGGTCAGCGCTGAATATCTTATATGACCGTTATCAGAAACCATTATTTATTGTGGAGAACGGGCTTGGTGCGGTGGATACGCCAGATGAAAACGGCTATGTAGACGATGATTATCGAATTGAATATCTGCGTGAGCATATTAAGGCGTTTAAAGCGGCAGCCCTGGAAGATGGCGTTGAGCTGATGGGGTACACCACTTGGGGATGCATTGATCTGGTTAGTGCGACCAAGGGCGAAATGAGCAAGCGTTATGGATTTATTTACGTTGATCGGGATGATGAAGGTAATGGGACACTGAAACGAAGTAAGAAAAAATCATTTTATTGGTATCAAAAGGTTATCCAAAGTAACGGTGAAGATTTAGAATAAATCGGATATAATCAATGTCCTTTTATTCAAGGCGAAATCACTAAAGTAATAGTAGATATGCAACGGAATGTTAGTTTGAATTTAGTATGAAGCAAATTTTGAGTTAGGTATTTTAGCTTATCAATGCGACCTTTCCTTTAGCGGAGGGTCTTTTTTTATAAGCGAAATATAGGAACTCAACAATGATAGAGATAAAACGTTCAATTCAAAATGATTTTAATAAAATTATATATACTATCACTTTTAGGACCGTACATAATATATATCAGAAGAGGCCTCAGTTGGGCGAGTTATGAAGACATACAACGATGGTGTATACTATCCATAGGCATAAATTACCTTTATCATGACGAACCCCTGGTTGCAAAACCAATAACAATCATATGGACGGAGGACTCAATTCATGTTGAAACAGCTTAAGCCATACAAGGTGTTACAGGAGCGCAGAATCGAAGAACTGAAATCGGATGCGTATCTGCTGGAACACCAGAAGTCCGGGGCCAAAATTGTACTTTTATCCAATCAGGATGATAACAAAGTATTCAGTATTGGTTTCCGCACACCTCCAGAAGATAATACAGGGGTAGCCCATATCCTGGAACATTCCGTGCTCTGTGGGTCCAAGAAATTCCCGGCCAAGGATTCCTTTGTGGAATTGTTGAAGGGTTCACTTAATACATTCCTTAACGCGATGACGTACCCAGATAAAACGATCTATCCGATCGCGAGCCGTAATGATCATGACTTCCATAATCTGATGGATATTTATCTGGATGCGGTATTGAATACGAACATTTATGATAATGAAAAAATATTTTTGCAGGAAGGCTGGAATTACAATCTGGCCTCTGCCGACGATGAGTTAACCTATAACGGTGTCGTATATAACGAGATGAAGGGCGCTTTCTCTTCGCCAGAACGCATGGTGCGCAGGGAAGTGCTGAATTCCCTTTTCCCCGATACAACATACTCTTCCGAGTCTGGAGGGTTCCCGGAAGCTATTTTGGATCTAACTTATCAGGGGTTGCTGGATTTCCACACGAGATACTATCATCCGTCCAACAGTTACATCTATCTGTACGGGGATATGGATATGGAAGAGAAGCTGCAATGGCTGGATGAAAACTATCTGAGTGCGTATGATCGAATCGAGATTGATTCGGCTATTCAACTTCAGCCTGCATTCGGCAAACGGGTGGACACGGTCAAAACCTACTCTGCGGGAAGTACGGAATCGGAAGTGGATAACAGCTTCTTGACCTATAATGCGGTGATCGGCACAAGTCTGGATAAGGAACTGAACATTTCGTTTCAAATTTTGTTATATGCCCTGCTGAACGCTCCGGGAGCGGTACTGAAGCAGGCGTTGCTGGATAAGGGCATTGCCAAGGACGTCTATGGTTCGTATGATGACAGTCTGTATCAGCCGGTATTCACCGTTGGACTGAAGAAGAGCAACCTGGCGAGTAAAGAGGACTTTTTGGGAACGGTAAAAGAAGTGCTTGAGCGTGTGGTGAAAGAAGGCTTCGATCCTAAAGCGCTGCTTGCAGGTATTAATTCATATGAATTCAATCACAGGGAAGCGGACTATGGCAGAATGCCCAAAGGCTTGATCTACTGCTTTTCTTCCCTGCAAAGCTGGTTGTATGATGAGGAAGCGCCTTTCACCCATTTGGAAGCCAATGACGTATTTGCTGAGCTGCGGACGAAAATGAACGAAGGTTACTTCGAGCAATTGATCGAGAAGTATCTATTGCAGAATACACATACTTCTTTTGTAGCGGTTATACCGGACAAAGGGCTGAATTCACGCAAGGACGAAGCACTGAAAGCGCATCTGAAATCGGTTCAGGCGGGTCTAAGCGATGAAGAAGTTCAGACTTTAATTCAGCGAACAGAGGCACTCTCCGAGTATCAGAATACACCTT
Organism: Paenibacillus hebaui; assembly: GCF_051934385.1. Lineage (NCBI taxonomy): Bacteria > Bacillati > Bacillota > Bacilli > Caryophanales > Paenibacillaceae > Paenibacillus > Paenibacillus hebaui. The sequence continues at coordinate 4,966,387 of NZ_CP196836.1, read as the reverse complement.
CAACCAAAGAGCAGCAGCAGGTCATTCCGACGTTATCGATTGAAGATATTGAACCAAAAGCCTCTACGTTGCATCAAACGGTGAACCAGGTCGACGGCACAACCATTCTACATCATAACCTCTACACGAACGGGATTGGTTATCTGAGACTGCTGTTCGATATCAAAGAAGTACCACGTCATCTCCTGCCGTATGTAGGATTGCTGAAAAATGTGCTGGGTTACGTGGATACTCAAAACTACTCGTTCAATGAACTGTCTAATGAAATCCATATCCATTCAGGTGGTATTCATAGCGGGATTGGATCCTATGCTGACGCTCACAAGCACAATGAATTCAAGGTTACCTATGAGTTCAACGCGAAAGTGTTGTATGACAAGCTTGGATTTGCTTTTGACATGATCAAAGAGATCGTGTTCACGTCCCGATTCGATAATTCGAAGCGATTGTATGAGATCATCTCTCAGATGAAAGGTAATCTGCAGCGTAATCTGATCAATAGCGGACACTCTGCGGGAATTGGCCGGTCTTCGTCCAAACATTCAGCGGTTGCGGATTTCAGAGAAGCTGTAAGTGGCATTGCCTTTTACCAGTGGTTAGAGGATCTTCAGGCGAATTTTGAGGCTAGAAAAGAAGAGTTATCTTCCAGTCTGCAAGAGTTGACGGGGTATATTTTCAGACCGGAGAACTTGCTTGTTAGTTACACTGCCGATGAGCAGGGATATGAAGGACTGGAACAACAGGTATCCGATCTGAAAGCGAAGCTGTTCACACATGAGGTTGCCAAGGAAGCATTCTCCTTCTCACCTGCAGCTCATAAGGAAGGATTCCGATCCCCTTCGGAGGTGCAGTACGTGGTGCAAACGGGTAATTATATCGACAAAGGATATCAATACACCGGTTCACTACGGGTCTTGCAGGGAATCCTGTCTCTGGATTACTTGTGGACCAATATCCGCGCCAAAGGCGGGGCCTATGGTTGCATGTCAGGCTTTAGACGGAACGGAGACAGCTACGTTGCATCGTATCGCGATCCAAATCTCGATAAAACGTATAAAGTATATGAAGAGATACCGCAGTATTTGACCGATTTCCGGGCAGACGAGCGGGAGATGACGCGTTATATCATTGGTGCGATCCAGGATCTTGATACGCCGAGAACGCCTTATGGCGAAGGAGCATTCTCTCTGGAGTGTTATCTGTCGAATGTGACGGAAGCGGATCTGCAACAGGAGCGTGACGAAGTGTTGAGCACCAAGGAAAGCGACATTATCGGTTTTGCTGCACTCTTATCGGCGATACTTGAACAGCAACAGCGCTGCGTGATCGGTAATGAGAACAAGATTGAGGAACAGAAGCAAATGTTTGACGAGACGCTTGATTTAATCCAAAACTAAGCGTCAAGCATTAGGCATTAGAACATAAGGAAGCTTCAATTCATCATGCGTTAATCATGAAAGACACTTGGATGAGCTGGGATCAACAGCTTGTACCAAGTGTCTTTTTTTATGGGGAAGCTCTGTTGCCCTGATTCAATGTAAGTACTAAAAAAGCGTCTCTCATGGTTCAGGTGACAGCGAGCATGTTGTAAATTTTCAGGGTTCGCAGATCTTCCTTTGAGATTTTCAATTCATTATATAACTCCGGATTCTCGGGCAGCGGGGTCCTGGAGAATAGCATTTTCAACGCGATAGGCATAAAAGGTCTGAATGAGACACCGGCCATCAGTCCCCACTTTTTCTCCGATTCCTGAAAAGATGCCAGAATATTAATATATAGATTCTCCAGCGGCGTGGCCTGATTTTTCAAAATCAGTGTGGTGAGTGTATCATAGTGCTCGGTGTGGCCCCAATACATATTCTCGCACTCCTGGTAGTTCTCAAAATCCTTCACATTCATATACATCACGGTGCGATAACGGTTGGCATCTGACTGGGCCATCATGTCAATGACACAACGAATGAGACTGTTGTTACGCCCGTCATAGAAGTAGGAATAGAAACGGGTGGAGTTCTTGAAAAAGCTGGACGGGACCGCATTCATCAGGGGAGAAGCATGCCTGGGCTCTTGGTACAAAAGTTGTTCAACCTGGATGTTGAGCGCATCAGCAATCTGATGTAACGTCACCAGATCAAGTGTAATATCACCGCTCTCATATTTGGAGAGGGTGCCTTTGCTCTTGAAAATCTGATCTGCCAGCTGTTGAACTGTCAGGCCCCGCCATTTTCGAAAGCTTCGTATTTTCTTACCGACTTCCTGGTTGATATTGTTCATAACTGTTTCTCCTTATGCCATGTTTCTTGAGAGTATGTGAAAAAGATGAAAGTCGTTCATAAAATGATGTTGTATGAGAAATATATCACTTTTTCACGAAAATACCTATTCTAAAGAAACAATAAACGTCATTTGTTTCGTCTGAATAGATTGTATTGCATTTGATACAATTTCGCCGTCATGAAATAATATGTGAATACGACATGAACCGACAATGGAAAAGTAGAGCAGACAGAGGAGTAGAAAGCTATGAAATATAATTTTGATGAGATTATCGATCGCACAGGAACCAATGCTATGAATACGGATGGTTTCCGTCAATATATTTTTAAGGCAGCAGACGATATGACGTTTCCCTTTAAGGATGAAGAATTTATTCGCATGTGGATTGCAGATATGGAGTTTGCCACACCTCCCGAAATACTGGATGCAGTCAAGCAGCGTTTGGACCGGAAAATCATGGGATACTCACAGGTGTTTGATCCGGCATATTACGAGGCTGTTTCGAATTGGATGGAAAGGTACTATGATTGGTCTTTCCCCAAGGAGCACTTGGAGACCTCGAATGGGATTATCCCCGCTTTATATGAACTGGTGGAATATATCTGCAAATCGGATGAGAAAGTACTGATCGTGACGCCTTCTTATGGATTCTTCAAATCGGCTGCGGAGCATAATCATCTTGAACTGGTGTGTTCGGATATGATCAACGACCAGGGGCATTACTCCATCGATTTCGAGGATTTTGAAGCAAAGGCCAAGGATGAGAAGGTAAGAGTATGTATTTTCTGCAATCCGCATAATCCGTCTGGACGCGTATGGACAACGGAAGAGCTACAGCGTGTGGGTGAGATCTGTCTGAGTAACAACATATGGGTTGTTTCGGATGAAATTCATTGTGATCTGCTGCGGACTGGCAAGAGACATACACCACTCGCCAAGCTGTTTCCGGATACGGATCGAATCATTACGTGCATGTCTCCGAGCAAAACATTCAATATGGCTGGTCTGATGTTCTCCAATGTGATTATTGCGAATGAAGCACTCCGAGAGGTCTGGCAGACACGCCATTATGGTTTCAAAAACCCACTTAGTATTGCTGCGACTCAAGCTGCTTATGAACATGGCGATGAATGGCTGAAACAATTGAAAAGTTATCTGGATGATAACTTTGCCTATGTGGAGCAATATGTGAAGCAACATCTGCCGCTGGCCGTCTTTCACATTCCGGAAGCCACGTATCTGGCCTGGATTGATATTAAGGCATACGTCTCCGAAAGTGTAAACCTGCCTTTATTTTTCGCTGAGCAAGCAGGGGTATTACTTGAAGATGGTCATATGTTTGTAGCGAACGGAGCAGGATGTATTCGGTTGAACCTGGCCTGTCCACGTTCGGTGATTGAAGAAGGATTACGGAGAATTAGCAGTGTGCTCGTGAATGAAGTCGAAGAGGTGCTCGTTCAAGTGTAAAGACACCAAGCCATCGCCCAACTGCGAGAAGTGACTGGTTCTGATGAGTATGCTGAATCCAGCAAAAACAAAGGTTTGTTTTCCAGGTTATCCCACGCCCTGATGCACATTTCTGGCCTGCCGTCCCCTGTTATGATAAAATGGTGGATAGTCTATGAGCCGTATGACACGGCTCTCGCAGGTGGTAGCCCTTTACGTGGGTTGCACGGATATGTACTCATCAGGGAGAGGAGCCTCTACATATGTTTGAAAACGACTGGGACACGGTGCTCCAGGAAGAGACGGAAGCCGAATATTTCAACAACATTCGTTACACACTCGCCGCCGAGTATAAAACGCAGACGGTCTTTCCACCTAAGGAAGACCTGTTCTCCGCACTGAAGCTGACCCCGTATCATCAGGTTAAAGCGGTCATTATCGGTCAGGACCCCTATCACGGAGCGGGTCAAGCTCACGGATTAAGTTTCTCGGTTAGACCCGGGGTACGTATTCCGCCTTCTTTGAAAAATATATACAAGGAACTTCATGCAGATCTGAATCTTCCCATCCCCAAGCATGGATCATTGGTTCATTGGGCAGAACAAGGTGTTCTGTTGCTTAACGCCGTTCTAACGGTACGTGAGGGACAGCCGAACTCGCATCAAGGGCTGGGTTGGCAGGCGTTTACCGATGCTGTCATCCGTGCGCTGAATGAACGAACAGAGCCGATGGTATATATGCTCTGGGGCAGCCACGCCCAGAAGAAAGGTGCATTTATTAACCGGGACAAGCATCTGGTACTGGAATCTACACATCCCAGTCCGCTGGCTGCGCATCGTGGATTTCTCGGCAGTCGTCCCTTTTCCAAAGCGAATGACTTCCTGACCTCCAAAGGTATTGAGCCGATCGATTGGACGATACCTGAAAACTAGACAGTGGAGGTGAAGAACATTGCGACATTGGATAGGACGAAAAGTGGCCGTATATCGTGCAACAGGCATACGGGAACCACTGAAGGGAACGCTGGTAGAGTGGGATGAAGAAGCGGATTGTATACGAATCGGACCGAAACGGATCAAGGTATCGTTTGAAAATATCGCAATGATTCGGCCTCTGCCGGAAGAGAGCCTGCCCTTGAAAAAAGCGCGTTCCGAGGTGCACAAGGTTGGATATGTGATGAAAAAGGCCGTGCAGTTTGAAAATGCCATCTATTTCAAATCACAGGTTATGATTTGGCGTCGGGCCAAAATTGTAGCGCTGTCCACAACGATCTTGCGTCATGACGAGGATCAGGTTGAACTTGCAGACGGCCGAATTCTTCGCAAGGACAAGCATATGTTTGTTGTGCGTTCACGACGTGGAATACGCTAGGTTCGCTAATATTTAATATTCATTTCATCTAAAGATCATACGGATTTAATGTTCAGCCTTTATAGTAACAGTAACAACCCCTTCTAAATTGATGTGTACGAATATCGGAGCCCAGCCGGCTGCAAACGGCTGGGTGTTTTTTTGTTCACTAGTGTATGATGATTGATGTAACATCGAATTTACATTCATGTTATACACTAATGAGATAGATCATGAGAAGGAGTGAAATCCATTGAAACGTATATGTGTTTTTGCAGGCTCCAACCCGGGGAATCACCCCGATTACAGACAACAGGCCGTTAAATTGGGCAAACAGATCGCCGATCGCGGGTTTGCGCTCGTTTATGGAGGTTCCTGCATGGGGTTAATGGGTGCAGTTGCTGATGCTGCTTTGGAGCATGGTGGAGAAGTGATTGGTGTTATGCCTACAGGTTTGTTCCGGGGAGAGGTTGTTCATGGAGGTCTTACACAACTGATTGAAGTAGGGACGATGCATGAGCGCAAGGCGACGATGGCGGAACTATCGGATGGATTCATTGCACTTCCCGGAGGTATGGGGACATTTGAAGAATTATTCGAGGTACTGTGCTGGGCCCAGATTGGTATTCACCGTAAGCCGGTTGGTTTATTGAATGTGAACGGATATTATGAACCACTTATGAGAATGGTTGAGCATAGTGTGCATGAAGGCTTCTCTAATACATCCCACCTGAGTTTGTGGAGTCTGGAGTCTGAACCTGCTGAACTCCTCACCCAAATGTCATCTTATATTCCAGCAGAGCTGACCCAGAAATGGTCCCAGCTGAATAAGCAGTAAGTGCATGAGAAAGGGCCGGCAGTGCCTACCGACTCCTGTGGAAAACTTTTCGATCTGCCCAAGCAATTTTCGCTCCCGGACATAGTCTATAGTGTACTTTCTTATAGAGGGGAGTGTCACTCATGAGCGAAATTAAAGGCACAGGTTATGGATACTGTGGAGGCTTCAGTGGTGGAGCTTGGACATCAACAGGCGCAATTCTGGTGCTGTTCATTCTGCTGGTTATCATCTCGCGTACATTCATTCTGTAATTCGGTCAGCCATTCCGGGAGGGTGACATAGTCGCCGGGATAACGCCCGATGAAGAAATGGCCTTTCCATTAGAAACGTCGGTGCTGCCGGCGTTTCAGGGGAACGGTTTTTTGTTTTTTTTATAATTCAATCCGAAAATGAGAAAGACAAATCCTGCTTCCAATGGAGTTCAGAAGCAGGATGAACCGCAGGGTGTACAGAGCTGTGTAATGAGCAGACCTATACCACAACGGCAGTCTGATTGGGTGTGCCCAAGGATTTCCAGGCGATATATAGCCCGATGGCGGCTGCAATTAAGGAAAGAATGGCGGCGACAATAGCAAGCTGATCCAGGGTGTTGGTTGAACTGGAGGAGAAATTACGCTGATTTGCCGTTTTGCCGGATGTATTTTTAATATGCACAGATGATCTGGAAAGCCTGGAAGCCGACTGTGGTTGGGATGTCCGGGAACGAGGGGGTATCGGTTTCTTTTTTAAGGGCTTCAATAGTCAACCTCCTTATGGCGGAGTGTAGTGCTTCTATGGCTCATACGATATGTTATGTCGATTTGCAGATTGAGTTCGCAAAAATGAGTGAATCCCCAGCCCGCTTGATGTTATCCTATATGGATGATAGAGCCATACAATAATATGTTCTGTTAATACAGGTATGACAAACAGCGTTTATAGTGAGGATCATAGAGTTAATGTTGAACTCAGGAGGCGCTGTAAATGAAAACCATTGAAATTATTGCCCATAGGGGAGCATCCGCCGTATGTCCCGAAAATACAATGGCTGCTTTTGAACGCAGCTTGCAGCTGGGAGCGACAGGCATCGAAACGGATGTACAGATGTCCAAAGACGGCAGGCTGGTGTTGATCCATGATGAGACATTAGCTCGGACCACGGGCACGGAGGGCTGGGTTAAGGATACCCCGTATGACGAATTGCGCACACTTGACGCAGGAGCCTGGTTTCATGCAGATTTTAAGGGAGAGCGCATTCCTTCTCTGGTAGAACTTTTTGAACTCGTTCAAGGGAAAGACATCTTGCTTAATTTGGAGTTGAAAAATGGGATTATCAGTTACAAGGGAATGGAAGAGAAGATCGTGCAGTCCATTCGGAATTGGGATTTGGAACAACAGGTGATTCTCTCAAGTTTTAATCATGCATCTTTGGTTAGATGTAAACGTCTTGCTCCAGAAATTCGAACAGCACTGTTGTATATGGAAAAATTGTACCGTCCGTACGACTACGCTGCCAAATTGGAAGCATCGGCATTGCATCCCTACAAGCTGGCTGTGACACGCGAAGAAGTAGTCGCCGCGTTGGCACAGGGGATCACGACCCACCCCTTCACTGTGAACGATCCTGCGGAGATGCAGGTATTGATTGATATGGGCGTGCAAGCCATTATTACCGATGTGCCGGATGTACTGGCGGCCTTAACTGTGGTACATACCCGTTAATTTCAACATGAAAGAGCATTTTACATGCAAAATGCTGAATTAAAATCATGGCGCTGCACCAGAGCTTTTAACGCTCCGTGCAGCTTTTTTTCGTATAAAAATTCATATATGCAATAAACTTGTCCCATTTGTCCATTGCCAGAGACCGTGAGTTGACTTACAATGATCTATGGGAATGAGAATCAATATCAATATGATTATCAGTTTGGCATAAATAGAGAGGTGATTGTTGTGTACATAGGATCTGTTTACTCCACTCATAACGAGGGTGGACGCATATGAGTTCGAAAGCTTCACCAGCAAGTCATAATACCGAATCACCGACAGCCAAAATACATACTCGTCCCTGGGCTGCCACATTAATCCTGACGGGGGGAATGATGCTGCTCGCTCTGGGCATGGCGCTGTCCATTTCCTTCGGAGCCGCAGATATCAAGCTGAGCGTTGTGTGGCAAGCTATCTTTAAGTTCAATCCCGAGCTCACGCCTCACCAGATTATATGGGAGATTCGGTTGCCACGTATTCTTGGCGGTGCAATGGTAGGTGCATGTTTCGCTGTAGCAGGTGCCATTATGCAGGGGATGACCCGTAACCCACTAGCGGATTCGGGATTGCTTGGATTGAATGCTGGCGCAGGCTTTGCGCTTGCTGTCTGCTTTGCCTTTTTCCCGGGCATGCCATATATGTACATCATTATGTATTCCTTCATTGGGGCAGGACTTGGCGTTCTGTTGGTCTATGGTTTCGGTGCAGCATCCAGATCAGGACTTACGCCGCTTAGACTCGTTCTGGCAGGTGCGGCTGTATCGGCCTTGTTATCTGCGCTTAGCGAAGGAATTGCATTGTATTTTAAAATTGGACAAGACTTGGCTTTCTGGACAGCCGGCGGTGTAGCCGGAACGAAGTGGTCACAGCTTGAGGTCATGTTCCCCTGGGTGCTGGCTGCATTGATCGGAGGCCTTCTCATCTCCCGTTCCATTACTTTGCTAAGCCTCGGAGAAGACATTGCCGTTGGATTGGGTCAGCGTACGGGACTGATTAAGTTAATGGGTCTGATTGTGGTACTGATCCTCGCGGGTACAGCTGTATCTGTCGTTGGTGCTGTTGGTTTCGTAGGACTTATTATTCCCCATCTCACGCGTAAAATAGTTGGGGTAGATTATCGCTGGATCATTCCATGTTCCGCAGTGATGGGCAGTCTGCTGCTTGTATTCGCGGATCTGGCTGCACGTATGATTAACCCGCCGTACGAGACGCCCATTGGCGCCCTGGTTGCCCTTATTGGGGTACCTTTCTTCCTGTATCTGGCGCGTAAAGAAAGGAGGACTCTGTAACAATGGAATCCTCAACTATAGTTGGAGCAGAACGCAAAAAGAGAGCCAAAAGCACCATCGTCATCATTGTACTTGCTGCGCTCATTATTACGGCGTTTATCATCAGTATGAATACAGGATTTACCAAGCTTTCACCGCTTGAAGTGATACGTACTCTATTTGGTGGTGGAACGGCGAAGCAGGAGCTGATCCTGTTTGAGTTCCGTCTGCCTCGTATCGTTATTGCGGTCATGGTTGGTGCCGGATTGGCACTGTCGGGATGTATTTTGCAGGGGGTATCCCGCAATGCACTGGCAGATCCGGGTATTCTCGGTATCAACGCAGGCGCCGGACTGGTCGTCATGTTGTTTGTTTCCTTTTTCCCGACGACAACTGCGGCTCCTATATTCCTGCTACCGATTCTGGCCCTGATTGGTGCGAGTTTCGCCGCATTTCTTATCTACGTGCTTTCCTACAAAAAAGGAGAGGGCATCATGCCTACCCGCATGTTGCTTACAGGGATCGGGGTAGCGGCAGGGATCAGTTCGGCTATGATCGTACTTACGTTACGACTTAGCCCGGAGAAGTATCAATTCGTAGCTACCTGGATGGCAGGCAGCATCTGGGGTTCCAACTGGAAATTCGTAACGGCACTCCTGCCGTTTCTCATTATTCTCATTCCATTGGTACTGTATAAGGCGCGTGTATTGAATGTATTGAATCTTGGGGATCAGACAGCAAGTGGCTTAGGTACTCCTGTTGAGCGGGAACGATTAATCTTGCTGGCTGCTGCTGTAGGACTGGCCGGATCATGCGTGTCCGTTAGTGGTGGTATTGGTTTCGTAGGTCTGATCGGTCCACACTTGGCACGTCGCCTGGTTGGTCCAAAACATCAGTTCTTGTTGCCTGCATCTGCACTGATCGGTTCATTGCTTGTACTGGTTGCGGATACGCTGGGCCGTGTTATTCTGCAGCCTTCCGAGATTCCGGCCGGTATTCTCGTTGCCATCATCGGTGCCCCATACTTCCTGTATCTCTTGAGCAGGACGAAATAGAACGTAATCATCATTGTGTGGTTGCATAAGGAGGACTTTAGTCCATGCTTCGCCGTTTCTTTGCCTATTACAGGCCTTACAAAAAGCTCTTTATTCTTGATTTTAGCTGTGCGATCCTGGTCGCCCTGCTGGAGCTGGCTTTTCCGCTGGCGGTAAACCGCGTGGTGGATGATCTGCTGCCAGGCGGCCGCTGGGATTGGATTCTATGGGCATGTTTGGCATTGCTCGGTATCTACTTCCTGAATTCATTTCTGAACTTCGTGGTTACCTATTGGGGACACAAGCTGGGGATTAACATTGAGACGGACATGCGTAAAAGCCTGTTTAATCATGTGCAGAAGTTATCGTTCCGTTTCTTTGATAATACGAAAACCGGGCACCTGGTCTCTCGCATGACCAACGACTTGATGGATATCGGTGAGATTGCCCATCATGGTCCAGAGGATGTATTTATTGCGGTGATGACTCTGGTGGGTGCTTTCAGCATCATGATGAGCATTAACGGGAATTTGGCCGTGTTAACGTTTATCATTGTGCCGCTCATTATTTATCTGTCGTTGTATTTTGGTAGCAAAATGTCAAAGGCATTTAGCCGCATGTTCGGTGATATTGCGGACTTCAACGCTCGCGTTGAGAACAATGTAAGTGGTATTCGCGTTGTTCAAGCTTTTGCCAATGAAGAGCACGAGAAGGCACAGTTCGCTGTGAACAACAGCCGTTTCCGCCAAACCAAGCTGATTGCGTACAAAATCATGGCCTGGAACTCATCGATCAGTTACATGCTGATGAAGCTGGTGTCCCTCTTTGTATTGGTATGCGGCACATGGTTTGTCATTCAAGGCAGTATGAGTTACGGTCAATTTATTGCCTTTATTATGTTGTCCAATGTGTTCCTGACACCGATTCAGAAGATTAACTCCGTTATCGAGACCTATCCCAAAGGGATTGCCGGTTTCAAACGGTACACGGAACTGCTGGATATGGAGCCGGATGTCGAAGATCGACCGGGTGCCGCTACGGTATCACACCTGCGTGGAGATATTCGTTATGAGCAAGTAACCTTTGGTTATTCGGATCAGGAACCTGTTCTCAAAGGCATCGATCTAGATATCCAGGCTGGCGAAACGGTGGCCCTTGTTGGACCATCGGGTGCAGGGAAAACAACGCTGTGCAGTCTGCTACCTCGATTCTATGATGTGCTGGAAGGTCGCATCACGATCGATGGTCAGGAGATACAGGATATGACGCTGGATTCATTGCGCAGCCAGATTGGTATTGTTCAGCAGGATGTGTTCCTGTTTGATGGCAGCATTCGAGAGAACATTGCCTACGGCAAGCTGAATGCATCCGAAGACGAAATCTGGATGGCCGCTCGCCGTGCACAGATGGAAACACTGATTCTATCCATGCCAGAAGGGCTGGATACGTTAATTGGTGAACGCGGCGTGAAGCTGTCCGGCGGACAGAAACAGCGTTTGTCGATTGCGCGCATGTTCCTGAAGAATCCACCGATTCTGATTTTGGACGAAGCGACTTCTGCGCTCGATACCGAGACGGAAGCTGCGATTCAGCAATCACTTGCTGAGCTGTCAGAAGGACGGACTACACTTGTTATTGCCCACAGACTGGCAACAATCAAAAATGCAGACCGCATTATCGTTGTGGCCGAGCAGGGTATTACGGAGCAAGGACGTCATGACGAACTGCTTGCAGCAGGTGGCGTATATAGTCGTCTGCACTATGCACAGTTTGGCGCGTAACTTACCCGATGTGGATGTAACATTGTGAGTATAAGAAATAACGCCATTATCCATGACTTGGAAGGAGTCAGGATGATGGCGTTTGTTTTTTATTTTTCATGATTAGGGTGTGTGTCTACGGAGCTGTCTTACAGTCACAGGAAGATCATCGAGCACCAAACGGGGTAATTATAGTCAAGAGGGCGCTTAACTTGTATGATATGTTCATCATGATGAGATCTCTCGCATATCCTTCCTGTGGAACGGAACGTGATATAAAAGGGAAATGCTTTGGCACAGATGGATTAATCGATTGTAGGAGGCGAAGAAAATGCTGAAAATCCTCATAACTTGCCTGATTTTTATTTTGATTCTAATACTCTTGGTGCAAGGGATTCGTAAGCTCTCCAGTACTGGAACGGACTCAGGCTTCAGGCGCCGGGGTGGATGGTTAATTGGACTTTTCTTGGTGGGCGCTGTGCCACTCGGTTTTGCATTGTACACAGAGATCGTGGATGAACGCCTGGATGCCAACATCGGGTTAGGGCTTGCCATGCTGTTTGTTTGGGCCTATTGTGCTGTCTTGTTGTGCGCGGCATTGGTGATCTGGGGAAGGTATTTGTACAAAAGGGATATAAAGAAGTGAAGTATTGGGATTGATAATGCCGGACCGCCCGTCAGGAAGTTAAGGGTGAGCCAAAGGCTGTATTTGCAACAATAACCTGAAATAGAACGTTAAATTTAGAAAGAGGTGTTAATAAAGGGGGATTTACATATGTCCAATCTTCGTCGAGTCCTCTTATTGCTCTCAATCCTGATCGTGTGCCTTACGGGATGTTCAGGACATATCGAGTGCAACTCCGTGCAGGCTCAAGCGAATGCACCGAGTGAAGATGGATTCACTGGTTATGTGGTTGACCGTAAAGACGCTTCCATTCTTGTGGTTGATCCTGCATATGAAGACTTCAGTGCGAACGGAGGAGGAAGTCGGTATTATCCGGCAAAATGGTTCTCCAATGCGCCTGATCCACAGCTCGGCTCTTATGTTGAAGTTTGGACGGATGGAAGCCCAGAAAATCAACCCTATCCCGGGCAAGCCAGAGCAGAAACGATTGCGGTATCGTGCCCAGTGACACCGGATGGTGCGCACATGACGGATGCGGATGCGATTCGTAGCGGACTGCGTTCACCTGATGCAAAAAACATCCATATTCCCGTCATAGAGGACACCCGGTTTGATGCGGATGCAGGGACATGGACCATTCGGATGCAAGATGCAATGACAGCGAATGAAGGGCAAGTCGTGCATGTGACCGTGAAGGACGAGGAGCAAGTGGAGATGCAGGGCGGAGAATGAGGGGATTCATGGCATTATGATGGTGGGGAGAGAGCATAGTATGAACATAAGAGAGATGTTACCACGAGACAAACATGATTTGGAAGCGGTGCGTAAGTTAAGTGAATTCAGTAATGAAGAGTTAAAAGGCATTATCCCTGATCTTACGGAATGGTTACAAGACGGAAATTGGCCCATTGCCAAACCAGTAGAGGATTTGCTTTTAAGATTTGGAGAAGAACTGATTCCTCATATTCAAAATGTTTTTAAAACAAAAGATCCACAGTGGGAATATTTTATGCTAAGTGGTTTAATTAGTAGATTGCCTTCGCAATATTTGATAATGTTAAAGGACGATTTAGAAAGAATATTAGAAAATCCTACGGAAGATGAGATACTTGAGGAATTGGATGAGGTTATCATACCGCTACTGAATAAAATACAATAACAAGCATTTTAAGAAACACATTTTTCAGTCTAGTGATTCAGGAAAGTTCTTAAAATTCTTACTGAGGAGTAGTCCTTCACAACCTTGAACGGCCTAATGCCATTCAGGGTTGTTTTTTTTGCCAAAAAATCAAATCCATACGGTGGACATCACTCAAGCCTTCAGCCACAGATGTTTTTTTGCGGAGTAGAAATTGTTGATCTGCTTATGTTTAATCTGCAATCCACGAAAAAACGAACATATGTTTTACGAATCCATTGACTTTTTGTCCTGACAATAATATATTATTGTCAGGACAAAAAGAGAGGTGAAGCAAATGTCCTCCAAAAAGATAGGGCGTCCTCCATCTGACAAACCCAAAAGCAAAACGATTGAGATACGTGTCGATGAGGAAATTATGAGCAAGCTTGATGCTTCTGCTGAAAAGCTGAAGACGACACGTTCAGACATCGTTCGTAAAGGGATTGAAAAGGTGTTCGACGAGCTCCAAAAATAAAAAAAGGAAGCAGCGTTCGTCCCGAGAAGAACACCGCTACTTCCTATGCGCAATCACTTGGAATGAGCTGACTGCATAAATATCCTACCATGTGCAGAACGCTCATTCAAGTCGATGCGATTACATTCCTAGGAGGATGCACATGAATTCGATATTGGAAGCACTTTATAGTGGGCGACTTCGCCCGGACGAGACGATGATGCCGACTCATCCTGAGTATCAATTGTTGGGCCGACAAATTGCAATTATGACAGAACAATGGAAAAATCAATTGAGCGAGGAAGAATTCCGTGAGCTTGAACAGTTGTTCGACTTGTGTGGTCAATGTGATGGCATGCACAGCGAAGCTGCATTTATTCAGGGATTTCGGTTGGGGGCCAATATGCTCATCGAAGTAATGAGTCAACGTGAGGAGTCAGTTTTGGCGACTTCATAGGCTTAATAATGTGATAATGAGTCAAGTATACTTATATATAACATATGCGCAATAAAAATAAGCCCTCGGTCCTGCTGACACTAAAGCAGCAGGACTAGAGGGCTTGTATCTTTTTTTCACGCCAAATGACTAACAATCAGTCACTCCATTAATCCATTTAACCAACAACACTGCTCCAGCTTAATCCGTAATGTTGCCCGACATCTTCAGACGGCGAGCAATTTCCTTGAATTCTTCCTGGGAAATGCCTGGCGCGAATTCTTCCTCCACCGCCGGAGCCTCGGGAATTGGGAACCCTTTAGGTACGCCTTGAATGACTTCCAGAGGTTGTCCATCTTCGGGGTGAGTGCCTTTCCAGATCTGACTGATGGCGTTGAAGTCATTATCGCTATAGGTATACAGTTTGGTGTGTACGCCTTTTTCTTCATATTTGCGGGCCTCATTGAAGGCTTTATTGTCCAGGGACGGGATCGGCACTAGTTTGGTCACGTTGACACCTGTGGCGATTTCAAGCGCTTTGGCATACGCCACGACATGCACGCCGCCGCGGACCAGCAGGAAGCCGACGACTTCCCGCGCTGCTGGGTGATCCGTCATCTCATATACTTTCATTTTATGGGTACGGGCACCACATTCGAGGAAGAAGTTATGCAGCAGATCCTCAACCAGATTGCCGCTGTTAAATACATTCGCCCCCGTCCACGGGTTGCCCATGGAGTCGAATGGCATCGCGCCTTGTGCTCCTGCCAGATAGTGATAGGAGAGACGCGCGTCTTTGACCGAACCCAGTGGTGTATCGTCCGGTTCTTTGTATTCTGTAGAACCCCGCAGACAGTGGTTGATGCCGTGAGACACCAGCTCCACATGACCCAATTCCTCGGCGGTGATACTCATCACTAGATCATAGAAGGGCTTCAGCTTTTCTTTGGAACGAAAATTAAAGGATTGGTAGAGGTAGTTGTTCAATGTTGACATTTCTCCAAATTTGCCACCCAGCAATTCCTGAATGGCTGCGGCTGCATTGGGGTCAGGCTTCTCGACATTGGGAATCTCGATCAGGATTTCATCCATGCGTTTGAACATTGGAATATAACCTCCTCAAAATGGTGTTTCAGTCCTTAGCTATTCCAGATAATGGAGTCATTCTGTCAAGGCCTATTACACGTTTAATGGATGTTTTAAACAACAAAACAACCAAATGGGACTAAAGGATTGCATCACAGATACCTCAACTTTTCTCACAACTTCTCCTGTTAGTTATTTTCAATGCGATGAATTTTATGTATAATCAAACATTCAAACGAGTTCTCAAGTTACAAGAGAGTCATGAAATCATAAAGGAGTAAGAGATGAACAAACGTTGGATGAAAATTTCGTGGATCATGGTGATCCTGATGTACATAACTAGCTTTCCTGTAATAGCGTATGCTACGAGCGAGGTCCAAGTGGATGAACAGACGAGGCAACTACTTGAAGAAAAGTACAATTTGGACCGGCCTGAGGAGCCGCAGACGCAAGCAAACTTGTTTTCGGGGGATTGGGGTATGAGTTTTCGTTACAATACGGAGCCGGATACGTTCGACAGGCTTATGCAGATCGTTCCCTTTTCATTGCGGCCACTGGCCTGGATCTTGCGTTTATTCGTGTAAAATGAAACCCGGACGGGCAGGCTAACAGAAAACCTATTGCCCCAAGGAGTGAGTGCACATGAAAATGCTCATCGTTACACTAATGACGGTGGTTCTAAGTTTGGCAGGATTCACCACAGCCTCGGCTACTGGAGGTGCAATCCCCGATTATGCGAAGTGGGGAATTATTGCGGTAAAAGAGACACAAACGAAGTACAACGCGGATATTTTGGATTACAAACACATTGGCCGTACCTCGTTAACAGCAGACCAATCCCGGGAACAGTTCAAATTATGGGTGCGTAACAAAGAGGGTAAACAATTTGCAGTATATGTAAATGTTGATTTTAATCCGTCTACACAGCAACTGAAAAAGGTGGAATTCACTGAATCCGACCGACGTTGACCCGTGTGTAGTTAAGTCCTTGAACTAAATGTATAGAATGGTCCATGAACATCTATAGCGAACCGTTATAGAACCAGACTTCCCTAATCTATAGGGTATGAGTCTGGTTTTTTTATTTTCATAAAATCCTTTTTTTAGCTATTGAATAAAGAACCTATGTTCGCATATAATAAGGAATACAAACAAATGTTCTTATTGGAGGGATGATTATGCTAGGGAAATATATTGGTCAGATGGTGGAGCTTGTCTACATGGATCGTGCCGGGCAGATTACGCAGCGACAGATTCGAATCAACAGTGTGCGGGGCGGGATGATTCGGGCAACAGCAGGACAGGAAGGCTCACCCAGAACGTTTCTGGAGCAAGGTATTCTCGCATGGCGTCCGGTACTTCATAAGGATGGGAAGGAAGAAATATGCTGAATGATTTTGAACGAAAAATTTTGCGAATTATCGTTAATTATGCTGGACAGCGGCGCCGGGTGCCACGAATGGATGAGTTAGAGAACAAGACGGGCCGAAGCAAAGCAGTGATTCATGAGTCATTGCTGGAGCTTGAACGCAGGCAACATATTGTGTGGGATAACAAATCCACTTTGGAAGGTATACAAATTTTGCAGGCATGGGAGCAGGAACCACTGCCGGTCCGCAAGAGCAAGCCTGCTGGTGATGCTGTAAAATATTTTACGGATTATTAAGATGCAATAAAAACGCCAACCCGGAATTGCCGGATTGGCGCTTGTTGTGAGCTTGGTGTGAAGCAAAGAGCATCTATTTTTAGAACATGGGAAGTTGATCGAGATTGTTGGTCGGGTCGCCGTCCGCGTCACCACGAATGTACATTTCGCCATCTTTACCTTTGAACACGTTCACACCAGCAATAGCACCAGCCTGTACTTCCGAAAGGGCCTGTTGATAATCGAGTACACGTCCTGCTGAAGTCTGGAACGCAGTGAGATCACCGTCACCATTTTTTTGGACTGCTGTGAAGCTTTCGCGTGTCGTTTGATCCATGTTTTCGCACTCTCCTTATATGACCAAATAGGAATCTGGTTCCTCTTTAGCCTGTCCTAATCATAAGAAAGTATGCACAAACCTGTTACATCAGACATGCCAAAGCGAGATTTTACAAACTCTTTTTCATGCGAACATGCAGAATATCTGCCTCATAAAATGGTTCTTCCGAAATGACTTCATATCCAAGCTTCTCATAGAATTGCTGTGCCTGGCATTGCGCATCCAGTACAGCGTAAGACAAGCCCAATTCACGTGCTCGCTCTTCCATGGCTAACAGAAGGACACGTCCATACCCGAAAGCCCGATGAGATTTGAGCACAGCGATCCGCTGCATTTTGGCGGTATCTTTGGTGTAATAGATTAGACGCCCCGTTGCTACAGCCTGTCCATCTGTATTCAACAACACATGATGCACATCAGGGCTGATGACATCATATTGATCAATTTCAATTTCGGCAGGTACCTGCTGCTCCATCACAAAAACGTCATTGCGGATCCTTAATGCTTGCTGGAGTTGTTCTTCTGTTGTTACATAATTAATTTCCGCTGCCAATTCCATTCCTTCTTTCTGCTCTTGCGCGACATATCAGACTGAATTATACAAAAAAATGCTTTTCCTGTATAGTTGAGTCTGGGACATATTGGGAGAGGAGGGCTAGTGATGGGCATGGCAGGTGTCATGGTAATTACATTGTTGATGTCAGCGGGAATGATTGCTTTGTTGTATTACGTGACCAAGAAAGCGTACTCCCGAAAGTGGGAAGAGGACGAGTGAAGGCTCCCCTGATATCCTTCAGGGTAAAACTTCATTATTGCCTTGTGGGGAGTAAACATCATGCACGATGGACTTCGAATATACATCGAGCCAGACAGGCAGATCATCATTCATCTCATTGGGCTGCTGTAACTGCTGGAATTGTACCGTATGTTCATCCCGTTCCAAGCTGCAACCGACACCAGTACTGATTAGTACAACAAGCGCAAGCAGACAGGTTACGTTTTTGATTGTTATAAATGAACGTAGTTTGTGTTCTCTTCTGTTACTCATGTAGAAGTCACCTCGTCTTTTAAATGGTAATCATTCCTTTATTGTGTACCAATTCGGATGAATTATAACCAAATTAATGATTGACAATGAACACGGTTACTTGATATGATACTGGTACTTGATTGGAAAACAATTAGATATCATGATCTGTTAGCTCAGCTGGATTATAGTAGTAAGATCATGAGTGAGACAATTCCATTATTACAGGGCGATAGCTCAGCGGGAGAGCATTATCTTGACAGGGTAAGGGTCGTGGGTTCGATCCCCACTCGTCCTATATGAAAAATCAAAAAACAACCTCTTTTGAGAATTATATCTCAAATGGGGTTGTTTTTTTGATTTTGTTTTTGGCTTGATTTGCGAGTTGAACAAACGCTGTTCACATGATAGGGTCTTTATATAGCCTTGTGACTGGATGATTGCGAGCACTGTTTTAATATCATCCCTATATCCCTAGTTTTTATGCGAAAAATTTTTATATAGCAGTACTATCTCCTTTGGCATATAAATGATGCTGATTAAATGAAAGAGGCGAGGGAATTGATTGAAATAACTCCTGATCTGGTGAGACATTTAATTGATAGCCAATTTCCGAAGTGGACAGATTTAGAGATAACACCTGTAGAAAAAAGCGGGCACGATAATCGTACCTATCGACTGGGAAGAGATATGACGATTCGGCTGCCGAGTCATGAGCGTTATGCCTCTGCGGTTGAGAAAGAAATGAAATGGCTTCCTGTGTTCGAACCTCTTCTGTCCTTGCCAATTCCTGCTCCTGTTGCACAAGGAAAACCTACAGACGAATATCCGCTTCCATGGTCCATCAACCGTTGGATTGAAGGCGAAACCGCCACACATGCCAACGTACCGGATCTAAACGCATTTGCCGAAGAACTTGCGAGTTTTCTGAAAGAATTAGAGTCGATCGATGCAAGCCACGGTATTCCGGCAGGGACACAAAACTTTCATCGTGGGGGAAGCTTGGCGGTTTATGACCAGGATACAAGGTCCGTCATCGAGAGGTTATCCGGTCATTATGATCAAAAACTCATAACTGAGATTTGGGAAACGGCTCTTGCAACGAAATATCAATCGACACCGTTATGGCTACATGGTGATGTTGCAGTGGGTAATCTGCTTGTGCGAGATGGGCGAATGTGCGGTGTCATTGATTTCGGAACTATGGGCGTCGGTGATCCTTCAAGCGACCTGGTGATGGCATGGAACTTTTTTGATGATGCAAGTCGCCCCATATTTCTAAGCAGCATGAATGTTGACCAAGATACTGTGAATCGTGCACGTGGTTGGGCATTGTGGAAAGCACTCATCACCTATGCGTGGAATGAACAAAGCTCGGAAGCGTCAAATTGGGGAAAACATATAATCGATGTTATTATTCAGGACTACAAATTGCTATAGATGAGATGGACCTGTAGTGATACAGCATGGCACGCCAAGATTTAATTAATGATAACTTTTAGTAAAGATAAAATTTTGGTTGAAATCAAGGCTATATAAGTTGAACTAAAGATATATTCACACGTACACTCCGATGACAGAATAACCTTCCAATCGCTGTTATCCCCAGATTTTTTTGATTCCCTTTTCTCAAGGGGAAAATCCGGTGATAAAGGCGAACGCTTCGCTTTTTCAGGTTTTTTCTGTCCTCTCCGTTTCTGTGTAAATGATTAGTTCAACTTATATAGAATAAAAGATTTACTCGGTCATTTATTCAGTGAGAGTAAAAATGCTGAGAGATCACTTTCCTGACAGAATTAGAGGTCAGTGGTTCGAGCCCACTATAGATCATAACCGAGAAGCCTTGATATATAAGGCTTCTTTTTTGTGTCCTACATAGAATTAGATACAATTTGGAGTATTTTAATGAAAATCCCTCCTTTTTTTAAACAAAACTTAAATCACATATAACCTTCAACGTAAGGTTTGCCTTCTATACTTGGTTCTATGATCAACATACATCATTAGAAGGAGAGAACTTATGAACTATTCAAGTCCATTTACGTCAAAGTTAATTAAAATGGGGATCGCGAGTACGTTGGCTCTGATTCTGGCAGCATGTCCCCTTGTGAATACGAGTTATGCTGCCGCTCAAACGGCACCCACATCTACAGTTGTGCAAACGACAAAGGAGGATGTTGCGGAGCAGGTACCTATTCAATACCATATTCAGGCTCGACTGAATGAGAAGGACATGACCCTCCAGGGTAGCGAAAGGATTACGTACCGTAACACAAGCAAGGATACACTGAAGCAATTAGTCCTTCATACGTATGCTGATGCGAATCTGTCGAAGTCTACCCAGGCGACGATGTATCAACAAGATAATGAAAATATCAGCAAAAATAATCCGAATAAAAAACCGGAAGATTTTCTTGGCGGAATAGATATTCAGGAAGTGACGACAGCAGGTGGTCAATCTCTTGATTTCAATAACGAGAACCAAGCGTTGACCGTGCAATTGACTGAACCTGTACAACCAGGCAAATCTGTCTCGTTTCAAGTGAGTTTTCATCTGAACATTCCATATGGATCGCAGCGCATATCGTATTACCAGGATATTATCAATGGAGCGCACTGGTTCCCTGTAATGTCTGTCTATGACGAGGGCAAGCATCAGTGGAATACATCACCGTATAGTCAAACATTCGAAAGCGACTATTATACCTCGGCGGACTATGAAGTTGACTTAAATGTTCCGGATAATTATCAGGTAGCGATGCCTGGCGTTATCACAACACGAGATGATCCCGAACATGGACGTAAAATCGTATCCGCTCTGGCCGAGAATACAAGGGAGTTTGTTTTCATTGCCAGTCCGAAATTTCAAGTGCACAGCGTTACCCGTAACGGCCTGACGGTCGAGTACTATTATTTTGACAACCAGCCTGAAAAAAAAGAGATCGTTGATCAATATATTGATCAGGCATTCAAAACCATTAATTTTTTCAGTGACAAGTATGGGAAGTACCCTTATCCGGAGTTCCGAATTGTTGAGACGTATGTGAAAGGCGTAGCCGTGGAGTACGCAAGGCTTATTCAAATGGGACAAATTCAAAGCGGTGCTGTTCCAGAGAAAGATACGACATTTGTGCATGAGATTGCGCATCAGTGGTTCCATGCATTAATTGGGAATAATTCAGAGACAGAGTCGTTCCTGGATGAAGGATTTGCGGATTTTTCAATGGTTTATTTTACGGAGAATCAGGGGGACAAGCTAAATGGCTTTAGATCCATACAGTTTGATGATTCACCAATAGAGGTGGCGATTGCATCAACGAATGATGAGGTAGAGGACTTGGCCAGTCTGGTCTACTATCAAAAAGGACGACAAGCGATATACCAGCTTTACCGCTCCGTCGGTGAAGAGAAGTTTGATCACTTTATGAAAGAATATTTCAAACGATACGTGTACCAAAATGCGACGATTGATGGACTTCTTCATACCATCGAAGATGTGCTCGGAAAAGAACAGCGTATGGAAATGGAGGCAGCACTATATAAACCAAATTTTGTGTTGAAGCCTGAATACCAGCTATCGGTAGAAGAGAGAACTGCATATTTGCATGACATTTTTCAATTGCAGTATCAGACAACCATGAATCTGATTCCGGACTTACCTTTTGAAGTCATGAACCGCATGATGGATAAAGTTCTTCAAGGTGAGCGTTTAACCATTGTGCTCAGTGATCAGGTAAGCGAGAAAGCAGGCAAGCAGCAGGAAGTGATCGTGAGTCAGCTGACCTCATTTTTGAATATGAGTGGTGTGAAGTATGACGTGGTCAGGGATCGTCGTGAACTGAAGCAGAAAATGAAAAAGGACATAGCTACCAGCAACCTGATTGTGATTGGCAATGCGAAGTCAAACGGATTGGTGCAGGCTTTGAAATTCAGCATCATGGACCGGGCGAAACAGATTGGTTTTGACTGGAAGGAGAACATGAAGCAACCTCTGGCTGCCGGTGCGTACATTACCAAACATCCTTATAATCAGAAGCGGTTGATGCTGCACTATTTCTGGAATGAAGATCATCTGAGTGATGCAAGATTTGAACCATTTATGATGAAAATACAGCAATCTATCGGATTCACTACTGATTTTTATCAGTATTATGTACTGGACAAAAATGGCAAGGAGAAGCTCGATAAAAAAGTGAAGAATCCTCTTTCTCCATTTTTTGCAGGGGAATAACTGTTTTTGCGAAAGGTTTGGGAGGCTCTGGAACAGGTGGCATGTTAAGTTATGGAGAAATCAGGTTAGCCAATCCCTATTGGTTAGCCTGTTTTGTCATGTTGAACACACGTTAACGGCTTGTATTACATTTCAATTCCCTTATAACGAATCGCTAGAATGAAGCAAATTCTATCAACAAGAATTTTATATGACTAGAGCGGCTAGAATTGGAATATTAGGCCTCAGAATGGGCATGATGCTTTAACAGAAAGGCAATCACATGAATATACTTATCTGGAGAAAACAATAGGAGGGATTAACATGATGGATCAACATTATCCGGGCGTGTCGTTGAAAGGGTTGGCTGATAGTCACAGCTGTATTGGAAGTGAAGATATCAACAATATGAAAGCGTATTCATATATTACTGGCATTCGTCCTAACATTCGTGTTACTCACGTACCAACTGCGAATGTGGATAATGTTGTTAATTTCTCAAATCTAATAGGAGGCACATCGGGATTCATGTCTGCGCCATCTGTAGACAGTAGTACCCTGTTCCTTAAGGGGGTTGTGTAACGATGTCTATGACAGATAGAATTGCTCAGGCGGCGCTTACGGCTGCTACCCAGGCGAACAAATCCATTGCCCCTTACGATTATTGTGATGCAGAATCCAGGGTACAGTACATTCCTCAATTTGATAAAAAGATGGGAGATCCAATGTACACGGCTGCAATGGCTGGACTGCAATCGATGTATTGGTTTAGGGCGATCAAGGTCAAGGGACTTATTCCAGAGCCGAAGGCCGACTATTATGCTACTTATTCCACAAACCATAATCGTGCGGGTGGAATCGGATTAGCCTATTCGAATAGTCCCACAGGACCATGGACCAAACATGGACGCGTTTATCTCGATACCGTAGTTGGAAATTCGACGGAAACCCCATTTGTGATCTGGAACGATATCGAAAAGCTGTTTTTCATGTATTACCAACAAAAAGGACTGGGAATTAACCAATCGACAGCATTGGCAACATCCAAAGATATGATCAACTGGACGCGAGTCGGCTTGATCATCGATAAACCCCCTGGTTTTCCAGGGGACGGGCATACGGGGTACTTTTCATGTTATAGATATGGTGGGAAATGGATCGGGTTCTCACTTATGGGCGGCGGTGATTTTGGACGCAAATGTATTTGGTATTCTCATGATGGGCGCTTTTGGTTGGCTGATCCAAGGCCGTTAATGGGCGGCAATGATGCAACTCTATCCGCCGGAGAGAAC
Organism: Paenibacillus hebaui; assembly: GCF_051934385.1. Lineage (NCBI taxonomy): Bacteria > Bacillati > Bacillota > Bacilli > Caryophanales > Paenibacillaceae > Paenibacillus > Paenibacillus hebaui. The sequence continues at coordinate 4,942,373 of NZ_CP196836.1, read as the reverse complement.
TTTTCGAGATCCAATGCTGGAGTATTTGTGTACAAGGGTAATGTGTGGTGGCTTGGCATGTTATCGGCATATCATTCAGGGGGTGTTGCCACAGTTGCCCGGCCTGCAATCGCCAAGATTAGCACGGATTTCCGGCAACTCATAGAACGACCTTCAGATATATATTTTCCGGCATTAGCCTGGGAAACGACCAACATGCAGTCCATGATGGTATCGGTTATGGACGGTGTGGTATACGTGTACTACAACACCGACAGCAATGTTGGCGTTGCTTACTCAGTGGAGGTGTAGGTATGGTTATACGTGATGCAGCGGGTAACATTGTTCCATTCGGAAAAGTTCATAAACAGCTCGTGGCAGATTTCCTTCACGGTACTTTACCGGATTGGGTTGAGGTTGTTGGTACACCTACGTTTGAACCATTGCCCGACAGAGGCATCATCACTGTGACGACTCCAGTAACAGCAGGCGCATCAGCTGAGTTGAAAATGAAGCACCTGATTAACAGTTCGAAAGTAACAGCTATTGCAGTCACTTTCGAATCGTTGCAGATGAATGGAAACATTGGGATTTCGGTTCAGGTCGGCATTAAATCGCCGGATAGCAAGGCCGGAATCACGTTTTTTCAAAACGTCAATCAGAAGTATGGAATGGTTCGTGCCTACAAAGCAGACGGGACATACACGGACTTTAAACAGAACATGGTCTTCTTTACGACACAAGGCATGGCTGGAGATGAGGCGCAGAACAAGAAGAACCTGACTGTGCTATTATGTACAGGGTTGCAGTTCTCGGAAGGATTTGAGAGGCCATCCGTGTGGATTGGTGCTGATGATCAGTATGGTGGGGTTGCTGCTGACCTCAGCGGTGGGTTGTTCCAGCATGGAAACCTACAATGTCTGGCGAAGCTGACAACAAGCCCTGCAGAGGCCAAATATTTCAAGTGTGCGAAGATGAAAGTGGATATTTGGAGCAACTGAATGGAGCAGGTAGAGGAGGTATCTGATGAAAAAATGATACATTATTCAATAGAACCACCAGAGAGCTTTGACCAATTATTAACGCTATATGAATCTTTGGGATGGAACTCGCTGAATTTAACTCAACATGAACTGGAACGTATGTGCAGACAAAGTTGGTATGCAATGTATGCTTATGATCAGCAGCGCTTAGTCGGCATGGGACGTGTAATATCAGATGGAGTGATAACAGGTATAATATGTGGGGTATGCGTTCTGCCCGGCTATCAATCCCAAGGAATGGGTACAGAATTAATGAAACGAATCGTTGAGCATTGCGAGAAAAATAAGGTGATTCCACAATTGATGTGCACGGAAGGCTTGGAAACCTACTACGCGAAACTGGGATTTGAGAAGTTTACAATTGGAATGATGAAGAGAATAAATCGATAATCTGCATGGATCGGTAAAAGAAAAGGTATTTTAGGAGTCGCCATTGGAGCGGCTTCTTTTTATTTCAGCATTTTTCAAATAATGATTTACAAACACAATTAAATTGTGTACAATCAAATTGTTAGCGAAACAAAACGAGTGTAATTCTTACAACATAAAACTTAATCATACAGAGGAGTCGAATGAAATGAAAACATTATACGAAACTACAGTAATCAATACGGGTGGACGTCAAGGGATTGTGCAATCGCCAGATAACGTGTTTATGATGGATGTCGCTGCCCCCCCTGAGCTTGGAGGTAAAGTGACGACAGCTACGAATCCGGAGCAGTTGTTTGCAGCGGGATACAGTGCTTGCTTTAACTCTGCGCTGGAGTTTCAATTGAAGAAACACAAAGTCGAAATTGAAAGAAGCACCGTATCTGCAACAGTAATGTTGGTGACGGACTCTGAGGATAACGGGGTGAAGCTTCAAGTAGATTTGGAAGTTAAAATTCTCGGTCTGGATGAAGAGACAGCACAGAAGTTTGTCAAACTTGCCCATGACTACTGCCCATATTCCAAAGCTATCAGAGGCAACGTCAATGTCACCGTGGAACTGGCGTAATCACTGAACCTATTCGTCGCGTGCGTTGTGGATCAAAAGCCTCCGAGAAATCGGAGGGCTTTTTGTGTTTTTTTGTGTGTGAAAAATAATCAATTTTAATATCAATTATGGGGTATAATGGAATAAGTGCTGAACAAAGCTGCTGGAAAGGGGAATGTAGGATGATGGATTTTAGCAAGCCACCTCATGGCTCCGAGTCACATACACATAAACAGCGTCATGAAGAAAATGAACAACAGCTTATATCCGGAGGGAAAAGTATATGGTGGGAAATCAGCAATTGGCTGATTCTCGGAGGCATTCTCGTTGTGTTATTCGTATTGTTCAAATACGTTTTCTAGATGGATTAGTTAGTCAGTAGACTGAGATAAAAATATTGCACTCATATTCAAATGCAAAATGTATCTATATATGTTCAGCTAAACATTTACACGATAACGGAGAGGACAGAAATAACCTGAAGAAGCGAAGCTACAAGCTTTCTGAAAAAAAGCTGCATCGGAAGCATACGCTTATCCCCGGATCTCCCATTAAAAAAGGAATCAAAAAAATCTGGGGGTAACACCTGATCGGAAGGTTGTTCTGTCATCGGAGTGCCAGTGTAAGTAATCATTATTCGAATGAACAAATTAGGAAAAGAGCCGAGTTGGATGGCTCTTTTCTTTTTTTGACACACAACCGGGCGAATCCCCATATGATGCATTACATTAGCAAGTACTTGGGGAAATGGGGAATCCGGGATGGCAAAAGCAAAGGGTAAAAAGGCTCCCGCGTTAAAGAGTGACAAACTCCGTGTATCCATGAAGTTAGTTACTTCGGATGTATGTGAGCGCTGCAAGACACCCTGTACACGAGGAATGGATTATGCCGCACGGATGCGAATAGATGGAGCTGTGGGCAAGGGCGTCCCATGTATACTGACGCGTCATACATCTTCGTAGATGCAGATAGATGAACGTTCAGACTAACCTAGAATAAGTTCGTATAATTACGTATTTTCAACAACAATACTACTGAGGCATCCTTCAATAAGGAGCCCTTTTTTTTGATCATTCCAAGGGATGGGAAATTTTCTGGATAAAAAATGAAAAATGATGAAAAACAGCGCAACTTTGTGGATGAACCTACAGTATAAATGTACAACAGCTTGCAGCAGGGGAGGGAATATTGACAGAATGAAATGGAAAAGAATATTGCTGTGTGTCACGGTATTCTCTTTGCTCGGCGGGTCTTTATTGTTTGCAGATTCGGTGAACGAGAAGATTCGGGTTCTTATAAATGGCAAGGAAGCAGCTGACGGTGGTTATCTGATTAACGGAACGACCTATGTACCTGTAAGGGAAGCGGGCGGGATTGCCAGATGGGATAGCAGCACCAAAAGAGTAACGGTGATCAAACCGAATGTACATATATTTCTATTCAAGGGAGATACCGTATTTGGCAACGTGAATGTGGGTAAACTGAAATTTAATGTGTTCTCTCAAGTGGACAGTTTAACAACGGATGTAGCTGCCGTGAAGGTGACGATTACCAACCCAAGTGGTGAGGTTAAGGATATTCAGTCTCAGGAGCTAAAGACACAGAAGGATAATTTTTGGTTCCGCACGTATGATTTTACGTATGAGTTCAGTCGGGCTGGCAAATACCAAGTCGGTTTCTATATTAAAGAAAATGCAAACAGCAACTATGTACTTGCAGCCGAGAAAATCATTACCGCACTGAACGATTGAAGTATAGATAACCTATACACTTAAATTGACCTGGCTCTATGAACATGTTACGATATGCGGGGTTACACAATTTCTATTTATAAAGCGAGGTATTTCAATGAGCGATCACACACATGAACACGGCGATGCCTGCGGATGCGGTCAAGACCACGACCACGATCACGAGCATGAAGAAGTTCTTCTGACACTGACAGACGAGAACGGAAATGACGTGGAGATGGTTTTGGTGGAGACGTTTGACGTGGAGAAGCATGTTTATGCGCTTTTACTGGAACGTAATAATCCTGAAGCTGACGGTATCATTCTGCGTATGGAAGAAGAAGACGAAGAAATGGTGCTCTACAATATTGAAGACGAAGAAGAGTGGACCCGTGTTGAAGCGGCGTACAACGAACTCGTTGCAAGCCAAGAATAGTCAACCTTTTGGAATAAAGCAAGAAGGCTCCTTGAACTCAAGGGGCCTTCTGTTTGTCTTCAGACGTTGTATTTCGTGTTTTTCCAGCTCTGACAAACGTTTTGTAATAGTGAAATAGGTAGGAAAATGCAAATCGATTCAGCTATGAATCATCCAACAATAGGCCAAACTACATTCAAAAAATAAAAAGAGCCAAGGTATCCCTTGGCTCTTTGATATCATCCATATATAAGATAGGGATGGTTTAGAAAATAGCATCTGCTTCCACGATCACCTTAACATTGGTTACGCTGCGGTCTTCGGGTCCCTTGACAGGCAGTCCAACTTCGACATGATCAATGATATAGTCAATGTTCTCCTGGGTGATCACTTCACCTGGCAGAAGAATTGGAATTCCGGGTGGGTAAACGTAGATGAATTCCGAGATAATGCGGCCTGCGGATTCCTTGAATGGAATCACTTCCGTATCTCCGTAGAATGCATCACGCGGTGTCAGCATTAATTGCGGGATATCTGGAACTTTAACCACCAGTTCATGGGCTGGGTTTACCTGATAATAGGTACGGGACAGATCTTGCAAAGCGTTCAGCAAGATATCCACGGATTCATCTGTATCACCCGGCGTAATGAGGCAAAGAATATTGTACATATCACTGAGCTCTACCTCAATGTTGTAATGTTCACGCAACCAGTTCTCCGTCTCATAGCCTGTGATGCCCAAATGACGAACGTGAATCGTTACTTTGGTAGGATCATAATTAAAGGTGGCTTCTGTACCCAGTAACTCTTTGCCGAAGCAATACAATCCATCGATATCATTAATGGTACGTCTGGCATACTCGGCTAGTTCGATTGCTTTTTGCGCGATCTCATGACCATGCAGAGCTAGATTACGTCTCGACGTGTCAAGTGAAGCGAGCAAAATGTAAGAGGTTGACGTTGATGTGAGCATACTCAGGATCGTCTGTACACGCTGTGGATTCGCGAATCCATTCTTGGTGTTCAGGTTAAGAACAGAACTCTGGGTCATCGAACCGCCGAGCTTGTGTACACTCGTTGCAGCCATATCGGCTCCAGCAGCCATGGCAGATAGTGGCAGATCCTCATGGAAGTGAATGAGTACGCCATGTGCTTCGTCGACAAGAACAGGAACTTGATAGCTATGTGCCAGCTCAACGATCTCTTTCAGATCTGTAACCACGCCGTAATAGGTTGGGTTAATCACGAGCAATGCCTTGGCATCAGGGTGACGCTCAAGTGCGCGACGAATAGACTGCGTAGTCACTCCATGATCAATACCCAGATTGACATCCTGTGAAGGAGAGACAAATACAGGTTTGGCGCCTGAGAAAATAATGGCGGACAAAACCGATTTATGCACATTACGGGGCACAATAATTTTGTCACCCGGTCCGCAAACCGATAAAATCATGGCCATGATGGCACTGCTTGTGCCTTGCACACTAAAATAGGTATAATCGGCTCCGAAGGCATCGGCGGCCAACATCTGCGCTTCCTCAATGACACCGGTTGGCTGATGTAGGTCATCCAGCGGAGCGATGTTAATCAAATCTATGGAGAAGGCATTATCGCCAATAAATTCACGGAATTCGGTATCCGCTCCCAATCCTTTTTTATGTCCCGGGATATGAAATTGCACCGGATTGAGTGCCGCATGATTTTTTAAAGCGGTAAACAGCGGCGTACGGCGGTGATCCATCAGTGCTGTCACAACCTTTCCTATTCAAATTGGTAAACAAAGATGAGTATAGCAAATGTAGAACCGAATGCAAGCAGTTCGTTTGAGAATTTTTCAAATTGCATCGATTTGGGCACATCGCCGAGGGTTACAGTAAGGATAGGAGATGGGCCAGCGAACATCGAAAGGGGAAAAAGAATGCAAACTGACACAAAACCAGTCAAAATCCTGCGATCACCTTTTTTTATCGCCATGTGGCTGACACTTTTTCTAGTTGAAATTATCAAAGGGGCCCTGCTGGTAGCCGTTCTGCCCGTGTATATGGACAATATTTTGGGTCTGTCTGCGGGTGTCATTGGTGTGGCTTTTGCCCTTCAGTATCTGGGGGATAATCTGTTCCGGGTTCCTTCCGGCTGGGCAGCAGAACGGATCGGGTTTCGCGCAACCATGGTGACAGCCCTGATCTGTACATTAATCGCGGTCATCATGATTATATTTCTCAAAAGTGCATTTGGACTTGCCATGGCTTGTCTGATCCTAGGAATTGGCACCTCACCGCTGTGGCCTTGCGCGATGACGGGTGTGACGGCAATGTCGGGTCCGCAGAACAAGAACGGTACAGCCATGGGCGCGCTGGAGATGGCCGCCCTGGGAGGGACCGGACTTGGACCTGTAGGCATGAACTGGCTGCTGGAGCGTACGCATCATAATTACCAGACCATATTCCTTGTGTTGATGGGGTGCGCCATTCTGGTTATTCTGGTAGCAATGATTCTTCCTGGACGTGTTGTTGTAGAAGGAGAGCATACCAATGCAGAGAACAAGCGAGCAGATCTGAAATATCCAGCCAAACCCAATGTGCTTACACCGTTCATCCGACTCAAAAAGAGTGTCCAGGGCACACTGCAGCGGGTACGCAGCACACTTAATGTGAATCCGCTTGTATATCCTGCCTTATTCATGCAGTCCTTCGTCATCGGTTTGCTCAGCCCGGTGATTACGCTGTACACACGCACAGACCTGCACATTTCGCCCAACCTGTACAGTCTGTTGCTGATCGCGGGCGGCGGCATTACGGTTATTGCCTTGCTGCCTGTAGGTAAAATGGTGGACCGGTTTGGAACGTCTGTATTTCTGAACATCGGTTTTTTGATGGCGGCGGCGAGCCTGTTCGCTTTTTCCGCCATTACTTCCATTCCTGTTGTTTTCGGAGTCGTCATGTTGGTAGGAATCAGCTATGCGATGATTCTCCCGGCTTGGAATGCTTTTGTAGCTACATTGATTCCCGCTGGGGAGCGGGGGGCGATCTGGGGCTTCTTTCTCACCCTTCAAGGATCAGGCATGGTTGTAGGACCTATTGTTTCCGGTTTATTGTGGGATCATGTTAGCCATCCGGCTCCATTCATCGCAAGTGCCATCGTGATGGCGGGGCTTGCCGTTGTGCACTATGTGTTATCCCGGAATCCGTATCGTACAGCTCCTGCCAAATGAGAGGTGTTATACAGCTTGGCTGACCCAATAAGAAAGGGAGTTCCAACAACCATGCAGGTTGTCGGAGCTCCCTTTTTGTGTAGCATGTTGCAGATGGTCATGAATTTAAGTTAAAGACATCTTGTAAAGTGGCAATAATGTTTTGAACGTCGAACGAACCGTTTCCACGAACTTGTCCCCATCGGCAGTAAGCGGATCATCCCGGTCAATGCGCAGTCCGCACATCACCTCGGCTTTTTTTACCGTTTTCAGCTTGGTCATGATTTTATTATAATCCTCATCCTGCATTTCCTTTTGAAGTATGCCGTGTGGTGCCATGTGATCCATAGACCAATAGTACTCCCCAGGCAGGTTGCTCCGCACTTCGTCCAGCTGGCGTTCAAGTCCTTCAGCAAAGGTTATCTTGTTCGGACTTTCATAGATGATGGCGAAGATGACAAATACATGTGTATCGAACATGCCCACTTCAAAGTGAGGCAGAGCTTTATAACCCCGTTTGGAAGATGCCCAGGCCACCCACGTATCCTTTGGAGGATTGACCGTACGCCGCGCGTGTCTGGCTACATGCACAAACATCTCTTCCCCGCACAAATTGGTCAGGTAAGGCGCAAGTTCAGTACCAAGCTCTTCCAGCTTCGGCCGAACCCGTTCAATCAGCATTTCCATACGTGGTTCCAGCCCGGGAACCTGAAATACATCAAAATCGTTGCGGTTAAAACCCGAGAAAGTCATCTGTATTCCTCCATTTCGCGTCCATTATATCATGTAAACCGGGGGCTTGCCCCTGTGCATCTGCGGAAAGCTCTAATCCCCCGATACATTCGGTGAAAAATAGTCAAATAACCAAGTACCCTTACATAAAATGAAGTATAAAATAGGGTAAGCCGATTTAGAAAAAGCGATTGAAGAAAAGGGCCGGAGCAGATCTGGTACAGATGGAGGGAGTGCCGTGAATAAGAGTTATGAAGTTGAATATTGCAATCTGGAGCTGCGGTTCAACCGTCGGCATATCCAAAATTTGATCAAAGACCTTATTCGTGAGGGGTATTCACTATATTGGAGCGAGGACGAATCCTTCTTTATCCTGTCAGTCCGCACCGGGCGCAAGCTGGTAAAGCTCCGCTTTCAACAGACACGTAGTGGGAACTACAAGATGACAGGGGATTATATCATTAAGGACGCGAAGCTTGCGGAATGGCTGGAGAAGCTCATCGGTGATACACGCGGGCATGCGGTTGTGAAGCGGTTCAAGGATCAGCAGATGACGGTGGAGAATATTTTGTTTGGGGAAGTCATTCGTCTCGTGGAAGTATCCGGGTTTAAGCAACGCGTTATTTTTCAAAAAGAACCTGCGCCGACGGCGGAAGAGATGGAAGAAATGTTCCTCTCGCGCGAAGGCGAAGAGCGACTCCTGTTGTTGCGCATGGAAGTGGACGATGAACTGGAGCGTCTGTATGCCGCCATGCAGACGGAAAACGTCGAAAAAGCAAATGACTGCCTTAAAGTTTTGAAACAGTTGTCTGGGCACATGTTAATGCTCGAAGGCTGAAATCCAAGGCCGTATTTATGAAAATACGATGAACACCTCAGGCGATTGGGGTGTTTTCTCGTTGCGTAATCGTGGTCCGGGGTTCACTTCTATGCGTAAAACCGTTAAAATGAGAGTATTGTTGAGAGTCAATTTCAATAAAATTAATTGGAGCAAAGGGTGGAGGACCAGATGACAAAACAACAAATTGGCGTAATTGGACTGGCCGTCATGGGCAAGAATTTGGCCCTTAACATTGAAAGTAGAGGTTTCACGGTATCGGTATTTAACCGTTCCCCGGAGAAAACCCACGATCTTCTGAAAGAAGCCGAAGGTAAAAACCTGACAGGCACATTTTCCATTGAAGAGTTCGTTACATCCCTGGAATCCCCGCGCAAAATTTTAATTATGGTACAAGCCGGTAAAGCAACCGACTCAACCATTGAGCAATTGCTTCCTCATCTGGATGAGGGCGACATCATCATTGACGGAGGGAACGCATACTTCCCTGACACTCAACGTCGCAGCAAAGAGCTGGAAGACAAAGGCATTCGCTTCATTGGTACAGGCGTATCCGGTGGTGAAGAAGGTGCATTGAAAGGCCCTTCCATTATGCCGGGCGGACAAGAAAGTGCCTACAAGCTCGTTGAACCGATTCTGACGGCGATCTCGGCCAAAGTCGGTGACGACCCTTGCTGTACATATATCGGACCAGATGGTGCCGGACACTATGTGAAAATGGTGCATAACGGTATTGAATACGGAGATATGCAATTGATTGGTGAAGCTTACCACCTGCTCAAATCCGTATTAAACGTCTCCGTTGAAGAGCTTCATGAGATCTTTACGGAATGGAACCAAGGGGAGCTGGATAGCTACCTGATCGAAATTACGGCGGATATCTTCTCCAAATATGATCCGGAAACCGGCAAACCAATGGTTGACGTGATTTTGGATGCTGCTGGACAAAAAGGAACAGGCAAATGGACAAGCCAAAGTGCGCTCGATCTCGGCGTACCACTGTCCATGATTACGGAATCCGTATTCTCCCGTTTCCTGTCTGCGATGAAGGACGAGCGTGTGGCGGCCAGCAAAATCCTGAATGGACCGGCTACCGAGGCATTCTCTGGTGATAAAAAAGCATTTATTGAGAATGTGCGTAAAGCCCTGTTCGCAAGTAAAATCGTATCCTACGCTCAAGGATTTGCACAAATGCGTGCGGCATCCGACGAATACGGCTGGGATCTGAAATACGGCAACATTGCCATGATCTTCCGCGGCGGCTGCATCATCCGTTCACAGTTCCTGCAAAACATCAAAGAAGCGTACGACAAAGATGCAGAACTCAAAAACCTGCTTCTTGATCCATACTTCCAAAACATTGTTGAATCCTACCAGGGCGCATGGCGTGAAGTTGTTGCAGCGGCAGTAACCCAAGGGGTTCCAGTTCCTGGTTTCTCCAGCGCACTGTCCTATTATGACAGCTACCGCACAGAGCGTTTGCCAGCCAACCTGCTGCAAGCGCAACGTGACTACTTCGGTGCTCACACATTCAAACGTTTGGACAAAGAAGGCAGCTTCCACCACAACTGGATGGAGTAGTACTACAACGAAATCATGTTTCAATATAAGGCTATAGCGTTCCTGAGGAGGCTTTAGTCTGAAGGTGGCTTGGAGTTCCGGCATTGCCGGATGACTCCAGGCCATTTTTTTAGCAATATAGAAAAGGATAAGGTGAACAGCATCCTCCACAAGTCGGTAAGGCGATGGCCTTCCCCAGTCCGCAGGGCTGTGTTATGATAGGACAAAAGTGCTCACGAATTGCTTGAATTAAAGGAGTGTACACCTTGAGCAAGCCTAACAATATTATTCTCATCGGCATGATGGGAACCGGCAAATCAACCGTCGCTGACATGCTTGCACGCGAGCTTGGTTATCGACTGATTGATGTGGACGCCGCGGTGGAGAAAGAAGAAGGCTGTACGATTCCTGAACTGTTCACTGGCAAAGGAGAGACATATTTCCGTGATGCGGAGAGCCGTATGTTGTGCTCGGTGCTGGAGAAGAAGTCGCAGGTGATTGCGACCGGAGGCGGTGTGGTTCTGCGTTCGGACAACTGTGATGTGATGTCGAAGAATGGCTGGGTGGTTGCTCTGACTGCGGATCCGGCAGTGATTGTACAGCGCGTTAGCGGCTGTGATAATCGTCCTTTATTGGCCGGCAATGCGGAGGAACGCATTCAGGCCATTATGGAGGAACGGAAGGACGCATACCGCTTTGCGCATTACACGGTGGATACAACCGAGTTATCCGCGGCTGAAGTGACTCGTTTAATTTTAGCGCATTACCGCGTCTAAGCTGGTGGTCATCGAAGCTTGTTGGTTGATAAATGGTGGCAGATGTAAAAAAACGGGCCAATTGGCCCGTTTAACTGACAGTAGAGACTAGGGTGTACTGTTGTTGGTTATCGTGAACTGCTGGTAGCAGCTCTCCTAACGTTATCACCCTGCCCCTGATCCCATTTTAGTCTTCCTGCTGCCATTGCAGCATGCCGCCAACCATGTTGGTGCAGCCATCATATCCAAGCTGCTGCAGATATTCACAGGCACGTTCACTGCGGTAACCGCTGCGGCAGATGATAACAATTTCACCTGACTTCTCGATTTCGGACAATCTGTCTGGAATTTGTCCAAGCGGGATGTGTTTGGCTCCTTCGATCATGCCTTGCGCGACTTCATCGTCCTCGCGGACGTCTATCATCTGTAGCTTTTCTCCTGCCTGCAAACGGCGGCGTAGCTCAGACGTTTCAATTTCAGCAATTTGTGTCATATTCAGGTCCTCTTTTCTGTATGGACTTAACGCCTATAATGATACCCAAGCGATGCATGGAATGTCAATTTGGCTACAATACAATCAATGAAGGAGAATTTCATCCATGGACGTTATCGTTAAACCGACCCCATCCCTGAACGGGGAAATTGGAGCTTTGTCTTCCAAAAACTACACCACACGCTACCTGCTTGCTGCTGCGCTGGCAGAAGGCACAAGTACGATCCATTATCCGGCTCACAGTGAAGACAGTGATGCGATGCGTAGATGTATTCGTGATCTTGGAGCTGTTCTTGAAGAAGATGATCATAAAATCGTGATTCAAGGCTTCGGCAGTCATCCCCGTGATGTGCGTGAATTGAATGTCGGCAATGCGGGTGCAGTCCTTCGCTTCCTTATGGGGGTTACGGCGCTGTGTCCTGAAGTGACATTTGTGAATACGTACCCGGATTCTCTGGGAAAACGTCCACATGATGATCTCATCGACGCGCTCGGTCAACTCGGTGTTGAAGTACAGCATGAGCAAGGGCGCTTGCCCATTACGATAAAGGGTGGTAACGCGAAGGGGGGACATATTCGTGTGTCCGGGTCAGTTAGCTCCCAATATTTGAGCGCATTACTCTTTGTAACACCTCTACTTGCAGAAGATAGCACGATTGAAGTGCTGAATGACCTGAAATCCAAGGTAGTCATTGGTCAGACGCTGGAAGTACTGGAACAGGCGGGCATCGTTATTCATGCGAGTGATGATTACATGTCCTTCCGTGTACCCGGTGGTCAGGCCTATAAACCACAAACGTATACGGTTCAAGGTGACTATCCTGGTTCGGCTGCGGTCCTTGCTGCTGCTGCTGTTACACAATCGGATGTTAAAATTCTGCGACTGATGGAGCAGAGCAAACAGGGTGAGCGTGCGATTGTTGATGTTCTGCGCATGATGGAAGTACCGTTGACACATAAGAACGATGTGGTGCATGTTCAAGGAAACGGTACATTGAAAGCGATCGAATTCGACGGAGATGCTGCAACGGACGCGGTTCTGGCGATGGTCGCGGCGGCTGTATTTGCGGAAGGCACCTCACGGTTCTATAATGTAGAGAACCTGCGTTACAAGGAATGTGACCGAATTACGGACTACCTGAACGAGCTGCGGAAGGCGGGAGCCAACGTAGAGGAACGTCAGGCCGAGATTATCGTGCACGGACGTCCGGAAGGTGTCGAAGGCGGTGTGGAGATCAACGCTCACTATGATCATCGTGTAATTATGGCACTGACCGTTGTGGGTCTGCGTTCCAAGGAGCCGCTTCGTATTCGTGATGCACACCATGTAGCCAAGTCTTATCCGCAATATTTCGATCATTTACAGGCGCTTGGTGCCTCGGTTCAATGGGTAAAAGAGTAAAATAACACGTTTAAGAGGTTGTTCAAAAAGTCCGCTTTGATTACGAAGGATGCCTGGAGGCATCATCAGCATCGAATATGGAACTCAGCCGAAATGTCCGTTGCTCACGTAGTTTTCCCTACGCTCCGCTACTCCATTTCTAGCTTCATCCCATCTTCTCGGTACTGAAAACCGGTCTTTTTGAACACGCACTTTAAGCAGAAAAGGATGGTGCTTGAACATGGAATTTAACAACCCTACTCGTGAAGAAATTGGACAACTTTTGCGCAAGGCAGGCAACATCGCAGTCGTCGGCTTATCGGACAAATCGGATCGTACTTCCTACATGGTAGCGGAAGCGATGCAGAGTAGAGGATATCGCATCATACCGGTGAATCCACAAGTACAAGGGGAGATTCTCGGTGAAACGGTATATGCTACGCTTGCGGATATCCCAGAGCCGGTAGACATCGTCAACGTGTTCCGTCGCGAAGAGTTCTGCGCGGATGTGGCTCGTGAAGCTGCAGCCATCAAAGCCAATGTATTGTGGCTCCAGCTTGGCATCCACAGCGATGAAGCCGTTCAGATTGCGGCTGAGAACGGCATGACAGCGGTAACGAATCGTTGTATCAAGGTAGAAGATTCCATCGTTCTGCGCGGTGCTGGACGCGGTTAAGACTCAAGAGGAAAGAATCCCGTTCATTTAGAGTTGGCGGGATTCTTTTTCTTCTTTTATTGGCATAGGATACAAGCGTGGATTTAGGGTGAGCCAAACGCACTTTTGAAAATTAGGCCGCATGCCTATGTGGTCTTTTTGTCATGCTTAGCAGAGTCTAGAAAAAATTTCCAACAGCTTACTGTTTTGCTTTGACAAAACGTTTCGTAAGGCTTACCATCTAGGATAGAAAGGAGAGGTCGCCATGAATTGGCTCGGATCCTTGCAGCAGCTCGGACGAGCGGTGATGCTGCCTACAATGGTCCTGCCCGCCGCCGCAATTTTGCTGAGTGTTGGCAGTTTGCCCTGGGACGCCTGGGGATTGAAAGTTGTTGGTGAAGTGTCTACCGTGGCCGGACACGGTATTTTTTATTTTTTACCGTATTTGTTCGCTGTCGGTGTAGCACTGGGACTCTCCAACCAGGCCGGACAAGCGGGACTCGCTGCTCTGGCTGGTATTGTGATATATGATCAGGTGACTCGAAATTTCGGGGATGGCACCGTTCAACCCGCTTCATTAATCGGAATTATTCTCGGTGCATTTGCCGGGGTGATGCATAATCGGTTCAAAAGTATTAAACTGCCCGAAATTTTACAATTTTTTGGTGGTTCTAGGTTTGTTTTACTCATTGTTGGACTCTGCTCGGCACTGTTCTCTTGCTTTATGTTATGGATCGCGCCCATACTGCAGCATGGATTGAATGCCATCGCCACTTGGGAATACAGTCTCGGTGGTTTTGGACTGTTCATATATGGGGTACTATACAGAGTGCTGGTAGCCTTTGGGCTTCATCATCTGCTTAACAATGTCTTCTGGTTTCAACTGGGAACGTTTGAAACGCCGGATGGGAACATTGTGCAAGGGGACCTGCCACGATTTTTTGCAGGTGATCCGACAGCGGGATTTTTCATGGCTGGGTTATTTCCCATCATGATGTTTGCTATCCCGGCGATAGCCTTTGCGATTATTCAGGAGGCACGGGAAGACCTGAAGCCGAAAATCAAAAAAACGTTTCTCACTTCAGCATTGGTTTGTTTCCTGACAGGTGTATCGGAACAGATTGAGTTTGCCTTCTTGTTCGCGGCACCTTATCTATTCATCGTACATGCCGTCATGTCGGGACTCGCGATGTGGATCAGCTACTGGCTCGATATACGCCACGGTTTTTCCTATTCGGCAGGCATTATTGATTACATACTCAATTTTCACCTATCCGAGAATGCTTGGAAGCTCATTCCTATTGGCATACTATACGGGCTGGTCTATTATTTCCTGTTCCGCTGGGCAATCCGTACCTTTAAGATTCCAACACCAGGACGAGAAGAAGGTTCGATGCTGGAAGACTGGGTGGGTAACATCCCTTATCAAGCTCCATTAATTTTGGAAGCATTGGGTGGCAAGGGGAATATTGTACAGGTTGAAGCATGTATAACGCGCCTTCGCCTGACGGTGCACGATGACCGTCTAATCGATACGGGTGCGATGAAGAGTATGGGGTCTGCGGGGCTGATCAAGCTCGGAGGTGGCAATGTACAGGTTGTATTTGGTACCTATTCGGAATTGATCCGTGAAGAGATTGCCAAGCTGCTCGAAAGAGATCTGCAGCAAGTTCTCTTCTGTGCTCCGGTACAGGGCAAAATGCTGCCGATTGAAGAGGTGCCGGATCAGATTTTTGCAGCCAAGCTTGTTGGAGATGGCGTAGCCTTTGTTCCTGAACGCGGAGAGCTGGTCTCACCTGTATATGGGACGATCATGCATATGTATCCGACAATGCACGCCTTGGGTATATCCACACGGGAAGGGCTTGAGGTGTTGCTCCATATTGGTATTGATACATCTCAGTTGAAAGGCCATTTTGAAGCTTTTGTTCAGGAGGGCGATACGGTGGAGCCAGGGCAGTTGTTGATCAAATTTGATCTGGCGGTACTCCGCGAACAAGCGGCGTCACTGACGACACCAATGGTGATTACGAATCCGGATCGTGTAAAATCATGGAGTTTTGCTCCATTTAAGCAAGTGAAGAAAGGTCAGGCATCCGTTATGTCCGTGGTGCTCTATGACAGGAACGTTGGAGGGGTAGAATGAAGAAGATACAAGGCATCAACGGCGCTGCAGGCATAGCCATCGGCAAAGCATTTGTCCTGCCCAGTTGGGAATGGGATCTGCCGGATCAGAAGATGGATTCGGTGGATCTCGCCCAAGAGTTCGAACGGCTGTACGAGGGTATACGGACATCGAAGGATGAGATCGAGTTTATCAAGAATGAGTTCAAGGAAGTGGTCGGACCAGAAGAGTCCAGCATCTTCGATGCTCATCTGGCAATTCTGGAAGACCCCGTGTTTATGAACGAAATTCGCGGTATTATTGAGCGGCAGTACAAGGCGGCAGAAGTAGCCGTCAAAGAGGCTATAGATCATTTTGTCACGATGTTTGACCTGCTTGAAGACGAATATATGAAGGAACGGGCCATTGATATCAAGGATGTGGGTAACCGTTTGTTAAAACATCTGTTGGGAGCACCGGAAATTACGCTTCCTTCAGATACTCAGCCCTATATCCTTGTTGCCAAGGAGTTGTCTCCCTCTCAACTGGCGCATCTGAATCCAAGCCATGTGCTGGGTATTGTGACCCTGATCGGTGGTAGAACATCACATTCGGCAATTATGGCTCGTGCCCTTGGTATTCCTCTCGTTTCCGGTCTGGAAGCGAGTCTTGGCATGCCGGTAGAGACAGGAGATATGCTTGTAGTGGATGGTGACAACGGTCTGGTATTCACGGAACCGGACCGCAAGACGGTTGAACGGTATACGATGCTTCGCAGCAAGCAACTGAAGAAAAAGGAACAGCTGCAGGTGCTTGCTACCGTGGATGCCGTAACCAAAGATGGTACCATTCTGCAACTCGCTTCCAATATCAGTTCTGTAAAGGAATTGGAGATGGCCCTGAAACACGGGGCGAAGGGCGTTGGATTGTTCCGTACAGAGTTCTTGTACATGGACCGTTCTACGTTCCCTGGGGAGCAGGAGCAGTACGAAGTATACCGTCTCGTCGCTGAGAAAGCCGCTGGTCAGTCTGTGGTCATTCGTACATTGGACATCGGTGGCGACAAGCAGCTTGATTATTTTGAACTGCCTGAAGAGGATAATCCGTTTCTGGGATATCGCGCCATCCGAATCAGTCTGGACCGCAAAGATCTGTTCAAAACCCAGCTCACAGCTATTCTTCGTGCCAGTGCTGCCGGCAATGTCAAAATTATGTACCCCATGATCTCCTCGGTAGAAGAACTTTGCCAGGCGAACGAGATCCTGCGTGAAGCGATGTCTGACTTGGACGAGCGTGAACTGCCGTATGATCGACACATCAAAGTGGGCATCATGATTGAAGTTCCTGCAGCGGTGATGATTGCTGACCTGCTTGCCGAAGAAGCGGATTTCTTCAGTATTGGTACGAATGATCTTGTACAATATGTACTGGCTGTAGACCGAATGAATGAGCAGATTGCCCATATGTATCACCCGTATCATCCGGCAGTTTTGCGTATGCTGCGTGCGACAGTGGATGCGGCTCATACGGCTGGCATTGATGTCAGCGTGTGTGGTGAGATGGCAGGGGACGAGCGTTCAATTCCACTTTGGCTGGAACTGGGCATCCGCAATCTGAGCATGTCACCACAATCCCTGTTGCGTGTGAAGCACAGAGTACTGAACACGACCGCTTCCACGGCCAAGGAGACCGCTCGTGAGTGCTTTACCCTCCGGACAAGTGGGGACATTGAGGAGCGTTTGCAGGTCTTCAATGATTCGATGGGAAGCCCTGATGATCAGAGTGGTTCGAATGCTTCATGAGCGGGTTTGTTGCTCATAAATACCTTTAAATGAAAATATTTACATTTTAGAGATCTTGTCATAAAGAAGCACTTTAATAGCAAACCCCCGCGCCAATATGGTGTGGGGGTTTGCTATTTTTTTCGGCAAGCGCTAACGAACCTGCCGCATCCTATCAGGGTAATAATCAAGAAATGCAAATTTTAATGAACTTCAGTAACGTTATTCCGTCAAGAAAATGGCTTCAGAACCTAAAAATCGACCAAATGGATGAAATAACGTCTCAGTGATTCGTTAAAATTCAGATCTGTGCAAATGGGAGCAAGTAGCATGTGCCGGGTTCATTAGAACAAATTAACGCTAACCAGGAGTATCTCCTGTCATTCTAATGACTTAGGAGACAGCCCCTTTGGATTATTTTTTAGCCAGCGCATCGCAAAATGCCTTGCCATATGGCGGAAGGTCCGGGGGACGGCGAGCCGAAATGATATGTCCATCGACAACAACCGCTTCGTCTTTCCAGATGGCACCGGCATTTTCCATGTCATCCCGGATGCCAGGAGTAGAAGTAACCGTAACACCTTCAAGAATTTTGGCGGAGATCAACACCCAGCCTGCGTGACAGATCTGTCCAATCGGTTTCTGATCAGCATTCATTTCCTTGACCAGCTCAAGTACTTTAGGATAGCGGCGCAGCTTGTCCGGCGCCCAGCCCCCGGGTACGAGAATACCATCATATTGTGAGCTATCAAGTTCATCGAAGCTGTATTCCGCTTCAGCGGGAACACCATATTTACCAATATAGGTTTTTCCTTTTTTCTCCCCGGCGAGATGTACCTCGGCACCTTCTTCACGGACACGATGTACCGGGTACCATAGTTCCAAATCCTCGAATTCTTCATCGACTAGAGCGATGACTTTTTTACCTGCTAATCTCATAACCATCTCTCCTTTTGCGGTGATTAGGCTTGTCGCGTCTCCATTGTAACAGAATCTCTGTCCGACTTCATTGTCATGCATGTTCCTCAAATTGGGAAGCGATTACAAGTCAATGAACGCCTACATTCGACAGCCTCCATCTGGAGACAGTGGTAATTTGTGCAACCTATGGTTTATAGCAGGATTTGAGCAGAAATAGGTCGAATGGTATCTATATACGAGAATAGAACGAATGAGGTGATGGCTGTGCGCAAGACGTGCAGATGCGGACATGTAATGGAATTGGAATTAAGAACAGTTGTGTATGCCAAAAAGGTGGAGATTCGCAATGTACCTGTATTCGCCTGTCGCGATTGCGTTTCGTATGAAGTGCTCCAGCCGGTCAAGCCGGATTTGAAGGAATGCATTAGTACACTCGGTGAACAACCGGTGAAACAGGATGTTTCTTTTGGAGAACGGAATGAGCTGGCGGATCTCCTTCATGAACAGCTGTTGGCTTGGCCTGACGCGACGGACCATGAGATGGAACATCGAATGCAGCAAGCGGTGGAGGAACGCATTAACCTGCTGTTGGATATTATGGGCTACGCACAGGAGTCCGGCGACGCCGAATGGATTGAGACAACGCAGCGCAGGCTTGCTCAATTGTCCGGTTTTGTATGGCGGGCGCATTTCTCAAATGCTGTCTAATTTTGACGTGT
This sequence comes from Paenibacillus hebaui, assembly GCF_051934385.1. Taxonomy (NCBI): domain Bacteria; kingdom Bacillati; phylum Bacillota; class Bacilli; order Caryophanales; family Paenibacillaceae; genus Paenibacillus; species Paenibacillus hebaui. Next base: position 4,923,101 of record NZ_CP196836.1, on the reverse strand, counting down.
AAAATGCTTGTTTTCATGAAAATTAGCTTTTTCGCGCGCTTTTTGTTAAGATATCTTAGAGTGAAAACGCTCAACATAGTGGTATTCTTGGTAAAGGGGGATGTATATCATATGGCTGACATGACTAAAATGACAAGTATTGAACAGCTAAACTCCGCAGTGGAGGATACCGAGGATCAACCCTTGCTTCTGTTTAAGCACAGTACACGTTGCCCAATCAGCGCGAACGCTTATCAGGAGATGAACGATTATTTGCATAACAATCCCAATGAACAAGTGAAATATGGCATCATTTATGTCGTGGAAGACCGCCCGGTATCTAATGAACTAGCGGATAAGCTAGGTGTTAAGCACGAATCTCCACAGGCAATTCTCGTTAAAAAGGGAAAACCTGTATGGCATACTTCCCATTCGGATATTACTTCTACCACAATCACGAAAGTACTGAGTGAGTCCTAAAGCCTATTTTAATTGATTAATGCAGAAATTTGTCGTAATATAAATCTTAATGAAAATGGTATGAAAATTTACTGGTAATGGAGAGAAGTACTGTGACGGTAACCATTTATGATGTGGCACGTGAGGCCGGAGTATCTATGGCAACGGTATCACGGGTAGTTAATAATAACCCTAATGTTAAGCCACAGACGCGTAAAAAAGTATATGAAGCCATCGAACGGTTGGGATATCGTCCAAACGCGGTAGCCAGAGGTCTGGCGAGCAAGAAGACAACAACAGTTGGCGTCGTTATTCCGGATATTTCGAACTCAACCTTCGCAGAGATTGCCCGCGGAATTGAAGATATTGCGAACATGTATCATTACAACATTATTCTGTGTAACGCGGATAAGAAGAAAGAAAAAGAAATTCGTGTAATTAACACATTACTCGAAAAACAAGTAGACGGGCTGCTCTTCATGGGTGGAACGGTTACGGATGAGCATATTCAGGCGTTCCAGTCTGCAGCTGTGCCGATCGTACTTTGTGCAACGAGTGACGAGAAGGGGACGTTCCCTTCTGTTGATATCGACCATGAGGCTGCTGCTTTTGATGCGGTTAATACCTTGATTCGTCACGGACACAAGGAAATTGCGATGATCAGTGGTACATTGCAAGATCCTGCAAATGGTTATGCACGTTTCCAAGGTTACAAGAAGGCTCTGGAAGCAGCGGGTATTGAATACCAGGAGGATCTCGTTCGAATCGGTAACTATCGTTATGAATCCGGTGTGGAAGCGATGAAATATTTCCTTGGACTCAAGAAAAAACCATCGGCCATCTTTGCTGCAACAGATGAAATGGCCATCGGTGCCATTCACAGCATTCAGGATGATGGTCTGAAAGTACCGGATGATTTCTCCATTATTAGTGTGGATAACATTCGTATGGCTTCCATGGTTCGTCCTCAGTTGACAACTGTAGCTCAGCCGATGTATGACCTGGGTGCAGTAGCCATGCGTTTGCTGACCAAGCTGATGAAAAAAGAAAATGTGGAGAACCCACGGGTTATTTTGCCGCATGAAACGATTCTTCGTCTGTCTGTAAGCCACGCAGATGTAGATTAATCAGGATTCAACAAAAAGGGGAGAAGGCATTCTCTCTACATAGTGGATATGTGGAAGCTCCGGAGACGGAGCTTTTGTGCTGAATGAGACTCTGAAATGGATGCTTATGAATACCGTCTGGATAGGTAGGTATGGGTCCAGGTTCAACATGTAAAAAGGATACAGGGGGATCAGAATATGCGTGAAACCATCGGCATTATTGGGGCAATGGATGAGGAAGTGGAGCTCCTTCTTGCGGGCATGAAGCAACTGGAGACTGTAAAACAAACGGGAATAACCTATGTTGCAGGCGAATGGCTGGGTAAGCAGATTGTCGTCTGCAAATCCGGTGTGGGTAAAGTAAATGCAGCCGTTACGACACAGATTTTGATTGATCGTTTTCAGGTTAACCGTATCATTTTCACAGGTGTGGCGGGCGCAGTTCATCCGGACTTGAATATTGGGGATATGGTGATCTCATCGGTGTGTATACAACATGATATGGACGTGACACCACTTGGATTTGAGCGTGGGGTTATTCCTTACCAGGAGACGTCTGCCTTTCCTGCAGAAGCTTCCCTTATTGCACTGGCTGAAGAAGCCTGCAAAGCTCAGGGAGCGAAGTATCTGATCGGTAAGGTATTGTCGGGGGATCAGTTCATCGCAAGCAAGGATACGGTCAACATGCTATATACGGAAATGGATGGAGCATGTGCCGAGATGGAGGGCGCTGCGGTAGCGCAAGTGAGCTTCATGAATCGTGTTCCGTTTGTTGTACTGCGCGGAATGTCGGATAAAGCGGATGGATCAGCACATGTGAACTTTGCTGAATTTACCGTAGAGTCTTCCCAACGTTCTCACCGCATTGTGGAGCATATGTTGGAACATATGTAATACTTCAAACCATGTACTTGTCGACATAAAGTGAAAAAGGGAACAAAAAAACGCTTCTTCGCGGCAGTTTATGAATGAAACTGTTAGCGAAGAAGTGGTTTTTCTATGTATACGTATTTAGGAGATGAAGTACAACGCTTCATGATTAATACATGAAGCGATAGCGGAATCGTACACGGTCGAACTGTTCTTCCGATTCCAAAGGCACCTGGCTGCCAATCCGTACCATGAGACAGTTTGCTGGATGCGAACAGATCTCGGGATCATCCGTTGCGTACCAGGTCATGTCTACGGCTTGCATTAATTTTTCCATCATCTTGCGGTAATCCCATACGGAAAGGGCACTGCCCTTCAAATCCCAATGCCAATAATATTCCGTTGTAAATACGATATATTTCTCCATCTGTCCATCCTCGAATGCAGTAAGTAGCATTTCTCGACCAATTCCGAGCGAGCGATATTGGTCGGCAACTTCAATGGCACCCAGCTCAATCAGATCGGTCATATTGCCTTCGGACCAGCGCTCGCATTCGTCTGCATAGTGAAAGGTCACATAACCGATAATGGTCTCATTTTCCCGTGCAATGATAATTCGGCCTTCGGGTAATGTAGCGATTTCGGCCAATGCCTCCTGCTGCTCGGAAGGGCGCCGAAAGGCATCCAAATCCGGGTGAAAGCCAAGCTCCGTAATCTCCTCAGCCTGTACAGGTCCCTCAATCATGATTCGGTGGCCGGACTTGAAGATGGAACGCATATGATATTCCTTGATATGCTCCATGGTTCATGCTCCTCTCTCCCCCTACTTATAGCAAAAATCCAAAAAAATGAAAACCCGTAGACGATGATTGAAAAGATTTGCTATAATTACGTAGACAAAAAATGTTCACAATTCATAGTAGATTAACATCAGCGGTTTGGCCAGGCAAGTACATGAAGAGAAGTTCTCTCTATTAATGTAAGCGCTAACTGGAAGTTCAGTCAACACAAAGGCAATGAAAAGTGACCCATAATGGGAATCGAAATGTCGAGTTGAAGGAGGCTGGCAAGCATGAGTCAAGCACATGGTGAGATGCTGCAAACGGTTGTGTCTGAATCTAATCTGGGCGATTACACGGAGGCCCGAAGCCAGTTCGATTGGGAATCGGTTGAAAGGCACTTTACGTGGCACGCCAGCGGAAAAGTCAACATGGCGCATGAGGCGATAGATCGTCATGTACTGGAAGGAAGAGGCGGAAGAACAGCATTATTATACAGCGATGCTTCGCGTGAAGAGGCATATACGTTTGCTGACTTGAGCGAGCAATCGAATCGCTTCGGTAATGTCCTACGCAAATATGGTGTAGCTAAGGGAGATCGGGTGTTTATTTTTATGCCTCGAAGTCCTGAACTCTACTTCAGTCTGCTCGGTATATTGAAGGCCGGCGCCATTGCAGGTCCGCTGTTTGAAGCATTTATGGAGACGGCGGTTAAGGATCGTCTGGAGGATAGCGGGGCTGTGGCACTGGTGACAACCCCTCAATTGCTGGGACGAATCAAGCGTTCCGAATTGCCGGAACTCAAGCATATCTTTGTTGTCGGTGGTGGTGCACAGACGGAAGAGGGTCTAATCGATTTTGACGCAGAGATGTCCGCAGCTTCGGACGATATGGAAGTGGAATGGCTGAATCGGGATGATGGTCTGCTTATTCACTATACATCAGGCTCTACAGGTAAACCCAAGGGTGTATATCATGTGCACAATGCAATGATTCAGCATTATTATACAGGCAAGGTCGTGCTCGATTTACGCGAGGATGACGTATACTGGTGTACAGCCGATCCGGGCTGGGTCACAGGTACATCCTACGGAATTTTTGCGCCGTGGTTGAATGGAGTGACCAACGTTATACGTGGGGGGCGTTTTAGTCCACAAGACTGGTACAGCACCATTGAGAAAAATAAAGTCAGTGTATGGTACAGTGCACCGACGGCCTTCCGTATGCTGATGGGGGCGGGGGAAGAGACCATTGCTCAGCATGATCTGAGCACTCTTCGTCACGTTATGTCCGTAGGTGAGCCGCTTAATCCGGAAGTTGTCCGTTGGGGCTGGAAAGCCTATGGTCAGCGGATTCATGACACCTGGTGGATGACGGAAACGGGGGGACAGCTCATCTGTAACTATCCGGGCATGCCGATCAAACCAGGTTCCATGGGGCGGCCATTACCGGGTATTGAAGCAGCAATAATTGATGATCGAGGACAGGAGCTGCCGCCATATAGTATGGGGAACCTGGCTATTCGTACACCCTGGCCATCCATGATGGCGAAGATCTGGAATAATCCGTCCAAATACGAGGAATACTTCCGATTCTCGGGCTGGTATGTATCCGGGGATTCCGCTTATATGGATGAAGATGGTTACTTTTGGTTCCAAGGACGAATTGATGATGTCATTAACTCTTCGGGGGAACGCATTGGACCCTTTGAGGTAGAGAGTAAGCTCGTGGAGCATCCTGCGGTAGCAGAGGCGGGCGTTATCGGCAAACCGGATGCAACTCGCGGGGAGATTATCAAGGCCTTTGTGGCGCTACGTGAAGGTTATGAGGCGACACCTGAGCTGAAAGAAGAGATCTATCGGTTTGTAAAAGAAGGCTTGTCTGCTCACGCCGCTCCGCGTGAGATTGAGTTCAAGGATAAACTGCCTAAAACTCGCTCCGGCAAGATTATGCGCCGTGTGCTGAAAGCTTGGGAGCTCGATCTGCCGACAGGTGATCTATCGACCATTGAAGACTAAGTAAACCAGCCGGCGGATACAACGTGTTGGTCTGGTCCGATATCTAAAACTAAAGCCTGATCCATGTTTCATTGTGGATCAGGCTTTTTGGTTATGCAACGACACGAAAAACCCCATCCTCATTATGAGAGGATGGGGGAAAGATGTGAGTTATCAGGCTTCTGTATTACGGTTGGAACTGGATGGTTACAGAAGGCTCGGATTCGCCTACACTGTTACTGGCGGAAACTTTGAACCATCCGCTGGTGGATGCAGGTACTCCATAGTCCATGGAGGTTCCTGCAGTAGTACCAATTTTGGTGAATGGGGCGGAACCCGTTTCACTGTAATATACCGCATAACTCTGGACGCTATCCGCTTCTGGATTCGCAGCCCATTGAATACGCAATCCCTGAGAGAGAGCTGCGACGCTAATTTGACCAGGTGCACCTGGAGCCGTAGTCGTCGTATTCTCATTCTGAACTTCTCCTGGGGTTACAACCGTTCCCGGCACGGTAATCGGCTCCTTCACCTCTTCTGGAGGCGGAGGCTCAGCCACTCCTGCACTGTTAACCGTGGCGCTTGGAGCAGACTCTCTGCCAGCCACATCCACTGCAGTGACATAGAAGGCGAAGTCGCCACCTTGTGCTGCGTAGGCCGTAAACGATCTGTATTCACCAGTCAGGACAACCTGGCCTTGATTCTGGAATCCTGCTCCACCTACTGAGCGGTACAGACGATATCCAACAACATCCCCCTCAGGTGTAGCGTTGAACGTAATCACGGCTTTTTCGCCCGAGGTTGAGATTCGTAGATTGCCTGGGGCATCAGGAGTCTTACCGTTATCTCTTCTTGGATCAATCTGTTTTGGCATGTCTGCACCTGCATCTTCAGGAAGGTAATAAGCAAGTGATTCATGTCGACTCATGCGTGAGAATGCACTTTGCAATTCCTTGATCAGATCAGAGATCGGTTTCTTACGCTTAATGACCGTTTTTTCCTTCAACATATCCGAAGGCGTTTCATCACGCGGAATGTAGTTTACACCATTGTAGGTAATATATTTGGCTTTTGCGACGCCATCATCGCTGTCTTTCGGAACAAATTTGCTGTTGAAAATATCGGTGACAAATTTGTCTGTAAGGGATGTGGGCAATTTGCCGCTATACGCCGATACCGTCCGTGTCTCAATCCCGGATGGTTTTTTGAACGAATCCGTGACGAATAACTCTTTTTGTGTAGCGATGACTTCATTCAAAATTTTGGTCCACAGTTGCTGCGCACGTTTCTTCTGTGATTTTGTCTCCAGCGTATTAACCGGCTGTTTGTATCCAACCCATACACCTAGTGTGACATCTGGTGTATAACCTTCAAACCAGACATCTGCATAGTTTTGGGTTGAGCCCGTTTTGCCAACGATCGGCACACTTTTGGAATATTTGTAATTTTCACGAACTTTATCTGCTGTGCCTTCGGAAATAACAGTCCGGAGCATATCTGTCATCAGGTATGCGGTCTGTTTCGAAAAGGCCTGAACAGGTTCTGTATCGTGTTTATATACAATATTTCCGTTGGAGTCTACAATTTTGCTGATCATATAAGAATCATTGTATACCCCATTATTGGCGATGGAACCATAGGCACTGGTCAGTTCTTCAACGGTTACACCGTACTGAAGACCTCCAAGAACACCAGTCTGGGCTTGATAGTCAGCCTTCTGGATGGTGGTAATACCCAGTTTCTTGGAGAAAGCCCAAGCCTTGTCGATTCCCACTTCTTCATTGAACAGCTTCAGAGCAGGGATATTCAGAGAGTAATTCAGTGCTCTGCGGGCAGTGACAAGCCCTTGATAACGGTTGTTGGCATTTTTTGCGATGTGGAACCCGCCTGAACCGCTTTTCAGGATGATCGGTGAATCATCAATAATAGAAGCAGGTTGAACGAGACCTTCGTCCAGTGCAGGCAGATAAGCAGCAATAGGTTTCATGGTTGAACCTGGCTGACGCACCATCTGGGTGGCATAGTTCATCTGTTCATCCTGGAAATCACGTCCTTCGATCATGCCCAGAATAGCTCCCGTTTTGTGATTAATGAGTATGGCAGCAGTCTGTTCTTTTCCTTTCACAGAATCGTCTGCTGAGAAATTACTGTCATCTTCGGCAATGGTACGCATCGTTTTGTATACACTCTTGTTAATGGTTGTATAGATCCGATATCCACCGGTACGCAATTGCGTCTGAGCTTCTTCAAGCAGTACACTGCTTTCTTTCTGCGATGTATCCTTATCAGCAGCAGTATCCGTGCCTTCAGCTTTATTCGAGTTTAGTTGTTTCATCAACACCTGTGCAGCTTGCCGTTCCGTTTCCATCATAAGATATGGATAAGTATTGTAAGCTTTGATGGTTTTCGGTGCAAGCGAACTCTTGATATCAAAAGCAAGAGCTTCGTTATATTCGGTTTGATTAATTTTGCCCAGTTCAAGCATGCGGCGTAATACCAGATGCTGACGGTTGATTGCGCGCTCAAAATTATCCTCTACAAAATCACCTTTACCGTTAAAGGCAGAGTAAGAGGAGGGAAGTTGTGGCAATCCAGCAAGATAAGCGGCCTGAGCGATGTTGATTTTCTCCAGATCATTAATATTGAACAGTCCTTTGGCAGCGGCCTTGATTCCATAAACGTTGTAACCGCTGGAACCATTACCGAAAGGAACCTTGTTCAAATAGGCTGTCATGATCTCGTCTTTGGTCAGGAAACGTTCCAGACGGAGGGAAAGTAATATTTCTTTTACTTTACGATCCTCGGTTCGATCCAGATTCAGAAACACACGCCGGGCCAATTGCTGAGTCAATGTACTTCCGCCTGTTTGGACAGACTCTTTCAGCACTTTTTGTTTCACGGCACGGAGCGTTCCGCTCATATCTACACCTTTATGTTCGTAAAAATGATTGTCTTCAATCGAGATAACAGCATCAATAACCTTCTTCGGGATCTGGTCAAAGGTGACCGGACGCCTGTCTTCTTCTGTTCGTAATTGACCGATCGGACTGCCGTCGGCAAAGTAAGCAAAGCCTGTAATGGAGTTTTCGCTGACTTTCTGTTCAATTAGGGCCCTTGACCGGACGGGCTCGTCTTTGACAATGGAACTGACGTAACCCATCAGAGCACCGCCTACAAATAGCGCCCCCATGAATCCCAGAACAACCATCCATTTGACGACACTCCCCAGTCTGCGGGCAAAACTGCGCTTGCGGGCAGGCTGTTCATCAGGCTTTTTCTTATTAACATCAACCATTCAGTGTCTTCCTCCTTTTAACAGCACTTATTATAGCATAAAAAGGCCGGTTTGCATGCCTGAGAAATACAAGCAATGGTCGAAAATTGCCATTCTTTCTTGGATTATGATATATATCATGCGAAATTAAAATACATATCATGAGAAGCAATAGAGAATTTCAGTAAAACGTGGAAGAAACGAGTCACCAGAGGCACGATGACGGCTCCTTACACAAGAACTAATGGGAAGGAGGCCGTTCCCGTTTTTTCACAGGTACGACCTCCTCTATAATGTTTATTTTTTTGCGTTAAAGAAGAGTAATGATAGCAGACATATGCTTGAAGTTAGGTTTTAAAACGTTGGATCAGTTCCAGCAGTTCCTGTGTTAGCTTTGCGAGGGCAGCAGATGCTGCTGTAATCTCTTCCATGGATGCAAGCTGTTCTTCCGAGGCGGCTGCAACACTGATCGCGTGATCCGCCGTCTCATGACCGATGGTTTTGAGCTGCTCCAGTGTGGCGTCCACCTGTTGAGATCCGGCTGACATCTGCTCTGCGATGGCCGAAACATCCTCAATCTGCGCATTAACGTCCGAAATCTGCGACGAGATGGAGAGGAATAGTTCTCCACTTTCGTTAATTACATCGGCAATATGAAGTACTTCGGAATTTCCCTTTTCCATATTCTCAACGAGTGTGATTACCTCTTGCTGGACGCTATCAATTAATTCAGCAATCTGTACAGCCGAAGTCCGGGACTGCTCCGCCAGATTTCGAATTTCGGAAGCTACTACACCAAATCCGCGACCATGCTCACCCGCTCGTGCAGCTTCGATTGATGCGTTGAGGGCGAGGAGGTTGGTCTGGCGGCTGACTTCGGTAATCATGCCGGTAATGTGACCAATCTGTTCGGATCGCTGACGGAAGTTTTCCAGTGCTGACATGGAGTTCTGCACGGATGAAGAAGCGGAGTCCACCATCCGCATAGCCGACTGAATCTTATCTGTTCCCGCTGTAGTTCGTTCAGCCACGGTTCGCGAAGAATCGGTTACATCCGCGGCCGCTTGTGCGATTCGGCCAATGCCTGTGGATATTTCATTCATGGCACGGGAGGTTTCTTGAAGCTCATGCATTTGCGTGCCAGCTTTTTCCGCGACTTCCTGACCTGTCAAGGCAATTAACTCAGCGGCTTTACCCGTCTCTTCGGCACTTGCGGTCAACTGTTGAGAAGTGGAGCCTACGGATAAAGCATGCTCGGATATCACCGAAATCGTATGACGGAGCGTGTCCATCATTTGGTTGAGATGACCTGACATCACGCCGAACTCGTCTTTGGATTGAACGGGAAGCTTCTGTGTCAGATCCCCTTCTGCCAGCTGACCGGCAACGACATTGACGCGGTTCACTTGTTTCACAATGGACATGATCGTGTAGGTTACCACACCAGCAAGCAATAGTATAGCCAGTACAGCAATCAGAACCGACCAGCTCAAGCTGTCATAGAAGGGCTGCAAAATATGGCTTTTCGGAAGTGCAGACACGAGATACCAGTTGGATTCCGAACCTTGCAAATTGGCAGGCTCAGAGATGAACAGACCCTGCTCCGATCCATCTGAGAGGTAGAATTGGGACTCACCCGATTGTACACGCTTAATGACGGTTTGGATCTCTGGTGGGATTGCAGCGCCTCCTTTGGCGAGCTCGGATTGGGTACCGTGTGCAGCAAGCTTTCCTTCACCGGTAATCAGCATGGCATAACCGTTATCGGGATTCAGTGAAGCTATTTTTTGTTGAAAACCTTCAATGGTGAAATCGGCTCCAACAATGCCGAGAAACGTATTGTTCTCATCTAGCAAAGGCAGGACGATGGAGACAAGCAAGGTTTCTTTGCCGGCAACCGTGTAGGTGATGGGCTCAGACCAATAGATGGATTTGCTCTTTTTGGGTTGCTGATAAAAAGTGCTTGTTTCACTTTCTCCCTCATAGCCAGGCAGCGGCTCCAGAAGGAGGGAGTTGCCATCACGTACAACATAAGGAACGAAGCGACCGGTGGCATCATCATATTTATTTTTATTGATATTGTCCGAATCTTTCCCATCAAAGGCATTGGGTTCCCATCCGGTGTAAAATCCGAAAACTTTTTCGTCTTTTTTCAAATATTGCTCAAGAAGCCGAACAACTTCTTCACGGTTGAGCGAGCCGGTATGAGCGGCATCCAGCAACGTGGTACTCATCGTTTCAAGTGTGTTCTTCACTTGGTAAATTTCGTTCATAAATTCGTTTGAAGCCCGGTCTGAAGCTTGCCCGGCAATAGATTCACCGTACTGAAGACTTTTGTCATAAACCATTTTGGTATTGAATGCAATCAAGGCTCCGATACAGCAGAGCAATACTAATCCAAGTAAAAGTCCAAGTTTGACAGCCAATTTGCGGTTACGTAAAAACTTCATACTCAATCCCCCCTTGTCTCTCTTTAGATGTTATGTAGCTAAATCTAACCTCCAACAGGGAGTATACAGTTTATATCGTTATTTAGAGCTTTATAATGAATACACATATGAAAAAAACATAAAAACAGCTGACGAGAGGATCTCGACAGCTGTTTGGAGTGAAGCTTTAATGAAATTCCAACGATTAGCGGTTGTAGAACTCGACAATTTGTTGTTCGTCGATGTCTTGGGACAATTCCGCACGCTCTGGCAGACGGATGAATTTACCTTCTGCAGAAGTTTCGTTGTATTCTACGTATGCTGGAAGATGCGAACGGTTTTCCAAAGCTTCCTTAACGGAAGAAAGACCGCGGCTTCTTTCACGCAAGCTGATTACATCGCCAGTGCTTACTTGGTAAGAAGCGATATCAACTTTTTTGCCGTTTACAGTTACGTGACCATGTGCTACCAACTGACGCGAACCAGCGCGGGAGTTAGCGAACCCAAGGCGATATACGAGGTTGTCAAGGCGGCACTCAAGCAAGAACATGAAGTTTTCGCCGGCAATACCTTGCATTTTTTGTGCTTTTGCAAACAATGTGCGGAATTGCTTCTCGCCCAAACCGTACATGTGGCGCAATTTTTGTTTTTCTTGCAATTGCATACCGTAGTTGCTGATTTTTCTCCGTTGGTTAGCTCCGTGCTGACCTGGAGGGAAAGGACGTTTCAATTCTTTGCCTGTTCCGCTCAGGGAAATGCCGAGGCGACGGCTCAATTTAAATTTAGGACCAGTGTAACGTGCCATGTTTAAAGTAGCTCCTTTTTAGTTAAAGTTCATATAGGGCTCTGTTTGCGCTCCAATTTGTTGATGCGGGCTTGGCCGCGCATAGGACGATCAGGAAAGTTCAGCCGCTGTCCTGAAAGCAACAAAAAGAATGAGGGTGACACAACCGGTAATGCCCAAATTTAAAGACCCATTTAGTAGTCTTCATCAACAATTTATTTTACAGTCTACTAGAACCAAAGTCAAGCGTGGGATAAAAGCAAAAAAAACGTCTAAATTTGTCGATAGGTCATTAGGCCTAAAATAATGGGACAATTTTCTGAAATATGGATGCAAAAAAGCTTTAAAGAGAGTAAAATAGAATGTATCTTAACTTTAAATGAACTTGTAGATCAAGGTTGTCGTAAGTATTTGCAGGTTTGCGATAACGTCTGCAGATTAATGCATCCTAGTGGATGCAAAAACGGTGCAAAGGAGCGCCTGATATGTTAGAACATCTAAGAAGTATACCAGCTAGCTTGAATTCACGAAGTTCGGGCGGTTCCGCATCTTCTGCTGTTCCTCATGAAGAGCATGCATTCTGGATGCAAAAAATGGATATCACACCATTTGATTTTTCATACTTGGAAAACCTGCTTCAACAAGCATACACCGATTGGCATACTCAACGACAACCTAACTCTGACAATTCATCCATGGTATACAGCGTATGGAATACGGAAGGCATCTGTATGGGGCACGGCAAAGAAGTTGCTTCAGGCATAGATGTGTATCCAACTGTATTGCAATGCATTGAGTCGGGACAGGCACAGTCGCTACGAGGAACTACCGAGTATGGAGAGTACCATCTCATGGCAGAGCCTCTCTTCTCCAGAACCAACAAGGATATGTTTGCCGTATTTACTGCTATCACCTACGAGCAAAATCGATATGAAACGTCAGAAGTCGTTGTTCGATCGGAGGCAATGCACTATCGTACCTGCTTTTACCGAAGATTTGAATACATATTTATGGCGGATCTATTACATGCTCATGAACAAACTGCCCTTGAAGAACATCGAAGGTCGATTCTCTTGCAGATCGTTCAACGGATGCATGACAAAATGGATGTGGATGCAATACTGGATGAAGTGTTTGACAGTATTGACTATTTATATCCAACCACTAGCATGACACTGTATATGTCTCAGGATCAGAGCAGCTTCAATCCCCGAATCAAACCATTGCTTGTTCATGAACGTGGGGAAGATATCTGTGTTCGTACATTCATGGAGGGCGGGCTGATCATTGTCCGGTCAGAAGAAGGGGAACAGCGCATTCTGGAGGTGGGTCTTCCTCTGAAAGGAAAACAAGGCATCTATGGTGTGTTCCATATTGAGATGAATGAAGAATTACTGGAAGATTCCGATTTGCAGCTCATTACCATGATGGCAGATACCGCAGGTACAGCCTTTGAAAACGCCAAGTTGCACGAACAATCAAATATGTTAATCCAGGAACTTCGTCTAATCAATGATCTGACACAACGCTTGAATAAGAGCTTGCAACTGACGGAGATCTATCAATTCTCCGAACAGGAGTTAAGGGACATATTTCAGGCTGAATCGTGTTGCATCCTTCAACTGAATGACAGTACGAATCAATTCGAGGTGATGTCATCCAATGTTAACGAGGTATACCGCAAATCCTTTCCGGTGGACTACGGTATTGTAGGTTTGCTGTATCAGACAGAGGAGCCGCTTATCCTATCCAATTATGAGAAATATGAGAAAGTGTCTTCGGTATTCATGGATCTTACCGGCTCGATGTCTCTGATGGCTACACCTGTTCGGGTGAATGGTGATGTGAAGGGTGCTATTTTGCTCGGACATACAAAAAAGCAATATTTCTCGTACGATAACTACCGGTTATTGCAGATGTTGTCCATTCATATCGGGCTGGCACTATCCAATGCGACGCTTCATGCCGAGGTCCGACGTCTGGCGAACCTGGACATGCTGACAGGATTGTATGTAAGGCATTATTTGGATAGCGTTATCCATGAACGTCAGGCACATGAATTCTGTGGTTCACTGATTGTAGTTGATATTGACCAGTTCAAACAGGTGAATGATACGTTTGGGCATCAAACGGGTGATCAGGTGCTAAAACAGGTGAGCGATATTGTAACGAGCTCTGTTCGTCCTGAGGATATCTGTGCCAGGTGGGGCGGAGAAGAACTGGCAATCTATATGCCGCAGATCGGTACTCGTCAAGCTCTGGAATATGCTGAAGTTATCCGCACGAGGGTTGCTCAAGAGACAAGGCCTTCGGTGACAGTATCCAGTGGTATTGCCGAATGGAACTGGATGGATGAGAAGATTAGTGTAGAGTCGTTATTTTATCGGGCTGACATGGCCTTGTACAGTGCGAAGAATGGTGGACGAAACCGGATCGTGGTGGAAGAACAGGAAGTAACACGTTAAGAGAGAACAATTCCGATTGCGGAGTCGTTCTCTTTATTTTTTGATGAGGAGATGTCAAACGAAGGAAGTATAAGCATATAAGGGAGGGGCAGGCTATGGAGAAAGTTGACGGAAGGGTGAAGTAGAATATGTTGAGCCGTCGGTCTCTACGTGGATTACTGTTGATTCTAAGCATTATGGTAATAAGTGCTCCTGGTTGTGGATTCTTGCAGCGAGATCGAAGTCCAGAAGAGTTGTTTTCACTGGCCTTATCCGGACTTGCAGGTAAAGAAACGCTGAGTTTTGATGGGGAGGCCGGATTGCGACGTGAGAGCAGCGGATTGTTCGAGAATCAGTTCAAATTTGAAGGCAAGCTTGAGAACCATGATCGGTTGACCCTGCAAACGCGGCTTCCTGGAGCTGTGGCTGCTGCCGGAACAGGAGTAAAAGGGGTGAATGCCGCGTCGGTTAACCATAATGGGCAACCAAGCGGCTTTAGCGCTTCTTTTGAACGAAAAAAAGGCCAGTGGATGGCTTTGACTGCCCAGCATGAGCCTCTGCGCGGATCGCTCTCCCGTTTCAATCCAATCGCTCAAATGGAAAATATCGATCGGTTGAACAAAACGATCAAGTCCGAGTATGGTTCAGGCCGTCGAACCAAAATATTACGGATTGAACTTGCGCCGAAAGACGCCAAAGCCTGGGCACTCACCCAGCTTAATGATGAGATGAATGCGATCCGTGCAGAGTATATGCACAAGGCAAGTGCGGTTAAGGGAGGCAGTCAGAAGAAGCTGGAAAAGGATTTAAATAAAGTTTGGGAGAAAGGAGAAACATCGATGGTGCAGATGATGAAGCAGGCCGAAGTACAAACGGTATATCATCTTACGATAGATCGAAAAACTAGCCTGCCCCTGCGACTTTCTTCGGAAAGTCAGGTGAAATATAAGGATATGGGCAACAGAAGCAATAAAGAAGCACTTGTCACGGATGTAAACTTCAGGGCTTATGAGTAAGTGAGTTGGGGGAGCTGCCTGCTGACGGGATCGTTGTAGCGTGCTACAATAGTATCGTAATTTACCGTTGTTCAATTCAAGAATGGCAGATGACAGGAGGATTTTACAAGATGAAGGACCCAAGAATTCAAAAGCTCGCAGCCAATCTGGTGGGCTACTCAGTAGATGTACAGCCTGGCGAAAATGTATTGGTTGAAATGATTGGATCGGAACGTGATCTGATTAATGCAATTATTGAAGAAGTAGGCAATAAAGGTGGTAACGTCTTTGTACAGCTGACGGATAAGACCGTACAACGTGCCATGTTGAAAAATGCAACAGAAGAGATGATGAAAACCTGGGCAGAGATTGATCTGAACCGGATGAAGCAAATGGATTGTTACATTGGTATTCGTGCAGGGGAGAATGTGAATGACCTGTCCGATGTGCCGGAAGAAAAAATGAAAATGTACAATTCACTGTATTCTCATCCGGTACATAGTGAACAACGGGTTAAACATACAAAATGGGTTGTGCTTCGTTACCCGAATGCAAGCATGGCACAGCTGGCGAATACCAGTACGGAGGCGTTTGAAGACTTCTACTTCGACGTGTGCAATCTGGATTATGCCAAAATGGACAAAGCACAGGATTCCCTGGCTAACCTGATGAATCGTACGGACAAAGTGCGCATCACGGGTCCAGGAACAGATCTTAGCTTCTCCATTAAAGATATTGGTGCTGAGAAATGTTCTGGTCAAAAAAATATTCCGGATGGCGAAGTTTACAGTGCCCCTGTACGTAATTCCGTGAACGGAACGATTAGTTATAATGCGCCAACGCTATATAACGGAGTGACTTTTGAAAATATCAAGTTCACTTTCAAGGATGGCAAAATTGTTGAAGCGACAAGCAACGATACAGAGCGCTTGAATGAAATCCTCAATTCGGATGATGGTGCTCGTCATATCGGTGAATTCGCGATTGGGTTCAATCCGCATATCCTGCACCCAATGAAGGACATTCTGTTTGATGAGAAAATCGCAGGTAGCTTGCACTTTACACCAGGACAGGCCTATGAAGAAACAGATAACGGAAACCGTTCCTCCATTCACTGGGATCTGGTATTGATTCAGCGTCCAGACTACGGCGGCGGCGAGATTTACTTTGACGATGTACTGATTCGTAAAGACGGAATCTTCGTTATTCCTGAGCTGGAATGCCTCAATCCGGACCGTTTGAAATAAGAGCATCAATTAGCTGTTGCTCGGAAAGCGGATTCACGGTATCATGTAGTGGTAATTAATAGATGATACCAAATGTGAAAAGACGGAGGGATTCCTATGTCGAGTAATAATGTGGCAGTAGTGGAAATTGCTCAAACTGCAGGCAAGTTTACTTCTTCAATCGTGCTTCATTCAGAGAACAAGTATATCGATGTGAAAAGTATTCTCGGATTGTTTACAACACTGATCAGCACGCACAGCTATGAACTGCATGTTCATGGATCAGATGCAGACGAAGCCAAAGTAGCCATGTCAGAAGTATTTGCCAAGCATGGACTGAATGTAAGCATCGCATCCGAGTAATGGGTCTAAGAAGCATCTCTGCCTATAATGGCAGGGGTGCTTTTTTTGCATAGGATCAATCATTAGTCCTGCAGGAACGTTACAAATATGAAGGAATAGGCTTTCATAAGAGGCTTCACTTTATGTGCTTATTTTGGTCAGGTTCTTGTATTAGCTCCTCATTTCGTCTAATATTAGATGTAGAACGTCTTTACGCGATTTTTGGGACATAGGGGGGAAAAATGCATGACTTCATCTGATCTGCAGGACCAGCTGAATTTGAAAGCGATCAGTCTTCTTCAAGAAGATGCAGATAAAATACAGAAGCTTATTGAAGTACAGATGGAGAATCTGGCTACCCGCTACTGCCCTCTCTATGAGGAAGTATTGGATACACAGATGTATGGGTTCTCCAAGGAAGTCGATTTTGCTGTTCGTGCAGGGCTTCTTCCTGAAGGTGCAGGTAAGCAGCTCGTTAGCGCGCTCGAGCGGAATCTGGCAATTCTATATGAGGCATTGAACAAAAAGAATGAGCAATAGCCTGCAACCGTGCGGGTCAGAATAGAAGGCATGCAGGTATTTTGCATGCTTTTTTTGTGCGGGAAATCGGAAGAAGCCTGGGGACAGCCAAACCAGACCATACAACCGAGAGGCAGCCGCGAAATGTGTTTTCGGGCTGCCTCTCGGGCTGAATTATTTTAACTTAGATACGTTGCGACCGGGTTTATACCAGGAAGAACGATACACCCAGAATGATATACACCACGAGCAGGAGCAGACCTTCGTACCAGTTCGTTGAACCATCTTGGGTGATTGACTTGGCGATAAAGACGGATACGCCAATGGCGACCAGCTCAATCGTCGTAAACACGATATCCATCGTTCTGCCTGTGAAGTAACTGACAAAAATCAGTACAGGGGCAACGAAAAGGGCGATTTGCAAACTGCTGCCGACCGCAATCTCCACCGCAGCACCGATTTTGTTTTTCATGGCAAGCATGATGGCTGCACTATGTTCTGCGGCGTTACCAATGATGGCAACCAGGAATGCACCTACAAACAGTTCGCTGAGGCCAAACTCCTCGGTGAAGACTTCAAGCGTGCCAACGAGCCATTCACTGACGAAGGCCACCATGACTGTTGCCAGCACCAGATAAAGAACAGACTTTTTCATGGACCACGCTGGCGCATGTTCATGTGGCAATTCCTCATCTTCATCTGCCGTGACGTCTGCGAGATAGTTCTTGTGTGTCACCATGGAGAACAGCAACCAGGCGATGTAGGCGAGTATTAGCAAGCCTGCCACAATGAGACTGAGTGTGTTCGTGTCTTTCTGGGTAATGGAGTGCGTATTCAGGAAGACGGCCGGAATAAACAGCGCGATAATGGCTACGATCATCAGAGAGCCGTTTAAACCCGCAAGAGATACGTTGTAATTCTGGATTTTGAACTTGAGTCCTCCGGCAAAAATACTTAATCCGAGCACAAGCAGCAGGTTCCCGATAATGGAGCCAGTCAAACTGGCTTTAACCATATCAAACAGTCCCTCTCTGACCAAAAAGATGGCAATGATCAATTCGGCTGCATTGCCGAACGTTGCATTCAAAAAACCGCCTAGTCGCTGTCCAGCATAGTGCGCAACATTTTCGGTGGCTTTGCCTAAAAAACCGGCCACGAATATAACCGAAATGGCTGATATTACGAACTGTAGAATCGAATCCCATTTCAAGTAGTGGGCGATGGCACTGAGTGTAAAGAATGCAATCAGCAAAATGGATGAAATCCGGTTTCTCACAACAAACACCTCGGTTAACTAATTATTTAAATAACAATGGATAAAGCTTATGAGATTATTTTCATATTTCAATATAACCAAATGGTGGTGGGTTGTAAACGCATCTTTTTGAGTTTGATTTGCTTTTTGGGGTGGAAAGGATTTAAAATACGAGTAACGAAGTGAAGGAGGATGTGGCATGGCAGAACAACTTCAACTGGAGAGCGGGAACATCCGTATTGCCGATGACGTGGTGGCGAAAATTGCCGGAATGGCTGCGATGGAAACGCCCGGAATTGCCGCAATGTCTGGAGGATTATCAGAGGGCTGGGCCAAGCGTCTCAGCGGTAAAAACGTACAAAAAGGTGTAGGCGTTGAGGTCGGCCAGCTGGAAACAGCCATTGATCTGCGCATTATCGTCCTGTACGAGACACCGATTCATGAAGTTTCCCGCATGCTTCAGCAGAATGTAAGAGAAGCGGTAGAGACGATGACGGGGTTACGCGTTGTTGAAGTCAATGTTAAGGTAGAGGGCGTATCTTTCAGAGGCGACGACTTGTAAAATTTTGCATAAGTGATGGAAGAACAGAAGGTATAAAACGGGTTCTTCATCTGGATACACAACAAACAAACAAACAAAAACCTTCGCATCGATCAGACGCGAAGGTTTTTGTTTGTTTAAATTTAAAAAATTTAGTTCAAAATACGTTCGAAAATAATTTTATCCCAAATTACCGAATTCGGCGAATGGATTCCCGTGAACGAAGGGCAGGAGAAGTACGTGAGGTCTGAACGGTCACCGACTTCGTCTTCTCTTCCTTGACCACGTCCAGATTGTTGGTGCGCGAGATGCTCAGCAGAATACCCATGGCGACCATCATCACAAAGAGTGAGGTACCGCCATAACTGATGAACGGAAGGGTAACCCCCGTCACCGGAATGGTCTGCGTCACGCCTCCAATGTTGATAAATGCCTGAATCGCGATTAAACCCATGATCCCTATACCGACTAATGTCCCGAATGGATCGGGGCAGCGGAGAGAGACAATGATTCCTCGCCAGATGAAGTACAGGTAAACGAGCAGGAATAATGTACTTCCGATGAATCCGAGTTCTTCACCAATCACGGAGAAAATAAAGTCATTATACGCATTTGGCAAATAATGCAGCTTAATCGTGCCTTGTCCAATACCAGATCCGGTGATGCCTCCATCCCCGATGGCAACAAGGGAGCGTAAGAGGTTAAGGCTTCCATTCGTTGGATCTGAATGTGGATTTAGGAAAGCCTGGATCCGATCCATCTTGTAGCTCTGCTTCGCTTCCGTTAGAGACACTGTTGCACTGTCCGGAGAAGATACGGAGGAGAAAAGGGCATTAGCCCCGAGCGCGAGCGCTCCTCCCAAGACAACCAGTAGAATGGAGCCCATGATATGCTTCATACTGGCGCCGCCTGCATAGATGACCAGACCGCAAGTAGCCACAAGAATGAAGCATGTACCAAAGTCAGGTTGCAGCATAATCAGTCCGGCAATGAACCCGACAATGACCAGCACAGGAATATACCCTGTCTTGAGATCTCTAAAGCGTTCCCCTTTTTTGGTGATCAGCGCAGCAAGGTACAGAATAATCGCGATTTTGGCAAATTCGGCGGGCTGAACGCTGAAGCCGATAATTTCAATCCAGCTTCGGGCACCGTTTACCTTCTTGCCTGCAACCAAAACAACCAATAACATTACCGTGGTGAGCAGGAAAAAAGGTGCGTATAGTTTTTTATACTTATTAAATCGGATATTCATGGCAAAAAACATGCCCACTAAACCGATAACCGCCCACATTAGTTGTTTTTTCGTGAAGTACAGGGCATCATTGTTAAAATTTTTGTTTGCAATAGCAATACTGGAACTGGAGCTGAATACCATCACCAGTCCGAAGCCCACTAACAATAAAGTGAGGATTAGCAGTTGGAAATCCGGCGTGCCTCTCTTCGTTTTCGTTTGGGCTGTTTGTTGTTTCATTGTTCAGCCCAGCCTATGCTTCCAGCAGTTCTTTAAGCTGCTGTAGTTTTTGGGCCGCCAGCTTCACGACTGGCTGCGGTACGGTAGAGTCATAATCCAGACCATGCGGGAAGGTTGCTTTTCCAAGATAAACAGCTTCAACTGCGAGAACCGTATCGGGTTTTTCGAGTTTGCCATCTACCGCACGGGTATTGATCCGTACAAAGTATTCCGATTTGGTTTGTTCATCTTCGATTTTGTAGTCATATGTAGCACGGTAATATTCCCATTGCCACCGGACAAATCCGACTTTCTCGGCGCTTTCATCCAGGTATGCCAAGTCGCTCTTCAAGCCGTCCAAGCCTGTATTCTCAAAAATCATAAGCGTCTGATCCTCCTCATAAGCTTCCGAGTATAATTCTAGTTCTTTTCTCTAGTTTATGATAGTATGTTTCCCCTTCCCGTGCAAGCTTTCGAGGGGTTATTCGTATCGGTTTTCTTCCAATTCTGCTACAATATACAGCAATAGGTTTGAAGAGGAAGGTTCGGGCTTGATGGAAGTCCCGTTCAAGATCGAAAGGATGGGGAGACATGACAAATAATATATGGTGGGAAGATCTGCAAATCCACATGGTGGAATGGCGGCGTCACCTTCATCGCAATCCTGAGGTTTCCTTCCATGAGGAGAAGACATCCTCTTTTGTAGCGGGTATGCTGGAGAGTTTTGGCATTGAAGTGAAACGTCATGTAGGCGGACACGGGGTCATTGGTACGTTACGTGGGGACAAGCCAGGGCCTGTCGTAATGCTTCGTGCAGATATGGATGCACTCCCAATTCAAGATGAGAAGCACGTTGAATACGCCTCCCAACAAGCAGGAGCCATGCATGCATGCGGGCATGATGGTCACATGTCGATTTTGCTGGGAACGGCGCTGTATTTCAGTCGACATAAGCATGAGATCAAGGGAGAGATTCGTTTTTTGTTCCAGCCTGCGGAAGAACTGCTTCCTGGCGGGGCGGTCAAGGTCATTGCAGACGGCGGACTGGAAGGGGTGGATGTCATTTATGGCATTCATCTGTGGACCCCGCTTCCTGTAGGTGTTGCGGCCAGCAGATCAGGTCCGATGATGGCAGCGGCAGATGATTTCTATATTGAAATCAAAGGGAAAGGTGGACATGGTGGCATGCCACAATCCACGGTAGACAGTCTGGTGACTGGTTCTGCACTTGTGCTGCAGCTGCAGACGGTTGTCAGTCGTTCGGTTGATCCATTGTGTCCGGCGGTACTGACCATAGGTACGATGCAGGCAGGATCTGCCCAGAATGTGATTGCGGAGTTGTGCAAGATGAGCGGTACCGTGAGAACCTTTGATGAAGAGACACGGAATGTGATGAAAGAACGTGTGCATACGGTGGTTGCCCAGACAGGGGCGGCTTACGGAGCAGAGACTCAAGTGAACTATCTTATGGGGTATCCACCTGTTGTGAATGATGAACAGGAAACGGCACGTTTCTTCAGAGAGGCGGTAGACGTGTTCGGAACAGAAAATGTACAGACGTCACCGATGTTGATGCCAGCGGAAGATTTCGCTTATTATCTGCAGCACATTCCCGGTTGCTTTATGTTTGTTGGAGCAGGCAATCCGGACAAAGGAGCAATCTATCCGCATCATCATCCCAAGTTTGACTTTGATGAAGATGCCATGCCAAACGCGGTGAAGCTATTTATTGCAATGGCCAAGGGGTATACAGCCGAATGATTTGAATGTAGTTGGGCATCCTATTTCATACCAAGGTATGAGTAGGGTGCTTTTTTTGTGGTTTTTTAGAGCAGGAGCAAGGGTCGCTTTCGTTTTGTAAAGGTCAACTTCTGTTTTGTATAGGTTCATTTTCGGAAGATACCGGAACTGAACTTTTTTTGATGCCTGTCATTCGGATAAATACATATCATTGCAATAAGTAAGGGAGGAAACGGAATGGGAACAACAGACGCCTGTATTGTCCAGCGGGATTTTACGGTTTTGCTCGAAGTGGGCCATCCCGGATTTGAGCAGGCCAGAGCGCAACTTGGAATGTATGCCGAGCTGGTGAAGACACCCGCTACGTTTCACACGTATCGAATCACTGCGTTGTCATTATGGAATGCTGCTGCACTTGGATGGGACGCCGATCAAGTCATTGCGAGTCTGGAATTGGTGTCGCGTTGGAATGTTCCGGTCGCTCTGATTCAGGATATTCGAAGGATTATCGATCAGTATGGGAAATTGAAGCTTCAGCCAGAAGAGAATCACGGGAGGATGCGCCTTGTAAGTGAGGATGAGCAATTGCTCGATGAGTTAAGCGCTATGAAAACAATCTCGGCTTTTCGTATGGAACGTACGGATCCACACACGCTTGTTTTGGCAGGTGAGCAGCGTGGACTGTTAAAGCGGGAATTGACCCGTCTGGGTTACCCTGTACTGGATTACGCGGGATATCGCAAAGGAACTAATCTTCCATTTGAATGGCAAACGATGAATACGGATGGAGGTTCAGAGCGGTTCGCGTTGCGCTTATATCAAAGAGAGGCCGTAGATGCTTTTGAAGGTAGCGAGGGTATGGGAGGAAGTGGTCTGCTCGTGCTGCCTTGCGGGGCAGGTAAAACTGTCATTGGGTTGGCTGTATTAGAGCGCCTGCAATGTGAATGTCTTATTTTGACTTCCAACACCACCTCTGTACGGCAGTGGATTCAGGAAATACAGGACAAAACAACGTTAACCAGTGAACAGATTGGTGAGTATTCCGGTCAGAAAAAACAGGTGAAACCAGTGACCGTGGCTACATATCAGATTCTTACGCATAGAAAGTCCAAGGACGCTGACTTTACCCATATCAAATTGCTTAGTGAACGAGAATGGGGGCTCATTATTTATGATGAGGTGCATTTGCTGCCTGCACCGGTATTTCGGGCAACTGCAGATATTCAGGCTACGCGAAGACTGGGTTTGACAGCAACGTTGGTGCGAGAGGATGGTTGTGAACAGGACGTATTTTCGCTGATTGGCCCGAAACTGTATGACATGCCGTGGAAGGAACTGGAACAACAGGGCTGGATTGCAGATGTACAGTGTCAGGAAATACGCATCCCGTTCTCTCCAGAGCTTAGATCCAATTATCTGGAAGCGGAAGTGAAGCATCAGTTTCGTCTTGCAGCCGAAAATCCGGCGAAACTGGAAGTCATCAGACGCATATTGGCACATCATCAAGGACTGCCAGCGCTCGTCATCGGACAGTATTTGGATCAACTTGAGACCATTGCCCGGGAAATTGAAGCACCGCTCATTTCAGGCACAATGTCCCAGCATGAACGGGTAAAATGCTTTGATTCGTTCAGGCGTGGTGAGATTAAAACCATTGTTGTGTCCAAGGTTGCCAATTTTGCAGTAGACCTTCCAGATGCAGCTGTTGCGCTCGAAATATCTGGAAGCTTCGGTTCAAGACAGGAAGAAGCACAGCGGCTGGGACGGATTTTGAGACCGAAGTCTGGGGAAAATAAAGCATATTTCTATGCGCTCGTCTCCGAGGACAGCAAGGAACAGGAATTTGCATTGCGTCGTCAGATGTTTCTGGTTGAACAGGGATATGAGTACAGGATTGTTCAAGAACATCTATATAATTTCAGCTAAAGAATATTTACACTGGCACCAAGATGGCAGAACAACCTTCCGATCACTGTTATCTCCAGATTTTTTGATTCCCTTTATAAATGAATTGGAGTCTCAGACATCCATAAAAACATTGAGGAAGGCATGGTGGACCGATGCATATACAAGATGCTCCGGGTGTAAATTCATTAACAGAGCTTTCATCTGTGGAAAAAGCGGTACTGGGTGCAATTTTTCACAAACATGCAGGCCAGCCTTTTTCCACCATGATGACAACAGCAGAGTGTGCGCTAGAGAGTCTTAGCAGAGCGGAAGCCATGATGGCATTTGTTGTACTTCGGCAAAAAGGTTGGGTCGAAGCTGTGCGCAAGACTTGGGGTGAACGTCTCTATTACATACCTGCTACTCTCATTCCTTTGTTAACGGTAACCTATGCTGAACGGGTTGGATGTTTGGTGAAACCGTATCTGTCTGATTATCATGCCGGGATCTCAAAAAACAATTCTATAAGAAGTAATGAAGTTAAAAGTGATAAAGTTAACCTCGTTCGCGAGGGGAAGCCCGATACTGCTCCAGAGCTTCTTCATGTAATGGCCTGGATGGTGAGAGAAGGTGCAGATCAAGGACTTCCACTGACCAACAAAGGTACTTTACATAAGAAAATGGTGCAACGATTAAGTAAGATGACAGTATTGGTTCCTGAGGATTTTGAGGGACTGGGTATTCGTTACGCTCATGCCGATGTTTATCCCATCCAAGTTGCCGTTATTTTGGACTTGCTGCTTAGTCTGGGGCTGATCGTGAAGGAACATAACAGGCTGCGTGTATCACATGACCATCTATACTGCTGGTTATCGTTGTCATGGTCTTCAATGCACCGCGAGATTTACAACGTGTGTATGGATCGATATGGTGCAACTGAGCCAAGGCTTCAGCATTTTCGCTATCAATTGTCCACATTGGGTCAAACGCAGAATGAATGGCTAGGCATCACGGCCATCACTTCAGAAGTTGGTGGAACGGAAGTAGCTGCTGAAAGCCAAGAGATTGGGGGTTCTTCAGACTCGCCATACGTTGCACATGTCCGTGGATGGCTTCATGCTCTGGCGGGTTTGGGATATGGTGAGGTGGGTGAGAATGCCGCCGGAAAACCGTTTTTTCGCTGGCTGATTGAGCCTGCAGCTTTATTAGGCGCTGGAAATGACAGTTTAATGGATACAAACGAGAATGCATACTATGTGCAGCCTGATTTTGAAATTATGGTTCCGCCAGATGTGACACCACAGATACGCTGGAATCTGGAACATTGTGCTGAGCTTATAAACCGTGACCGGATGTCCATATACCGAATTACCAAGGAACGGGTCTTGGGTGCAGCAGAGATTGGTTTTACGTCTGATAAAATGGTCCGTTTTCTTAGACTTTACAGTGGAACTGAAATGCCTGAGCAAGTAGCTCTGGCGATCCAGCATTGGGGAAGAGAGATAGACAGATCGCATATGGAAGCGGGTCAAAGTCAAAATACTGGTCAACATAACAGGGGCGAAGAAGTGGGGAACCTTCATACTTGGTTATATGAGTTCAGATGTGAGTCATCAGAGAAGTTGAACCTGACAGTGGCGGAGCAAATGGCAGATGAGTCCATGGTCAGGCTTGAGTCGAAGGAAGAACTCTTTTATGTAAATGGACGGCAAGGACTCGTGGACAGTGGACTGAACCTGCATGCGGTTGATCAGGATAAATCCATCACGGAGCAATCCGGTCTTTTTCCCGGATATGGAGAAATTCCGCAGATGTGGCACAACGAATGGCGAGGGTATCATATGTCGACAGCCCGTCAGATTGCCAAGAAAGCGATTGAATGGCAGACCAAGCTTGGGCTGGAGCTGGACGACGACATCGTTTATGTTATCCCGGATCAGATTCACGGTCATGAAGACTGGACACTAACGGGCTGGTATATATCGGATGCAGAGACGAACCCGGCAGAACGACGTACATTTTCGCCTTCCGAATGGAACAAGATCCGATTGATTATTCCGAATCATGCCAAAACTTGATGCTGTTTTATGCAACAGATCATCCGTTCCCCTCATTTCTATTTGCAGGAAAAACTCTTCTTAACTATTCAGGGATATGATATGATAAAGTAGTCTACGTGAAGTAGAACTTTATATATAGATAGGATGAATTTCATGAGCGTAGCGGAAATGAACACGGTCGATATGGCCCAAGTGTTAACGGGCGCATATGAACTGGGCGACATGATTAACCAATCTGCCGAAGTATCGGATTATTTATATTGGAAGCAGCAAGTGGAGACGAACGCTGACATTCAGGCGGGAATACGCAAGCTGAATGCCAAGAAGGAATTATTTGAAGAAACCCAGCGTTTTGGTCATTTTCATCCGGACTATCACGCGGCGAAAGATCAGGTTCAGGCGTTGGAGCTGGAGCTGGAAAGCTTCGAGGCGGTAGCCCGTTTCAAGCAGGCGGAGAAGTCGCTGGATGATATGTTATTCCAGATGTCGGAGACCATTGCTTTCGCAGTATCAACAACCATTAAGGTACCGAGCAATGATCCGAATCCGAAGGGCGGATGCGGTAGCGGAGGCAAGTGCGGTTGTAGCTAGGGTATGATAACCAAATAGACTCATGACAGACCGGACCTTTTGGAGGCTCCGGTCTCCATTATAGAAAGGGGCGGGGAAGCGATGATGTTTGCGCAAAGGACAGGATTTATTATTTGGGTCAGTGATTTGAAAGCGGCTCGTAATCTCGAAAAGTATGGTACCGTTCATTATATCTCCCGCCGTATGCATTATGTGGTTATGTATGTGAATGCAGAGCGAGCTGAAGATACAATGAAAAATGTGAACAGGCTTTCCTATGTGCGCAAGGTTGAACGATCCTACCGAAATGAAATTAAAACAGAGTATGCCAGCAAAACGATGGACAAAACGAGTTTTTACGGAATATAACAAAAATGGTTTTAAAATGTATAGTGAACTAGTTTTCACTGAACATCCCGAAACTGTCAAAGGACAACAACAGAGTCCCATTGAAAGCCGCTATTTTAGCGGCTTTTTTTGTTTTGTCGGTACATGTTCTTGTGCCCGGTCACGGTCTCATCGTGCATGATCACAGAACAACAACCATATGTCATTTTCAGGTTGACTGCATGGATGGGGTAGTATATATTTTACTACAGACTGAGCGGTCGGTAGTGATTGCAAAAAAATAGGCTGTTCGTTTAATCGAGGAGGTTTGTATGAAAAAGTCATGGCGTCAACTGAAAGTGATACGAAAACCTATTGGAATCATTAAGGGAAATAAGAAGGCCTTTATTCTGATGAATGCCGTTTTTTACGGACTGTTGCTGCTAAGTATGCTGGTTACTTATTTTTTCCCCGAGTTGCAGTTAAAGGCGCTTGATAGTGCCAATAAGCAACTTTCATCACCTTGGCTGGAATCAACGGTGGTATCTGCTTATGCTAGTGGCAATATTGTATCGGCTAGTTTCTTCACATTTATTGTTAATTTAATCCTTGGTATCATGCTGACTATGACAGGAGCATCACTTGTAATACCCTTTATCGGCCTTTTTATGGGAATATACCGTGCCATTTTTTGGGGTGTGGTATTTACTCCACTTGAATACCACCCTATGTTGATTCCGCATTATCTGACATTACTGATTGAAGGGCAGGCTTACGTATTCGCGATGCTCGCAATATATCTACAAGGGAAATCATTTTTATTTCCCAAGAGCATTGGGGTACAATCTCGCTGGAGCGGGTATAAACACGGATTTATTCAAACGGCATGGCTCTTTATTCCGATCGTGGTTCTTTTGGTGGTCGGGGGGATCTACGAAACCTGGGAATTGATTGTACTTGCACCGCTTCTTGAATAGTTCAGTTAAGAAGAGACGATTATATATAGGATAAACACGGGCGTTATCTCCCTGTCGGTGGAGGATCTAAGTTCATCTATGCTAAAATGAGGGTAGCTCATTATATGCAGGAGGGAAACATGGCAAGAAGAAGATTACCGGCCGAAGAATCCAAAGCATTCATTTTATCCCATGCTCATACTCTGTTTATAAAGAAGGGATATAAAGGAACCACAATGGACGATCTATGTGAAATTACTCAACTAAGTAAAGGAAATATATATCATCATTTTAGAAATAAGGAGGATATTTTCCTTCAGCTTCTCGAAACTTATGTTGGGCGACTTTCGCTTAGATGGCTTAGCATTGAATATCAATCACTGTCTCCAGCCGAACAGCTTATAGCGCTGGCAGATCAGTTTGGAAGAGAATGTGAAAACCCTTTGCTTACGGTAGCTGAGGAATACTTTAAGATGTTACCAGATGATTCGTCTGCGTTATCAAAGGTATCAGAAAGTATGGAGCTGATCCCGAATGCCATAAAGGAAGCTGTGAAGAGAGGCATTGATCAGCAATCCTTCAAAGGCACAGATACTGAATCCTTGAGCTTTGCAGTATTGTCCATGTTAGTAGGCGCAACCCAGCTGTGCTTGGCCATGCCTGATGTAAGTAGTGATGAATACGCAGCCGTACATGTCAATGCTATCCAACTTCTGATATCAGGTATATCTGCCGAATAAAATGGGGGATCATTCAGATCGTTTAGCTCTGAAAGGCAAATGTTATTCGCAGAAAGAAACAATTGTCCAGAGGAGCCTTTCAATCAAGGCCGCTCTTTTATTGAAATAGCCATAAAACGGCTTTTGTGAAAAAATCTGAACTTACGCCTTGAGGTTACGGGACTTATGTTGTAATATATTGGGTAAATAAATAGATAGAAAGTCCTATCTGGTGGAGAGTGATTCCCATGCGTGATAAGGTGATGCAACGTTGGAGCACCTACGAGCCCTTTTTCGTGGCTCTTGGAGACAAGAAAGTGGCCGACATCGTCATTACCCATCATGCCAAGATGCGGTATGCAGACCGTATTGAGCCGGCACGTAATGATGATGACCATATTGCGGCATGGTTATGGGAGTGTCTGAAGCAGGACCGTATTACACCATACTACCGTAATGAGCAGGATGTCTACCTAATCGACGAAGATCTGGTCGTGGTTGCTGAATTTTCCGAACTTGAAGGGGAATATGATATCGCTGGCAATCCGCTTCATAAGATGATTGTAGTTACGTTTCTGGGAAAAATGTCCGAGACGATTGAATTGCGGGATCTGAAATCGTATTATTCATGGCTGAGACATTCAAGACGAATGACTCTTGTTAAGAACAGTCGCAAGCATAAGTAAGTTCGGAATTATCCCTATTTTTTGAAATAATAGATTTAGGCTACATCGCATGCAGACAAGCTGCATGCTTTTTTTGTTGTAATTATAGAAATCGGATACAATGGGGTAAGCGTATAGAAGAGGGGCGAAGATATGAATTTTCATCAATTGCATATTTTTTATACCGTAGCGGAGAAGGGGAGTTTTTCAGCAGCTGCGCAAGCATTACATATGACACAACCTGCGGTAACGATGCAGATTCAATCTCTGGAGGATTACTTTGGGTCTAAGCTTCTGCACCGTTCTACCAAGAAAATAGAATTATCCGAGGCGGGGCGAACGTTATTGCCTCATGCGAAACGGAGTGTAGAACTGGTTAGACAGACAGATGAAGCCATGTCCGCGTTTACACAGATGTTGCAAGGAAGATTGCAGCTGGGAGCAAGTTTGACGATTGGTGAGTATGTCTTGCCACGGATGCTGGGTCCTTTTGCCCGTCAGTACCCGGATATCTCCATCGTCATGAAAGTGATGAACACAACGCAAATTATGGACGATATATTGAAACACCAGCTTAACTTTGGTCTGATTGAAGCACCGGTTCATCACCCGGACATGATTGTAGAGCCAGTAATGCAGGATGAGCTGAAGCTGATTGTTCCGGCAGGGCATGCGCTGGCAGATCGTGGGGAAGTGGATCTTGAAGATGTGATGAATTATGCATTTGTGCTGCGGGAGAAAGGTTCGGGTACCCGTCAGGTCATGGAAGATCAGTTGCAAAAGAAAAATATTGATCCACAGGATATGAATGTAGTGATGGAGCTTGGCAGTACAGGTGCTGTAAAATCCGCTGTGGAGGCGGGTGTGGGGATTACGATGTTATCTCCGTCATCTGTTCAGCATGAACTGGCGCTTGGTTTGGTTCATATTGTGGATATCCGTGGGCTTGAGTTCAAACGGCAGTTCTACGCCATACATTTGAAGTCTTCATTGCTGCCCTTGTCGGCAGTCGCTTTTCTGAATTATTTACGTCAACAGGAGCAGACAAGATTGAAAGGCCCAACGGGATAAGTGCAATAAGCTAAATTTTAATTTTTGTCTGTCATCCCCTAACCAGATATAAAAAGGAGCTGTTGTTCTTGGATCAATATAATGGACGATGTGACCTTCATACCCATAGCCAGGCTTCGGACGGAATGCAGCCACCTGCCGACAATGTCAAGCTGGCTAAACAAAGAGGACTGTCTGCGGTTGCACTGACAGATCACGATACAGTAGCCGGAGTTGCCGAGGCACAACGGGCTGGCCGCGAGTATGATATAGACGTTGTTGCAGGCGTAGAGATTAGCACCCGCGCTGGAGGTAAGGACATCCATATTCTGGGGTATTACGTTAATACAGCAGATGAGAATTTTCTAGAGCGGCTGCGTGAGCTCCGGGAAGCCAGAGAAGAACGCAACCATCTCATCATTGCCAGACTGCAGGAGCTTGGACTGGAAATCAGTTGGCAGGAAGTCATTGAAGGTCTTGGACGGACGCTGGAGCCGGACGAAAGCCTTGGCAGACCTCATATGGCTGATGTGCTGGTACGTAAAGGGTATGCTGTCGATATGCGAGATGCGTTCGATCGTTATCTGGCAGAAGGCAAACCGGGTTTTGTGTCGGTTCCCCGGGTTGCTCCGGAAGATGCGTGTCAGTGGATCAGAGATGCAGGTGGTGCTGCAGTTATTGCCCATCCGGGTTTGTACGGAAATGATGAATTGGTTCGTCGTATCATTGCTGACGCACGTCCTGACGGAATTGAAGTATTCCATTCGGATCACGGCCCGGAAGAGGAACGCAAATATGCTGAGATGGCCCTGGAGTTTGAACTTATTGAGACGGGCGGTTCGGATTACCACGGCGTGAGACAAGGCGTCGTTTTCCACGGGGATCTGGGCAGCAAAACGGTAATGATTGATGTGTTGGACAGGCTGCAGGCAGCGGTCGCAGAGCGAGAGGGAGTATAAAAGGAGAACGTTACCGTACATCTACAATCGATTACCTACGAAAAGATGACTAATAGAGATGGGTCGAATCATTGAAGGACATTGAAACATGGGGCTTGCCTACATGTTCTCATGTCCTTTTTTTGAATTTAAGCTTATGTGATCGAATAGTTTACCCAAGCACTACGTGTGGCTCCAAGGCGTTCGAATAATCTCTGTGCCCGCTCATTGGTGGGTGCCGTGATCCAGGACATGTAGGCACATCCTTGTTCACGTGTATATTGCTGGCAATGTTCGAACAGTTTGGCTTCGGCTTCGCCTTCTCTGAATACTTCCGTTACAAACAGGTCATTCATAATGGCCACACGTTCTGCCTTCATGGTGCTGTAGGTAAAGTACAATGTGGAGAACCCGATGAGTTCCCCGTTCTGTTCTGCAACGAATTGAGCACCGATCTGCCGATCAAGCAGGGTTTGGATGATAAGCTGGATTTGTGGATCACCAGGCCAAGGGTTGTTGTAGAACCCCACTACATAGTCATGCATCAATCTAGTCAGTGGTCTCAAATCATTAGGTTGAGTCTCTCTAATATGTAATCTCATAGTACACATCCTTATCCTCGATAATGATTGAATTATTATACAGTTTAACGAATTAATATTCAACAATAAGATAAAATAAAATAGCGAAGTTACACTGATATCTACCGAGAAAAATCCCCCGCACAGGAACAGTCTTCTGTTCTGTACGGGGGATTTGGTGATGTCTAATTTTAGAAAAGGAGTATCTTATCCGTTCTTGATCGTGGATGGCAAGCTCTTAATCAGCTCTTCATTTGGTGTAACAAACACCGTCTTCTGATTGTCGTAAATTACAAAACCCGGTTTGGCTCCACTTGGTTTGCGAACGTGACGAATCAGGGTGTAATCCACTGGAACGCTGCTGGATTCTTTGGCCTGACTGAAGTAGGCAGCGAGTTGTGCAGCTTCCTCCAGTGTGGCTTCGCCAAAGTCAGTGCTGCGAATGACAACATGTGACCCCGGGATGTCTTTGGTATGCAGCCAGGTGTCATTGGAAGAAGCCAGACGGTTGGTTACATACTCATTTTGCAGATTGTTTTTCCCTACGAGAAGTTCAATGCCCTCGGATGAGGTAAATTGATGCACGGTTGGGCGGTCGTTTTTCTTCTTCTTTTTGCCTTTTTTGTTACGATCACGAAGATAACCCTGCTGCACAAGTTCCTCGCGTATTTCCTCGATGTCATTCATGGATGCGATGGACAACTGCTGGAGCAGATTGTCGAGATAATGGATCTCATCTTTGGTTTTGCCAAGCTGCTCATGAATAACAGCCAGACTGTTCTTGTATTTGTTATAACGCTTGAAATAACGTTGAGCGTTGTCAGACGGTGTGAGCAGCGGGTCAAGCTGAATGGTAATGTTCGCCTGATCCTCATCGTAGAAGTTCACAAGCTCCACGCTTTTGGCCCCTTTGCTAACCTGGTGCAGGGAGGCAAACAGCAGTTCACCCCATAATCTGAATTTGTCCGCATCGTCGGCTTCCAGCAGATCCTTGTTCAGGTTGTCCAGCTTTTTAATATTCTTGCTTCGCTCATTCTGCAAGAAACGCAGCAGGTCGCTCACTCTTTGCTTTACAGTATCTCGTTCAGCCTTGTCTCCGTAATAATCTTCCATGCACTTGCTCATGGTCTCGTATGTTTTCTCCGCGTCCTGAATGATCTGAAGATAGACTGCCGAGAAAATCATTTTGCCTTTGGCGTTCAGTCCTGTAACGGGGCTGTAATGGTTGTCTCTGACTGGCCCCATCACGGATTCAAAAGCGTTCCAGAGCGCTCCGGCTTCGATCCGGGTATCACCATCGCTTGCAGCTTGGTCGGAACTGTCGTTGACAGATACCCGGGAAGTAATCTCTCCGGCAATCAGCGGGCTAAGGCCACTGAAAGCATTCACAAGCCAGCGTGAGGCCTCATCTTCAGTCGCATTATAGCTGTCCTGGAACGCAGTGCTGCTTACTTCCAGCGGATTGCTTTTATGCTGTTCCGGTGGTTCGGTGTACGAAAATCCCGGCATAATGACCCGGTAGCTACTGATTGATGGGGTTACGTGATGAATACCATCCAGAATCGTTCCAGTGATCGGATCGAGCACAATAATATTGCTGTGACGTCCCATCAATTCAATGATGATGCGTTTCATCGACACATCACCCAGCTCGTCGCGCTGACGCACGTCGATATGAATGATCCGTTCCATGCCAATCTGGCGAATCTCCTCGATAATGGCGCCTTCACAATGTTTGCGCAGTAACATACAGAACATGGGTGCCTCCGTAGGGTTAACAAACGTTTTTTCCGTAAAGTGCACACGGGGATAAGTTGGGCTTGCAGAGATCAGCAATTTGCTGTTTCCGCGCTGAGCACGCAGGGTCAGAACCACATCATGTCCGTTAGGCTGATGAATTTTGCTGATGCGTCCGCCTTTGCAGCCTTGCAGTTCATGTACGATGGCTCGTGTTACGATGCCGTCTAATGCCATTTTTCAACTTCCTCTCTATCTATAACTGAAACGAGCAACAGGGATATGTAAAAAAACAGAGCCGGTTGCAGATTCGTAGTTGCTTGCTTGCATAGTCCAAAAACTTGAATGCTCCTGCGTCTATAACCGCAGACCTTTATTTTAGCTTATTCTGTCCATCAGGGAAAGGATTCGCCTTCCGGTGCTAATCAGGGTCCTGTCCGAATACATATAGAGCAGGTAGTTTGTCCGGCATTGCGTACAGCCTGTTGATCAGCTTGCCGGTGCATTAGGTGTGAGCGTTTTACAGAGGAAATACAGACTGGGAGGGAACCTTGAAGCATGGAACATACCAAGTGGCATCAACTAAGCGTTGAAGAGCTTCGCAACACTCTTGACGTCAGTCCGCAGGATGGATTAACAGAAGAAGCTGCAACAGAGAAGAGGAAAGCTGCCGGTTCGAATGAACTGAGTGAGGGGAAACGCATATCTCCAATTACGTTATTGCTGAATCAATTCAAGGATTTTATGGTACTGGTGTTGATGGGAGCAACGCTGGTATCCGGTTTGCTTGGAGAGTATCTGGATGCGGTAACGATTGTGGCCATAATTGTACTGAATGCCATTCTGGGTTTTGTACAGGAGTTTCGGGCGGAACGATCCCTGCGTGCATTGAAACAGTTGTCTGCCCCTCTCGCCAAAGTGCTTCGATCGGGTCAGGAAGTGCATCTTGCCGCCAAACAACTCGTGCCCGGGGATATTGTCATGGTGGAGAGTGGTGACCGCATACCTGCTGATGTACGCTGGCTGGAGACGAACAGTCTGGATGTGGAGGAGTCGGCACTTACCGGGGAATCGGTCCCTGTAAGCAAACATTGCAGGCCGATTGCTGACGAAGACGTTCCGCTTGGTGATCAGAAAAATATTGGTTTCATGGGAACGATGGTTACGCGTGGCACGGCCAAAGGGGTGGTTATCCGTACGGGGATGGAGACCGAGATGGGCAAAATTGCCGATCTGATCCAGAACACGGAGGAACAGGAAACACCGCTACAGCACAGACTGGAACAACTGGGTAAAATTCTGATTTTTGTTGCGCTCGGATTAACCGTTATGGTTGTTGTGGCGGGCATCCTTCATGGACAGCCGGCAGTAGGCATGTTTCTGGCAGGGGTCAGCCTCGCGGTGGCTGCCATACCAGAGGGGCTACCGGCCATTGTAACGATTGCATTAGCCTTGGGCGTGCAGCGAATGATTAAGCGCAAAGCCATTGTACGCAAGCTTCCCTCCGTTGAAACCCTGGGTTGTGCATCTGTCATCTGCTCCGATAAGACAGGCACGTTAACTCAGAACAAGATGACAGTGACGGATGTGTGGATGGAGGGACGCAGCATCAAGGTAACCGGAGACGGTTATGCACCTGAAGGACAGATGCTGGAGAATGGACGCACAGTGGAGCTGAAGAGTGATCAGACATTGCGAAGACTGCTCCAGATCAGTGCCCTTTGCAACAATGCAAGTATTATCGAAAATGTTGCGGATGAGACGCATAACAAGAAAAAAGGCAAGGATACCAAAAAGGGCGGCAAGGCAGTCACGAAGAAAGATCATCAGAAAGAAGACATTAAGGAAGACCGTGTGGTATGGGAGCTGAAAGGTGATCCTACGGAAGGGGCATTAATTACACTGGCCTCCAAAATGGGTCTTACCCCTGCGGGACTTAAAGAGTTATATGCACGTCAGCAGGAATTCCCGTTCGATTCGGATCGGAAACGGATGTCTGTCCTGGTCCATCATCAGGGTGGGCGCATGATTTATACGAAAGGTGCACCCGATGTGCTGATCGGACAGTGCAGTTACATTTTGTGGGAAGGCAATGTTGTACCGTTTACAGGAACGCTACGGCAGAAAGTCATGGCTGCAAATGAGAATATGGCTGGGGCAGCACTGCGAGTCCTGGGTATGGCATACCGTGAAGTACGACCGGAGGAAAAGGTGGATAATGAACATGCAGCCGAGAGCCAGCTCGTATTTGTAGGGCTTGCGGGCATGATTGATCCACCACGGCGTGAAGTAAGGGATGCTATTGCGACTTGTCGCAGGGCAGGCATACGTACCGTTATGATTACCGGAGATCACGGTACAACGGCAGAGGCCATCGCCCAGCAGCTGGGTATTCTTCAACGGGGTGGAGCTTCACTTAGTGGCCAACAACTGGCGGGCATGACGGACGAGCAACTGGATAAACAGGTAGAGGGTATCTACGTGTTCTCACGCGTCTCGCCTGAGCACAAACTGCGTATTGTGAAGTCGTTGCAGCGCAAAGGACATGTCGTAGCCATGACCGGAGATGGTGTGAACGATGCACCGGCCATCAAAGCGGCAGACATCGGTATAGCAATGGGCATTACAGGCACGGATGTCACGAAGGAGGCTTCTGCATTGATCCTGAGTGATGATAATTTTTCTACTATTGTATCTGCCATTGAAGAAGGACGTAATATTTATGAGAATATTCGCAAGTTTATCCGTTATTTGCTGGCATCGAATGTAGGCGAGATTCTGACGATGTTCTTTGCAATGATGATGGGCTTGCCGCTGCCGCTTGTACCGATCCAGATTCTGTGGGTCAACCTGGTGACGGACGGATTACCAGCCATGGCGCTCGGAGTGGATCAACCTGAGAAAGATCTGATGGAACACAAGCCACGCGGCGCAAAGGAAAATATTTTTGCTCGCCGACTCGGCTGGAAAATCGTCAGTCGGGGTGTGCTGATCGGATTGTGTACACTCGGTGCATTCTGGCTCACCCTGCAAGCCGCACCAGATCAACCGGGGCAGCTCATAAAAGCGCAATCTGTGGCCTTTGCCACGCTCGTTCTGGCCCAGCTTATTCATGTTTTTGACTGCCGCAGTTCCCGCTCCATCTTTCACCGGAATCCACTGCAGAACAAGTATCTGGTTCTCGCAGTTATTTCATCCATCGTGCTAATGCTGGTGGTCATGTATGTGGAGCCGTTACAGCCTATCTTCAAGACCGTACCACTGGGCATGCGTGAATGGGCTCTTTCCATCGTTGCCGCAGGCATTCCAACCTTCCTCATGGGCGCAGGCAGCGTGTGGGGAGGCCGTCGCAACCGTCGCCGCATGGGTCCTGGACGCTTCGTACCGAAAAGTACAAAGTTTTCGGCATAAAATCAATAGCATTTGCTTATGCTTTTCGTTATGCTATCCTCAAAATGATTCGAGGCAAGATCCCTCGGCATTTTGCAGGATAGCTTTTTTTATATGTAAATGCTGAATATGAATTTCTATGGTGATCCTGTAGAAGAGCAAGAATAAAGCTTTGGCAGCAGACTGCCAAAAGGAGTGGGCAAGGATATGGAATTTACGAAAATGCATGGTCTCGGTAACGATTTTATCGTTGTATTTGGTGAAAAGGCGCTTCCTGCAGATGTAGCAGAATTGGCTGTGAAATGGTGCAACCGTTTCTTTGGCATCGGTGCGGATGGCTTGGTATATATACTGCCTTCAGAGAAGGCAGATTTTCAGATGCGCATCATGAACTCGGATGGCTCGGAAGCAGAGCAGTGTGGTAATGCTATACGCTGTGTATCCAAATATGTATATGATCACGGTCATGTGACACAAGAACAGATTACGATTGAAACGATCGGTGCGGGTGTACAACCCGTGAGCCTGAACATTCG
The DNA here is from genome assembly GCF_051934385.1 of Paenibacillus hebaui. NCBI lineage: Bacteria > Bacillati > Bacillota > Bacilli > Caryophanales > Paenibacillaceae > Paenibacillus > Paenibacillus hebaui. The sequence goes on along the minus strand of NZ_CP196836.1, from coordinate 4,885,493 downwards.
TGACGGTCAAGTGGAAACGGTTCGTGTGGACATGGGCGAGCCCATCTTGAACGGACTTCAGGTTCCAACAACCGTGGATGCCAATCCGGTGGTGGATCATTCCATTGAAGCAAACGGACAGGAGTTCAGATTTACGGCTGTCTCCATGGGTAACCCGCATGCGGTCATCTATGTAGACGACGCTGTGAATTTTGATCTATCTACATGGGGTCCACTTCTCGAAGTACATCCTATGTTCCCGAAAAAAATCAATGTAGAGTTTGCAACGGTTCGTGATCGCGGATATGTGGATATGCGTGTATGGGAACGCGGAGCTGGTCCTACGCTTGCCTGTGGAACTGGAGCTTGCGCAACACTTGTATCTTCTGTCCTGAATGGACATACGGATCGTACAGCAGTGATTAATCTCAAGGGTGGAGATCTCCACATTGAGTGGAATGAAGCCGACAATCATGTATATATGACTGGCCCTGCGGAAGTCGTTTTTAAAGGAGTCACTTCGTAAGAAGACGATTTAGATGAAGAGGCCTGAGGGCCTCTTTTTTTTCAGCTATAGGTATTCATGCTTGTTCAGATGGTTATGGAGACTTAATTTCACGGAAAACCTGTGTTTTTCTTCGTTTTGGGACGTTTTTTGTGTTACATTAGTATGAAATGATCAGCCAGGCGGGGGGAAAAGGGATGAAGGCAGATTTGCGCAGTGTAATGCAGAAACGGGTTCTCGTTGGCGATGGTGCGATGGGAACATTTCTGTACCAGATGGGATTCCCGGTAGGGATTTCATATGAAGAGTTAAACTTGATTTCACCTGAAGTGGTGGCAGACGTGCATCGCCGTTTTCGTGAGGCAGGCACCGAGATATTCGAGACGAATACGTATTCTGCCAATTACGATAAATTGTCCAAGTTCGGTCTGGAGTCCAAGGTCGAAGAGGTAAACCGTGCCGGTGTGCGCATTGCCAAACAAGTAGCTGGCACTGACGGTTATGTCCTGGGCGCGGTTGGCTCCATTCGTGGAGGAAAGCGGACAAATGTGTCAACAAGTGAACTGAAGCGCTTCTATCAGCAACAGATCTCTGCCCTGCTCGATGAAGGAGTAGACGGCATTCTGCTCGAAACCTTCTATGATATCGAAGAGATGGATATTGCCCTTCTGCAGGCACGTAAGCTGAGTGATCTGCCTGTGATTGGACAGTTCGCTGTTGAGGATGTGGGACACACACTCGATGGATATACGATGCCTGAAGCCTTCCGAATCATGCGTGAGCAAGGGGCTGACGTCATCGGTTTTAACTGTCGTTCCGGTCCAAACGGAATTATGCGTGCCATGGAAACGGTGTCAGGACGTATCGGTATTCCGATGTCCGTATACCCTAATGCGGGTGCAGCGGACTATGTAGATGGTCAGTTCCGTTATGGTGCGACTCCGGAATACTTCGGTCAGACTGCAGTGCAATTCGCTGATCTGGGTGCGCGTATTATCGGAGGCTGCTGTGGTACGACACCTGATCATATTGCAGCAATTACTCATGCCCTGGCTGAATATGTACCTGCTCCAATTCTCGAACCTGATCCGTCAGAATCCAAACCGCGCATCATCCTGCATGAAAATGTAGATGAACGAGCCGGACGGGGTGGGCAGCCTACCATTGTGGATCTGGTGAAACAGCGCCATACGGTCATCGTCGAACTTGACCCGCCGCGTGATCTGGACATCGCCAAGTTCATGAAAGGTGCCGAGACGTTGAAAGCGGCAGGAGCAGATGCGCTGACATTGGCTGATAATTCACTCGCGGTTACGAGGATGAGCAACATGGCACTCGGTCATCTCGTTCAGGATCGTACGGGCCTGCGTCCACTTGTACATATCGCCTGCCGTGACCGGAATCTGATCGGTACGCAGTCGCACATGATGGGATTTGATGCCCTTGGTATTAATCATGTACTCGCAGTAACCGGTGACCCTGCACGATTTGGTGACTTGCCCGGATCAAGCTCGGTATATGATCTGACTTCTTTTGAAATTATACGTATGATTAAGCAATTGAACGATGGCGTCTCCTTCTCCGGTAAACCGCTCAAACAGAAGGCGGGGTTCGTGATTGGTGCTGCATTTAATCCGAATGTGAAATATCTGGATAAAGCTGTACAGCGGCTGGAAAAAAAGATAGCCTCTGGCGCGGATTACATCATGACGCAGCCCGTCTATGACCCGGAATTAATCGTAGCTATGCATGAAGCAACTAAACATCTGGATGTGCCCATTTTTGTAGGCGTAATGCCACTTGCAAGCGGACGAAATGCAGAGTATCTTCATAATGAGGTTCCCGGAATTCAGCTGTCTGATGAAGTGCGTTCACGAATGGCAGGTCTGGAAGGCGAAGAAGGTCGGGCCATGGGTGTGAAGATTGCCAAAGAACTGCTGGATGTAGCGACAGAGCATTTCAAGGGCATCTATTTAATGACTCCGTTTATGTTCTATAGTATGACGGCCGAACTGACCCAATATGTATGGGAGAAGTCCAAGCATCAATGTCCTACTTGTTTCAACCCTAATAATCAATTACAATAGTGTAACGGATGTGATGCCGATGTCATTCAGTATGACCGGATACGGTCAATCCGCCTTTCATTTTGGCGGCTATAAGGTACAATTGGAAGTCAAATCTGTCAATCATCGTTATTGCGAAGTGATGATGCGTCTGCCCAAAGAATGGACGTATTACGAGGACGGTTTGAGGAAAAAGGTACAGAGCCGGTTAAAACGTGGGCGGATTGATGTTTATGTAATGAAAGAAAAAGATGAAGACCAGGCTCTCCCCGCTGTTCTGAATGAGCAGGCGGTCAGGGCCTATCTGCAAGCGGCAGAGCAGCTGGAAATCCGCTATGGAATGCAGGGCAAACCGAGCATCATGGATATGCTTGCACTGCCAGATGTCATGGTTCAATCGGATGGGACGAGTTCTCTTACGGAGGAACAGAAGGACGAATGGGAGCGTGTCCTGCAACAGGGATTGGAAGAGGCTCTGACCGGTTTGGAGCAGATGCGCGCTCGCGAGGGTCTTCATCTGGCCAGTGATCTGGAACGGCGGATTAGTCGTCTGGAATCACTGCATACCGAGATGCTTACTCTTGCACCTACTGTGGTGAGTGATTACCGCAACAAGTTAAGACAAAGGCTTACGGAAATGCAGGAGGAAGGCTCTTTCCCTTTTGATGAGCATAAATTGGGTATGGAAATTGCTGTCTTTGCCGATCGTTCTAACATAGAGGAAGAGCTTACGCGTCTACTCAGCCACTTTGGACAGAGCAGGGAACTGCTGAAAAGTGATGAGCCGGTAGGCCGCAAGTTGGACTTTCTTATTCAAGAGATGAATCGGGAAGTCAATACGATTGGATCAAAAGCCAACCATTTGGCTCTGGTGAACCGTGTTGTCGAGATGAAGGCGGAACTGGAGAAGATTCGCGAGCAAGCTGCGAATATCGAATGAACAGCCAAATTACGGCAAAAGAGTCGCATGTATAGGGGGAAGAACCTGATTATGGCAATCAAACTCATTAACATTGGATTCGGTAACATCGTATCGGCGAACCGGATTATATCCATCGTGAGTCCGGAATCGGCGCCGATCAAGAGAATTATACAAGAGGCAAGAGACCGTCATATGCTGATAGACGCAACGTACGGAAGACGTACTCGTGCCGTTATTATTACGGATAGCGATCATGTCATTTTGTCTGCGGTACAGCCAGAAACGGTCGCCCATCGTCTTTCTTCGAAAGATGATGATAACGACGAATAAAATGGAGTGTAATATGTCTAAAGGACTACTGGTTGTGTTGTCCGGCCCATCAGGGGTCGGGAAGGGTACAGTATGCAGCGCTTTGCGCAAACGGGTGCCGGAATTGATATATTCCGTATCGGCAACGACTCGTCAGCCTCGTCTGGGTGAGGAACATGGTGTGAATTATTTCTTCAGAAGCCATGAGGAGTTCCAGATCATGATTGCTGAGGATCAATTGTTGGAGCACGCTGAATATGTAGGTAACTATTACGGAACACCGCGTGATTTTGTGGAGAAAACGATTAACGAAGGCCGTGACATCATTCTGGAGATTGAAGTCCAAGGCGCGTTAAAAGTAAAAGAAAAGTTCCCGGAAGGGATCTTTGTATTTCTATTGCCTCCTTCATTGGACGAGCTTAAAGATCGTATTCAGGGCCGCGGCACAGAAAGTCAGGCGACGATTGATCACCGGATGTCCGTCGCGGTAGATGAGATCAGTCTGCTGGAGCAGTATGATTACGCCGTCGTGAATGATGAAATTGATTTGGCGTGTAAACGAATAGAAAGCATCATTATCGCCGAACATTGTAAGATCAATAAATAATCCATCTGCCGCCTTCAGAATGCGATAATTCGTGGGGCTGCTGTCATAGGATGTATAGATAGCGGCCCCAGACGGGTTAACGTGAACAAATGGTGCAACCTTATTCTGTCAGGCGGCAAATTGTGATTATACTAATGCAAAGAGGTGTTTTGTAAATATGCTGTATCCTTCTATTGATGAAATGATGAACAAAGTTGACAGCAAGTATTCGCTTGTTGTTGCCGCTTCCCGCCGGGCTAGACAGCTTCGTGAAGGTGAGAAAACGGAGTTGAGAAATGCCAGATCCCATAAACAGGTTGGCGTTGCACTCGAAGAAATTTATGGAGATCTGCTCGTTGTCATCAAAGGACAGGACGAAGAGGAAGAAGAGTAAGCCGTTAGCGGCTGCTCTTCAACTGCATACGGCGCAAGCCGGATTTAATTGACAACCGCGAGGTTGTTATTTTTTTCTCTATTCATCCTTATAAGTGCGTATTCAAAAGCGGACTTTTTGAACAACCTCTATAAACGTCGTATATATCGGGGGAATAACCATGTTGAACGGTAAAAAAATCGTACTCGGTGTGACTGGCGGCATAGCCGCATACAAAGCGGCTACCTTATGCAGCAGGCTGGTGCAAAAAGGAGCGGATGTTCATGTCATCATGACGGCTTCCGCCAAACAGTTTATTACCGAATTAACACTGCAAACCTTGACCCGTAATGTGGTATATAGTGATACATTTGATGAACGGGAGCCTTCCGTCGTCTCGCATATCCATCTGGCGGATATGGCCGATCTTGTTTTGGTTGCTCCGGCAACAGCCAATGTGATTGCCAAAATGGCGCATGGCATGGCCGATGATATGCTCTCAACAACCTTGCTTGCAACGACTGCTCCCGTGATGATTGCGCCGGCGATGAATGTGCATATGTATGATCATCCGGCTGTAAAGCATAACATGTGTCTGCTCACCGAGCGAGGCACGATGATGATTGAACCCGGTGAAGGTCAACTGGCGTGTGGATATGTTGGCAAAGGACGTCTGGAAGAGCCAGAGACGATTGTGGATGTGGTCGAACGCTTCTTTGAACAGCAGGAGTCGGTGAAACGGGAACAGAATGAGGCTATGTCCTTGTTAAGTGGCAAGAAGGTCGTGGTTACCGCTGGAGGTACGATTGAACGCATTGATCCTGTAAGATATATTACCAATGATTCTTCAGGTAAAATGGGGTTTGCCATTGCTGCGGCAGCACGTGATCTGGGAGCAAATGTTACTTTGATCATGGGCAATACTCAGGCTCAGCCACCGACGAATATAAATGTGATCCCGGTACAGTCTGCGCAGGATATGTATGATGCTGTAGCAGGTCAGTGGGAAGATGCGGATATCGTTGTTAAGGCGGCGGCTGTCGCAGATTATCGCCCCAAAGAAGTTTTTACTGAGAAAATGAAGAAGAAAGGCGATACATTATCGCTTGAACTTATTAAAAATATAGATATTCTTGAAACACTGGGCAAGCAGAAGAGCCATCAATTTTTGATAGGTTTTGCTGCCGAAACGAATTCAATAGAGATGTATGCACGTGAGAAATTGGAACGGAAAAACTGTGATCTGATCGTAGCCAATGATATCACCCGTGCGGGTGCGGGATTTGGAACGGATACCAATGCGGTGCACATCTATGACCGTGAAGGGTTGGTGGAAGAGCTTCAGGTGATGGCCAAGGAAGACGTGGCCCGCCGGTTGCTTTCGATTGCGGCGGAGCGCATTGCCGGGAGGAATTAATATGGAGATCGCCAAGGTTATTGTCGATGTTCCTGTGAAGCAGACGGATCGACCTTTTGATTATCTGGTGCCAGAATCCATGCGTGAATGGATTGAGATTGGCAGCAGGGTCGGTATACCTTTTGGTCATCGGACAGTCCAGGGCTTTGTCGTTGATCTGGTGCCTCGCACGGGGACAGAGTCCTTCAAACTCAAACCGATTCAGGAATTGCTGGATATCGTTCCGCCTTTGTCTGAAGATTTGGTTGAATTAGCCGAATGGATGAGTGAGCGTTATGCCAGCAACCGTATTTTGTCTTTGCAGGTGATGGTGCCAACTGCCCTTAAAGGGAAAGCGGAACGTTATATCTCACTTGGAGATGCCCTGGATGGACAAATGACAGGCGCAGATACAGGTGAAGAGGTCCTTTTTGTGTGGGGAGAAGAATCAACTTCGGAGAAGGTACAGCAAGACATCATTCGATTTGTGAAAAGTCGGGGTCAGGTACCTCTGCAACAGCTGAGTCGTAAGTATCCCAATCATGCACCTCTGATCAAGAAACTTCTGCTTGGTGGTGTACTGCTGGAGAGTCAGGCCATTAAGGACAAGCTGAATAAAAAAACGATGAAATCCATTGATTTGGCAATGGATGTGGCTGCTGCGGAAGAAGCGCTGTCTACGTTTCCGGCAAAGGCACAAAGGCAGAAAGAAGTGCTTTCTTTTTTGCTGGAAATGAAAGAATTACTCCCCATGCCTATGAAAGAAGTGTTATCCACACTTCAGGTGTCTGCAGCGACAGTAAAGGGGCTGGAGGAAAAGGGACTGATCGTAACAGAGGACGTCGAAGTTTTTCGTGATCCCTATCAGGGCAGAACGTTTAAGGCGACTGAGCCGCTGGTACTGACCGATGAACAGCAGCATGTCTATAACAATATCAATAGTCGATTGCAGGAAAGGCGCCATGGCGTCTTTTTATTACATGGTGTAACAGGTAGTGGTAAAACGGAGGTGTACCTTCAGACGATTCAACAGTGCATTGAGCAGGATCGGCAGGCGATCGTTCTTGTACCGGAAATTGCCCTGACACCTCAGATGGTGGAACGGTTTAAAGGACGTTTTGGTGATCAGGTTGCCGTGATGCACAGTCGTCTGTCCGGTGGTGAGCGTTACGATGAATGGCGTAAAATTCGCGAGGGCCAGGTGAAGGTTGCCATCGGTGCTCGTTCAGCCGTTTTTGCTCCATTCAGTCGTCTTGGTCTCATCATTATGGACGAGGAGCATGAGACGTCATATAAACAGGAAGAAACCCCGAAATATCATGCCCGTGATGTCGCGGTGAAAAGGGCACAGCAGCATCAGGCGGTCGTTGTCCTCGGTTCAGCGACACCGTCACTGGAAAGTTACTATGCTGCACGCTCACAGAGCAATGATGAATTTGCACCACTTCTGCTGGAGATGCCTACCCGTGCACTTGGCAACAAGCTGCCTGAGGTAAAAATCGTTGATATGCGTGAAGAATTGAAGGATGGAAATCGTTCGATGTTTAGCCGTGCGTTGCATAAAGGACTGGAGGAGCGGTTGGAGCGTGGGGAACAGACCGTGCTTCTACTGAATCGACGAGGATATTCTACCTTTGTCATGTGCCGTAGTTGTGGTTATGTCGCCGGTTGCCCTGAGTGTGATATCTCGCTAACGTATCATCAGCGCTCGAACAATCTTCGTTGTCACTATTGCGGATATGCGGAAGCAGCACCGGAAGTGTGCCCCGATTGCGGAAGTGAGCATATTCGATATTTCGGAACAGGTACGCAGCGGGTGGAGGAAGAGTTGGCCAAGCTGTTCCCGGGTATTCGCGTCATTCGGATGGATGTGGATACCACAAGTGAAAAAGGTTCACATGAGAAACTGTTGAAGCAATTTCGTGAGAAAAAGGCGGACGTATTGCTGGGCACCCAGATGGTAGCCAAAGGGCTCGATTTTCCAGATGTTACTCTGGTCGGTGTCATCACAGCGGATTCGGCACTCAATTTGCCTGATTTTCGGGCTGCCGAAAAAACATTTCAACTCCTAACACAGGTAGCAGGCCGTGCGGGTCGGCATGTATTGCCAGGGGAGGTATTTGTCCAGTCCTATACACCAGAGCATTATTCGATTGGACATGCGAGTCAGCATGACTATGTTTCGTTTGTCCGTGAGGAATTATTGCATCGCCGCAATTTGCAGTATCCGCCATACTGTCGCCTGATTCTGGTGACCTTCTCACATGAGCAGCTTCCGGTACTGATCCGGCTGGCTGAGAATTACACACGAATACTGAAAGAAAAGGCAAATGCAGCTGGCTGGCTGGGTAATCTGGATCGTTTCAGCAATGAAGCTTTTGATGTGCTTGGCCCGGTAGCGTCGCCGATTCCTCGGATCAAGAATAGATACAGATTCCAATGTATGATAAAATGGCGTGGAGATGTAGACGCCATCGGGCTTGCTCTCGCAACGGTCCGGCGCATGGACGATGATGTTCAGGCGCAAAAGCTGCTCATTAGTCTGGATGTAGACCCGCAAATGTTAATGTAAGCATTGGGTAGTAAAATGCGGATGTAAACAGCGGTATAAACATAGATTAAGAACAAAGAAGTAAAAAAATAGTGTTCTGAAATAATGAAGAGGATTAGGAAGGTGTCTACAACATGTCGATTCGTATTATCGTGAAAGAACCGGATGAAGTACTCCACAAAAGAGCAAAAGAAGTAACTAAAGTAACACCGAATGTACAGAAACTGCTGGATGACATGGCAGATACGATGTATGATGCTGAAGGCGTAGGTCTTGCTGCACCACAGGTCGGTATTTTGAAACGTCTCATTGTTATTGATGCTGGAGATGAGCAGGGCTTGATCAAGATGATTAATCCTGAGATCATTTCGAGTGAGGGAGAGCAATTTGGACCTGAAGGCTGTCTGAGTATCCCTGGCATTAACGGGGATGTACGTCGTTTTGAGACGGTTACGGTTAAGGGGCTGGACCGCGAAGGCAAGGAACTGACCATTACGGGCAGTGGCCTGTTGTCCCGCGCATTCCAGCATGAGATTGACCATTTGGATGGCGTACTCTTTACGGATATTGCTGAAAAGGTGTACGAAATTGCAGCCGATCAAACTGGACCGCGTCGTGATTAAGGAGTGATCAATTTGAATATTGTTTTTATGGGAACACCTGAATTTGCAGTTCCGTCTCTCGATATGCTCATAGCCGAGGGATATAATGTGGTTGGTGTCGTGACACAACCGGATAAACCACAGGGTCGCAAAAAAGTGCTTATGCCGACACCAGTCAAGGTTGCGGCAGAGCGTCATGGCCTGCCCGTATTTCAACCCGTCAAACTGCGTGCTCCGGAAGCGGTGGCTCGATTGGCTGAATGGCAGCCAGATCTGATTGTGACTGCGGCTTTTGGGCAGATTCTGCCCAAAGCTGTTCTGGATATGCCCGTTCGAGGTTGTGTGAACGTGCATGGCTCTCTTTTGCCGAAATATCGCGGGGGAGCCCCAATTCAGCGTTCCATTATTAATGGGGAGTCGGTGACAGGAGTTACACTGATGTTTATGGCAGAGGGGCTGGACACGGGGGATATGATCTCACGTGTAGAAGTACCTATTACGGATGAAGATACATCAGGGTCCATGTTTGTAAAACTTAGTGAAGCAGGCTCCAAATTGCTTCAGGAAGAAATGCCAAGGCTGATTGCAGGCGAGACAACGGCTGTCCCTCAGGACGATGCCGAGGCTTCGTATGCCCGCAATCTGACTCGGGAAGATGAGAAGATGAACTGGAGTCGCACATCACGCGAGCTGTTCAATCAGATTCGCGGTCTTGTACCATTCTCGGGTTCGTTTACGATGTGGGATGAGCAGGTCTTCAAGGTCTGGGCTGCAGCTAATCCAAATCAGGTGGATGTACCGATGTCTTCCGATGCTGGACAAGTCGAGCCGGGAACAGTGCTGCAATTGAACAAGAATGGCATCGAAGTCCGTACCGGTGAGGGTTCTCTCTGGCTTACTGAAGTTCAGCCTGCGGGCAAAAAGGTGATGCAAGCTGCTGACTTTGCCCGTGGCGGTACACTGAAACCAGGAACGGTGCTGCGATGAGCGGAAATACACCGGGGCGCCCGTCAGGAAAGACTCACAAAGCTACAGGAAATGCATCCGGAGGCGGAGGAAACCGCCGTCCGAATTCGAGCAAATCGGGTGGCGCAGGAAATACGTCTGTATCTCAATCTGCGGCAAATGGTACACCACGTTCCGCCCGGCCCAAAACCTCTGCTCGTGCGCTCGCCGTGAAGGTTCTTAGTGCCGTTGAGCAAGAGGGGGCTTACAGCAACCTTGAGCTGAACCGACGTTTGAAAGAGGCCGATCTCAGCCCGGCAGATGCTGGACTAGCTACAGAGTTGGTCTATGGCACAATTGCGAGGCTGAATACACTTGATTATTTTCTGGAACGTTACGTAGCCAAAGGTGTGTCCAAGCTGCAACCCTGGGTTCGCAGCCTGCTGCGCATCAGTGTGTACCAGATGGTATATCTGGATCGCATTCCGGAACACGCGGTGGTGAGTGAAGCGGTCAACCTCGCCAAGAAGTTGGGGCATCAGGGCATCTCCGGTATGGTGAATGGTGTTTTGCGGAACATGATTCGCAACCGGGATGAACTGCGCATTCCTGAACATCTGCCTGTTGCAGAACGCATCTCGCTTGAGCATTCTCATCCATTGTGGATGGTACAGCGCTGGATCAGCCAATATGGCGAAGAGACGGCGGAAGCAATCTGTCGCGCGAATAACGAGCCGCCCGCGGTCAGCGTTCGTGTGAACACAACCATGACTACACGGGAGAAACTGATGCATGAGATGGAGAGCACAGGTGCAGTTGTAGAGGCTTCTCAGCTGAGTTCGGATGGTATTCTTGTACGCAGTGGTGGCAATATGGCACTTACGTCCTGGTATCGGGATGGGTTGCTGTCTGTCCAGGATGAAAGCTCCATGCTTGTAGCCGAAGCGGTTGGGCCTGAGGAAGGTCAGACAGTGCTGGATTGCTGCGCAGCTCCTGGTGGTAAAACAGCCCATATGGCCGAGAAAATGCAGGACCGTGGACGGATTGTTGCCAATGATATACATGCTCATAAACGTCAATTGATTATGGATCAGGCGGATCGACTGGGACTCAGCTGCATCGATGCCGTTACAGGCGATGCGCTTGATCTGGATGAGCGTTATTCCGAGGCATCATTTGACCGTATTCTGTTGGACGCACCATGCTCCGGTTTGGGTGTTATCCGCCGCAAGCCAGATGTCAAATGGACCAAATCTACAGAGGATATTGAGGATATCTCCAATTTGCAGCGGGAGCTGCTGGATCGGGTCGCGCCGCTCTTAAAGCCAGGTGGTATTCTGGTGTACAGTACGTGTACGATCGAACCTGCGGAGAACGAGCTTATGGTCGCCGACTTTTTGGACCGACACCCGCAATATAAGGCGGCTGAAGAATCTGCCTGGTCTGGAGTTGAAACAGCCAAATGGAAGGTTGTTCATGGTGGCGTGCAGATCTTGCCACAGTATGCTCACAGTGACGGATTTTTCATCGCCAGGTTGACAAGAATAGCTGATTAACAGTTTAATAGAGCACTGAAGGATAGCCGCCGGGGGGAACTTCGGCGGATTTCTTTGTGATAAGACTCAGGGCTACCATCGGATAAAGGTGATGATGGGGTGCGATGCAGGCATTGAGGTGTTATAATGCATGAAGTACAGGTGTCAAGGGTATACATGGATGTAAAGTGGTCTTTGTGATAGAATAGGACGAATGGAACGCAAAGAAGGAAGCCAAACGAAAAGAAAAGAAGGAATAGGTGTTGACAACAAAATGAAACCTTTTATATATGATTATTCCCTGGAAGAGCTGCAACAGTGGGCTGTAGATAATGGGGAGCCCGCCTTTCGCGGCGGTCAGATTTTTGACTGGATTTATGTGAAACGGGTCAATGATTTCAGTGAAATGAGCAACCTGCCGAAAGCGTTGCGTGAGAAACTGGCAGAACAGTTTGAATTCGTAACGCTTACCGAAATTACAAAGTTTGAATCCAAAGATGGAACGGTGAAGTTCCTGTTTGGTCTGCATGATGATCATGCGATTGAAACGGTAATCATGAAACACAACTATGGTAACAGCATCTGTGTAACGACACAGGTTGGCTGTCGGATTGGTTGTACGTTCTGTGCGTCCACATTGGGTGGACTCAAGCGTAACCTTACCGCTGGTGAAATTGTGGCTCAGGTGGTGCAAGCCCAGAAAATTCTGGATGAACGTGGCGAACGCGTCAGCAGCATCGTAATCATGGGTTCGGGAGAACCTTTTGAAAACTATGAAGCAACAATGACTTTCCTGCGGATCATGATTCACGAAAAAGGGCTGAACATCGGTCAGCGCCATATCACGGTGTCCACAAGCGGAATCGTTCCGAACATCTACAAGTTTGCAGATGAAGATACGCAGATTAACCTTGCCATTTCGATCCATGCACCCAATGATGCATTGCGTTCCAAATTGATGCCGGTTAACCGTCGTTTTCCTTTTGAAGATGTGATGGAATCCTTGCGTTATTATCTGGCCAAAACAGGTCGGAGAATTACGTTTGAGTATGCCCTTATTGGCGGCGTAAACGATCAGCCGGAGCATGCAGCAGAACTGGCAAGTGTGCTTAAAAACATGCTCTGTCACGTAAACCTGATTCCGGTCAACCATGTACCTGAGCGCAAGTACGTGCGGACATCGCGAAGCGACATTTTCAATTTTCAGAAGATTCTCTCGGAGCAGGGTGTCAATGTAACCATTCGTCGTGAACAGGGACATGATATTGCTGCCGCTTGCGGCCAGCTTCGTGCAAAGCATATGGAGTTGAGGTGAGAGCGTTTTGATCAAAACAGTTCATGTGAGCCATATCGGACGGGTGCGTTCGGTTAATGAAGATTCAGCCTGGATTCGCAATCTCGATACAGGTTATATTCTGGGTATTGTTGCTGATGGCATGGGCGGACATCTCGCAGGAGATACGGCGAGCCGTCTGGCTGTGGAAACGTTGGTGCATGATCTGGGGACGCTCGAACCGGGTCTATCCCATGCGTCTCTGTCTGCTGCACTCAGCGATGCTATTTTGCATGCCAATGAAGTCATATACCGCACCGCATCTACGGATGACAAGTACCATAACATGGGAACCACTGTGGTTGCAGCGTTATTGAATGATACAGAGGGCGTTATTGGTCACATTGGCGACAGCAGGGCATACAAGATTGCTAACAAACATGTGATTCAGTTGACCGAAGACCATACTCTGGTGAATGAATTGTACAAAAATGGTCAGATCAGTAAAGAGGACGTGTCTCATCATCCGCGTCGTAACGTGCTGACACGTGCACTTGGCACAGATGCCGAAGTGAAGGTCGATCTCGATACCGTCAAGCTGGAGGAAGGCGAAGTTCTTCTCCTGTGTAGTGACGGTCTGAGTAACCTGGTTAGTAATGAACAGATCATTAAGGTTGCCGGCAATCTTGAACTGGCGCTGGAAGATCGTGCTGACCGCTTGCTTCAGCTTGCTTTGCTTGCTGGGGGAGATGACAATATCACGGTTGCACTGTTCGAACTGCAAAAGGAAGGTTCCGTGGTAGCGGAAACGGGGTGTGAGTCATGATTGGGCACCAGCTAGGCGGACGCTATGAAGTGATTGAGCGTGTCGGCGGCGGCGGTATGGCTCTCGTGTACAAGGCTCAGGATCTTTTGCTGAACCGGAATGTGGCCATCAAAGTGTTACGGCAGCAATTTGTGCATGACGAAGAGTTTATTCGCCGATTCCGCAGAGAAGCACAATCAGCAGCATCGCTCTCCCATCCTAATGTGGTTAGTGTTTATGATGTAGGACAGGAAGATGACGTTCATTATATTGTCATGGAGTATGTTGAGGGCAAGAACCTGAATGAAATTATTAAAGAACGGGCGCCTCTGCAGGTGGACGAAGCGGTTCGAATCGCTTCCCAGATTGCAGATGCTCTCGATCATGCACATCATAATCAGATTATTCATCGGGATATCAAACCGCATAACATATTAATTGGCCGGAATGGCCGTGTGAAAGTAACGGATTTCGGGATTGCTCGTGCAGTTACATCCACAACCATTACACAGACTGGCTCGGTTGTTGGTTCGGTGCATTACTTTTCACCGGAGCATGCCAAAGGCATCGTTACTGGGGAGAAGTCGGATTTATATTCTCTTGGTATTGTAATCTATCAAATGCTGACTGGGCAGCTTCCATTCTTGGGTGAGAGTCCGATCAGTGTTGCTTTGAAGCATTTGCAGGAAGAGTTCGATGAACCACGAAAGTTCAATCCGCTTATTCCGCAAAGTGTGGAAAATGTCATTCTGAAATCCATGCGTAAAAACCCGCAGGAGCGTTATCAGTCGGCCAAAGAAATGCAGACAGATCTAGAAACCTGTTTAATGCCAGAAAGACGCAATGAAACGAAGATTGATTTTCCAGATGAGGATGACATCGATTCGACCCGTGTTATGCCGGCGATCAAGCCGGAGCCGCGTGGAGTTACGTCGACAGGTGCTGTACCTGAGATGAAGTCTGACGATGATAACAATAAGGGCAAGCCCAAAACAAAGAACTGGAAGAAGCCGGCGTTGTTGATCTCGTTGACCGTTCTTATTCTCGTCGCCATGGTTGGTGTCGTATGGTACGTGAAAGGCATGCTTGTTGTGCCTGATGTGAAGGTACCTAATGTTGTGAGTCAAACGGAAGAAAAGGCGCGTCAAATGTTGCAGGAGAATGGACTCGTTGTAAGTAATGAGGTCATCCGCATATACAAGGAAGGGATCGATCCAGGAATTGTATTTGAACAGAGCAGACGCGAAGGTGATATCGTCAAAGAAGGCTCAGAAGTCCAGCTGAGTGTTGGGGCGGAAAAAGCAAAGTTGAAGATGATTGATCTTAAAGATAAAACATATGATGAGGCTGTCAAACAACTTACTGTGCTCGGTATCAAAGAAGATCAGATTCAGCGTAAGGAGGAATTCTCCAATGATAAGTCTTCGGGTACTGTTCTGTCCCAGACCCCTGTGGTGAATGAGGAGTACGATCCGGCCGTTGTTCAGATTATTTTAACTGTAAGCAAAGGTTCAGAAACGGTGAAAATGCCTGACTTGAAAAATCTTACTCGAAGCGAGGCCGAGAATAAGCTTAAATCTGCAGGGCTGGTTCTTGCTCAAGTTCAGGAAGAATCAAGTTATACGGTGGATCAGGGAAAAGTGACGCAGCAGTGGCCTGTAGAAGCAGGTACAGAGGTGAATCCGGGTGACAAAATTACCATTTTCATCAGTACAGGATATCCACCTGAGGCACTAAATTACACTTATAACATTAACGTTTCACCAAAAGAAGAAGGCAAGAGCAGTAAAATTCGGATCGTATTCGAGGATGCTCGTGGCAAAAATCAGGAATGGGGAACACGGACAATCAAGTCTCTCCAGACGCTGACGATTCCGCTTGTTCTGGCTCCAAACGTGGATGGTGTGGTTTCCATTTATCGTGATGGTCAATTCCTGGATACGTATCTGGTTTCCTATATTGAGGCCAAAAATGGAACAGTGGTTGTACCTTCCATTGAGCCTGAAATAGGTTCACAGCCGCCTCCTCCAGCAACAGAGGAGCCTGATCAAGGTGACGGTGGTGATGATGAAGGCAACGTGGATACGAAACAGGAAGGTGAGCCTGACACACCTGTTGACGGTGAAGAGGACAACGCAGAGGGAGATCCCTCTGCCATGAATAATGAAAAAGGTCTTGGCAAAGGAAAAGATAAGGAAAAGGAAAAGGAAAAGGAAGTTGATAACGCATCAAGCCGTCCATAAGGACGGCTTATTGCCGACGTTCAGGTGTTATGTATTGTAGATCAAAGGAGGGCGACGGAGCTATGCCAGAAGGTATCATCGTTAAAGCGCTAAGCGGTTACTATTATGTCATGCCAGTGGAAGACAACGGGGTGCCTTCGGTTGAAGGCTCCGCTGTTCAATGCCGCGCGAGAGGCATCTTCAGGAAGCGGGGAATCTCACCGCTTGTGGGTGACCGCGTCAGCTATATGTTGACTGAAAACGGAGAAGGAACGGTAGATGAGATCCGTGAACGAGAGACGGAGCTAATCCGTCCTCCAGTAGCCAATGTAAGTCTGGCTGTTCTGTTATTCTCTGTGAAGGAACCGGATATGAATCTCAACTTGCTGGACAAATTCCTGGTACATATCGAGCAGGCTGGACTGGATGCGCTAATTGTACTAACAAAGCAGGATTTGGCTGGCCCAGAATCAGATGCCAAAGATACCGTGGCAGAAGTGAAAGCACTGTATGAGCAAGTTGGTTACGAAGTCATCTCAACCAGTTCGCTTACCGGTGAAGGTAATGAACTGCTCAGGGAGCGTCTTGCTGGCAAGATTAGTGTATTCTCTGGACAATCCGGTGTAGGCAAGTCATCCATGTTGAATGCTTTGATGCCAGGTCTAACGCTGGAGACCAATGCAATCAGCATGCGTCTTGGCCGAGGGAAACACACCACCAGGCACGTGGAGCTCATACCACTGGATAATGGTGGTTTTGTCGCCGATACGCCTGGATTCAGCCAATTGGACTTTTTGGAGATTGGCGTGGAGGAGTTATCCACTTGTTTCCGTGAATTCGCTCAGTATGCGGATCAGTGCAAGTTTCGGGGTTGTACCCATACCCATGAACCGGGTTGCCGGGTGCTTGCAGTCAAAGCAGAGGGTCTGATCTCTGAAAGCCGTTATCAGCACTACAAACAGTTCCTTATAGAAATGAAAGACAAGAAGCGGAGGTACTAACATGATTAAAATTGCCCCATCGATATTATCTGCTGATTTTGCCCGTCTTGGCGCAGAAGTGGCGGAAGCCCAAGCTGCTGGTGGAGACTGGATTCATGTTGATGTCATGGACGGTCATTTCGTCCCTAATATTACGCTTGGACCTGCCATTGTGAAAGCCATTGCTCCACATACAAGTTTGCCGCTTGATGTTCATTTGATGATTGAAAACCCGGAACGTTATGTGGAGGACTTTGCCAAAGCGGGGGCAGCGGTTATTACCGTTCATGCTGAAGCTTGCGTACATCTGCACCGGGTTATTCACTTGATCAAGGAACAGGGAGTGAAGGCGGGTGTTGCCCTTAATCCGGGAACGCCAGCCAGTGCTATTCAGGAAGTGCTGGACGATGTAGATATGGTGCTGGTCATGACTGTAAATCCCGGTTTTGGAGGACAAGCTTTTATCTCGGGCACCATGAACAAAATTAAACAAATTCGCACTTGGCTGAACGAAAAAGGACGTCATGATGTGCATATTGAAGTGGATGGCGGAATTGCTGCGGACACAGCACCCCTTGTGGTGGAAGCCGGAGCGGACGTTCTCGTTGCGGGAAGTGCCGTATTTGGTCGGGAAGATCGTGCGGCCGCAATTGCCGAAATTCGCAGCAGCTACGGAGGCTAAGGCATGACCCTCAAGGAGACGCTGTGGACGATGGCTGCGAGTCTCGTGACGGCGCTGGTGCTTGCTATGTATGCAGTCATTCAATCTCCGTATAATGCCATTACGTCTTTAATCGGGGTTGGGGTTGTCATTATGTATTTCCGCAAATTTGAGCGCACGAGACTTCGGGTTACTTTTGTGATATTCGGCATACTGTATTACTTACTGAGCGTATTCATGATCGCTGTCTATCAATATATCCCTTCCCAAACCTAAATGACCTGACCATCAGGCTCGTCATTGTGGAATAGGGACAGAGAGTTCCGCATAAATATGGTTACATGAGCAGGTTTCTCATGTAGCCTTTTTTGTCGTGTTTAAGGTAAGGAAGGCCCGAAGCATAGGATACGGCGGACGCATGAGCATGATGGGGAGGGTGAAGTATGAAATTTTACACATTCAAACTGCCGAAGTTCTTGGGAGGGTTTGTAAAGGCAATTCTTAATACGTTTCAAAAGCACTGATAAGCTTAACAAGCTTCAATTGGCGAATACCGCCGCTTTGGCTTCAGGATCATCTGGAATTCGGACCTGCGAAGTGCCATGCGGCGGACATTCACATGCTGATGTGTGGGTATTCAAGATTTTATTTCAGAATACCAAAAAAGCACCTGCAAGGAACAAGGTGCTTTTTGCTTACCCGATTTATAGCAGCTGTGCGTGATTATACGCGAGTCACTTTACCGGCTTTCAGTGCACGGGTGCTTACGTATACACGTTTTGGTTTACCGTCAACGAGAATGCGGACCTTCTGAACGTTTACGCCCCAAGTACGACGGTTACGGTTGTTAGCGTGGGATACGTGGTTACCGGTGCCCGGTTTCTTACCTGTCACATAACATTTGCGAGACATAGATTACACCTCCTATCCTAAAATAACCAGTGATCCTTCGGAGAGACGATTGTCAATCCATACGGACTAAAATTGTTCTTCCTGACCGCAATGGTCAGGTTCCAGTAGCTAATGGCGTTGTTCAAACCGGCATAACCGGATCATTTCCATTACTTAACCTGCATAAAACAATACTTAAATATAATATCATAATCAAAAAAGCTTCGTCAACTGATCCAAAAACTTTATTTATTTCTCGTGTCTAATATAGTACAATGTTGAATAGTCCATAGTACAGCGGTGAACAGGCTGTTTCCGCGGGGAAGCCGGAGAAAAATTGGCCTTAAAGGTCGATGGGCTACTTGTTTGGCAACGCTGAGCGCTGTGGCATTCCATCATTGGCACCAGTCTCCATGCGGCATTCATGCCGGCTCTTGATACCGGTGCGTATCTGTATGCCCAGATTTAGGGGATTATAGAGAATGCGGGATATCGGCAGTTCGGCCGCCCAGACCGTTAATCCGGCTGACATGTTGTATTATATGCCTGTGCCGGACAAGGTATGGACGAAGAATAACGCGTTAAGCGTTAGTGCATGAACAGACCAGAACACATCTTGGTGCAAGATGTTCGTGTATCAAGCTAGGAAGGGGATTTCTCACTTGAGTATACGTTCTTTAAATGGAACAGATTTCACCGCAATGGTTCTTGCCGGAGCGGAACAACTTGGACAGCATGCAGAGCACGTCAATTCCCTGAATGTTTTCCCTGTGCCGGATGGCGATACGGGAACGAACATGAATTTGACAATGAGTGCAGGAGTCGCAGAGATTAAAAGAAAGAGTTCTGCCTCCATCGGAGAAGCTTCCGGTATTTTATCGAAAGGCCTGCTTATGGGTGCACGGGGGAATTCCGGAGTGATTTTATCGCAATTGTTCCGTGGATTCAGTCGTTCAGCAGCTCCTTATGAGGAACTGAATACACTCCAATTTGCAGCAGCCCTGCAGAACGGTGTGGATGCAGCTTATAAAGCTGTAGTGAAACCCGTGGAAGGGACCATTCTTACCGTAGCTAAGGAAGCGGCGAAACATGCCAGCTACTACGCAAGACGGACGAATGATATCACTGAGCTAATGAATGAGGTTTTGTTAAAAGCAAAAGAAGCACTGGCAATGACTCCGGAATTGCTGCCTGTACTGAAACAGGTCGGCGTTGTGGATTCAGGCGGTCAGGGGCTTGTATATATTTATGAGGGCTTTATGGAGGTTCTGCTGCAAAGTGACGGAGTCAGTCGTGCATCTCTGCAAAAAGAGGTGCAACCTTCCGCAGCGGCATCTGCTTTGAAACCGCCTGCAATGCCAGAAGTGCTTCCCGCGAAGCCTGCACAGCAGGTCATCGTGCCAGAGATGCCCATGTCCGCCCAAGCAAGACTGGAAACGGAAGATATTGAGTTCCTGTATGACATGGAGTTCTTTATTAACCGCGAACTGGGAGAGAATGCAGGCGTCGCATTCGATGACGAAGGATTCCGTAAAGCGTTATCAGTTAATGGCGATTCCATCATTATTATTGCTGATGATGAAGTGATTAAGGTTCACGTGCATTCCAAGACACCTGGAGATGTATTAAACCTGGCCCTCCGTTATGGAGAGATCACACAAATTCATATTCTCAATATGCGTGAGCAGCATCGTGATCTGCTGACGACAGGCATGGACATTGCGCCTTCGCCTGAGCTGTTTGCAGAGATTCCACTTGAAACGATGCGCAGTCCAGAACAAGCTGAGTTACCAGCAGATGAGATGGCGCCCTATGGTTTTATCGCGGTATCATCCGGTGACGGTATTGCAGAGATTTTCCAGAGTCTCGGGGTAGATGTGGTTCTGTCGGGTGGACAGACGATGAATCCAAGTACCGAGGATTTTGTGAAAGCCGTGCGTTCGATTTCAGCGGAACAGGTATTTATTTTACCGAACAACTCCAATATTGTACTTGCTGCGCAGCAAGCTCGTGAATTGCTTGAAGATGAGCGCCGGGTTACGGTGATTCCGAGCAAGACGATTCCACAGGGAATGGCAGCTGCCTTTGCTTTCCAGGAGGATGAGTCTGCGGAAACCAACCGTGATCATATGCTCGATGCCATTAGCCGGGTACAATCTGGTCAAGTGACTCATGCGGTCAGAGATACGCAATATGATGAGCTTGATATCAAAGTGGGAGACTACATCGGTATCCACAATTCTAAAATTGTAGCAACCGATGAAAACATGCTGCATGCATGTGAAGGTCTGCTGCAACAGATGATGGTGAGCGGAGATGAAGTGGTGACTATCCTTGAAGGGGACGAGGCTACCTCTGAGATTACAGCTGCGCTTGTAACATGGCTTGAAGAACAATATCCTGATGCTGAGGTAGAAGTGCATCTTGGAGGACAGCCGGTGTATTATTATTTGTTCTCTGTAGAGTCCTAATAGAGGGTTGTTCAAAAGGCCCCAATTAACTTTTTGAACATGCACTAATAGCACTCAAGCAAAGAGGAGGGGATCTCATGAGCCACAAGGTTGCGATCGTAACCGATAGCACCGCAGATATACCGGAAGAATTGATCCGAAAATACGGAATTCATATTGTTCCGCTGCGTGTTTTGTTCGGGGAAGAAGCTTATGCAGACGGCGTTGATCTGACTTCGGAACAGTTCTACGCCAAATTGGAGAAGGTTTCTGTGCTTCCTACAACCTCACAGCCTTCTCCCACCGAATTCATGAATATCTACCAGTCACTGCTGGATGAAGACCCGGAACGGCCCATAGTATCGATTCATTTGTCTTCCGGCATGAGTGGGACCTATCAATCGGCATTGCTCGGCAAATCGTTGCTGGAGCGTGAAGTTGATATCACGGTGTTAGATTCGAAGTCTGCATCCTATGGATATGGTTTATTGGTCGTACAGGCTGCTGAACTTGCCGAACAGGGGAAGACAGCAGCTGAAATTGCTACCGCTGTCGAAAGTATGCAGCAGAGCCGCAAGCTGTTCTTTCTCGTAGATACGTTGGAGTATCTTCAGAAAGGCGGTCGGATTGGCAAGGCTGCCGCCATCTTGGGAACACTGCTGAATATTAAACCAATCTTGTCCATTGATAAGGAAGGCGTTATTTATGCAGTGGAGAAAGTCAGAGGTCACAAAAAAGCCATGGCACGTATTATTGAGCTGTTTCAGCAGGATCTCGCGGGTCAACGTGTTAATTTGGCGGTAGGTCATACTGCAGACCCCGGATCAGCAATCGCTTGTGCAGAGCAGTTGCGAGGGCATTTTACACTGAATGAAGTGGTATATACCAATATTGGAGCCGTCGTTGGCAGTCATGTTGGGCCTGGCGTAATTGCTATCTTTATGTGGCCTGTTCCGGAATGAGGGATTAGACATGAAATGGGAAGAAATATCGGTTAAACAAATTAGCGGCGTGAGTGCTCTCAAAGAGGGAGAGCTTCACGCCTTTGGCATCTCTACTGTAAAAGACCTGCTTGAATACTATCCTTTCCGTTACGAGGATTATCGCCTGCGTTCGCTCAGCGAAGTGAAGGATGGGGATAAAATTACGGTGCAGGGCAAAGTGATGGGTATCCCGGTGTTGCAGCGCTATGGCAAAAAGTCACGCCTTACCTGTAAAATCATGACGGAAGAGTGGATGATTTCAGCCACCTGGTTCAATCGGCATTTTCTGAAGGAGCAGCTTACGCCCAATCGGGAGATTGTCATTACTGGGAAATGGGAACAAAAACGCATGCAGATGACTGTAACGGACTCGGAATTCCCGGATAAAGGGGACGGGCGTTCGGGCACGCTGCAGCCTGTGTATTCGGTAACCGGCAAGCTTACGCAATCCTGGATGCGCAAAACGATTAATCAGGGCTTAGTTCAATTCGGGGACATGATTCCTGAGATTCTGCCTCAATCTATCATGAAGAAATATGGATTCATGCCCCGCAAACAGGCGATTGCCGGGATTCATCGCCCGCAGGATAACCGGGAAGGCCAGCAGGCCAGACAGCGGATGGTATATGAGGAACTGTTTTTGTTCCAACTCAAGATGCAGGCGTATCGCGCTTTGAACCGGGATCGCATGGATGGTGTAGTACATATAACGGACAATACGACGATTCGCGAGTTTGTTCGGAGTCTGCCGTTTGAGTTAACGGATGCACAGAAAAAGGTTGAACTTGAAATTCTGCATGATATGCGTTCACCCTATTCGATGAACCGGTTGCTACAAGGGGATGTAGGCTCAGGTAAAACGGTTATTGCGGCGATTGCCCTCTATACAACAGTTCGATCCGGGTTTCAGGGGGCTCTGATGGTGCCTACGGAGATTCTGGCAGAGCAGCATATGCGTTCACTGCAAAAGCTGTTTGAACCTTTTGGCGTTACTGTGGGGCTGTTAACGGGCAGTGTCAATGGGCGCAAGCGCAAAGATCTAATCGCATCCCTGCAAATGGGGTTAATCGATATCGTTGTGGGTACACACGCCCTGATTCAGGAAGATGTATTCTTCCGTGATCTGGGTCTTGTGGTGACGGACGAGCAGCATCGCTTCGGTGTGAACCAGCGCAGTATTTTGCGTCGTAAAGGGTATAACCCGGATGTGTTAACGATGACGGCTACACCCATTCCGCGAACCTTGGCCATTACGGCTTTTGGTGATATTGAAGTATCCACGATCTCGGAACGTCCAAAGGGACGGATTCCCATCTCAACGTATTGGGTCAAGCATGACATGATGGAGCGAGTTCTTGGTTTTATTTCCAGAGAAGTAGACCAGGGACGTCAGGCCTATCTGATCTGTCCGCTTATTGAAGAGTCGGAGAAGCTGGATGTACAGAATGCGATTGACCTGCATATCCAGATGCAGCAGAACTTTCCGAAGTACCGCGTAGGTCTGCTGCATGGACGGATGACGGCTGCCGAGAAGGAAGAGATGATGCGTTACTTTTACAGCAACGAAATTCAGCTTCTCGTCTCGACAACGGTTGTGGAGGTTGGGGTCGATGTGCCTAACGCAACGCTGATGGTCATTATGGATGCGGACCGGTTCGGATTGTCGCAGCTGCATCAGCTTCGTGGCCGGGTCGGTCGGGGCGCTCATGCATCCTACTGTGTGCTCATTGCTGATCCGAAGACAGAAGTGGGGCAGCAGCGCATGAAGGTCATGACGGAAACCGAGGATGGATTCGAAGTGTCCCGTCGAGATCTGGATCTGCGGGGACCGGGAGATTTCTTTGGTACGAAGCAAAGTGGATTGCCCGAGTTTCGTCTGGCTGACATGGTTGCGGATTTTGCCGTGCTGGAGCAGGCGCGAGATGACGTGTCCAGTCTGATTGCCGACGCCAGCTTCTGGACGTCTGTCGACTACACCCCTTTACGTGAATTTTTACAGCAGCAGCAAGTGTTCCAGGGTGATCTAATCGATTGAGTGGGCCCTTGGAGCAATGGTTTTCCACATTTTGCGTGAGAAAAGGTCAAGTGTACAAGCCCTCCTGTCATATGAATAAGAAGTGAGTTCATTATTCGGGAGGTGCTGTACGTTTTGGGTTATCAACAATATGGAATCAGTCCGCAGCTGGTGGAGCGGATCAAAACGAAGATGAAAAATCCCGCTGTCAAAGAGCGTATCAAAAAGCTGATTGATGGAGTTACCAAGTCCGATTTGCAGGATAAGGCCAAGGTAAGAAGATTGGTCAGATCATCATCAGTCATTATGAACGAGAATTTTTCGACGGCCCAGGAGGAACAATTCGTTGCTTTTGTCCTTGCGCAGAAGATTGATCCGAACAATACGTTTCATTTGATTAAGCTGTGGGGCATGTTTAGGTAGGCTTGATGTAATGTTGGGTGGGTTAAAATGAACTACATGGTGTTACACGTGGCCACTCCGAGTGCAGTACCATCTTCCGATCGCTGTTATCCCCGGATTTTTATATTATAATTTCAAAAGGGTAAAATCCGGGGATAAAGGCGAACGCTTCGCTTCTCCAGATTGGTTCTGCACTCTCCGTTACTGTGTAACTGGGAGTTCACTCTAAAAACCCAAATTACATTCAAGTGTGTGGTATGTAGGAAAGGGTGTTCCATTAGTCATTATGACTTCATGGAACACCCCTTTTTTTGTAAGGACAGGATGAATGTTGCATGATACCAAAAGCACTTTGCAAAAAAATGAGTTGGTATATTGAAGTATTGAACGACGGGATACATGCTATTTGTAAAATAGTGATTTGGATCGTGTTTGCTTGGGAAAAACCCATTTATGGTGTCTCCGTATCACTCTTTATTTTGAATAAAGAAAGAGCTGGTAGCTATTAAAGATGCGATAAACACTAAAATTAAAATGTTGTTATAAGGGGCTTCTTTAAATATGTAGTTTTGGACTATGAGTACCAGGATCGAAATACATAAGATGATTCTGAGGATATGAGCAGATGAGCGATTGGGGTTCTTCGTACGCTTGGAAAT
This sequence comes from Paenibacillus hebaui, assembly GCF_051934385.1. Taxonomy (NCBI): domain Bacteria; kingdom Bacillati; phylum Bacillota; class Bacilli; order Caryophanales; family Paenibacillaceae; genus Paenibacillus; species Paenibacillus hebaui. The sequence goes on along the minus strand of NZ_CP196836.1, from coordinate 4,860,384 downwards.
AAAATAAATGATGTACCACAATTCACTAAAAAGCAGAAGTGAACCTATGAGTAGTATTAACAACATTCAAATACACCTTTCTTAAATGAATAACGTCTATCTGTTGGCATAACCATCCAATTAATTATAACACAGTGGAATTCTTGAAGTGGAGTTTTCACAGGATTGACTTTGCTTTCCTCCTGAGGGAGCGGTAAACTGTTGCATACGAGCATATATAGAACTCAAAGTGAGGAAAACGCTGCTATGATCAGGGGCGTTTATTTTTGATGGATGTGGGGGATGTCAGGTTGACGGAGATGTTTACGATGCTGCTGGGTTTGTTCGAACGGGCGGCGCTGCTAATTATATTTTTATTCTTCCTGTCGAGGGTACCACGGTTTAGACAGATTTTGCAAAAGGGAAAATTGAGATGGCAGGAATACATCGCGGTTACCTTGTTATTCTGTGCATTTGCGATTTTCGGAACGTATACCGGTATTAATGTGGAAGGCTCGCTGGTGAATGTGCGTATTATTGCGGTCCTGTCGGGTGGGATTTTATTTGGAGCGCCTGTGGGTATCATTACGGGGATTGTCTCCGGGGTGCATCGTTACTTAATCGATATGGATGGAGTCACGGCGATCCCATGTCTGATCACGAGTATCCTTGCAGGTTTGGTCTCAGGATATATACATAAGTATACACCCAAGCCAAAGCGATGGATCATCGGTATTGGTGCCGGCATGATCTGTGAAGCACTCACGATGCTGCTTATCCTGCTGTATTCCTATCCCGATCCACTGGGTGCTGATATTGTCTCGAAGATTGCACTGCCGATGATATTGGGCGAGGTGAATATTGGACTGATTGTGCTGCTGGTGCAGAGTGTCGAAGGAGAAAAGGAAATGATTGCAGCTCGGCAGGCGAAGCTTGCGCTGGACATTGCCAACAAGACCTTGCCATACTTCCGTTCCATTGATGAGGATTCTCTGCGAACGATCTGCCGGATTATTCAGGAGGATATCCAAGCCGATGCGGTTGCGATTACGGATACCCGAAATGTACTGGCTTATGTGGGATTTGGTGAGGAACGATATCACATCGGCAATGAAATCATTAGTGAAATGACCAAGAAGACAATCTCCAGTGGAGAGATTACGATCAGCAATGATGTGATTGATGAAAAAACGCCGGATATCCACTCCCTGTTAATCATTCCACTCAAAGAGCGGGGGGAAATAACGGGAGCGCTCAAAATCTATTACCGCAAAGCCTACAAAATTACGTATCCATTGCAAACGATGGCTGTGGGCCTCTCCCAGATCATCTCGACTCAGATGGAGGTGTCGCGGGTGGAGGAGATCAAGGCTGCTGCCAATAAAGCGGAGCTGCGTGCATTACAGACCACGATCCATCCTCATTTTCTATTTAATGCGCTGAACGCGATTGCCTCTTCCATTCGCACCAAGCCGGATCGGGCGCGTGAGTTGATTGTGAATTTGTCGGGATATATGCGATATAATCTGGAGCTATCAGATGAACTAATCGACATTCACAAGGAGCTGGAGCAGGTTCGCAATTATGTGGAAATTGAGAAAGCCCGCTTCGGCAGCAGACTTAACGTCATCTATGATATTGATGAAGTGGCTGTGCATATTCCAAGTCTGGTGATTCAGCCGCTCGTCGAAAATGCCATTATTCATGGCATTCTTAAGGTCAAAGGACCCGGGACTGTGCGAATTCGGGTACAGGATTATCCTGAATTTGTACGAATCGGTGTCAGTGATACAGGAGCAGGCATTGGAGCAGACATTATAGAGCAGGTCTACCATGACCGTATGCCAGGCAACCAGATCGGGTTGTATAATGTACATCGCCGGGTGAAGCTCATCTATGGACAAGGATTGATTATTACTAGGCTGGAGCAAGGAACCGATATTCTATTTGATGTGCCCAAAGGAGATGTCGTTACAAGGTGATGAATGATCAATGAGAGCCCTTATTGTTGAAGACGAGATTCCTGCAAGTGAGGAACTGAATTATCTAATACAGGAACATAGCCAGATTGAGGTGGTGGCTTGCCTGGAAGATGGACTCGATGTGTTGAAATTTCTGCAAGAACAGGAAGTCGACGTTATTTTTCTCGATATCAATATTCCTTCGCTGGATGGCATGATGCTGGCGCATCATATTGGGAAGTTTGCCATTAAACCCTATATTGTATTTACCACTGCGTACAAGGAACATGCTGCGGAGGCCTTTGAGCTGGAGGCGTTTGACTATATTCTGAAGCCCTATGATGAGAAACGAATTGCAGCGATGCTGAATAAGCTGGAGACGGCATTCAAACGTGATCATGTGCCAGACGAACATCCTGATGAGGATGGACAGGCCCTTATTGCTGATGGTGGACATTCTGCACAGGGAGCTATAATCCGGGATATCGATTCCCTGACAGGGAGAAGAATTAATCTGCTGCGTAATGAGAATATTATTGTTACGGACACAGCAGATATCTATTATGCGGAAGCGCAAGAGAAAGTGACGAAGGTGTATACCAAAAATGGTGAGTTCACCATGCCGGCGAGCATTACGGATTTTCACAGCCGTCTGCCGCAGGACACTTTCTTCCGTTGCCACCGCTCCTACTTGGTGAATCTGTCTCAAATCCGTGAAATTGTGCCCTGGTTTAACAATACCTATCTGCTCCGTCTGCGCGATCTGGAGGCTGAAGTACCCGTGAGTCGTGGTAAGGTCAAGGAATTCAGGCAGCTCATGCGCATCTAGAGGCATTTCATTCCGCTTCTGATGCAACTCATGCTCAAATCGATGTAGTGAATCCCCTTTCAGGTATGATTAGCTTGTGAACGCATTCATATATATGACATCGGCAAAGGGGAGATCACGATGAAAGCAGCTATTTCATCCGCTTCATCAACACCTGAATCAACATTTGCACCTACGAAAATGAATCGCTGGCTTATTGTATTGGGAACCATTATTGTTCAAATGGGTCTCGGAACCATCTACACTTGGAGTTTATTTAACCAACCGCTGTCTGATCGTTTCGGATGGGACGTCAGCTCGGTCGCGATAACTTTTTCGATTACCAGTTTTGCCTTGGCAATTGCTACATTATTTGCGGGGCGGTTGCAGGAACGTTGGGGGCTTCAGCGCCTGATTCGTGTAGCCGGGATTGTGCTTGGGGTGGGACTTGTTCTTAGTTCTCAAGTGACGTCGTTAACACTGCTTTACATTTTGGCCGGATTTGTGGTTGGATTTGCGGATGGCACGGCATACATTACGTCGTTGTCTAATCTGATCAAATGGTTCCCGGAGCGAAAAGGTCTGATCTCGGGCATCTCCGTCGGAGCTTTCGGTACCGGTAGTCTATTGTTCAAATATGTGAACTCGGCATTAATTGGTGCTGTTGGTCCTGCTCAGGCATTTATGTATTGGGGAGTGATTGTCCTTGTTCTGGTAGTTGCCGGATCATTCCTGATTCGTGACGCCGTTGTTCGTGAACAAGCCCCGGCAAGCAGTGCTGAAGGAACGAAACAAGTGGAAGTACGTCGTGATTATACAGTCAAAGAAATGCTGCGTACAAAAGAAGCTTATATGCTGTTCGTTATTTTCTTCACGGCGTGTATGAGCGGATTGTATCTGATCGGTATTGTCAAAGATATCGGCGTGCAGCTCGCAGGGCTGGATGTAGCTACGGCTGCGAACGCAGTAGCCATGGTTGCGATCTTTAACACGGCTGGACGTATCATTCTGGGTGCGTTGTCTGATAAAGTAGGGCGGATGAAGGTCATCGCGGGAGCGCTGCTTGTTACCGCAGTAGCCGTTATGACACTTAGTCTGGTGCCACTGACCTTCGGAATCTTCTTCGCCTGTGTGGCGGCAGTAGCCTTCTGCTTCGGCGGGAATATTACGGTATTTCCGGCGATTGTAGCCGACTACTTTGGACTGAAGAATCAGAGTAAAAATTACGGCGTCATCTATCAGGGATTTGGATTTGGTGCTTTGGCCGGATCGTTTATTAGCGCCCTGCTGGGCGGATTCCATCTTACCTTTATTGTAATTGCTGTACTCTGTGCGGTCTCTCTGTTGCTGGCTCTGATTATTACACCTCCGGGTCAAGGTCGTCGAGCACGTGAACGTGACAAACGGATGAACCTTAACCCTTCATCTCGCGCAAGCTGAGCGTAGTGATGTTCTACATGATATAGAAGAAGCAGGCGGTCTCTACGGAGGCCGCTTTTTTGATACAGCCGAGATTGGAGTGGGCGGAAGCAGATGGCTTGTCGGGTGGTTGTGTGCAATGCATCGTTCGCTTCTGTTATACTTTAGGTGAATTTAATGAGGTAAAGCCAAGCTTGGTATCCAGAGGAGGTATATTATGAATTTCGTAAAATACACGCAACCTGATTTTGCCGATTATTATGCTCTTGTGTCCAATATTGAAGTCATGCAACAGATTACGGAGCGTGCTCTTCCCGAGCATGAAGCTACAGCGGAATTTGAATCCATGCTGAATTATAATCTCGGCAATAATTGTGGATATTATCGGATATCTGGTGAAGATGGGGCAGGGATGGCCTACGCCAAACTGATCCCGGATGAATCCGATCCGTCACGAGCGGAAATGGGTTATATGATCTTGCCGGAGTATTGGGGGAAAGGGCATGGGACAAAGATCGCGGCTCGGCTAATTATTCAGGCACAGGCGGCAGGGATTGCTGTACTCTATGCGGTAATCGATCCGTCCAATGCGGCATCCCGTCGAATATTGCTGAGACAGAACTTTGTATCCACATGGGTTGGGGATTATGAGGGGTTACCTGGCGAGATCCTGGAATTGAACCTTCAGGCGAAGCGGTAAAGAAACAGGCCTTACGGGTAATACATACCTATCCGGGTATTTTGCATCACTTCGATTGGAACTCGCCATTCGGGTACATGCAGAATACTCATCCAGAGATGTGGAGGAGATGCATATGAGCAATTCAACAATGGAGCGTCTGAATTTATTACTGCCGGAGTGGCTGGAGACCAGTCGTCTGCACACCGGGCAGGGCAAAGTGGCCTCTTATATTCCGGAGCTTGTCAAAGCCTCACAGGATGAGCTCGGTATACATATCATGGACGCCGAAGGTAACGATGTGTCGGCAGGGGATTGCGGTGTTCCATTTACGATGCAAAGTATTTCCAAAGTATTTACCCTTATTCTGGCCCTGATGGATCATGGGGAAGAAGCAGTCTTCTTTAATGTAGGAAAAGAACCCACCGGGGATGATTATGACTCAATGATCAAGCTCGAACTGGTGGAGCCGGGCATTCCGTTTAATCCCTTGATCAATGCGGGTGCAATTACGGTATCGTCTCTGATTGGCGGAGATTGCAAGGAAGAGAAATCCCGGCGCATTTTGGAGTTTTTCCGCAAGCTGGCGAATAATGATCGGCTGGGCTATAACGAAGAGGTATTCGAGTCCGAATCGGAGAGCGGTCACCTGAACCGGTCACTTGGTTATTTTCTGAAGCACAATGGTGTAATCAAGGATGACGTGGAAGATGTACTCGCCGTGTATTTCCGTCACTGCTCCATTGAAGTAACCTGTGCGGATCTGGCACGGATGGCACTGGTGTTAGCCTATGATGGAACTGATCCGATTACGGGCGAAGAACTCATCCCTCGCCGTTATGTACAGATTGCCAAAACCTTCATGACCACCTGCGGGATGTATAATGCATCCGGTGAATTCGCAATCGAGGTCGGTTTGCCCGCAAAGAGTGGTGTATCCGGTGGGATTCTCACCTTGGTACCAGGCCAGTTTGGTATTGGTCTTGTAGGGCCGGCCCTGAATCGGAAAGGCAACAGCATCGCTGGAGTTCATCTGCTGGAGCGCCTTTCCAAAGAGTTCGACTGGAGTTTTTTCTGAAAATCCATTTCTGCATCCTCCTGAGTAGCCGATGAATCACCAAATCTGCCTTTTGCTTCTTTGGAACGAAATGACCGGATGCGGATACGCTTTGCTGGCTGCTTTAGGTACCCATTAAGGAAGCGTAGGATCACGGTCCTGCATGGCAACGGCTATGCTGCATCTATCATAGAATACCCGCAACGCTGGGGTGAGTGTGGAATGCTCCTTTTTTACCAAGCCCGTTTGCCTGAGAAGCTACACAGGTGATTCCCCTGATCGGCTGTGCTCTATAAAACATAGTTCATATTGACGAGTTCAATATTTGCGAAAGTGACCCTGCCCTTAGCGGCTGGGTCTTTTCTTAAATTTCGTTTTTCTCAGCTTTACTCGCTTATTCCTCTCATTCATTCATTGGCTAGCACCACATCCGTAATGAGGTTCATCTGAATATCCCGGGTCCCGCTTTCCGTAAGCAGTCTGAGCGTACGGGCAGGAGAGTTCAGTCGAAGTACCTGTCCGGTAAAGCGGATATCATCATGTTCATGGAACAGGGTGATGGTGATAGCATCCCCAAGCACCATCGAGTTACTGAGCAAACGGGACATTTCTTCTGCTGCTTGGGCATCAAGGGATGGCCGGGTACGGGGAGCAAGTTGCTCCTGGTGGATGATATAAGCTTCCCGGTGTTCGGGGAGCATCATGCGTGAGGACTCAAAGATCCCGTTTTGCTGCAATTTTTTACTCATTTATAGTGACCTCCAATTTTATGAGAACGGTCCTGTGCCTGCGCGGACGAGCAGAGCGAGGAGGCCCGCATGATCGCGGTCTCTCCGAACTTACGCTTGATGTCATCCGTGGCACGTTCCAGTTCTCTTTTGCGTTCACGGTCATCGAACCAGGACAGCTGGACTTCGGAATCGGGCACGAGTCCGGTCAGTGACACACTAATGCGGCGAATGGGTAATCCGTCCCAATGGCGCAGAAACAGAGCTGCTGCCGCATCGTATACTTCATCGGTGATATTGGTAGGTTCATTCACCTTCATCTGGCGTGAGAATCCGGTCGGACGATCGTAATCCTGCCCCCGGCATCCTACAGAGACGACATTACCCATGAGCGATTTGTCCCGGGAACGTCGGCTGACTAGCTCCGCCAGTTCGAGCAGTACCACCTTGATATCTTCCCAGGAGTCATAATCCCGCGGCAGCGTCATCTGATGTCCGATACCCTGCTGCTGATGGGCATATGTCCCGGGTTTGACCGGGGAATCATCGATACCTCGGGCGATACGCCACAGTACCTCGCCGTTCACACCCCAACGATCTCTCAGCCGGGACAGCGGAGTCTGGGCTAGATCACCGATCGTATGAACCCCCATCTTATAGAGATGCTGCGCCATTCGGGAGCCGACCATGAACATGTCTCGCACAGGCTTCTGCCAGATAGTGGACGGTAGATCCTTGCGAGGTAGCGTACAGATGCCTCCGGGGACTTTTTTGGCATACAGATCACAGGCCATCTTGCTGACCACCTTGGTATCGCTGATGCCAATACGAATGTATACGCCCGTCTCATCCATAACCCTGGATTGAATACTGCGTGCAATCGTTTCCGGGTCGCCGAACAAGTCCAAACTTCCGGTGACATCGAGAAATTGTTCATCAATACTATAGGGTTCCACCAGATCCGTGTAAGACTGAAGGATGCGCGTAATATGAAGGGACACCCGAATGTATTCGGCCATCCGAGGGCGAACGACAACCACATCCGGACATTTGGCGAGAGCTTCGCCCAGTCGTTCTGCTGTCGTAATTCCATAGGACTTGGCGAGTGGACAGGCCGCAAGAATAATACCCGAACGGCGCGCCGGATCTCCTGCTACAACGAGGGGGCGGTCCTTGTATTCGGGATGTGCAGACTTCTCCACACTGGCATAGAACGACTGGCAGTCTGCCAGCATAATGACACGTCCGTCTTTGCGGGGCATAATACGTCTCTCCTTCCATCCATGATCCGGTTGCTTTAGAGGTTGTTCAAAAAGTCCGCTTTTGATTACGAATCATGCCTAGCGGCATCATCAGCATCGAAGTTGAAATTCAGCCGAAATAAGTAGATGCTTGCGAAGGTTGTTTCCTTCGGAAACATTGTAGTTGCTCACGTAGTTTCCCCTACGCTCCGCTACTCCATTTCTAGCTTCATTCCATCTTCTCGGTACTGAAAAACAGACTTTTTGAACATGCACCTTTGGTACGGAAATGGGGTTTATTCAACCGTGTTATTTTACAGTTTATTTACAGTATGGAACAAATGTTCCTGTTTTATAAGCATATCGGACAATGTCTGTTGCGGCAACCGGAATTATTTTGCAAATTGGACACAATTGTTGAACAGACCTAATAGAGTCAGAATTTAGGAAATAAGTTGTGCTTTTTTACATTTCATGTAAGAAACCTGTGACTTCTGGGTGATGACCGGGTGTTCATTCTGCAGTTTGTAAAAGTAATAAAAATGGGCACAGTCCTATAGGGGGGACTGACGTCCTTTTTTCATTTTCTGCATTTTTCAGAAAACCTTGATAGGGCGCGGATTTTTGCGGATACATTATCGGACTATAGTATCAATTTTGTAATCTTTATGGTTAATACTGTAAAAATGTCCGCAACTTTAAAATAAACCTTGCGTTTAATGGGGTAAGTGTTCAAGTGAAAATCAATGTTGTAATCCGCGTTGTATATAACAATAACGGGTAGAGACGTGCCAGGATGGAACCCATCAAACCGATGGATACCGTGGCATAAGTTCGTGTCTAGGGAGCATAGGAGTCAGAGGGGCTCTTGCATGCCAGTTGATGGCGCTTTTTACGAATTATGGGCAGAATGTTGCAGTTTATGATTGCTTCCATCAGCCTAGATACAAATGCAGAGTCTTAGAGCTATAGTGAGAACTACACCGCTGACATCTCTACCCCAAGCGGACATCCGAGCGGGATTTCCCGCAAACCTTCATGTCATTTAAGATCCACGATGAAGCAGGATGCATACTAGAGAGGTGAGCAATCAAGAGCCATGAGCAGACAAAGAAGAAAACGCTGGTTGTTGACGATGTTAACAGGAGCGGCCGTAGTGACCGGTGGATTATTGGCCGGATGGCATTACATGCAGCCCCAGCTCGTTACGTACACAGCGGAGAACGGCACAGAGATGAAATTCAAGACCGATGGAGACCGATTCATGGAATATGGGCCGGATGGAACATGGAGGGAGATGTTCGTCAAAGGTGTGAACCTGGGCGCAACTTCGCCAGGCCATTATCCCGGGGAGTTCCCGTTGACCAAAGAGGATTACTTGCGGTGGTTCCAGCAGATCGAGGATCTGGGAGTCAATGTAATCCGAGTGTACACGGTGCATGAACCGATTTTTTACTCTGCATTGGTCGATTATAATCGTGGCCGCGAGCAACCGTTATATTTTATACAGGGCATATGGTCGCCAGAAGAAGAATTGATTGAGAAGCAGGATGCCTATGCTGCCCATATTGAGCAGACGTTCAAACAGGAGATTGAAAAAGCGGTATCTGCTGTCTATGGCGATGCGGACATTCCTGCCAAGCAGGGAGAGTCTAGCGGGAAATATAAGACGAATGCCGGGAAATACCTGATGGCTTGGCATGTGGGTACCGAGTGGGACCCTTCGATGGTGAACAACACGAATGAGAGCCATCCGGATGTGCCGCAGTACAAGGGCGTTCATTTTTCCGGGACGCAGGATGCATCACCGTTCGAGAATTGGCTGGCAGAGCTGCTGGATCATACCGCAGTCCTGGAGAAAAAGTATGGCTGGGAGCATCCGATGACCTTCACCAATTGGGTGACAACCGATGTATTGGATCATCCGGGCGAGCCGCTGTTTGAGGAGGATCTGGTCAGTGTGGATGCGCGTCACATTCAGCCGGAAGAGTGGCAGGGCGGGTATTTTGCAGCGTACCATGTGTACCCTTATTATCCGGACTTGTTCCATACGGACTCAACACTTCGGACTATCCAAGATGCGAACGGCGAGTACAATACGTACAAAAGTTATCTGCGCAGGCTAAAAGCCGAGTTTTCCGATATGCCTGTAATGATTACAGAGTATGGTGTACCGTCTTCACTTGGGATTTCCCATCTGGGGATGGGAGGCCGGGATCAGGGCGGGCATAACGAGGTAGAGCAGGGAGAGATCGACGCGTCGCTGACCCAGGATATTTATGACGAAGGGTATGCGGGAGCGATTTTGTTCATGTGGCAGGATGAATGGTTCAAAAAAACCTGGAACACGATGCCGCTGGAAATTCCGGCAGATCGGCGCTCCTTCTGGCTGAATGTGCTAACGAATGAGAAGATGTTTGGTCTGCTCGCCATGGACCCAGGTAAACAGGAACAGCTGACCATCGACGGAAAGCTGGATGACTGGAACGAACTGAAGGACGAAGAGACCACCGTCTGGCAAGGCAAGGTGGATGGCATCAAGGAGATGAAGATGACCCATGATGAAGCCTACTTGTACATTGGCATGACGCTGGATCAACCTTTTAACCCGGACCAGACCTTGCTGCACATCGGGACGAATACGCTGGATGGTGGCAATCAGCCTGGCAAGCGTCTGCCGAATCGAACCCTCAGTGATGGTCTCGAAACGGTGATCACGCTGGGACAGGATGCTGAATCACAGGTGGAGATCGCCAAGGACTATGACTTTAACCAGCGCCTGTACGGCAAGGACGGTTACGTGATGCTGCCCGAAGAGCAAGGGAATGTGGCAGATCCATTTCATCCATGGAATCTGGTAGTCAGCCTGAGAATGACCCCGCCGGATACCCGGTCCGCGCAACCGTTCATGAATGAAAAGGTGGGTACATTGAAGCGGGGAACAACAGCTCCGGGTCAGTCCGATACGGATTCGTTAACGGCCTGGCAGTATAGCGGTAATCAGGTGGAGATGCGTATTCCCTGGATGCTGCTTGGATTCGGTGACCCGAGTTCACTACAAGCGATCAAGTATGGCGCGCTGAAGGGTGGACAGGAATTCGAAACGGTTGCGGTCCAAGGCATAACGCTGATTCCCTGGCTAATGGATCGTTCCACTGGCAACATCTCTTGGCCTGGTGGCGAACAGAGGACACTGGATGTGAACACGTTGCCTGTGTACAGCTGGCAGCCATGGGAGCAGGTGCAGTACAGTGAGCGACTGAAGCTAAGCTACGAAGAAATGAAGAAACGTTATGAACAAATTCCTAGTTTTCAGACCGAATAAATGAGTATAAAGGAGGACCTTTTCACATGTTTCCGAATTTGGCTTTGGCTTATCTATTTCTATACATCTGTACAGCGCTCGTTGCTGTGGGGGTGATCCTGCTGTTTGCCATGAAAATGTCCCACAACGGCAAACGGAGCAAGACCGAATTTTATGAGCTGAAGCAGCGTGATTACTTCACTTATCTGCAGACGGCGTTGACGGAGGATGGCCCACTGAGATTACCACCAGGCAAGCTGGCTCCCATGGAGCGTCGGGTCATCCAGAACAAGCTTATTGAATGGATCGACCAGTTCAAGGGCGAGTATCGTGACAAATTGATTGTCCTGAGCCGCGAAGCGGGTTTTGTAGAGCATGATCTGAAGGAACTGGAGCGTCTGAGTTATGGTCGCCAGATCGATGCGGCTTATCGTCTGGGCGGTATGCGTTGTCCGGAAGCTGTGCCAGGCTTGATGGCCTTGCTCAAGGATGAGAAGCCCGGCCCGATGGCCATTATGATTGCTCGTTCAATTGCAAGATGTACGACCCGGCAGGGTGAACTGAAAGACATGCTCGCACTGCTGTTGAGCAAAGGAAAATCGATTCATCATCTGGCAGCTGATATTCTGCTCGAAACCAGTCAGGACACCAGCAGACTTCTGATGGAGTTGCTGGAAGATCGCAATCCCGACTTGGTCAAAGTAGGGCTCGTTGCGATGTGGGGACAGGCTGTACCAGAAGTGATGCCTGCACTCGACAGACTGGTTGGCGCAGAACATCAGGATGTACGAGCTGAAGCAGTGAAGCTGTATCTTAGCGCAAGTCCGGCACTTCGGGATGAGACGATTCTGAAACTCATGCAGGATTCAGACCCGGAAGTGCGTGCCGAGGTGGTTCAGGCGCTCGGTTCGAAGCATGCATCAGGCAGTATTCCATTGCTGCGCAAAGCGCTGCGGGATGAAGACTGGGGCGTTCGCTATAACAGTGCGGAGAGCCTGAGCAAGCTGGGTGAACCGGGATTTGAAGCCCTGTGTCAGGCTGCGGTACAAGGTACAGGAGCTGAACGCGAAATTGCGATGCAGCAGATCGAGAGCACGATGCAGTACTCAGGAACAGACCACAAAGCCGTGGACCAGATGATTGCACATAACAAAAAAAGGCTGCTGTATGATCGGTATTTCGGTCCCGTACGAGGGAATCGGCCAAGCAAGAAACGTACAGGTGTAGCTGCGGTAGGAGGGGATTACACTGCTTAGGGATCTATTATTAATCTACGGCATGGTAGCAATCTATTATGTCGTTGCCGTAAATACGCTCTATTTTTCCATTCTAGCTCTATCATTCCGTAACATTTGGACGATCTTCAGGCGGTCGCATTATTCCAAATACAATACATTGGCAGGATCGGAACTGGTACCTTCGGTTTCCTTGCTGGTGCCTGCGTACAACGAGGAACTGACGATTATTGAAAATGTGAACTGTCTGATGACGCTGAATTATCCAACCTATGAAGTCATTGTGGTGAATGATGGCTCCAGTGACACCACCCTGAAGGTGCTTCTGGAAGAATATCGCCTGAAGCCGGTACCCAATACGAAGATTCGGGGCAAGATTGCCTGTCAGAAAATTCGCGGGATATACCACAACCCGGAATTCCCAGATCTGTATGTCATTGATAAGGAAAACGGCGGGAAGGCCGATTCACTCAATGCAGGGATTAACCTGTCCCATTATCCACTGATTTCTTCCATCGATGCCGATTCATTGCTGGAGAAGGATGCCCTGATCCGCATGGCACGCATGTATATGGAGAATCCCGAAGAGACCGTAGCAATTGGTGGCGATGTACGGATAGCCAACGGCTGCAAAATCGAGAACGGGGCGGTACAGGATGTTTCACTGCCTCGCAAGATTTGGCCCATGTTCCAGTCCATCGAGTATCTCAAAGCCTTTCTGGGCGGACGGATCGGCTGGAGTCACATGAACGGTCTGATTATCGTATCGGGTGCCTTTGGCCTATTCCGCAAGGACGCAGTTATCGCGGTGGGAGGATATCGGGACGGTTATCCGGGTGAAGACATGAACATTATCATCAAGCTTCATCGTTATATGCTGGAGAACAAATTGAAATACCGCGTAGCCTTCTGTCCCGAAGCGGTGTGCTGGACACAGGCACCGGATTCGTACCGAATCCTGTCCAGTCAGCGCAAGCGCTGGGGACGCGGAAATCTGAAGAACATGCTTGAGAATCGTGACATGTTGTTTAACCCGAAATATAAGGTCATGGGGATGCTGACCATGCCATACAACATCCTTTTTGAAGCGTTCAATCCGTATTTTCGAATTACCGGACTTCTCGCCCTCACGGGATATGTACTTCTGGATATGACGCAGTGGCCGATACTTGTTCTGTTTGGATTGCTCAACATTGTGAGTGGTTATCTGCTGAGTGTAGGCGCACTTGTGCTTGAGGAAATTGCATTCAAACGGTATAACAAGCTGTCCGATCTGGTCAAAATGCTGGTCTACTCCGCTCTGAAATTTGTCGGCTATCATCAACTGGGCGTGCTGTGGAGATTGCAGGGTCACATTCAGTTCATGCAAAAAAACAATTCATGGGGTACCATGACACGCCAGAGCTGGTCTGAGGAAGAAAAAGGGTCAAGCGAAGCGGCTTGAGCACAGCGTAATCAAGGTAACATTGCAGAAACACTATGTATGTTCAACTAGACATTTACACGATAACGGAGAGGATAGAAATAACCTGAAGAAGCGAAGCGTTCGCCTTTATCCCCGGATTTCCCTTTCAGAAAGGAATCAAAAAATCTGGGGATAACAGCGATCGGAAGGTTGTTCTGTTATCGAAGTGTCAGTGTAAATACCCATTAGTTGGACTTGTATAGATAACCGAGGAGAAGGGTGGAAAAGAACATGCCAAATACGGCGACATTGCAGCGTGAGGCTGAGGTTAATGTGTATCGCAGTGTGGAACAGGGTTTGAAGGAAACGGGTGCCGAAACATGTGGCTTAATGTTCATCCATTGTGCAGGACAGTCTCAACCTGAGCAGCAGGTCAGGACACATCTGGAGCAGACGATCGAGTCTGCCTTCCAGGTGTGGAAGGATGGAGCCACACAGGCGATTGCCGTCCTGCTGCCAGGGTTGACGCTAGATGAGGTTCACTATGAGGGGCTTCGCATCAAGCATGAGCTGCAGGAGACGGTACCTGGTTCCGATCCGCAAATCACGCTGGCAAGTTTCACAGAAGGTGAGCGTCCTTCAAAGGCAACCATTCAGCATATGGCTGAATCTTCGAAGCTGGTAGACCCATCGGAAATTCATATCTACACGCTGGACACTACGGCGGACGAGCCGGAACGCATTTTGATTGTGGACAATGATCCGACGGTACGCGAATTCCTGCAGTTGCGTCTGAAAATGCAGGGATACGAAACCTATGAAGCTGTCGATGGACTGGCTGCACTGGAGTTGATTGAGAAAGTCACACCAGACCTGGTGCTCACCGAACTGAATCTGTATGGCATCGATGGTCTGCCGTTCATTCATCATATCCAGAAGCTGGAGATGGAGCAGCCACCCAAAATTGTTGTATTGACCGAGCAACGTGTCGAGCAGACGATCAGTCAATGCTTCCGCAGCGGAGTCGATGATTATATGACGAAACCCTTCTCACCTGTGGAGCTGGATGCCCGAATCAGGCGTTGCCTGCATTAGCAGATGCCCTGGAAGAACAGCTGAACATATGAAGTTTACAGTAAAAACCTAGCTTCACCATGAATCAGAACCAGAGAAACAAGAGTAGACAGACATCTATTTAAACGGATTTTAAGCATAAACCAAATACACTGTCCGGAGGGAATATCATGGAGAATCAACAATTCCACACATTACTGAATGCAATTGAAAACAAAGAAGCGGTACTCGGCGTCGTCGGGCTCGGTTACGTAGGACTTCCACTTGCCGTGGAAATGGTCAATCAAGGTTTCACGGTAATCGGAATTGATTTGGATGCGTCCAAAGTAGAGAGCATCTATCAAGGAAATTCCTATATTCACGATATTTCGTCCGAAGAATTGAAAAAAGTCATGCAAAGTGGTCGTTTCCAGCCAACCACGGATTACGGCATGCTGCGCGTGATTGATGCCCTGAGCATCTGCGTACCGACACCACTTAGTGAAAATCAGGACCCGGATACGTCTTACATTGAGACCGTAGTGGATCAGATCAAGCTGCATATGAAGCCGGGCATGCTGATTACGCTGGAGAGCACAACCTATCCGGGTACAACCGAGGAACTGATCCAGCAGAAGCTGGACAAGATCGGACAGGAAGCAGGCAAAGACTACTTCCTTTGCTTCTCGCCTGAACGTGTAGACCCGTCCAACGGACGATTCACGACCTTTAATACACCAAAAGTGATCGGGGGCACCACCGAAGCCTGCCTCAAACTTGGAACAGCATTGTACAGTAAATATGTACAAACCGTTGTCCCTGTATCTTCGCCAAAAGTGGCTGAAATGTCCAAACTGCTGGAGAACACGTTCCGTAGTGTAAACATTGCCTTCGTCAATGAAATGGCGATGATGTGTGACCGCATGGGAATCGATATCTGGGAAGTGATTGACGCGGCTGCAACGAAGCCATTTGGTTTCATGCCATTCTATCCAGGTCCAGGGATCGGTGGACACTGCATTCCGCTGGACCCGATGTACCTGTCATGGAAGGCCAAAGGCTTCCGTTTCTACAGCAAATTCATTGAGCTGGCGCAATCCACCAATGACAACATGCCGTATTATGTCCTGAACAAAACATCAACCATTCTGAACGAATACGCGAAGTCTATACGGAAATCCAACATTCTGTTGCTCGGGATGTCCTACAAGCCCAATATTGCGGATTTGCGTGAATCACCAGGACTGGAATTATATGAATTGTATAAGGAAAGTGGAGCCAATGTTAGCTATTACGACCCGCATGCGGATTCCTTCCAGGACAAGCATGGCGAGACCGTACACAGCGAAGCGTTCAATCTGGAGCAGTTCAAAAAGTACGATTGCATCGTGCTGATCACCAACCACAGCGATCTGCCTTACTTTGATATTGCCGAGATGGGTGTACCGATTCTGGATACGCGTAATGCATTCCAGACGTACAAACATCCGCATATTTACAAGATTGGTCACTCGGTACAGCACCCTGTGCTTGAGCCAAGTGAAGCGTTGCTCGTCTGAGGAAATATATGAGGCAACGGGGCAAGATGGTGGGTATGGCTAAATGGGCCGTACTGGCTGTGGTGTTGTGCCTGCTGCTTCTGTCCTGGATGTTCAAATGGTTCTCTACCGAGGAACATAAAGCGACCTGGCTGTGGGACGCGTCCATTATTACAGAGCAGACCCCGGAGATTATCTCCTTTTCCAAAGAGCAGGGTGTGGACACCATTTTCCTGCAAATCCAGGATGAGGTGCCAGACGCGACATACCGCAAATTCATTGCGGCTGCCCGGCAGGCCGAGATCGAAGTGCATGCGCTTAATGGTCATGCAGACTGGGCTTATAAGGAGAAGCGGGATGACGGGCTTGCGTTTATCGAGCGAATACGAGCATACAATACATCTTCGGCCAAAAATGAACGCTTTGAAGGCATTCAACTGGATGTGGAGCCTTATCAGTTGAAACGCTGGGAGAACGAGGAGAGTAGCGTCATTGCAGAGTGGAGCGAGAACATAAAGGCCTGGACGGAAGCGGGCGAGGATGCCGGGCTGTACATGAGCGCTGCAATTCCGTTCTGGCTTGATGCCCGTCAGTCGGCTGAGGATGACGGTACATTCAGCCGCTGGGTCATCTCCCACTTCGATGCAGTGGCGCTCATGGCTTACCGGGATAGCGGGCAGCAGATGTATGATCTGTCCAAGGAAGAGCTGGACGAAGCGGATGAGCTTGGCAAGAAGGTCTGGGTTGGAGCCGAGCTGGCGGATACCCATGAAGGTGATCACCTGACTTTCTTCAGCAAACCGATGAGCAACATGGATGATGAGATTGCGAAGGTGTTCGATCTGGGTTCCTCGCATTCTTCTTTTGAGGGTGTGGCGGTACATCATTATGAAGCATGGTATGCGAAGGAAAACGGTATTCCACTTGCACGCAAGGATGAGAAAAAGCAATAGGCATTGGAGTCAACGTAATCAGAACCGTTATAGAGAACAGAATCATAGTATAGAAAGAAGGCAAGTCCCGGGTTGAAGGGGCTTGCCTTTTTTGGTGGTGGATTTTGCAGAACGCTGATCGCTGATATACAGGAGTCCATCGCAATCCGTTAAACTTGGTACGGTGCTCGGTGCTCGGTGCTCGGTGCTCGGTGCTCGGTGCTCGGTGCTCGGTGCTCGGTGCTCGGTGCTCGGTGCACGAATCACGGGCGGGGAAGTGAAAGGGAGTTCCTCACCCTTTGCTGTTTTCTGTTATGCGATAGCGATTGGGAGGCAGGCCGACCTGCTTTTTGAACGCTTTGGAGAAGGAGAACAAGTCAGGGTAACCCACGGAATGAGCCACTTCAGTTAAGCTTAGTGTAGTCTGCACGAGCAGACGCTTGGCCTGATTCATTTTCAATTGCTGGATATATTGCATGGGAGACAGATCATAGGCTTTGCGGAACTGTTTGGCAAAATGAGTCCGATCCACGCCAGCATGCGAAGATACGCCTTCCACGGTGATACCGCCGGCAAAATGAATATCCATGTACTCTTTGCCCTTTTGCAGCCAGGGCGTAGCAGAGTCCGGTTGGAG
Source organism: Paenibacillus hebaui (assembly GCF_051934385.1). Lineage (NCBI taxonomy): Bacteria > Bacillati > Bacillota > Bacilli > Caryophanales > Paenibacillaceae > Paenibacillus > Paenibacillus hebaui. Next base: position 4,842,408 of record NZ_CP196836.1, on the reverse strand, counting down.
TACTTGGGTAGATGGCGATTTGGCAATCCGGTCAAACAATCCGAGGAAACGGGTCAGTCGTCCCAGGTCGCTTGCACCTCCCTGAGGTTTGCGAACCTCTTCCATAAAGGCACGCATGCCACTTGCCGTCTCCGGGGTGAGTACACCTGAGCGATGTGGCGCGTCTGGGGTAAGCCCGATTCGTGCCAGAAGTTCAGTTGCATGTTTTCCATCAAAAGCAATGAAAATTTTGTGCAAAGACTCCTTCGGGTCAGACCAGTACTCGTGGGTAACCTGCGGATACAGGCAGAATGCATCGCGGGCACGCAGGGAATAGCGTTCTCCATTCTGGATAAATGTACCTTCCCCCTCCAGCACAAACAGCAAATAATGATAAGGCGTGGTACGAGGGCCAATATGATAGTTGCTCTTGGCTATATTACGGCCGATGCGAATCGGCCAGGCGCCACCGGCTTTCTCGAATTCAGACGGTGTAAAAAAAATGATATCCAAAAACTCGTGGTGGTCCTCCTTCATGCTCTCGGTCATCAGGAACACCTCTTTGATATAAGTTTAGTTGGTAATCTCTGCACGTTTTCTTTATAACCTATTATACAGGTGGGTTTTATGCATATTCAAGATCGAGAAAACCTATTTCTGTGAATTCACCACAAAATGACAAAATAAAATGGCCGCGAAATGACATTGATCACAGACAAATCAATTGTTATGATGTCCATACCCATTAAACCAAGTTAATTAATCGGCATTCGGGTGTATGTATGCCTAATAAATTTATTTAAAGAATGACACGGCAACGAAGGGGACAGAAAAGACCTGGAGAAGCGCAGCGTGCGCCTTTGTCACCGGATTTACACCTTGAAAAGGGAATTGAAAAAATCTGGGGACAAGAGTAAACTGTACCCTATGTAAAGGACATTTCTAAAAAAGACCTACATGGCCCGAAGAAGGTGATCTCTGTATTCTACAGGGGTCATCCTTTTTAAGTTCCATTGGTATCTGTAGTGGTTGTAGTAGGTCATATATGATTTAATTTCTCGTTTGACTTCTTCCAGTGTGGTGCAGTCCTTCAGCAATACTTCATCCTTAAAATGACCAAAGAACGACTCCTGCGGAGCGTTATCCCAGCAGTTCCCTCGTCTGGACATGGATTGTCCAAAGCCCATACGTTTCACTTTCTTCTGAAAATCCGGATGGGTATAGTGGGTACCTTGATCCGAATGAATGAACGCGTCTTTGGTCTTCTTCCATCTTCGATTCTTCTGTAAGTGAAGCAACGTATTTGTCGCGAGATCCATGGTAATTCGTTCCGACACATGGTAAGCCAGAATTTCATTGGTGGAGCTGTCCTTGATGGTGGACAGGTAGGCTCGTTTCCCTTTTCCATAAGTTAAGTAGGTAATATCGGTTAGAAGCACTTTGCCCGGCACGCCCTGTTTGAAGTTACGTTGTAACAAGTTAGGCACGGTCCGATGTTCGTGGGTCGCCTTCATCATTCGCTTGTACGGATTGGCCTTTCGAATAGGACATACGATACTATATTTCTTCATGATTCTTCGGATTCGCTTGAGGTTCCAGACGATTTGAAACTTTCCCTCCAGTGTCATCTTGATGGAGCGTGCACCTTTGTAGCGCTTTTTAAAATGGAAGGCCCGGCTGACGTGAACGCGCAACTCTTCATCGGCCTGTTCGCTCCGATGGCGTCTGTGGATGGCTGGAGCGCTAAAGTAGCGGTAGTAGCCGCTTTTAGAGACACCTGCGACCTCGCACAAAACACTCACCATCCGCCTTAGATGGTATTTCTGAATCACGAATCGAATCAATCTGTATCGAAGACCAGGCACTAGTTTTACTCGTGGTTCCACCCCCGTTCGGCCATCCGAATCTTTTTTAAGAGTTCATTCTCTGCTTGGAGCAAACGAATCTGCGCTTCGAGTCTCGCGTTCTTCTCATCCAAGGTTAATTCTCGCTTTAAAGGTCTTCCTGAATGCTTGCCTCTTGCATCGTGTAAACCTAAATCGCCCTGCTCTCTGTATCTGGCTCTCCACCGTTTGGCAGCGGCTTCGATGCGAGTCATTCCAACGATCTCCGCATCCAACCCACAGGACTCAAAAATGTCTCTGGGCGGCTTTCCTTGCTGATTCGATGCAATAAAGAGTTGCTTGAACTCGTCTGTATACGTAATCCCTTTGGTCGATACGGACTTTACATATGGGTTTTTTGAAAGTTGTTTCATTTCTCGATCTGTAAACATTTTTTTACTCATCAGCTTATCTCCATCCTCGTCTCGTTCGTGGCATACAACAAAAATACCCCATAGAGAGACTTTTTTCAAAGTGTCTACTCTATAGGGTACAGTTTAGAGTGCTCGAAAGGTTTTCTGTAACCGAAGTGCTTGAGTGAAACATTGTTAGATCAATTTATTCATAGAAGGGAATGACTTGCGTGAGCGAACAGGAAGAGATGAAGTTTGGATGGTTTTTGCCTACAGCAGGGGATGGGAAGTATGTTGGGGTTGCCCCGGAGCGGGAACCGAGTCTGGATTATCTGATTGATGTGGCGCAGACGGCTGAGAAGGCAGGATTCGAATTTGTATTGATTCCGACAGGTGGAGCATGTCTGGATGCGTGGGTTGTGGGTTCGGCTGTCATGAGTCACACGAAAACATTGCGTCCGCTGGTCGCCATTCGCCCAGGTCTGGTCACCCCTGTATTGGCGGCACGTATGGGCGCGGCACTGGATCAACTCTCTGGTGGTCGGGCTATGATCAATGTCGTTACAGGCAGTTCGGTTCGGGATTTGGAGGAACTGGGAGATCCACTGGCACATGCCCATGATGAACGTTATGAACGGGCGAGTGAGTACATGGAAGTGATGAAGCGTTCGTGGACCCAATCCACTGGGCTTAATCTGACCGAGTTTGCTGGAAGTGGAAGTGGAAGTGGTGCTCAGGCGAATAGGGAAGCTAAGGCCGATCAACATGCGGAGTTTAACGGTCAGTATTATAACTTCAAAGGCCCAGTGGGCATGCCTGAAACGGTGCAAAAGCCGCATCCACCATTCTATCTGGGAGGAAGTTCACCGATTGCGAAGCGAGTCGCGGTTGAACATGCCGATACCTTCCTCATGTGGGGAGAGCCTCATGACTGGATTCAGGAGCAGATCGAAGAAATCGAAGCCATTCGCGAACAGGTCAAAGAGAAAACCGGACAAGATCGTCAGTTGCGTTATGGCATGCGGGCACAGGTCCTCATTCGGGATAGCGAGGAAGAAGCATGGGCAGCGGCTTGGGAGATTATTAGCAAAGTACCGCCAGAAGCGATTGAGAAGGCCAAAGCCGCTTTTGCCGAGACAGACGCGACCAACCAGCGCAGGCAAAACGAGTTGAGAGAACTGTCCGAGAAGCAGCAGTTTGTCGTAGGTCCCAACCTGTGGACAGGATTGTCCGTTGTTCGTTCAGGGGGAGCGATCCTCATTGTGGGGACAGCCGAACAGGTCGCGGAACGTTTGATGGAATACGGAGATCTCGGCGTAACGACCTTCATTCTGTCCGGGTACCCACATCTGGAAGAGGCTGAAATTTTTGGACGCACGGTTATGCCGATCATTCGTGAGAAATGGAAAACAAGACAGAAGCAACATTCAATTACTACCAACTAAGTAAGTTCAACTAATCTTTTTATACGAAAACGGAGAGGACAGAAATAACGTGAAGAAGCGAAGCTAAAAGCTTTCTGAAAGAAAGCTACTTCGTAAGCATCATCTCGCCTTTATCCCCGGATTTTTCCTTTTATAAAAAGGAATCAAATAAATCTGGGGATAACAGCGATCGGAAGGTTATTCTGTCATCGGAGTGATCAGTATAAACAATCTTTAGTTGAACTTATAAAATATCAATCATCCTTCAGGAGGTCGTCTTTCATGAAAAAAAATAAAAAATTGATCTTGCCGCTTGTCAGTATGCTGGTGATGTCCATCCTGCTGTCGGCTTGCGGCGGCGGGGATAATGCGGCATCAGGAGAGGACGGCTCCTCCGGTTCGGGCAAAGTAACGATCAGCTTCATGCACTGGCGTGGAGAAGATGTGGAAGCATTAAACAAGACGATTGATGCGTTTGAAAAAGAAAATCCAAACATCCATGTAGAAATGCAGACGCTTCCTTCGGACCAGTATCAATCCACTGTACAATCCAAAATCAGTGACGGTTCAGTAGGGGATGTATTTACTTCCTTCCCGGGTGCACAGTTCGAAGCCTTCACCAAAGCCGGATTGTTCACAGATCTGACCGGATCATCATTCCTGTCGGCCTACAATCCAAAGCTGATTGAAGCCGGACAGCATGATGGTAAGCAATATGCGATCCCGTATCAACTCGTATATAACGATCCAATCTACAATGTGAAGCTGTTTGAAAAATACGGCCTGACGCCGCCGAAGGATTGGGAAGGCTTCCTCGCACTTTGCCAGACACTGAAAGACAATGGCATCATTCCGATTGCTTTTGCCGGAGCGGACATTGGTCCGGGTCAATTCATGAACACAATGGTGATGAACAATGCACCGAATGACGACATTTTTACCAAAGTGGAAGCTGGCGAAGCCAAACTGACGGATGAATTTTGGGTAAAAACATTAACTCAAATCAAGGAACTGAACGATAAAGGGTACTTCCAGCAGGATGCATTGGGAATGAAAGACCCAGCAGCGGGAGCGCTCTTTATCCAGGAGAAAGCAGCCATGCTGGCAAGTGGATCGTATCAGTTAGCACAGAACAAGCTGCAAAATCCGAATCTGGAACAGAAGCTGCTTGCACCGATTACCGTAAGTGCCGATCAGGCGAAATATGAAGGGGTGCACACCACCACATTTATGCTCGCAGTGAACAGCAAGTCGAAACATCCGGAAGAAGCGAAGAAGTTCATCGAATTCCTGAGCAATCCGGAAGTGGCTGGCGAATACGCCAACCAGACGGGACAGAATGTAACGGTAAATGACGTGAAGTATGATACGCCTGAGCTTCAGGTTGCAGGAGATTGGGCTAACCAAAAGACCGTGTTCCAGCCACGATTCACCATCCTGAACGGAGATAATCAGAAAGCCGTAACCAACTCCATTCAGGCCGTGCTGAGCGGCACTTCTCCAGAAGAGGCAGCACAGCAGGCACAAGCGATCATTGATCAGCATATCGGGAAATAAACGATGAAGAACCGTATTCAGCTATCCCTGTTTCTGATCCCCGGGTTGCTGCTGTACGTTGGATTGTTCGTATTTCCTACATTGACGGGGCTATTCTACTCCTTTACGGACTGGGATGGGGTATCCCCGTCGTATGCATTTGTAGGGCTGGATAATTACAAGGACAGTCTCAGCAGCATCGTATTTCGCAAGGCTTTTGGTAATAACGTTGAATTCATGTTAACGGTCGTTATCGCGCAAACCTTTATTTCACTTGTTCTGGGGCTGCTCCTGGTACGTAATACCAAGACGCGGATTGTGCTTCGGGCATTGTATTTCCTGCCTGCCATTCTCTCGTCCGTATCGGTCGGATTGATCTGGGCATTCATGTATGATCCAACGATTGGATTAATCAATTATGGATTGAATGAGGCGGGGATGGGAAGCATCGCCCGCAACTGGATCGGTGACCCCAAGATCGCCATCTATTCCATCGCTGCGGTACAAGTTTGGGCCCATGCCGGACAAATGATGATTGTATTTATCGCGGGTCTGCAAGGTATTCCAGCAGAACTGTACGAAGCGGCTCGCATGGACGGCGGTAGCAAATGGCAAGTATTCCGTACCGTGACCTGGCCGCTGCTGGCACCTTCGGCAACGATTGTTGTGGCGTATACGACGATTCAATCGTTCAAGGCATTTGACCTCATTTTCACAATGACGGACGGAGGCCCGAATTACGCAACTGAAATTTTGACGACATATATCTATCATACCGCCTTTGGCAGCTACTCATTTGGCCTCGCTTCCGCGGGTTCGATGATCTTCCTTGTGCTGCTCGCGTTGCTGACAATATTGCAGTTCAAGGCGCTGCGTGCTGACCGGGTAAGCTATTAACCGATTGGACGGATTGTTATGTGACCCTGAACAGCATCTGAAGCAGAACTAAGGAAGGAGGGAGTTTAGATGGTTTTAAAATGGTTCAATCGACTGATCTTATTCGTATACTCACTGCTAATCATCATGCCGCTGTACTTTGTATTTGTATCCTCGTTCAAAACAAGCAGCAACTTCTTCACCAGTCCTTTCAGCTGGCCGGACCCGTTTACATGGGATAACGTCATTGGCATGTTCCGCAACCAGCCGATGTGGCAATATTTCGGGAACAGTCTGGTTGTGACGCTGGGCACGGTAGCAATTGAGTTATTGCTGAGCAGCATGATTGCTTATGCCATTGTCCGCTGGGGCGGCAGCGTAGGCAAAATCGTGTTCGCCCTGTTTGTAGCAGGTCTGATCGTGCCTTCCCAAGTAAGCATGCTGCCGATCTATTCCTTGACACGCACATTGGGATGGTCGGACAGTCTAACAGGACTGATCGTTGTATCCGCCGCTATGCTGATGCCTGTCTCGGTGTTTATGCTGACGGGCTTCATGCGCATGCTTAATTCGGAAATTCTGGAGGCGGGCAGTATGGACGGGGCAAGCGAGTGGAGGCTCTATACTCGTATCGCACTGCCACTGTCTGCACCTTCACTGGCGGCGACAGCTACGTTCCTGCTGGTTATGGTGTGGAATGATCTGCTTATTCCGATGCTGATGCTCAGCAGTAAGTCCAAGCTGACGCTACCACTTGCACTCATGCAGTTCCGCGGGGAGTATGTGACCAATTATCCGATGATGCTCACAGGTGTGCTGGTAACGGCCATTCCGATGATTTTGCTGTTCCTGCTGCTCCAGCGTTATTTTGTTGCAGGCCTGACAGCGGGTTCACTCAAGGGGTAAGGTATGGAGAGAAGATAGACGGATATACGTATTTTGCATTGATTTCTAGATCATTCTGCATAATAATAGTTTAGTGTCAGAATGACTACATAGAGATCAAGGGAGCTATACGTTATGAGCAAACTGGAAGTATTGCGGAATCCCAAGCAGCGCAAGCTGCTGTTCAGTGCCGGCATGAGCTGGCTGTTTGATGCGATGGAGGTCGGCATGATTTCCTTTATCGTAGCTGCACTCGCCAAGGAATGGAGTCTCAGTCCCGGACAAGTCGGCGTGCTGACCAGTATTAACTCCATCGGCATGGCGCTAGGAGCCTTGCTTGCGGGAGCACTCGCAGACCGTTTCGGCCGCAAGGCCATTTTGATGTGGACCCTGCTCATCTTCACGATTGCAAGCGGTCTGTCTGCACTCGCCACCGGATTTGCAGTATTGTGTGCACTACGTCTGGTTGCGGGTATTGGACTGGGCGGAGAATTGCCCGTGGCATCTACACTGGTATCGGAATCAATGCCGACTGCGGAACGTGGACGTGCCGTTGTATTATTGGAGAGTTTCTGGGCAGGGGGCTGGATTGTATCGGCACTCATTGCCAACTTTGTCATCCCGGAATACGGATGGAGAATTGCTTTTGCCATCGGTGCACTTCCGGCGTTCTATGCACTGTATCTGCGTCGTGCCATTCAGGACCCGCCGCGGTACAAAAACCATACCAAGCTCCATAAAATGACGTTCCGTGAGAAGGTTGCTACGGTCTGGTCAGCACCACATCGCCGTACCACGTTGATGCTCTGGATCTTGTGGTTTACCGTCATTTTCTCCTATTATGGCATGTTCCTGTGGCTGCCTTCGGTCGTTATGGCCAAAGGTTTCACGCTGGTCAAGAGTTTTCAGTACGTGCTGATTATGACGATCGCGCAGCTGCCAGGATACTTCACCGCAGCGTACTTCATTGAGCGCTTTGGTCGCAAATTCGTACTCGTTGTGTATCTTACCTTAACCGCAGTAAGTGCGATTGCGTTTGGATTGGCAACAACCGAAGCGACGATCCTGACCGCAGGCATCTGTCTTTCCTTTTTCAATCTGGGAGCTTGGGGTGGTCTGTACGCCTACAGCCCGGAATTGTATCCAACTTCGGTTCGTTCGACTGGTGTCGGTCTTGCCACATCGGTAGGTCGAATCGGGGGCGTCCTTGCCCCATTAATGGTTGGGATGCTGGTTCAGCGCGAGGTGGCGATCAGCCTGATTTTCACGATTTTCTTCGTGACGATCCTCATTGGCGCAGCAGCTGTGCTGTTCTTAGGCCGGGAAACGAAGGGTCTGGAACTAGCTGAGTAATTGTCAATAAATACAACGCAACTTTTGTACGGGTCTGCTTGCCTACGTTGATGATGGGCTGGACAAGCGACAAATGGTTGATACAAGAAGAGGGGTGACCCTGGCGTGACCATGGGCTCATGCCTCTTTTTGTTGTGTACCGAGTGGATTTCCGCCTGCGCCATCGGTCCGATAGACTTCACTTTTTCTATATCCTATAATGACACTCGGGATGTCCAACCGTGAGGATTCAGGGGAAAGAAGTGGGATCTGGATTCAGAAAAGTGGAGGTTAATGGAATGATGAAGAACAAAATTGGAATAAATCAAACGAATGAAATGAACGAAATGGATGAATTGAACGAATTCAATCGTGTGAGTGAACAGAATAGAGCGAATGACCATATTGAGATGAATGGAATGTACAGCGAGCATAGTAGGGATGAAGTGCTTGAAATGCATGGAATGTATGGCGAGAATAAAATTAAAGTTACGAAAGAGATGAAAATGATGAATAACAAGAACAGCATGAACAACAACATGAACAAGATGAACAACACGAACATGAATAGCATGGGTAAAATGTTTGAAGTGAACCGTGCGAATACAGTGTTTGAAATGAACAATATGGATGAAATGAACAGCATGGATGAAATGATTAAAGTGAAGGGTATGAATGAAAGGCTTGAGTTGCACACAAGTGCTGGCAACATGGAACCTATAACCATCAGCCGCTCAGTAACCCATCGGAGAGGGAGAAAGACTGGCAGAAGAGCAGGACGAGTCAGCATGCTTGTTGGTACCTGTGCAATGACTCTAGGTCTCACAATGGTAGCTCCTTCTGCGGGAGCGCAAAAGCTGGAGCAGGGCATTCGCAGTGAACATGTGCTGCAATTGCAGGAGCAATTGAGCGATCTGGGTTACTTTGACGCTGGATTGACGGGATATTACGGTTCCATTACCAAAGGTGCTGTTCGCAAGTTCCAGCAAGCTCAGGGGTTGAGTGCAGATGGCATTGCAGGACCAGCAACATTGAACAGGCTGAACAAAAAGGCCGATGCCGAAGGCAAAACACTGCGCCAGTTGGCGAAGCTGATCCACGGGGAAGCACGCGGAGAATCTTTTGAAGGACAGGTTGCGGTAGGCGCGGTAGTCTTGAATCGGGTGCAGTCTGGTGAATTCCCTTCATCCATCTCAAAGGTCATTTTCCAGAAAGGTCAGTTCACTGCGATAGACGATGGGCAATTTAATCAAAAGCCGACCCAGACCTCTTATCGCGCAGCACGTCAGGCGTTGAATGGTGCCGATCCGACGAACGGAGCGCTTTATTATTACAATCCGAAGATTGCCACTTCGGTGTGGAGCAAGAGCAGGCCGACGCTGCTGACGATTGGGCAGCATGATTTTACGAGATGAGTCTAAGTAGAGATATGTAGTCTCGTATTTGAAATGATAATGATGAACCTCGGCTGTATTTTCATCCCTGTTAGAGGCCGAAGATATTGCCGATAAGATCACGAAAATAGCTGCGGCTGATAAAAGATCAATTCGGTGTGAGATCTTTATCAATGAGGGCATGCTCCAATTGGATCTAGGCTTTCCATGCCGAACTGAAACAACGGACACCGATTGAATATTGATTCGTACTGGAAGCTTAACTTTGTTCATCTGTTTATTTGAGAAGGTACCACCAAAGTCGTCTACATGGCGGCTTTTTTTTGTTTTCAGGAATTAAACACTAGTTCAAATAGGAAGATATGTAACTTCAAATGAAATAACATTTCAACTTCATCCAATCTTTCATTCTATTTCGAATCAAGATAATTACAGGTTATATTAATTGTTATCTGAAAGGGAAAAGAAAAAAAGTCCCTGAAAGTAGGGACTAATTAACTATATCCTAAAATAAGGAAAATGACGATAATGATTTATTAGGCTCCATTTAGACCACTGATGAGGAAGTAAATGGAGAAATAATATAAAGGAGGAATATAAATTCCATGAGATTAAAAAAAGGTTTTATTGTCTTTCTGATGGCTTTGTTGTTGATTGGAACCATGTATCCGACTAGTGGTTACGCCCTTTCGGATCAAACGGACGCCATAATAACGACTGAAAGTAGCGCTGAGAATGTCGATGTTTTTATGGAGGAATCAGCTGTAACAGACGACGAGGATCTAGATCTTATTGATCCGGATATCCACGAAGAACCAGAAGGTGTAGACGAAGATGTGGAAGATGTAGATGATGTACAGACCGTAACTGAGGATACGTACGAAGAAGATTTCTTTACTCCTCAAGCCATGGCATTTGCCGAAGAGCAAGTTATAGTTATGTATCCTGGTGATTCCTATAGCTTCACTAATAATGGAACTCGCTCAAGATCCTTGAGCACAGATGCTGCGTCATCGAGAAGCAGTTCTTATGATTATGCTGTTTATAAAACAGATGGAAGTATTTCAACGGATAACATGAATTCGACTAGTAGCTTATCCGTAGGAGCAGGATACACCGCTGTCGTGACTTCAAGTGGGAGCAATGCATTTACAGTAACAATACCTGCTGAATTTACTTATAGTGTATCTGCGAATCCTGCCTTACATAGAGCCACCTTGTCCAAAGGTGAGAGCTATCGGTTCGTCAATGAAGGAACACAAACGAGAGCTGTTAGTGCGGATACCTCCACAGCTCAAGACCGGAGATATGACTATGCAAACTACAATGAAGATGGAAGCCTTTCTAGTTCGAATTTTGAATCAACCGGCAAACCATACTTAGGAGGAGGGAACGAGATCATCTTTACGGGGGCCGGAGCACAGCCTGTCACCGTTGGACTTCCTTACGAAGTATATACCGGTGAATGGAGTGATGAGCCAGCCTATACGCGTACGACTCTACATCAGGGCGAGAGCTACCAGTTCACCAACATCAGTTCCAAATCAGATGCGCTCCAAAGTGATGGTTCCACCAAAGATAAGCATGACTATGTCGTTTATCTTCCAAATGGAACAGAAAGTTCTACAGGGACGAATACATCCACTAAGCCTACGGTAGCAGCAGGAAGAACCGCTGTTGTAACCTTGGTTACAGCAACGCCTGTAACATATGGTGTACCCTATCGGACATTTGATGTCCAAAAAGCAGGTGGTGATGCGATTACTCGAATTACTGTATATCCTGGAGAATCTATGATTTTCAGTAATAATGGTTCGTTGGCCAATCCGATAAAAAACAATGCCAGCAGTACCAATGGAGCCGTTTTTGATTACGTCCTTTATACAGCAGAAAACGTCGTTCATTCGGATGGTTTTAACAAAAATACCAATCCGATCATTCGCTCACAAGGGTATGCGATTGTGACGGTAGCTGGGCAAGTCCCCATTGAGTTTAGTTACACAGATGATTTCTCGGTTGAAGAAAGCATGGAACCCGCATACCATCGCGTAACACTTAAACAGGGAGAAAGCGTGACATTTTGGAATAACAGTACCGATCGGGAATATCTAGACAGTGATGCATCCACCACCCAAGGGCGGATATTTGATTACGTCACCTATTATCCGGATGGCACAGAACGGAGCACAAGAAAAGCAACAGCGGTTGAACCTGTTGTTTACTATGGAAATAAAGCAGTGGTCACCGGTGTATCCGCTCAACCTGTAACTATAGGTGCGATTTACACCATTTTTGATGTGGAGGATCGACCAAATGAAGCACTAAGTAAGATTACCGTATCACCGGGCCAATCGGTCAAATTCCACAATGGAGGCTCACTCAGTAACCCAATACGGAGTAATGCCAAAAAAATAGGTGCACTGTTTGATATTGTTGTGTATAAGGCAGACGGCAGAGCACATAGTGACAAATTCAATAGCAATGTAAGTCTCGCTACCATTCCTTCCGGTGGTGAAGCTGTCGTTACCGTAGGGGGAAGTACACCTGTCTTATTTGAATACACGGATGATTTCTCTGTAGTGGATAGCCAGGAACCGGCTTATCTGCGCGTGACATTGAACAAAGGTGAAAGCTATGCCTTCACCAATACAAGTTCGGATTCGGAAAGGCTCCGAAATGATGCTTCCAGCAGCGCGGGGCGGGTGTATGATTACACGATTTATAACGTAGATGGAACAGAGTCAAGTAGTAGAACAGCAACAGCGATCGAAGCGTATGTCCTGGGTGGTAAAAAAGTTGTCGTTACCAACATCTCAGATCAACCCATAACGTATGGTGGGATTTACCGCGTTTTCCGTGGACAAGATGATCAAGTCCCTTCACCAGAATCGGAAATCACCGTTAACCAAGGTGAGAGCGCAGTATTTACGAATCCGGGTTCGAAAACGGCTCAGTTGAATCGGATTAGAGCAACCAATTCCATTGTGGATTTTGTGGTATATGAAGGAACAGATAAATATCGGTATCTAACAGAAGGTTCAAGTCTTGAAACATGGGAAGTTCCAGCGGGTGGAACGCTTGTCTTAACCGTAGTATCTTCAGAGCCGGTAACGATTGAGTATGACGTTCCTGTGACAGCTAGTCCCAGTCAGGAGCCTGCACTTATCAAACAGAGTGTGGAGCCAAATACCACGGTGTTGTTCTCAAACACATCATCTTATTCGTCATTGCTCTTTACATCTCATACAGAAGGATTAACCTATGATTACGTTATCCGGAACCAGAACCAAGTGATTGTTAAGGAAGGTGAGAATACGGTAGGATCACAACACATACCTGGAAAGTCTGATATTCAGGTGCATAATGTGTCATCCCAAACGCTGAAATTTGTAGCTGCTTACCGCCATTTTACGGTCAAGGAAGCGGAAGTGGAGTTTCTGACTTTGTATGAAAATACAGAAACGGATCTTCCCACAGTTCAGCAAGGAAATGTGTACTACCGTTTTAGTCCTTATAGCTCTGACAAGTATCGGATTGCGATAAAGGAATCAGGTGATTTTTCTATCGAGCCTCGGATCGAATTGTATTCAGATAAGGAACTGAGCATTCCGGTAGCTGCTTCAATAGAGCAAGAACAGGTATATGGTGAGCAATATACCATTCTTGAATGGGAGCTTCAAGGTGGACAGAATTATTATCTCAAGCTGAGTGAAAAGGATGGAAAACCAATTCAGGGAGTCATAAAAGCAGCATGGATGAACATTCGCAATGACAACAGCTATGAGTACGGCTATGGCAATCAATTGCTTAAAGTCGTTCTATTTACGGGAGATCAGATTGTGTTTGAGTATGATCGTAACGGAAACCAAACGAAACGAACGAAAAAGATTTTCCCATTTAATTAATGATTGTCTAAATCTAGGTTGAGGTGATGGAGTGTTTAAGAAAATAACGATCATTTGGTTATGCGCCATATTGGTTCTTAGTGGGCTCGGTTCTTTTGGATATGGAGGACAAGCAGCAGCGGCGGCAGAAGGTAGGGATTCCCTCCCTTCCGCTACCTACATTACAATCCATAGTTTAAAAGAGCAATTTGGTATCAAAGAAGATTGGATTGAGAAGAAACTAGATCAAGGTTACTCGCTGTACCAGCTGTATAAAGCTTTACAGACAGATCGCACAGGCGGCGAGGCTGCTGAGAAATGGCTAGAAGCACAAGAAATCAGCGAACCGATTCAAATGGAGGGGCTACGCCCTTCCGGATCATCACAGCAAAACACGTTCTCGAGTAATGCTCTTGGAGAGGATGCTCCAGGTACAGGAACGACCGTGGATGAAACTGGACTGAATCATGTCGATATCCGAGATGACGCATCGCTTTATATGACGTCTTATGGAGCGGAATCCATCTCTACTGCTACAGGGGAAATGATGATTCAGAGTACTGACCTTTCTCTACCTGGTCTCATTCCGTTTGATCTGACACGCGTCTATGACAGCGCTAGAGCCAGTGGACAGCTGGGCGTTGAATATGACGAAACGACACAAACGTATTCCAATGTGGTTACGCCACGGAAGGAAGAACTCTCTGCTGGATTGGGACAAGGCTGGCGTTGGGACATTCCTTTCATGGAAAAGCGTGGCGATCATCAGTATATTCTGATTCCAGGCGTGGGCTATTACCGCTTAAACGCGAATCTGGAACTGGAAGGTTACGTATGGAATGACTTAAGCTTTAAGCGAGATGCGACTGTAACTGTTGATGGTTCATCTAGCAGTTATCGTCTATCCATCCGTAACGGCTACGATTATCTATTTAATGAAGCCGGAGAACTGTTGCAAATTACAGATGGCTACCGGAATACCGTGAATTTTCACTATACGACTTTGAATGGAAACCAAGCGATTGCACGAATTGAAAACAGTGAAGGTCAGGCACTGACATTTGCTTATGACAACCTGAAGGTTACTGTACAGCTTGCCGGAACGGATCATAAAGCAACGTACACGCAACGCGAGGACGAAGGCATTCGCATTTTGCGAGAATACACGGATGCTCTCGATCGGACAACGACGTATACGTACTATTATCCGGAATCCAAATTCAATTTCCTGCCTGAGTTGCAAAGCAACCAAAATGCTCAAGGTGTGATGCATACAGCGTTGCTATCGCGTATTACAAGCCCTTCATCAGCTATAACGGATTATGCATATATTCCGGCGCTGAAGCAGATTGGCGAAGCTTCCTCCCATTTCGTATTCAAAGTAAGAGAGCGCAAGAGCCAGTTTAGTACAACAGAAGGCGAAGGCGTTCTGGACAAGGTTAACTTTGAGTACTCTGGAGAAGATCTGGACTCTTACGGTCAATCCGCATTATGGACAACGAAAGTGAAAGCAGAGAACACTGTAGATACTTGGACGTTCTCCAAAACGTTTAGCGCCGCCACCGTACCAAATCTGGTTCGTGCAGATCAGCATACACTAACTGGAGATGATGCAACCTATTCTACGGAGCTTCAGTACGATAGCCAGACGAAGCGAAACCTTCCGACTCAAATGACGGAGTGGGTAAGCGAGAGTGGACGTGCAGGCGAGAAGCTGATAACGACTATTACGTATGATGCAAACGGTATGGTGACGTCCGAGAAACAAAGCACAGGTCAAGAATCAACTTATTCGTACGAAGTGGGCAAAGCGCCTTACAATTGGATCAAACCAGTGCGCATTACCACAAAGGTGAACAGCGCACTGGAAAGGTACACTGAGATAACATACAACAATCAGGGTGACATGTTGCGAACCACCACAAAAAACGGGTACGGTGGACAATTGCTCTCCGATTCAGAAGTGAAGCTGGATGACAAAGGGCGCGTCATTAGTACAACGGACAAAGGCGGGACGTTGGCCAAGGATCGTACGGCGACATTCAGCTACCCATCGAATGCAGGGCATTTGTTGGAATCGACATCGATGACCGTGCATGATGCTGCTGGCAAAGCGGAATCGCTTGTGGAATCGTATAGTTATACATCTGCAGGTGAACTAGAGACAACGACGAATGCTGCCGGAGAACAGGAAACCAATCAATATGATCTGGCAGGGCGTCTTCTTCAAATCAACCATGCCGATGGTACACAATCAACGACGGCATACGATGATACCAATAACATTATTACGAGTACTTCAGCAGATGGCATTGTTACTTCACAACAGTACAATCCGCTAGGATTGCTCGTGGAAGAGCAAACTGCGGACGCGACATTTAAATATGCCTATGATGGCGAAGGAAACGTGACGGCTTCGGAAGATGCCGAGGGGAATGTGACGAGGTATGTAGTTAACGCGTTTGGACAAACGACAGATACCCAATATTCGGATGGAACCACGGATAAAACAACGGTTGATCCTGTCGGGCAAACCGTGACTTATCAGGATGCTTCTGGGTACCAAACTCGTGAGAACAAAGACTTGCTGGGACGTGCAACAGCGGTAGAAGAATATCGGGACGGCGCATTTGTACCGTTGCAACAAAACGAGTATGACCTTAGCGGAAACGTGACTGCTTCAATTGATGGTAATGGGGAGCGGACAACCTATACGTACGATGCGCTTGGTCAAATCGCGACGGCAACAACGCCTAAACAAGAAACCAGCCGTTATTTTTACAGCTATCAGGGGCAGGTAACCCAAGTTGTATCTGCCAACGGTCAAACGGTGACCAAACAGTATGATGAATTGGGTCGGATCATCAAGCAGGTCCCACCGATGCTGGATGGTTCTGCAACAACGTATTATTATGATAAAAAGAGCAATCTGATCAAAAAGCAGGATCGGCTCGGGAAAATCACCGAGTATACGTATAACAGCGACAACATGCTTACAGGGTTCAAAGGACCGGATACCTCTGTATCGTATACGTACGACGAGATGGGCCGCAGAACGTCGATGACAGATGATCACGGCAAAACAACCTATTCATACCGTGATACGGACGGTGTGCTCAGTGGGCTTGCCTTCCCGGATGGAACCCAACTGGAATATGAAAACAATACCCAGCAGCGGTTGGGATATACCTTGACTGATGCGAAAGGAAAATCCTTGCGAGTGCACGGTGAATTGGACTCGATGAACCGCGTCACTTCGATGGATATCACTTCGGGAACAGGGGGCGCTTCGGTACTCGCAGCATCCGCTCAGACGCCTGTAGATCGAATGACCTTTAGCTACGCATCAAACAGTTTGCTGGAAAACGTATTGTTTGGCAAAGGTCTTAGCACAAGCTACCAGTTTGACGGATATGATCTGTCGGGAGTCACCGTTTCCCAGGGAACGACCGCCATTCATCAATTCGACTATGAATACGATGGAAACAAAAACATTACGTCCCGAACTCAGAACGGGACAACCGATCAGTTTACGTATGATGAACTCAGCCGCATTCAAACGGAATCGGGTTTACAGCAGGAAGCATACACGTACGATCCGAATGGCAACCGTTACAGTACCGGTAGCGGTAAGGTATACGGGCTAAAAGATGCAGAATATACGTATGACAGCCAGAATCGATTGATCAAAGCGACTGGCGAAGGTAAGACCATAACGTATAGCTACAACGGGGATGGTTTGCTGTATCAACGCACCGAAGGCGACCAAACTAACCGGTATTATTACGATGAAGAAGCTAAACTGATGGCGGAAGCCCAAGTGGCGTCCGGGAAAGCTGAACTGACTTACGCCTACATCTATGATCTGTATGGACAACTATGGTCACGTCAGGACAAGCAAACTGGAAAATTGGAATATTATCAATTCAATGGTCACGGCGATGTAGTTGGACTTGTAGATGATACTGGCCAAGTGTTGAACGAATATACGTATGACATCTGGGGCGGACCACTCACAACAGAAGAAACCGTTCCGAATGTTCTGCGTTATGCAGGAGAGTACTGGGATGGGACGGTAGGACTTCAATACTTGCGAGCTCGTTGGTATGATCCAGGCATGGCACGTTTTATTGGTGAGGATACGTACGAGGGAGAACTGAACGATCCGCTGAGTTTGAATTTGTATTCGTATGTTCATAATAATCCGTTGAAATATGTTGATCCGAGTGGGCACAAGGTTTGGTTAATTCATGGAACTAATCTAAACAATTCACCACATCCAGAACAAACATGGAAATCTGATTTCATAAAATATATTAGAGAATTGTACAGGGAAGATCTTGCTATCCCACGTTGGTCAGGTGGTAATAAAAACTCTGCCAGAGCAGAAGCAGCTGAAACTCTTGCAGAAGATATTATTAAATGGAAACAAACCCATTCAACAGAGCCAATTAGGCTAGTTGGTCACAGCCATGGAGGAAATGTAGCAATTTTGATCGCGAATATTTTAGGGGAGAAAGATATAAAAGTTGAGACCCTTGTAACTATTGCGACTCCAGTTCGTGGATACAATCTAAAACAAGAAGTAGGTCAGCATCTTCATGTTTATAATGAACGTGATGGTATTCAAATAAATGGTGGAAGTATATGGCTACTAGGAAAAGCCGTCCGAACTTTTCCTTCAGCCGCAAATATAAAAGTTGATGTGGATAAAAAGTATAATGCCATAGAAGCACATTCGTTCATGCATTCTAATGTATCTATATGGAAAAAATACATTCAATCTAATCTTGCTGATTTTTATAAAAAGCCTTAATTTATCCGGGTTACAACGAATAAACTCGTTGTAACCCTCTCATTAAAATATTAGTTAGATATGCCGAAAGTTATTTTGAGGAGATAGGAGGTACTAAATGAAATTACTAGTTAAGATAATTTGGGTCTTAGCAACACTAACTAGCTTAACTTCGGTGCTTTGGTACATTGTAGGCACAACTGCATATTTTCAGAGAGATATAGATATAATTTCAACTTTTATATTAATGTATTTTGGTATTCCATCTATTTTGTTAGTTGTTTTATCTATCATCTGTTTCATTAAAGGGTGGTATCCCACTACACTTTTCGCATATTTGTCTTGGGTATTGCTAATATGTTGTATGTTTGCTTTAACACCTATGCTAGTCAAAAGTGTCGATACTCAAGGTTGGTTAACGGAGAACATCACTTCAGATTCATTACAAGTTACAGATGATGATAAATATGAATACCGGCTAGAATTAATAAACTTGTTTCAAGAGAATAGCCACGCCAGACTTTATTTGAAGAACAAGAATGATGGTAATGTGATTCTGGTGCCATTAGATTTGCCAATTCAACAAATAAAAGTATTAGATATGAATTCTGTAAATCATTGGATTTCATTAATGCCGGGAGAAGACTCAGACTTATATATATTACGTACCGAATCGAAATTTCCATTACCCCAAGTTGTATTTCGAGTTGATACGAGGCAAGGAAATGCGATTAAGATCTCTGAATATGAGATACCTGAACCGAAGTAAGAGTGTGATACCTAAAAATAGTAGGAGCATATGGTTTTAGTGTTTTTTATATGAGGAAATATGTGCTAAAGCGTAAACTATGGTTAGTGATGGCAATACAATAATGAACCCCCCTAGAATTTAATCGAAGGGGGTATTCATTGTCCATTTTATATTTTAGAGAAGATCAATTAAATTCCATTCCATACACTATTATTTCCTTTCTTCAACATATGCTAACAAAGCATTTATATTTAATGTTGTTTTCTACTAGATATGAGTACTGGATTCAGATTGGTAAACTAAAGTTAAATAGAGGAGTGATGTAGTGGAAATTCATAAATTAGACGATATTATTCGTGAGGGCAAGATTGAAGAGGCTATCGAAATAATTAAGTTAATTGGTGAGAATAAGGATGAGTCGTATCTTGAGGTACTACTAGAACACCTTAAGGCTACGGATAATAATATACTGAGGAATGAAATTGCCCTTACTCTATCTGATATTGGCAATGAAAAAGCAGTAAATATTTTGATAGAGTTATTAATTCACCCTAACACTATAGGAAGTAGAGGGACATTATTGTATGCATTAGAGAACCTTGACTACACTGCACATATATCAACTATTGCAGGTTTTATTGGTGCTTCAAGTCTCGAAGTCAGTATGCAAGCCTTTTTGTTGCTTGAATATATAGTAGACGAGCTCTCACATAATCAAAAAGAGCAATGTAAAAGTATTCTTGAATCGAACTTTAAAAATACTGACAATGAAATTCTTAAAGAAGCATTAGAATTGCTGAAATAAATAGGTCTATACATATTTAACGGATAGAATATCAATGTTTGAAATTGATTGAAGTACACCCCATAGAATAGACATTGGAATAGTCCCTAGATTAATTCCAGGGGATTACATACTCCATTGAATTGAAGAAAGAATTTACTCGTCTCCATGTCGAAGAGCAATGGACGTATCGTAAATTACATAGCACTAGGAGATTCAGGATGCAGAACATGCAAGAAAAGAATGAGGAAGTCATCATGTCAGCTATTCAAATACTATTTGATATCCAAAAATGATTTTAACAGAATGGAGGAGGCTGTAAAAATGGATAAAGACATTTTAATAAAAAAATTCCTAAGACTGTTCCCTGAATTCCACGATCATTCCTCCAATCTATTCTATTGAAATATCGTATGTTGCTGATTTGAAAGAGTTGTCCGCTTAGTGGCAAGAAGTTACAGCGATCTATTATGTTTCAGAGATAAGGCTGAATCTATCTAACAATTTAAAACTTGCTTTTAAGATATGACTAATTATTGACTGAGTTATGAATGAAAGAATGGCCATTCGTTGGACTTTTTACATGATATATTTGTATTGTGGAAAATCCAAAGTGATGGAGCGACCAAAGATAAGCATGACTATGTCGTTTATCTTCCAAATGGAAC
This sequence comes from Paenibacillus hebaui, assembly GCF_051934385.1. NCBI lineage: Bacteria > Bacillati > Bacillota > Bacilli > Caryophanales > Paenibacillaceae > Paenibacillus > Paenibacillus hebaui. Next base: position 4,821,864 of record NZ_CP196836.1, on the reverse strand, counting down.
AGAAAGTTCTACAGGGACGAATACATCCACTAAGCCTACGGTAGCAGCAGGAAGAACCGCTGTTGTAACCTTGGTTACAGCAACGCCTGTAACATATGGTGTACCCTATCGGACATTTGATGTCCAAAAAGCAGGTGGTGATGCGATTACTCGAATTACTGTATATCCTGGAGAATCTATGATTTTCAGTAATAATGGTTCGTTGGCCAATCCGATAAAAAAAAACAGAGTATACGTATAACAGTGACAACATGCTCACAGGCATGAAAGCACCGGATACGAACGTATCCTATACGTACGATGAGATTGGTCGCAGAACATCAATGATCGATGATCATGGAAAGACCGCGTACAGCTATCGAGCAGCAGACGGGATGCTGAACGGACTGACGTTCCCGGATGGGACAAAGCTTGATTATGAAAATAATACCCAGCAACGGTTGGGATATACGTTGACCGGTGCGAAAGGGCAATCTTTGCGAATACACGGTGAATTGGATTCAATGAACCGGGTTACTTCCATGGATATTACCTCAGGTACGGGAGGCGCTTCGGCACTCGCTGCATCTGCCGCTACGCCTGTAGACCGAATGACCTTTAGTTACGCATCGAATAGTCTGCTGGAAAACGTATTGTTTGGCCAAGGCCTCAGCACAAGCTATCAATTCGGCGGATATGACCTGTCGGGAGTCGAGGTTTCACAAGGAGGTGCCACGGTACATCAGTTTAACTACATCTACGACGGAAACAAAAATATTACGTCCCGTACCCAAAATGGAGAAACAGATCAGTTTACGTACGATGAACTCAGTCGTATTCAAACGGAGTCGGGCACGCAACAGGAAACGTACACATATGATCAGAATGGTAACCGTTACAGTACAGGTAGTGGCAAAGTCTACGGACTGAAAGATGCAACATATGCGTATGATAGCCAGAATCGTTTAGTCAAAGCGTCTGGCGAAGGCAAAACAGTACTTTACAGTTATAATGGTGATGGACTGTTATATGAGCGTACAGAAGGCGACCAAACGACGAGATATTATTACGATGAAGAAGCTAAACTTATGGCTGAAGCTAGCGTAACGTCTGGAAAAGCAGAGCTGACGTACGCCTATATCTATGATCTGTACGGTCAATTATGGGCTCGTCAGGACAAGCAAACGGGCAAACTAGAATACTACCAATTGAATGGACACGGCGACGTTGTCGGACTTGTGGACGATTCCGGTCAAGTGCTGAACAGTTATACCTATGACATCTGGGGTGGGCCACTAACCTGGGAAGAAACCGTACCGAATGTACTTCGTTATGCTGGTGAATATTGGGATGAAACAGTAGGGCTACAATATTTGCGAGCTCGTTGGTATGATCCGGGCATGGCACGATTCATCGGTGAGGATACGTACGAAGGTGAACTGAATGATCCCCTGAGTCTGAATTTGTATTCATATGTCCATAATAATCCTTTGAAGTTTGTAGATCCAAGTGGACATGCGCCAATCGTAGGAGATAGCCCATATGATACTGTCTCACCAAATACTGTTAATAGGTATACAGTATATGTAACTAAAAAGCAGTTAACTCAACTTGGATTTCAAAATATAACAAATAATATGGTGAAAGACTTGAATGTTACATTGGGGACATTTGATATAACAACTAATGAGAGGGTTAGTCATTTTCTAGCACAGGTTATGCAAGAATCGGAATTGGGAAGATGGACTACTGAACTAGGTGGCAAAAAGTATTTTTCTAAATATGAGCCGGGAACCAAGTTAGGTAAACAACTTGGTAATAAGGAAAAGGGCGATGGTTATAAATTTAGAGGCGCAGGATATATACAAATGACAGGCAGATATAACTACCAAAGATTTGCAGACGCTATGGGGGACCCAAAAATCATGAAATTAGGTGCTGAATACGTTGCTGAAAATTATGCATGGCGAGCAGCAGGATTTTGGTGGGATGACAACAAGATGAATAAACTAGTCGATTCAGGAGCTTCAGTCACTCAAGTGACAAAGCGAGTTAACGGTGGAACAAATCATCTTGCTAATAGAAAAAAATACTACACACTTGTTAAGAAAATTTTACGTTAATGAGAGACTTATTACTTGGATTGGAGATGAAAAGAGATGAAACATTGGCTAATAATGATAATACCAGTTTTACTATTAATGTCCTGTAATGCGAAAGCTGAGTTACACTCGGATCAAGCAAAAAGTAGTAATGATTCGAGTATAGGAATGAGTTACAAAGTTGAAAGTAGTAAATATTCTAATAATAATATTAATATTGTGTACCCCAAGCTAGTTAATGTTGCAAATTTTACAAACGGCGAGAAAATAAATGCACTGATTCAAGAAGAAGTGACAAGAATAACTAATTCCTATTCACTAGAGAAAGATAGTCTTGAAATAAATTATAGGATTATGCTTAAAAGTAATGAATTAATAAGTATTCAATACTTCGGGTCAGCATTTACTGAAGGAGCAGCCTATCCTTTAAATGTTTTCTACACATCGAATATTGATATAAAGAAAGGATCGAGAGTTAAATTAATTGATTTAATTGAAGTTAATGAGGCATTCGTAGAAGAATTTAAAGAAGGAAATTACAAAAGTTATGATGAGGATTTAAATTTGCTAGATAATGGAGTTGTTACAGAAATCTTGAGTGGATATGATACTAAAGATTTAATAAGCTATTTTAAACACTCAGATGAAGCAGGTCAAGTAAATGATTCAGGTACATTTAGCTATATCACTCAAGATGCCATTGGAGTTAGCATTTCAGTTCCGCATGCGCTAGGTGATCATTTAGAAATGGAAATTAGCTTTTCGAATTTAATTAATAATATTAAGAAGGAAAATAAGTTGTTGTTGTTGGAAAGTATAGGCGAGAAATAGAAAGTGATATACGAGATGACAACTTGGGATGCCTAGGGACAGAAATATGATCTTGTTTAAAGTCGATATTTTGAACTTACCCGTCCAAGTAGACTGCCTTTAAAAGCAGACTTAAGCAACCTTAGTTTGGTACTCAACCGGACTAAGGTTGTTCAGTTTTACTGAAAACGCTCGTGGTTGTAAAAATGGATATATTGTTCGATTCCCTTAACGAGCTCTTCCACGGTCGAGAAGGTGTGGAAACTGTTTTACAGGTAGTGGAAAAGTATACGGACTGGTATATGAACGGACAGGGCGAGCCTGGCACACGGTATTATTACAATAAGATAGCGGAGCCCATAGTTGAGGACAGTGTAACGTCTGCAAAAGTGGAAATGACGTAGATTCAATACAAGTTACAGCTGATGATCAATATGAATATCGACTAGAATTGGTAAACTTGTTACAAGAGAACAGCTACGCCAGACTTTATTTGAAGAACAGGACTGATGGTAACGTAATTCTGGTGCCATTAGATTTGCCAATTCAACAAATAAAAGTACTAGATATGAACAATGTAACTCATTGGATTACGTTAATGCCGGAAGAAGACTCAGATTTATATGTATTACGTACCGAATCCGAATTTCCATTACATCAATTCATATTTCGAGTTGATATGAGGCAAGGAAATGCGATTGTGATCTCTGAATATGAGATACCCGAATCGAAGTAAGAGGCAATTATACCTAAACCAAAATGGTGAAAGGGAAGTATAAAAAAACATGAACAAAAGTACATTGTTCGAACTGGCTAAGAAATTAGATTGTACATATGAAATAGGGGTGTGGTCTGAAACAACGGATTTTATGGAACGCCAAGAAAACATCGAGAATTTTTCATTGACATTTGAAGACGAACAATATAATTTGAGAATCCAACTAGGAGAATTCAGTAAAGTAACGGTTACGGTTAAAGAGATTTTTAATTCTCTGGTTCAATTCCTTGAATATACATCAACTTTTTATGTGAGAGAAGATCAATTGAATTCCATACACTATTATTTCCTTTCTTCAACAGATGCTAACAAAGCATTTATATTTCATGTTGTTTTCTACTAGATTATCAGTAAAAGTCCACTTGATTAAGAATGCCGAGAAAAAGAGCACCCACGTGATAACAGAGGTTGGTGTTCTTCTTTATACTTGAATCAACTTATAAAACCATTACAGAAATGTTGGTATAAGGACTTGCTGGAATTTTCAAAGAGTGATGGTTAATTTGTTTCAAAAAAATAGTCATGCTGAACTTTATCTTAAACATGTCAGTTCGGGTGAGGAAATATACATCCCGACTTGGATTCAGACTCATAAGATTGTGTGACTTTTATCAGCATGGATCGCAAAATCAATATATGAGTACTGGATTCAAATTGGTAAACCTAAAGTTAAATAGAGGAATGATGTAGTGGGAAATCACAAATTAGACAATTTTATTCGTGAGGGGAAGATTGAAGAGGCTATCGAAATAATTAGATTAATTGGTGAGAATAAGGATGAGTCGTATCTTGAGATCCTATTAGAACACCTTAAGGCTACGGATAATAATATACTGAGGAATGAAATTGCTCTTGCCCTATCTGATATTGGCAATGAAGAAGCAGTAGATATTTTGATAGAGTTATTAATTCATCCTAAAACTGTAGGAAGTAGAGGAACATTGTTGTATGCATTAGAGAACCTTGACTACACTGCACATATATCAACTATTGCAGGTTTTATTGGTGCTTCAAGTCTCGAAGTCAATATGCAAGCCTTTTTATTGCTTGAATATGTAGTAGACGAGCTTTCAGATAATCAAAAAGAGCAATGTAAAAGTATTCTTGAATCAACGTTTAAGAATACTGAAAATGAAATTCTAAAAGAAGCATTAGAATTGCTAAAATGCACCCCATAGAATAGACCTTGGAATAGCCCCTGGGTTTGATCGATAAAATTCTAGGGGTGCATTTTTGGGGGACAGAAGTTTAAGACATACTCCATTGAAGGGAAGAAAGAAGTTATTCGTCTCTATGTCGAAGAGAAATGGACGTATCTTGAATTACAAAGCACTAGGAGATTCAGGACGCAGCTCGTATAAGAAAAAAATGAGGAAGTCTATGGAGCAAGGTGAGTTTAGCTTATTGGATCGACGGGGTCATCGAAAGCAATATGTGAGCCAGGACCGGTATGATTATATGTCTCTTCCGACAGCTGGTTAACTGTAACACTCGTTTGTTCTGTATTTCGAGGATGAGATATGAATGCACAAAAACATGTCCAATCCAAATATGGATGAAGTAAGGTGTGCAAATTATGTTATTAAAATGTATCAATAAAGAAGGAAGTACTCTTGCAGAGAGAGCGGGATATCCTTAAGACTACACATCACTTTCACTTGTGATTATTTAATTAAACCCGATCATGAAGAGCCTGATTTGAATATTGATCCAGTTTGGTACCCCTATGAATGGTTTGAAATGCTGGATCATGCGATTCCTAAGATGTGGAGTTTTAGCCATAGTACTCCAAACGATGGAGGTGGATAAAGAAATGGAAGGATAATCCTACTAATAAATAGTCTCGATAAATGGACTTACTGAAAAAACATCAACTTGATAACACAGGTTGTTGTTCTTCTTTCTATTCATGGCTAGCGCACTAATAAATGACTTAATAAGGCTCTTAACAGTAAATGAGAGGACAAGGTGTGTTATGTGTAAAAGTGTAATAACCAAAAAGTTTTTAGATATGTTTCCTGAATTTGAAGCAGCCTATCAAGAACACATTACGGATTATGATACAGAGTTAGCGCATGTTTTTTTCGGCGATAATGTCAATGAAGAGATAATTAAGCAATTAGAACAGGCTCAACTCAACAGTACAGCTGATAGATATTTTGTGTTTTTCGAGAAAATCGCAAAAGAAGGAGACCTGTACAGCAGGCAAGTATTAACAACAACCATTTTAGCAAGAATTGGTGATGATCTAAATAGATATGTAGAAGCACAAAAATATATGGGTGAATGGACCAAAAAACTTTCGGATGAAATTGAAGCGTTTATCGGGAGAAAAGATCTTAACAGATGAACCATAACTGTGTAAGTAGACACTCATTTCTATTACTTGAAAGTTAATAGTTAAATATATTTCGAGTGGTATCTGATATATGAATCTGAACAAGTTGGGAGATCTTAATGGACAAAACGAATATCATGGCTGAATTTATCATTACAGGAGATCATTTTGAACCGAAGTTAATCACAGAACAGATTGGCATCGAACCATCAGGAATCTTTTGATATCAATCAGCAATTGAACTACATACTTATTCTTTTGGAGCCGCATATTGAAAAGTTGAAAACCTTGAGAATGAAGCATAATTTGAATTTTCTGTTTAGCTTCTCGATCAGGGTTATGAATAATGAGACTCCTGCGATTTCAATCAAGCAAAATGCAATAAGTATAGCCTATGACTTGAAATCAGAGTTTGATTTTTGATTTGTATATTCTATAGCATTGGAAACAAGTCATTATGAAAATACATATAGAGGACAAGTATCAGATTATCAGACCTTGGGGAATGTTGGTGTAGCTTATAGCTTCATGCCCAATTCGGAGGTGAAAGAATGTCGAACTGGATTAAATATATATGGATCACTACTATTTTCATCAATGTAGCAATATTCATTTGGTTTTTAGTTGGAGCAACGTCTAATTTTCAAAGATCACTAGATTTGGTTGGTATGCCGATCATGATCTTTTATGGAGTACCTTCTCTTATGATAAACATGATTTCGATTGTAATTCTCATGAAAAAATGGAATTCTCGGTTGAATATAATGACCATGATTGTGGGAGGAGTGTTCATCTTTATATTATTGTTCTGTACTCCAGCTTTTGTAACTGCATTACAAAATACGGTGGAAGGAGATCAAGTAGAAAGTGATCCGGTTAGTTACACAACTGATCAGAAGTACGAGTACAATATTGAATTAATCAACATGTCACAAAGAAATAATCAGGTGAATTTGATTGTAAGAGAGGTTTCTGGTAAAGCTGAAAAGAAAGCCATTCCATTAGATCTGGACACTGAAGAGATAATAGCCTTAACCACTGGACCGGGATCTAATTGGCAGTGGGCTGTATTAGAACCTACAGAAAAACCTGAATTATACAAGCTTACCACTACAGAAAAATTAGGCATGCATAAGGTCTATATGATTGATATTGTAGAAGGGTCTTCTCAAGAAATTAAGTGAGTGAACTTAAACGGATACCTAAATAGTATTTTAGATAATATGAATATTAAGGGGGATGTATGGATATATGATGTGCTTGGAACAGATCGGAAATAGTATAAGAAAGAATCATTTGGATAATATTTTTCAAACAGGATTTATAGATCCAGAGGATAATGGGGCTGCTGAGTTTGTTGCTAATACAGATCAGCTCTTTCTTCAATTTGGAGATGGGCTTGTTAAAATCGAAACCATTGAACAATATTCTAAAATTTCTCTGGATGTTGTCAGTGATATCCAAATAACTATCGATTTTGAAGATGTTATTCCTGCAAAATCAAAAATTGGAAATGTTATATTTAAGAATCCCTTAATTGATAATAAGGTTTCTAAGCTAGTATTATTTAACATGGAGTTGAGAAATGTAGGTGTAGTCTGTGATGCTATGAAATTAATATTGTCCAATCAACAGGAGATATTTTTCGATCCTTCATTCTTGGGTTTAAATATTGGAAGTTCAGAGGTTGAAGAACTATGGAGAGACAATCAAAAAGAGGAATCCATTTCATCTCCAACAGTGATAACGTTTTAATAGGCACAGTATCTGTTTTCAATGTATTAAGAAGCCATAACTTAGCGGTTTCTTTTTGTTAAACTGAGGAAAGGAAAAAATCGGAAAATAGGAGGTTGGAGAAATGGATAGTGACATTTTAATAAAACAATTCCTAAGACTGTTCCCTGAATTCCACGATTGTTATAAAGTACATTTAGATTTTAATCAAGAGTTTCTAGGACATGTGTTTTTTGGTGATGAAGTGTCTACCTATGTTGAAAAATTGCTTCGTGAAAATGATGATACAGAACAAATTGAAAAGTTCTTCGATTTTTTTGAATGGATGGCGACTCAATCGAATCTTTATATTGCACAAGTGTTATCTACTACAATATTGTATAATCTTGGTGGGCATACGGATATTTTGCAAAAAGCTCAACGTTTTATGAAGCCCCATACTAAAAAGCTTTCTCAAGAAATAGAAGATTTGCATTCAGGAAAATATTTTTTGTGAAATAATCGCCTGGAGTTCAGTTTAAATGCTTGTTTCGTTGAAGATCAGTGCTAATTATAATCTTGGGGGATTTTTAAAAATATGAAGGTGGTATGAACCTTGATTTTACAAAAGACAGTGGAACGGCTGCATCAGTTGATCGATCAGGATTGGTCGAAATTTGATCATGAAGAATTAAAAATGATTAATGTTGAGCTTACATATTTTTCTGCCAATTACCTTTTACAGTTGGCAGGTATGTAAACCTACGGAGACGAGCAGTGGGTACATTTAACGCCTAATCCATAATTAAAAATGGAAGAATGACGTGTTCTTGAATTGTAATCAACAAGCTAGTTCATTATTGGACTGGCTTGTTGATTTTTGTAGTTCTTTTGAGAACGAAAACGAAGGTGGCTTTTCTTAATGATAGCGAAAGCTGGAGGATTGATTTGGTATCATTGGGAAGGCATCATGATGCTATCGCCGAACTGAATGTGGAGCAGATTCGGAATATGAATCTAAAGGATAAACTTATGCCAGCGATCTATGCCTATGATGAGGGCTTAATATATGGAACTGGAGTATCTCCAGAGGCATGTGCACATATTATCCGGTTTTATGGACTGTTACATACAAATTAGTCAAATGTTGTAATTGCCGGGATGTTATATTCATACAGCAAATATACTGTAATATGCCACCATCGAAGAAGCTACGCTGCATCAATATTTTGACAGCTTAAATATCGGACTCAAAATCTTGCGGCCCCAATAAGCCAATACGGTCGTTCCGGTCCAAGAGCTGCGCTTATTTTGGATGTACTGATCATTGATCATATAAGTCCGAGTGGAAATAGGGCTTTTCAAACCGAACTCTTCCCACTTCGCGGGATCATTCGAACCTCCAAGCTTCACAAGCATATTTGCCGACTCCCTATCTATTTTATCCGGAATTTGCTCGAATGCTTCGGTGATTTGCGCATGAAATTCGTCGATTGGATTACGGCTGGTAATGCTCTCCAGGTGGATGCCTTCGCGAATGTAAGTAACATACGCCAGATGGTCAGCCCAGAATTCGTCGATATAAAAAAGCCTTACCCGCTGTTCTGAAGGGCTCATTGACTTCTCCCCATTCAAAATTCTGAGCCGTTCTTCGTATAGAATTCGCCTCTGATCCTCCACCATATCCGAATAACCGTTCAGTTCCCGCTGAATATCGAAGTTTTGGCCCATAATAACCCGTTGAATATGCTCGATTTTGCTGCGGAGCACCGGACCTTCAAGAGCCTCATCCTGCCTGGGAGCGGAAACTTCTTTATGAATGCCGAAGCGAAGCATCAACTCGTCTTCCAGGCTTATATAAAATACGGAAGCTCCCGGGTCGCCCTGGCGGCCGGATCGCCCGCGCAACTGGTCGTCAATCCGCATGCTTTCGTTCACATATGTACCCATCACGTATAATCCACCCAGCTTGGCGACAACTTCTGCCTGCGCGGGGTTACCGCCGCCGAGCCGAATGTCGACGCCGCGTCCTGCCATATTCGTAGACACCGTTACGGCGCCGATTTCTCCCGCTTTGGCGATGATTTCGGCTTCTTTTGCATCGTTTTTTGCATTCAGAACATGGCAAGGTACGCCAGCAACAGCCAGCGCCTCCGCCAGCATGTCAGACTCCTCTACGCTTGATGTACCAATAAGAATGGGGCGTCCAACCCTATGTACAGAAGAGATCTCTTGTACAAGCGCCTTATATTTAGCTTCTTTATGAGTATAAATCCGGTGTGGGTGGTCGATCCGTATGTTTGGCCGGTTTGGTGGGATTTTCACGACCTGCAGCGCGTAGATATCTTCGAATTCCATGGCTGAAGCGTGGGCCGTAGCTGTCATTCCGCAGATTCCCGGATACAGGCTAATGAAGTGTTGAATGGTGATTGTCCCGAGAATTTTCCCGCCAGCCTTCCATTGAAGCCCTTCTTTAGCCACAAGCGCAGCTTGCAGTCCGTCCGGCAAATACCTGTTCTCGGCCACACGACCGGTATATTCTTCGATTAGCTGGATTTCACCATCCCGTACAATGTAATCGACGTCTTTTTTTAATAGGGATTCTACGTGCAATGCACAATTCAATGAGGTTAACAAATGACTATTATGGCTATCGTACAAATTGCCGCATCCCAGCAGCACTTCCGCTTTCGCAGCACCCGCATCATTCAAGTAAACGTTCCGCTGGAATTCGTCAAAGTTGTAATGCTCTGCTTGCTCGAGCTGCCGAGCCACTTCTGCGAAACGAATGCCGTCATCGCTGGAAGAGCCCGACTCGCCGCTAATGACTAGTGGCACCCGCGCTTCGTCGAGTAACAGTGAATCCGCTTCGTCAACAATGACGTAGTGGAAAGGACGATGCACGGTATCAGCTTCATTTAATGCGATTGTGTCGCGCAAATAATCGAATCCCGCTTCTTTAGCCGTAACATAGATTATATCTTTGGCGTACGCTTCCCGTTTCTCATACAGGCTCATGCCCGCTTGAACCGAGTTTACCGTTAACCCCAGGAAACGATAGATCGGACCCATCCACTCGGCATCTCGATTAGCCAAATAATCGTTAAAAGTCAGCACATGAACGCCTTCGCCGGTCAGCGCATTTAGATAAGCAGGCAGTACAGCAGAGAGCGTTTTTCCTTCACCGGTTTGCTGCTCGATCAAAAATCTCTCGTGCAAAGCGATGGCAGCCATGATCTGGACATCGTAAGGCTGTAATCCGAGCTTTCTCTTCGCTACCTCATAGACTAGTGCATAGGCATCGACAAGCAGCTCATCCAAAGGCGTACCCAATTTTGCTTCCTTTTTAAGCCGGAGAGATTCCGCTTGCAGCCGCTGATCGTCCCAAGCTTCCAAACTCCGTTTTTGGATGAGCTCAACTTTGTCTCGATAACCTTTCAGCTTCAGTTGGGCTTCGCGTTCTTTAATGTTTTGTATCCATTTGACGATTACATTCATCGGGGTGTTATTCCTCCTTGGTAGAAATAAGAAATTCTATAGTGGCTACTCATCCTTCAACCGCCGTTGATACAAAACAAGAGATAAAATCGTTAATACAACCGTCCACGCCAAAATAATGAGGAGGGGTTTTAATAGGTCACCCGTCGTAAAGCCTGCGTTGGGTATATTTAGCAAATTCACAAGTTGAATGCTTGGTGTATAATCCAGCATTTTAAAAATCGGAAAATCACCAAACAAGATCGTTGCAACAGGAGGAGCCGAAAAAACCATTGCTGCAGGAATGATTGCTAATGAAGCTTCAAGGATCGTTTTAGAGAATAAACCACATATCGTTCCTACTGCTGTGTATAGAATTATTGAAAGGATGATTGCAATTGCAGACGCCCATATACTAGCCGGCTCATAGCCTAATATATACGTAGCAATAGCCAGAACAACAGCAGACATGACAAAGACTAAGGTGCTTTTACCAACTAATACATCCATCGTTGTGGCTGGAGTCATCATTAATGATCGTAAGGTGTTACGTTCCTTTTCTTCCGCAATCAAACATGCTTGTGCAAAAGAGGTTAAGAGCACAAACGAAATATTTAGAAGAAAACCTATTGCCCCAGGGAAAGAAGGACCTGCCGTGCGAAAAAGAAATGCGAATATAATCGGAACAAGCAACATGATAGATATGCCATAATTACGTGAAAACTCTTTGTAATCCTTCACAAATATTGCTCGCGCACGTTTCAACGAGATACTCATAACAGCTCACCTCCTGTCACTTTAATAAAGATATCGCCTAGACTTGGCTCTTTCGTTTCCAATCGTTCGATTAAGCCTCGCTTCATCCAATCGGCAATTTGATCAGCCGTTCCTTCATCGATCGGGAGCTCGTAGGTTTCCCGTTTATCAATTCCACACAAACGACGTTTTCCCGATGCTGTTTTTTAAGCGCCTTGGGCGAGCCAATGGCTTGGATTTGTCCTTGATACAAAATCGCTACACGGTCACATAACAATTCTGCCTCTGACATATCGTGCGTCGTTAAAAAAATCGTTGTTCCTTTCTCATTTAAGTAGCGTAATCCTTTATAAATATGTGTGGAGTTTACCGGATCTAAAGCTGAAGTAGGTTCATCTAAGAATAATAATTCCGGCTCATGGATAATTGCGCATGCCAGCATAACACGCTGACGCATCCCTTTCGATAAGTGAATGACTTTCTTTTTGCGTTCTTCGCTTAAGTTTACAAACTGCAATACTGTATCGATCGAAGATTTAGAAAGGTCATATAATTGGCGATACAACTCTAGATTTTCCTCTATCGATAATCTCTCATATAGACCACTGTTATCTGACAAAATACCAAAGCGCATCTTCTGTGCAGACTGATGCATCATCGCCGCTGGCTGGTTGAATACAGTTGCCTGTCCACTTGTCGGATTTAATTGAGCAGTTAAAATCTTAATTAATGTTGTTTTTCCAGAACCACTTGGACCCAGGAAACCCAAAATTTCGCCTTTTGGAATTGAAAAAGATACTTCTGATAATGCATCCTTATTTCCAAATCTCTTTCGAATACGTTCTACTTGGATAACATCCATGCATATCACTTCCTTGGAGTTGATGACTTAAGCATATAAAGATTACATGCCTCCAACCATCGAAATCCGCCGAAATGTAGCTGTCAACGCCTGAATGGTACCATTAATTGCTGGATTGATTCCATATTTCCCCGGAAATTAAATGTTAAGATGTATTTTTAATTCTTGTAATTTTGAACGAGATAACGGAACAATCGCATCTCTTCCTGTATTTAATCGCAAGCTGTAGCTATTCTTCGTCCATGTAATAATCTCTCTTACCTTCTGTAGATTAACAATATAGGATCGATGACATCTAAAAAATCCGAAATTAAACAATCTATGCTCGAGCTCGGTTAGCGTCAGCGCACAGACAAAACTTTCTCCACCTACATGGACAAGAACCGAACCATCCATACTTTCTATGTAATCAATTTCAGGTGGATTAAATAAAATCACTTTGTCATTTTTTTTTGTATAAATCTTCTGCAGGGTTATATTGGCTCGATCTTGTTCCTGCACTGCTTGCTTATCCTCTTCTGAATCACGAATATCCAATAGATGAAATCCGGATTCATTCAGACGATAAATTGAATCACAGGAAATCATGGCATCCTCTAAATTGGAAGTTAAAATTAAAATCTGCATTTGTTTCGAAAGATCATCTAAAATCCGTTTAAACTGGCGCCGATCTTGTTCTTCCAAATAAAAATAGGGCTCCTCCAATACGAGTGTAGGCTGATGTGCAAAATAAACGCGCAGCAACGTCACATACATTCTTTTTGATGGGCTTAGATTCTTAATTTTTACCTTCTGTTCTTCTTTCAAAGCGAAATATTCTAACAACATAGTGGCACAATCGTTTCGCTCTGTTACGTTGATTAGAAAAGTGATTAATTCTTTTACCGTTAATTGTGTATACTCGTTTTGTTGAGCTCGAAGTATGTAATATTGGGAACGATCCAGCAATTGATTCATTAAAATTTGCTTTCGCTTCAAGTCGGTTATAATGCCAATCGATTGGTTACATGCCATATTTAATTCGATTTTGGGTAAAAATAGTTCCCCATCTTGATACACTGGTTGAAATTGCATGCTGTCCTCCTGATCATCACTGCTTCTGGATAATATGTAACAATTATAATGTTGGAGTTATTTTTTGTCATCTTCAATTGAGATGATTTAGATCCTCTATCAGGCATATGAATAACGAGCCCCCAGCAATCGGTTGGACATAGCAACATTGCATACGAAAAGCGATTGGATCTATGAACAAAAAACCACTCCAAAAATGAATTAGAGTGGTTGGTTATTAAGGTGACAGTTTGTCATTGTGAGCGATGGAGCTAAGTTTACACTACTTTTGAACAGCAAAAGGAATGTTCAACGAAGTGGGCTCTACAATGGTTTCTCCAGTATCGTAGTCATAGATTTTATTGAAAACAAGTTCGATGGATTCCAGCTCATCCGGGTCATCTGTATATACTAAACCATAACTCGTATTATCAATGACTACGCCATCATATTGATTATAGACATATGATTTCCTCATAAAATTGCGATCTGCGGAGATCGGCTTGCCCGTGTTTGGATGAACGGAGTTTAAGCCGTAAAAACCGATATTCTGATCCGTTGTATTTTCAACAGTGTAGAGGATATTGATATAAGTGATCTTAGAACCGATATCTTCCCGATTCAGAATGGAAATGTTTTTCTGTGAATCCTCAGGAATGTTACTGGCCTCTAATAATTGAGCGTGAACAACATGAATGGTTAGTGGCCCACGTTCAAAACGTGCATCCAGAGGCACAGACTTTAGCAATTTCAGATGTCCACCGTAATCGAATGTTCCTGTATCTCCAGGTTTGGATAGGATCGGTGATGCTGCACTTTGGTAAAGCTTATCTTCAAGCATGCTGGCGGCATGCTCTATCGGATCGGTTTCGGGATCGAATCCAACAAGGCTGCTTTCAGGCCGGAAGGGTTTTAATCCAGATTCCATTACATGCTCTGGAGAAGCAGCCTGAGGCTGTGATTGATTGATTTCTAGTTGTGTAGAGGTCGCATAATTTGAGCTGCCTGAACTGCCCAAAAGTGCGATAGCGAGCAGTAATTGAACAATAAACATAGGAAGGGACACCCTTTCTCTCAAAATAAATTAAATAAGAACATCAACCCCACCTGGTTGTTATCTGAAAAATAATTTGACCTGATATGGTATTGGTGGAATGAACTTAAGTCCAAGGTAATAATAATCATAGCAAAATGGAGCATTGATATAATGAGAATAACGACCCAGGCGAAACGAAACAGTAGGATTGTCTGTTCCGCAAGGACCAGGGTCCGATATAAGTGGATATACAGGCTGATTCGATTAACACTATCAATTCCTAAATCTCATAAAAAAGGAAAAATTTCAAACCGATTGTGTTAGAATATATAGGAATTATGGAAGTTGGAGGATTGAAGTGGGAATACATAATGAGTTAAGTCAAATTAGAGTTGAAAACCAATCAACTACTAAACAAAAAGCTTTTTCAATTGTAAGTGCGATAACGATCGGGGTAATTTTAGGTTTAGTTGCAAAGTTTGTGGATACTCAGGGGATTAACCCCGTATTTGACGATATCGGTGGGCGTCTAGGTATTTGGATTTTTGTTGCCACACTTATATCGGTCTTTAGTTATTCTCCTAAACTAGCAGCAGTTAAGGTATTCTTCTTTTTTTTGTCGCTGCTAACCGTTTATTATCTATACACAGTGTTTTTCCTACATTTCGTTCCCATAAGAGAAATCGTTTTTTGGGGAATGTGTGCAGTGGTATCTCCGGTGTGTGCTTATGTGATGTGGTATGCACGTGGCAATGGATTTGTACCTAGTATAGTTTTGTCCCTTCCAATCACAGCTCTACTGTCCGAAGGGTATCAATTGCGCGACGCTTACTTGCCTGAGCATACTCATTACTATTTGATCCCAATACTTATGGGAATATATCTAATTATGGTCATTGTTTTACTATTTATTGTTCCTACGAACAGACTTCAATTTTTGAGTATACTACCAATATCTATAATATTGTCTTTCATCATGATATATTTTAATGTTCTAGGGCGGTTATTCGGTGGCGGAGAGCGTAAAATATATTGTGTAAATAGAAAAAAGGAAGACCTTTTCTAGTAGAATTGAGTTACCACACAACAATTCAGAGAGAGGTCTTCCCTATGAATCATTTTACAACAGATTTAGTTCAAGCTCTAGTCACCAAACAAGATATTACAGAAGTATTTCGCAATCATTTAGAGTCTGCCATGAACCACTTGCTCGAAACGGAGCTTACAGCGTTTCTGGATTATGAAAAATACGACCGTGCTGGCGTGAATTCAGGCAACTCTCGTAACGGATCGTACACTCGTACGCTTCATACCGAGTATGGCGACTTGCAGCTTAGTATGCCTCGGGATCGGAAGGGAGAGTTCAAACAGCAAACTGTAGCGCCGTATAAACGCTCCAATGACACCCTGGAATCCTTTGTTATTCACCTGTTTCAAAAGGGTGTCACCATGACGGAAATCGCTGACCTCATCGAGAAAATGTATGGTCATCACTACACGCCTCAAACGGTTTCCAACATGACCAAAGTCATGACCCAGCATGTCGATGCATTTATGAAACGACCGTTGGAGAAGCGCTATGTCTGCGTCTATATTGATGCGACGTACATCCCGGTGAAGCGTGAAACGTAGCCAAGGAAGCGGTCTATATTGCCGTAGGCATTCGTGAGGATGGCTCCAAAGAGGTACTTACGTACGCGATTGCACCGACCGAATCCGCTTATATCTGGAAAGAACTGCTTCAGGACGTCAAACAGCGTGGCACCGAACAAATCCTTCTGTTTATCTCCGACGGACTGACCGGGATCGTGAATGCAATCCAAGAGGTGTATCCCCAAGCGAAGTACCAAACCTGTTGCGTTCATTTATCTCGTAACATCGCACATAAAGTTCGTGTGACGGATCGAGCAGAGATCTGTGACGATTTCAAGTCCGTGTATCGTGCTGAGGATGAAGAAGTAGGTAAAGCTGCTCTGACTACCTTCTGTGACAAATGGAGAGCTATCTATCCCAAAGTGGTTCAATCGTTGAGAGAGAATTCCTATATCTTCACGTTTTACAGCTTTCCCAAACCCATCTGGAGAAGCCTGTATTCGACGAATCTGATCGAATCGTTTAACAAGCAAATCAAGAAATACACGAAACGAAAAGAACAATTCCCCCATGAAGAAGCATTAGAAAAATTCTTGGTTTCTCAGTTTGAGAACTATAACCAGCGTTTTGCCACCCGTTGTCATAATGGCTTTGATCAAGCACGAGCAGAACTGCTAGCCATGTTCACCACAAAAGAATAACATCACCCTACATAAGAAAAGGTTATTTCATTTACACAAAAATCTTGACGCTGCCGGTGGCGCGCTTGAACGGAGTGTTATAAATCTATCGTATTAATTAAATATTGGTTCGTGTAGGTTACGTATTCGAAAAAGCCATCAAACAATGTGATGGCTCTTTTTTTGTGTGACAGTAGCAGCATCGGCCACACGTACGCCACTTTCTGGATAGGAATAACCAGCTACTGAACGTCCCCCATTCACCATTTTCTTTGCTACTTTACCTTATAGTATTTCGATTTTGGGATGCTCACAAGCCGTAAAACAAGCCGGATCACATATCCCTTTCGATGTAGAAATTCTAGGGCTACGAGAAGCAACGCTGGATATCATTGAAACCGAATACGAATGTACAAAGTATATATAAAGGAGGATATAAATTATTAGTTATAATTTGGATGAACGGAGAAGTAAACTTTAAAGAGATGTAGATGAAGCCACAGCATTTTGCGAAGGAGGACGAATATGCCATTTATTGGGGGAATAATTTTAATTTTTATCCTAGCATTTATTCTATGGTCATTAATGTTCCCGCTATTCAATAAAATAGGTAGTAGAATTTTAAAAAAATACAATAAATTCAAACAAGAGGAGAATGTAGATGAAAAATTCAAAGACGTTTAGAGTAGGGGCAATTGCGGTTGCATTCGTTATTATTGTTGGAGTGTTAATGGTGACCTTCTTTTTAACACGAATTCCTAATGGATATGTTGGAGTTGTTTATTCACCAAATGGAGGCGTAAAAGATAGTACACTGAGTCAAGGATGGAAACTCGTTGGGGCGTTTGATAAAGTGACGAAATATCCTATCCGAATTCAAACGGTTGAATACAGAGACATTCAGATTGCTACTTCTGACGGGAAAAACATCACAATCGATTTTGCTTACAACTACCAAGTAGAACCAAGTAAAGTATCTTCTATTTTCAATACATTTGGGCCAATTAGCATTCAAGAAATTGAGGATACATATCTCAAAACACGTTTCCGTGATGCAGCTCGTAAAGGCATTTCTAAGTTTACAGTAATTGATGTTTATGGTGAAAAGTCATCCGAAGCAGGAGTAGACGTCCAACAACGTTTTTCTGATGATGTTAAAGAGTTAGGTTTTATAGTATCAAACGTTACCGTAGGTGTTCCTCAACCTGACGCCAAGACTCAGGAAGCAATCGATAAGCGTGTCGAAGCCTCTCAAGAACTGGAACGTAAAACGACTGAGCTTGAGATCGCCAAGAAAGAAGCAGATCGTAAGCGCGTGGAAGCACAAGGTAATGCAGACAAACTATTGATCGAAGCAGAGGGTCAAGCTAAAGCAAATAAAGAGCTTCAACAATCATTATCGAGTCAACTTGTTCAATATGAAACCATCAAGAAATGGGATGGAGCACTTCCATATGTAAGTGGATCAAATACTCCAATGATTCAATTGCCGACTACAAAAACAGAGCAAGAGAAATAGTGGCGCGGGGAGTGTATCTCACCAAATCTTTATGAAAATATTTTATAAAAAACAAGAGACCCGTTATCAGGTCTCAAATAAGATTTTACTTTGTCCAGACGACGGATTGTCAAGCGAGTGCGACAGATCCTCTGAAAAGGATTCGTGAGCCGCTCTCCACCTTAGCCATTTTCGTGGTCTGTGATTGTGAGATAGAGGGCGTCTCCAAAGCCTCATCCGTGATTTGTGCGAACTCCTTCCCACGATCTGCTGTAGCGGTTTGAAATGCACGCGTAGGGTACTGAGAGGCTACTACACCAAAGGCAATTTCCATCGACGCTGTGCGGTCAGGCATTTGAATGGCGGTGTACAGGCGAGTCTTGCGTTCGATGAACGTAGCTATGCAGCCCTTGCTTTTCCACGGCCCGAGACGACCGTATCGAGTTACCAATGGCCAGAGGTTTCCCGGCAGCGAACCTCTTTTGGGACGCTGAGAGATGATCTTACCCACAGCAAACTGCCGTTTACCTTTGTCAAAGCTCTTCTTAGGAAAATGCCACAGTATCCTCTTGTCGTTAAATTCAAGAAATACGTATACACCTACAGAGGAGAGCAATGGGTGCAACTTACTCCTGATCCATATTCAAAAACCAATTAAATTTCCTGAATTGAAGTTTTCGAGTACTAATGAACAAGCCAGCCTATTGATGGGCGGGCTTGTTCTCTTTGAGTCTTTTAATGCCCGCGATGTAATGAACGCACTTGACATTGGATTCACCTTACCAATCCTGTACAATGAATAACAACAAAAACAACGTAGATTAAGGATGGATCAGCATGATACGAATTATGATTTCACCTGCCAAAAAGATGAAGATCGACACGGATAGTATAGCTTGCGAGCAGATGCCGCACTTTATAACCGAGTCAGAACAGCTACTGAGTTTGCTTCAAAAATTAACCTATGACGAACTCAAAGCGTTGTGGAAGTGCAACGATGCGATCGCCGAACTGAATGTGGAGCGGATTCGGAGTATGAATCTAAAGGACAATCTTACCCCAGCCATTTATGCCTATGAGGGCATTCAGTATCAGTATATGGCGCCGGATGTTTTTCAAAAGGAGGAACTGGCGTATCTGGAGCAGCATTTACGCATATTATCCGGTTTTTATGGTATGTTACGGCCTTTGGATGGCGTTGCTCCTTATCGATTGGAGATGCAGGCCAGGCTGCAAGGTCCGGGTTTCAGCTCCCTCTATCAATTCTGGGGTAGGAAATTGGCAGATCAGCTTCAATCGGAAAGTAACTATATCCTGAATCTGGCTTCGAAAGAGTATAGCAAAAACATCACTCCTTTTCTAAGGGAGGAAGTTAAGTTCATTACTTGTGTATTCGGACAAATGGTCGAGGGGAAGGTCATTGAAAAAGGAACCCGGGCCAAGATGGCCAGAGGCGAAATGGTACGTTATATAGCAGAGCATCAGATTACAGATGTAAAGGACATCAGAAGCTTTGATCGGCTTAACTTTGGTTTTTCAGAAGAACGATCTGATGAGAGCACGTATGTTTTCATACAACCAGAGGGAAAGTAGCCTACTGTACAACGGTGGGTATGGATTATGAACTTTATATTGAGATGATCGTGCCATTGGTTGGGGATGCTGGCTTTGAAGTGAGCAAGCATTCTTTTCTATTAATCGAAAGGATAGTGGGCGAATTAGATTCAATACAAGTTACAGCTGATGATCAATATGAATATCGGCTAGAATTGGTAAACTTGTTACAAGAGAACAGCTACGCCAGACTTTATTTGAAGAACAGGACTTGGGGACATCGAAAGCAATATGTGAGCCAGGACCGGTATGATTATATGTCTCTTCCGACAGCTGGTTAACTGTAACACTCGTTTGTTCTGTATTTCGAGGATGAGATATGAATGCACAAAAACATGTCCAATCCAAATATGGATGAAGTAAGGTGTGCAAATTATGTTATTAAAATGTATCAATAAAGAAGGAAGTACTCTTGCAGAGAGAGCGGGATATCCTTAAGACTACACATCACTTTCACTTGTGATAAATAAGGAATACTTCGTATATTCATTGGCCGTGTGGGATAATTACCTATATTATTTAATTAAACCCGATCATGAAGAGCCTGATTTGAATATTGATCCAGTTTGGTACCCCTATGAATGGTTTGAAATGCTGGATCATGCGATTCCTAAGATGTGGAGTTTTAGCCATAGTCCTCCAAACGATGGAGATGGATAAAGAAATGGAAGGATAATCCTACTAATAAATAGTCTCGATAAATGGAACTACTGAAAAAACATCAACTTAATAACACAGGTTGTTGTTCTTCTTTCTATTCATGGTTAGCGCACTAATAAATGACTTAAAAAGGCTCTTAACAGTAAATGAGAGGACAAGGTGTGTTATGTGTAAAAGTGTAATAACCAAAAAGTTTTTAGATATGTTTCCTGAATTTGAAGCAGCCTATCAAGAACACATTACGGATTATGATACAGAGTTAGCGCATGTTTTTTTCGGCGATAATGTCAATGAAGAGATAATTAAGCAATTAGAACAGGCTCAACTCAACAGTACAGCTGATAGATATTTTGTGTTTTTCGAGAAAATCGCAAAAGAAGGAGACCTGTACAGCAGGCAAGTATTAACAACAACCATTTTAGCAAGAATTGGTGATGATCTAAATAGATATGTAGAAGCACAAAAATATATGGGTGAATGGACCAAAAAACTTTCGGATGAAATTGAATCGTTTATCGGGAGAAAAGATCTTAGAAGATGAACCATAACTGTGTAAGTAGACACTCATTTCTATTACTTGAAAAGTTAATAGTTAAATATATTTCGAGTGGTATCTGATATATGAATCTGAACAAGTTGGGAGATCTTAATGGACAAAACGAATATCATGGCTGAATTTATCATTACAGGAGATCATTTCGAACCGAAGTTAATCACAGAACAGATTGGAATTGAACCATCAGGAACCTATATAAAAGGAGAAAAGATTGTGGATAGAGATTTGTATCGAAAAGAAACCTGTTGGTTCTTGGAGACGGATTATCAGGAATCTTTTGATATCAATCAGCAATTGAACCATATACTCATTCTTTTGGAGCCACATATTGAAAAGTTGAAAACCTTGCGAATGAAGCA